>NZ_JASSVM010000002.1 GCF_030541005.1 Marinobacter sp. SS5-14b | reverse complement strand
GAAATACCTCGGCCAGCGCCCACACGAATTACTTGGTCAACTTTTTAAAGAGCGTTTGAGCTGTTGCTCAATCAAGGTGGCGTATTCTACATCGTTCCGCTACCTTGTCAACCGTTTATTTTTCGCTGTTTCCGCTTCCGAAAACCGCCGAAAAACTCACCGGCTTACTGCTAATTCGAGGTGCGCATTCTACACTGAACCGCCACCTTGTCAACCGCTTTTTCGAAGAATCTTTGAAACGTTTTCTTCAAGCCTTTCAAGCAGTTATCGCTTAAGTTCTGACCCGTTTCAGCGGGCTGCCCCTCAAGCGAGATGCGCATTCTACAGACCTCAGACCTGGTGTCAACGGCCAATCTGAAAAAAGTTCAAATTGGCAACCCGGCCACCTTATATCAGTCAACAATGACCACACGGGCTATCTTCTTTTTACCCGCCTGGATCACGCAGTCGTCGCCCTTAACCAGCTTACGGTCACCGTCAAATTGCGCACCGTCCAGATACACAGCACCGCGCCCCAGAACATCCCGCGCTGCGGCGCCGTTTTTTACAAGGCCGGCAAGACGAAGAACCGCAGCCATCGGTATCTCGGACTGCCCTTCCAGAGAAACCTCCACCGTAGGCACGTTTTCCGGAATCTCACCCAAGGCCACGCGGTTGCCTGCAGACTTATGGGCACTTTGCGCAGCTTCTTCATCATGGAACCGCGCAATCAGCTCTTCTGCCAGGATCTTCTTGTAGTCCTGCGGATTGGCCCCTGCCTTAACCGCAGCACGGTAGCCTTCAATATCATCCATCGGCCTGAAACTTAGGAGCTCGAAATAGCGCCAAAGAAGCTCGTCGGGCATTGATAATAGCTTCGTGTACATTTCACCGGGTGCGTCGCTGACACCGACATAGTTGCCCAGAGACTTCGACATCTTCTGAACGCCATCCAGCCCCTCCAGAATTGGCACGGTGAGAATAGCTTGCGGCTTTTGGCCATACTGTTTCTGTAGTATACGACCCATCAACAGATTGAACTTCTGGTCGGTTCCGCCCAACTCGATATCCGCCTCGAGCGCCACGGAGTCATAACCCTGAACCAGCGGATAGAGAAACTCATGAATAGCGATGGACTGTTCTGAGCGGAATCGCTTGGTAAAATCATCCCGCTCGAGCATTCGCGCGACAGTATATTGGCCTGCCAGCTTGATCATGTCCGCCGCCGTCATTTTCCCCATCCACTCTGAATTGAATACAACTCGAGTTTTTGCGGGATCAAGAATCTTGAACACCTGCTCTTTATAGGAGACGGCATTCTCACGAACCTGCTCTTCGGTGAGTGGCGGGCGCGTAGCACTCTTGCCGGTCGGGTCACCAATCATTCCAGTGAAATCTCCTATGAGGAAAATTACCTCATGACCGAGATCCTGAAACTGGCGCAGTTTATTAATAAGCACGGTATGGCCAAGGTGAAGATCCGGTGCCGTCGGGTCAAACCCGGCCTTTACACGGAGCGGGCGCCCTTCTTTGAGCTTTTCAATAAGTTCGCCTTCCGGAATCAGCTCGTCAATTCCGCGTTTGATAATAGCCAACGCTTCATCTAATGGTGCCATGAACCCTTTGTCCCCAATTTAGACTGCAAACGGACGCAGCCAGTTACACAGTTCTACAAAAGAAATCTGCGATTTACAGGCGCCCTTGGTAAAGTGTACGCGATCAGTTTTTGACCAACCCGCGCAGATACAGGGCGGAGATTATACCAGCGGTGGCCTGTTTTGTACGACCGCCGGTAGCAGCAACGGTAATGTTGAATACTGTCCTGTTTCATTTATATGCGGTAATCTGTTGGTCTATACTTGATCAGGCGCTTTAATTAGCCGACACAAATACTTGGAATACAGATTAAAATGGGTGAGCAGAGTGCTTAAAACTTTCCCCAAATTACATATCACACTCGCCGCCGCCGCAACGGTTGTTGTCACGGCGGCTGTGCTTATGAGCCCCAGCGCAGACGTTGAAGCCAAGCGCATGTCCTACTCTGTTGATCTTGAGCAGGGAACCGTCTCAGGTGCACCGGTGAAATCACATGCGCTGAGTGAACAAGACTCCAACCAGGCGGACGGACATTCGTCCCATACAGCGGCCTCCGCCAACGAGACAACCCTCGCCGAGGCCGAGCCGGTGACACCTGCAACGCCGGAAATTGATTGGCAGGAATTCAGCATCAAGTCCGGCGACACCTTGTCATCCCTGTTCAAAAAAGCGGGCTTCAATGATGGCGTCATGCTGTCTGTCATTCATGGCGAAGGCGAAGCTAACAAGCTCCAGCGGCTTTACGCAGGCGAAGATATTCGGTTCGGCTTGAATGAACAAAGAGATCTCGTTGCAGTTCAACTACAACGCAGCCTGCTCGAATCCCTGGAGATTGAAAAGACAGAGTCCGGGTACAAGGGGCAGACTGTCATTCGGGAACCCGAGATTCGGCCTGCGTTTGCGTCGGGCGTGATCGACGGCTCACTTTATCTGGCAGCGAGAGACGCTGGCCTCGACGACAGACTTACCATGGAGCTGGCCGGCATTTTCGGCTGGGACATAGACTTCGTCTACGATGTCCGTAAAGGCGACCGGTTCGAGGTCGTTTACGAAGAACTCTATATCGACGGAGAGAAATTCAATACCGGACGCATTCTGTCGGCAAAATTTGTAAATCAGGGCAAAGATAATATTGCCCTGCTCTACACAGACTCTAACGGTGAAAGCGACTACTACTCCCCGGAAGGTCAGAGCATGAGGAAGGCATTCTTGCGGGTACCGATTAATGCGCGCGTATCCTCGCCGTTCAATCTGCAACGCAGACACCCGGTGCTCGACGTAGTCCGCCCCCATCAAGGCACTGATTATGCGGCACCCCCGGGCACGCCCATCAAAGCTGCCGGAAATGGTCGCGTGAAGTTTGCCGGCTGGAAAGGTGGTTACGGTCGTACCGTTGTGCTCCAGCATGGTGACAACATTACAACGCTGTACGCACACATGATTCGTCTTGGCAAAGGGATCAAGAATGGTACTCGCGTCAAGCAGGGTGAGACCATTGGCTACGTCGGTTCTTCAGGCATGGTTACAGGCCCCCACCTGCATTACGAGTTTCGTGTGAACGGTGTTGCCAAGAACTCTCGCACCATAAAACTGCCCGACGCTCAGCCGATCCCGAGTTCCGAAGTGGCGCGCTTCAAGCAATTCACCGGCCAAAGAATCGCTCAGTTTAACGTGTTCCGCGAGAGCAGCCAGCACCTGGCACTCGCTTCGGATAACTGAGCATGCACTACTGGCTTGGCCTGATGTCAGGCACCAGCATGGACGCCGTTGACGCCGTGCTGGTGTCCTTCGAAGCTCAAAGCCTCAGCATACACGGAACCCACTCTCTACCTTACCCGGACGACCTCCGTCATCGCCTGGTCATGGCCACGAGAAATCAGGCTGATCCTGACGAGCTTGGTGAGCTGGACACCCTGACCGGGCAACATTTTGCACGTACGGCATCAGAGCTGATTGAACGCTCCGGCATTTCCTCTAAGGATGTTCAGGGCATAGGCAGTCACGGGCAAACGTTGCGCCACCAACCCTCCGGTTCGGCTCCTTTTTCCATGCAGATTGGTTCTGCTGCCTTTATAGCCGAAGCAACCGGTGTCACAACCGTGTCTGATTTCAGAAGCAGGGATATAGCCGCTGGCGGCCAGGGCGCGCCGCTTGTACCGGCCTTTCATAAATGGTTGTTTGAATCAGAAGAGCAAGACCGCTGCATTTTGAACCTGGGAGGTATAGCCAATATTACCTGGCTGCCGGCAGGTAATCGCAAGCCGATTATCGGCTTTGATACCGGGCCGGCCAACGCCCTGCTCGATGCCTGGTGCCTGGATCAGACCGGTCGCCACTTCGATGACCACGGACACCTGGCCAGTGAGGGGGCAACCAACACTGAACTTCTGGCCAGCATGCTGTCAGACGCCTATTTCACCAAACCGGCACCGAAAAGCACCGGAAAAGAACGTTTCAACATTGATTGGATTCGCACGCACCTTCAGCGGTTTCCTGACCTCGCCCCAGAAGACGTTCAAAGAACCCTCCTGCAACTGACCGTCACAACGGTTCTGCAACAGCTGCCCCAGGAGTCTGCCGACATGACTGTCTATGCCTGTGGTGGCGGAACGTTTAACCCGTTGCTGATGAACGAGTTAAGACTGGGACTAGGCTCAGTGACATTGACCACCACCGGGGCACTGGGACTGGACCCGCAGTGGGTTGAGCCGGTTGCTTTTGCCTGGCTGGCAAAGCAGACCCTTAAAGGCCTGCCTGGAAATGTGCCGGAAGTTACCGGCGCTACCGGGAGGAGAGTTTTGGGAGCGATTTACCCAGCCTGAAGTCAGATCGAGAACGAGCTGCCACAGCCGCAGGTTGAGCTGGCATTCGGATTCTGGACCACAAACTGAGACCCTTGCAAACCTTCCTGATACTCAATAGTGGCGCCCACAAGATACTGATAGCTCATTGAATCTACCAGTAACTTGATGCCGTCTCGCTCAACGACCGTGTCGTCCTCTTCCTGATTTTCGTCAAAAGAAAATCCGTACTGAAAGCCGGAACAGCCGCCGCCGGTCACGAAAACGCGCAGCTTGAGGCCCGGATTTTCCTCTTCCTCAATTAACTCGCGCACCTTGGCAACGGCACTGTCACTGAAAAACAGCGGTGTGGCCATTTGCTGCTGAACTACACTCAAGGTTTGCCTCCGGCATTATTGGATCGTCTTGAGATTATGTTATTCCCGAGTAAAACAGTCAACTATTCGGGCTTTCCCTCATCTCCGGCATCCTCCTCACTAGCAATGTTTGCTTCGTGAGAAAGCAGGCCGCCCGTCTCTTTCTGACG
The DNA here is from genome assembly GCF_030541005.1 of Marinobacter sp. SS5-14b. Taxonomy (GTDB): domain Bacteria; phylum Pseudomonadota; class Gammaproteobacteria; order Pseudomonadales; family Oleiphilaceae; genus Marinobacter. The sequence goes on along the minus strand of NZ_JASSVM010000002.1, from coordinate 783,598 downwards.
AATCAGGTTACCATTCACTGAGGCCCCAACAGCCATCTCGATCAGCTGATAGTATACGCTTCCGGTGATGCTCGCTTTCTCTGCCAGCTCAAGGTGGGCAGATGAGCGCACATCCCCGTTAACGCTACCGTTAATAATGATATGAGGTGCGATCACATCGCCGGTAATCTCACCCACTTCAGACAGTCGAACCACGGCATCACTGCCTTCTTCCGCAATCACTCGCCCCTTAATTTTGCCATCTACGTGCAAGCCACCGGAAAAGCGCACATCCCCTTCAATCGTGGTGCGCGCTGAGATCAGCGTATCGAAATGGCCGGACGCACGGCGCGGCTTCTGTTTTTTCTTACCCAGCATGTCAATTCTCCGTCAATTGTTGCCAACCGAAGGTACGCTCTGCCTGCGATGCCTTCTGCCCCTCTGCCTGGGCGACTACCTGAATCTCAAGGGGTTCAAACTTATCCGGCAAACTGAGACTGCCCTCGATATCCTGAAAATAGCGAAACCTGAATTTAATGCCGAGATCCTCAATGTCCTCTGACAGATCCCGCAGAGCGATGACCTCTTTTTCACCACCTAAAGTCCCAATCACGTTGACCGCAACAAGTCCTGCAATATATCGATTGTTGTTACCGACCTGCGTCAACACCATTTTAAAGCCGTAGGTGCCATCGCTCCGAGCGGGCACAAGCGTGAAACTGTCCACCTGCAGCCCTTTACTGGTCTCTGAGGGCGCCATGATGTTGCGGTAGAACGTCAGGTCCGCCTCCAGCTCGGAAATCCGCGTTTCGAGACCTACGATGGCATTTCTTGCTTCCCGGAGTGCCTGCTCATCAATCGCCCTGCCCCGATCGAGATTCACCAGATTCTGCCGGGCTTTGCGGTATTGTTCGCGCAGCTCATCTACCTCCTGCACCAACTGGTCATTGGAGGCCTCGGCTGACGAAAAACGGAAGCCACCCTGCGCCATCCCTGCCAGGTAACCCGCCACCGCCGCCACCACCGTGAAGGTGAGCAGAATCAGGGTCCGGCGCAGGCGATAGCCTGGCCTGTGCCGGATAACAACATACTCTTCAGAGGGCTTGCGCGCTTCGCTCACACATCCCCCCTCAGGGCAGTAAGGCCGGAGCGCGCAGCCCCAGGGTTTCGTCCAGTCCGAACATGATGTTCATGTTCTGAACCGCTTGACCGGCCGCGCCTTTCACCAGGTTATCGATCACCGAGGTGATGATCACAACATTGCTCTGTTCCTGACGGTGAAGTGCCATTCGGCAATAATTGGCACCACGAACACTTCGGGTTTCCGGGTGGCTGCCAAAGGGCATAACGTCAACGAACGGCTCGTCCCGATACCGGCTCTCATAGAGAGACTGCAGACGATCAAAGTCTTCGGGATCAGACAGTTCGGCATAGAGTGTCGCCTCGATACCCCGGATCATTGGCACCAGATGGGGCACGAACGTAATACCAACACCACCCGCGGCAGCCTGGCTCAAGCCCTGACGGATCTCGGGCAAGTGGCGGTGACCGGAGGCACCATACGCCTTAAAACTTTCACCGATTTCACCGTGCAGCATACCAATACTGCCCTGCCGGCCAGCACCGCTGGCGCCGGATTTGGCATCGGCAATCAACCGGGACACGTCTACCAGACTGTTTTCAAGCAGTGGCAAGAAGCCCAGCTGGACGGCGGTCGGATAACAACCCGGGTTGGCGACCAACTGTGCCTGTCGGATTTCCGCGCGGGCCACTTCCGGCAAGCCGTAAACGGCTTTCTCTGCCCATTCAGGGCTCTCGTGTGGCATGCCGTACCATTTCGCCCAGACATCCAGATCCTTGAGACGGAAATCGGCTGAAAGATCCACCACCCGCACGCCTGAGTTCATAAGCTCAGGCACCATGCGCGCCGCTACACCGTGGGGGGTCGCAAAGAAAACCAGATCGCACTGAGCCAGTATGGCCGGATCGGGTTCTGAAAAGGCGAGGTCGAAATGCCCGCGCAAATTGGGGTACATATCGGCAACCGGCATACCGGCTTCTGAACGGGAGGTGATGCACTTCACCTCGACTTCCGGGTGAACCGCCAGAATCCTGAGCAGCTCCACACCCGTGTACCCGGTACCACCAACGATGCCTATTTTAATCACTCTGTTCTCCAACGTGTTCTGGTCAGAATTCAGCGGTAGTCTAACATGATAAACCAAGGACTTATTGCAGCCAGCAGGCCCAAGGTTACAATGTTGACCGAAACTCTATGAATGTACCGTTCGACCAACCGGAACCCGGCGCATATGCGTAACATCAGGCAACAGATTACGGAAAACCTGATCCCCGTTTTCCGGCGCAAACTCTCCGGTGTCGATGCCCTGCCCCAGTTAGCCGTACTGGGATTACTGTCCGGAATTTTGACCGGCGCCGTTATTCTCCTGTTCCGGCTTGCGATTGAATGGCCGCTAGAACACTTTTTGCCCGGCGTCGGCTCTGAAGGTTTTGAGCATCTGGACATCATTACCCGTGGCCTGCTGCCTCTTGCCGGAGCTTTGGGGCTCGGCCTTCTTATGCACCGATTGGCCATCCATGATCGCAAAGTGGGCATCGTGCATATCATGGAACGTCTGAACTACCACCAGGGCTACATTTCATTCAAAAGCGCCGTGGTGCAGTTTGTCGCAGGCGTGACGACGGTTGTCAGTGGCCAGTCGGCGGGCCGTGAAGGCCCTGCAGTGCATCTGGGCGCGGCCTTTTCCAGCTTGCTTGGCCAGTGGATGAGGCTACCCAATAACAGCATTCGAACGCTGGTTGCCTGTGGCTGCGCTGCAGCCATTTCAGCTTCGTTTAATACGCCAATCTCGGGCGTGATTTTTGCGATGGAAGTGGTGATGATGGAATACACCATTGCCGGGTTTACACCCATCATTCTCGCAGCCGTCAGCGCCGCCATAGTTACACAACTGGTTTACGGCTCCGAGCCAGCGTTCAGTGTGCCGGCACTGACGATGAACTCCATGCTGGAAATTCCCTGGATATTGGCCATAGCCGTTATCATCGGCATTGCCGCCGCGGCATTTATTCACCTGGTCGACAGCATGGGGCGCTATCACCACCGCCCTGTCCTTCTTCGTATCAGTGTTGCCGGGCTGATCATGGTACCGTTTGCGATATTCATTCCCGAAACCATGGGCATCGGCTACGACACGGTCGACCAGACCATCCATGGTGAACTGGGTTTCTGGCTGCTCATCGGTGCGGCCAGTGCCAAGCTTCTGATCACCGGCATATCCATCGGCCTGGGCATGCCCAGCGGGGTAATAGGCCCAACCGTGTTTATGGGTGCAACCCTGGGCGGCGCCATGGGTCTGGTGGGCGCGTCCATGTTTCCCGACACGGCGTCATCCGTTGGTTTTTACGCAATGCTGGGCATGGGTGCGATGATGGGCGCGGTCTTGCAGGCACCGCTGGCAGCTTTGATGGCGCTGATGGAACTGACCCGCAACCCGAATATCATTCTGCCGGGCATGTTGATTATCACTACGGCGAGCCTGGTCACCAGCGAAGCGTTCGGCAAAAAATCGCTGTTTCTGACCATCCTTAAAAGCCAGGGGCTCAGCTATCAGAACTCACCCGTCATACAGGCGCTCAGGCGAGTTTCTGTTGGCGCCATCATGGATCGCAACATTCTTCGGATAGAACGTGAACTCACGATTGAGGAGGCCCGCAAGGCACTTGCTTCGGAGCCAAAGTGGTTGCTGGTTGACGGCAGCAACGGGCCAACTTCGCTTCTGCCCGCGGTCGACCTTGCCCGGTATCTCGAAGATACCGCAAAACAGCTGACCGAAGAGGGGGTTGAGCCACCAGAGACCCTTGACCTGATGCAGATTCCGGCGAATCGGCGTGACGTGGCACCGGTCCAGTATCAGGCAACACTGGAAGAAGCGTTGAACGAATTCGAGAGCACCCAGGCCGAAGCACTATACGTACAACGCCATGTGGCCCCAATGATCCAGCGGGTTTATGGTGTCGTTCTTCAATCAGACATAGAAAGTTACTACCAATACCGACGGAGCTGACGGATGCTGTGGGTCAAGGCCTTTCATATAATTTCACTGGTATGCTGGTTCGCCGGCATTTTCTACTTACCCAGGCTCTTCGTGTACCACGCCGCGTGTGAGGACAAGCCGGGGCAGGAGCGTTTCAAGATCATGGAACGCAAGCTGTACCGTGGCATCACCACCCCGTCGATGATTGCCACGGTGATATTTGGGGTGTGGCTACTCAGCTACAATGTTTCCGGCTATTTCAGCCAGGGTTGGCTGCACGCCAAACTGGTGCTGGTGGCACTGCTGATTGTCTATCATTTCTATTGTGGTCATCTGGTGAAGGTCTTCCGTGACGACCACAATACCCGCAGCCATGTGTTCTACCGCTGGTTCAACGAACTGCCCGTATTCATTCTGCTGGCCGTGGTTATTCTTGCCGTTGTGAAACCCTTCTGAGGAGGCGAATTATTAACAGCTACACCCGTCCCCGCGTTCTGGTGCTTTCCGGTTTAGACCCTTCTGGTGGCGCCGGCATTCAGGCCGACATTCAGGCCATAACGTCGCTCGGAGGCCATCCTCTACCGGTGCTGACCTGCCTGACGGTGCAAGATACCAACAACGTCTACGGCGCTGAAGCCGTTAACGCTGAGCTGATCCGCCAGCAACTCAGGTGCCTGGCCGGGGACATCCCGGTTCACGCGATCAAGACCGGAGCCATGGGCAATGCCGCCGTCGTGGATGTGTTGATGGAGTTCCTCGAAAGCCGACCAGACGTACCACTGATTGTCGACCCGGTGATCAAAGCCGCCGGCGGAGGTGACCTTGCGGATGACGAACTGGTCCGGGCCATGAAGGAAAAGCTGTTCCCCAGAGCAGAAATGATTACCCCTAACGGCGTTGAACTGGTTCAGCTGGGAAGTAGTGACAACGAAGACCAGGCCGCCGCCAACCTCCTGAAAGCTGGCTGCCGGTCGGTACTCGCTACAGGCGGACACGGCACGGGCATTCACATCATCAATACCTTGTACAATCACTCGCCAGAACCCATGCACTGGGAAGTGGAGCGGGTCGGCCGCAACGAATTCCACGGAACCGGCTGCACACTGGCCGCGGCCATTGCGGCCGGGATGGCTTGCGGCTTGTCGGCCAGGGCGGCCATCTCCCAGGCTCAGAATTACGTACACCGGACGCTGTTGAACGCCCTCACCATTGGCCAGGGACAGCGAATTCCGGACCGGGGCATACAGTGGGAGCGTTGAAGCACAATCTCCGGGCCGGGCTATACGCCATCACCGACAACCGCCTGACCCCGCCAGATCAACTGCTGCAGGCGGTCGAGGCCGCGCTGACCGGTGGCGCGGTACTGGTGCAGTATCGGGACAAGGGCTCCACATCCGCCGAGCGGCTGCGCCAGGCCACAGACCTGACCAGTGTGTGTCGTCACGCGGGCGTACCGTTGCTCATTAACGATGACCCGGAACTGGCCCACCGGGTCGGCGCCCATGGCGTGCATCTGGGCCAGGAGGATTGGGAGCTGAAAAAAGCCAGAGGCCTGCTGGGGCCTGAGGCGATTATTGGCATCACTTGCCACCACCGCCTGGACCTGGCTCGCGCAGCAACAATCAGTGGTGCTGACTACCTGGCCTTCGGCCGCTTTTACACCTCCGACACCAAACCGGGTGCCTCCCAAGCAGAGCCGGGCGTATTGACCGAAGCAAAAGTGTTTTCACTGCCCGTTACTGCAATCGGGGGCATTACAACAGACAACGCAGAGCCGCTGATCCGCGCAGGCGCAGACCTTCTTGCGGTGGTGGGCGGCCTGTTCGGGGGAACCCCGAAAGACATTGAAGCCAGGGCCAGAACCTTTTGCCAACTGTTCGCCCTGCACCACCCGTTACTCACACATTCCAATTAACAGGAGCTAACCATGACTCACTCTGAAGAGCTGTTTGAACAGGCCCAGAAATACATCCCCGGCGGCGTTAACTCTCCGGTGCGGGCATTCCGTGGCGTGGGCGGCACCCCGGTGTTTTTTAACCATGCCGAAGGCGCCTACCTTTACGACGAAGACGGCAAGCGCTACATCGATTACATCGGCTCCTGGGGCCCGATGATCCTCGGTCATTCGGACCCGCGCATCAAAGCGGCACTGCACGCCCAGGTCGACCTTGGTGTGGGTTACGGCGCTCCCACCGCCATCGAAACCGACATGGCCAGGAAAGTGTGCGAACTGGTACCGTCCATTGAGCTGGTGCGCATGGTCAACTCCGGCACCGAAGCCACCATGAGCGCCATTCGACTGGCCCGCGGCTACACCGGCCGCGACAAGATCGTGAAGTTTGAAGGCTGCTACCACGGCCACGTGGACTCGCTGCTGGTGAAAGCCGGCTCCGGCGCCCTGACCCTGGGCGTGCCCAACTCCCCGGGCATCCCGGCCAGTCTGGCCGAGCACACCATTACCCTCACCTACAACGACATCGACAGCGTGCGGGAGACCTTCAAAGACATCGGCGACCAGATCGCCGCGATCATTGTCGAGCCGGTGGCCGGCAACATGAACTGTATCCCGCCGGTTCCCGGCTTCCTGGAAGGTTTGCGGGAAGTGTGTGACGAGCACGGCACCGTACTGATTTTCGACGAAGTGATGACCGGTTTCCGGGTCTCCCTCGGCGGAGCCCAGGGTTACTACGGCATCACCCCGGACCTGACCGCACTGGGCAAGGTAATCGGTGGCGGCCTGCCAGTCGGCGCCTTCGGCGGCAAGCGGGAAATCATGGAGCACATCTCTCCGCTGGGCCCGGTTTACCAGGCAGGCACCCTCAGTGGTAACCCGCTGGCCATGACCGCCGGCCTGACCACCCTGAACGCCATTTCCGAGCCCGGCTTCCACGACAAACTGATCGAGAAGACCAACAAGGTGCGGGACGGCTTCAAAGCTGCAGCAGACGAAGCAGGCATTCAGCTGACCGTGCAGTCCGCCGGCGCCATGTTCGGTTTCTTCTTTACCAAGGAAGACTACGTTACCCGCTTTGACCAGGTCATGGAGTGTGACGTAGAGCGCTTCAAGAAGTTCTTCCAGGGCATGCTGGCCGAAGGTGTGTACCTGGCACCGTCTGCGTTCGAGGCAGGTTTTGTGTGTGCCGCGTTGTCTGAAGAAGACATCGAGTTCACCATCGCCGCTGCGCGCAAGGTGATGGCTACCCTGTAACGGGTAAGCAATCAGTCCCGGCCCGGGTCATCATCGGGCCGGGGCAACCTGTTGCTTTCAGAATACCCCTTCCAGCGAGACCGTCAGCGTATGCCGGTCGTAGTCATACCGGTCAATTCCACTGTCCTGGTTGCGATACAGCCACTGGTTGCGCACCAGCCACTGCCGGTTCAGCCAGTATTCCGCCATCAGCCCCAACTCCAGACGGGTGTCCTTCCGCCTGCGCTCCACCAACACATCCTGTTCCAGCCACTGGTGTGGTGAGTCATAGCGGCTGTGCCGCAGCGCGCTCTCTGCGCCTACCAGCAAATCCGGGTGTAACGGGTATATCGCCTCGATGCCGATTTCATGGTGGCGTGGCGAGACATTCACCACATAGCCTTCCTGGCTGAAATTGTCCCGGTTGTTGGACTCCCAGCGGTAGAAACCCTCAAGCAACCAGCCTGCAAGGGTCCGGTCCGCCCGGGCTTCAAACAGATACCACTGGCCAGCGTAGGCGCTATATCCGGGGCCGCCGTTTACCTGCTCTGCCGCCAGCTCAAAGGAACAACCGTGCAACAGGGCCGCCCCAGCACAGGCATCGGTACGGGCCAGTAACGCCAGCCCGGCCCGGGTTTCCAGTTCGTCGCTGTCGAGCCAGGCCCGGGAGCCGCCCGCCCGTATTCCCAGTTCCCAGACATCGACCACCTGCAAAGCGGTTATCCGAGCCTGCAGTACCGAGGTGTCATAGTCGCTGTCGTGGTGATAGTCCTGGCCATAGAACACGCCATCCCAAACCAGTCGCCAACGCTCCGTCGCCTGGTAGCCAAGGCTGCCAGCCGCCACCAGCTCGGCAAAGGCGCTGCCGCGATTACTGGGTGAATCCTCGGGCACCCCGGCCATGTTGCTGTCGTAGCCCAGACCCGCAGAGATATAGCCCTGTCGGGCCAACATGGACTGCTGCCGGGAAGCGTTGTTCTGAACTGACAGGTCCACAAGCTGGCGCTCCGCAAGCTGCCGCACTTTATCCGGTGCGTCATCGGCTGCCGCCTGGCCAAACCAGTCGTGGGCCTGTCCGGGCTGGCCCTCAGCCAGCGCCACCAATCCGAGGTTATATTGGGCCAGGGCCTGGCTGTCGCCATTCAGTAACGTCGAAAAATGATTACGGGCCGCGGCATAGTCGCCGGTTTTGTAGCAGACCACGCCCAGGTTGTAGCGGAGTGCGGGCGTGTCGGCACCCAGCGCCAGCGAGCGCTCAAAGTGCTCCCGGGCCAGCGGGTAATTGCCTTCGCGGAATTGTTCGATACCGGCGGTCATCGCGTGTCCGGCAGAGGTATCGTCACTGGCACAGGCAGCACCGGACAGTGCCAGCAGGCTCAGAACAAGCAGGAATCTGAACAACAGGAAACCCCGAGGCTAATGATTAGCAGATAAGCCCGGGCAAGGCCGGGCTGTCAGGGTTTCGAGGTTACCATAAGTGAGAAATTACGGACGTGACGATTGTGGCGGCATATCTGGCTTGCGCTCACGGGCATCCAGAGCCGGCTGTGGCAGCCGGTCAATTGCCGGTTCCGGCTTTTTTTCCCGAGCTTCCCTGGCCCGTTCAGATACTGACTGGCCAAAGTCACGGCCACGCTCGCGGGCATCTTTTGACACTTCACGCCCCGGAGCATCCGGACGAGCCTGTCCCTGGTCGCTTGCCTTGCGCTGCAACACCGGCAACTCCGGCAGGCGGATTTCGCGGGTAACCGAGTTGGTCAGGTCTTCGCTGTCTTCCACCATACGCATGGTGACATCCAGGTCATTCGCCGCCGCCAGGGGCGCCACAACCAGCAAACTGGTGGTCAGCAGCCAACCGCCAAACGTTATGTTTTTACGAATGCTCATGTTGCCGGCTCCTCCTGCTCATTGGGCACACTGTTGCCGGGATGCTGGGGTACAACCGCCCGGAACACCTTCTGTCGGCCGTTGGCATCCAGTTCTGCAATCAGCTCACCGGCACCGGGAAACAGGATTTTCAGGGGCAGGGCCAGCACGTTATCGCCCTGTTCAAGGCTGACCTGCCAGCTAACCCGGTGCTGGCCCGGCAATCCGGACAGTTCCACATGGGGCGGCAACGCCAGGGTAAGCGTGACATCATCCAGGGGTTCACCAGCCGTGAAGGCCAGCCGTACCGTTCTGTCTACAGGCTCCGGCATCGGGCCATCACTCAGCTCCGCCGGTGCCGGCTCACTGGCCAGTTGCGGCTCAGGGTCCGGCATTCCACGCCCCAGCATCAGCCCGAGCACCAGGGCGGCAGCTACCGCACCACCCCAGGCCAGGTGAACCTTGCGGCCCTGACCGGAACCGGATGCCGCAGCCAACACCCGGCTTTCGAAATCCGCCGAAGCGGCCGGTACCGCATAGCGACTGGTCAGCTCGTCCTTCAGGACCGCTTCGATCTCTGCCTGCCGGGCACAGGACTGGCAGTGTTCCAGGTGCGCGCGCACCTGCTGCGCCTCCCCGGAAGCCAGCTGATTCCTGACCAAGTCAGACAATTGTGATCGAATTTGCGAACAGGACATAGTCATCACCTCACAGTTCCTGACGCCCGGAACCGGGTTCCGGTTCCATGCATTCCTGAAGAAAGTTTCGCAGGTTGGCCCGGCACCGGTGCAAGCGGGATTTTACCGTTCCCACCGGCACACCCAGCACCTCGGCAACATCTTCCTGGCGCCAGCCATCCACATCGTGCAGCAGCAACAGCGTGCGCTGGTCCGGAGAAAGCTGAGCCAGCGCCTTGTCCAGCATCGGGCCCAGACGGGTCTGATTGAGCTCAAGCTCCGGCGACTGACTGTCTGACTCAAGAGTATCCAGCCACTCCGATTGACTATCGGCCGCCATCAGGTCGCTGACCGGCCGGTCAGCCTGGCGGTTTTTCTTGCGCACAGAATCGATGAACTGGCGGTACAACACCCGGTTCAGCCACGGGCGCAACTGCTCCACCGATTCCAGTTCATCCAGCTTCGGGTAAAGCTTGACCACAACATCCTGTACCAGATCCTCAGCATCCTGATGGCTACCCGTTAGCCGATAGGCAAAGGCATGCATCACCTTTAAGTGCGGTTGCACAAGGCGCTGGAAGCGTTTTTGAGCAGAGGGTCGAAATGGAAGGATGGCCAAGAACAAACTGCCTGATCGTGGGTTTCAGAAGCGGGCAGTCTATATCAGGCTCCCCCGCCGTGCACCTGCCAAACATTATGGCCAAAACATGTGCAAATGTTAATCAGAATCAGGGAACCCACTGCCTTTGCCCGGCGTGAAATGCGTACTGGCGATCTCAGCGCCGGACTGAAATCGGAAAGGATATTCTCTGGAGGATTTATGAAGCGTTCAACAAAAGTATTCGCAATCTCCGCCCTCGCAGGTGCTCTCGCGGCCTGCGGCGGTGACAGCGGCGGAAGCCTGTCAGGACAAACCGGAACGCTGTCTGTAGGGCTGACCGACGCGCCAGCCATGGATTTAAGCAGTGTGAATATTACTTTCAACGCCATTCGACTCAAACCTGCCGACGGCGAATGGCTGGAATACAACCTTGAAGAAACCGGCACAATTGACCTTCTGACACTCCAGGGCGGGGTCACCGAGCCACTGATCAGCAACGAAGAAGTACCGGCGGGTGAGTACAACGAAATCCGTCTGATCATCGATACCGAAAACTCCTGGGTAACCAAAGAGTCAGAAGGCGATGCCCGCTTCACCCTGGCGGTGCCCTCCGGTGAGCAAAGCGGCCTGAAGCTGAAAGGCGACTTTGTGGTCGCAGCAGACAGCAGCACCAGCTTCACCATCGACTTTGACGCCCGCAAGTCCATCGTCGATCCCAAGGGCAATGCCCTGGCAAATTTCATGCTCAAGCCGGTGCTGCGACTGGTGAACAATCTGGAGGTTGGCCAGCTGGAAGGCGTGGTCGACTACGCCCAGATCAACTCAGCCCGGCTGGACGATACCGAGGCAGCGGACTGCAGCCCGGATTATTCGGGTGCTGTGTACGTGTTTGAAGGAGCGGGAGCTGAACCGGTCGACCTGAATGTCAATCGTGACGGCATTAACCCGTTGATGGTGGTTCCGGTCACGGCCCAGGAAACGGGCACGCTCTATGAGTGGACAGCCGCATTCCTCACCGAAGGCCAGTACACCGTCAGTTACAGCTGCCAGCTGGACGACAATGAAACGGATGAGACCATTGAATTCGAAGGCACCCAGTTTGTTGAAGTGGTCTCCGGCGAAACAACCGTGGCTGACCCCATCCCTCTGCAACCCTGATCAGATTGCACGATCACGCAGAGGCCAGGGATGGCCTCTGCACATTCGTCAAAGTGCCCGGGCACGATCCTCCGCCTGATCAGCCCCAGCCACATTGCCCCGCGCCCTGCGGATATCCGCCAGTAACAACCATCCAGACCGCTGCATGCGGTAATCGTTACCAGCCAGCGACAGGCCCTTAAGAGTGAACTGTTCGGCTGCGCCCAGGTTATCACCCGCGACATAGGCTTCGGCCAGTTTGAAATATACCTCGGCTGAACGAGGCGCAATGCGCTGTGCCCGCTCCAGGCGGCTGATTGCGCCTGCCGAATCGCCTTCCCTGAGGCGCTGATCGGCATCGCGGATCAGCGCCACTGCGGCCGCGGGTAATTCATCCCCCGCTTCCCGGTAATTGGGTGAGCGGGCGGGTTTCTCCGGCTCACTCACCGCAGGCTGCTCACTCTTGCGCCATACCTGCGGCTCCGAGTCCGGCTCGGACGTTTTGGGCGGCTCCGGAGCCTTCGGCTGTTCACCTCCGCCCATAGGCACATAGATAGAACCGCCGCCCGGGCCTGCGGCACAACCGGCCAGGCTCAGCACTATCGCAAAGCTGACGGCTTGGGCTAGTGTTACTCTTTTCATCTGAACAATCCTTCAAACCAACTGCGTATCTGTCGGCCAAAATCGCCTTCGCACCCGGTGTGTATTTTAGGTTCACTGCCGGTAATAAATGGCATCAGCCTGGCGTTCTGACACTGCTCACCGGTCAGCGCCTGAGCCTCTGCGTCCACCCAGTGATACTGCACGCCATCCGGCATAACCGGCGAAAAACCGTGCTGGGGAATCTGCGCCATCATCGCAGACCACACCGGCAAGGCGCCAGAGGCACCGGTGAGCGCCGTCGGCCCGTTATCGTCCCGACCAACCCAGGCCACTGCGAGCAGGTCACCACTAAACCCGGCGAACCAGGAATCCCGGCCATCATCGGTGGTACCGGTTTTGCCGGCAAGCGACAGGCGCTCCGGCAGCGTGTAGTAGGCAGAACGGCCCGTGCCCTCTTGCATCGTTTCCTGCATGGCGTACTGAACCAGATGCACCGCCGCCGGGTCTGCAACCTGATCTACTTTCAGACTGTAGCGGGACAAAGGTTCATTGTTCGCATCAGTCACCTCACGAATGGTTCGCAGCGGCGTGTTAAAGCCGGACGTCGCCAGCCCCTGGTAGAGCTGGGCCACATCAACCGGCGCCAGAGACACCGACCCCAGCAGCATGGACGGATAATCGGAAATCGGCCCGGTTGCCCCGAAAGCTCTCAATCGGCTCTGAACCCTCGAAATACCAACGTCCAGACCAATCCGGACCGCCGGCAGGTTGTAAGACTTCGACAGTGCCAGATGCAGAGGCACCTCGCCCCGCTCTTCCTGGTCAAAGTTCTTGGGCTGCCACAACCGGCCATCATCAAATTCCAGCGTGAAGGCCTGATCTTTCACCGGCGTTATCAAGGTGTACTTTTCCGGCTGCTCCAGCGCGGCCAGATAGATGAAAGGTTTGATCAGAGAGCCCATCGGCCGGCGCGCATCCACGGCACGGTTGAAGCCCGCAAAGTCCGTGTCTTTGCCACCGACCAGGGCGAGCACTTCGCCCGTGTCTTTGGCGGTAACCACCAACGCCGCTTCCAGCATGTCGGCACCCGGCAACCTGGGCAAGGTTTTACTGACCGCCGTTTCAGAGGCATGTTGAACGGCCGGGTTCAGGGTTGTGAAAATCCGCAGACCTTCGCTTTGCAAATCCTCCTGCTGGTAATCCCGAGCCAGATGCCGCCGAACAAGATCAATGTAGGCCGGGTAACGATTATCCGTGAACGATGGCTTGGCGCTAACGCCCAACGGCTTGCTCCTTGCCACCCTGAGTTCCTGGTCAGCCAGCAGGCCGGCTTCGGCCATCTCATCCAGCACCAGATTCCGCCGAGCCATGGCTCTGTCTGGGTGACGCCTCGGATTGTAGTAGCTGGGGCCTTTTACCATACCGATCAGCAAGGCTAGCTGGTGCGTATCCAGATCCTTCAATGGTTCTCCGAAGAAAAACTGACTGGCCAGGCCAAACCCGTGAATACTGCGAGTGCCCGCCTGGCCCAGATACACTTCATTCATGTAGGTTTCGAGAATGTCGTCTTTTTCGTAATGCCACTCCAGCAATACCGACATCAAGGCCTCGTTACCTTTACGTATCAAGGTCTGATCCCTGGTCAGGAACAGGTTTTTAACCAGTTGCTGGGTCAAGGTGCTGCCACCCTGAACGATTCCGCCCGCCTTGATGTTGGCCACCATAGCCCGGGCAATGGACAGCGGCGCAAGGCCGAAATGGTCATAGAAATCGCGATCTTCCACCGCCATCAGCCCCTTGGGCAGCAACTCGGGCACTTCATCAAGTCGAATCAGGACCCGATCTTCCCGGTGAGCCGGATAAATACCACCGATTTGAGCTGGCTCCAGCCGGACGATCGAAGATTCAGGCCCCGATAACACCGAAAACGACTGCACCTTGTCGCCGCTGACCACCAGTGAGAGCCTGCGCCGGGGCTCTTCACCATCCGGGAACACAAAGCCACGGGTGCTGATCACAAACCGGCCACCCGAACGACGATAACTGCCGACCTTCACGCCGTCACCGGAACGATAGCCCGCTAATGCAAGCTCCCTTGCCAGGCCAGCCGCGCTGACACTGGCGCCGTCATACAGTTCCAGCGGTCGCGCATACACGCGGGATGGCACTTCAAAGCGCCGACCTTCAAAACGCGATGTCACGACGGCATCGAGGTACACCATCCAGCCTGCCAGAACCACCAGGCCCAGCAGAGCAACACGGAACAAAAAGCGCCACAGGCCCGAACGACGGCTCCTGGACTGTGGCTTTTGGGATTTTTTACGGGGAGTAGATGATTTGCTCATCGCCGGATTATAACGAAGCCGAGCAGGCGACCGGCAGGTCTGTTGTGTGTTATTTCTGTAATCTGCCCGCTATGATAGGCCAAACAAAATCAACGAGTTCAGGGAACCCAGGAGCACAACGTGAGCGACAACGCGCCGGATACACTGGTTAAAGCACTGCAGAACCCGGAATTGTACGATCATCCGGTGAAGGATTTCCGGGTTATCGAAACCCATATTTCCCAGGTACTGCTGACTGGCGACTACGCCTACAAGATCAAGAAGCCCATGGATTTCGGGTTTCTGAACTTCTCCACCCTGGAACGCAGAAAGCAGTTCTGTGAAGAAGAACTCAGACTCAACAGCCGCCTCGCATCCGAGCTGTACCTGGACGTGTTGCCGATCACCGGAAGCCCCGAACAACCGCGCATCGGCGGCGAGGGTGAGCCCTTTGAATACGCCATCCGCATGCGCCAGTTCGACCAGGATCAACTGTTCGACAAGCGCCAGGAACGGGGCGACCTGACGCCCGAACTGCTCAGCAGCGTCGCCCGCCAGGCGGCCCAGTTCCATGACAGCCTGCCGCCGGTTGCAGACGACAAACCACTGGGCACCCCCGAGGCGGTTTATGCCGCCATGCAGGAGAACTTTGATCAGATCCGTCCGCTACTGGATGACAAAGCCCTGCTTGACCAGCTGGACGCCCTCGAAGCCTGGACCCGCACCACTTTCGAGCGCCACCGGGACCTGATTGCCAACCGTCGCGCTGATGGCCTGGTACGGGAGTGCCATGGAGACCTGCACCTGGCCAACATCACCGTGTTCCACGATCAGGTGACCGTGTTTGACTGCATCGAATTCAACGAGCCGTTCCGTTTCATTGATGTCATCAATGACCTGGCCTTTCTGCTGATGGATCTTGAATCCCGAAAAGAATCCGTCATGGCCAATCTGGTGCTTAACACCTATCTGGAGCACCGGGGTGATTTTGAAGGTCTGGCGCTGTTGCCGCTCTACAAAGCCTACCGGGCGATGGTACGCGCCAAAATTGCACTGTTCACCATGGGCAATCCGAGCCTCAGCGAAAGTGAGCGCGAAGAACTGATGCAGCGCTACAGAGATTACGCTCAGTTGGCGGAAGATTACGGCTTGATCCCCAATCCCTACCTGCTGGCCACCACCGGGCTTTCTGCCTCTGGGAAGACCTGCGTCAGCGCCGCGATGGCAGGCGAACTGGACCTTATCCGCCTGCGCTCCGATGTCGAACGTAAACGATTGCATGGCCTGGGACCTCTGGATGACAGTAAATCCGGCCTGGGCACAGACCTTTACAGCCCGGAAGCCACCGAAAAAACCTATCAGCACCTGGCGCAACTGGCTGAAAAGCTTCTGTCTTCAGGATTGTCCGTCATCATCGATGCCGCCAGTCTGAAGCAAGCCGAGCGCTCTCAGTTTGCCGAGGTCGCCGAAAACCAGGCCGTCCCCTTCGCACTGCTCCACACCGAAGCGCCGGAAGACCTTCGACGGGCGTGGGTGCGCAATCGCCAGGGCGACGCATCGGAAGCCACCGAGGAGCTTCTGGACGCTCAGCAGCACTGGTTTGAACCGCTGACCACGGAAGAAAAGACCCACACCATTCACCTGCATACCGATCAGGAACATGTAGCGGAAGCGGTGGCGGACCGGATTCGCCAGCATTTTGGCGTCAGCCCCCGCCAAAGCAGCTAGACTCTCGGGTATAAATCTATTGTTTGGCCGTTGCGAGGTATCAGATGGACGACCACCAGGAACAAGACGTAAAGCACATTGAGCACCCGTTGTATGACCTGCTCCGTGACGAGAAGATTGAAATCTTTAACGCAGAAAAGGCAAAGCTGGCGGAAGTGCCCAGCTTTGCCCACGGCGATTTCAGGGGCCTGGATTTGAGGGGCATGGATGCCCAGGGGCTGGACTTCCGCCACGGCTATTTCCGGGGTGCCGACCTTCGCGGCATCGATTTCTCGAAATCCAGAATGGAAGGTGCCAGCGTTGGCGGAGCCAAGATATCCGGATGCTATTTTCCGCACCGGCTGGTCGCGGATGAAATCGTCATGTCGCTGAACCACGGCACGCGGATGCGCTACACCTTGTTGCCGAAATGACCTACGGACCAAAGCCCTGGCAAACCGTCTGCCCGGCACATGAGCTTGTGCCGGGCAGGTTTGTGGAGTTTCGCCTGAAAGAAAAAGCCAATGACCCCGAGGGCATGCCGCTGACCGGGTTTGTGTTTCTGGACAGAGGCCAGCCAAAGGCCTACCTGAATATCTGCCCGCACCTGGGCATTGAACTGAACTGGATGCCGGGCCGATTTATGGACGCCGACAACTTGTTCATCCAGTGCTCTACGCATGGCGCTCTGTTCAAGCCGGGCACCGGCGAATGCATTGCCGGGCCCTGCCAGGGTGACGCACTGACGATGCTCGAGGTGCGTCAGTCTGACGACACGATTGAAGTCAGGGTTCCAGATTGACCGGCACCGGCTCCGTCAGTTCAAGCTGGCCACTCGGATTGCCATCATCCCCGACCAGTGCCGCCCGGTAGGCAACCACCTCTACCCCGGCTTCAACGGCCTGCCTGAGTAACTGGCCGTACCGGGCGTCAATGTGATCGGCCGGGCGCACTTCTTCTATGCCGGTGTGGTTCACCGCAAAAAACAGAACCGCGCGGTCACCCTTGACCACTTGCGCGATCAACTCCCGCAAATGCTTTTGCCCCCGCTCCGTCACCGCGTCCGGAAAATAGCCCTGGCCACCTTCCGCGAGCGTGACGTTCTTTACCTCAACCCAGGTGTCCGGCTGCGCCGCATGCCCCGACAACAGCAGATCAATACGGCTTTTTTCCTCGCCATAACGGACCTCGCCCCGAATCGTGCTGTAACCTGCAAGCTCCTGCACCACACCCGCTTCAATCGCGGCCCGGGCCTGAGCATTCGGGCGGGCCGTGTTAACGCAGGCTATGGTGCCGGGGCTGGTCTCAACAAGCTCCCAGGTGTACTTGAGCTTGCGCTTGGGATTATCGCTCTGGCTTAACCAGACCCGGGCGTTTTCCGGCTGACAGCCGAGCATGGACCCGGTGTTCGGACAGTGCGCAGTCACCTCCTCGCCACCGGCCAGGCGAACGTCGGCCAGGAAGCGTTTGTAGCGCCGAATCAGACGGCCTTCTAGCAATGGATCAGCAAACTTCATATGCTCTCCGCAATAAGTCGGTGTCACAAGGCTGGCACGCCTGTGACTTATCTGCTATTTTCCGCAAATTCCCATTTCAGGACGCCAGGGTAAAACCGCTCAGCAACGCTGCTGACACGGTATAAACAAAGCGTTCTTGTAGAAGTACAAACAAGAGGCCAGGGCTCAATGGCAAAGACTGCACAAGCACAACGCGAAAGCTTTACCAACTTCACCCCTTACGAAATGAAAAAGGGTGAAGAATATATGAGCGCAGACATGCTGCAGCACTTCAAGGAACTGCTTCTGAAGTGGAAGCAGGAGCTGATGGAAGAAGTGGATCGCACCATGCACCACATGCAGGAAGATGCCGCAAATTACGCGGATCCAAGCGATCGCGCAACCCAGGAAGAAGAGTTCAGCCTTGAGCTGCGCACCCGGGATCGCGAGCGCAAACTGATCAAAAAGATCGATAAAACCATCGATCGTATCGACAAAGATGACTACGGTTTTTGTGATCAGTGCGGCGTAGAAATCGGCACCCGCCGACTGGAAGCCCGCCCGACTGCCACACTTTGCATCGACTGCAAGACACTGGCAGAAATTCGCGAGCGCCAGACTGGCATCTGACCCCTACCGATAGCCGGTGGCCCTTGCCGCCGGCTTGAAGAGTACCTATGGAGCACATCCGGTACCGCGGGCGTTTTGCGCCTTCCCCCACAGGCCCGTTGCATTTTGGCTCCCTTGTTACCGCCTTGGCCAGCTGGCTGGAGGCGCGCACATCGAGTGGCGACTGGCTGGTTCGCATAGAAGATCTTGACCCGTTAAGAGAACCCCCCGAGGCCACCGGCCAGATTCTTCGCTCGCTGGAAAGCCACGGCCTGCTCCCGGATGAGCCCGTGCGTTTTCAATCCCGGCGACACGGTGCCTACCAGGCCGCCATCGAACAACTTTTGCTGCAAAACAAAGCCTACCGGTGCGGCTGCTCCCGCAAACAGCTGCAAGCCAATCAGGGCCACCACCCGTTCCACTGCAGGACCAGCCCCCAGCCCCCGGGCAGCAGCCCCCACGCGATCCGTTTTGCCCTGGAGGATGAAAACAGCCACTGGCCTGATCTCCTTCTCGGTCCACAACAGCAGCAGGTACGCGCAGAGCTGGACGACCCTGTTATTCTGCGCAAGGAAGGTTTTTACGCCTACCAATTGGCTGTGGTGGTAGATGACATTGACCAGGGCATCACCCACGTTGTGCGCGGTTCCGATTTACTGGACATGACCGCGCAGCAACAACAAATTTTCCGGGCGCTCGGAGCCTGCGCCCCGCACTGGCTTCACATTCCGGTGATCACCAACGAGCAGGGCCAGAAGCTCAGCAAACAGACCCATGCACCCGCACTGGACGACACCCGGCCTTCCGGCAATCTCGTTCAGGCTCTGACGGCCCTTGGCCAGACACCGCCGCCCGGGCTGGAGGAAAGCCGGGTAGATGAAGTTCTGGAATGGGGCCGTACACATTGGCAAAGACACGCCATCCCACTGACATCCCGGCAGGCCCGTGGTATAACCCCCGGTACACAATTTCCTTCGGACCGCTAGCCTGATGTATATCTACCGTCTGGTTTTCCTGCTGGTGCTGGCCATCTACATTTTTTCTCCGAATATTCTGGATTGGTGGACATCACCGGACAACGCCTGGTATAGCCCGTTCGTGATCTGGGGCGGCCTGATCGCTATTGGTTTCTGGCTGGAATGGCGGCGAGACCCAAATGAGTTTTAGCGCCACCGGCCTGCTGCTGGCCAGCCTGCTGTACCTTATTCTTCTGTTCGGGATCGCCTGGACCACAGAACGGGGCACCCTGCTTCGCCGATGGGTTCGCCACCCACTGGTGTACACCCTGAGCCTGGGTGTTTATGCCGGAATCTGGGCAGTTTACGGCGCGGTTGGCATGGCCGCCGATTCGGGCTTTGGCTTTCTCGCCTACTATCTCGGCATCAGTGGTGCGTTTTTACTGGCGCCGGTGTTACTGAACCCCATACTCAGAATCGGCCGCGCCTATCAGTTGACCTCACTGGCGGACCTCTTCGCCTATCGCTATCGAAGCCAGTGGGCCGGCACCCTGGTCACATTGTGCTCGGCCGCCGCGATACTGGCCCTGCTGAGCATGCAGATCCAGGCCGTGGCCAAGTCTGCCAGCCTGCTGGCGCCGGATACTCCCCCGAAAGTCATCAGTGTCATGTTCAGCCTCATTGTCGTGCTGTTCGCCATGCTGTTCGGTGCCAGACGGCAACAGAACTCTGGCCACCATCAGGGCCTGGTGCTGGCGATTGCCTTCGATTCCCTTGTCAAAGTCGCGGCACTGCTGGTGCTTGGAGGCGTCATCTTGTTCGGCGTATTCGGTGGAACCGAGGGCCTGGAACTCTGGCTGGCCGAAGGGTCACACCCGGAAGCCACCATGACCATGGCGATTGATGACGGCAGTTGGCGTGCGCTGCTTTTAATGTCGTTTGCGGCGGCCCTGGTACTGCCCCACATGTACCACATGACTTTCAGTGAAAACCCGTCACCCAGAGCCCTGGCCAAAGCCAGTTGGGGCCTGCCGCTCTATTTACTGCTGCTGGGCCTGCCTGTTCCCCTGATTGTCTGGGGCGGCCAGGCGCTGAACGTCAGCGTACCGCCCGCGTTTTTCAGCATCGGTGTAGCTCAGGCCCTGGACAGCCCGGCACTGACTCTGCTCATGTACATTGCCGGCCTTTCGGCCGCCAGCGGCTTAATGATCGTAAGCACCCTCGCACTGGCGGGCATGGTGCTGAACCATGTCGTGCTTCCGCTTAAAACACCCAAAGATCAGGGTGACATCTATCGATGGCTGCAGTGGGTCAAACGATTACTGATTGCCGTCATCCTGTTTCTCGCATTGCTGTTCCATGAAACCATCGGCCAACATCTGGACCTCTCGATCCTTGGTGCGATTTCACTGACCGGGACGCTTCAGCTGTTGCCAGGAGCCCTGGGTGTTATCTATTGGCCGGAGGGCAACCGGCGCGGCCTGATAGCCGGACTGCTTACCGGACTATCGATCTGGTTACTGACCCTCGTTCTCCCTTTTTCCTATACGCTCGACTTGTTGTCGCTACTTGGGCTACCCATTACCGCAGGCTACGACAACTGGCATCTGCTGACCTTCATCAGCCTTACGGCAAACATTACGGTGTTCGCCCTGGTATCGATACTGAGCCCGGCGTCCGCAGAAGAAACCAATGCCGCCCAAGCCTGTTCGCTCGGGGCATTGTCGCGACCGCAGCGCCGCGAACTTCTTGCAGCCTCTTCCAATGACTTCATCCATCAGTTGGCCGACCCCCTGGGCAATAACGTATCCCGCCGGGAAGTGGATCGGGCTCTACAACAGCTCAAATTGCCCAACGTGGAATTCAGACCCTATCAGCTACGGCGTTTGCGAGATCAGATTGAAATCAACCTATCGGGCCTGCTGGGCCCATCGGTTGCCCGGGACATTGTAAAGCGACACCTGGGCTTCAAGCCCATGACCCACGGCGGCACCGGCCAGGACATCCGCTATGTAGAGCGGGCCCTTGGGGATTACCAGAACCAGCTCACAGGCCTTGCCGGCGAGCTGGACAATCTGCGCCGGCACTACCGGCAAACCCTGCAAAACCTGCCCATTCCAGCGTGCTCCGTCGGCGAAGACGGCGAGATCCTGATGTGGAACCATGCCATGGAAGCGCTGACCGGCATTTCGGCAGACGAGGTGGTGGGCGCAAAGCTGATGGCACTGCCTGAGCACTGGCACGCATTGCTGGACGATTTCAACCTGGGCGGCGACCTTCATCGCTACAAGCACCGGCTGGATCTGCGAGGCAAACCCCACTGGCTGAACCTGCACAAAGCTGCGTTGAACGGGCCGGACCACGCCGAAGGCGGCTCCATTATTCTGGTTGAAGATCAAACCGAAACCCGACTGCTTGAAGATGAGCTGATGCACAGCGAGCGCCTTGCGTCCGTCGGCCGACTGGCTGCCGGGGTGGCACACGAAATTGGCAACCCAGTGACCGGCATATCCTCTCTGGCCCAAAACCTGAAGCTGGAAACCGATGACCCGGGCATCCTCGAAACGGCCGATCAGATCCAGCAACAAACACGGCGAATCTCGGCCATTCTTCAGTCGCTGATGAATTTTGCCCGTACCGGCAACCATGCCCACGCCAACCGCTATGAGCCGGTCAGCATTCACCGGTGCGTGGAAGAGTCCATCAACCTGCTTTCGCTCAGTGACCGGAACATGGGCATCCAGTACCGGAATGAATGCCCACCCAACCTCCAGGTGCTGGGCGATGAGCAGCGGTTGGTGCAGGTATTTGTTAACCTCCTGGCCAATGCCCGCGATGCCTCACCGGATGGGGGGACCATCCGGGTCAGTGGAAACGACGATGGCTACTCCGCTATCATCGAGGTGATTGACGAAGGCTCAGGCATTCCTCCAGAGCAACTGGATCACATTTTCGAGCCGTTCTACACCACCAAGGCACCGAACAAAGGCACAGGACTTGGCCTCTCCCTGGTGTACAGCATCGTTGAAGAACACTATGGAAACATTCAGGTTGAAAGCCCCGCTGACAAGACACGTGATCGGGGAACCTGCATGAGACTACGCCTGCCAGCTTACGAGCCTGATACCGATACCGGCAGCAGCCCGAACGAAAGGTCGTGAACGCAATATGCCCCGCATTCTGATTGTTGAAGACGAAGACATTATTCGCTCCGCCGTGCGAAAACTGCTCCAGCACGCCGGTTATGAAGTCGCTGACGCGGTTTCCGTGGAGGAAGCCGAAGGGCTCGAGCCCGACGGTTTCGATCTGGTCATCACCGACCTCCGACTGCCTGGCGCTGCCGGCACCGAAATGATCAATCGGGCTCCCAACACCCCGGTTCTGATTATGACCAGCTATGCCAGCCTGCGCTCGGCGGTGGATTCCATGAAAATGGGCGCGGTGGACTACATCGCCAAACCCTTCGACCATGATGAAATGCTCGCCGCCGTTGAAAACATCCTCGCCCGGAAAGACAGCGACGCCGACCGGCAGAACGGTGATGAACCGTCCAGGGAAACTGGCTCAGTCGCATCGGACCCGTCTGCCATCATGTTTGGCCAGTGCGAACCGATGCAAAAGGTCTTTACACTCATTCGTAAAGTCGCCCCCACTGAAACCACCGTCTTGATTAACGGTGAATCCGGCACCGGTAAAGAACTTGCCGCCAGGGCATTGCATCTGCTCAGCCCCAGGGCCACCAAACCCCTGATCTCTGTAAACTGTGCTGCCATCCCGGAAAGCCTGATCGAGTCGGAGTTGTTTGGTCACGAAAAAGGGTCGTTTACAGGCGCGGTTTCCGCGCGCACCGGGCTAATTGAAGCCGCAGACGGCGGCAGCCTCTTTCTGGACGAAATCGGCGAGCTCCCTGCAGAAGCGCAGGCCCGTTTGCTCCGCGTGCTGCAGGAAAGTGAAATCCGAAAGGTGGGGGCTACCCAGAGCCGCAAGGTGGATGTTCGCATGATTGCCGCCACCCACCGAAACCTTAAGGCCATGACTCGCACGGGCGAATTCCGCGAAGACCTTTATTACCGGTTGAACGTTATGCAGATTCGCCTGCCCCCCCTTCGAGAGCGCCGGGCCGACATTTTAGGCCTGGCGAGCCGCTTTCTAAAGCGGCAGGCCAACAAGTTGGGCAGACCGGAACTCAGCCTGAGCCCGGAAGCCATGCAGGCCCTGGAACGCCACCGCTGGCCGGGCAACGTCCGGGAGCTCGAGAATGCCATCGAACGCGCGTCCATTCTGACTGACGGTGACATTATAACTCCCTCCGTTCTAGACCTGGACAGCGACTCTGGCGACGAATACATCCCCGAAACGCTGGTAGAGGGCGATAACGAGCAAACCCCCGCCCGGGATCCGGATTCAGCCAACGACTTGTCGCTGGAAGATTACTTCCAGCACTTTGTGCTCGAGAACCAGGACCGCATGAGCGAAACGGAGCTGGCCCAAAAACTTGGCATCAGCCGGAAATCTCTCTGGGAACGAAGACAGCGCCTGGGCATTCCCCGCAAGAAAACATCAGGAACCTGACCAAAAGATGAACCCGGAATCATTTGTTACCGCATGTTCCTCACGGTAACACTTTCCGGAACGGTAACGTGATACGGGTAACACTTTCGGCGAATACGGGGTAACACTTATTACTGACAAATCCGTAACTCACTGTTAACCAAAGACTTACCAAAACTGGCACAAGCTCTGCACTCTTATTAGCGCACGACAACAAAAACAAAAGTGACAACGCAGCGTCAAAACAAAAACAAAAACAAAAAGCTGCACGAGCGTCCACCAACAAAAACAAAAACTGGACGCAAGCGAACTGAGTGTTTTGGGTGCTATGTTTTTTAGTGGTCCCACAGCATGTGCGAGTTGTAGATGTGGAGAAGAATCGTCTTACAGGCGACGCTACACCTGCTTTGAAAGCCCGCACCATGTTTCTGACTACTCACTGTATTCAAAGCTTTCCGTTTGCGTTGCTTACAGCCCTTATCTTGGGGCGCACGGTGGGGATAAAAGAATCAGAACAATCCCGGCAACAACAAAAATAATGCAGATCGTCAACGCTTTCAGGGCGGGTTCGTGAAAACGAATCCGCCTTTTGATTTATGGCCCAAACAAAAGCCCCAGCTGGCACGAAACTCGCCCTCAATATCTGTATTTAGCCGCCTAATATCAGCCAAACATGTGCAATTCCTGCGCAAACCGTTAAAATCCCTCTTTTTGCGCTCTGCAAACACGGAATTCCATGCCTAAACGACTTGTAGAAAAACTCCGCTCTTTCATGCCCGGCAACGGGAAAAAGAAAGCCAGACACTACCAGCGGCAAGAGATCCCCAGGGATCAACACAACGTATCCCGCTCGATGATCAGCGAGCCGGCCAAGAAGGTTCTGCACCGACTGAACAAGTCTGGTTACGAAGCCTACCTGGTAGGTGGCGGCGTGCGCGATATTGTGTTGGGCGGCAAGCCCAAAGATTTCGACATTGCCACCAACGCCACCCCCGAAGAAGTACACGACCTGTTCCGCAACTCCAGGTTGATTGGCCGCCGTTTCCGCATCGTGCATGTTGTCTTTGGCCGGGAAGTCATCGAGGTAACGACCTTCCGGGGCAACGCCCTTACGTCAGACGATGTCCCGGCTGACGACGAGCACAAAACCAGTGAACACGGCTTACTGCTTCGGGATAACGTTTACGGCAACCTGGAAGAAGACGCCCTGCGGCGCGACTTCACCATTAACGCGCTGTACTACTGCATCCGCGATTTCACCATCATTGACTTCGCCAATGGCATGCAGGACCTCAAAAACCGGCAGATCCGCCTGATCGGAGACCCTGAAACCCGTTACCGTGAAGACCCGGTACGCATGCTCAGGGCAGTAAGATTTGCAGCCAAACTGGGCTTCGAGATAGAGCGGGAAACCGAAGCGCCCATCCGGGACCTGGCCCCGCTACTGGGCCATATCCCCTCCGCCCGGCTGTTCGATGAAGTGCTCAAGCTGTTCTCTGCAGGCTATGGCGAAGCCACGTATCAGCTACTTCAGGATTACGGTTTGCTGACACTGCTGTTCCCGGAAACCGTCAAAGCCATTGACGCCGGCGAGTCCGACGAGCTCATCCGCCAGGCCTTGCGCAACACCGATGCACGCATAGCCCAGGGCAAATCCGTAACGCCCTACTTCCTGTTTGCCGCCATGCTGTGGCCGGCACTCCAGGCAGAATGGCGCCACCGACAGGATAATGGCGATCCGGTTCAGCCCGCGTTACACGGCGCTATCGGCAAGGTGATTGGTCGACAGGTGCAGGCCACATCGATACCCAAACGCTTTTCCGGCCCGATGAAGGAAATCTGGGAACTGCAGATTCGCCTCCCAAGACGCCAAGGCAAAAGGGCCTTCGCGACACTCACCCACCCCCGGTTTCGAGCGGCTTATGACTTCCTGCTGGTCCGGGAAGCGGCCGGCGAAATAGAGCCAGGACTGGGCGCGTGGTGGACAGAGTTCCAGAAAGTCGATGAGCGTGGTCAGGAGAAAATGCTCTCCCAACTCGGGTCAGCGACCGCACCTGGCAAGCGCCGCCGCAAGCGCAGCCCGGTTAAAAGGCCACCCCAGCAGTGACTGTTGTGGCGTATGTCGGCCTGGGCAGCAACCTGCAAGACCCCACCGCCCAGCTAGCCCGGGCGGTTATGGAACTGGCCCGGCTACCGGAAACCACGCTGCAGGCCCAGTCGCCGTTCTATGCCAGCCGCCCTGTCGGCCCGCAAGACCAGCCAGATTTCGTGAACGGGGCAGTGGCGCTGAGCACTAAGCTGCCCGCCCTGCAATTGCTCGACCACCTGCAAGCGATTGAGCAGGCCCATGGCAGAGAGCGAAAACAACACTGGGGCCCTCGCACTCTGGACCTGGATTTACTGCTGTATGGCCAGGAAGCCATCACACACGAACGGCTGACCGTGCCCCATGCCGAGCTGCCCAACCGGGACTTTGTGCTTCAGCCGCTGCTGGACCTCGCACCGGAACTTGCCCTGCCTGACGGCCGGCGCATCGACCAGCTGCGCACACAATGTCCGGACAATCATCTCAGAAAGCTGCCGCCGCTAATGCAGCGCGACTGAATCGCAGGATGCAACTCCATGCTACTCTTGTGTCAGATATACCCCGGCATTAATCTAATAGCACTCTGAATGCCGGAAGACCCCGGCTCATTACTGGCCCATCCACCCAAAAGGCAAGGATCTTATGGCGGTTACCATCAATACCCTGCGGGAATACAAGCAAAAGGGCGAAGCCTTCTCAGCGCTTACCTCTTACGATTCCACCTTTGCCCAGGTGGTCAGCGAAGCGGGCGTGGATGTAATCCTCATTGGTGACTCGCTCGGAATGGTACTCCAGGGCCATGACAGCACACTTCCAGTAACCATGGAGCACATGGTTTACCACACCAGCTGTGTCGCAAAAGGCAACCAGGGCGCCCTGATCATGGCCGACATGCCCTTTATGTCCTATGGCACCGTGGCTGATGCACTGGATAATGCGGCAGAGCTGATGCGAGCAGGCGCTCACATGGTGAAGCTGGAAGGCACAGACTGGATGAAAGACACCATCGAAGCCCTGAGTGAGCGTGGCGTACCCGTGTGCGCGCACCTGGGACTGACGCCACAGTTTGTGAACAAATTTGGCGGTTACAAGGTACAAGGCCGCGACGAAAAAGCAGCCGAGGCAATGATCGAGCACGCCTGTGAACTGGAAGCAGCGGGCGCAGATGTCATTCTTCTTGAGTGCGTACCCTCGCCCCTTGCTGCCCGCATCACCCAGGCAGTCAAAGCACCCGTCATTGGCATCGGCGCCGGGTCTGACACCGATGGCCAGGTATTGGTGCTGCACGACATGCTGGGCGTAACACCCGGCCGCAAACCACGTTTTGTGAAGAACTTCCTGGCAGAGACCAGCTCCATCCCGGAAGCCATCGCTGCCTATGCCAAAGCGGTCAAAGAGCGCTCATTCCCCGCCGAGGAGCATACGTTCAAGGCATGAGAACCGTACATTCGCTTAAAGAACTTCGCAGCATCCTGAGGGCCTACCGCCAACAGGGTAAAACCATTGCGCTGGTGCCCACTATGGGCAATCTGCATGAGGGCCATATATCGTTGGTGCGCAAGGCCACTGAGTCCGCTGACATTGTGGTGACCAGCATTTTCGTGAACCCCATGCAGTTCGGTGCCGGTGAAGACCTGGATACCTACCCCCGCACCCTGGCAGAAGATCAGGACCTGCTGGCGCCTGCGGGCAACACCCTGGTATTCGCACCCTCGGTATCGGAAATCTACCCCGAAGGCCTGGCCAACCAAACCAAAGTGGTCGTTCCGGAGGTCAGTGATGGCCACTGTGGTGCCAGCCGGCCCGGTCACTTTGAAGGTGTCGCAACGGTGGTCACCATGCTGTTCAACATGGTGCAGCCGGACATCGCCTTTTTTGGCGAAAAAGATTTTCAACAGCTCGCAGTGATTCGCAAAATGACCCGCGACCTGATGATGCCGATCGAAATCGTTGGGGCTCCCACCGTGCGGGAGGAAGACGGCCTCGCCAAAAGTTCCCGCAACGGATACCTGTCGGGTGAAGAGCGGCGCATTGCCCCCGTAGTGCATCAGGTGCTTACCAGTGTCGCCACTCAGGTAGAAAAAGGCCGCTCCGATTTCCTGTCGCTTGAACAGGAAGCAAAAGAGGCCCTGACCAGCGCCGGCCTTCGCCCTGACTACTTCAATATTGTGAACAGCCTGACCCTGAAGCCTGCAGCGGAAACCGACAAAGAATTTACTCTGCTGGTAGCGGCTTTCCTGGGCACTACCCGGTTGATCGACAACGTCTCGGTAACGCGCTAAACGACAATGCTACTCGGGCCCGAGAAGCCATATTGAAAAGAAGGGACACACTGATGCCAGACAATCCGGCACCACTGACGCACAAGCCTGAATGGCAAGCGTTGACCCGGCACAGGGATGAACTGGCCGGCCTGGCCATGCGTGACCTGTTCCGCGAGGACCCCCAGCGCGCTCAGCGTTATCTGATCAAAGGCGCTGGGCTGACTCTGGATTTTTCACGCAACCGGCTGACTGACGAAACCCTGAACGCGCTCGCCAATCTCGCCCGGGTTTGC
This sequence comes from Marinobacter sp. SS5-14b, assembly GCF_030541005.1. Classification (GTDB taxonomy): domain Bacteria; phylum Pseudomonadota; class Gammaproteobacteria; order Pseudomonadales; family Oleiphilaceae; genus Marinobacter. The sequence goes on along the minus strand of NZ_JASSVM010000002.1, from coordinate 755,204 downwards.
GGCCTGGAGCAGCGCACGGCCGACCTGTTCAACGGAAACACCGTCAACATCACCGAAAACCGGCCCGCCCTGCACACCGCATTACGCCAACCGGCAGGCTCAAGGGTACTGGTCAACGGCACAGACATCATTCCGGAAGTGCATGCCACACTGGCACGAATGGATACACTCGTCAGCGAAATCCAGTGCGGCACAAGGGTCGGGCACACCGGCAAGCCCTTCACGGACGTAGTCAGCATCGGCATCGGCGGCTCCTTCCTCGGCCCCAAGCTGGCTGTAGCGGCATTGAAACCCTACTGGCAGGGCAACCTGCGCTGTCATTTCGTGGCCAATATCGATGGCACCGACATCACCGAAACGCTGGCGCAACTGAACCCGGAAACCACGCTCTTTCTCGTTCAGTCAAAGTCCTTCCGAACTCAGGAAACCCTTGAAAACAGCCTGGTCGCAAGGCAGTGGTTCCTTACGCACGGTGGTCGTGAAAGCGCCGTGGCCGACCACTTTCTGGCAGTCACCGCCAACGTAGCGGCTGCCCAGGAATTTGGCATGGCTCCGGAAAACATTTTTCCGATGTGGGACTGGGTTGGCGGGCGCTATTCTTTGTGGTCTGCCATCGGCCTGCCTATTGCGTTGATGCTGGGCGCCGACAACTTCCGAGCCTTGCTGGCCGGCGCCCATGCCATGGACTGCCATTTCCGGGATACCCCGGCCGAGCAGAACCTGCCGGTGGTGATGGCCATGCTCAGCATCTGGAACAACAATTTCTGGGGTGCCGAAAGTCACGCGGTTCTGCCTTACGACGAGTACCTGAAGCACCTGCCCGAGCACCTGCAGCAACTGGACATGGAAAGCAATGGCAAGCAGGTGACCCAACAGGGGGTGCCAGTCGACTACCAGACTGGCGCCGTGCTCTGGGGAGGCGTTGGCGCCAATGGCCAACACGCCTATCACCAGTTACTGCACCAGGGCACCCGTTTGATTCCAGCGGATTTCATCATCCCCCTCAAATCCCACAATCCAGTGGAAAACCACCATGCAGCCCTGTTTGCTAACTGCCTGAGCCAGGCAAGGGCCATGATGACCGGCAAAACTGAAGCAGAAGCCGTCCGGGAACTGGTCAACAGCGGCATGGACAGGCCCAACGCCGAGGCGCTGGCACCGCACAAGGCCATCCCCGGCAACAAGCCCAGCAACATACTGCTGATGGAAAAGCTGACACCGGAAGCTCTGGGCGCACTGATTGCGCTGTATGAGCATCGCACTTTTGTGCAAAGCGTTATCTGGGATGTGGACTGTTTTGACCAGTGGGGAGTGGAGCTGGGCAAGCAAATGGGCAATGAAATCCTACCCCGCCTGCTGGGCGACGAGAACAGTGGCACCTCAGACGACAGCGCAACGGACCAACTGATCAACTTGTTCCGGTCAGCGCATCACGCTTGAAATCTGGCGACCATTCCAGACGAAATCCACCGGCCAGAGCTTCTGGTCGGTGGCGTAATCCTGCCAAAGCTTTTGGTAACGTTCACAGACGACCGGGTGACATTCCTGCGGCGCAATGTCTGCCAGCGGCCTCAGGACAAACGCATTTTTGAGAACATCCTCACGGGGCAGCGCCACACCGGCAACCAATCCAACGGCATCTCCGTAGGTCAGAATGTCCAGATCCAGGGTACGCGGGCTAAACCTGGGCGCCTCCGGTTCTCTGCCACAATCAAGTTCTAACTGCTTCAACTGCCGGGATAGCGCCGCCAAGGGGAGCTCCGTGCTGAAACCGACGACCAAATTCAGAAAGTTCGAGCCGGCAAATCCGACCGGTTCGCTCTCGTACACGGGAGAAATATCCAGCTCACCAAACCAGCCTTGCAACGCATCCAGGGCCATACCCACGTGCCGGTATCGTTCAACATTGCTGCCAATGCTGAGGTACACCCTGGTCATGTACGCCGGCCCCGCTCAATACGCACTCCCACGGAGTTTGCCGCGGGAACCGCACCCGGCTTTCTGAGCGTCAGCCGAAGCCAGCCCACGCCGAATTCCTGCTGCAGCATACGGGCAACTTCCTCGGCCGCCGTTTCCAGAAGCTGTGGTTCCAGCTCCTGAAGGCACCGGCCAACCCGATCGCTCACCGCAGCGTAATCCAACGCATCGGCCACGTTATCACTGGCGGCCGGCACCCGGTTATCCCAGGCCATTTCCAGATCCACCAGGAGACGCTGAGTCACCTCTCGCTCCCAGTCAAACACGCCGATGACGGCTTCCACCGCCAGGCCTTCGATGAGCACAACATCTGTCAAACCAGACTCCCTAGCCTTCCACTCTTGGCTGATTGAATAATGCACAGGCAAGCGATACTGTGGCAGATTGCCTGTTCGCCTGATTTCGGGGCGGGCATTTTCTCACAGAACGCCCAACGGCGTCTTCGCTGCTGTGAACCACTATGGACCTGACCAACCATCCGATTCTGACAGTGCTGCTGTGCTTTGGGGCGTATCTTGCCGGGTCAGTGTTGTTTGCGATTCCAGTGTGCCGGGCCTGGCACCTGCCAGACCCCCGAGCTTTAGGGTCGGGCAACCCCGGCGCCACCAACGTGTATCGGGCCGGGGGCTGGAAGCCGGCACTGACCACTTTGGTACTGGATGCCTTCAAGGGCTGGTTGCCGGTATGGCTCGCTCACCTGGCGGGCATGTCCATCCTGGTTCAGGCGATGGTTGCCCTGTGCGCCGTCACCGGCCACATGATTCCTGTATTTTTTCGATTCAAGGGCGGGAAAGGGGTAGCAACTGCTCTGGGCGCCGGGCTGGCACTGGCGCCGCTGACCACACTGATCATGGCCTGCGTGTGGGCGGTCATTATGTGGCGCTGGAGAATTTCTGCGCTGGCATCGCTGGTCGCTATCGGTTGCGGCCCCATCATCAGTGCCATTCTCGAACCGAACACCTTACCCCTGTTTGGTCTGCTGACGTTATTGATTGTCGTACGCCACCGAAACAATCTGATCCGCCTGGCGCAGGGCCGCGAAACCGGTCTCTGATAACGTCAGTCAACCAGACCGTTGGCACGAGGCTCACTCACCGCCGGCAAGGTGTTCATCGGCCAGCGAGGTACCGACACAATGCGCTCCCCATCCTTCTGCCCCATTTTTAACCGCTGCGCGCCTGCGTAGGCAATCATCGCACCATTATCGGTGCAGAATTCCGGGCGGGCGTAGAAAACCGAGCCACTAAGCTTGGCGGCCATATTCTCCAACCCTGCCCGCAAGCGCTTGTTGGCGCTGACACCACCGGCAATGACCAGGCGCTTACAGCCGGTCTGTTCGAGTGCACGGCGACACTTGATTGTCAGGGTATCCACCACCGCCGTCTCAAAAGCCAGGGCAATATCTGCCCTGACCTGATCGTTGAAGGTACCGCTGTCTTTGGCGTCATTCACGGTGTTCAGGGTATAGGTTTTCAGGCCGCTGAAGCTGAAATCCAACCCCGGACGGTCGGTCATTGGGCGGGGGAACCGATAAATCCCCTCCCGGCCTTTTTCCGCCAGCGCGGCCACCCTCGGCCCCCCCGGATAATCCAGACCCAGCATCTTGGCGGTCTTATCGAAGGCTTCACCGGCAGCGTCATCCACGGACTCGCCCAGCATTTCATATTCGCCAATGCCATCCACCCGCACCAACTGGGTATGGCCACCGGACACCAGCAAAGCAACGAACGGAAAAGCCGGTGGATTCTCTTCCAGCATGGGCGCCAGCAAGTGCCCTTCCATGTGGTGAACCCCCAGCACGGGAATCCCCAGCGCGAACCCGAGGGCATGAGCCACAGAGCCACCCACCATCAAGGCCCCGATCAGCCCGGGGCCTGCTGTATAGGCAATGCCTTCGATGTCTGCACGCACTTTGCCGGCATCTGCCAACACCTGATCACACAGCGGCAACAGCTTGCGCACGTGATCGCGCGACGCCAGTTCAGGCACCACGCCACCGTAATCCGCATGCATCTCAATCTGGCTGAACAGAGCGTGAGCCAGCAACCCCTGGCGCTCGTCGAACAAGGCGACACCGGTTTCATCGCAGGAGGTTTCAATACCAAGAATCAGCATAGTCAGGCCGCTTAAACAGAGGGTGTAAAATGAACCGGCGCCATTTTAGCAGAAACCCGAAAGCCTCCGGCAGTTTCGTTGAACAATGATTGACCTTAACCCGCTCAGCCGTTATCATTGCCGCCCTAAATTATGCACTGGTCGAGTTATAGCCAATCTGACCAGGGATCGAGCCGCAAGGATTCATTCCGGCGGAACAATTTGAAACCGAATCTATCAGGTAGGTGATTGTCGAATGCCAGCTGTTAAACTGAAAGAGAACGAACCGTTTGACGTAGCACTGCGTCGCTTCAAGCGTTCCTGCGAAAAAGCCGGTGTACTGTCTGAAGTACGTCGTCGCGAACACTACGAGAAGCCAACTTCCGTACGTAAGCGCAAAGCAGCTGCTGCCGTAAAGCGTCATCTCAAGAAGCTTCAGCGGGAACAGCGCAAGTTCGAGCGTCTGTACTGAGTTCAGACCGCATCGACAGCAAGACTGATTGCCGGAACGGCGTTTCGCCTTATCCGGCAAACTGAAAATGCCGCCGAGGCCTGGCTTCGGCGGCATTTTTGGCTATGGTGAATAACGTTTGTATCCGGCACCCCGGATGAAGTGGAGCCACCATGAGCGGACTGATCCCTCAACGATTTGTTGAAGACCTGCTGGATCGTATTGATCTGGGGGAATTGATCGGATCCCGCATTACTCTCAAAAAAGCCGGCGGCAATTACAAGGCCTGCTGTCCGTTCCACGACGAGAAAACACCCTCGTTCAACGTTCGGCCAGACAAAGGCTTCTATCACTGCTTCGGCTGCGGCGCTCATGGCGACGCCATCAGCTTTATTCGTGAATTTGAGGGGCTGGGCTTCACCGAAGCAGTAGAAGAACTGGCCAGGCGCGCCGGCATGGAAGTGCCCTACGACATGGCCGCCAAACAGGAAATGCAACAGGCCCGAACGCTGACTGATGCGCTGGAGTTTGCCAGCAAGTTTTACCACTCAGCACTGGCCAGTCAACAAGGCGCCTACGCACGGGATTATCTGAAGCAGCGCGGCCTGGACGACGCCATCATTCAGCGTTACCAGATTGGTTTTGCACCAGGCACCGGTACAGCCCTGTACGATGCAGCCCCCAAAGACCTGAAAGGGCCGCTACTGGAAACCAAAACGGTTTCCGACAAATACGGCAGGCCCAGAGATCTGTTCCGCAACCGGGTCATGTTCCCGATACGGAATACCCGGGGCAAAACCATTGCATTCGGTGGTCGCACCCTGGGTGACGACAAGGCCAAGTACATCAACTCGCCGGAATCGGACGTATTCCATAAAAGCCGCGAGATTTATGGCCTGCACGAAGCCCGGCTCGCCGTCCGCCAGCTCGACAAACTGCTGGTGGTAGAAGGCTACATGGACGTGATTGCCCTGGCCCAGCACGGCATTGATTTCGCCGTCGCTACCCTGGGTACAGCGACCAATCAGGACAGCCTGACCGCGCTGCTCAAGCAGGTTCGGCACATTGTGTTTTGCTTTGACGGCGACCAGGCTGGTTTACGCGCCGCCGATCGGGCCATGGAAAACGCACTTGAGCTCATGGCAGACGGCCTGCATTTGCAGTTTCTGATCATGCCCCAGGGCGAGGACCCGGATACATTGGTCCGCAAAGAAGGCGCCGACGCCTTCCGAACAAGAATTGAAGGCGCAGCACCACTCTCGCGCTTCCTGTTCGACCGCCAGAGTGAAGGCCTGGACCTGCAGCTACCGGAGCACCGCGGCGAACTCCGAGCCAGAGCCGAGCCGCTGCTGAACAAAATGCCCCGCAGCACGCTACGGGATGCCATGTGGCAAGAGATGCTGCGTTTGTGCGGTGGCCGAAACCAATGGCAGAGCCGACAACAGAACAGCCCGAACTACAAAGCTAAAGGCTGGCGTGGCGAACGCCAAAACCGCCCAACAGAAGAGCGGATTGACGTAAAACTGAGCAAAGACAGCACGCTATGTCTCGCTTTGCTGGAGTTACCGGAGTTGGCCACAGAAGTGAAAGCACTGGCCGATAGCACACGGCAACTGGCGCAAGCCGGGCGCTTGTCCGGCTGGCTGCTGGAGCAAAACATCCAGACCCGCAAAGCATTGGTGACGGGGCTGGCAACAGACAAACAGGCCCGCGACAGGTTCTACAACCTGTTTGACGGACTGGAGCACATACCGGCACGGGAAAGCACACTGGCTGCGGCCAGAGAGCTATTAAGCCCGAACGAAGAGGCCGCGCGCCAGCAAAGACTGGCAACTCTGCTCCGGAACCTGGCAAAGCTCACCCCGGAAGAACGGGACGAGCTACGAACCCTCAGCGCCGGTACGTTAAATCCGCACGCTGAGGACTGAGCACTTGAAACTTAGGCCACTGATCACCATCTAACCATTCGGTGGCAGACCAGATAAGCGACAGCTATAATGGCTGTTTAACTTTTTTCCTCTTTAAAAGCGAGTTCACAGGGTGTCTATGTCAGGCAGTTCGCAGAAATCACGTTTGAAAGACCTCATCGCGCGAGGCAAGGAACAAGGTTACCTGACTTACGCCGAGGTAAACGATCACCTGCCGGAAGATATCGCAGATCCGGATCAGGTTGAAGATATTATCCGGATGATCAACGACATGGGTATCCAGGTGTGCGAAGAAACACCGGATGCTGATACCCTGCTGATGACCGAAGGTGACTCCACCGCCGACGAAGCTGCGGCTGCCGAAGCAGCTGCTGCCCTCGCTGCTGTCGAATCCGACGCCGGGCGCACCACCGACCCGGTTCGCATGTACATGCGCGAAATGGGTACCGTTGAGCTACTGACTCGCGAAGGCGAGATCGTCATTGCCAAGCGGATCGAAGAAGGCATCCGTGACGTTATGGCCGCTGTCGCCCATTTCCCGGGCACCGCGGGCACCGTGATTCAGGCTTACGACCGTATCATCGAAAACGAAGGCCGGATCAGCGACATCGTGACCGGCTTCCTCGACCCGGACGACGCCGAGCCGTTCATGGGCGAAGACACCAGCGAAGATACGTCCTCCGATGATAGCGACAACAGCGTCGACGACAATGATGACGATACCGACGAAGAAGAAAAAGAGAGTGGACCGGATCCGGAAGAGACCCGCCTGCGCTTCGAGCTGTTAAAAGAAAAGCTGGACGCTGCCAACAACGCCCTGGCCAAACACGGTCGTGGCCACAAGAAAACCCAGGAAGCCCTGAACGAGCTGGGCCAGGTATTTGCTCCGTTCAAGCTCGGCAACAAAGCCTTTGATGAGCTGGTCAACGTCGTTCGTTCCACCAACGATCTGGTTCGCGAAAATGAAAGGGCCATCATGCAGATCTGCATCCGCGACTGCAAAATGCCCCGCAAGGATTTCATCAAGGAGTTTCCAGGCAACGAAGTAAACCTGGACTGGGCACCGAAGATTGCCAAGAGCAAAAAGCCCTACGGCCCTGCGATCAATGAGCGCCTGGACGAGATCGTCCGCCTGCAAAAGCGCATTCACAACGTACAGGCCGAAGTGGATCTGGACGTGGTTGATATCAAAGAGATCAACCGTCGCGTATCGATCGGGGAAGCCAAAGCCCGCCGCGCCAAAAAAGAGATGGTCGAGGCCAACCTGCGACTGGTTATTTCCATCGCCAAGAAGTACACCAACCGCGGCTTGCAGTTCCTGGACCTGATTCAGGAAGGCAACATCGGCCTGATGAAAGCGGTCGACAAGTTTGAATACCGTCGCGGCTACAAGTTCTCTACCTACGCCACCTGGTGGATTCGTCAGGCCATCACCCGCTCCATTGCGGACCAGGCCCGGACCATCCGGATTCCGGTACACATGATCGAAACGATCAACAAGCTCAACCGTATTTCCCGACAGATGCTGCAGGAAATGGGCCGCGAGCCGACCCCGGAAGAGCTTGGCGAGCGCATGGAAATGCCGGAAGACAAGATCCGCAAGGTGCTGAAGATCGCCAAAGAGCCGATCTCCATGGAAACCCCTATCGGTGACGATGAAGACAGCCATCTGGGCGATTTCATCGAAGACATCCAAGCCCTGTCGCCGGTGGATTCCGCCACGGCCGAAGGCCTGCGCGAAGCGACCCGCTCCGTGCTGGCCGGCCTGACCGCTCGTGAATCCAAGGTACTGCGCATGCGCTTCGGTATCGAAATGAACACCGACCACACCCTGGAAGAAGTCGGCAAGCAGTTCGATGTCACCCGGGAGCGTATCCGTCAGATCGAAGCCAAGGCTCTGCGCAAACTGCGCCACCCTTCCCGCTCCGATCACCTGCGCGGCTTTATTGACGATCAGGGCAACGGATAAACCAGAAAACACAGTAGCGGGCGCCAACCCTCATGGGTATAATGGCGCCCGCTTTGTTTTCCGGGCCTATAGCTCAGTTGGTTAGAGCAGAGGACTCATAATCCTTTGGTCCCTGGTTCGAGTCCAGGTGGGCCCACCATTAGTATCTTAACCCCCCCTCGCAACGCACCTCTTCGCATTGTCCAGCTGTCTCGCGTCCTCCCTTCCTGTTTATGTCGACATTTCTTACACTCCTGCAACAAGGCATTTTCAAAGAGCCTTGAAATCAGCCACATACTGATTTGGCGCAGTTCCTGCTTAGTTCTCCTGTAGAGCACTAACCCAGGGAGGGCGAGCCTCATGAAATCCATATCAACGCTTTTATTACTTGCCGCATTTTCCACATGGGCCTCACAGGCCGCGGCTGCACCCATATCCTGCGGCATCTACGACACCGATGATGCCACAGCCAACGGCGCAACCGCCGATAACTGCGACTACGTGTCCGGCGGAGTGGCGTCCACCGGTGACCTGATCAACCACGTCGATTCTGTTTGGGGCGCAGGTGGCAGCTTTGACTACATCGGGAAATATGAAGACGGTTCGGGTACCGAGGCGGGCGATCTGGCCGGCTTCACGCTGACCGCTGGCAGCGGTAGTAACGGCTACCTGTTTTCTTACACACTCACCGTTCCCCAGAGCTGGGTAGGTACAACCGTCGACTGGGTTCTGGGCATCAAGCAGTCCAATGACAGTTTCGTCAGCTACCTGTTCGAAGGCGTCGTTCTTGGCATTGATGGCAACTTCAACAACTACTGGTTGAACCCTCAAGGCAAGCCGGTCAACGACTACTCGTTTGCAGCAGGCTTCATTCGCACGGTCACCGTGCCTGAGCCTGGCACTCTGGCTTTGTTTGGTTTAGGTCTTGCAGGTCTGTTTGTTGCCAGGCGCAACCGTAAAGCCTAACCCTGACTTGTCAGAATTTTTTACATCCTGAAAGCTCCCTGCGGGGAGCTTTTTTATGCACTAGATCCCATCCCCCGAAACAATTCGCAACAAAAAAATACACGCCGGGCCCATTAAGCCCATGAGATTCCGTCATTTTTACTCAATACTCAGGCATACGTGGTACTGCAGACACGACTCTGTGTCAAAAATGCCAACGTCCTGATGTAACAAGCCCAATACACTTAAACCTGAACAAGCGTACCAGTCCCCGTTCCCAAACTGCGGGGCTGAGCACAACAACAAAGAGCGAACGGAGTGTATCAATGGTTCTTCCCACCCGATTTTCTGTACGGGCGGTGTCCCTTGCAGTTGCAGCAGTTTCCGCCACCCTCTCCATGACCGCCAGCGCCAGCATGGGAAACCTCGGTACCAGCTATGGAGTTATGCCTGTAGATGTTGCCACGGCCCAATCGCTGTCCATGTTTAATGATCAGGTTTCCGCCACCTACTACAATCCTGCGGCCCTGACCAAAGATAGCCGTGGTGAACTGACCACCGGCATTCTGCACGCAGAGCAGGAACTCCGCTCGGCCAACCCGAATGCCAGTGGCGATGTGCTGTCCAGCTCACCCAGCCAACACGTTCTGATTGGTATGAAAACCAATCTTGGCTCTCTTACCCGGTTCAAGCACCCGCTTTACCTGGGGTTCATTGCCGGCGTTGAGAAATACGGTAAGGAAATGCTGGCGTTCAGCTCCGAGACCACCGAAACCGGCCAGTACCTGCAATACGGGAAGGAACCCCTGTTCCTTAACGTAGGTGGCGCCACCCAGCTGTGGCGAGGTATCTCCGGAGGCGCTTCCGTACGCGTCACACTCGACGCCGCAGCACAGCTCGACGCGGTTTCCACCCTAGGTGGTGAAACCAGCCGAGAGCGGCTCTCGGTGAACGCCGAACCCTCCCTGAAAACAATCCTGGGTACGAATATTGATTTCGGCAGCACATTTTGCCCGGACAGCGAGTGCTTCATGACCGGGTGGGAAGCCGCAGTTACCTATCGGACCAAGTCTGCTGCCTCTACCTCCGTCGATTCGAACATCATCGTGACCCAAACCATCCCGGACCCGGGTCTGAGCCTGGCGGTGTCCACCATCGATTCATTCCAGCCGGAAACCCTGGCCATTGGTGCACAGTACTCCGGCGACGGCTGGCGTATCGGCGGCAGCGTTGAGCAGCAGAACTGGTCTGAACTGGAAAAAGAGTTCGGTAATGACAGCATCAAAGACCAGGGCTCAGTGTCCCCCGCCAACCGTATCGGCTTCGACGACATTCTGGTTCCCCGGCTGGGTGCGGAGTACCAGCTCAACAAAAATTTCGCGGTACGGGGCGGACTGGCGCTCGAAGAATCACCACTGAAGACCACCCGCAATCCGGAACTCAACTACCTGGATACTGACAAGATTGTGGTGGGCCTCGGCATCAGCGCAACCTATGATCGCACCCGCCTGCTCGCCCACCCGGTGCGGCTGGACCTGGGTTACCAGTATCAGCAACTGCAAGAGCGAGATTTCACATTGGTCGACTATGACGGCACGGAAACCAACGTCACTGCCGATGGCGAAATCCACGTAATCAGCGGCTCCATCACCCTGAAGTTCTGAGGAGAAGCAGGCCATGAAATACAATAAAACACTGGCACTGATCCCCGCCATTCTGCTTGCAGCCTGCGGGGGCGATGAACAGGTCGTCAAAGAAAAAGTCACTCCCGGCTCCGTCGTGTACTCCTACCCCATGGACGGGCAGGCGGATGTCAGCCCGAAAGCCGACATCGTTCTGCGCTTCTCCCACGCCATTGTGGATGATGAAGAAACACTGGCAGGGAAGATTCAGCTTGCGACCGAAACCGGCTCGCCCACGTTCACTGTCAAAAAAATAGACGGTGGCAAAAGCCTGAAGCTGGAAATCGCGGACGACCAGAAACTGGCAAGCAAAGCCAGCTACGCTGTAACCTTCAATGAGCCTCTCGCTGCCGAAGGCGGGCGTGCTATTGGCACCCCCAACGCGAGCGGCGAAGCAGGCATTCAGTTCAACACACGTGCTGAGTTTTCTGGCATTGCTGACCTGGCAACCACGGCCGACCGGTTCCAGGTCGCCTGGCAGGTGCCGGCTACGGGCAGCCAGTTCCAGGCTATGAATTTTTCCACATTCCGGTTAGCCATGACCCACCCGGTTCACCCCCGGTGGAAAGACCTTGAGGGATCTATCGAGCTGCTGGATGGAAACGGAGCAACCGTTCCTGCCACGGTTCTGGTGAAAGGCAATCGCATTACCGTTGACCCCTGCATAACGGAAGACCCCCAGCAGTGCGGCAGCAAAGCCGACATTCTGAATGCCGGCGAAGCTTACACCCTGAAGCTCAGCAATCTGGCCAGCCTGACCAACGGCCCAGATGGTGAGCGCTTCAACCAGGAATTCACCTTTACGCCCCGGGATACCGGCCCGACGGTTGTCCTGCAGCAGTCAGCTGTCGACTCAAACGGCGGGGCGGTCAGCTCGGTGCTGAACGACCAAGCCATCAACGCTGTTACTCTGAACTCAGTTCTCCAAGGTGTTGCGGGCCCGTCGCAACAAACCGGTGATTTGTTTGCCGAACTGGCCTACGCCCCGGCTTTTGGGGCTGACGAGGCATTGCCCTTGCGCATTCCGAAAGGCAGCGTGTTAACGAGCACCAGCCTCGATGTGCTGGTTGGCGGCAAAGTGCCGGTACTCGATGCCGCAACCGGGCTGCTTCAGACCACAGGTGATATCAAAGTCACCATGCTTTCAGATGCCTCCGGCTACATGAGTCCAAACCAATACACGGACGATATCAACGCACCGCGCCACATTACCCTGTTTATGGACGTTTCCATGAACACGGTCGAAGCACAACCCAACGCCGCCCTGTCCCAGGATCTGATGGGCGTTGAGCTAAGGGGCATCGCCATGGTGCAGAACGGCGTGTTGACGATCGACGCCATCGGCATGGTCGAGCCCAACCTGCTTGGCCAGGAATACACCGATTCAACCATCGCCTTTCACCTGCAGGCCGCGACGGACGTCGACTCCGTTCTCGATGCCGAAATGCTGCGCGAGATGGACAATACGCCACCTCAACTGGTGAGCTGGATGCCCGGGGCAGAAGACGCGATTCCGGCCACCCGCCAGTCCATGCAACGGCCGGGAGACCCGGTGATTCTGTTTTTCGATGAGCCGCTGGATCCAGCGTCGATCGAAGGCTCAGTCGTACTGTTTGGCGATAATCAGGAAGTTGGATCAGTGCGCGCGCAACTGGACGGGACTACATTGGCTCTTCAACCAAGCGATGGCTTACAGCATGGAGTAGAGTATCAACTGCAAATAAGCGGCATTACCGACATTGCGGGTAACGCTGCATCCCTTTCACCACTGACGTTTTCTTTACCTGAGACTGATGACGATAGCGGGACAATTACCCAGCAGTCACCGTTTGCCCTGACGACCTACCCGGGGTACCCCTGTGTAACAGAAGGATACGATCTGGCGAATAATTCACACGGCTACTGTAAGGACGCCGCCGGTGAAAATCTGCCGAACGACAACTCAGGTAACGCACAAAGCCGTGAGGTTCTGCCCCTCACAACACTCCCGGCAGACCGACCCATTGTCGTCGTTTTTTCACAGTCCATGGACATGGACTCAATTCGGCTAAATGATACCTTCCTTGTTGAGAAAGTGGACACCAATGGCAACGTTGAAACCTCTGTGGCTGGGCGCCTGGAGAAGAACCATCAACGTATCCGCTTCTACCCGGATGAACGATGGGAACCAGGTGCTTTGTACCGCTACACTCTTGTTTCAGCGGTAAATGGAAATTGCCAAGAAGTAATCTGTGGAGCTAACGGCCGCGCATTTCAGACCGATCTTTTGCTCGATCCAGAAGACAATGGCGGTGCGCCGCTGACCATATTCTTCCGGGGCAATGAAAGCGTATCCACGGTTTTCACACCTTTAAGGAATCTACCAATCCGGGATGCCAACTCCAACTACTATATTGAAGAGTTCGAGACCTTTAATTTCGTAAACGCAAAAGATGAAACGGGGCAACTCCTTGCGAATTACGAAACACCCCCAAATGCAGCACGACTTGCGATGAACGGAAACGCTGTTGTACTGGGAAATAATGGTGGTTCGGATGCGAACGCACGAGTTGGCTGCTCCTATGAAGAAAGCGAACAGTGCTGGGATAAAAAATACATATACCAGACCTATGGACTGAATACCGAAGTTGTCGGACCGGAAATCGACCCGGAAACAGGGAAGGAAACAGGCAACATCAAGGTTCTCCTATACCCAACGATGCTTGTAACCACCCCAGCAAAAGTCTGGTACAACCTTCTCGGCCCCTCAGAGTCCGACACTGGTCCCCAGATTCTTAGAATGCGATACCAGGAGCCGTCAGGAGACAACCCTCTAGGTTTAGTTGAGGGCCTCATCATAACCGGTGAAAACGGTGCCCCACGCTTCCAAGTCAACGCGGATCTTCTACTTGATGCGCCAAATCTTCACCTACCGATCGAAGGGTTACTGGCTCATAACCTATTCAGCTATCCATTCACTTTAGAACTCGATGGTGCGATCACATTCTTTGACGATGGCCGGATGCAGATCGAGCAAAGAAACACCAATACACCACTCATTACTGTAGATGTCGCGGGCTCTAGCGATGCCACATCAGGGCTCCTTGGTTTCGTGAGCTGCCTCGGGAGTATCTTCACAGGCGGTGGCTTAGGAGCCTGCGAGGAACTCGCCAGCGGCACAAGCAAGGCTGTACAGCTTCCATTGAAAATTCCGCCACAAGGCGTCTACCTCAATTTCGTCTCCAACCCGGTAAAAGACCTGCCCGCCCAGCAGTAATTCAGGCTTCCCTCTCCTCTGGCCAGCCCCTTCGGGCTGGCCTTTTTTAGGGCATTTTCGTGATTCATCCGGCAATCACTTTTTCACCTTGCCATCATTTCCTGCTAATCTGGTTTCACTTTGAAACCAAGATCACAGCAGCCTGCGAAATCAGCACAAAAACAATTCGGGAGTTTCCATGGAAAACGGCACCCATTACCGCACCTGCCACCTTTGTGAAGCCATGTGTGGCGTTGCCATTGAAGTTCAGAGTGGCAAGATTGCAACCATCAAGGGTGATGACAACGACCCGCTGAGCCGTGGCCATATCTGCCCGAAGGCGGTGGCGCTGCAGGATCTGCATGAAGATAGGGACAGGTTGCGCAAGCCGATTCGCAAAACCGCCACTGGCTGGCAGGAAATGTCCTGGAACGACGCCTTTGATCTGGTTGCACGGCGCCTCCATGAAGTCCGCAAAGCCCACGGCAAGAACAGTGTCGGCGTTTATCTGGGCAACCCGAATGTGCACAATCACGGCGCACTGATGACCACCACCACGCTGCTCCGGGCGATTGGCACCCAGAACCGTTTTTCGGCGACATCAAACGATCAGCTGCCACACATGCTGGCCAGCCTGGAGATGTTCGGGCACCAGGTGCTCTTTCCGGTACCGGATATCGACAACACCGACCTGTTTATCTGCATAGGCGCTAACCCGATGGCGTCCAACGGCAGCCTTATGACCGTGCCGGATGTCCGCGGACGTTTGAAGGAGCTGAATCAACGCGGTGGCAAGCTGGTGGTGATCGACCCTCGCCGCACGGAAACCGCCCGTATTGCGGACGAGTTCCATTTTATCCGCCCGGGCACCGATGCTCTGCTGCTGATGGCCATGGTCCATACGTTGTTTGAAGAGAACCTGGTGAACCTGGGCGCCAGCACGCCACTGGTCAAAGATTCAGACCTGTTACAACTGGCCTCCCTGAGCTTCACTCCGGAGCTGGTTGCTGAGCGTACGGGCATCAGTGCCGAGACCGTTCGCCAGCTGACCCGAAAGCTGGCCACCACCCCCAAAGCTGCGCTTTACACCCGCATGGGCACCAGCACGCAGGCCTTCGGCGGCACCACTACCTGGCTGGCCTATTGCCTGAACATTCTCACCGGTAAGTTGGACGTTCCCGGTGGCATGATGTTTACCCAGCCAGCAGTCGATCTGGTGGCCTTGGGCGCCATGGCGGGGCAGGCTGGGCATTTTGGCAAACGTCACAGCCGGGTGCGCAAGCTGCCGGAGTTTGGCGGCGAGTATCCCGCCAGCACCATGGCAGATGAAATGCTGACCCCGGGCGAGGGGCAAATCCGTGCCTTTGTTTCCATCGCCGGCAATCCAGTACTCTCAAATCCCGACGGCCAGAGAATGGATGAGGCTCTCGCCGGGCTGGATTTTATGGTGTCGGTGGATTATTACCTGAACGAAACCACCCGTCATGCCGATGTTATTCTCCCGCCTACCGCCGCCCTCGAGCGCAGCCATTACGATCTGATCTTTAACATGGTGGCGGTGCGCAATGTGGCCAAATACAGCGAAGCCCTGTTCGAGCCGGCGCCGGATTCCCGCCACGACTGGCAGATCATGCTGGAACTGACGCACCGACTGGAGCGACAGCGTAAGGGCGGCAAATTACCCTTGAGAACAGAGTTGGGCTGGAAGGCTTTCAAAAAACTGGGGCCTGACCCGCTGCTGGATATGATGCTGCGTACCGGCCCCTACGGTGCCGACCCTGGCCGGATGGGCGCGATAATCCAGCCCGCCGTAGACCTGGTGCTGGACATACTGCCTGACCGCCACCCACTCAAAGCCCTCGCCCGCCTGAGCCCGCTCAACCGGCACTGGCACAATCTGCCCAAAGGGCTGTCACTGTCCGCACTGAAGCAAAACCCCAGTGGTATCGATCTGGGCCCAATGCAGCCCACCCTGCCCGACCGATTGTATACCCGGGATGGCAAGATCAATCTGGCACCACGCCGTTACCTGGCCGATATGGAACGCCTGCAGGCTCTGCTGGAAAATTCTTCCAAAGGAGACAGCCTGACGCTCATCGGCCGACGGCATGTGCGCAGCAACAATTCCTGGATGCACAACAGCCGCCGACTGGTAAAGGGCAAGGACCGCTGCACCCTGATTATTCACCCGGACGATGCGCGGGCGCGGAAACTCGAACCGGGCATGCAGGCACAGATCTGCAAGGGCGAAAAGTTCATCGTGCTGCCCGTCGAGGTTTCCGAAGACATCATGCCAGGTGTGGTGTCTATTCCTCACGGCTGGGGCCACAACCGGCCCGGCACAGGGCAATCGGTGGCCGCGGCCCATGCCGGGGCCAGCATTAACGATTTGCTGGATGACACCCATATAGATCCCGTATCCGGCACTTCCGTGCTGAACGGGCAGGCAGTGGAGGTGAAAGTCTGGCACACTGACGCCCTTGCCAAACAGGCCTGATTCATCCAGTACAGGGATATTTATAATGCCGAGAGGACTGCAACTGAGCTTTATTATTTTCGGGCTGGTGGTTATCGGCATCCTGCTGTTTTATATCTGGCGGCAATCGCGGGTTCTCGCGGAAGAGCGCCTGCGCCAGAAGAAAGCGGAAGAGTTTCAGGCCAAACGCCGCGATGAAATGATTGAAAGCATCCGGATTATTGCGATGGCCATTGAGGAGAAGCAGGTCGAGTATTCAGAAGGCTGCCTTCGCATCAAGGGGCTGCTGGATTATGTGGCGCCCGACCTGCTTACTCAGGAGCCCTACCGGGTGTTTCGGGAGGTTCATGACAAGCTCAGCCATATGCCCACACACCGGGCAAGAAAAACCGCAGAGCCAGAGGTGATCCAGAAAATGGACATGGAACGGTTTGAGGTAGAGAAAGCGCATGCCGACGATATTCGCCGCGCCGCGACCGCCATTCGCCACTTTCGCTTTGATTAACCCGGAAGTTTTGTAACGCTTTGTAACGAGAAAAGAGCCTGTTTACTATTTTTTCACGTTAATTCAATGGGTTTGTCGCCGGACCAAAATTGAGACGCCGTTCACCTTTTTTCCGGCAGTCATTGTCCCTTTCCTTTTCCGAAGCTTTGTCTAAATTTAAATCAGGAGTGTGGCCTTGGCGCTTAAGGCGCGGCTCCTGCGTTGTTTTCTCCTGATAAGTTGGGACGACTCTGTAAAATGCGGATGATCTTGCCGGCCTTTTGAGCCGGCTTTTTTCATCAGCCTGGCGTCATCATGCCAGCCATCGCCATGATGCTGTCTTTACTGCGCACCAACTCATCAAAGTGGCTTTCCACCGCTTCACGATCCAGCCCCAGTTCTTCGAACACCTCATCACCCACAGGCTCTCCCGCACCGAGCGCGACACCACGGCTGGTCAACAGCTGACGGCCTAGCCACAGTATCCGGGCATAGTCACTGTGAGGGCCGTCATAGGCCGGGTTCTTCTGGTAGCGGATGGCCAGGGTGACTTCATCCGGCATGCCCCAGTTTTCCATGAGTTGCGCCGCAATCTGTTCCCGGGTGATCCCCAGCAGGTAATGCTCAATCACACTCGAATCGATGTTCGGATTAACTTCCAGTGACCGGCACACCAATTTGAAGTGCGGCGGAAACACCTGAGCTAACACGAGGTGGCCAAAGTTGTGCAGTAAACCAGCCAGGTAGGCCAAACCGAATAGTGGCCGCTTACCCCGGGGCATCAGGCTGGCCAGAATGCCTGCCGATTGCGCCTGCCAAATGGCCTGCTGCCAGTAATCCACATAGCCGTCCGGGTGGTCTTTCGGGTGTTTCAGTGCCCGGCCGAGCGCCAAGCCCATGGCCAGGTTCATCACCAGATCAAAGCCCAGAACCCTTGAGACGGCATCGTGTACCGAACTCACCTGCCCGGCAGCGGCATAAAAGGAAGAGGAGGCCCAACTGACAACCTGCGCGGCCAGGCTCGGATCACTCTCTACAACATCGACAAGGTCACCCATGACGGCATTCGGATTTACCCTCAAGTGAATGATGCGCTGCGCCGTCTCCGGCAAGGGCGGAAGCTCCAGGGTATCTTCCAGCCTTTGCTGGATGCGCAGCCCAGTAAACTTTTTCAGGGCCGAGTGGAGCTGGTCCCGGTCTGCGCTGTGATTATCCAGGTTGACGGATATCGAGTGGGTTTCCACCGCAAAATCATCCCGGTCGGCCTTGGCGGTCAGCTGCTGGAAATCGTCGATCGGCATCATGATGGCAAGGCCCTGCTCAGTCAGCTCAAGGGCGATACATTCAAGCTGGTCTACCCGGCGATCAATCACCGTCGGCCAACCGGTCAGTGACGGCAATGCTGGCAGCTCCTGGAGGCCTGCACGCTGGCGCACGCGGACTTGCTCACGGCGCTGCATCAAACGCAAATCACGGCCGAGGCTTTTGTTCAGCGCTTCCAGATCAAGCAGGTCGTCACGGCGGCAGATGGCCTGCAAATTACCCTGGCTATCATTCAGCAGCACCATTCTTAACAAATGGCCTGGTTTAACCTGGCTCACGCTTCGCAGAGAGACGCCCAAGGCGCTCTCACCTAAAGCTTGTTGAACCACAACGGGGAGTTCCATTGATGCCTCCGTGTGAGCATTTAAATTCTATGTAAGTGCATTCTGCAGTGAATATACGGCCATTAACAGGCAAATATTGGCAAGAGGAGGCCAAAGTCACGATTTCCCCGGGGCTCAGACTTCGCCGTAACGGATTTTCTCGCCCAGCCAGCGCCGAATCAGGGCGTCAACCACCCGGGGCTGCTTCATCAAAGCCGGCGCCATCTCTTTAACCGGCTCGATCCAGCCTTTGTCTCGCTCAAAATCCGCCAGCCGGAATTGCATCAAGCCGGTCTGCCGTGTACCCAGCACTTCGCCGGGCCCCCGGATTTCCAAATCTTTTTCAGCAATGACAAAACCATCCTGGCTGTCTCGCAATGCCTGCAGCCGGGCCTTGCCATTGCTGGACAGCGGGGGATGATACATCAACACACAAAAACTGGCCTGCTCCCCCCGGCCGACCCGCCCCCGGAGCTGGTGTAACTGGGCAAGCCCCAGACGCTCCGGGTTCTCGATAATAATAAGGGAAGCATTGGGCACGTCGACACCCACCTCAATCACCGTGGTTGCCACCAGGAGGTCCAGCTCACCATTTTTAAAGCATTCCATGACATCCGCTTTTTCCTGAGCTTTCAGGCGGCCGTGAACCAACCCCACTTTAAGGCCTGACAGGCGCTCCGTTAATTCCTGAGCCGTCACTTCTGCCGCCTGACATTGCAGGGCTTCAGATTCCTCAATCAGAGTGCA
Source organism: Marinobacter sp. SS5-14b (assembly GCF_030541005.1). Taxonomy (GTDB): domain Bacteria; phylum Pseudomonadota; class Gammaproteobacteria; order Pseudomonadales; family Oleiphilaceae; genus Marinobacter. Next base: position 735,591 of record NZ_JASSVM010000002.1, on the reverse strand, counting down.
GACCCAATAAGCCTGACGACCGGCGCGACAGGCACCGCGCACCCGTTCGATGATATCTTCCCGGCGACTGTCCGGTAACACGATGGTTTCGATTGGCTTACGGCCAGGGGGCAGCTCATCAATGATGGACGTGTCCAAATCGGCGTAGGCGCTCATGGCCAGGGTGCGCGGAATGGGGGTGGCGGTCATGATCAGTTGGTGGGGCGCCAGCGTTCCGCCCACGCCTTTTTCCCTCAGTGCCAGGCGTTGATGGACACCAAAACGGTGCTGCTCGTCCACAATCACCAGTGCCAACCGATGAAACTGCACGTCATTCTGGAACAGCGCGTGCGTGCCAATAGCCACCTGTGCCACGCCATTTGCTACCGCTTCCAGCGCCTGCTGACGGGCCTTGCCTTTTACCTTGCCAGATAACCACGCCAGCTGAATCCCCAACGGCTCTAACCAGCCCCGGAAGTTGTTGTAATGCTGCTCGGCGAGTATTTCAGTGGGCGCCATCAAGGCAACCTGAGCGCCGGCCCCCAAGGCTTGCAGTGCAGCCAGAGCGGCCACAACCGTTTTGCCTGAGCCAACATCACCCTGTACGAGGCGCAGCATCGGTATTGGCTGGCTGAGATCCTGCCGGATCTCACGCATAACCTGCCTCTGGGCACCCGTAAGGCCGAACGGCAACTCTTCCAGAAAACGCTCGGTCAGATCTCCGGTTGGCAGCAACGGCAATGCTTCCCTGGCCTGAATCTGTTCCCGCACCTGCAGCAGGCTGAGCTGGTGCGCGAGCAGCTCCTCCATGACCAGCCTTTGCTGAGCGGGATGGCGCCCTTCCACCAATTGATGAACGGGCGCACCCGCAGGGGGAGAGTGCACGAGTTTTACGGCATCGGTAATGCCCGGCAGCTGATAATCCGCCAGTAGTTCAGGCGGCAGCCAATCTTGGATCGGATAGCGTTCGAGATACTGCAGGGCTTGCTGGCACAGGCTTCGCACCCTCGGTTGCTGAATACCCTCGGTCAGCGGATAGACCGGGGTCAGCGTGGCTTCGGAGGCCGGAGGCATGGGGGGTGGGTTGATCTGATACTCCGGATGGTAAAACTCGTAACCGGCCCGGCCGGGACGAACCTCGCCGAAGCATCGAACCCTCGCACCGTCACTCAGCTGGTTTTTTTGTGCTGCATTAAAGTGAAAGAAACGCATCACCAGAAACCCGCTGCTGTCCTTCAGGGTTACCTGAAGGCTGCGCCGACGGCCCATAATCAGGTCGGCTTTCATCACCTCCCCTTCCACCACCGCGATATCACCAATACGCAGGCTGCCCATGGGCACAATCCGTGTTCGGTCTTCGTATCGATAAGGCAGATGGAACAGGAGGTCCTGCATGGATTGGATGCCCAGTTTGGCAAGCTTCTCTGCCAGGGCGCTTCCTACGCCCTTGATCTGGGTGACGGAAATGTCGTCCAGTGACGTCATGGGGGGCCTCAGGCTTTCCTCGGGGCCACCGGCGTGTCTTTCTTCGCCTTCTCAATGACACGACACTGGCTGGCCGCCAGAGACAACACATCGATCGCCTTGGGCCGCGGAAAGGTTACGCGCCAGGCCAGAGCCACCGTGCGGAAGGGCACAGGAGCCGCAAATGGGCGAACCGCCAGAATATCTTCCTGATACTTGATCGCCGTCGCCGCAGAGAGTGGCAGTACCGTAATGCCCAGTCCAGAGGCCACCATGTGACGGATGGTTTCCAGGGAGCTACCTTCAGTCACGAGTGCCGGCCGGCCGTTATCGGAACGCTTGGTAATGGCATCCACCAGAGGTGGGCAGGATTCAAGCACCTGATCACGGAAACAATGGCCGGGGCCCAGCAACAGCAACTGTTCTTTCGCCAGCTCTTCTGCCGTCACCTCGTCCTTCTCGGTCAACGGGTGGTCCGCTGGCAACAGCACAACAAACGGCTCGTCATACAGTGGCAGGGTGACCACTTCCGGCTCTTCAAACGGCAACGCGATAATGATCGCGTCGAGATCTGAGTGCCGCAGCTTCTGGCGCAGATTCGCGGTGTAGTTTTCCTCAATGTACAGCGGCATTTCCGGGGCCGCCCGGCGCAACTCAGGTAACAGGTGCGGGAACAGGTAGGGGCCGATGGTATAAATGGCACCCACTTTCAGCGGCGAATTGAGCTGGTTCTTGCCATCCTGAGCCATATCACGGATAACGCCAACCTGATCGAGAACCCGCTGGGATTGTTCAATGATCCGCTGCCCCACTTCGGTAACCCGAATGCTGCTTTTGCTGCGCTCGAACAGTGAAATACCGAGCTCGTCTTCCAGTTTTTTCACCGCCACGCTCAGAGTAGGCTGGCTGACGTGACAACGCTCCGCGGCGCGCCCAAAATGCCTTTCCCGGGCAAGCGTAACAACGTATCGTAACTCGGTGAGGGTCATGGTGGGCTCCGGTCGGATTGTTCAGGTCGAAGTTGCACTTACTTTATCAGCCAAAGGATAAGGATTGAAATTGTCTATGGCAATGACGAAGCACAAGCAATTGACGCGAATTCTGGTGGCCGGCTGCGGCAAACTCGGCGGAGACATTGCCAGGGAGCTTTCCGGCACCGGGCAGGTGTTCGGGCTGCGCCGCAATCCAGACAAGGTTCCAGAAGGTATAACCGGGATCGGCGCTGACCTCACTCGGCCCGAAACCCTGCAGGGCAAACTCCCGGAAAACCTCGACATCGTCATTTACTGCCTGACGCCATCCAGTTATGACGAGCAGGGTTACCACGATGCCTATGTGACCGGATTACAGAATTTGCTGGACGCGATCGGGGACAAACCTCTTACCCGCCTGTTTTTTATCAGCAGCACCAGCGTATACGCCCAGAACGACGACAGCTGGGTGGACGAAACCAGCCAGACCAACCCGGACAGGTTTACCGGCAAACAGATTCTTTTGGGTGAACAAACGGCGATTAACAGCCTGCACCCCGCAACCGTTGTGCGGTTCAGTGGCATCTACGGGCCCACGCGGCAACGCTTTCTGGAAGAAGTTCTCGAAGGCCGGATGAACCCGCAACCACCGGCCCCTTTCAGCAACCGGATTCATGAACAGGACGCCGCCAGAGCCGTGGCGTATCTGAGCGAGCAGGCACTGAGCGGCAAGGCTCTGGAGAATCTGTATATTGCCAGTGACTGCGAGCCGGTGAGGCTGGATGACGTGGTTGAGTGGGTTCGGCAACAGGTGCCGTGCAAAGCTCCGGTGGAGGGCGCACGCAAGGGCGGCAGAGCAGGAAGCAAGCGGTGCAATAATGAGCGTTTACGGGCGAGCGGGTTCGAGTTCCGGTACCCCGACTATCGGGCAGGGTACCGGGAAATGATCAAGGGCCTTAGCTGAGCACCATGACGGCTTCCATTTCCACCGGAACCCCTTTCGGAAGCGCGGCCACACCGACGGCGGCGCGAGCCGGATAGGGTTCCTGAAAGTAAGTCGCCATCACTTCGTTGACGGTGGCGAAATTGGCCAGGTCGGTCATGTAAATGTTCAGCTTTACAATATCCTTCAATTCACCACCGGCCGCCTCACAAACCGCCTTCAGGTTTTCAAACACCTGACGGGTTTTGGCTGCGAAGTCGCCCGCCACCACTTCCATGGTTGCCGGGTCCAGCGGAATCTGGCCAGACAGATACACGGTATCTCCGGCTTTCACTGCCTGGGAGTATGTGCCGATCGCCTGTGGGGCGTTTTCGGTCTGGATGACAGATTTGTTGCTCATGACCTGTAATTTCCTCTCGTGCAAAACGCCAATCGTCACCCTTCACCGTGGCCACTGTCAACCACGCGAAGGTCGCAATCAGTGGCGAACACGGCTTATGTGGGTTACCGCACGAATGTTCCGCACACGCCGCATCACACGGGCCAGGTGCCGCCGGCCATGGACATGCACAACCAGACTGACGATGCCGAATTTCGCATTCTGATCCTCAACGTTGATCCGCTCGATGTTGCCATCGGCCACGGCTACCGCGTTGGCCACTTCGGCAATAACACCGCGCTGGCGTTCAAGCTCGACTCGCAACTCCACTGAAAACTCGTCGGTAATATCCTTGGCCCATTTGAGATGGGTTAACCGGGCCCTGCCTTCGTCATCTTCGGGCAGCCGCGAGCAAGTATCAGAATGAATGACCATGCCATTACCGGAATCCATAACACCCACCACCGGGTCGCCGGGGATGGGTTTGCAGCAAGAGGCAAAGCGCAGCAACAGGCCTTCGGTTCCTCGGATCGTAACCGGGCCTGGCTGGTCTGCCCGCTGGCTCTCAAGGCTCACCGGCGCTTCCGCGCCGTCATTTCCGGTAATCAGCTGGCGGGCAACCAGGTAAGCCATCCGATTGCCAAGGCCAATGTCGCTGATCAGATCATCAAAACTGTTCACCTGGTTATGGTTCACCACCGCCTGCTTCTGTGCATCGCTGATGTCCGCCAGCCTGGCGCCGAAGCCCTTGAGGGATTTCTTGAGCAGCGCGCGGCCTAACTCCAGAGACTCAGCCCGCTTACGGGTTTTCAGAACGTGCCGGATGCTGCTGCGAGCCTTACCGGTGGTCACAAAACTGAGCCAGGCCGGATTAGGCCGGGCACCGGGCGCAGTGATCACTTCCACAGTCTGGCCACTTTGCAGCGGCTGACTGAGCGAGGCCAGGTTGCGGTTAATGCGACAGGCTACCGTGGCATTGCCAATATCCGTGTGGATAGCATAGGCGAAATCAACCGGGGTAGCACCGCTGGGCAACTCCATAATCCGCCCTTTGGGTGTGAACACATAGATTTCATCCGGGAACAGATCAACTTTTACGTTCTCGATAAACTCCATGGAGTCATCAGCCCGCTCCCGCATTTCCATCAGCCCTTTCACCCAGCGGTCTACTCTGGACTGATTGATGTTAGTGGCACCCGGCTCCTCGTGCTTGTACATCCAATGGGCCGCAATGCCGTTGTTGGCGATGTGCTCCATTTCTTCCGTGCGGATCTGGATTTCGATATTCACATGCATACCAAACAAAGTGGTGTGCAGAGACTGATAGCCATTAGCCTTGGGCATGGCAATGTAGTCTTTGAAACGCCCGGGCAGCGGCTTGTAAAGGCTGTGAACGGCGCCAAGAATGCGGTAACAGTCGTCTTCGGTGTCGGTGATGATACGGAACGCGTAAACGTCCATGATTTCATGGAAGGACTTCTGTTTGAACTTCATCTTGTTGTAAATGGAGTTCAGATGCTTTTCACGGCCCAGAATGCGCCCGGGCAGACCGCGCTCCTCCAATTTTTCCTGGAGCTTCCCACGAATGTCACCGATGATTTCCCGGTGGCTGCCCCGCAGTTTTTCGACCGCCTTGGAGATGTATTTCGACCGCATCGGGTACAACGAGGAGAACCCCAGATCCTCCAGCTCTGTGGAGATAGAGTGCATGCCTAACCGATTGGCGATGGGGGCATAGATATCAAGGGTTTCAGTGGCGATGCGCTGGCGCTTTTCATAGGGCATGGGGCCCAGAGTACGCATGTTGTGCAGGCGGTCTGCCAGCTTCACCAGGATAACGCGAATGTCCTTGGCCATAGCCAGGGTCATTTTCTGAAAGTTTTCGGCCTGTGCTTCGGCCCTGGAACGGAACTCAATCTGGGTGAGCTTCGACACGCCGTCCACCAGTTCAGCGACGTCTTCACCAAACTGCTCTGACAGGGCATCCTTGGCAATGCCGGTGTCTTCAATAACGTCGTGCAGCATGGCGGCCATCAAGCTTTGGTGGTCCAACCGCAGATCCGCAAGAATGTGGGCTACCGCCAGCGGATGAGTGATGTAGCGATCGCCACTTTTGCGCATTTGCCCCTCATGGGCTTGCTCAGCGTAATAGTAGGCCCTTCGCACCTGATTGATGCGACTGGTATCCAGATATGAACTGAGCTCTTTGGCCAGCTCTTCTACCGTTGCCTCTACCGACACCGCGCCTCCACAACATTCTGTTTACCAGGGACAAAAAAAGCCCGAATGCATGCATCCGGGCTCTTCCTTGTCGTTCCGGCTGGTTTCTATAGTGACACTATAAAACCGCAGAGACAGATTTCAATGTTTCTCAACCGCAAACAGGTGATTCTACGAACACCTGCCGCATGCCGCTTTACTCGTCGTCGTCTTCGGTGAGCAAGCTACGGGAAACCTTGCCTTCGGCAATTTCGCGCAAAGCGATAACCGTTGGCTTGTCGTTCTCTTCCGGCACCATCGGCTCAGCACCCTTGGTGGCGATCTGGCGCGCGCGCTTGGTAGCCAGCATAACCAGCTGGAATCGGTTATCTACGTGTTCCAGACAATCTTCAACGGTAACTCGTGCCATTATCTTCCCCGAAAAAATAACAAGTGCTTATACAAGACCGCGTAGTTTACTGCTCACGGCTCAATTTGTATACAGTGGAAACGATCGTCGAAAGGATGTGCCGGCAACCGCTAGCCCTGTGACGACAATCCCGCAAGCAAGCTTCCGTGCCGCACTTGCTGAACCGCCATCTTCAGCCGATGGCTGCGCACAATTGCCAACAGATCCACCAGGGCATCCTGGAAGTCGTCGTTTACCACCAGGTAATCAAATTCCACAGCGTGGCGGCACTCTTCTTCCGCTTCAGCCAGACGGCGCTCCACCACGTCCGCGGCATCGGTACCCCGCCCTACAAGGCGTTGGCGCAGCACGTCCGCTGACGGCGGCACGATGAAGATACTGACGCATTCCGGCAGCAAACGTCGAACCTGCTCGGCACCCTGCCAGTCAATTTCCAAAATGACATCCTGCCCTTTGGCCAGGGTGTCACGCACCCACACCTGAGATGTGCCGTAGTAATTGCCGAAAACATCGGCGTGCTCCAGAAAATCACCCTGACCGATCATCGCCTCGAATTCGTCACGGCTGACGAAGTGGTAGTTCACGCCGTCATGTTCCCCTTCGCGCATGGGGCGGGTGGTGTGAGACACCGACACACCCAATTTCGAATCCTGACGGAGCATTTCCGACACAAGGCTGGTTTTACCCGCTCCCGAGGGCGCGGAAATCACAAACAGGGTACCCTGCCCACCGGCCTGACTCATGCTTCATGCCTCCTGAACGGCGATTTACGACCACTGACGCGGCCAGAAAGCGGCAAATTATACGGGGTTTGACTTATCTCCGCATCCCGACCGGATTCCAGCTGATACTATTGAGTGAAATACCCCGAGAACGAACGGATCAAGAACATGGAAAAACTGCTGATCATCATGGACCCCACACAGAAAAACCAGGTAGCCCTGGCCCGGGGCGCGGATCTGGCCCGGGCCACCGGTGCCAGCCTGGAAGTTGTGGCGTTTGTGCATGAGTATCTGGACGCCCTGCCGGCAGACCCGGTAGTCCAGAACACCGCCAAAGAAGCGTTGATTGAGCACCGGCAGAAATGGCTGGAGCAGATGCTGGCACTGGCTGACTACGGCGACCTGACCGTCAGCGCACAGACAGTATGGGAAAAGCAGATTCACCTGTGGATTATTGCCCGCTGCCAACGGGAGAACATCAGTGCGGTGGTGAAAACCGGCAACCGGTCGGAAACCTTTCTGTACACGCCCACCGACTGGCACCTGATCCGCGAATGCCCGGCCCCGGTGATGCTGGTCGCAGACCACAAGTGGAACAAGGCGCGCCCGGTACTTGCCGCCGTCGACCTCAGTTCAGACAAACCAGTGAAAAAAGCTCTGAACAACCACATTATTGACCGCGCCTGGCACCTGGCCAAGGCCATGGGCACCGAGCTGCACCTGGTCCATGCCCTGCATACGTCGGTAGTGCTGGCCGACCTGGACATCATCGACCCCGTCGCTCATGCCCGCAAACGGGAACAAGCCCTGAAACCGAGGATTGAACACCTGCGCAACACCTGGCACCTGACGCCGGAGCAAATACACATCGTCTCCGGCCCAGCCCAGAAGGTAATTCCCAGCGTGGCCAACAAGATCAAGGCCGACATGGTGGTGATTGGTACCACTGGCAAAACCGGCCTGACCGCACGGGTCATTGGCAATACCGCGGAGAAAGTGCTTATTCACTTGCGGACGGATTTGCTGGCGATCAAACCGGCGGAATAACCGGTGGGCATCCTACGGGGCAGGCCAGCCTGCCCCGAGCTCTGCGTTACTCAAGATTCTGCACCTGCTCCCGCATCTGCTCGATCAACACCTTCAGATCCACCGCAATGCGGGTTACTGCGGCATCGATGCTCTTGCTGCTGAGGGTGTTGGCCTCACGGTTCAGCTCCTGCATCAGGAAATCCAGGCGCCGCCCGATGGCATCGTCGTTCTTCAAGGTATCGGTGACCTCACTGACGTGGGCATCCAGCCGATCCAGCTCCTCCGCCACATCACTTTTCTGGGCCAGCATCACCATTTCCTGGGCAACACGTTCCGGATCCAGTTCCACGTTCGCCTTCTCGAAACGGTCTTTCAGATTCTGCTCCTGCGCCGCCAGCAGATTCGGCATTTTCTCACGCACCTCCGCCACCAGCTTGGCCATGGTGGTCAGACGATCCTCGAATAGCGGTCTAAGGCGCTCCCCTTCCCGCTCGCGCACACTCATCAGCTCAGCCACCGTGTCTGCAAACAGGTCCGCCGCCGCATCTTTCGCCGCGCTATAATCCTTTTCCGGCAGAGACAGCACGCCCGGCCAGCGCAAAATATCCAGAGCATTGATGTGGGCCGGGTTATCCAGCATGCGGTTGATATGATTTGCCGCCTCGTTCACTGCCCTGGCCATCTCATCACTGATTTCAAAGCTCTGAACCTCATTCTCAGTCGACTGCAGGCGCATGGAGATATCAACCTTGCCCCGCTTCAGCCCCTGCGAGCGCAACTCCTCCCGAAACCTGTTTTCCAGCTCACGGAAAGCCTCCGGCAGCCTGAACGATGGCTCCAGATAGCGGTGATTCACGGTACGAATCTCACAGGTGAGAGTACCCCAGTCACCACGGGTGTCTTTGCGGGCAAAAGCAGTCATGCTGCGGATCATACTGGCTCCAATACGGGTCAATGATTGCTTAAGTCTAACAGGCTCCCGCCCCGAGCGGCGAACCCGACCAAAGATGAAAGACCAGCCGCCGCCCCCTTGCCTCACCGTGCTATACTCGCCGACCTTTCAACGATACCGACCGGCGCCACGCCGGACACTCACCATTCACAAACAGGACACACTATGCGACCCAGCGGCAGAACGCCCGAGCAACCCAGAGACGTCCGGATCACCCGCAACTACACTCGCCACGCCGAAGGCTCGGTACTGGTTGAGTTTGGCGACACCAAAGTGATCTGTACCGCCTCCGTGGAAAACAAAGTACCGCCTTTCCTGCGCGGCGAAGGCAAAGGCTGGATCACCGCCGAATACGGCATGCTGCCCCGCTCCACCGGCAGCCGCATGGGCCGAGAAGCCGCCCGCGGTAAACAAGGTGGCCGCACCGTAGAAATCCAGCGCCTGATCGGCCGTTCCCTTCGGGCAGCCGTCGATATGCAAGCCCTGGGCGAGCACACCATCACCATCGACTGCGACGTCATTCAGGCCGATGGCGGCACTCGCACCGCAGCCATCACTGGCGGCTGCGTAGCACTGGTTGATGCACTGAACCACCTGGTTGCTACCAAGCGCCTGAAAAAATCACCGCTGAAGCAGATGGTGGCGGCAATCTCCGTGGGCGTTTACAAGGGCACTCCGGTCGCCGATCTGGACTACCCGGAAGACTCCGAAGCCGAAACCGACATGAACGTGATCATGACCGATCAGGGCGGCTTCATCGAGATTCAGGGAACGGCAGAAGGTGCGCCGTTTGAGCAGTCCGAGCTGGACAGTATGCTGGCACTGGCACGGCAGGCGATTGATCAGTTGTTTGAAATTCAGAAAGAAGCTCTGGCTTCCTGATCATTTAAGATCGGCGCCCGCGGGCCCGGAGGGGGAAACCTTTCCGGGACACGCTACAAGCACATCCCTGTGCGCTCGACTCCGGCCGTCCCTGGCCGGAGACGGTCCCGGAAAGGTTTCCCCCTCCGGGCCCACTACGTCACACTATGCCATCAGGCTCAGATGCCAATCTCGATATCGTAATCCATGATCACCGGAGCGTGATCAGAAAAGCGGGTATCGTCGTCAATCCAGCCATCGCGGATGGCTTTACGAATACCCGGCGTCAGCAAGTGGTAATCCACCCGAATACCCGCCTTCTTGCGAGAACCTTCGGTCTGCTCCGGCCACCAGGTGAACTGACTGCTTTGCTTGTTGATCTCGCGGAACGCATCCACGCAACCCATCTCATCAAACAAACGGTCCAACCAGGCACGTTCGTGCGGCAGGAAGCCAGAAAAGTCGGTCTTATGGTATAGCGGGCTGGCATCTGTTACGTGGTGAGCCGTCTGCAGGTTCGCACAGACAATAAACTGGCGGCGCTTACGCAACGTCTTCTGCATGTGAACGCCAAACGCTTCCATGAATTCGTCCTTGTGATCAAGAACGGTCAGATCGTCCTCGCCAACAAGCTCTTCCTCGCGACCGAGCGCACACGGGGCCAACACACAGGCCACAGACACCTTGTCGAAATCCGCCTGAATAAAGCGACCTTCGCGGTCAGCCTGCTCATTGGCAAAACCGTACATAATCGCTTTTGGGAAATGACGGGTATAAATACCCACTCCACCATGCTCATTCAGCTCACCGTCGATAAAGTAAGCCTCATAACCTTCCGGAATCAGATTTTTATCTTCAACCTCATAAGCGCGCATACGGTGATCCTGCACGCACACCACGTCTGCATCCTGCTCCGCCAGCCACTCGAAAAAGCCCTTTTCAACAGCCTGCTCCAGACCATTGACGCTGATTGATACTACGCGCATACGTGTTCCCTGATTCGGTTTGTGTGTATGATACCGTTTTTACGCTTTAATTAAAGATCAAACCCCGCCAGAAGCCTTGTCATGCACGACTATCAGCAAAAATTTATCGAGTTTGCCATCCAGCGGAATGTTCTGCGTTTTGGAGAATTCACACTCAAATCCGGGCGCACCAGTCCGTACTTTTTCAATGCCGGACTGTTCAACACCGGAGACGACCTGTTGCAGTTAAGCAGGGCCTACGCCGCCGCGATAGAACGCAGTGGTCTGGATTATGACATTATTTTCGGACCCGCCTATAAGGGCATTCCGTTGGCCACGGTCACCGCCATGGCCCTTGCAACAGACGGTAACAGCAAACCATTTGCCTTTAATCGAAAAGAAAAGAAAGATCATGGCGAGGGTGGCAACATCGTTGGCGCCCCGCTAGAGGGTAAGGTGTTGATTGTTGATGATGTCATCACCGCCGGCACCGCCATCCGGGAATCCATTAACATAATCCGTGGTGCCGGAGCCGAGCCGGCCGGCGTGCTGATCGCCCTGGATCGCCAGGAAAAAGGCAATGGCGAACTTTCAGCCATTCAGGAAGTCGAACAGGAGTTCAACATTCCCGTGGTGAGCATCATTCGCCTTGAACAGGTACTGGACTACCTGAAGTCCAACCCGGAGTTTGCTGGCCACGCGGAGAACGTAGCCAACTATCGGGACCGCTACGGAGTCTGATAAATGCCACATCGCCTGACCATTTCTCCGGTTGTCGCAGGGCTTGCCGGCCTCGGCCTGCTTGTTTCAGCCAGCGTACAGGCCGGCATGTATCGTTACACGGATGACAACGGCCAGCTGGTAATCAGCAATACCATTCCGCAAGAAGCCACCAAGCGTGGCTACGACATTCTCGGCAACAATGGCCGGGTGGTAGAAACGATCCCACCGGCACCGACCGCCGAGGAGCTGGCTGCCCGTGAAGCAGAAAAGGAACGGCTCAAACAACTGGAACGCCAGGCAGAGCAGGATCGGCAATTACTGAAACGTTACAGCCATCCAGACCAGGCCGTCCGTGCCATGTATCGAAAAATTCGGGAGATGGAAGGCCTTATCCAGCTCAAGCGCGGGAACATTTCAGTTATTTCAAGCCAGCTCGACAGCGAACAAAGCCGTGCAGCGGATTTGGAACGTGCCGGCCGAGACATTCCGGAGTCCACCCTTGAAAAGATCCGAAGGCTGGAGTCACAAATACGGGATATCGAACGGGAAATATCCGCTCAACGACAAGACATTGATGCCATAACGAAAGGCTTCGTGGAAGATATCGAGCGCCTGGAAGAGATCACCGATTCAGAACGAACCCTTCCCCTGAATCCCGCCTCAGAAAATCAGTAACAACAGCGCACACAAAAAAAGAGCGCTTACAGTGAAGCGCCCTTTTTACATCTACCGGCTGCCCTGGAAGTGATCAGGCAGAAGCAGTTTCCTGCTTGGCAGGTGCTTTACGTGCAGGCTTGCGCGCCGGCTTCTTGGCAGCTACCGCCTTCTTTGCGTCTTGAGCGGCATCAGACACGTCGTCAGCGAGCTCAGAAACGGCATCAGCGCCTTCAGCAGCTTCTTTTTCAAGCTTGGCAACCAGCTCAGCGGCAAAGTTGCCGAAACGGCTGTTCAGGCTGCGCAGCTGGCCAAACAGGTTTTCGGAATAGCCGTTGTAGCGCTTGCGCAGAGTTTTGACGCTGTATTCGCGAGCTTCTGCTTCAAGCTTTTCAGCGTACTCAAAAGGCTTTGCTGCCAGTTTCTTCTGCTGCTCTTCAGCGGCATCGATACCCTTCGCAACGATATCCTGAAGTTGTTCCTGGTAGGATTTCAGCTTACCCATGATAAATCTCCTTGGTTTGTCGTTTCTTTGCGGCCCTGGTTCCGGAGTCATTCCGGTGGCCTTTGGTAACTTTCATGATCCAAGGTACGGGTAAAAATTAGAATGTTCATACTAAAAGAACTGCTTCGGGTTTTACGGATAATTCACTTGAACGCATTTCGTCGGCTGGCATAATCGCAAGCTGATTTTTCAAGCCCGTCTCCCGGTATTATTCAGGCTTCATACGCACAAACCAGAGGGCCACCTACAGGCCCCGAATGCGAGTGAACCATGAGCTTCCCCAGACTTCGTGCACGACACAAATCCTTGCGCGCGCTGCCAGCGCTTGCCTTCGTTTTGACTGCTTTGACCATGGCAGGTTGTCAGGAGGACACCCGAGCTTCAAAAATGGACGCCCAACGCGCCTCCCAGGTGGCAGATTCCAGGCTAAAGCAGGCTCAAAGCAATCTGCTGGCAACGTTCGAAAAACCGGCTACTGCGGATTCAGGGCAAGCTGCAACTCAGCCTGCACAGAACGCTGACAGCCCCGCTTATCGCGCACCGGCAGATCAGGAGCGCATCGCCGACGCACCGCCAAAGACACTGGTGTGGAGCGCCCCGCTAACCCGCGAAGACGGCTCGTCTCTGGCCCCCGGGCAGATTGCCGAATACCGGATTTATTACCGGCTTAAGTATAGAGACAGCTTCGATGTGATTGCCCTCAAGGACGCAGGCATAACACGTTACGTTCTCGACGCCATGCCTCCCGGTGCCTATGAGTTTTCCATTACGACAGTCGATGTGGAAGGGCTGGAAAGCCGCCGTTCCGATCCGGTCGAGATTAACCTGATCTGAACGGCAGGGTGAGAGGCGGCCCACTTACCAGCGAAAAATGACCCAGCTGGGGACCAGCAGATCAGAGTCGGTATCCTGGACCCAGCCACCACCATCGGCTGGCACCAGGTAGTACTCCGGGCCCACCTCCGGCACCACTTTGATTTCCATCAGCTGGCCATTCACCCGGTATTCATAGAACACTTCCTTGTCACCCGGGCGAATGACAATTTCCGGCCCACCCTCTGGCGCCTGATAATCCGAAATCACCACCGGCGCCTGCGGGGTAACCACTGGAGCAGCATCCAAAGCCCCGTCATCCTGGGCTAACAGGGGCGTAGACAAACAGCCCAGCAGCAGGGCAGAACAGGCGATTCGTTTCATTTTCGTGGTACCCTTCAAGTCACTTTTATACTGACAGATTTGCACAAGCCAACCCACGCTTCAATCAGAATCCGGACCTGTTTTGACATGACTGACAAAAAAGCCCCACCCGTGGTCCTGGTAGATGGATCATCCTACCTGTTCCGTGCCTACCACGCGCTGCCACCCCTGACCACCAGCAAGAACCACCCCACCGGCGCCATCAAAGGTGTAATCAGCATGCTGCGCCGGCTGGATCAGGACTTTCCGGGCTCTAAAGTGGTGGTGGTATTCGACGCCAAGGGCAAAACCTTCCGTCATGACATGTACGAGGAGTACAAGGCCAACCGGCCCCCCATGCCGGAAGACCTGGCCATGCAGATTGATCCGATTCACCAGATCGTTCGCGCCATGGGTCTGCCGCTGTTAATCGTGCCCGGCGTGGAGGCCGACGATGTCATCGGCACCCTGGCCCATGAGGCAACCAGCAAGGGCATCGACGTGGTGGTGTCGACTGGCGACAAGGACATGGCTCAACTGGTGAGCGATCACGTTACCCTGATCAACACCATGACGGAAACCGCCATGGACCGGGATGGCGTATTTGAAAAGTTTGGTGTGAAGCCGGAGCAGATCATCGACTACCTGGCTCTGGTAGGTGACAAGGTGGACAACATTCCGGGCGTGAACAAGTGCGGCCCGAAAACCGCCGTGAAATGGCTCGAGACCTACAACAACCTGGACAACCTGATCGAGCACGCCGCTGAGATCAAAGGCAAGATCGGCGAATACCTGCGGGATGCCACCGACACCCTGCCCCTGAGCCGGGAACTGGCCACCATCCGCCTGGACGTCGATCTGGATTTTGGCCTGGAAGATCTGCAGGAGCGTGAACAAAACGATGCATCGCTGCTTGAACTGTTCCGCGAATACGAATTCCGCGGCTGGATCAACGAACTGGAGAATGCAGGCTCCCATCAGAGTAAACCAGCGGCTGACGGCGCCGCAGCCGATTCCGCAGGGCCCGCCCTGCAGAGCACGCCCGAAGCCCCAAACAAAGAATACTCCGTCATCACAGATCAGGCCGAGCTGGATCAATGGCTGAAGCGCCTGAGTGCCGCCGACCGGTTTGCCTTCGACACCGAAACCACCAGCCTGCGCTACATGGATGCGGAGATCGTTGGCGTCTCCTTCGCCATCGAACCCGGCAAAGCGGCCTACGTACCGCTCGGCCATGATTACATGGGCGCCCCCGACCAGCTTGACCGGGACGACGTGTTAAGCCAGCTCAAACCGCTACTGGAAGACCCAAAGCTGAACAAGATCGGCCAGAACCTGAAGTACGACAAAAACGTGCTGGCCAACCACGGCATTCACCTCGAAGGCATCGCTGACGACACCATGGTGGAGTCCTACGTGCTCAATTCGGTAGCCACCCGCCACGACATGGACAGCCTGGCCCGGGAGTATCTTGGCGAGCAGACCATCACGTTTGAATCCATCGCCGGCAAGGGCGCCAAGCAGCTCACCTTCAACCAGATTGATCTGGAAAAAGCGGGCCCCTACGCCGCCGAAGACGCCGACATCACCCTGCGCCTGCATCAGGCCCTGAGCCCGAGGCTGAAAGAAACCGGCAAACTGGAATCCGTGTACCGGGACATCGATCTACCCCTGGTGCCCGTGCTGTCTCACATGGAACAGCGAGGCACCCTGATCAGCGCCAGCACCCTGCGCCAGCACAGCCAGGAACTTGCCGAGCGCATGGCGGAGCTGGAGAAGGAAGCCCACGAAGTAGCCGGCGAAAGCTTCAACTTAGGGTCTACCAAGCAGCTGCAGGCGATTCTGTACGACAAGTTCGGCCTGCGGGTGATCAAGAAAACCCCCAAGGGCGCGCCATCCACCGCCGAGCCGGTATTGCAGGAACTGGCCCACGAGCACGAACTGCCCCGGCTGATTGTGGAACACCGCAGCCTGAGCAAGCTCAAATCGACTTACACCGACACCCTGCCGGAACTGATTCATCATCGGACCGGCCGGGTGCACACGTCGTATCATCAGGCAGTCACCGCCACCGGCCGGCTGTCGTCCTCTGAGCCGAACCTGCAAAACATCCCCATCCGTACCCCCGAGGGCCGTCGTATTCGTCAGGCGTTTATTGCGCCGAAGGGCTACAAACTGCTCGCGGCGGATTACTCCCAGATTGAGCTCAGGATCATGGCACACCTGTCTGGCGACAAGGGCCTGCTGAAAGCGTTTGAGCATGGTGAGGACATCCACAAAGCCACGGCAGCCGAAGTCTTTGGCGTGAGCCTGATCGAAGTCAGCTCCGACCAACGCCGCAGCGCCAAGGCCATCAACTTCGGCCTGATCTATGGCATGTCGGCCTTCGGCCTGGCCCGCCAGCTGGGCGTAGAAAGAAAAGTCGCCCAGGAGTACATCGACCGTTATTTCGAGCGCTACCCGGGCGTACTCAAATACATGGACAACATCCGCAAGCAGGCCCACGACGACGGCTACGTGGAAACGCTGTTTGGCCGCCGCCTTTACCTGCCGGAAATCAACGCCCGCAACAAGCAGATGCAGCAGGCCGCCGAGCGCACCGCCATCAACGCGCCCATGCAGGGAACCGCTGCAGACATCATTAAGCGGGCAATGATTGACGTGGACCAGTGGCTGCAAGCCGAGCACCATGATGACGCATGCATGACCATGCAAGTGCACGACGAACTGATCATTGAAGTGCAGGAAGATGCCGTAGACAAGGTGCGCGAGGGACTGGTGAAACGTATGTCGGCCGCGGCAAAGCTGGACGTACCACTGCTGGTAGAAGCCGGCGTGGGCGATAACTGGGACCAGGCCCACTAACCTGGCGCTCGCATGGCATAAAAGCTGCACCGGCCCCAGGGTCCGGGGTAACACCCGATGCAGTGACATCCATGCGAGGCCTTTCCATGAATTCCGTAACGAGTGAACGCAACTGGTTGTTTGACCCCTCCTTGTTGAAGCTGGTGCACCAGTGCCGGCGCCTGATTCAGTCCGAGTTCGGAGTAAAGCTTCATCTCAATGAAGCCGGGCTGGAGCATCACCTGGCCGACTACGCCGGCAAAACCCGCTCAACGCACCTGGTCCATACCTGGGAAGCACTTAAGCAACGAGTACCGGAACTGAACACGAAGCATGAAGAAAGCCCTGCACCAAGAATGTACCGGGGGCAACCTATCTTTGAGGATGTGAGCAAAAGAGGAGAGGATACTGCGCAGCCTGAACCCTGCTCCCGGCAGAAGAAAGTGATCTACCGGGGGCAGGTGGTGGGCTGATTTCGAAGGGAATCAGCCCAAGGCTGGGTTCAGCACATTAGAAAGCCTTGCTGAACTCAATGGCGGCGCTCCAGGCACTCAGATCGTATTCGGCCTGGTAATTGGACGCACCGGAAGCCGGATCTTTAGTGGCAGGAGCGTCGTGGAGATACTGGTATTCGTCAACCTTGGCATCATCTGCAAAGATCAGCGTGCCAATAGCCGCGTCAATCGTCCAACCACTCTGCGCATCTTTCCATTGAGTTCCCAGGGCCAGCCAATGGCGATCCTCTGAGGGAATCCGCGCAGTAACGTATTGATCAACTGGCGATTCATCAAAGGCATAACCGGCCTTGACGGCCCATTCTGGTGTTGCCTGCCAGATACCACCAAGGTTGAACTGCCAGGTATTTTTCCATTCTTCAGTAATGTGGGTGATCGGGTCGCCAACCATTCCTGAGATCTGGCCGCCACCACCTTCACGGCTATTGATATCAAGCTCTTCAAAGCGACTCCAACGAGCGTAAGTCGCACCGGCCAGGAGGGTCACGTCACCTGTTAACTGGTGGCGAAGGCCGAGGGTAGCGCTCTCGGGAATGGCCAAAGGAACCTCTACGCGTTCATTTAGCGTGACTGGGCTTATACCAAGAGGGGGTTGCCCGGTAGCAACTGGGTAACCTGAAAGCTCGATATCGCCTTTCAAATTAAATTCGGTACCAGTCTGACCCGTAAAGCCGATCTGGGTTTCCTCCGACAACTCGTACAGAAAACCGACCCGAAAATTAACGGCAACATCATCACCTTCTATGTCTGCATAAGGTGCTCCGAACGCGGCCTCATACTGACTGGCGGCCTGGCCCGCAGCCTGTGGCGACAACCCTTGCTGCACAAGGCCAAGACGGATATCTTGATACTTCGTCAGGCGCCCTTCAGCATACATAATATTCAGAGCCACCCCCATCGAGAGGCCCTTCCCATTATTTACGGAGACTGCGGGCGTAAATGAAATCGCTGTCAGCTCAGTCTTGTCAGCAAAATAGCGCCCCACAAAGTCATCTTCATAGTCCGCAGCCAGCCCATATGGGGCATGAATACCAAAGCCGACGTCGATGGAATCGTTGATCTCGTGAGTAAGATAAAAATTCGGGAGTACCGCTGGATCAGCAATATCCCCTCCGGATGACCCTGTTACAGCGCCTCCGAGCTGATTGCGTGCTGATGCACCGTCTTTCGCCTCAGCATCAATATCCAGAACCGCCGCACCAAACGAAATATTGGTGCCAGACAACTGGCTCATACCCGCAGGGTTGAACAGCACAGTGGTGGCATTTTCAGGGTTGGCAGCAGCACCTGCGTTGGCAACGCCCATCTGGCTGGCGCTCTGCTCGTTCAGTGAGAAACCACCGGCCATTACGCTGGCGGGCGCGGCAACGGCGGCCAGGGTTGCAAGGCGGATGGCTTTTACGAGTGCGTTGGTATTCTTGTGCATGGTGTCTCCTTTTAGTTTCGCGCGGAGTATACGCAGCACAGGGTAGCGGCCTCAAATGCTATACCTACCTATTCGCCAGGCTAATCATTTACGACTTTCGTCTTAACCAAAAAAAAGCCCCTGATCGGGGCTTTTTTAACGGGCAAATAACTCAATCGTCCTGAATGGTGAGCTTGTCGACCGAAGACGACAACTTGTCTGCCCCCTGGGCATCCGCACCCAGTTTGATCATCAGACGCAGATCGTTCGCTGAGTCTGCATGGGCAAGCGCATCTTCATAGGTGATGGAGCCCTCAGCATAGAGCCGGTATAGCGCCTGATCAAAGGTTTGCATTCCGGACTCATTAGATTTGGCCATCAACTCTTTGAGCTTGTGGACTTCGGCCTTGCGAATCAGGTCCGCCACCAGCGGTGTATTAATCAAAACTTCGATAACCGCTTTCCGGCCTTTACCGTCCGGTGTGGGCACCAGCTGTTGGGCCACAATGGCTTTCAGGTTGAGAGACAAGTCCATCCAGATCTGGTTGTGCTGCTCCGGCGGGAAGAACTGGATGATCCGGTCCAGCGCCTGGTTGGCGTTGTTCGCGTGCAAGGTGGCCAGACACAGGTGGCCGGTTTCCGCGAACTGCACCGAATACTCCATGGTCTGGCGGGTACGCACCTCACCAATCAGGATGACATCGGGCGCCTGGCGAAGCGTATTCTTCAAGGCGACCTCGAAGTTTTCGGTATCGATCCCCACTTCGCGCTGGGTCACGATACAGCCCTGGTGCTGATGCACGAATTCGATAGGGTCTTCGATGGAAATGATGTGCCCGCGGCTGTTCCGGTTTCGGTGGCCAAGCATGGCCGCCAGCGAGGTGGACTTACCGGTGCCGGTGGCACCCACAAACATGATCAGGCCGCGCTTTGTCATCGCCAGGTCTTTCACGATTTCAGGCAAGGACAGGTCGTCGATCTGGGGAATTTTCACTTCAATGCGACGTAACACCATGCCGCACAGGTTGCGCTGGAAGAAAGCACTTACCCGGAAACGACCTATGCCGCGTGCGCTGATGGCGAAGTTACACTCGTGCGTCTCTTCAAATTCAGCGCGCTGCTTCTCGTTCATGGCGCCGTAGACGAACTCTCGTGTCTGCTCCGGCGTCAGGGCATTCTTGGTGACGGGCAGCACTTTGCCGTTCACTTTCATGCTCGGCGGCACACCTGCAGTGATAAACAGGTCGGAGCCCCCTTTTTCCACCATCAGCCGCAACAGTTTTTCGAATTCCATGTATCTACCTACTCATCAACGTGTGGTGCCAACCAACCTAGAAGTTATCCGGCATTTTGGCTTTGGCCCGGGCTGCATCGCGGGAGATCAGGCCCTTTTGAAGCAAGCGCTCCAGGCACTGATCAAGCGTCTGCATACCAAGAGACCCACCGGTCTGGATCGACGAGTACATCTGGGCAATCTTGTCTTCCCGGATCAGGTTACGGATGGCCGCCGTACCAATCATGATCTCGTGAGCCGCGATGCGGCCGCCGCCCATTTTCTTCATCAGCGTCTGGGAGATAACCGCCTGCAAGGATTCCGACAACATGGAACGAACCATGGATTTTTCTTCAGCCGGGAACACGTCAACCACCCGGTCAATGGTTTTGGCGGCGGAGGTGGTGTGCAGAGTGCCGAATACCAGGTGGCCGGTTTCCGCCGCGGTCAGTGCCAGGCGGATGGTTTCCAGATCCCGCAACTCACCCACCAGGATGATGTCCGGATCTTCCCGAAGCGCTGAGCGAAGCGCCTCGTTGAAGCCGAGGGTGTCCCGGTGCACTTCGCGCTGGTTGACCAGGCACTTTTTGGATTCGTGGACGAATTCGATGGGGTCTTCGATGGTCAGCACGTGCTCGTAGCGGGTATCGTTGATGTAGTCGATCATCGCCGCCAGGGTTGTGGACTTACCGGAACCTGTTGGCCCGGTCACCAGCACAAGCCCACGGGGAACCGAAGATACATCCTTGAAAACCTGGCCCATGCCCAGATCTTCCATGGTCAGTACTTTCGAAGGGATGGTACGGAAAACCGCGCCGGCGCCACGATTCTGATTGAAGGCGTTCACCCGGAAACGGGCAACACCGGGCACTTCGAAAGAGAAGTCGGTTTCGAGGAATTCTTCGTAATCCTTGCGCTGCTTGTCGTTCATGATGTCGTAAATCAGCCCGTGCACTTCTTTGTGCTCCATGGGCGGAAGGTTGATACGGCGCACATCGCCGTCAACACGAATCATCGGTGGCAGGCCAGCAGACAGGTGCAAATCCGACGCACCCTGTTTGGCCGAAAAGGCAAGCAGTTCAGTAATATCCATAGGATTCCTCGGAAGGCTTTTTCTTTTAGTCCAGAAGCGGCAAACTCACACTATGAGCAGCATAGCAGACAACATCGAGAGCGTAACCCGACGCATACAAAAAGCAACATTGCAGGCGGGCCGGGAGCCCGGCAGCGTGCGGCTTCTGGCCGTCAGCAAGACCCGCCCTCCGGAAGATTTACTGGCCGCGACCCAGGCCGGGCAAATGGCGTTCGGGGAGAATTATGTACAGGAAGCGCTGGATAAAATGACCGCTCTGAACGCTGTTGAAGGCATTGAGTGGCACTTTATCGGGCCTATCCAGTCCAACAAAACCCGGCAGATTGCGGAGTCGTTTTCCTGGGTACACAGCGTGGATCGCCTGAAAATTGCCCGAAGGCTCAGTGAGCAAAGACCCAAGAGCCTGGGGCCGTTGAATCTGTGCCTGCAGGTCAACGTTAACAGCGAAGACACAAAGTCAGGCTGCTCACTGGCGGAACTGCCAGAACTGGCGGCAGCCATAGGCGAGTTACCGAACCTGAATCTGCGGGGTCTGATGGCCATCCCAGATCCCGACCAGAGCGAAGCCGAGCTCCGGAAGAGCTTTCGGCAGCTGGCCAACGCACTGACTGATCTGAAAGAAAAATATCCCGAAGCAGGGCAATTCGATACCCTATCGATGGGCATGTCAGATGATCTTGAGGCGGCCATCGCGGAAGGGGCAACCTGGGTCAGAGTCGGTTCCGCACTGTTCGGGAACCGGCCAACAAAACAGAGCCAGAGCTGAATCAGCCCGTTCCTGCTATCATCCTGAACAAAGAATCAACCGGGCAACCCCCTGGAGTGAACCTTGAGCAAATCACCCACCATTTCGTTTATCGGTGCCGGCAATATGGCCAGCGCCATCATCGGAGGCATGCTGGACAGCGGCTTCCAGGCCGGAGACATCTGGGTCAGCGCCCCGGACGACAGTCATCTGCAGTCCATCCGCAATCGATTTGGCGTGAGCATAACCACCGACAACCGTTATTGCGCCCAGCAAGCTGACATGGTGGTACTGGCCGTAAAACCCCAGGTAATGGCCGACGTATGTCGGGATATCGCGCCAGTGGTACAGAACACGCAACCCCTGATCGTCTCCATAGCTGCTGCCCTGAATGCGGACACTCTCGATGAATGGCTCGGCGGTGGGCTTCCGGTGGTACGAGTCATGCCGAACACGCCTTCACTGGTCGGCAAAGGTGCCGCAGGGCTGTTTGCCAACGAGAAAGTGTCGAAAGAACGGAAAGCCATGGTGCAGACTGTTTTTGAAAGCATCGGCACGGCACTCTGGGTGGATGATGAAGCCCTGATTCACGGTGTGACAGCGCTTTCAGGCAGCGGCCCTGCGTACTTTTTCCTGATGCTGGAAGCACTGGAAGCTGCCGCTACGGACGCCGGCATAGAGCCCGCCACGGCCCGCAAACTGGCCATACAGACCATGGCCGGTGCCGCCGAAATGGCCGCTCGCAGCGAGCATGACCCGGCTCAGCTCAAGCGCAACGTAATGTCTCCCGGAGGGACCACCGAGCGGGCCATCAATACCTTTGAGGATGGCGGCATGAGGGATCTGGTCAAGAAGGCCTACGACGCCGCCTTCGAACGCTCCCAAGAGATGTCAAAAGAACTGGCAGATAAACAGTAACCGTTACGGAGACACAGCTTCATGCTGGCAGAAATTCTGATTACGATTCTGATGATCGCATCCACCTTCTACATGACGGTGGTGCTGCTGAGATTCCTTCTGCAACTGGCCCGGGCTGATTTCTACAACCCCATTTCCCAGTTTGTTGTAAAGGCCACCAACCCTCCGCTACGCCCGCTGCGCCGGATCATCCCGGGCTGGGGTGGCATTGACGGTGCGGCGCTGGTATTGGCCATCATCATTCAGGCCATCACCCTTTTCCTGATCGTGATCGCGTTGAACAGTGGCATTCCGTCCATCAACCCTCTGACTGTGCTGGTCTGGGCGGTACTGAACGTGGCCAGCCTGATCGTCAAGATCTACTTCTGGTCGGTCATCGCGGTGGTGGTTGTCAGCTGGATAGCCCCGCAGAGTGGCCACCCCGCCATTCAGCTGGTTGCCCAGATCACCGAGCCGGTCATGCGCCCGGTACGCAACATCATGCCGTCCATGGGGGGCCTTGACCTGTCGCCCATCGTGGTCTTTCTGATCCTCAACGTTCTTGATGTGGTGCTGAACCACATGAAAGTGGCCGCAGGCATGGGATTTCTGGGCGCAGGAATGTAACCTGTGTCCCATATATACATTTAGTTACATTTTACACAAGTGCCGAATATCAGCAGGCCAGTTGATCAAGCCATTGATTAACTGGTCTTTTTTGTTTTCGAACACATCGATGCCTGGAATAACGCCGGCGCCCCGCAGGTAAACGTTTGGGCAAACACGCTATTATTACTGCCATTTAATTTGGGGCTAAATGCCCGGAAGTCGCGCAGAAGGATTATCCAATGAGTCAGCAGGGAACTCTGTCGCAGCAGGTTGAAGCCTATCACGACTGGAAAAAGGATCTTATCCGGCAGATTGGCCGCTATCGGCTGTGGTTGCAGGACAACAATCTCTTCTCGGAAGACATCAGCACCCGTATTCGCCACGGCTTGGAGTTGCTGATTGAAGACGAGCTCACCATTGCCTTCGTCGGCGAGTATTCCCGCGGCAAAACGGAGCTGATCAACGCCCTGTTCTTCGCGGACTATGGCCAGCGCATGCTGCCCTCACAGGCGGGGCGCACCACTATGTGCCCCACCGAGCTGTTTTTCGACCGCAGCGCCAACCAGAATTACCTGTTGCTGCTGCCAATCGAGACCCGCACCGGTGAGCTCTCCCTGCAACAACAACGCAAACGGCCAGACAATTGGATAAGGCACGAGCTGGACGACCGTGATCCGGACGTTATGCGCGAAGTGCTGGCCGAAGTTGCCCGGGTTAAAAGCGTCACCATCGACGAAGCCAGAAAGCTCGGCTTTGATGAAGACATGCTGGAACAGGACCGGGATAACCCGGGTAACGTTCTTGTACCGGCCTGGCGCAACGCCCAGATCAGCATCCGACACCCCCTGTTTGAACGAGGCCTGCGGATTCTCGATACGCCGGGCCTGAACGCCCTGGGTTCCGAGCCGGAACTGACCATCAGCATGCTGCCACGCGCTCACGCGGTGATCTTTGTCTTGAGCGCCGACACCGGCGTGACTGCCAGCGACATGACCATCTGGAAAGAGCATATCAATACCGAACACGCCGACCACCGGGCCGGTCGCTTTGCGGTACTGAACAAGATTGACGTGCTGTGGGATGACCTGCAGGGCGAAAAGCACACCCAGGAATCCATTGAGCGCGTACGCACCTACACGGCCAACCACCTGGGCATCCACCAACAGGATGTTATCCCACTGTCTGCCAAGCAGGGCCTGCTGGCCAGAGTGCGCAATGACACCAACCTGTTCGACCGTTCCAATCTGGGCCTGCTTGAACAACTGATTATCCAGCGCATCCTGACCCACAAAGAACAACTGATCACCCAGAATCTGATCAGTGATCTGCTGGGCATGCTGCAGAACAGCCAGGCCGCCATGCAGTACCGGCTTGAGGCCCTGGAAGAAGAACGCAAAGCCTGCGCCGGCGCAACCATGGACAAGGCCGCACTTGGCCGGCTGGCGGAACGGGCTCAGAAAGACTACGACTTTTACTACAAGAAGCTGATTACGCTGCGTTCTTCTCGCCGATTAATGGGTTCTCAAGGCGACATTCTTAACAAGCTGGTCAGCGAAGAGCGCTTTGAAGAACACGCATCCAAAGTTCGTGAAACCATGTCCAAAAGCTGGACGACGGCCGGCATGAACCGTGCCATGGACCACTTCTTTGAACTATTGGAAAGCGACCTGACCAATTTGCTCGCCGAGGGCAAGCTGGCGGAAAAGATGGTGGGCGCCATTTACCGTCGGTACAACGAGGATACCCGGGCCAGGCATCTTGAACCCATCCCGCTGAGAGCCGGGCGCCACGTTATTGCCATTCGGGAATTGCGCAAGAAAGCCAGGCGCTTCCGCATCAGCCCGAAAAATCTACTCACCGAGCAAACCATACTGGTACGCCGATTCTTCAACGTGATGGTCGGTGAAGCCCGAACCCTGCACGGCCGGGTACGCAGCGATGTTGAGCGCTGGCCCCAGGAAGCACTGCTGCCGATCATGCAGTATTCCATGGAGCAGAAACAGCTTCTTGAGCACCAGATTCGCCGGCTCCGGGACATGGTTCGCACCGACCGCGACAGTCGCTCCGAGCGGGAGCGCCTGGACAATGCCATTACCGATCTGCGCAAGCAGCTTGAACTGGCCGACGCCATGATGCGCCAGATTCGCAAACCTGCACCCACGACCATCCAGCAGAAAGTCGTCAACATCTACGGCACTGTCTGAGCATCAGAGGGCTGCAGCAGTGAGAGCCTGCAGCCCTCTGAAGGTCACAACCCGCACACGCTGGTTGCAGCAACCCACCCCCGCCTTTAAACTGCCATGCTGGTGCGGATTTACGCGCCATCCAAGGCCTGTGGCCTGATACATGTGGACCGGACCAGGAAATCAACACACTCATGCCCGACTCCCTGCCCTCGGATTCCCTGGGCCTAGTTAGCCCGCAAACCATACACTTCGGAGCTCCCATTGAACTGGCCTGCGGCCAGACTCTGGAAAGCTATGACCTGGTAGTTGAAACCTACGGCAAGCTCAATGCCGACGCCAGCAACGCGGTGCTGATTTGTCATGCGCTCAGCGGTCACCATCATGCCGCCGGCTACCACACGCTTGACGATAAAAAGCCGGGGTGGTGGGACAGCTGCATAGGTCCGGGAAAACCCATAGATACCAACCGTTTCTATGTCGTAAGCCTGAATAACCTCGGTGGCTGCCACGGCAGCAGCGGCCCAAGCTCAGTGAACCCCGCCACCGGCAAACTTTACGGTCCTGACTTCCCGGTGATTACCGTTGCTGATTGGGTGAAGAGCCAGGCCCAGCTGGCCGATCACCTCGGCATACAGCAATGGGCGGCGGTGGTTGGCGGCTCCCTCGGTGGCATGCAGGCCCTGCAGTGGAGTCTGGATTATCCGGACCGCGTCCGGCACGCTGTAGTTATCGCGTCCACACCCCGGTTAACCGCCCAGAACATTGCTTTTAACGAAGTCGCTCGTCAGGCCATCACCTCTGACCGGGAGTTCTTTGAGGGCCGTTACTACGACGCCGACACCCTGCCAAGGCGAGGCCTGATGCTGGCGCGCATGGTGGGGCACATCACCTACCTTTCCGACGCATCCATGGGCGAAAAGTTTGGCCGCGAGCTCCGGGAAGAGGCCTACAAATTTGGTTATGACGCCGAGTTCCAGGTAGAGAGTTACCTGCGCTATCAGGGCGAACGCTTCTCCGAAAGCTTCGATGCCAACACCTACCTGCTGATGACCCGAGCCCTGGACTACTTTGACCCAGCCTACGAGTTCGGCGGCGATCTCGCCAAAGCCCTGGCGCCCGCCCAATGTGAGTATCTGGTGCTATCCTTTAGTACGGACTGGCGTTTCTCGCCGGCCCGCTCTGAAGAAATGGTGAACGCCATGATTTCTGCCCGCAAGAAAGTCAGCTACGCGGAGATCGATGCCCCATGGGGTCACGATGCGTTTCTGATCCCAACGCCGAGATACACCGACGTGTTTACCGCGTATATGGACCGGGTTGCACGGGAGGTAGGCGCATGAGAGCTGACCTGGAAATCATTCAGCAGTGGGTGCAGCCGGGCCACCATGTACTCGACCTCGGCTGTGGTGACGGCACCCTGCTGCACTTCCTGCAGCAGGAGCGCAGTGCCACCGGGTTCGGGCTGGAAATCAACCCAGACCACATCACCACCTGCATGGGCAAAGGTGTGGCTGTCATCGAGCAGAACCTGGACACCCAGGGCCTGGAGAATTTCGATGATGGCATGTTTGATATCGTACTGATGACTCAGGCGCTGCAGGCCGTTCGCAGGCCGGACAAGGTCATCGATGAAATGCTGCGGGTTGGCCGTGAAGGCATCGTCACCTTCCCCAACTTTGCGCACTGGCGTTTGCGTTGGGGGCTGACTCTGAGTGGCCGTATGCCGGAATCAGATGCTTTACCCTACAAGTGGTATAACACGCCAAACATCCGCCTGTGCACCTTCAAAGACTTTGAGGCGCTGTGCCGGCAAAAAGGAATCAGCATCAAAAGTCGCCGGGTAGTAGACGGCCAACACCAGAACAGCTGGCTGGCTCGCCTATGGCCAAATCTGCTGGGTGAGATTGCCATCTATCGAATCACACGGGAGAACACATGATGAACATTCGTTCTTTTACCAGCGTTATCACCCTGGCGCTCGGCCTGCTGCTGATCACCAGCCACAGCCAAGCCGGGGAAAAGGATTTCGGCAAATACCAGGTGAACTGGAGCGTCTACCCAAGCACCTTCCTGACACCGGAAGTCGCAAAAGCAAACAACCTTCAGCGCAGCAAAGGCATTGGTGTCGTCAACATTGCCATCATGAACGACGATGAGCATGGCCAGCCCTCCCCCGTTGGCGGCCAGGTTGAAGGCCAGGTAGCGAATGATATCCAGCAGATTAACTTTCTGGCGTTCCGCCGGATTCAGGAAGGCGATGCCGTCTATTTCATCGCCCAGTATCAGTACCCGTCTGGCGGCTTGATGACCTTCAACATCACCGCCAGGCCCACCGGGCATCAGCAGGACCTGAAGGTGCGCTTCGCTCACACCCTGTTTAACGACTGAACCATGAAACAGAACCTCGTTATCGCCAGCAACAACAAAGGCAAGATTGCCGAGTTGACGGAACTGCTCAGCCCCCTGGGTTTTGAGCCTGTCGCCCAGGGCTCGCTGGGGGTCAGCGAAACTGAAGAACCGGCCGTCACGTTTGTCGAGAATGCCATCCTGAAAGCCCGCCATGCCGCCCGGGAAACCGGTTTGCCGGCGCTGGCCGACGACAGCGGGCTGGCCGTGGACGCCCTGGCCGGTCAGCCTGGCGTGCGCTCGGCGAGGTATGCCGGTGATGGCGCCAGCGATGCCGACAATATTCAGGCGCTACTGCAAGCCATGAAGGATGTCCCGGAACCGGAACGTGACGCACAGTTCCACTGCGTGTTGGTTTACCTGCGCCATGCGGACGACCCGACTCCGGTCATCTGTCACGGCCGCTGGCCTGGCCGGATTCTGAACGCTCCCCGTGGCGAAGCAGGCTTTGGCTATGATCCGGTATTTTTCGCACCAGAGCACGAATGCAGCGCCGCCGAGCTCACGCGCGAACAAAAAGGGCGCATCAGTCATCGGGGCCGCGCCCTGGCCAGTCTGCTGGAACAACTCAGGGCAAAGGCCTGAAGCCATGACCGCCACCTCCCCCGTGACGGTCTGCCCGCCCCTGAGCCTCTACATTCACGTGCCCTGGTGCGTACGCAAGTGCCCCTACTGTGATTTCAATTCCCACGCGATCCGCGGCGACATCCCCGAAGCCGCTTATCTTGACGCACTGCTGGAAGACCTGGAGCACGACCTGACCCTGGTTCGTGGCCGCCCCATTGAAAGCGTATTCATTGGTGGTGGGACACCCTCGTTAATGACGGGTGACTTCTACCACCGGCTGTTTGAAGCCCTGCATCAACGGCTGAGCTTCGCACCAGAGGCCGAAATCACTCTGGAGGCCAACCCGGGCACACTGGAAGAAGGCCGCTATGAGAGCTTCCGGCAGGCCGGCATTAACCGGCTATCGATTGGAGTTCAGAGCTTCCATCCGGAGCATCTCCAGGCGCTGGGCCGTATTCACGATGCCCAGGCCGCCCACCGGGCCATTGAGACCGCCAGGGCCGCAGGCTTTGACAACTTCAACATCGACCTGATGCACGGCCTGCCGGGCCAGACACCCGAGCAGGCGGTAGAGGATCTGCAGCAGGCCCTGGCCCACAAACCGACACATCTGTCCTGGTATCAACTGACCATCGAGCCCAACACCGAGTTTTTCTCCAGGCCGCCAGATCTGCCGGATGATGACCGGCTGTGGGAAATCTACCGGAAGGGGTCGGAATTTCTCAGAAGCCATGGCTTTGATGATTACGAAGTCTCTGCCTGGAGCCAGCCTGACCGGCAAAGTCGCCACAATCTGAATTACTGGCGATTTGGCGATTATTTGGCGCTGGGTGCCGGTGGGCACGGCAAGGTCAGCCTGGCTGACGGCCGCATTATCCGCTACTGGAAGACTCGCCAGCCGGACGCCTATCTCAACAGGATTGGCTCAAGAACCGCAGGTACCGAAGCAATAGAACCGGAAGATCGGCCACTGGAGTTCCTGATGAACGTTCTGCGGCTCAAAGAAGGGGTCGAAGAGGACCTGTTCACGAAGCGTACAGGTTTACCCCTGACGCCGGTTGCGGTACAACTTGAGACGTTACGTACCCAAAATCTGCTGGCCAGGCACCGGATACAGGCGACTGAACAGGGCCAGCGTTATCTGAACAGTTTGCTGGAGCAATTTCTCTGATGGACCCGGCTCAGTTCCCACCCATGAGGCCGATGCGCCTGCCCATGAAGGCCTCGATGGTGATTGCTGTGGCACTCTTTCTGGTGCTGGTTGCGATCAATCAACCTTTGCAAACTCTGGCTGCGCCTCAAGGCATCGTCAGCTTACAGCTGGCGGGTTCCGCTGAGCACGCCCAGGCCATTCTGGCCAGCTGGGGTGAAGAGGGCCTGATGCTCGCCCGGTTGTCCTTGTGGCTGGACTTTCTGTTCATCGTCGCTTATCTGGCCGCCCTGCTCCAGCTCACCAGGCACTTCACCAGAGATCGGAGGGGTGTTCGGGAACGGATGATCGCCCGCTGGATTCGCGTGTTGTTTGTTGTTGCGGGCACCAGCGATATGGCGGAAAACATCGTGTTATTGAACAACTTCAGCCCGCCAGACGACTCCATGGGCCTCGCCGCCAGCATTCTTGCCCTGATCAAATATACCGGGCTCATGCTGGGCGCGGCGGGTCTGGTGGTCATTCGGGCTGCCCGAAGGCAGCCCCTGACCCGAGCCTCCCGAAACTAACGCCTGCAGCGCTCAGTTTGTCCGGTGAAAGAGCAGGTCCCACACGCCATGCCCCAGCCTTTCGCCGCGCTGCTCAAATTTGGTGATGGGGCGATCATCCGGGCGTGGCGAATATCCACCCTGCTCCTGGGTGTTGGCAAAGCCTTCAGATTCAATCATCACTTCCAGCATGTGCTCGGCGTAATTTTCCCAGTCCGTTGCCAGATGCAGAATGCCACCAACCCGTAATTTGTGGCGAATTCGCTGAATAAATTCGTGCTGAATCAGGCGGCGCTTGTGGTGCTTCTTTTTGTGCCAAGGGTCAGGGAAAAATACCATTACGCGGTCCAGAGAGGCATCCGGCAGGCACAGATCGATGACATCATTGGCATCGATGTTATACACCCGAACGTTCTCCAGGCCCCGGTCTTCAACCTCCTTAAGCAGTGCTCCGACACCCGGCAGGTGCACTTCCACGCCGATAAAATCCTGTTCCGGCGCGGCTTCTGCCATATCAGCCAGTGACCGCCCCATGCCGAAACCAATTTCCAGGTTCAGCATGCTGTCACGGCCAAACACTTCTCGCGGATCGATCACGCCGTTTTCGCGAGTCAGGCCGTACTTCGGCCAACTGCGCTCAAAGGCCTTTTTCTGGCCCTCGGTCATTCGCCCCTGGCGCAACACAAAGCTACGCACCCCACGGCGAGTGGTAATCGGGTTTTCACCGTTGGAATCCTGAGTTTCGTTCTGGTCGGTCATCTGTTGTCCTCAACCGCCACAGCAAGTCTGATGTCTGGGCGGATCTGATGTCTGGAATGTACCGCACAGTTTACCAGAGTCCGGCGCCTCAGGCGGAGACCAACGCACTCTGCCCCTGCTGGCGATCCAGTTGCCGATAGCCCAGCGCTTCCATCAGGTGGTGACGGGCGAGCGCCTCCTGCCCCTCAAGATCCGCCAGCGTGCGGGCAACCCGCAGAATTCGGTGCAGTGCCCGGGCAGACAACCCGAGCCGCTCCATGGCACCCGCCAGAAGCTTTTCGCTGTCGGCTTCAAGACGACAGGCCTCGTCCAGAGCCTTGCCCGCCAACGACGCGTTCAGGCACCCCCTCGCACTCTGCCTCGCCCTGGCCTGGAGCACCCGTTCCCGGACCCTGGCACTGCTTTCGCCCGACTCGCTCCGGCTCAGCAAAACCTCTCCCGCCTGCACCGGTACTTCCACATGCAGATCGAACCGGTCCAGCAGAGGCCCGGAGATTTTTGACCGATAGCGCACAACCTGACCGGGAGAGCACTGGCACTCGATACTCGGATGGCCACTGTAACCACAAGGACACGGGTTCATTGCGGCAACCACCTGAAATCTGGCCGGAAATGTAACCTGACGAGCGGCACGGCTGATGGCAATTTCACCGGTTTCCATGGGCTCCCGAAGTACCTCGAGTACGCGGCGCTCGAACTCAGGCAGCTCATCCAGAAACAGTACACCTCGATGGGCCAGGGAAATCTCTCCGGGCCTGGGGCTGCTACCCCCGCCAACAAGAGCCACAGCCGATGCAGTATGGTGTGGCGACCGGAACGGCGGCAGACGCCAGCCACCCGGCTTCAGTGGCCGACCCGCCACTGAGTGCACACTGGCGACTTCCATCGCCGAGGCATCGTCCAGTGCCGGCAAAATACCCGGCAAGCGACTGGCCAACATACTCTTGCCGGTTCCGGGCGGGCCAAAAAACAGCAGATTGTGACCGCCGGCCGCGGCCACCTCCAACGCACGGCGCGGCACCTGCTGCCCCCGGACATCCGAGAGATCCGCCACATCCGCCACCGACGATTGCCCGGCATCCGTTTCAGGGCGCGGAACAGGAACCAGCCGGGCTCTGCCGGTCAGATGCTCACATACGGTGAGAATGTGGCTGGCCGCCAGAACATCACTTTGGCTCGCCAGGGCCGCCTCCTCCGCATTGGCCTGGGGAATCAGCAGTGAACGCCCTGCCTCCCGGGCAGCCAGTACGGCCGGTAGAATTCCTTTCAGAGGGCGCAGTGCACCATCAAGGGACAGCTCGCCCATGAACTCCAGTTCAGCCAGGCTTTCAGCGGGAATCTGGCCGGAGGCCGCCAAAATACCCAGCGCTATGGGCAAGTCAAAGCGGCCGCCTTCTTTGGGCAAATCGGCGGGAGCGAGATTGATGGTGATCCGGCGGGCGGGGAATTCGAAGCCGGCATTGAGCAGTGCACTGCGTACCCGGTCTTTACTTTCCCGGACGCCGGTTTCCGGCAGGCCTACAATCGACAAGGCTGGCAATCCGCCGGACAAATGCACTTCAACGGTTACTTCGGGGGCAGATACGCCAATACTGGCGCGGGAATGAACAATAGCAAGCATGATCACCATCCCTGGCGTGGCTAAAAGATTCAGGGCGCATCCTGCACCCGACAAATTTCAACAGATCAGGGCTGAGCTTTCTGTTCGAGCTCAGCCACCCGCTTTTCCAGTGCTTCCACTTTTTCGCGGGTTTTCATCAGTACCGCCTGTTGGGCGTCAAACTCTTCACGGGTTACCAACTCCAGACGGGACAATACCGACATCACCGTCGCTCTGGCCTGGGTTTCAAAATCCTCCCGGGCCGCCCGGGCCATATCCGGAACAAACTGGCCAAACTGGCCCTGTAACTGCGCAAAAAAATCCTGTGGCCCTTTCATTACACACCTCGTGAAATCATTCTTCCGGCTTGTTCATTGCCGATTACTGTCGTGGCGGGGAGTGTATCACACCGCAGCCCCTGCCATACTGTACCCGGTCGGCATTATAATGGCCGCCGCGCCGTGCAGGTTGCCTGCTCTGTTTTGACTCAGAGCGGGGCGCAGCGCCCCAAATTGGTGCAATCGTTTGCGCCATTCCGGGACACCAAACAACCAACTCACTGTTTATAATCATTTTTTTTGCGTTGGCACACCCGATGCTAAAGCTCTCGTACGCAATCCGCACAATTGATGTGCGAGGTGGCAGCATCCCGAGCTCAACAACCGGCCGGCGGGCCCTCACTGTTGGGACGGCTTTACCAAGGAGAAAGCAATGAAACTTGTGACAGCGATCATCAAGCCTTTCAAATTGGATGATGTCCGTGAGGCACTATCCGAGATAGGCGTGCAAGGCGTAACCGTAACGGAAGTTAAAGGCTTCGGGCGGCAGAAAGGCCACACAGAGCTATACCGTGGCGCAGAGTATGTGGTGGATTTCCTACCGAAAGTGAAGGTTGAAATTGCGATTGGCAACAACCTTCTCGACCAGGTGATTGAAGCCATAACAAAAGCAGCCAACACCGGAAAAATCGGCGACGGCAAGATTTTTGTGACCGAGCTGGAGCAAGCCATCCGAATCCGGACCGGCGAGACAGGCGAAGAAGCAGTCTGACACCGGCCTGAACCGGAATCAGCCAACGCAAAATCTATTTACCTGAAGGGCCTTGTGCGGAGGGCTTCCCATGGAAAGCAATATATTTCACCTGCAGTACGCTATAGATACCTTTTATTTTGTCATTTGTGGCGCATTAGTCATGTGGATGGCGGCTGGCTTTGCCATGCTCGAATCCGGTCTGGTGCGCGCCAAAAACACCACTGAAATCCTGACCAAGAACGTGGCGCTATACGCCATTGCCTGCACCATGTATATGATCTGCGGTTACGCGATCATGTATGACGGCAGCATCTTCCTCTCCGGCATTGCCGATGTGGACGTTGAAGGCGTGCTGGGCGAGTTCGCCGGCCGTGAAGATGGCTTCGAGGGTGGCTCCATCTACTCGGGCGCATCGGATTTCTTCTTCCAGGTTGTCTTTGTGGCTACCGCCATGTCTATTGTGTCCGGCGCTGTTGCCGAACGCATGAAACTCTGGGCATTCCTGGCCTTCGCCGTCGTTATGACTGGCGTCATCTACCCGATGGAAGGCTCATGGACCTGGGGCGGCAAAGACGTCTTCGGCATGTACAACCTCGGCGACCTTGGCTTCAGTGACTTTGCCGGCTCAGGCATTGTGCACATGGCCGGCGCAGCTGCCGCACTTGCTGGTGTGCTCCTGCTGGGTGCCCGCAAAGGCAAGTATGGCCCGAACGGCGAAATCCGCGCCATTCCGGGTGCCAACATGCCGCTGGCGGCACTGGGCACACTGATCCTGTGGATGGGCTGGTTCGGCTTTAACGGTGGTTCTGTGCTGAAGCTCGGCGATATCGCCAGCGCCAACTCCGTGGCCATGGTGTTCCTGAACACCAACGCGGCCGCCGCCGGTGGCGCCATCGGCGCCCTGATCCTCGCCCGCATCATGTTCGGCAAAGCTGATCTGACCATGCTGCTGAACGGTGCCATTGCCGGCCTGGTAGTGATCACCGCTGAGCCTTCAACTCCGAGCGCGCTGACTGCGACCATCTGGGGTGTTCTGGGCGGCATCCTGGTCGTACTGAGCATTGTCACTCTGGACAAACTGCGCATTGATGATCCGGTTGGTGCCATCTCCGCCCACGGTGTGTGCGGTCTGCTCGGTCTGCTGCTGGTCCCGGTCACCAACAGTGATGTGACCTTCAGCGGCCAGCTGATCGGCGCTCTGACCATCTTCGTTTGGGTGTTCGTCGCCAGCCTGGTTGTCTGGGGCATCCTCAAAGCAGTGATGGGCATCCGGGTGAGTGAAGAAGAAGAGTATGAAGGTGTAGATCTTTCGGAGTGTGGCCTGGAAGCCTATCCGGAGTTTGTCAGCGGCAAGCAGTAATACCGCTGAAGGTAAAACAAGAAGGGCGCCAATTGGCGCCCTTCTTGTTTATGGGTCAGCCCTCTTCCGGGCGAACCTCGTCTTCCAGTGCATCCACCATGAACTGCGGCATGGCCAGGGCCCCGTGGTGAATGCCGGCGTTGTAGTAGCGGGTCACAAACGGGCGGTTGTTGGCATCTTCTTCACGGAAGTATTTCAGCGGGTTGTCCTTGCTACCCATGGTGCAGCTCCACCAACCTGTCGGGTACACCGGCTGCGGAAAAGGCAAAGTCTTCACATGGCCAAAACCGGCCTGGCGCATGTCGTTGTGGATGTTTTTGATGATGGAGTCGGTGTGCAGCAAGGGCGACTCACTCTGCTGAACAATAATCCCGCCGTCACGCAGAGCCGCCATGGCATCCCGGTAGAAGTCCAGGGCAAACAGGCCTTCGGCCGGGCCGACGGGATCGGTTGAATCAATGATAATCAGGTCGACGCTTGCAGGTTCGATGTCCCGCATCCAGGCGATGCCATCGCCGAAGAAGAAGTTGGCGCGGGGATCACTGTTGGCTTCACACAGTTCGGGGAAGTACTTTTCCGCCATGCGGGTTACCCGCTCGTCAATTTCCACCTGCCAGGCTTCTTCAACACCCGGGTGCTTGAGCACTTCTTTCAGGGTGCCGCAATCACCGCCGCCTACAATCACCACTTTCTTCGGGTCTTTGTGGGTAAACAGCGCCGGGTGGGTCATCATTTCATGGTAAAGAAAGTTATCCCGGGTGGTCAGCATCACGCAGCCATCCAGCACCATCAGGTTGCCGAAGGTTTCGGTTTCATAGATTTCGAGTTTCTGGAACGGGGTCTGTTCCTCGTGAAGCCTGCCTTTTACCTGCAGGGAAAAGGCCGTGCCCTGGTCCTGGAATACCTCGGTAAACCAGCCTTCGTTCAATGCTGTCATGTCTGTCTCCCACTGTGTGCCGCCGCAACGCGCCCTGGCATCTTGAAAGAGGCGTATTGTAGGGGCACCGGTCAACTCCTACAATGCAGCCTGTTACCGGCTTGCCGGCCGCCCCGGGTTTCCTGACAGGATAGCAACAATGGTTGAAACCGCAGCATCACCTGCCCATAAGGTCTATAACATCGCGCACTGGAGTGACGGCTACATTACCGTCAATGGCCAGGGTGAAGCAGAAATCTGCCCGGACCGCGGCCGGAGCGATGCACGCATCAACCTGCCCAGCCTGACACGCTCACTGGCCGAGGCCGGCATTGCGCTGCCTGTGCTGATCCGGTTTTCCGACATCCTGCACGACAGGGTCAACAAACTGTGTGGCGCTTTCAATAAAGTCACTCAGGAGCACGGCTACCAGGGCCGGTACACGGCGGTTTATCCCATTAAGGTCAACCAGCAGCGCCGGGTGGTTGAAGAATTGCTGGCCGCAGAGCCTGCAGCTTCTGCCAACCAGGTGGGCCTCGAAGCCGGCAGCAAGCCGGAGCTGATGGCGGTTCTGGCTCTGTCGCGCCAGGCTGGCTCGGTGATTGTCTGTAACGGTTACAAAGACCGCGAATACATCCGCCTGGCCCTGATCGGCCAGAAGCTCGGACACCGGGTGTTTATTGTGGTGGAGAAGCAGTCCGAACTGCCGCTGATCCTCGAAGAGGCCAGGCACCTCGGTGTTGAACCGCTGATTGGTGTGCGGGCGCGGCTGGCCACCATCGGTAAAGGCAACTGGCAGAACACAGGCGGTGAAAAATCCAAATTCGGCCTGTCTGCCAGCCAGATCCTGGATGTGGTCAACACCCTGAAACACGCCGGCGCGCTGAACACCCTGCAGCTGCTGCACTTTCATCTGGGCTCGCAAATAGCCAACATCCGCGATATCCAGACTGGCCTGAAGGAATGTGCCCGGTTTTACAGTGAACTGCGCCAGCTTGGCGCCCCCATCGGCACGGTCGACATTGGCGGCGGCCTCGGCGTAGATTACGAGGGCACCCGTTCACGCAGCAGCTGTTCGATGAACTACACGGTGTTCGAATACGCCTACAATGTGGTGCATGTACTGCAGGCCGAATGCGATCGCCTGAATCTTCCCCACCCGGACCTGATCAGCGAATCTGGCCGGGCGCTGACCGCCCACCATTCGGTATTGATCACCAACGTGATCGACCGGGAAACCCCGGACCACCGAGAGGTACATCAGCCTGCAGATGATGCCCCCGCCCCGCTGCAGGATCTATGGCGGGACCTGGACAGCCTTCAGGATGACCAATCACCGCGCTCGCTGGCCGAGATCTACCACGATGTGCTGCACGCCATGATCGACGTTCATGCCCAGTTTGCCCACGGCTTGCTGTCATTACAGGAGAGAGCCCAGGCCGAAACGCTCTACACGCGCTGTTGCCGCCTGCTGCGGGCGCAACTGGACAGTGCCAATCGCGCGCACCGGGAAATTATTGACGAACTCAATGAAAAACTGGCCGAGAAGCTGTTTGTAAACTTTTCCCTGTTCCAGTCCCTGCCGGATGTCTGGGGTATTGACCAGATTTTTCCGGTGATGCCCATTAACGGCCTGAACCGACCCCTTAACCGGCGGGCGGTGATCCAGGACATTACCTGCGATTCCGATGGCCGGATTGATCAGTACGTGGATGGCCAGGGCATCGAAACCACCCTGCCACTGCCCGAGGAGGACCCGGACGAACCGTTGCTGATGGGGTTCTTCATGACCGGCGCCTATC
Organism: Marinobacter sp. SS5-14b; assembly: GCF_030541005.1. Lineage (GTDB taxonomy): Bacteria > Pseudomonadota > Gammaproteobacteria > Pseudomonadales > Oleiphilaceae > Marinobacter. The sequence continues at coordinate 697,932 of NZ_JASSVM010000002.1, read as the reverse complement.
AAGAGATTCTGGGCGACATGCACAACCTGTTCGGAGACACCCACTCGGTGGATGTGCGGTTAAACGAACAGGGTGAGTATGACATCGGCGAACCCATCACGGGCGATACCGTAGCCAAGGTGCTGCAATACGTAAACTTCGAGCCCGCCAGCCTGCTCAAAGCCTATCAGGATAAATTCCAGGCCAGCAACCTGGCGGAAGACCTGCAAACGCAACTACTGGCTGAACTGTCCGCCGGGCTTGAAGGTTACACGTATCTGGAAGAATAAATGTCAGGCGGGGCCTTCTGAGTGCAGGCTGCGCCAGGCGGAGGGCGAAATGCCCTCCCACTTGCGGAACGCGCGGCCAAAGTTGGAGGGGTCGCTGTAACCAAGTTGCTCGGCGATTTCATCGATGCTCATCTGGCCGTTGCGCCGCAGCAGATCCAACGCGCGGCGGTGACGCACACCCTCCTGAAGACTCTGAAATCGCGCACCTTCAGCGGCCAACTGCCGGCGCAGCGTTCTGGCTGAAACATGCAGTTGCGCCGCGACATCCTCCAGGCCCAGCAAACGCCCGTCGCGAACCGACTCCAACAAGCGTGCCACCTGTTCCGTAACCGAGGTAGACGCCTGCAACTGACGCATTTCCTCTTCACACTGGGCTTCAGCGACCCGCCTGGCCACCGGATTGGCCAACAGCATTGGCAAATCCAGAAAGTGCTTTTTAAAACGTAGCTGATTGACCCCCGCCGAGAAACGCACCGCATCGCCAAACAACCTGGGGTAAAGCGCAGCGCCTTCGGGGCGTGGGTAGTCCACCAGGCAGCGCCCGCCTTCCAACAAGCGAGAGCCAAACAGCAAGGTACTCACATCCACCAGGGAGGCCAGAAAGACTTCAATGTTGAAACGATACAAATCGTGGTTATCGTGCAGGACATCCAGCGTGATGACCGCTTCGTCGCCCTCGGTGGACAGGTTCAGCGTGACATACGAGAAGCGGATGTGGAGGTATTTCATCAGCACCTGAAGCGATTGCTCCAAGGTGTCACAGCTGATCGCTGCCTGAGACATGGCTCCGTGCGTCGTGAATTTCAGCCGCAACCCGAATTCCAGCCCCAAGCCATTGTCGCCACAGCGCTCCAATGCCTCCCGGCACAATGCAGAAAACTGATCGACCGTGATGAGGTTTTCCGGGTGGCTAAGCAGACTGCTGCGTATACCCGCTGCCGCCAATAGATCACCGGGCCGAACGCCTTTATCTGCCGCCAGCTGGCAAAGAATGTCTGCATAGTGGGCACGCATCACCTGCAAGGTGCCCCGGTTGGACGTCGGATTCATGGTCTGGAGCTATCGGTTGATCGTGTGGGGCCACTCGCGGGCCTGATACTTAGAGCCTAGCCCCAAGGCGGGCAACCGGCAATTACCCCCGTGACACAAAAATCACGACTACCCGGCCAGCCAACACGCAATTTCTTCCTGGCAAGAAATCTGTTTGTTCGAGGGTGGCGTACAAACTCTCACTGACAAACATGTGGTGAGTGCATAGAATGATGACCGTAGCCAGATCAAATCATGCGACTGTCAAGGAGCGTCCGGTGACAACACTGGATCAGCAACCAGCAAAAGCCGAGGGCCGAAAGGATCCCTGGGGGGTATTGCTGGAAAAAGTAGGTAAAACTCAGGACAGGGCCGCGTACCAAGCTTTGTTTGAACACTTTGCGCCACAGATAAAGTACTACGCCATTTCCAACGGTATCGCCAGCCATGCCGAGGAACTGGTGCAGGAGGTCTTTATTTCAATCTGGCGGCGGTCCTGCCTGTACGACTGGCGCAAGGCCGCGGCATCCACATGGATTTTTACTATTGCGCGAAACCAGCGCATCGACATGCTGCGCAAGATGAAGCGCAGCAGTGCCGAAATGGCCATAGAGACTGAAGATCTTTGGCAAATCCCCGGCGAAAATGAAGATGAGCCGGTCACCTCCCTGCATCGGCTGATGTCAGAGCGGCGAATCCGCGAGTCTCTGAGCCTTTTGCCGGAAGAGCAGATTACCGTAATCGCCAAGGTCTACATGGAGCACAAGTCGCACCAGATGGTTGCTGACGAGCTCGATATTCCCCTTGGCACCGTGAAAAGCCGGGTACGCCTGGCACTGAACAAACTGAAAGTGATTTTGCAGGATCAGAACGTATGACACGGCATCATCCCGACAGCCTGAGCCTGATGGAATACAGCGCGGGCAACCTGAGTGAGCCCCACGCCCTGTGCATCAAATTGCACCTGGATCAGTGCCCTCATTGCCGAAGCAGGGTGGACACCCTGAACAGCCTGGGTGCCGTCATGATGGACCAACAGCCCAAGGTAACGGTGTCAGAAACCAGCTTTGCGCAGTTGCTGGCTCGCATTGACGAAGCGCCGGAAAGCAACACTCCCATGGTTGAGAGCCCCCGCCTCAGCCCGCTTCAAAAGTTGCTGGGTGATGACATCAACGCTCTGCCCTGGAAACGCCAGCTCGGCGACGTGAGTGTGCTGGATATCAGTGAAAAATTCCCGGGCCAGGAAGAACGTGTGGTGCTCCAGAAACTGGTGGCGGGCGGCAAGGCGCCGGCTCATACGCACCGGGGAACGGAAACCACCATTGTGTTGCAAGGAGCATTCTCGGATGTGAAAGGCGTATTCAATCAGTGGGATTTCGTTGTTCTCACTGACGAAGATGTTCACAAGCCGGTGGCCATCGGTCACGAAGACTGCATCACTTTGTCCATTCTCAGCGCGCCACTGAAACTGACGGGCACGTTTGGACGGTTACTTAACCCGTTCATGCGCTGAAAAAGCCTTCTTTGCAGGTGGCGCTTAGTCGTCACCTGCAAAGAAGCGTTCTCACCACGGTAGATCGCTGCCATCCCAACTGATAAACCGGCCGTTGTCCGCCTCACTCACATTCGACATTACCCGATAAAGGTTCAACGCCGTTTGCTCAGGCGTGTGCACCGTTAATTTTGCCAAAGATTGAGCGAAAGGCTCACTGAGGGCAGACCGCGTCGTACCCGGATGCAACGCCACACAGGCAATGGGCCCGTAGCGCCGGGGCAGTTCTACCGACAGGTTCTTCACCATCATATTCAGCGCCGCTTTCGAGCACCGATAAGCGTACCAGCCGCCCAACTGGTTATCGGTGACCGAGCCCACTTTCGCAGAAACCGCCGCCACCCGCGTCAGCTGCCGGCCGCGAAACCAGGGCGCCAGTGCCTGCACCAGCACACCAAAGCCGATGCAGTTCACCTCGAAGGCCCGCATCAGGTGCTGTGAGTCCAGATCCTCCAGACGTTTTTCCGGAAACATCTGACGATCATGCAACAAACCGGCGGTATAGATCAGGTTGTGCACACCACCCGACGACGCCAGAACCTCTGACAAACTCGCTTTAACCGACGGTTCAATCGGTTCTGCTGCCCGCCAGGGCAACAAATGCAGAGCGGGGTTTCGCCGCAGCTCGCCTGTCACCTGCTCCGGATGGCGGCAAAGGCCAATAACGGGTTGCTCTGGCTGCTGCGCCAAATAGCGCTCGGCCAGTGCCTGGCCAATAGCCCCGGAAATACCCGCAATAACAGTCGTCATCTGCGCCTCCTCAGTGTTGATCAATCAAACGCATTTCAACCATACGAAAAAACAATCCATTCAGGCTGTGTGCAGAAAAACCAAATCATTCAAACACCCGTATGAATGACCATCTTTCCTTTGCGCACTCATGGCTGCAAAGCAAGAACCCAACGGCAAATCTTGCCGATCTCAAAAAACAGGAGAGTGTCCATGCAATACCAGGCGCCCGCGAACGACCTTCGCTTTTTGCTGTTTGATGTACTGGGAGCAGACAAGCTGCACGAACTGGAAAAATACGCCGATGCCACGCCGGATCTGATTTCGGCGGTCATTGACGAGGCCGGCAAACTGGCCGCCGAAGTTATTCAGCCCACCAACCAGATTGGCGACCGCCAGGGCTGCCACTACGACCCGGAAACCAAAACTGTCAAAACACCCGACGGCTTTAAGCAAGCCTACGACAAATTTGTAGAAGGCGGCTGGACCGCGCTCGATGCGCCCCTGGAATTTGGCGGCCAGGGTCTGCCGCACACCCTGAAATTTGTCGTGGATGAAATGGTGTGCTCCACCAACCTGTCGCTCGGCATGTACCCGGGGCTGACCCACGGAGCCATCAGTGCCCTATACGCCCACGGCTCAGACGAACTCAAGCAAACCTATCTGGAGAAGCTGATTTCCGGCGAGTGGACCGGCACCATGTGCCTGACCGAGCCCCAGTGTGGCACCGACCTGGGCCTGATTCGCACCAAAGCAACACCCAACGACGACGGCAGCTACGCCATCGAGGGAACCAAGATCTGGATTACCGGCGGTGAACACGATCTGGTGGACAACATCGTGCATCTGGTTCTGGCCAAACTGCCCGGCGCACCGGACACCACCAAAGGCATTTCCCTGTTTGCCGTGCCCAAGTTTCTGCCGGAGTCCGGTGAACGGAACCCGGCCTTCTGTGGCGGCCTGGAACACAAAATGGGCATCAAGGGATCCGCTACCTGCGTGATGAATTTTGAAGGCGCCAAAGGCTGGCTGGTGGGCGAGCCCAACAAAGGCATGAGTGCCATGTTCACCATGATGAACGAAGCCCGCCTGATGGTCGGCATGCAGGGCCTGGGCCTGGCCGAAATGGCCTACCAGGAAAGCCTTGCCTTTGCCAAAGAGCGCCTTCAGAGCCGCTCGCTGAGCGGCCCGAAAAATGAGCAGGGCCCGGCCGATCCGATCATCGTACACCCGGACGTTCGGCGAATGCTGATGCGCCAGAAGGTACTTAACGAAGGCATGCGGGCTTTAGCCCTGTTCACCGGCCACCAGTTGGACCTCTCTGTTGCTCACCCGGATGATAAAGTGCGTGAAAACGCCGATGACCTGGTACAGCTGCTGACGCCGGTGGTGAAAGCCTTCCTGACCGATGAAGGCTACAACAACGCCAACTGGGGCCAACAAGTACTGGGCGGCTCCGGCTTCACCCAGGACTGGCCGCTGGAGCAACTGGTGCGCGACGGCCGTATTGCCCGTATCTATGAAGGCACCAACGGTATCCAGGCCATGGATCTGGTGGGGCGTAAGCTGTCCCTGAAAGGCGGCCAGCTGGTGCGGGCCCTGTTTACCGAACTCACCGGCTATTTGAAGGACAACCCGGACGCGCCCTACCGAGAGGAACTCAAAGGCGCCATCAAAAACCTGGAGCAGGCCACAATGTGGCTGGCCCAGAACGCCCCGAAAGATCCAGAGCAGGCGGGCGCTGCCGCCACCCCTTACCTGCGGGTAATGGCACTGACGGTGATCGGCTACCTGTGGTCACGCATGGCCGGCGTTGCCAGCCGCCAGCTGGAGGCCGGGGAAGGCAACACACCCCTGCTGCAAGCCAAGCAGGTTTCCGCCCGGTACTACTTTGAAAAACTGATGCCGGAAATCGACTGGTTGGTGAAAGACATTCAATCCGGCAAGGACAGCCTGATGGCGTTCGAAGACGAGCATTGGGTGTCTTAAGCGGCATTCTACCGGTCAAACCAAAAAACATGACCGGAAATGACCGACCGTTGGCAGCTTGTGACCTTCATCGCGACAGATGAAAAATTGATAATGGTCACGTTGATTAGTGTCTCTGAACTAGTCCAGCCCGTCTCTAACCGAGCCGGGCACCTTCTTGAAGCCGCGCCTTGCGCGGCTTTTTTTATGGGCAGAAAGTCAAACAGAGGTGCAGGCCCGGGACAACAGTGACACCAACTCGCCCTGACGACGGGTGCCGGTTTTCCGGAATATATTGTTGAGGTGATACTTCACGGTTTCCCGTGACCGCCCCGAGGTTTCCGCAATATCCGACAAACTCTGGCCACCAACCAGCTCAGCAGCAACCACGGCTTCCGCATCCGTCAGATCGAACAGACTCTTAATCAGCTCGTCACTGATTTCGTTGCTCCAGCTCCAATCGTGCAAGGTAACGAGCGCCCCCTGCGCCAGGCTCCCTGCCTCAGCCGTTCCCTGCAGGGGAGTCACCACCAGCGTGATACGCTGCAGCCCCTGTTCAAGGCTGAAAACCTGGTCATCAAGCTCACGCCTGGCGATTGACGCTTCAACAGCAGCCGATAAGAGGACGGCAAACTGCCGCGCGCTCTCGTTGCCATGGGCCACCAGCATGCCATCACTGTTTACCCTTAACCCGGCGTTGCGTTTCAGGATGTCATCCGCTTTGCCATTCCTGAAGGCCACCCGGAAGGATGCATCACAAATGATGATGCCTCGATTAACACGTTCGAGTACCAACCGCTCAACCGCCGGACCACACCGCCGCTGCATCAGCCGGGTATACAGGCCCACAGCTCGATGCAGGTGGGGTAAGAATCCATCAAAGACATTGAGTTCTTCATAACTGAATTCAGGTTGATCCGGAGAGCGCTGCATTCCGAAAAAGTTGAGGTAATGCCCGTCCATATAGGCAATCGCTCCGGCAGCTTCACAAGCCCCGTAGCTTTCCAGCCACTCTCCTGCCCGGGTATCGCGCCGCAAGCGCTTAACATCCGGGCCAAGATCGAGGTTACTGGCGACAAACCTGCAGTTACCTTCGCGATTGACCGATATCGCTTTTTCAACCAGTACGTCCCTATGGGAAACATGCTCGGAATAGAAACGCAGAGCCTCTTCGGGAATATTCACGGTCCAGGCACCGAGAAGAGAGTTTGCCGCAGTGTCATAGATCGCGAACGATGCACTGTGGCCGTTAAAAACCTGAATAAACCTGCTCAGAAACGGAAAAAACCCCTGTTCCGAGGTGACCGAATCGTAGATCAGGCCAATCAGTTCATGGAAGTCGTGGTTAAAAAAGGTTTCCCGGTCGGAGAAATGCACAGCAAATCACTCTTGTATTTTTGTTTACTACGCAACTTAGCTTAGGTTTTAAAGATATTCCAATAGCTCATAGTTACACATTTCATACAAATCACTGCCCCGGACTCCCCAAACGGGTGGGGCGCCCCCCAACTCCCCTTGCTATATCTCAAGGACCCTTCATCAGGGAGCCTTCGGGCAGAGCCTGGTTCACAGGGCGAGCCAAGGTACTTTGTTGAATCAAGGAGTTGTTATGAACGGTTTTAAAAAACTGGCGTTGGCCGCAGCAGTCTCTTCAGTCGTTGGTCTTGCGGGATGTGGAGGAAGTAGTGGTGGTGGGGGCACACCCACGACAACAGGCTCTACTGCGGAAACCGGAGTGTTCGTCGATAGCCCGGTGGGCAATATTGGATATCGCACGGCAACAAAGGAAGGTGTCACCAATGCGAGCGGCGAGTATGAATACGAAACGGGAGAAGAGGTTACCTTCTTCATCGGTGACCTGGAATTCCCGCCGGTTCCTGCTGCGGGTGTTGTTACACCACTCGATATAGCAGGCACTACGGATACCTCAAACGATACCGTGGTAAACATCGCCAGGTTGCTTCAAACCCTTGATACGGATGGCGACCCAAGCAATGGCATTGCAATCAGTGACACCGCCAAAAACAATGCGACACAAGTTGATTTCGGCATTCCAGCAGCCGATTTTGAAAGCTCTTCCGCTGTCGTCACGCTAATTCAGAATGGCGGCCAAGACACTGCAACTACTGCACTGATCAGTGTGGCAGAGGCAAAGTCTCACCTTGAGGGCACACTTGATAACGAGGGGGTCTCGTTCACCAATGAGACCTCGATTACCGGGGGTTGGATCCTGGACACAAGTGCCGAAACAGGAAATGGTACAGAGCACTTTATTTTCTTCGCTTTCGATGCAAGCACTAACACCTACGTGCATGTTGAGGAAAAGGAACTGCAAACCGAAACTGAGGAAGGTATGGAGTTTGGCACGTTCAGCGTGGATGAAAACGATGTTCTGACCGCCTCCGAAAATTTCTTCAACGAGAACGGCGATATTGGAATTTTCCCCGCCACCGCCGAAGAAAGCGTCGAAATATCCATTAACGGAAATGCGACTTTGAGCGTTTATGAAGAGGGCAATACAGAGCCTGTAGAAACCATTCCAGTAATAAGAATTGAATCTGACGGAATTGTTGGCACCTGGATCTATGAGAATACCAACCCAGCAGATCAAGAAGTCCTCTTGCTGGCTTTCCTGCGAGACGGCACCTATGTTCAAGCGGAATTCTTGAAAGATGGTCCCGAAGAAGGTAACGGCGCCGAGGTAGGAAGTTACAGCTACGATACAAATACCACCGTGATCAGCCCCAGCAACATTATTGTCGACACCAACACCGATGCGGGCCTTTCAGACTTTGTTGGCTCAGCGGATCTCAAAGGCTCAGTCAGTGGAAACACTTTAACACTGACTGTGACAGAGGACGGTACCACTGAAAACCTTACCTTCAAGAGGCTCTAACTCCGAGGCGGACCTAAACTAACCACGGACGAACTCCAGCCGGAGTTCGTCCTCTCCTTTCCTGTAGTTCCCACCGTAAGCTGCGTTACAATTCATCCTTTACTCTCCCAGCGCAAGCCAACAGATCATTACGAGCAACCAATGAGCGCAATGAATCAGCCGACCGACGACTACGCTTTCCGCTTCGGCGGCATAGAGCGCCTCTATGGCCGCAAGGCCCTGAACGCTTTTCGCAATGCCCACATCGCCATTGTCGGCCTGGGCGGCGTAGGCTCCTGGGCGGCAGAGTCCCTGGCCCGCAGCGGCATCGGCACCATGACCCTGATCGACATGGATGACATCTGCGTGTCCAACACCAACCGCCAGCTGCACGCATTGCAGGGGCAATATGGCCGCACCAAAACCGATGCGATGGCAGAACGATTGCGGGCGATTAACCCCCACGCGGATATCCGGATTCACTTTGGTTTTCTGACCACAAAAAATGTGTATGAGCTGATCACCGACGACATGACCGGGGTGGTGGATGCCATCGACAGCGTCAAGGCAAAAGCCGCACTGATCGCCCACTGCCAACGGCGCAAAATTCCGGTGGTCTGCTCGGGCGGCGCAGGGGGCCAGATGGACCCAACACAGATTCAGGTAACCGACCTCAGCAAGACCACACAGGATCCATTACTGGCGAAAGTGCGTAATATGCTGCGCCGGGACTATAATTTTTCTCGCAATCCGAAGCGGCGTTTTGGTATTGAGGCAGTATACTCACTGGAACAGTTGACCTACCCGGCTCCCGATGGCCAGGTCTGCCACCAGAAGCCCGTCACTGACGGCCCAGTCAGGCTCGATTGCGCCTCCGGTTTTGGTGCAGCCAGCCCTGTTACCGCCAGTTTCGGTTTTTTTGCGGCATCCAGACTGCTCAACCGTATTGCCCGCCGGGCCAATCTCTAAACTTATCAACCGGGGCCCACTATGGCCGCAAGCACAGCTCTGATTCTCGCCGGTATCGGTGTCACTTCCCTGCTCTGCCAATGGGCAGCCTGGCGGGTTCGAATGCCCGCCATCCTGTTTCTGCTCGCCGGAGGTATTATTGCCGGCCCGGTGGTCGGCTTTCTGCGGCCAGACGAAGTGTTTGGCGACCTTCTGTTTCCGATGATCTCATTGGCGGTCGCCATCATTCTTTTTGAGGGCAGCCTTACCCTGCGCTATGAGGAAATCAAAGACCACGGCAAGATGGTGCGCAACCTCATTCCCGTTGGGACAATCGTCACCTGCACCGTCGGCACACTGGCGGCACGCTGGGTTTTAGGTGTTTCATGGGAAGTGGCGTTGCTGTTCGGGGCTATTTCCGTGGTCACCGGGCCAACGGTTATTGCACCGCTGCTGAGGGCTGTGCGCCCGACCTCAAAACTCGCCAACATCCTGCGCTGGGAAGGCATCATTATTGACCCGGTGGGCGCGCTGCTGGCGGTACTGGTTTTCGAAGGCATTGTCTCCTGGGGCCAGGGCAATGTCTTTGGCCACTCTCTCTACATTTTCGGAAAAACCCTGCTGGTAGGATTCCTGATTGGCGCTGCTGCGGGCTACCTTAATGGCCTGGCCCTCAGAAAACACTGGCTTCCCCAATACCTGCATAACGCTGGCACACTCACCTTCATGCTCGGTGTTTACGCGATCTCCAATGAGCTGGCACACGAATCCGGCCTGCTGACGGTCACGGTGATGGGCATCTGGATGGCGAACATGAAGCAGGTGCCGGTGGAAAGCATCCTGGAGTTCAAGGAATCGCTGAGTGTGCTGCTGATCTCCGCCCTGTTCATCATTCTGGCTGCGCGAGTGGAGTTTGCAGCCATCGCCGACCTGGGCTGGGGCCTGATTGCGGTGCTGGCCTGCCTGATGTTTGTGGCCCGTCCGATCAGCATTTTTCTGTCGGCGATCGGCACATCGGTGAGCTTGCGGGAAAAACTCTATCTGAGCTGGATTGCACCAAGAGGCATTGTGGCCGCCGCAGTTTCTGCCCTGTTCGCCTTCCAGTTGGAACGGCTCGGATATGAAGGTGCCGAGGCTTTGGTTCCGCTGGTGTTCATGCTGATCATTACCACCGTAACACTGCAAAGCCTGACCGCCCGCCCGATTGCAGACCTGCTGGGCGTGAAGGAACCACCCGCCCACGGCTTCCTGATTCTGGGCGCCAATCCGATTGCCCGGCTGGTCGCCAAGTCCCTTGGCAAGCATGACGTGCCAGTGATGCTCACAGACACGAACTGGGAAAACGTCCGTCAGGCCAGGATGGAAAACCTGCCTGTGTACTTTGGCAACCCGGTATCGGAACACGCCGCAACCCATATGGACCTGACGGGCATCGGCAACTTGTTGATTCTTTCGCCTTACAAGCAGATGAACAGCCTGGCCACCTACCATTTCGTGGACTGGTTTGGCGACGATTCGGTATTCGGCCTGACCGAGGGCGATCAGGATCAGCGAGCCCGGCTGCAAACCGCCGGCAAGGTGCAGCGAACCCGGGGCCTGTTTGATGGGGTCAGCTATGCCAAGCTTGCCAGCCTGGTCAGCCAGGGCTACAGCGTCAAGACCACACAGTTAAGCGATGAGTTCAGCTATCAACAGTTTCTGGATCAATACCAGAGGCAGGCTTTGGTCATGTTCGTGATCGATAGCAAGGAGCACATTTACCCGGTCAGGGATATGGAAACCCTGGAGCCTGAAGATGATTGGGTGTTGATCAGCCTGGTGCCACCGCAGCCGCAAAAAGAGCGAAAAGAACGGGAAAACGGCACCGGCAATCAGGAGGCTGCAGGCACCCCGGTCAACTGACCGGGACCTCTGGCGAATCCGTCTAACGGCAATCCAGAACCAGCTTGCCTCTGACATGACCTGCCTCGAGCAGGTCATGGGCCTCACCGGCCCGCGCCAGTGGAAAGGCCTGCTCGATGTGCACTTTTACATCGCCATCCTCAATCAGTTCGGCAATCTCATCCAGATGAAACACATCCGCCCGGCATCTCATGCCGTGTGCCCGGACCCCCATGGCTTCGGCCGCACTGATTACCTCATCTGCTGTAACCGTCGGAATCGTGACCAGTACGCCGGAATCTGACAGTGTGTGCAGTGAGCGCTTTCCAGCCTCGCCGCCAATAAGATCGAGTACAACATCCAGGCCGTAGCACTCATCGGCAACGTCCGTGGTGTGATAGTCAATCACTTCGTGAACACCCAGCTCCGCCAGAAAATCCCGGTTTTTAGCCGAGGCTGTGGCAATCACATGAGCCCCTCGCTCAAGGGCAAACTGGACTGCAAAGTGGCCAACCCCTCCTGCACCGGCGTGGATCAGAATTTTCTGGCCAGCTTCGAGGCGGGCCACCTCAAACAGCGCTTGCCAGGCCGTCAACGCGGCCAGCGGAACGCCTGCCGCGGTCACCAGGTCGAGCTCTTCGGGCACGATAGCCAGCTCATCGGCCCGGGCGACAGCGTATTGCGCATAGGCACCCCCGGCGGTCGGGAAGCCAATCATACCCATAACCCGGTCGCCCCTGGCCAGTGTGGTCACGTCATCAGCAACCTCGACGACCTCCCCCGCGGCGTCATAACCCGGAACCCAAGGCAGGCTGTTTTCCAACTGGGTTGCCACAAAACCCAGGCCACGACGGGTTTTCCAGTCAATGGGGTTGAGCCCTGCGCCGTGGATACGAATGAGCACCTCCCCGTCACCGGGTACCGGTATCGGGGATTCCGCTACCCGCAGCACATCACTGTCACCAAACCGGTCATAGACCACACGGTGCATGGTCTTGGTGTCCGTAACTTCAGAGGGTTCCATGGGAGTCTCCACACAGGCGTGCATTGGGGCCCAAAGGGGCAGATTTCAGTTTTAGACTAGCAGAAATTCCGGCGATCGGCGTCAGCCCGCAAGGCCCCTGCCACCCGGAACCATAGCGCCGGACAATATTGCAACAAACTCAGCGGGCGCACGGGAGGGCCGCTGAGTTTTCAGATCCACACAGGCATGGGTAGAAAGCCCTCTAAGCAGAGTCTTGCCATCCGCGACCCGAATCAGCTGAAACTGCCGGGCAGAACGGAAACGGCCATCCCAGTCCGTCAGCCAGGTGCCCAGCACCAGCTCGTCGCCAGTATTGGCGGAGGCCAGGTAGTCAACCTCGGTACGTGTAATGGCCATGGCCTTGCCGGTTGCTTCATGCAGGGCCCAGGTCATACCCAGGCTCTCAATATGGGCCCAGCTGATGTCTTCCAGCCAGCGCACGTAGACAACATTGTTGGCATGTCCCAGTCGGTCGGTATCTTCCGGACGGACGGTAATACCCAGGGTAAACGGATCGGGCAGGTCCCAGGCAAAGACCGGTGATTCGCTCATGGTGTTTCTCCCAAACCGGGAATGACCTGCAACGGTAGCCGGCCAATTCGGTCGTTGTGAAGTGAACCAAAATACAGAAAACCCTCATGAGGGTTCACCGAGGTAATTTCCTGAAGATGTGTTCCCTTGGTGTCATGCAGGCTCACCAGCATCTTGCCACCGGCATCAAACGCGACAACCAGGCCATACTCTTGCGGTTGGGGTTTCAGGCTGTCCGGAAGCTTAGCCACAAGGTCCTTGAGCCAGGGGGTTCGGTGCATGGCATCCACCTGGGCATTGCGCAGGGTTGGAAAGGCTACCCAATAGCGCCCTTCATCATCCACCGCCAGGTTATCCGGGAAACCTGGCAGGTTGTTGGCAAATACCTCGGCCCGGCCGGCCTTGGGGCCTGAAATCCAGTATTTAAGAATTCGGTATTTCCAGGTTTCGTTAACCAGCACGTAGTCGCCCTCCGGAGACACAGCCACGCCATTGGGGAAATACAGGTTGCCCAGTAGCACCTCCGTTTTGCGGGTTTTCGGGCTGTATCTCAGCAACCGACCGTGGGGCCGCATTTCCAGTAAGTCCAGCAGGTAGTCAGGCTGTCGAAAGCGGGAACTGGCATCGGTAAAATAAATGCGGCCGTCCGGGGCAATGACGACATCATCGGTAAAGCGGAACGGCGTGCCTCCGGCTTCCCGGGTGAGCACGGTTGTGTCACCGTCTGGCGAAATCGATAACAACCCCTTCCAGGCATCGGCAACAATCAGGTTGCCCTGACCATCCACCACCATCCCTAATGGTCGGCCTTCGGTTTCCAACCAGTTGTCGACCGTGCCATCCGGCCGTACACGGACAATTTTACCGTCTTGGGTACCGGTATAAAGCACACCATTTGCGTCGATTGTTGTATCTTCCGGTCCGTAAACCTGTCCCAGCGCAAGCAGGTCTGCCTGGCGCAAATAATCATTGGGCTGCATAACGCCGGTCATCGCGGGAGGTGTTGGCGCTTCCCACGCCTGGCTGTCAATCGGCGAGGGCGTTAACAAAGCACCACCCAGAAGCAGAAAGACCACCAGCGCGCCTATCAACAACCATTTCATAATGCACACCTGCCTGTTGTTATGATTTTATCCTTCGGGACCCAGCCACCGGCCAGGACAACATTCTACTGCTGCAGAAAACGCCGGCACAGCGAGGCAAAGGTTTCTGCTTTCTCAGCATGCAACCAGTGACCCGTACCTTCAATAATGTTCAGCTCAGCGTTGGGGAATAAGCCCCGGATGGTGCCTTGGTGCTTTTCCTGTATGTAGGCTGAATCCGCACCTTTGATAAACAGCACCGGCCCCTCATAGGGGCCGTCACCCTGGGGTGCAGCGGCCAGGCTCCGGTAACTGGCATCAATGACCGGCAGGTTCAGACGCCAGCGATACACTGTGTCGTCCTGCGTTTGCTCGTCGGCGGGAATGCGTTCCAGGTTCTTCAGCAGAAATTGGCGAACCCCGGCGATTTCAACATACTCTGCCAGCCGGGCGTCCGCGTCGCTGCGGGATTTCACGCCACGGAGGTCCAGGCTTTTCATACCCTCAAGCACCGCATCATGGCGGGGTTCATAGGTTACCGGAGCTATGTCGGCCACAATGATGGCTTTCACTCGCTGCGGATAACTCAGCGCGACCTGCATAGCCACCTTACCACCCATAGAGTGGCCCAGAACGACTGCCTTATCGATGCCCTGAGTATCGAGGTACGCTACAACGTCCGCCGCCATTGCGGGGTAGTCCATATCATCGGTGTGGGGGGAGCTGCCGTGGTTGCGTTGGTCCAGTGCGTGAATCTGCCAGGTATCTTCCAGCCGACGGGCAACCCCGCCCAGGTTTTCGAGAGAGCCAAACAGGCCGTGCAGTAAAATCAGTGGTTCTCCCTGGCCGGAAATCCGGTGATTCAGTTCAACGCTCATACGCAGGCAGCCTCCGGTTCATGTAATGTAGCGGACTACACTAACACTGCCAGAGAACAGAGCAAGAGGAAATCAGGGTGGGGCATCACTTGGAAAAAAGCCGGGCTTGAGCCCGGCTGAAAGGTCACAGACGTATGGCCTGATGGCTCAGCAGTAGAAAATGCTGCCCAGGTATTCTGCAAGGGCAACAACGTTTTCCCGTTCCATTTCACTGTGGGGTACAAAAATTTCCTGTTTCATACAACGTCTCCTGCTTTGATCTTTGGGTTAATTCAACCTGATGGAACACATGCTATCGTTTAAGGGGTGGGCCGCCGTTGACGCGCCGTGCCATTCGTTTGACATTTTGTAACACGATCACCAGATACCCTCGGGAGCCAGGCGTCGGCATGATTGATGCGCAATCAGAACAAGAACATACGCCTCATGTGGCAGCCTCCAGTACGCTGGCGCTCGTACATTACCTGGAGACCCGGGGGCTGTTGAATCGCGTGAAAGTTGAGCAGGAAACCGGACTGACGTTAAGCACACTGAACGATCCGGATCTTCGCATTCCCGCCGAAACCCATTACCAGCTCTGGGAGCTGGCCGAACAGTTAACCGGAGACCCGGGCGTTGGACTGCACGCCGGCCAGGTCATCGATCCTGAGCGCATGGGGTTGGTGGGCCATGTGTTCTTCAACTGCGATACGCTGGGTGAAGCAGTGATTCAGTACGTGCGACTGCACCGGCTGATTAACGAATCGGTCACCCTCAGTTTTGAGCAGACACCCGACCAGGCAATACTCACCTGGCAACCGGACAGGCCCGATCACTACTGCCGTCAGGATATGGACCGAACCCTGGCTGCAGCACTTTGCCGCACGCGGCATTTTATTCACCGGGGCATCGAGGCCGACTGGCTCGAAATTGCCCACCCGGAACCCGAGTACGCGCAGGAATACCGAAAGCTGTTCGGCGGTCAGGTTTTGTTCGGCTGCGGCATAACCCGTATGGCGTTCTCCAGCAGCCACCTGGGGCATGCCATTCCACACCGGAATCCCTATGTCTATTCGGCGGTGCTGAAGCAGGTCAACGCCGTTCTCGCTCGCCTGCAAACCCGCCGGTCTTTTAGCCGGAAAGTACGACGCCTGATATCCCGGCAGATGGCCACCGATAAAATTGATGCCGACACTCTGGCCCGGCAGTGCCACATGAGCCGGCAAACGCTGTATCGCAGACTGAAAAAAGAAGGCCTGAGCTTCCACGATCTGGTGGAACAGGTGCGCAGAGACAAAGCCTTGCGTTATGTCGCCGAGGACCAGTATGCACTGGGGGAAATCGCTTTCTTGCTTGGGTTTTCCGAGCTCAGCGCCTTCAGCCGGGCCTTCAAGCGCTGGACCGGCGCAGCGCCTGCCCAGTTCAGGGCAGAGCACAGGGAGGGCAAACCATGAGTACCGATACCCTGACGTTATTCGCCATCCCGATTGCTCTGCTTTACATGGCTTCACTGGCCTGTATTTACCGCATCCTGCTGACGTACCGGACGGCTCAGGGCGCGATCGCCTGGATCATTTCCCTGATTGGCCTGCCCTACATTGCCGTTCCCATGTTCCTGCTGTTCGGCCGTTACCGCTTCGGCGGTTATCTGAAAGCACGACGAATGGGCAACGAGGCACTAAGCAGCCTGCTGGATCAGTTTGAAAACCAGACGACCTCAATCTCCAACCCGGGCCAGGAGCACTTCAGTGATGAACTACAGGTGCTCTGCAAGCTAAGCCGTCAGCCATTTACCAGCGGCAATGACTGCAGGCTGTTAAGGGACGGAACGGCCACCTTCGAGGCGCTTTTCCAGGCTATGGAAGAGGCCCGCCACTACATCCTTCTTGAGTTCTACATCGTTCGTTCGGACAAGGTTGGCCACCGCATCAAATCCATTCTGGAGCGCAAGTTGGCGGAGGGCGTAGCGGTCTGGTTTCTCTACGACGACATCGGCAGCGTATCGCTGTCCCGGCGCTGGCTTAAAGAGTTGTCAGCCGCCGGTGCACGGGTGGCATCATTCGGAGACGGCAACATTCGCCGGCGGCGCTTCCAGATCAACTTCCGGAACCATCGAAAGCTGCTGGTATGCGACGGCCGCATCGGATTCGTGGGGGGCATCAATCTGGGAGATGAATACCTCGGCACGGCGATGGACCAGGAACCCTGGCGCGATACCCATTGTCGCATCGAAGGGCCGGCGGTAACGGGCCTGCAGCTGGCCTGGCTGGAAGACTGGAACTGGGCAAGCGACACTCGCCCTGAGCTGGATTGGTCGCCGGTTTCAACACTGCCGGGTGAAGACGAAGTTCTGGTGTTACCAACGGGACCGGCGGATACCTGGGAAACCTGCACGCTGTTTTTTCTGAACTGCATCAACAACGCCCGCAGCCGGATCTGGATCGCGTCTCCCTATTTCGTGCCGGACTTCCAGGTGATGAACGCGCTGCAGCTGGCAGCCCTTCGTGGTGTGGATGTTCGCATACTGATCCCGGAGAAATCCGACAGCCGGCTGATTCGGGTGGCGGCTTATTCCTACCTGGTTCAAGCCTGCCAGGCTGGCATTGGCATCTACCGATACCAACCCGGGTTCATGCATCAGAAAGTGGTCATGGTGGATGAACGGTACGCGGCGGTGGGCACTGCCAATCTGGACAACCGGTCGATGCGCCTGAACTTCGAGATTACCGCCATCAACACCAGTGCGGCTTTTATCCGGCAGGTCGAAAGCATGCTGAAAGAGGATCTGGAACAGTGCCGCCTGATGACCGAAAGCGATTACCGGGATCGGTCCATCCTGTTCCGCCTTTGGTGTCGCGCTGTACGCCTGCTCGCGCCGCTGCTTTGAACTGGTTCTCAGTTAGCGCTTGTGCGACTATGGGCAACCCGAAAACAGTCCGTGCAGTTACTGGTGCCCATGAACGCATTCAAGCCCAAAGAAACCCTGACCGAACAGGTTGCCCGACACATCGAGAACCTGATTGCCTTCGGGCAACTGCGCTCCGGAGAGCGCATCTACGAGAGTGCCATGGCAAAAGAGATGAACGTAAGCCACGGGTCGATCCGGGAAGGCTTGCTGTTGCTCGAGAAACGGCACCTGGTCAAAAACGTGCCCCGCAAAGGTGCCTTTGTCACCCCACTGGACGAGCACTTTGTTCATAGCCTGTATGAAACGCTGGAGCTGTATCTCACCCACACCGGCCAGAAGCTTGCCAGGCAATGGCAACCAGACGACATGGCAAGGCTGGAGTCTCTGCACGAACAGATGCAAAGCTGCTACGAAAAAAACGAGCTGATGGCGTTTCTTGAGCTGGGCATTGAATACACCAAAGCGTCACTGGTGTACGCCGACAACTACTTCATTGTGTCTGCGATAGAAGACCTGTGGCCGTCCGCAAAACGGTGTGCTTTCGTGGCTTTCCGCCAGGGTGGCAAGCAGGTGCTTGAGGACAACCTCGCGCACATGGAAGAGTCCATCCAGGTTATTCGCGCCAGAGACGAACAAGCCCTGGCCGACATTCTGCACCGGTACGCCATCCAGCAATGCCAGCAGGTACTGGCGGCCCTCGATCAGTAGAACAGCTGGGTAAACGAGAACCCGATGTTCAGATAAGCGGTCCAGTTATCTTCATTGTTGTAGGCCGTAGACAGCTGCACCGGGCCCAGGAAGGTGTCGATACCGGCAAACAGGCTCCAGGATCTCACCAGATTCGACCAGCGGGCATCGTCCATGCTTTCCCAGGCATTGCCCGTCTCAAAACCAACCCCGGCAAACCAGGGCAGCACCGGCCCACCAAACTCCCGGCGTGCGTAGGCCGAAGCGAGAACGGAATCATTACCCGTCAGTTCGCCGGGGGCGTAGGCCGATAATCGTCTGAAGCCCCCCAGCCGGGCAGCGTTTTCCAGGCCCGCATCGCCACTCAATACCTGTCGCGTAAACAGCAACCCGGTCACATTGAAGCGCTGCCAACTGGCGGTGCCCAATACCATACCGGTGACGGCATCAAAATCCCGATCTGAACCCAAGCTGTCCCGTTCGAACCGCCCCCGGATGCCGGCAAACGCACCGGATTTCGGGTAGAACGCATCACTCAAAGAGTCGTGTACCAGCTGCACACTGGCATAGCCCTGATGAATGCTGCCCGCAGGAGCAACCGGCTCACCCACTTCATCATCAACCCGGGCATAACCCCGCACATAGCCCAGGCGAACCTCACCGTTGCCACCAAGCTCCATACCCACCGCGGCATCAATCTGACGGAACGCCACATCAATTTGTGAAATCCTCGTACCGTCACGATAGATACTGTAATCGTCCCGCCGGTATTCCACGCCAATGACGGCGAACCGGTCGTAGCCGTAATCCAGCGGTTGATACCACTGGCTACGAACCCAGGGCTGAGTGCCAAGCTGCAATCCCGTTTGCCACTCTGCGCCAAGGCGATTCAATTCCGTCATCCTGAGGCCCGAGGCCAGATTGAACCGGGTATCACCGTCAAAGTTGTCTTCATAATTCAGGCCGAACGACAGGTAGTTCGGCCCCCAGCTTTTTTCGCGGGCCTGAATGTGCAGCACCGGGCCCTGCTCTGACGGAAACAAAGACCAGGACACGCTTTCGTAATAGCCAAGGCCGTATATGCGTTTGAGATCTGATTCCAGGCGTTCCACATCCAGTTCCTGCCCTGGTTGCTGACGGATACGCTCTCGGAGGAAGTCGTTGGCCAACCGGCGGCCCTGAGTAAACTCAATCCGGGCCACCGGGCCAGGCGGCTCGCTTTTGCTTTCCAGGGCAGCTCGGTAGGTGCGCCATTCATCAGCCGACACCGCCAGGCGGTTCAGTGCGACCGCATGTTCACGGGCAGCACTTGCACCCAGTTCAAAGAGCACCGGGCCGTCAAAAAAATCTGCGGATCCATATCCCTGCAAGTCAGGTTGAATGAGAGTGTCCTTGTCGGTGAGCAGTGCCAGCTGATTCTCGGTGTTGCGGCGGGTCATTAACGTGGTCAGCTGACCAACTACCGAGAACGCTTCTTTCATCTGCTCGGTTTTCAGCAGAGGGTCGGTTATGTCGACAGCAATGACGATATCCGCCCCCATATCCCGGGCCACGCTCACCGGCAGGTTGTTTGCCACGCCCCCGTCAATAAGCAGGCGCCCGCCCCGTTCCACTGGAGCATACACCCCCGGGATGCTCATACTGGCGCGAATGGCATCCGCCAGGTTACCGCTGTCAATGACGACTTCCACACCGGTTTCCAGGTCCGTCGCGACGGCACGAAAGGGAATCGGAAGTTTGTCAAAATCATCCACCAGCGCGGCATTTCGAGTGAGCTCATTCAGGATAAAGCCCAGGTTCTGGCCAGTGACCAGACCGCCGCCGACATGAATACCGTCCTCACTGATGCCCAGCCCCGGTGCGAGCGGCAAGCGCCAGTCTGACTGCTTGCGCCGTAACGGCTTGTAGACTCGGCCCGGGTCGTCACGGAAGCTTGCCAGCCAATCCAGGCCAATAAAACGTTGTTCAATTTCATCGACCGGCATGCCGGATGCGTACAACGCCGCAACCGCGGAGCCGGCGCTGGTGCCGACCACCATATCGACCGGCACCTTCATTTCTTCAAGCGCCCGCAGTACCCCGACATGGGCCATGCCTTTTGCTCCACCGCCGCTCAGCACCAGTCCGACCTTCGGGCGTTCCTGACCAGCGCCTGGCGTCGGCACCACTGCAAGCAGGACCAGAACTGACAGCCATAGAAAGAACCGGGGGGCGGTGCTCAGAATGTCACTGGTCGGATTATTTATGTGGATCATCATCGGCCAGTGAAAGATGAGACACATCAGGCACCACCGGCGGAGGCAGGTCACGCTTGACGCCGAGATCGGAGCCCGGGGGTGCCAGGCTCCACTCATCCAGATGTTCAAACATCGGGGCTTCGGCCTCCTGGTGTTCCGCCAGAGTCACGCCAACCGGGTCCAGGCCCAGGCCGGACCCGGCAAGAATGTCATCCACTCTCTCACCGGCGACCGGTAGCCGGTCGCCCGGCTCCACTTCTGGCGCCTTACCGGCCCTGGCCGGCGCTTCCGGCCGGCTTTCCACGGCAGACTCAGGACTTACCTTGGGCACAGACGGCGCGGCAGCTGGCTGACGTGCCGGTGCCTGGGGCTCAGGCGTGGTCGCGGCCATCGACTGCACATAAGCAACCATGCCGTGCTTTTCCAGTACCGACTGATATTTCTCGGCCTGCACCTGCTCCAGTTTGTTGCGGATCACCACCGGCTGACCGCTGAACATGCGGTCCAGCTGCTCCACACTGGCTTTAAAAAGGGCTCGGGCGTTTGCACGGGCCGTTTCAGGGTCCGTACCTGGCGTACACTCACCCTTGAACACGAGCTGGAACATGGCGTTACCTCTTTTTCTTTTCAAAATGGCTCTGTTTTCATCATAGCTGAAAACACCCTGGGCGGCAGTTCTGTGGACTCGTGTTAATCCTCACCCCGCAAATCGTGTCAGCTTTGCAAACAATTGAAAAATCGCTTCGGTATGTGCAGAAAATAACGACACTCTCTGCAATAATCTAAAGTAACGAGATTTTACATTTGGTTACACGGAAGCTGACTAACTCCCCGGCGAGATGCACCCATGAACATTCGATCACTGGCCCTGACATCGACCCTTGCGGCTTGCCTTGCCGCTCCTGGCGCACAGGCAGAGAACCTCGATGTGCTGATGCAGCAGGTCTTTCCAACCGCTGAGGCCACTTATATCGGCTATGAAAGTATAGAGCGGGAGGACATCCCCGAGCCGGCTGCAGTCGATCGCAAGTATCTGGTGGTGGATTTTCGCTTCAAAGGCCAGCAACCTCCCGCAGAGCAGTTGCAAGCCAGCGTACACAAGGTGTGCATGACGCTACTCAAAGACCGGCAACTGATCCGGTCCCTGTCAGACTCGGGGTACGACATGGTGGCCGTGGCGTTTGATCGCCAGTCCCAGTTCGACTGCCTTTGAGCCCGGCTACCCACCCTGGCCCAGAAGCCGGGGGAATGCCTCAAGCGCCGTATTGACCGCATCCAGATTAAACGCTTCCACATCCGACAGCAGTTTTTCGCCATAACGGGTAACCGACAGGGAGCGGTGGCGCTGGCCCCAATCGATGATTCTCAGTGCAAAAGCTTTCATCTGCTCCGGGTCGCCGCTCTCACGAACGTCCTGCCATTCGTCACCGAAGTCTTCCGCAAGGCTTTCCCGCAGCCAGCCACGCTCCTGCATACTCATGGTCTGGGCCAGCAAACGCTCGGATTCCTCAGGAGCTCCGTCATCTTCGGCTTCTTCTACGGTGGCCTCCACTCTCGGCAACACGACTTTGAAGGTGGAGCCAGCCCCTGGCTCACTTTTCACCGTCAGCTCTCCGCCCATCATTTCCACCAGCTTACGGCTGATGGCGAGACCAAGCCCTGTGCCACCATAACGCCTGGAACTCTGGCCTTCCTGCTGCTCGAACGCATCAAAAATACGGTCCCGCTGGTCTGGCGCAATACCAATACCCGTGTCGGATACGGTCACGACCAGACGGTAATACCTGACCTCTGACTCCTCTTCGTCAGGCTCTCCCAGCAGTTTGGCCACCGCACGAACGGTGACCTCGCCTTCGTGGGTAAACTTGATGGCATTGCCCACCAGGTTGAACAGAACCTGCCGCAGTCGGGTCTCATCCAGCATCATGGCCGAAGGCATTCCCGACCCCACACTGACTTCCAGGGTTATGCCCTGCTCGGTGGCCCGCAGGTCAAAGATGTGCCGGACGTCACTGAGCAACCGGCGCACAGACACCGGGCCAAAATCCAGGCGCATTTTACCGGCCTCAATCCGCGACAGGTCCAGTATGTCGTTGATCAGCATCAGCAAGCTTCGGCTACCCGCACGGATCGCATTCAGGTAATTGCGCTGTTGGGGATCGGTTACCGAGTTAAACAGCAGATCACTGTAGCCGATAACGGCGTTCATCGGGGTTCGGATTTCATGGGACATGTTGGCCAGAAATTCACTTTTGGCCCGGCTTGCGGTCTCTGCCTCCCGGGCCAGTCGCTCTGCCTCCAGCTTTGCAGCCCGCAGCTCATCTTCGCTGCGGCGCAGGGCATTCTCAGAGCGAATGCGTTCATCCACTTCCAACGACAGTTTTCGGTTCCAGTACAGGAAAATCAGCACCACCACCACGGCAATCAGGATAATCCGGCGCACGACGGTGTAATCTGTCTCCTGCTCGATATCCAGGTGAATCCAGCGGTTATAAACGGCTTCCGCTTCCGAAGCGGGCAGGCTGCCCAGGGCTTTGTTGAGAATGCGATGAAGCTCCGGGCTGGATTTTCGCACCGCCAGCCTCAGGTCGTATTGGTAGGGCGTGATGCTGGTTATTCTGAGATTAGAAAGCCCAAGCCTTGCGACGGTGTAGCTGACCGCCGGGATGTGGGTAACCATGACATCAAGATCACCATTGGAAAGCGCTAACAGGCCATCTTCGATCGTTTGTTGTGGGTAAAGATCCAGGTCCGGGTGGTTGATCAGCAGATAGTCATGGCTGGCCTGACGGTTGACCACGCCCACTTTTTCATTCCGCAGTTCTCTGAGATCACCGATAAAACGACCACTATCCCGGATGGCCAGGGCAATCGGTACCGACACATAAGCACGGGTAAACAGGAACTCCTGTTCCGTTCGCGGCGTCCGGGACATGCCCGGAAGCACATCAACATCACCGTTTCTCAGCTGGTCTTCCGCTGAAGCGCGGGTGGCAATCAGCTCTCTGGTGAAGCGTGTACCCAGGGTCTCTTCCAGCCGGGTGACGAGATCGGCCACCAGCCCGGCGGCGCGGCCATCCTGCTCGAACTCAAAAGGTGGCCAGTCGCTTCTCAAGCCCACCTTGAGACCCGAATTATTTTTCAGCCACTCCTGCTCCGCCGCCGTCAACGCAACACCCCGGCCCTCAAGCGCCGGCATGCTGGCCTGTAACCAGGATTGACGGATCTCCCGATGTTCATTGTGGCTGAGGGATGCGATTGCGCGCTCAACAATTCTGAACAGCTGCCCCTCTTCAACCGGCACCTGCAGCACCACATCAACCGGCCGGTTATCCAGCAACACCGCCAGCCCGACACCATTGATCATGGCCGATTCCAGATAATCGGAAACCACGGGCACTGGCGCCAGGAAGGCATCGGCCTCGCCAGAAAGCACCTGGCTGACGGCCTCACCGAGACTGGCAACCGGCACCGGGGTAAAACTGTCCACCGGGTCCAGCAATGGAAACTGGTTGGGGTCGTCGCCGATGATCGCCACATTGGCCGATTCCAGGTCCGACAGCGTGCGAAATGCCGCATCACCGGCATTCACAAAAACCCCATAGGTCAGGCTCATCAGCGGAGTTGTGTGGCGCAAACCCGGAATCACCGGGGAGCCTGGAATCCGGGTGGTCAGCACCAAGTCGGAGGGCAGGTCCTGCGCTGTCGCCATAAACGGCTGAACAGGCAAGTTCAGTTTGTCGGATAGCCTGGCTAGGTAGTCGGCCCAGATACCGACCAGTTCGCCCTGGCCGCTGTCAAAAATCAACGGCATCTGACTGTGGCGAATTTCAACCCGGATGCTTTCCTGCCGGCTCAACCACTCCAGATCCTCCAGACCCAGAACCGGCGCCGGTGACACTTGCGGGGGGTCGGCCAGTGCAACGGCCGCCAACAGGCCCATCACCAGACTTAACAACAGCCGGGAAAAAAACGTCACTGCATATCCTCTTGATTCAAAGGGTTGCCTGCGTCAGTTTGCAACTGCGCAATTGCGCCCGGCCTCTTTAGCCTGGTAGAGCGCCCGGTCGGCGCGATCGAATACCGTGTCTTCCGTGTCACCATCCACCAGTTCCGACAACCCTGCCGAAAAGGTGATGGTGACCGGCTTGCCTCCGAAATGAAAAGGTAACCCTGCAACGTATTCCCGAAGCTGATCAATCACCACCACCGCATCCTCCACCGACGTTTCCGGCATCAGCAGAACAAACTCTTCACCGCCATACCGTGCAATAAAATCCGTGGTTCTCAGGCGACTGCTCAGCTCGCGGGCGACCAGCTGCAGAACGCGATCGCCGGCCTTGTGGCCATAGGAGTCGTTGATGCGTTTGAACAAGTCAATGTCAATCACCGCCACAGTGAGCGCGTGGTGATAACGCTGCCACCGGTTGTACTCAAAGGACAGGCGTTCCTGCCAGGCTTCACGATTGGGTAGCTGGGTGAGCAGGTCCGTCATTGCGCGTTCCCGCTCTTTACGGACTTGAGTCTTCATCTGCTCGGAGTGGGCTTCCATGGCCGCAATTTTGTGCTGCATGGCCTCCAGCTGCTGGGACTGCAGGGTTTCCCGCTGTTTTTCACGCAGCCGGAAGCGCCCCAGGGCGTTGCCGATAAACTCCAGGCGCTGGCTGACGGAGACTTTCAGGCCATCCAGATCCTGGCTTTTGGTGATATCGTCGCTGACTCGGCTCAGCTCATCCCGAATTTCCCGATCCAGCGTCTCGGTGTCATCCTGCCTCGATATCTGCGTTACCGACTGCTGAGAAAAATGCTGACGCAAGGTTTCGAGGCGATCATCCAGGCGTTTCAGGAAGGCCTCGAATTCCCGCTGGCTGCGGGTAACGGCCTCGATGACCAGCTCGGCCACCTGGTTCAGGCCCTGGCGCAGAACCGACCAATCGTTGCTGGACAGCAGCGTATTCTGAAGCTCCCGGGCTTTGGCTTCTGCCTCTGGCCCCAGTGTTACCTGACCTAGCAGTTGCCCCAGCAACTGGCCGACACGACGGGCAATTATCAATCGATTGTCGGTATCCGAAATGTCGGTGCTGTCACCTGCCACAACCGATTTGTGCTGCTCCGAAACCGGAACATGGGAGGTTGCAGGCGGCTGTGGATCATCCAGAAGGGCGATCTGCCGGTCGATCTGTTCTTGCAACTGCCGCCAGGTTTCCACATCGATGGTCTGGCGACGGATGTCTGATCTCAGGCGACCCAGAAGGCTATCGAGCTCAGGCCGCTGACCTTCTGACGCCAGGCTGGTACGCACCAGCATTCGCTCCAGCAGTTCCCGTTGCGTCTGCCATTGGTGCTCGTGCCGCTCTGCCTCACTCAGGGCCTGAAGGTATTTCTCCTTCCAGGACTCTTCCGATGCCATGAATTACTCCCTCAGTGGCCGGCAGGATCACTGAATTTATCCGATGAACCGGCAGGTGATCGCCGACGGGCCCGGGGATGGCTCTGGTCATAAACCCGGGCAAGATGTTGAAAGTCAAGATGAGTATAGACCTGAGTCGTCGCGATGTCCGCATGGCCCAGCAGTTCCTGAACGGCCCGCAAGTCACCACTGGATTCCAGCATATGACTGGCAAATGAATGGCGTAGCATATGCGGGTTCAGGCGCTGGTCTGCACCCTGCACGACCCCCCATCGAGCCAGGCGGGCCTGGATACTGCGGCGGCTCAGACGGCTCCCACGCTGACTGAGAAAAACCGCGGGTTCACCTTCGCCCGCAAACGCCTTCCGGCACGCCAGCCAGCGACCGAGGGCGGCAGCGGCCTTACCGCCCACAGGCAGGATTCTCTCCTTATTACCTTTACCCAGCACGCGAACCTCATGGCCTGACAGATCCAGGGCGGTCAGATTGAGGCCCGCCAGCTCCGACAGCCGAAGGCCAGACGAATACATCAGCTCAAACATCGCCAGGTCCCGTATTTCCAGAGGGTCATCCGGGTTAACGTCAAGCAGGTGATTGAGCTGATCCACGTCGGCGACCTTGGGCAGGCGGCGACCGCTTTTCGGGGCACGGATATCGAGAGCAGGATTGTCTTTTACCAGGCCCTCCCTGAGCAGGTACTGGTAAAAACGACGAATAGCGGACAGGTGCCTTGCGATACTCCGGCCGCCAAGGCCGTCTTTGCTGAGCCGGGCCACGTAGCGGCGCACTTCATGACTGGTCAGGTTGCCCCAGCGCTCCGTGCCGCTCTCAACAAGCCAGACCGCCAGGCGCTGGAGGTCACGCAGATAATGCTCGCAGGTGCGAGGGGAATGGCGCTTTTCTGACTCCAGATGGCTGGCAAAATCGGCCAGCGAGCCAGACAGCGATTGCGGCAGATTGTCTGAGGACTCCGCCACGGTCACCCCTGACCGCTCTCCACGGTCAGATCTGACACGGTCGCGGCTTCAGTGCCGTGGCGCTTAAGCACGGGCGGCAACAAGCGGCTCAGCGTGTCGCTGATGTAACTCAGAAACAGCGAGCCCATGCTCTGATCGAAGTATCCCTGTTTGCAACTCCCCACCGCAAACACCCCGACCAGCCCCTCATGACGAAGGGGCATCAGCGCCACCGAGGCAATGGGTTCGTCCCGGTTGGGAAACAGAAAAGCGCGTTCGCTTTCACCGAAGTGGCCGCACACGGCACGGTCGCCCTCCAGTAACGAGCCCAGTCGTTCCCGAGCCTGCTTTTCATCGACGATGTGCAACGCACCCTGTGACTGGCCGGCCTTATCGGCGTCACTGAATAACAGAACCGAGGCAGCATCGAGGCCAAAATCACCACGAATGCTGTCATCAATAGCCGAGGCCATATCGGTCAGGTTTCTGGCCTCGATCACCTGCATAAGCAAGCGTTTGCTCTTCTCGAACAAGCGATCGTTGTGACGGGCGATGGACACCAGCTCAACCAGCTCACTGCGCAGTGTGTCCCGCTGCTCGCGAAACAAATGCACCTGACGTTCCACCAGGGAAATGGCCCGACCGCTGTCGTGGGGCAACGTCAGGCTTCGAAGCAGTTCGTCCTGCTCAACGAAAAAATCAGGATTGGCGCGCAAATAGTCGGCAACCTGTTCCCGGGTGAGTTCGCCGGCCTTCTGGCGGGCCGTTTGTTCTGTCATGGAGTTCTCCTGAACCGTCAGGGCCTGGTTTTATGGGTTCTCGGGCTTCGTCTGCGGCGGGGCGGAACCTCGCCCGGCAGCCGCAACTGGCCTTCAAATACGGTGGACGCAGGGCCCTCCATCATAACAGGGGTACCCTCCCCCTGCCATTCGATCACCAGCGGGCCTCCTCGCAGCTCAACGTTTACCCGTGCATCCAGCAAACCCCGAAGCCTGCCGGCAACCACGGCGGCGCAAGCGCCACTGCCACAGGCCAGTGTTTCACCGGAGCCTCGCTCAAACACCCGCAAGCGGGCGTGGGTGCGATCGATGATCTGCAGAAAACCAATGTTGGCCCGGGCCGGAAAGCGCGGATGCTTTTCCAGCAATGGCCCCAGCGACTCCACCGGGGCTGTGTCGATATCAGACACCACCAGGACACCGTGGGGATTGCCCATCGACACGGCAGAGAGTTCGACGCTCTGGCCATCCACATCGACGGTGTAGACTGTTTTCTGGCTATCGGCAGCAAACGGAATCGCGGGCGGATTCAGCTCCGGCACACCCATGTTGACCAGAACCAGGCCGTCTTTGCCGATCTTAAGCTCTATCACGCCTTTGGCCGTCTGAACCCGGATCACCCGCTTGTTGGTCAGACGCTGATCCCGAACAAACCGGGCAAAACAACGCGCACCGTTGCCGCACTGCTCCACTTCCGAACCATCGGCGTTGAAGATGCGGTAACGGAAATCCACGTCCGGCAGGCCCGGAGGCTCGACCACCAGCAGCTGGTCAAAGCCGATGCCAAAATTCCGGTCCGCCAGTTCCCGGATCATCTCCGGGCGCAGGCGAAACTGCTGGCTGATTGCATCAACCACCATGAAGTCATTGCCCAGCCCGTGCATTTTGGTGAACCGGAGCAGCGGGCCCTGCCCCCGTCTTTGCTGAGTCATGTCAGGCTCCCCGTTCATTCCGGCAGGCAACTTTCCGGCGCCAGCTGGTCTTCCAGAGTTTCCCGGCGGCGAACCACATGCACCTGATCGCCATCAACCATCAACTCGGGCGGGCGGTTACGGGTATTGTAATTGGAGGCCATCACGAAGCCGTAGGCGCCCGCCGAACGAACCGCCAGCAGATCACCGGGCTGCAGCCTGAGGTTTCGGTCTTTACCCAGGAAATCGCCGGTTTCGCAGACCGGCCCCACCAGATCCCAGGCTTTTTCCTCACCGTCCTTATGGGGGCGGACCGGAATAATGGCCTGCCAGGCACTGTAGAGCGCAGGGCGGATCAAATCATTCATGGCGGCATCAATAATCGCGAAGTTTCGGTGCTCAGTACACTTCAGGAATTCCACACGGGTGACCAGAATACCTGCGTTGGCCGCAATGGAGCGGCCCGGCTCCAGAATCAGTTCAAGCGTCCGGTCGCCCATTCTTTCGTCGACGGCTTTCACGTAGTCGGCTGGCTGAGGCGGCTGCTCCTGGTTATACGTCACGCCAAGACCTCCCCCCATATCCAGATGGCGGATATTAATACCCTGCTCCGACAGCGCATCAATCAGTGCCAGCACCCTGTCGAGCGCGTCAAGAAATGGCGACACTGTGGTCAACTGGGAGCCAATGTGACAATCCACACCATGGACATCCAGGTTGGGAAGACTCGCAGCGCGGGCATAGACCCGGGGCGCATCGGCGATATCGATACCGAACTTGTTCTCCTTCAGGCCCGTTGAAATGTAGGGGTGTGTGCCGGCATCAACATCCGGATTCACCCTCAGAGACACCGGCGCCTTCACGCCCAGCTCTCCGGCCACCTGGTTCAAACGGTCCAGCTCGGTGTCGGATTCAACATTAAAGCAGCGCACACCGGCTTGCAGTGCCTGCTTCATTTCCCATTCCTGCTTACCAACACCGGAAAACACCACCTTGCCGGCGTCGCCACCGGCCCGCAGCACTCGCTCCAACTCACCGGCAGACACGATATCAAAGCCAGCGCCCAATCGGGCCAGCACATTCAAAACCGCGAGATTGCTGTTGGCTTTGACCGCATAGCACACCAGGTGCGGGCGCCCGCTGAGGGCATCGTCATAGGCACGATAATGGCGCTCCAGGGTAGCGCGGGAATAGACGTAAGCCGGCGTGCCAAAGCGCTCCGCAATATCGGCGACGGGTACATCCTCGGCGTAAAGCTCGCCATGACGGTAATTGAAATGATCCATGCTGTTCCTGAACTCTTTGGGCAGGGTAAAAGTGGTACTCAGGGCTCTGGCTGCTCGCTCTGCCCGCGGTCATCGCTGGCTGGCTGAGCCTCCTGGAGCACTTCCGGCGGCAATTCCCGGTATAACGGCCCTTTCTGGCCGCAACCGGCAACAGCGAGCACAGCCAACAGCAAAAGTGCGGCAACGCCCGGGCGACGCATCTGTACAGCCTGCATACCCTTACCCCTGTGTGAATAATGCCCGAAGTATACCCGACACCCGCCCCGCATCGCGAGGAACGCATGCGCTCAGAGCAGATGTCGGTTCAGAGCGTCTTCGAGCAGACTACGGTAGTGCAGGTACTGACTGGTCTGGATGTCGCGCTGATACCCTTGCGAAGCCATATCGTGGGGCAAATGCAGGTCGGTCAGGTAGACCGGATAGGGCTCGTTACTTCGGCGCAGCGAGCGAATGTAGTGGGCAACTGCCGGAATCAGGCGGTCGCCGTACTCCTGGGCGGTAAATTCCTGGTCGTCACAATACAGGTCGAATCGTAAATTATTCTCGCCTTCCTGCACGCCTACGGCCTGAACCTCCAGCCCGGAAGCCGGCAAGCTGGCCGCGTAGGACGGTCGGGCTTCAGCCTGCCAGCGGCCATCGCGGCAAATCATTTCATAGCACCGGATTCCGCCCAGCGCATGCTGGTTGTCGGCCTGGCGCAACTGCCTGCGCTCCACCAGGTTATCCAGGAAACGCAGCAGCGGGCCCAACAAGTGGCGACGATTTTCCGCCTGCTGGGTTTGCGTCCAGATACTGCCCTGTTCATCCACCACCCAGAGCTGGCCTTCCGAGCCATTATGCTGCCAAAACACCTGTATGCTCCCCGCCTCGGATGCCGCGCATACGGCCCTCAGCGCCGGCCGGTCCTGCAGAGCGTAACGATCTGGCACGACGGGCAGGTAGTGTTCCTGAGGCTGCAAAAGGGCATCCATCAGTGCCTCGTGGCTTTCGAGTGCCAGAAACCCCGGCTCCCGGCCCGAAAACTGCAGCAGAAAGTACCGGTGGTCCATCTCGATAACGTAACGTAGCGGATGCGGCCCCGCCCCGCCCGCAAAGAACTGCCTCAGCACATCGGCAAACAATTCGCTGACCCTGCGAGCTATGGCATTTCCGTGCCCCCGGCTGGGCGCCCACACCCGAATCGCCGGCAACTCTGCAGGGCTCATGGCCACCTGGGCCAGCACATTCTTCAGACACTGAATCAGCGTGTCGCCGGCCGCGTAATGTTGCAGGCTGACTTCGTGCCAGCTGTTCAAGGTGATCTGGTCCAGCGTCATCACCAGATTATCCCGGCCGCCACTGAACCCCAGGGAATCGTTTCGGGCACTTAGTTTGTGCAGTCCGCGCTCGGTCAGGTGCTCCTGAGGGTCTACGCCCACGTTGACCAGCAACAGGCTCGCCAGGGGGCGCACACCTCTGGCGAGCGCTTCCCGGTGTGCGGGTGCTATGGGAAATGGCAACGCCTCTGCCAGCACGCCCAACACTTCCCGTAGCTCCGAAACCGTTGCCGCGCTGGTTCCGGCCCGGACATTCAGCCGCGTGGTCCGGTTAAGCAGCCCATTGCTGTAGCTCCAGACCAGCAACTCAGCAAGGTTACCCGCGCGCCGGATGACCGGCTGCCAGAACGCATCGGAAGGGTCCTCAAGGTCACGATACAGCAGCCAGCCATTGCCCTCACCGCCTTGCTCGGATTGATGATGGAACGACAAGTTCTCTTCCGCCAGCGAAGGCACCAGCCCGGGATTGATGAGCTCTACTTTTCCGGCCTTGCGCTGGAACGCGGCATACAGCTTGCGGCCCAGAAGATTGATATCATTTGGGCTGATCGCGGCGTCTGTGCCCTGTTCCCGCGCCATCCGGGACAACAGCCGGTAACTGTGGGTCAACTCCGCCACAATGTGCCTGCGCAGTCCGGTGACGTCTTCTGCCCTCCAGCGCTGACGGTCATCCATGGCCTGCACTTCACCGTCGGTCCAGCCCCAATGGCGCACCAGGCTCAGCAGCAAATTGATTCGCCACTGGTCGCCGGCCGGCCCCACTCTGGACAAGGGCAAACCGGACTTCAGATACAGGCTCCGGCGCACCAGTTCCAAGCGTTCCGGTGACTCCTGGGCCAGAAGCCAACGCTCCAGACGTCGGTAAAGCATGATGTAAGGGTCCAGGTCATCAGCGTCTATCCGGCCCTCATACACCGCGCGTTTGAACGCCGCCGATAGCAAAGGCTCACCTTCGGCGGTGGCGTAACACTCAATAAGCAGGAGTTTGAGGATAGATTTCCAGGGGGCGTCGATCCCCTTGTACAGCTGCCAGATACCGGCGCCAGGAAACTCCTCAGCGGGAATGTTTGGTACTGCTCCGAAATCGATGTAGTCACTGGCTTTAATGAACCGGCACTCGATCAACCTGCGCCGGCACTGTTCGTAGTCCACCTCAAACTCGGCCGGGATCAGCCACCACAAAGGGTACTGGCCCGCCAGATGAATGCTGGTGCGGTAGAACTCATCCAGCAGAAGAAAATGCTGGGCACTGCCGCAGTTCTCACCGGCAACCTCAGCCCGCTGCCGGCCCTGGCGCCAGTCGGCGGCAGAGAACACAAATACATGCAGCTCCACCCCCAGGCCCGCGGCCCATTCCGTGAGCTTTTCTGCCTTGCGCTCCAGGCAGCGAATACCGTGCCCGGAAAGATCCTCCCGATGGCATAGCCATACATCCAGATCGCTGGCGACTGAGTGTCCGAGAGTGCCGGGGCTGCCCATCAGAAACAGGCTGTCCAGATCCGGCTTTCTGATGCCTTTATCCCGATCACTGAAACTGCGGGCAAACCGTCTGGCAGCACTGAGCTCACGGCTTGACGGGGTATAGTTGCTCAAACCCTGGGGACAGTCGCCGTCCAGGTACCCGGGCAGCGCCGGATGATTGCGATGAAAAACCATCGGCAACAGTTCCAGTACAATCTGTTGCCGGTACGTCAGCGCCGAACAGGCTCGCTCCCAGCGCTGCCGGTTCACCGACAGAAACCGGTCCCGCAGCCGCCGCAGGGTTTTGCGATCAATGCCATCCTCAAAGTCGAGAACAATAGGCAGTGCTTGAACGGTCAAGGGAGCTCCGGCAAGAGGTTATTTTCGGACTGATAGTCAGTATGATGGACGAATCGTGGCAAAACCGGCAAACAAATAAAAGAACGACCGGTTTCCGGATGTCTCCGGAACCGAAAGATCCCGATGAGGCATGTGCGCTGTGAAAGAATTCCTGATTGAACGCTATCGACCCGATCCTGCAGGCCCGCCGATCCACGCAACCCAGCTTCGGGTCGACGACGACGGCCGGATCATTCAGGCTGACCGCCATGCTGAGGCCATGTTCGGCTATGATTCCGGTGAGCTTGTTGAACTGTCTGTTCAACGCATTCTGGCCTCCCGGCAGGATGACCCGTTTGCCCCTGCTCACAGACACCTGCTTGATGACGGGCAAACGGTACTGGTGACCTTCCGGCACAAGGACGGCTTTTTCTTTACGGCCACGCTTGGCCTTCGCCTTGAAACCCGCGACGCGGATCACGCCGCCAGTGCCTCAATCGTCCTCAAAGACAGCGCCGACATGGATGATCGCCTGCTCAGGCTCGCCGAGCAGGGTGCCGGCTTCGGTCTTTGGGAGCTGGACATTCCATCCAACGAGCTTTCCTGGTCAGAAGGCATGTACCGCCTTCTGGAACTTCGGCCCGGCACTGAACTTTCTCCCGAGCAGGCCTTGTTTTATTGCCAGGTAAGCCAGAACCGCGTGCGCGCCCTGTTCCGCCGATGCATACGAAGCGGGCAGCCCTTCAGCATGGTATTACCGGTAATGACCAGCCGACAGCGCATGTTGCGCGTTACCCTCGCGGGGCGAGCCCTTAAAAGCGGCGGCCGGGTGCAGAAGCTCGGCGGCGTAATGATCAACCACAGCGAGGCCATGCGTCATGATCTGCAGAAACAACAGGCCCAGCGGTTACTTGAAGCTACAGCAACCGCTACCCCCGACCTGATGGTTGCGGTCGACACCCACTTCAACCTTCTGCACTTCAACTCGCCCTGGGCACAACAATTCAAAACGGCATTCAACCTTGAGCCTCAGCCCGGCGACAACCTGAAATCACTGCTCAGCGACTTTCCGAACGAGCGCCGCCTGATCGAGCGTTTGTGGCAACGGGCGTTTGACCGCGACCATTTCGTTGCCGAAATGCCGCTGAATCGTCAGGGCGAAGGATTTCCGGTCTTCGAGTTTCACTTCCAAAGTATTCGGGGCACCCAGAATGAGGTGGTAGGGGCGGTCCACATAGCACGGGACATCACCAGTCGTGTGCAGCAAAGCAGCAGCGGCGACTACCGCATGCGCCATGATCCGGTCACCGGCCTGATGAACCGCCGCTCGTTCATCGAGCACCTTGAGCGTGCCATGAGCCACAAGCGCAAGCGACAGACAACGGATGGCCTGCTGTTTCTGGACCTGGACAGTTTTGAGCAGTTCAACGACATCGCTGGCAGTGGCACCTGCGACCGGTATTTACGCGAGTTGGCCGGCATGCTTGGCCTTCGCGTTCGACAACGGGACGCGCTGGCGCGACTGGCGGGCGACACCTTTGCGCTGTTTATTGAAAACTGCCCGGAATCCCGCGCCCGCAAGATTGCCGACGACGTGCGGGAGCAGATCAGCCAGTTCCAGTTCGAGTGGCAAGGTCAATTACTTCAAACCACCGTCAGTGGGGGATTGCTGGTCATGGGCAACGGCACCCCGGAGCAGCCAGAACTGTTGCTGACTCAGGCTGCCGACCTCTGCCATACGGCAAAAACCTCTGGCCGAAACCGCATTCACACCGCGCATGCTCTGCCCCCCGAACAGAACAAGGAGGCCGGGAGCGACTGGCAGCTCAAGCAACTGCGCGAGGCTCTGGATGAAGGTTCCCTGATTCTGGCATATCAGGCGCTCAAACCCGTTGCCAGTGTTACCTGGGGCGATCATATCGAAATTCTGTGCCGCATCCCCGCAGGCCCGAACCACGCCCCCCTGAAGCCAGACCATTTCCTGCCCGTTGCCGAGCGCTTCGACCTGGCAAAAAAACTCGACCGCCAGGTGATTCGCCAGACCATAGAATGGCTTGGCCAGCACCGCTTGCTGGAGCCCCGGCT
Organism: Marinobacter sp. SS5-14b; assembly: GCF_030541005.1. Taxonomy (GTDB): domain Bacteria; phylum Pseudomonadota; class Gammaproteobacteria; order Pseudomonadales; family Oleiphilaceae; genus Marinobacter. The sequence goes on along the minus strand of NZ_JASSVM010000002.1, from coordinate 662,812 downwards.
TAAATACTGCGGTTTTAACCTGTCCCTTGCGACAGTACTGGACGACACTTTTGCTGATTTTATGGAGCAGATGATCGCCCAGTCACCTTTTCAGGCTCGTTGTTTTTGTCTGGAGATCCGGGAGTCCCATGCCACTCAGTACCCGGATGAAGTCGCCGTGCTGTGCGACGCCCTGCATCAGGTCGGATGTCGGGTTGCTCTGGAAGGTGCGGGAGCCTCGGTTGAAAGCTATAGCCTGGCGGCCAACCTGCCGGTGGACATTATCAAACTGGACCGGCGCATCATGAACCACCTGGAAGATGACCCCGTGCAACAGATCATGGTGGACGCACTGCACCGGATTGCGGAAGCGGCAGGTAAGGAAACCGTCGCCACGTTTATCGAAAGCGACAAAACGCTGCAAAAAGTCCGTACGCTGGGCATTCACTTCGGACAAGGTTATCGACTGGCGGAGCCCAGGCCACTGGAGTCACTGGCACCCGCAGCGGTGGAACTGAGCACCGGCCGCATTGGCGGCTGAAAAACCCGGCGGGGGGGGGGTGTAGGCACCCCAACGCCGGGCTCCGGCGGCTTGCTCGTTACTTAAGTGCCGCCCGCGCGCGAGCGACTGCAGCCCGAACCTGAGCCGGCGCGGTGCCACCCAGGTGATCACGGGCCTGCACCGAGCCTTCCAGCGTCAGCACGTCAAACACATCGTCCGCAATCACGTCCGAAAACTGCTGCAGCTCTGCCAGCGTCATTTCCGACAGATCGCGGCTTTCGGCAACACCAAAGGCCACGGACTTACCGACGATTTCATGGGCATCGCGGAACGGCACGCCCTTCTTCACCAGGTAATCCGCCAGGTCCGTCGCCGTGGAGAAGCCGCGCTTGGCCGCTACTCGCATGTTGTCGGCTTTCGCCCGGATCGCCGGAATCATGTCCGCGTAGGCTTTCAGGCAGCCTTTAATGGTGTCAACGGTGTCGAACAGCGGCTCTTTGTCTTCCTGGTTGTCCTTGTTGTAGGCCAGCGGCTGGCTTTTCATCAGGGTCAGCAGGCTGATCAGATGGCCGTTTACCCGGCCGGTCTTGCCGCGCACCAGCTCCGGCACATCCGGGTTTTTCTTCTGGGGCATGATGGACGAACCGGTACAGAAACGATCCGGCAGATCGATGAAATCGAACTGGGCCGAGGTCCACAGCACCAGCTCTTCACTGAAGCGGGACATGTGAGTCATCAGCAGTGCAGCAAAGCTACAGAACTCGATGGCGAAATCCCGATCGCTGACCGAATCCAGGGAGTTTTCAGAGGCGCGCTCGAAGCCCAGCAACTGGGCCGTCAGGTTGCGATCAATCGGGTAGGTCGTGCCGGCCAGTGCTGCGGCACCCAAAGGCATCACGTTCACCCGCTTACGGCAGTCCTGCAGGCGATCGGCATCGCGTACCAGCATTTCGTACCAGGCCAGCAGATGATGACCAAAGGTCACCGGCTGGGCGGTCTGCAAATGAGTGAAGCCAGGCATAATGGTGTCGGCTTCACGCTCGGCGAGGTCCAGCAAACCGGATTGCAGCCGCTTCAGCTCTTCAGCGATGACATCGATTTCGTCGCGCAGGTACAGGCGGATATCGGTCGCAACCTGGTCGTTCCGGCTACGGCCGGTGTGCAGCTTCTTGCCGGTAATACCGATGCGGTCGGTCAGCCGGGCTTCGATGTTCATGTGCACGTCTTCCAGACTGACGGACCACTCGAACCGACCGGCTTCGATGTCTTCTTTAACGCCCTTCAGGCCGTCGATAATCTGATCGCGCTCGTCATCGGTCAATACACCCACTTTCGCCAGCATGGTGGCGTGGGCAATAGAGCCGGTAATATCATGGTGATACAACCGCTGGTCAAAACCGACCGATGCGGTAAAGCGCTCGACGAAGGCATCGGTGGGCTCGCTGAAACGGCCGCCCCAGGGTTTTTCGGAGGTTGTGGTCTGGTCAGACTTTTTCTGATCCGTCATGGTCTATCTTTCCTGCTGACAGCCCGGCAACATCGTAGCCGGTAATAGGTAAGTGAAAAGTGGCGAGAGTATAGCATTCCGACCCGTGTTAAGGAGACACCCCTGAAACCAGACAAAGGCATCAGCAAACGGGAGACCGCCGGCTTCTATGTACCGGACCTGTGCCGGGTGCGCGCCGTGTTCATGATGCTGATCACCAGCGAACTGCTGGTACTGGTGCTGTCCATTGTTCAGGCCGAAGCCAGCTGGATTGACTGGAACTATTTCGGCCTGCTTTCTCTGTTTGTCCAGTGGACCACCCTCACCAGCGCCGCTCTTATATGCCTGTTGCGACCCTGGTTGGCGCAGCGAAGCGTTGCTCACGCCACGCTCGCCATCATCAGCCTTGTACTGCTGGATGTGCTGGCATTCAGCCTGTTCGCCGACAGCGTTCTGCACTCTCAACCCGGCATAACGCTTTGGCAAAATGTTGCAAAAAAGCTATTACTGGCATTGCTGATAACGCTCATGGTGCTTCGTTATTTCTACCTTCAACACCAATGGCAGCAACAAAGAGAAGCCGAGATGCAGGCAAGACTGACCTCACTACAAGCCAGAATTCAGCCGCACTTCCTGTTTAACAGCATGAACACCATTGCCAGCCTGATCGCAACCAATCCGGATCAGGCAGAAGACGCGGTACTGGATCTGTCCGAACTGTTTCGCGCCAGCCTTCGCACCGATGATCAGCTGGTCCCCCTCAAACGGGAGCTGGACCTGTGCCAGCGTTATCTGGCCATAGAAGCGCTGCGCCTCGGCGACCGCCTTGCTCTGCAATGGGAGATACAGCCAGGGCTGGAGCAACAGGCTATCCCACCGCTGACCCTGCAACCGCTGGTGGAAAATGCCATCTACCACGGCATTCAGCCAAGGCCTGCCGGCGGCACCGTGCGCATAGAAGCCTATGCCAAAGCGAATTTTGTCTACCTGGTGGTGCAGAACCCGAAACCGGAGACGATTGAGCGGCAACACCAGGGCAATCAGATTGCCCTGGCCAACACCCGGGCCAGACTGGTGGCGCTGTTCGGCGAGCCGGCCGTTCTGAAACAAAGCCAGCACAACGACATTTACACCGTAACGCTCCGTCTGCCGCGCAGAACCGTCAACCACCTCAGCCATCAGAAAACACCATGAGCAAAGATCCCCAACGCATCCTGATCGCCGACGACGAACCTTTGGCCCGGCAACGAATCCAGCGATTGCTGGAAACCTTGCCTGGTTACCGGGTGTGCGGCGAAGCCTCTGACGGCAACGACACTCTGCAGAAGGTCGCTGCACTGGAACCGGACATTGTGTTACTGGATATCCGTATGCCGGGTATGGACGGCATGGAAGCGGCAGAAAAACTGAGCCAACTGCACAACCCTCCGGCGGTCATTTTCTGCACCGCTTACGATCACTACGCCATCCAGGCGTTTGATGTCCGGGCTATTGCCTACCTGCTCAAGCCAGTGCGCCGGGAAGCCCTGGCCGACGCACTGGCGCGGGCGGGCAAGATCAACAGGGTGCAGCTTCAGGCACTGACCCGCGAACCCGACAGCAGTACCGGGCAACTGGCCGTGCGCACCCACCGTGGCACAGAACTCATCGAGCTGGCCGACATTCATTACTGCGAAGCCGACCAGAAGTACGTCACCCTTCACCACACCCGCGGTGAAACCGTGTGCGACTACACCCTCAAGGAGCTGGAGCAGGCCTACCCGGAACACTTGCTGCGCATTCACCGGCACACCCTGGTAGGCGCCCGGTTCATTCAGGCGCTGCGCCGAAACCCGGATGGCCAAAGCGTACTGATACTCAGAGACCTCCCCACGGCCCTTGCGGTCAGCCGCCGACACACCAGTCACGTACGCGAATGGCTTCAGGAGCACCAGCCCTCCCCCTGACGGGGTACATAAGGGGTACAAAACCCTCTCCCACGGGACTTTTTTGCCATCACGAGGTAACCTTGGGGCACATTTTTCCGAACGACAGTGAGTGCCATGTCCAAACGTATCCTTCGCATCGCAACCCGCAGCAGCGCCCTGGCATTGTGGCAGGCAGAATTCATCAAATCGGAGCTGGAAAGGCTTCATAGCCACGTCAGCGTTGAGCTGATCAAAATCAAAACCCAGGGTGACAAGATACTGGATGTCCCTCTCGCCAAGATTGGCGGCAAAGGGCTGTTCGTCAAAGAGCTGGAAGAGGCCATGCTGGATGGCCGCGCAGACCTCGCCGTACACTCAATGAAAGACGTGCCGATGGAATTTCCCGAAGGCCTGGGCCTGGTCGCCATCTGCGAGCGGGAAGACCCCACCGATGCCTTCGTCAGCAATCAGTACGACAACCTGGAGCACCTGCCTCAGGGCGCGGTCGTTGGCACCTCGAGCCTTCGTCGCGAAACCCAGCTCCGGGCCAATCGTCCGGATCTCGAAATCAAGATGCTGCGCGGCAATGTAAATACCCGCCTGGCCAAACTGGACGCCGGCGAGTACGACGCCATTGTCCTCGCCAGCTCCGGCCTCAAACGCCTGGGCTTCCACGACCGCATCCGTTACTGCATGCCAGACACTGTATCGCTCCCCGCCGTCGGTCAGGGAGCACTTGGCATTGAATGCCGGCTGGAAGACAGCGAACTGCTGAAGCTGCTGGAACCCCTGAATCACACAGACACCGCTGACCGGGTCAAGGCAGAGCGCGCGCTGAACCGCCGCCTGGAAGGAGGCTGTCAGGTGCCTATTGCCGCATACGCATTGCTGGAAGAAGACAACACCGTATGGCTTCGCGGCCTGGTAGGGGCGGTTGATGGCACACAGATCTTCCGTGTCGAAGGTCGCGCACCCAGAGCCGAAGGCGAACGCCTCGGCCGTGAGTTAGCCGAGCAGTTGTTGGCCATGGGCGCCGACAAGGTACTGGCTGAAGTTTATGGCCACACGCCAACCTGATCCTCAACACACCCGGGCAGGCCTCGAGGGTCGTCGAATTCTGATTTGCCGGCCAGAGCCGGAAGCGTCTCGCCTTGCCGAGGCGTTCCGGACGGCCGGTGCAGAATGTCGGCTCATGCCTCTGGTTGCCAGGGAGCCACTTCCGGAAACCCCTGAGCGACGCACCCTGCTGCAGGAGCTGGACAACTTTCACCACATTATAGCGGTCAGCCCTTTTGCTGCTCGCCTGCTGCTCGATGAGGTGGACCACTGGTGGCCACAGGTACCGATGGGTATCCAGTGGTACGGCGTCGGTTCCGGCACGGCGGCGGTGTTTTTCAGCCACGGGCTCAGACCGCAACAGCCAGAGCAGGGCTGGACCAGCGAAGCACTGCTGGCGCTGCCGTCACTGCAAAACCTGGCAGGCGAGAAAGTTCTGCTGGCCAGAGGTGAGCATGGCCGTGAGCTTATACGCCAGACCCTGGAGCACAGGGGGGCCAAAGTCACCGCTCTGCCCCTGTACCGGCGCATCCAGCCGTACTATCCTCCAGAGCAGGTGCAGGAGATTTTCGACGGCTTTCAGCCTGAAGTGATCATTGCGCTTTCGGGCGAAACCCTGAACAATCTGAATGAAGCAGCGCCCGAATACCGTCAGAATCGGTGCAGCGCGCTCGTGGTCGTCCCGGCAGAACGCGTTGCAGAACAAGCCCGGGCTAACGGCTACCGGAACCTTTTTGTTCCCGATGGCCTGGACGACAAGAGCCTGGTCGCCAGTGTGACTTCAAGGTTGTCGTCCGAAGCCGGTAACAACGGATAAACCAGTAAGGATGCCCGTGACTGAAACTACAAAACAATTACCCGCCCCGGTTGAGCCAACCCAGGCCCGCAAGCCACGATTGTGGCCAATCTGGCTGGTCACCGTTATTGCGCTGATACTCGTTATCGCACTGGCCTTCTGGAACTGGCAGCAGTGGCACACACAGAAAGCCGGCCTCCAGGCCATTCAGGACCTCAGGGCGGATACGGCCCAGCTAGAGGACCTTTATGGCAGCCGCGGCGGCGAACAGAACCTGCGGCTCCAGGCGCTCGAAAGCAAACTGTCCGAACAGCGCGAGCTGATTGCCACCCAACAACGGCAGATCGATCACAACGCGCGGGCACTGCTTGAGGCCGGCAACCGCACCCGCACAGACTGGCTTCTGGCCGAAGCCGAGTACCTTCTCAGGGTTGGCAACCAGCGGCTGATGATTGAGAAAGACATCCGGGGTGCCCTGTCGGCACTGGAATCTGCCGATGAGGTTCTGGCCGAGTCTGATGACATTGGCGTATACCCGGTCAGGCAACAACTGGCAAAAGAAATACTCTCCCTCCGAAGCATTCAGGGCGTCGACCGCACCGGGCTGTACCTGAAGCTCGAAGCTGCGATTGCAAGCATCAACGAGCTGACCGACCAGGCTCTGGTTCATGATCAGGCACCGGGTTTCGACATGACCGAAAACCCTGCCGCGCCGGAAGATGGCAGCAACAGATTCGTCCGGGGCTGGAATCGATTCCTGGCCACATTGAAAGAAGTGGTTGTCGTGCGCCGCATGGACGAGCCGGTCAAACCGCTGCTGTCACCAGACCAGAGCGCCTGGGCCAGGCTGAACCTGCAATTGATGCTGGAAGAAGCTGAAATGGCCGTGCTCCGTGGCAATCAACCCCTGTATGAGCGGGCGCTGAACAAGGCCCGGACCACTGTCAGCGAATGGTACGACGCCACCAACCCTGCCATTCGGGGGCTTTCCGATACCCTGAGCGATCTTGCGGACAAGAATGTTGATCCAGATCTGCCGGATATCAGTGAATCCCTGAACCTGCTGAAAGAACGCCTGGCGGGCCGCCTGGGGGCTGACAGTGAGCCCTCCGCCAGTGCCAACGGGGGCAGTGACTCATGATTCGCCTGCTGCTGATTATTCTGATCGCGTTGCTGGTTGGCACCGGGCTATCCCTGGGCCTGACCTATGACCTGGGCTATATCCGTATCAGCCTGGGCAACTACCTGATTGAAACCAATTTCTGGGTAGGGCTGGCGCTGATTGTTGTGCTGGTTGCTTTGAGTGTTTTTACCCTCAATACCCTCAGACGCTTCCGCGAGGGCACCGGGCTGGTCGCAAACTGGGTAGCCCGGGGTAACGAGCGACGTGCCCGGCGCCGCACCACGCAGGGGCTGCTGTCACTGGCCGAAGGCAACTGGCCAAGAGCAAGAAAATTATTGTCCAGCTCCGCCGGCCACGCCGACACCCCGCTGATCAACTACCTTGCTGCGGCTCAGGCCGCCTTTGAGGCCGGTGATCACGAGGGAGTCGACGACCTGCTGCGAAAAGCCTACGAGAGCACGCCCGGGTCCAGCCTGGCGGTTGGCCTGACCCAGGCCCAGCTGCAACTGGGAGGTAACCGACTGGAGCAGGCACTGGCGACGCTGCTGAGGCTGCGCAAAGAATCACCGCACCACCCTTTTGTACTGAAACTGCTGAAAAACACCTATCTCAGGCTGGAAGACTGGCGTGAACTGTCCAGACTGATACCGGAACTGCGTAAACGCAGCGTGCTGTCGGAGAAAGAACTGGACGATCTTGAGCGGCAGGTTTGGCACAACCTGCTGGAGCGGGCAGCGGAAGACTGTGAGCGCGAACAAAAGAACCGCCCGGAGGCGTCATTGGAGCCACTGACCCGATTGTGGGACGAGCTGCCACGATTTGTGCGCCGGGACGAATACACTATCCGCGATTACGCGCGTTTACTGGCGCGCCTGGGCGATGAGGCCCAGGCTGAAACCCTGTTGCGGAAGGTGCTGAGAAATCATTGGAGCGATGAGCTGATCAACCTTTACGGCCGGCTGAAGGGCGACCAGCCTGATGAACAGCTGCTGGTTGCAGAACAATGGCTGAAAGAGCGCCCCAACAACCCTGAATTGTTACTGGCTCTGGGGCGCCTGAGCCTGCGAAACGAGCTTTGGGGTAAAGCAAAAGGGTATTTCAAGACCAGCCTGCAGCTCAAGCGCAGCCGGGAAGCCCTGGCCGAGCTGAGCCGGCTGAATGCCCATATGGGCGAAGAAGAAACCAGCATCAAGCTGCTCATGCAGGGCCTGGAAACCGACAACGGCCTGCCTGAACTGCCCATGCCCAAGGCCTGAAAGCTCAGGCCCTTGGGGCGTACTCGAGTACATCCGAGAAAAACGCCCCTTCGGGCAGCCCTTCCGCTAGCAGTGCGTCCATCAGCGTGTACACCATGGCCGGCGAGCCACTGGCGTGAACTTCCGTATTGCGCCAATCCGCCCCGGAGGCCAAGACCGCCCGAACCAACTGATCATGGTGGCCGCCCCAGTCGTTGTCTTCGTCGTCGCCGACTACCGGCACGAAGGTAAAGGCATCCCAGTCTTCGTGCCATTGCTGCGCCAGAGAGCGCAGGTACATATCCTCATGCTTGCGTACGCCCCAGAACAACTTGACCGTATGAGTGAACGTGGTTTCCTTCAGGTATTCCACCAGGCTCTTCATCTGGGCAAAGCCGGTGCCGGCTGCCACCAGCAGCAAGGATTTTTCCGGAGCAGCTGACAGACAAGCCTTGCCATGGGGCAGCTCGACCGTGACATCCTGGCCGGAGGTCAGCGCGTCAATCACTTTCTGTGCCGACACCCAGTCCGGCGACGCCTGTATGTGCAGTTCAATGTTTTCCGCCGCAGGGCTACTGGCAATGGAGAAATAACAGGGATCTGCACCCGGCAAGAGCACCGACAGGTACTGCCCGGCATGAAAGGCGATATCACGGCGCCGGGGCAATGCCAACGCCACCCGGTAAACGTCGTGGCTGATGGAACGAACGTCCACGACTTTGGCCTGAAATTTCCGGGGCTGATATTGTCCTGATGCCATAACGGCAGGTATCTCCAGTTCTAGATCGGTGAGCGCCAGTGTCCGACACATCATCAGGCGCTGACCAACGGGTATAGGTTGCTGATTACGGGTATTCAAAGCCTGACCACTGTTCAGCCGGGCTTCACAGATCTCGCACACGCCATTACGACAGGCGGCAGGCACGCGAATGCCGGCACTCGCGGCAGCAGACAACAGGTCCTCCTTTTCCAACGCCTGAAAGACGATCCCGGAGGGCTGCAGACGAATCCGAGTCAAAACCGTCCTCCTGTCAATCGGGGCGCGGAGACCGAATTTCAATGCCCAGGCTGTCCCACAGATCATCGACCCGCTGCTTCACTTCGTCGGTCATGGCAATCGCCGTGCCCCACTCCCGGTCGGTTTCCCCGGGCCATTTGTTGGTGGCGTCCATTCCCATCTTCGAGCCGAGACCGGACACAGGAGAGGCAAAATCCAGGTAATCGATGGGCGTACTCTCCACCAGCGTGGTGTCACGGGCCGGGTCCATGCGGGTGGTCATGGCCCAAATCACGTCTTCCCAACTGCGGGCGTTCACATCGTCGTCGGTCACAATCACGAACTTGGTGTACATGAACTGCCGCAAGAATGACCATACGCCCATCATCACCCGCTTGGCATGGCCGGGATACTGTTTTTTCATGGTGACGATGGCCAGCCGGTAGGAACAACCTTCCGGCGGCAGGTAAAAATCGACGATTTCCGGAAACTGCTTCTGCAGGATCGGAATAAAGACTTCGTTCAGCGCCACCCCCAGAATTGCCGGTTCATCGGGTGGCCGGCCAGTGTAGGTACTGTGATAGATCGGGTCGCGACGGTGGCTGATGCGCTCCACGGTAAACACCGGGAACTGATCCACTTCGTTGTAGTAACCGGTGTGATCGCCGAACGGGCCCTCCGGGGCCATGTCATCCGGATAGATAAAGCCTTCCAGCACGATCTCCGCACTGGCGGGAACCTGTAGATCACTCAGTTCGGCCTTCACCAGCTCGGTCCGGGCACCCCGCAGCAGGCCAGCAAACGCGTATTCCGACAAGCTGTCTGGTACCGGCGTGACGGCCCCGAGAATAGTCGCCGGATCGGCACCCAGCGCCACCGCCACCGGGTAAGGTTTATCCGGATTGGCCTTACGGAATTCCTGATAGTCCAGCGCACCACCCCGATGGCTGAGCCAGCGCATGATTAATCGATTTCGGCCGATCACCTGCTGCCGATAGATGCCCAGGTTCTGACGTTCTTTATTCGGGCCACGAGTAATCACCAGCGGCCAGGTCACTAACGGCCCGGCGTCTCCGGGCCAGCAGTGCTGAACCGGTATCTGGTACAGGTCGACCTTGTCTTTTTCGATCACCACGTCCTGACAGGGTGCGGAACGGAGCACTTTCGGGCTCATGCGCATTACCTGCTTGAAGATCGGTAGTTTCTCCAGAGCGTCTTTGAAGCCCTTGGGGGGATCAGGCTCTTTCAGAAAGGCGAGCAGCTTGCCCACTTCCCGCAGGGCCGCAACATCATCCTGCCCCATGCCCAGAGCCACCCGTCTGGGGGTGCCGAACAGGTTGGCCAGTACCGGCATGTCGTAGCCTTTTGGGTTTTCAAACAACAACGCCGGCCCACCGGCCCGCAAGGTGCGGTCGCAGATTTCGGTCATTTCCAGGTGGGGGTCGACTTCTACGCTGATGCGTTTGAGCTCGCCCAGCTTTTCCAGCTGGTCGATGAAGTCTCTGAGGTCGTTGTATTTCATGCTGTGCTCCGTTTCTGGTCTACGGTACTACGGAGTTTGGGCGGTTCTGGACTGCCCTTCGCTTGGGGGTCGTGTTTTGGAGCTGGAACGACGCAGGGAGGGGGTGCCAAAACGGAAAACGTGGTTTCCCTGATTGTTTTGGCACCCCCTCCCTGCCTCGTTCTTCGAACTTTGGGAATGACAACCCCCGGATTAATCGACGCGCGCAGGGACTCTGAACGGCGTTATCGGGGGCTTCCTCCGGAGACCGTGTCTTGCCAGGGATGGCAAGACCGAGCCCCCAGGGATGGGTTCACGGCGTGTCTCCGGAGGAAGCCCCCGATAACGCCTGCCCCGCATCTCAAAGCGCGGAGCGAACCATGCCCAAGTTCAGTATTAGCGACGCTTCATAGACTGGAAGAATTCGTCGTTAGTCTTGGTGTCGCGCAGCTTGTCCAGCAGGAACTCCAGTGACGCAGTGTCGTCGTCCATGGAGTGCAGCAGTTTGCGCAGAATCCATACGCGCTGGATGTCCGCTTCCGTCATCAGCAAATCTTCACGGCGGGTGCCGGAACGACGGATGTTGATGGCCGGGTAGACACGCTTTTCAGCAATCTTGCGGTCCAGGTGGATTTCCATGTTGCCGGTACCCTTGAACTCCTCGTAGATAACCTCGTCCATCTTCGAACCGGTATCCACCAGAGCCGTGGCCAGGATGGTCAGGCTGCCGCCTTCCTCAACATTACGGGCTGCACCAAAAAAACGTTTCGGCTTCTCAAGCGCGTGAGCGTCAACACCACCGGTAAGTACCTTGCCTGAAGACGGGATAACCGTGTTGTAGGCACGAGCCAGACGGGTGATGGAGTCCAGCAGGATGATGACATCCTTCTTATGCTCAACCAGGCGCTTGGCTTTTTCGATCACCATGTCTGCCACCTGAACGTGACGGGCCGGCGGCTCGTCAAAGGTGGAGGCGATGACTTCGCCGCGCACGGTGCGCTGCATTTCGGTGACTTCTTCCGGGCGTTCGTCGATCAACAAAACGATCAGATGGCATTCCGGATTGTTACGCACGATGGACTGGGCAATACCCTGCATCAGCAAGGTTTTACCGGCCTTGGGCGGGGAGACGATCAGGCCACGCTGACCTTTGCCGATCGGCGACACCAGGTCGAGCACCCGCGAGGTCAAATCTTCGGTGCTGCCGTTACCCGCTTCGAGCACCAGGCGCTCATTCGGGAACAGAGGAGTCAGGTTTTCAAACAGAATCTTGTTACGGGCATTATCCGGCTTGTCGAAGTTAATCTCGTTAACTTTCAGCAGAGCAAAGTAACGCTCGCCGTCTTTCGGTGGCCGAATTTTACCAGCGACGGTGTCACCCGTGCGCAGGTTGAAGCGGCGGATCTGACTGGGAGACACGTAAATGTCGTCAGGGCCGGCCAGGTAGGAGGCGTCGGCAGAACGAAGGAAGCCGAAACCATCCTGCAGAATCTCCAGTACACCATCACCGTAAATGTCTTCGCCGCTCTTGGCGTGCTTCTTCAGAATGCTGAAGATAACGTCCTGTTTGCGCGAACGGGCGAGGTTGTCGAGGCCCATTTCTTGCGCGATTTCGAGCAATTCGGGCACAGATTTCTGCTTGAGTTCAGTAAGATTCATAATTTGTAGGATTTATCAGGAATGGAAGTAAACGACGGTTGATGTGACAGGGGTGCCCCTGAACGCGTTGATCAAAAAAAGCTGAAACAAGGTGCTGGCTAGATGGAGCTACCGGTGCAGATAAACGCCGGTTATATTTGCTGGAGCCAGAGAGTGGGAACAACTGTTCGCCGGGCAGCCCGCATAATCGACCACCTTGAAGGCGTGTGTCAAGACCCTTGGCTAAAATTAAGCCACCCTGATGACACCGGTCATGGTTTTTCAGCCTGATTATCTGCGAGGTGCCCGCCACTTCCCATACCCCCCATTGTTACGGATACTAGGGCATGACCTTCATCCGAACGATCCGGAGCCTTACTATGAGCAGCGTTCCCTCCACCGCACTTCAGCCACTCAATATCGCCCTGTTGACGGTTTCTGACACCCGCACGGCGGAGCAGGACACCTCCGGCCAGTTTCTTGAAGACAGCGTGATCGAGGCAGGCCACCGCCTGGTCTCCCGCCGGATACTGCCTGACGACATTTACCTGATGCGGGCATTGGTCGCGCTGTGGATCGCTGACCCAGAGATACACGCGGTGATCATCACCGGCGGAACCGGATTGCTTGAACGCGACAGCACACCAGAAGCTATCGCACCGCTGCTGGACAAACTCATTGAGGGATTTGGCGAGGAGTTCAGGCGTTTGTCGGCCGAGGAAATCGGCTCCTCAACCATTCAGTCCCGGGTCTTTGGCGGCATGGCCAATCACACCGTCGTTTTCTGCCTGCCGGGCTCCACCGGCGCCTGCCGCACGGGCTGGAATGGCATCCTGAAAAGCCAACTCGACAGCCGCCATAGCCCCTGCAATTTTTCGGGGCTGGTGCTGCGCAAGCCAGAACGTGCCTTCCATCGTATCCAGGAAGTCATCAGCACACGCGCTGAACGGTAACAGGAGATAGCATGGCCAGCCCAAACCTGACGTCGGTCGACGACGCCCTCACCTACCTTCTGGCGCAGGCGACCGCGATCACCCGGACTGAAACGGTGTCCATTGCGGACAGCCTGGGCCGGATTCTTGCGGAAGACCACTCAGCGCCCGCCGATGTGCCGCCAGCGGATAACAGTGCCGTCGACGGCTATGCCATCTGCCAGGGCGATACCAGCCCTGACCAGTGGCTGCGGGTGTCAGACCGGATACCCGCCGGCATGGCGCCCCGCCCACTGCAACCGGGCACCGCCGTCAGGATTTTTACCGGTTCCGAGATTCCTGAGGGGGCAGACGCGGTGGTCATGCAGGAGCGGGTCGAGCACATCGACGATGGCATTGTCATTCAGGGCGCGGTTGAGCCGGCACAGAACATTCGCCGTCGCGGCCAGGATCTCGCCAAAGGCAGCCTGGCTCTTGCCCGCGGTACCCGTATCCGTCCGCAGGAAATGGGCCTGCTGGCCTCCATGGGCGTCAGTCAGGTGCCGGTGCTGGCCCGCCTGAAAGTGGCCATTCTCAACACCGGCGATGAACTGGTCGAACCGGGGAAGCCACTGGGGCCCGGGCAGATATACAACTCCAACCGTTTCACCATGCTGGGGCTGCTGGCGGAAGCAGGCTGCGAAGTCGTGCTGTGTGAAACCCTCGAGGATACCCGCAAGGAGACGCGTGCCACACTGCAACGGGCCGCTACCCAGGCGGATTTAATTCTGACCAGTGGCGGTGTTTCCGTGGGCGAAGAAGATCACGTGCGGGCGGTGCTTGAGGAATCCGGCAAGCTGTCACTCTGGCGGCTGGCGATCAAACCCGGCAAACCCCTGGCCTTTGGCGAGATTGGCGGCACCCCCCTGCTGGGCCTGCCCGGCAACCCGGCAACGGTGCTCGTCACCTTTATGATGGTGGCCATGCCCTATATCCGCAAACGCCAGGGCCGCCCAGAGGTTTACTGCATTGGCGAGCGCCTGCCGGCGGACTTCGAAATCACTTCACCTTCGATACGCCGGGAATTTATCCGGGCCCGTAAGAACGTTTCCGGCACTGAAATAACCGTGGCGGCCTATCCAAACCAGAATTCCGGCGTGCTCAGTTCCGCCTGCTGGAGTTCTGGCCTGGCGGTGGTGCCGGAGCACACGACGGTGAAACCGGGCGATTTACTGACCTACTACTCATTTGCCGACTTGTTGAGCTGACCATGACCGACGCGACTGTGACTGTTCGTTTTTTCGCCCGCTTGCGGGAGGAGCTAGGCACTGACAGCCTGAAGCTGTCAGTAACACCGGGCCAGACCGTAGGCGATGTGTTGTCTGAACTGGCAAGCCGTGGTGGCGCCTGGAGCCAACTACAGGGCCATCAACCGGTGATGTTGGCGGTCAATCAGGCGATGGCCAAACCAGCCACGCCGGTGCAGCCCGGCGATGAAGTGGCGTTTTTTCCGCCGGTGACCGGAGGTTGAGATGATTTCGATCCAGACTGAAGATTTTGATGTCGGTGAGGAATATAAGGCCCTGAGAGCCAGCGGCCCGGGCACTGGCGCAATTTCTACCTTTTCCGGGCTGGTTCGGGATTCCGGTGATCTGTCCGGGGTGACGGGGTTGTTTCTGGAGCACTATCCAGGCATGACCGAGGCCGTGATCCAGGGCCTGATTGATGAAGCGTCCGAGCGCTGGGATGTTCGGCAGGCCCGGGTCATTCACCGGGTCGGGCGGTTGGAGCTATCGGATCAGATTGTGTTTGTCGGGGTGTGCAGTGCCCACCGGGGCGATGCGTTTTCGGCGTGTCAGTTCCTTATGGACGCACTGAAAACGTCAGCGCCTTTCTGGAAGAAGGAAATTGCTCCCGACAGCGAGCACTGGGTTGAGCAGAAAGTTTCGGATCTGAAACGCTCTCAGGGCTGGGAGTAGCTCGACTCAGGGCATTAAAAAACCGCCCGTGAACGTGGTTCAGGGGCGGTTTCAGTCAGCAATCCTGGATCAGAGATTGCTGTCGAGGAAGGCGGCCAGCTGAGACTTGGACAGTGCACCTACCTTGGTGGCGTCGACATTGCCGTTCTTGAACAGCATAAGCGTCGGGATACCACGAATGTTGAACTTGGGCGGGGTCTGCTCGTTTTCATCAATGTTGAGTTTGCAGACCTTGAGCTTGCCATCGTATTCGTCGGCGATTTCTTCCAGAACCGGGGCAATCATCTTGCACGGGCCACACCACTCAGCCCAGTAGTCTACCAGTACCGGAACGTCAGATTTCAGTACGTCTTGCTCAAAGGAAGCGTCGGTGACATTAACGATATTTCCGCTCATTACCTATTCCTGATTCAGGCGCTCCCGGGCTGTTTTTCCCAGCCACGGTGGAGTCGCTGTTGGCTATAGCAGACGATTGTTTCCGTGTTCGGCGAACCGTCTGCCCGGATTTCGATAGAGCATTACTTTACGCGATAGGCAGCGTGAATGTGAAGCAGGTTGTATCGTGTGCCGGCTTGATTCGTGTCAGTAATGACCGCAGTCAGTTACTGACACACCGATAAACTTTCCCTTATAGTACGGGCAAGTTCACATCACACAGGACGCCTATCAACGTGACGGCCGCATCTACCGCCGAGAACGCTGTATCTTCCCCGGACATGCTGGCAGCCATTGATATGGGCTCCAACAGCTTCCACATGGTGGTGGCCCGGCTGGTTCACGGTGAAATACGCACCGTTGAGAAGATGGGCGAAAAAGTCCAGCTCGGAGCCGGGCTGGATCAGTACAACCGCCTGACCGAGGAGGCCCAGCAAAAGGCCCTCGAATGTTTAAGCCGGTTTGCACAGCGGCTTCAGGGCACGCCCACCGAAGGCGTCCAGATTGTCGGCACCAACGCCCTGCGGGTAGCCCGCAATGCTCAGGAATTCATCGACAGGGCCGAAGCCGTGCTCGGCTATCCTGTGGAGGTCATCGCCGGGCGAGAGGAAGCCCGCCTGATTTATCTTGGCGTATCCCACACCCTTGCCGACGACGAAGGCCGCAGGCTGGTGATTGATATCGGTGGCGGTAGCACTGAGTTCATTATCGGCCAGCGCTTTGAGCCACAAGAGCTGGAAAGCCTGCACATGGGCTGCGTGTCGTTCCGCAACCGATACTTTCCTGACGGCAAGATCACCCGCCGGCAAATGGACAAAGCCATTACCCATGCAGAGCAGGAACTGCAAAGCATCCGCCGTCATTATCGCGCGGTTGGCTGGCAGAGTGCCGTCGGCTCATCCGGGTCTATCAAGGCCATTTGCAGTGTATTGTCAACCCTGAAACTCACCGACGGCACCATCACCCGCCCTGCCATGGAAGAGTTGCGCAAACGCCTGGTGGATATGGGCAAGGTCGAAAAACTGACCGAACTGGGCGTACGGGAAGACCGGCAGACTATTTTCCCGGCCGGTTTTGCCATTCTGCTCGCCGCCTTTCGCTCACTGGACATTCAGGATATGGCGTTTGCCGATGGCGCACTGCGGGAAGGTCTGCTGTACGATATTGTCGGGCGGATTCAGCATGAAGACGTGCGAGAGCGCACCATTGCAGCACTGCAGGAGCGTTACCACGTGGACCAGGCTCACGGTGCCGCCGTAGAGCAAACGGCGCTCGCGGCCTGGGAGCAGGTAGCCGGGCAATGGGGACTGCGAACCGCCGCCGATGAAGATGTCCTGCGCTGGGCCTGCCGGCTCCATGAAATTGGCCTGACCATTTCCCATAGCCAATACCATAAACACGGCGCCTACCTGTTGCGGTATTCCGATTTGCCAGGGTTCACCCAGCAGTTCCAGCGCGACCTTGCCACCCTGGTGCGAGGACACCGGCGCAAGTTCTCACCCGCCGTATTTGAGGGCGTGGAGCCGGAAGAGAAACCCCGATTGCGCTACCTCTGCGCGCTGCTGCGCCTGGCGGTGGTCATTCAGCGCTCACGGAACCTGGAGCAGCCTCCGGAGTTCAAGCTTCACGGCCATGAAAGCAAACTGGTTGTCGAATTTCCGGAAGGCTGGCTGGATAACCGGCCCCTGACCCTGGCAGATCTTCAGAATGAGCGGGACTTCCTGGCCCGACAAGACTTTGTGCTGGAAATCGGCACCCGCTGATCCCACAAAGCTGCCCGTTGCCGGCGGTTAACCGGCAAGTTCTGCTTCAAGGGTTTCGACCGTCTCACTGACGTCGAGCCATTCGGCTTCGGTATCGTCCAACTCACGTTTGAGTCGGGTTTGTTCCGCCAACAGCTCCTTCAACTTCACCTTCTGACGGTCATCGTAAACGGAAGGGTCAGCCAGAGCCTGCTCCACCGATGCCAGCTGCGCCTGCAGCTGATCCAGACGCGCTTCAAGGGTCTTCTGTTTCTTGCGCCAGGGGCTTAGCTTCTGGCGTAGCTCGGCCTCCTGCCGTTTACGAGCCTTACGTTCATCGGCACTCACGGTGCCTGCACCATTGCCCTGCTGAGACTGCCCGCCGTCTTCCGCGACTTGCCGCTTGGGCGGCTCCTCATCATCTTTTCGACGGTCCGCCAGCCAGCGCTCATAGTCTTCGAGATCGCCGTCGTATTCCTTCACGGCCCCATCCGACACCAACCAAAACTCATCCACCGTATTGCGTAACAGATGGCGATCGTGCGAAACCACCACAATGGCACCATCAAAGTTCTGCAGTGCCATGGTGAGGGCCTGCCGCATTTCCAGATCCAGGTGGTTGGTCGGCTCGTCAAGCAGCAACAGATTTGGCTTTTGCCAGGCAATCACGGCCAGTGCCACCCTCGCCTTTTCACCCCCGGAGAAAGAGCGGATGGGGCTGAGCGCCTCATCACCATGAAAATCAAAGCCGCCCAGAAAGTTTCGCACCTTTTGCTCGGACGCGCTGGGGGCCAGCCGCTGCAGGTGCAGGAACGGACTCGCATCCAGATCCAGAGATTCCAGCTGATGCTGGGCAAAATAGCCAATGGCCAGGTGTTCACCACAGGTTCGCTCGCCCGATAGCAACGTGCCGGTGCCTCGCAGGGCGTCCATAAAGGTCGATTTACCCGCACCGTTCGGGCCCAGCAAGCCAATTCGGGAACCCGGCAACAGCGTAATATTCACATTGTGCAGAATGGCCGTATCGCCGTGGCCGGCCACGCCGTTTCGGATCGACAACAACGGGTTGGACACCTTTTCCGCAACCGGAAATTCAAAACTGAACGGCGAATCCACGTGGGCCGGAGCGATGCGTTCCATACGCTCCAGCGATTTAACCCGGCTCTGGGCCTGTTTCGCTTTGGTGGCCTTGGCTTTGAACCGATCGATAAAGCGTTGGATTTCAGCAATCCGGGCCTGTTGCCGCTCGAAGCTGGCCTGCTGCTGGGCCAACCGTTCACTGCGTTGAACCTCAAAAGCGGAATAGTTACCGGTGTACAGGGCCAGCTTTTTCTGGTCGAAATGCACCAGGTGGGTGGCAACCCGGTCCATAAAATCCCGGTCATGGGAGATAAACAGCAACGTGCCCTGGTATTTGCGTAACCAGTTCTCCAGCCACAGGCAAGCATCGAGGTCCAGGTGGTTGGTTGGCTCATCCAGTAACAACAAGTCGGAAGGACGCATCAGGGCCTGAGCCAGGTTCAGTCGAATTCGCCAGCCACCGGAAAAGGCCGATACCGGTCGTTCAGCATCACTGTCCGCAAAACCCAGGCCCCGTATCAGGGATTCCGCCCGACGGGGGGCAGACCAGGCTTCGTGAATATCCAGCTCGCCGTGCAGGTGGGCAATCGCATGATCATCGCCCCGAGCTTCGGCTTCGGCCAGCTCTTTCTCCAGTCGCCGCAGCTCGAAATCGCCGTCCAGCACGAAATCTCTCGCTGAACGCGATGACGCCTTAACTTCCTGTGCCATATGCGCAATTCGGCAGCCACCCGGCAGCGATACGCTGCCCTGTTCGGGGGCCAGCTGGCCCAGCAACAGTTGGAAAAGACTCGACTTTCCGGCACCGTTGGCACCAACAATGGCGACCCGCTGGCCGGGCTGAACCGTCAGACTGACGTTTTCTAGCAACCAGACGCCGCCTCGTTGTAAACTGAGATCGGTTATCGTTAACATAGAGCTACTTTAAATCCATGGAACCGGACAATCCTCTCTGGCGTTATGCTCTGTCCTGCTGGCAACAACCAGAACTGGCCAAAGCCTGTCTTGACCTGCAAGAACATGGCTGGAGCGTAACCCGGATTCTGTGTGCCGGATGGCTGGGCGTGAACGGGCGCGTATTCACCGGCATTGAGGACGCTAAGGTAACAGAGTGGCGCGGTCGTGTAACCGGTCTCATTCGCTCGGCCCGAAAATCGATTCCCAAGCAACATGGTTATGGCCATGAACTCCGGGAGGCACTGGCCAACGCTGAACTTCAGGCCGAACAAACTGAACTGGCGCTGGCATGGCAAACGCTTAACGAACTCAACCCGGAGGCGGGCAGCATGCAGGATTGCAACACGATCATCGTGGAGAATCTGCTGGCGGCTGCACCTCTTCCGAAACGGGAACCGCAGCCAATGAACCACATTCGAAATCTCGCCCGCCTGCTGGCAACAGCGAGCACCGGGAGCAACGCGCCATGCTGATGAAATGGCTCATCCGTCTGGCGTTCCCGGCCCTGGGGCTGTTGCTGTTGCTGATGTTTTTCGGCCTCGGTGACCCCGATCAGGTGTCAACCCAGGCGCCTGCCCAACAGGCAAAGGTGATTCCCGCGTTTGAAGGCCTGCTGCCCTCACCGGCCCCGACAGATGGGCCCGACATCGTTTTTAAATGGCAAGATACCGATGGCAACTGGCACTACGCCGATCAACCGCCGGCTACAGGTCCCTGGAACGCACTGGCGATAGAACGCACCAGCCCATCACCCGTCGAAGAGCGCGCAACCGATCCAGACAACGACTGGCAATCTCCCTACCGTGCCCCCTTCTCTTTGAACGGCGCTCCTGCCAACAACGGGTCATGACGGTAACCAGGCCTCAGCCTTAACAACTGTTCAGTGGCATACTTGTGCCGAACCCGTTAACTTGTCCAATTTCCAATTCCAACAGAGCCACAGAGCCCTGTAAAACGCGCAAAGGACCTATTCATGAAGAAAACTCTGTTAGTCATCGCCATGGCCGGTTTCGTTGCCGGTTGCTCCACCACCGAGCAGGATCCGTCGCTCGAAACCACGTCTGAGAAAGTCAGTTACGGCATGGGGTTGGTCATGGGTGAGCGCATGAGCAATGACCTGCCAGATCTTCATATGCAGCAGTTTATTCAAGGCTTTGAGCATGGCCAGTCGGGAGAGGAAGACGCCAAGCGACTGAGCCGGGAGGAAATCCAGACAGCGCTGGTGGCCTATCAGAAAGACATGCAGGCACAGCAGGAGCAACAATACGAAGAACTCGCACAGAAGAACCTGGAGGCAGGTGAGGCATTCCTGGCGGAGAACGCAAAGCGGAATGGCGTTGAAACCACAGAATCCGGCCTGCAGTACGAAGTGATTGAAGAAGGTAGCGGTGAAAAGCCAACAGCTTCCGACCGGGTTCGGGTTCATTACACCGGCGAATTGATCAACGGTGAAGTGTTTGATAGCTCACGGGATCGTGGCGAACCAACAACCTTTGGTGTTGGCCAGGTCATTCCCGGCTGGATTGAAGGCCTGCAACTGATGAGCGAAGGTGCCCGCTATAAGCTCTATATCCCGGCTGACCTTGCTTACGGGCCCACCGGTAATCAGGCGATTGCACCGAATGAAACCCTGATCTTTGACGTGGAGCTACTGAAGATCAATCCGGAAGCGAACTAAGCTTCTTGGGCGCATAAAAAAACACCGGTCTGAGCCATCAGACCGGTGTTTTTAGAGCCACACCCTATCATGACACCGAGCTGACGCTCAGGCAGACGCCAGCTTGCCAGCGTGGGCAGTGTGCAGGTTCTCAATCAGGAAATCTTCCATTTCGAACCGGCTGGCCAGCACTTCTCCCAGGCTGGACAATTCTGCAAACAGAGCCTCGATTTCCTGCTCGCTCAGAATGCGCCCATCCACTCGGTCATTGAAGTTCAAGGCAACTTCTGTGGTTTTTTCAATCTGGGGGTACACTTTGGCCGCCAGTTCCAGGCCACCATCATTGAACTCGCGGGCTTCCTGAATCAGCTGTTCATATACCTCGAAGTGCCCGGCTGACACGTAATCCACCAACACTTCGCACAGGCGCACAAGCTTCTGCTTCAACGCATCGGTCTTGGAAAAGTCACTTTCCCCGGACAGCTCGCAGTAATGAACAAGCAACTGCTGGCGCTCTTTCAGCCAGCGATCTATCAATTCGCTGACGCCGCCCCAGCGCTCTCTGGCATTCCGGCAATTTTCCAACATGACGCCTGTCTCCCCTCAGTCACTCTGTCCGGTCAGTGGCCGTTCATCTGATTCTTACATCGAGCAGTCAAGTTACCCCATGGCCAAGGTGAGCCGCAACTATTTCAGCTCTGCACCCAACTGCTCGGGCGGTCGCGGCGAAACATCATGACCAATCCAAGCACAATCAACAGCACAAAAAACACGGCTGTCCAACCCGGAATACTCAAGCCCAGAAACCGCCAAACCACCTCAGCGCAGTCCCCAGTGCCGCGCAAGGCGGTTTTAAGCACGTCCAGCCACGGCAGAACCTGCAGCATGTAGTCGACCGACGGCCCGCAGGCAGGCACCTGATCGGCCGGCAGGTTCTGCAGCCAGAGTTGACGCCCGGCGACACCGAGGCCGGCGCCGGCCGTGAGAACCAGAAACACTCCGTACACCCTGCGGCCAAACCCGAGCGGGCCATGCAAAAAGGCCACGAGGCTGACCAGTCCGGCCCCCATAAAGCCGAAGCGCTGGAGCCAGCACAGGGGGCATGGTTCGAGGCCCATAACGTGCTCCATATAAAACGCCACCCCGAGCAGCGCCGCACAGACCAGAAAAACAAAGCCAAACACCCATCTGCTTGTCAAAACGTCACCCCGGAATCATGATGTTGGATACACATAGCTGATGGACCCAATCGTACCCCATGAATATCATCAAGCCCATGACTAGTCTCCGTAAATTTGCCCTGCATCTGGTATGGGCGCTTTCTGCCATACTGCTCTCGCACAATCCAGCACTGGCCGAAGAACCCGCAGAAGTTGAGGAAAGTGCATCCGAAGAAAAAGGCGTGACCGACTACATTGCCATGGAGCCGGCGTTCGTCACTCACGTCGGGGAGCCGGGCACCAAGATCAACTACCTGAAGGCGTCCGTAACCATCAGGGCATCGGGTGCAACCGTGCGGACGGCGGTGGAAGCTCACATGCCGCGGTTGCGACATGAGATGGTTATGCTGTTCGGGGAGCAGACCAATCTGGACACGCTGTCTTCAATGGAAGGTCAGCAAACGTTGCGAGACGAGGCAACCCGCCGGATAAATGCGGTACTGGAAGAGCAGAAAACCGGCGAAACCATCACCGGCGTGCTGTTTACAGAATTCGTGGTTCAGCGCTAGGCATTCAGGCAATACGTGAGAACAGGCTGTCTTCCTGGTGCTGTTTCTGGGCATGCACAGCCTGCTCAGCGTCATCCCAGCCGGCTTCCCACGCCGCAATGATGACCTCACCACGATAGGGGCAACGGGTTTTGTCCATACCCATTGTGGCCGCCATGTATCCCTGGCGGTAGGCTTTGTTCAGCGCTTCTACATCCCAACCGAGCTTGATATCTCTTGCCACAACGCATCTCCCTTACCTGATGTTAACAAAAGTAACAGCAGGTAACGGAGACGGCAAACTGTAATATGCGTTCTGTGCGGCACGTCCCTTTCGGACTGTGATGCCAAGAGGCCTCAGGACTTCAGGTAGTCCGCCAGAAACTCGGCAAAAGGCTGACTATCACTGGCTTCCATGGCTGCTTGCTCCGCCAGGGAGTCTCGAGTCATGGCTTCGAACTCAGCCTGTTGCTCCCCGGACATTGCTTCAGATCGCAGGGTTTCCTGGTGCGCTTTTGACAGCTCAAACACCCAGTCTCTGTGGCCCAGGCCGGAAGCACTCATGGCCTCGAGCACCCTCGCAGACGGCACCGACCAGTCCTGGCCCTGCAACTTGTTGCGCTGAGCCGACAGGGCAGACCGATAGGTCTCACTTCCGCCCCAGCCATCCAGCAATTCTGCCAGCGGCTGCAGGCGTTCCAGCAGCTCATGGGCAGCAGAACCCACTGGCACCCGCTGACCGCCCTGACACAGCGACAGTTCCTGCCAGCGACCTTTTGCGACCACATCTTTGTAATTGTCGTCGAGGCGCTCACACTCCGCATCGCCAATTCTGGGCGACTCTGTCAACAGGCAATCCAGCAGGAACAGGTCGAGGAAGTCGATCTGTTCACGATTGATCCCAATCGGCGAGAAGGGGTCAAGGTCCAGACACCGCACCTCGATGTATTCCACACCCCGTGCATCCAGGGCCTGTATCGGCTTTTCACCACGCTCAGTGGTGCGCTTCGGCCGAACCGCACTGTAATACTCGTTTTCGATCTGCAGAACGCTGGTGTTGATCTGAATAAACTCATCGCCCCGGCGAGTGCCTATCGCTTCATAGGCTGGCCAATTGGTATGAATGGCGCGGTCCAGGGTTCGGGTATAGGTTTCAAGCTCATTAAAGCAGATGTTCAGCGAGGCCTGCGCATTGTTGTGGTAACCCAAGTCTCCCATCCTGAGGGAAGTCGCGTGCTGACCTTGCCAGGTGCGGTCATCAAACCGTTCAAGATCGTGTTTCACGCCCGCGACAAAGCTGGCATCCAGCGCAGGAGAAGCGCCGAACAACAGCATCAACAGCCAGCTACGACGGCGAAAGTTCCGGATCAGCCAGAAGTACTGGTCGGATTTGAAATCTTTCAGCGTCGCTGTGTCACCGGTTACTTGCTGCCACTTCTGCCAGAAGCTGTCTGGCAGCGACAGGTTGTAGTGCGCACCCGCAATGCTCTGCATCACACGGCCATAACGCACCGATAGACCCTGCCGGTATACATGCTTTAGCTGGCCAATGTTGGAGCTACCGTATTCAGCAATGGGGATACTGTCATTACCATTAATTTCACAGGGCATGCTGGCGGCCCAGAACACTTCATCTTTCAAGTGCTGTTGCACAAACCGGTGGGTATCCCGCAAGGAGGCCAGCATGTCGGTGGTATTGCTGAACACCGGTGTAATCAGCTCCAGCAATGATTCCGAGTAGTCGGTTGTGATCCGTGGATGGGTCAGCGCCGAACCCAGCGCCTGGGGATGCGGCGTGTGGGCAATGAACCCGCGGGCATCCGCTCTCAGGCCTTCTTTTTCAACACCCTTGAGAAAACCGCCCCAATCAGAGGCAGCAAACTGGTGGAACAGGGAGTGGCGGGATACTGCCATGGTGAACTCCTGTTGGAGCGGTGCCCCCTTGTGGGGAGCAAACCGCTGCTGAATCAATATGTGGTGTTACCGGCCGCCTTTGCGGGCAGACGCCATGGCCTGAGCCAGGGCTCCGGCCATGGCGCCTTGCGGATTCTGGCCACCCTGAGGCTTGTTGCCGGAGGAACGCCCGCTGTTGCGATCGTTGCCTCTTGCCGGTTTGGCTGAGGTTTCGGCGCCCGGCTGGTCATCCATACGCATGGAAAGGGCAATCCGCTTACGGGGAATGTCCACTTCCATCACTTTAACCTTAACAATATCACCCGCCTTGACCACCTCGCGCGGATCTTTGACGAAAGTATGGGACAGAGCCGAAATGTGGACCAGGCCATCCTGATGCACGCCAATGTCCACAAAAGCGCCAAAGTTGGTGACGTTAGTGACAGACCCTTCCAGCACCATACCCGGTTTGAGGTCATTCAGGGTTTCCACTCCTTCCTCAAAACTGGCAAAACGGAATTCCGGTCGCGGATCCCGGCCCGGTTTTTCGAGTTCCGAGATAATGTCTTTCACCGTGGGCAAGCCAAACTGTTCGGTCACATAGTCCTGCGGGTTGAGGCTGCGCAGGAAGGCGGCGTCACCCATGACGCTCTCGACTTTGCGGTTGTTGCGTTTGGCGATGGCCTCGGCAACACCGTAAGCTTCCGGGTGAACCGAGGATCGGTCCAGCGGGTTCTCACCGCCAGCGATGCGCAGAAAGCCCGCCGCCTGTTCAAAGGTGCGCTCACCAAGCCGGGACACTTTCATCAACTGTTTGCGACTGGTGAACACCCCGTTCTGGCTCCGGAAATCAACAATGTTCTGGGCAATGCTCTGGCTCAGGCCAGACACCCGGGCCAGCAAAGGCACAGAAGCGGTGTTCAGGTCGACCCCTACACCGTTGACGCAGTCTTCCACCACCGCATCCAGACTGCGGGACAGCTGAACCTGTGAAACATCGTGCTGGTACTGGCCTACCCCGATGGACTTCGGCTCGATTTTAACCAGCTCGGCCAGCGGGTCCTGCAACCGCCGGGCAATGGAAACCGCACCGCGAATGGTCACGTCCAGATCCGGCAGTTCCCGGGAGGCAAACTCCGAGGCGGAATAGATCGAGGCTCCCGATTCGTTCACCACAATGCGGGCCAGTTTCAACTCCGGGTAACGCTTACTGAGATCGCCCACCAGCTTTTCGGTTTCCCGGGACGCAGTCCCGTTACCGATAGCGACCAGTTCGATGTTGTATTTACGGCACCAGACCGCCATCTGCTCAATCGCGCGATCCCACTGGTTCTGAGGGGCATGGGGGAAAATGGCACCGTGGTCCAGCACCTGTCCGGTCCCATCGATGACTGCCACCTTCACGCCGGTACGCAAGCCCGGGTCCAGGCCCAGAGTGGGTCTTGGGCCGGCCGGGGCCAGCAGCAACAGATCCTTGAGATTGGCCGCAAACACATTGATAGCCTCAGCTTCAGCTGCTTCACGCACCTGGGCCATCAGATCGGTTTCAATCTGGGTGGAAAGCTTGACCCGCCAGGTCCAGCGCACCACCTCACCCAACCATTTGTCCGCCGCGCGCCCGTTATCACGAATCCCCCAATGCGCGGCAATACGTTGCTCCGCAGGGTGCGGCTGACGGCGATCATCTTCTGCGTCGCCCATGGCAATGGAGAACGTCAGAATGCCCTCGTTGCGGCCCCGAAGAATGGCCAGGGCCCGGTGTGAAGGCACTTTTTTCAAGGGCTCTACATGGTCAAAGTAGTCCCGGAATTTGGCACCTTCGGCCTCCTTACCCTCGACCACGGTCACTTTCAGCTGACCCTCCTGCCAGACGAAGTTCCTCAGCGCGCCCAGCAGCTCTGCATCTTCCGCAAAGCGTTCCATCAGGATATAACGAGCGCCGTCGAGAGCCGCTTTGGCATCATCAACACCGGCCTCAGCATTGAGATAGCCTGCAGCGGTGGTTTCGGGGTTCAGCGTGGGATCTTCATACAAGGCATCGGCCAGAGGCTCCAGGCCCGCTTCCCGGGCAATCTGTGCCTTGGTGCGGCGTTTGGGCTTGTAAGGCAGGTACAGATCTTCCAGGCGGTTCTTGGTGTCCGCAGCCTGGATGGTTGCTCGCAGCTCGTCGCTCAGCTTGCCTTGCTCTTCAATGCTGTTGAGGATGGTGGTCCGGCGGTCTTCCAACTCTCGCAGGTAGCGCAGCCGCTCCTCCAGGGCTCGCAGCTGAATGTCATCCAGCGAGCCGGTGACCTCTTTTCGGTAGCGGGCAATAAACGGAACGGTGGCGCCTTCATCGAGCAGAGCAACCGTCGCATTAACCTGTTGCTCACGTACGCCAAGTTCGTCGGCAATGCGCCGGGAGATACTGTTCATGCAACCTCTGTGATATCGCTTGCGAAATTAATGCGCAAAGGTACAGCGGCTTACTTCTGCAGGCAAGCAGACTGATTCTGGCGGGTCAGGAATTGCACCAGGTCATTCCAGGGCATGGGGCGGGCAAAATAGTAGCCCTGAATCTCGTCGCAGTGGTACTGGCGCAGAAAATCGAGCTGGCCTTTGGTCTCTACGCCCTCCGCAACCACACTCATCTGCAGGCTGTGGGCCAGGCTGATGATCGCCCGGATAATGTGCTCAGCATCGGCGGAATTACCCAGCTCCTGAACAAACGACTTGTCGATTTTCACCAACGAAATGGGTAGGTGTTGCAGGTTGCTCAGGGACGAGAATCCGGTGCCGAAGTCGTCCAGTGCGAAGCTAATACCCAGCTGATTAAGCTCCCGCAGGCAGCGTTGGGCATAGTCCGGATCGTGCATCATGGCGCTTTCCGTCAACTCCAGCTCCAGCAGACTGGTATCAACATTGGCGTTGAAGATAATCCGGAAGATGGTCTCCGTCATTTTACGGTCGTGGAACTGACGGAAAGACAGGTTCACCGCAAACACCAGGCCAGGAAAACCCAGCTCGGCACTTTCCTGCAGACGCTTACAGGCTTGCTCGATAACCCAGTATCCGATCGGCACAATGAGCCCGCTGCGTTCGGCCACCGGAATAAATTCCTCAGGCCCGACAATGCCCCGCTCCGGATGGTTCCAGCGCAACAGGCATTCAACCCCCCGCGCCTCCTCAGTGGCCAGATCAATCCTTGGCTGATAGTAGAGCTCCAGTTCCTTGCGGCGAATGGCGTTGCGAAGATCTGCCTCCAGGCGGAGCTGATAACCGGCTGAGATGTGCAGCTGGCGGTCGTAGAAGCGATAGCTGGTGCCTGGGTCCCGCTTGGCTTCAAACATCGCGCGGTTGGCTCTGCGCAGCAATTCTTCCGGGCTGTCGCCGGCCTCCGGATAAGTCGCCACACCCAGGCTGGCACTGACCACCAGGCTTTGGCCGTCGACCGTTAACGGTTCATCAAGCGCTTCCACCACTTTCCGGATGATCTGACTGATATCCAGCGAGTCTTCGACCTTTTCAACGATGATCGCCAGCTCATCGCCACCGATGCGCATCAGCGAATCCACCCGGCGGAGCTTGTGCCGCAGCCGCTCTGCCAGCCGGAACATCAGCTGGTCGCTTTTTTGGTAGCCGAAGGTTTCGTTGATGTTCCGGAAATCATCCAGGTTCAGGTGCAACAGCGCCAGCCTGTGGCCGGCCCGCTCTGCTCGCAGCAACGCCTGTTGCAGGCGATCGAAAAACAGATCCCGGTTGATGAAGCCCGTCGCAACCTCCCGGCCCAACTGACCATGAGCCGAAGCTGACAACTGCTCCCGGTACCACAGGCATTTTACCGCCCGGCAAAAGCTCCAACCGTCGATCGCTTGCCGGCACAGGTAGTCTGCGGCGCCGGCCGCAACGAGTTCCGGGCCCTTTTCTTCACACGGAGACGCACTCAAGGCCAAAACCGGTTTGTCTTCACTGGACACGGTCAGGTACTGGAGAAAGCCGGATTCCGAGCCGCCGTGGAATACACAGTCCCATACGATGACATCAAAACTGGCGTTGCGGATCAGATCGTCACAATCAATGAGGTCCGGACACCAGGTGGCGTCCGGATCAATCTCAGGATCGCGCGACAACATGGCCCGATACCACAGAAAATCTACGTATTCCGGTGTCAGAACAAGAAGCCGCAAGCGGTCGTTCCTGGTGTCGGGAGACAAGGTCATCGAGCAGGGTCCATGTGTCGGTCAGCGTCGCATCCGTCTTATCAAGCATAGCCTATAGAACGGCAAGGTACATCGAGTTTCGCTGGTGTAGAATAGACAAACGCTTACTTTCTCCGCAGGGTTCCTTTTTGGCTTCGATATTGTGAACAAGCTCAACCCCAGACAACGCGAAGCGGTGCGCTATGCCGACGGCCCCCTGTTGGTCCTGGCGGGCGCAGGCAGCGGTAAAACCAGCGTGATCACTCGCAAGATCGCCCACCTGATCGAAGAACTGGGCATCCCCGGCCGGCACATTGCGGCGCTGACCTTTACCAACAAAGCCGCCCGGGAAATGAAGGAACGGGTCAGCCGGATTGTCGACCGCGGCAAATCCCGGGGCCTGATCGTTTCCACCTTCCACAACCTGGGCCTCAACATCATTCGGGAAGAACATCCCCACCTGGGCTATCACCCGGGCTTTTCCATTTTTGACGCAGAAGATGCCAAAGCCCTGCTGCAGGATCTGATGATGCGTGAAGCAAGCGCCGATGCCGGCGATGAGCTGAACGATGTCCAGATGACCATCTCATCCTGGAAAAACGCCCTGCGCAGCCCCTCTGAGGCGTATAGCAAAGCCGCAGACGAGCGGGAGCAACGCATTGCCATCGTCTACAAGCATTACAACGAGTACCTGAAAGCTTACAACGCAGTCGACTTTGATGACCTGATTTTACTGCCGGTACAACTGTTTCGGGACTGCCCGGACATCCTGACCAAATGGCGCAAGAAAATCCGCTACCTGCTGGTGGATGAGTACCAGGACACAAACGTGTGTCAGTACGAACTGGTCAAACAGCTGGTGGCTGAGCGAGCGGCCTTTACCGTGGTCGGCGACGACGACCAATCCATCTACGCCTGGCGCGGCGCTCGCCCGGAAAACCTGGCTCAGTTGAAAGAAGACTTCCCCAGCCTCAAGATTGTGAAGCTGGAACAGAACTACCGATCCACCGGTCGCATTCTACGCAGCGCCAACACGGTCATTGCCAACAACCCCCACGTGTTCGAGAAGGCCCTGTGGAGTGACCATACGATTGGAGAGGAAATCCGCATCATTCGTTGTCGCAACGAAGACGCCGAAACCGAGCGGGTGGCCACCGAAATTCTCGACCAGAAACTGAAGAACGGTCTGGAGTTCCGGGATTTTGCGGTGCTGTACCGGGGCAATCACCAGGCCCGGTTACTGGAAATGAAGCTGCAGGCGTACCAGATTCCCTACCGGATATCCGGTGGCCAGTCGTTCTTCTCCAAGAGCGAGATCAAGGACGCGATGTCTTATCTGCGGTTGCTGATCAACCCCGACGACAACGCTGCCTTCCTGCGGGTGGTGAACGTACCCCGCCGGGAAATTGGCCCACGCACGCTGGAGCAGCTGAGCCATTACGCCCGCTCACGCAATGTCAGCCTGTTCAAGGCACTGGGCGATATGGGTGCAGAAACCCACGTGACGGAAAAGGGGCTGGACCGGCTGCGCCGTTTTGCCCACTGGGTGGATAAAACCTGCGAGCGACTGTATACCGAAGACCCCGTTCCGGTCATCAAACAGTTGTTCACGGACATTGAGTACGACGAGTATCTGCACCAGCATTCCGGCAGCCCGAAGCAGGCGGAGCGGCGGATGGAAAACATCTGGTACCTGGTGGAGTCGATCCAGCGAATGCTGGATGACGGTAAGGGCACCGCAGACGAACTGGGCATCGAAGACACCATCGCCAAGCTGATCCTGCGAGACATGATGGAGCAGCGGGAAGAGGAGGACGACAGCGACAAGGTTCAGTTACTGACCCTGCACGCCTCCAAGGGCCTGGAATTCCCCCATGTGTTCATCATGGGACTGGAAGAAGAGATCCTTCCGCACCGGAGCAGCATTGAGGAAGGCAACATCGAAGAGGAGCGGCGGCTGATGTATGTTGGCATCACCCGGGCCAGGGAAACCCTGTCACTGACCTATGCAGCGTCTCGCAAACAGTACGGCGAGAAAATCGAAACCATTCCGAGCCGGTTTCTGGATGAGCTGCCCGAAGAAGATGTGAAATGGGAAGGCATGGGAGACCAGGACAAAGAAGCTAATCAGAAGAAGGGCAAAGCCACCCTCAGCGCCCTGCTCGGAGACCTGGGGCTCTGAAACAACAAAGCCCCGCGCAAGGCGGGGCTTTGTCAGGCAAACCCGACCGATTTACTGGCTGGCTTCAACCATGTGCTCAACCGCCGCGGTGATTTCCTCATCGGAGCAGCTACCACAGCCGCCTTTCGGAGGCATGGCGTTGAAACCGTTGATGGCGTGGCTGATCAAGGTGTCCATGCCCTGCTCAATGCGCGGCGCCCAGGCACCGGCGTTGCCAATCATCGGAGCGCCGGCAGCACCCGTGGTGTGACAAGCCATACAGGCGGAATCGTACACTTCACTGCCGGACCGGGCACCGGAGCTGGCCGACGCAGCCGGAGCCGCTGCCGCTTCACCACACTCTTCACCCTGCAGGCACACTTCGCCTATCGGCTGAATACGCGCACGAATCTCATCTTCAACACTTGCCAGTGCAGTTCCGGCAGCCAGGCTAAAGCCGAGCAAACCAACAGCCAGGACTCTCTTCATCTTCACAATGCACCTCGCATTTGAGCGTTATAATATTTCGGTCGCAGCATTATAGCGATTGAACCCCGGCAAAAAAACCAAACAGCAGAATCAGAATTTGATTTCAACCAGTTTAGTGACAGTTTCGTAGGTTGTCGCTCAACCGACTTCGTTTCCGGTTACCATGGGCGCCACTGTAACACTCTTCCAGACATCTGAGCCTGAACATGACCAATATACCTGCAGAACTGCCAGATAAAAGACGCAAACCACTGCTGATTACCGAGTTTACCTGCCTGGCCATTCTTTTGGTTTCCATGGGCTGGTTCAGCAGCCAGTCTACCGCTGAAAACCCCATCAACCCGGCATGGTTGTTGATTCCCGCCGTCGCCAGCCTGGGGGTGTTCCTCAGTTTTATCGGCCTGATGTATCTGCGCTGGGTCGCTACCGCCAGCGATGATCGCCGGACGAGACACCGGATTATTTTTGCGCTGTTGACCCTCACCCTTATTGGAGTCTGGGTATACGGCATTGGAAACACCTGGTCCAGCCTGACCGCGAGCTAGAGGGAACTGCCATGAAGTTTCGCCCCAATTGCGTCCTCGCCTTATGCCTGGCCAGCGTGACGCTAAGTTCAGCCGCAATGGCCCAGAGCAGCGAAGACCCCAGCGGTGTTGACTGCGCCCTGATACGGAAAGGCGTACAGAGACTGGCCTGTTACGACGCCCGACATGACCCAAAGGCTGCACGGGCGAGAGCCAACGAGCAATCATTAAAGCAAGCAGAGAAGAGTGCTGAAACGCTGGTCGCTGACAAAGAAACCCGACAAAAACTGGTTGGCAATGCCCTTGAAGACGATCCGGATACCGGCGTTATGGCGTCTTTGGTGAGCAACTATCTGTCTGCCGAGCGTTCAATTTTTTCGTTCGCAGGCAGTTTTGTTACTCACCAGCCCAACTATATCCTGCCGTTGACCTGGGTGAAGGACCCCAACCCCTTTCCGACCAGCCCGCGGCTAGGAGCCATTGGCTACGACTATGGTCTGGAGCGGGAGGAGGCGAAATATCAGATCAGCTTCAAGGTGCCGCTGCTGACCGGTATTTTTGATGATAAGACTACCTTCTGGTTTGGCTATACCCAGAAGTCGTTCTGGCAGGTGTACAACCAGGATGAGTCGGCTCCGTTCCGGGAGACCAATTATGAACCGGAGCTGTTTTTCCGCCAGCAATTGGATTGGGAGCTGGGGCCAGGAACCTTGAGTGCGGTGTCGGTTGGCTTCAATCATCAATCCAATGGCCAGGCGGACCCCCGTTCGAGAAGCTGGAACCGGATCATGGGTTCGGTGGGCTACAGTTATGATCGTTGGCTGTTTGTGGTGAAGCCCTGGTTGCGACTGCCGGAGAGTGGCGGGGATGATGACAATGCGGATATCGAGCGGTATCTGGGGCATGCCAGTTATCATGCGGTGTATAAGCTGACGGAGGACCGTACGTTTTCTCTGAAGCTGTTGAATAATCTTCGGTCGGATAACCGGACGTCGGTGGAGTTCGGGTACAGTTTTCCGATGGGGGATACGTTGAAGGGCTTTTTCCAGTATTACAACGGGTATGGGGAGAGCCTGATTGACTATAACCACCGGATTGAGCGGTTTGGTGTCGGGATTATGCTGAACGACTGGCTTTGATTCCTGAATCTCATCAACCGAGCCTCTGATCA
Organism: Marinobacter sp. SS5-14b; assembly: GCF_030541005.1. GTDB lineage: Bacteria > Pseudomonadota > Gammaproteobacteria > Pseudomonadales > Oleiphilaceae > Marinobacter. The sequence continues at coordinate 629,707 of NZ_JASSVM010000002.1, read as the reverse complement.
TCAGACCCTGGCGTAAGGCCAAGTGGGGCGGAGGGCCTCCGTAAACACGCTCCTTCGGCCCATCCCTGGGGCGCTTGGGCTCCGCCATCCATGGCTCCGCACAGTTTCCGGAGGCCCTCCGCCCCACTTGCCCCCAGGCACTGACCGGGTTTTCAGTCTTGGGCGTCCAGGCGCTGCATTTCTGCCAGCAACTCCTCAGTCTTTTCTTCCATCAAGGGTATGTCACCCCGGGATTCCACATTCAGGCGAACCACCGGCTCGGTATTCGACATGCGCAGGTTAAAGCGCCAGTTGTCGAATTCCACGCTCAGGCCATCAACAAAGCTCACGCTTTTGGCGCCAACGGTGTATTTGGCTTCAATGGCGGCGATGACTTTGGGGGGATCACTGATGGTGCGGTTTATTTCGCCGCTGGCCGGGTAGGCTTCGATTCTGGCGTCGATGAGGGACGACAGGGTTTGGCCAGACTGGCACAGGCGTTCGGCGATCAGCAGCCAGGGGATCATGCCGCTGTCGCAGTAGGCGAAATCGCGGAAGTAGTGGTGGGCGCTCATTTCGCCGCCGTAGACCGCGTCTTCGTCGCGCATTCTTTGTTTGATGAAGGCGTGGCCGGTTTTGCTTTCGATGGCTTCGCCGCCAGCGGCCTTTACCAGATCCAGGGTGTTCCAGGTCAGGCGGGGATCGTGGATGACTTTGCCTCCGCCGGTTTTTCTCAGGAACTGGTCCGCCAGCAGGCCGACGATGTAGTAGCCTTCGATGAAGCGGCCGTTTTCGTCGAAGAAGAAACAGCGGTCGTAGTCGCCATCCCAGGCGATGCCCATGGCGGCGCCGTGTTCGATGACAGCGTCGGCTGTGGCTGTGCGGTTTTCCGGCAGGATTGGGTTAGGCACGCCGTTGGGGAAGTGGCCGTCGGCTTCGTGGTGCACTTTGATGAACTTGAATGGCAAATGTTGTTCGAGTTCGTCGATCACCAGGCCAGCGCCGCCGTTGCCGGCGTTGCAGACGATGGTCATTGGCCTGAGTGTCGCTGCATCGACGTAACCCAGCAGGTGGTCGATGTAGGCCGCCATCACTTCCAGGGTTTCGTATTTGCCCTGCTCCGGGGCATTGGCAAAGGGTTCGAGTACCCGGTCGCGGATGTCGTTCAGGCCGTTGTCGGAGCTGATCGGGCGCGAGCCGGGGCCAACCATTTTCATGCCGTTGTGGTTTTTGGGGTTGTGGCTGGCGGTCACCATGATACCGCCATCCATGTCGTAATGGCTGGTGGCGAAGTAAACCTGCTCGGTGCCACACAGGCCGATATCGTAAACATCTGCGCCAGCAGCCATCAGGCCGGAGCTCAGGGCTTCGGTAATTTCCGGGCTGGACAGGCGGATGTCGTAGCCTACGATGACCTTTTTGGCCCCGGTGACGGCCACATAGGCCCGGCCGATTTTCTCAGCCAGGTTGGGGTTCAGCTGTTCCGGAACGCAGCCTCTGAGGTCGTAAGCTTTAAAACAGGACAGATCCATTGTCGAGATTTACTCCGCGGCTGAAGATTGCAGTTGGATGTAGTTCTGGATGCCCATCTGGGAAATCATTTCCAGCTGGGTTTCGAGCCAGTCGATGTGTTCTTCTTCGCTGTCGAGGATGGTTCGGAACAATTCACGGCTCGTGAAATCCTGCACTTCTTCACAGTAAAGGATGGCTTCTTTGAGGTCGGCGTGGGCGATTTCTTCCAGTTTGAGGTCGCACTGGAGCATTTCTTCCACGTTTTCGCCGATCATCAGTTTGTTCAGGTCCTGCAGGTTCGGCAGGCCTTCCAGGAACAGCACGCGCTCGATCAGAAGATCGGCGTGTTTCATTTCATCAATGGATTCTTCGTATTCTTTGGCGGCCAGCTTGGTGATGCCCCAGTCTTTATACATGCGGGAATGCAAAAAGTACTGATTGATGGCAGTCAGCTCGTTGGCGAGAACTTTGTTCAGAAACTGGATGACTTTTTTATCACCTTTCATAACCCGAATCCTTCTATCACTTGATCATTAGGCTACAAGGATAGTCGGTTTACCGATGATAAAAAATGTTTGATATGACGGGTGTCTCAGAGCGCGGGTCTAAGCCGGCCGCTCAAGCCGGCTGGGCCAGCATATTGGCCAGAGCAAGATAATCCGGTGAGCGGGACTCCCGGAGGATTTCTTTAGCGGTACAGGCACAGCGGCCACACTGCCGTCCCACGCCCAACTCTTTGCCCAGCTGGCGCATGGAGCTAATGCCGTTCTCAGCAGCTTCGCGAATTTTTCTGTCTGTCACCCCGTAGCACAGGCATACATACATAGTATCGTCTCACTAACAGCCTTAAAGTTAGTGATAATTATTGTTATTACCATGTAGGATTGCAAGTGTTTTAGATTCAACTTTTTGTAACGGTATCGTTACTGGCGCTTTTCCCGGGTCAGGTTGCGCATCCCTGTCTCGGTAACCAGCACATTATCTTCGATCCGGATGCCACCGCAGCCCCGCAATTCTTTCAGCAATGCGGTATTGAGGTATTGGCGGCGATGGCCCTTCAGCATGGGTTCCAGCAAAGATGGGATGAAATACAGGCCGGGCTCGATGGTCACCACCATACCGGGTTCCAGGGTTCGTGTTAGCCGCAGGAACGGCGCATCGTCCGGCGGGGGTGTGAGCTTACCCGCTACGTCGTGCACCTGAACTCCCAGGAAGTGCCCGATACCGTGGGGAAAGAACGCCCGGGTAATGCCCTGTTCCACGAGCGCCTCATCGTCCAGACCCACCACCAGACCTGAAGCGGATAACAGAACGGCGATACCCTGATGGGCCTTGCGGTGGATATCGATGTAGTCCACCCCGGGTGCGACCATGTCACAAAGGCGCAATTGCAGCCGTTCAAGCCCGTGAACCAGCGCCGCAAACCGGGACTCACCGGGGCCTGCCGTGGTGCGGGTTATATCGGAACAGTAGCCCCGATAACGAACCCCGGCATCAATCAACAGGCTGCGTGGGCGACCCGGAGGCTGGGTATCGTAATACTGGTAATGCAGGGTGCCGGCGTGTTCGTTCAGGCCAATGATGCTGTGATAGGGCGCGTCAGCCTCCCGCTGACGGGTGGCCTGTTGGTAGGCCAGACTGATGCCGAATTCACTTTCACCATTCACAAAGGCATCCTGCGCCGCCTGGTGCCCCAGCAGCGCCAGCTCGTTTGCGCGGGCCAGGCAGGCAATCTCGTAGGCGGTTTTGTGTACCCGGGTTTCATTCAGCGCCTTGACCAGCGGCTCCGGGTTGATGTCTCCGGGTAAGCCGGCGACCAGAACAGGGTCACCGATCACCGCCAGGCCCTGGTCGCTATCCAGTGTTGGTGCACCGGGACTTTGACTGTTGCGAAGGTCTACCCGCTTTCGCCAGGGCTCGTCCTGAAGCGGCTGATGGGCATGCCAGAAGTCCACCGGCTCATACAACCACAACACCGGTTTGTGCCCGGCCCGAATCAACAGCCAGCAGTGGCCGCATCGTGGCCCCGGCATTCTGGCGCGCCAGGTGGCCTTCAATCGCAGACTGCAGAAAGCCCCGGCTGTGGTACGCAATCAGCGGTACAGGCTGGGCCGGACTCCCAGGCAAGGCGAATCTCGGCTGACCACTGCCATCGCCGATGCTCACCGGCACCAGTGACTCATGGGCCAGCACCAGCCACTCGAATTTGTCGCTGGCCAGGCGGCTACCCCAGGGCAGGTAGGGATGCCAGTAACACAACACCAGCTCGCATTCGCCACTTTCCAGGGCGTCCAGAAACTGCTCGCCCACCCAGCTGGTGGCCTTCAGATTCAGCTGTAACCGTTCCGCGATGCCGGCGTCTTTTGCCCAGCTCTGATAGAAGTGCGAGAACAAGCCCTGAGTTGAGCCGACACTGATTCGAGCAGAGGTTTCCTCCTCCAGCTCTTTGATGCGATCCCGGGTTTCCCGAACCTCCCGGGTAACTTTCTCGCAAAGCCCGAGGAAAAGCTCCCCCGCCGGGGTTAGTGACAAAGGCAGGCTCTGCCGGTCAATCAGTGTGCTGCCCATGGCTTCTTCCAGCAGTTTGATGCGCCGGCTGAACGTAGGCTGGCTCACGTGCTGCATTTCAGCAGCACGTGAGAAATGGCGCGTTCGTGCCAGCGCCATGAAATCTTCAAGCCAACGTATTTCCATGAATGCCCCAGGGCGTTATGGCGGAACGGTTACAAGCATAATGACAGCATAATAGCCTATCCCGGCCCACCGCTTACAAGCGCCCCTCCTCTACGGCATGACAGGCAACCTGCGTACCGGCATCCGTGGTGATCAGCCTCGGCACGTCCTGCCGGCAGCGCTCGTTGGCATAGGGGCACCTACCGTGGAACACGCAGCCGGACGGCAGGTTCACCGGCGTCGGCACCTCCCCTTTCAGGCGAATGTGGTTGGGCCGGTCGTCCTCCAGTTTGGGAATCGCAGAGAGCAGGGCCTGGGTGTAAGGGTGCCGGGGCGTGGCAAACAAGGTTTTGGTGTCCGCCAGTTCACAGACCCGGCCCAGATACATGACCGCTACCCGTGTACCGAAATGCTCCACCACCGCCAGATCGTGGGTAATGAACAGGTAAGTCAGCCCGCGACTCTCCTGAGCATCCATCAACAGGTTCAACACCTGAGCCTGAATGGATACATCCAGAGCCGAGATGGGCTCATCGGCGACGATAAATTCAGGGTCTACCGCCAGTGCCCGGGCAATGGCGATGCGCTGGCGCTGGCCACCGGAGAACTCATGGCCGAAGCGGCTGCCCCAGTCCGGATCAATGCCTACCGAATGCATCACTTCGTGGATCTTGTCCCGCACCTGGACCTGGGACCAGTCCGGATGGTGGAAACGGATCGGCTCCTCCAGGGTCTGCTGGATGGTCATGCGCGGGTTCAGGGACGCATAGGGGTTCTGGAAGATCATCTGCATCTTGCGACGGTAGGGCAGAGAATCCTTGCGCTCCAGATTGTCGATGCGCTGGCCGTCGTAGTGAATCTCGCCGGCGCTGGGCGACAGCAAGCCCATAACGGTTCGGGCCACGGTCGACTTGCCACAGCCGGATTCGCCCACCACGCACAGGGCCTCGCCCTTCTGCACTTCCAGGTCCACGCCGTTGATGGCATGGACTGCCTCCTGTTTGCGGCGGAAACGCCCGCCCTCGAAGGTGATCTGCTCCAGCAGGCTGCCGGACAGGTCAAAGCGTTTCTCGAGACCGCGGATACTTACCAGAGGGGAGGTCATGATTCGGCCTCCTGCATGCGTTTCTCCTGTTCAATCAGGTTGGCAACTTCGTAACAGGCCACATTCACATTGCCCGAGCGCACATACTCCGGCATTGCCTGCTTGCACTGGTCGGTAGCGAACTTGCAACGGGGGTGGAACGGACAGCCCGTGGGCACGCTCTTCAGTGACGGCATGGAGCCGGGAATCTGGAACAGGCGCTCGCCGGGCTCGCCCATCTGGGGCAGTGCGTTGATCAGCCCTTGGGTATAGGGATGCTGGGCATCATTGATGATTTCCCGGGTCGGGCCCTGTTCGATAATCCGCCCGGAGTACATCACCAGCATGCGCTGGGTGACCTGGGAGACCACGCCGAGATCGTGGGTAATCAGCATCAGCGCCACGTTCTCCTGCTCGCACAGGTTCAGCAGCAGGTCCATGATCTCCGCCTGGATAGTCACGTCGAGGGCCGTCGTGGGCTCATCGGCAATGATGATTTCCGGGTCAAGCAGCAGGGCGATGGCAATGATCACCCGCTGGCGCATGCCGCCGGACAGCTCATGGGGGTACTGATCCAGCCGTTTCTCCGGCGACGGAATCTGAACTTTCTGCAGCCGGTCCAGAGCAATCGCCCGGGCTTCTTTTTTGCTGATCTTCCGGTGCGCCAGGATGGCCTCCACCATCTGGGTACCGATGGTGAGCACGGGGTTCAAGGTCATCATCGGGTCCTGGAAGATCATGGCGATGCGATTACCGCGAATTTTGCGCAGCTCACGTTCGCTCATGGCGGCCAGATCCCTGCCCTCGAACAGGATCTGCCCGCCGGCGATGTAGCCGGGCTGGGCAATCAGATTGAGAATGGAAAAGGCCGCCACCGATTTACCAGCGCCGGACTCCCCCACCAGCCCCAGCCGCTCGCCCTTGTCCAGGCTGAAGCTGATGCCGCGTAGTGCGGTCAGGTCGCCACCACGCACGGCGAAGCGCACATCCAGATTTTTAACTTCCAACAGTGCCATGGTGTTACCCCTTGTACAGCCGTGGGTTCATCACATCCCGCAACCAGTCACCCAACAGATTGATGACCAGTACGAGCACCACCAGCACCAGGCCCGGGATCAGCGTGATCCACCAGGAACCGCTCTGGATGTAATCAAAGCCGGATTTGATCAGCGAGCCCAGCGACGGTTGGGTTTCCGGCATGCCCAGGCCCAGGAACGACAGCGCCGCCTCGGAAATGATGGCGTTGGCAATCTGCACCGTCGCTATGACAAAGATCGGCGAGAGCGTATTGGGCAGAATGTGCCGGAACATGATCCGGCGGGTGCCGAAGCCCATGACTTTGGCCGCGTCCACATACTCCTTTTTCTTCTCCGCCAGCACCGAGGCACGAACGGTGCGGGCAATCTGGGGCCATTCGGCGACACCGATGATGAAGATCAGCATGTAGATGGCGATCTCGCCGAACATCAGGTTGCCGAAACTGGCCTTGAACACAGCACCCACAATAATGGCAACCATCAAGGTGGAAAACGACAACTGCACGTCTGCAATGCGCATCAGGATGGCATCCACCTTGCCGCCCAGGTAGCCGGCCAGCAGGCCGAACAGAATGCCAAGAAATGCCTGCAGAACCACTGCCCCAAAACCAATCATCAGCGATACGCGGGTGCCGTACAGAATGGTGGACAGCAAGTCCCGGCCCTGGGCATCGGTACCCAGAGGGAATGCCGGATCGGCACCGCTCATGCCCACCGGGGGCAGTTCGGAATTCATGATGTTGATCTGCGCCAGATCGTAGGGATCCGCAGGCGCCAGCAAAGGCGCAAAGATAGCTGCCATCACCATCATCAGCAGCACGGCAAAGCTGACAATAGCTACCTTGTCACGCTTGAAACTGTGCCAGAAGAAGGACTCGCGGAAGCGGTCCCAGCGGGAAACCGTTGCCGTTGTCATGCTTTCTTACCTGTCAGTTTGACGGTGGGATTCACCAGTCCGTAGATCAGATCCACCAGTGTGTTGGTCACCACAAAGATCAAGCCCACCACCATCAGGTAAGCCACAATCAGCGGAATGTCGCTGCGGGTAATGGCCTCCAGGAACATCAGCCCCACGCCCGGCCACTGGAACACGGTTTCTGTGAGAATGGTGTAAGCCACCATAATGCCGATCTGCACACCGCCCACGGTAATGACCGGCAGCATGGTGTTCTTGAGGGCGTGCAGGAAATTGATACGGCCGGCACTGAGGCCCTTGGCCCGGGCGTAGCGGACATAGTCACTCTGCAGCACTTCCATCATCTCGGCCCGGATCAGGCGGATAAACAGCGGCAGCATGATCGACGCCAGGGACACCGACGGTAGAACCAGATGCATAAGCCCGGTCCCGGTGAAGAAACCGGATTCCCAGGTTCCGAACAGGTGCGTCAGCTCATCGCCCCGGCCGTAAGAAGGCAGCCCGCCCTCGGTGCTGAAGAAATCGTTCAGCCACTGGCCCCAGCCGGTGTCCGACGGAAACCAGTTCACCGTCACACCAATGGAGAACAGCTGAATCAATACGATAGCCGTCAGGAACACGGGGATGGAAATACCCACGGTACTGACGCCCATAAAGAATTTGGATAACCATGCCTGGGGCCGGATAGCGGCATAAACACCGATCGGCACGGAGAGAAACACAATAATCAGACTGGCACCGATCACCAATTCCAGGGTCGCTGGCAGATGCTCTGCAATCACTTCCAGGGTCGGCTTGCTGTAGAAATAGGAGTTACCCAGATCGCCCTGCAGCGCATTGCCCGCAAACCGCAGGTACTGCACCACCATCGAGTCATTCAGGCCAAGCTCCTCACGAATGGCTTCCCGCTCCTCTTCGGAGACGGACATACCCACCATTTCCTGAAGCGGGTCCCCGAGGCCATCCTGAATGGCAAAGGCGATCACACTGATCACGAACATGACCAGAAACGCCTGGGAAATCCGCTGAACCAAAAACGCTAGCATGGGAGTTTTCCGGATAAAGCTTACAAACAAAAGGCCGGCACCGGATTACTCCAGCGCCGGCCTACCACAATCAGTAATTATTCAACCACCAGGTCACCCAGGTACGGGAAGTTCATAACATTGAGCACCGGCTCGATGTTCACGTTCTTCTTCGAGGCCCAGGCCAGATCCTGCCAGTGCAGCGGAATGAAAGCGGCGTCGTCATACAAACGCTGCTCCACTTCCTGCAGCATGGCGGCGCGCTTGTCCAGGTCGGTCTCGACGTTGGCTTTCTGCACCAGGGCATCGATCTCCGGATTGCAGTAATTACCCGCGTTGTACTGGCCAGAGCCGCTGCCGGCATCCGGGCAGAAGGTCAGGAACTCGTAGAAGTTGGCTGAATCCTCGGTGTCCGCGTGCCAGCCAATCAACATCATGTCAGCGGCGCGGTTGTCATACTCCGGCCAGTACTGAGCCTTCGGCAAGGTTTTCAGGTCGACCTTGATGTTGATGCGGGCCAGCATGGCCGCTGCGGCCTGAGCGATCTTGTCGTCGTTCACGTAGCGGTTGTTGGGGGACATCATGGTGATGGTAAAGCCATCCTCGTAACCGGCTTCTTTCATCAACTGCTGCGCTTTGGCTACATCAAAGCGAGGCTTGAGGTTTTCATTGTGGCCCTGGTAGCCAGCCGGAGACATCTGGGCGGCCGGGGTGGCAAACCCTTTCATGATCTTGGCCGCAATCCCTTCCTGGTTTATCGCGTAGGCGATGGCCTGGCGAACCTTCGGATTTTTGAACGCTTCCACACGCTCCTGATTCATGTGAAACAGGATGATGCGGGTGCCACTCATGGTCACCAGATTCGCGTCCTTGTCGTTTCGAATCCGCTCAAGATCGTTGGGCGGCACCGGGGCGATGAAGTCAACACCACCGGACAGCAGAGCAGATACCCGGGTATTGTTCTCTTTGATCGGGGTCAGCACGATCTTGCCAACGTTACCCGGAGACTGGGTATCCCAGTAACCGTCAAATCGCTCGAACTCCACCCGCACACCCTGCCTGCGCTCGGCAACGGTGAACGGGCCAGTCCCGGACAGATTCTCGGAAGCAAAGGAATTGCCGTGCTTGAGGATGGCGCCTTTATCCTTTCCATCTTCGGTCTTGCCGCTGTAGAACTCACTGTCCAGCGGGAAGATGTAGGTCGCGGTATTCAACAGCAAGGGGTAGGGCTCACTGGTGACCAGCTCAAAGGTGTAATCGTCGATGATGTTGATACCGCTGAACGGTTTGAAAATGGCCTTGAAGTCCTGGCTGTCTTTCAAACGCTCAAAGGTGAACTTCACATCAGCAGAGGTGAACTCGTTACCGGAATGGAACTTCACGCCTTTGCGCAGCTTGAACCGCATGGTGTTTTCATCAACCCGCTCCCAGCTTTCCGCCAGGCGCGGCTCAAACCCGAGATCCTTCGTCCAGCGAATCAGAGGATCAAACGTCATGTGGGACAACTGCAGGATGCCACCAGAAAGCTGCTCATGAATATCCAGAGTTACCGGATCTGAATCATAAGCCACCTTGAGTTCTTTCGTTGCCTCGGCGGACAGGGCCACCGGCGCAGCGGCCAGCGCCATCGAACCCACAAAAGCTGCCAGAAATTTTTTCATCGCGTTTTCCGTCACTGTTTTTAGGAATTTTCACGGAAAATCGGCACAGTTTGCACCGATTGCCTGAAAAACAAGCTAGACGCGACAAGACTCTTCGGCAATCGAAATTACAACATAGGGTTATTCGCCAGATGAATCACCATTATGGGGCAGGCAGCCAGAGCTGAAACGCAAACGGCAGCAACAGGGCCGTAAACACGCCGGTCAGCCCCATACCCAGGGACGCAAAGGCCCCCGCCGTTGGGCTGATCTCAAACGCCCGGGCCGTTCCGATGGCGTGACCATTCAACCCCAGGGCAAAACCGATAATCCGATCGTCCTGGATGTTCAGCCACCGGGCGGCCCAGTCCACAAACAACGACGCCAGCACCCCGGTAATCAGCAAGCCGCCCAGGGTCAGGGATACCGAGCCACCCAACTGCTCGGCAATCCCCATTGCTATAGGCGCAGTCACCGATTTCGGGGCCAGCGACGCCAGCACCAGGGGCGACGCCCCCATCATCCAGGCAATACCAAGCGCATATACGGCGGCAAGCGAGGCAGCCACCGGCAACGTGGCCAGAATGGGTTTCCACAGCGCACGAATATGGTGCATTTGCTGATACAGCGGCACTCCCAGAGCAACCGTTGTGGGCCCCAGCAGTGCCGTCAGCCAAGCCGCACCCTGGCTGTATTTTTCAAACCCCAGACCAGAGGCCGCAACCACCGCAGCAAGCAGCAGAGCCGCAATCAGCACCGGCGGCATCCATAACGGCCGGCCAAAACGGGCAAACAACCACTGCGCCACCATGAAGGCGCCAAGCGTCAGGGCAATAGACAGCATTGGGCCCGACGCCCAGGTCGACATAAGGTCCTCGAAAACCGGGGCATCAGCCATGATCGACCCCTTTCGCAGTTGAGCCGGCGACTTTCTTCATCAGTAACAGAGTGGTGAACACGCTAAGCAGCGTGCCGGCCACCAGCGCGACCGCAACGGTTCCCCAATGCCCGGCAAACTGGTCAAACACGAAAAACACGCCAACCACGCCCGGTGCAATCAGCAGCACCAGCACAGAAATCAACCCCCGACTGGCCTCGGCCAGCTCATCACTCACCCGGCCGCGCATTATCAGGGTAAACGTGACCATCACCATACCCAGCACACCGCCACTGACAGGCAGTCCGGCAAATAATCGGAGCGCCTCCCCCAGCAGAAAGAACACCACCAACACCAGAAAACCGCGCAACATCACCATACCGCTATGCACCGCCTCATCAAATTTGCTTTACACTAATGCCCTGCCCGACCAAAACACAGGACTCTCAATGGCACTGAAAGCCACCATTTTCAAAGCCACGCTCCATATTGCCGATATGGACAGGCACTACTACGCCGACCACCACCTGACCGTGGCGCGCCATCCGTCTGAGACGGACGAACGCATGATGATCAGGCTGCTGGCCTTCGCCCTGAATGCCAGTGATAACCTGGAGTTTACCAAAGGTCTGAGCAGCGATGACGAACCAGAACTCTGGCAGAAATCGCTGACCGACGACATCGAACTCTGGGTAGAACTGGGCCTGCCCGACGAAGACCGGGTTCGCAAAGCCTGCAACCGCTCGCAACAGGTGACCCTCTATACCTACGGTGGCCGCGCGGTGCCCGTGTGGTGGGAGAAGCACCATAACAAGCTGGCAAGATTTGGCAACCTGACCATCGTCGATCTTCCAGCCGAGACAGTCGCCGAGCTTGCAGCTCTGGCCGAGCGCTCCATGACGCTCCAGGTTTCCATCCAGGATGGCGAAGTAACGTTCAGTAATGAGAAGAGTCTGGTCAGCATCACACCGGAGCAGCGGCAGCCAAAAATCTGATCTCACGAGTTGCCCTCAGGGGCTGGACAGACACGCCCGGCGCACGTAAGATTGCGCACTCGAAATTGGCGAGCAATCAACCGTTTCGAATGCGCCCGTAGCTCAGCTGGATAGAGCGCTGCCCTCCGGAGGCAGAGGTCAGAGGTTCGAATCCTCTCGGGCGCGCCATGAATATCAAGGACTTGCGTGAAAGCGCAGGTCCTTTTTTTTGGCTTGTGCCCAAATGGTGCCCTGACAGTGCCCGGCTATTTTACGCTATTGAGCTAGCACACACTTTCAAGACCTTTGCACTGATTTCACCCTGCCAACTCTGTGGCACAACCTCGCCTCCGGAACCTATCTCTGGTGATGAACATTACTAAGATCATAATGAATTAAAAGTTGGAAGCAGGTAACAGGAGTACTGCGGGAAAGCCCGAAATACCGGTTCGGCTAGTCGAAGTGGGTGCCACAATCTCTGGAATGGCTGACGGATAATGGCAACTGCTACATTGCCAAAGAAACGCGAGTCTTCGCATCCGCTCTGGGTTTTGTGGTGTATATCACACCCGCGCGAAGCCCTCATAGTAACGGCATAGCGGAGGCTTTTGTGAAGACGTTTAAGCGGGGCGATGTATACCTGTACGACCTTCCTGATCCAGCCACTGTGATGGCCAGATTGCCGAAATGGATCTGAGACTATAATCGCAGCCACCCGCACAAGAGTCTGAAATGCCACCGGGGAATACCGGGCTGAACTGGCAAGATGGTGCTCAGTTTAGTTGGGGCAACTACAGGCATCAGTATTATCGACCTTGTTAAAATCAGAAGGCTGGCTGCCAAGAGAATTGTCGTCAACTGGTCATCCTAATTGTCGCCGAACATCCCTCCGGCAATCGAGGGGGGCTGCGTAGGGCCGTGTGGCCCTACGCAGCGTGACCTGATTGAGTCAAGGCCGGGTTGTCATGCAGGCAGTTTGGCTGCAAGCAGTTCGACCTTCTCGATATTGGGCGGAGAACTGAGCAAGGTCGCGGCGTTGGCCATCAAGGCCGCGGCGATCTGGCCGTTCAGATGCGCCTGGCGACCTGCCTCATCGGCAAAGGCGTCGAACACACCGAACGTCGAAGGGCCAAACTTCAATGCAAACCAGGCAGTGGTGCCGGATTCGGCGTTGGCGAGCGGCAGTGCGCTGGCCAGGAAGTCGGCAAGCGCAGCCTCCTGGCCGGGTTTGGCTTCGAGGCGAACAAACAGGGCGAGCTTGGTCATATTGTAATCCTTTGGGTAAATGGTTTAGGTGAGAGCACCGACGAGCCTGCAGTCTAAGTCTTCATGACAACCATTTATATAGACAAAAATGACAACTTTGATATCATTATTGCCATGAAACTTCATATCCTTGTTTGTGATGGCGTGTTTGATCTGGGGCTTGCGGCGCTCACTGACACAGTGGGCTTGGCCAATGCGATGTCGAGCTCGCTGCCACAGGCTCCCGCGCACATAGAGCTCACGCTGGTGGGCGTGCGGCGTCGCATCCTAACGGCGCAGGGCTTGACGGTCCCCGTGGTCACTGCGCGTGGTGTGCCGGAACCAGACGTCGTGCTCGTGCCCGCGTTTGGTGAGAAGATGCCTGACACGCTCTCGGCTCGGCTCACACGCCCCGACGTGCCCGATGCGGTCGCCGCGCTACAGCTGTGGTCCACCGCTGGCGCGCACCTTGGTGCCGCCTGCTCCGGTAGTTTCTTACTTGCAGAGAGTGGCCTGCTTGATGGGCATCGTGCGACGACGTCATGGTGGCTGGGGCCGATGTTTCGGCAGCGCTATCCGAACGTCACGCTGGACGAGTCACGCATGATCGTGAACTCGACACGCTTCACTACCGCGGGTGCCGCTTTGGCCCACGTCGACCTGGCCTTGCGCATCATCCGGGGGCGCAGTCCGGCGCTGGCGGCCCTAGTAGCACGCTATCTGCTGGTCGAGGCACGCAGTTCGCAAGCCGAGTTCGTGATTCCCGACCACCTTGCGCATGCCGACCCGATGGTGGAGCGCTTCGAGTGCTGGGCCAGAAGTCAGCTCGCGAAGGGGTTCTCGCTGGCCGAGGCGGCCAGCGCCGCGGGCACAAGCGAGCGCACCTTGGCGCGGCGGCTGCAAAGCGTTTTGGGCAAGACACCGTTGTCGTATTTCCAGGACCTGCGCGTGGAGCATGCCGTCCATCTCTTGCGCACCGGAAACGCGAGCGTCGACCAAGTCGCCGCACAGGTCGGGTACTCGGATGGGGTGACCCTGCGGGCCCTGTTGCGCCGCAAGCTGGGCCGGGGTGTCAGGGAGTTGCGACGCGGCGGATGACCAGAGGCGTTTGGTATATGTACGGCTGGAGACCGCCGCGAAACTGACGCAGGCCAAACGGCGCATTTGGACAAACTGACAAAACTACTGCCCCACAGAATTTAACTTAACGATTCGTCCAGGAAATCCAGCAGCATCCGCACTTTTGGGGATAAATGCCGGTTATGTGGATAAATCGCCCAGATTCCATCGTCGGCTTCTTGATAATGTTCCAGCAAGTTCATAAGTTTTCCACAGGCCAATGACGGCTGAACGTAATAATCGGGAAGTTGCACGATCCCGATGCCTTTCAGGGCCGCGTCCAGCAACGCCCAACCGCTGTCGCACTTCATGTTGCCTTTAACGCGAACGTTGTAGGGCTTACCTCGGTCCTGAAAGCGCCAGTAATCCAGATTGCCTTGCAAACAATTGTGCCGGTCCAGTTCCGAAAGCGAATGCGGCACACCATAGGTGGATAAGTATTCCGGCGAGGCGCACACGTATAAGGTTCGTGACGACAACCGCTTGGCCATCATGGATGAATCTTCCAGTTTTCCCAGCCGAATCGCCAAATCGTAACCGCCACCGACCAGATCCAACTTCTGGTTGGTCAGATTCAGCTGCACCTCCAACTCCGGGTAGCGCAGGATGAAATCGTTCACCAAGGGGGCGATCACCTTCTCGCCATAGGTCACCGGTGCGGTCAGCCGTAATTTTCCCTTGGGGATAAGTTGCAGGTTGGTCATGGCCCGCTCGGCCTCTTCCAGACCATCGAGTACCTGGCGGCAATACTGGTAGTAGGTTTGGCCGGCTTCCGTCACCGAAACCTTGCGGGTGGTGCGATACAGCAGTTTGGTCGAAAGCCGGGATTCCAGTGCGCTGACCTGCCGGCTCACCTGAGCTGTGGAAATGCCCAATCGTTTCGCCGCAGCGGTAAAACTTTCGGCTTCCGCGACCGCCACAAACTCACTGACCCCTTCCCAAATAAACATGTTCAGTTCCTTGCGTTACGACTTGGGTGAGCTTAGATACAAAATGCCGCCAGCAAACAAAATACGGTTCATTGTTACTATACAGTAAAGGTGATTTGATTAATTGGCCGATTATCTATCTTAAGAATAATAATACAATGATCCCATCAACATGGCAGAAGAACCTGCCGAAGCCCGACAAAATCTGGAGCACACAACATGACTCAGACCATCAAATCTAAAGCCGCTATCGCCTGGGGCCCGAAACAACCTCTGTCCATTGAAGAAGTGGATGTGATGCCGCCTCAAGCTGGCGAAGTACGTATCCGGGTGATCGCTAGCGGTGTGTGTCATACCGATGCGTTTACCTTGTCTGGCGAAGATCCCGAAGGCATTTTCCCGACCATTCTCGGCCACGAAGGCGGAGGTATTGTTGAGTCGGTAGGCGAAGGCGTTACAAGCCTGAAAGTGGGTGACCACGTTATTCCGCTGTACACCCCTGAGTGCGGCGAATGTAAATTCTGCACCTCTGGTAAAACCAACCTGTGCGGGAAGATTCGTGAAACCCAGGGCAAGGGCCTGATGCCAGACGGCACCACTCGTTTCTCGTTAAACGGCGAGCCGATCTATCACTACATGGGTTGCTCAACCTTCTCCGAGTACACCGTACTGCCCGAGATTTCTCTGGCAAAAGTGAACAAAGAAGCGCCATTGGAAGAAGTGTGCTTGCTCGGTTGTGGCGTAACCACCGGCATGGGTGCGGTGATGAACACCGCCAAAGTAGAAGAGGGCGCTACCGTGGCCATCTTCGGTATGGGCGGCATCGGCCTGTCGGCGGTGATTGGTGCCACCATGGCTAAAGCCAGCCGCATCATTGCTATCGACATCAACGAGAGCAAATTTGAGCTGGCCCGCCAGTTGGGCGCGACCGACTGCATCAACCCGAAAGATTACGACAAGCCGATTCAGGAAGTGATCGTAGAACTGACCGACGGCGGTGTGGATTATTCCTTCGAGTGCATCGGCAACGTAGATGTAATGCGTTCAGCACTGGAATGCTGCCACAAAGGCTGGGGTGAGTCGGTGGTTATCGGTGTTGCGGGCGCCGGCCAGGAAATTTCCACGCGTCCGTTCCAGCTGGTGACCGGTCGGGTCTGGAAAGGCTCTGCCTTTGGTGGCGTGAAGGGCCGTTCCGAGCTGCCGGGCATCGTTGAGCGGTACATGCAAGGTGAATTCAAGTTGAACGATTTCATCACCCACACCATGGGGCTGGAAGATATCAACAAGGCGTTTGATCTGATGCACGAAGGCAAGAGCATCCGTACCGTTATTCACTACGACAAGTAATGAAATCTGGTCGCCTGCCAGTCAGGCGGGCGACCGTTTTGTTGAGAGGTTGCAATGACTATTGAAAATCTGAGCAGTAATAAAAGTTTTGGTGGTTGGCACAAGCAGTACAGTCATCACTCCGAGACGCTGAACTGTTCGATGCGGTTTGCTATCTACCTGCCGCCGCAGGCCTCCAATGGCAAAAAGGTGCCAGCGCTGTATTGGTTGTCCGGGCTGACCTGTACCGATGAAAACTTCATGCAAAAAGCCGGTGCGCATCGCATGGCTGCCGAACTGGGTGTCGCCATTATTGCCCCGGACACCAGCCCGCGCGGGGACGATGTCGCCGATGATGAAGGCTACGACTTGGGTAAGGGCGCCGGGTTCTATGTAAATGCGACTCAGGAACCCTGGAGCAAGCATTACCGGATGTACGATTACGTGCTCAACGAATTACCGGCACTGATTGAAGATATGTTCCCGGTGAGCGATCAGCGTTCCATCTTTGGTCACTCCATGGGTGGGCACGGAGCACTGGTGCTGGCACTGCGCAACCCGGAGCGTTTCCAGTCCGTCTCGGCGTTCAGCCCGATCAGTAACCCGGTCAATTGCCCGTGGGGTAAGAAGGCCTTTGGCGCTTACCTCGGTAAAGACACCGCCAGCTGGGCCGAGTACGACGCCAGCTTTCTGATGCAAAAGGCGAGCAAGTTTGTGCCGGCGTTGGTGGACCAAGGCGAAGCGGACAACTTCCTGACCGAGCAGTTGAAGCCGGAAATGCTGGAAGCCGCTGCCAAACAAAGTGGCTATCCGCTGGAACTGAACCGGCATGAAGGGTACGACCACAGCTACTACTTCATCGCCAGTTTTATTGAGGAGCACCTTCGCTTCCATGCGAAGTATCTAATCGGCTGATAAATTTACCCTCCCCCTAAAGTTTTTTTGGGGGGGACCAAAGCTCAGCAACTCACCTTCCTGCGTTTGCCGGTCAAATTGCGGGGAACCTATGTCACTTGGCTGATGGGATACAACCCCTACTTCCTCATGTCCCGCGAAACCTACTACCGCCATAAACGAGAGCTACTGTCGACTTTTGGGATCGATATTTCGCACAGGGTGTGACCCGAAAACCCCTTTAAAAACAGACCCCTGAATATACATTATGCGCAGTTTAATATCAGTTTAAATAATATTATTACGGATTTTACCTTTACTCTCCTCGCATCCGAGTGGCTTAGTAGGAGCTTTCCCGATGAGCAAGACCGGCCAGGCGCGCGTGCTCACGCCCGAACAGTTCGCCCACCTCTTGGGTGAGATTAAAGAGCATCGTTACCCGGAAAAGAATACGGCGCTGATTTAGATCAGCTTCAAGCTCGGACTTCGAGTTCAGGAGATCGCGCTACTCCAGATCAGCGTGAAACCTGAACCAGTAAATCCCTAATCCAAATATTCAGAGGGTCCTGCGATGAGCGCTGGTGCCACACGGCGATCACGTCGAATCCGGGGATCTCGGCATTCAGCTCAATCGGCCGCAACGAGTCGTCGGGCAGCAATCGCGACGGGATGAAGCCGACAAGGTCAGTCTCAGAAATCGTTGCTTTGGCCGCCGTGAAAGTTGGTACCGAGAGCATGGCTTGCCGTGGGTGCCCCTGGTCTTCAAACCAGCGATGGACGGCACCGGTAAAGTCTCCCCGCGAAGGCGACACCACTACCTGGGGCATGTCAGCGATCTCGGCAACCGACATAGTGCTGCGAACTGCCTCATTGGCCTTCCCTGCCACACAGACATAGCGCTCCGAATACAGGGTTAACGACGGATAACTCGGTGGCGCAAACTTCGGATTGGTCAACACCAGATCCACGGTGCCATCAAGCAGGTCATTTGCCATCTCATCCAGCTCAAGTTTTTTCACCGCCAGCCTCAGACCCGGCGCTTCCCTTCTCAGGCGCTGCATCAGAAAAGGCAGGATGGTTTTCTGCTCCAGATCGGTGGAGCTGATGGTAATGGTCCGCGTCGTTGTTGCGGGATTGAACTCATCCTGCTCCAGCAACTCGCCAACGGCATTCAGGATGAGATCCAGCTTCGGCCCCAACGTTCGGGCATACGCCGTCGGAGTAACGCCATTGCCGCTGCGGATAAACAGGCGATCATTGAAGGTGGCGCGGAGCTTTTTCAGCTGGTCACTGACCGCCTGCTGGGTCACCCCGAGTTGATCCGCCACACGGGACAGGTTGCCTTCGCGAAGCAGGCACTGAAGCGTTCGTAACTGTTTAAGGTCTACCCGGTTTAAAGCGTTCACTTGTACCTCTTACATCAAATCCTTGTTTCAAATCCTATCGGCTACTCCCTAAGCTGGCAAACCAAGAATCCAGCAACCCTACCCGCGAGGAGGAGCCATGTTCAGCATCAACTACGTCCAGCCCGTTGGCGACCTGGAGTACGACCAGCGATACAAGGGTCCAGGTGCCTCCGAGCTCACTCAATCCGTCGACACCCGACACATTGACGTCACAGACATTCGCAACCAAGCCAACGACTTCAACCTGGACGACCAGGGCTTCGAGGCGGTCCGGGTCGCCTTTGATTTTGACGACTACCAGAATGACGACGCCATTCGCGAACATTTGTATCCGCAGGTGATCGAGTACCTCCGTGACCGACTCAAGGCCAGCGAAGTGCTGATCTTTGATCACACTTATCGGTCAACCAGTCGTCAGGACCAAACCATCCATAACCGGGCGCCAGTGAAGACTGTTCACAACGACTACACCGAGAAGTCTGCGCTCCACCGCATGCTGGAAGAGACCGAACAACGACCAGAGCTTCGCGACCGCCCCTACCGGTTGGTGAACCTGTGGATGCCTGTCGGCCACCGTGTCGAGGAATCCCCATTGGCTGTTCTGGACATCAACACCGTGGCTGCGGATGACTTTCATCGCATCAAACTGGTGTACCCCGATCGCATCGGTGAGATAGCCGGGATCTCCTACAACCCGGATCATCGCTGGTACTACCTGTCAGACATGGAACCCGGCGAGGCCCTGCTGCTGAAAGTCTTCGATTCACGTTACCCCGAGGGCATATTTGGCACCCCACACACCGCGGCCGACCCCGTGAACACACCGGACAACGCCCGCAACAGAAACAGCCTGGAAGTGCGAGTCATCGCCTTTAGTTGAGGAAGCCATGAGCGAATTTCTTGTGTCATTGAATCCGTTGAATCAGGAGCCGGTCGGACAGGTGCCAATCACCTCCCGGTCCGAGCTGACAGAAATTGTGGGCCGGAGTCGGATCGCGCAGGCGAACTGGGGCCGGTTATCGCTAGAAGAGCGTGCAACCCGCCTGAGGGATGCTTACCATGCGCTGGCGTCTGCCCAGAATCAACTCGCCCGACTGATCAGCCTGGAAATGGGTAAGGACGCACGCCGGGCGACCTATGAGGTCGCCGGTACTGTAACGAATGCCCCCTATTTCATTGAGGAGGCCGCCGCTGCCCTGCAAACCGAACAAGGCCAAGGCCGCAGCCGTATCCAGTATCGGCCGCTTGGGGTTGTTGCCGTCATTTCACCCTGGAACTATCCACTGGCCATGGCCAACAACTTGCTGCTCCCTGCCCTGATGGCGGGCAACAGCGTCATTCTGAAACCCTCAGAACACACGCCGCTGGTTGCAGATCTGTTCGTTCGCGCACTACAGCACCATCTGCCCGAGCATCTGATTCAAATTGCCCACGGCCACGGAGACGTCGGTCAGGCGCTGGTGAAATCTGACATCAATATGATCGCCTTTACCGGGTCGATGGCCACCGGTCGCAGCATCATGGCGGACGCTGCCGAAGGCGTTAAACGCCTGGTCATGGAACTCGGTGGTAATGATCCCCTGATTGTCATGAAAGACGCCAATCTGTCGGCTGCTGCGCGATTTGCCGTTGCCAGCTCGTTCGAGAATGCCGGGCAAATGTGCACGTCAACCGAGCGAGTGTATGTCGACCGTACCGTTGCCGAGGAATTCAAACGCCAGGTGGTAGCGGCTGCATCGGCTTACCAGGTCGGCCCATGGGATCAACAGGGCGTCAACATAGGCCCGATCGCCAACACTACCCAGCATCAGCTTGTGCTGGGACATCTCAAGGATGCGGAGACAAAAGGCGCACGCTTTCTGCTCGGCAAGGCCGACTACCCAGCGCCATTTATTCAACCCACGGTTGTCGATGGCATGACCCCCGACATGCTCCTTGAGCGCGAAGAGACCTTTGGACCGGTCGTTGCCATGGCTGAATTTGATGCCATCGAAGACGCCATCGCCCGTGCCAACGACTCCATCTACGGCCTGGGAGCGGTGGTCTTTGGCGGCCGGGGCGCCGCAGCCGTAGCTGACCAGCTGGAGGCCGGCATGGTGTCAGTCAATGGCGGGGCCGGCGGCAGCCCCTGGGTTGGCGCCAAACAGAGTGGCTTTGGCTTTCATGGCTCGGCCGCAGGCCATCGCCAATTCGCTCAAGTACGGGTCATGAACTTTTAAGAGGTGATTATGAAACAGCATCAGGAATCATTTTTCGTCGTTGCCCGCGAGCCGGGCGCAGAAAACCCGTCGCTACCGACTTGGGCAAATAGCGTGCCGAACCCAGCGGAACTGGACGAGAGCCGTGAGACCTCGGCGGTGTCACGGCGGGAAATTCCGGAAGTGCCCGGTGCCTATCAGTTGCTCAATGTCTTTAGTCGCGAAGAGTGTGACCGCCTCATCGAACTGACCGAAAACCTGGGTTACTTGAAAGACGCGGCGGTCTCACTGCCTCGTGAAGTTCGACACAACGACAACGTGACTTGGGTTGTGGATGAAGCGACCGATCGCCTGATCTGGCAGCGGGTGCGCGATGCCGTGGCCGACAACCTGGACCTCTTCGGCAACAAGCAGCCTCTGGGCATCAATCGGCGCTTCCGTTTTTATCGTTACCGTGAAGGAGATTTCTTCAAGTTTCACATCGACGGTGCCTGGCCCGGCTCCAGAGTTGTGGACGACCGACTGATTGCGGATGCCTTCCCGGACCGGTTCAGCCAGATGACGTTCCTGATTTTGCTCAGCGACGACTTCGAGGGTGGTGAAACCCGCTTTCTCGTCGATGCAGATGACCCTACCAAACCGGCAAGGCGAAGCGACAACGTACGCGAGATCGATGTACGAACGCCGGCCGGCGGCGTTCTGTGCTTTCCCCACGGCCATCACCCCCTGCACTGCTTGCACAGTTCAGCGGAGATCACTTCGGGCACTAAATACATCATCCGTACCGACCTGCTGTTTGAACGCTAGCCGCGGGCGTGGTGGTCACCAAATGGTGACTAGTTTCAAACATTCGCGTCGTCCCGATAATGAAAGAGAGCTCCGTTAATCCTTAATCACCAAAGAATGCGAGATGCCAGTCAAACATCGGAATCACGCAGTGGCCAACATATGGATGTCTGCGAAAGTTTAGCGCAGGCTTCCAAATTGTACGTATCCAGAAGAGCAATTCATTATGGCTTTGCATGATCACCCATTGTGGCGGAATATGATCCAGGAACAACGCGAGGCAAATATTTTCAGCTGGATCACCTCTGAAGCGATCGCCATGCGGATTCCGCGAATTCTTCCCGATAATCCCGAGGCGAAGTCTGTACCCGGCCAGCCAGCCAGGCTTTGCAGTAATTTTCCGACGGGCCGACGATCAGAGAGATTACGATCTCGAACGGCTGAACAATGCTGTTACTTTCGTTACCGAAGCCAAGCAACTTTGCTTTGAGTTCCCGGAAGCCTTTCGCATTCCTATCTTTCAGCTCCTCCTGAAATGGCCCTTTGGCGACTGCTGATCGCGCCTGATACAGGAACCTTGCCCATTCGGGATTGGCGACAACCCAGTCGAGATAACTACAGATAACTGAATACACAGCCTCGCGAAGGCTGTTGGTGTTGGCTAACTCCCGGTCCAGATGTTGTCGCTGATCATCCTGAGCTGCAAAAAAGAGTGCGCTTAAAATACCCTCCTTGTTGCCAAAGTGGTGATAGATCGCCCCTACACTCGTTTCGCAGCGGGCTTTGATGGCTTCGGCAAAAACAAAATAATATTCTTTTACCGAATATTGTTCTTTTATTTCACAACTGCCGAATTGTTTTGGCAACAGCGGCTTACTAATTGGGTAAATGATGGAAAAAACCATAATAACCTGTGACGACCGCTATCGGCTCACCGGGCATTTTTTCAGACCAGCAACAGACGTTCCTCGCGGTGCCGTTCTCATCGCCCCTGCCACCGGGTTTCGACATCAGGTCTATTTCAGTTTTGCTACCTGGCTGAGCGAGCAAGGCTTCGCCGTGCTGACGTTTTCCAATAGAGGCATTGGGGATTCTCGCAACGGTATTCCTCTAGCAGAGATCTCTAGCGACCTGGTCGATTGGGGTACGCTGGACCTGCCGGCAGCGCTAGAAAAACTCGTCGCTCTTGCACCAGGCCTGCCGGTAAGCCTTGTTGGCCATAGCGCCGGTGCGCAGTTGATCGGTTTAATGCCCAACTTCGCTCAAATAGACAGCTACGTTCTGATTGCAGCATCGTCAGGCCATTTCGATAACCTGAAACTGAAAACAAAGCTGGCCGCCAAACTACTGTTCCACGGTTGGCAACCGCTCTCCGTTGCAGTCAAAGGATACTGGCCGACCAAAATCATCGGTTTCGGTGAGGATCTTCCCGCCGGTGTCGCCAGGCAATGGCGACAGTGGTGCCGTTCGCCAGGGTACGTAGAAAACAGTTTTGGAGAGGAAATAAGGCAGCATCACTATGCGGATATAAAAGCCCCCGTTCTGTCGCTAACCGCAACAGATGACCACATTGCCGTGCCTGCAAACGTGGAAGACTTTCTGCGCCTGCTGCCCAACGCCCAGATAAAAAAACATTTTTTGGAACCAGGCAGTTTTGGCTTGAAAGAAATCGGCCACAGCGACCTGCTACGCAGCCGATGCAAAGCCTGCTGGCCGCATATTCTGGAAGGCTTGGAGTCCAACGGCTGAACCCGATACCTCCACTTCACCGCGTCAGCTTTGAATTCCGGGGCACAGGTTTGGCTACTCATGGCAGTCCCTCCTGTGCTCTTTTTGTAGACTAGTATACCGGGGCGAATCCAAATAAGATCTATAGCCCCATTGCTGGCGATCCAAGTGCTGAAGCAATGGGGCAACTTGATCGTTTGCCGGGTTCTTTAAGAGTGACTCTTCTTAGGAATGTCCGCAGTAACGGGGTAGAACCCGTCAGGCAAAACCCTCCAGCACAATCTTGCCAACGGCGGTTCCTGATTCCAGTTCGGCGTGTGCGGCACGTAGATTCTCGGCGTTGATCGCTCCGAGGTACTTACCTGCAGTTGTGCGGATGAAGCCTTGATCTACAAGCCGTGAGACCTCATTCAACAAGTCGTGCTGAACCTGCATATCATCCGCCTGGTGCATTGAGCGGGCGAACATGAATTCAATGTGTAATGATAGACTCTTCGGCTTGATCTTCATTACGTCCAGACTTGCAGGATCGTCGATCATGGCAATCTTTCCAAACGGCTTAAGCACCGCCACATAATCGTCGAAGTATTGATCTGTGGCGTTAAGACTGGCCACATGGGTTACAGAACCAATTTTGCCGGCAGACACCAGTGTTTCGATCTGGGGCTGCAAGGGTTCACGGTGATTCAAAACAAAATCCGCACCCAATGATTCAACCCAGGCCTTCGATTCCGGGCGAGATGCCGTAGCGAGTACTTTTGCGCCTGTCAGCTGTTTGATCAATTGAACTAGAATTGAACCCACGCCTCCTGCGGCGCCAATCACAAGTACCACATCGTCGCTTGGAGTGATGGTCCCAGCCAACTGTCGCTCAAGTTGCAGGTGGTCAAACAGCATTTCCCATGCTGTTATCGTGGTCAGGGGCAACGCCGCAGCATCGGCGTCGGACAGGCTGGCAGGCTTCCGACCAACCAGACGCTCATCGACAACCTGGTATTCAGCGTTGCTGCCCTGACGGGTAACGTCACCGGCATAAAATACGGTGTCACCTTCTTTGAAGAGTGAAGCGCCCTCGCCTATTGCCACTACCTCTCCAACGGCATCCCATCCAAGTACTTTGATCTGGCCTGGTTCGGGCTCTGCCTGCTGGCGTACCTTGAAGTCAACGGGGTTCACGGCGATGGCTTTGACTCTGACCAACAGGTCCCGGCCTTTTGCGACGGGACGCTCCATCTCAACATTTTGCAGCGCATCAGGGTTTTCGATAGGAAGAGATTCCCGATATCCAACAGCTTTCATTATCTGTCTCCGCAATGATTTTCGAGTAGCGCGCAGTATGGTCGCCGTTTACACTCGGGTAAACGGGAAAATTTGTTAAACATATTCAAAGAATTTTTGAAAATGAGTCTTGATGATCTGATCGTGGTTTTGAGGGTCGCTGAATTCCGCAACATTACCGCTGCCGCCACCAGTCTTGATATGCGAGCTGCCACAGCCAGCGCCGCAGTAAAGCGCGTAGAACAGGAGCTGGGTGTAGAGTTATTCGTACGCTCCACGCGAAGGTTGCGGTTGTCTGCCGCCGGCGAGAAATACTTGCCTTACTGCAAGCAAGCGATTGACTTGTTGAGCCAGGCGCAACAGAACCTTCGATCTGAAGTTGACTCTGTAACAGGCGAAATCCGGCTTTCGGTTTCATCCGATCTTGGTCGTAACCGCGTTGTGCCCTGGATCGACGAATTGATGGCAACGCATCCAGGTTTGAACCTCAGAGTTCAGATTACTGACACCAACGTGGACTTTTACCGGGATTCGGTCGACATGGCGCTTCGCTACGGCGCGCCCAGTGACACCAACCTGTATGGCTTCAAAATTTGCGATGTGCCGCGCCTGCTTTGCGCATCTCCTGATTACCTGTCGCGTCATGGTCGCCCCATTCATCCTGATGACCTTGAGAACCACAACGGGCTGTTCTATCAGTTGCAGGACATCCCATTTGACCTCTGGACGTTCAAACGCGGAGACGAGGAATATCGAGTCAAAATGACGGGCGATCGCGCCTCAAACGATGGCGATCTGGTTCGCCGGTGGTGCGTTGCTGGCCGCGGTCTTGCGATAAAATCGTGTCTTGATATGTCGGATGATCTGCTTGCAGGCCGTGTCACCACCATCATGCCGGGCTATGCGCCGCCGGTATCCGAGCTGTGGCTGATTTGTCCTACCCGACAGTCAATAACGCCGGCAATGAGGTTGTTGAGGGATGACCTGCGTGCAAAAGTAGGCGAACTGATGAATGCAATGATTGCCGGAGGCTTTTTTCCTCCGGATCGCTTGTCCGGAGGAAAAAAAGACGCCTGAAAAACAGCGGGTGCGTTATTGATGATAAGAAATTCTCATTAACGTGCAGTACACCACTGGCAGCACCACTAACGTCAATACCGTTGCAACACCCAAACCGAACACGATAACCAGCGCCATGCTCGCGAAGAAGGCATCGCTGAACAGAGGAATCATTCCCAACATGGTGGTTACGGCCGCCATAAGCACAGGTCGTACCCGGCTTACCGCGGCCTCAACCACCGCAGTGAATGCATCATCCTGCTGTTCTAACTGAATATTGATCTCCTCAACCAGCACAATGGCATTCTTCAGTACCATACCGATCAGACTCAGAGTCCCGAGCAGCGCCATGAATGTAAAAGGCGCGCCGAGCAATACCAGTCCACCAATGATTCCAATCATCATGAGAGGAACAATCATCCAGATAGACAGAGCCTGTCGGAAGCTACCGAACAACAGCATCGAAATAATGAACATCCCCAGCAGTCCAAGAGGCAGCGAGGAGAAAAGCGAAGTCTGAGCTTCGGATGAGGTCTCGTACTCTCCACCCCACTCAATCGAATAGCCGTGGGGAAGCTCCAGCGCGTCGACCTGCGGGCGGATCCTCTCCAGCACACTCGCCGCCGTCTCCCCCGACAAAGGCATGGGTTCGGCATAAACCGCCAACATCCGCTCCCTGTTTCTGCGTTTTATCAACGGATCCCGCAGTTCCGTATTGATGGCATTGATGACGTTGCCCGCGCTGACATAGCGGCCCTGCTCTTCACTCCAGACATTGATCGAGGTAAGGTTTTCGATGTCAAAACGCTGCTCCTCTCTTGACCGCATAATGATCGGAATGAGGTCGCTCCCCTCACGGTACACTCCAACCTGCTGCCCCTGATTATTCAGCAACAACGCCTGGTGCAGTGATTCGCGAGATACGCCAAGGCGCCGGGCCTGTTCTTCGAGGAACTCCGGTACGATCACGGCTTCCCGATTACCCCAGGACAAGCGCACGCTGTCGGCCAGAGGTTCATTTTCAAAAATTGCCTGCACGCGCACACCGATTTTCCGGAGTTCTTCGGGATCTTCTCCAAAGATACGAGCTTCAAGACTGGCTTTGGCTGAGGGCCCCACCTGCAAAGCCTGCACTTTGTAATGCACGTTCGGGAAGTCTGTACGCAGTTGCTCAATGACTTCCTCCATACGGGCCTCTCTCGACGCCTTATCCCGGGTCTCTACGATCAATTGGCCAAAACTGGCGTATCGCTGCTCCGGTGAATACGTCAACGTAAAACGCTGGGCTCCGCCACCGGTGACACTGGTCACCTGAACGACCTGGTCCATGTCATTCACGCGCGATTCCAGCCGCTTTACGGTCTCTTCGGTTTGCAAGATGTCGGCGCCCTCGGGTAACCAAAGGTCAACAAAGAAGAGTGGCGTTGTGGCATTCGGGAAGAAAGCATTCTTAACCTGTCCCGAGAACGATAGAACCCCAGCCAGAAGCGCGATCGCAAGTGTTAATGTCACGAAGCGATAATGAATCGCGTAGGTCAGCAGGCGGCGGAAGACGACGAAAACAATTCCCTTATAGGGGTCGTTATCGGATGACTGCCCGACACTCTCGAGCTTGTCGGGATAGAACATATCAAAGAAAAACGGGGTCAGAGTGAGTGCCGTCAGCCAGCTCAGGAAAAGCGAGTAGCACAGAACCCAGAACAGGGAGCCAATGAATTCTCCGGTGGTGTCTGGTGAAAGGCCGATAGGAGCAAAGGCCGTAATGGCAATCACGGTAGCGCCGAGCAGCGGGTACCGGTTCTGCGAGACCACTTCTTTGGCTGCCTGCCTTTTGGACTTGCCCTTGGAAAGGCCAATCATCATGCCCTCGGTGACGACGATGGCATTATCGACCAGCATCCCCAGCGCAATGATCAGCGCACCCAATGAAATCTTCTGGAGCTGAATACCGTGTATTGCCATAAGCACGAATGTACCCATGATGGTAATCAGCAGGATCAGCCCCATGAGCAGGCCACTTCGCAGCCCCATGAACAGCAAAAGCACAATAATGACAATGCCCACCGCCTGAGCAAGGTTCATGAGAAAAGCAGATACTGCCTCCTCGACTACTTCAGGCTGGTTATACACTGTGTTCAGTGTCATGCCGATGGGTTGCTGTTTTTCCAGGCGTTTCAAAGCCTCATTGAGACTCTCACCTACATCAACAACGTTGGTGCCCTCTGCAAATGACACGCCGATGGTCAAAGCAGGCAATCCGTCAGAGTGGTAAAGCAAGGCGGGTGAGTCATTGGTCACCCTGCGAACTTCGGCCAGATCGCTGAGCCGGATAATACCCGAATCAGCGCTTCCAACTGCCAGTTGCTCAAGTGCCTGAACGGAATCAAGCTGACCGGTTGGCTGAACGGATAACGACAGCCCTTCACTGCGCAGGTGGCCAGCGTTGCCCACCGTATTCTGCGCATTCAGAAGGCTTGCCAGGTATTCTGGCGAGATGCCAAGAGCACGCATACGGTCACGGTCCAGTGACACGATCATCTGCTCGTCGACACGACCACCGATACTGACTTTTGCGACGCCCTCCAACAATCGCAGTTCTCGCTGAATGAGATCCGCATGGTCACCAAGATCTTTCAGCGAGTAGCCGTCACCACGCAACGTGAGCAGCAGGCCGAAGACATCGCCAAAGTCATCGTTCACGATGGACGTGTTCACGCCTGGTGGCAGACCAGGCTGGGCATCATTAATCTTTCGCCGAAGGATATCCCAATACTGGTCTAACTCCCCTTCTCTGACCGTCTTCTTGAGTTGGACAGTAATCTGCGACAAGCCGTCCGAGTTCACCGAAGTAATGTCATCGATGCCCGGCATCTGCTGGATCGCTTTTTCCAGAGGCAGCGTAACCTCCTCCTCGACTTCAAGAGGCGTTGCTCCGGGATATTGGGTGGTCACCAAGGCGGAACGTAACGTGAACTCCGGGAATTCAAGCTGGCCAAGACCCAGAAACGCGAACATGCCCCCAACCCCAAGCAACAGCGTGACCATCCAGCTGATGGACTTCCGATCAAGAAAATAATCGACCATCTCAGAGCCCGCCCTCTTTTTCCCAGGGACGGACCGAACGATCCCTGTTCATCCGGTGAGCGCCGGCAACCACGATTCTGTCGCCCGGGCTGAGCTCTCCCCGAACAAGCACGCCATCGTTCATTTTCTTACCCGGCTCGACATCCACCGGCTCGACGCTGCCCGTGTTATCGCCATTCTCACCATCGGCAGCAGCCACGTATCGCCAAACCACGCTAGTGCCGGGTTCTGCGTCAGGTGTTACAAGCGCCGCGGTTGGTATCAGCCACGACGGGGCGCTCTCTCCAGCCAATGTGCCGTAATCAAGCAGAACGGTCGCGCTCATCCCCGAAAGCACTGTGATGTCCTCGGGTTCAGGGAGCGTTACGGTAACCTCATAACTGAGCGACCCCTGAGAGGCATTGCTGTCATGCTCTTTGTAGCTCGCGGCGTAGCGTTTATCGGGAAGCTCGGGAAACTGTACCCACGCGATAGTGTTGCCATTGGCGCGAACGTTCCTGGATCTCTGTGGTTGAAGGCGGCGGACCTGTTGTTCAGGCATCTGGAACGAGACGTCGATAGAGCCGGGCCGTTGCAGTTCGGCAATGGCCTGCTGCGCTGATACAACCTGAAAGACATCCACCGGCACCCGTGAAATGACGCCATCAAATGGCGCTTTGAGAACGGTATAGGAAAGTTGGTCCTCCGCGCTGGCCAGTTGCGCTCTGGCAGAGAGGTACTCGGCCTCGGCCTCATCGAAACGGGCCTGACTGATGGCCTGGCGCTCCAACGATATTCGCATTCGCTCGAAGGTGGCCTGTGCCAGATTGAAATTTGACCGGGCGTTTTCCAGGCGGGTTCTTGCGTCCCGATCGTCCAGGCGGGCAACGACCTCCCCTTTTTCCACAGTGTCGCCTGCTTTAACGGCCAGCTCCGTCAGCTCTCCTCCCACT
Source organism: Marinobacter sp. SS5-14b (assembly GCF_030541005.1). Lineage (GTDB taxonomy): Bacteria > Pseudomonadota > Gammaproteobacteria > Pseudomonadales > Oleiphilaceae > Marinobacter. Next base: position 600,006 of record NZ_JASSVM010000002.1, on the reverse strand, counting down.
CTGAAAGAGAGTTCTGAATGGTCAGACGCCGAGACTCTGCCCGGATACTGATTGAGCGTGCCTGACTGCGCCTGCTCCAGCGTCATGAGCTTTACCGGGTAGACAGTTTGCTGTGTCAGAGGGGGCGCCTCCGCCGAACATCCCATCACCAGGAGGCTCGAAAGCATTGCAAGCGCTTGTAGGCCTCTCAAGGGCATGGCGGTACTGACCATCTTGAATTTCATAACGCGTCACTCTCCAGAAAAAATTAGGTATTCCGACGATCGGCAACCGCATCCCAAGCCATATTAAACGCTAATTCGATATGCTCATCGGTACCTTCGAACGACCCTTGCAGGCATCGTTGAACGAGGTGGTAAATCGGGCGGAACATAAACGTTTCGAGAAGTGGAAAAGGTACCGGTTTGATCAGCCCGGATTGCTTTCCCTGATCAACTGCATTCAAAAGATTTGCGGCTCGGCTTTCGTTTCGTGCCTGGATCTCGGGAGTCATCCAAGCAGAATGCGTGAACGTCTCGTGGTAGCGGAATAGTTCCGGACGCTCAAGGCCGATCCGGAACAGTGTGTGCCACTGGCGTCGCAGTCCTTCACGCAGATCTTTCCCGCGAGAAAAACTGTCCAGCGCCGCATCAATGACCTGATCGCTGACGTAATAAAATGTCGCCAATAAAAGCTGTTCTTTATCTTCGTAATAGATGTACAGCGTGGCTGGTGACAAACCCGCAGCCTTGGCTATCTTGCCAACCGAGGTTGCTGAAAAACCGTGATCTGCTACTTCCCTCACGGTAGCTTCCAGGAAGGCTATTCGTTTCGAGTCGTCTCTTTGCCGCATTTGTCTGCTCAACGCTTCAAATTGGTCGGCCTAAAATAAATGAACGTTCACTTATTTTCAAACCGAAAATATAGGCGTATACCGAAGTAGGTGCCCTACTGAAGACTAAATTCCTGATCTTGCAACCTGGGGAATTGGCGCCGCGTTTGCCATCGGCTGGACACCCTGTATAGGCCCCATACTCGGGGCCATATTGGCGCTCAGCTCCACGCATGCCAATGCTGAGGCGGGCATGCTGTATCTGGCGGCGTATTCGTTGGGGTTGGCTCTTCCTTTTCTCGGAACCGCCCTGTTTATTGAACACTTTCGGCAACGAGTACGCTGGCTCAGTCGCTGGAGTAGACTGCTGAGAGCGCTTGCTGGCTTGGTGCTCGTTGTAATGGGAGTAATGGTGCTCACCGGTCGGATGACACTCTTTGCGTCGTGGATGTTGTCGACGTTTCCGGTTCTCGGAAGGCTTGGTTGAGCTTCCTACAGCCAAACTACAGGGAACGGTCCATGGCTTCATGCTCAAATACTGCGTATAAACAGGTTTCATGAACAAATGGGGCCGCTATTTCGTTAACTAATGGCTTTGCATTGCCGAACCATTGAAGCGGCTCATTGTTCTTCAGGACTGAATTAAAAACCGGTTCGCAGTGGAGGATCTTGAACGTTCGCTTTTGTTTAACAGCGGGAACAAGCGCCACCACATCCCGTAAGCAACGGTCAAAACCGACCTTTCTATATTGCCCAAGAAACTGACAGTGTTCCAAAGCTGAAGTTGTCTTTATGGCGCTCGTCTTCGCTGGTCGAGGCACGCAATGTGACCGCGGCCAGTAGGTGATCCCACTGCCAGGTAGCGCCCAGACCAAGCCGACCAATCAGCGGCCCTTCGTCGAAACGGTAAGCCCCGGCATTGTCATCGATGTAGGAATAGCCTACATACTCCAGCCCCACATATACTGACCAGCTACTGCCTGAATCCTTGAACGAGCCCGGCAAAGCGATGGCTGAGGAGGTACCAGCGTAGTCCGGATCCGATCACAGACAAACGCTGTTCAATGTTGCCGCCCTGCCCGGCTTGCAACAGTTTTCGGCCATGCGCAGCCTGTATGCCACCCACCACATCGGTTCCAAGCTGATTCCCCCACCCTTGCGGCTTGTCGCTTCCAGTGGCTTTGTGCACCCATTTCTGAACCGACTCGGCACCGCTTTCGGGCCCAATAACGCCAATGTGAGCACCAAAGCCGGTAATCGTATCGGCGTTCCAGCTCCAGAGAGTGCCGCTGAGCGACAGGTGGCCGGCATAGGGAATGTCGTCGAACTGCGGACCTTCAACCGTAATATCTTCAGGCGTAACCATGAATTGCCGCAAACTCAGGCTTACCGCCTGCTTTGAATCAGCAGTTCCAATACCTGGCAGAAAGCGCAGCTCATCACGCAGAATCCGGGCAAATCTTGCCGACTTTCCATCGTTCTCGTCAGCGGTGTCTGTCAGATACGAAAAGCGTACCCCGTTTGTATAGCCGCGATCGGTTCCGGTAAGCAGGTCGTTATCCCAGGACAGGTTCACGACTTCAGCCTTCAGGCTGGTTGGGAAAACACTAATGACGAAAAACAGCAGGAGGGCACATCCGCAGCGACAACTCAAATCCAGTCTCTCCGGTTGATACAAGAGTTAACAAGCATGGCCTATGTCGAGTCATACCGTTACAACGGCCACTCAATCAGATGTGCAGACTAAGTCGCTTTCCCTCGCTTTTCTAGCTCCCTCCCATCGACGCAGTCAGCTCTTCCGGATTAACGTGCCGCCGGACGAGATAAGAACACCCGATTACTTGGAAAAGTTCAGCTGTAGTCAATCGACCTGACAGATACTGGCTCTTTAGCTATTGGTAGTCTGAACTCTACACTAATCGCCCCGAGTGTCAGCTATGTGGTTGCCGAATCCCCCCCGTTACTCTTGATAACCTCTGATGCGGCCAACCCTTGACTGTTAACGAGTGCCGATGGGTGATACTCTCTCGCAAAATATAGCTTTCTACAGGCGGACTCTCAGACTACCCCGCTCGACAACTGTCCAATTTCGGACAGTTAAAACCAGACATTTTTTCTGAGCTTGAAGTTCGCATAGTAAACTGTAAAGCTAGAAATTAAGCAGCTGGGGCAGTGGTCATTCTGTCCAGGTAGAGCCATCTCCAACCTGACAAATGCGTGCCCAAACTTGGGATAAAACGTGTAACTAGCGGTGTTAACAGAACTTTTTTGAACTTCCGCCCAGCCTGCAAGTTACTGACGAACAACGATTTAGACCCACCGACCTCACTCCAAACCGACCCCAATCGGCGCCCTCCGGAGGCAGAGGTCAGAGGTTCGAATCCTCTCGGGCGCGCCATATTTTTCAAGGGCTTACGTGAAAACGTAGGCCCTTTTTATTTGGCTGTGTCCATGGTGTGTCCACGGTTTTGAGGGGACTTTTCTGAGCGCAAAAATTCTGACCTTTGCCCTGAAAGCGCCATCCTCCGGATAGGCCAAAGCCAGAATTGACAGGAATTCCATTGACGGACACCAGCATGCCCCCTTTCTTCAGGCCCGCCGATGACGTGGCAGGAACCGATGGCACTCACCAGCTGTTAACACGGATTTCGAGATCCCGGATTGAGTCGACGATTTCCTCAAAGCCCGGAGGTGTTGAGTACATCATCCCCGCACGCACCATTTTCTCATAATCAGCCCGCAAGCCCTCAAGAGTGTCGATCTCCGGCAATAGCTTCAGCCGCCCATTCAGACATTCGTCATAGTTCGCGTAGCCCGTATGGAAGAACGCTTTCTTATGCCGGACAACATCCTCAAACAGCTCCCGGTTTTCAACGGCTGACTGACCGGCAGGATGCTCTGCAAGCATAACCAAGTCGTACCAATGCCTGGAAAGCCTTTCAGCACTCTCCCTAAGCCTGCCCCTGTTGCACTCGACATGTATGAGTGTGGCTTTCTCCCAAAATGTCCGTTCCGGAGAGAGAACCACGACCTCACTGCTCGGATAGAGGAGGCCTTGCGTCAGCTCGGAGATGTACGGGGAAACCGTATGAGTTTCGTTGGGATCGATAACATTCCTGCCACCCAGCTCAATGAGTACCCGGGAACGGATGTATTCGCCAGTACCTTCTACAACCGAGGGGTAAGTGACCCAGATCTTTTCACCGCCATCGTCCAACTCAACGGTGTGCTGCTCAGCTGTTGGCAATTTGGCCAACTCACTTTCTAGGTATGGGACGACCACTTCGTTCGCATAAGCAAAGACCTGGCTTTTCAGCCGATCACTGAACTGCTTGGTTTTGGTCCGGCTCACCCCCTCCGCGAATGGATCAAAGCTCTCTTCGAAGGCACGATAATCCAGCGTGATATCGATATCTTCGGAAAACCGATCAATCACGCCGTAAACTTTGGAGAGCGACGTACCACCCTTAAAGGCCATCGGGTGCGCACCCGGCATGGAGAACAGAGCCTGCAAAGTCCAGCAGACCCATATGTCCTTCTCCAGCACCGGTGCACCGCGACCCAGTTGAGGCGCAACAGTTTGAAGGATATCGCTTTGTTCTTCTGCGGACAGTTCGAGAAATACCTGCTCAGCCATGAACGCGCCCTGTCTCGAATTGCCTGAACACCTCGCTCATCCAGGCTGGCATACGGGAGGAAAGCAGCGTCTCGAACTCTTCTTCACTCAGCCCTTCCTTGATCCGCTTCACTACCTCGGTACTGATGTTGTTTTTACCCAGATACCAAAGCGCAGAGAGTGCCAAGCCAGGCCTCTTGCCGGCATGCTGAAGCTTCCTCTGACTGCTGGTGTGCATGAGCTTCACCTTAAGGTTGCCGATGCGAATTTCACGGGTGGGGCCATTGGTGTAGTAGACCGGTGTCGTTGGCATCTGCGTACTGAGCTTGAAGCGGCGAGCCGCTTCGGCCCCGTGAACCTGAATGGTTTCTCCATGATCTCTCGCGATCACCTCGACCACGCTTGACACGTCCGGCATGACATTGCCGACAAACCGACTTTGCTTGGGTCGGACGAAAACTCCCCGTGCGATCCGTTGGATAGCACCTTCTTCTACGAGCCTGGACAGAGCCTTGTCGACAGCAGCACGCGACCCCAGCCGCAGAAACCGGCTGTTCGTGAAAGGTTCCCCTTGTGAAACCTCCGAGATTTGCTGCTGGACTGCCTCTTTAACGGACATAAAACCACCCCTATTCGATGTCAGAAAAACTACCACTTTTTCTGACATCGTTCAAGTTTTGCACAACCACTACCGATTCGGCTACGGGTCAGATCGTCAGTTCGCGCCCGTAACCGTTATAAACGTCCGGACCATCTTTTTCTGCAATCTTGGTGACTGGAACGAGCAAAGCGTTGCTTGTGGTCTGCTCGCGGTCAGGTTGCCCGTAACGGGGAAAAAGGTTGGCTGGTTACTGTTTTTCAGGCCCGGGCAAAAACAAAGCAGAGTCTGGGCAGGTCGACCGGAGGATCATGCCGAACGCAATCCAGAAGGCAAAGTATTCCTGACCCCAAGGCGTTCATTCGCCACATGGACAGAAACGATAGAAGACATGAGCGAGCCGTGGATTGAGATTGAGCGGCGCTCTGCATTAGAGCTCGGCGAGGACCTTGCCGTAGTCCTGTTCAGCCGGGAGATCGACGAGCTGAATGCCAATCTCACCAATGCCAACCATCGCTTACAAAAACTTGCACAGACGGACGCATTAACGGGCCTGCCAAACCGACGATTGCTTGAAGACCGAGTGGAGGTCAGCATATCCCGCGCCCAGCGATATCAACAGAGCATGGCCCTGTTGTTCCTGGACCTTGACGGCTTCAAACAGATCAACGATACCCTGGGGCATCGGGCAGGCGACCTATTGATTCAGGGGGTGGCCGAGCGACTTCAGAGCCTCATTCGCCACTCCGATACCGTGGCCAGGCTGGGTGGCGATGAGTTTGTAATCCTGCTGGATGAAATCAAAGCGCCCGAGGATGCTCGTGTTATTGCCGACAAAGTGCTAGACGCATTCTCGTGCCCATTCGAGCTGGAAGGAGAAGTACTGAATGTCACGTTCAGCATTGGCATTTCTGTCTATCCATCGGATGGCGATAGCTTCCGTGCGCTAATCCGCCATGCCGATATGGCCATGTACCAGGCCAAAAGCGAAGGGCCCAATACTTACCGATTCGATGGAAAGCCTCGATAGCAGACTGAGCCGCCCCCCTGAAACACTCATGCATTAAACGGGCAGAGAAAGCCCCAGTCTCACGCGTTATAGACCACCCGCCCCAAATCACGGATATCATAACCTCCAAGCGCTTCCGCCCGCTGGCTGAACCGCTCGCATCCGGCAAAGGCCAGTAGCCGCTGCACAGCGGGTTCAAAATAGTGCCGGCGGCGCATGGCCAGGTCGAAGTTTTCCTGCTGTAAAGGTATGAAAGCCAGCCCCTGGCGTCTGGCCGCCGCCTCTATACCCACACCAATGTCTGCTTCGCCCTGCCGGATGGCCAGTGCAAGATCATCCTCGCTGAGCGAGGGGTTAGGCGCCCAGGTCAGGCGATTGGCATCAATATCATTGTGAGAAAGCAGGCTTTGCAGCAGGTGGCTGACGCCGGCATCGGGTTGCCGATGGGCGATGCGCAGTCCTGGACGGGCAATGTCCTGAAGCTCCTTGATGCGGTGAGGGTTGTTGGCGTCAAGCAGAAGGCCCTGCTGACGCTTGGCCCACCGAATCAGCACCAGATCGCGCATCCCACTCAGCCCCAGAATCGAGGGGGCGTTATAGCATTGACCCTCAGGATGCCAGATGTGCATTCCAGCAAGCATGGCGCGCCCATCGAGCAGCCGCTGCACACCATCACCACTGCCCTGGCACAACAGCGCCAGCTCAGCGCCACTTTCTTTAATCGCCCATTCCAGAAGTGGGTCCTGGCTACCTGCCAAAACCTGTGGCGTGGGCGTGCTGGCTGCAACATCCCCTTCCAGGTGATTCATCAGCCACAAATCAATACGCTGGCGTGGAAACAGAAGCTTTCCGGTCACCCGCACGCAGGGGATCACACCCTGGCTGACCAGGTCGTAAACTTTGCGTTCCTTCAATCGCAGATACTCGCCAACTTCCGCCGTGGTGAGGTAAGTGGGAAGGGGCATGGCTATCTCCTGCTATCCGCTAATTGTTTTCCTGTTTTAAGCTGCATATTTTTCACTAGCTGATGCAAAGCGTAATAGAACGCGACAGGATGCTCAATATTGAGGAGACGCAGCTGTGGAAAATAATAATGCGTTGTATGTAGCGCTGTCCCTTGTACTTAACCTGGACGCGACGCTTTACCAGATCGTGACACTGTCGCTGCAGGTTTCTCTGCTGGCCGTGTTGATTGCGGCTGTCATCGGGTTTCCGCTGGGTGCGGCAGTTGCGCTCTGGCGTTTTCCTGGCCGTGGCGGCGTTATTATCGCGCTTAACGCCATGATGGGCCTGCCACCGGTCGTGGCCGGGCTGACGGTTTATTTGCTGCTGTCGCGCGCGGGCCCGCTGGGTGAGTGGGGACTGTTATTTACACCAAGCGCCATGGTAATTGCCCAAGTGGTGCTGGTACTGCCCATTCTGGCAGCGCTGTCGCGCCAGAAAGTCGAAGAGCTTCTGGGTGAGTATCGGGAACAGTTCATTTCACTGAATATGTCACGTAGGCGCATGATGCCCACCCTGCTCTGGGACGCCCGCTTTGCTTTATTGACCGTTTTGCTGGCCGGATTTGGCCGCGCCAGCGCCGAGGTAGGCGCCGTCATGATGGTCGGCGGTAACATTGAAGGGGTCACGCGGGTGATGACCACCGCCATCGTACTGGAAACCAGCAAAGGCGACCTGCCACTGGCCCTGGGCTTGGGGATTGTACTGCTGACCCTGGTGATGCTGGTCAATGCAGGCGCTTATGTCGTAGGTGAACTGACCAGAAGGCGGATGGGATGACTTCACTCAACGTTCCACTGATGACCGGCACTGCGACCAATCCGCTTCCGTCGCTGCGCTTCGATGATGTGGCGTTCAGGCATCAGGGCAAGCTGCTACTGGGCCCCTGCTCATTCACGCTGGAGGGCACCGGGCCTACCCTGGTGATGGGCCCCAACGGTGCTGGCAAGAGTCTGCTATTGAGGCTCGCGCACGGCCTTATTTCGCCCACCCAAGGGCGCGTGTCCTGGTTATCCGCAGAGTGCCCGCGCCAGGCCATGGTATTCCAGCAACCGGTACTGTTGCGCCGCTCGGCACTCGCCAACCTCGTTCACGCGCTGGCGGTCAACAAAACGCCACGCAAAACACGGCTGAAGCTGGCTCTTGAAGCCCTCGCGCGCTTTGGCCTCACCTCATGTGCCGCCACCCCCGCACGGGTGCTTTCCGGCGGCGAACAGCAACGCCTGGCTCTGGCCCGAGCCTGGGCGCTCTCGCCTTCGGTGCTGTTTCTGGACGAACCCACCTCCGCCCTGGACCCGGCAGCAACCAAAGCCGTTGAGGCGGCCGTGCAGGAATTTCATGAGCGGGGAACGCGGATTGTGATGACCACCCATGACCTTCACCAGGCGCGCCGCCTCGCCGGTGACGTTCTGTTTCTTTCGGGCGGAAAAGTGCGCGAGCACACCCCCGCCGCATCCTTTTTTAATGCGCCCACCTCCCGAGAGGCACAGGCGTTTATTGCCGGAGAACTGATCGAGTAGCTCACATCTCGACGCAAGACCTAAACGTTGCCCAACGGGTAGCCCTGAAAAACAGCAGGAGAACAAAAACAATGAATAAGACGTTAAAACTTGTGTTTGCAGTCATTACCACCACCGGCCTGACATTCAGCGCCGCGGCTGAAGACTACATCACTCTGGCCTCTACAACCTCGACGGAAAACTCCGGGCTGTTCAACTCGATCCTTCCGCTCTTTGAAGATGCCACCGACATCCAGGTGCGGGTTGTGGCCGTCGGCACCGGGCAGGCGTTTGAAATTGCCCGCCGGGGCGACGCTGACAGTCTTCTGGTGCACGACACCGCCGGCGAGCAGCGCTTTATTGACAATGGCTACGCCACTGAACGTGCGGATGTCATGTACAACGACTTCGTGTTGATTGGCCCGGCCAATGACCCCGCCAATATCCGCTCGGCACAAAATGTTGCCGAAGCCTTAGCGGCTATCGCTGAAGTCAAAGCACCTTTTGCCTCACGAGGCGATGACAGCGGCACCAACCGGGCTGAACTGCGCCTTTGGCAAAACGCAGGTGTCGAACCCGATGGCGACTGGTATCGCGAACTCGGCAGCGGCATGGGACCAACACTCAACACTGCGGCTGCCATGGATGCCTACGTGATGTCAGACCGCGCCACCTGGGTAGCTTTTAAAAACCGACAGAACCTGACGCTACTTTTTGAGGGCGACGAGGTATTGTTCAACCAGTACGGCAGCCTGCTGCTGTCTGAAGAAAAACATCCGCATCTCAAACACGATCTCGCAAAACAATGGCACAACTGGCTGATTTCCGATGACGGCCAACAAGCAATTGCCAACTTCAAAGTGAATGGCCAGCAGCTGTTCTTCCCCAACGCAAAGTAAGCCCTCCGGCCAGGCCAATAAAACCCAACAACGCTTGGGGTTTTATTGGCCACAAGTCGCTGTTTTTCCGAAATGCCAAATAGGCTAATCTCTGTCAACGTCCGTAATTAAAAGACGATTCAGCGTCTTCAGAGTGGCTATAACAAAAATGACGATAACACCTCTTTTGCCGAACCCAGAAGATCCGCGCCTTTCCCGTGCGGTTGAAGGCATTGACGAACATGGCCAGTCCAAATCGATCAGCGTGATCGAGGAGCGCCCCCTGACCATCTACCTCAACAGTCAGGAGATCGTCACCGCCATGACCATCGGCGATCACCCAGAGTATCTGGCCCTGGGTTTTCTTCTGAATCAGGGCATGCTGAAAAGCTCTGATCAGGTGACCGGGATTGATTTCGACGAAGAGCTCGAAGTGGTGGTGGTTCGTACTGCTGGCGTTACCGATGTCGAAGACAAACTGGAAAAGAAAACCCGCACCTCCGGCTGTGCGGTCGGGACGGTGTTCGGCGACATGATGGCCGGGCTAGAGGGGCTGTCGTTGCCAGACACGCCCGTACACACCAGCACCTTTTATGATCTGTCGTTCCAGATCAACCACACTCCCAGCCTGTATATGGAAACCGGCGCCATCCATGGCACCGCTTTGTGCCAGGGCCGAGAGGTGTTGGCGTACATGGAAGATGTCGGGCGCCACAACGCAGTCGACAAGATCGCAGGCTGGATGCACCTGAACAACATCCTGGCAGCCGATAAAATTCTCTACACCACCGGCCGCCTGACCTCTGAAATGGTGATCAAGACAGCCTTGATGGGCATTCCCACCCTGATCAGCCGGTCCGGTTTTACCGCCTGGGGTGTCGATATTGCGCAGCAGGTCGGGTTAACGCTGATCGGGCGGATGCGGGGCAAAAAATTCACTTGCCTCAGTGGCCAGCACCGACTGGTGTTTGATCAGGACTTGTCGCAGATTCCGGATGACAACAAGAAAATGCAGCGCAAGGGCGCTCGGAATGATTAACAGGAGCGTAGCATGACAGATTGCGCGGTGATTCTGGCCGGTGGCCAGGCCAACCGGATGGGCGGTGGTGATAAAGGGCGGCTGATGCTGGGCGACCGGTCGTTGATCCAGCGCGTGATTGATCGAATCACACCGCAGGTTGATGCCGTGGTGTTGAATGCCAATGGCGATCTGAGCCGCTTTGACGATCTGGGTTTACCGGTGGTGGCGGATACCATCGCCGATTATGCGGGGCCACTGGCGGGCATTCTCGCGGGCATGGACTGGGCGGCAGAACACGGGTATGAATGGCTGATTACCGTGGCATCAGACACGCCGGCCTTTCCGATGGATCTGGCTAAACGCTTGACTGGCTTCGACACGCCGGTGGTGTTGGCCGCCACCCCGGATCCTGAGCGCGGCAAGATCGCCCAGCCGACCTTTGGCCGTTGGCCGGTGGCACTGCGGGAAGATCTGCGCGCCGAACTAAATAGCGGCGTGCGCAAGATCCGCCAATGGACCCGAGCCAAGGGCGAAACCCTGGTGCTGTTTGGCGAGCATGACTTTTTCAACATTAACACACCAGAAGATCTGGCCTGGGCGGAGCAACACCTGACGTGAATGTTATCGGCATTGTGGGCTGGAAAAACTGCGGTAAGACCACCTTGGCCAGTGCCCTGATTCAGGAATTATCGAGCCGGGGTTTAACGGTTAACTCCATCAAACACGCCCATCACAGTGTGGATGTCGACCAACCCGGCACCGACAGTTACCGGCACCGTGATGCCGGAGCCCGGGAGGTCATTCTCGCCGGCGGGCAGCGCTTTGCCATCATGCACGAACTGCGAGGCGACGAAGAGCCAACACTGGATGAACTGCTAGCCCGGCTGGGGCCCTGCGACTGGGTGGTGGTGGAGGGCTTCAAAGCCCACTCCCACCCCAAGATTGAAGTGCATCGGCAGGAATGCCCGAAGCAGCCGCTGTACCGGGACGACCCCGATATCATCGCGGTCGCCACCGACTATGCGCCGGATTTTGATGGCCCTCGATTTGATCTGAACCATACCCGTGAGATCGCCGACTTTATTCTGAGTACCGTAGCGTCATGAACGAACTTCGCAACGACTGTTTTGCCCTGCCCCCGGGCGTTAACTGGACGCCGGTCGAAGAGGCCCTCGAGCGATTACGTTCGCGTTTGCACCCGGTTGTGGGCGTGGATCGCGTGGTCCCGCTGTCCCAAGTGAATGGCCGGATCCTGGCCAATGATGTGTTTGCGCCTCGCGCCCATCCCCCCAGCAGCAACTCTGCGGTGGATGGCTATGCCTTTGCCGGCCCGTTAACTCAGGTGCCCTGTGCACTGCCTTTGGTCGATGGCCGCAGTGCCGCCGGGGAGCCGTACCGCGAGCCGGTTCCCACCGGTCATGCCATCCGCATTCTGACTGGCGCAGTAATACCGGCTGGTACAGACACGGTGGTTCTTGAGGAAGATTGTGAAGTCATCGACGGCCAGCTGCATCTGAAAGGCACCTTGAAAGCCGGTGCCAATGTGCGTAAAGCTGGAGAAGACATCAAAGCGCAGGACAAAATTCTGTCGGCGTCGACGCGCCTGACGCCCACCCAGATTTCTGTGCTCGCGAGCGTCGGTGTTGAGTCTGTTGATGTCTATCAAAAGCTGCGCGTCGGCGTGTTGTCTACCGGTGATGAAGTGAAGCCGGTCGGCGCAACCGTCACCGACTGGCAAATCTACGATGCCAACCGCCCGATGCTGAGCGCTCTGGTGGCGCAGCTTGGCTATGAGCTGGTTGACCTGGGCCATGTGCTGGACCGGGCCGACGACGTCAAAGCGGCGCTGGAACGGGGTGCAGAACAATGCGACCTGATCCTGACCAGTGGCGGCATTTCCGCCGGCGACGAAGACCATGTCTCGAAAATCCTGAAAGCCCATGGCGACATCAGCAACTGGCGCATCGCCATCAAACCGGGCCGACCGCTGGCGTTAGCCATGTTTCAGGGCACACCCGTGGTCGGTTTGCCGGGCAATCCAGTTGCCGCCTGGGTGTGTGCGCTGCGCTTTGGCGCGCCGGCGATGGCGCTGCTGGCAGGAGGCGAGTGGTTCGAGCCCCAGGCCTATGAAATGCCGGCCAACTTCTCCAAAAACAAGAAACCGGGGCGCAGCGAGATGTTGCGGGCTCGGATTCGTGACGGAAAGGTGGAGGTGTTTGGCTCTGAGGGTTCAGGACGGGTGACCGGCCTGGCCTGGTCTGAGGGCCTGGTAGAACTGGATGAGAGCGCCCGGCAAATCGAGCCGGGCAGCCCTGTGCGGTTTATTCCTTACAGCAGCTTCGGGCTGTAATCACTCGCCGGCATCACTCAACGCTACCGTGTACCGCAAAGGCCTCCAATGAGGCATCTTGCGGTGCCCGGGAGCGATAGGTTTCCTCTACACCCAGCTCGGTCAGGGTACGACTGACCATCAGCAGGGTGTTCTCCTCAAAGTCTTCACACATGTTGCGCATCTGGTCGATTTCCTCGCAGGCCACCGGGTAAGCCGCATCCACATCCGGCGCGCCGTAACACTCGACAAACGTTTGCGCCAGAGTGCGGCGTAGTTGCTCCAGTTCCGCGTCGGTGATGTTGCATACCCCCACGAAGGTGGCACGGCCACCAGATTCAATGCTGTACCAACCATTACTGAAAGCCTGACGGGCCTTGCCCTTCAGGTTTGCTTCCGTCCAGTTAGAAAATTCAAATCCGCCCGAGATTGCCCATTCGCCACTTGGCGCGGGCAGGTCGAACACATTGTCATCGGATACGTCCAGGCGCAGGGTTCGGGCCAGTTTCATGCATGCTCCGCGAATTCAATCAAACTCAAGGTCTCGGTCATGACATCCTGACGTAACAGCATCCGGCCTTTGTCGTCCAGGCCCACAAACAGTCCCGGTCGTGGGTATTCGATCTGTTGACCGAGGGTGTCACAGCGAGGGCGCCACTCGTTGTGTATACGTTTGAACCCGTCATCCATAAAGTAGGTCAGCCACAGCAGGGTGTGCTTGGACCAGCTTTCCAGCAGTGCCATGGGAGTGATTTCGGCGCACCCCTCCTCTTGCAGGCAGGTTTCGTCCGGGTTCTCGCCAGGCTCGTTGGTTGTCGAGGTAAACGGCACCTGAATACCAATGACCAGCCAATTCGGGTGCGCCCTTGGGTCGGAAACATCCGCCGCAAAGCGAACGCCGCCACACACCGCACCATTCACCTTGATGCGGTCTGGCCATTGGAAAAACACCGGCACTTCCGGCGGTGCCAGGGCACCCAGACTCTCGGCCAGGCCGATCTGGGCCACGTACACCGCCTGAATAGCCTCTTCCAAAGGCGTTTCGGGTGCCAACACCAGAGCCGCACGCAAGGTGTCGCTTTCCTCGGAATAAAAAATCGTACCCGAATCGACTCCTGCGATGGCGCTGCTAACGGCCTTGTCGAACGGGTCAGTATGTCTAGGCACCACTTCTCCCGAGAGCAGTGGCGGGAATTGAGGTGACTGACTCATAAGATGGCTCGGGCGTAGACGTCAGAGGCGATAATTTCATCAGCGATCCGCTGGAACGCCTTGGACTGCAGGCTTTCCGGCTTCGACACCACAATCGGAACGCCGCCATCCGATCCGATACGGATATCGAGATCCAGCGGAATTTCGCCCAGGAAAGGTGCCCCAAGCTTTTCGGCTTCGGCCTTTGCGCCGCCGGAGCCAAAGGGATGGTGCTGCTTGCCGCAACCGTCGCACACGAAAGACGCCATGTTCTCAATCAAGCCAAACAGCGGCACCTCCATCCGGTTGAACATGTCGATGCCCTTACGCGCGTCCATCAGCGCGATATCCTGGGGTGTCGAGACAATGACTGCGCCAGCAACGAAGAACTTCTGGCTCAGGGTCATCTGAACATCACCGGTGCCCGGCGGAAGATCCACCAGCAGCGCGTCCAACCGGCCCCAGTCGACCTGGTTCATCATCTGTTCCAGGGCACCCATCAGCATGGGCCCGCGCCAGACGATGGCTTCGTCTTCCGGGGTCATCAGGCCCAGCGACATCAAGGTTACCCCATGATTGCGCAGCGGCAGAATGGTATGCCCGTCCGGGCTGGATGGGCGACCCGACACGCCCAGCATACGGGGCTGGCTGGGACCGTACACGTCGGCATCCAGCAGCCCCACTTTGAGGCCCTTGGACGCCAGTGCCACCGCCAGATTGGAAGCCACGGTCGACTTGCCCACGCCACCCTTGCCCGAGGCAATCGCAATGATGCGACCAATGCCCTTCGGATTTTTATCCTGCGGCCGGGGCGCATCGGTACCGATCAGATTACTTTTGTCGGCGTTAACGTATTGAACCATAAAGAGTCCTGATTAAATTTTAGCTGTCCAGATAGTCATCGCTGGTGCGAACCCGAGGGCGCTCGCCGCCCGCCATCGGCGCGCTGTCGCCGTGGAACTGGGCTTTGACGCGGCAGTCGTCGCACATTTTGATGAGCTGAACATTGTCAGATTTGGTGTACATCCAGTGTTGATTTTCCAGCTTCTCAACAATCCGGTTGATGGTACTGGCCACCCCGAAGGGGGTTCCACACTTGATGCATTCGAACGGATCCTCGCCATGCAGGGCGCGGGCGCTTAATGCTGCCTTGGACAGATCCAGCTGCGGTTTGAGCGTGATGGCCGTCTCCGGGCAGGTGCTCTCGCATACACCGCACTGAACACAGGCATTCTCGGTGAACTGAACTTCTGGCCGGTCTGGATGATCGCCCAGGGCGCCGGTCGGGCATAGAGACACGCAGGCCAGGCAAAGCGTACATTTATCGGAATTGATTTCGATGGCACCGTAAGGCGCACCTGCCGGCAACTGGATGGGCGCGTCGATCTTGTCCGCCATCGCGCTGACCGCAACCCGGGTGACATCACGGCGGCCACCCACCAGCAAGACCGGATCACCCACGCGCCCGGCATTGTCGCCAGCTTCGCCGAGCTCCTCCGCTGCAACCACCCGAATCCGGCTGGGTGAGTTATGGGTGCCAATCAGCATGGCCTGGGCAAGTTCAACTTCCGCAGCAACAGCTCGGCGGTCTATCTCGTTGTCCGCCAGTAGCAACACTTCGGCATAACCTGCACCGAAGGCGGCCAGGATTTCGGCATGACCGATGCGGTCGATGTGCTCCAACCCAAGCGGAATCAGATCGTCCGCCAGGCCATCGTGATAGCGAGCCAGGTAGGCAATCGCCTCAGAGCCCGCGCCCAGAGTGTGAAAGACCAGGCGAGGCGCCTCACCAGCATGTTCCCGATACGCCTTGGCCATCACATCCAGAGCCTTGGCGATCGATTCAAAGGGCGTTTCATTCATGGTGACCGCAGAGGTCGGGCAAACCGCCGCACAGGAGCCACAGCCGGCGCAAATATCGGAATCGATTTGTACGTGATCGCCGGCGGAAAAAATCGCTTCGGTGGGGCATACATCCAGGCAACGGGTGCAGCCAGGCTGGTTAGCCCGCGAATGGGCACACAGAGATTCTTCCAGACGGAAATACACGGTTTTCTCGAACTCGCCCACCCGCTCCCTGGCGGTCAGGGCAATACGCTCCAGCTCACCGGTTTTGGCCGGGTCAGCCCAGAAATAGCCGTTACGTTTCTGGTAGCTGGGGAACGCGGGCGCGCCGCCACGCAGATCAATGAAGACGTCACATTCGCTACGGGCCGTGGCCTTGACCTCGCCATAACCCGGCGCGCCACGACCGGCAGGATTCAATGTTTGCAGCTGGGCAAACTCCAGCTTGAAGTTACCTAGCGCCCCCCGGGCCGACGTCAGCTTGCCTTTGGCAACGTCATACCCGGCTGAGGGCAACTGTATTGGCCCTGCGTCATTGACGATACAGGTAACGCCCAGCTCATCCTGCACCAGTTCCGCCATCCGGATGGCCTGATCGGTGGGGCCCACAATGCAGCATACGCCGCTGGACTGGATCACTTTCGCGGGCGCATAAGAAGCCGGCAATTGAGCGCCGGCCATCAAGGCCACCTGCTTGGCATGAAGCCGTTTGGGGTTGGCGTTTGCTGCGCTCCAGCCGGCGCGGTCGCGGATATCAATGGTGTGCAACGGTGCGGATCGGCCGAACTCAGCTTCCACGTCTTCGCCCAGGCGCTCAAACAACGCGGCTTGTTGGCCGCAGGCCACCAGAACCTCAGCACCCCCGCTCAGGTGTTCTGCAGCCGTGTCCATATCCTTGCCGCACAGTTGATCCACAACAATCACCTGATCCGCCGCTGAGGCCGCTTGCAGCGCTTCAGGACTGAAAGACTGTGTTTTGTCACAGGTGCACAACAGAAGGGTTTTGTTAGGCGTCATCAGAAAATTACTCTTTTAATTATTTTTATACGTATAGGTTTCAGACATGGCTCATCGAGCATGCCACAGCCATTCGCCCTTGGACAATTGGATAATTGGATAATTGTTTCGGCTCTGCTAGCTTCAGAAGACAATAAAAGAGAAAAGTCATGAGCAGTCGCACAGACAGTTGGAAACGCGAATTACCCGTCGGCGCCGTGGTTCGCCGTACGCCGGGCGTAACACGCTGGGCCAGACACATCTGGACACCGGTCGCAGTGGTGCCCGGAGCACCGGAGGCATTCTGGAAAGAAATGGTTCGGGAGGGTGACGCGGTGGATTACCACGCCGGCACCGTGACCATGGAGCTGTTTCGGGCCGACGTAGAAGGCTACCTGGTTTCCCTCAACATGGCCGTTCCTTCCGTTTGGATCGTATTAGACAAGGACACGACCGGCCAATCCCCCTCCGGATGGGTTGTCTCCAGCATCACCGCCAGTGCCCATGAGGCGCTGGACACACTGGATAGCGGCGAAAGCCTTGTTGAACCCGTGCCCATTCCGGAGTCTTTAGCGGCCTGGATCAAAGAGTTTGTTGATCTGCACTTCATCAACGAGCCCTTCAAGAAACGCCGCCGTGACCGCGTTGATATTGACGCCATTGAAGACGGCAAAGGCGACCCACGCATTCGTCAGGAGAGCGACGTGTACCGTGCACCCACAAACATCAAAAACCCGAAACTACAGTAATGGCTGAATCACGCTTGCAACGGTGGTCTCGCAAAAAAGCCGAGGTCAGCAAGAAAGCTGACCCCACCCCCTCTGTGCCGGTTGAGAACGAACCCTCTCCAGAAGCTCAGGAGCTGGCCATCAATGAGGCTTTGCCCGAAAGCGAGGTGTTGGAGAAGTACGGGTTACCTGAACCAGACACCATCGAGCTGGGCACTGACATCACCGGGTTCATGCGCAAAGAAATTCCGGAACTGTTGCGCCGAAAAGCACTGCGCGCACTCTGGAAATCCAATCCGGTCCTGGCCGTGCTCGATGGCCTTAACGACTACGACGAAGATTTCACAGAGGCCGCCCACGCCGGCGAAGTGGTCAAGACCCTGTATAAAGTCGGCCAGGGCATGTTCGACAAAGCGGCGAAGCGGGCAGAGCAAGCAGAGGAACTTACAGAGGCACAGGTCGGCCTTGCGGAATCCGTGGAACCGCCAAGCGTGATCGAATCTGCCGAGCCCGAAAAAACGATTGAGCCGTCACGCCCCAACCGGCAACCGGAACCTGACGCAGCTGAGGAAGAGCCTGCACCAATCTATCGCCCCCGGATGAGATTTGAATAGACATGATCACAAGTACGACATGTCTCGGGACTGGTTGCGCCGTGAATCTTTCGGAGCTATAAAGATGAATAGTGCAAAAATCAAACAACAACATTAAGGACTGTGACTTGGTCAACACCGCTGAAAGCCACTGCCCTCGCTCCATCAGTGACGAGGATCGCGCCCGAGCCCAGATGTACCAACTCCTGGGCACCCTATTAAGCAACCCACCGTCAAGTGAGCTGCTGAGGGGACTGGCGAGCCTGAAAGGTGATGACACCCCCATCGGATCTGCTTCGAAAAACCTTGCGGCTCTTGCGCAACGTACCACACCGGCTGATGCCGAGCGGGAATACAACAACCTGTTCGTCGGCCTTGGCCGGGGCGAACTGCTGCCGTATGCCAGCTATTACCTGACCGGGTTCCTGAACGAAAAGCCCTTGGCCAATCTGCGCAGCGACCTGATGGCGAGGGGTATCAAAGCCCGTGACAACGTGAAAGAGCCCGAAGATCACATGGGTACGCTATGTGAAATCATGGCGGGCATCATTACCGGCGAGTTCGTGAGCGACAGCGACCTGCCGTCGCAGAAAGCATTTTTTGAAGCGCACATGGCAAAGTGGGCGCGACTGTTTTTTACCGATCTGGAAGAAGCGCAAAGCGCCATTTTCTACACGCCTGTGGGCTCGTTAGGGCGAGCCTTTATGACCGTAGAAGCGGACGCCTTTGCAATTCAGTAACCGGGATCTGCCCGACCCCTTAACTCAGGTGGAGATGTCCGATGGACAACCGTAATGAGGAGAACAGCCGCCGCCATTTCTTGCGGATGGCCGTCGCTGCAGCCCCGGCTGCCGTGGCAATGGCAGTTGCACCCAACGCCGCAGCGGAAGTCGTGAAAGACGCACCGAAAAGCCGCGGCCTGCGTGACACTGAACACACACGCAAATATTTCGAATCGGCTCGCTTTTAACGGAACGTGAGGCTTTCAAGATTGCGTGATGCTCTTGGATGGCCCCACTTCCGGCAAAACGAGAATAATAAAAGAGAGAGGTATTGGTCATGTTAAGAAAGAAAACCAACGGGGTTGCGAAAGGCCCCCGTGCGGGTTCTTTACTTTCATCCCTCGCTGCTACCACCATGGACCGACGGGGCTTTCTGACAGCCTCCGGTGTTGCCGTGGGTGGGTTGGCGGCTTTGTCGTTACCATCGACGCGAGTCCAGGCCGCAACGCCGTCCACCGAGGGCGGAAACATCGTCCGCAAAAAGACCGTGTGCACCCACTGTTCAGTCGGCTGCACGGTGGAAGCAGAGGTCCAGAATGGCACCTGGATCGGGCAGGAACCGGGTTGGGACAGCCCCTTCAACATGGGGGCTCACTGCGCCAAAGGCGCCTCGGTGCGCGAGCACGCCCACGGTGAGCGTCGCCTCAAATCACCGATGAAAATGGTCAACGGCCAGTGGCAGAAAATCCCCTGGGATCAGGCGATCAATGAAATCGGCGACAAAATGTTGCAGATCCGCGATGAGAGCGGCCCGGATTCCGTCTACTGGTTAGGCAGCGCCAAGTTCAACAACGAACAAGCCTATCTTTTCCGCAAGTTCGCCGCCTACTGGGGCACCAACAACGTTGACCACCAGGCCCGGATCTGTCACTCCACTACCGTCGCAGGGGTAGCCAACACCTGGGGCTACGGTGCGATGACCAACTCGTACAACGACATCCACAACTCCAAGGCGATTTTCATCATCGGGGGCAACCCGGCCGAGGCGCACCCGGTATCGTTGCTGCACGTACTGAAGGCCAAGGAAGAAAACAACGCACCACTGATTGTGTGTGACCCAAGGTTCACGCGCACCGCGGCTCATGCCGACGAGTATGTGCGCTTCCGTCCGGGCTCAGACGTCGCGCTGATCTGGGGCATTTTGTGGCACATCTTCGAGAACGGCTGGGAAGATCAGGAATTCATTCGTACCCGGGTTTACGGCATGGAAGACATTCGTGCCGAGGTCAAAAAATGGAATCCGGAAGAAGTTGAACGGGTGACCGGCACCCCCGGCGCGCAACTCGAACGCGTTGCCCGCACTCTGGTCAACAACCGGCCTGGCACTGTGATCTGGTGTATGGGCGGAACCCAGCACACCAATGGCAACAACAACACCCGGGCCTACTGCATTTTGCAACTCGCACTGGGCAACATGGGTGTGGCCGGCGGCGGCACTAATATCTTCCGCGGCCACGATAACGTTCAGGGCGCCACCGATCTGGGCGTACTCGCCGACACCCTGCCCGGCTATTATGGTCTGACCGCAGGGTCCTGGGCGCACTGGGCACGGGTCTGGGAAGAAGATATGGACTGGCTCAAGGGCCGCTTTGCCGTGTGGGACAAAGACGGCAAGTCCAGAGCCATGATGAACGAGAAAGGCATTCCGGTGTCTCGCTGGATTGACGGTGTGCTGGAAGCCAAAGAAAACCTGGAGCAGCCCGATAACACCCGGGCGATGGTGCTGTGGGGCCACGCGCCGAACTCCCAGACCCGCATGCTGGAAATGAAAGAGGCGATGGAAAAACTCGACCTGCTGGTTGTCGTGGACCCCTTCCCGACCGTTTCCGCCGTGCTGCACGATCGCAAAGAAGGTGCCTACCTGCTGCCAGCGACCACCCAGTTCGAAACCAAGGGTTCAGTGACCGCTTCGAACCGCTCGCTGCAGTGGCGTGAAAAGGTTGTTGAGCCACTGTTCGACTCGAAGGTTGATCACGAGATCATGAAGCTGTTTGCCGACAAGTTCGGTTTCACCGATCGCATGTTCCGCAACATCGCCCTTGAAGGCGACGAGCCCGTGATTGAAGACCTCACCCGCGAGTTCAACCGTGGCATGTGGACCATCGGCTACACGGGCCAATCACCGGAGCGCCTCAAGAAACACATGGCGAACCAGCACCACTTCGACAAGACCACACTGCGCGCAGTGGGCGGTCCTTGCGATGGTGATACCTACGGCCTGCCCTGGCCATGCTGGGGCACGCCCGAGATGAACCATCCGGGAACCCACGTTCTGTACGATATGTCGGTGCCGGTGTCCAAGGGCGGCCTCACCTTCCGCGCCCGCTTCGGAGTTGAACACAACGGCCAGAACATCCTGGCGGACGGCGTTTACTCCAAAGACTCCGAGATCAAGGACGGCTATCCGGAATTCACCATGCAAATGCTGATGGACTTGGGCTGGGACGGCGATCTCACTGCCGAGGAGCGGGCAAGCATTGATGCCGTTGCCGGAGCCAACACCAACTGGAAGACCGACCTGTCGGGCGGCATCCAGCGTGTTGCCATCAAGCACGAGTGTGCGCCCTTTGGTAACGCCAAGGCCCGCGCCATCGTCTGGAACTTCCCGGACCCCGTGCCGCTGCACCGCGAACCCCTGTACACCAACCGTCGCGATCTGGTCGCAGATTACCCGACCTACGCCGACAAGACCTTCTGGCGGGTGCCAACCCTGTACGAGTCGATCCAGAAGAAAGACTTCAGCCAGGACTTCCCCATCATTCTGACCTCCGGTCGACTGGTGGAATACGAAGGTGGCGGTGATGAAACGCGGTCGAACCCATGGCTTGCCGAGCTTCAGCAGGACATGTTCATTGAGGTGAATCCACGCGACGCGAATAACATGAACATTCGTGACGGCAAGGACGTCTGGGTCTCAGGCCCGGAAGGCGCGCGTATCAAGGTGAAGGCCATGGTCACCGAACGGGTCGGCGAAGGCGTTGCCTTCATGCCGTTCCACTTCGGCGGACACCTCGAAGGTAAGGATTTGAGAGACAAGTACCCCAAGGGCTCTGATCCTTATGTCCTGGGTGAATCTACCAATACCGTTCAGACATACGGGTACGACTCGGTCACGCAGATGCAAGAGACCAAGTGCACCCTGTGTGCTATCGAACCCGCATAACAAGAGGTGTAGACCATGGCACTTGAAGGACAAGCAAGAGCAAAATTCCTTTGTGACGCCGAGCGCTGCATCGAATGTAATGCGTGCGTAACGGCCTGTAAAAATGAGCATGAGGTCCCCTGGGGCATCAACCGTCGCCGTGTGGTGACCATCGAAGATGGCAAACCGGGCGAACGCTCCATCTCGGTAGCTTGCATGCACTGTTCAGACGCGCCCTGTATGGCGGTTTGCCCAACAGACTGCTTCTACCAGACTGAAGACGGCATCGTGCTGCACTCCAAAGACCTGTGCATCGGTTGTGGTTATTGCTTCTATGCCTGCCCCTTCGGCGCGCCCCAGTTCCCGCAAGCGGGCAACTTCGGCAGCCGGGGCAAGATGGACAAATGCACCTTCTGTGCAGGCGGCCCTGAAGAAGACAACTCAACAGCCGAGTTCAACAAGTACGGTCGCAACCGTATTGCCGAGGGCAAGTTGCCGATCTGTGCGGAAATGTGCTCAACCAAAGCCCTGTTGGCCGGTGATGGCAACGAGGTTTCGGACATCTATCGCCAGCGTGTGGTGAACCGTGGTTTTGGTTCAGGCGCCTGGGGATGGGGCACAGCTTACGAGAAGAAGGGCGCTTAAGCCCGCCCGATGGTTCCGGGGCCCAAGGGCCCCGGAATTCATGGGTGCAACACATTCTTTTTGTTCATTCCGCTGGAGCGCTCTCATGAACATGAAACTATTGGGTGCCACCGTTCTCACGTTGGCGACCCTGCTTTTCAACCCTGTCTGGGCGGAAGACGCCCCTGCGGTTGACCGAACAGCCACCGGGGGCGCGCAAACCCTGGAAGACATTATGGCTCGTCAGGAGAAACTGAAAGTTGACGAGTCATTCCGATCTGAAAATCTGGGGAATCCTGGGAGCGCTGCGGCCATCACCGAGCAACTGGGGACCCGAGGCGGGGTTTCTGACGCCGATACCTGGCGCGGCATCCGTTACAACGAAAGCGACATCAAAACTCAGGCCCGCGGCCCTGCAGCCGACGTGCTGATCCAGGACGGAGGCATGCCCTGGTATAAGTTGCGCCAGGGGCCAATCATTACCTACGGCGGTGGCGCCCTGCTGGGCATCATTATCCTGCTGGTGGTGTTTTACTTTGTTCGCGGCAAGATCATGATCGATGGCGGCCCCTCGGGCAACAAGATTGAACGCTTCAAAGCCATTGAGCGCTTTGGCCACTGGTTGTTGGCGGGCTCGTTTATCGCACTCGCTCTGACCGGGCTGCTTACCCTGATGGGGCGCAGTTTCCTGATTCCCGTTATTGGGCACGAGGCCTATTCTACTCTCGCAGTCGGCTCAAAGTGGCTGCACAACAACGTTGCCTGGGCCTTCATGCTGGGCCTGGTGATGACCTTCTGCATGTGGGTGGCGCACAACATTCCCAACAAACTGGACTGGCAGTGGATCAAGGCCGGCGGCGGCATCTTCAGCAAGTCTCACCCATCTTCGAAGAAATTTAACGCCGGCCAGAAGATCATATTCTGGACCGTCATGGTGTTGGGCGTGTCCGTATCGCTATCCGGCTTGTCACTGTTGTTCCCGTTTGAAATGCCCATGTTCGCGGGCACCTTCAGCACTCTGAACGGCATTCTTGGGACCGATTTCCCGACGGCCCTGACACCCCATGAAGAAATGCAGTACGCCAACATCTGGCACTCGATTGTCGCGTTCGCGATGATGGTGGCTATCATCGCACACATCTACATCGGCTCGGTCGGCATGGAAGGTGCGTTTGATGCCATGGGCAACGGCCAGGTTGACCGTGAATGGGCCCGACAGCATCACGACCTTTGGGTGGAAGAGGTTGAGGCGAAACAAGGCAAAGGAGGTTCAACATGAAAGTAATGGCAGCCGCTTTCGTCGCGGCCCTGATCATTGCCTTTTGCGCTCCGGTGGTGCTGAACCAGTTCGAATGGTCCTCTGCCGAACAAGGCAGCTCCACGAGTGTGCGCCTTGACTGATCAACCGGAGGTATACCAGATCGACGCCGTCGGTCTGGTATGCCCGCTTCCCGTATTGCGATTCAAGAAACGCACCCAGGGCCTGCCGAGCGGCACCCAGGTGGAGTTTCTGGCGGATGACGCCAGCGGCCGCCGTGATTTACAGGCCCTTTGCGAGATAACCGGCCACCGAATTGAGTGGATCAGGGAAGAGGACGCCGGAGTGCTCCGTTATCGTATTTCCCTGGCTTAGCCAGCACCCACACAGTCTGACGAGACATCACACCTGCTCTATCCTTTGCCGCCGATACTGGTCGGGCGTCACGTTAAACCACCGCTTGAAAGCCCGCCGGAAATTCGCACTGTCGTGATAATTCAGCACTTCGGCCATAGCCTCTATCGACATTGTGCTGTCACGCAGGTATCCGAGCGCCTGTTGCGACAGGATGTCGTCTCGCAGCTGTCTGAAACTGCTTCCCTCCGCCTTTAATCGCCTTGCCAGCGTGCGCTTGCAGATGAAAAGCGCTGCGGCGGCTTCGTCTTCACTCAGCACACCGGGTGGATGCGAAAGCATCATTTTCTGAACCTGATACTTGCAGGTTTTCTTATCCGAATGCAGCTGCGCAAGCATCGCCTCACACTGTTGCAGCGCCATTGTGTAGTTTTCATGATTGGCTGAGGCATTGGGGACCTTACACACCTCAAGGGGTATTTTCAGCGAGAGCGATTGGGCACCGAACTCGATACGTCCGGGGATATGATCGGCATAACGATCACCGTATGCAGGCGCCCGATAAGCAAAATAGCTGACCACCTCGTCCAAGGGACGGCCGACAATGAATTCAGCGCAGTCAAAGAAAATAACCGCAAAAATTTCGCTCAGAACTCGCAGCAACGACTCGGAAAGCTCCATATCGAATTGGCAGGTTAGCTCCAGCCAGTCGCCCTTCGTGACCAACTCCAGCCGGGCAAGATTCATTCGGGTGGGAAGAAATGCCTGAAAGGCCCGGATCGCGGTGAGTAAGTCCGGGCTACTGTTGACCAGAAACCCCATGGCACCGTGGGTGGGTGAAGTCATGCGCTGCCCCAGGCGTAATCCCAGGGCGTCATCGTTGGCCAACTGCATACTGTTCTGCAGGATTTGCAGTTGTTGTTGAGGTGTCAGCAGGGTGTCTTCCTGCAAAAACTGATCGACCGACAACTGCGTCGTTGTCAGCAAATCCGACACATCCCGCGCCAACAGGCCTAGCTCACGGGCAATCAATCGGCTGTAGTTAGAGGGTATACACGCCAGATTCAGGTCGACTTCGCGCATCGTTGTTATTGTTTCCGCTGGTTGCCGTCACGTCTTCGGGCTGCGCTCGCATGGCAGCGCCACTCGGAAGTGTCTTTAAATGACCCTGTCGTGTCAATTAATGACCTGCCCCGGATCAACCGCGCCACGTAATCTGCCTTTTATAGAACAACTCCCCTGAATAACAAAACGAGGTGGTTATGGGTCGAATTACGTTTATCGAGCACAGTGGTACCGCTCATGTGGTGGAGATCGAAGCGGGCCAATCCCTGATGCAGGCCGCCGTCGATAATGGCATCCCCGGCATTGATGCCGATTGCGGTGGCGCCTGTGCCTGCGGAACCTGCCATGTGATCGTCGATGAGCAATGGATTCACGCCACCGGCGGCATCAATGCCGACGAACAGGGCATGCTTGGGCTCACGCTAGAGATCACCGACACTTCTCGTTTGTCATGTCAGGTAACACTCTCGGAAGCCCTGGATGGCCTGATCGTGCGCCTGCCGGAATTCCAGATGTAGGCAACACCCGGGTTTGATTTCGGAGCCCTGAACCGTCCGACAAATACCTATTTTATCTCTGAGGTGTGGCATGAGCATACTGACCCCTTTACTCGAACCTGTGATTCAACCGGCTCTGAACAAAGCCACGTCGATCATTCCGATCCACTGGCAAATCAAAGGCGCACATGCCGTTCAGAATGTGAAACACCGCACCGGCAAGGACCGGCCTGTGCCAGTTTTCAACGAAGTTCCTCTACCGGACGTGTCAACGCTGGCGCTTGAAGACATCGACCTCAGCAACCCGTTCCTGTATCGACAGGGACTGTGGCGTTCCTATTTCGAGCGGGTACGGGATGAATGCCCGGTGCACTTTCAAAAGGCCAGCCCCTTTGGCCCGTTCTGGTCGGTGACGCGCTACGAGGACATCATGTTCGTGGATACCCGCCACGACCTGTTCTCCGCGGAGCCGATCATTTCCATCGGGCCTCAGCCGGAAGGCCTCGAAATAGAAACCTTTATTGCCATGGACCCGCCCAAACACGATGTGCAGCGCCAGGCGGTACAGGGTGTGGTAGCCCCCAAAAATCTGGCGCAAATGGAAGCGCTGATTCGCAGCCGCACGGCGGATGTGCTGGACCAACTGCCCGTCGGTGAGCCTTTTGACTGGGTGCAAAAAGTCTCCATCGAACTCACCTCCCGGATGCTGGCCACCCTGTTCGATTTCCCGTTTGAGCAACGCCACAAACTGGCCTATTGGTCCGATGTGGCCTCAGGCGCTCCGGAGTCTACCGGGGGTAACGCCAATACCGACGAGTTCTTCCACGCTGCGGCTGACATGGCTAAGCAAATGTCTTTGCTCTGGCGGGAAAAAGAAGCGCGCAAAGCTGCCGGAGAAGAACCCGGTTTCGATCTGATCAGCCTGCTGCTGGCCAATGACAACACCCGAGACATGATCAATCGGCCCATGGAGTTTATGGGCAACATGGTATTGCTCATCATCGGGGGGAACGACACCACCCGCAACTCGATGACCGGCGGCGTTTTCGCGCTTAATCAGTTTCCCGAGGAATTTGCCAAACTCAAAGAGAATCCGGCGTTGATTCCCAATATGGTCTCGGAAATCATTCGCTGGCAAACCCCGCTTGCCTACATGCGTCGTGTGGCCAAAGAGGATGTCACCCTGAACGGGCAGACCATCAAACAGGGCGACAAGGTGGTGATGTGGTATGCCTCGGGCAATCGCGATGAGCGGGCATTTGAGGAAGACCCGGACCGGTTCATCATTGATCGCAAGAACGTGCGAAAACATCTCTCTTTCGGTTTTGGTGTGCACCGGTGCATGGGCAACCGCCTGGCAGAAATGCAATTGCGGATTTTGTGGGAAGAGATACTGAAGCGCTTTGAGCACATTGAAGTGCTGGATGAGCCAGAGTATGTGCAGTCAAACTTTGTGCGGGGTTACAGCAGCATGAGCGTGAAGCTTACGGCGAAAGCCTAATGCTTCTCACATTCCCCTGAACCCCTTGGCGACCAGATAGACTTCCCGGGAGCGGGCCCTTGATGAATCCGGCTTGCGCACCACCACCTTGTCAAAGGCCTGGCGCACGGCTTTGACGTACTCGTCATAGCCTTCGCCGTGGAACACCTTGGCGACAAAGCTGCCTTTAGGTTTGAGCACCTGACAGGCCATATCCAGTGCGAGCTCCAACAGGTACATGGACGCCGCCTGGTCTGCCGCATTGACGCCGCTGATGTTGGGTGCCATGTCGGAGATGACCACATCGGCCTGTGCGCCATCGAGCGTGGCCATGATCTGATCAAACACGTCCTGTTCAGTGAAGTCTCCCTGGACGAACTCAACGCCGGCGATGGCGTCCATGGGCAGGATGTCCGAGGCCACCACCCGGCCCTTGTGACCCACCAGTTTGGAGGCCACCTGTGACCAGCCGCCCGGCGCCGAACCCAGATCCACCACCAGCATGGTTGGCTGGATCAGGCGGTCCTTGTCGTTGATTTCCAGCAGTTTGTAGCTGGCACGGGAGCGGTAACCGTCCAGTTGTGCCTGCTTCACAAAGGGGTCGTTTACGTGCTCTTCGAGCCAGCGGTTACTGCTTTTGGAACGGGCCATGGGATGTCTTCTGTTCACTGCGGGAAAAGCCGCATTGTACGCCGCCGCAAGCGCTACCGCAAAAGCAGCCCGGTCGCCTGACAAGCACCCGGCACGGCAGTACAATGGGCACACTTTGCCAACCGCAACCTGCCAGGCCATTGGCCGGCAGCCAGGAAATTTCATGATTCGCGTTACCGAACTGGCCTTACCTCTTGATCACCCTGAGCACGCCCTGCGCGCTGCCATTCTGCAGCGCCTGCAATTGCGCGATGAGGAGCTGCTGAACTTTACCGTGTTCAAACGCAGCTACGACGCCCGCAAAAAGAACAGCGAGATAAAGTTTGTCTACATCATCGATCTCGCCGTGCAGGATGAAACCGCGGTACTGGACCGGTTTGCCGGGGATGCCCACGTTCGCCCGGCACCGGATACCGCCTATTACCCGGTGGCTCAGGCGCCCGCTGGCTTAGCCGAGCGCCCGATCGTGGTCGGGTTTGGCCCTTGCGGCTTGTTTGCCGCGCTGCTGCTGGCCCAGATGGGATTCCGGCCGATCGTGCTGGAACGCGGTAAAGACGTACGTCGCCGTACCAAAGACACCTGGGCGCTGTGGCGTAAAAAACAGTTGTCACCAGAGTCCAACGTGCAGTTCGGTGAAGGCGGTGCGGGCCTGTTTTCCGACGGCAAACTGTATAGCCAGATCAAAGATCCAAAATTCTACGGCCGCAAGGTAATGGCCGAATTCGTCAAAGCCGGCGCCCCCGAAGAAATCCTGTTTGTCAGCAAGCCGCACATCGGCACCTTCCGCCTGACCGGCGTGGTGTCGCGCATGCGGGAAGAGATCATCAACCTGGGTGGCGAGATCCGCTTTGAACAAAAAGTCACTGACCTGTTGCTGGAAGATGGCCAGGTCCGTGGTGTGGAACTGGCCAATGGCGAGCAGCTGATGAGCCGCCATGTGGTGATGGCGCTAGGCCACAGCGCCCGAGACAGTTTCCGAATGCTCCATAAACGGGGCGTTTTCCTCGAGGCCAAGCCCTTCGCCATCGGCTTCCGGATCGAGCATCCGCAAACGCTGATCGACCACGCCCGCCTGGGCAAATACGCCGGCCATCCAGCCCTGGGCGCCGCCGATTACAAGCTGGTGTATCACGCCAGCAACGGCCGCGCCGTATACAGTTTCTGCATGTGCCCGGGCGGTACCGTGGTGGCTGCCACGTCTGAACCCGGGCGAGTGGTCACCAACGGCATGAGCCAGTACTCCCGCAATGAGCGCAATGCCAACTCCGGTATCGTGGTGAACATTGAGCCCGAGCAGGATTTCCCGGGCGACGTCCTGGCCGGTGTTGAACTGCAGGAACAGCTGGAAGCCAACGCCTATGTTCTGGGGGGCAGCGACTATTGTGCCCCCGCACAGCTGGTGGGCGACTTTATTGCCGGCAAACCTTCCGACAAACTGGGTGAAGTAGAGCCGTCCTACAAGCCCGGCATTCGCCTTGGTGATCTTGCCCCTGCCCTGCCCGCATACGCCATCGAAGCCATCCGCGAAGCACTTCCGGCCTTCGGCCGACAGATCCGCGGCTTTGACCGCGCCGATGCGCTGCTGACCGGTGTGGAAACCCGCACCTCCTCCCCGGTTCGCATCACCCGGGACCGGGAGAGCCTGCAAAGCCTGAACACTCGGGGGCTGTACCCTGCGGGTGAAGGCGCCGGCTACGCCGGTGGCATCCTGTCGGCCGGTGTCGACGGCATCAAGGTAGCGGAAGCCGTGGCCAAAGCCATGCTGGCAGACCTTGAAGCGGCAAAAGCTCAGGCAGGAAACACACAGTGAAGCTGGACGACATCAAGAAACTGCACCAGAAAAAGTATCGGCAGTCGTTCGGGCATTTCCTGGTGGAAGGGGAACATCTGGTACTGGAGTTGGAAAAGGCCGCAGCAAGCAACCCACATTGGCAGCAGGCCCGATTGTTTGTCACCAGCGTCTACGAACACTGGAACAGCCCCTGGCCCAAACAGTTGATCAGCGACCGACAGATGGCCCAGCTGGCAGATACCAAAACCCCCCAGGGCATACTTGCTGTCGCCCCCTTGCCACCGGCCGCCAGCAGCGATTCAGCGGTTGGCGCAAAAGCGGTTTACCTGCACCAAGTGCAGGACCCCGGCAACCTCGGTACCATTTTGCGCACCCTCGCCTGGTTTGGCGGCATGCGCTGCCTGCTCAGCCCTGGCAGTGTTGATCCCTACAACCCGAAAGTCGTGCGCTCCAGTATGGGCGCGATCTTCCATGTGCCGCTGCAAACCGAGGTCGACCTGGATACCCTGAGCAATCATTACCCCAGCATCGCCTGCCTGGACATCGGTGGCAAAGCCATCACCAGCCCCGAGTTCCAGAACCATGATTGCTACCTGTTTGGCAACGAAGCCCGGGGCGTGCCCTCCGATGCCCTGGCACAGCTCGGTGCCCAACGTTACACCATTCCCGGTGCCGCCGCCGTTGAGTCCCTGAACCTGGCGTCGGCCGTCAATATGGCGGTGTATGAGTTGAACCGGGGATAGCCAGGAAGCGAAGGGTGTGCGCTCAGCTTTCTGCTGCCGCCACTTCCGTTAACAATTCCGGCTTTTTCATGGCCCTGGCGAACAGATCCTTGTTCTCTGCAATACTCATGGCGCATTTTTCCGCCAGATCTTCTGAAATGCCGTCCACATGCTTTTCAAGCCAGAGCGCGACGTTCTCGGCAAGCTCCAGTACCTTGTCCCGTGCATCGGCTTCGGCTTTGCTTTGAAAGAGCATGGTGTCTGGGTTGCTGAGCGCCATTTCCAGTCCGTCCCGATCAGAAAAGTATAATGATTGCACTGCCATGAGGCTTCCTCGCAGTCGTTAGAAACATGTATATTTATACAGTACTATAGTACACCAAAGTGACTCACTTGCGAGACCTGTCGTTCTTTTTTCTCGGGAATGGGTTACAAATTACCCGCCTGAAGGCCGCATCCTTTCAACAGGGCGTTTACAGTAAACGTGTAGGGAGCCGATATGCCAAGTTGCTGGCACCGGTCCAAAACCGCTGTGAGCTCAAGCACCACGACCTTTGCCCCGGACTCAGCTGCAGACAAGGCTGCGCATAGCCCCGCATTACCCCCGCCAAGTACAACAACGTCGTAGTGATTCACCGCAATACCTCCAAAGTTTTGTGTCTGACAGCCAGCCACGCGGGCTCAGATGTTGGATGTCATTATGGAAGGGGATGAGGCGGCCAAACAGGCACCGGAACTGAAGGGGCTTTTCATGCAAAGCGTAAAGTACTCAAGGCCAGGTATTACTCCGGCCCGGGCCGCCCGAACAAATAGCCCTGAAAATGATCGCAGCCATGGGCAACCAGCCAGTCGCGCTGGGCTTCGGTTTCCACACCCTCGGCGATCACCTCGAGGTTCAGCCCCTGGGAAAGACCGATGATGGAATCCACAATGGCGGCACTGGCCGGGTTGCTGGTGACATTGCGGACGAATGACTGGTCGATCTTGATCTGATCCAGCGACAGGCGCTTGAGGTAACTCAGTGACGAGTAGCCGGTGCCAAAATCGTCGAGTGAGAAGCGTACCCCGAGTTCTTTGATCTCACTCATGACCAGGGCAACCCGCTCTGGATCATCCATCAAAAGACTTTCGGTTACTTCCAGTTTCAACAGTTCCGGCCGGGCACCCGTCCGCCTCAGAATCGTCGCCACCTGTTCGGTGAAGCCCGTGCTCTGAAACTGCACCACGCTGACGTTAACCGCAAGCTGCAGATCCGACCTGGCCGGGTCGTTGTGCCAGCGGGCCAGGGTCTGGCAGGCCTGTTCCAGCACCCAACGGCCAATGGGCAGGATGAGCCGGCTCTTTTCCGCCATCGGAATAAACACAGCCGGCGATACCAGGCCCCGCTCGGGGTGCTGCCAGCGTAGCAACACCTCATACCCCACACGGGTGTCGGGGTAACCCACTTGAGGCTGGAAATACAGCACGAACTGGTTCTCTTTCAGAGCGTTGCGTAGCTGGTCTTCCAGAAACACATGTTCAACAACCTTCGCTTGTATCTCTGGATTAAAGAAAGCAATGCGATTAAGGCCGGTGTGTCTGGTCTGCTCTTTGGCCTGCTGCGTGGCTTGTTCGGCACGCTGGAGTTGCTGGTCGTAATGATCAACCACAGACCCGATAATGCTGATACCGATACTGACATCCACCTGTACCAGATGCTCTGCCACCTCAACCGGGCGGGCAAACGCCACCAGAATTTTCTGAGCAACCACCTCAGCTAACCGTGCAGACTGCTCCTCTGTGCCTTCCAGCGACGACAGCAGCACCCCGAATTCATCTCCGCCAATACGCGCCAACGTGTCGTTTTCCCGCATGATCATCGAGAGCCGGGCGGCCAATTCCTTCAACACCAGATCCCCGACGTCATAGCCGCGGGAATCATTAACCGCCCGGAACTGTTCAATATCCAGATACAATAAGGCTGCATGGGTGCCGCTGCGATGATTGGCCCGACCCACCTCAGCAATGCGCTCTTCCAACAACGCACGGTTGGCAAGCCCGGTCAGTGAATCGTAGAACGCCAGGCGATGTACCTGGCGCTCCGCTTCCTTGCGCCTGGTGATGTCGTGAAAGGTTCCAACGTAATTGAGAATCGCGCCGGATTCGCCGGGCACCGCCGTCACCGTCAGCCATTCCGCGTAGACCTCGCCATCCTTGCGCCGGTTCCAGATCTCCCCTTCCCAGGATCCGGTCTGATTGACCCGGCCCCAAAGCTGCTGATAGAACGCTTTATCCTGAACTCCGGATTGCAACACGCGGGGGGATTGCCCCACCACTTCGTGTTCTTCATAACCGGTAATGCGTGTGAAGGCACGATTGGCCCGGAGGATAATCCCCTGGTCATCAGTAATAACGATACCCAGGTGGGTTTCGAACGCCGTCGAGGCAATCCGCATCTCGGCCTGTTGCAGCTTGCTGTCGGTAATGTCCTGCACCAGTGCAAGAAAACCACTGCTGTGTTCCTGGCCATCCGGAATGGGTGTCACCCGGGCTTCAAAATGTCGGGCCTCGCCGTCCAGAAACAGCTGGTAATCAAAGTTCCGTAGCCGCCGGTGGTTGGCCACATCCTCTTTTACTCTATCGAACCGGCTGGCCAGCTCCGCCGGCAACACATCGTGATAGTTGAGCCCCACCATTTCCTCCGGGGGCCGTAACAGTTGTGTCTCATCCACCGCGTGCACGAAATCGAAGGTGCCGTTTTGCCCAATCACAAACACCATATCCGGTATTGAACCGACCAGCGCGCCCAACCTTGCTGCATTGTTCTGGGCCTCTTGCTGCAATTTTTTTTGGGTTTCGTTTTCGAGCACCAGCGACTGCTCCAGCCGCAGCCTTCGGTAGAATTGCTGTAACAAAAACAAGCCGATAAGCGCACTGAGCAAAATACCCGTACTGCCAATCCAGACACTTTGCCGCCAACCCTGCAGGGCAACCGCTGTTTTCTCGCCTACGACCACCACATAGGGCAAGCCATCCACTCGCCGAAACGTGTAGAAACGCTCTTCATCGTCCACCGGCGAGGCCGTAATCACCTGCCCCTGGGCGTCTGCGCTGTCGATGAAGGCCCGGGTGTGGGGCTCCTGAATACGGGTTCCAGTCAAGCCGGACCGGTCGCCCGACAAGGGCGCCGGCAACCGCGCCACCAGCCTCATATTTTCATCGATCAACGCCAGACTCTCACCATCTGAGACGGACAAGCGATCGACCGACCGTGCCAGCAAATCCGGAGACTGCTTCACCAGAAGCAGCGCATTAACCGGGCCTGAGGCTGATCGCAGCTTGTGAATACGCCAGATCGACGGGGCTCCGGTTGCAGGGTCAACATGCAGCGGCGTCACCACACTTTCTTCATCGCGGCTAAACGCAAAACCTTCGATAAAAGCCCAAGGGGGGGACTGGACAACGTTAGTCCGGGACGGTGAGGCATACAGCAGCCTGCCATCAAGGCTTGCCACGAAGAACGCCTCAATAAAGCCGGCATCACGAACCTTTTCGTCCAACAACCTTTCGATGCTCTCAAGGCCACCCTGCGCACCAACGTCCGGTGCCTCTATCAAAGGCTCGACAAATGCCGCAATGGTACGCAGGCCATACTGGCCAGAGAGAAAGCTGTTGGCGACGAACGCTGCGGCCAGATCCGCCCGGGCCTGCGACCGCTCAAACGCGGCCTGGTGCGCCCGCTGATAGGCATTGCTGCCAATGAGTCCGGCAGACACCAGCAATATCAACAAGGCAAGCAGATACATCAGCAGCGGCCGGGGCCTTTGAAAGCCCCGATTCTGTCGCGAATTCTGGGTGTCTGATTCAATCATCCGGCGTGTCATGGGTGGTTGTTCGATGAATATACGGCAACTGTGCGGTGGCTCGGCGGTGCTTTTCAGCGCAAGGCCTTTCTGAAACCGCAGCGCCTCTACTATAGTTGATAGCAGCGGTGTCTGTAGGCTTTTGTTGCAGTATCCCGGCACACGCGTTTATTCGGCACCTGAAAACCGACATTCCCTCCATGAGCACGCTCGGGCTGCCGAAAATTCTTGAAAAGCTGATCATGGAGCCACGGGGGCTGATCCTCGTGGTCGGCTCCACCGGTTCGGGTAAGTCGACGACGCTGGCCTCCATGCTGGACTACCGGAACAGCAACACAACCGGGCACATTCTCACCATCGAAGACCCGATCGAGTACACCCACAACCACAAACAAAGCGTGGTGAACCAGCGGGAAGTCGGGGTGGATACCCGCTCTTATACCGAAGCCTTGCGGCGGGCCATGCGCGAAGCGCCGGACGTCATCATGATCGGTGAAATCCGCGATCGGGAAACCATGAAGCAGGCCCTGACCTACGCCGAAACCGGACACCTGTGCATTTCCACACTGCACGCCAGCAACGTGGACCAGACCATGCGCCGGATTGTGAACTTTTTCCCGGAGCATGCCCACAAAGAGCTGTTCATGGATCTCAGTCTCCACCTGAAGGCGGTCGTCGCCCAGCGCTTACTCAAAGGCAAAGACGGCAAGCGCTGCGCTGCGGTAGAAGTCATGCTCGCCAGTCCCTACATCAAGGATCTGATCAACAAAGGCGAAATCGGCGGTATTGGCGACATCATGGAGAAGAGTGAACAGCAGGGCATGAAATCCTTCGATCAGGCCATCATGGACCTCTATCACCAGGGCAAAATCAGCCAGGATGAAGCCCTCGGCAACGCCGACTCACGCCACAACCTGGAAGTCAAAATACGCCTGGAGCAGGGTAACCTGGCCGGCCGGGCCAATGAGCTCAGTTTTGACCGGGATTAACCATTCTCATCCAAGCTCTCGCAACGGACGCGTTTTCTATGCCCACAGCAACCAACAACCCGTCATCCGTGCAACTACCCACTTTTGTCCGGTTGTGCCTGCCCTGATAAGCAAGCTATCGTCTCTTTTTTTCTGACTCAGACGAGGGGCTATGAATCCGACCATTGAACTCCTGAAATCCCACCGTTCCATCCGCAAGTTCAAGGATCAACAGATTCCCCGGGAGCTGTTTGAAGAACTGATCCGCGCCGGCCAGTGTGCCGCCACCTCCAACCACGTGCAGGCCTACACCATTATTCACGTGGTCAATCCGGAAAAGCGGAAGAAGCTGGCTGAACTGGCCGGCGGCCAGGCCTATATCGAAACCTGTTCGGACTTTCTGGTGTTCTGCGCCGATATGAAGCGCGCCACCGAATCCGCCGAGAAAGCCGGTGCTGAGGTGGTCCGGGGCATGACTGAGCAGCTGCTGGTAGCCAGCGTTGACGCCGCACTGATCGCCCAGAATGTGGTGGTAGCGGCTGAATCCGAAGGGCTGGGCATCTGCTATATCGGCGGTATTCGCAACAACCCGCAGGAAGTCAGCGAACTGCTCAACCTGCCGGAACATGTGTACCCGGTATTTGGCCTGTGCCTCGGCTACCCGGACCAGGATCCGGAAGTGAAACCACGTCTGCCCCTGGCCGCCATCCTGAAACAAGACGCCTACGACGATTCTGACGATGAAGCCCTGGTGGCCAGCTTTGACGACACCATGCACCAGTACTACCAGAAACGCACCGGCGGCAACAAGGACACCAACTGGTCCGAGCAGCTGAAGCCGCTGTTTACCAGCAAGCTCCGGCCGCACATGAAGGATTTCCTGAACAAGCGGGGCTTCGGGGTTAAATAACCCCGCCCTCAGGCGTCCTCAAGGATGAGGACCACCAGCTCTTTCGGGCCATGGGCCCCGTAAGCCAGCACCTGTTCGATATCCGCGGTCTTGGAAGGGCCTGACACAAGTAACAGGTTCGTCGGCAAACCCGCAGACCAGTTCTGTTTTTGCATCATGCCGTACAGGTTGTCTTCCACTTCACTGGCCTTGAGCAGTGCAATGTGCAGCGGCGGCAGCAGGCTCATCAGCCGCGGCTCGTGGCGATCCGGCCAGAGCACCAGTGAGCCGGTAGCTGCAATGCCTCCCACAGTGCCGGTGACGCTGGCATCCACCTGCCAGAACAGTTCTTCTTTCCATTCCTCGATGGGCCGGTCGTAGGCCAGCAATTCGGGGGCGGCATTGCTTTGCTGCCAGTGTTCCGACAACGTCTGGCCGTGGTCGGTACCCGGGGCATAGAGCAGGTTTTTCAGGCCGCGATGTTCCAGCAGTTCCTGAACTTTTGCCGGCCACTCGGCGCAGGTCAGCTGGTGAATTTCGGTGTGCACCGCTTCCATCAGCGAACGCAGCCGGGTAATCCTGTCCTCCGGCGCGTATTGCCATGGCCGGGTGACCAACCCTTCATCGAAATCATCCGGCCGGGGCGTAGTGCCGGCCAGGCCAGCGCGGAGCTTGTTCAGAATGTTACGGCGGGCGCTCATCGCTGATCCCCCTGGTTCAAATGGGCTTTAGCCAGGTCATGCAAAGACCGGCGGGCCGGTACCGGCGCCGAGTGGTTCTCGGTCCAGGGGCCGACGTTTTTCGGTGCCAGTTTGCCAAAACGGGTCGCGCCCCACAGGAACAGCCGGTAGAACACTGGCGAAGTATTCAGCCTGGCCCAGAAGCGCCAGATCGCCCGCTCCTTGCGGGAATATTTGGCGCCGCCGTCTTTCACTTTCGGCTGTTCGGCGGGGCTTTTCACGTTTTCCTGGCGCAACCGCTGCAGCATTTCCGGGATCGGAATCTTCACCGGACACACTTCGCCACAGGCGCCACACAAGGAGGACGCGCTGGGATGATCCGGCACCTTGTGCAGGCCAACCATATGCGGCGTAATAATCTTGCCGATCGGCCCCGGATACACTTCACCATAAGTGTGGCCACCCACCCGGGTATAGACCGGGCAGTGGTTCATACAGGCGCCGCAACGGATGCAGTTCAGGGTCTGGCGCAGCTGGGCATCGGCGAAGGCGCCGCTGCGCCCATTGTCCAGCAGCACCAGATGGACTTCTTCCGGGCCATCCAGCTCATCCGGCTTGCGCGGGCCGGAGATCATGTTCACGTAAGTGGTGATGGGTTGGCCCAAGGCGGAACGGGTCAGCAACGACAACAGGGGCACCACGTCCCGCAGGTTTTCCACCACCTTTTCGATACCAGTGACCGCAATGTGCACCGGCGGCGCCGTGGTGCTCATGCGGCCGTTGCCTTCGTTTTCCACCAGCAGCAAGGTGCCGGTTTCGGCAATGGCGAAGTTCACGCCAGACACCCCGACATCCGCTTCCAGAAATTTCTGGCGCAGGGTGCGACGGCCAATCTGGATCAGCTCGTTCACATCCTCGGTCTCATCCACGCCCAGCTTGTCATGGAACAGCTTGGAGACCTGAAAACGATTCTTGTGAATCGCCGGCATGATGATGTGGGAGGGCTTTTCGCCATCCAGCTGGACGATGTACTCGCCCATGTCCGACTCCAGGCACTCGATGTTGCGTTCGGCCAGGTAGTCGTTCATCTCCATTTCTTCGCTGACCATGGACTTGCCCTTCACCACCTGAGAGCCTTTTTTCGCCTCGATGATGGAATGGACTATCCGGTTGGCCTCTTCGGTGGTCTCCGCCCAGTGCACCTTGATGCCGTTTTCGGTAAGTTTGGCTTCCAGCTGCTCCAGCAGATCCGGCAGCTGCGACAAGGCCCGGGCCTTGATGTGATTACCCAGCTCCCGCAGGCCTTCGCGTTCTTCCTCGTCCGGGAAGGCATCGGCGCGCTTCTGCATCAGCGAATCCATGGCGACGCGGAAGTTGGTGCGCAGCTGGTCGTCGACCAGGGCGCCCACGGCGCGACCACGGAAGCTGTCGGTGAGTTCTTTGACCGGTATACGCTGGCTCATGGTTTCACCTCTCCGCTTACCCGCTCCCACAGGAAGCTGGCCAGGTGCCGGCCCCGGAATGTCTGTTTCTGCTTTTCCAGGGAGCCGTTGATGTTGAGCAGGCAGCCACCATCGGCGGTCACCATTTCCACCGCCCCGGATTCCCGCAGCGAGCGGGTTTTGTCCAGCACCATGGCGCCGGAGACTTCCGGCATGCGCACGGAGAAGGTACCGCCAAACCCGCAGCACTCGCTTTCATGGTCGTGGTCCAGCCGCTCGACGTTCGCCAGCTTGCCCAGCAACTCCCGGGCATGCAGGTGGGTGTTCATTTCCCGGCGGGCGGAACAGGAGGTATGCAGGGCAATCTGTGTCGGCTCGCCAAGATCCTGCCAGTCCACCTTGCATACGTGCAGCAGAAACTCGGTCAGCTCGAAGGTGCGTTCAGCCAGGTTTTCCACACGTTTCAGGGTATCGGGTTCTTCCGCAAACACTTCCCGGTAGTGCTGCCGGAACATACCGGCACAGGAGCCGGAGGGGACGACCACCGGCAAGCCGTTGTCGAGCAGGTTGAGCTGTGCCCGCGCCACCTCCCGGGCCTCATTCACGTAGCCGGAAGTCCAGGCCGGCTGGCCGCAGCAGGATTGTTCCTGCGGAAAGTGCACGCGAATGCCTTCCCGCTCCAGCAGGCGGATGGCATCCAGGCCGGCCTCGGGAAAGAAAAGGTCCACCACGCAGGTGCCGAACAGCGTGACCTCGGCCGGCTTGGCCGGATACGTTCGTGGCGCGGGTCGCTCAGGAGCCACGCGGGTGGCATTGGGGGCGGCGTCGTAGAACAGCTCAGTCATCAGTCATTGCCTCCGGACTTCGAGGGCCGCAAGCGGCCCTGCCCGTTGTTTTAAATCAGTGCATCAGGGGATCAGTCAAACCCAAAATGTAAGCAGCCAGCATGGCAACCAGGCCAGTCATTACAAGATAGTAGATTGTTGGCCGAATGGTTTTACGAAGGGTCTGGCCCTCCCGACCCAACAGGCCCACCGTAGCGGATGCCGCCACCACGTTATGAATGGCAATCATGTTGCCCGCAGCGGCTCCCACCGCCTGCACGGCCACCATCAAGGCGGTTGACAGCCCAAGGCTCTGGGCCACACCGAACTGGAACTGGCTGAACATCATATTGGATACCGTATTCGAACCTGCAAGGAAGGCCCCCATGGCACCCACGGTCGGTGCCATCAGCGGATAGATACCGCCCACGGTGTCCGCCACCCAGGACGCCATCGCCAGAGGCATACTCGGCAGGTCGGCGAGATTAACACCTGAGTTAATCATGATGCGCACCATCGGAATGGTGAACAGCAACACGAAGCCGGCGCTCAGCAGCACGCTTCCCGATTCTTTCACCGCTTCACCCATGGCCCGGGCGTTCATCCGGTGCAGGAAAAACGTGGCGATCACCACCATGACCAGAATACCGCCAGGCAGATACAGCGGTTGCACACCGGCACTGATACCAGCCTCGCCCAGAATGTTCGAGAAAGACGCACCCACGCTGACAAAGAACTGCTTAACCGGGTCAACCGTTCGGCTGACTACCAGCAGGGCTCCTATCAAAACATAAGGCAACCAGGCCCGGAATCCACTCATGGGATGAGCCGCGATGTCTTCCAACTTCATTTCCAGAGTGCCCATCCACTCCGCTGGCCACTCTTTTTTATCAGCAAAATCCCAGGTTTTGCGGGGAATCAGGAAGCCTTTTTTCGCCGCTGTTGTCACAATCGCCAGGCCAATCAAACCGCCCAGCAGCGACGGAAACTCCGGCCCCATCAGCATACCCGTGACGGCGTAAGGAACCACAAAGGCGACACCCGCAAACAAGGCAAAGGGCAAAACCTCCAGACCTTCCTTCCAGCTTTTATTGCGCCCGAAGAACCGGGTCATCATGGTGACCATCAGGAGCGGTATCAGCACACCAACAACGGCATGGGTCAGCGCCACTTCCGTTGTAATCAGTTGCAGATAGCTTTCCCAACTGGAGCCGGCCGCACTCAACTGGGCGCTTATGGCGCTCTGATCCAGGCCCGTGGTCACGCCCACAATAATCGGCGTACCCACCGCGCCGAAAGACACCGGCGTGCTCTGTACCATCATGCCAAGCATCACCGCAGCCATGGCCGGGAAGCCCACCGCCACCAACAGCGGCGCCACAATGGCTGCGGGCGTACCAAAACCGGAAGCACCTTCAATGAAACTACCGAACAGCCAGACGATGATGATGGCCTGAATACGGCGATCCGGTGTGATGTTGGTAAAACCAGAGCGAATCGTGGCAATGGCACCGGAATGTTTAAGGGTGTTGAGTAGCAGAATGGCGCCGAAAATAATCCACAGTACACCAATGGTGATCACCAGCCCCTGGAGCGATGAGGCGAGAATGCGGTTCAGGCTCATATCCCAGGCGCTGTACCCGATCAGTGCGGTGACCAGAAACACCACTGGCATGGCGTTTCGGGCTGGCCAGCGCAAGCCAAGTAACAGTATTCCAGCCAGAAAAATCGGGGCGAAGGCCAACAAAGCGAGCAATCCGGGCGACATGATTTTCTCCAGAGCCTTGTTATTGGAATCGATTTTTGGATAATTGGTAAGACCAATTTAATGTGTTAGTCTGAGCACGTTATTTCAGCCGCCAAAGCCTGTCAAAATGACCGCCTAAGACATTAGTCGTAGGGCCTTTCCGTTTTGCTGAAAAAACAAGTACAAAGACAAACAAGATTTTTGGTATGACCAATTCTTTAACCTTCAGAGCGCCCCATGCCGATCAACCAAATCACCCCGAAACGTCTGGCAGACACGATCGTTGAACAACTGGAAACCATGATTCTGGAAGGCACCCTGCAGCCGGGACAACGTTTGCCACCTGAGCGGGCTCTGGCGGAGCAGTTTGGTGTGTCCCGCCCGTCACTGAGGGAAGCGGTACAACGATTAGCGGCGAAAGGCTTGTTGACCAGTCGTCAGGGCGGGGGCAATTTTGTAACGGACAGTCTTGGCGCCAGCTTCAGTGATCCGCTGATCAAACTGTTGGAGAACCGCCCCGAAGCACACCGCGACTTGCTGGAGTTCCGTCACACCCTGGAAGCCGACTGCGCTTTCTACGCCGCCCAGCGCGCGACTGAGGTCGACAAAGCCCACCTGACCAAAGCCTGGCAGGCACTTGATGCCTGCTACCAGGCCCCCAGCAGAGAGAACATCGAACAGGAGGGAGCCGCCGATGCCCGCTTCCACATGGCCATCGCCGAGGCCAGCCACAACGTAGTGCTGCTGCACACCATGCGTAACCTGTTCAACCTGCTGAAGAACGACATCGTCACCAACATTGGCGGCATGTATTCGAAACAGGCGGCAACCCGGCAGGGGTTGATTGATCAGCACCAGGCGTTGTTTACAGCGGTTGTGGAAGGACGGGCAGACGACGCCCGGGCGATTGCCGGAGAGCACATCCAGTTTGTGCAGAAAACCATTTCCGAACACACCGAAAACGAGCGCCGGAGAGAGCGGGCACTGCGTCGGGAAGAATCACACCGTCCTGAAGCATAACGAAAAAAGCCGGGGAAGCCCCGGCCGAAGTAATCACACGATGCACCAACACAATGCATGTCCTGATGAGGTTTCAGAGTAACCGGTTGTTATGTCCGTTTTATGACACCGGTGGTCAGGCTGGCAACTTCTCCCACACCGTCAGTTCCGAGAAACTATGCTGGAATTTATTCCGGGTTTCGCGGATCACAAACGGTAGGCTTCGGGGCTCACCCAACAACCGGAAATGGGGCGTCAGCCGGTCTTTCAGTCCGTCCAGCGTGGTGTAGGGTCGTCCATCTTTCAGGGTGCCACCAAGCCACTCGGTTTTGGGTGTGTACTCTTCGAGCCAGGTATAAGGAGAGGCAATCACCAGCAAACCCAGGTCATTGATTCGCTTGTGGATGGTGTCGAGGAACAGCGACGGCTTATACAAGCGGTCAATCAGGTTACCCGCGATCACCAGATCATAATCCCGGTAGTCGGCACCCAACTCACAGGCATCGCCCTGATGAAAGGCCACGCGATGCACGGCGTCGGCCAGCTCCAACGCGGCCAGCGACCGCTCCTGGTAACTCACCAGCTCACCTTCCTCCGGCCGGGCATAGCGGGCAACACCGTCTCGCACCACTTCCTTACATTTATTAATGAAGCTCTGTGAGAAATCGATACCGTCCACATGGTCAAAATGACGGGCCAGCTCAAGCGTGGTGCGGCCTACGGCACAGCCGATATCCAGGGCCCGGCAGGTTTCACGGCCATCCAGGGCTTCCATGGCGGCGTCCGCCAACTCTTTCGGGAAGTTCGCCTCACCATGCCAGGACTCACCAAAGTGAAACTCCAGATACTGCGCCAGCGTAGTGTTGTCTTCATAGTAGCCCGTCGGCTCATTCATACTCGTCTCCTCGTTCCCGCCAGGCTCATGGTTTCTCAGCCAGTTTCGGGTAAAGCGGCTCAACCAATGGCTTCAACCCCTTGGCCTCATCGATAAACAGCTGCAGATGCGGGAAGGGAATCTCGATACCCGCCGCATCCAGTGCTTCTTTAATCTGCTCCAGAACGTCCGCCATAATACGCGGCTGCACATCCAGGTTATCCGGTGTAATCCAGATTTTGACTTCCAGATCCACCGAGGAATCCCCCAGATTTTTGAGCACAACTCTCGGTTCCATCCCGGGCGACTGCAACACATCGGAATGTTCCAACAAGAGCGGCATGATCACCTCTCTGGCGGCTTTTGCGGATTCTTTATAGGCAATGCCTACGGGAATGTTCAGCCTGGTGGCACCTTCAGCACTGTAATTAACGATATCGGATGATGCCACACTGTCGTTGGGAATCATGGTGAAGATATTGTCCCGCGTGCGCAGCCAGGTGGTGCGCAGCGCAATCTTGACTACCTTGCCATCCTGGCCGTTGATGGTAACCCAGTCACCAATACGGAACGGCCGTTCGATCAGCAGGGTAATACCGGCAATGAAATTGGACAGCGTGGACTGCGCCGCGAAGCCCACCGCAATTCCGACAATGCCCAGGCCGGCGACAATCGACACCACATCAAAGCCAAACTGGGCCAGCACGGTCACCACCGCAAAGGTCGCGGTCAGAACAGAAAACACGTTCTCAACCAGCTGCCGGATAGAGGCATCCAGCCGGTAACGACTCATGGTTTTCGCGATAAGGCGCTTGAGCACCAACCAGGCCACAAAGAAACCCAACGCCATCAGCCCGGCCCGGGCGGTGGCCTTGAGCAGGTCTGGCGAGGCACCGAACTGGGCGAGAATCACCAACAAAGCACCCAGGGCGAACAGGTATCTCAAGCCCGTTCGGGCGTAACCAAACAAGGGGTGTGTGGTCCTGCGTTTGCCGATCACCAGCCGAATGACACTGATCACAACGCCGTAGGCCGCCAGAAACACCGC
The DNA here is from genome assembly GCF_030541005.1 of Marinobacter sp. SS5-14b. Lineage (GTDB taxonomy): Bacteria > Pseudomonadota > Gammaproteobacteria > Pseudomonadales > Oleiphilaceae > Marinobacter. The sequence continues at coordinate 556,210 of NZ_JASSVM010000002.1, read as the reverse complement.
CACATAGAGCGTCAGAATCAGCAACTGGCTTGCGACCTCTATCGCGACAGCGCCCCAGTCCAGCTGACCATCACCGAACACCTTCAAGGTGTCGCCAAGATTCTGTTTTATCTGCGCGACCACTGCCTCTGCGATCGTTTCCGCCATCGGTCATTCCTTTTGTCGTTATCGGGGTTTCCCGAAGTCACCCAAGATTCAGAAATCAAAAGTGTTATCTTAGAGTGTTGCCGAATTTGCAGAAATTACGAAACCGAGGAGCCTGATGACCACTTTTCCCGATTATTCCCTGCTCGAACTGGCCTCTGTCCGTGAAGGTGATTCCGTCTCCACCACCCTGGCCAACAGCGTAGCCTACGCTCAACGCGCTGAATCGCTCGGTTTCAAACGATTCTGGCTGGCCGAGCACCACAACATGGAAGGCATCTCCAGTTCGGCCACCTCGGTACTGGTCGGTCACATTGCCGGTAAGACCGAGCGCATCCGGGTTGGCTCCGGCGGCGTGATGTTGCCCAACCACCCGCCACTGGTCATTGCTGAGCAGTTTGGCACCCTCGAATGCCTGTACCCTGGCCGCATTGATCTCGGCCTCGGCAGGGCGCCCGGCACCGACCAGATTACCGCCCGGGCACTTCGCCGGGAGGGCCTGGGGGCCGAGCAATTCCCGGAGGACGTCGCACGGCTGCAAACCCTGCTTGGCCCGCTGCAACCAGGCCAGGCAGTCAAAGCCATTCCCGGTGCCGGCACTCAGGTACCCATCTGGCTACTGGGCTCCAGCCTGTACAGCGCCCAGCTAGCGGCCATGCGCGGTCTGCCCTACGCCTTCGCCGGCCATTTTGCGCCGCGCTTGTACCGTGAAGCGCTCAGGGTCTACCGGGACAACTTCCAGCCATCCCCGCAGCTGCAACAACCTTACGCCATGCTCGCAATTCCGGCGGTGCCGGCCGACTCCATGGAGGAGGCGCGTTATCTGACTACCACCAGCTACCAGCGCATTCTATCCCTGTTCCGTGGCCAGCCCCTGTGGATGAGGCCACCCGTAGCATCCATGGAGGGCCTGTGGAACGCGGCAGAAGAAGCCGGCGTGAAAGATTTCCTTGGCCTGCAGGTGCTGGGCAACGCACAAGACCTGACACAACAATTAGAGGCCTTGCTGGCGGACATTCAAGTCGACGAATTGATGTTCACCATCGACATCTACGAGCCCGAAAAGCGCCGCCATGCGCTGGACATTCTTGCCGCGACCCGCAGTCAAAGCAGCGATTCTACTGCCTTGACCAACTGAGGGTCTTCGGGCTTCACCTGGCTCGGAAAGCGGGCCGTCACTTCACCACGGGCGTTCAGCAGGTACTTGGTAAAATTCCAACCGGGTTGCTGGCTTTGCCGGTTAATCTCCCGAAAAACCGGGTTTGCGTCCGGGCCAGTTACCGGCCCCGGTGCAATCATCGTAAAGGTCACGCCAAAATTCACGAAGCAGACTTCCGCAGCTTTCTCTTCGGTCGCCGCTTCCTGACGAAAATCATCGCTGGCGAACCCAACGACCACCAATCCGCGCGCCTGATACTCCTTGTGCAGTGCTTCCAGCCCCTCGAACTGGCCGGTATAACCGCAACGGCTCGCGGTGTTAACCACCAGCATCGGCTTGCCGGCAGCGATATCACACAGGTTAACACTGTCCTTCGAGTGCAACTTGCGCTGCTCATGATCCAGAAAGGCCGGGCACTGGTCAGCCCATGCCGGGGCAATCACAAAGAGCATCAAAACCGGCAAAAGCCGCTGAACAGAAAACCATCCCATTGCTAGACTCCTTCTGCAGACCGACGACGCCTGATCGTCATGACAAGATAATGGCGACGACTTAACAATGACTATACGAGTCAGCATGCCCATAAGGTCACTTTACGGCAACAGCCCAACATCAACCCCGGAGCCTGCCCATGCCCGACAACACCGTTTTTGTATTTCTCTCCCACGGCCTCGAAAGTGGCCCCGGCAGCACCAAGATCCAGGCCATGAAGACCGTGGCGGATGCGTTTCCCGGCGTCAGGGCGGAAGCGGTAGATCATCGCAGCACCAGAGACCCGGCAGAACGCCTGCAACAGATGCACACGGCCATGGCTAGTGCCGGCGCTGTACTTGAGCGCACGATTCTCGCAGGCTCCAGCATGGGTGGCTGGGTGTGCGCTCAAACCAGTGCCAACTCGCCAGTTCTAGGCTGCTTTTTACTCGCTCCGGCGCTGGCGCTGCCCAAATACCCCCAGTCCAGCCCACTGATCCGTGCCCGCCATACGCAAATTATTCATGGCTGGGATGACGACGTGGTGCCGGTGATGCCGGTGTTAGAACTGGCCCGTCAGCAGGCGCTGGAAACCCTGGTTTTGCCAGACGGGCATCGGCTGGAGAACAGCGTCAACAGGGTGGCTCAGGAGTTCCGGCTGTTCATGACCACCTGTTTGAAAAACCCGAATCCATCCTGAATTCATGCACTTGTCACTTCGGAAAAGCGGCCTTGAAGCTTTCCTGATTTTGATCAGTTTCTTGCGAAACCGGCTTTGTTTTGCCAGTCTTACATAAGGTAACAAGGGATTAACTTAAAAAAATCGAGCGGAGACAACGCGATGAACAGCACAAGTAAATTCAGGAAACTGGCGGGTATTTCAGCACTGGCGTTTGCCGGTCTGACGGCGGCAAACGCTGTGAATGCTGCCAACTGGCGCTACGCCCACGAAGAATACGAGGGTGATGTTCAAGACGTTTACGCCTACAAATTCAAAGAATACATCGAAGAAAATTCCGACCATACTCTGCAAGTTTTTCGCTTCGGCGAGCTGGGTGAATCTGACGACATCATGGAGCAGACCCAGGCCGGCATCCTCAACTTCGTGAACCAGTCCCCGGGTTTCACCGGTTCACTGATTCCCGAAGCGCAGATTTTCTTCATTCCTTACCTTATGCCGACTGACATGGACACGGTGATCGAATTCTTCCGTGAATCCAAGGCCATCAACGAGGACTTCCCTGAGCTCTATTCTGAGCAGGGCCTCGAACTGCTGAAGATGTATCCGGAAGGAGAAATGGTGGTCACCGTGGACGAGCCTGTGACCTCACCCGAAGAGTTCAACAACAAGAAGATCCGGGTTATGACCAACCCGCTGCTGTCGGAAACCTATTCCGCGTTCGGTGCAACCCCGACCCCACTGCCCTGGGGCGAAGTGTATGGTGCCCTGCAGACCAACATGATCCAGGGCCAGGAAAACCCGATTTTCTGGATCGAATCCGGCGGCCTGTACGAAGTATCGCCGAACCTGGTATTCACCGGTCACGGCTGGTTCACCACCGCCATGATGGCCAACCAGAATTTCTATAACGGTCTGTCTGACGAAGACAAGAAGCTGGTTCAGGACGCGGCGGATTTTGCCTTTGAAGAAATCATTGTGCACATCGACGGCCTGGCCGACGAAGCGCTGGAAAAAATCACGTCCAAAAGCGATGAGGTTACCGTTACCCGCCTGAATGAAGAACAGATTGAGGCCTTCCGTGCCCGCTCACCTCAGGTAGAAGACAAGTTCATTGAAATGACTGGCGACCGTGGCAAAGAGCTGCTCGAGCAGTTCAAAGCAGACCTTGAAGCGGTTAAGGCCGACTAACACGGCAGGATTCAAAGGGTGGCTGCGGCCACCCTTTGTTGTCCGGCCCTGGTTTAACCCCGCCCCGCCGGGGACTTTGCCGGCCGGGAGCGACCTGTTGTGGAGTACACCCCATGTCTGAACAACCTCAAGAGGCTGTTGAAGACGAAACCGGCTCTTACGAATCCGGTTTGCCCGGGTTTCTGGGCACCATTGACGAATGGATCGCCAAAGTCGAAGCCGTAATGCTGGCTGGCGGCGTGATCCTGATGGCCGTGAATACCTGCATAAACGTCATTGGCCGATTTATTTTCGGAGAAGGTCTGTTTTTCTCCGGAGAGATCAACCGCATCCTGATCATCCTGATCACCTTCGCCGGCATTGGTTATGCCGCCAGACACGGGCGCCACATCCGCATGTCTGCGATTTACGATGCCTTCCCGGCCAAGGGCAGAAAGGCCCTGATGATTTTCATCGCCCTGTTTACCTCCGTCGTGATGTTTTTCCTTTGCTATCACTCGTACGGCTATATCGAAACGCTGTATGACCGAGGCCGTATCCTGCCGGCTCTGGGCCTGCCCATCTGGTGGATCTATATCTGGGCCCCGATAGGCTTTGCTATTACCGGCATTCAGTACCTCCTGACAGCCATCAAAAACCTCACCAGTAAAGACGTGTACTTGTCGACCGGTGTGGTGGATGGTTATGCCGATTCTGAATCGGAAGTCTGAAGCAGCATAAACCCTAGAGGGTGAGGACAAGCACACTATGGCAACAATTATGATGATCATCATGATCGGGCTGCTGCTTCTGGGCTTCCCGATGATGATTCCGCTGATCACCGCCGCCGTGTTCGGCTTTGTAATGATGTTTGACGGCTTCGGCCAGATGGGCACATTCATCCAGCAGATGATGGGTGGCATCCGGCCGGCGTCGTTGATTGCGGTACCCATGTTTATCCTGGCCGCCGATATCATGACCCGGGGCCAGTCGGCTGACCGGCTGATCAACATGGTCATGTCGTTTATCGGCCACGTCAAAGGTGGCCTGGCCATCAGCACCGCCACTTCCTGCACACTGTTTGGCGCCGTTTCCGGCTCCACCCAGGCCACGGTGGTGGCGGTTGGTTCGCCACTGCGCCCCAAGATGCTCAAAGCCGGTTATTCCGATTCCTTCACACTGGCCTTGATCATCAACGCCAGTGACATCGCCTTCCTGATCCCCCCCAGTATCGGGATGATTATCTACGGCGTAATCTCCGAGACCTCCATTGCCGAGCTGTTTATTGCGGGCATCGGGCCGGGCATTCTGATTCTGTTCATGTTCTCGATTTACTGCCTGATATACGCCTACAAGAACAACGTGCCTACCGAGGCCAAGGCCAGCTGGAAGGAGCGCGCCCTCTCGGTTCGCGATGCGTCCTGGCCGTTGATGTTCCCGGTCATCATTGTCGGGGGTATTTATGGTGGCATCTTCAGCCCGACTGAGGCTGCGGCGGTGTGCGTGCTCTATGCCTTTCTGTTGGAGTTTGTGATCTTCCGTTCGCTCAAGCTCAACGATATTTACCGCATTGCCAAGTCTACTGGCCTGATCACCGCGGTGGTGTTCATCCTGGTGGCGGTCGGAAACGGGTTCTCCTGGATCATTTCCTTTGCCCAGATTCCACAAACCATTCTGGAAGCAGTCGGCGTCAACGATGCCGGCCCGGTCGGCGTGCTGATTGCGATATGTATCGCGTTCTTCATTGCCTGCATGTTTGTCGATCCGATTGTCGTCATTCTGGTGCTCACGCCAATCTTCGCTCCGGCGATTCAGGCCACCGGGCTAGACCCGGTACTGGTCGGTGTACTGATCACTCTGCAGGTGGCCATCGGCTCGGCTACGCCGCCCTTCGGGTGCGATATATTTACCGCCATCGCCATTTTCAAACGACCTTACCTGGAGGTGATCCGCGGTACTCCGCCGTTTATCATTATGCTGGTGGCTGCCGCCGGTTTGATCATTGCCTTCCCGGACATCGCGCTGTTCCTGCGGGATCTGGCCTACAGAGACTGAGCCGGAGTTCCGGCCAATAACAGGAGACTGCTATGTTCAAACGAATTCTGGCGGCCGTTGATGGCTCCAAAACGTCATTAAAGGCACTGGATAAGGCGATTGAGCTACAACGACTGATACCGGATGCCGAGATCTTCATCATCTGTGTGTACAAGCACCACAGCCTGTTCGAAGCATCCCTGTCGATCGGGCGGCCAGACGACATGGACATCCCGGACAAGGTGTTATCGGACTATGCGAAAGGCGTGGTCAATCACGCCAAGGACTTTGCCAAAGAGCATGGCGCCACCAAGGTGCGCGGTTTCGTGAAAGCGGGCCGGCCGTCGAAAGTGATCGTGAAGTTTGCCCAGGATAAGGAAGCGGATTTGATCGTGGTCGGTACCAAGGGCACCAACAGCGACAAAGACGGCATGTTCCTGGGCAGTGTGTCCCACCGGGTGGCCTCCCAGGCCAAGTGCCCGGTACTGGTGGTCTAACCGCCATTTTCGCTCTCTCAAACAGGCCGGGCGGCAGATATTTTTCCGCCCGGCTATCTCGGATTTCCGCAGTCTGTCGATAATTTCACCGTGCTAGACTCCCCCGCAACGAGATTAGCTCTCAAACACAAGTCACAAGGCGTTTAGTGATGACCGCAATTGTCGATTTTCTTAACTCTATTCTATGGGGCTACGTCCTTATTTACGGGCTGCTCGCCGTAGGCATTTTCTTCACCATCCGGCTGGGTTTTCTGCAGTTTGTTAACTTCGGGGAAATGGTCCGTGCCATCCGCGGTTCCCGCGAGAGCGATGTGCATGGTATTTCGCCGTTCCAGGCCCTGTGTACCAGTCTCGCATCGCGGGTCGGCACCGGTAACCTCGCCGGCGTAGCCGTCGCCCTCTATCTGGGTGGCGCCGGCGCTATCTTCTGGCTGTGGATGGTCGCACTGGTGGGCATGGCCACCGGCTATGCAGAAAGCACCCTGGCACAGCTGTACAAGGTGCGCGACGGCAAGGGCCAGTACCGGGGCGGCCCGGCGGTCTACATTGCCAAGGGGCTTAAAGCGCCCTGGGCCGCCGCCATCTTCGCGGTGTGCCTGATCATTTCCTTCGGCCTGGTGTTCAACGCGGTACAGGCCAACTCCATTGCGGATGCCATGGAAGGTGCCTTCGGTACACCGAAACTGGGCGTGGGTATTGTGATTGCGGCCTTTGCCGGTATCGTGATTTTCGGCGGCCTGCGCAAGATTGTGCGCTTCGCGGAATTCGTGGTTCCGTTCATGGCCGGCGCCTACGTGCTGCTGGCACTCGGCGTGATGGCCATGAACATCACCGAAGTGCCCGGGGTACTGGCGCTGATCGTAAAAAGTGCTTTCGGTCTGGAAGAAGCCGCTGGCGGTGCCGCCGGTTCTATTACTGCTGCCATGCTTAACGGCATAAAACGGGGCCTGTTTTCCAACGAAGCGGGCATGGGTTCCGCTCCGAATATTGCAGCAACCGCAACTCCAGCTCCGCACCATCCATCTTCACAAGGCCTGGTACAGGCTTTTGGTGTGTTCATTGACACCATCGTCATCTGTACCGCTACGGCGGTGATGATCCTGTTGGCCGGCGTACTGGAACCAGGTTCTGGCGTCACCGGCACCCAGCTCACCCAACAGGCTATGGAAGTGCATCTTGGCGAGTTCGGCGGCTACTTTATTGCCATCGCGATTCTGTTCTTCGCTTTCACATCCATCGTCGCCAACTACACCTACGCTGAAAACGCGTTGGTTTACCTTAAAGGCGGCAACACCCTTGGGCTGACTATCCTGCGTGTAGCAGCGCTGGCCATGGTGGTCTGGGGGGGTTACGAAGCGGTGGTGACCGTGTTCAACGCAGCGGACGCCTCAATGGGACTAATGGCTACCATCAACCTGATTGCTATTGTTCTGCTGTCCGGCACTGTCGTGAAACTGACCAAAGACTACCTGGCCCAACGTAAAGAGGGCCTGGTACCGCAGTTCAAATCAAAAGATTACCCGGAACTGCACGAGAAAATTGACAGTAATATCTGGCACTGACACTCAAAAACCGGCCGCCATCACCTGATTGCGGCCGGCTTTTTTTGCGCTGTACAACGCCTGATCGGCCGTTCGGAGCAAACCATCAAACTCTTCTACGCTCTCTGGCCAGCAGGCCACACCCGCCGAAATGGTCAGGCACCCCAGATTTCTGCCGTCAAAAACAACCGGCTCCAGTGCAAGGCCTGAGCGCAGACGCTCTGCCCGCTCACGGGCCTCGCCCAGACTGGCGCCGGGCATCAACACCGCGAACTCCTCACCCCCATACCGACAAACGGTATCACTGCCCCGAAAATACCTTGCCAAAACCCGCCCCACCATACGCAAGGCTTCATCACCGGCTTCATGGCCAAAGATATCGTTGAACTGTTTGAAGTGATCAATATCGAACATCAACAGGCTTAAAGGCGTTTCCGTGCGGTGGGCAACCGCCCGTTCATGGCGGAACAACTCATCAAAGTGTCGGCGGTTCTTCAGCCCCGTCAGCCCATCCTCGTAAGAGAACCTCTGAAGCTCGTCCCGCAGCGCCAGGGCCGAGAGGGTGACGCCTATCTTTTCTACCGACTGGTACACCCAGGCAACCACTCGTGCAACGCCGTAATCTTTGACCGACACCGGCAATTCGGGGGCAGTAAGCAGTATAACGCCCTCTGGCTCACCGCTGGCCCGGGCTGTCTCAACCCGCAGGAAAAAACAAAGATCCTGCGGTAGCTCGCGAGCTCTTACCGGCAAGAGGGTCTCTGTCAGGCCTGGCAATTCTGCATCGAGAAACTGCGGAAACATTCTCTCAGCGCTGCTACCCCAGGTGACCAGTCGCCGGTACTGACCCTCTGCGCCGAGCCGATAGAAGCTGCCGCTCATGGGCAGGTAAAGTTCCGGCAATGCTCGCAAAAGTGGGCTGAAGGCCTGCTCAAAGGTGCCGCAATCCTGCAGTTCCGAGATCACATCTGCCAGTTTCTGGCTCTTCTTGCTTTCAAGTGCCAACAACTGCGACCGGGATGCCTCCCGCTCGGCCAGAGCTTCCGCTTTGGCTGTGCGATCGGCCACTTTTTTCTCGAGGGTCAAGGTTAACTGGTACAGCGCTCGCTGCGTCTCGCTGTAGTGCCAGACGGAAATACTGACCACCGCCAACAGAAAGACCAGCGCCCCCCAGCTCGCCAGAGGCCGCCCCCAGGGCAACAGGCCGTGGGCAACCGCCATATCGAACAACAGAAACGCCGCAAACAGGACACAAGAAAGGAGCACCACCTGCTGCTCCCGGCGCAGCTGCCCGAAGTGTCTGACGGTGCTGGCGACCAGCAACAGCAGCGTCACCACCAGCAAACCATCAAATACCGGGAAGGTAGAGGACAGTTCCACCACCCCCGCCAACGACAGAACCAGCGCGCCTACGGCATACAGCAGGTGAAATTTCCAGAGCCAGCCAATCAAAGGCACCCGCCCGGCAGGCAGCCACTGCTGTAAAAGCAGCGCAAGAGCGACAGGCACCAGGTAATAGGAGCCTGCCGCGAGGTAGTCCCACATCAAGGGCTGGTAAGCCAGTAACAGACTGGCCGGAGATTCCGCCACCAACATCACCGCAATCACAAACGAAAACATTGCGATGCTGGCAAAGCTTTTCTCACCCCGCTGAATAACCGCAAAAACCAGTGCCAACAAGGCAATCAGAGCCGATACGGTTGCGATGACGAGGCTTTCTGCGGATCCGCTGACGATGCGCAGAACCAGATCCGGGTGATCCAGAATCGCGACTTCACCCCAAAGCCCGATGTCGGTGTAGTCCGAGAACACCCTGAAGTAGATCGTCTCCCCTTCATACCCGTCTGGCAATGGGATCTCGTGCCAGGGCCAGCCCACGAAGCGGCCACGCCCTTGCTCGTCAAACTTGCCATACTCATAGAAGAGTTCACCGCGAAACCAGATCTGGACAATGATGTCGACACTGTAGATGTAGAGCGCCGGCGCAAACCATTCGCCCTCAGGCAGTGGAACCCTGAACCAGACATTTTCCCGGCCCTGGCGATCCGGCGGGTTGGAGGGAAAAGCGATATCCTGCCAAGCTTGTGGCTCATCCTGCAGAATCCACTCAGGCGTACCATCGGGAAGGAAAGGGGAGTCGCCCCAGCGATATTGCCAGCCTTCTTCCACATGTTGTATGGCCGCGTGTCCGGTCAGTGGCACACACAGTGCCAGGAGGATCACGACCAGCATGTAACTGAGACGGCACTGAAAGGCTCGCAAGGATCAACCTACTCTGTGGTGGGTTTTTGCCAGTATAGACCGTAACAACTGTATACAGTAAAGCTCCCTGGCAACTTTATGGCGCCCCGGTGCTGTTTATCAATTCATCGCCCCTGGCTCTGCCTCATGGTCAGCAAGGCCAACAGGGCCGACACCACCATCAAAAACAGCGCCACAGCATTCAGCACCGGTGTCGAGCCCTCCCGCAAACGGTTGAACAAGGCGACGGTCAGCGGCGTGTCGCTGCCAGTCAGCATCACCGTGGTATTGAAGTTCTCAAACGACATCAGAAACGCCATGGCCGCTGCCCCGAAAATCGACGGCATCAGCCAGGGCAGCGTAACGGTAAACCAGGCCACCAGCGGCGTGGCACCCAGATTCAGCGCGGCCTCTTCCAGCTGCGGATCAAACTTGCGCAAACGAGCGCCGATCACCAGAGTGGCCAGGGTGGTAATAAACGTCACCTGCCCCATCACCACCAGCGTCATACCTGGCCGGAATACATCCAGCTCCAGCCCCCACAACCGAGACACGTCGTTCGCCATGCCGCTGTAAAAAACCAGAATCGACACCCCGAGAATCACCCCCGGGATGACCAGCGGCAGCAGCATCAACAGATACAGAAATTCCTTGCCCCGGAACTGCAGGCGCTCGAACAAGACAGCGTTCACGCAGCCCAGGGCAACACTGGCCAAAGTCACCCAGAAAGCAATCTGGACGCTGACCCACAGCGCACCAAGCAAGCCGTCATCATGAAACAGCCCGGTGCGGCCCGCAGAGCCATCGGCCAGGTACCAGTCCAGGGTGAAGCCCTGCCAGGGCAATGAGGGGAAAGGCGAATCGTTGAAGGCAAACGCTGCCGTCACCAGAAGCGGCAGGGCAAGGTAGACAAAAAACGCCACCAGATAAGCCAGGTAGAGGCTATCAAACAGCCGGGACCTCGGGACCGAACGAATCATCGTGCACCCCTCAGCATCAACCCATCACCTTGCGCAGGGACTGCCCCGACAACTTCAGGCCCAGCCAGACCATCAGTGACGACAAGAATAGCAGCAACACGCCCAGAGCGGCCCCCTGCTCCCAGTTAAACCGGGTAATAAACTGGGTAAAGATCTGCTCGGTAAACCAGGCACTGTCTTTGCCCCCCATCAGCACCGGTGTCAGGTAGCTGCCAAGGGTGAGCATAAACACCACAATACAGCCCGAAACAACGCCAGGCATGGCCCAGGGGACCACAATCTCCCGCAATACCGTGGCGTGGCCGCCGCCCAGGTCGTAGCCGGCTTCCACCAGGTTTTCGTCCATGCCATCGAGGGTCGTCACCAGCGGTACCACCATGAACAACAAGCCGTTGTAGACCAGCCCAACAATCACTGCCACGTCGTTATAGAGCATTTCCACCGGCCCATCCACCCAGCCCAGCGCCTGCAGCCAGGCGCTGAACAAGCCGCTTTCACGCAGCAAAATCATCCAACCGTAAGTGCGCACTAACTCACTGGCCCAGAACGGAATCAGGCAAGCCAGAAACAAAATGCCCTTGGCGCGGCCCCGGGCCATTTTGGCGATGTACCAGGCAATCGGAAAGGCAATCAGCAGCGTGAGAAAGGTGGTGAACAGGGACATGACCCCGGTACGTACAAAGGTTCGCCAGTAGTAGGCTTCACTGAAAAAATTCTGATACTGATCAAGGCCCCAGGACAGGCTGTCCCAGCTTTCCCGCACCTGAAACGACACCCTCAGCATCTGCAGGTGCGGCACCAGAACCAGCAGTAGAATCCACAGCACAAACGGCGTCAGCAGTAGCCAAAGTGACAGGCGGCCGGCGGCGGAGGAGGTCACGGGTTGCCTGCTGCGAATACCCGGGCCAGCATCGGGTCCCAGGCCAGGCGGATTATGCCATCCGTGGTCAGCCTGGGTGCCGAGCCATCCTGCGGCAGGCGGGCATAGACAGGCTGGTCGCCTTTGGCCGCTTCCACCCGACTGTTGGCGCCATCAAACAAGGTCGTGCGGACCCGGGCCTGCATGGCGGAGTACCCTTCGTTCAAGGCGTCACCGGTCAACACCAGAGATTCAGGCCGGACATAAAGCTCGGCCCGGCCACCGGCTTTCACTCCACCAGAGGCCACCCGGCCACGAACCACCTCGCCGTCTTCCAGCCGGATCTCGGCCAGATTATCCCGCACCGACACCACCTCACCCACCAATTGATTGTTGTCGCCGACAAAACCCGCCACAAAGGGCGTGGCCGGTTCCCGGTACAGATCCTCCGGTGGCGCTACCTGATCAAAACGGCCATTCTTCATCACCGCCACCTGGTCTGACATCACCATGGCTTCCGACTGGTCGTGAGTGATGTACACAAAGGTGGTGCCGAACTGTTTCTGCAGGTGTTTGAGCTCAATTTTCATCTGCTCACGCAGTTTCAGATCCAGCGCGCCCAGCGGTTCGTCCAGTAGCAGGAGCGTCGGTTCCAGTACCAGGCAGCGAGCCAGGGCGACCCGCTGGCGCTGACCGCCGGACAACTCCTGAGGATTGCGGTGTTCCAGTCCCGGCAGGCCTACCTGCTCCAACACCTTCGCCACCCGCTTGTTACGCTCGGCGGAGGCGACTTTTCGGCGTTTCAGGCCGTAAGCAATGTTGTCGCCCACCGACATGGTGGGGAACAGCGCCAGATGCTGAAACACCATGTTCACCGGTCGGCGGTTAGGCGGCACATCGTTCATGCGCTGGCCACGTATGTGAATATCGCCTGCATCCGGTTTATCAAAACCCGCCAGCAGCCGCAGCAACGTAGTTTTACCGCAACCCGAGGGCCCGAGAATCGAGAAGAAGGTGCCCGCCGGTACGTCCAGTGAGATGTGATCTACCGCGGACTGACGACCAAAGCGGCGCACCAGCCCGTGGCAGGAGAGGTCAGACGCTGTTGTCATGCCCTTCAGTTCGCCGCCTGAACACGATCCAGCACTTGCCCTTCCATCGCTTCCAGGCCCGGGGGCACCGGTGGGTACCACTTGATGTTATCGATGGCCGTTTGGTCAAAACTGGCCCGGTAAGCATCCCTCAGATCCGCTTTTACAAATTCATCGACGCCGTTGGAGGCGGTGAAGTTACCGGAGGCATTGGTGATTTTGGCGGCGATTTCCGGTTGCATGACAAAGTTGATCCACTTGTAGGCGGCCTCTTCGTTCTCGCTGCGGCGGGGAATGGCGAAGGTATCAATCCAGCCCAGGGCACCGGATTCCGGCGCTACAAAGCGGATCTCGGGGTTTTCTGCGTTCAGCTTCCAGCCACCGGCATCCCAGGCCATGGCGGCGGTCACTTCACCGGTACGCAGCAACGACAGCAGCTGGTCGCCGCCGGTCCAGTAGGTTTTCACGTTGGCTTTGCAGTCGATCAGCTTGTCCTCCACCTTAGCCATGATCGACTGGTACTCGTCCCGGTCATCGTAGGCCGCGAATGGGTCCATCCCCATGGCAAACGCAAACCCCATCAGGGTCGGGCGCTTGAGCCGGTAGCTGACCTTGCCGGCCACTGCCGGGTCACACAGGTCGGTGTAGTCGGTGACGGTATCTGCCACCGAGCTGTGTACGATCAAACCACTGGTACCCCAGACAGACGGCACCCCGAAGGATTGGCCGTTCAGGGCGGTCGATTCCCGGGTGGCTTTGACCATCGACGGCTGCAGCTGATCGGTATTAACCCGGCTGTAGTCGATGGGCTTGTAGATATTGAACTGGCGCTGCACGCCCACAATGCGATCCTGGCTGGGCTGGGCCAGGTCGAAACCGGCGCCGCCGGTGGCCCGCAGCTTGGAGATCATGTCTTCGTTGTTGGACAGGGTAATTTGCACATCAATGCCGGTCTCTTCTTCAAACTGGGCCACCACCTCATCCGGAGCGTAGCCGCCCCAGGTGATCAGTCGAAGTTCTTCAGCCAGAAGGTTACCGGAGGCGGTCGTGGCGGCCAGCAGGGTGGCCAGTGCTGATATCCGTGTCTTACGCAGTGCCATGGTCGTTCATTCCCCTGAAACGGTGTTATGCGGATTCGCTAACGTTTTGTTATCAGGAAGTTATAGACCATGTATTTCAGTTTTGTGAAACCCGGGCACAAAAAACGGAGGCCAGGGCCTCCGTTTTCCGGGTTCGGAATGCCTTACCGGTTACTGACCGGACTTCAGCATTTCCCAGTACTTGGCGTACACCTGCAGTGCTTCGTCACCAATGTCGGTCTGGAACTCAGCGTTGATCATGTCGGTGGCGTTCGGGTAGCTGGCCCGGTCATTTGCCACAGATTCATCAAGCAGATCACGGGCCGCCAGGTTCGGGGTGGCATAACCGATATCTTCGCTGATCAGGGCGGAAATTTCGGGTTGCAACACAAAGCTGATGAACTGGTGCGCGGCGTCTGGATTCTTGGCGTTCTTGGGAATCACAAAACTGTCCAGCCAGGCAATAATGCCTTCCGCCGGATACACGTATTCCAGAGTCGGAAGACCGTCACGGCCCATTACCGCTTCGCCATTCCAGATCATGCCGATATCGGTTTCACCTTCCAGGTACGGCATGCGCGGCGCGTCCGAATTGAAGGTGCGCACCGAAGGCATCAGCTCGGTCAGCTTTTCATAGGCCGCCTCGATCTCGTCCGGATTGGTGCTGTTACCGGAGTAGCCGAGTACCCGCAGCGCTACGTGGAACACTTCGCGCATGTCGTTAGTGAGCATCACACGGCCTTCAAAACGCTCGTCCCACAGGTCGGCCCAGGCGGTGACTTCGCCGTCCACATCAGCGGTATCAACCGCCAGGCCGGTGGTGCCCCAAAGGTAGGGCACGCTGTACTGGTTGTCCGGGTCGATATCCAGGTTGACCAGTTCCGGATCGAGATTATCGAAGCCTTCGATCTTGCTGCGATCGATCGGCATCAGCAGATCTTCCTGGCGCATCTTGCTCACGTAGTAGGTAGACGGCACGGCCAGGTCATAGGCGGCGCTCTCGTCCAGCAACTTCAGCCGGGCATACATCGCCTCATTGCTGTCGTAGGTGGTGTACACCACCGGGATACCGGTTTCCTCGGTAAACCTGTCCAGAACTTCCTGAGGCATATACTCAGACCAGTTGTACAGGTTGAGAACCTGCGGCTCCTCAGAACCACTGCAGCCGGTAAGGCCCACCGCCAGCAGGGTGGCCAGTGCCAGTTTTTTCATCGTTTGCTCCTTAACAGTATCCATTGAGACAACATCAGCATAACCAGTGAAAACACCAGCAACAGCGTGCCCAAGGCATTCACCTCGGGCTTCAGGCCCACGCGCACCATTGAGTAAATGCGCAGGGGCAAAATTTCATAACTCGGGCCGCTCACAAAGGTGCTCACCACCACGTCGTCCAGAGACAGTGTAAACCCCAACAGCCAGCCCGCCAGCAACGCCGGCATAATCACCGGGATCAGCACGGTGCGGGTCATGGTGAAATCACTGGCACCCAGATCCCGGGCGGCTTCGGGCAGCCGTTCATCAAAGCCGCTCAGGCGTGCCATCACGGTGATCACCACAAACGGCAAGCAGAAGGTGACGTGCGCCAGCAACAGAGAGACATAGCCCAACTGCAGCCCCACCAGCAGAAACAACGCCAGCAACGAGATGGCCAGCACAATCTCCGGCGACATCATTACGATAAACAACATGCCGTTAAGTACTTTTTTGCCCCGAAACCGGTAACGGTGGAGCGCCAGGGCGGTCAACGCTCCAATAATGGTAGACACTGTGGCGGCCGAAAGCGCCAGCCAGAGCGAATTCCACATCGCCTGCACCATGGCCCGGTTGTTGAACAGGGCTTCGTACCAGCGCAGGCTCAACCCTCCCCACTCATAGCCGGTACGTGAGTCGTTGAACGAGAACACCACCAGCACCAGGATGGGCACATACAGCAGCAGATAAATCAGCGTCAGGTACGTCCGGGGCAGCCAGCGGCTCATACGCCCTCCTCCCCGATCCGCCGTTTACTCAGCCGGTGGGCAAACATGAGAAACGCCATGGCCAGGGTCAGTACGATGCTGGCCGCAGCGCCAAAGGGCCAGTTACGGGCATCCAGGAACTGGTTCTTGATCACGTTACCCACCAGCAGGTTGCGGGAACCGCCGAGAATGTCCGGCACGAAAAACAGCCCCATGGCCGGCAACAACACCAGCATCACCCCCGCCAGTACGCCAGGGAGGGTCAGCGGCACAATCACATGAATAAACGTGGAGAAACGGCCCGCACCCAAATCGTGGGAGGCCCGCAACAAATCATCCCGAAGATCATCAAACACCGCGTACAGTGGCAGGATCATGAACGGCAGCAGCAAATACACCAGGCCAATGATCACCGCACCTTCGGTGTACAGCATCTGCAGGGGCTCCTCAATCAGCCCCAGAGACATCAGCGCGCTGTTGAGCAGGCCGTTGGTGGCCAGGATCAGCTTGAGGGCGTAGGTGCGCACCAGGGAATTGGTCCAGAAGGGTACGATCAACAGAAAGATCAGCAACACCTGATGCTGCCTGGCAACCTTCGATAACGACCAGGCAAAGGGATAGCCTATCAGCAGACAAATCAGCGTGGTCATGGCCGCCATGTACAGGGAGTGCAGAAACACCTCCAGGTACAGCGGGTTAAGCAGCTGGCGGTAGGCGTCAAGGTTCAGCGGCAACGAGATGAAGGTGCCCGGATCCCGCGTCATCACGCTGGCCCCCACCACCAGCAGGTTCGGGGTAAACACCAGAAACAGCAGCCAGCCCCACACCAGAATCAGAACGGCGGTTCTGAACGGCTGCTGCCGGGCACTACGCATCAACGGTGTCATCCTCGGCGGCGGGTGCCGGCTCGTCTGGCAGCAGCCATTCCCAGCCGTCCACCCAGCTGACCTTCACCGGCTCACCGAGCCTGTAATCAAAGGTGGGGTCGTCTTCATCGAAAAACTCCGAAGCCAGAACTTCGGTGCCATCCTCAAGGTGAATCACCGAATCCAGAGTACTGCCTTTGTAGTTGCGCTCAACAACTTTGCCAGACACACCGTCGTCCTCTTCAGGTGCCAGTACCCGGATATCTTCGGGCCGCAGCAGCACATGCAGCGCCTGGCCATCGGACACTGCAAAATCCGGCTTTCGGAAGGTACGCTTCAAGCCAAAAACATCCACGGTAATGGTGTCGTCGCCGTTGGCGGAATCCACCCGGCCGGGGAAGAAGTTGGTCTCACCCACAAACCGGGCGGTAAACAGGTTGGCCGGGCGCTCATAAACTTCCCGCGGGGTGCCCAGCTGCTGGATATGGCCATCCTTGAGCACCACCACGCGATCGGACATCGACAGAGCTTCTTCCTGATCGTGGGTGACAAACACAAAGGTAATGCCCAGCTCCCGCTGCAGGCGCTTGAGTTCCACCTGCATGGTGCGGCGCAACTTGTAATCGAGTGCCGACAGGGGTTCGTCCAGCAACAGCATTTTTGGCCGTTTGACCACCGCCCGGGCGATGGCGACCCGCTGCTGCTGGCCGCCGGAGAGCTGGTGTGGCTTGCGTCTGGCAAAGTCTTCCAGCTGCACCATGGCCAGGGCGTCCTCAACCCGCTCCCGGATTTCATCCTTGGGGCGCTTTTCCATTTTCAGGCCATAGGCCACATTGTCGAACACCGACATGTGCGGGAACAGCGCGTAATTCTGGAAGACAGTATTGAGCGGGCGGTTTTCCGGTGGCGTGTGCGTAAGATCCTGGCCACCCAGCGTTATGGTGCCTTCATCAGGATGCTCAAAACCGGCCATCATGCGCAGCAAGGTGGTTTTGCCACAACCGGACGGACCCAAAAGCGTAATGAACTCGCCGTCGAAGATTTCAAGATCGAGCGAATCCAGTACTGTTTTGCCGTCAAATTGCTTGGAGAGATTACTCAGAGATAGCAGTGTCTGTTTCATCGGCCCTGCCCAAAGAATGAGCGGCCTATTTTTCCAGAAACGGGGCCAAACAAAAAGGGGCGTCGGGGTAATCTCTGACCCCGACGCCCCTTGGCTTTGGCCCTTGGCGTACGCTGTACTTCCGCGCTCTGTTACTGGTCAGCCACGCTGTTCAGGTACGCCTTGTCCGAAATATTGGTCCAGGGCCGCACCTGCTGAAGGTACTCGCGCTGGGAGGTAATGATTTCGTTGGCCAGCTCGTCCTTTTCCGCAAACTCATTCAACAGGCGGTTGGTGGTGTCACGCAGTGCGCCGATGACTTCCGGCGGGAACACCTTATGGGTCACCTCCGGATACTCCTTCTTCATATTTGCCCAGGCGGCCCCACTTTCGTGCGTACTCTGGATATACATGTCATAGGCCGCGGTGCGCATGGATACCCGCAGAATTTCCTGAAGGTCAGCCGGCAGTTTGTCCCAGGTTTTCTGGTTAATCAAAAACTGCACCTCGGCATTGGGCTCTTGCCAACCCGAATAGTAATACTTGGCAATCTGGTGGAACCCCATCTGCAGATCCAGCGCCGGGCCAACCCATTCCACCGCGTCAATGGTGCCCCGCTCGAGGGAGGTATAGAGTTCGCCTGGCGGCAAGTTGGTAACCGCCACGCCCAGCTCAGACATCACCTCGCCGGCAAATCCGGGTGTGCGCATCTTCAGGCCTTTGAGGTCGTCCAGCGAATTGATTTCCTTACGGAACCACCCGCCCATCTGGTTGCTGGTGTTGCCCCCGGGGAACGAAAGCAGGCCGAAGGGCTCGTACACCTTCTGCATCAGCGCCATACCATCATCGTGATAGAACCAGGCGTACATCTCCGGAGCGATCATGCCAAACGGAATGGTGGTGAAATACATGGCATTCGGGATGGTGCCTTTGTAATAGTAAGACGCCGTGTGCCCCATGTCGTACTGACCGTTGCGAACCAGATCGAAGATGCCAAACGGCGCTTTGTGCTTGTTGGAAGAATCGATACGAAACTTCAACCGGCCATCGGACATTTTCTCCGCCATGGCGGCCATATTGCGGGGCGACTGACCCAGAAGACCGGAGTTCGGCCCCCAGGTTTCCGCGAGGCGGATGGTGTAGGTTTCCTCGGCAGCCGCAAGCGGGCTGGCCAGAACCGCAACCAGGGCAAGGGCTGCAACGAAGGTATTGCGCATGAACATAGTGTTGGCTTCCGTTGTTATTGGTATCAGGAATGTTGCAAACGGTGGCAGAACGCCATCATAACCGCCTAAGCCAGCCTCGCCAATTGGTGGGGCTGACTTAGGGGAAAACCATTACACCTTGAACTGGGAAACCA
This sequence comes from Marinobacter sp. SS5-14b, assembly GCF_030541005.1. GTDB lineage: Bacteria > Pseudomonadota > Gammaproteobacteria > Pseudomonadales > Oleiphilaceae > Marinobacter. The sequence goes on along the minus strand of NZ_JASSVM010000002.1, from coordinate 536,979 downwards.
ACTCCCGCAGGTGCTCGCCAAGCCGTGCCAGTTCGTGGCTGGCTTCGTTGGTCTGGGTAACGCCGGTGTCGCTGCGCTGTGCCGCATCGACGATCCGCACTACGTTCTGGTTGACCTCTTCGGCCACCTGGCTCTGCTGCTCCGCCGCTGTCGCGATCTGGGTGACCTGATCATGAATCTGGGTCACCGAATTCACGATTGTGCTCAGGGCCGTGGTGGCATGGTTGATTCGTTCAACCGTCGCCTCGGAGCTCTTGCGGGAATGATTCATCCGTTCAACCGAGGCTTTTGATTCCGTCACAAAGCCATCAATCATACCGCGGATCTGATCTGCCGACTCCGCAGAGCGCTTCGCGAGCTGACGCACCTCATCAGCAACCACTGAGAAGCCCCGGCCGTGCTCGCCCGCCCTCGCGGCTTCAATAGCGGCGTTCAACGCCAGCAGGTTGGTCTGCTCGGTCACCGCCTGAATGACGTCCAACACCTGCTGAATGTCATTCGATTTCTCTGCCAGCGCATGAATACTGGCCGCCGTGCTTTCAATTTCACTGGACAACTGTGTGACCGAACCCTGGGCACTGGCAATGGTCTCACCGCCCTCACGCGCCATGCGGTCGGCGTCTGATGCCGCACTTTCAACCTCGTTGGCGTTGCCGGAAATCTGCTGAATGGTGGCGGCCATTTCATTAATCGCAGACGCGATCTGGTCGGTTTCAGACCCCTGCTCCTGAACGGACTGGCGGGTTTCGCTGGCCACCCGGCTGAGCTCTTCGGCGGCTGAAGCCACCTGATCGGTGGTCGAGCCAACCTCACGGATGGTGTTCTGCATCTTGATAACAAAGTGGTTGAAGCGCTGCCCCAGCTCCGCCAACTCATCTTTGCCATCTTCCGGCAGCCGCTGGCGCAGATCTCCCTCGCCGTCTGCGATTTCCCGCATCATCACGCTGACGGTGTTCAGGGGACGGGTTACCGTGCGGCCAATGACCAGGCCAACAATCAACGAAATAATCACCACCACAACGGTGACCAGAAGAATGAACCCCATGGCTGAAGACATGGCATCGTCAATATCTTTCTTGGCCGCAGCCAGGACACGCTCAATGTCGGTTACGTACACTCCGGCGCCTATCATCCAATCCCAGCCGGGTATGACGGTGGCATAGGAAACTTTCGGCTCAATAGCCCCGCCAGAGGCCGGATTCGCCCAGTCGTAACTGTAAAAACCGTCTTTGCCGGCCGCATCAAAAAGGTTACTGACCAGTCCCTGCACCGTGGTATTGCTGACCGGCCCTTCTTTAGATGGGTCTGGTGCATAAGCAAGATTATAGGGCGCCCGGGTGTAGGCAAAGACATAGTTGTTGTTGCCAAAATTAATCGATCGAATTCGCTTACGGGCTTCTTCTTTGGCTTCTTCGTCGTTCAACCCGGAATTGTTTTTGGCGTCCATAACCACGTCTTTGGCCGCTTCAATCAGGTCCTTCAAACCCTCTTTGCGCGCCGCCAATAACTCGGCCTCAAGCCGCTCCAGCTCAGCCTCACCGTTGGCACTGATTTGCGCACCCGTGATCCAGGCAATGGTACCGGCCGTAATCAATACGGGCACCATTACGCCGATCAGTAATCGGGTTCGAATTTTTATATTGCTCATGAACGACATGGCTACTGCTCCGGAATTTTATTGGCCTGGTAATTATCCACAACGCTTGAAGGCAGGCTGTTCCAGTTTGTTAACAGCTGTATACAGACACTGGTGCACGATAAACGGGCAGTGGGCACCAAAGCCCACAGATCAAGCGATTCGGCTAAATCTTATCATCGGCCGATATGTAAACGACTTGAGCTCTATCAGACTAAAGTGTCATGGGGAGATCGGGGCAATTCCGATGCATGCAGCAACAGACCGCCATCCACTGCCGGCCACGGAATCCGCATTGTAAATTTGCCACAGCGCGGGTGACGCACACACTGGAAATCGCTTAACCTTGTGCATCACCCGACGACATCTGGAGGCCCGATGAAAACTGCCCACGATCTTGTTGCCGAAGCCCGGCAGGTTATTCAGGAAGTGCCACTCGCGGAGGCAGACGCTGCGATCAAGAATGCAGACCTGCTACTGGACGTCAGGGATGCTGACGAGTATCGCGCCAGCCACATTCCGGGTGCGGTGAACGTCTCCCGCGGCATGCTTGAATTCAAGTTTACCAACGATCCCGCTTTCGAAAACCGTCAGATGAAAATCGTACTCTATTGCAAGACGTCTGGCCGGGCGGCGCTGAGCGCCAAAGCACTCAAGGACATGGGCTACATGAACGTTCTGTCCATTGAAGGCGGTTTTGATGGGTGGCTCGAAGCTGGCAAGCCGACCGCCACGCCAGACCTGCCTTCATTCGAATAACAGCGGTTAGTCCGCTGAAGCAGAGCTGGTACTCAGATTCGTACCAGCCGTGCTTCCAATAACAGGTTGGGCCCGAGCTTGGCCACCTTCACGCGAGCAGGGTTCAAACCCATGTCTTCCAGGGCTTCATGAATGTCATCCATGGCGTCTTCTCTGGGCGCCGCCAACAGCAACTCCCGAACTGACGCCAGAATCATCTTCACGGGCACCGTCATGAAATACACCGAAATCACCAGCATCATCACCGGGTCCGCATACACGGCCAGCTCAGACCACTGACTGCGCTCAAGCAGCCAGGCAACGGCGAAACCGATCATAACCGCGGCGCTCAGCGCGCTGTCCATCAGCCACTGACTTTGCTCCGCCTGCACAAGCCCCGAACCATTACGGGCGCTGCTCCAACGCAGATAACACCAGACCCCCAGACAGCCCACGACGTTAACGGCACCAAAGATCATGGCCATATCGGCATCAACGGGCCGGCCGCCCTGCAACAACGACACCACAGCAGAAACCAGTGACAGCACGCACACCAGGGCGATCACCAGGCCTTTGACCGCAATCACCAGCGGCTCAACCGCACCCATTCCGAACGGGTAGTCTTCCGTAGCAGGCCGGCGAACCAGGCGCGCGGCATACAGTGACAGCAGAGAGAGCGCCAGGCTGACCATCGAATAGGCACCGTCAAAGAGAATGACCAGAGAGTCGACCCAGAGCCCCCAGCCTATACCGGCAACCGCAAACAGACCGGCACCAACAGCAGATAACGTCAGCGCCATATTTTCCCGCGCCAGAGAAGTAAACATTTTGACCTCCTGAGAATTGCCGGCCATATTATCGGGATCTGTTTGCAGGCGTGAGTCGCTGAGCGACGGAAAAACCGGCGCAATGAGAAATCGATGAAAACTTCCCAGATCAAGATGTTCCTGTCAGTCGTGCGTAACGGCAGCGTTGCGGCGGCCGCCAGAGAGCTGAATCGCAGCCGGACCACGGTCAGCACGGTACTGGCGTCACTGGAAGATGAACTGGGCGTGGCGCTGTTTGAACGCAGCGGCAACCAGCTGCACCTGACCTCCGTTGGCCAGTCCATTCTCACTGACTGTCGGCGTTTCGATCAGGTGGCCGGGCAGATACAGGCACGCTGCCAGCATCATCTGAGCGGTGCCGAATCGGTGCTGCGCATTGCCCGGGATGACGCCATACCGGAAGACGTGTGGCGGGATATTCTGCGGCGCCTGAAACAACGTTTCCCACAGACCAGCCTGTCAATCTACCTGGCTCCGCCGCGCGAACTGCCTTCCCTGGTGCGCAACCAATCGGTGGACGTCGCCTACGGGTTGATGCCGGAACTGATGAACGAAGGCTACCAATGGTTCCGCGAACTGGCCGATGTGCGCATGCTGACCGTCGCCGCGCCCGATCACCCGCTGAGCCAACTAAAACGCGTAACCCAGGATGACCTGATCAGCCACACCGAAATCACCATTGCTTACATGCAGGATTCGGTGCTGGTGGCAGACTCACCAGAAACGGCCAACTATCTGGCGTTTACCCAATATGAGTTGATCCGCGATGCGGTGATGGACGGTGCCGGCTGGGCTGATCTGCCATTACCATTGATTGCCGAGGCATTAAGAAAGGAGCAATTGAAAACCATCCACCACCGCAGTGCACGCTGGTGGAAAGTATTCAGCGCACTGGAGTCGGAACAAGCCCAGGGGGGTGCCGTGGTAGGTTGGTTGGCCGACGAACTGGAAGCCTATCTGGACACCATGGCTTGAGAGGCACCCGAATCTTCAGGCTGCTCGTCCGCTGGCGCACCCTCATCGCACTTCTTGCAGTCCAGCTCAAACCCCAACATAGACTGCCGACCTTCCGGCGTAATCACCCACGGCCGGTTCACCCAGGGCGGATCATGGCGTACATGCTGGTTGTGGCCACAGCCTAACTGGGCCACCCAGTGGTTTTCATCGTCTAGGTGGTAACCGGTGATGGGCCGCTTCATACCTTCGCTCTGCCTGCCCACGCCGACCAGGAATAAACCACCAGTGCCACCCAGATCATGACAAAGCTGATCAACTTCTCGGTACTGAGCGGTTCATGAAACACGTAAAGTGCGATCAAAAACTGGATAGTCGGGTTGATGTACATCAGGAAGCCCACCGTAGAGAGCTTCAACCGGCGCGCCGCACCTGCGAACGCCAGGAGCGGGACCGCAGTAACGATGCCGCTGGAGAGCAACAGCAAAGCACTGTAGGAACCCTCGGCAAAGTGGGAGAGCTCCCGGGCCGAGAGCCAGGCCAGAGTCAGTAAACCCAGCGGCAATAACAACAGGGTTTCCACGAACAGGCCAGACAAGCCATCCAGCTCCACTTTTTTGCGCAAGAGCCCGTAGGTGCCAAAACTGAACGCCAGCACCAGGGTAATCCAGGGCAGCTCACCCAACAGGAAAAGCTGGTACAGAATGGCAACAGCCGCCAGCGCAACGGCGACCGTCTGCAGGCGGGAAATTCGCTCTCCCAGAATCATCATGCCCATCGCCACATTCACCAGCGGCGTCAGGAAATAGCCCAAACTCGCCTGCAACACGTGACGGGTCTCTACCGCGTAGATGTAGACACCCCAATTCAAAGCGATGAACACCGAACAGCCAAGGACAAAACCCAGCTTCTTGGGCTGCTTCAGTGCAGTGGTTACTGCAGGCCAGCGCCTGAGCAGGGAAATCACGATACCCAGAAACAGGCAGGACCAGATCACTCGATGAATGAGCACTTCCCAGGCGGGAATGCCCTCAAACAACGCAAAATAAAGCGGGAAGCTGCCCCACAGAGTGTAGGCAGCAAGGCCGTAGGCGACACCCTTGCCGGTTTCCGGCAGTGGTTTGGTCATAAGTGATTCACCGGCGTAAACAACAGGATTTATATTTTCCACCGCTGCCACACGGGCAAGGCTCGTTGCGCCCCGGCTTAAGCACCCCTTCGCTCGTCTCGCCCTCCAGATAGAGCCACTGACCACCCTCTTTCACAAACTGCGAAATCTCCTCCAGGTAACCCCAACCCGAGCCAGCTTGATAGCTCGCCCGGAAGTGGACACGGCCCCGGCTCCCTTCATCAGCACTGCTGATGATCCTCAGGGATACCCAGTAAGGTGAGGTCTCAAGATCCAGGTCACGGGGTCGGGTGCTGAAGTGCCAGGTATCAAGAAGATAAGGTTCATTTTTCAACACATACGCGGTATAGCGTGAGCGCATCAACGCCTCGGGATCCGGCGCGGGCGCACCAGCGTGCCATCGCTGACAACAGCCCGAATAGGCAATACCGCTGCCGCAGGGGCACTGGTCAAGGTCGCGCTCTGTGTTCATATCAGGGGTCGTCTCTCTGGTAATTCAAAGCCAGAATACTATCAAGCCACCCGGCAAACATAGGTACAAGCCGAAGACTACGACAGGTTCCGGATGCAGGCGACGGCCTAAGGCGCCATACTCAAAACCACATTGACTAAAAACCGAACGAAGATAAAAACCAATGGAACGCGGTATACCATCCCTCAATCTGCCAGCTCGACCGGACAAACCGACATCAGATGCCGGCACCTCCGTCGAAGGACTCCAGGCGGTACTGGATAATCTCGACGCACTGGTTTACGTGTCTGACTTCGAAACCTATGAGCTGTTGTATATGAACGCCTATGGTCGGCGGATCTGGGGCCACATTGGCGGCCGCAAATGCTGGCAAGTACTTCAGGATAGCGACGGCCCCTGTAACTTTTGCACCAATCACCTGCTGGTATCCAGCGACGGACAACCGAACCCGCCCCATGTCTGGGAATTCCAGAACCAGCTCGATCAACGCTGGTACCAGTGTCGGGACCAGGCCATTCGCTGGACGGACGGCCGGCTGGTGCGACTGGAGATTGCCACCGACATAACCGACCGAAAGCAGATGGAGCTGGAACTGCATGAGGCTCACGAAAAAGCCCGGGCGGCGGCGCTCACCGATGAACTGACCCGCCTGCACAACCGCCGGGCCTTCTTCGAGTTTGGCGGCCTGTTGCTGAGCCAGGCCCGCCGCCATCAATCCCCCATGGCTCTGATCATGATGGATCTGGATTTTTTCAAACAGGTAAACGACACCTACGGCCACGATGCCGGGGACGAAGTGCTCAGACAGGTTGCCGCCGTGCTACAGGAGAGAGTCAGAGAATCTGACATTGTAGCCCGAATGGGTGGCGAGGAATTTGCTCTGTTACTGCCGGAAACCGGCGCACAGAAAGCACGGGAACTCGCCGAGCGCGTGCTGGATCTGCTAAAGGCTCTGACCGTCGCGCACCAGGGTCATACCATCCAACCCAGTGCCAGTTTTGGCATTACCGTGCTGTCAGTAAATGATCACCGGCTTGAAGACCTGCTTAACAGGGCAGACCGGGCACTGTACAACGCCAAAGACCTCGGCCGGGGCCGGGTGAGAATGGATACAGACCACATCACCTGACCTCTGGGCTGAAGGCCAAAGCAGAGGGGGATACTCCGGGTTACCGCCATCCGGCTTAAATCTTGATATCCATCAAGCTTAGGCAAGAAACCCTGCCGTCCGATTACCCGGGCCGCTTCGTCACCGCCATCGTCAGCCGTGAAATACAGGTCAGCTTGCCCTGCTCATTCTCCAGCCGGATTTCCCACACCTGGGTGGTGCTGCCAATGTGCTGGGCGCGGGCGGTGCCGTATACCCAGCCACCGGTGACCGGGCGGATGTGATTGGCGTTGATGTCCAGCCCCACAGCCACGGTATTCTCGGCTTTCAGGCAACAATTGGCAGCCATACTGCCCAGCGTTTCAGCCAGCAGTACCGAAGATCCCCCGTGCAGAATGCCAAACGGCTGCACTGTGCGCTCGTCAACCGGCATGCGGCCTTTTACGTAATCGTCGCCAACTTCAAGGTATTCAATACCCATGTGACTGACGGCGGTGTTTTTGCTCGCTGCCATCATCTGGTCAAGATCTGGGGTTACTGTCCATATTGCCATGGTGGAATATCTCCGGATTGAACTTTAGGCTCTTATATCTGTCAGGCATGAGTCTATACAGATAGGATGCTCACAACCAAACCTTTATAGAGCATTTTTGCTCAACAACCAATCCGACCAAATGAGAGGGACCTGATATGAAAAAAACCGGCCTGATATCCGCAACCGTTCTGGCTGTATCTTTTGCCATGCCCTCAGCCGCCCAAATGAGTGTTGAAGACCAGATTGAAGCCCGCCAGGCGGCGTACCAGTTTATGTCCTGGAATATGGGCAAGATCAAGGCCCAGGCGGTGGATGGTGACGTGGCCTTCAATGCCGAACAGATGAAAGCCGCCGCCAACGCCATTGCTGCCGTTGCCAACTCGGGGATGGGTGCGCTCTACAGCCCGGAATCAACCCTCGACAAGGCTGAAAACACTCGCCTGAAACCTGACTTTTTCCAGCAACCGGAAAAAGCCCGGGAAGTCGGCATGAACTTTGGCCGTGAAGCCAACAAACTGCAGGAAGTAGCCGCCACTGGCGACAAAGCCGCTCTGGCCCGCCAGTTTGCGGCCGTGGGCGAGACCTGCAAGGCCTGCCACGACAACTTCCGCGCCAAGTAATTCGCGCCTTCGGCTTACCACCCCAGATTCTGGGGTGCTGGTTCCGGTGCCGGTGGTGGTGATACAAACCAGCCACTGGCACCTGCGACCACCACCAAAGCCAGTATCAGCGACAACGTAAACGCGACAGTACCGCCCCCTCTGGCATCGTCCGCCAGGCCGGCCTTTACCGTCTTCCGGCCTGTGATCATGGGCTTGAGCAGGTTGTCTTTTTTGACTTTCGAATAGAACACCACTGCCAGCACGTGCAAGGCGACGAGACCGTACAGGTACCATTCGGTCTGCCGATGCCAGCTGCTCAGGGTATCGCTCCAGGCCGAAGACACCAACGGGTACAACGGTCCGTTGAAGGCAATGTCGTCATTGGCAAACAGACCGGTAACCGCCTGAACGCCGAACAGAGCCATCAGTGCCAGCACCGACAAGGCTCCCAATGGATTGTGCCCCACGCCCTGCCACTGGCCACGCAGATAAGCCATGATCGTTTTGGGGCCAGCAATGAAAACGCTAAATCGGGCGTAGGTCGAGCCAGTAAAGCCCCAGATAATCCGGAAACCCAGAAGGCCAATTACCAGCAAGCCTGACCGCTCGTGCCATTCCGGCATGCCAGACTTGATCGTTATCACCGAACCCGTAACCGCAAGCACCAGGAGCCAGTGGAACAGGCGAGTGGGCAGATCCCATAACCGGATGGTTGTCATGTCAGCGTCATTCCTCAAATGCAGATCTGGCTCAAGACAACCGTAAGCTTACTAAGTTCCCGCGCACCGGCACCCGTTGCAACCCGTGGATTAACGCTCCGGCTGTTCCAGGTAACGGAGCAAGAGGCTCTCCCGGATACCCTCTTGCTCAACCAGTTTCAGAGCGGCTCTGATGTCATCGGCATAGGGAGTTGCGGGGGACTGCTCGGACAGAACAATCCAGGAGCGCTCACCCGGCACAAAAAAGGGTGAAACCCTGGCGTCCAGCCCCAGTTTTCGGGCCGTATAAAGCCCCACCAACTCAGGGGCAATGACCACATCCACCCGACCCTTCTGCATCATCAGCATGAGATTTTCATAACGCGCTGCGGACTCTTTCGCCAAGGTTTCATCCTGATCAAAACGCCTGAAGTAGGTCGCGCCTTCAAGCACCCCAATCGACTTGTCACCAAGATCGCCATAGCGATCAATGCGATTTTGGTCATCCAGGTAGAAAAACAAACGCCGTTCAGGCGGAAAAGCCGGCGCCACAAACTCCAGGTTCTGTTCGCGCTCGTTCGTGCGCACCAGACCCAACATCATGTCGATTTCACCCTTCTGCAACATCAACTGAAGCCGACGGAATGGCGCCTCCCGGTATTGAACGGTCCAGCCCAACCGGTCAGCAATCTCCTCGAAAATCTCCAGATACAATCCCGTTTTACGGGACGGCTCCAGTATCCGGTAGGGCGGCGCATGGTCCACACCCACAATCACGGTCAGGGGCGCCACGGTTTCGGTGCCCTGTTGCGCCCACAATACCCCCGGCGCCAACCACAAAAGCAGGACCAGCAAAGGCCTTACTATGACTCTCTTCATTGCTCTTTCATTCCCTGCCCGCTCTCACCCGTCAAGTGCGTTGCCTGTGATTCCAGTATAGACCCTTGAGACATCCATTCATCCCAAGTTTCCGTATCCCTGTTGAATTTCCAATCGATCGTCACAACCTCTTACGGGTAACGCCCGACAATTCACTTCCGATTCCCGACAGGAGGATCGAATCCTATGAACATTCTGATGGTACTGACCTCACACGACCAGATGGGCGACACCGGCCACAAAACCGGCTTCTGGCTGGAAGAATTCACTGCACCATTCTTTGTCTTCAAAGACGCCGGCGCCAGCATAACCCTGGCCTCACCCAAAGGCGGACAGCCGCCGGTTGACCCGAACAGCGAAGCCGAAGACGCACTGACCGACTCCACTCGCCGTTTCATGGCAGACTCCCACGCCAAAGAAATGCTGGCCAGCACCAAAAAACTGGCTGATGTGGACATGAACCAGTTCGACGCCATCTTCTACCCGGGTGGCCATGGGCCGCTGTGGGATCTGGCCAACGACGAAAAGTCCGTTGCGCTGATCAAAGCCGCCTACGAACAAGACAAGGTCATCGGCGCCGTGTGCCATGCCCCAGCGGTGTTCAAGAATGTGTTTGTAAAGCCCGACCAGAACATCGTCGGCGGTCGTGAGGTCACCGGTTTCAGCAACTCCGAGGAAGAAGCGGTGCAGCTCACTAACATCGTGCCCTTCCTGCTGGAAGACATGCTGAAGCAGAACAATGCCCGGTACAGCCGCGGTGACGACTGGGCCCCGCACATTGTGGTGGACGGCAACCTGATCACGGGCCAGAACCCGGCATCCTCCGAAGGCGCAGCGAAAGCTGTTCTACAAGCGCTGCAGGAAGGCTAGCCACCCGGCCTTTCGGTCTATTTTCCGGCGCGGCTGTTGAGTACCCGATAGCAGCCGTAGCCGATCACCACCCCCCAGAAAGCCGACGACAGGCCGTACAACGACATGCCGGACGCCGTCACAACAAAGGCAATTAACGATGCCTCCCGGTGGCTGGCGTCCTCCAGAGCGGCGTGCAGATTGCCGGAGATTGCCCCCAGCAACGCCAATCCAGCCAGCACCGCAATGAAAGCAGCGGGCAGCGAAGTGAACAGGCTGACAATGGTACCGGCAAACAAACCTCCCACCAGATAGAACACGCCGTTGAACACGCCAGCCACATAGCGCCTTGACGGGTCTTCGTGGGCATCCTTACCGGTGCAGATGGCCGCTGTAATGGCCGCTACCACGGTGGTAATGCCGCCAAAAACCGCCACCGGCAACGACACCAGGCTGGTCACCGCAATGACGGGCTTGGCCTTGACCCGATACCCGGCAGACTGAAGGATTGCCATGCCCGGCAGGAACTGACCGGTGAGACTCACCAACACCAGCGGAATTGCCAGGCTCAGGGTCGAACCCAGGGACCATTCCGGCTGGATGAATTGCGGCACCGCCAGGCTCCAGCGCACGCCAGACAGCGACGCGCCTTCCAGCCATACCGCCAGCACCACACCGGTGATCAGCAACAGCACCAGGGTGTACTTGGGAAGTAATCGGCGAAACACCACATAAGACACCAGCATGCCAATGGCCAGTGCCGGCGTGGTTTCGATGGCGGTGAAAGCACCCACCCCGAATTGAAACAGGATACCGGCCATCATGCCTGCGGCAATGCCCTTGGGAATGGCACGCACGATGGTGTCAAAGGTGCCCGAAACACCGATCAGAAAGATAATGATCGCGGCGGTGATATAGGCCCCTATGGCCTCATTCAGGGACAGCTCAGGAAACAGGGTAACCAGCAAGGCGGTGCCTGGCGCCGACCAGGCCGTGACCACCGGTGCCTTGAGCCACAGCGACAGGATAATGCCAGACACCGCGGCACCCATTGAAATGGCCCACACCCAGGAGGTCATCATCTCCGTCGAAATACCGGCACTGGCACCGGCCTGGAAAAAGATCGCCAGCGGCCCGGAGTAAGACACCAGTACCGCCAGAAACCCGGCGACGACAGCCGGCAGGGAAAGATCGTGCGCGAAACGCCTCATATCGGAACCTTATTGTTTTTGATCACCTTGCCTTGAATACGAAAAAGACCCCGCACACAAACGTGCCGGGGCAAAGAGGGGTTCGACTGACTGTGTCCCCCACGATCGATCAACGCATTCCGATCAATTGCTTGCTGCCAGCGAGCGGGCTCCCTCCGGCTGCGGATTCTTTACACCAAAACGGCGGCCCACCAGAGCAATGGCCACGGTAGCAATGGCACCAGGAATCGCCAGTGCCAGAAAGTTCAGATGGTGCGGCAAAGCCAGCGCCAACAAGGTACCCCCAAGCATGGGCCCGACAATGGCACCGTTTCGGCCGATTCCAGAAGCCCAGCCCAGGCCGGTGGAGCGAATACTGGTGGGATAATACTGGGCCACAAATGCGTACAACAAGATCTGTGAGCCGATGGTGGTGGCACCGGCAATGCCGACCAGGGTATACAGCAGCCACATCGGATTTTCATACCCCAGCAGCACCAGTGATCCGGAGCCCAGAATAAAGAACGACACCAGCACCGAGCGCAGCGACAGCCGATCCGCCAACCAGCCTCCACCCACCGCGCCCACAATGGCACCCACATTCAGCACCATTAAAAACATCAGGCTGGAGCTGAGGGCGTAGCCGGCATTGGACATCAGTTTCGGCAACCAGGACCCCAGAGCATAAACCATCAAGAGGCAGCAGAAGAACGCCGTCCAGAACATCACCGTACTCATGGCACGGCCATCACGAAACAGCTCCAGCACAGGGGCCTTGCTGTTTCCCGCGGGCGGCACCACCAGCACATCCTGATCGCTGAGGTGTTTATGGGGTGCCACTTCGGTCAGGATACTCCGGGCCTCATCGCCCCGCTTCTGCGCCATCAGAAAGGCCACAGATTCGGGCAAATACTTGAGCATAAAAGGCAGCATCAGCAACGGTACGATAGCCAGATAAAACATGATTTCCCAGCCAAAGTTCGGCACGATCCAGATACCCAGGCCGGCCGACATCATGCCTCCCACGGCATAGCCACTGAACATCAGTGCCACCAGGGTGCTGCGTATGCGCGCGGGTGAGTATTCACTCATCAGCGACACCACATTGGGCATCACGCCACCAATGCCGAGCCCGGCAATAAAGCGCATGATGCCGAATTGCCAGGGCGTGGTGGCAAAACCGTTGATCACGGTGGCAACGCTGAACAACACCACGCAACCGATGATCACATTTTTGCGGCCCAGACGATCCGACAACATACCGAAGCCCATGGCTCCGAACATCATGCCAAACAGGGCGCTGCTGCCCAGCAGCCCGGCCACGTAGGGGTTCAGGTTCCACTGCTCCATCAGGATCGGCAGCACAACACCGTAGATCACCAGGTCGTAACCGTCGAAAATGATGATCAGCGTGCACCAGAAGAGCACCTTCCAGTGAAACCGGGTAAAACTGGCATTATCAATTACGTCGTTGACGTCAATATTTCTCATGATCTGTTTCTCCGAGTGTTGTTTTTGTATTCGGACCTGGGTTGTTTTAGCCGCAGTCGCCTCCGGCGACCGGCAGGATGGTCCCGGTCATGTAACTGGCGGCGTCTGACGCCAGAAACAGGATCGGCTCGGCCTGCTCATCCAGGGTGCCGTAGCGGTGCATAAAGCTGCTGGTATTGGTCTGGTCGATCAGAGTCTGGTACCAGGCTTTCTCCTGTTCGCCCTGGGCCTCGGTGTTGCGGGGGATCAGCCGGGGTGGTGCTTCGGTGCCGCCCGGCGCCGTTGCGTTCACCCGGATACCCTGTTCGGCGTATTCAAAGGCCAGGTTGACCGTCAAGGCATTGACCCCGCCCTTGGCGGCGCCATAAGGCACCCGCATCAGGCCACGGGTGGCAACCGACGAGACGTTCACAATCGCGCCGCCCTTTTGCTCAACCATGTAAGGCAGCACCGCCCGGCAACACCACAAGGTGGGAAACAGCGAGCGCTGGATTTCCTTCTGGATCTGCTCCGGCTGGTAATGTTCGAACGGCTGGGCCCAGATGGTGCCACCCACGTTGTTGATCAGGATGTCGATGCGACCATACTGCGCGTGGGCTTTCGCCATCACCGTTTCTGCGCCTTCCCAGGTTTCCAGGTTGGCCTGCACGGCCAGGGCTTCAGCGCCCTGGTCACGCAGTTCCGCGGCTACGCCCTGCACCACATCAGCGATGTCCACCAGCACCAGGCGACCACCCTCGGCGGCGGCCAGTTCGGCCACCCGCTTGCCAATGCCCTGAGCCGCGCCGGTGATCACCATCACTTTGTTGGTAAACCGGGCGCTCATGCCACCTTCTCCTCGACCGCAGTCACGCTCGGGGTGAACTTCTCGTAGTGGAACGAGTTCGGCTCGATGCCCTGGTCGCGGAAGTAACCCAGTACCGCGTCCACCATCGGAGGCGGCCCGCACAGGTAAACGTCCACGTCGCCGTCGTTCAGTGGCGCGCCTTCCATGTGATTGGTGACATAACCCTTGCGGGGATGACTGCTGTCGTCGCTGGCGACCACGGTGGCAAAGGTGAAGTTGTCCAACTCGGCGGCAAAGGCCTCAAGAGCCGCCACGCACACCAGGTCGTCGTCGTTGGTCACGCCGTAGATCAGGTGCACCGGCTGATCACAGCCGTTGGCCTTGAGGTGCTCCAGCATCGACAGGAACGGCGCCAGTCCGGTGCCGCCGGCCAGCATCAGTACCGGGCGCGCGACCGGGCGCAGGTAGAAGCTGCCCATCGGTCCGGTCAGGGTCAGCTCGGCACCGGTTGTGGCAGTGCCTACCAGGTAACTGCTCATCAGACCACCCGGCACGTTGCGAATCAGAAAGCTGAGGTCGCGGCTACCCGGCTTCGAGCTGAACGAGTAGGCCCGGGTTTCCTGGGTGCCTGGCACCTTGATGTTCATGTACTGGCCCGGCAGAAAGCCCACATCGGCAGCGGCAGTGACTTTCAATTCAATCGCGGTGGAAGATATCAGGTTGACCTCAGCCACGGTGCCCGCCACTTCCGCAATACCGGTCTTGCACATGGTGGATGCCACAGGGATTTCCACCACACAATCACTGGAGGGCACCATCTGGCAGGTCAGGATCTTGCCCTGTTCGGCTTCTTCGTCAGACAGCGCTTCGTCGATGTATTCCTCGCCCAGATCGAAATCACCCTGGCGGCAGGAACCCTTACAGGTTCCGCATACGCCGTCAGAACAATCCATGGGCAGGTTGATCTGGTTGCGATAGGCCGCATCCAGAACGGTTTCACCTTCATTGCAGGCGATAAAACGGGTAACGCCATCTTCAAAGTTCAGTGCGATGTTGTAGCTCATGATGATGCTCTCCCCATCCATTACAGGTGATAGATATCAATCACCTGATTGATGTAATCGTTATTCAGGATGACCTTCTTTTCGGAAATCAGCGGTTGCTCGCCACTGACATCCAGCGTGTAGAAGGAGGTGCCAAAAAACGTCTGGGTTTTGTGGTACCGGTGGCTGTTGGTCTGCCAGTTGAAGCGCAGTTTTACCGTGTCGCCTTCCTGTTCCAGAATTTCCAGGTTGCTGGTCATGTGCGTGGTGCGCGGCTCGGGCATCGAGCTGGCACCGGAGCGCTCGGTCTTGATGCGGTAAACACGGTCTTCCAGGCCTTGACGGTTCGGGTAATAGATCAGCGAGATCTCGGTCTGCGGATCTTCCGTCAGCTGGTCTTCGTCATCCCAGGACGGCATCCAGTAAGTGACATCTTCGTGGTAGCACTGCAGCCACTGATCCCACTGACGGTCGTCCAGCAGACGGGCTTCGCGGAAAACAAACGCCTGGATCTGTTCAAAGGTCATGCTCATGCGGAAGCCTCCTCTGACGAAACGGTAGAGAGAGAAATAAAACGCGCGCGCTCGGTGTCGATGGCTCTGGTCATCTCTTCCACCCAGTGCTGATGGTGGGTCACGTACAGGCCTTCGTCTTCCGGCTTGGCACCACTGAGAATGGGCTTGAGGCCAATGGCCTTGGCGCCTTCGTCCGGGCCTTCAATCCAGTGCTTGGCACCGCGGCTCATGTCGTTCCACTTCAGGCCGCTGGCTTCGTAGCCTTCCTGACAACCGCGGAACTCCTCGAGGTCATCCGGAGTACCCATGCCACTGACGTTGAAGAAATCTTCGTACTGGCGAATACGCTTGGCACGGTCAGCTGCCGGCTCGTTCTTCGGTGCCCAGCAGTAGATGGTGATTTCGGTCTTGTTCACGGAGATCGGCCGCAGCACCCGGATCTGGGTGGAGAACTGATCCATCAGGTACACATTCGGGTACAGGCACAGGTTCTTGGTGGTGCGCACGATAGAGTCCGCACGGGCTTCACCAAACTGCTCTTCCAGACGCTTGAGCTGACCGAACACCGGACGGACTTCCGGGTTCATCAGGCGAGTCCACAGCATCATGTGGCCGTTCTCGAAGGAGTAGAAGCCGCCCTCGTTGGACCAGCTCTTGGCGTCCACGGCCTCGGTGCCGCCCTTGTCGTAGTTGCGCTGGCCCATGGTGGACAGGTAGTTCCAGTGCACGGTGCCCACGTGGTAGCCGTCGGCGCCGTTCTCGGCGGTCAGCTTCCAGTTGCCTTCGTAGGTGTAGGTGGACGCGCCACGCAGCACTTCCAGGCCGTCTTCCGCCTGATCCACGATGTTGTCGATGATCTTGGTGGTTTCGCCCAGGTACTCTTCCAGCGGCAGCACGTCGGAGCTCAGGCTGCCGAACAGGAAACCACGATAAGAGGCAAACTTCGGCAACAGCTTGAGGTCGTGGGAACCGTCGGTGTTGAAGCTGTCTGGGTAGCCGCCCTTCTTCTGGTCACGGGCTTTCAGCAGTTTGCCGTCGTTCTTGAAGGTCCAGCCATGGAACGGACAGGTGAATGAGGTCTTGTTACCACGCTTCTTGCGGCACAGGGTGGCGCCACGGTGAGAACAGGTATTGAGCATCGCCTTGAGCTCGCCATCCTTGGTACGGGTGATGACAACCGGTTGGCGACCTACGGTGGTGGTGAAGTAGTCACCCGGATTTTCCACCTGGCTTTCATGGGCCAGGTAAATCCAGTTGCCTTCGAAGATGTGCTTCATCTCCAGGTCGAACAGCTCCTGGTCGGTGAAGATGCTGCGGTCACAGCGGTAATGGCCGGTTGTCGGGTCGGCTTCTACCGCCCCGCGGATCTGCTTTTCAAGTCTGTCGAGTTGGCGAGTCATGTTCGTCACTCCATCTTGTTGTTGTGAAGACCGTTTTCCGGGCGCGAGGGGCCCCTGGCCGGCCCGCCTGAGCGGGCCGGTCGGATCACAAAACGTTTCGATTAAGGGTTCGGGACTTAAGCTGCTTCGCCTTCCAGGGCACGCTTGCGCTCGTGGCGATCCTGCAGCTCAGCCTTGTCGGTAGAGACCAGCTGGATGTTGAATTCCACTTCGGTAAACGGCTTGCTGAGGCCAAACTGTTCGGCCTTGGCCGGATCTTCGATTCGGTTGGCTTCCACCACCAGTTCTTCGCGGGTCGCGAAGGCGAAATCGTCGTAGGTGTACTCATCACCCGCCAGGTTGATCTGGGTGGTCAGGTGCTTGTAGCCCGGCTTGGAGATAAAGAAGTGAATGTGCGCCGGACGACGGCCATGGCGACCAAGCTGGTTCAGCAGCGCCTGAGTGGAACCGTCGGGCGGGCAGCCATAGCCTGCCGGAATAATAGACTGGGCGGTGTAGCGACCATTCTCATCAGTACGGATGCGGCGGCGCAGGTTGTAGTCACTCTGGGACTGGTCGAAGTAGGAATAGTTGCCCATGGTGTTGGCGTGCCATACATCCACCACGGCATTGACCAGCGGATTGCCATTCTCGTCAGTCACCTGACCGGTCAGGATCATGGTTTCGGCGCTGTTGTCAGAGCCATCGTCCATGCGGGCAAAGCCTTCATTCATCGGGGCGCCAGCGACGTACAGCGGGCCTTCGATGGTGCGCGGGGTGCCGCCGGCCAAGCCGTTGGCTTCGTCTTCGGCATCCATCCGGATGTCCAGGTACTTGTCCATACCCAGGCCCGGGGCCAGCAGAGCGGCTTCCCCGTTCTTGCCCAGATCACCCACGTAGTAAACGGCCTGCCAGAATTCTTCTGCGGTCACATCAAAGTCTTCAACAATCTGGAAAATGTCGTGCATCACGCGGTGAACAATTTTTTTCACACGCTCATTACCACCTTCCTGGTTAAAGCCAGCGACTTTTTCCAGCAGGTCTTTCACTTCGGCGGTATGCATGGTTTTAATGGTCATTGTTGATCTCCTCGGTCCTGTTATTGTTGTTGCCCAAGTACATTCATCCGTTGGCAACAGGGTGTATCGTGATTAACGGTCGTCTTCACGGATCGAAGACGGGTGCCGGCACAGAGGCGCGACTGTGATGTCCATATAAGGGAACAGCGGCAACTGGCTGATCAGGTCCTGTAATTCGGCGTTGTCGGCAACATCAAAGATGCTGACGTTGGCGTAGCTGCCAGCGACCCGCCACAGATGGCGCCACTTGCCCTGCTGCTGCAGATCCTGGGCGTAGGCTTTCTCCCGGGCCTTGATGTCTGCCGCTACGTCGGCGGGCATGTCGTGAGGGATATTCACCTTCATCTCAACTTTGAACAGCATGTGCTTTCCTCCGTCTGTTGAACTTTTGCGTACTGATGCCTGACCGGCATTCAGCCCTTGCGGCGATAGTGAGCGAGCTTGTCCTCGTCAATCTCAACGCCCAGGCCTGCGCCGGTCGGCAGATCCACGCCGTTGTCGTGGAAGCGCAGCGGTTTGACTACGATGTCGTCTTTCATCAGCAGTGGGCCGAACATCTCGGTGCCCCAGTGCAGGGTTTCGAGCGTGGACCAGGCGTGCAGGGCAGCCGCGGTGCCGATCGTGCCTTCCAGCAAGGTTCCGCCGTACAGGCCAATACCGGCAGCCTGAGCAACCATGGCCTGTTCCAGAGCGCGGGCGGGGCCGCCCGCCTTGGCAATCTTCATGGCAACGGCACCGGCGAAGCCGGCGGCGGCCAGGCTGTACATATCCTTGGCGTCGGCTACCGCTTCATCGGCGAGAATGGGCAGATGAAACTTCGAGGACAGGCGCACCAGCGCGGCGTAATCCTTCATCGGCGTAGGCTGTTCCACCAGGTCGATACCGGCCGCTTGCAACTCGGCCATGCCCTTGGCGGCCGTAGCTTCGTCCCAGGCCTGATTGACATCCACCCGAACGCTGGCCTGGTCGCCGACAGCTTCTTTAATAGCGGCAACGTGGCGGACGTCGTCCATCACCGGGCGCGAGCCGATTTTCAATTTGAAGTCACAATGACGGCGAGCGGCGATCAGGCTAAGGGCCTCATCGATGTCTTTGGCGGTATCGCCGCTGGCCAGGGTCCAGAGCACCGGAATGTGTGCATGTACGGCACCGCCGAGCAGGTCTGATACCGGGCGATTCAGCCGCTTGCCCTGCAGGTCAAGCAATGCCGTTTCAATGGCAGATTTGGCCAGACTGTTGCCCCGGGTGGAGCGGCCCAGCATTACCCTGAGAGTATTGATGTTGCCGGCAGGCTGACCAATCAGTTGCGGTTTGAAATAGGTATCAATGGTAAGCTTTACACTTTCCGGGCTTTCCGGGCTTTCCGGGCCGTAGGCCAGGCCGCCGATGGTGGTTGCCTCACCAAGGCCTTCGAGCCCGTCCGAATCCTTCATTCGCACGATCACCATGGTTTGAACCCCCATGGTTGTCATCGACAGCTTGTGCGGCCGGATGGTCGGGATATCAACCAGGATGGTTTCAAGGGACTCGATGGTGGCGGACATGTGCTCTCCGAATAACAGGTAAAAGATCTGTGATTCGAACAGTACGAAGTTTCACGAGCGTGAACCAATATTGATTAAGTAATAACCGATACCCTGGAGGTATGGATGGAGCTGAGACACTTGCGGTACTTCGTTGCCGTGGCGGAAGCGCGCAACTTCACCCGGGCGGCAGAAAAACTGTTTATTGCCCAGCCACCGCTTACCCGGGCCATCAAACAGCTGGAAGAGGAAGTCGGAGCAGAACTGTTTATCCGCAAACCCCGGGGCCTGGACCTGACCGCCGGCGGAGAATACTTTCTCGGGCAGGCGCAGCAAATTCTCGACAAGGTGGCCGCCACGGTCGACGACACCCGGCGCATTGCCGAACATCGCAAAACCGTTTTCTCGATCGGTTTTGTACCATCGGTGTTTTACGGCCAGCTGCCTTTGATGGTGCGCCGGTTACGCCAGAACAAAAACCTGGAGATTATTCTTCACGAGCTGAAGACCCGGGAGCAGGTCGAAGCCCTGAAGTCCGGCAAGATCGACATCGGCTTCGGTCGCCTGAGAATAGAAGACCCGGATGTCGAACAGGAAAACCTGTTTGACGAACCGATGATTGCGGCGATTCCGGCATCACACCCCTTAACCCGTCATCCGCCATCACTGAAAGAACTGTCTGAAGTGCCAATGATTACCTTTCCGGCCGGGCCCGGGCCTAACTTCGCGGACATCACCCAGGGGCTGTTCCATCGCCGGGGCTTACGAGTGCACGTCATTCAGCAGGTCAACGACGTTCAAACGGCGTTGTCACTGGTGGCTTCCGACATGGGTTTTACTCTGGTTCCAGAACAGGTACGGCGACTTCAGCGGGAAGGCGTGGACTACATGCCTCTGGAAGACGACAACATCACCACGCCTGTGATTGCCTCCCGGCGCCGGGGCGAGAATCCCAACGCCGTGATGCGACTGACCAACACCATCCTGGCGGAATTAGTGGAGAACCGGTTGACCGGCCGTTATCCGTAGCCAGTGAGCCGGGTTCGCTAACGCGTTGCCCGACTCACTGCTTCGGCCGCCTTCTGCAAACGGGGCAAATACACGGTTTTCAGGGTATTCATATCCACCCGAGCGGCGTTGGTACTGATGTTCAGGGCTCCCAGCAGTTCACCGCCGCCAGAGAATGCCGGCACCGCCACCGACCGAAGCCCAAGGTCCAACTCCTGATCCACCACCGCATAGCCCTGCTGCCGGGCCAGTTCGATTTGTGCCCGCAACCGGCCTTTATCCGTGACGGACGATTCCGTGAAACGCTCCAGTGACACCCGCTCCAGAAACTCGTCCAGCTCGCTGGGTGACAACTGGGCCAACAACACCCGACCCATGGAGGTGTAGGCCGCCGGCAGCCGGGTGCCCACAGAAAGCGTAATCGCCATCAACCGGTGCCGGGCGGCAGAGCGCACCACGTACACCACATCCTGACCATCCAGTACCGCCAGCGAGGACGACTCCCCCAGTTCTGCAGTGATGTCTTCCAGATACTGCTGGATTACCGCCCGGTACTGATTTGAGGCCTGGTAGGCATAGCCCAGCTGCAACACCCGCGGCGTCAGTTCAAATTGTCGACCGTTGCGTTTAACAAAGCCCAGGGCGTGCAACGTGAGCAGGAAACGCCGGGCCTTGGCCCGGTCCATGTCGGTGCGCACCGCCACTTCACTCAGAGTCATCCGTGGGTGCTCGGCATCAAAGGCCTGCAACACCTCCAGCCCCGAGGCCAGTGCCCCCACATAATCCCGGTCTCCGGGTTTGAGAGTCTGTTCGTCCATTCCGGCTCCTTTTGCGCCCCTTACAGTCAGTTGCAGCGCATAGTATCAGTTAGTTCGCACCCCGAACATCCGTGCATTTTTACAATCTGATGAAAATTTGTACTTGACGATAGAAAACCAATCGCGCCATTATGTTCGCATATAAAACATATATTCGTACAACGAACATTTCAACAACAGCACGATGGAGACACTGCGATGGCTGAATTCCTCTCCCTCCAGGAAGCGGTGAGTCAACACATCAACAACGGCGACACCGTGGCGATGGAAGGCTTCACCCACCTGATCCCGTTTGCCGCTGGCCATGAAATCATCCGCCAGGAAAAACGCGATCTGACCCTCATCCGCATGACCCCGGACCTGATCTACGACCAGATGATCGGTGCCGGCTGCGCCAAAAAGCTCATTTTCTCCTGGGGTGGTAACCCCGGTGTCGGCTCCCTGCACCGTCTGCGGGATGCCGTGGAAAAGGGCTGGCCCAATAAACTCGAGATCCTGGAGCACAGTCACGCGGCCATGGCCAATGCCTATGAAGCCGGTGCCGCCGGCCTGCCCCTGGCGGTGCTGCGTGGTTACGTTGGCAGCGATCTGCCCAAGGTGAACGACCAGATCAAGTTCATCGAGTGCCCGTTCACCGGCGAACGCCTTGCTGCCGTACCGTCAGTTCGTCCGGACGTCGCCGTGATTCACGCCCAGCGGGCTGACCGGAAGGGCAACGTGCTGATTGAAGGCATTGTGGGCATCCAGAAGGAAGTGGTGCTGGCCGCCAAGCGCAGCATCGTGACGGTAGAAGAGGTGGTAGACGATCTGGGCGCCTCGGTAAACGCCTGCGTACTGCCGTCCTGGGCCGTCACGGCGATCGCCGAGGCCCCCAGAGGGGCCAGCCCGTCCTACGCCCTGGGTTATTACGAGCGCGACAACGCCTTCTACAAAGCGTGGGATGGCATCGCCCGTGACCGGGACACCTTCCTGAGCTGGCTGAAAGACAACGTTTTCGAAAAAGGAGCTGCGTGATGAGCCTGGAATTTACGTCTTCCGAAATGATGAGCGTCACTGCCGCCCGCGCACTGACAAATGACATGACCTGCTTCGTCGGTATTGGCCTGCCCAGTGAGGCCGCCAATCTGGCGCGCCTGACCCACGCGCCCGACGTTACCCTGATCTACGAATCCGGCACCTTGCAGACCAAACCGGACGTTTTGCCGCTGTCCATCGGCGACGGCGAACTGTGCGAATCCGCCCTGACCACCGTCTCCGTGCCGGAAATGTTCCGTTACTGGCTGCAGGGCGGCCACATCAGCGTTGGTTTTCTTGGCACCGCCCAGATCGACCGATTTGCCAATCTGAACACCACGCTGATCGGTGACTACCGCGCGCCCAAGGTACGCCTGCCCGGCGGTGGCGGCGCTCCGGAAATTGCCACCAACGCGAAAGAAGTGTTCATTACCGTCAAACACTCCAAGCGCACCTTTGTGAAAGACGTGGACTTCATCACCACCGTCGGCTTCGGCCGTGACGGCAAAGCCCGGGATAACGTGCCCAATATCGGCCGTGGCCCCACCGTGGTGATCACCGACCTGTGCATCCTCAAGCCGGACCCGGACACCAAAGAATTGGTCGTCACCTCACTGCACCCGAACGTCACCCGCGAAGACGTGATCGAAGCGACCGGCTGGGAAATCCGGTTCGCGGACCAGTTGGCCACGACGCCAGAGCCGACTGCCAAAGAACTGGAGGTGCTGCGTGACCTGAAAGCCCGCACCGATGCCCACCATTCCGCCGCGCAATCCGGCCAACAGTGAGGTCTGCCATGACTGACGTCTATCTTTGCCACCCCCGCCGCTCGGCCATCGGCCGCTTCGGCGGCACCCTCGCCAGCGTGCGCCCGGACGATCTGGCCGCACACATTTTTAAAGCCGTACTGGAACAGGCACCGGAGCTGGACCCTGCCGCCATCGAGGAAGTGATGATGGGCTGCGCCAACCAGGCCGGTGAAGACAACCGCAACGTGGCCCGCATGTCTGCGCTGCTGGCCGGTTTGCCCACTTCCGTCCCCGGCACCACCCTGAACCGCCTGTGCGGCTCTGGAATGGACGCTGTGGGCACCGCTTTCCGGGCGATTCGCGCCGGCGAAATGGAGCTGGTACTGGCCGGCGGCGTGGAATCCATGTCCCGCGCGCCCTACGTGATGGGCAAGGCCGATTCCGGGTTTTCCCGGGGCCAGAAAATTGAAGACACCACCATCGGCTGGCGCTTTGTGAATCCGCTGATGAAAAAGCAGTACGGCATCGACTCCATGCCGGAAACTGCTGAGAACGTCGCCGAACAGTTTGGCATCTCCCGGGGAGATCAGGATTTGTTCGCCTTCCGCTCTCAGCAAAAAACCGCCCGGGCACAGCAGGAGGGCGTGTTCGCTGAAGAAATCGTGCCGGTGACGATTCCCCGCCGCAAGCAGGAGGCTCTGGTATTCGACACCGACGAGCATCCCCGCAGCACCACACTGGAAAAGCTGGCTGCGCTGCCTGCTCCGTTCCGCGACGGCGGCAGCATCACCGCCGGCAATGCCTCCGGCGTGAATGACGGCGCCGCCGCCATGCTGGTCGCCAGCGAAGCGGCGGTAAAGCAGCACGGCCTGAAGCCGATGGCGAAAATTCTGGGCATGGCCACCGCTGGCGTCGAACCCCGCATCATGGGCATCGGCCCGGTGCCAGCGGTGCGCAAACTGCTGGAAAAACAGGGCCTGACCATCGCCGACATCGATGTGATCGAGCTGAACGAAGCCTTTGCCGCTCAAGGTCTGGCGGTCCTGCGGGAACTGGGCATCGCCGACGACGACCCCCGGGTAAACCCCAACGGCGGCGCCATCGCCCTGGGTCACCCGCTGGGCATGTCTGGTGCGCGCCTGCTGCAGACCGCCGCCCACCAACTCCACCGTACCGGTGGCCGTTACGCCCTGTGCACCATGTGTGTCGGCGTCGGCCAAGGGATTGCCACACTGATTGAGCGGGTCTGAGACCCGCCGAATTCACAACTAACAACAGGTTTCCCTGATGGAAGCGATAACCAACTTCTCCGTTCGAATTGTTCAACGCTACCTGCCCAGCGCATTTGTCCTGGCCGTCATCCTGACTGCGATTGTTTTCGTTCTCGGCATCACGGTATCCAGCCAGTCCCCCATGGACATGGCCGGCTACTGGGGAGATGGCTTCTCCAAGCTGTTCACCTTCGGCATGCAAATGGTTCTGGTACTGCTGACCGGCTATGTGCTGGCACTCACGCCTGCGGTTCAGGCCATGCTCACCGGGCTGACCAAACACGCCAACACTCCCAGGCAAGCGCTGGTGATCACCATCGTGGTCAGTTTTGTCTGTTACTACCTGAACTGGGGCTTCGGCATGGTTGCGGGTGCCATTCTGGCCCGGGAGATGGGCCGCCGGGTGGCGGTTCACTTCCCGCTGATTGTCGCGGCCGCCTATGGCGGTGAACTGGTGCGCGGGCCCTCCACGTCTATTCCGCTGGTTATCGCCACACCCGACCACTTTATGGAAGACGCCATCGGCATTGTGCCGGTCAGCGAAACCCTGTATTCCAGCTGGAACATTGCACTGAACCTGGTCCTTCTGGTGTTGCTGGTTATATTCTTCCTGCTGCAAAAACAGCCCAAGCACATTATCCGCCTGCAAGCCGATGATGACGATGTGGAACCAGCACCGGTCAGCAAAGCCGGCCAAAGCCCTTCCGACCGCATTGAAAACAGCCGCTGGCCTACCCTGTTCCTGGGGCTTCTGGCCGCCTCTTACCTCGTAGGCAAGGTGATTGATCACGGTTTCAGCATCAACCTGAACACCATCATTCTGTTGTTCCTGGCCCTCGGTCTGATTCTGCACAGAAGCCCTGCGGCCTACCTGAAAGCTGCAGAAAAAGCCGTCAATGCAGGCCGTGGCATCATTGTTCAGTTCCCTCTGTATGCGGGCATTGCCGGCATGATGACCAACGCCGGGCTGGTCACCCAGTTCTCGGAGGCCATCATTGCCGTTGCGACGCCCGAAACCTTCCCGCTGCTAACCTTCCTCTCGGCCGGCATGGTGAACTTCTTCATCCCGTCCGGCGGTGGACAATGGGCCATTCAGGGGCCGATCATGATGGAAGCCGCTGCCGCTCTTGGCGCTGACCCGGCACAGACCATCATGGCCTTCACCTGGGGTGATGGCTGGACCAACCAGATTCAACCCTTCTGGGCGTTGCCGCTGCTCGGTGTTGCCGGACTGTCTGCGCGCGACATCATGGGCTATCTGCTGATCTGGTTATTGATTTCCGGGGTGGCGATTGCAGGCACCTTTGTAGCGCTGTCGGTATTCGGCTAAGCACCGGTTAACAAGGAGACCCTATGTCTTTTGCAAAGATCAACCAGCGCACAGTGGCCTACAGGCTGCTGGGCGACACGGACAAACCCTTACTGGTGCTGGCTCACCCCCTGGGTATGACCCAGGCGGTATGGGACGACATGCTGCCCGCCCTGATGGGCAAGTTCCGGGTGTTGACCTGGGACCTGCCCGGGCACGGCGCCAGCAGCGCCTGGCCAGCGGACGCCGGTGATATCACTCCGGAGAATCTGGCCCAGGAAGCCCTGGCACTAGCCCGGGTGGCGGGCACAACCCGCTTCCACTTTGCCGGCACCTCCATCGGCGGCGCGATTGGCCAGCAACTGGTTGCCAAGCACAGCGATAGCCTGTTGTCCGCAACCCTGACCAACACCGGCGCCGTGATCGGCACTCCTGAAGCCTGGAACCTTCGGGCTGCAAACGTGCGGGAACGAGGGCTGACAGCCATGGCCGGCGACATCGTACCGCGCTGGTTCGGCCCGATAGCCTGCCAGGAACAACCGGCCCTGCTTGATGGCTGGAAAGTCATCATGGGCCGCGGTGATGACAACAGCTATGCCCTGTTGTGCGAAATGCTGGGCAGGGCAGACTTCCGGGAAAGCTTGCTGAACCGGGGCGTACCGTTGCTGTTGATCGGCGGTTCCGACGACCTCGCAACCCCGCCCGAATCGCTGAAGGCGCTGGCTCAAGCCTGCGGCACCGGCGATCCGGTTATCCTCGAGGGCGTTGGCCATGTTCCGTCGGTTGAATGCCCGGCACGGCTCACCGAGCTGCTGCTGAAACATCTGAGCTGACGTCGACAACCGGCACCTCAACGAAAGGCGGTAACATGCAGGTAAAGCCATTTACGTACAACGCCAACCCGGCGCATATCCTTTTTGGCCCCGGCAGCCGCTCAGCGCTTGCACAGGAAGTGCGGCGCCTGGGTTGCCGGCGGGCATTAGTGCTTTCAACACCAGGCCAGCGCGCCAGCGCCGAACATCTTCTCAGGGAGCTTGGTAAGCTGGGCGCCGGCGTGTTTACCGAAGCGGCCATGCACACTCCGGTGAGCGTGACCGAGCAGGCTTTGATGGTGTTTGCAGGCATTAATGCGGACTGCGTGATCGCCGTCGGCGGAGGCTCGGCGATCGGGCTTGGCAAAGCCATCGCCTATCGTAACGGCGCGCCACAGATCGCCATACCCACGACCTATGCCGGTTCCGAAGTAACGCCGATTCTGGGCCAGACTGAACACGGCCTGAAAACCACTCTCAGGCAGGACTCCATCCTCCCTAATATGGTGATCTACGATTCCGAACTGACCCTGCAATTACCCGTTGCCGTAACGGTCAGCAGTGGCCTGAATGCCATGGCGCATGCGGTGGAGGCGCTTTATGCCCGGGATCGCAATCCGATAACCTCATTGATGGCGCTTGAAGGGCTTCGTAGCCTGAAAGCGGCACTGCCAGCCATCGTCCACCAGCCCCGAAACGTCGATGCCCGCAACAACGCACTCTATGGCGCCTGGCTGTGCGGAACCGTGCTCGGCACCGTCGGCATGGCGCTGCATCACAAGCTCTGCCATACCCTGGGCGGCAGCTTTGGCCTGCCCCACGCCGAAACCCACGCGATTCTGTTGCCCCATACCGCCAGCTATAACTCAGAGGCGGCGGCAGACGTGCTGGCGCCTGCTGCTGACGTGTTTGGCGGGAACCTGGCCCTTGGGCTTCAGGATTTTGCCCGGTCGTTGGGTGCGCCCACGGCGCTCAAGACGCTGGGACTGGCGAAGTCAGACCTGAAACGGGCAGCCAGTCTGGCGGTGCAGAATCCGTACTGGAACCCACGTCCTCTGGACGCTGACGCCTTGTTGGCGTTGCTTGAACGCGCTTGGGATGGCAGTCGCCCTCAATAGGGAACACTGACGATTCAGCGGGAAGAATGGTGTGAAATTTGAAGGCTCTGCCTCCCTGACCCTTCAACCAGGGAGGCCATACGTGCCGGTCAGAAGTGAATAACGGTCCGGATACTCTTGCCTTCGTGCATAAGATCAAACGCTTTGTTGATGTCTTCCAGCGGCATTTCGTGAGTGATGAAGACATCCAGCGGAATCTCACCGGTCTTGGCTTTCTCCACGTAAGACGGCAGCTCGGTGCGGCCTTTTACGCCTCCGAACGCTGAGCCTTTCCAGACCCGGCCAGTCACCAGCTGGAACGGACGCGTGCTGATTTCCTCGCCGGCACCGGCCACGCCGATGATGATGGATTCACCCCAGCCTTTGTGGCAACACTCCAGCGCAGCCCGCATCACCTTGACGTTGCCAATGCACTCGAACGAATAGTCCACACCGCCGTCGGTCATTTCAACAATGACTTCCTGAATCGGCTTGTCGTAATCGTTCGGGTTGACCACATCGGTGGCGCCCAGCTGTTTGGCAATATCAAACTTGCCGGGGTTGATATCAACGGCAATGATCCGGCTGGCCTTGGCCATGGTGGCGCCGATGATCGCAGCCAGGCCGATACCGCCGAGGCCAAACACCGCCACGGTGGCGCCTTCTTCAACCTTCGCTGTATTCAGCACCGCACCGATACCGGTGGTCACGCCGCAGCCCAACAGGCACACCTTGTCCAGCGGTGCTTCCTTGGGGATTTTGGCCAGGGAGATTTCTGGCAGCACGGTGTACTCGGAGAACGTAGAGCAGCCCATGTAGTGGTACAGCGGTTCGCCCTTGTAGGAGAACCGGGAGGTGCCATCGGGCATCACGCCCTTGCCCTGGGTAGCGCGCACCGCACCACACAGGTTGGTCTTGCCCGAAGTGCAGAACTTACACTCGCCACACTCGGCGGTGTAAAGCGGAATCACGTGATCGCCCACTTGCAGGTTCTTCACGCCGGGACCGACCGCTTCCACAATGCCGCCGCCTTCGTGGCCCAGAATGGTGGGGAACAGGCCTTCGGGATCGGCACCGGACAGGGTGTAGGCGTCGGTGTGGCACACACCGGTGGCCACGATTTTTACCAGAACCTCGCCTTCTTTAGGCGGGGCCACATCCACTTCGACGATTTCCAGTGGCTTGTTGGCGGCAAAGGCCACGGCTGCGCGGGACTTGATCATTCAGTGTCTCCTACTGTCCGGGTGGGCGGCTGAATGTGACACCAGCCGCAGAAATACAATCACGATTTTAACACGCATCCACGGCGAGCACTCACCGACCTATGGCGTCTATGGCGTCAAGCACTGCGTTAGCACCGTCTTTAATCTCGGCAATGACGCGCTCAACCGACTCCGCCTGCTCGCGACCCTCAATGGCCACATCCAGAACCTCACTGATCTGGCGCTCAACACCGCCAGACAACTCCAGAATGCTGTGAATCACATCGGCAATTTCACGGGTGGCCGCGCCGGTGTTGGCCGCCAGCTTGCGCACTTCATCCGCCACCACCGCAAAGCCACGGCCATGTTCGCCGGCGCGCGCTGCCTCGATCGCGGCATTCAGTGCCAACAGATTGGTCTGGTCGGCAACACCGGCAATGGTATCAACCATTTTCTCGATGCTTTGAGAGCGTTCATTGAGCTCGGCAATGATGCTTTTGGCCTTATCGACGCCCTGCTCGATTTGCTGTGCGGTTGCCTTTGATTGCCGCAACGCCTCATCGGCCCGGCCGACAATGTTGACTGTCTGAGTGGCAGACGCAGAGGCAACCGCCGCCGCATCCTGGGTTTGCAGGGATTGCTCTACGCGCTCGGTAATATCGCTGGCAAACTTCAACACCTTTTCCACCCGGCCTTTATCGTCCAGGACCGGGTTATAACTGGCTTCAAGCCAGAGATCACTGCCGTCAGAACGCCGACGATGGAAACGGCCGCTGCTGAAACGGCCGGCTGCCAGTGACGCCCAGAAATCCGGGTTTTCGCGATAAAAGGAATCATCACAGAACATTTTGTGGTGCTTGCCCTGAATCTGCTCAAGACGATAGCCGGTGACTGCCAGAAAGTTTCGGTTGGCCGTGATAATGGTCCCATCAGGGGTAAACTCAATCACCGCCATCGACCGGTCAATCGCATCAAATGCGGCCTGCTGATCTCTGAGCTGATCGTGCTTGACGCTGACGTCCGAGGCGATTTTCATCACCCGTTCCACGGCACCGCTGGCACCCCGAATCGGGAAGTAGGTCGCTTCCAGCCAGATCTTCTGACCATCCCGGCCGCGACGGGGAAAGGTGCCTGCGTGTGAGTTGCCGGCACGGAGAGAGTCCCAGAACTTGCGGTAGTCCGCAGAATTCGCCAGCTCCCGATCGCAAAACAGGCTGTGGTGTTTGCCCACGACTTCGTCCCGGCGATACTTCACCACATCCAGAAACAGGTCATTGACATCAACGATCAGCCCATCGGTCGTAAACTCGATGGTGGCAACAGACTCTTGAATAGCACGGTGAACCGCTTCGCACTTTGCGGCTCTGGTCTCGCACTCGGCCATTGCGTGTTTTTTCTTCGGGGTCAGGAACATAGTCATTCATCTCTAAATAAGGTCAACCACTAACGTCCTGTTTCATGGTGCTGAGTTATCGGCCCAGCAAGTCATTCCTCGAGTCGCGGCCAAGATCTTTTTTGCCATGTCTGGCGTAAGCTTATTCCAAAGCCGCAAAAACGAGACACTATACGTTGCGTACCCTTTATTGGTTTACCCGTGACCTGCGAATTCATGACAACGCCGCCTTGCTGGCCGCCGCTCGCTCGGACATGCTGTTGTGCGTGTATGTGGTCGACCCGCGCTGGTTTGCCAACGGACCCTTTCAGTGCCGTGGTATGGGCGAGCATCGGTGGCGTTTTCTGTGGCAAAGCCTGACCGACCTTGAGCGTAGCCTTCGCGCTCTGGGCCAGCGCCTGCATATTGCTTTTGGCGAGCCGGAACGAACCATTCCGGACCTTGTACACCAGCACAGCATCAGCCGGGTAGTACGTTCGCGTTTACCGGGTACCGTCGAAGCCCAGCAATGGCGTGCAGTACAGCAATCCTTGCCGGGCATTGTGATGCAAACATTCGAAACGCTGAGCCTGTTCACCGAAGGCACCTTGCCGATGCCACTCAGTGACTTGCCGGCAACCTTTTCCCAGTTCCGTAAGCAGGTTGAGAAACAGGGCGAGCGCGGCCCGGACATGTTGCGCATCCGCACCCTGACGGCCTTGCCACCACCACCGGGCTTCCCCGAAGACAATCGAGGCGAGTGCCCGCCCATACCGGAACCGACTTCCACACTGAGCTTCAGAGGTGGCGAGCATGCCGGGCTCGAGCGGGTTCAGGAATTTTCTTTCGGCAACCACGGCATCGCCACCTACAAGGAAACCCGGAACGCACTGGACGATTGGCCGTCGTCCTCCAAGCTTTCACCCTGGCTGGCTAACGGCAGTCTGTCGGTACGTGAGGTAGCAGCAACCATTGAAGACTATGAGCGCCGGGAAACCCGGAATGACTCCACCTATTGGCTGTGGTTCGAACTGCTCTGGCGGGAATACTTTTACTGGTACGCCATGAAACACGGCGACAGGCTGTTCTGCCGGGATGGCGTACAACGCAAGCACCGGCACGTCACTTTCTATGGTCACCGGTTCAAAGCCTGGTGTGAGGGCAACACCCATTACCCCATCATCAACGCGGCCATGAACCAACTTCGCCACACCGGTTACATCAGCAACCGCGCCCGGCAACTGGTGGCCAGCTGTCTGGTGCACGAACTGGAGCTGGACTGGCGCTACGGTGCCGCCTGGTTTGAACAACAACTGGTGGATTACGATGTCGCCAGCAACTACGGCAACTGGCAATACCTGGCGGGGGTCGGCGCAGATCCCAGAGGGCTCCGGCAATTCAATCTGGACAAGCAGGCACAACAGTACGATCCTGAAGGCCACTATGTACAACGATGGCAGGGTACAGCCGGACAACCGGTAGGCCTGCATACCGTAGACGCCGCAGACTGGCCAATTTTATGACCACAACCAACGACTCCCCCGCCAAGGTTCTGGCCCGGCTTATCGACATCAGCCAACCGGAAACCCTGCTTTGTTGCGGCCAGACCGCCCAACAGGTGGCCGCGGTCTGGCAACAGCAGGCCGGACAGCAGCTGTTAACGCTCGACACCACCGATCCTAACGCCCGGATGCCGCCAGCCCAGGTGGCGGACCTGGCGCTGATCAGCGAGACACTGGAACACCTGCCCTTTGAAGAGGGCGTACTGCTGCTCGGCCAACTGCGTAATTACGGCACCGCCCGGATCGCCGCGCTGGTGCCGGAGATGCCCGACTGGCGATTTACCGACTTTATCGGCCTGGGCTTTCAGCGCCACGCAGAGCTGGAAACCGAAAACGGTGCACTCACCTTGTATACCTATAACCTGGACACATACAACCACAAGCGGGCATGGAATAATCCCGACAACTGGGCCAATCCGCATATGTGGGGAAAATCGTGGTGGTAATAACAGCAACCTCAAAAGCACTGAAGCCAAGCACCATCCGCATCGGCACCCGCTACCGGGCCAACCGGCTGAAGGGGCCTTATGACGCCATTGTGATCGGCTCCGGTATCGGCGGCCTGACCACCGCCGCCTGCCTGTCCAAAGCCGGTAAAAAAATCCTGGTACTGGAACAGCACTACACCGCCGGCGGTTACACCCACAGTTACGCCCGCAACGGCTACGAATGGGATGTGGGTGTTCACTACATTGGCGACATGGGGGCAAAACACACCCTCGGCCGCCGACTGTTTGATTACATTACCGACGGCCAGCTTGATTGGGCGCCAATGGACGAAAACTACGACCGATTCTTTCTCGGTGACAAAGTGGTCAACCTCCGCGCCGGTAAAGAAGGGCTGAGACACTCGTTGCTGGCAGCATTTCCGGAAGAAAGTGACGCCATCGACCGCTACCTGGCACTGCTCGGTAAAGTGGCCGATGGTATGCAGTGGTACACCCTTTCGAAACTGGCGCCAGCGCTGGTCAGCCCGCTGATGTCTCGGGGGCTGAAATCGGTCTTGCCGGATTGCTTCAACCGCACCACCCGGGAGGTACTGAGCGAGTTAACCGATAACGAAGAGCTGATCGGCGCCATTACCGGCCAGTGGGGTGACTGCGGCGTTACCCCCAAACACTCCAGCTTCATGGTTCACGCCCTGATTGCCAAGCACTACCTGCACGGCGGCTTCTATCCGGTGGGCGGTGCTTCCGAGATCGCCAAAACCATCATTCCGGTGATCCAGGCCAGCGGTGGCGAGGTGTTTACCTACGCCGACGTGACTGACATTCTGATCGAAAACGGCAAAGCCGTTGGTGTGCGCATGGCAGACGGCGAGGAAATCCGGGCCCCGAAAGTCATCAGCAACGCCGGTGTTATCAACACCTTTGAGCGGTTGCTGCCGGCAGAGGTCGCCGATGAAATTGGCTACCCTCAGGAACGGGAGCATATTCGCCCCTCGATGCCCCACATTGGCCTTTATATTGGCCTCAAGGGCACGCCGGCAGAGCTGGGCCTGCCCCGCACCAACTTCTGGATCTACCCCAGCGCCGACCACGACACCAATGTCGAAAGCTTTTTGGAAGATCCGCACAACGCACCCTGGCCGGTGGTCTATATCTCGTTTCCCGCCGCCAAAGATCCGGACTATCAGAATCGCTGGCCCGGCACCTCGACGATCGAGATTGTCGCGCCAACCACCTGGGAGATGTTCGAGCCCTGGCAGGGCAGCACCTGGGGCAAGCGGGGTGAGGATTACGAAGCATTAAAAGTAAAAATCACCGATCAACTGATGGAAGTCCTCTACAACAAACTGCCCCAGCTGCGCGACAAGGTAGACTATGTGGAAACCTCCACGCCCCTGTCCACAGCCTGGTTCTGCCGATATGAGCAGGGGGAGTTGTACGGGCTGGACCACACTCCCGAGCGCTTCGAGCAACACTGGCTGAAACCGAAAACCGACATACCGGGCCTGTACCTGACCGGGCAGGACATCCTCACCTGCGGCGTGGTCGGTGCCATGATCGGCGGACTGATAACCACCCTGTCCATTCGGGGTCTGAAAGGCGCGGGGCTGGCTAAACGAATCTTCGTGGGTTGAGCATGGCCAGGGCTACCTGCGCACGCTGCGGTATGCATCCGAATACTTGCGTGTGCGACGAGTGTGAGCGTGTAGACAACAGCCAGCGGGTTGTCGTTCTGCAGCACCCGTCCGAAGTGAGTCACAGCAAGGGGACTGTGCGCGTATTGCGCCAGTGCCTGGCGCGTATAGACGTGCTGGTTGGTGAGGATCAAACGTCGTTTGCCCGTCAAGGACTGGAAGGCCTGCTGAGCAAAACCCGCACCGGACTGCTCTTTCCGTCTGCTGACAGTCAGCCGGTCGAAGGCGGCGCAACCTCTGACATCGACCAGTGGCTGGTACTGGACGGCACCTGGCGCAAGGCCGCGAAAATTCTGCATCTGAACCCGCAACTCGGGCAGCTACCCTGTTTTCACTTCGCTGATCCGCCAGTGTCGCAATACCGTATCCGAAAAGCCCCAAGGGCCGGGCAACTCTCCACCCTGGAAGCCGTCGCCCACTTATTGACGCTGACCGAGCCCGACACCGACATTGCGCCCTTACTTAATGCGCAGGAGGCCCTGGTTCGAAAACGGCTGGCCTTTGTGCCTGATGGCCACAGAGACAGCCGCCATCAAGCTTCCGGTATCGCCTACGCTTGCGGCCAACCCCAGTGCAAACCAAGGTGACTCGCCAGCCCGATTTCGCTATGTTGAAACGATCGCTTATCTCAAGGGTATCGGCCTATGGCATGGATCTCGGAAAAAACAGCTGCTAACGAGTTGAAGTCGCAAAGCGCCAAGGTTCACAGGCGCGATCTTGAGACACTCCTGGAGCGACAAAAGGCCATTGAGGAAAAAGTGAAAGGCAGTGGCCGCCTGAACCGATTCGCCACCGACATCCGGCTGATGTTTTCGCTGATCCGGGACTACTGGCAGGGCAATTATCGCGCGGTCCCCTGGAAAACCATAGCTGCCGTGGCCGGCGCACTACTGTACGTCATGAACCCGCTGGACCTGATCCCCGATCTCATACTGGGCATCGGGTTTATCGACGATGCGGGCGTGGTAGCGCTCTGCCTGAAACTCGCGGAGTCCGATCTTCACCGCTATGCCGCCTGGAAAGAATTACAGGAAACACCGGAAGGCAGCACCATTACCGATTGATCAAAGCCTGATCAGAGGATTACCATCCAGCCTTCTGATTTTAACCCAGCATTAACACTGGAGTTCCTTTGGATTTTGCCACCCTGATAGGTCTTGTGGGTGCCCTAATGCTGATCGCATCGTCGGTCATCCTGGGCGTTTCTCCCGACGTTTTCATCAACCCTCCCTCGCTGCTCATTGTGGTCGGCGGCACCCTGTTTGTGGTTCTGGCAAAATTCAGTGTTGCCCAGTTCTTCAGTGCTTTCCGGGTGGCGGCCAGGGCCTTCAAGTTCAAGCTGCCGGAAACCCGGGCGAGCATTGATGAGCTGGTTGAGGTCGCTCAGGTTGCCAGAAAGTCCGGCGTGCTGGGCCTTGAAGACCGGGAAGTGAGTTCGCCGTTCCTGGCCCAGGGTATTCAGATGCTGGTCGATGGCCACACCGCCGACACCATCAAGGCTCTGCTCTCCAAGGAACGACTGATGACCCTGGACCACAACCGGTCCGGCGCCAAGGTGTTTACCGCCATGGCGGACGTGGCACCCGCCATGGGCATGATCGGCACGCTGATTGGTCTGGTGCAGATGCTGTCGAACATGGAAGACCCCAAATCCATCGGCCCGGCGATGGCAGTCGCTCTGCTGACCACCCTCTATGGCGCCATGATAGCCACCATGATTGCCACCCCCATCGCCGACAAGCTCTCCCTGCGGATGACCGAGGAAGCCCGGATGCAATCCTTGTACATTGATGCCCTGGTGGCCATCCAGGAAGGCACCAACCCCAGAATCATCGAACAGATGCTGTCCAGCTACCTGACCCCGAAAGAACGGGTAAAGAACGAAGAACCCGAGGCCGCAGGCTGATACGTTATGGACGATTTGCCTGAAGAGGAAAAACCCGGCATTCCTGCCTGGGTAGTGACATTCGCCGACCTGATGTCGTTGCTGATGTGCTTCTTCGTGCTCCTGCTGTCGTTCTCGGAAATAGACGCCCAGAAGTTCAAGCAAATCGCCGGCGAACTGTCCAAGGCGTTCGGTGTTCAGCGTGAGGTGCCTGCACTGGAGATTCCGCAGGGCACCAGCCCGATTTTCGATACTTTCTCACCTGCCCCACCCCAGCCCACCGTGGTCAATGAGATCAAGCAGACCACAACGGATCAGCAGCCGGAACTGCAGACACTGAAAAGCCCGGACGAACAAGCCGTACAGGAAGCGGTGCAAGACAAGATGGACGCCAGCACGGCCCGGATCCTCGAAGTGCTGGAGCCCGCCATCATCGATGGGCGCATCAACGTATCTCAAGAGCAGCGCCGCATCGTTATCCGCATTGAAGAAAAAGGCTCCTTCCCCTCTGGCTCGGCCCAGCTGACCTGGGAATTCGAGGGCCTGCTACTGGACATGGCCGAGGTGCTCGCCGACATGCCCGGCGATCTGGCCATCGAAGGCCACACCGACGATGTGCCCATTCGCACCGACCGTTTCTACAGCAACTGGGATCTGTCCGCCGCCCGTGCCGCCGCCGTGGCCAATGTTTTGCTGGCCCGGGAGCAGGTGAGCCCGGATCGTCTTCGAGTCACCGGCCTCGCAGACACAGAGCCGAGGGTACCCAATAGTTCGGACGACAACCGTGCCAAAAACCGGCGCGTGGAGATCGTCATCGATCTGTCTGAACCGATGCAGGAGCAGGAGCTGCGCCTTCGAGAGCTGATCCGCTCCGAAAGTGAGCAGCAAGAAGCCATTATCGGCATTGAACCCGGCCAGGACACCCCGAGCGAAATCACCTGGTAAGCCATCCAGATTGGTGCACAAGCTCCCGGGGTGCACGCCTCTGGTGCATGCTCTCGAACAAAACTACCTCTCCCGCCACGATCAAATTCGCCAACCCCCCTGCGGTGCTTGATATGCATTGTTTTGGAACAGGGCTTGCTTACGTTGCACCCCATCAATGCACTACGGCTCGCCAGAAGCCGGATCATCAAAATACTCAGGAGAAAAACCCGTGGATATCACGAGTGCCGTACACACCCTGACCGAGAGCGCCAACACGCTCTTCATTCTGATTGGCGCCATCATGGTGCTGGCCATGCATGCCGGTTTCGCGTTCCTTGAGGTAGGCACGGTTCGACACAAAAATCAGGTCAACGCCCTGGTCAAGATCATGACCGACTTTGGCATCTCCGCGGTCGCCTACTTTTTCATTGGTTACTACATCGCCTACGGCGGCCATTTCCTGAACAGCGCGGCGGAGCTGACGGCCGCCAACGGCTATGAGCTGGTCAAATTCTTTTTCCTGATGACCTTCGCGGCAGCCATACCGGCAATCGTTTCCGGCGGCATCGCGGAACGGGCCCGGTTCTACCCCATGCTGATTGCCTCAGGATTGATCGTTGCTTTCGTCTACCCCTTCTTTGAGGGCCTGATCTGGAACGGCAACTTTGGTTTCCAGGCCTGGTTGGAGAACCAGTTTGGTGCACCCTTCCACGACTTCGCCGGCTCCGTTGTGGTGCACGCCGTCGGTGGCTGGATTGCGCTGGCCGCAGTGTTGCTTCTGGGGGCCCGCACCGGCCGCTACCGTAACGGCCGGGTCGTGGCGTTTGCCCCCTCCAACATCCCCTTCCTGGCCCTGGGCGCCTGGATTCTGACTGTCGGCTGGTTTGGTTTTAACGTGATGTCTGCACAGACCCTCGATGGCATCAGCGGTCTGGTGGCCGTCAACAGTCTGATGGCCATGGTAGGCGGCATTCTGGTGTCCATGCTGCTTGGCCGCAAAGACCCGGGCTTTATTCACAACGGCCCGCTGGCGGGCCTGGTCGCCGTGTGCGCCGGCTCGGACCTGATGCACCCGGTCGGGGCCTTGATCACCGGCGGTGTCGCCGGTGCCATCTTTGTGTATCTGTTTGAGTGGGCTCAGGCGAAAATTGAACGCCTGGACGATGTTCTGGGTGTCTGGCCATTGCACGGGGTGTGTGGTGTCTGGGGCGCCATCGCCTGTGGCATTTTCGGCCAGGAGGCTCTGGGAGGACTCGGCGGCGTCAGCCTGATGGCACAGATCATCGGTTCCCTGGCCGGCGTTGTCGTGGCGTTTGTGGGCGGCCTGATCGTCTACGGTGCCATTAACGCTATTCACGGTCTGAGACTGACCGAGGAAGAGGAGTTCAACGGCGCAGACCTCAGCATTCACCGCATCGGTGCGAACGCGGCTGAATAAAGCGGCCCACCGGCGGGCGCAGCGCTCAGAGCTTTTCGGGTATCCGATATCCGGCTAGCTCTGAGCGCGCCATTCCCGGAACTGCTCCACCCAGGACAATAGTGCCGGAATCACCAGCAGCACCAGGAAGGTCGCTAACCCCAGCCCAAACGCGATCGACGTCGCCATGGGTATCAGGAACTGCGCCTGCAGCGAGGTTTCGAACAGCAGGGGCAACAGGCCACCGATGGTGGTCAGCGAGGTCAGTAACACCGCGCGCACCCGCTGCACGGCGGCTTCGTTCAATGCATCGGTGATATTCAGCCCTTTCTGGCGTTGCTGATTGTAGAAAGCCACCAGAATAATGGCGTTGTTGACCACGATGCCGGACAACCCGAACAGTCCGAACAACGACAAAATGGTTAACTGCAGCCCCATCAGCCAGTGCCCCAGCAAGGCGCCCACCAGGGCAAAGGGGATGATGGCCATCACGATCAAAGGCAAGCTCCAAGAGGCAAACACCCACGCCAGTACCACGTACATCAACCCGACACCGATCACCAGACCGGTTTTCATGTCGTCCATAGTTTCGCGCTGGTCGGCGGAGCGGCCCTCAAAGCTGTAGCGCACGCCATAGCGGCTGGCGATATCGGGCAGGGCATCGGCTTGCAGGCTTTCCAGTACCTGATCGGTGGTGGCCACCCGGGTATTGAGCGCCGATGTGACTTCCACCGCCAGCTTGCCGTCGGCATGGCGCAGGGCCTGAAAACCCTGGCGGTGATCCAGGTTCATCACCTGCGCCAGGGGCACAAACCGACCGTCTGGCACCCGCACGGTCATGCGCTCCAGGGTGGAATACTGCTCTCGCTGATCCCTGGGTAATTGCACCCTTACTTCCACTTCGTCCCGCCCGTCCTGATAGATCTGGGCAATCCGGCCGTCAAAGGCAGCCCGCAACTGCCGGCCCAGGTCCACCGTGGTCAGCCCCAGCGCTTCTCCGTAAGGGCTGACCTGGTAGATCAGCTGCTCCCGGCCCCAGGGCATGTCGTCCTCTACATCCAGCACGCCGGGCAGCGTGCTCAAGGCCTGGGCGACCTCATCGGCAGCCCGCTTGAGGTTGTTGGCGTTTTCACCGGTCAGGCGCACATTGACATCCCGTCCGGGCGGGCCCGCCTGGCGTTCGTTAATGTTGAGAGCATCCAGCCCGGCCGGCA
The DNA here is from genome assembly GCF_030541005.1 of Marinobacter sp. SS5-14b. Taxonomy (GTDB): domain Bacteria; phylum Pseudomonadota; class Gammaproteobacteria; order Pseudomonadales; family Oleiphilaceae; genus Marinobacter. The sequence goes on along the minus strand of NZ_JASSVM010000002.1, from coordinate 497,745 downwards.
AGGTCAGGCGACTGCGCCACTCGCGCATGAAGTCCGGGTTACGCACATCACGCCGATCAGAGGGCACCAGCTCCACCAGCATCGATCCCAGCTCATCGTCGTTGCGAGAACTGCCTTCGGCACCCTGAGTGGCCCCGTAGGTGGTCACCGCGTGCAAAATCAGATCACCGCCGAGGGCGTGTTCGGTGTCGTTCAGCGTCTGCTGCATGTCCCGCATAAACCGATCAACCGTGGCTTTGTCGGTGCCGGCCACAAAACTGGCGTTGGCGTAGAACACTGAAGGCTCAGGGGTTGGGAAAAAGTTGAAGCCCAATCGACCACCGGCCAACAAGCCCACCGTGACCAGCGCCAGCGCCAGGGCGCCGGCCACCGTGACACCCCGGTGCTTCAGGCTGTAGCGGGAAAATTGCCGGAACGGGCCTTCCCGGAAGCGGTCAAAACTCTGCTCGAACCGATCCCGGAACCGGCTAACCGGATTACCTCGGTGCGTCGTCTCAATCTCGCTGGCCTGCGGTTTGTCCTTTACGCCCTTGTCCTTTACGACAAAGGCGTGGCGTAAATGCGCCGGCAATACCACAAAGCATTCGAGCAGCGAAGCCACCAGCACACAGATCATCACCAGCGGAATGTCCCCCAGGATGTTACCTATGATCCCACCCACCACCAGCAGAGGCATAAACGCCGCTACCGTGGTCAGGGACGAGGCCAGCACCGGCCATACCATTCGCTTGGCGGCGCCTTCGGCAGCGTAGATGGACTGCTCGCCCATGCGGGCGTGGGCATCGGCATCTTCGCCTACAACAATGGCATCATCTACAATCACCCCCAGGGCCATAATCAGGGCAAACAGCGACATCATGTTGATGGAGCCCCCCAGCAGCCACAGCACCGCCAGGGCGGCCATGAATGCGGTGGGAATACCAATGGCCACCCAGGCCGCAACACGGCCCGGCAAAAACAGGTACAACAGGGCGATCACCAGCACCAGTCCCGTCAGGCCGTTGTTCACCAGCAGCGAAATACGGTCTTCCAGTAGCTGCCAGGTTTCATCGTACACGTCCATTTTCAAGGTGGGCGGCAGCGCCGGCCGGGTCTCTTCCAGCCAGTTTTCGAGCACCCGGGCGGCGGCCAGGGAGTTGCCGTTCTCTGCCCGTTGCAGCTGCAGCTCCACCGCCGGTTGGCCTTTGTTTTCCATCACCGTCTGGTTGTCACGGGCTTCCTGACGGATGATCGCAATGTCGCCCAGTTGCAGACGAATGCGATCGTTGCTGAGCACCGGAATGGTTTCAAAGGCCTGGGGGCTTCGGCGCTGCTCCACTGAGCGCAGCTCCCGGGTGGCGTCCTGCTGAGCCATCATGCCGGCGGGCAAATCCCGGGACAGGGACGCCACCCGATCGGCAATCTGCTCCAGTGTCAGCCCGAGGCTTTCCAGCCGCTGTACAGGAACCTCAATGCTCACCTGCTGTTCCGGCAAACCACGAATGCTGATGCGGTCAATACCACGCTCCAGCAGCTCATCCTCAAATCGGTAGACCAACTGCCGCAGCTCGGTCCGGTCCACCTCGCCATAGATCAGCAAACGCGCTACCGGCTCGTAGCGCTCAACCCGCGTAACCTGGGGCTCCTCGGCATCCCCCGGCAAATTGTTGAATTCATCCACTTGCTGGCGCACATCGTCTACCGCCTGAATCGGGTCCGTGCCTTCGTGGAATTCCAGGCTGATGGACGACACGCTCTGGGCCGAGGTGGAAGTCATTTTCTTCAGGCCGTTTACACTGCGCAGACGCTGTTCCAGCGGGTCGGTAATGCCCCGCTCGACGTCCTCGGCCGAGGCACCGCTCCAGACCACCCGAACGCTCACCACATCCAGCGCGAAGGTGGGGAAAAACTGGATGTTCATGCGGGTCAGGGCCAGCACGCCGCCGAGCAGCATGACCAACATCACCAGATTGCCGGCGACCCGGTGGTGAACAAAAAATCCGATCACACCTTTCTTGCGCCTCACTGACCCGGCTCCCCGGCGGCATCGGCCAGCTTAACTTTCAGGCCGGTCACTGCATTCGGTAAATGGGTGGTAATCAGGCGGGCCCCGGGGCGGAGTTGGTCACCTGCAATCAGCAACCGGCGTTCGCCGCTGTCGCTTTGAGCCTCGCCGATTCGCTCTACCTCAATCCGGGTCATCCGGCTGTCGTCGGTCATGAGGTACACGCTACCGGCACCGTACAGGGCACTGAAAGGCACCTCTACCGCTTTTTCCCTGGCCGGTCTTTCGAGTGTCAACGGCAACAGGCCTCCGGGGCGCAAGCCACCGGGTTTGCCCTGAAGCTCCAGAACGGCCTCGGTACCGGCCGGGTCAGACAAACCGGCAAAACGGGCCAGTACAAATTCATGCCCGCTGTCCGAACGAGCCATCAGGATTTCGCCCTGCTCCAGAGCCTCGATCAGCTCAGCTTGGAACACCTGAGGCACCCGGGCCCGCACTTCCAGCCCCTGGGTCGGGTACACCGTCAGCAGGGCTTCATTACGCGCTACCTGATCGCCTACGGCCACCTGGATACCGGTCACCACGCCCTCAAACGGCGCGACCACCCGGGCCCGCTCGACATCCCGTTCCGTCGCCGCGAGATTGGCACGAGCCTGGGTCAATTTGGCCTCCAGGCTTTGCAGGCGGGCTGGATGTTCCTGAATCGCACGCTGGCGAGTGCTAACCGTGAGTTCTGCCCGGGCCAGGGCATCTGTTGCCGCTTCCAGATTTTCCCGGGAGGCCAGATTACGGCCGACCAAGGATTCGATCCGCTCAAACTGGCGGCGGGCATTATCGAGTATGGCCTGTTCACTTTTCAGGGCGTTCTGGTCATTACGGTAACGCACCTGCTCCGAGCGGATCTGGGCGTCCAGATCATCCACCTGCGCACTGGCCTGTGCCAGTGCCGGGCCGATATCGGCTTCATCCAGCGCAAGCAGAAGCTCACCCGGCCTGACCGCCATCCCTTCCGATACGGGTCGCTCTGCCACCCGGCCCGCCAGCGTGGCGGTGATGGTTCGCTGATCCGGTGCCAGCACCTCGCCATAAAGCGAGAGAACCGGCACCCGGGTGGCCAGCTCGACAGGCTGCACCTGTACCCTCCAGCTGCGCTCGGTGGCGGTCACTTCCGCCGGCTCTGGTCGAGTGGCTTTGAGTATCATGAATCCGGCGATGCCAGCCGCAACAATGATCAACGGTATCAAACGTTTTAACATAGCCAGGTTTGTGCTCCGGTTGGCAAGGGGTGCGTTAACACGCTAAAACTACTATACAATTTACAAGGCAGAACGGATTGTTCGCACCCTGCGACAAATCCACACAGGCCCGATTGCCCGAGCAGGAACCCGACACAATGCAGAGCACCCACGATACCCTGTTGAACGTTACCCTGCTCAACGGTTCGCTGGTGTGCATCGTGGTGTTCATCCACAACGAAACCCTGCTTCGGCTCAGTACCACACTCAGCAAGATGAGACGAAGCCACCACTTCCGTTTGATTGTCGCCGTGCTCGGATGCCTCACATCACACGCACTTCAGGTCTGGATTTTCGCGACGGCGTTCTGGTTCATGCATCATGCCGAAGGCTGGGGGCAGTTGCTGGGCAACTTTAACGGCAGTCTGCTGGACTGCGTATACTTTTCGTTCACCACCTTCACCACCCTGGGGTACGGCGATATCGAGCCCGTCGGACAATTGCGCTATCTAACGGGCATCGAAGGCCTTACCGGCTTCCTGCTGATCACCTGGAGCGCCTCATTCCTGTTCCTGGAAATGCAGCGCTACTGGCCCGCCCGCTAGCGGCTTCAAACCCACTTGCAGCGGGCCAGGGTGTAGTACAGCAATGGCACCACAATCACCGTGAACAGCGTGGACATGGCCAGCCCGAACACCAGCGAAATCGCCAGGCCGTTGAAGATCGGGTCGCTGAGGATGAAGTAAGCCCCTACTACGGCAGACACCGCAGTCAGCGCAATGGGCTTGATCCGCACGGCACCGGCCAGCACCACCGCCTTCTCCAGCTCCATGCCTTCGTCCAGCAGCTGCTTGATAAACACCACCAGCAGGATGGAATTACGTACGATAATCCCCGCCAGGGCGATCATGCCGATCATACTGGTGGCGGTGAATTCCTTACCCAGAAGGGCATGGCCGGGCATGATGCCGATCATGGTCAGCGGAATCGGCGCCATGATCACCAGCGGCAGGATGTAGGAGCGGAACTGGGCCACCAGCAGTACGAAGATCATGAACACACCCACACTGTAGGCAGCGCCCATATCCCGGAAGGTTTCGTAGGTGATCTGCCACTCGCCATCCCATTTCAGGGTGCCTTTTTCCGGCAGTGGCGGTTGCTGGATAAAGAACTGCTCCGGTGCCTGCTCCTGCTCGTTCAGCAAACTGACCATCCGGAACATGCCGTATAGCGGTGAATCAATCTCGCCGGCCATATCCGCCGTCACGTAGGTCACCGGCAGCAAGTCCTTGTGATAGATAGCGCCCATCCAGTCCGCTTCCCGCACCTCGGCCACACTGGCCAGCGGCACCAGCTCGCCACTGCGGCTACGCACCTTGATGGACAACAGGGCAGACGGCTGGGCCTTGTCGGCTTCAGACAAAATCACCCTGATTGGCACCGGGTACTTGGCCTGTTCATCGTGCAGGTAACTGACGTTAACCCCGCCCAGGGTGGTCTGCAGGGTAGCCACCACCTGGGCCTGGGAAACACCCAGCCGGGCCGCCCGGGCCCGGTCCACCACCACTTCCCACTGACGGGTAGGTGCTTCCAGGGTGGTGTCGATATCCACCAGCCCCTCAATGTTTGCCATATCTCCGGCAATCAGGTTGGCCAGCTCCGCCCGGCGGAAGCCATCGGCGGCGTAGACTTCCGCTACCAGCGGCGACATCACCGGCGGCCCCGGCGGCACTTCCACCATTTTCACCTTGGCGCCGTACCTGTCGGCAATCTCGGTGAGCGGGCCACGAAGGGTCTGGGTGATGTCATGGGAGGGACGGCTGCGCTCCTCCGCGCTGGCCAGGTTGACCTGGATATCACCCTGGTAGGGCTCGCTGCGCAGATAATACTGGCGCACCAGGCCGTTGAAATTGATTGGTGACGCGGTACCGGCATAAGCCTGCCAGTTATCCACTTCGTCCACGGTTTCCAGGTAATGGCCCATTTCCGTCAGCACCCGCTGGGTTTGCTCCATGGGTGTGCGCTCGGGCATATCCACCACCACCTGCAATTCCGACTTGTTGTCGAAAGGCAGCATTTTCAGGATCACCGCCTGGAACACCGGCAAAGAGGTGGCGCCCAGCGTCAGCAGGACCACCCCAAGCGCCAGCAAACGCCGGCGCCAGGCGTGTTCACCCAGAAACGGCCCCAGCACGGTATTGAAAATTTTCAGGGACACCGGGCTGACGCCATCGGCAGAGCTGCCGGAATCGCCATCCTCTTCCAGGGCCTCGCCTTTCTTGTGCTTGAGCAGCCGGAAGGCCAGCCAGGGCGCCACCACAAACGCCACAACCTGGGACACCACCATACCGGCCGATGCGTTGATCGGAATCGGGCTCATGTAGGGGCCCATCAGCCCGGACACAAACGCCATGGGCAGCAGGGCCGCCATGATGGTCAGGCTGGCCATGATGGTGGGTGTACCCACTTCATCCACTGCTACCGGGATAATATCCTTGATGGCCCTGCGGCTGTTCTGGATGCGACGGTTAATGTTCTCGGTGATGACAATGCCGTCGTCCACCAGGATGCCGATGGAAAAGATCAGCGCGAACAGCGAGACCCGGTTCAGGGTAAAGCCCCAGGCCCAGGAAAACACCAGGGTCAGCAGCAGGGTGATCAGCACCGAAATACCGACGATCAGCGCCTGGCGCCAGCCCATAAAGGCGAGCACCAGCAGCATCACCGCCAGGGTGGCGGAGACCAGGTCGGAAATCAGCTTCTGCGCCTTGTCAGACGCGGTCACTCCGTAGTCACGGGTTACCAGCACCTCCACGTCAGCCGGCAGTGCCCGGTTGCGCAGCTGGCCCAGGCGCTGTTCGATTGCGGTGGTGATATCAATGGCGTTTTCACCCGGTTTCTTGGCAATCGCGAGGGTGACCGCCGGGTAGACATCGCCGGCCTTCCCTGCCCGCTCGTCGCCATGGGCCGGTCCGAAGCCCGCCAGCACGCTCTGGTCGGGTACGGTACTGCCGCGACGAACCTCCGCCACATCATCCAGGTACACAGCCGCGCCCTGGTGCATCCCCACCACCAGGCGCTTTACGTCTTCGAGGGACTGCAACAGGGTACCGGCCTGCACCGGTATCGAGAGATTATCCCGGGTTACCCGGGCTTCCTGGCTGGAGGCGTTGGCAGACTGCAGGGCACTTTCGATATCCGCCGTGGTCAGGCCGAAACCGGCCAGCAGAGCCGGATCAAATACGATATCCACCCGGTCGGGCACGCCGCCCACTGTGTAGATATCCCGGGTACCGGGTACCCGCTTCAGGGCCACTTCCAGCATATGGGCCAGGCGGGTAAGTTCTTCCCCGCTGTGGGTGCCGGTGGGGTCATACAGTGTCAAGGTCATCACCGGTACATCATCAATGCCCCGGGGTTTTATGACCGGCTGGGAGGCGCCGAGATTCTGCGGCAACCAGTCCTGGTTCGAATACACCTGGTTGTACAGCCGAACCAGGGCGTCCTGGCGGGCGATGCCCACCTCGAACTGCACGGTGATCACCGCCTGGCCCTGACGGGACACGGAATACACGTGCTTCACGCCCTTGATTTCGCTCATTACCTGCTCGGCAGGTGTGGCAATGGCGCTTTCAACCTCCCGGGTGCTGGCACCGGGCATGGCCACCATGATGTCCGCCATGGTGACATCAATCTGAGGTTCTTCTTCCTTGGGTGTCACCACGACAGACAGGACACCAAGAATAATCGCAAGGATCGCCAGCAGCGGCGTCAGGTGGTTGTTCTGGAATACCCGGGCAATGGCTCCGGACGGGCCGACCGGCGGCAGGTTATCGCTCACGGCCGTTACTCCCCTTTGGTTCCGGAATCTTCGGTCAGGTTCAGCCGTTCGCTACCCACCAGCACCTGTGGATTGGCCACCACCCGCTCGCCTTCGGACAGCCCGGCCAGCACTTCCAGGCGACCCTCATCCCGGGCGCCAACTCGGACCTGGCGCAGGCGTGGTTGATCCTTCTGATCCATCACGAATACCGCCCGCAGCTCGCTACGCTGCACCAGGGCGCTGGCGGGAACCCAGAGGGCATCCCGGCTGGCCACCGGCACTCCCACTTTCACCAGCATGCCCGGGAACAGACTGCCATTGGGTTCGTTCAAACGCAGGCGTAACCGGAAGGTATGAGTCTCGGGGTTGGCATAGGGGTAGAACGTCAGCTCGCCGGTTTCCAGCACCCGGCCGTCGGCCAGGGTAACGGTAGCCTGGCGCTCGCTGCGGGCCAGGTCGGCGTACTTCTGGGGCAGGTCCACCACCACCCGCAGCTGCTCCAACGTCAAGCCGCTGAGCAAGGGCTGGCCCGGGTTGACCGACTCACCCAACTCGACATGGCGCTCAGTCAGAATGCCACCGTACGGAGCAATGATGCGGGTGTAGTCCAGTTGCTTCTGCGCCTCAGTAACGGCTGCCTCAGCCCGCTCCACCCGGGCCTGAGCGGCACTGAGATTATTCCTGGCCTGATCAAATTCCTGCCGGGATACCAGGCCCCGCTCATGAACGGCTTCGATGCGGGTGAACTGCTGTCGGGCGTTCTGCAATCCCGAGCGGGCTTCTTCTAACCCGGCTTCGGCTTGCCTCAGGCGCGACTGCTGCTCGCTGTCTTCAAGGCGCACGATCAGGTCACCGGCTGCTACCGAATCATCCACATCAAAAGGCAATTCGACCACTGTGCCACTGGTCTGGGCCGATACGGTGCTTTGCTGTACCGCCTCGATCAGCCCGTCAAGATGCACCATTTCATGCAACGAAGCCCGGGTAACACTAACGGTCTGCAGCTCCTCTGCCTGTCCGGCAGCCGGAATCAGTAGCCAGGGTGCCAGCATCCACCCCAGCAGCGCGCGCTTGGCCATCCACTTATTCCTTTTTGGTATTTGCTAATAACCACATTCTAGCACCCTTTCCGCAAAGCAGAATCAGGCCTGAGGCTTCTTTTGTGCGTCATTTTCCGGAGCGTCCGGATCATCCACACCCGTCTCTTCAGACTGATTCCACCCTTTGTCGCCGAAATCATCGTGTTCGGCCAACAGCCTGAGCAGGCGCTCCCGGGTCATGGCTTCGTGCAATTCGATCTGCCGCTGCTCATTGCGCAACGATTTCAGCAACGCAGTCGCCATAAAGATCATCAGCACCATGAACGGGAAGGCGGCCAGTATGGAAATGGTCTGCAATGCTTCCAGCCCGCCACTCAGCAACAGTACACCGGCCACCGATACCTGCACTATGCCCCAGGTCAAACGGGACCAGCGTTTCGGGTTGAGCACGCCTTTGCTGGTAAACATCCCCAATACAAAAGTAGCTGAGTTGGCGGAGGTAATAACGAATAATACGATCAGCACCAACATCAAGCCGCCCAGAATGGCGGTGCCAGGCAGATACTCCAGCGTCGCGAACAGCGCCGAACTCATTTCGGTCACCACCGCGTCGCCCAGAGCCGCCCCTTCGAACAGTTCGAAATACAGCGCCGAACCGCCAAAAGTTGAGAACCAGACAATACTCAACAGAACCGGCATGCCAATCACCCCGAACACAAACTCCCGGATGGTGCGCCCGCGGGAAATACGGGCTATAAAACTGCCGACAAACGGCGCCCACGATAGCCCCCAGGCCCAGTAGAAAATGGTCCAGCGCTCTACCCAGTCATCGCCCGTGTATGGGGTCATCACCAGGCTCATGCCCACCATGTTGGAGAAATAATCTCCGATGGCGTTGGTCATCACCGCGGTAATAAAATCCGTGGGGCCGAAGAAGAAGACGAAAACCAGCAGGCCCCCTGCCAGTACCATGTTGGCATCACTCACGTAGCGGATACCGCTTTCCAGCGGCGCCAGCGAACACAGCAGAAATACCGCGGCCACACCCGCCAGGATGAACAGCTGCTGGCTGACCCCGAATGCCGTGCCGGCCACCGCCCCCAGACCACTGTTAATCTGGATAACCCCCAGCCCGAGTGTGGTGGCAACCCCGAACACCGTGGAGACCACCGCCAGGATATTGATGGCATGGCCGGCACCGGAATCCACACGGTCGCCCATGGTGGAGCGGAAGGCCTCACTGATCAGCCCCGGGCGCTGCAGCCGGAAGCGCACATAGGCAATGGCCAGCCCCACCAGAGCGAAGTTCGCCCATTGGTGAAAGCCCCAGTGAAACAGCGAATAGCGCATGGCCATACTGGCTGCCTGAGGACTTTCCGGAGCTGCGGAGCCAAAGGGCGGTGAGACAAAATGGCTCATGGGTTCGGCCACGGCCCAGAACACCAGGCCCACACCCATGCCTGCCGAGAAGATCATCCCCAGCCAGGTGAGATAGGAAAACTCCGGCGCCTCACCGTCTGCGCCCAAACGGATCTTGCCGTAATTGCCTCCCGCAATGGCGATGCAGAACACCAGGAAACCCGAGGTCGCAAACAGATAAAGCCAGCCAAAATGCAAAGTGGTGAACTCAAGGGCCGCCTGAGCATAAAACGACAGTTGTTCCGGCATCAGCCCGCCCGCAACCACAAACAGAACCAGCAGAATGAAAGAGCAATAGAAAACCCAACCGGGGCGGTGATTCATGGCAAATCCGATAATTTAGAGGTGCGTGTATTTCAACCTCATTCTAGCGGGATTGGCGGGCAGTTCCGAACGGCGCCCGGAAGGTAAATAAAAAAGCCCCGGGCAGATTGAGAATCGGCCCGGGGCACAAATGTCACCCGCCGGCTATGAGAAGCGGGTAACCGCCATAATCGTCTTTACCACCGGGCCGTGAGTGCTGCGCGCAAGGTACGGCCGGGTTCGTTGACCCGGAACACACCACCATCACCCAAATTGTCTTTACTCACGTGGCTAGCCCAGGTTTTGTCGAAGACATTATCGACCGCCCAGGTCAGGCTCAAGTTAGCCATAAGCGGGTGGGTGCCAGACAGGTTGAACACGCCGTAACCTGGCGAAGTACTCGGATCCAGCCCCCCGTCCGCCACCAGGTCTACCCGGTCCTGCCGGCGGGCCAGCTGCCATTCTGCCTCTAGGGTGTGGCCCTGATGATGCCAGCCAAGGGTCTGGATAAACTGAATCGGCGGAATCCGCGGCAGCGCCTTGTCGGCATCCCGGTTTTCACCCCTTACAGACGCCAGCTTGCTGTTGGTGCTCCAGGTACCGTTGCTCCAGCCCAGCTGACCTTCAACGCCCAGCAGGCGGGCATCGATGTTGGTGTACCGGGTATCCGTAGTGCCGTTCGCATTACGAATATCAAAGCGGTAAACATAGTCATCCACCTGATCGACCCATACCGCCGGCCGCCATGTCCAGTCACCCTCGCGGCCCGACAGGCTTGCCTCCAGCTTGTAGTGCTTTTCGGTCTCCAGGTCCGGGTTACCCACCCAGCTGCCTTTCATGGTTTTCTGGGCCACATAACGCTCGTTCACGCTCGGCGACCGGACACTGTGGCTGGCAGTAACTTCAAAAGTCTGGCGTGGGGAGAAACGCCATTCGCCGGTCACGAAACCACTGACGTTATCGTCATTCGCCTCGGCATCTGTTGCACCATACTCAGACGCATACAAGGCTGAAGGTGAAAAGCTCATCCCACCCATGGGTGAAGGGGTGAACGTCTGCTCCGCGCGAGTCGCATCCATCGCTATCCGGTCGTAACGAATACCGGCACCCAATCGGGTATTTATGCGAATCTGGTGGAAGGCCTCAACAAATACACCCACACGATCACGCTCAACACCTGGCCACATCAGGGATGCTTCGTTGGTGAGGTTCATGCCGTTATACATGGTGGCATCCCACTCATTGCTTTCCACATCGACACCGATGGCAATGTCTTTGGTGAAGTTAATGGTCTGATCCAGTACCAGACGGGCACCCTGGGTGCGGGTTTCCGAGTTGGTCTGCATTTTCATGGGCGATTCACGCAGACTGAAGTTGTCCATCACGTGATCCACATCCGCCTGCCAGGCCATCAGGTTCCAGCCGCCATTGGCCACCGGCGCACCCAGCTCCAGTCGATACAGGTCGGTGTCGGTTTTGGGTGCATCCATACCCCGGCCCGGGAACTTCACATCCCGCTCTTCCTGGCGGCTGACCAGGCCTTTGATGTAGAAACCGTTGTCCGCTGTCCAGGCGCCATCCACCCGGCCTTCGGTGTTTTCGTAGGAGCTGCGGACTTCGTTACCGTCGCCGTCTTCGTAGTCGTCCGCTTCGTCGTAGCCGCCGGCCAATCGAATGAAGGCATCCTTGCTACCGGCCGCTACGCTGCCGTTCACCAGTTTGCCTTCGCCATTATCGGCGCCGCCCAGCGTCAGGTGGCCGGTTGTGCGGTTGTCATCAGCAAATTCCGGGGCTGCAGTGGTGGCCACCACCTGGCCACCGGCAATCGGACCCCAGCGCAGGGTGCGGTTACTGGTGCGTACTTCCAGCACCGGCGCCAGCGCCGTGCTGAGCCGGCTGGTGGGCGGGTCCATCCGGCTCGGGCAGGCGCCCTCCACCCGCATACCATCCAGCAATACCTCAACCCGGTCTTCATTCTGGCCACGGATAACCGGGTCCAGGCCACGGCCACCCATTCGGGACAGCGACACAGACGCATCAGACGACAAACGTTGTACCGGCTCGGTCTGGATAGCCGCCTCGGAAAGTCTTGCAGACTCGGCAGACTGGCCTTCGGTTACGCGGATTAAAAGCGCGTCTTGTGTTTCGTTCTGAGCATGGGCAAGGGGAGCTATGGCGCAACCAGCCACAATGAGACTGATACAGCGTGCCAGATCGTGTTTTACCATTCGGGAGGGTCCTTTATTTACCGCACTGGACATTGGAAATAACAAGTTATGGCGGAATTGTAAGGCGCCTTCCTTCCCGTGGCTTGAGACACAATGCCGCACCCCGTTGGAGGTATTCATGGTAGGGTGCACCGGCCAATATTCAGGCCGACAGCTTGCCAAAGGGTGACCTGTTGTGGTGCAATCACTGCCCTTTTTTTGGGCAGCTGCATTTGCATGCAGCTTTCAATACGCGTATTCCGAGGGCTCCTCACATGACTGCAAAACTCGACGAAAAGCTGGAACCGATTTTTCAGGACGTTCTGCACCGCAATCCCGGCGAAAGCGAATTCCATCAGGCGGTCCACGAAGTTCTGGAAACGCTGGGGCCCGTTCTGGTGAAATACCCGGAGTTCGCCGACAAGAAGATCATCCAGCGTATTTGCGAGCCCGAGCGCCAGATCATCTTCCGTGTACCCTGGCAGGACGACAGCGGCGAGATTCACATCAACCGCGCTTTCCGGGTCGAATTCAACAGTGCTCTGGGGCCCTATAAAGGTGGCATGCGTTTCCACCCGTCTGTGTACCTGGGCATCATCAAGTTCCTGGGCTTTGAACAGATTTTCAAGAACGCTCTGACCGGCCTGCCTATCGGCGGCGGTAAAGGCGGCAGCGATTTTGATCCGAAGGGCAAGTCTGACGACGAAATCATGCGTTTTTGCCAGAGCCTGATGACCGAATTGTACCGCCACCTGGGCGAATACACCGACGTACCTGCGGGAGATATCGGCGTAGGCGGCCGCGAGATTGGCTACATGTTTGGCCAGTACAAGCGTATTACCAACCGGTATGAGTCCGGCGTGTTCACCGGCAAGGGCCTGGACTGGGGCGGCAGCCGCGCCCGTACCGAAGCCACCGGCTACGGCACCGTGTTCTTCACCCAGGAAATGCTGAAAGCCCGCGGCGATTCGCTGGAAGGCAAAACCGTGGTGGTTTCCGGATCTGGTAACGTCGCTATCTACGCCATCGAGAAAGCGCACCAGCTTGGTGCAAAGGTGATTGCCTGCTCCGACTCCCAGGGCATTATCGTGGACGAAAACGGCATCGACCTTCAGACCGTCAAGCGCATCAAGGAAGTGGAGCGTCGCCGTATCAGCGCCTACACTGAATACCACAAAGGCGCCAAGTACGTGGAAGACGGCAATATCTGGAGCGTGCCCTGTGACGTAGCGCTGCCCTGTGCAACCCAGAACGAGCTCAATGGCAGCGATGCCAAGACCCTGGTTGAAAACGGCTGTATCGCGGTCGCCGAAGGTGCCAACATGCCGACCACACCGGAAGGCATCATCCTGTTCCAGGAAGCCAAAATTGCCTACGGCCCGGGCAAAGCCGCCAACGCCGGCGGTGTAGCTACGTCAGCGCTGGAAATGCAGCAGAACGCCAGCCGTGACTCCTGGACCTTTGACTACACCCAGAAGCGTCTTGAGGAAATCATGATCGATATCCACAAGAACTGTTATGAAACGGCCGCCGAGTTCGGCTTCCAGGGCAATTATGTGCTGGGCGCGAACATCAATGGCTTCCTTCGGGTTGCCAAGGCCATGAACGCCATGGGCGTTATCTGATCCGGCCATGAACGGCGAAGAGCCTCTTCAGTCCACAGACCGGGTATCCACCGGACTGGCCGGGCTGGATGAGGTTCTCGATGGCCTTCGAATCGGCGATAACGTTGTCTGGCGGGTTTCCGACCTCGACGATTATCGCCGGTTTGTTCTTCCTTTTGTCGATGCTGCGGCTGAATCCGGCCGGCACATCATCTATCTTCGCTTTGGCGAACACCCCCCTGTCCTCGAACCACACCCTGCCGTTCGCACCATCGAAATCGATGCTCTTGGCGGCTTTGAAAGCTTTACCAGCCGAGTCTGGCACCTGATCGAACAGCATGGCCGTGGTGCCTTTTATGTGTGCGACAGCCTGAGTGAGCTGCTCAACGCCTGGGCGACGGACGCCATGGTGGGTAATTTTTTCCGCGTGGTATGCCCGTTTCTGTTCGAACTGGACACCGTCGCCTGGTTTGCCCTGAATCCGGCCCGGCATTCCCGGATGACCCTCGACCGCATTCGTCAGACAACACAAGTCATGCTCGATGCCCACCGCCAGGGCGACAAGGTGCAGATTCACCCGATCAAAGCCTGGCGCCGGCAATCGCCCACCATGTTTCTGCCCCACCGGGAACGGGATGGCCAGTTCCAACCCATCACCGACAGCAGCGACGCCACCCGCTTGCAAGCCAGCCTGGAACTGGAAAACCTGCACCGCCAGCCCCTGCTGGACTACTGGGACAGGCTGTTCCAGGACGCAAGCCGGGCGCTCTCTGAGCGCAACGAGAGCCACATGGCAGACCTTCAGGAACAGGTATTGCAAGTTCTGATTAGCCGCGATCCGCAGATTCTCGAACTGGCTCGCCGTTATTTGTCGCTGGAAGACCTGCTGGCAATCCGCAGCCGGATGGTGGGCAGCGGCTATATTGGCGGCAAGGCAACCGGCATGCTGATCGCCCGGAACATCCTGCTGAACGATGCTCCGGAATTGTGGCAGCAACACCTGGAGCCCCACGATTCCAGCTATCTGGGCACAGACGCCTACTACGCGTTCCTGGTGCACAACGGGCTGTGGCCTGCGATCATGCGCCAGCGATCTGCGGAGGGCTATCTCGCCGAAGCGCCGGCGCTGCAAAAAGGCATCCTGGGCGGGGAGTTTCCTCTTGAGGTGCGGACTGAACTGGAAAGGCTGCTGGACCATTACGGCCAGTACCCCATCCTGGTGCGTTCTTCGAGCCTGCAGGAAGACGGTTTTGGCAACGCGTTTGCGGGCAAATACGACAGCGTCTTTCTGGTGAACCAGGGCGCGCCGGAGCAGCGCCTGCAAGCTCTGGAAGACGCCATCCGGCAGGTTTATGCCTCGTCCATGAGCGAGGATGCCCTGGTGTACCGCAAACAGCGTGGCCTGGATCAACGGGAAGAACCCATGGCCCTGCTGATTCAACGAGTCAACGGCCGCTTTCACAACCAGTATTACTTACCCGACGCCGCCGGCGTCGGGGTCTCCCGCAATACGTTTGCCTGGGACTCCGGCATGGATCCGACAGCGGGCATGGTACGCCTGGTGATGGGGCTGGGCACCCGTGCGGTGGACCGTATAGAGGGCGATCATGCCTGTGTGATGGCGCTGGATCACCCCACCCGCCAACCGTTCCGAAATCAGGATGAAAGCTACCGGTTCTCACAACACCTGGTGGACCTACTCGACCTGGAAACCGGGGCGCTTGAAACCCGCCCCCTGAGCCAGGTTTTGGAAACCACCAGGGATCTGCCCATGCCACACCTGGCAGAAGTGGACCGGGCAGCCAGTACCCGGGCGGAGCAGATCGGCCTCAAGGGCCCGATCTGGCGCCTGACCTTCCGCCCGCTGGTGCAGCGCAGCTCATTCATCGCCCGACTGGCCCATCTCCTCAAAACCCTCGAAGCCGGCTACCAACACCCGGTGGACGTAGAGTTCACCTTGCACCTGAATGAGCAAGGGGAGCCGTCGTTCAACCTGGTGCAATGCAGGCCCCTGGCCACCATTGGTGAAACCGGCCCGGTACAGATTCCGGAGGCCCTTCCCGAACAGAAGCTGCTGTTCCGCACCCACGGGCATTTCATGGGTGGCAATATCAACCTGGCCATAGAACGGGTTATACGTGTCGATGCGTCAGTCTACGCCAACCTGACCACCAGCCAGCGTTATGACGTTGCCCGAGTGGTGGGCGAAACCGTACGATCCAGCAGGGCACCGACCCTGCTGATCGGTCCCGGCCGATGGGGCACCAGCAGTCCGGACCTTGGCGTACCGGTTCGCTTCTCGGATATTGCTGGCGTAGCCGCTCTGGTGGAGGTTTCGGAGAAGGCGGGCGAAATGGTGCCGGACCTATCCTACGGCTCACACTTCTTTCAGGACCTGGTGGAAACCGGCATCGCCTACGCAGCGCTTTTCCCGGAAACCAGCCAGTGCCAGTATCACCCGGATCGCCTGGAGCAAACGCCGATCAGAAATAGCGTCCTCACCGGCCCTGAAGCCGCGGTACACGTCCATGATCTCCGCGACTGCCGCCTACAACTGACCGGCGATGTCGTCAGTCAGCAACTGATCTGCTACTTCACAGATTGACCCCCGACAAACCAATGTACTTTTAAGAGCTCCAGGGACCAACAGACTGCTAGAATGCCGCTATGGAATGGCTCACATACTCCCAGACAGGCTTACGCCAGGCTGCCCGCTATCTGCTCGGCATGCGACTGGCCATTATCACCACTCAACTGGTGGCCATCGCTGTTGCAGAATCGATGATCACCCTGGCCCACCGTGCCGAAGCACTGTTACTCAGCCTGCTCTATGCTGTTCTGGCAACACTCGGCTGGCTGTGGTTCAACCGCCGCCCGCCAAAATCCTCGCTCCCGGTCAGCCTGACCCTGGCGACGGATTTGTTGCTGATCGGCCTGTGGCTTTTCCTGACCGGCGGCTACACCAACCCTCTTGTCTCGGTGCTGTTATTGCCCATTGCGGTTGCCATTATCCTGGTCCCCACCCGCCAAAGCATCGGCCTGACCCTTGCTGGCATTGCCGTCTATACCGCTCTCGTACTCTGGCCGACCCCCGTTACCCATGACCACCACGGCGGCGACCTGGCGCAGTTGCACCTGGTGGGCATGTGGGTCACCTTCGCCCTGACCGCCGGCATTCTGCTACTGGTTGTCGGCACTCTGGCCAGGCGACTCCGGCACCAGCAAAGCCAATTATCCGAGTTCCGGGAAAACCGGTTACGGGACGAGCAGGTTATCGCCCTTGGGTTGTCGGCAGCAGCGGTGGCTCACAGGCTTGGCACGCCCCTGAACACCATGACCCTGCTGCTCGATGAAATCCGTTCAAACACCGCAGGTCAGGCCACTCCGGAGCTGGAGGACGATCTGGAACTGATGAGTCAGCAGGTCAAACTCTGCAGCGGCCATCTGCAACAATTGACCAAAGCTGCGGTCGAAGCAAAAACCGCGCAACTGGAAACCCTGACCGTCCGGGACTGGCTGACCCGGTTAAGGGAGTCCGCCACGCTCTTGTGGCCATCCGGCCCGGTGCAATGGGCGAAAGACTACCCGGACGCCAGAGTGGCGGTCGACGCCACTCTGGACCAGGCCGTGCTGAACCTGCTGGCAAACGCGCTGACCGCCAGCCCCCACTGGGTGGCCGTCAGTAGCCGGCTGACCGGCACTGGGCGAGTGGAAATCGTAGTCGAAGACCATGGAGATGGCCTGGAAGCAGCCATGCTGGGGGCACCCGGCGAAGACATCGTCGATTCCCGAAACGGTCTGGGCGTGGGCCTGTTTCTATCCAATGCCACCATTCAGAGGCTGGGCGGAAACCTGAAAGCCACGACCAGTGAATCAGGGACCACCATGATGATCGACCTGCCGATTGCAGGTAATGAAAGCACCGAGGGCTAGTGAGATGTCAGCACAGGAACAGTGGTTACTGGTGGATGATGACCCGGCCTTCCTGCAGGTTCTGACCCGCTCGCTGGCCCGCAATGGTATCGAGGCCATCACCGCGACTGACCACGACAGCGCACTGAATGCGATTGATGCACACAACTTCAGCCGATGCGTGCTTGACCTCAACCTGGCCGGCGAGAGCGGCCTGCAGCTGCTGCCAGAACTACTCGACAGCGCCCCGGATCTCGACATCCTGGTACTCACCGGATACGGCAGCATTGCCACAGCGGTTGAGGCCATGCGCCGGGGCGCTGTGAACTATCTGTGCAAGCCGGTCACGGTGCAACAACTGATCAACGGTTTCGAACCATTGGAAGCGCCACCGGAGCTTCGCCCCGAACCCCCCTCTGTCGAAGAAATGGAGTGGGAACATATCCAGCGGATACTGAACGAACACGATGGCAATATTTCCGCCACCGCCCGTGCGCTCAACATGCACCGCAGAACCCTTCAGCGGAAGCTGCAGAAACATTCACGCTGGCGATAAGTTAGTCAGCGCCTGCCAGGCCTCATAAGTGCTCAGATGCACCCGGCCTCCCAGATGGCACAAGAGCTCTGTGTCCTTCAAGCGGTCCATGACCGGCCCCTTGACCTCCGACAGGTGCAGCCGCACGCCGGCATCCCGCAGCCGTTCATTGATCGTTTCCAGGCTCTCCAGTGCCGAGGCATCCACCAGGTTCACGGCCGGGCAAACCAGCACCAGATCAGTCAGTTCCGGCTCCCGGGTGATCAGATCCATCACGGTTTCTTCCAGGAACCGGGCGTTGGCAAAGTACAGGCTTTCATCGACCCGCAGAAAGGTGACTTTCGGGCATAGCTCCACGTCGTGCCGCAGGACGTTCCGGAAGTGCTCGGTGCCCGGCACCCGGCCAACAACCGCGCAATGGGGACGGCTGGTGCGGTACAGAAACAGGCCGATGGACAGGGCCACACCGGCAATAATACCCGCCTCAACACTGTGCACCAGCGTCAACAGGATGGTTGCCAGCATGGCGCCGAAATCGGTGCGCGAATAGCGGAAGGTTCGTCCCAGCGCAGGCAGGTCAATCAGGGTTGCGACCGCCACTATAATGGTCGCCGCCAGAGTCGCCTGGGGCAGCCAGGCGATAACCGGGGTCAGGAACAGGGTCGCCAGGGCAATGCCGACAGCAGTGTAGGCGCCAGCCGCAGGGGTTTCTGCACCGGCATCAAAGTTCACCACCGAGCGGGAGAAACCACCTGTGACCGGCATGCCGCCAGAAAAGCCCGAGCTTAAGTTGGCAGTTCCCAGGCCAATCAGCTCCTGGTCGGGATCAATGCGCTGGCGCCGCTTGGCCGCTAGAGTCTGGCCCACGGAAACGGATTCGACAAAACCCACCACACTGATCAACAGGGCGCTGACCGCCAGTTGGGACCAGAGCGCCGGATCCAGGCTCGGCATGGTGAACGACGGCAAGCCCGATGGCACTGTGCCTACCAGCTTCACCCCCTGCTCATCCAGCCGCAACGCCCAGGCCACCAGCGTGGTCGCCAGTACCGCCAGGATGGGCGCAGTTTTGGTGAGGATATCCGCCGCCCGGGCGGCCAGGCCAAGCTTTCTCAGCAGCGGTTTCAGATAACGCCTGGACCACAGCAGAAAAAGCAGAGCGCCCCCGCCCACCAACAGCGTCGGCAGGTTGGTGTCGTTCAGCGATTCCGCCAGCGAACGGCCAATATCCAACAGATTGTGCCCCGAAGACTGGACACCAAAGAGGTGTTTGAGCTGGCTGGTCGCGATGACTATGCCTGATGCTGAGATAAAGCCGGAGATCACCGGGTGGCTGAGGAAATTCGCCAGAAAGCCCAGTTTCATTACGCCCATCACCGTGAGCATCAGGCCCGACATGACAGCAATCAGAACCGCGCCGGCAAGGTAAGCCGAAGTGCCAATCTCCGCCAACGGCGCCAGGGCCGCGGCGGTCATCAGCGACACAACGGCCACAGGGCCCACAGAAAGCGTTCGGCTGGTGCCGAACAGGGCATACACCACCAGAGGCAGGATGCTGGCATACAGCCCGACCTGCGCTGGCAGCCCAGCCAGCAAGGCATAGGCCAGCGACTGGGGAATCAGCATCACCGTGACAATCACCGCCGCAATCAGGTCACTGGTGGCCTGCCCGCGATTGTATTGCGTTGCCCACTGCAGAACAGGCAGATAGCGTTTCAGATTCATGGCCGGCTCAGAACCGGTTAACCGGAACTTTCAGGTAAACCTGGCCGTTATCCTCAGCAGGCGGCATATGGCCCGCACGCATGTTTACCTGTACCGACGGCAGAATCAGCCGGGGCATGTCCAGGGTGGCGTCCCGCTCTGTGCGCATTTTGACAAACTCGTCTTCAGAGACGCCTTCATGGACATGCACGTTGGCCCTGCGTTGCTCGGCCACCGTGGTCATATGGTGATACTCATCCCTCCCCGGCGCCTTGTAGTCATGGCACAGGAATACCCGGGTCTCTGCCGGCAAGCTCAGTACCTTCTGGATGGACCGGTACAGCGTGCGGGCATCACCGCCCGGGAAATCACAGCGGGCGGTGCCGTAATCCGGCATAAACAGAGTGTCGCCCACAAAGGCAGCATCACCGAACACATAGGTGAGGCAAGCCGGAGTATGGCCCGGCGTATGCAGAACCCGGCCTTCCAGATGACCGATGGTGAAGGTGTCGCCTTCCTGAAACAGCCGGTCGAACTGGCTGCCATCCCGGGCAAATTCAGTGCCGGCATTGAAGGCTTTTCCAAAAATATCCTGAACATCGACGATTTTCGCACCGATGCCCGTTTTTCCGCCGAGATGTTCGTGCAGATAGGGTGCTGCTGACAGGTGATCGGCGTGCACGTGCGTTTCCAGAATCCACTCAACGCTCAGACCATTGTCGCGAACGTACTGGATAATCTCATTCGCTGAGCGCACATCGGTACGGCCGGCGGCGTAATCAAAATCCAGCACCGAATCGAGAATCGCGCAGGCCTGGCTGCCAGGATCACGCACGATATAACTGAAGGTATTGGTCGGTTCGTCGAAAAAATGTTGGACGATGGGCTGGCTCATGGGTGTCACCTCTGATCTCGCCTGATCTTAAATTTAGTTCTAAGAATATACCAGAACGATATATGAGGTGAAATGCTGTTTTTTTATATGCGCTATATACCCAGACCATCAATCACGCAGTCCCGGCCGCGCTGTTTGGCAAGATACAGGCGATGGTCCGCGTGATCGATCATCAAGTCTGGCGTCACCGGCTGCCCCGTCAACTCGCCAACACCAATCACACCGGCGCTGGCGGTGAGTGGCAAGGCATGCCCGTTGTAGATAAAGGACTCTTTTCGAACCGCCTCCAGCACCCGCATTACCAGGACTTTGGCATCCGATGCATCAACGCCGGCAAACACCACCAGAAATTCCTCTCCCCCAAACCGGGAAATCACGTCGGTGGTGCGGGTGTGTTGCCTGAGGAGTTCCGCAAACCCCTGCAGGATGAAGTCGCCGCCCAGATGACCAACCGAGTCATTAATCTTCTTGAAGTGATCAATATCAAACATGGCCAGTGCAAAAGGCTCACCCTGCCGATTGCTTCTGGCCAGCAACTCTTGCAACCGGGGGATCAGATATCGCCGGTTGTGCAGTCCGGTGAGCGGGTCCAGAATCGACTGACTCAGCAACTCTTCCTCGAGACGGTGCCGCTCCAGCGCACCCGACAGCAGGCCAGAAACAATGATCAGCAAATCGCCCTGGTCGGTTCGCCAATCCCGCTTTCGCAGTGAGTCGACGCCAAAAAATCCCGTTACCCGGCCCCGAATCCGGATCGGCACACAGAACATCGAACTCACGCCCTGCTCTTGCAGCAGGGCTCGCTCCAGCACTGCGTCGTCCGGCAGGCGATCCACGTCCTCGATAAACACCACCTGATTACGCTCCACCATGGCGTCGATCTGTGTGCGCCACCAGTAGAACTCACCAATCGGCACAGCTTTCTGGCTGTCTTTTAGTGAAGGCACACCGACAGCACACCATTCGTGGGTGTTACTCATCAAGTCATAGCCGTCTGAGAAAGCGTAAAGGTAGGCTCTGTCAACCTGGAAGAAACGGCCAATCGACAAGAGCAGCTCATCAATACATTCATCGATGGTGCCAAAGCCGAGGTTGATAAACTCAGTGGATAACCGGGCGATGAGATTCTGGAAACCGGCCTGAAAGGAAAACTCGGCCTCGCTGTCCCTCAGGCTCTGTTCAAGCACTTTGTAGCGCTGGATATCGTGAAACTGGCCATACCAGAGCGTGCTGCCGTCAGGCTGGCGCTCGGGCTCCGAATGGGCTTCGAACCAGTGAAACTCGCCGCTCTTCAGCTTAAGGCGGGCCTGATAAATCCACGGAGTGAGGTTTTTTGCCGATTCCAGAATACTCTCGCCAACACCGGGCACATCCTCCGGATGAATCACTGAAAATACAACGTCGGCATTTTCATTCAGTAATGCCGGGGGCACACCAAACAGCTTTTGAATCTGATCACTGACAAAGGGGTAGCGGTGGGATGTGCCGTCCGCGCTGAGCCAATAGGTGAACAGAACACCGGGGATACCAGAGGCGAGCTTCTGAAAAAAATCGTGGGGCGGGGCTGCCTGCCGCCCACCATTAGACTTGCTTGCCATCAACCACAGCTCTCCCTGAAGGCGTCACCTACGCTTCTTACAGAAAGTGTAGTCCACCAAAGCAGGTGCAGCTAACCGGTGCCCTTTTTAAAGATTACTCAGCAGACCCTCCGCCTCTCGCTTGCGCCCGATGTCCGCGACTTCGCGGCCCGGACGCCCGGGAGCCATCATTACTTTCTGAAGATAGGCACGGGCCCGCTCCGGTTCGCCCTGATCGATCAGGTAATCGCCGAAGAAATAATTGGCATCTATACCATCGGGGTTAATGGCCAGTGCTTTTTGCAGATAGCCGCGTGCCTTGTCATCATCACCAAAGCCCAGCGGCCAGCCGGGCACCTGATAATAGAGGCTGCCCAGCGACGTGTAGGCAGAACCCTCCAGAGCACTGGCATCCAGCTCCAAAGCCGCTTCCAGAGATACCCGCGCTCGCTTGACCAACCCAAGCGCGCCCAGACCACCCTTGGCACCGGCCCAGGTACTGAGCACAATACCCTGCCAGATCAACGGTTCAGCCCTGTCCGGATAACGCTCCACAAACGCTTCTGCTTCCGTCGCCAGCGCCTCGAACGCCTTTTCCTGATCTTGCTCAGGCAATTGATACCGGATTTCCGCCCAGCGCTGCTGGATACCCGCCAGCTCGGCCGGCAGGTCCGCCGCCCACACCGGCAGGGCTAATAGCCAGGCCGTCATTATGATTGTCCACCTCATGACACAGCTCCTGTATTCAAAAAGCGTCGGATAACCGGCAGTTGTTTCAACATGGCCCTATCCACAATCTTCGGCAGAATGCCGTTAATCACCACAAACAGCTTTTCCGGCCAGCCCAGAAAGCGCCGGCGCTCGTCCTTCGCCATGGCTTTCAGGATTTCCGCCGCCACGGTCTCCGGCGCATCCATCGTGTTACCCAGCGCCCGGTTCAGCTCGGTCACGGCATCCGGGTTCATGGCGGTTGCAGTGGCTCTCGGCGCTACGTAGATAACCTGTAACGGGGTATCGGCCAACTCCCGACGCAGGGCTTCGGTAAAGCCGCGCAGGCCAAACTTGCTGGCACAGTAGGCGGTGTAGCCCGGGAAACCGATGCTGCCGAACGTCGAACCCACAAACACCAGGGCACCAACGCCAGCCTTACGGAAACGCGGGACAAAGTGCTGCGCCACCAGCAGGGCCGAGCGCAGGTTTACCGTGAGCTGGGCATCCAGCTCACTCACCGGCATGGCATCCAGTGCGGCGAACCGGTTTTGCCCGGCGCAGTGGATCACGCCGTCAATGTCGGGGTAGACCTCGCTCAGTTGCTGCAACTGTTCGTCCAGGTTCATACTGGCCAGGTCAAGATACACCGGCAGAACACCCCGGCGATGTGCCAGCTGTTCCAGGCGACGCGTAGCAACCACCACACGGGCACCGGCCTCCAGCAGCGGATCAATCAAAGCCTTGCCGATGCCGCCGGTCCCGCCCAGCAACAGGAAGGTGCGGTCATGCAGCTGCATGGCTTTGCTCCTTGCGACTGGCGGTCACGGGAATGCTGTGCAGCATGTCGCCATACAAGCGATAGACCATGCGGGCAGAATCGATAATGGCCTGTTGATCGTCCGGGTCGGTCATGCTGTTCATCAGGCTGCGGAAGAACTCGAAGTGGTCCTGATCCAGCGCGCCATGGGAGTAAAGGTAACTGAAGGCCTGGTCCGGCAGGCCAAGCTGTTTCTGAATCGCTTCACCCAGGGGCGTGGCCAGCTCCACCGAGGTGCCTTCAAGCACCTGAACCATGCCAAAAAATGCTGCGGGATTGCCGCGATGGATACGGTCGTACAGATAGGCCACCATCAGCTCGATCGAACTGTCCGGACGGCCGTGGCGGATGGCCTCTTTGTCTTCACCGCAGGCGGCCAGATCATTCAGTATCCATTCGTGATGGCCGTATTCTTCCTCGATGTATTCCACCAGTGCCTTGCGCACGAATTCCAGGCGCTCCGGCAGGCGGCCACCACAGGCCATCATTAGCGGCACCGTGTGTTTCACGTGGTGGTATGCCTGGGTCAGAAACCAGGTGTAGCCTTCCAGGCTGAAGCGGCCTTCACGGATGGCTGCAACCACCGGTGCGTTGGCGACATGGGTGCGGGCTTGCGCGGTTTCAGATTGCAATCGGTCAAAAAATGTCATGGTGGGTACTCCCGGGATGGTTGGTTCGGATTGACGGTTTGGAGCGACTGAAGCCGCCCCGTTAACAGGGATGAATAAGGGAAAGGCTTCTGCCATCAGCACCGGTAAGTCAGCCTGTATCTGATGGCGCACGGGGCGACCGTTGGCGGTGACATAGCCTTCGGCCTGAGTCAGTGGTTGCCGGCGCAGATAAACAGCGGCCAGCCTGGCGTAATCCGGCAGTCGGGCGTTCAGATCAGTTAAAGCCGCGCGCAAAGTGTCTGGCGCGCGGCTATCGCGGATCACCAACAAAGCCATGGGTTGCGGTTCGCCGTCTCCGAACACCACGGCCTGGGCGGCGCCCAGAGCCTGAACCAGTTCGCTTTCCAGCCATTCCGGGCTGATGTTCCGGCCAAAGCTGGTAATCAGCAGGTTCTTGGCCCGGCCGTTCACGGTCAGGAAACCCTCCGGGCTCATCGCCCCCAGGTCACCGGTATCCAGCCAGCCCTCGGCTTCCGGCTCATCGCCCAAATAGCCCAGATGGGTGTTGCCGCTGACCAGAATGCGACGGTTGTCATCCACCTTCACCCGCACATGGCTCAGGGGCTGGCCGACGGTGCCCTCGCACTCAGCCCCCGGGACATTCAGTGCCACTACCGAACCGCATTCAGACAAACCATAGCCCTCGTATAGCGGCAGGCCCACAGCGCGCCCTCGGGCCAGCAGGTCGGGGGATACCCGGCCACCACCCACCGCCAGAAACCGGAAGGGCGCGCTGTTCAGCTGGCCCTGCTCGACTGCCTGAACCAGCGCCATGGCCAGTTCTGGCACCAGAATAATGGAGTGCGGCTGATGGCGGTGAATCCCGCTCACCAAGGCCGGTAGATCCAGGCCGCTGCTGCCAGTCATGCCCAGGCTTTGCAGGGGGGCAACGGTGACGGTGGCGCCCATCAGCAGCGGTACATACACGCCGGCTATGTTTTCCAGCAAAGTGGCCAGGGGCAGAATGCACAGATGCTGCTGTAGCGCCACGCCGTCAAGCCGCTCACACAAAGCCATGGTCGTGGCTGCCAGCTGTGCGGCAGACAGGCATACCCCTTTGGGCGTACCGGTACTACCCGAGGTAAAGGTGATTTTGGCGGTCTGCTCCGGCATCCAGGCGGCCGCCGGCGAGACCGGCAAATGCCGAAACCAGACCCCTTCGCCAATCAGCTCGGCATGATCCGCCTCGCCACTGAACAACAGGCAGTCCAACCCGGCCCGCTCAAACAGGTGAGCCGTCTGGCTCGTCGAGAAAAACACCGGCACCGGCACACACACCACGCCCGCCATCAGGCAAGCGAGATCCGCCAGCACCCAGGCGACGGTGTTGTCACCGCACAAACCAGCCCGTTTAACTCCCAAAAGTCGCAACTGGTCAGCCAGGGCCTGAGCCGCCTGCCACATGCGCTGGTAACTCAGCTCCGAATCCGGTCCGCGCAGAGCCAAACGCTCGGGATGCTGCTGAACCCGGGCGTGCAACAACTCAGGCAAGGTAGCCATAGGTACCCCCGACATCCCGGTTGGCCACGCTCACCGCAGGTTCAACCCGTTGCACGAGCTTCAGCAAACCCGCCTCTCGCAGTGCGGCAATGCCATCTGCCACCCGGATGGCCATTACCACCGGATGATGGTCGTAGTAGCGCCCCCAGCCAGCACCACCATCCGGCAGTCTGGCCGGATCCGCTTCAGCCACCACGGAAGTGGCAATGCCCAGGCGATGAAAACTGTTACGCAGCTGATCGGTGCCGGTGCAAACCACCCAGTCATAACCGGCGGAATCCAGCCATACCGACAGGGAGGCAAACAGATAGCGGCTGACGCCCGCCTCAACACCGGCCAGGTGGGCGATTTCAGCAATCCGGCTACGATCAACAGCGGTCTCCGGCATTACCGCCTGTACCGGCGCTGGCAGGTAGTCTTCCAGAAACAGGCGGTCCGTCCCGGCATTACGTACACCTACTGCCGCCATCAGGCTGCCCTGGGCCGTAGTCAACGCCAGCAACGCGGGAATGCGTAATCTCGGTTCTGCTCCGTAGGCCTGCATAAACCGGCGGCGGATAAAGCCCGCCACGGTATCGGCCATAGTGGTGTTCGGGGCAACTTCGCTGAACCACCGCCCGGCACAACGCAACGCCGGAACAAGCTCCGGCGAATCAGACGGGCAGTAAATCGACATCGTCAGCGGATCAGTCATTGGCGCTCTCCAACAGCCTCAGGGCGCAATGCCCTTGAATATGACTGCCAGACTAATGAGCAAGCCTTAATTGAGCCTTAAGACCAGACCACAGAATTCTTAAGCTCGCCTTAAGGTTTCTGTGGCAAACTCGTGATCAGTTAACGGAGCCGGACTCTTTAATGCGCATACTGTTGGTAGAAGACGACCACCTGCTGGCCCGCACCATGCTCGACATGCTGCGGGAGGATCAGAACACCGTAGACTGGCTGGACGATGGCCAGCAGGCTCTGAACGCCCTTGGCGATGAACACTTTGACCTGGCGATACTGGACCTGACCCTGCCCCGTATGGACGGGCTGGAGATTGTCCGCCGCAGCAGGCAGCAGGGCAATCAAACCCCCATCATCATTCTGACCGCCAGGGCCAATCTGGACGAAAAACTGCAAGGCCTGGATGCCGGTGCCGACGACTACCTCACCAAACCGTTCGCCATGGCCGAGCTCAAGGCCCGAATACGGGCGGTGACCCGGCGCGGACGGCCCGACAGCCAATCTGCCGGCATCACGGTGGGCCGCCTTACCCTGAACCCGGACACCGGCAACCTTTCGATCGGCGCGGACTCCGTGGTACTGCCCCGCAGTGAACTGCAGATCCTGCACTACCTGATGCGCCATCCTGACCAGGTGGCGACCCGACGCCGGCTGGAGGAACAGCTGTACGGCTGGGAACAGGGGGCCGAAAGCAACGCTCTGGAGGTTCATGTTCACCACCTGCGCCGGCGCGTGGGCAAAGCCACCATCCGCACGCTCCGCGGTGTCGGGTATCTGCTGGACAGCGAAGCCGCCAGCCAGGAGCCAGCGGAATGAGCCTGACCCGCAAACTGACGTTGCTGGTAACCGGCACGGTGTTTTTCATCACCCTGATCGCGGCCGGCTGGGGCTATTTTGTCAGCGACCACCAGATGGAAGAGCTGTTCGATGCCGAACTTGCCCAGAGCACGCGAATTGTTCAGGGCCTGGTGGAGCATTTATCCGGCACCCAATCGATCGATCAGCTCTCTCATACCCTGTCCCGAACGCTGCAACTGCCAGACAGCGCCTACCAGGGCGATGAGGAAGACGACGAAATTCTCGCGGGTGGCGCCGGTCACAAATACGAACGCAAACTGGCCTTTGAGGTCTGGTCACCGGCCGGCCAACCCATTCTGGACACTCTACGCGCCAACGATGCGCAGGGACTGGAACCCGGCTTCGCCTGGCAGGAAGTTGCCGGCTACCAATGGCGAACCTTCACCCTGCAAGACCCTGGGACCGGCTTCTGGATACGAACCGCCCAGCGTGAGGATGTACGGGACGAGCTCAGCGAGGAAATTGCCCTTGGCAATGTGCTGCCCTTCCTGATTGCCCTCCCGCTGTTGGCCCTGGCCGTGGTGGGGTCCATCCAGCTAGGGTTTCAACCATTGCGCAAGCTGGAAAAGCCGGTGCGCAATATGGCACCTGAAAACATCCACCCACTGGATGATCGCCAGGCGCCGCGCGAAGTGGCAGGGCTGGTACATGCCGTGAACGGACTGCTGAAACGGCTGAATCAGGCGCTGAAACGAGAACGTCGGTTTTCCGCCGATGCCGCCCATGAGCTGCGAACCCCGCTGACGGCCCTGCGCCTGAATCTGGAACAGCAGGCCGAGCGCCATCCCGGGGAGTTCGACAACCTGACGGCATCGGTTGACCGAATGGTTCATCTGGTCGAGCAGCTTTTGCTGTTAAGTAAGGTGGATGCTGGCGTGGACTTTCGCCCCGAACCCCAGAACCTGGCCGAACTGGTGGAGCAGAGCATTGCCGATGTCGCGCCGCTGGCTCTGAAAAAACAGATCGAACCCGAACTGGATAACCAGTGTGTGCTGGCCATGGTGAGCTGTCACAGCGCGCTGATCACCACCATGATGCGCTCACTGCTGGCCAATGCCATTCAATACAGCCCTTCAGGCACCCGGGTATGCACCACCATGCGCGAAGAGGCGGGCGGTTTCATGGTCATCATCTGCGATCAGGGGCCAGGCATTCCGCTGCAAGACCGCGAGCGGGCACTCAGCCGCTTCACCCGGCTGGATCAGCGGCAAGGTGCCGGGGCCGGACTGGGCCTGGCCATTGCCCGGCGCATTGCCGAGCTGCATGGAGGGCAGCTTACCCTCACCGAGAGAAAGGACGGGCAACCGGGGCTGTGCGTCAACATCTGGCTACCGGCCACAAAGACTGCATCTCGCTGACGCTAAGGATACAATCACCGCTTTCTTGCTTCAGGAGGTTGTGCGTGCCGAACGCCATCATATTGACCCGGGAATGGCAGGCGTTCTGGCTTGCGGTCGGGTTTCTCACCCGCATTCCCATGCTGGTGCACATCGACTATTCACAGCGCCTGATGAACCAAAGCAGTCTCTACTTCCCACTGGTAGGACTGCTGTTGGGATCGCTGCATGTGGCCGCTTTTTTCCTGCTCAGCCTGGCGTTCAGCCCGCTGGTGTCGGTCATTGTGGTGGTGATTCTGCACCTGTTCATCACCGGTGCCTTTCATGAAGACGGTCTGGCCGACAGCGTGGATGCCCTGGGCGGCGGCTACACGCTCGAAAAGCGTCTGGAAATCATGAAAGACAGCCGGATTGGTACCTACGGCACCGTGGCTCTGGTGATGGCGCTGATGCTGAAAGTGGCTCTGCTGGCCGAAGCTGACCTGATCTGGCTCGCCTTGCTGATAGCGCCCGCGATATCCCGGCTGACACCCCTGCTGCTGATGGCCACGCTGGCCTATGTGACAGACCCCGACAAAAGCAAATCCAAACCGGTTGCGGACGGCTTTTCTGCTGCCCGGCTGGTGAGCGCCAGTGCCTTTGTGCTGGTGCTGAGCGCTGTGCTGTCATTCTGGCAGCCGTTTCTGATCACCGGCACTCTGGCCGCGGTGTTGCTGGTGGCCCTGTTGTGGGGCAGCTACCTGCGCAGTCAGCTGGGGGGCTACACAGGAGATGCACTGGGCGCCAGCGTGGTGTTCAGCGAACTGGTTCTGCTGATGTTTTTATGATGGTCCCGGCTAATCGTTATCCACGGTAAACGACACAATCCGGGACAGATGGCTGATGGGCAGGCCGGTTTCCCGATGCCACTGATTAAACGCATTCTGGGCCTGGGTCAGCCCCTTTTTACTGGCAGGTGATGCATCCAGAATCCCGGCCCGGGACAGGGCAGTCACCACATCATGGGACATAATAAAGCCATCCCAACCCATCCTGCGCAGGAAATACTGGGCAGAGTTCCCACCCAGTCGCTCACCGTTTCGCTTCAGATAGAGCAATAAACCCACCTGGTCTTCGCCTGGCCACTGGGCCAAAAAGCGGCCAAAGCTGCCGTGGTCTTTCACCACGTCCATGATCATCCGGGCGTTTTCCGGTACGGTGCGGATTTTCTGCATATTCCGGACAATGCGCTCATCCGCGGCCAGTCGCTCCAGCACGTCTGGCGGAACTTGCTGCCAGTAGGCCGGGACAAAGCCCTCAAAGGCGGCCTCAAAACCCGGCCACTTATTCTCGATGACCCGCCAGACAAAACCGGCCTTGAAGATGCAGCGGGTCATTTCAGACAAGTAGCGATCGTCGGTGATCTCTGCCAGTCGATGCCTCTCCACCACCGGAGGAAGCAGGGACAGCAGAGCTTGCTCGCCGCCCTTTCGGGCTTGGGCTTGCTTGTAAAAATCCGAGAACGTCATGCCGACTCCTTAAAAGCCCCACATTGGGACTCTTGAGCCCCAATATGGGGTTGATAATACCCAAATCAGGGATTAAAGTACCCAAATTGAGTCCTTACAAGGTGTACCTGATCATGCCCGGAACCAGTATTGGCGACGCTCTGTTTACCAAAACCCAGCAACGCTTGCTCTCTCTTATTTATGGCCACCCGGATCAGAGCCTGTACCTCAACGAACTCGTTCGACTGGCGCAAGTGGGGCGTGGTGCTGTCGCCCGGGAACTGACCAAATTGACCGACTCCGGCCTGGTGATTATGACCCGCCAGGGCAATCAAAACCATTACCAGGCCAACCCGGACAGCCCAATTTTTCAGGAGCTTACCCACATCGTTCAGAAAACATTCGGGATTACTGAAGTGCTTACAGCAGCCCTTTCGCCGCTGGCAGAAAGCCTGACTCAGGCGTTTATCTATGGTTCTGTCGCAAAAGGCGAGGCCCATGCCGGCAGCGACGTCGATCTGATGTTGATTGGCGAAGACCTCAGCTACAGCGAGATTATGGAACTGCTGGCGCCGGCAGAACAGCGGCTTCAAAGAGCCATCAATCCCACGCTATACTCCCCCTCCGAGTTCGCGCAGCGTATCAGCGACAACCAGAGTTTCATCACCCGGGTAATGGAACAGCCCCGCATCGAACTCAGCCTCACTCACTGACCCAGGAACGACCGCATGGAAGCTCTCGACAATCTCGTCAAGATCCGACGACTCAAGGCCGAGCCGCCCGACGCCCGGGAATTCGAAGGTATGCTCCGCGCCGGGGACACCAAACTCCGGGATGCCAGCATTGATGGTTTGTCTGAGGACAGCCAGTTTTCTCTGGCTTACGGCGCCGCCCACGCACTCTCGCTCGCAGCCCTGAGGTGGCACGGCTATCGCTCCGAGAGCCGCTACCTCGTTTTCCAGTGCCTGCAACACACCCTTGGCTTACCCAATGCCAAGTGGCGCGTGCTGGACAAATGCCACTCCGCCCGCAATCTGGCCGAATATGAGGGCCATATGGACGTGAATCCCCAGCTACTGAGAGAGCTGATTGCCATCAGCCGAGAATTGCAGGTACTGGTAAAAGATCTACCGCCCATTAAGGGGTGAAGCGCTTTCAGAATGGGATTGGCTCAGAGTTGCAGCAGGCGCCTTAACCGATCGGTGTCCAGGCACTGCTCCACCTGATCTGCCAGGCGATCGAGCTGCTGCAGGCGGTGGCTCTGGTAGTCTACGGACTGCGCGCTCTGTGCGTTGAGGCCCGCCCAGGACAGAATGGCCTCGCAGGCCTCAGGCTCGTCAAAGAGCCCGTGCAGATAGGTGCCCGCTACCTGACGATCGTCATTGACCGCACCATCCGGGCAGCCGTCCAGCTCTGCAAAAGGGCGGACCAGCGCTGCGCCTTCGGTGACGCCGTTATGCATTTCATAGCCTTTTATCTCGGCTGATAACTCGCCGTTGGACAGGTGGGAGGTCAGCTGGCCGGTCACGGTCCTGAGCTGCTTGCCCGATACCATTCGAGTGACCATATCAAACAGCCCCAGGCCCTCGGTGTTGCCGGTCTCGCCTTCCAGGCCTTCCGAGTCTTCAACTCGCTGCCCCAGCATCTGAAAACCGCCACAAATACCCAGCAGTTTGCCGCCATAGCGCAGGTGTTTCTGGATGGCCTCCGGCCAGCCCTGCTGTTTCAGCCACTGCAGATCGTGCCGGGTGCTTTTGCTGCCAGGCAAGATAATCAGGTCTGCCGGTGGGATAGATTGGTCCGGCCCTACAAAGATCAGGTCCACACCCGGATGCAGCCGCAACGGGTCAAAATCATTGTGGTTACTGATCCGGGGCAACACCGGCACCACCACTTTCAGAGCGCCGGCCTCGCTGGTGCCAGCGGTACTGACGCTGTCTTCAGAATCAATCACCAGCCCGTGCAGATAGGGCAAGACGCCGTACACCGGCTTGCCGGTGTGTTCTGACAGCCAGTCCAGCCCGGGCTCCAGCAGCGCAATGTCACCCCGGAACCGGTTGATGATGAAACCCGCCGTTCTGGCTTGTTCACTGTCTGAAATCAATGCCAGTGTGCCTACCAACTGGGCGAAAACCCCACCCTTGTCGATATCGCCTACCAGTAGCACCGGGCAATCGGCGGCTTCGGCAAAGCCCATATTGGCGATGTCGTTGGCCCGCAGGTTGATCTCCGCCGGGCTGCCGGCACCTTCGGCAATAATCACGTCATAGCGGGCGCTCAGGGCTTGCCAACTTTGCATGACCGAGGCCATAGCTTCAGCCTTGTAGGCATGGTAATCCAGCGCATCCATATTGCCGTGAACCTTGCCCCGCAGGATCACCTGGGCACCGCAATCACTCTGCGGCTTCAGCAGCACGGGGTTCATGTCGCTGTGGGGCTCCAGGCCGCAGGCCAATGCCTGCAGGGCGGTGGAGCGGCCAATCTCACCACCGTCTATCGTGACCGCGCTGTTCAGGGCCATGTTCTGGGGTTTGAATGGCGCCACCGACACGCCCTGGCGCGCGAGCCAGCGGCACAAGGCCGCCACCACCGTGGTCTTGCCGGCATCGGAGGTGGTGCCCTGCACCATCAGGGTGGGCATTTACAGCTCCACGCCCTTCTGGGCCTTGATGCCCTGATCCTTGAAGGCGTGCTTGACCACACCCATTTCGGTGACGGTATCGGCCAGGTCGACCAGCTCCTGAGGCGCACCGCGACCGGTGACCACCACATGCTGCATCTCCGGGCGGGCCTGCAGGTCATCCAGCACCCGGTCCAGATCGATATAATCGTACTTCAGGGCGATATTCAGTTCGTCCAGCAGAATCAGGTCGTAGCTGGGGTCTTTCAGCATAGCGGCGGCGATGTCCCAGGCCTCTGTTGCACTCTTGACGTCCTGTTCGCGGTTCTGGGTTTCCCAGGTGTAGCCCTGCCCCATTACGTGGTAGTCAACGTTGGGCAGGCTCCGGAAAAAAGCTTCTTCACCGGTGCTGAAAGCGCCCTTGATGAACTGGACAATGCCCACCTTCATGCCATGTCCCAAGGCTCTGGCGACCATACCAAAGCCGGAGCTGCTCTTGCCTTTTCCGGGGCCGGTCAGCACCAGCAACACGCCCTGTTCTTTCTGGGCGCGGGCGATACGTTCCTGCATGATTTTCTGTTTGGCGGCCATCCGCTGGGCATGACGTTCAGGGTCTTTGGCGCGTTCACGCATGATGACTCTCCTTGCAATTGAGTTGTCGACAGTGGTCAGGAAAACAGGCAATGTTCGCCCTTGAAGATCGCCGCCACCAAATCCGGGGCGGATGGGAAGTAACCGTGGAAATAACTGGCCATCAGGTTTTGATCACGAAACACCGCCTCGCCCTCAGAACCAGCCTGCTTCTGCGCCCTGGCCGCAGGTTGCCAGGGCGTTTCAAGGCTGGAATGGTGATAGGTATGCCCCCGTAAACTGCCAAGCTGAGTCTCGAGGCTTTGCAGCCCTAAAGCGGTCAGTCGGTTGGCCATGGTCGCTCGGCCCGGTATCAGGCCCAGCAGTTTATGCACCTTGCCTTCTTTGTCTGCCATCTCTTCCGCGCAGGCCATCAGCCCTCCACACTCTGCCAGAATGGGCTTTCCGGCCTGATGGAAGCTGCGAATCGACGCCAGCATCGCCTGGTTTTCCGCCAACGTCTGGCCATGAAGTTCCGGATAGCCGCCCGGCAGCCAAAGCGCGTCCGCCGCCGGCACTTCCGAGTCTTTCAGGGGAGAAAAATACACCAGCTCAGCGCCCATGGCTGTGAGCAGATCCAGGTTGGCCCGGTAGATAAAGCTGAAGGCCGCATCTTTGGCAACAGCGATCCGATGTCCAGCCAGCAGCTGTTCTGGTTTGGGAGGTGCATCAAAATGAAAAGACACGGGCTTGGGCAGCGCATCCAGACCCGCCGCTATCAGGACTTCGGCGGCCTGATCCAGCCGGTCATTGAGGTCGTCCATTTCCGCGGCCTGCACCAGCCCAAGGTGTCGATCCGGAATGTTCATGGCGTCGTTGCGGGGTATCGCTCCCAACAGGCTGATGCCGTCGGGTAGGCTCTCCCGGAGCAGTTCGCCGTGGTATGGGCTGCCAATCTTGTTGGCAATCACCTGATGAACCGGCAGTTCCGGGTCAAAGCTTGCCAGTCCAAGGGCAACCGCGCCGAAGGTCTGGGCCATGCCTTTGGCATCAATGACGGGCAGGGCCGGAATACCCGCCAACTTGGCCAGGTCGCCGCTGCTGGGGCTGCCATCGAACAGCCCCATGGACCCTTCCACCAGAATCAGGTCGGCACTCTGGGCGGCTTCGGCCAGTCGCCAACGACATTCGTCTTCACCGGTCATCCAGGGGTGCAGCTGGTACACAGGATTACCGGAGGCGACCTCCAGCACCATTGGGTCCAGGTAATCCGGGCCGTGCTTGAACACCCGTACGTTCCGGCCGGCGTTCCGGTGCAGTCGGGCCAGGGCGGCGGTGACCATGGACTTGCCTTGGCCGGAGCCGGGAGCGGTGATCATGGCGGCTGGGACTCTAACAGTTGGCATTCGTGGGTTATCCATGTCGTCTGAATTTGGTGCAAACGGGCAGCGGGGCAGGGCTTTCCGGGACACGCGGTGAATACGTCCGTGTACGCTTGGCTGCAGCATCCCTGCTGCAGACAGTCCCGGAAAGCCCTGCCCCGCCACCCTCCCTATACGTCGGAGCTAGTCTCGTCTTGGCACAAAGAAAGGCGCTCCATCCACCTCCACTGTTGCCAGTTTCTGGTTGTACAAACGTTCCAGAGCGTTCGGCACCAGCATCCGTTCGGCCGGGCCCCAACAGGCTCCGCCATTGGGATACATCAGCAGAATATGATCACACCAGCGGGCGGCCAGATTCAGGTCATGCAGACACATGAAAATGGCGTTACCCGCTGCCGCCCGGTCGGTGAGCAATTTCATGACCGCCACCTGATGATGCAGGTCCAGGTGATTTGTCGGCTCGTCCAACAGCCAGGTGTGGGGCGACTGGGTCATCAGGGTGGCAATTGCCACACGCTGGCGTTCGCCGCCAGACAGAGTGCTGACCAGGCGGTCTTTCAGGTGCAGAACGTCCAGCGCTTCAAGTGACCTTTTGGCCATGACCAGATCGTCCGCCCCTTCCATCTGCCAGGGTGATAACCAGGGATGGCGCCCAATCAATGCGGTTTCCAGCACCGTAGCCGGAAAGCCGTCCTGCCGGTCCTGGAACACCAGCCCCAGTTGCTGGGAAAGGGCCCGACGCTTCAGCTCCCGCGCAGAGAGGTCATCGAGATAGAGGCCACCAGAACGCGCAGGCCGGAGCCCCGCCAGGGTGTGCAGCAGGGTGGTTTTACCGGCACCGTTGGGCCCGAGTACGCCCCATACCTGACCGGATTCGATCGTTAAATCCAGCGGATAGCCATCGGCTCGGCAGGGAATATCAATCACCAGTCGCCGGGTGTTGAGCGTCTGCATTGGCGGGCGTTTGATACCGGTCATCAGCGGCTCCGGTACAGCAGGTACAGGAAGGTCGGCACGCCCAACAAGGCGGTGATCACGCCGACCGGGAGTTGTTCCGGAGCAATCACCACTCTCGCCAAGGTGTCTGCGAGCACCAGCAAAGTGCCACCCGCCAATGCGCAGGCGGGCAAGATCAGGCGCTGGTCGTTACCCAGCACCAGTCTCAGCATGTGGGGGATCACCAGGCCGACAAAGCCGATGCTGCCGGCCATGGTGACGGCGGTGGCGGTCAGCAGGCTGGCCAGAACGTAGATCAGCCACTCCAGCGGCCGCACGGAAATGCCCAAAGCGGCTGCCTGCATCGGGCCCCGGGCCAGAACATTCAGACTGCGTCCCAGCGGCACTACTACAACACACACCACCAACAACAGCCCCAGGCCCGGCCATGGAGCTCTTGCGTAGGACACATCACCCATCAGCCAATACAGCATGCCAGGCAATTCTCTGGCGGGACTGATCGCCAGCATCAGCGTAATCACGGCCCCCCAGCCTGCGGCAACCACCACGCCGGTCAGTAAAAGGCGCGAGGGTGTCCAGCTGCCGGTTCCGTGAGCCAGGCCGAACACCATTAGAGTGGCCAACATCGCCCCGGCAAACGCCGAGCCGGAAACAATGACACCACCAAGCCCTGCCAACATGGCAAGCAAAGCCCCCACCGCCGCGCCACCGGACAGTCCCAGAACGTAGGGGTCAGCCAGCGGATTGCGCAGCAACACCTGCATCAAAGCGCCGGCCACCGCCAGTAAGCCTCCGGTTGCAAAAGCCGAGAGGGTTCGGGGCAGTCGGAGCTCAAGCACCAGGGTGCGCTGCAGGTCGGCCCCTTCTCCCATAAAAACGGACACAACCTCCATAGGAGCGATGGCGACGCTGCCAACACCGACCGAAATCACCATAGCCAATATACTGGCCAGTGCCAGCAGCAGGAGTGGCAGGGCGATCGGTCTGATCACAGAATCACTCCACTAGGGTCGACGGCCACGGGCCACCTCCAGTTTGTCGCAGAACAGTCGCGTTCCTTCCAGCATTCTCGGCGTTGGCCGTTGTACCAGTGATGGCGGAATAAAAAACAAGTTATAGCGAGCCGTCGCCGTCAGGCTCGGAAAGTTCTGCCAACGGGTCAGCCAGTGGCGGTTCTCTTCGCCCATACCACCCGCCAGTATCGCTTCCGGGTTGGCCGCAACCACCGCTTCGGCGCTGATTCTTGGCACCAGCCTGCCCAGGTGACCAAACACATTGTCACCACCACAGAGCTGGATCATTTCGCCAATCAGGTGTTGGCTGTTTACCGTCATCAGCGGCTCGTCCCATACCTGGTAAAACACCGGCACAGGATCGGCCTTTTCGAACTGCGCCCGCAGTCCGGCAATGCCTTGGCGAAACCGCTCCGCCTCTGCAAAGCCCTCGCTTTCAGTGCCTGCCAGCGTAGAAAGACGCTCAATGGTTTGAGAGACCGCCTCGAAGCTGCGGGGTTCGATGGAAAAAACCGGGATATCCAATGCCTTGAGCGTCGCCAGCTGCTCGGTGGGATTGCCGGTCACCCAGCCAATCACCAGATCCGGCCGCAACTGCAGCAACCGTTCCATATCCATTCGGGTGTGACTGCCGACTGACGTGACTTTCCGGGCCGCAGGCGGATAGTCGCTGTAGGCAACCACCGCCACAACCTGATCACCCGCACCGGCGGCCCAGGCCAGTTCGGTGGCTCCGGGTGAAAGTGCAGCGATGCGCTTTGCCGGGCGATCGAGGCAGATTTCTTCACCCAGATCATCTGTGGCACAGACCGAAGCCCCCAGCACCGGTGAGGCGAGCAGCATCCACCCCAGCATCGCGACCACAATCTTCAGCTTTACCACAGGCACCTCTCCGGCATGGTTTTCGCGGTTATCGGATATCGTAACGAACCGTCAACATGGCGGTGCGCCCGGCAGCAATGTAGTCCAGATCATTGCTGCTATCGTAGCGAGCCGTGCTGTATTCCTTATCCAGCACGTTAGCCAGTGTCAGCCGGGTTGACCAGTCCGAAGCAAAGCGCCAGCCTGCCCGTAGGTCCAGGGTGGCAAAGCCCGGTAGCCGGTCGTTGTTGCTGCGATCATCATAACGATAGCCTTCGGCAACCACCGTACCACCGAAGTCCCAGGTGCCTACCTGCTTGCTCAGGTCCAGCCGCAGGGTTTTACCACTTCGGCGCTGGAGCCGGTTTCCGCTTTCCCGATCTTCGGGATCAAGCAGGGTTAGAGCGGCATCGGCACGCCAGCCGTCCGATTCGAAACCGGCACTTAGCTCCGCGCCGCGAATCCGGGCCTCATTCACGTTCATCGGGGTCCAGAGGCCACTGGGCGTTGGGCTCCAGGCAATCAGGTTGTCCACATCCAGCTGGAACAGAACGGCATCCCAGAACCAGTTCTGGTAGTGGCCACTGGCACCCAGTTCAACGGTGCCTGACTCTTCCGCTTTCAGGTCCGGATTAGCACCAGGGAAGTACAAGTCATTAAACGTGGGTGCACGGAAAGCGGTGGCATAACTGACACGCACACGGTGCGAACGATCCAGGGCGTGGCCCAGGGCGATCCCGCCGGTTTCATTTTTGCCGTAGGCTTCGTTGTCATCGCCACGCAGGCTGAGTTGCAGGTCTGTCGGGCCAAAGTTCAAACGAAGCTGACTGTACAAGGCCGAGTTGGTTCGGCTGCTTTCGGCGTAGTCCGTGGTTCCGCTGACTTCATCGGTCATCAGTTCAGCACCGACCACCAGTTCGTGCACGTTCCAGGTAAAGGTGTTGTCCCAACGGGCTGCCCGTGAGCGGGTGTTGAAGGCGGCAAAATAGGTAGGCGTGATGTTGTCTGTATCATCACGTGATTCGGAGAACTGCAGTGACTGCCGCCAGTACTCGCTCACGGGCGTTTCGAGGCCGAAACCGATGGTACGGATCATGAAATCGATGTCGCCGCCTTCGTATTCGGTGCTGCCCTCACTCTGCACCATCACCAGGCTGGCTTCTCCCCCGGACTCCAGCTCATGAACCACCCGGCCGATACCGGCGGTGTTCCGGAACCCTCGGTCTTTGCCACCGGTAATGACCGCCGTGCCGTCGGTTTCCTTGTGCAAACCACTCAGGCTGACTCGTGTGTTACCGGCGCTGGCCGCAATACCGGCGCTGCCTTTTTGCGTGTTGAAATTACCCGCGCCGGCTTCTACCCAGCCTGTCGGTGTCTCTTCCGGGTCCAGGGTAAAGGCCTGGACCACGCCACCTACGGCATCGGAACCGTATAGGGAGCTCCGTGCGCCCCGGACGATTTCTACCCGCTCAATCAGTTCAACTGGAAAATATTGCCAGGAAGGGCCTCCGGACGTGGCTGAGCGCAGGCGCACCCCGTCAACCAGCAGCAACGTTGAATCGTTGGCTGTACCGCGGGTATACACGCTGGTGGTTTTACCAAACGATCCATTACCGGTGACATTGATCCCGGCCTGACCTCTCAACAGCTGGCTGAACTCCGAGGGGCTCTGTTGCCGGATGGTTTCCTCATCGATCACGGTCACCGAAGACAGGCTTTCACCAGCCGTTAGCGGTCCCAGTGTGGCGGTCACCACGATGGGTTCAAGTCTGCGATCTTCGGCTTTTGTTTCGGCGGCACCGGCAGAGAAGGCCAGCGGCACCAGCATCAGGGCAGGAAGGGCCTTAGAATATGTCATGTCTTCACTCGCTGTTCACCGCACGCACCCGCACGGCTGATTTTGGTTACTGCGGAGGAAGACTGCTGGAAATAACGGAGGGTGGAGGGGCGATGTTCAGTTGAAAAGGCCGGATTCACCCACCGCCGCTGCCCTCCGCAACGTCTGGTGTCTGGAACCGTCAGGCTCCGTGCGTTCAGGCCGGTCTCCGGGCTGGCAGGTGGAGCCTTTGCTCCGGGGCAATCACCTTCCCATGCCGTGGGCACAGTGGCGCATTGGATTGCCTTTGACCTGCTTACCGTTGCGGGGGCAGCGCCGGTTTCTCACCGGCTTCCCGTTTCACTCCGTATATCCACACGACTATCGCCAGCCTGCGCGGACAGGGGAGCACCTGAAAGCGGGGGCAAGGCTATCAACCGGCCTCCGATTGGTCAATGAGATACGACAATTCCTTCAACTGGCGGCTCAGTTTCTGCCAGCCGGCTTCATCGGGCGGCAAACCAAAACGCAGCGCCGGGGGCGAATCAAACTGGCGTACCAGTATGCCGCAGCGGGCAAGCCCGGCGCTGATCTCAGCGGCGTTTTGGGCGCAAATATACCGGAATAACAGCGTGCCGGAGGGTACGGGGAAACCCGACGCCTGAAGCAAGTCATTCATCCTGATACTGGCCGCCTGCAGTTTTGCAATGGCAGCTGTCTGCCAGTCAACGTCCGCCAGCGCTCGGGCCATCAGATAACGGGCCGGCCCGTTAACCGGCCAGGGGCCAAGCTGCCATGCCAGCTGTTCAGTCAACTCCGGTTCGGCCAATACAGCCCCGGCCCGTACACCGGCCAGGCCGAAGAACTTGCCCAGTGAGCGCAGTACGATAAGACCCGGCACGCCAGCCCGGAAATCCAGGGAGTGGTCCGGATTGCCCTCAATAAACGCCTGATCCACCACCAGCCAGCCACCTCGCTGCTGGAGGCGCTCGCACCACGCCAATAGATGCTCCGACGACAGCAACTGCCCGCTCGGGTTGTTCGGGTGAATCCATACCACCACATCGAACCGGTCCAGCCAGGATAAATCCTGTGCTGCGGCCTGCCCAGGAGTGATACCCGCCACCTCGAAGCCGGCCCGAGCCCAGGCTTGGCCATGTTCACGATAGCCCGGCATAGGGATCGCCACCCGGCCCAGGCTATAAAGCCGGGCCCGCACCATCGGCAACGCCATGATCGCAGCCTGACTGCCCGCCACGGGCAAGCAACCGGCGCCTTCCGATGCCCCGGCCCAGACACGAACAACCTCTTCCAACCCATCATCCGGCTCTGGCAGGCGCTGCCAGACCTCTGGCGGAATCTCCGGAACCGGCCAGGGAATCGGGTTGATGCCGGTGGAAAGATCCAGCCATTGCTCCCGTGGAATGCCCCAACGCTGAACCGCCGCCTGCAGCCGGCCACCGTGCTCGGGCGGCTCAGAGGAAATGAACGGTATCATCCTGCACCTCCGGGCCAGAGTCCTTTCAAGGCCAGCGCCAACGCCATCAACACCAGTAACCAGAGCCATACACCACGCCGGACAAGCGCAATGGCGCCATCCACCGTCTGCGCGGAAGCCGCAGCCCCATCACCCAGCAACGGGCGATGTTTGATACCGGAGGCGTAAGGCGCTGGACCACCCAGGGTGACCCCCAAAGCACCTGCACCTGCCGCCATCACCGGCCCGGCATTCGGGCTGTCCCAGGTTTTTGCCTGGCTGCGCCAGCAGCGCAGGGCCAGTCGGGTATGGCCCAGCACTGCGTAAGTGATTGCCGTGAGCCGGGCCGGCAGCCAGTTCATCAGGTCATCGAGCCTTGCCGCACATCGTCCGAAATAGAGAAACCGGTCATTCCGGTAGCCCCACATGGCATCCAGAGTGTTGATCATACGGTGCAGTACCACACCGGGCAGCCCGGCCACCAGGAACCAGAACAGGCTGGCAAACACCGCATCGGCACCGTTTTCAAGCATGGACTCGGTCGCAGCGGCCGCCACACCGCTATCCGACAGGGCCGCAGCGTCCCGGCTGACAATACGGCCAACCGCCGCACGCGCTCGCTCGCCATCGGCTTGTTGCAAGGCTCCAGACACCGCCTTGCCATGTTCGGCCAGCCCACGCAAAGACAGAGCCGACCAAAGCACAATCACCTGCACCGCCAGCCACAACCCGCCATGCAGAACATTCGGTAGCAACCCGATCAACGCCACTACCGGCGCCGTCAGCAGAACCACGCCAAGCAAACCGCCAGCCAGGCTGCGACCGGGCTGTTTCGGCTGGCGGTTCAGCCAATGTTCCAGCACCGCGGCCCCACGCCCGAAACCCACCAGCGGATGCCACCGACGCGGCTCACCCGCCACCAGATCCAACAAAACGGCGGCCAAACAAACCGCCACGGCCACCAGAAATGTGTCCAAACCCGACCCCCCTGCACCAAGTGCCGGCAAGTCTAACCGACAGACCGGTAACCTTGACACCATTCCGCCACAGATAGACCATCCTCGCTTTCCGCCACAAGGAACACTGCCATGACCCTGCCCAACAGCTGGACACAACAACCGCCCCAACCCTCCAGCAAACACTCCAGCCTTGCAGTGAGTCGTCAGCAAGTACTCACCAAGCCGCCGGGCTCACTGGGCAAGCTGGAGCAGGTTGCGATCACCCTGGCAGGTCTTATGGGTACCGAGACCCCCACGATTGACCCCATTCGCATGGTGGTTTTCGCCGGTGATCATGGCGTGTGTGCCGAAGGCGTTTCCGCGTTTCCCCAGGAGGTCACTGCGCAAATGATCGCCAATTTCGCCAGCGGTGGCGCCGCCATCAGCGTGATGGCAAAAGAGCTCGACGCCAGCCTGGAAGTGGTCAACCTGGGTACAGTCGGTGAGGTACCTGAACTTCCCGGCGTGGTTCATCAGGTCATCGCGCCCGCTACGGCCAATATGGCGGAAACCTGCGCAATGACCAACTCTCAAGTCGAAGCCGCACTCAATAGCGGCGACAAGGCTGCCGAGCGGGCCGCCCAATCCGGCAGCCGGTTGTTTATCGGTGGCGATATGGGCATTGGCAATACCACCAGCGCAGCCGCCATCGCCTGTGCGCTGCTGGGCCACAGCCCGCAACAACTGGTCGGTCCCGGCACTGGCCTGAATGCAGAAGGCGTAGCCCGAAAAATCACCGTCGTTGAAAAAGCACTGGCTCGCCATGGCAACCGTAAAACGCCACTGGAGGTGTTGGCCTCACTGGGCGGGTTTGAAATTGCCGGTCTGGCGGGTGCGATCATGGGCTGTGCCGCCCGGGGTATTCCGGTTCTGGTGGATGGTTTTATTGTGTCGGCAGCGGCGCTGATTGCAGTGAATCAGCAACCCGGCGTCAGGGACTGGCTTCTGTTTGGCCACCGTTCCGCCGAGCCGGGGCACAATGCTGTCCTTGAAGCCCTGGATGCTTCACCGCTGCTGGATCTGGGCATGCGCCTGGGCGAGGGCAGTGGCGCCGCCGTTGCGGTGCCCCTGCTGCGTTCGGCCTGTGCACTCCACAACCAGATGGCCAGCTTTGCTGATGCCGGTGTCAGCAACCAATCCGCGGAGTGATCCTGTGACAACAACCCTCATTGACCTGATTCGCCATGGCGAGCCCGAAGGTGGCCAGATGTTCCGGGGCAGCCAGGATGACCCGCTGAGCGCCCGAGGCTGGCAACAAATGGAAGCGGCCGTGACGTCCGATGACGGCTGGGATGCCATTGTCAGCTCGCCGATGACAAGATGCCGGCTTTTCGCTGAAAAACTGGCCGAAAACCGGGAAATTTCGCTGCATATCGAAGACGA
The DNA here is from genome assembly GCF_030541005.1 of Marinobacter sp. SS5-14b. GTDB lineage: Bacteria > Pseudomonadota > Gammaproteobacteria > Pseudomonadales > Oleiphilaceae > Marinobacter. The sequence continues at coordinate 454,323 of NZ_JASSVM010000002.1, read as the reverse complement.
TCTTCGCGAAATCGGCTTCGGCGCATGGGAAGGCCTCACCGCGGAACAGGTGCAGCAGCAGTATGGCGACCACCTGAACCGCTTCTGGCAGGATTCGGTGAACTTCATCCCGCCCGGAGGTGAGCCCATTCCCGATTTTTACCGGCGGGTCACCCAAGGCTTTAACCGGTGGCAGGAAAAACTCGCCGGGCAACGGATTCTGGTGGTTTGCCACGGCGGTGTTATCCGCATGGTGCTGGCGGATGTGTTGGGCATTCCTCTGGAAAAGTCATTCACTGGCTTTGCTGTACCTTATGCTTGCCGCAGCCGGTTACAGGTCGATCAATCCGACTTTGGCGTATTTCGCAGCCTGATCAGCCACCAGCCTTGAGCACCAGTGGCAGGCCGGCCACCGACATCACCACCTCATCACACAGCCGGGCCAGATCCTGATTCAGCCAGCCCAGCTCATCCGCAAAGCGGCGGGTGAGCGGGTCCATACCGATGGTGCCAAGCCCTACCTCATTGGTGACGATAATCAATGAACCCGGATAGGCCTCCAGCTGATCCAGAAGTGCCTGTCGCTCCTGCGCGAAAACATCGTCACCCGCAATCAGCAAGTTACTTAACCATAGGCTCATACAATCAATCAGCAGCATCGGCGTTTGCGCTGCCTGTACTCGAAACCCTTTCAGCACCTGCGCCAGCCGAACCGGTTCCTCAACCAGCCCCCAGTCTTCGGGCCGAAGACTCTGATGACGCTTGATTCGATACGCCATTTCATCATCACCGGCGGTCGCCGTTGCAACGTATACAACCTTGGACGTCGCTGCCAGTGCCCTCTGCTCCGCCACGCCGGTTTTACCGGAACGAATGCCGCCGGTGACCAGTAACTTATTTACCATACTCAATCTCCGCCAAGCGCTCGATAAAATGTCAAAGGTACACCATCAAAACAGACAACTGCTATAGTTTGCCCAGACCACGCACTAGCTGGAGATAGCATGCAGGCCGAACTGCTGGACATCCGCAATCACATGACCCAGTACGCCCCCTTTGACGAATTGCCAGACGAATTGCTGGACCGCATCGTCGCGAGCATTGAGGTGGTGTATTTTCGAGCCGGCACTCAAATTGTGGAGCTGGGCCAACAGGCACTCTGGCTGCACTACATTCGAAGTGGTGCGGTCGAAATCTTCCGCCGCTCCGGCGAACTCTACAGCCGGGTGGGGGAAGGTGAAATTTTCGGCCAGTTCGGTTTGCTGATGCACAAAAAAGTGCGTTTTCCGGTCAAGGCCATTGAAGATTGCCTGATTTACAAAATTCCGGCAGAGGTCTTCCAGTACCTCTGGGAGCAGGACGAAAGCTTTGCCGATTTTGTTGAGATCGAAGACCGCAGTCGCCTGCGCTCGGCGGTCTCACGCCGGGAAAAATCCAATGAGCTGATGACCGCCAAGGTCACCCGGCTGATCTCCCGTGAGCCCATTTCCGCGCCGACAACCGTTCGGCTTCAGGAAGCGGCACGAATCATGACCGAAAACGGCGTCTCGGCTCTGCTTTTGATGGACGAAACCGGAGACCGCCCCAGGCTTAAGGGCATCATCACCGACCGCGACCTGCGCACCCGCGCCGTCACCCATGCCCTGGCCTCGGAAACCCCGATCAGCGAGATCATGACCGAAGGCCTGATCACCATCAGCGCTCGCTCATTCATTTTCGAAGCCATGCTCACCATGCTGCACAACAACGTGCACCATCTGCCGGTGATCGATGGTGACGAGGTGCGCGGCGTGGTGGCCTTGTCTGATATCGTCAAATACGAAAGCCAGAGCAGCCTGTTCCTGGTCAGCCACATCTATCAGCAGAAAGACGTGAAAGGCCTTAAAAAGGTCAGCCAGGACGTGCGCGACAGCTTTGTGCGCATGGTCAACGAAGACGCCAACTCCCACATGATCGGCAGCGCCATGGCGGGCATTGGCCGCAGCTTCAGCCAGAAGCTCCTGGAGCTGGGCGAAGAAAAGCTCGGGCCGCCGCCCGTGCCCTACTGCTTCATGGCACTGGGCTCTATGGCCCGGGACGAACAGCTGGTGGTGACCGACCAGGACAACGCCATGATCCTGGACGACAGCTTCATTCCCGAAGAGCACGACGACTACTTCCTGGCACTGGCAAAATTCGTTTCCGACGGACTGGCGGAATGCGGGTACACCTACTGCACCGGCGACATCATGGCCACCAACCCCCGCTGGCGCCAGCCCCTCAGCGTCTGGAAAGGCTATTTCACCGAGTGGATCGACAGCCCTAACGCCCAGACCTTGCTGAACAGCAACATCTTCTTTGACCTGGACGGCATCCACGGCCAGACCGACCTGGCGGAACAGCTGAAAACCCTGATTACAGAGAAGGCCTCCAACAGCCAACGCTTCCTGACCCTGTTAGCCCGCAATGCCCTCAACCGCACGCCGCCGCTGGGTTTTTTCCGCACCTTCGTACTGGAAGAAGACGGCAAGCACCAGAAAACATTCAACCTCAAACGCCGGGGCACCGCACCTCTGTCGGATCTGATTCGCGTCCACGCGCTGGCCTGTGGTGCCCGCTCCCAGAACTCGTTTGAGCGCCTGAAAGACATCGCCAAAACCAAACTGCTGGTCGACGACGATGCCGGCAACCTGCGCGACGCTCTGGAATTTATCTCCATCGTGCGCATCCGTCATCAGGCCCTGGCCATCGAAGAAGGCCGGGATCCGGACAACAACGTGCGCCCGGAAGATCTCTCGCCCTTTGAGCGCAGCCACCTGAAAGACGCCTTCCAGGTGGTCAGCAACGCCCAGAAGTTTCTGAGATTCCGTTATAACGCCGGGACCTCCAGAAATGTCTGACATCAAAAGCCGGAACAACCGACAGAACTGGCCCGAGAACTATCGCCAGCAGGCTGAAATCGCCACGGACCCAAGAATCCGGGCGTTTTACCAAGCGGGCTGCCCAGCGCCGGAAACCCCGATTCAGGACGTGCCACTGCTCGCTCTGGACTTCGAAACGACCGGGCTGGAGGCCGACAAACACTCCATTGTCAGCATCGGCCTGGTTCCATTTACCCTTGAGGGCATTCAGCTTGGCAACTCCTGGCACCAGGTTGTCCGCCCAAAACTGCCACTGCACCAGACCTCAATTACCATCCACGGCATCACCCACGCCGAAATCGACCAGGCGCCGGACCTGGAAGACGTGCTCGACCCACTCTTCCAGCACCTCACCGGCCGAATTCCGGTGGTGCACTTCCGCAACATAGAGCGCCCGTTCCTCAACGCGGCTCTGCAGTGGCGCCTGAAAGAACAACTCAGGTTTCCGGTGATCGACACCATGGCGATAGAGGCCCACCTACACCCCCACCGAAATCCCAGCCGCTGGCAGCAACTGATGGGCAAGCAGCCTGTCTCCATCCGGCTGCCAGACAGCCGAACACGTTACGGTTTACCCCATTACGCCGGCCACAACGCCCTGATCGACGCCATTGCCACCGCCGAACTGTTCCAGGCTCAGGTGCTGCACCATTTCAGCCCGGACACGCCCATCGGCAATTTGTGGGTATAAGGGCCCATAGCCCCGGCTGCCCGCAACCGCTAAAATGACGGCAAACCTACTAAAGAGCTTAAAGTGACGGGAAACATCAGCAAAACCACACCACTGGACGCCTTCAAACGCGCCCGCCGAATGTGGTTGAAAGGCGAAAAAATCAGCCTGGCCGCCCTCGCCGACGATCTCCACATCGGCCGCGCCACCCTGTTCCGCTGGGTAGGCAACCGGGATCTGCTGATTGGTGAAATCCTGTGGTCCCTGTACGAACCCCTTTACAAAGAAGCCCGGGCGATTACCCCCGGCCAGGGCGTCGACTACGTTGTGGGCGTATTCCGCCACATCAACACCACCATCCTGCACTTTTCACCGCTGCGGACATTCCTGCATCAGGATCCTGAATACGCCCTGAAGATGCTCACGTCATCCCACTCCACGCTGCACGCCCGCACCGTCGAAGTGAATACCCGCTTACTCAAAGACGAAGTGCGCGCCGGCCACCTGAGCCCGCCGATGAACGTGCAGAGCTTGTCCTACTTCATGGTCCGCATTGCCGAATCCTGCCTTTACAGCGACATCATCGGCGGCCGCGAACCCCAGGATGACGAACTGGAAGACGCCTGTACTGCCGTGCGGATACTGCTGGGCGGAAAGGTCTGAGAGGCTCATTGAGCTGGAAACCTGGCCGGTCTGAGATTACTCTTTGCTAACATTCACAGGAAATTATCAGCAAGGAGCGCACCATGAATATCCGGAATCCCCAACCCCATTCAGGGTTTCTGCAAGCAGGCCTTTTACTACTCAGTCTGGCTCTGGCGCCATTGGCCCACAGCGAGAACCTCACCGAAGGCGATGTCACCTCCTTTATCGCCAGCATGGAAGCCATGCAACCGCTGATTGACAAGCATCAGGACTTTATTGAAGCCCTTGAAGATCCGGCCGACAAAGATCCGGAAGTGGATTTCTCGCGGGTAATGTCGTCCATGGTAGACGACGTGAAAGGCCATGAAATGTACGACGATCTGGACAACCTGGTGGATGACTTCGGCTTCTCCAGCCCGGAAGCATGGGCCCGCAAAGGCGACCGCATCGTCAGCACCTGGTTTGCCATTGAAATGGAAGCCCAGCCGGACATGGCTCCGGATATGGCGGAAATGGAGCGTGCCATCGCCGAGATGGAGAACAATCCGGACATGCCCGAAGCCGCCAAAGCCCAGATGCGCGAAATGATGGATCAGATGATGTCCACCGTTGGCAGCGCCGCCCGGGCCGCCGAGAACGTCAGCGAATCCGACAAACAAGCCGTAAGGCCCCACGTCGAACGCCTCAAGGCGGTGATGGAATCCGAAGACAACGAGTTCGAATAAAGCATACGCTCAGAAATAGAAAAACCCCGGCACGGATCAAATGCCGGGGTTTTTGTTAGCAGGTTCCCGGTATCACACCCGGAACTGCCCCACCTGAGTACTGAGGCCCTCGGCCAGCTTGGCCAGTTCCTCACTGGCGGCAGACACCTGCTCGGTTGAGGTGGCACTCTGCTCGCCCACATCGCGAATCAGCGTAATGTTCTGATTGATGTCCTCGGCTACAGAGCTCTGCTGCTCGGCCGCGGTAGCGATCTGGCTGTTGTACTGGCGAATTTCTTCCACCGCCTCCGCCATTTCACGGATCGTGCTGCCTGCCATTTCGGCTTTCTCCAGCGTCTGCTCGGCCAATTTGGTGCCGGCCTCCATGTTGTTGACGGAGCTCTCAGCACTGCTCACCAGATTGTTGATGAGTGTTTCGATCTCCTGCGCAGAGGTCTGAGTTCGCTGGGCCAGCGAGCGAACTTCATCGGCCACCACGGCAAAGCCCCGGCCCTGCTCGCCAGCACGAGCCGCTTCAATCGCCGCGTTCAACGCCAGCAGGTTGGTCTGCTCCGCCACCGATTTGATGACATCCAGCACAGTCACAATATTCTGGGTATCACTCTGCAGGCCACGGAGTTTCGCCATGACTTCGCCGTTTTTGGTATTGAGGTCGGTCACGTATTCCAGAGTCTGATTAACCGCAGACTGGCCTTCACTGGACTTCTGGCTGGCGCGCTGGGCCGCCTCGAAGGCTGCCTCAGCGCTCTTGGCCACATCGTTGACGGTAGCCACCATTTCGTTCATGGCAGTGGCCACCTGGTCGGTCTGGTCGCGCTGCTCTGCAACACCTTGACGGGTCTGGTCAGTCACCGCCGACAACTCCTCGGACGAGGAGGCAATGTTGGAGGCACCGGTGTCGATCTGCTGGATCAGGTCACGGAGTTTGGTGACCATGGTAGAAAACGCGGCCAGCAGAGTACCAAACTCATCACTGCGATCGGCTTTAACCTCGACCGTCAGATTGCCAGAAGCCACTTCGTTCGCCACCTCAACGGTTTGACGGATCGGGCCGGTAATAGAGCGGATCATGAACCAGGCAATGCCAACCGCAACAATCAACGCAATGACCGTTACCGTAATCAACAGAGCGACCGCGCTGCTGAACTGCTCTTCCATTCGCTCGACCTGGACTTCCTGCAGCTCAACGGCCTTGTCCACCATAGCCCTGGCCGTTTTCCGAAGCTCTTCCTCTGCTGCCAGTATGCCATCCGGCCGACCATCCAACGCCCGTGAAAGCGCTTCGAGCTGGCTTTTATAGATCCTGACGTTCTCAATGATAAATTCGACCCGCTCATGGTCCGCAGGCACCACCAACACGTCTTTCAGGGGCAAAACGGTTTCGGCCGCTTTATCCGCCAACTGTTCCGCCGCCTCCAGATACCGGGTCTCGCGCCGAAGCTGGAAGTTTTTCTCGTCCGTACGAGCGTCCAACAGATAACTTTCCGCTGAACTGGCAGCAGCAACGATCAACGAGCGCTCGTTGTAGGCGTTCAGAGTGTTTATCGCGATGATCGCAACCGCGGCAGTAAGAAGCACCAGCACCGCAAAGCCGGCACCGAGTTTCTTTCCAACCGAGACGTCGTTCAGCTTGGCGAGGATCGACATGCACGATTCCTTAATGTCTGTGGTTATTGAGTTTGAGCAGGCAAAGTAGAACCCATAACTGTTTTACGGTCTCGGCGCCTGAACCTTTAGATAAAAGATGTAAATGTGACCAATATCAATGCAATTCTGGTGACAAATGGTTTTTTTGGCAAAAACAAAAACCCCGATGCCGTCTCCAGCACCGGGGTTCTTGTTGCCTGCCTAAGCAGGTTTGCTGTCAGCTATCAGGCCATCAGGTTGTAAACAAACACTATCGCCACAGCAACCGGGGTTACAAACCGAATCAGGTTGAACCACAGGCTGAACGCACCACCCTGCAGCGCCAGGTCGCTCTTCAGCGATTCCTTGGCCACAAACCAGCCCACGAACACGGCGGTCAGCAGGCCAGACAGCGGCAGCATGACGTTGGCGGTGAAGTAATCGAGCAGATCGAACATGGTCTTGCCTTCAAAGGCCGCAAACATACCCAGTGGTGCTACGTCAGACCATACGTTGAGCGACAGAATCGACACAATGCCCAACGCCCAGCACAAGCCGCCAGCCACAATGGCGCTGCCGGTGCGGGACATGCTGGTTTTTTCTTCCACCCACTCCACCACGGGTTCCAGCAGAGAAATGCCGGAGGTCCAGGCCGCAAACAGCAACAGCACAAAGAACAGGGTGCCGAACAAATCGCCCATCGGCATGTTGCCGAACGCCAGCGGCAGGGTGACGAAGATCAGGCCCGGGCCCTCGCTGGCCTCAAGGCCATTGGCGAACACAATCGGGAAAATGGCAAGGCCAGCCAGCAGCGCAACCACGGTATCCATAATGGCCACGCTCACTGCCGTGCGGCCGATGGAGATGTCACGGCCCAGGTAGGAACCGTAAGCCATCATAATCGCCATACCCAGGCTGAGGGTAAAGAAGGCATGGCCCAGCGCCACCAAAACACCTTTCATGGTCAGGGCGCCAAAATCCGGGGTAAACAGGAAGCTGACCGCCTGCCCAAAGTGCCCGGTGGTGGTGGCATAACCCACCACAAGCAACAGCAGGATAAACAGCGCCGGCATCAGAATCGTAACGGCGCGCTCAAGGCCGCCTTTCAGGCCTTGTGACACCACCAGGATCACCAGTGCCATAAAGATGCTGTGCCAGGCCAGCAGCTTCATAGGGCTGGCCAGGAGGCCGCCAAACAAGGCTCCGACGGACTCCGCCGTCGCACCGGCAAAATCGCCCATGGCCGCATGGCCAATGTAAGACGCAGCCCAGCCCCCAATCACCGAATAGAACGACAGAATAATGAACGCGGCCAGCATGCCGACAATGGCGGATATACGCCAGCCAGGGGATGACAGGTTGCGCTCGGCGACCAGCCTGAAACTGGTAATCGGGTTATGGCGGCCATTCCGGCCAATGAAGACTTCCGCCATCATGATGGGAATACCGATGATGGCAATGCAAAGCAGATACACCAGAACGAAAGCCCCGCCACCGTTTTCACCGGTGACATAAGGGAACTTCCATACGTTACCCAGGCCAACGGCCGACCCGGTGGCGGCCAGAATAAACGCCAGCCGGGACGACCAGAGCCCGCGAGCCCCGTTTTCGGCGGATGCGGAGTTAGACTGTGTCATGTGTTTTCTTCCTGTGCTTTTGGCTGAGGAAACTACGAACGTTGGGCGCCGGAGCGGTGACTCCGGGCAGTTGGGGCGGGATTCTGCCAGCACAGGCGCCGTGATGCCAGTGCCGGGACACGGTTCAGAGTTCCGGTACAGGGCCGTTTCCGGCCCAACTCTTGGTCATTTAACGGCTTTTGCTGATGAACCGGGAAATCAGATCTTTTAGCCCCTGGGCCATGCCACTGAGGGTATCGCTGCTGGTACGGGCGGCCTCGGCCTGCTCATTGCTCTGATCGGCCAGGCCCGCGATGTTCACAATCTGTTGATTGATTTCATCGGACACCTGACTTTGCTGTTCAAACGACGCAGACATCGTAATGAAGCTGTCGGAAATCGCGTCCACCGAGCTGACAATGGCATTGAGTGAATCCGCGGCGCCTTTCACCTTTTCCAGCCCTTCACCAGCAATCGTTTCGCCGGTACGCACCGCGTTGATGGTCTCGTCCACTTGCGTCCGGAAACCCTCCACCACCTCATGAATTTTCACTGTCGATTCCCGGGTTCGCAGCGCCAGTGAGCGTACTTCGTCAGCCACCACGGCAAAGCCACGGCCCTGTTCGCCCGCCCGGGCGGCTTCAATCGCCGCATTCAACGCCAGTAGATTGGTCTGCTCTGCAATACCGGAAATCAGATCGGCCGCCTCACCAATGGTCCGGGTCGACTCACCCAGCCGGGTGACCGACTCACCAATGCTACCCACCCGCTGCACCAGCTGCTCAATAGCGGCCAGCGCCTCACCGCTGCGTGCACTGCCATCGTGGGCCAGGCGATTGGCCTGCTCCGCTTCCCGGGCATTGTCCACCACCGCGCCTGCCACTTCCTGGATAGACGCGGTCATTTCATTGATGGCCGAAGCGGTCTGATCGGTTTCCGCCCGCTGCCGGGCAATGGCGGCCGCGCCTTCGGTGATGTAGCGGTGAGAGGCCCGGGCCTGCTCAGACAAATGCTCGGCCTGGTCATCAATTCTGGCCAGCGCTGTTCGGATGCGCGCCTCTTCGCTGAGCATCACCAGCCCCAGCCGGGACATGAAGCCCCGCTCATCGCTGTAGGTTCGGGCTATGATCGGGTCCTGGAAGGCATCCGGGCGGAGCGCCAGCAAATTGCCCAGCCGCCGGGACAAAGACCCGAACACCAGCCCGAACGCCAGCGCATGCCCGCCCACCACCAGGGCAGGCGACCAGACCGGAGACGCCAGTTGCAGCGCAACCAGCGTCAGCAACAACGACACCACAAACGGCCAGCCGGAGCGCAGCATGGAAACCGCTCGAGTCCCTAATGACGATGGCACCGCACCCTCAGAAAGTTTGGCGTACAGGCGCTCTGACCGGGCGATCTGATCACGGGTTGCGGCGACACGAACAGACTCATAGCCCACCATCTGATTGTTCTCCCAGATGGGTGTGACATAGGCACTGACCCAGTAATGATCGCCGGATTTTGCCCGGTTCTTCACCACGCCCATCCAGGCCTTTCCCGCCTGCAGATACTCCCACATGTTCGCAAACGCCGCCTGGGGCATATCCGGGTGGCGAATCAGGTTATGAGCCTGGCCAATCAGTTCGTCCCGCGAGTAGCCGCTGATGGTCACAAAATCATCATCGCAGTAGGTAATCACCCCTTTCAGGGAGGTGGTGCTGATCAATCGCATACCGGCAGGTATGTTGATTTCCCGCTGGGTAACAGGCAGGTTCTTGCGCATGAAAATGAGTATCCGCTGGGCTTGGAGTTATTTATCCAGTGATAGGGTACGTCTGGATATATATCAAGGAAATATAGAAAGGTAACGCCGTGTCACTGAGATGTAACGGCGCCCTGGGCGGAATCTTTAGCCTGCGACCGATCAGGCAGGGGCGTGCAACCGGGCACGGGGATGGAATCGGGCATTTACCCACAATGAAAAACCGATCACCACACCGCCAAGCGCCAGGCGTAGCAAGTCTGCATCCCGATTCCAGATCAACAGATTCACCAACAGGCCGGCAGGCACCAGCGCATTGTTCATCACCGCCAGCGTGCCGGCATCCACTTCACAGGCACCCCGGTTCCATAGGTACAATCCGAGACCCGAGGCCGCCAGGCCCAGCCAGGCCAGAATGCCCCACTGTAGGGCGGTCGCCGGTAATTTTTCCGGGTTGCCGAAGATCAGGAACGAGGGCAGGGCTATCACCAGCGCACCGAAGAAGAAATAGCCAAAGGTGCGATAACCCGGTATTTCCAGCGGGTAACGGCGCATCACATGCTTGTATCCCACCTGGCCCGCTGCGAAGGTCATGTTGGCCACCTGCAACAGCAGGAATCCGATCAGAAAATCCTCACTCAGGCCATCGTAACGAATGATCCCGGCGCCCAGGGTGGCAATCACCGCGGCAAGCAGTGCAACGGGTGAAAAGCGCCGGAACAGCGCATCATCCACCAGGGTGACGTACAACGGGGTGAAAATCGTAAACAGCAGTACTTCCGGCACACTGAGGTAGGCAAAAGAGCGATACAGGCAAAGATAGGTAATCCCGAACTGCAGCATACCGGTGACCATAATGCCCAGCTTCAGACCGCCGGGCACGCCACGCCAGCGGGTGAACGGCAAAAACACCAGCGCCGCCAACAGCACCCGGCTCAGTACGGCAAAGTCACTGTCCACTCGCCCAGCAAGAAATTCGCCGATCAAACTGAACGAGAAGGCCCACAGCACGGTCACCAGAATCAGAAACGCCATATCACCACACCTGAAAATATCCGGGCCGATACTGTACTCGTTTTACCGGGCCAATGCAGCGCCTGACGCCGTGCAAACCCCTATAAGCCAGTGCCGGGTGAATCGAGTAAGATGACCGGTCACATCAGACCGATATGTTCCATACACCCGCAGCCAAAGCCCTGAATGCCATGGATGAAACCCACCAGCCATTACCGGAAGTGCGCAAACCGCTGATCAGCCGCACGCTGACTGAATGGAAAACCCTCGCCATTCTGGGTGGCCCCATTCTGATTGCCCAGGTAGCGCAAATGGCCAACGGCGTCATCGACACCGTGATGGCGGGCCATGCCAGCGCAGAAGATCTTGCGGCGGTGGGTATCGGCAGCAGCTTGTGGATGCCTTTGTTTCTGTTTTTCATGGGCATGCTAGGCGCCCTTCAGCCCATCATTTCCGGCTATAACGGCGCCCGCACCACCCACAAGATCATGCCCGCGACCTGGCAGGGCATCTACATTTCGGCGGCAGGCACCCTGGTGATGGTGCTGTTGTTGACCAACGTACATCCGGTGCTTGCTCTACTGAACATGGAAACCAACACCGCCGGCATCACCCAGGGCTATCTGAACGCCTTCGCCTGGGGTATTCCGGCCATGCTGCTGATGAACTCGCTGCGCGGACTGACCGACGGCCTTGGTCACACCCGGGTGATTATGGCGTTTTCGGTCCTCAGCACGCTGATCAATCTGCCGCTGAACTACATCTTCATCTACGGCAAACTGGGGTTGCCTGCTATGGGTGGCGTTGGCTGTGGCTGGGCAACCTCCGTGTCGAACGGCGTCGCCGCCCTGGCCTTGCTGGTCTATCTCAACCACAGCAAAACCTTCCGGCAATTCCACTTAATTGAGGATTGGGTGAAGCCCAATCTGGAAGGCATCCGTTACATACTTCGAATTGGCGTACCCATCGGCTTCACCATTTTTGTCGAAGCCAGCATGTTCTCGGTGATTGCCCTGTTCCTTGCACCGCTGGGGCCGGTGACCGTTGCGGGCCATCAGATCGCCCTGAATGTCGTGTCGCTACTGTTCATGCTGCCACTCAGTATCGGCATGGCGCTGACCTTGCGGGTCAGTTTTCTGATCGGAGCCCGGGCACCGGATACCGCGCGGCTGATTTCTCGCAGCTCCCTGCTGCTGGCGTCAGCGGTAGCGCTGATTTTTGCCACCCTCCTGTTTGTATTTGCCGGCCAGATTGCCGCCCTGTACACCATTGATCCGGAGGTGCGGGCGGTTACTATTCGGCTGCTCACCTTTGCCGCCATGTTCCAGATTGCCGATGTTATCCAGGTGACCTGCATCAGTGCCCTGCGAGGCTACAAAGACACCCGCATCCCGATGTTCATCATGCTGTTCTCATTCTGGGGTGTAGGGCTGCCACTGGGCTACCTGCTGACATTTACCGACTGGCTTCTGCCTGCACTTGGCGCCGCTGGCTTTTGGGTAGGGCTTACTGCCGGGCTGACGTCCGCCAGCCTGTTGCTCGGCTGGCGACTGTTCCGCTTCCGGCCTGAGGACGGCGGCCGCGGCAACAGGAACAACAAAGCCATTGCTCAGGCCGGTGCCGCAACAACCTGACCCGACTCGTCCGCAAAGATAATCCGGTCCCGGCCGGCTTCCTTGGCTTTGTAGAGCGCTTCATCCGCCCGGGTTAACCAGCTCTCAACGCTTTCACCGTGGCGCAACAAAGCCACGCCGAACGAAGAGGTAACCGGGCCTCCGGGGTACTTCAGGCGCTTGCGTAGCACCTGCTGCAGGTTATTCATGACCGACTGCAGACCGTCGCCGTCCACGCCGGGCAACAGCAGCACAAACTCCTCACCGCCGTAGCGAAAGAGCTGATCAGACCTGCGAGTATTGTGTTCGATCAACGACACCAGGTCGGTCAGTACATTGTCGCCAACGCCGTGGCCGTACACGTCGTTAATCTGCTTGAAGTGATCCAGGTCCAGCATCACCAGGGCATAGGGCAAACCGGTCCGTTCGGCGTTCGCCGCAGCCAGATCCAGCTCCTCATCCATCGAGCGCCGGTTCTTGACTCCGGTGAGGGGATCAATAGTGGCCAGGTGCTCCAGCCGTTCCCGCTGATCCTGATTGCGGTAGGCAAACACGTAAGCACAGGCACTGACGACCGTCGCCGTGGCCGCGAAGGTCCACATCTGCACAGGCGAGCTGTACGCGGTTTCAATGGACATCAGCGCCAATACCGACCCAAGGTTCAGAACCGCGGCAACCCAGCTCGATACCAGAAAAAAAGTGGTCACCAGGCAGGGAAACAGCCAGAACAGCCCGGCCTCGCCCATCACCGCCCCCACCACCACGGCACCGGCACAGATGATGAACGCCAGGAACATACCGCTGCGCCGGGTATCGCCGGTTACCCAGGCATACACAAGGCTGGCTACGATGCCTGACAGAATACCCAGATCAACCCAGCCGGCAAGCGGATTACCCTCAACAAAGCGCATGATCGCAAAGGGCGAAATACCCAGAATCGCACTGATGCCAAGCAGTGTGATAATGGATAACCGGAAGTCGTTTTTAAGGCGGTGAAGCATGAACGTGGGTGTCCGACAAAAGTCTTATTTAGCGTACGAGAATAGCGCAAGCTCATGGTCCGGTCGCTAAGGCGCTACGATTCTTAACAATTCTGCATGGGAAGACACAGTTTTGTGAGGCTCATCACAAAACAGGGCCACGACACTCGATGCAGGCCAAACAGAGACTTATGAGTAAATTGCAATCAAGCGGAAAGGCAATATCCACATAATCCATATGGAATTAATAACTTAAGCCCCTTGAACAGATACCAAAATTAACCGAAACCTGAATTCTACGAGTCTATACTTGTTCCAGATCAAAATTATTTGAATTTACAGGCTTGCCCGGTCCGGCCGATACCGGACGGTACAAATACAACAACGACTGCCCAGTCCGCGCACCTGCAGGTACCGCTATGACACATGCTGCTCCTACCAATGCCGACCAGGAAGCCCTGAACGCGAAGCTCGAGCAAGCCAACCGGCAGCTGCTGCAGTCGGAGAAGCTCGCGGCCATCGGCCAGTTAGCCGCCGGTGTCGCCCACGAGATCAACAACCCGGTGGGCTATGTCTATTCCAACCTGCAAAGCCTGGAGAGTTACCTCACCGACCTGTTCCGGCTGACCGATGCGGTCGATTCCGCAAAATCTCTGGAAGACCTGCGGCTGATCAAACAGAACATTGACTACGACTACCTTCGCGACGATCTGAAAGACCTGCTGGCAGAATCCAGAGAAGGTATCGAGCGGGTCAAAACCATTATTTCCGCCATGAAGGACTTTTCATACATCGAGGATGAGGAGTTCAAACTGGCCGACCTGCACCGAGGCATCGAAACCACCCTCAATGTGGTCAACAACGAGCTGAAGTACAAAGCCGAAGTGATCCGCGAGTTCGGTGAGCTGCCAGAGATCGAGTGCATCATGTCCCAGCTCAATCAGGTGATCATGAACCTGCTGGTGAACGCGGCCCACGCCATCGAAGAGTTTGGGAAGATCACGGTTCGCACGCGCCACACCAACGGCAACGTGGAGATAGAGGTGGAGGACACCGGCAAAGGCATTTCCGAAGAGCACCTCAACCGCATCTTCGAGCCTTTCTTTACCACCAAACCTATCGGCAAGGGTACCGGGCTTGGGCTTTCACTGTCGTTCAACATCGTCGAAAAACACAACGGCAAGATTGAGGCCAGCAGCACGCCTGGGCAAGGCACCCGTTTCAGAATAACGCTGCCCGTAACCCAACCGGACCCGGACAACCATGGCTGACTCCACCCCCCAATCCGGCACCGCCCAGGAGGGCTCGCCTGCAAACGCCAGGCTGCTGTTGGTGGATGATGAAGAAAACATCCTCCGCAGCCTGAAGCGCGTGTTACGGCAGGAGCCCTGGCAGCTGACCATTGCCCATTCCGGGGAAGAAGCGCTGGAAGCCATGGCTGCGGACAAATTCGACCTGGTGATTTCCGATGCCCGCATGCCCGGCATGGACGGCCCCACCTTGCTGGCAGAAATTCGCCGCAAATACCCCTGGTGCATCCGGATCCTGCTCACCGGCTACGCCGATATTACGTCCACCGTCAAAGCCATCAACGATGGTCAGATCTATCGTTACATCAGCAAGCCCTGGGATGACGACGAGCTGCGCCTGATCATTCGTCAGGCTCTGGCATTCCAGTATTCAGAACGACGCCGGCTGGCCCTTGAGAAACTCACCCGCAAGCAGAACAAAGAGCTGCAGGATCTGAACGTCAGCCTGGAAGACAAAGTTCGCGAACGCACGGAAGAGCTGAAAGAAACCGCAGACATGCTCGACCTCGCCTACAAGGAACTGAGCCAGAGCTACGTGACCACCACCGAGGTGTTTTCATCCCTCATCAACAAACGCCTGCCCGCCAACCGGCAACCCAACGCCAAGGTCATCACTCTGGTCAAGGTGTTCGGCGAGTTTATCGGCCTGAACGCCGAGCAAATCCGCAACCTGGCCATGGCAGCGGCCCTGTACAACCTGGGCAAGCTGAGCTGGCCAGACGATTTGTTTATGGCCCCCTCTGACCTGCTCAGCAAGGATCAACGCCTGGAATACCTGAAATACCCTGTAGCCGGCGAACAGATCCTGATGGCCCTGGAACCCCTGAAAGACACCGCGAAGATCATTCGGCATCATCAGGAGAAATGGAACGGTTACGGCGTGCCCGAGCGTCTGGAAGGCAGCGAGATTCCCTTGGAATCTCGCATTCTCAAACTGGCCGTGGACTTTATCGAGCTCCAGTTCGGCCTGATCCTGGAGCGCAAGGTCAACCGGGACAACGCCATCAAACTGCTCAAGCGTTACCGGGACAGGCTCTACGACCCGGAGCTGACCGACCGCTTTATTGAAATGCTGATTGAGCTGGCGCCGGACGTCGATCACGAAGACCCGTCCATCATGATCCTCGACACCCTGCGCCTGAAGCCCGGCATGGTACTGGCCAAAAACCTCTACGCGGCCTCCGGCATGCTTTTGCTGAACGAAGGCAAGGAAATGACCGCCATGCTGATCGACAAGCTCGCTGCCTTCGAAAAAGGCGAGCCCGACGGACACCGCTACACTCTGTATGTACACCGACCGGACGACGACGAAACGGAGAACCCGGCATGATCAGAATTCAGCTGGTAGACGACGAACCGAACATCCTGAACAGCCTGCGGCGGTTGCTGAAACCCCAGGGCTGGCAGATAGATACCTACAGCAAGGTAGAAGATGCCCTGAGTGGCCTGCTGGAGCACGAATACGCGGTCATTGTCTCCGATTACCAGATGCCCACTGCCGATGGCGTTACCTATCTGCAGTTTGCCAAACAGAAGCAGCCCCACGCCATTCGACTGGTGCTCAGCGCCTACGGCGATCGCGAATCCATGATCAAAGCCATCAACCAGGCCGAAGTGTACCGGTATCTGTCCAAGCCCTGGGACGATTACGAGGTGGTTGCTGCCCTCAAGTCCGCCATCGATCTGTACCAGCTGCACAAAGAAAACCAGCGCCTGCGGGAAGAGAACGACGCCCAGCGGGCACTGATCAAAGCCAGGGAGGACGAACTGTTGAGGCTGGAAGCCGACAATCCGGGCATCACCCGGGTACAGCGCGATGCCGATGGCTCCGTGCTTCTGAGTGACGACTGAACCAAGTGAGATCCAATGCCTGACTTCAGCCCGGACGACAACAAGCTTGCACTGAAAGTGGTGTTCTACGGCCCCGCCCTGAGCGGCAAGACCACCAACCTGATGCAGCTGCATTCCCTGCTCAATCCCGAGCGCAAGGGCGAATTGATGGTGCTGGAAACCCGGGATGACCGAACGCTGTTTTTCGACATGCTGCCCATTGGTCTGCGCGGCAGTTCCGGCCTCGACCTGCGCCTGAAACTGTATACCGTGCCCGGTCAGGTTCAGCACGACAGCACCCGCAAAGCGGTGTTGTCCCGCGCCGACGGCGTGGTGTTCGTGGCCGACTCCCAGCCCTCACAGCAAGACAACAACGCCACCGCGTTCGGCAACCTGGAGGAGAACCTGGAAAAGGTCGGCCTGGATATCGATACCCTGCCCATGGTGGTGCAGTTCAACAAACGGGACATACCCGGCGTGGTGCCGGAAGAGGAACTTCAAACACGCTGGGCAGGCACCCCCTGGTCACCGCTGGTCATGGCAGCGGCTTTAAAGGGTGACGGGGTGATCGAAACCTTCCGGATACTGCTGGACCGGCTGTACACGGTGATCGATGACGAGTTCCGGCTTGCCACCGATCATGACATCAGCCGGCAACAGTTTGTGGAGAGGCTCAGCCGCAACAACCCGGAGGCGTCCGGTGCGTAATTTCGAAGACGACCCAACGCTCAATGATCTCCTGAGCAACGACCAGCTCGACCGGCTGAACCGCTGCCTGAGTGACCTGTGTGCTAAACCGATAGCCCTGGGCGCAAGCCGCCCCGGAGCCGATGCCGTGCCGGTGGAGTTCAACCTGGAAACTGTCGGCTGGCTTAGCGGCGGTGAACATGAGCAGGAGCGTCAAGCGGCAGCCGACATGGTGGGCTTCCTGATGATGTTCGTCGCCAAATACCGACTGGCCGCCAACCTACACCACGATGCCACCGAAGCAGGCTACGCCGAACTGCAGCGACAGAATGAGGCCCTGAAGGCGTCTGAAGCCCGCTACCGGGCCCTGTCCGATCAGCTGCAGCAACAGGTGGATGAACAGGTCAGCGTGATCAAGCAAACTCAGCAGGAACTCTACGAAAGCGCACGCCTGCGTTCGGTTGGCCAGCTGGCCGCGGGTGTCGCCCACGAGATCAATAACCCCATTGGCTTCATCAGCAGCAATCTGCGGGTGGCCCGGGAGTACGTGAAAGATCTGGCGGAAGTACTTCCGGAGACCCCTGCCAACCAGGACCTGATGGCCGATTTCAACGATCTGCTCGCGGAATCCATTGACGGCGCCAAACGCATCGCCAGCATTGTTTCCGATCTCAAAACCTTCTCCAGCATCGATCAGGCTGACTACACCCGCTGCAACATCAACAGTTTGCTGACCAGCGCCATTCACCTGGTCCAGACCGAATACAGCCACGGCCTTGAAATCGTCGAACGGCTTGAGAACGTGCCGGAGGTTTCCGGGCATCCATCAAAGCTGTCGCAAACGTTTTTCAACCTGTTGGATAACGCGGCCCAGGCCATTCGGGATGCCGAGCCGGACAAGGGCCCCGGCCGCATTCTGGTCAAAACCCTGATCCAGCAGGGAGACATTCACATCGTCATCCAGGACAACGGCAGCGGCATCCCGGAAGACCAACGGCCCAAGGTGTTCGACGCCTTTTTTACCAGCCGTCCGATTGGCTCCGGCACGGGCCTGGGTCTCACCGTTGCCCTGGACACCGCCCGAGCACATGGTGGCCGGCTTCAGCTCGACTCCCGCGAAGGCACCGGCACTCGCGTGCTGATGACCTTACCGATTAACTAAGGAAGTTTGATGGCAAAACGTTACGCGTCACTGTTCTACGGTAAAGAAGCCGGCGCCCCCGAGGCCGGCGCCACCGCAGACCAGAAAAAAGCGCCCTACCGGCTGCTGCTGGTAGACGACGAGCCAAACATACTGGCCTCGCTGCGGCGGGTCTTCCAGCGGGAAAACTACGAGTTGCTGTTCGCCCAAAACGGCAAAGAAGCGCTGACCATTATGGAAAAGCAGCCGGTCGAATTGATCATGACGGACTTCATGATGCCCGGCATGAACGGCAGCGAGCTGCTGAGTGAGGTGCGGGAGCGTTGGCCTCAGACCATTCGTATCATGCTGACCGGCCATGCGAATACCGATGCCGTAATGGGCTCCATCCGCGATGGTGCGGTATACCGCTTTATTCTCAAGCCCTGGAACGACGACGACATCCGCCTCACCATTGCGCTGGCACTGGAGCAGTACGAACTGATTCAGCGCACCCGGGCCCTCGAACAGCAAACCAAAAAGCAGAGCAAGGATCTGGAAACCATCAGCAAGCTGACGGCCACTAACCGCAGCCAGCTTGCCATCATGCTGCACAAAAAAGGCTGGCTGAATGCCCAGCAGATTCAGCAGCTGCACCGGGAAATGCAGAGCAAGAAGAGCCCGGTGATTCGCACCCTGCTGAAGTACGACTGGGTCGAGTTCCGTAAAGTGTTTGAACTGCTCCGTGACGACATGATGTTCGAAGATGTCGATCTGCGAGAGTTCCAGGCCGACCCCAGCGTGCTGTCGCTGATCCCCCAAAAAATCTGCACTCGACAGCTGGTACTTCCCATGCGCGTGCAAGGCCAGCGCCTGCGCCTAGCCATGGTGGATCCGATGGACGTGAACCTGATTGACGAGCTCGGGTTCATGACCGGCTACACCATTCACCCGCTGCTCTGTGAAACCTCCCAGATGCAGGCCAAACTGACGGAACTTTTTGGCGAAACCAGCGATCTGGATGACATCGCCACCAAAGTAGGCACTGACGACCCTTACGAGGGTGTCGAAATTGTTCTCGACGACGACGGCGATCAGGAATCCCTTGAACAATTACTCGGCAGTTCGGAAGAACCGCCCGCCATTCGCCTGGTCAACGCCATCATCCTGGAAGCCCTGCGACTGGGCGCCAGCGACATACACGTTCACCCCCGCACCAAGTCACTGGTGGTTCGCTACCGGATTGACGGCGTGCTGCAAGACAAAATCCAGATACCGACCAACCTGTTGATGTCGGTGGTTTCCCGCATCAAGGTGATGGCCGAAATGGACATTACCGAGCGCCGCAGGCCCCAGGATGGCCGGATCACGGTAAAAACGCCGATGCGTATCGTGGATTTGCGGATATCCACCCTGCCCACCATCAATGGCGAAAAAGTGGTGATGCGGGTTCTCGAACGGCAGTCATCCGCTCAATCCCTGGAAGATCTCGGGTTATCAACCCACAACCTGAAGCGACTGATGCATGTGGTTGCCCAGCCCCAGGGCATCATTCTCGCCACTGGCCCTACAGGCAGCGGCAAAACCACGACCCTGTATGCGCTGCTGCAACATAACGCCAGCTCCGAGCGCAACTACGTGACCATCGAAGACCCGGTGGAGTTCCACGTCGACATGGCGGGCCAGGTGCCCGTGAAGGACCGCATCGGCCTGAACTTTGCCAGCATACTGCGAGCCATACTGCGGCAGGACCCGGACGTTATCCTGCTGGGCGAAATACGGGACCAGGAAACCGCCGATGTTGCCTTCCACGCAGCCATGACCGGACACCTGGTGTATTCCACTCTGCACACCAGCTCGGCATCCGCCACCGTCGCGCGGTTACTCGACCTGGGGCTCAAGCCCTATGTGGTGGCCTCCGCCCTGGAAGCCATCATCGCCCAACGCCTGGTGAGGCGAATTTGCAACCACTGCCGGGAAGAAGTGCCGGCCCCCGTCGAGGTGCTGGAGCAGCTCGGCCGACAGTTCATCGATGCAGAACTCACCTTCTACCGTGGCAAAGGCTGTGACCAATGCCACAAAGGCTATAAGGGCCGGGTGGCTATCCATGAAGTCCTTACCGTCGACGAACAACTGCGCGCTGCGATCACCGAAGGCGCCAGTGCCCTGCAAATTGAAACCCTGGCCAGGAATCAGGGCATGCGGGTGCTGCTGGATGACAGCCTGGAAAAGCTGAGGGATGGCCTGACCACCCCGGAAGAAATTCTGAGATTGCTCGGGCCGCAGGTGCTTAATGGTTAACTCTCACAACACCGGAGTTTTCTGGCTCTGTGCCGTGCTGGCCCTGGCCATATCCCTGGGCACCGTCGGCCTGGTGATTGTTTATGATGCCGCGACCATAAACCCGGACGCGGCCGGACGGCTGAGCCTGCGGCCTGGAGGCGGGCTGTTGGCGATACTGATCAGTGCCAGCCTGCTGGCCATTGCCTTCCGAATCCGCTGGCTCGCGACCCCGCTGCCACTGGCCACCATGGTTACCGGTGTGGCGTTAGCGCTGTTGCCGGCCATGGCAGGCGCAGAACCTGCCCGCTTGTTTGCCATTAACTACCAGCTGCTGATCGTCACAGGTCTGATGGCCGCCAGCGTTCTCGCGGCGGCGCACTTGCGACACAGCAGGTTGGTCACCCTCCCTGCCGCTGCGCTCTGTTTCACGGCCGGGCTGCTGTCGCTTCTGTCTACCTGGTACCCGGCTCTGGAAACGTTCAGCCTGGGCAGCATTGTTGAATCCACCGGTTTCGTCAGCCCTCTGGTGATACTGACCAGCCTGACACTGCCTTTCCTGAACCGGGTTTACCAGCTGGATGCCGAGGTGTCTTACAAGGGGCTGATTGCCGTAGGCGCTGTTGGCATTCTCATTACCACCGTCAGTTGGCATATTTTACGAATACAGCACAACAACTACTTGCTGGATCAGGCGAACACGCTGGCTGACCAGATTGAGTCCTCCACCGTTTCCGCTTACAGCACAAAAATGTCACTGATCCAACGTCTGGCGCAACGCTGGGAGTCACTGCAAAGCGTTCCCGGTGGCGCCATTTGGCAACAAGAAGTGAGCAGTTACCTTCGAGACTTTCCCGAGCTGCAGCTCATTTCAGTTCTGGACCCCAAACACCGCCCGGTGATTACCGAAGCAAGAAGCATCGAGGATCGGTTCTGGTTCCATCATTTTTTGCGGGAGGCGGAGTATGCGGAATGGATGACACACGTTGCAGAATCCGGTGACCCGCACCTGGGCAGGCCGTTGGTCGCAGCCACAAACAATCATGCTCTGGCCGGCATTGCTGTACCGTTTGTACCCACAGCAGGTTCCACCTGGTTTGTCCTGGCCATTGTCGACCTGACCTACCTGTATCAGGACCTGACCCGCCACATCGACACCAACCTCGGCATTCACATAACAGCCTACGGACAGCCACTGTTCAGTTCCGTTTCGACAGACAATCCCCTGGTGCTGTTATCACGCCACATCGATACCCATCACGATAACCAGTGGCGCCTTCAGATCAGCATTCCCAGGGGAAAACTGCTGCCCGGCGAGCTCTATTTGCCACCACTGGCTCTGTTCAGTGGCCTCGGACTGAGCTTTCTGGTGATGCTCAGCCATCTGCTTTGGCGGGAGTCCGAAAAGCGCTCCGGGTCTCTGGAGCAGGTAAACAGCGCACTCAATTTTCACCTGGCCCAGGAGCGGGCGCTGCGGTACACCAATGAGCGCATTCTGGAATTTTCCCGGGATATTCTGTGTTCCATCAGCCGCGAAGGGGTGTTCCTCCGAATCAGCCCTGCCTGTGAGGGAATACTGGGGTATCGCCCGGAGGAACTTCAGGGCCAGCACTACGACATACTGCTCACCCAGGAAGACCGGGCCGCCACCGAAGAGGAGGTGCGTAACCTGCTGCTTGGCGAGCAGGAAATGTCTTCCGGCTTCCGCACCCGCCTGCGCCACCGCGACGGCCAGATTGTCACCGTCTCCTGGACCGCCGAATGGTCTCGGGAAGACAACGCCCTGTTCTGTGTCGGCCGTGACATCACTAACGAACTGATGGCCGAAACCCTGACCCGGGAGCGTGACCAGTTCTTCTCGCTGTCACCGGACATGTTCTGCATTGTCGACTTGAACAGCTACTTCTTCGAAATGAACAACACCTTTGTGGATACCCTGGGCTATTCACGGGAAGCACTTCTCGGCACCTCCTACATGGGCCTGGTTCATGAAGAGGACCGGCCTCTCGTGACCGCTGCCGTTCAGTCCCTGACCGAAGGCCACGATGTCACGGAGCTTCTGATCCGGGTTCTGGATGCCAGCGGCACCGAGCATTGGCTCAATATCAACGCCATTCTCAGCGCCGACGACCTGATCTACGTGGTCGCCAGGGACACCACGGAACAGCGCCTGATTGAGCAGAAGCTGAGAGAAAACGAAGCGCTGCTGAAGATGGCGGAGAGAGTGGCCATGATCGGCGGTTGGGTGGTCGATGTCAGCACCGGAAAGTCTATCTGGTCGGATGCCGTCTGTGCCATCCACGACATGCCACCGGGGCATGCACCGGATGTAGAAGAGGCTATCAATTTTTACCTGCCCGAGTACCGCGAGGTCATTACCCAGGCGGTACAGACCTGCATAGATACCGGCATACCGTTTGATGAAGAACTGCAGATCCGAACCGTCAAAGGTCGTCAGCGCTGGGTAAGGGCCATCGGCCATGCCGTCAAAGGCCAGGACGGCAAGATTGCCAAGCTGCAGGGGGCTTTCCAGGACATTACCGCTTCCCGACAAGCCATCGAACAGATTCGGCGCTACGCGGAAAGACAAGCCACCATCTTCGAAAGCATTACCGATGCCTTCTTTACTTTGGATCGGGAGTGGAACCTCACCTATGTAAATCGCCGGTCGGAAGAGCTTCTGCAAAAATCCCGAGATGAACTACTGGGCAACAACGTGTGGGATATGTTTCCTGCCGCTGTAGGTACAGAATTTGAAACCAACTACCGTTACGCCATGGCAACCGGCAATTCGGTGTCCTTTGAAGCCCATTACGCACCCCTTGATTTGTGGTTGGACATCAGTGCCTATCCCTCTGACGAAGGCCTAGCTGTCTATTACCGGAGCATCAACGAACGGAAGCAGGCCCAGGCACAACTCGACGCCACCATGGCAGAGCTCGAGCGCAGTAACCGGGAACTGCAAGACTTCGCATTCGTTGCCTCCCACGACCTTCAGGAGCCGTTGCGAAAAATACAGGCCTTCTCGGACCGGTTAATCACCCGCTCGGACAAATTCGATGAGCAGGAGAAAGATTACCTGAAGCGTATGCAGTCGGCTGCTGGCCGCATGCAGAATCTGATTGAAGATTTGCTGACCTTTTCGCGGGTAACCACACAGGCCAAATCCATGAAGGTCTGTGATACCGGAGCTATCCTTGGCGAGGTGTTACAGGATATGGAAACCAGCATCAGCCGCGAACAGGCGCGGATCCATGCCGGTGAGTTGCCAACAACCTGGGGTGATGCCACCCAGCTGCGACAGGTGCTTCAAAACCTGTTGAGCAACGCCATCAAGTTTCACGCCCCCGACCGCCCGCCGGAAATACGGGTAACGGCGGAAGACATCACCAAAGAGCACTGGACACTGGCGGTCAGCGACAATGGCATTGGCTTTGATGAGCGCTATGCCGAAAAACTGTTCCACCCGTTCCAGCGGCTGCACCAGAAAGAGGGTTACCCCGGCACAGGTATTGGCATGGCCATCGTCAAAAAGATTCTCGACCGCCACGGCGCGACGGTTACCGTAAACAGCACACCCGGCGAAGGAACTACGTTCCGGATCCGGCTCAGACAGAGCTAGGGATAAAGACTGTATGGCTCAGCCACTGAAACCACCGATCATACTCATCGCAGACGACGACCCGGATGATCAACTGATGATCCGCGACGCCTTCGCCGAACGGTGTAACGAGTGCCAGTTGTGCTTTGTCGCCAATGGCGTTGAGCTGATGACGTGGCTAAAGGCGCAGGGTGAAGCATCCGTGCCGGCTGACTGCCCCATGCCGGATTTACTGCTTCTCGACCTCAACATGCCCTTGAAAGACGGGCGGCAATCACTGCTCGAGATACGCGCCAATCCAGAGCTGAACACGCTGCCCACCGTCGTGCTCACAACCTCCAGAAACGATGAAGACAAAAGCTATTGCCTCGCCAACGGCGCGAATGACTTTATTGTCAAACCGGCCCGGTACACAGAGCTGCTGAACATCGTGGAGTCTCTGAAACCCTACTGGAGTGACCGGCAACCGAATCAACCGGAAGGTAACCATGACTGATCCGATTCTACGTGTCCTGCTGATTGAGGATGACGAAGACGACTACCTGATTACTCGGGATCTTCTTGAGGAAGTCAGCCCGGTCAGTACACGTTTGACCTGGCGAGACAACCTCGACGACGGATTGGCAGCACTCCGGGAAAACATGGTGGACATCGCGCTGATCGATCTGCGCCTTGGGCCGGATTCAGGGCTCGATCTGATTCAACAAGCTCAGGCCGAGGGCATCACCACGCCGTTTATTCTCCTGACCGGCCAGGGAGACGCCGAGCTGGATGCCAGGGCGGTTGAGCTCGGTGCAGCGGATTACCTTGTCAAGGGCCGCCTTGATGGCCATGTTCTGATGCGCAGCATCCGCTACGCCATCGACCGCGCCGCTGCCACAGAAACCCTGGCCAGCAGCGAAGCCCAGTACCGGTTGTTGTTCGAAAGCAACCCTACCCCCATGTGCCTGGCCAACCCGGAGAGCGAACAGATCAGCGCCTTTAACGAGGCGGCACGCAAACTCTACGGCATCGATAGCCGGGAACTTGCAAGCCTGACCATTGCAGACCTGCGCGCCTCCGGTTCCAATTCCGCGCCGGACAACGAGGGCATCGTACTGCAGCCCGGTGCCAGGCTGGAGAGCCACCGGACAACTACCGGACTCGCCCTGATTGTGGAAGTGGCCTCTGAAGACATTACGATCAATCAGAACAGACTCGCACTTTACACGCTCACCGACCGAACGGCTCAAATCGCCAACAATCGCCAGCTAAAGCTGCTGAAACGCTGCATTGAGTCCAGCTCAAACGGTATCGTGGTGGCCGATGCTGTGGCACAAGATATGCCTCTGGTTTACGTGAACCCGACGTTTGAGCGCATTACGGGCTACAGCAAGGACGAGGCTCTGGGCAGAAACTGCCGCTTCCTGCAGGGGGATGACTTCGACCTCACCAATGAACAGGCCCTGGGCCAGATTCGGAAAGGCATCGCCAATGGCGAAGACGTATCCGTGGTACTTCGCAACTACCGAAAAGACGGCACGCCATTCTGGAACGACCTGTATCTGTCGCCCATACGCAATGACAATAATGAAACCAGCCATTTTGTCGGCGTGTTAAACGATATTTCAGAACGCAAATCCATCGAAAACCAACTTGCTTATAACTCCAGCCACGATGTGCTGACCCACCTGCCCAACCGCGCTTTGCTGGAAGACCGGCTGCTGCAGGCCTGCAAATTTGCCATCCGTTACAACCGCCACGTCGGCCTGTTGTTTATCGATCTGGACGGCTTCAAGCTGATTAACGACTCCCTTGGCCACCGCACCGGTGACCTGATTCTGATCGAGGCTGCCGAACGGCTGAGAGCGCTGGTTCGCGCCGGTGACACGGTTGCGCGAGTGAGCGGCGATGAATTTGTCATTGCACTGGCGGATCTCGCCGACAGCCGGGACGCCCAGCTGGTGGTAGATCAAGTGATCCAGACTCTCTCGGTGCCCTACCAAATCGGCACTGAGAACCTGCACCTGACCGCCAGCATCGGCATTACCACCACTGACGGCAGTATCAACGAACCCGCAGAGCTGATTCAGCAGGCAGACCTGGCCATGTACCAGGCCAAACAGCTGGGCCGCAACACCTGGCAGTGGTTCTCAGAAAAACTGAACACCGAAGCCAATCACCGGGTAAAACTGCGCAACCAGCTGCAGGATGCCATCGACAACGAAGCCCTGACGCTGTTCTATCAACCCCTGATTGATGCCCGAACCGGCCAGGCCAAATCGGTAGAAGCGCTGGTGCGCTGGGAGCACCCGGAACAGGGGCTGGTGTCACCGGGCGATTTCATTCCTCTTGCGGAAGACACCGGCCAGATAATCCCACTCGGTGTATGGGTACTGAATCAGGCTTGCCGGGATCTGGTGAGGTTGCATGCGGCCGGCTTTCGGGACTGCAGCGTGGCGGTCAATGTATCGCCGGTTCAGATCCGAAAAGCCGGTTTTGTCGAGGTCGTTCAGGAAGCACTGCAAGCCTCCGGCCTGGCCCCGAATGCGTTGGAGCTTGAAGTGGTCGAGTCGGCGGTGTTGTATGACACCGACCAGGTCATTAAAACACTCTACGAGCTTCGGGATCTGGGCGTTCGTATTGCCATCGACGATTTTGGCACCGGGTTTTCAAGCCTCAGCTACATCAAGCTGATGCCTGCCAACAAGATCAAAATAGACCGGTCGTTCATCAAGGACGTTATTCAGAATAGAAGCGACGCTGCCATCACCCAGGGCGTGATTTCCATGGCCCACCACCTGTCCCTGGAAGTGGTCGCTGAAGGTGTAGAAACAGAAGCCCACGCAGCCTTCTTGCGCCGTCACCAATGTGACCTGCTGCAGGGTTTTGCCTTTGCACGGCCTATGCCCTATGCCAATCTTCTGGAGTACATGAACCTTCATGGGCGCAGTCGCGACCCTGCCGGACACGCGCCGGAGAATGGTGAGAAAACACTGCTTTTGCTGGATGACGAGGCCAATATCCTTCGAGCCCTTACCCGTGTGCTGCGCAAGGATGGCTACCGCATTCTGTCGACCACCAGCGTCCGAGAGGCGTTCAGCCTGCTCGCCGAGCACAAGGTTCAGGTTATTATTTCCGACCAGCGCATGCCTGAGATGTCCGGCACCGATTTCCTCAGCCAGGTAAAAGCCATTCACCCAGATACCGTACGCATCGTGCTGTCGGGTTACACCGACCTGAAATCCGTGACCGAGGCCATCAATCAGGGCGCCATCTACAAGTTTTTGACCAAGCCCTGGGACGATCAGCAGATCCGTGATCACATCAAACAGGCGTTCCAGTACTATGCCGCGATGTGTGAATAGCCATGTCAGGCAGGCGCGTTCGCTTGTACCTTACGGCTGGCGATCCTAGAAGGTTGGCGGTTACACTTGTTGTTTAAAGCTGTATTCAGGAACCCTGATTTTGTCTGATTTAATACGCATCGCCCCCGGCGCACTCACCATTGGCCGGCCACTGCCCTGGGACGTTTTCGACGCCGAGGGTAACGTGCTGTTGCGCCAGGGCTACGTAATCCAGACCAACACTCAGCTCGAGCAGTTGTACGAGCGCGGCAAGTTCAAGCCCCGAAACATAGGTCGGCCGAAGGAGCAGCTTGAGGAAGACCTGCGCCCCTGCAACCCATTTGCGGACTACGCCGACCTGCTGGCCACACTTGAAGCCACTCTCAACGCCATTACCTCTGAAGACCCCACCGCACAGAAGCGGCTGCTGGGCCTTACCCGAATGCTGGAGCGCACCTGTGAGCAAGCCCCGGATGCCGCGCTGGCGCTGGTTCACCTGTATTCCATCAACCCCAATATCTACGAGCAGATTCTGTTTTACGGGATTCTGTGCCACTTTATTGCTCAACAGTTCGGGCTGGAACGGAAGCGGGCCAGCGTTCTGACCGCCTCGGCGCTCACTGCAAACCTGGCTCTGGTGCCCGTTGCAGACCAGCTGAATGCATCAAACCATGTACTGACCAGTGATCAGCGGGCGGTGATCCGCAAACACCCACTGCGCGCCATTCAGGCGCTGCAAGCGGCCGGCATTACCAACAAGCTGCTGCTACGCATCATTGCCCAGCACCACGAGCAGTACGATGGTTCAGGGTATCCGGGCGGCCTGGCCGGCTCGGACATTCTGCCCGAAGCGGAGATTCTGGCGCTGTCAGAGCGGTACATTGCGATGATTACCAAACGCGCCTACCGCAGCCGGATGACCATCACCGAAGCCCGCAAGCTGATTGTCACCCTCAGTGACGGCAAGTTCCGGCCGGCGATTCCGCGATCATTGCTGGAGGTGCTTGGCGACTATCCACCCGGCATTCTGGTGCGGCTGGACAACAACGAGGTAGGCGTGGTCACCAAACGGGCCGTGCGCACCCGGGGCCCGTTTGTCAAAGCCATCATTGGCCCCCGGGGCAACCGCTACAACGGCACTTTCGAGCGCGACACCAGCCAGCCTGAATACGGCATCACCCGGCCGGAAGAACCCGAGGTGATGCCATCCATGGATTTCAGTCTGATGTGGGGATTCCGTAACTGACCGGTTTTGCGTCAGACCAGGCCCAGCGCCCGGGCATGGTGGTGCAGATGATCATCAATGAACGAAGCAATGAAAAAGTAGCTGTGATCATAGCCCCGGTGCATGCGCAGGGTGATGTGATGATGGAACGTCTCGCACACCTCTGCCAGCGCTTCCGGGTTCAGCTGGCTCTCCAGGAATTCATCGGACGTGCCCTGGTCAACCAAGAGCGGTAAGCGCTCTTTGGCGGTCGGGATGAGCCGGGTGGCATCCCAGGCTTCCCAGGCTTGTTGGTCAGGCCCCAGATAACCGGTAAACGCCTTTTGGCCCCAGGGACAAGCCATAGGGTTGGCAATCGGCGCAAACGCCGACACCGATTGATAAACCCCCGGGTTCTTCAAGGCACAGATCAACGCACCATGGCCACCCATGGAGTGCCCGCTGATGGCTCGTTCAGCGCTGAGCGGCAATTCGCTCTCGACCAGTTGTGGCAGCTCTTTCACCACATAATCGTGCATGCGGTAGTGAGGCGCCCAGGGCTGCTCCGTTGCGTTGAGGTAAAAGCCGGCGCCAGTGCCGAAGTCGTAGCTTTCATCTTCACCGGGCAGATTCAGGCCGCGAGGACTGGTGTCCGGGCAAACTATGGCCAGGCCGAGCTTCGCCGCGAGCTTTTGGGCCCCGGCTTTCTGCATGAAATTCTGATCGGTACAGGTCAGGCCCGACAACCAGTACAACGCGGGAACCGGCTGGGCTTTCTCGCCCAGAGCGGCGGGCGGCAGAAAGACCGCAAACTCCATATCGCATTGCAGTGTGGCGGAGGCATGGCGATAGCGCCGATGCTCGCCCTCGAAACAGATATTGGTGGATAACAGTTCCATAGTGTTCCTGTCAGTGACTTTGGAAATTGAGTGGTGCTTCAGTCCTCAGCATCCGCAAAGCGGGACCGTTCCATGGTTTGCCCGGCCTTTGCCAGCTGGGACAAAATAGCCGCGCGGGTAACAATACCCACCAGTTTCCCATGATCAACCACTGGATACACTTTCGGCTTACCAGCCCCCAGATTCTGGGCCAGATCCACCAAAGACATGTCTGGCGAAACCGTCACCGGTTTGTGAAACATCACATCGTCAACGTTCGGATCGCCTTCACCGTGATAATTGCTCACCAGCAAGGCATGAATGCAATCCTGTTCAGACACAAACCCCAGTACCCGGCGCTGGTCGTCTACCACCGGCAACCCGCTCACGTGATTGCTCAGCAGAGCATGTACCACTTTGGTCAAAGGGGTTCCGCAGCGGATCGGTTCAATGTGGTTCCACATCACTTCAGAGATCTTCAGTGTATGCATCGGCAACTCCCATGTAGTCGATTAAGCCCATTCCGAACAGCGCGCCCGGACACTTTAACCATAGGCAATCGGCCGGCAAATGGGAAACGTCATCCCGCAAACGGTTTACAGGTGAAAATTTTCGACTAAACTCAACAAGTTATGCCGTTAATGGCAAAGCGTGTACAACCGATCCGTGGCGAACGCCGGGAGATTCCATGGAAGCTATTTCTACTTTTGTCAGTGAAATCAATGGCCTGGCCTGGGGACCACCCATGCTGGTCATGATTCTGGGCGTGGGGCTCTTTCTAAGTCTTGGCCTGAAGTTGATGCCGATCATGAAACTGGGCGCCGGTTTCCGTCTGATGTGGAACGGCCGCGCCCGCGGCGGCGATGATGACGGCGACATTCCCCCGTTCCAGGCCCTGATGACCGCACTTTCAGCGACCGTGGGAACCGGTAATATTGCCGGAGTGGCAACCGCCGTATTCCTGGGTGGCCCCGGCGCATTATTCTGGATGTGGCTGACAGCCCTGGTGGGCATGGCCACCAAGTACTCTGAAGCCGTTCTGGCCGTTCGTTTCCGGGAGGTCGACGAGCGCGGTAATCACGTGGGCGGCCCGATGTACTACATTCGCAACGGTTTGGGCAGCAAATGGGCCTGGCTGGGCGTGCTGTTCGCGCTGTTCGCGTCCATCGCCGCATTCGGCATCGGTAATACCGTTCAGGCCAACTCGGTGGCCGACGTATTGGAGGTGAATTTCAGCATCCCCCACTGGGCCACCGGCCTGGCCCTGATGGTGCTGGTTGGTCTGGTACTGGTTGGCGGTATTAAACGGATCGGTCAGGTGGCCAGCGCCCTGGTACCCTTCATGGCCGTGTCCTACGTGCTGATCGGGCTGGTCGTACTGGCCATCAATGCCAATGAGATCCCCGAAGCCTTCAGCAAGATCTTCAGCTACGCCTTCAGTCCGTCCGCGGCAGAAGGCGGTTTTGCCGGCGCTGCGGTCTGGGCAGCCATCCGTTATGGTGTGGCCCGGGGTATTTTTTCCAACGAAGCCGGCCTTGGGTCCGCGCCCATCGCGCACGCCGCGGCCCAGACCAAAGATCCGGTCAGGCAAGGCATGGTTGCCATGCTGGGCACCTTCATTGATACCATCATTGTGTGCAGCATTACCGGCCTGGTGATTATCACCTCCGGCGTGTGGACTTCCGGTGAAACCGGCGCTGCGCTCACGTCTCTCGCCTTTGAAACCGGCCTGCCCGGCTTTGGCAACTACGTGGTCGCCATTGCTCTGGCCATTTTTGCTTTCACCACCATTATCGGCTGGTCGTTCTATGGTGAGCGCAGCATCGAGTTTCTGTTCGGCGTAAAGGCAATAGTGCCTTACCGGATCGTCTGGGTTCTTGCCATTCCGTTGGGTGCTACGGTAAACCTGGGCTTTATCTGGCTGGTGGCCGACACCCTGAATGCGATGATGGCCCTGCCCAACCTGATCGCACTGCTTCTGCTCAGCCCGGTCGTATTCCGGCTTACCAAAGACTACTTTGATAAGCAGAAAGCTTTGGGCATAAAGTAACAGATCAGCGATGGCGCAAAGGTTGCGCCCGATGACAACTGAGTCACCCGAAAACCGAGCGAAAGGAGAGTAACTATGAGTCTGCGTCTTGGAGATACCGCACCGGACTTCGAACAGGATTCCAGCGAAGGTACCATCCGTTTCCACGAGTGGCTGGGCGACGGCTGGGGCGTTCTGTTCTCACACCCTGCGGACTTCACCCCGGTGTGCACCACGGAGCTGGGCCTGACAGCAAAGCTGAAAGAGGAGTTCGCCAAGCGAAATGTGAAAGCCATTGCGCTGAGTGTTGATCCCGTTGATTCCCACCATGAGTGGATCAAAGACATCAACGAAACCCAGGGCTGTGCGGTCAACTTCCCGATCCTTGCCGATCACGACCGCAAGGTTTCCGAACTGTACGACATGATTCACCCCAATGCCGACAGCAGCCTGACCGTTCGGTCACTGTTCGTTATTGATCCGAACAAAAAGGTGCGGCTGATGATTACCTATCCGGCTTCCACCGGTCGCAACTTCAACGAAGTGCTTCGGGTGATCGACTCGCTGCAGCTGACCGACGAACACAAAGTCGCGACACCGGGTAACTGGGAGCGGGGCGGTGATGTGGTCATCGTACCGTCGTTGCAGGATGAAGACGAAATCAAGAAGCGCTTTCCGAAGGGCTATAAAGCCGTTAAGTCTTACTTGCGGATGACGCCAGACCCGAAGGCCAACTGGAGTGGTGATTGATCACCAGAGGTTAAAGGCGAATAACAACAAGGGCAGGTTCAACCTGCCCTTGTTGGTCTGGCTTACCACTCAGATGCGTGCCGGTTACCAGTTGGCTGGCACCACACCTTCCCGAATCCTCTGCGGATGGTCGCCCACATCAACCCGGGCAATCTCTGAAGCGGTATCGATATCAATCACGGACATCTGATCGGTGCCGCTCCAGGACACATAGCAACGGTCGCCCGCCTTGTTGGTGGTAACCCAGTAAGGCTTCTCACCCAGGCCAGTCAGCACCTGGTAGCTGAAGGTGTCCTTGTCCACAATCGCCACATAGTCGCTCATGGTGCCGGCCACACACAGGGTGTCGCCCCGACCGTTCATGGCGATACCGTGGTGGGCGGAATCGTTGATGTAGAGCTCCCGCGGCATGTCAGGCACCAGGTTCGGTAACTGCGCCAGGCGAGTCACCACACCTTCCTCCATGTCGTACTCGACAAAGCCATGCAGGAAGGACAGCTGGAAGTAGAAGAAGCGTTCGTCAGGTGAATGCGCCATGGGCCGGATAGCCGGGCTCAGCCTGTGATAACCGGCCGCTTTGAGTTTATCCGCGAAGTCGAACTGCTCGATGATTTCCAACGAGTTGGCATCCACCACCTGGAACCGCCGCTCACCCTTGGTAAAATCCATCAGGTTCTTGTCCAGCGGGGTAAACACGTGACCAATGCTGGCGTGGTAAATCTTGCTGCCATCCTTGGAGTAGACGTTCTCGTGAGGGGAGTTGCCGGTGGGGAACTGGCCGATTTCCTGGCCGGTGTTCACATCCAGAACGTGTACCACGTTGCCGGTCGATGCCGACACCGCCACCTGGGTACCATCCGGGGAGATGGCCATGTGGTCTGAGCGGTAACCCTCTACCTGGAAGCGCCAGGCAATCTTTCCTGTTTCCGTTTCAATGGCGACCACATCGGCAAAGCTGGGGCGCGACACGATCAGCAGCTTGCCATCCTGGGTGCTGTACATGTCATCCACGAACTGGTCGTTACCTTCGCCGATCAGATAGCGCACGGCCTTGAACAGAACCAGGCGCACCGGATTGAACAGGATTTCCATCATCCGCTTGCGCTTGTCCGGGATGCCGTTGATGCGGCCCAGGTGCATGTAGGTTTCGGCATCGACCACGTCGATCATGCCTTCCCAATTGTTGCCAACATAGATCACATCCCGGGTATCACTGGCGTACGCCTGTGTTCCGGTAAATGCCAGCATGCAGGAGAGTGCCAAAGCCGCGGCGCCACCGCGACTTCGATGGGGTTTCATTCGTAACATAGTGTGTTCTCCGAACTGTTGTTATTGCTTTTTATCAACTTCGGCGAACACTTGTACCTTTTTTAACCAGGCAGGCACATGACACTGCTGACATCATCTACGTCATTTCGGCCAATAAGGTGCATAAAAAAAGGACAGGTTTTCACCTGTCCTTTTTCATTCATGGGGTTAGCCAGGGCGTGGTTTCAGAATGCCGGTACCACGGCGCCTTCGTACTTCTCCATGATGAAGTCTTTTACCGCGTCGGACTTCAGTGCGTTCGCCAGTTTCTGCATGGCGTCGCTGTCTTTGTTGTCCGGGCGGGCAACCAGGATGTTTACGTAGGGCGACTCAGAACCTTCGATGATCAGAGCGTCTTCAGACGGGTTCAGGCCGGCTTCCAGCGCGTAGTTGGTGTTGATCAGGGCAACGTCCACCTGGTTCAGGATGCGGGGCAGGGTTGCGGCTTCGAGTTCTTTGAAGTCCAGGTTCTTGGGGTTGTCAGCAATGTCACGCGGGGTAGCCGTGATCTTGCTTTCGTCTTTCAGAGTAATCAGGCCAGCCTTTTGCAGCAGCAACAACGCACGTCCGCCGTTGGTGGGGTCGTTGGGGATGGCTACGACGCCCCCGTCTTCCAGCTCGTCGAGGGATTTGATTTTGGTGGAGTAGGCGCCGAAGGGCTCAACGTGGATGCCGGCTACGGTGACCAGGCTGGTGCCACGGCCGTCGTTGAATTCATCCAGGTACGGCTGGTGCTGGAAGAAGTTGGCGTCCATCCGCTTCTGGTCAACCTGGATGTTCGGCTGTACGTAGTCGGTGAAGACTTTCACATCCAGCTCCACACCTTGCTCGGCCAGAGTCGGTTTTACGAATTCCAGCAGTTCCGCGTGAGGTACGGGAGTGGCAGCTACTGACAGTTTTTCTGCGACAGCGGCAGTGGAGAAGGTTGCTACGGCAGCGATGGCTACCAGGGTTTTCTTGAAGTTCATTTTTGCGTTCTCCTGTGGATCATCAATTTTGCGACGTCATCTTGTTCTGGAGTACGGCTCCCGAATGGCAGCGGCCTCCCGAAAAACGCCCGTAAATACATCCCTGTAGGGCTTCGTCGCGCCATCCCTGGCGCTCCAGATTTTCGGGAGGCCGCTGCCACTCGTGCGCCTATGCCGGACTGGTTCCTTTCATCCGGTCTGTACGTCCGATTATTTACGGCTGAAATACAGCACCAGGCGGTCACCCGCCATCTGCAACAGTTGTACGAAGATCACCAGCAAAGCGACGGTAATCACCATTACGTCGGTCTGGAAGCGCTGGTAACCGAAACGAATGGCCAGGTCGCCCAGACCGCCGCCACCGATAACACCCGACATCGCCGCGTAGGACACCAGCGTGATGGCTGTCACAGTTATGCCTGCGATGATGCCCGGAAGTGCTTCCGGCAGCAAGGCACCGAAGATGATCTGGCGGATGTTAGCGCCCATGGCCTGGGTGGCTTCGATGATGCCGCGGTCGACTTCGCGCAGGGAGGTTTCCACCAGGCGGGCGAAGAAGGGAGCACCGCCGGCGACCAGCGGCGGGATGGCGCCGGCTACACCCAGCGATGTGCCGATGAGCATGACGGTGAACGGGATCATAACGATCAGCAAGATGATAAACGGTACAGAGCGCAGCACGTTCACCACAAAGGACAGAACCGCGTAAGCCACCGGCTGTTCGAGCAGCTGGCGTTTGCCGAACAGGAACAGCAGTACGCCAATGGGCAGGCCGATGATGATGCTGAACAGCAACGACATGCCAACCATTACCAGGGTGTCCCAGCTGGCCACACCGATTTCCAGCCAGTCTACATTGCCCATCAGGTTTTCCATGAGAGCTTCCATCAGCGCACCACCTCCACGTGAACATCGGCGGCTTCCAGCGCCCGCATGGCAACGTCCAGGTCGCCCCCTACCAGTGACAGGGTGAGCTGGCCGTAGGGTGTGTCTTTGATGTGGTCAATCCGGCCCGACAATATGCTGAAATCCACGCCCGACTGGCGGGCGACGCTGCCCAGCAGGGGTTTGTAGGTGGATTCGCCCTTGAAGGTCAGGCGCAGGATACGGCCTTCGGCTTTTTGCAGGTCTTCCTGCAGTTCGTCCCGGTCCACACTTTCGCTTTCAAACACGAAATCCCGGGTGGTGGGGTGCTGCGGGTGCAGGAACACTTTGCTGACCGGGCCCATTTCCACCACGCGGCCGGCGTCCATCACGGCTACCCGGTCGCACACCCGGCGCACTACGTCCATTTCGTGGGTAATCAGTACGATGGTCAGGCCGAGTTCTTTGTTGATGTCTGCCAGAAGTTTCAGCACCGACTGGGTGGTTTGCGGGTCCAGGGCGCTGGTGGCTTCGTCACACAGCAGGATGGTGGGCCGACACGCCAGGGCACGGGCAATACCGACACGCTGTTTCTGGCCGCCGGAGAGCTGCGACGGGTATTTATTTGCGTGTTCACTCAGACTGACTCTGGCCAGCAGTTCTTCAACCCGGCTGCGGATTTCCGGCTTCGAGTAGATGCCCGCCAGTTTCATCGGGAAGGCGATGTTGTCCGCCACGGTTTTTGAGGACAGCAGGTTGAAGTGCTGGAAGATCATGCCGACTTTGCGGCGAAACGCGCGCAGATCCGCGGAGGAATAGCGGGTGATGTCTTCGTCATCAATCAGGATTCGGCCGCCGGTGGCTGGCTCAAGTTTGTTGATCAGCCGGATCAGGGTGGATTTACCCGCGCCGGAGTGGCCGACGATGCCGAATACCTCGCCGGTTTCGATGGTCATACTGGTAGGGTGCAGCGCGGGGATTGCCCGGCCGCCTACCTGGTACGACTTCTGTACCTGGTCAAATACAATCATGGTCAGTGCCTTGGATAAGCGCCTTGGTCGATGCGTTGTGGGGCCACATGAAAACCGGCGATTATAGCTTATTCGGTGACCAAACCCGAATCACGGACTAAGCTCAGGTGTGGGTAGTTGCCCTTACACAAAAAGCTACCTGACAGTATCGGCAAAGCTCGGCTAAACTGGTAAGCGAAAAGAACATTAACAAATTCAACACGCTCGAGGCGCGCTCCATCCGTGACACATCCGTCCGAAAATACGCCCTCAAGGATGACCTCCACCCAGGCATGGGTGTCCTACCTGAGCAAGGTAGAGTTGCCGGTATTGGCAAACACACTGAAGCAAATCAATGAACTGACCGACAGCCGCAACAGCACGGTGAATGAGCTGGCGAACGTGATTCTGAACGACGCCCAGCTGACGTCCCAGGTACTTCGGTTATCCAACACGGTGTTCTACAACCAGACCCGCACCCAGGTAAGTACGGTGAGCCGGGCAATCACGCTGATTGGCTTTGATTCCGTGAAATCCATGGCGATTTCCTCTCTGATTGTGGATTCGCTGCTTAAGCGCAACGACCGCCCGCATCTGCTTCGCTGCCTGGCCCGAGCCATTCATGCGGCGGTTCAGGCCCGCTGTCTGATGCCGAAACGTACGGAGCATGCGCTCGAGGAAGTGTTTATCGGTGCGCTGTTGATGAACATTGGCGAACTGGCCTTCTGGTCCTGTGAAACCGAACAGGCCGGAGAGCTTGAGGAACGGCTGCGGCTGGAAGAACCGCCGGTCGAGGCCCAGAAAGCCGTTCTGCACACCACGTTCACCGAGATTACCCGTGGGCTGGTCGACGCATGGTCTCTCGGCCCGTTTATCCGGGAGGTGGTAGCCCCCGGGCAGCCCGGCTCGATGGCCAGCAGCCTGGTGCGCAATTCGGTCGAAATGGCGAGGGTGTCCGAAGCCGGCTGGAGCGGGCCGGAGATGGATAAGGTGCTGGATAAGCTATCCAAGGATGTTGGCGAAACACCCGCCGCTATCCGTGATCAGCTTAAACTGAATGCTCAGGAAGCCACCAAGGTGGCGGTGTCGCTGGGCATTCCGCAGGTCACAGCTTTGATGCCGGGCAACCAGGGCAAGGGCGACACCGAGGCTGAAGCACCATCCATGGATCCAGATCTGCAACTGCAGATTCTACGCGATCTGACTCAGACCTTGGCCGAAAAGCCGGACATCAACGAAGTCTGTCAGTTGGTGATTGAAGGCATTCACCGGGCCGTGGGCATGCAACGGGTCGCGCTGCTGATGAGCGATCGCTCCGGCCTCGATCTGGTGCCACGTAAAGTGGGCGGCCGGGGAACGGAAGAGTGGCGGCAACAGTTGGTGATTCGCAAAGATGGCACTGGCCCTCTGGGGGAACTTCTCCCTCACGGCACCTGCGCCGTTTATAAGCCGGGAAAGCACGCGGAAGGTGTGCCCTATGATCGCTGGCTGGGCAAAGTGCCGGCTCTGGTCGGGTCGCTCACGGCGAAAGGCCGACTGGTGGGCCTGTTTTACGCCGATAATGCGTCCGCTGGCTATACCCCTTCAGAGCAGCAGTTGTCGGCGTTCAGCCATTTCATCCAGAACGCTCAGCTGTGCCTCACCCTGATGTCCTTACGCTGACCTCAGGGTGAGGTTTGTTGAGCGTCAGTGCAAGGCGCGCAACTGGCGAGGGTAGAGCGCGGCACTGACCTCCGGCTCTTCCAGCAGGTTTGCCAGTTCCCTGTCGATGTCGCTTTCTTCGCCTTCATCGGGTAAGGGTTCGAACAGGGTGCTCAACCAAGAGGCGATGGTTGGTGCATTGTCCCTGTCATAATCGGAAGACAGCGCTTTGATGCGACGAAAGCCGATGATGCGCTGATGCTTCGGGTCCCGGATTTGCTCGAAACCCCGCCAGTAAATTCGCTCCCGGGTGTGCAGCTGTACAAACAAGGTATCAATCGGGCCCTTGTCGTCGTCCGTGGTGTCTTCGTCTTCTGCCTGAACTTCTACCGCCATTTCTTCTGCCGGCTTGCGCCGGATGGTGGTCCAGGCCGGGTAGAGTACGGCTACCGCATCGGCTTCGACATGCTCGCGGGCTGCGCGAAGAATCAGGCCCCAGCGGGCCTTATCGGCATCGGTTTCAAGTGAGTTGATGGGCAGGTCATAGCTTTGGTCACTGGACAAAACGATTGCCATCATCGGGGCGTCCAGCTCCCCCATGGCTTCGGCCTGTGCTACGGATACCAGATCGTCGATTGCCATCGATTGGTTCATAAGATGCGTGCCTCCTCGATGCCATCAAAGTATTCAGGGAACCAGATCCCTGACTTACAGCATAGCCTGTTCGCGACAGAAAGATAAACGTGGGGATTGCGGGCGCGGATCACAACCCCGCGCCCGAAATTCATCTGAGGGCTCAGAACGCGCTTTCCAGGCGTTCGTAGTTTCCGAACCAGGGGTTCACTTCTTCAAGCTGTGCCGCCAATTGCAAAAGACGGTCTTCGCCACCGTGGGCGGCACCGAACTGGACACCGACCGGCAGCCCGCTTCGTGTCCAGTGCATGGGCACTGACATTGCCGGTGTGCCGGTCAGGTTGGCCAGCTGGGTAAACGGCGTTCTGGCCAGGCTTTCCATGGCCATCTGATCCACCT
Organism: Marinobacter sp. SS5-14b; assembly: GCF_030541005.1. Classification (GTDB taxonomy): domain Bacteria; phylum Pseudomonadota; class Gammaproteobacteria; order Pseudomonadales; family Oleiphilaceae; genus Marinobacter. The sequence continues at coordinate 414,973 of NZ_JASSVM010000002.1, read as the reverse complement.
GGCCGCTGCGGTGCACCAACCGGCCGGCTTTCAGAGTAAGCATCAGCTTCGCCACGAGCTTCATGTGGGCCGGGGTGTCCAGCTCACCGATTTTGGCGGGCAACTGGCCAGCGGTTGGGCACAGGTACATGTCAAAACGGTCAAAATAGGCACCCAAAGCCCGGGCAAAGTCGTTCCACTGCTGCCGGCGCCGCACATAATCCGGCAGCGGCATGGTCTGGCCCAGCATGGCGAGCAGGCGGGTTTCCAGTTCGAAGTCTTTGTCGGTGGCGCCAAACTGTTCGCGGGCGCGTTCAGCCATCGACGATACCTCGCCGAAATACAGCGCAAGGTAACAGCGGGCAAGCGCCAGGCCATCAAACTCCGGACGGGCATATTCCACCTGGTGGCCAAGGCCTTCGAGCATACGAGCGGTTTCTTCCACCGCCGCCACGCATTCCGGCGCGACTTCGGTGCCGTAGGGTGACGACGTAAATACTCCGATCTTCAAAGTGCCGGGTGACTGCTGCATGGCGTCGAGCCAGGAGGATTCCGGCGATGGAATCCGGAACGGGTCACCACTTGCAGGACCTGCCAGCACATCCAGCATGGCGGCACTGTCTCTGACCGTGCGGGTCACCACATGATCGGTAGAAGCACCGGTCCAGGCCTCGCCAACACCGGGGCCGGATGAAATGCGGCCCCGCGAGGGTTTCAGTCCGAACAAACCATTGTAGGCCGCCGGTATGCGAATGGAGCCACCGCCATCGTTGGCACCGGCCATGGGCACAATGCCTGCCGCCACCGCGGCGCCCGAACCTCCGCTGGAACCGCCGGGCGTAAGACCGGTGTCCCAAGGGTTACGGCTTGGGCCCCAGAGTTCGGATTCGGTGATGCCCTTGAGCCCGAATTCCGGCGTGGTGGTCCGGCCCAGAAACACCAGGCCACCGTCGCGCGCACGGCGCACAAATTCAGAATCCCGGGCCGGAACATTCTTGCGCAGGGCGCGACTACCATAGGTGCAGGGGTGCCCGGCTTGCTCCTGAGCCAGATCTTTGAGCAGGATCGGCACGCCGGCAAAGACGCCATCCTCCGGAAAAGACTGAACGGTGGCTTCGCTGAACTGCGGGTGGCATATAGCGTTCAGCGTACCGTTGACCTGGCTGGCGCGATCGACCGCTGCTTCAATCACTTCACGGGAAGATACCTCCCCCCGGCGGATCAGATCAGCCAGTGCAGTGGCATCGTATCTCAGGTATTCGGATTGTTTCATCGGTAACCCTGTTTATTGTTTTCTATCCAAACACCCCTGGACATTCGGGGTATAAACCGGAAACTCAGGAGCTTACGCCATAACCTGAGCAAGTTCCATGGACCTTACCCTGTTCCCCGAGGCCCTCAGCCCGGCCATCATTGTGTTCCTGTTGGCGGCATCTGCCGTCACCTCGATGCTGACCGCCGTTCTTGGCGCCGGTGGCGGTGTTTTGCTGCTGGTTCTGATGGCTTCCTGGATGCCTGCAGCCGCGATCATTCCGGTGCATGGCATGATTCAGCTAGGCTCCAACTCAGGCCGGGCGGTGCTTACCCGGGCTCACATCGACTGGAAAGTCATTACAGCCTTTGCGCCCGGTGTCATTGCGGGTGCCGCGCTGGGCGCCTGGTTGCTGATCGACCTGCCCGCCCATCTCTGGCAGCTCTCCATTGCGCTGTTTGTGCTGTACCTGTGCTGGGGCCCAAAACTGCCCAAGGCCTCATTCGGGCCTATCGGTATATTTGTAGCCGCAGGCATCACCAGCTTTGTCAGCCTGTTTGTAGGGGCGACCGGGCCGCTAGTGGCGGCGTTTGTGAAGCAGATTCACCAGGACCGCTTCAAAACCGTAGCCACCTTTGCAACCGCCATGACCCTGCAGCACGCCCCCAAAGCCGTCGTTTTCGGGTTTGCCGGTTTCGTGTTTTCCGAGTGGTTGATGTTTATCCTGGCCATGATTGCCTGCGGCTTCGCCGGCACCTGGCTCGGGCTGCGGTTGCTCAAAACCATCACCAATCGCTGGTTCAGCCTGGCCTTCAACCTGGTGCTTACCCTGCTGGCTTTGAGGCTGCTGTGGCAGGCAACGATATCAGCGGGCTGGGTGGGTTAGAGGTCGTCGTCATCCGGCGGTGCCGGTACCGACACCACCGCATTGCGCCCCCGGGACTTGGCGATGTAGCAGCCTTCATCAGCCCGCGACATGACTTCTCTCGGGCCGTTGTCCCCGGGAGATACCGGCGTCAGCCCGATACACACGGTCACACCGTATGCCCTGCCGTCGTGTTCAACTTTCAACGCCTGGACTCGACCCCTTAATGTTTCCGCCAGCGTTTCCGCCCGTTCCAGTCCACAAGCGGGCAGCAGAATCGCGAACTCATCTCCACCCAGCCTCGCCACGGTATCCGACTGGCGAACGGCACCACGGAACAGGTCCGCCAGTCGCCTCAGCAGGTCATCCCCCAACAGGTGGCCGCCTTCATCATTGATCGGCTTGAAATGATCAAGATCCACCATCATCAGCACCGATGGCACCGCCTGATGGGGCGCATCGGCCAGGGCTTTCAACAAGGCGGCTGTAAAAGCTCTACGATTCAGCAGCTGGGTGAGTGCATCGTGCGTAGCTTCCCAGGAAAGCCGCTCTTCTTCCCGTCGTCGCTCGCTGTCATCTCGCAGCACAAAGACCAGGCGTTCCTGGCTGTCGCCCCGGCGCAAATGCAGCATGGTGAGGTCTATGTCGTAGACCTTGCCGCTGGGGTTTTCGAGCGTCACATAGCGATTGTCAATTTCGTTCCCCGCGAGAAACGCGGCCGGCGTCATCTCATCGCCACCATAGCGAATGGTGACGGTTTCGAAGAAATTATGACCGGTGCACTCTTCACCCAACGCCAGAAAGCCGCAGGCGGCGCCATTGGCATAACGGATCAGGCCAGCGGTATCGACCATCAACACCCCTTCCTGGAGGACATCGAGAATGGAGTCCGCACGCTGCTGTTCTTCTCTGAGCGCCTGTTCGAACCGCACTTCCCGGGTGACATCACGCACCACCGTGATGGTGCCCAGGTCCTGGTCCGGCAACTCGATCACCGAGGTCATCACATCGACCCAGACATGACCGGGTGGCCGACGGCTTATAAACTGCAACCGGCCACGATACGAACTGCGCCGGGTCAATGCCGTGCGCCAGCCGGCCATAGCGCGTTCCCGGTCTTCCCGGGCCACAACTGAAATCAGATATTCACCGGTCAGACTACCCTCCGGCTGCCCAACGATCTCGAGCAAGGCCGGGTTCACAAACTCCATTCGACCAAGAATGTTGGTTTGCACGATACCGATGGGCGCATATCGGGTCAGGGACCGGAAGAACGCTTCTCGCTCAACCAATGAGCGCATGATCTCGTCCCGTTCCTGACGGACCAGATTAAAGACACTTGCAACATTGCGAATTTCCCGGCCACCGGCCTCAGACACCGGACGTGACCGTTCACCCGTGTGGCGTTGATAGATCTCCACGCTCAGGTTGCGAAGCGGCGCCATCAGGCGGTGGAAAAACCAGAACGCCAGTGGTACCAGCACGGCAATGACACCCAGCAATGTCCAGATCAGTGCGTCCCGCATGCGGATAACTGGCGCAAACGCTTCCGGCTCAGGCCAGATGGCCGCCACAAACCAGGGCACCTGGACCATCTGCTGATAGGCGGTGATGGTGGCGGACATCGTGCCGGTTCGGTCCCTGGCCACGCCTTCAAAGCCCTCCATTGCTCTGATAACAGATGGCGTGCCAGACGTGATCGGCACCATCACTTTGCCGGTTTTACCATCCGCCAACACCACCCCGTCCCGGCTGATCAGGCGTACATAGCCCGTATCACCCACCCGGACATCGGCGAATTCGCGCATGAAATTGTCACCCTGTAACAGAATGAGGCCACCGAGCACACCGATAAATCGCTTCTTCTGGTCAAACAGCGGGACAGCAACCATCACGCCAGGCTCGTTATCGATAACGGTGACATAGGGCTCGCTGATAATGGGTGTGAGTTGGGCTGACACTTGCGTGAAATAGGTGCGGCTCGAGGCATCAAAATCCGCCAGATGGTAGCGCGCCGGATTGGCTGCAAGGATACTGCCGCGGGCGTCCAGCACGAAGGTTGCATCAAACAGGTGCAGCAGGGCCGACTGGTTTCGGAGTAGCACTCTGGCCCGGTTCTGCAGGAGTATATCGGAGGCAGGTAACTCGTCGGCAATCAAAGCCAGCACATCCAGCCTTTGGCTCAGCTTCAGGTCCAGCTCACGGGATACCATCTGAGCAATCGCCCCTACCTGATCGTGGGCCTGGCGTTCCAGTTCCGCACGGCTGAGCTCGGTTCCGATTGCCGTGACCACCACTGCCGAAACAACAACGAACATGACCATCAGAGCTACCGCCCGATTTACCAGGCTGTCAAACCACCTTCTTATCAAACGCATTGCTCCGGCCACACTTCACCACTGATGTTTCTGCACTTTGACGGCAGCTTTCACGGGCAGTTAGTTGATTAACTCATGAAAATTGTAGCAAACCTGCCCATCGACGTCAGATCATCACTTGTAATTTTAGTGATAATCGTTATTATTTAGTTCTACTTTCAAGCTTGCCGAGTAAACCGCATGAACGCAACGAGTGCTGCCACCAACGCCCTGTCTGAACATGGCCCCTTGGCCCAACTGGTTGAGATGGGCGGCCCTGTGATGATGGTCCTCATTGCCATTGCCCTGGTCGGGGCAGCCACGTTCATTTACCTGATGTTGTTCGGAGCGTTCTACACGCCCCGCATGAACCGGAAGCTTCACAACCTTATTCAGCAATGGCAAGCCGCACCTCACGAGACCAAACCGGAAAAGGTACGCGCACAGTCCGGCTTTCTGGATAGCAAAAACCCGCTCATGCACCTGCTGGTCAACACCATGTCATCATGCCAGAGCAACCACAACACCGCCGCTGTGCGCGAAACCGCCGTGCGGGATGCCCAAAGCACCCTTGAACCGTTCGAGGCACCGCTCAAAATCATTGAAGTCATTGCTGCGCTGGCACCGCTGCTGGGTCTTCTGGGCACGGTCATGGGCATGATGGAAGCCTTCAGTGCCATGGCGGCCACCGAAGGCCGCGCCAATGCCAGTCAGCTCAGCGGCGGCATTTACGAAGCCCTGACCACCACCGCCGCCGGACTGGTCGTTGCCATTCCCTTTGCTGCCCTGGCAGCCTGGATTGAGTTCCGCCTGCGCCGAATTCACAAAACCATCAACAGCACACTGGTCAGCGTTTTCAATATCATGCCGGTTGCTGAAACCGCCTTTAAGCCCGAGAGCCACGAGCGTCAGCCCGCCGCAGCATCACAAGCGCCACAGGGCTACGCCGCTAGCGACAACCCGCGGTTTGCCCATGCAGCTGGTTGACCCCCGGCCCAGCCGGCCCATTCCAATCCGGATCACCCCGCTGATTGATGTCGTCTTCATTCTGCTGGTGTTTTTCATGCTGACCACACGATTGTTGCCGGTGGACCATCTTGAACTGAGCAACAACACCCGTGACCGCAGCTCCGCAAGCGGTGATCCACTGCCAGAACTTCAGGTCACCGCAGGGGGCATGATTCGCTGGCAGGATAGCCGCTATGCCCTTGCAGAGTTATTGCCGGCACTGAACCGCGCCGGGGTCAGTGAAGCCAACCTCACCACCACACCGGAAGCCAGCCTGGCGGACTTCACGCTTGCACTGAGCGCGCTGGATGATGCCGGCATCAAGCCTCACTGGAAACGCAACGCGTCGTCTGAGCTATGACACTACTCGTCCCTCCACCGCCCACCTCAGGCAAAGGCCTGCTGGAACGTGTTGAAGATGCCCTGCTGCCGCTGATCAACCTGGTATTCCTGCTGTTGATGTTCTTTATTGTGGCGGGACAATTGACCGAAGAGCCTCTGCCCGAGCTACCCGGCACAGCCAGGCCCGAGCAGGAGCGCTCACCGGAGAGTGATCTGCTGGTCAAGCCTGATGGCCAGTGGCAGGTTGATGGTAAGACGGTGGGAAAGGACCAATTACTGGCGTCCCTGCCAGAACCGAATCCCAATAACGTCCTGAAAATCGCCGCCGATCAGTCCCTGTCCATGGCGGACCTGGAAAGCCTTTTACAACTGCTGGAACAGGGCGGCTATACCGACGTCCTGCTGCTGACGGAGCCCGGTGCATGAATCCGGTGCGCAAAGGGCCCAAAATTCTGTTTATGGCGATTGCTGTCTGCACGACAGCCGTGACCCTGGTGCTCGCTGCACCGGATAAACCGATTGTGTTGGCCACACTCGGCGACAGCGCCGTCAACACCGCTCCAGCCATCAAAATCAGCCTGGCAGGCCGAACCGCTCCCGAACCAACCGCTCAGCCAGAACCTGCACCGGCGCCCGAGCCGATCCCGAAGCCAGAGCCAGAGCCAGAGCCAGAGCCAGAGCCAACAGAAAAACCCGAACCGGAACCCGTGGCAACGCCGGTTCAACCACCGGTGCAAGCCCCTGCCCCACAGGAATCAGCCAAAGCCGACGAGCCATCCGGTGAAGAAGCCGACGCCCGGGAAAGCCAGAGTTCAGTCCCGCTGCAAACCGCCGGCAACGCTTCAGACGTAGACAGCTACCTGAGCAAACTCAGCCGGCATCTGGCCCGCTACTACGAATACCCGAGGCGCGCACGGCGGCTTGGACAGCAGGGCACACCGGTGATCATTTTCGAGTTCCGCCGTGACGGCTCCCTGGTCGATCACCGACTGCGCGACAGCTCAGGGCATTCGCTGCTGGACGATGCTGCTCTGAAGATGCTGTCCGAGGCCGCGCCCCTTCCCGGCGTGCCGGAGGATATGCAGGGCAACACCTTCACCTATGCTCTGCCCGTTCGGTTCAGCCTGCGCTGAGGCACTCGCACCACTCAGGCGCAATTTGCACTAAGCCGGTGCATTCTCAAGCACCACTCGCTCCTTACCTCACCACCAAAAATGCAATGACTGCCTGATAAAAAAGGGAATTCAAAAGAATTTCCCGGACTGGCACGGTGCCTGCTGAGTACCCCGTCAGCAGAATCGGTTTTCTGCCCACACTCAAGAATCATTCAGACGACGGCGTCTGCTCACATCTGCCCCACAGCAGTGTGTGAGCGCGCCGTTATTTTTTGTCTGTTCGAACGATGCCAAGCGCTCAGGGGACTACCTTATGTCGTACATCATGCCTTCGGAATTCGTCACCAAAATGGTGGACGCCGGTGAATCGAAAATTTACATGGCCACCCGGGATGTGCTGATCCGGGCTTTCATGGCCGGTGCCATTCTGGCCCTGGCTGCCGTCTTTGCCATTACCGTTGCGGTGCAAACCGGCAGTCCGCTGATTGGCGCCATACTGTTCCCCGTCGGCTTCTGCATGCTCTACCTGATGGGCTTTGATCTGCTGACCGGGGTGTTCATGCTGACCCCGCTGGCACTGCTGGACAAACGCCCTGGCGTTGATGCCAAGGGCATATTGCGCAACTGGGGCTGGGTGTTCCTCGGCAACTTCGGCGGCGCACTGACCGTCGCGGTGATCATGGCCTTTGTGTTCACCTACGGCTTCAACACCGACCCCGGCGCAGTCGGCGATAAAATTGCCAGTGTCGGTAAAGCCCGCACCCTCGGTTACGCCGAATACGGCGTTGCTGGCTGGATGACCATTTTCCTGCGCGGCATGCTGTGCAACTGGATGGTGTCTATGGGTGTGGTAGGCGCGATGATCTCCACCACGGTACCGGGCAAGGTACTGGCCATGTGGATGCCGATCATGCTGTTCTTCTACATGGGCTTTGAGCATTCCATCGTCAATATGTTCCTGTTTCCGTTTGCCCTGATGATGGGCGGCGAATTCTCCATTATGGATTACTTCATCTGGAACGAGATCCCGACCGTACTGGGCAACCTGGTGGGCGGCCTGTCGTTTACCGGACTGACCCTCTACGCTACGCACATTCGCACCGCGCCCAAGCGCACTGCGGCAGCCCGCTATGACGGCGAGCTGGCCCGCTCCAACTAAGTAACGGCAGAACGCACAAAGCCCGGTGGCCGCACCCATCGGGCTTTGTGCCGTTGTTTGAGGCGAACCCAACCATGAGCAGCCCACTTTCCGTAAGTACCGGCCAGCATTCCGACAAGGGCCGCAAACCGGTCAATCAGGATTTTCATGGCCTGCTGGTTCCGGGCGACCATCAGCTCCGCTCCAAAGGCATTGCCGTGGCCATCGCTGATGGCATCAGCTCCAGCAACGTCAGCCAGATTGCCAGCGAATCCGCGGTGGCGGGGTTTCTGAGCGATTACTATTCGACACCCGAGAGCTGGTCGGTCAAACAGTCGGCTCAGCGGGTGCTGAGGGCCAGCAACGCCTGGCTGCACGCGCAAACCCGGCAGAGCCGCTACCGGTATGACCAGGATCGGGGTTATGTCTGCACCCTCAGCGTTCTGATTGTGAAATCCGCCACCGCGCACCTCTTCCACGTGGGCGATGCCCGCATTTACCGCATGCAGGGCCAGTCGCTGGAGCAACTGACCACCGATCACCGGGTCTGGTTATCCGCGGATGACAGCTGCCTGAACCGGGCCATGGGGCTGAGCCAGCAAGTCGACATTGACTACCTGACGGTTCCGGTATGGCCGGGTGATACGTTCATACTGGCAACCGATGGCCTCTATGAGCACCTGCCTGAACGCACGATCACCGGCACGATAAAGACTGCAGGTAACGACCTGGACTCGGCTGCCCGCCAGCTTATAGCCAAGGCAGTGGCCAACGGCAGCGATGACAATCTGACGGTACAGATCGTACGGGTTGATTCGGTACCCGCCAGCCAAAGCAGCAAAGAGATTACTCAGCAAGCACGCGAACTGCCGTTTGCCCCGGACCTGGTGCCCGGGCAGGTACTGGATGGCTACCGAATTGTCCGGTCGATTCATGCCAGCAGCCGCAGCCATGTTTATCTGGCCGTGGACGAAGCCAGCAACCAGCAGGTCGCCCTGAAAGTGCCGGCCACCGACCTACAGAACGACCCCATGGGTCTGGAGCACTTCGCCACCGAGCAATGGGTGGCCCAGCGCATCAACAGCCCCCACGTGGTTCGGGCATTTGCGCCAGAGCGACAGCGCAGTTGCCTGCATCTGGCGACGGCTTACGTGCAGGGTACCAGCCTGCGGCAATGGCTGCTGGATCACCCCAAACCCGAACTGGAAACCGTGCGCCAGCTGGTCGAGCAAATTGCCCGTGGACTGAGGGCCTTTCACCGGCTGGAAATGGTGCATCAGGATTTAAAGCCAGAGAACATCCTGATCGACGAGCAGGGTACGGTGGTCTTGATTGACTTCGGCGCCACCCGGATTGCCGGCCTGCAGGAATTGCACGAACACCAGGAGCCACACTGGCCCCGAGGGGCTGCCCTGTACAGTGCCCCCGAGAGCTTTCTGGGGGAGTCCACAGGCTGGCAGGCGGATCAATTTTCCCTTGGCGTGATCACCTACCAGCTGCTGACCGGGCAACTGCCCTACGGCACCCGAATACCAGGCATCCGCAATCAGCGGCAGTTGCGCCAGCTGAACTATCATCCCGCCCGCCTGCACCGGGACACCTTGCCGGAATGGGTAGACCAGGCCCTGGCCCGGGCTCTGCATCCCGAGCCTCACAAGCGCTACCCGGCGCTGTCTGAGTTTCTGTTTGATTTGCGCCAGCCCAACCCGCTCTGGCAAAAACAGCACCGCCCGCCACTGATCGAACGCCACCCGGTGGTGTTCTGGCAAGGGCTGTCAGCCCTGTTGCTGTTCGCCTTAATGCTGTCCTTCGCCTACCGACCCTGAGCCGGGCAATTAATTGCCCGGCCAGCAAAAGCTCGCCCGGCGGTTAAGCAAAGGTTTGCTTAACCGCCGCCCCGGAACACACCGAAAACTCACAACCTGCTGTATTTGTTATTTTTTTCATGGTTGGCACGCACCTTGATACCTATTTACCCGTCCAGGGAACACCCCGGGGACGAACATTCACTCAAACGTCATGGAGCAGACTATGCCAACTCCTTGTTATATCAGCATTGAAGGTAAAACTCAGGGCAACATCACCGCCGGCGCATTCACGTCCGATTCCGTGGGCAACATCTACGTTGAGGGCCACGAGGACCAGGTTCTGGTTCAGGAATTCAGCCACGTTGTAACCGTTCCGACTGATCCTCAGTCCGGCCAGCCTTCCGGCCAGCGCGTACACAAGCCGTTCAAGTTCACTTCAGCCCTGAACAAAGCCACTCCGCTGATGTACAACGCCCTGGCTTCCGGCGAAATGCTGCCGAAGGTAGAGCTCAAGTGGTACCGCACTTCCGTTGAAGGCAAGCAGGAGCACTTCTTCTCCACCATCCTGGAAGATGCCACCATCATCGACATCAACTGCAACATGCCCCACTGCCAGGATGCAGCCAACGCTGACTTCACTCAGCTGGTGACTGTTTCCCTGTCTTACCGCAAGGTTACCTGGGAGCATGCCGTTGCCGGTACTTCCGGTGCAGACGACTGGCGTACCCCAATCGAGGCTTGATTTTTCAGCGTCGATTACCAAAAACGGCTGGCCTTCGGGCCGGCCGTTTTTGTTTTTGCGCGGCAATTACCGGAGAATACGGTCTGTACATTACCCCGCCGCAAGGGCTACTCCGAACCGATGAACTCTCTCGCACCCCCACACCCGCAGATTACAAAACAACTCGGCACTCTCATGTGCCAGGCCACCCGGGAAATCCTCTGGGCACCCGCCGAAAGCTGGGTGCGGGAGCAAAGCCGGGGTGCAGGGCTGGCATTGCGGGTAGGGTCCGGTCAGGCCACCTATCACCGTTACGATCCGGCACAGAATCAGCACCTGATTACCTACGGAGTCCGGATGATTGCCGCCAAACATCAGCCCGAAACCGCACAGGGCTGGTTATCGACGCGGGAAATTCGCGGCCGGGGTTATTTTGGGGGTGAGGTGAGTGTGCTGAACCTGTTGGCCCATACCTGCTGCCATGAATTTGCCCATTTGCTGCAGCACAGCGCGGGGCAGCGGCGTTATGGGTCGGTGCACAACCGACATTTTTATGAAGCGCTGGATGAACTGCACCGCAGCGGAGCGGCCAATGCTACCCGACAGTATCTGAGCGAGGGGGCTGAGAAAGCTGGCCTTGGGCTTGCCAGCACAGTCTTTGAGTTGCCCAATCCGGTGCAGCAACGCCGGCAATGGCAGGTTGGAGATCCGGTGTGTTTCGGCGAAGGCGCCCGGCAGAAGCAGGGCAAGGTGCTGAGGGTCAACCGAAAAACCTGCACAGTGGAAGGCACCCACAATGCCCGTGGGTTGCGATACCGGGTGCCATTATCCATGTTGCAACAGCCTGTCTGATATCGGGTTACGCCGTCTCCGGAGTAAGAGCTTCGGTCAACAGGCTCCGGATTTCCGGGATGCAGGAGCCACAGTTACTCCCACACTTGAGCTGCTCTGACAGGGCCTCAACACTCACCAGTCCCTGGCCGATGGCCTGCGAGATCTGTCGTTCGCCCACCTGAAAGCAGCTGCACACCACCGGGCCAGAGTCTTCCGCATCCACCGTACTGGCAACCAGCAAAGACCGGCGCTGCTCCGGCGTCAACTCGCGCTCTCCAAAGCAGTCATCGAGCCAGTCAAGACCCGGCATGGATTGGGCGCAGGGTTCCACCAGCAATACACCGTCTAGTCGACCGCCATTGAGCCACACCGCCCGGAACCGGCAGCGAGCGGTGTCGTACATCACCAGCTCTGGCTCCCGGCCAAAACACTGCTCCCCCCAGGCCGGCCAATCCATTAGCTGCTTACCGGCCAGCCACCAGGCACGACTGTTAGGCAACACCTGGCGGCTCCAATAGTCCGACGAGCCAGTTTCCGGCGCTTTCTCGCTGCCCGCGGAGATCATCACCCTCGCCTGCCATCGTGCAATCAGCGGTCGCACCGTGGCGGTGCCGTGTTTAGCCTCAGGCTGCCCCGAAACCGGATCAACCACCGGCGCGACCAGGTTGCAGGCCAGCGCGGAAGAAGCAAACTGGCGGTTCCAGTGGATCGGAACAAACACCTCTCCGGGCCGTTGGCCTTTGTTGGCGCGAACACGCCCGGTGAATGCCGTTCTGGCTGGGCCAGACAGCGTCGCCAGGCCGCCTTCGACCAGTCCAAAAAGGGCAATGTCCGCCGGGTGCATATCCATGAACGGCTCCTCCCGATGACTGAACAGTCTGGGTGCGAGGGCGGTTCGGGTCATGGTGTGCCACTGATCCCGGATGCGACCGGTATTGACGATCAGCGGGTATCGTTTACTGGCACGTTGACCCGGCGGCAGCGGAAATACCGGTACCAGTCTGGCCCGGGTGTCCGGGGTCGGAAATCGACCGTCGGAAAACAGCCGGCGAGTCTGCAGCCAGGCGCCGGGATTTCCCGCAGTAACCGGCCATTGCACCGGTTGTAGCTGGTCGTAGTCTTCTTCACTCAGCTGCGCCATGGCGGAGATATTGAACACGCGCTCACCGCCATTGCCATATCCAGACAGGGCCGCGTGTTCCCTGAAAATGTCCACCGGGCCTTGATAATCAAAGGCGTGACCGTAACCAAGTGCCTGCGCAACATCGCGCAGGATCTGCCAGTCTGGCCGCGCCCCGGACGGCAAGGGTAAGAAGCCTCGTTGCCGGGAGATACAGCGCTCGGAATTGGTCACGGTTCCGTCTTTCTCGCCCCAGCCGGCTGCCGGCAGCAGAATGTCGGCAAAGGCCGTGGTGTCGGTATGGGCCACGCAGTCCGACACAATCACCGTCTCACACTGGGCCAGGGCCTGGCGAACCCGGTCACTGTCAGGCAGGCTGACGGCAGGGTTGGTGCCCATCACCCAGAGCACCCGGATATCGCCCCGGTGCACCGCCTCAAACAGCTCCACCGCTTTATAACCCGGTCCGGCGGCCAGTTGCTCACTGTGCCAGAAGTCGGCCACCCGCTGCAGCGCCCCGGGGGTGTCGTAATCCATGTGGGCGGCCAGGGTGTTGGCCAGGCCACCTACTTCCCGGCCACCCATGGCATTGGGCTGCCCGGTCAGAGAGAACGGGCCGGCGCCCGGACGGCCGACACGGCCGGTGGCCAGATGGCAGTTGATAATAGCATTGCCCTTATCGGTTCCGGCAACGGACTGATTGATGCCCTGGGAGAACGCCGTTACCGTGCGGTCGGTGTTGGCAAACCACTGATAGAACTGTTCCAACTCGGCGACGTTCAGATCGCAGCCTTTGGCCACTGCCGCCAATGACGGCGCGCTTGAGCGGGCAACACTGAGAGTTTCCTCAAATCCGTTACAGTGTTTTGCCAGATACTCGTCCGCCAGTGCACCCTGATCGGACAGCCAAACCAACAGGCCGTTAAAAAGCAGGGTGTCTGAGCCCGGGCGCAATTGCAGGTGGAGGTCCGCCAGTTCCGTGGTGGCCGTCTGCCTCGGGTCGATCACCACCACCTTGCGTCCCGGCCGGTGCGCTGCTTTCATGCGCTGGTAAAGCACAGGGTGAGCCCAGGCCGCATTGCTGCCGGTCAGTACCAGCAGGTCCGCCAGCTCAAGGTCTTCATAACAACCGGGCACGCAATCCTCACCAAACGCCCGCTTGTGTGCGGCCACCGCTGACGACATACAAAGCCGGGAATTGGTGTCGACATGGGGCGTCCCAATAAAGCCTTTCGCCAGTTTGTTGGCGATGTAGTAGTCCTCGGTGAGCAACTGACCGGACAGATAGAAAGCGACTGAACCCGGGCCGTAATCCCGCACCGAGTCGCGGATGGCCTCCGCCACCCGGTTAATGGCCTCTGGCCACTGGACCTCACGACCATTCACTTGCGGGGCCAGCAGGCGATCCGCGTCAGCCAATGTTTCATGCAAGGCAGAACCTTTCACACAGAGGCGACCGGCATTGGCGGGATGATTCAGATCACCATGGACGGCATCGGGGCTGGCCAAAACCCCGCAGCCAACGCCGCAATAGGGGCAGGTCGTGGCCGTGGTCCGGGACGCAGTCTGGTGGCGTGTCATCATCATTCCTCTTCTGTTAGCCATAAAAAAACCCGCCATCCGGTGCCTGTTTTCAGGGCCGGGGCGGGCTTCTTTGCCGATGTTGTCTGACTTCTGTCTAACAGAAGAAAGCAATTACAGGGCCACAAGGCAGCGTAGCTTGCACATTCCTGCTGAAATGGCGCTTTGGCCATTGCTGGCGTGGATTTCAACAACCCTGTCAAATCTGGATCGGGATAGCGTCGGCCACACGGGCTGGCCCGACATGGTGCAAAAATCACGATTTCGCACCAAAACCAGACCGGGTTAACCGGAGATCACTTAACTGACAACTCCCATGAAAACCCTAACCTATTGAATAATACCAGCTTTGATAGATGGCACGGCTTATGCTGAGTCTTTGGTGAACCATCAAGACATCACATCTCTTATCAGGCATCGGCGCCTGCTCTTCGGTAACGGAGGCAGGCGCTTTTTTTTGCGCCAGAGAAAGAGGAGGCAACGAGGTACGAGTATGAACACATTCCAACAGCAACTACGACGATGCCTGGGCATCGCTTTGCTTAGCCTGGGCGGTCTGGCTCAGGCGGATATCGGCCCGGCAGAGAAGCCTGACTTGAGGCTGGGCTTCATCAAACTGACCGATATGGCCCCCCTGGCCGTAGCCTGGGAGCAGGGCTACTTCCTGGATGAAGGTCTCTTTGTGGAGCTGGAAGCCCAGGCCAACTGGAAAGTGTTGCTGGACCGAGTCATCACCGGCGAGCTGGACGGCGCCCATATGCTGGCGGGCCAGCCTCTGGGCGCGTCCATTGGCTATGGCACCCAGGCCAACATCATCACCGCATTCAGCATGGACCTGAACGGCAATGGCATCACCGTTTCCAATGATGTTTGGCAGGCGATGAAACCGCATCTCGATATGGACGGCGACCGGCCCGTTCATCCTATCCCTGCCAGCGCCCTCAAACCGGTGGTGGAGCAGTCTCGCGCCCGGGGCGAGCGCTTTCGTATGGGCATGGTATTCCCGGTGTCTACCCATAACTACGAACTCCGCTACTGGCTGGCCGCTGGCGGCCTGAATCCCGGCTTCTACGCCCCACAACGGGGTGATACCAGTGGCACCTTGCAGGCCGATGTTCACCTGTCGGTGACGCCACCGCCGCAAATGCCAGCAACCATGGAAGCCGGCACCATTCAAGGTTACTGCGTGGGTGAGCCCTGGAACCAGCAGGCCGTGTTCAAGGGCATCGGCGTGCCGGTCATCACTGATTATGAGATCTGGCCGAACAATCCGGAAAAAGTCTTCGGTGTGGCCGAAGAGTGGGCAGAAAAGTACCCGAATACTCACCTGCGGCTGCTGCGGGCGCTGATCCGCGCGGCCTACTGGCTGGATGAAAACGACAACGCAAACCGCGAGGAAGCGGTGGAGATACTGGCCCGGTCCAGCTATGTGGGCGCCGACAGAGAAGTGATCGCCAACTCCATGACCGGCACCTTCGAGTACGAAAAAGGCGACGTACGCGAGGTGCCGGATTTCAACGTGTTCTTCCGCTATCACGCCACCTATCCCTACCCCTCAGACGCCATCTGGTATCTGAGCCAGATGCGTCGCTGGGGGCAGATTCCGGAAGCCAGGCCCGACGACTGGTATATGCAGACGGCGGCCCGGGTCTATCGGGGTGACCTCTACGCCCAGGCGGCGCAGTCACTGATCGACGATGGCCTGATGTCCGCCAGTGATTTTCCGAACTTCGAAGAAGACAACTTTGTGCGGCCCCACCAGGGTGAGTTGATTGATGGCGTTGCCTTCACGCCCCGTGAACCCAACGCCTACATCGATCAGTTTGCGATCGGCCTGAAAGGCACCGAGACGCCGTAAGGGAGCATTGAGATGACGACATTAAGCGTAAGGATTGGCGAGTCGGTGGCGGGTAACAGCCGTAAGCTGTTGGCCAGCCTGAGCCCGCCCCAATTAGCGTCGGCCGGCAAGCATGCGCTGTTGCCGTTGATCGGGATTCTGCTGTTCCTGGGGTTCTGGCATCTGGCCGCACCTCAGGTGCAGACCTCTCTGGGGGCTTTTCCCGGGCCGGCGCAGGTCTGGGAGCAAGCCGGCCAGTTGTGGCAGG
The DNA here is from genome assembly GCF_030541005.1 of Marinobacter sp. SS5-14b. Classification (GTDB taxonomy): domain Bacteria; phylum Pseudomonadota; class Gammaproteobacteria; order Pseudomonadales; family Oleiphilaceae; genus Marinobacter. The sequence goes on along the minus strand of NZ_JASSVM010000002.1, from coordinate 398,748 downwards.
AGCACGCTAACCAGCGGCAGCGGGCAGACAAGTTTGTGCTGATGCAGGAAGAGCGCAACGCCCGGATTCTGGCGGACAATCCGGATGCCGACGTGCGTATCCGGTCTTATCCCGGCGCGCCGACCTTCATTGATCAGATCGGGACCAGTCTGGTGACGGTGTTGGCTGGCTTTACGCTGGCCACGCTGATTGCGGTGCCGCTGGGTATTCTGTTTGGCTTGAACCCGTATTTTCAGTCCGCAGTAAACCCGCTGATTCAGATCTTCAAGCCGGTGTCGCCGCTGGCCTGGCTGCCTCTGGTGACCATGGTGGTGTCGGCCACTTATGTCAGCGACGATCCGATGTTCGAGAAGTCGTTTCTCACTTCGATGATTACGGTCACCCTGTGCAGTCTGTGGCCAACGCTGATCAACACCAGTGTTGGGGTGGCGGCGGTCAATCCGGATCTGCTGAATGTGTCGAAGGTGCTGAAGCTGTCGTTCTGGACCCACGTGCGCAAGGTGGTGTTGCCGTCGTCGGTGCCGATGATTTTTACCGGGCTGCGGGTGTCTTTGGGTATCGCCTGGATGGTGCTGATTGCGGCGGAGATGCTGGCGCAGAGTCCGGGGCTTGGCAAGTTTGTGTGGGATGAGTTTCAGAATGGCAGCAGTCAGTCTTTGAGTCGGATTATGGCGGCGGTGCTGGCCATCGGGTTTATCGGGTTTTTGCTGGATCGGGGGATGTTGTTGATTCAGAAGAAGGTGGCCTGGAATGAATAACCCACTTCGATCACCTGCACGGGGCGGCCTTAAATTCTTCGACGGCGGAGCATACCGCACCGGGTGGGCATTGCCTCCCGGGACGCGCGGCGAGTACATCCCTGTACGCTCCGCAAAAACATCCATGTTTTTGAGGGTCCCGGGAGGCAATGCCCACCCGGTGCTCGTCTGACCTGTTTAGGGGATTCTGTTATGGCTAAATCACATCTTGAATTAACCGGCGTCGAAATGGCCTTTGATACGGCCAAAGGGCCGTTTATTGCGCTGGAGAATGTCGATCTTAAAATCCAGAAGGGCGAGTTTGTCTCTCTGATTGGGCACTCGGGCTGTGGTAAGTCGACGGTGCTGAATATTGTTGCCGGGCTGCTGCAGGCCACCAAGGGTGGCTGTGTGCTGGACGGGCATGAGGTGAATTCGCCGGGGCCGGAGCGGGCGGTGGTGTTTCAGAACCATGCGCTGATGCCGTGGCTGACGGTGTATGAGAACGTCGAGTTGGCGGTGCGTCAGGTGTTTCGCAAGTCGATGAGCCGGCAGGAGCGCAGGGACTGGATCACGCATAATCTGGAACTGGTGAATATGGCCCATGCCGCCAGTAAGCGGCCCGGGGAGATTTCCGGAGGGATGGCGCAGCGGGTGGGTATCGCCCGGGCGCTGGCGATGAAGCCGAGTGTACTGTTGATGGATGAACCCTTCGGCGCGCTGGATGCGCTGACCCGGGCGCATCTTCAGGATTCGTTGATGGAGATTCAGCAGGAGCTGAACAATACGGTGATCATGATTACCCACGATGTGGATGAGGCGGTGTTGTTGTCTGATCGCATTATTATGATGACCAACGGGCCGGCCGCGACGGTGGGCGAGGATCTGTATATTGATCTGCCCCGGCCCCGGAATCGGGTGGCGCTGGCAGACGATGCAAAGTACGTTCGTTATCGGCAGGAGGTGTTGTCGTTTCTGTATGAGAAGCAGCGCAAGCTGGAATCATTGAGTACCCGGCGCAGCAACAAGACATCGTCACAAGAAAACGAGGGGCAGGCAGTGACGCAGGCGTCTGCTTGAAGTTCCGGGGCTGTCGTCAGCCCCGGCTTTTAGCGACCTTAACGGGGCCGTCTTAACCAAGCACGCCGGCCATGGCGATCAGGGCGCGGGCTGCGTCGGGCAGTCGTTTGCCCTGGTCCATGGCCAGTTTCCGCAGTAACCGATGAGCTTCGTCGTTGCTGATGCCACGATGCTGCATCAGCAACAAGACGGCTTTTTCCTGAGTGCGGCGGTCTTCCAGGGCCTCTTTGGCGCTCTGCAGCTCTTCTGACATCTGCTGGAGCCGGCGCGTCTGTTCCTGCACCAGATCAAAGATTGAGCGGCCAGACTGCGGACCGACGCCTTCACCGCCCCAGGCATCCACTGGATGAGTTTCCATACCACTGTCGCACACCACCAGCATCGGCGTGTCTCCGGCCGGGCGCTGCTCCAGGGAAGCCAGCAGTGTTTCCTGATGGGCCAGTGAGTGACGGGCTTCGGCATAACGCTCGGCGCAGCGGTGATGAAACGCACTTTCCACGGAGTCTTCGATTTTTTTTAGTTCGTCCATCCGCTCGGTCATCAGCGTGAACCAGCGGTCCGCCAGCGCTTCATCCAGCTGTTTGTAGGGACCAACAGAGACGCCCATCTGGCGCATGCGCTCGATGTCCAGCTCTCTTGGGTGTGCGCGCAGCTTGTACCAGAGTGCCAGACTTTCCTCGTTGGCGAAGGAAACAAACACCTCAAAACACCGCTCCTGCGCCTCAACCAGGTGCACCATGCGCCGTGATAGTGCACTGTCAAACCGACGACTGGAAAATCCGGCAGAGCCGGCCGCTCGTTCCTGACCGCAGTATTCCTTGCCGTTCATGACATGCACCATGGCAACCAGCAGGCCCGCAATAGACGGCTCCACAACCGTGTCTGCGGCCTCAAACACCACTGTGATCAGTTGATGAATGGTGTCGCAGAACCAGTCTGTCGCCTCGGTCACCGTAAGCTTCTGGCCTGACACCCTGGCGCGCAGCTCAGGCAGCTGATCCAGACAGTGCAGAGCACTGGCAATGTGCCCCAATAACGAGCTACTGACAGGGTGAGTGGTCAGCTCTTCCTGAACGTCCGCCAGCGCGCCACCAAAGTCCGCCACCAGCTGGTCAGTCTGTTTGATGATCTCTGCCCGTTCAGCCTCAAACCGTTCGCATCCGGAGCCAACGTACAGGTTGGTAACACCCCGCTCCCACTGCAGGCCGTGCACCAGGTTCCCGACACTCTGCACCAGTCGCCCCATCAACAAAAAATACTCCAGGTTGCGAACTTCGCATTGCCGGGAGGCAATCAGAAAATCCGCTGCGGTCGCGGCTTTAGTCGGCCTGGGGTGGGGTTTGGTATTCATGGTCCTGCTCCTGCTAATGCAACGCCTGCTTTTAATGCCGCCCAGCTCAATAACGAACGGGGTACTGAGGCCTTGAGTTCCGGTTTTGGAATAACCCGAGCAATTAACAGGCCAGGCTTTTCGGCGTCACTTTCGTGCACAGCGCCCCATCGGAGGGCAACAATTCGGGGAAAAGCAAATGCACTGACATTGAGGAAATACTTAACTTATTGATTATGTAGCTTTTAACAAACTGGCACGGAGATCGCATTGTAAAATTCAAGGACGACTGTCCCGGCCAAGGAAAAGGCCGGACCATCAGATCATTGTTGTTGGCATTGGCGCCGGACCATCTGTTCTCTCACGAGGGCATGATGCTCCGGCTTTTTTCGTTTGGCTCGGGAGCAAGGTTGACCATGCGCACATCTCAAGACGCCCCACTGGTGATCTGCGGCCACGGCATGGTGGCACAACGCCTGATTGAGCGACTGGTCGCCCTTGGCCATCCCTTCAACGGAATTGTGGTGTTCAATGCTGAGCCCTTTTCAGCCTACAACCGGATTCAGCTGTCGGCCTTTCTCGCCAACGACATGCCCGAAGCTGATCTGGCGCTCAAGCCCCGGTCCTGGTTTGCCCGGCACAAGGTCACCGTGTTCAACCACGAACCGGTCACCGGTATCAGTACTGATCAGGGCACAGTGATTACCGCCGCTGGCCGAGTGCAGCCGTACAGCAAACTGGTGCTTGCCACCGGATCACGACCGTCCAGCCTGGGCATTCGCGGCGAAGATCTTGAAGGCGTCTCGAGCTTCCGCGATCTTGCTGACACCCGGGCTTTGATCAAGACAGCGAGCCTGCATAAGCGCGCCGTCGTCATCGGCGGTGGTTTTCTGGGACTGGAAGCCGCCGAAGGTCTCCGGGCCCGGGGCATGGCAGTCACGGTGTTGCACCGCAGCGATTACCTGCTAAATCGCCAACTGGATAAGACCGCTGGCGAATTGCTCAAGGGGCTGCTGGCACAGCGGGGCCTCAATATCCTGACCGGGCAGTCGCCTGCTGCGCTGTTGGGCAAGGACCGGGTGACCGCCATTCAACTGCAGGATGACACCGTGCTGTCCACCGACCTGGTGGTCATCGCCACCGGGATAACGCCCAACATTGACCTGGCACTGGATGCCGGACTGCAGTGCGACAAAGGCATTTGTGTCGACGGCCGGATGCGCACGTCCCACCCAGCCGTTTATGCGCTCGGTGAATGCTGCCAGTTCGGCTCGCACACATTTGGACTGGTGGAACCCGGGTTTCAGCAGGCTCAAGTGCTCGCGCAGCATCTTTGCCAGCCATCCGAGGCCACAGAATTCTCACCCGGCGCCATTGCCACTCGCTTGAAGATCAGTGGCATTCCGATTTTTTCCTGCGGCCGCGTGCAGTCAGGACCTGCCACCGAAGATATTCAATGGCATGACCGACCCGAACACCGTTATGGCCGACTGTTGATCGAGCAAGGCCAGCTGGTGGGCGCCGTGTTTATGGGCGACACCGCCAACGGTCACTGGTATGCGGATTTGATTGATTCTGGCCAGGACATCTCCGGGTACCGGGACACCATCGCCTTTGGCCAACCCTATTGCGAAGCATCAGCCTGAGCGCTGCCATGAGAGAGGAATACACCATGAGTAAACAAACCCTGATCGTGATCGGCAACGGCATGGTTGGCCATCACTTCCTGGAACAGTTCAGCCAGTCCCCGGCGGCCGAGGCCTACCAGGTGATTGTGTTCGGTGAAGAAAAGCAGCTCGCCTACGACCGGGTGCACCTGTCGGAGTATTTCAGCGGCTCCAGCCACGCAGATCTCGCCATGGGCACCGCGGACTGGTATGCGGAGCAGGGCATTGACCTGCATTTGAACGAACCTGTCACGGCTATCGACCGGGACAATCGGGTCGTCACCACACCAAAAGGCGCCTACCCCTACGATCAGCTGGTGCTGGCCACCGGCTCCTATCCCTTTGTACCGCCCATTGCCGGCAATGATCAGAGCGGCTGTTTTGTCTACCGCACCCTGGACGACCTGGACGCCATTCAGGCCAGCGCCAAAGGCGCCAAAACCGGCGTGGTGGTCGGTGGCGGCCTGCTCGGGCTGGAAGCCGCCAACGCACTGAAGAGTCTGGGCCTGCAGGCCAGTGTGGTGGAATTCGCCCCGCGCCTGATGCCGGTGCAGCTGGACGACCAGGGCGGCGCGCTGTTACGTCAGAAAATTGAAGACCTGGGCGTGCAGGTGCACACCGAGAAGGCCACCACGGCCATTGCCCCAGGCGAAAACGCCCGGTTACGGATGAAGTTCTCCGACGAGAGTTTCCTGGAGACCGATCTGATTGTGTTCTCCGCCGGCATCCGCCCCCAGGACACCCTGGCCCGGGCCTGCGGACTTGAAGTGGGCGAACGCGGCGGGATTGTGATCAACAACCAGTGCACCACGTCTGATCCGCACATTCATGCCATTGGTGAGTGCGCGCTCTGGAACAACTTTGTCTTCGGTTTGGTGGCGCCGGGCTACACCATGGCCCGCACGCTGTCGGCGGCGCTGAACAACGACACCAGCGCAGCCTTTACCGGTGCCGACATGAGCACCAAGCTTAAGTTACTCGGAGTAGATGTAGGCTCCATTGGCGACGCCCACGCCAAGACTCCCGGCGCCCGCAATATCCGCTTTCACGATGAGCAGATCGGCCATTACCGGCGCATGGTCGTCAGCCAGGACGGCAAAACCCTGCTGGGGGCCATTCTGGTCGGCGACAACAGCCACTACGATACCCTGCTGCAATACGCCCTCAATGGCATTGAGCTGCCGAAGAATCCGGAGGCGCTGATTCTGCCGGAGAGCGAGGGTGGCGCACCGGCTCTGGGCGCCGATGCCCTGCCAGATACCGCGTCTATCTGTTCCTGCCACAACGTCACCAAGGGCGATATCTGCTGCGCGATTGATGCCGGCTGTTCCGATCTCGGTGGCGTAAAAGCCGAAACCAAGGCCAGCACCGGCTGCGGCGGCTGTACGGCACTGCTCAAAAAAGTGGTGGACAGTGAGCTGGAAAAGCGTGGCGTGGAAGTGTGCACCGATCTGTGTGAGCACTTCTCTTACACCCGCCAGGAGCTTTTCCACCTGGTAAAAGTGAACGGTATTCGCACCTTCCGGGGCCTGCTCGAACAACACGGCCAGGGCGACGGCTGCGACATCTGCAAGCCTACCGTCGGTTCGATCTTGGCCACCTGTTGGAATGAGCACATCCTGGCCACGGATCATGTGCCCCTGCAAGACACCAACGACACCTTCATGGCCAACATGCAGAAGAACGGCACTTACTCGATTGTGCCGCGCATTCCCGGCGGTGAGATCACGCCGGACAAGCTGATCGTGCTGGGCGAAGTGGCCAAGGAGTACGACCTGTACACCAAGATCACCGGTGGCCAGCGGGTCGATCTGTTCGGCGCCACTCTGAGCCAACTGCCCGAAATCTGGGAAAAGCTCATCGCTGCCGGGTTTGAGACTGGTCACGCCTACGGCAAGTCGCTGCGCACGGTGAAGTCCTGCGTGGGCAGCACCTGGTGCCGCTACGGCGTGCAGGACAGCGTGGGCATGGCGATCACCCTTGAGGATCGCTACAAGGGCCTGCGGGCACCTCACAAGGTGAAGATGGCGGTGTCTGGCTGCACCCGGGAGTGTGCGGAGGCCCAGAGCAAGGACTTCGGGGTGATAGCCACGGAGAAGGGCTGGAATCTGTACGTGTGCGGCAATGGCGGGATGCGGCCTCGCCATGCGGATCTGTTCGCGACCGATCTGTCGGATGAGGAGCTGATCCGGACCATTGACCGGGTGGTGATGTTCTACGTGCGCACGGCGGACCGGCTGCAGCGGACGTCGGTCTGGATGGAGAATCTGGAGGGCGGCCTGGAGTATCTGAAGCAGGTGGTGCTGGAGGACAGCCTCGGTATTGGTGAGGAGCTGGAGCAGCACATGGCGGATCTGGTGGGTACTTATCAGTGTGAGTGGAAAACCGCCGTTGAGGATCCTGAGAAGCGCAAGCGGTTCCGGGAGTTTGTGAATGCGCCGGAGCAGACAGACCCGGTACAGCAGTGGACTTCGGAGCGGGGGCAGCGTCGGCCTGTTTTGGAGTCTGCGTAACCTTATGGTTCTGGGGGCGGAGCGCGGGGGCCGGATTCATTTTCTTCTTGAAAAAACAACTCGCTTCGCTCAGACATCTTTTTTCCTGCCAGAAAATGAATCCAACCCCCACGCTCACAAACATGAGTGGGATAGGCAACTGACTTAAATTGAGACTTGGGAGACTGTTTATGAAAGCTCGGACTTGTTGGGAAGCGGTTTGTACGGTGGACGATCTGGTGGCTGACTCCGGCATTGCGGTGTGGACGGAGGACGGACCGGTGGCGGTGTTCTACCTGCCCCGTCGGTTGCCGGCGCTTTTTGCTATCAGCCACACCGATCCTTTCAGTGGCTCGAACGTGCTGGCCCGGGGGATTACCGGGGATATCAACGGTGAGCCGGTAGTGGCATCGCCGTTGTACAAGCAGCATTTCAGCTTGCGCACCGGTGTCTGTCTGGAAGATGACAGTGCCCGGGTGAAAGTGTACCCGGTGTTGCTGGACGGTGATCAGATCCGTCTGGAGGTGCCGTTGGCTCAGGCGGCGTCGGTGGCCGCCTGAGGTCGGAGAGCCGCTTACGTCAGTTAACGAACTCGACGACTTCTTCCAGCGGCGCCCTTGGGCTGGTGATCTGGTTCACCGGGCTGTCCGGGTTGGCGTAGCCGATGGCCATGCCGGCGAAGACTTTTCGGTGTTCGGGCAGGCCCAGGAATTCGCTGATGGTTTTCGGGTACACCGACCAGGATTCCTGGGCGCAGCTGTCGAGGCCTTCGGCGCGCAGCAACAGCATGATGGTTTGCAGGATCATGCCCAGGTCCGACCACTGAGGCGGGCCCATGTTGTCGTCGACGGTGCAGAACAGGCCGACCGGGGCGCCGAAGAATTCGAAGTTGCGTTTGAACCATTCGAAGCGGGCGGCTTTGTCCTCCCTGGGGATGTCGAGCTGGCGGTACATGAGTTCGCCGATTTCGAAGCGGCGGTCACGGTAGGGTGACTGCAACTTTGGCGGGTAGATTTCGTATTCCGGCACTTCGTTGAAGCCTTTGCTCACTTTCTCCCGCATCAGGGTTTTCAGCCGGGCCAGGGCATCGCCGGTGACGACGTGCAGGTGCCAGGGTTGCAGGTTGCCACCGGAGGGCGCTCGGATGGCGGTTTCAAGCACGTTCCGCAGTACCTGCTCCGGGACCGGGGTATCGAGGAAGTCCCGCACGGATTTGCGGGTGGTCACAGCCAGCTGTATGTCCATTGTGTTCTCCACGGGGCGTTCTGTTGTCGGTATTTTTTTAGCCTGAAGTAGAGGATGTGGCCACAGGTTTAGCCGCAATGCAATTCAAGGCTCGGCACCCCCGATTATTGCGGCAATCCGGAAGCCCGGGGCGGCTTGACCAGCTTTCAGACCGGGTATAGTCTGCGGCGACCTCTCAACGGATTCGGAGTGCCCCGGGTTATGGAAGATCACAGCCAGTTTCGCTTGTTGTCGGAGCGGCGGTTTGCCCCGTTCTTTGTTACCCAGTTTGCCGGGGCTTTTAACGACAACCTGTTCAAGAATGCGCTGTTGTTGCTGGTGACTTACAACGCCGGCGGTTTGTTTGGCTTGTCTTCCGATGTGGTGGTCAACCTGGCGGCCATGCTGTTCATTCTTCCCTTTTTCCTGTTCTCCGCCATAGCGGGCCAGATCGCAGACCGCTACGAGAAATCCGGCGTGATCCGCTGGATCAAGTTCGCGGAGGTTGTGATTATGGGAGTAGCCGCGGTTGGGCTGTGGTTTGGCTGGCATGAGATGTTGCTGCTGCTGTTGTTCCTGACCGGCGTGCAATCCGCGTTCTTCGGCCCGGTAAAATACGCCATTCTGCCCCAGGCACTGGACGACTCGGAACTGGTCGGCGGTAACGCACTGGTTGAGATGGGCACCTTCGTGGCCATTCTGTTGGGCACGCTGGTGGCCGGCGTGATGATGAAGGCCCCATTACCAGGGCCAATGATGGCGCTTGCGGTGGCGGTTGTGGCCGTCATCGGCCTGGTGTCTGCCCTGAAGATCCCGAAAGCGGAAGCGGCAGCTCCCGATCTGAACGTCCGTTTCCGACCGCTTCAGGAAACCTGGAAGCTGATGGCCATTGCCAGGGAAAACCACAATGTTCTGCTGAGCGTGCTGGCGATTTCCTGGTTCTGGTTTCTGGGCGCGGCCTACCTGACCCAGTTTCCCGGCTTTGCCAAAGATGAATTGCTGGGCGATGAATCCGTGGTCACTGTCCTGCTCGCCATTTTCACCGTTGGCATCGCCCTCGGCTCCATGGCCTGCGAGCGACTGTCCGGCCACAAGATCGAACTGGGCATTGTGCCCATTGGCTCTATCGGCCTGAGTTTTTTCGGCATTGACCTGTACCTGAGCATGCCGGAGCAGCCGGTGCCGTCCGACTGGTGGATGATCATCAGCGATGGCCAGTACCGCCGGGTGGCGCTGGACCTGCTGGCCATCGGCCTTTTCGGTGGCCTGTTCATTGTTCCTTTGTATGCGTTCGTGCAGCAGGAAACTCCGCCGGAAACCCGGGCCCGGGTGATTGCGGCTCTGAACGTGTTCAACGCGCTGTTCATGGTGGTCAGCGCACTGCTGGGCATGCTGGTGCTGGGGGTGATCGGGCTCAGCATTCCGGAATTCTTCCTGGTGCTGTCCATCATGAACCTGGTGGTGGCGGGCTATGTTTACCAGCAAATGCCGGAGTTTGCTCTGCGCTTTGTCATCTGGCTAATGTCGCACACCCTCTACCGCGTGACCCACCACAACCTGAACCGGATTCCGGAGGAAGGACCGGTGCTGCTGGTGTGCAACCATGTGTCCTATATGGATGCACCGGTCATAGCGGGCGCGGTGCGCCGGCCAGTGCGTTTCGTGATGGACCACAACATCTTCTCAACGCCGGTCATGGGCACCTTCTTCAAAATGGCCAAAACCATTCCCATTGGCCCCAAACTGAAAGTGCCTGAGATCTACCACACCGCCTTTGACCGCATTGACGAAGAACTGGCCGCAGGCCACGTGGTGTGCATTTTCCCGGAAGGCCGGCTGACGTCGGATGGCGAGGTAGCTCCCTTCAAATCCGGTGTCGATCTGATTCTTCAGCGTCGGCCGGTCACTGTCGTGCCACTGGCGCTTCGGGGGCTGTGGGGCAGTTTCTTCAGCCACTGCGGCGGGCCTGCCCTGAGTCATCTGCCCAAACGGTTCTGGTCTCGCATTCACCTTCTGGCGGACCACCCGGTCAGCCCCGATGCGGCAACGGCTGAAGCTCTGGAAAACAAGGTCAAAACCTTGCGAGGCCCCCATCCTTGACCATGATCAACCGGGCACTCGCCTCCCGAGCGGAATCCGGGGGTAATACAGTCAATCAAGCAAGCCCCAACATGCGCTATTATCGGCCCAGAAACCAATAACAAGAGAGCCACCGTGAAGCCTCTGAACCCTACCGATCAACTGTTTTTATGGCTGGAAAAGCGCCAGCAGCCCATGCATGTCGGCGGCCTTCAGCTGTTCTCCTTTCCGGAGGGTGCCCCGGACGACTACGTGGCACAATTGGCAGAACAACTCCGGAACCACGAGGTTGTTACCCCGCCGTTCAACCAGCACCTGAGCTACAAGCTGGGCCAACCGGTCTGGGTAGACGACAAACACCTGGACCTCGAACACCACTTCCGGTTCGAGGCCCTGCCAACCCCCGGGCGCATCCGGGAGTTGCTGGCGCTGATATCGGCCGAGCACTCGCACCTGATGGACCGCGAACGGCCCATGTGGGAAGTACATCTGATTGAAGGGCTGAAAGACCGGCAGTTTGCGCTCTACACCAAAATTCATCACTCCTTGGTGGACGGCGTGTCAGCCATGAAAATGGCCACCCGGATGCTCAGCGAAGACCCCCACGAATCCGGCATGCCGCCGATCTGGGCCTTGCCGGAACGGATTCGCTCGACCGAAGGTGATGGCGGGCCATCATTATGGCGCAGCGTGGCCCACTTGCTCGGCAGCTCCGGGCGACAACTCGGCACCCTTCCAACCGTCGCAAAAGAGTTGCTGAAGACCATCAATCAGGCCCGCAAAGATCCGGCCTACGATTCCATTTTTCACGCGCCGAGAAGTGTGCTGAACCAGAAGATCACCGGTTCGCGACGATTTGCGGCGCAGTCTTACTGTTTGAAGCGCATCAAAGCCGTGTGCGAGGCTTACGGCACCACGGTCAACGACGTCGTCACCGCCATGTGCGCCTCGGCGCTACGCACCTATCTGATGAACCAGGATGCCTTGCCCGAAAAACCGCTGATCGCCTTTGTGCCGGTATCCCTGCGCCGGGACGACAGTGACGGCGGCAACCAGGTAGGTGTTATCCTGGCCAACCTGCACACAGACGAAGCAGACGCCAGTGAACGCCTGCTGAACATTCACCACAGCATGCAGGAAGCCAAGGACCGGTACAGCCACATGTCGCCAGAGGAAATCGTGAACTACACGGCCCTGACCCTGGCCCCGGCGGCGTTTCACCTGTTGACCGGCATGGCTCCGAATTGGCAAACCTTCAACGTGGTCATTTCCAACGTACCCGGCCCCTCTACGCCCCGGTACTGGAACGGCGCAAAGCTGGAAGGCATGTACCCGGTGTCCATCGACATGGATCGCCTGGCGCTGAACATGACCCTGACCAGCTACAACGACCAGGTAGAGTTCGGCCTGATCGGCTGCCGCCGAACCCTGCCCAGCCTGCAACGTATGCTGGACTACCTGGAAGATGGCCTGGCGGAGCTGGAAGCCGCTGCCGGGCTGTAAATCAGCGGAATCGCACTTCGTGGTTACGCTCGGAGACCTGGCTGTTCAGGGTCCAGAAATCGTACAACACACCCAGGAAGAACAGACCGCCGGTGAACAGGTAGATGATGCCGGTGATCCACTTGCCCATATACATGCGGTGCAGACCAAACACGCCCAGAAAGGTGAGCAGTATCCAACTGATGTTGTAGTCGATCTCGCCGTCCTGAAAGCGCGCGTCGGCCTCCCGATCCATGGCCGGGATCAGGAACAGGTCGATAATCCAGCCAATGAAAAACAGCCCCAGGGTGAAGAACCAGATGGTGCCGGTAATGGGTTTGCCGTAGTAAAACCGATGCGAGCCCAGGAACCCGAAGATCCAGAGCAGGTAGCCGATGACTTTGCTGTGGGTGTTTGGTTTTGTTTCCATCTTCGGTGGTTTCCTTCTGGGTTGGTGCTTTGGTTCTGGCTTGGGCCCAAACCTGCTGGTTTTGGGGGCGGGACTGGGGGGTGGGTTATTTTTCCCCTTGGAAAAAACAACTCGCTGCGCTCAGACATCTTTTTTCTGGCGGGGAAAAATAACCCACCCCCCGTCCGTCACAATATCGGGGCATAGGCAAGGAAAGACAACAGCAAAAAAATGAAGAAGGCAAAAAGCGGTCAATGAGTTCAAGGTACGCCTTCTCAGGGGCTAACAGGGCGTGGGGTGGTCAGAGAATTTTTTCTGTGAAAAAGATGTCTGAGCGAAGCGAGTTGTTTTTCGCAGAAAAAATTCTCTGACCACCCTGCGACCAAGCTCCCAAGAACAAGGCACCACAAATCAGGGCCCCAAATCCGGCGCCGGATCCGGCCCGCCCTCGCGAAACTCAGAGGCCGATTTCCCGGTCCATTTGCGAAACGCCCGGCTGAAGTTGGACAAGTCGGCATAACCCAATTCGTAGGCGATCTCACTGACCGACTGATTGGTATACCGCAACAACTGAATCGCCCGATCTTTCAGAACGGCTTCCACAATTTCCCGGTAGTTGGTATCCCTGTCCGCCAGCCGACGCTTCAATGTTCGGGACGACACACAGAACCGCTCGGCCATCGCCTCCAGCGACGGCAGCGGCCCTGGCGTCATTCTCAACATGTTGCGAATCGCCAGCACAATGTCGCCCTGTTCTTTCAGGGCTTTCTGCAACTCGAACTCGCATTGATCCCGGGCCATCCTTGAAGCCTCAGCATCCGCCAGGCGCATTCGCACATCCAGCAGGTTGCGCGGGAAAACCAGCATTTCCTCCGGCTGGCCATAGTCAAAACGCACTGGCAGCTGGCCGGCAAAGCGCCGGTAGTAGGCCGGTTCCGGGGTGGTCAAGCGAACCGACACACCCGGCAGCTTGCCATCTTCGAGGGCAAAGCCCCTGGCTTCCGCATCAGCGCGATCAAGCAGCTGCTCAGTGAGCAGAATCAACGTCGCACTCACCGTTTCAGCGAGAAAGCCATACAAATCCGGCACATCAAATTCCGTGCATAACTGAACCAGCACCTGATCGCCCGCCAGCGATTGCTTCATACTCAGAAAAGGGGCCCTGAGCTGCAGATAACGGCGAACGGAATCCAGGGCGCCCTCGAAGGTGGGGCTGGTCAGCGCGGCAAAACCCAGAGTGCCGTGGATGGTCAGCCGCAACTCCTTCGCCAGCAGAAAACTCAGCCCGTCATTACCCGCCAGCTGCAGAGCACGCTGGGCCATCACGATGGCATCGGTCACAAAAATACGGCTGTCGTTGGCCTTGAGATCCTCTGCAGTGAAATCCAGCCCTTCATACAGAAGCCGATCGTTGTAACCTAACTGGCGCACGGTTTCGGCCAGTACCCGCAGGTAGACGCCCGGCACCAGAAACAAGCCCAGCATCTGACGCTCGGTGTCTGCTCCCGTTACTGCCATAGTGTGCCTCTGAACGTGTTATTGATCTTGAGCCTGACTCTACCAGAAGCATTGCCCGGCCACAGTGGGGCGGTTCGCACCTGGCAGCGCGTCGCTCAGGCCAATCGTTTATCACGGGTTGGCCTATTGTGAACGATGGCCGTCCCATTCGAGCATTCCGATATTCCCTTGCCTCCACCACACTGGCCCTATGACATCAGCCAGGCGTTCAATCGCAAAGGAGTATAAACATGCTGACAACAACATCCTCAAACCATCCGGCTAAGGCCTCTCACACCCCGGACAATGTGGCGATCAAACCCCAGCGTATGGGCTTTGAATTCGGTAAGGAAGTGCCACGCTACTGGCTGGATAACAGCTACCTGATCAGTCACACCATGAACGCACTTTCGGTCCTCTTCCCCGAAGGCGAACAGTTCTTTGTGGATTCCGTGCGCGCCTTCCGGGATCAGATCCATGATCCCAAGCTGAAGGAGGATGTGCGGGGTTTTATCGGCCAGGAAGCCATGCATTCTCTCGAGCACATCGCCATGAATCAGCATGTGCGCGACCAGGGCATGCCGGTCGAGGAGATGGAGAAAGACCTGAAGGTCATTCTGGACCTGGCCCGTAAGCTGCCCAAGCGCCACCAGCTGGCGATCACCTGCGCCCTGGAGCACATTACGGCCATGATGGCTGACATGCTGCTGGAGCGGGACGACGTGCGTGAAGATATGCACGAATCCATGCGCCCGCTCTGGGTGTGGCATGCGATTGAGGAAACCGAACACAAGGCGGTTGCCTACGACGTGTTCCAGCAAGTAGGCGGCACCTACGCCGAGCGGGCGTTTTACCAGCTGTTCGCGACGACCGCCCTGGGCGTTGTCGCTACCTGGTATACCGGTCGGATGGTGGTGAATGACCGCAAACACTTTTCCGTGAAAGACGCGGCCAAAGGCATGTGGCGGATGTGGGGCAAGAACGGTACCTTCTCAAGCCTGATTCCCGCCTGGGCAGAATACTTCAAGCCCGGCTACCACCCCTGGGACAAAGACAACAGCGAGCTGATCGCCCGCTTCAAAACCCAGATCCAGCAGTACATTGCGCCGCAATACCAGAACGGTAACCGTCGCACCCTTCAGTGATTCAATACGGCCATTAACCACCGCGATCAAAAGCCCCTGCCGCCTGTGCGCCAGGGGCTTTTAACTCATCAGGCCGAGTTCCCGGGCCCGGGAGATCGCCCGCACCCGGTTATCCGCCTGCAGCTTGCCGTAAATATTGCTGAGATGGGATTTTACCGTGGCCACGGTGATGCCGAGCTGTTCACTCATCGCCTTGTTGCTCAAGCCGGCAGACAGCAGCTCCAGCACATCCTGTTCACGCTGGCTCAGGGGTTCAGGCATATCCGCTGTCAGACAGGTCGGCTCAGCAGCTGGCTCCGGCCCGGCAAGCCCGCCTTCTCCCCGGCGCAACGCAAGTATCCGGCTGGCCTCCGGCTCAGACCACCCCTGTCGCTGACACGTTTCCAGAATCTGATCAAACCGTGGTTCAGCATCCACGAACGGGCGCAGCAGCCCTCTGGGCACGGAAACAGCCAGCAGTGCCGCTAGCTGACGCGCAGCGCCGGTCAGGTCCTGATCACGAAAGGCGCAGACCAGAATCCGGATCAGCTGAACATGGCAGACCACCAGCTGCACGGCTCCCGCGCTTGCATCGCGCTCCAGTTGTTGCAGTTCTTCATCTACATCCATACCCGACAATAGCCGCCCGACCAGCCCCAGCAAACGCTCATGCAGACTGCTGAAGCGACTGGTGCTTCGGGTCGCGCCATCATTGGCGGCCCAGGCGATCATCGCGAAAATATTCCCTGCACTGAGCTGTGCCAGTGCCTCCAGGGCGGAAGGCTGAGGGATGTTATGGGACCAGTGCTCCGAGGCCATCAACTGGTGCAGTTCGGTCATGTCCTGCAACTGACTGCGCCACTGTTCCTCGTTGCCGGTGATCATACCCAGCCGGAACAGCTCGAACGCCAGGTAGAGCCGGTCCAACAGGGTCATTCGTTCACGGGCTAACTGACTGGCTTCTTGCAGGCTCTCACCGGCCCGTTGAAGATCATGCCTTTCGAGCGCCAGCAGACCGTCCAGATAGGCCAGCAAACCAGCCTGCTCTCGCGCCGGCGGGCCTTCCGCCAGTCGTTCACAGGTGCGTTGAAAGCACCGGCGGGCATCGTCTGCACAGCCGCGCTGAATCAACACCGGCACCAGAATAGCCAGGCAGCGAATGGCACACAGACCGTCTTCCAACTCCAGCGCACCCGCCAGTGCCTTGCTGAGCAGTGTCTGGGCGGAATCCAGCCGGGCCTCCATGAAGGCATCGGCGCCCAGGGTGTACAACCCCCAGTTGTGCAGGGTGCCACGCCCGGGCGACAGTTGCTCCGATACCTGAACGATTGACGATTGCGCGGCGGCTTCCCGACCGGTAAACCGGGCCGCGGGCCAGGTCAGCAGTAATGCTATGAAGCGCAAGCTCTCGGTCTCGGCGTAAGGCTGCCGATCCAGCAGGTCAGTGGCATGTTCCACCTTCTCCAGGACATCGTCATACCGGCCATCCATGAAAGCCGTCAGCGCTTGCAGCAAGGCGATCGCCGGAGATGCTGCCCGAACCGCATCCGGAAAACGATCCGGTAAGGCCCGGTGCCCGGCCAGTTCGTCACTCTGCAGCAGCTCTGGCACCAGGGCTTCAGCCTCCGGGTAACATTGGGTCGCCAGATACAGCTCAAGCGCCTCGTTAATCAAACCCTGTTGTTCAAAGGCACTGGCCCCAGCAATCCGGATCTGCCGAGCCCTTTCAGCATCAACCTGGCGGGTGCGCAGCCATTCCCCAAGCAGATCGTGCAGGCGATACCAGTGATGACCCGAACCATAGCGCTGAAAAAGCAGGTTGCGCTCACGCATTACCGCAATCAGCGCAGAGCCATCATCGGCTCCCCGAGCCTGATTGGCGATATCGGCCGAAAACAGCGGCAACAGGCTCATGTCCATCAGAAACTGCTGCAGCTCCGGCTCCAGGCCGTTAAAAACCTCCTCCAGCAGATACTCAGCGAGCGCAGTCTGGCCCCGGCGTGCTTCCGCACCTTGCCCGGTATCGCTTAACCGGCCAGACAGCGCCGACAGTTGAAGGGCGGCCGGCCAGCCTCCGGTTCGTTCGTGCAGCTGGGTAATGTCCGCTTCCGAAACGCCGGGCCACCGGCCCTGAACAAACTTTCGGGTGAGATCCAGATCAAAACACAAATCGGCCGGCCCCAGTTTGACCATCCGGTCCCGGGCCAACAGCTGAGCCGTCCGGATCGGTGGATCGATTCTGGACATGCACAGAATCCGCAGCAGGCCGGGGGAAAAATCGATAAACCGACGAACCTGTTCCAACAAATCAGGCTCATCGATCAGGTGAAAATCATCCAGTACCAGATAGAGCCGTGTGGGCGCCTGCCAGGTACGGGCGTAATCCGCCAGACGGTTGACCAACAAGGCAACCGGGTCCACCACGGCGTTGGGTTCCAGGGCTGCCAGCAGTGTGCTTTCCCGAATCGCAAAACGAGTATCTACGCGGGCCAGAGCACTGGCCACGGAGTTCCAGAACAAAGCCGGGGTGTTGTCCCGCCGGTCCAGACTGAGCCAGGCAAAAACCGGTTTTCGATAGTCCAGCCACTGGCTGACCAACGTCGTTTTGCCAAACCCGGCAGGTGCCGAAATCAGTGTAAAGGGCACCTCTTCCGAGCAGTCCAGCAACAGCACCCGGGAGGCTTCATACAGTAATCTGGAAGACAATCCCGGCCGGGACAGTTTGGTTTCGGCAACCATAGGGCTCATCGTCGGAAGTGGATGAGCCCCAGCATAGTCACAGCCTTGCCGGCCAGCCAGAAGCACGGCCTCATTCTGAGAGCCAGGTTCAGAAATCCTGCTCATGGTATGGGTAGCAGGCCGGTTCCCTTGAGAAGCGTAGCAATCACACGAACACTGCTCATGTTCCGTGCGCAGACGAACCAGGGTGTTTCCCGGCCCCGATAACGGGATTTGTGATACGCAAGGGGAGCAAAGGCATACAGCCGGTTGCCGTAGCGGTAAAGACCATGCTGAACCCAACGCAACCCTTGACGGTCACCGGCCCAAGGCCGCACACCGTGCAGCGGAGCAATACCCAGAGACACCTCGGGTACGCCCTCGCTTCGGAACTGGCTCATGGCCTGAAGTACGATGTGGTCCAGCACGCCCAGACGATTCATCTCTGGCGATGCTCGCAAAATATTGGCGCAGTAACCGGCCACCTGACCATCCTGAAACCAGGGGTCAAAGAACACATAGCCGGCGAGCTTGTCATCAATGTAAGCATAGAACTTACGGACACCCCATTCATCGTTGAACACCGGCGGCCGGGTCAGCAAACCCAGCTCTCGCTCTTTCACCGCCTTGCGCTCTCGCCAGGCTTCAGACACACCGGCCTCCTGATGCCAGTTCACGTCCTGCCCTTGCTGCTCGACAACCGAGACCGCGCAACGCCGGTGCAGGTTGCGGGCATGGCGAAGTTGCTTCATGGCTTTACCGCGTACAGAAAACCCGGCCAGGTCTACCGAAAACTCGGTACCCATCATGGTGGCATCGTAGCCCATGGACTGCAGCGGTTTGAGCACCGGCTCGTCGACACCCACATACATCGGTTGCCCGGGCAGGTTCTGCTCAAACTCCTGCAGCAATGCTGCCATGGCATGGCTTGAAGCCAGGGGACGGGTAGGCACAACATTTACCCGTTGACCAAAGACCGACACCGGCACGTAAGGTACAAACCCCAGGCCCGGACTGTGGTAATGACGGCAAGCGGGTTGCAAGGCGAAATAGCTGCTGGACTGACTACCATGCTGGCGTATGAGTTGTTCAGACGTTCGCGGATCGCACTGCCCGGCTTCCGGAGCTCCCGGGAAGTCGAGCAGCTCGGCCGGATGCCGGGCGAGCGTTACGGACAGGTTGGATGCAGGCATGGAAAGTCCCTTTCTTGTTCTGATACTGCCATTGGGCAAAGCACTTGGCATCATCCTAATGCCAGGGCATAGACCAGCCATCCGCCAAAGGGTTGAGACGGGGTAGGGAAAAGCACGATCAGATCACAGTTCGGGAGCGACCCCGGGTTCCGGGCCGCCCGTCATAACCACCTGACCTTTGCGCCACAAGCGCCACTCTCCGGGCTGATAGATATCCCAGGTTTCATCGGTGGTGAGCGGTTCGGTCACGATCACGCTGACGATATCGTTGGGCGTGGTTTCGGCCTCAAAATCCACCGTGACATCGGTGTCTTTCAGGCGGGCCGGGCCGAAGGGCGCACGGCGAGTGATGCTGGCCATCTTGGTGGTGCAGTAGGTGAACAGCCAGTCGCCGTTACTGAGCAGCAGATTGAACACACCTTCGCGGGCATAGCGGCGGGACAGCTCAACCAGGCGTTCAACAACTTGCGCCACGGAGGCATCACGCGGGCAGTGACTCCGCAGGTGGTTGAGCAGATCGCAGAAAAGGGCTTCGCTGTCGGTACTGCCAACCGGCCCATAGAAGCCTTCGGCCGCCCGGAACCCAGACAGCTGGCCATTATGGGCGAACACCCAATACCGGCCCCATAGCTCGCGGATAAAGGGGTGGGTGTTGGCCAGGCAGATCTCGCCAACATTCGCCTGGCGGATGTGGCAGATGGCCACTTCGCTTTTAATCGGGTGGGTCTGCACAACCTGGGCGAGGCGGGAACTTGCGCTGGCATCGGAATCGTGAAAACAGCGAACCCCTTTGCCCTCGTAAAACGCGACGCCCCAGCCATCCTTGTGGGGCCCGGTCTCGCCACCGCGCCGGGTCAGGCCGGTAAAGCTGAAACACAGATCCGTGGGGGTATTGGCGCTCATGGCCAGCAGTTCACACATGGGCAGTTTTATCCTTCGCTGAAAGGGCAGTCAGCCTAAGGATACCCGATTCCGCCGACACCACCAGCCAGGGTTTCTGCCGAGGCTTCCTGCTGAGCCTGGCCGGCCGGCAGCACCCGGTTACGGCCTGCCCGCTTACCGCTGTAGAGGCAACGATCCGCCGCACAGAACAGGGTTTCAGCGGAGCGGCCATGCTCCGGCCACTGAGCAATACCGAAGGACGCCGTTACCCGAATCCCGGCTTCACCGTACCGGAGTTCCCGGCGGGCAATACGTTCCCGCAGCTGGTCCATCAGTTCGAACGCATCCGCCGGCTTTACATTCCGGAGAATCAGGCCAAACTCTTCACCGCCCAGGCGGCCGACAAAATCGGTCGTGCGCAGGCGTTCGCTCAGACACTTACCGATATCGTGCAGAACATGATCGCCGGCATCGTGACCAAGCGTGTCATTGACCAGTTTGAAGTGATCAATATCCATCACCACCAGGGCAAAGCCATCACCACTTCGATCGCATTCGGCAATGGTCCGGGCCAGGGTCGCCTGAAAGCTGGCCCGGTTAGCCAAGCCGGTTAGGGCATCGGTTTGGGCCATTTCAACCAAACGCTGCTCGGCTTCTTCTCTGCGAGCCTCATACATGTGCATGAAAACCTGCATCAAGGCACCGCATAACAGCATATTGAGCAGATCGATCATGCCACGAGCACTGCCCACCTCTTCAAGGAAGAAGTAATAAATAACCAAACCGAGCACCATGAACGGCATACTCAGGATCAGCCCTTCATCTTTTCCTAACAACAGGTAAGCCATTACCGGCATCATCAATACCCAGACAAAAGCCGCGATAGAGGCCTCTGGCAACAACATGATGATCATAAAAAACGAGAAGACCGATACCAGGTAGAGGTAGATCCACTGCTGCAAATGGGGTGTGGTTTTAAGACGAACTGCACCGATCAACAGTATGGCGCTGGCCAGCAGCTCGGCCGCAGACACCCACGGATAACCGTTGAAAAACTGCAGCACGCCAAACACCGCCAGCGCAGAACCGGTGATGACAAACAAAAGCCAGGTGAGTGACCGGCGGTGGTTATCCCGCAGACCTGAGCGGCTCTGTTCCAGCGTCGCGCCCAGATCGGGGTGTTTTGATGGTTTCATGCTGACTCTTCCTTGGATCAGCCTCGAGTATAGACCCTCTGAACTGGCTGTAAAATAGACAGCCAGAATAAACAGGAAAACCGCCTTTCCGGATCAGACGTACAGATTCTTCCGTGAAAAACGCTCAACCAGCGGTTGGTACGCGGAACCCAGCAGCCGGTTGATGGCATCAATCCCCCAGGCATCCGGGCCCACCAGAATGCGGGATTCGTTTTTCAGGATGCCTCTGACGATGATTTCCGCAGCCTTGTTCGGGGTGGTCATGGCAATCTTATCGAAGCCTTTGCGTTGGGCTTCACCGTTTTCGGATTTACCCATGCGGGCGGAATTGGCAATGTTGGTGCGAATACCACCCGGATGCACACAGCTCACCTGCACCGGCTGGTTTTCCAGTTTCATTTCCTGGCGCAGAGATTCGGTAAACCCGCGCACGGCAAACTTGGCCGCGTTGTAGGCACTCTGCTTGGGCACACCGATAAGGCCAAACACGCTGGAAATATTCACAACATGACCATCACCGGAGGCAATCAGATGCGGCAGGAATGCGCGCGTACCGTGGGCAACGCCCCAGAAGTCGATGTCCATAACCCATTTGAAATCGTCGTCCGTCATCTCCCGCACGGTGGCAGACAGCGCCACACCGGCGTTGTTAATCACCAGGTTAACCTGGCCAAAGTCTGCCCGTACCTGCTCGGCATGGGCGTAAATAGCGTCACGGTCGGACACATCCAGGACGTAGGATCGTACTTCGGCACCGCCACACGCTGCGACCGTTTCAGCCAAACCGGCTTCGTTAACATCAGAAATCGCCAGCCGGCAGCCCCTGGCAGCCAGAACACTGGCGAGGGCCCGACCAATACCGGAACCGGCGCCGGTGACCACGGCCACTTTGTTGTTAAGATCTTTCATCAATACGACCCTCAGTCTTGTTGTTGCAACGGATGCAGACACTTTAGTACTCCGGCACTGTAACAGGTAGCAAGCGGGGCAAAATGGCATCAGGTGCGGCCCGCGCCGGGCGCTCCGGCCACTTTCACATTTTCCGGCCAGTCCGCGTCCCGAAGCACAGACGCCAGCAGGCGCATTGGTTACAATCGCGGATACTCTGAATTCACGCCTACTTGATGGAACTGACTATGGAATGGAGTCTTACCCACTTCTGGCTGATTCTGGCCCTGGTGTTGGGCCTCGCCGAACTGACCTCCGGAGTCCTGCTGTTGCTGGCCCTGGGTGTGGCTGCGGCAGGAACCGCACTGGTGGCCTTTCTTGGCGCTTCGTTTGAATGGCAGCTGGTGGCTATGGGGGCGCTGTCCGGCATTCTGGTGCCGGTCGCTATCCGCTGGATACGGCCCAGATTCTCGCCCAAAGGGGTTGCCTATGGCACCACGGGCACGGGCGTGGAGCACGGCAAACGTTACCAGACACTGCTCCGTGATTTTGACGGCGCCACCGGCATCAAGATCAACGGCGACTTCTATCGACTGAAACTGGAAGATGGCAGCAGCCCGAGCCTACCGGCAGGTACCCAGGTGGTCTTTGAAACCTTTGATGGCACCACCGCCATCGTGCATCTCACATCACCCCACAAGGAACCGTAAACATGGAAGCATTTATCACCCCCGGTCTGGTGATCAGCCTGATCGTTGTCGCCGTCGGTATTTTCATCATCGCCAAAGGACTGGTGATTATCCGGCAGTCTGAAGTGATGGTGATTGAACGGCTGGGTTCGTTCAACCGCGTACTGGAAAGCGGCATCAACATCATCATTCCGTTCATCGAGAAACCCCGCCCGATCAGCATGATCCGCTACATGCGCATGGGCGATGAGTATCACCCCGTCACCAGTGACGAGATCCGCATCGATCGCCGGGAAACGGTGATGGACTTTCCCGGCCAGCCGGTGGTGACCACCGACAACGTCACGGTAAAAATCAACGGTGCGCTGTATTACCAGATCATCGACCCGCGCCGGGCCGTGTATGAAGTCGCCAACATGAGCCAGGCTGTCGAGGTGCTGGCCAAAACCACCCTGCGTTCGGTGGTGGGCAAGATGGAGCTGGACAAGCTGTTTGAATCCCGCAGCGAGGTCAACAGCGCCATTCAGGCCGAAATGGAAGAAGCCGCCTCCAAATGGGGGGTCAAGCTGACCCGGGTAGAAGTTCAGGACATCAGCATGCCGGAGGAAGTAGAAGAGGCCATGCGCCTGCAGATGGCGGCTGAGCGTAAACGCCGGGCCACCGTCACCGAGGCGGAAGGCGAGAAATCCGCCGCCATTGCCATGGCCCAGGGCCAGCGCGAATCCGCTATTCTGAACGCTCAGGGCGACAAGGAATCCGCCATCCTGCGCGCCCAGGGTGAGCAGGAGTCCATCCGGCTGGTGCTGAGTGCCATCGGCGAGTCCGAGGAAAACAAGCAGACCGTTATCGGCTACCTGCTGGGCCAGAGCTACATCAAGGTGCTGCCAACCATGGCGAAAGACGGCGAACGGGTGTTTGTGCCTTATGAATCCACAGCGTTGCTGGGTTCCATGGGCATGTTCCGTGAGCTGGCGGGCAGCCCGGAAGACGCCGTTCGCAGCGGCTTGCGCGGCGGTATGATTGGCTCTGCAGGCAACAACTGATTCAGCACCGCACCTGCCAGCGATCACTCGCCCAGCAAGTGGTCCAGTGGTCGCTCGTAACTGGGTGCAAAGACTTCCAGGAAGTACAGCACCTCCGGCAAGGCCTGTACTTGCAGGCGGTGGAGAATTTGCTCCGCCGCCGGCAGAAACTCTGTGTTACCGGTCTGGATCTCGGCCCGGCACTTCAGTAGCGCTGACAGGCGGTCTGCCGCCTTGATCAACTCGCTTTCGGCCTCAGCAAGCTGCGACTCACGCACATAGGGTGCAAAATCCGCCCTGAGATCGTCCGGCAACAGCGCCAGCAACTCGGCTTCTGCCTTGTGCTCGATATCACCAAAGGCTTCCCGCATCACCTTCGAGTGGTACTTGACCGGCGTTGGCATATCGCCCGTGATCACCTCGGTGGCATCGTGATACAAGGCTGCGGCGGCAATACGGTCGGCATTGACCTGCCCCCCGAAATACCGGTTGCGAATCAGAGCCAGCGCATGGGCGATGGTCGCCACTTCCCAGGAGTGTGTAGCCACGTTCTCTTCAATGGCATTGCGCATCAGTCCCCAGCGCTTGATCCAACGCAGGCGCGAGACATACGCAAAAAAATGGCTGGTGGCACGAACTTTCAAACTGGCCATGGATTTTCCTGTTCAGACACGGGTTAGCGGACATCCAGGGTAAACGGCACAATCACATTACCCTGACCATCCAGTTCCGCTTGCCGGGCCGGATCAAGCGTAAACAACTGTTCCCCGGGGACACCGTGGGTGCTTTCCAGCAGCTGCCGAACCGCCCGCCCCCGCTGAGCCGCCAGCTGCCCCAAAGCCTCCGGTGGCAACTGTCGCTCACCGGACAGAAACGCCTGCCGGGCCTGGGCCCAGGCTTCTTCCGTGAGCGCCTCGCCTGAAGCGGCCATTTGTTCTCGCAACAGCGCAAGGCCATCGGCCTCCGGTGCAATACCACCCCGGATATTCAACAGCAGATCTGGCCGGTCGTTCATCGCCTTGGCCAAGGCAGAGAGCTTTTCCGCCTCACCCGTTGCCAGTTCTACGCGGCCAGGCACAAAGCTTACCCGACCCAGCTCCTCACTGCTCAGGCCCGCCAGATCCGCCAATGAACCCAACATGCTGAACGGCGAGGCCGCAGCTTTAACCATCAGATTAACAAAGGCGCGCATGACAATCTGCCCCACGCTGAACTGAGGGTCGCTCATGTCACCCTCGATCGGCAGATCCACCTCAATGACGCCGTCACGGTCTGTGAGCAGGGCCAGGCCAAGTTTGACCGGCGCATTGACCGCATCTTCACTGGCCACTGACTGGCCCAGCTGCATGCGGTCCAGAACCACCTGATTGGAGGCTTTGAGCCGGGTACCAGTAATCTCATAATCCAGCGCGAGCATCAACTTGCCACCGTCCACCGCATAACCCAGATATCGGCCAAGGTAAGGTGATAATACCGGCAGTGCCAGATCATTCATGGTCAGCTGCAGGTCGCTGGGTTCTTCAGTACCCAGGGCGCCCAGGGTTCCCTCAAACATCACCGGCGCGCCACCGGCCAGCTGACCCCGCAAACTGACTTGCCCTTCTTGCGGGGGCACATTGCTGATGCCGGTCACAGAGCCGGAAAGCGCATCAAACGTGGTGCTGAACACTGGCTCCAGAGTCCGGTCTGTATAGCCAACCGCCCCGTCTTCAATCAACAGCTCACCCACCCGGAAGATAAACGCCGGCCCGGAGGACTCAGCAATCTCTGCCCCTTCTTTTGCGCTGGCTGCCTGATTTTCAGCCGTCTGATCAACCGACTCCGGAGTGGCCCGGGCAATCCGCTCGACATTATGGAGACCCTGGGCCGAGCGCACGATGTTGACCGATGGCTGGGCCAAAGTGACGGTGCCAATCTCAAGCCGGGCGGGATTCACGTTGAACTCAACCGGTGCGAGCCTGAGCAACTGCCAGGACACCAGCCGGCCTTCGTCATCGGGCAGCCGAAGATCCATGCCGGCGATCTGCGCCGTCCCACTGAAGGTACCGGTAACGGGATCGTCCTGACCATCGAGATCGAGATTGCCATCAAACCCCAGCTTGCCGTCGGCCACCGACAGGTTGGCGCCCAGCTGCAGGTAAGGTTCAGCAACCGCCAGAGCTATATCTGTGCCAGAAAGCGCGGCCTCAAAGTTGAAAGGAGCCGGGGTGACCTGACCGTTAGCGGTGAACTGGCCGCCACTGGCCAGCGCGGTCGACACACTGTACGACACAGGCTCGTCCATCTGATGCGAAAGCCCACCCAGGGTGACTGCCAGATCAACCAGCTCGACCTCCGCCGGCTGCTCCGTCGCCCGATCCCGCCAACGTACCCGGCCCTCGTTCAGCTCCAGCCCCTGTACCGACCAGCGAAAAGCTGCGCCAGGTTCCGGGTTACTTTGCGCCGCTTCGGGTTCCGGCTCACTGGCCGGTAATGAGTCGAGCCAGTCAATTCCGCCTTCGGCGTCCCGGGTGGTCGAGACAAACGGCTGATCAAGCGAAACCATGCCAACACGCGCTTCACGGGAGGACAGATCAAAGCCAACACCTTCCACAGACAGGGCCGAAGTCGTCAGCGCGGGCTCTGCATCACCTGCAGCGAGCGCAACCGCCAGGTCTCGGATGTTCAGCATGCCGTTAGACGTCACCAGCTCAAAGCCATTATCGTTCGACAGCCAGTAATCGGACTCCACCGTCAGGTAACCATCCCGCAACTGCCACGGCAGGTGTGGTGCCAGAAAGTGCGCCAGGGTGCCGTAACCAATATCGGAAAATTTGAGCCGGCCCTCGGAATACAGCGGGTTCACGCTCAGCTCTCCCTCCCACTCGATGGTCTGCGAGCCCAGAGCCGCCATCACTGAATACCGGCTGTCGTTGTCACCTCTTGGCCAGGTCGCGAGATCGCTGATCGTCAGATCCAGCGGGGCAATCTGAAACTCGGCCGGCTGCTCCTGACTGAAATCCCTGAACAGCAACCGGCCGCCATCGATCGCTACCTGCTGAAAATACAGCTTGGGCGGCCCGGCACTGGCGTCGTCCTCCACAGGCTCTCCATCCTGAACCGGCGGGTTGGCTTGCCGCCAGTCCCGGGCATAGTTCACCGAATAGTCTTCAAGAAGATCGAGGCGAAGGTCGGGTTCCGTCAGCCGGATTTCATCAAAGCCAATGACGCCCCGAAACAGGCTCAGAACACTCAGATCAACACGCAGCAACTCAAAGGCCGTGACGGGCTCATCTCCGGTATCACGGGCCGAAAAACCCTCGGCTTCCAGGCTGAAGCCAAATGGATTAAAACGGATGGCAGATACCTCTGCTTGCCAGCCCATCCTCTGCTCCAGCTGCTCGGGCAGCGCCTTCTCAAGCCACCAGGGCAACAGCAGAAATCCCACCAGTGCGTAGAAGGCCAGCAAGCCACACAACCCAATCAGCAGGTTTCTCGCCAGATGACTTTCCGCCTTTGCTTCGGCCACAAAATACTCCCTTTGTCACACATGGTTTGACGCAGTTAACACCACCAAGCATAGCCCCGGGGGCCTGCCTTTGTCAGCCAGGCCTGACACCGGCCACTGAACCCGTTATCCTCCCCTGACGTATCACTCCCTTTGACGGTAACCGCGAACAGAGAGGCAGTATGGACATCGGCGATATGCGTCGGGACTTTGAAAGCGAAGGGCTGGACCGGGAACACCTGAACGATGACCCGGTGGTGCAGTTCCAGAATTGGTTCGAGGATACCCGCAAGGCCGGTATTCTGGAACCCAATGCCATGTCTCTGGCCACCGCTGGCGCGGATCGGATGCCGGATATTCGTACCGTGTTACTCAAGTACTTCGACAACCACGGGTTCGTTTTCTACACAAACTACGGCAGCCGCAAGGCACGGGAACTTGAAGAAAACCCACAGGCGGCGCTGCTGTTCCCCTGGATTGGCCTGAACCGACAGGTTCGCATTCAGGGCGCCGTGGAGAAGGTCAGCAAGACCGAATCCCTGAAGTACTTTTCCTCAAGGCCCAGGGGGAGTCAGATAGGCGCCTGGGTTTCCGAGCAGAGCAAAGCGATTACATCACGGGGATTGCTCGAGCAAAAAGTGGCGGAGATGAAACGCAAATTCAGCTCCGGGGAAATTCCGCTGCCCAGCTTCTGGGGCGGGTACCGGGTGGTTCCGGAGCGAATCGAATTCTGGCAGGGACGGCCAAGCCGGCTTCACGATCGATTTGAATACGTGAGAGACGGCGATGGCTGGACTATCCAACGACTACAACCCTGAGCGACCGTGTATCTGGCTGTGCCACCAGATCCAGAAGGACACGGCAGAGTCACCAGCCTGGCTGACGCCCGCCGAAACCGAAACCCTGGCGAAACTGGAGGGTTCAAGGCACAGAGAGTATCTGTGCAGCCGCTGGCTGATTCGCCAAAGCCTGAGCAGGGTCAGCGGCCTGCCTCCGGAGCGGTGCGAACCTGTGGATGGCCGCCCTGTGGCCTCCCGGACACCGGAAGGCTGGCATATGTCGCTAAGTCACAGCAGGGTTCTTGCTGCCGTGGCCACCGGCCGGAGGCCTGTGGGCATCGATATCGAGCCCAGCCAGCGCAAACCTGACTGGATTGGCGTTGCGCGGCGCTGGTTCTCTCCGGTCGAACAGGAATGGTTGCTCAGGGCAGACGATCCCTTCAACTTCCTGAAGGTATGGACGCTCAAAGAAGCCTGGCTCAAGGCAACCGGGCGGGGTATCGCCGGCAACCTGCAAACCCTGGAAGTTCGCAAAGACTTCGAACTCTATGGTGATCAGCCAGACCGGGCATGGCTCGCCAGTTGTTTTTACATTGAAGGCTACCTGGCCACACTGGTGTACCAGGCAGATGACACGACAACATCCGGGGCCTGGCCAAGCATCACGCTGCTGGAACCGCCACCGGAAGACTTTAGACTGACCACTACGGCGCCAATTCAAGTGAGCTGGGAACCCATGTTCCACAGGGTGATCCGGGCAAAACGCTGAACCTCGACCGGGAGTAAAAATGAGCCAGCCCCACGAGCGCTGCCCCTGGTGCGGCACGGATCCTCTCTATGTGCACTACCACGATACCGTGTGGGGTCGTCCGGAATATGACGACCTGGCTCTGTTCGAGAAGCTGTGCCTGGATGGCCAGCAGGCCGGTCTGAGCTGGATCACCATTCTGCGCAAGCAAAACAGCTATCGCGAGGCTTACGCCGACTTTAATCCAGAGGCCATTGTGCGCTTCACCGAGCAGGACCAGGCCCGGCTACTCGAAAACCCCGGCATCATCCGTAACCGACTGAAGGTACAGTCGATCATACGAAACGCCCGCAGTTATCTGGCGTTAAAGGACCAGGGCGTGGGCTTCTCCGATTTCCTCTGGCAGTTTGTGGACCACCAGCCCCGTCAGAATCACTGGCAGTCATTCACACAAGTGCCGGCAACCACACCAGAATCCGACGCCATGTCCAAAGCCCTGAAAAAGGCAGGCTTCAATTTTGTTGGCCCCACCATCGTGTACGCCTTCATGCAGGCCACAGGTATGGTCAACGACCATCTGGTCAGCTGCCCGGCGCATCAGGAATGCCTGAGACTCTCACGATGATCCTGGCCAGGTGATCCAGCGTATTTTCTGTCTGGACACAATGGCAGGAGTCTTATCGTGCGAATAACCCTGGATGAACTCAAACAGCTCGAACAACCGGATATTGATCTGCTCGAGATCCTTTCTCTGGAAGGCCAGCAATATATGGCACGACTGCACGCCCGGGACGGCATGAGGGTGTTGTCTGACAAACACGGAAAGACCCGGCTGTTTCGCAGCGCCTGGCAACTTCAGGATGCCCTGTCCGGCTTCAGTATCAGGGAAACCCAGGTAGTACATGCCTCCGCTTACCATGAGATGGTTGGTATGACGCCTGCACAGATTGACCCCCTGCGAATAAAGGTACAGCGGGAAAGGTCGTAAGCGCTGGTTTCGGCTCTGGCGCTTCAGGCACCGCTTTGATCCGCAGCCAGTTGCCGCAGCTTTTTCAATGCCGCTTTTTCAATCTGGCGCACGCGCTCGCGGCTGATTCCCAGCTGATCTGAAATGGTCTGGAGCGTCTCTGGCTCGGCCAGATTCAGGCCATATCGACGCGCCAGAATCTCCCGCTCCCGATCACCCAGCTCGTCCATCAGGCTGCGTAAGGTGATGACCCTGTCCCGCTGTCGCAACGGGTACTCCGGTGTTGTGGCAACACCGCCATCCAGGTTGTCGCCCAACGTGATTGATCCGTCTTCCACCAACGGCACATCGGTAGAGATCTCCCTGGCTGCCAGCGCCCGAAGTTCACCAATTCGGGACGGTGAGGCTTCCATCGCCTCAGCCAGCTCAGACTGGGAGGGCGCCCGACCGAGCGACTGGTTCAGGCGCATGGAGGCCTTCTGCAACTGTCGGATCTCATCGATGACGTTCTCCGGCGTATGCACAACCCGCGTGCCGCGCTGAAGGCAACGCCGGACTTCTTCACTGATCCACCAATAGGCATAGGTAGAAAAACGGAAGCCCTTGCCGGGGTCGTACCGCTCCGCCGCCTTGATCAGGCCAACGTTGGCATCCTGAATCAGATCATTCATTGACATGCCCTGGTGGCCATAACGCCGGGCAATATGCACCGCCAGCCGGAGATTGCACTGAATCAACTTACGACGACAGGCCATTGCCAGGTGATAGGCCCGGCGACAGCGGGTGGAGAAAGCACAGGCATCTCCGAGGCTGCCAACCACCTCACGCAACGTCTGCGGGGTGTCATCGGGCAGGCCAAGTTCCTGGCTGATGATTCTGAGACTGCGGATCAATTGACGGGCGAGGCGACGCTCGTCGCGCTCACTGAGAAGTTGATGCCGGGACGCATCCCTGAAATACAACCCGACGAGGGAGTCCCTTTCGCCAACGACAGGAGAAACCGGAGATGGTCCTGACCGCTCGCTTGTCTGCATGGGTCATAGTACCTGTGGTTACTTTTTCAGAGATACGAGTGAACAATCGGCTCGGATTGCAGCACGTACAGCAGGCAAGGGAAGGGTGGGGAGGCCGGAAAAGGGATCGGCCACGCCCGGCCATCTTACTCATCCCGGATCAGTGTTCTCACTCGGGATGAAACGGCCGACCGGGCGCCCGATCAGGAGGCAAGACAACCTCCATTACCCGCAAGCCAAGCGACCGGTTCGGCCTGCGGGTAATTCTTCAGACGGTAGTAGACGCCGCCACAATCGCATATTCGTGGTTATGGGGTTCAATCAACGCGGCGTGCAACGCCACAATGGCCTTCTCGTAGTTGTCCTCATCCACCACGAACTGGATGTCTACCTGACGCATGCACTGGTGCACCGCCAGCACGCTGATTTCCTGATCTGCCAGTGATTTCACCGAGCGGGCCAGAATGCCAGGCACTTTCATGTCGCTGCCGCAGGCCGACACCAGCGCCACTTTACGGGTACTGATCTCGGCGTTGGGGAACTCTTCTTCCAGCGCCTTGACCACACGCTTCACATGCTTGAGCGTGGTGTCCACGTAGTGGGTGATGGTATTGGCATTGGTGTCTTTGGACATGAAACGCACTTTGAAGCGGGTCAGCACGTCCAGAATTTTGCGGTCGGAGCCCGGTTCACCCTGCATGTCCTGATCAAAGACTTCGATGGCAAACACGCCCTTGGCACCCGCCACGATTTCCACCTGCGGCTTTTCGCAGACGTAATCTCCGGTGATCAGTGTACCGGTGTGTTCCGGCTCGAAAGTGTTCATCACCCGCAACGGAATTTCATTCTGGCGCAGACCCTTGCCGGCCCGGGGGTGGATCGCCTCCATACCCAGGTTCGCCAGCTGGTCGGCCACGTCGTAATTGGTGCGCCCGAGAGGTACCACCTTGTCCTGGCCGACGATATTGGGGTCAGCGGAACTCAGGTGATATTCCTTGTGAATGATGGCTTCACGGGCATTGGTCATCACTGCCACCCGGCTGAAAGTCATCTCGCTGTAGCCACGATCGAAGGTACGCATCAGCCCTTCTTTGCACTGGGCATAGCCTGTCACGATGGGCAGCTCGCGGGTCAGATCGACGCTGTCGAACGCCTGCTTGAGCTTTTCGTCCAACGGCAGCAGTTCACTGTCACGCCAGCCGGTTAGATCAACAAACCTGGCATTGATGCCTTCCTGCTGTAACTTCAAGGCGGTATTAAACGCACTGTGCGCCTCACCAATCCCTGCCAGCATCTCGCGCACGGTCAGTAAGTGCTCTTCCAGCTGGAACTGGCCGTAGGAACAAAGACGCTGCAGGTCGATCAGGCAGCCCCGAACGCCCTCAATCCGGTCGGTGATGAACTGATCCGCTTGCTGCTTGAGCATGGGATCTTCGAACAGCTCGCCATTGATGTCGGTGAGGAACTTGATCAACTTGGTGAGGTCATCGCCCCAGGCCCAGTCGGATTCCGCATCGGCAAACAGGGCATAGACGCCCGGCTCACCGGTTTTTTTGTGTTCCAGCAGTTCGTTGGTTACGCCGGCATAGGCCGACACCACGAAAATCCGCTGGTAGAGGTCGCTCTTCTTGCGCTTGCCAATAATGATATTGTCACGCACGGCCTCGTAATTGCTCATGGAAGTACCGCCGATCTTCTCGACGGTATGCTGTGCCGTAGTCATAGTCTTGCCTTCGTCATCTGCAGAATGAATGGGTAAAAAAACGGGCGCCTCAAGACGCCTCGTTCAAACCTTCCTGCATGATTTCATCGACACATTCAGCCAACAGACTGGCACCCAGGCGCAGGTCGTCTTCGCTGGTGGTCAGCGGCATCAGGCACTTGATGACTTCATCGTTCGGGCCACTGGTCTCGATGATCAGGCCTTTCTCGAAGGCACGCTTGGTAATCGGACCGGTCACGTCGGCATGCCTGGCTTCGATACCGCGCATCAGGCCACGGCCTTTCATCTTGAACTCACCCGGATACTTGTCGCAGATGGCCTGCAGGGCGTCGCCGAGCACCTTGGTTTTGGCTTTCACTTCGTTGGCGAAGGCATCGTCTTTCCAGTAGGTTTCCACAGCCGCCCGCGCCGTCACAAAGGCCATGTTGTTACCGCGGAAGGTGCCGTTGTGCTCACCGGAGGTCCAGACATCCAGTTCCGGCTTGAACAATACCAGCGCCATCGGCAGGCCATAGCCACTCAGAGACTTGGAGACGGTCACGATGTCCGGCTTGATGCCCGCAAACTCAAAGCTGAAGAACTCACCGGTGCGGCCGTTGCCCGCCTGGATATCATCCACAATCAGCAGGATGTCGTGCTTCTTGCACAGCTCGGACAAACCTTTCAGCCATTCGGCACGGGCTGCGTTCAGACCGCCTTCGCCCTGAACCGCCTCAACGATCACGGCCGCCGGCAGCTCAACACCGGAGGAGCTGTCAGACAGCACCTTGTCCATGATGGTCAGGGTATCGACATCTTCACCCAGGTAGCCGTCGTAGAACATGAAGTCCACATGGCCAAGAGGTACGCCCACACCACCTCGGTGATGCTCGTTACCGGTGGCGGCAACGGCACCGGCGGTTACGCCGTGGAAACCGTTGGTGAAGGAAATGATGTTGGTACGGCCTTTTACCTTACGGGCCAGTTTCATGGCCGCTTCCACACAGTTGGTACCGGTGGGACCGGTGAACTGCATCTTGTAGTCCAGGCCACGAGGATCAAGGATGTACTTCTTGTACGATTCCATGAAGTCGTGCTTGGCGGTGGTGAACAGGTCCAGGCCCTGGCTCACGCCGTCTGCCTCGATGTATTCAAGCAGCGCTTTCTTCAGGATGTCGTTGTTGTGGCCGTAGTTCAGGGAACCGGCGCCGGCCAGAAAGTCCAGGTATTGCTTGCCGTCTTCGGTGTACAGGTGCGCGTTCTTGGCACGGTTGAAAATCACCGGAAAAGCACGGGAATAAACACGAACTTCGGATTCAGTAGACTTAAAAATTTCCATTGTCTTGCCTCTTAGCATGTCAGGTTCGAGGTAAATGCGCGGTGGCCTGCTGGTAAAACGTGTCGGTCGCAACAGGCCCGCCGTGCGTTGATGTCAGCCATCTGACAGGCCCACCTCGGGTGGCCTGCCGGCTGTTCAGATTCGCAATCAGCAATTCACTCTTCGTGAATCAGGGCTCTCAGACAGGCTTCGTGAAAGGTCCGATGCGCAGCAGGAACTCGGGGTCGTGCTTGCCGCCAAAGTGAGTCTCTTTCTCGAAGTGCTCGTGATAGGTGAGCTCGGCTCCCAGATCACGGGCAAATGAGCGGAACAGCGCCCAGGAGGCCTCGTTGTCTTCGGTAATCGTGGTTTCCAGGTGCGTGACCTTCTTGCACGCGTCCCGGCCTACGATCTCCTTAAGCATCCGCTTGGCGAGGCCTTGGCCACGACCTTTCTCGTGAACCGCCACCTGCCAGACAAACACGGTCTCGGGCTGTTGGGGAGGGATGTATCCGGAGATAAAGCCGACCAGATCGCCGTCCTTCTCCGCCGCCACGCCGGTCTCGGCAAAGTGGCTGCACTGCAACAGGTTGCAGTAAATCGAGTTGGGGTCCAGCGGCGGGCATTCCGCAACCAGCTGGTGGAGCCTGTAGCCATCATCCTTG
Organism: Marinobacter sp. SS5-14b; assembly: GCF_030541005.1. Lineage (GTDB taxonomy): Bacteria > Pseudomonadota > Gammaproteobacteria > Pseudomonadales > Oleiphilaceae > Marinobacter. The sequence goes on along the minus strand of NZ_JASSVM010000002.1, from coordinate 364,360 downwards.
GTGGGTTTCCGCAAGGCGATGGCGGTGGTATTCGATCCTTCTGAGGTCATATCGTTATCAATTCGCGTCAAAAAGTTAGAGGTAAATTATATAGACCACGAAATATATTTCAAGTCAGGCACCCGGGCTGGCCGTAAAAGGCACCCGCTCCTGTTTTTCAGAATAGACCGAATTGCACCATCTGCCAGTGACAAAGTGATTAAACAGGCGAAGGGAAAATGATGTCCTCCGGGCGAACGGAACCACCCTTGAAAATCCGGTTACGGTAAGAAACCGCCGCAGCCGAGCCGGCCGGCCAGAGTTGATCGAACTCTTGCCGCCAACGTTGGACAGAGTAGGCGACTGGCATTAACGAAACATGCAGCCCGCCGCGTTCGATCCCAGCCGCGGGCTCGGCAAAGTGGCTTGAAAAACCGATCCGGGTAATCAGTCCGCGTGGGTCCGACACCAGATTACCCATGCCCGCAGAGCCATTGTTGACCACCACTCGACTGCGGCCACTAACCTCGCCCGACCAGAGTAAGGGCACGCAGGTATGGGTCGATGCAATCACATCGGCACCGGACGCCAGAAACCATTCCGACAGCCTTTTCTCGTTTCCAGCAGCAAAAGACTCGTGCGCCAATCCCCAGCCTGCCAGGGACTCTGGATCCCCATGCACCACCAAAACCTTTAGGCCTCCAAATATCAGGCATCGATAGCGTGGCAACACAGACAGGCGCTTTTGGATATCCGGGTGCCTCCCGGCAAACCCTTGCAGCTGCTCCATGATGAGATTGGAGCGCTCCACCACGCCCTGATCAACAGAATCCGGGTAAGCACAACCACACCCGGCCCCCGGGCTCGGGTTGGCCAGCTCGTATTCCACGTTTCCAAGACTGGCTGAATGATCCAGCACCCGGTTATTGATTTGCCTGAACAGCGCATCACTGGCATTGAACCAATTGAAATCCCCGTTGAAGACCAGCTTTACCCGATGTCCACGCTTCTCTTCGGCAAGCGCCATCTGTTCGATTTCATCCAGAGCATAGGGGTTGCCATAGAGGCCACCGACCACAAAAATCACATCTTCCGCCACCACCATACCGTCATCACACAAACGTTCCGGCTGATAGCGATACGCCAGTGGACAACTGCGGCCTTTTTCACTCATTGCTTTATCCTTGTGCGTCACCGGCGGTCAGTGAACGGCCCGCAAGCATGCGCACAACCAAGGGTAAGAAAAATCCAGCCGTGCAGACCAGAAAGCCATAGGCATTAACGCCAAGGAGCATGGCATATTGGCCATCACCAATGGCCCAGCCCGGGGGAATCAGACCCACCGCCAGCAGAACCCCCAGCCCCAGGCCAGTCCAGAAACTCAGATGAAAACTCCAGGGTGACCAACGGGTGAAACCGTAGAACAGGAACACCGGTGCCAGGCCCATTACCATGGTGCCTGAGATGGTGGTGGCCTTGAGAATGTCAGTGCCGGCAAACATCGGCAAATTGCCGAGAAAGGCAAAGATAATCATGATCACGGCACCCACCCGCACACTCGGCAACCGGTCCTTTGCCCGTTTAGCCAGCCGCGGCAAATCCACCGCCAGGGATTTCGCCAACGAACTAAAGGTGGAATCCAGTGTTGAGCCGGCCGAGGTCATCATGATCACACTCATAAAGAACAGTGCCGCCAGCCCAAGCGATTGCCCGACGGCTGCCGGTGCATTGCCCATGGCTTCAATGCCATTCAGGCGAGCATGCACCCCCACCAGACTGAAAATAAACACCGCGACAAAGCCCAGTAAACCGGCGACCACGAAGCTCTTGAGCATGGTCTTTTCCCTGTTCACAAAGCCCCGGTCGGTCAGCACCGGATCGTGGAACGGATAGCTGAACATCTGCAGCAAAGCCACCAGCAAGAGATCAAAGCCGGCACTAAGCCGGAACTCGCCGTTGGTCAGCAGGGCGCTGGTGTCGTTGGCCGGAATGATCAAGAACAACACCGCCCCCACAAAGAACACAAACACAAAAGCCTGAATGACATCGGTAAAGATCGACGAACGCAGCCCCCCTTTCAGGCTGTAGGCTAGGGTAAACACGGTAAACAGCATCGCCGCCGCGTAATACTCCCACTCACCGGGCAGCCCGAAATAACCGCCCACAACCGCAGTGTTGCTCCACACCTCGTTATAAAGCCGGATCAGAATCGCCGCCGCAAACGCCAGGCTCGCCAGCCGACCAAACCGGGAAGTCAGAAAATCCTGCAAACTCCGCGCCCCGGTCTGCGTCCGGATCAGGTAAATCACATACCCCGCCACCGGAATCGACAGCCAGTAGCTGGCATAAGCCAGACCGCCCACCACACCATAAGCCGCACCCAGGTTCGCCGCATTGGTCACCGACTTGGCAAAGATCCAACTGATAAAAATACTCGCCGTCAGCGACCACTGCCCTACCGGGTTGCCCTGGTCATCAGCGCCTTTATAGAACGAATTGGCGTTCTTGCTCTTCGGCGACAGCAGGTACATCACCACGCCGTACACCAGCAGAAATCCCCAGAACAGGTAGGCTTCTGTGAAGTTCATGTTCTCGTACCTTATTTTATGTTCCGGGATCTCCCCCGGGATTTCTGGTTTGGGCGGTTTCGGCACTGGCAGGCAGGGGTTCAAAAAAACGCCCGTTAACCCATCCATGGGGGGCTTGGTCGCGCCGTCCATGGCGCTCCACATTTTTTGAACCCCTGCCTGCCAGCGCCTCGTTCAACTTCAATCGTGCCTGCCCCGACAAAGGAGTAACTGCCAAGAAGTGAAGCTCCGGTGCTCTTTCTTTTCCTTAACCATCAGTTACGAATAGCAAAGCCACATCCGCGGTCTGGGTGGTGAGGTTATTTTCCCGCCAGGAAAAAGATGTCTGAGCGAAGCGAGTTGTTTTTCCCAAGGGAAAATAACCTCACCACCCAGGCCGCCAATGACCAGCTATCAGTCCTGAAGAATCCAGGACCAAGCCTCAGGCAGGCGCCGAACAACTGGCCCCAAAGCGGTAACAGGAAAAACACCTGTGATGCCGCAACATGATGCGCTCATCCATGCTCTCAGCCAGCGTACCCCCGAGGTCATACTGAGGATCATCATCCACCAGCGTGCAGGCATACACTCGAACCTGATCCCCCTTCTTCACCAGCATTCGGGTATACGTACACATGAAATGAGAGCGCGCTTCCGGAGTCGGATACTTCTCCATGCAGGTCTCGGTAATCTCCGGGCTGCCATCTTCCGACCCGGGCGTGCCCAGGTCCGGAAACGCGGTAAACGCCAGGTTCTCCGGAACGTTCCATTCCCGGAAGATGTCACGGAAGGCCGCCTCGACATCGGCAGGAGTTTCCCCCGGATCGGTCTGACGGGCGATGGACACCTTAAAGCCCTGTTCAATCAGCCAGCGGATACCTTGCAGGGCCTCATCAAAGCTGCCCTCGCCGCGGTCCTTGTCATGCCGAGCGCGGTCGGGGAAATCCAGGCTGACCCGGAAGTGAATCGGGTAGGGGTTGTTCAGTAAGGGCAACACTTGATGTTGCCGTTTATGCAGCGGCTCGGTGGCGTTGGTCAGCACAAAACAAGGCCGGTGCTGGCTGGCGTAATCCAGGATATTCACGAAATCACGGATCACGAACGGCTCGCCGCCAGTGAAGGAGAACTGCTCCACGCCCATGTCGATGGCTTCGTGGATAAACGGTTTTACATCACTGAGCTTCATGCCCGGAATTCGGCCGTCGCCCGGGTGGGAGCCTTCCAGGCAGAAGGGGCAGGCCAGGTTGCAGGCGGTACCGGTGTGAATCCACAGCTCTTTGAGCCTACCTGCATCAATGTAACCCCGGGGGTCACCGTTGCGGGTGTGGGTCCAGCTGTCAAAAGCCCGGGGTTCCAGCACTTCCACGGCCGGAATGCGTTTACTGCGGGCCGGTGGGGTTTCGGTCAGGGGCATAACGGCTCCTCAATGCTTTGGTATTTTTGCCACGGCGCCAGCCATGGAGCTTTTCCAGCAGTTTCAGCAGGCCTTCGGGCGCATGGGCCCGCCTCCATTCACCGGCGGCGTATTTCGCCGATTCGTTCCAGGTTGGATACGGGTGAATGGTGCCCAGGATCTTGTTCAGGCCCAGGCCGTGCTTCATGGCCAGGGTGAACTCGGCCAGGATTTCGCCCGCGTGGGTGCCCACCACAACGGCACCCAGGATCCTGTCCTTACCCGGCGGAGTCAGCACCTTGATGAAGCCATGGTCCTCGCTCTCGGCAATGGCCCGGTCCAGGTCGTCCAGGCCGTAACGAGTAACCTCGTAGGCCACGCCCTTTTCCTTTGCTTCAGCCTCACTCAAACCAACTCTGGCCACTTCCGGCGAGGTGAATGTCACCCAGGGCATTACCCGGTAATCCACCTTGAAGCGCTTGAACTGCCCGAACAGACCGTTGACGGCCGCGTACCAGGCCTGGTGGGCCGCAGCGTGGGTGAACTGATAGGGCCCGGCCACATCACCGCAGGCGAACACGTTCGGATAACGCAGGCTCATGTCCTCGTCCACCGGTACGGTGCCATTGGGCAAGGTGTCCACACCGATCTGCTCCAGGTTCAGGCCAGCGGTATTGGCGGCACGGCCAACCGCAACCAGCACCTGATCGAAAGGAATGCGCACCTGATCACCCTCGTGCTCGCAGTAGGCAACCTTCTCTCCATCTTCTATACGGAATTCCACCGCAGAATGTTTCAACCGGACATCGATTCCGTCGGCTTCAAACTGCTGGAGCACCAATGCCGAGACATCCGGATCCTCTTTGGCCAGCAGCCGCTCCCCTTTTTCTACCTGGGTGACCTGACTGCCCAGCCGGGCAAACGCATGGGCCAGCTCGGAGCCAATAGGACCACCTCCCAGCACCAGCAAACGTTCCGGTTGTTCCTGAAGATCCCACAGGTTATCGGATGTGAGCGGATGCATATCCTGAAGTCCGGGAATAGGCGGCACCGCCGGCTTACCTCCGGTGGCAACAATAATGCTACGGGCGGTCAGGCGTTCGGTACGACCATCGTTGTGCTGCACTTCAAGCTCCCAGGGCGACACGAAGCTCGCTTCTCCGGCAATACAATCCACGCCCAGCTTGCGGTAACGCTCGGGGGAATCGTGGGGCTCCACTTTCGCGATGACATCCCTGACCCGGTTCATGATGCTCTTGAACGAGCCTTTCACGGGCACGGACTCCAGCCCGTAACGATTGGCATGGCGCAGGGTATCCGCCGCCCTGGCGCTGCGGATCAAGGCTTTGGAGGGCACGCAGCCGGTATTCAGGCAATCGCCACCCATCTTGTGTTTCTCAATCAGCGCCACCTTGGCTTTCACGGCGGCGGCGATATAGGCCGACACCAATCCGGCGGAACCGCCGCCGATGACCAGCAGGTTGTAGTCAAAATGCTCAGGCTTCTGCCAGCCGGCATACACCTTGCGCCGGCGAATTAAGCCCACTACAAACTTGGCCATCAGCGGGAACATCGCCAGTAGTGCGAAAGACAGCACCAGGTTAGCCGAGAATATGTCATCGGTAGATTGGATCTGCCCCAGTTGGGTGCCCGCATTCACATAGACAAAGGTCCCGGGCAACATGGCAATCCAGCTCACCAGCGCATAGGTACGCAGCTTCATGGCCGTGAGGCCCATGGCCAGGTTAATCAGGAAGAACGGGAACACCGGCACCAGGCGCAGAGTTGCGAGGTAGAACGCCCCGTCTTTTTCAATGCCCCGGTCCATTTTCGCCACGGTTTCCCCGTAGCGCTTGCGCAACGTGTCCCGCATCAGAAACCGGGCCACCAGGAAGGCCAGGGAGGCACCGATGGTTGAGGCAATGGAGACGGCAACCAAGCCATAGAGATTTCCGAAGAAAGCGCCGCCCGCCAGGGTCATGATCGTAGCACCGGGCAGGGACAGAGCTGTTACCGCCACATAGATCAATGCATAGCCCGTTACTGCCAGCAACAGGTTGCGGTCAATCCACTGTTCGATTGCACTCTGATGGGACTGCAGATTTTCCAGGGTAAGCAGTTTATGCCCGTCGAAACCCAGGAAGATCCCTACGATGGCGCCAATAATCAGAAGAAGTAATAGCTTGCTGCGATTCATATCCATGCCTGTCTGTGGTGTATAGACCATACGCTGTTATAGCAAAGACACGATCACACGCTGGATGTTACAGCGTTCCTGAATTATTATTTTTGAACATTCGCTACAAAATAACCGAAATTTGGTAGATTCGGCAACGATAAACAGTAGCACTCGCTCAACACAGACCGGTAAGAAAGGAACCCTCATGAATTCAGTGATGCCTCGGATTCAGAAACCCGTCCTTGTCTTCGACGTTATCGAAACCATTTTCTCTCTGGAAGCACTGGCCCAGGCGTTGCGAGCCGAAGGCCTTCCGGAACACGCAAAAGACCTTTTCTTCGCACAGCTGCTGAGGGATGCCTTCGCCACCTCAGCAACCGGAACCTATGTCCCTTTCGTCGAGCTGGCCCGAGGCACTTTGCAGGTGTTGTTGGCCAACTACGGGGTTGTTAACCGAGAAGCTGCAGCTGACCCCATCATCGATCGTATTTTGCCGGTCTTCGGTAAGTTGGATTCACATCCGGATGTCAAAGAAGCACTGACCCTGGCGAAAGACAAAGGGTTTCAGGTGTTGTTCTTCACCAACGGTTCGGAACGTAACACACAAGCACTGATCGCCCGGAATAGCTTGGAACTCCTGGTCGATCACGTGGTTTCAATCGATGCCTTCGGGCAATGGAAACCGGCAAAAACGGCTTACCAGAACGCCGTTCAGCATATCGGCAGCACACCTGAACAGTGCGCCATGATTGCCGCCCACGCCTGGGATACTGCAGGAGCACAGAACGCGGGCATGGTGACCGGCTGGATAAGCCGACAGGACAGCGTGTTCCATCCGGCGATGAAGGCACCGTTCTGTCAGTCGGATAATCTTGTCACATTGGTTGATGAGGTTTCTGACCAACTACTAACCGGGATTCAGAGGTAAACCCAATGCCAAGACCCCCAAGCTACGACCGGGAAACGGCCCTCGCCAGAGCGGTCGGTCTGTTCTGGCACAAGGGCTACCATGGCAGCTCCATGAAGCAGATTGAGCTGGCGCTGGATATGCGCCCGGGCAGCATCTACGCCACATTTGGCAGTAAAGACGGGCTGTATTCAGAAGCCCTGGCACGGTATGCGCACCAGGGCGGTGAAGACCTGGCCCAACATATGGCGGGCTACAACAGTGTGCTGGATGGCCTGCAGGCCTATCTGTTGAAGCTCGCGAGGAACTGTTCTGACCCATCGTGCGTGCCTGCACGGGCCTGCCTGATTGTCAAAACGCTGCTTGAAGCCAGCAGTACCAATACCAAACTGTATGGGCAGGCAAAGGCAGTGCTGGAGGCCATTGAGGATGGCTTTACCGAGCTGCTCGAAACGGCAAGAAAGCAGGGTGAACTCATACCAGAAACCGACTGCCGCCGGCTGGCACGGCTGATTCAGGGGCAGATCATGGGGCTGCGTTCCATGGCGGAGCGTGATCTTTCAGCCATGGAACTGGAACAGTTGGGTCAGGATATGGCGGCCATTCTGGACGCCTACCGGGTCAAAAACTAACCTGGCCGGTATCCACGCTAGGGCGCGACAGCGTTTGTCGCCATCGCCGCCAATGCGCTTTCGAGCTTGTCGACAACGGCTGTCCAGTGGCCCGGCTGGTTATCGGGCCGGACTGTTTAGCTGCTCGAGAAACGCAGCCGGCAGAGTATCGACAACCGGCCGGGTATCGCCGGAGAGTTCCGGGCTGGGCGCGTCGGGTTCCCGGCTGAGGGTGACCGGAGATTCTGACCAGTGCAAAAGTTCCAGCCGGCCATCCGCTTGCTCCACCAGCGCTGTGCAATGCTCAACCCAGTCGCCATCGTTGCAATACAGGCCGTCTTCGCTACGCAGGAAACCCGCAGAATGGATGTGGCCGCAGATAAACCCGTGATACTGGCCTTTCTCGGCGGCGGTCAGGGCAGCCATTTCAAATCGCTTGATGAAGGTTCGTGCTTTTCCTATCCGGCTCTTGATCCAGGCCGCCAGCGACCAGTAGGGCTTACCCTGGAGCCGGCGCACGGCATTGAACCACCGGTTTAGCCGAAGCAACAGACCATGGGCACGATCACCCACCAGCAACATCAGGGGACTGCAGCGCACCACCTGATCGAACTGGTCACCGTGGCATACCAGAAACTGACGGCCATCGGCGGTTGTGTGCACGGCTTTGTACAGCAATTCGATACCGGAAAAAGTCTGCCCACAGAAACGCCGGAAGAATTCGTCATGATTACCCGGAATGTACACCACCCGAGTACCCGTTGCGGCCAGCGCCAACAGTTTGTGGATGACTTGCCAGTGGCTGTCGGGAAAGTGGGCCCGGCGCTGCATGGCAATCAGGTCAACGATGTCGCCCACCAGATAAAGCGTTTCGCACTGGACGTTATTCAGGAAGTCCAGAAGATAGTCTGCCTGGCAATCTGCGGTACCCAGGTGAACATCGGATATGAATACGCTGCGATACTGTCGCATGGTGCCTCCCGTGCCATCAGGCCTGTTTTCAGGTTCCTGACGACACCTTGGCAAGGCCCGGTGACACCCGGGTGACAACCACAAGACAGTTTCATGAAGCAAGCCGGGGCCGATGTTCACCGGCTCAGGCTTAAGGGGGCAACGGTCAGCGAAGCTCCGGATTAAGGGTGTAAGTTCCGGTCACCCGGGCACTTGCCAGCACGTGACCCGCCATGGCCTCACGAACGTCATTGCCGTCAAATTCGCCATCCAGCTCCAGGCTGCTCACATCCAGTGCGTGCACTTCAAAGTGATAATGGTGGATGATCTCATCATTCCAGGGCGGGCAAGGCCCATCGTAGCCGGCGTAAGTACCTGCCATGTCAGGATTGCCTGCCAGAAACTGGGTGTAGTTGTTCACGCCCCGGACGCCAATCGGGCCCGGCCCGTGGTTCTTGCCCTTGGGGCTGACCCCATCACTGTCTTCACCTTCCGGAATCCGGCTGACACTGGCCGGGATATCCACCAGTAGCCAGTGGAAGAAGTCTACCCGGGGCAACTCGGCAGCAACCGTCTTGCCTTCCTGATTCACGTCATCCGCAACGCTGGGCACATCCGGATCGAACATCATCACGACAAAGCTTTTGGTCGCTCCGGGCGCGTCTTCCCAAACCAGTTCCGGATTACGGTTAGGACCAAAGTTCATGTGGTCCTGTTCGTTAAACACGCCAAAGGCGAATTTCTCCGGAACAGGCTGGCCTTCCTCAACGCCTCGAACTTGCAGCTTCACAATCGGATCTCCTGTCGGCTTGTTGATCGGTGGATTACAAGGTTTTAGCAGTGGCAGCCACATCGTGTCCAGTATCGCTGCCGCCTTGTTAAGGCCATACTGTGGGACAAACGGTCGGCGATTGTCTCTCCCTGACTACGACGTTAGTATAAAGGGCGAAGATAGCTCCCTAACCAAGCAAAGATGGATACCGTCTTCAAGCCAGTGGCGACAGCCAAGCGTTTTCCCCGAGAGCGTTTGGCTCTCATCACTTAAGGGTCGGACGTTTATGGATAACCTTCATCACATTGTGGTTGTCGGCGGTGGCGCCGGGGGACTCGAACTGGTCACCAGCCTGGGCAACAAGCTTGGCAAGAAGAAACGGGCCAGAATTTCGCTGGTGGATGCCGGCCTGACCCATGTCTGGAAACCCCTGCTACACGAAGTGGCCTCTGGCTCTCTGGATGCCAGCGCCAACGAAATCAATTATCGGGCTCACGCCCGCAAGCACCACTACGAATTCCAGCTCGGCCGGATGACCGGTCTCGACCGCACCGCCAAAGACATTGTGATTGCAGCCTTCCACGACGAGGAGGGCAACGAGGTGGTTCCCGAGCGTCGTATCCAGTACGACACCCTGGTGATTGCTGTGGGCAGCACCGCCAACGATTTCGGCACGCCCGGCGCCCAGGACCACTGTCTGTTCCTCGACAGCCTGCGCCAGGCCCGGCGCTTTCATAACCTGATGCTGAACGCCTTTCTGCGAAAAAATCACGAGGCCCTGCAGGGTAAACCCCACGCGCTGAACATCAGCATTATCGGTGCCGGTGCCACCGGCGTGGAGCTTGCGGCGGAGCTTCGGCTGGCGTCCCGCGAATTGCCGGTTTACGGCATGAACCACCTGCAATCCTCGGATGTATCGATCAGCGTGATTGAGGCCGCCGACCGGATTCTGCCCGCGCTGCCGGGGCGACTCTCAGCGGCGGCAACCCGAGAGCTGGAAAAACAGAAAGTGACGGTGCTGACCGGGCAGCCGGTTAATGAAGTGCGCCAGGACAGCCTGGTTATGCAGGACGGCACCGAGCTGCCCTCCGAGATGACCATATGGGCGGCCGGCATCAAGGCGCCAGCATTTCTTGCCGGGCTCGAAGGCCTGGAAGCCAACCGCAGCAATCAACTGGTGGTCGAGCAAACCTTACAAACCACCAATGATGCCGACATCTTCGCCTTTGGCGACTGCGCCGCCTGCCCGCAACCGGATTCTGACCGGCCCGTGCCACCCCGGGCACAGGCCGCCCACCAGCAGGCAGACGCCTTGTTCAAAACACTCTGCAATCGCCTGGAAGGCAAAGACGCCGTGCCTTTCGTGTACAACGATCACGGCTCGCTGATCAACTTCAGCCGCTACACCACGGTAGGCAACCTGATGGGCAATCTGTCCGGTCGCAGCATGTACATCGAAGGCAAGGTGGCGCGGCTGTTCTATGTCTCCCTGTATCGGATGCACCAGGTGGCCTTGCACGGGTTTCTCCGCACCGGCGTCATCTGGCTGATGGATAAAATCAGCCGGGCGATGCATCCGCGTTTGAAGCTGCACTGAGGTCAATCGTCAGGACTGGAGCGGGCGATGGGAATCGAACCCACGTCATCTGCTTGGGAAGCAGAGGCTCTACCATTGAGCTACGCCCGCCTGCATAATGGCTGTTCACGCAATATAAGCCCGGGGCCACGCTCGGGCAAGCCCTCTGGTCTGGAGTCTGATGGATCCCACGTTCACCCTCATTGGCGCCCTGATGCTGGTTTTCAGCATCGTTCTCAGCCCGCTTTCCAGCCGGGTGGGCATGCCGGTACTGCTGATTTTTCTGGTGGTCGGCATGCTGATGGGCGAGGACGGCCCTGGTGGCATTGAGTTTGACAATGTCGAGCTGGCTTTTCTGATTGCCAATCTGGCGCTGGGCGTCATTCTGCTCGATGGCGGCATGCGCACCCGGGTGGAAACCTTCCGCGTAGGACTCCGGCCAGCCATGGTGCTGGCAACCCTGGGAGTCGCCATGACCGCCTGTGGTGCTGCCGTGGTGGCCTGGTGGGTGTTCGACCTGCACTGGTTAATCGCACTGTTGATCGGCGCCATCATCTCATCCACCGATGCTGCAGCCGTGTTTTCTCTGTTGCAGGGCCGTGGCCTGCACCTGAACGAACGGGTCAGCGCCACACTGGAAATCGAGTCCGGCAGTAACGACCCGATGGCCATTTTCCTTACCCTGATGTTGGTGACGTTGATCAGCGAGCATCAGGACGGCGCCTTCGTCTCGGGTTTGGTAATGCTGGTAAAGCAGTTCGGCATAGGCGGGGCGGCCGGCTTGCTGGGCGGCTTCGTGATCGTGTCACTGGCGAACCGAATCCACCTCACGCCCGCTCTGTACCCGCTTTTGGTGGCGGCGGCGGGCATCGCTGTATTTTCTGCGACCAACGCCATCGGCGGCAGTGGTTTCCTGGCGATCTATCTCAGTGGTGTTGTCGTCGGCAACCGGCAGGTCCGAATGATGCCGATGATTTTGCAGGTACACGACGGCCTGGCCTGGCTCGCCCAACTGTGCCTGTTCTTGATTCTGGGGCTGCTGGTGAATCCGTCAGACCTGATACCACTGGCCGGCGGCGGGCTGATTCTGGCGTTCGCACTGATTTTTGTTATCCGTCCATTGACCGTGGCACTGACACTCTGGCCCTTTGGCTTCAACCGGCGGGAACTGGGCTTTATCAGCTGGGTCGGTCTGCGGGGTGCGGTGCCGATTGTACTGGCGCTGTTCCCGGTCATTGCCGGGCTGCCCGATGCCCAGCTGGTCTTCCACGCGGCCTTTTTTATCGTGCTGGTATCACTGATTGTGCAGGGCACCACCATGGCGCCCCTGGCCAGAAGGTTGCAACTCGAAGTCCCCGCCGGGGAAGACCCGTTCCGACGGCTTCCGCTGGATGCCCCGGCGGCCGGTGACCATGAGCTGATGCTGTTCCCGCTGCGCGGAAAGAACTGGCAGTCGCCAAGAAAGCTCGGCACCTTGCGGCTACCGGAAAACACCGCCGTCGCCGGCGTATTCCGGGACCGGAAATGCCTTCAGCCTACCAAGGATCTGGAGGTCTGCTCCGGTGATGTTGTCGCCATGTTTGCCATCCCTGGCGTGGTTACTGAGCTGGGCAAAGCTCTGAGCGGCAGACAAGCCCCCAAACATCTTGCGGAACGAGCCTTCTTCGGTGATTTCGTACTGAATGGGGACGCCATGCTGGGTGATGTGGAACAGGTTTACGGCATCGAGTTTGATGAGTTGCCACCGGAGCTTTCCCTCGCCGAATGCTTCGCCCGGCGCACCAAAGGCCATCCGGTGGTTGGCGACAAGGTCACCCTTGGCCCTGTAACGCTGGTAGCGAGAGCCACCGAGGCAGACCGTGTCACCAAGGTCGGCCTGAAGATGGATTCGTGACCGACATCCAACCCGGGATAACGAAAGCCAAGAAAAGTAACAAAACCCCTTATCAAAGCCCCCGCCGGCTATGTTATAAACACTGTGAACAAAGTTTAACCATTATCCCAACAGTGCTGGCGCTATGATTTTTCGAATAATTCTGACAACCCTGATCTTCTCCCTGACAACCTTGGCTCAGGGCTCTGAGTTCCTGGCGCGGGCAGATACCCGCATGGTGATCCCTGATCCGGCACCCACCGCCGACCCGCAATTTGCCATAACCGAGGTGCTGGTAAAGAAGGGGGAGCGCAGGTTATATCTGCTCAACGGGGATGAGAAGGTACGCAGCTACCGCATATCGCTTGGCGAGAACCCGGTGGGACACAAGCTGTACGAGGGCGACGAGCGCACACCCGAGGGCAGCTACCTTCTGGACTGGCGCAACTCCAACAGCGACTTCTACAAGTCCATGCACATTTCTTACCCCAGCCCGGAAGACAAAGAGCTGGCTGAAGCCTGGGGCCTGGACCCCGGTGGCAGCATTATGATTCACGGCCTTCCCAACAACGCCGGGGATCTTGCCTTTGCATTTACCGGGCTGGACTGGACAGATGGCTGCATTGCCGTCACCAATGAAGAAATGGATGAAATATGGACACTTGTTGACGACGGCACGCCGATCCGAATTGTGCCCTGACGCCCCCTTTATTCTGCAAACCTTTGCTGGACAACGCATTACGTTGTTGTCATAAGCTAAGAAAAATCACCTATACTCAGTTAACATTCTGTCTCAGAGTGTTTTACACTGTTTAACGACTCCGGTAGTCAATGCCTGCTGGGCTTGATTGACAGGAAGTCGTCCGAATGACTTCCGGATCACAGGAAATAACACGACCAATAAGGGGATTTACAATGCGTAAACTGACGATCGCTGGGTTTGCACTGGCCACTGCTCTGACTGCAGGTTGTGCCACAACTGAACAAGCTGCTATCGACGAAGCAAATGCAACTGCAAGCTCCGCCGAGCAAACCGCTAACAACGCTCTGAACACAGCTAACAGCGCTGCCAGCTCTGCTCGCACTGCTCAGCAAACTGCTGAGGAAGCGCTGGCTGCCGCCCGCGCTGCTCAGAAGTCCGCTGACGAAGCGAACGAGCGCGCCAAGCGTATGCTGGAGCGTGCCAGCCAGAAGTAAGGCTGACGCTTAGCGAGAAAAGGCCGGTTCAACCGGCCTTTTTTGTGCGCGTTTGAAAGCCTCGCCTTTACGGGTCGGGCTTGTCGGTCGCCTTGTCGTTCTGATTCTGCATAAAGGTTTTCATCATATCCATCGGCAACGGAAACACGATCGTCGAAGAGTTGTTGTTGCTCATATCGGCCAGTGTCTGCAAATAGCGAAGCTGCATGGCTCCGGAATTAACCGACATGACCTCGGCCGCCTCAACCAGTTTCTTTGATGCCTGCAATTCACCCTCAGCGTGAATCACTTTCGCCCGGCGCTCCCGTTCGGCTTCCGCCTGGCGTGCAATGGCGCGAATCATCGATTCGTTCAGGTCCACGTGTTTGATTTCGACGTTAGCCACCTTGATACCCCATTCCTCGGTCTGGGCGTCAATGATTTCCTGAATGTCTTCGTTCAGTTTGTCTCGTTCGGACAACATCTCATCAAGATCATGCTTGCCCAACACCGAACGCAGGGTGGTCTGGGCTAACTGACTGGTTGCCGCACCATAGTCCTCGACCCGGATGATGGCTTTTTCCGGATCGACCACCCGGAAGTACAGCACAGCATTCACGCGCACCGTCACGTTGTCCTTGGAAATCACATCCTGACTGGGCACATCCAGGGTAATCACCCGCAAATCCACGCGGGTAATCTGTTGAATGCCCGGAATCACAATGATCAGGCCCGGGCCTTTCACGCCCTGGAAACGCCCCAGGAAGAACACCACGCCACGCTCATACTCCGGCAGGATCTTGATGGCAGAGCCAATGATCAGCAGCAGTACCACCGTCGGTGCGATGTAGGGAATCAGGTCGCCGATATTCATACAGCCTCCTTGTTTTACCTTTCGTGGTTACCCGTTGTTAGGAATATCCGGGCCGGATTCGGGCGCCACCTGCAAGGTTAGCCCACTCACCCCAAGTACCCGAACCTGTGTTCCCTGGAGTACCTCCGATTCACTGACAGCGTTCCAGCGCTCACCGCTGACTCTTATATGGCCACGGAACTGCTGGTGATGCGGCGTGAAGTCGTCCAGCGCCAGTCCGGTTTCATGCACAATTTGCTCGGTGCCGGTGACCGGGTGACGCCGCCTGAGCCCGATAAAACGAGAGACCGTCCAAAGAATAAAACCAGCCGCCACCAGGGCCGTTCCGCCTATGGCGGGCAAGGATATCTCCCGATGACTGCCATCCATCAGGATCACCGAGCCGGTGACAAAGGCCACAATGCCGCCGATTCCCAGAATCCCGAAACTGGGCACGAAGGCCTCACCGACAATAAACGCCAGCCCCAACAGAATCAGCGCCAGGCCGGCGTAATTCACCGACAACACCTGAAACGCAAACAACGCCAGCACCAGACAGATGGCACCAATCACTCCAGGCACCACCGCGCCGGGATTGGCCAGCTCAAAAATGATGCCGTAGAAGCCGATGATCATCAGGAAGTAGGCCACATTGGGATCAGTAATCACCGACAACAGCCGGGTGCGCCAGTCTGGCTCTGAACGAACCAGCGCCAGACTGGTGGTTTCCAGCACGCGTTCACCGGAGGCCATCCGCACCGTCCGGCCATCAATGGCGTCAACTAGGGCGCGAAGATCCGGCGCTACCACGTCGATGACATTCAGCTCGAGGGCTTCAGAGCTGCCCAGGTTAACGGCTTCGCGCACCGCCTCCTCGGCCCAATCGGCATTGCGGCCATGGCGCTCTGCCAGCCCGCGAATGTAACTGACCGCGTCTTCCAGAACCTTGCGCTCCATCGCGGTTTCGCCACGGCGCTTATCCGGCTCCTCGATGCCGCTTTCAGTCGATTCAGAGCCGGCATCGGGCTCAGCGTCGGGAGGGGCCGCCGGCTCAGAGCCCGGCAGACCGCCCATCTGCACCGGCGTTGCCGATCCGAGATTGGTCGCAGGCGCCATGGCGGCAATGTGACTGGCATAGAGAATGTAAGTCCCGGCACTGGCGGCTCGGGCGCCTTGGGGAGATACATAGGAAACGACGGGCACTTCGGAGGCGAGGATTGTCTTGATGATCTCCCGCATGGAATCCATCAGGCCACCCGGCGTATCCATTTCAAGAATCAGCAGGCTGGCGCCTTCCTGCTCCGCCCGCTGGATGCCACGGGTTACGTAATCCATGGTGGCCGGACCAATGGCACCCTGCACAGACAGTACCAACGCGGTTCGGGTGCGTTCCTGCTGGGCCAGCACCTGCCAGGACAGGCTGGCCAGAGCCAGCAGAGCGCCAGCCAGAAACACCCCGAGCCAGAAACTTACCCGGCGGTTGTGTAGCCAGGCTTTGTTGCGGTGTGTCAGCATCTTGCCCTCCCACAAAGGTGGTCAGAACATTTTTGCCAGCAAGGCCTCCGGCAGGCGCCTCAGAACAAAGCCAATCGGAGTCCATGGCCAGGCCGGTACAAAATGTTCCGCTTTCCCGGCCTCTATGGCTTTCACCATAGCACGGCAACCGGTTTGTGCATCGACGATGAAAGGCGTGTTCTTAACCTTCTCGTTGATTTCGGTACGGATATATCCCGGGTACAACGTGGTTACCCGGATTGGTGACCGGTGCTTTTTCAGTTCGACCCTCAAGCCTTCACAAAGAACCGCCAGCCCGGCTTTGGTGGCCGCGTAGGTGGTGACATTTCCCGGCATTCCCCGCACAGCCGTCACAGAAGATACGGCCACCAGATGGCCCCGGTTCTGTTCCCGGAAGATTTCCATCGCCGATTCGATCTGTGCCAGGGCGGCCACAAAATTGGTTTCAGCGGTTTGCCGATTGGCGTCGAAGCGGCCGGTCCCCAAGGGCTGCCCCTTGCCGATGCCGGCGTTTACAATGATCCGGTCCAGCGTGCCGAAGTCCGCCCGAAAAGCCTGAAACACCTCGCGCACCTGGGGATGATCGTTTACATCCAGCGCCCGCACACCGATGGTAATGCCCGGATGGGCCTTCTCAAGCTCGGCTTTCAGGGTATCCAGCCGCTCAGTCCGGCGGGCACACAGCGCCAGATTGTCGCCCCGGGCCGCAAACTCCCGGGCCATGCCTTCTCCAAGGCCGGAGCTGGCACCGGTAATCAGAATAGTTCTGGTCATCTCAAGGGTTCCCTGTGGCAGTCCCACTCAGGACGGTCAAAAGTACAGTGTTTGCTCGGGTTTGGTGTCGGCTTCCGGCGTATCACCGCCTTCCTCCGCAGCCACCCGGGTGAGCTTCTCACCAATCATAGTCGGTATGCCATCCGCCTGATCCACGGCCACTTCAATAGACTGGCGCTTCACCTGAATCTCCGGGTGCCTTTGCTGGAAGGCTTCCACTTTTTCCATCACCTCCCGCCAGAGCTGTTCCCGGTCTTTCGCGGTGTAATCCTCACGGGGCCGATGCACTTCAAGCCAGATTTCGCCTCCGGATACTCCGATTTTCACCGGCTCACGGATAACCTGCACCGGCGTGCCTTTTTCAACCTGGTAGACAAACCGGGATATGTCCTCGTTATACATACGGAAACAGCCATGGCTGACCGCCATACCCACACCGAATTGCTTGTTGGTACCGTGTATCAGGTAGCCTTTCTCACTCAACATCAACGCATGCGTGCCGAGCGGATTGCCCGGGCCTGGCGGGATCATTTTGGGAAGGTAATCGCCCGACGCCTCATACTCGGCCCGGATGCTGGCAGGGGGATACCAGGCTGGAGACTCAAGGGGCATAGTGACTTTTGCGTTGGTGAGCGGCGACGGGTTCTCTTCGGTGCCCACCCCGACCGGGTAAACCTGTACGCCATCTTCGGCAAAATAGTACAGCCGGTATTCCGCCAGGTTGATCACAATGCCTTCGCGGGGCGTGTCCGGCATGATGTACATCCTGGGCAGAGTGATCATGGTGCCTTCGCCCGGTAACCACGGATCTATACCCGGATTGGCCTTGACCAGTTCCAGATAGCCCATGGCCTGTTCATTACCAATGCCGGCAAAGGTGTCTTCATAGGACGTGGTAAACACTTGCAACTCACCCGCCAGATCGCCCTTCACCGGGAAGGTTGGCACTCTTGGAGAGCGGTCCGGCTTTGTTTCCGACTCTGCGCCAGCCGCCTGTCCGGGGGCTGGCTGATCACTGGCCTGAAGCGTCGGTACAGCCAACACCAGGCTCAGCATCAGGGCGAAACAGTATTTCAACTGCATAACACTCGGTTCCTGTTTATATTCATTCCGTACTGAGAGACCTGCACAAGGCTCAGGAGTTCACCACGGTTATCCCGATGATACCCCAGATCGGCCTGGCGTACTGTGCTGGCCATCAGGCCCTCATTTTCCAGACCGGAAGGGCCGCCAGCGCCACAAAAGCCGCAACCAGCCACCAGGCCGACGCAAACGCCTGAAACGTCGGCACGCCACCTTGATGCGGCCCGAACTCTATGGTCAACGCCACCACATTCACGCCCAGCGCTCCGCCCAATTG
This sequence comes from Marinobacter sp. SS5-14b, assembly GCF_030541005.1. Taxonomy (GTDB): domain Bacteria; phylum Pseudomonadota; class Gammaproteobacteria; order Pseudomonadales; family Oleiphilaceae; genus Marinobacter. The sequence goes on along the minus strand of NZ_JASSVM010000002.1, from coordinate 345,874 downwards.
CCGCGCGAAGTTGATTGTGCTGGAACCCGCACCCAACTGCTCCGGCGCCAGTGGGTTCAGAGCACCGGTGGACAGAGCTGGTAGCATGAAGCCGATACCTATCCGGCCCAGAACTGCCCAGAAGGCCAGCCAGCCGAACCCGGCGTACTCTCCGGTCAACGCAAACAAGGTCGCAGAGACTGCAAAAACAAGAATCCCAAACAGCACCAGGCTGCGGGCACTGCGCCGGTCTGCCAACCTTCCGGCCAGCGGAAAGATGATGCCCAGCACAACACCGGCGGGCAACATCAGCAGCCCGGCCTGAGTGGCAGAGAACCCGAGTGTGGTCTGCACGAACAGGGGGATCAAATACGTTGACCCGAACAACGCCAGGCCCAACGCCATGGCGCCGAGGGTCGCAAACAGGAACACGGGCTGGCGCAGCAAGACAAGATTGACCAGCGGGTGCCTCGCCCTGCGCTCTCGTATGACGAAACCGACCAGCAAGGCCAGAACCGCCAGCGCCTGGATAACAATGCGAACTTCCTGGCCAGTCAGTGCCTGCAGCCGGGTGAGGGTGTCCAGTGTCAAAGCAATGGTGGTGCCCAGCAAGATCAGGCCGACGATATCGAAAGGGTAAGGTGCAGGGCGGGAGCGCGGTAAAGGCAGGAAACGCCACGCCATCCACACCCCCAACAAGGTCACCGGTGCGGGTGCGAACATCACGTAGCGCCAGTTGAACTGGTCCACCAGGAAGCCACCCAGTACCGGCCCCAGTGCAGGTGCCAGAATGACACCCATGCCATAGATGCCCATGGCCTGGCCGCGGCGGTTCGCGGGGAAGATCCTGAACACCAGGTACATGCCCATCGGCTGCATAAGACCGGCCATGGCGCCCTGGCCTATACGCGCGACAATCAGCTGCCCGGGTGTATCCGCAAAGCCGCCTGCAATCGAAATCAGCGTGAAGAGCGCCATGGCGAAGGCCAGCGTCAGCCGCACGCCAAAGCGGTCGAGCAACCAGGCCGAGGCCAGCATGGTGGTGGTCATTGCGGCGATAAAGCCGGTCGCCAGCCAGTGCACCTGGCCCTGACGAATCCCGAATTCAAGCATGATGTCATGCAAAGCGACGTTGACCACGGTGGCACTGAGCACCGTTGCCATGGTTCCGAGCACCACGGTCAGCACCGCCAGCCAGCGCCAGCGGTCACCATATCGGGCTTTCAGACCCTCTACGGAATTATCCGGCAAGATTTACTTCTGCTTTTCGGCGTTTTCCATGATCTTATGGAAAACTTTGAGGGCACACTCAATGTCCTTGTCGGAAACGCCGTCCAGCATCTCTTCACGCAGAGTCGCCGCCCGCTCTGACAACTCTTCCATAAAATCGACGCCGGCTTTGGTCAGGTGCAACCTGCGAGCCCGGCGATCGTTCGGGCAAGGCCTGCGTTCAATCAGATTCTGCTCTTCAAGGCTGTCCAGCAGGCGAACCAACGTCGGGTTTTCAATCGCCATCAGGCCCGCCAACTCTCTTTGCGTGAGCCCCTCGCCGCCCTGCTGCAGATACACCATGGTGCTCCAGCGGGCCTGGGTAACGCCCAGATCTTTCAGTCGCTCATCCAACATCTTCCGCCAGCGACGGGTAACACGGGCAACAGCAAACGGAAACTGATCTCTCATGGTTTTCACTCCTGATTAAGGCCCGGCCCCGGGTAGACCCCGACAACCACCATGGCGCTTACTTTATTGAAAGTTCAACAATAGTAAGCTAACCATTGTAATAAATACAAATAACAATCCGGAAATGTAATGCAAGACAACCAAAAGGCCTATCAGCTCGCCTGACGGATCTCTTCCTGCATTTCTTCAACTTCCGGCGACTCGTGAAATTCTTCATTCCGCGGATCAATTTCTGAAAGCACCGGAGACGCTTCCGGCATCGCAGGAACAAAGTGCTCCTGCTCTGCCACCGGCACGTCTTCGGTGTGAGTGATGCGGTAACTGGTAATAACCGCCAGCAATACCAGGAAACCGGCATTGCCATAAAACAGGCCGGACGGTCCCAGCAGGTTGATCAGTTCGGCCATGGTTATCGGGCCGATTACGCTGCCAATGCCGTAGCTCAGCAACAAAGTCGCACTGGCAGCGACAATGCGGTTGCTGTCCATACGGTCATTGGTAATGGCTACAGCAATCGGGTACAGCGTGGCCGACAACCCGGTAAACAGTCCCACCAGCAGCGTAAGCAGAGCCAGGTTGGTCGCGCCCATAACGGCAACACCCGTAGCTGAAGACGCGGCCGTCAAGGCGACCCAGAACATGACCCGCCGGCGGTCAAACCGGTCACATACCAGACCCAGGGGCCAGGCCAACAACATGGCTGCAATAATTGCGCTCGCCATAAAGGTTGAGGTTTTCGCGACATCCAGCCCCACCATGGTGGCGTAAACCGGCCCCATGGCGTAAAAACCACCAATCAGCACGCCACTGATCAAGGCACCGGCAACGCCCGAAAACGATTCCCGGGCAAGCTTGAACACAGACATTCGGCTGGTCTGCTCAATCGGTGGCGCCTCCATTCGGGTAAGCGATAGCGGAATCAGTGCCAGGGTCAATAGAATGGCCGCCAGAGAAAACGGCAGGAAGTCGGAGGGGTTGCCCACATTCACGATGAGCTGACCACCTGCGGCGGAGAGATAGAAGACAATCTGATAGACGGCAAACATCGAACCACGATTGGCATTGGTGGCGCGGCTGGAAAACCAGCTTTCAATCACCACCAGCACGCCGGCAACACTGAAACCGGATAAGACCCTCAACACGGCCCAGAACAGTGTCGAAACCGCCATCGGATACATCAGGGAGACCACAGCGGCCATCGCGGCAAAGACCGCAAACGCCCGTATATGCCCGACACGGCCGATGATTTTGTGAACGTAGAGGGTGCCAACCACAAACCCGATGGAATAACACACCAGCACCCAACCGATCACATCCGGCGAGACATCCTCAATACTCAGGCGAATACCCAGCAGCGTCATCAGAAAGGCGTTACCACTGACCAGAAACACGATACTCAGGATCAGGGCTGACAAAGATGCGACCATTCTGGTCATTGGGAACTCCGCAATAACGGTGAGAAAACACACAAAGAGAATAGCAACATCATTAATTGCCAGCTGGGTGCTATTTAATCAGCCCGCCGGTTACCGGGCACTAGGGACTTGCCGAGACCTTGTACTACAATAGTATTGATTTGACATTGTTTTACATTAATGGGTCGTAACAGAACCCAGCAGCCGTACCGAGTAACATAAGCCGTAAGCTACTTACTTGATCATGAGCGCCTGGTTATGAAGAAAACGGACTGGCCCATTCGTTGGGATCTACTGCTTCGCTATCGACTCATCGAAATCATAGCACTTTGGGAAGGTCGCCTGACCACCAACCATATCTGCCACAGCTTTGGCATTGGTCGTCAGCAGGCCTCGAAAGACATCAATACGTACCTGAGAGAACTGGCTCCCGGCAACCTGGTTTATGACCGGCACCTCAAGGGCTATGTGCCCGCGGCCGGGTTCAAACCGGTGGTAACCCGGGGCGAGGTTGCCGAATACCAGGATCTGCTGTCCCAACAGCAAAACCTCAGCGACACCTTTTCAGATCTCGAACTGAGCATGCCGGGCAATACCGTGATTCCGGCCCCCGGAAGGTACATAGCACCGGATATCATGCGCGCAGTTGTCAGTGCAACCCGCTATCACCGTCAACTGAAAGCCAGCTACGTATCGCTCAGCCGGCCCGAAGCCGTTGAAAGCGTACTGGAGCCACACTCACTGGTTTGCACAGGAAATAACTGGCACGTTAGGGCCTGGTGTGGCGCCAACCGGGAATTCCGGGATTTTGCCCTGAGCCGTTTCCAGGGCAAGCCTGAAGCCTTGCGACAGAAATCCCGACACACCGCGCAACAGGATGAAGACTGGCAGCGCACCATTACCCTCGACATCGTGCCAGATCAGAGACTGACCGACGCCCAACAGACAATCATCGCCCATGACTACGGTATGGAGAACGGCTACCTGCAGGTGAAAACCCGCGCAGCGCTCGCTCCTTACGTTCTGTCACAGCTGGGCATAAGCTTTGAAAACAATCACCCGGACCCACTCATTCAGCAGCTCGAGCTGGCCAACCCGGACCGACTTGGCTTTGGCAGCAAGCGGGAACGGGCACTGAAAGCGGTGGCCGGTCTCTGATAGACTGGCCCGGTGACCAAACAACCGCTGTTTACCCTGACCATTGCCTCAGTACTGCTCATGGGCGCAGTACTGCCGGCAATGGCAGCCGCTGACGCCTGCGGCGATCCCGCCACCGGCATTCACCAGATTCAGGGCAAGGGCCCGGAATCGCCACTGGCAGGCCAAACGGTTTCAGTTGAAGGCATTGTCACCCACACAGCAGGTTACAAGGGTGGTTTCAACGGCTTTTACCTTCAGCAAGCTGACGCCGAAACCGACAACAACGCCGCCACATCAGAAGCGCTTTTTGTGTACACCCGGCGCAAGGCAAGCCCGGGGCAGCGTTTGCGCCTCACTGGTTCCGTAAAGGAATTTCACACACTCACTGAGCTGGTCAATGTAAGCCGCCTGAAGGTCTGCGGCCAGGCGCCTTTGCCCAAGCCGATTGAGGTGTCATTACCCTGGTCCCACACGCCCGAAAGCCTGGAAAACATGCGCGTGCGTTTCACCCGCCCGCTCACGGTCACAGACCATTACAACCTGGCCCGGTTTGGTGAATTAACGCTGGCACACACTGATCAGGTAACCCCCACCGAATACCTGCAACCCGGCCCTCGCGCCGTTCGTCAATCCCGGTACAACGCCTATCACCGAGTGGTGCTGGACGACGGCAAAAGCTTGAGGAATCCAAGGCCGGTGCCGTGGCTGGAGCAAGGTGCCGAAAACACGATACGTGCCGGTGACATAGTTACTCGATTGAACGGCGTGCTGGACTACCGGTTCAATCAATGGCGAGTCCAGCCCATGGAGCAGCCGACATTCACCCGCCCACAGTCGCGACCAGCGGCGCCGCCCCCGCCCTCCGGAAGCCACACCAGAATTGTTGCTCTGAACCTGGAAAACTACTTCAACGGGAATGGTACCAACGGCGGTTTCCCGACACCCAGAGGCGCAGAAAGTGCCCACGCACATGCCAGCCAGGCCAGGCGCATCGCCAGCGCGCTTTCGCTGAGCAAACCGGACATCCTTGCTCTGACTGAATTGGAGAATGATGGCTACAGCCAAGCCAGCGCCCTGGCTCAGCTAGCACGAACACTCGGGCCTCAGTGGCGTTTCATTGAAACCTCCGGCCAGGATGGCTCCGATGCCATTCGCACGGCCTTGCTGTTCCGGCGCGACCGTGTGGTTCCGGAGGGGTCCCCCCAGCGACTAACGTCCGGCGCTTACCGCCATCGTGGCCGGCCGCCACTGGTACAGATTTTCCGCCCCATCAACGGCGGAAAGTCGGTGCGTGTTGTGGTCCCCCACCTGAAATCCAAATCCTGTCGTCGGGCGAAAGGCCAGGACACTGACCAGCACGACGGGCAGGGCTGCTTCACCCATTACCGCACTCAGGAAGCCCAAACCATATCCCGCTGGCTTGAATCGCGGCCCGATTCTGAAAATCCTGTGGGCACGCTGATCACCGGCGACCTCAACAGCTATGCTCGTGAAACCCCCGTTGACGTGTTGCGTAAAGCAGGCTTCGTGAGCCTTGTTCATAATTTCCATCCCTGCCAACCGGATGACTGCCCTCAACACAGCTACCGTTACCGGGGGGAAAAAGGCGCACTGGATTACGCACTCGCCAGCCCCGGCCTGTTGCCACAGGTTAGCGCAGCGCAAACATGGAACATCAACGCCGACGAACCCAAAGCCCTCGACTACCAGCACACTCCGGATCTGTCCGGCCCATGGCGCACCTCAGATCACAACCCGCTGATCATTGATCTGCAACTCTGAGGCCCGGCCATTACGGTGGCCTTGCTGCCAGCGGGCGCAGGCAGTGCGGCAATAGTACCGGGGGGCCTGCCCGTTAAACTGAGGGCCGGATACACAGTAAAAAGGTTATCGCGTTGATGAAAATTCCCGCCCCCAATTTATGGCCTGCGGCCCGCATCGGGCAACGGTGGCTGCTACGTGCCCGCAGACAGGAAGCTCTGGTTGATAGCCACCGGATGGTGTTTCTTGAGCGGGGCCAGCCCGGACCTGGCAGGCCCACGCTGGTGCTGTTACACGGCTTTGCCGCCATGAAGGAAAACTGGGGGCTGTGGATGCAGCGGTTGCCTGCCAACTGGCACCTGTTGGTGCCTGATTTGCCCGGTCTCGGTGAAAGCCAGTACCACAGCGATGCCAACTACGGCTACGAGAGCCAGGCAAACAGGCTCAGCCAATGGCTCTCCGGGTATGCCACTGACAACCTGCATATTGCCGGCAGCTCCATGGGCGGCGCCATTGCCTCGGTGCTTGCCCACACTCTGGAGACGCCACCTCGCTCCGTTACCCTGCTGAACAGCGCCGGCATTCCGGAACACGCTGACGTCGACATCGATGCCCCGTTCAAATCCGACCGGGACGCCATCCTCATCCCCGGTGACTGGGCAGGTGTTTACCGGATGTTCAACAGCGTCGGTAACGGTAAGCCGACCCTACCGGGTGTTGCCATGACCGGTCTGCTGGGGACAGACCTCCTGCAGCGGCAGGTTTCGCTTCGGCACATTTTTAACGACATGCTTTCCGATGCTCTGGCACCGGCCCGCTATCTTGGGCCTGAAACGCCGCCACTTCAGGTGCAATGGGGCGACAAAGATGTCATCACCCCAACCCGCTGTGTTGACTGGTTCGGCACCGCAACACCCCACGCGGAAGTTCACGTATTCCGGGGTGTCGGACACCTGCCGATGCTGGAAGCCCCGGGCCGCTCTGCGGCTGTTTTAAAAGCCTTTATCGACCGCCATAGCTCGTAGACAAAGAGCTCCGGGGGGCCTTCGAATTGGCCCCTCTGGCCTGTTGACCCGTCAGTGAAGTCATGGGGCTGAGGCCACCAACGGGTGATAATCAGAACCACTAACATAACAACAACAGTCATTGACGAGGAAACTCATGGGCGCCTTAGCATCTACCTCACAAGATCTGGGCATGCCGGCCATCTATCTGCACACACTGGCCGAGTTGCTCCACACCCTTGGTGTGGATGAAAGAGACCTGATTCTTCGGGTCGGCCTGGACCCGGCCCGCCTCAATTCAACTGATCTCCGGGTCAGCCAGGCGCAGGCCGCCGAGTTCGTTACCCGGGCCATCGTTGAGAGCGGCGAGCCCGGGCTGGGCATACTTCTGGCCAGAGAGCTGAAACTGCCGCTACACGGTGCCCTTGGCACCGCCGTCATGAGCAGTCGCACTCTGGAAGAAGCGCTCGAGCTGATGACCCGATACCTTACGCTGCGGGTACCCCATCTTGAGGTGCGTAAACAGATGTCCGGTCAGAATGCCTGGTACTCCGTGACCTGCAACGCAGAACTCGGACCGATTCTGGGCTTTGTGCTCGATGCGGTACTGTTTGGCTGCGTGTCGATGGGGGCGCAACTAACCGGTACCGCCGTACCGGGCGTGCGGGTGGTACGACGAGGACAGGAACCCGGTCACTTCCACCGTTTTCGCCGTTTGATCAGCATTCCGGTGGAGTACGGCGCCAGCGAGAATGCTCTGGTGATCCCGGTCGCCCAATTGAGCCTGCCGGTAAGATTCAGTAACGAGCAATTGGCTGCCAGCTCGAGGGAGCAGTGTGAACAAGCATTGAAGGCCCTGGAGGAAGACTCCGGATTTGCCTGCCGGGTCAGGAGGGTCATCGAGGCCAGCCACCCTTTTCCGCCGAAACTGGCAAGGGTCGCCAGCACCCTGTTTGTATCCGAGAGAACCCTCAAGCGTCGACTTCAGGAAGAGGATGCCAGCTTTCAGAGCCTGGTTGACCAGGTGCGACTGGATCGCGCCCGTGACCTGCTTGGCAGCACCGGTATGAATCTGAGTCAGATTGCCGATGCGCTGGGTTATGCCGACGCCGCCAACTTCACCCGGGCCTTCAAACGCTGGACCGGGCTGAGCCCCAGCCACTATCGTACCCGGGCGAATGAACTGCTGGAAAGCGCCTGAGTTCAACAGCCTCAGTCGATTCCAATGATCTTGTGCATCTGCAGCGTTAACCGCCATTGCGGATGAGCCAGGCAATAGTCCGTGGCCTTTCGGGTATTGCTCTGCTTGATCGGATCGTCGCCAGCTTCCGGGACGGAGGCTGAGGCCATGGGCGACAGGAAGTAGTGCCGGGCACGGATCTGGTCCAGAAATCGTTCCGGCGGCGCCAGCAACTGCGGAAAAACCAGCTTCAGTTCATCGCATTCGGTGATCACCACCTCGGCATCGGCCTTGGGGCTGACACAAAGCCAGTCAATGCCTTCCGGAGCCGGCAGAGTGCCGTTGGTTTCCACCCCCACTTCAAAACCCGCCTCGTGAAAGGCCTTCACCAGGGGCGCATCCAGCTGGAGCAGCGGTTCCCCGCCGGTACACACTACGTAAGGCTTGCCAGGTGCCTTCGGCCAGAGGTTGCGAATATGGTCCGCCAGAGCTTCCGCGGTTTCAAACTGACCACCGTTCTGACCATCTGTTCCGACAAAATCTGTGTCACAGAAATCACAGACGGCAGTCTTTCGGTCCCTTTCCCGGCCGTTCCACAAATTACATTTACTGAACCGGCAGAAGACCGCCGCCCGGCCAGCCTGGGCGCCCTCGCCCTGCAGGGTATAAAACGCCTCTTTCACCCGGTACATCAGGCATTACTCTCATAAGCCAGCGGATCTTCAAGGCCATGGGCAGCGAAGGCTTCCAGTCGCTCCACGCAGGAGCCGCATCGGCCACAGGCCTGCTCACGGCCGTTGTAGCAAGTCCAGGTATGGCTGTAATCAAGGCCCAGTTTCAGACCTTCAGCCAAAATCTCGCCTTTATCCATGGCCATGAATGGCGCCTTGATCGCCACCGGCTCATAGTTAGCCACCCGACAGACGGCGTCCATTTTTTCGACAAATTCCGGCCGGCAGTCCGGATAGATCGCGTGATCGCCGCCATGGGCTCCGTACCAAACCGCTTGCGCACCCACCGTGACGGCGTAACCGGTAGCCAGTGACAGCAGAATCATATTCCGGTTGGGCACAACTGTGGCTTTCATGCTGTCCTCCTGGTAGTGACCCTCCGGCACCTCCACATTGGAGGTCAGGGCTGACCCGGCCATAACGTCGCTCATGGCCCGGATATCGATCACCTTATGGGGAATGCCTTCAGCCTCACACACCGCGCGGGCAGCATCCAGCTCCCGTAAATGGCGTTGGCCATAATTAAACGACAGGGCATGGACTTCGCAGCCCTGCGCACGAGCCAGATGGAGCAAGGTAAAAGAGTCCATGCCTCCGGAGTAGATAACGACAACTGTGTCAGTCATGGAGCGATCACCAGGGTATCAAGGGGAATTGTCATCGGGGTTTTATAAATCATGGGCATATTGTAACAGCGCAGCAGCCGCTTGGGTTCGCGTGAGAGAAAGATCGGGAGTAAACTCAGATGAAAGCGAACAACAATCAGCATCCGCTCAATGACAGTTAACACAAGCCCGGCATTTATAGATTTTGAAGCATCCAGCCTTGACCTGATCGCCAGCTACCCGATCGAGGTCGGTATATGTATGCCTGACGGTACGCTGCACAGCTGGCTTATTCGGCCCCACGGCAGCTGGAAAGACTGGTCCGAAAGCGCTGAAACCATTCACGGGATCACCAGGGCAGAGCTGGAGAATGAAGGCGTGCCTGTGATGCAGGTGGCTGAAGAGCTCAACGCACTGTTGCTGTCCTGCCAGGTGTTTTGTGACGCCTGGACCTTTGACAGCTTCTGGCTGCACCGCTTGTACCGGGCGGCCGGGACAACTCCGTCATTTCAGCTGGAGTCCGTTTCCATGCTGCTAGATCACGCGCAGGTCAAGCAGTGGGCCGGTGTTCGCCAGGGCGTGATCGCCGATCTCGGCCTGCCGGTTCACCGGGCCGCCAACGATGCGCTTATTCTGCACCACACCTGGGATCGGGTTATTTGCCGGGGCGAAGCCGCAGTGCAATAACTTCCAGGCCATCACGTATCGTGTGCAGCGTCCAGTAGGTCGCCAGCGCCATCAGGCCAGCGCCGGTCACGGTAAAGGCAAGACTTTCGCCAACCGCTTGCCCCTGGGCAATCACCAGGTAGATGCTGACGGCAGCAATCAGCGCCATTTCGACCACAAAATCTGAACGGAATCTGTTTTGGGCGGGTCCGGGGTCTTCGGGCATTTTCTTAGGTTTCAACCTCTTGGCGTGTTTAAAAAGACGATCATTCAATGCTTGAATTATCGCCAATTCCATCGGTTAAAACTGTACGAATTAGTGGCTACGAAATAACCGAGACCGGCACCGTCGCTGTTATTCAGGCGAAAAAAAACGCAGCCAAAACGGCTGCGTCAGAAAGGAGAGATCCAAACAACACCTGAGCATCAGGTATTGAGGATTGCACAACGTAAAAACACGTGACGGAGAGAATTATCGTCACCAGCCCCTGAAACGTCTGTAGGGGTTTGCCGAAGAAGCCCGCCTATTGCAAACCAGGCAATAGCCTATACACTGATGACCGAATCGAATTCAAAGAGCCGATATGACCCGAATGATGACCCAATACACCGTTTATTCAAACGCCGGTTGCCCAGCAGGGCAGGCCTTGCGTGCCATGGTAAAAGACATCTAACGGCTTTCGGTCCAGTCCCGGGAGCCATTGAAGCGACCGGGGCAGCTTCTCTGCCAGACCCCGGTTGCTTCAGGCTCCGGGGTTTTCTGTTTTTGCAGCCGCAAAAAGTGAGGAGAAGATCATGAAAAGACAACCCGTCAGGCGGGCCGCCAACCAGCCGATCAGTAACCGCAACCTTCCGGTCAAGCGCCCGGAAAAACTGCCGCTACTCGATGCCATTTGCAAGAAGCTCAACCAACGGGTCAACCTGGATGACGAGCAGCGGGTCCTGGGGGTGTATGAACGCGGCTGGATTTTCAAAGGCGTACTGAGCAATCTCGACGGCGCTGAGGCTCGTTACGTCAGAGCCCTGGCCACCCGCTACAATTCCTGGATAGCCCGCCAGGTGGCATAACCTGGCGCCTGAACAGGCTGAACCGGTCAATGGTGCCGGTTCAGACCTTCGATTGCTGCGATATCACCGCCATGCACCATGGCGTAGTTGTTCACCACATCGTGAATTTTTTCCTGGGAGTAGGGCTTCACCACATAACCATTGGCGCCAGCGCTGATCGCTCGCTGAATACTTTCGATCGAATCGTCCGCCGTCACCAGGACAATATGCTGGTTTTCGCGAATTTTTTTGAATCCGGTCATCAGTTCATGGCCATTGCCATCCGGCAGGCCCAGATCCAGCAAAATAATATGAAACTCACTGGCATCAAACGCAGCTCTCGCCGAGGCAGCATCCGCACATTCTGCCACTTGTGTGGCGCCAGCCTTGTACAGCATATCCACTAACCGTTCGCGCATCAGTGGGTCGTCTTCTACTACCAGTACTCTGAGATCTGTCATCCGGTGTCTCCTCGGTTTTCCCGATCACTCAATAGGATTCGTGTCCAGTTCTTCGGGGCAAGTCCAGGGGCGGCGGGACAGGGCGACCACTTTCGCTGGCCGCACCCGGAAACGGTTTGTCCCCGTCACCGTCACTGTGCCTTGCCCGTGTCGCCCGGGTAAGAATGTTGGCGATGCTCACTGCAGTGGTGTAAAGCGAGATCGAAATAATCAGCAATATGGGCTGCACAAATGCCACAAAGCCGGGAATTTCCGCGTTGCTGGTCATACTCAGCAACAGTATGATGGCCGGCCCCAGCACCACAAACAGGGTCAGCGCGATGAAGAATACAATACGCTCCTTGTACCGGCCCAGGTCTTGATTGGTGACCAGCCCCAGCACAAACTTGCCGATCGCCAGGCCGGCCAGTATTGCTGCTGCAATACTGAGATCAGGCTGCATCAGCGTGTGATAGAGATTACCATCCCATAGCCGCTGCATGGCGATGACCAGAAACGGAAAAAGCACAAACAGGATGTCAGCGTAGGTGCCGTACATCATGCTCAACGAATACTGTTCCTGTTGGTGTCGGTTATCAGTCATTAGCCTGTTCCTGTGTGGTCTCGGTTTTCTGGCCGGATTCTGCCAGGGCCCGGTCTATCATATCGTTGAACGTTGCAAGCTCTGAGTCTATGCGCAGCCAGTCCGGAGGATCGTCTCTGGAGGCCTGCTCCAACACTGTGGCCTGCTCCGTCAGCAGCGGGTATCCCATTGCGCCAGCCGTCCCTTTGATCTGGTGGCTTTCAAGCTGCAAAGCGCTCAGATCGCGGGTTTGCACAGCGCCGTTCATGCGCCGCTGCCGGGCCGGAAGCCCGGCCACAAAGCGCATGGACAAATCCCCGATATCGTCATCAACCGTATCCATGTCAGGCGCTTCGGCGTGCAGATATCGGTCCAGCAGTGCCTGCAAGTGACCATGGTCAATCGGCTTGTTCAGTACACCGTCACAGCCCGCATCCAGTAAGGCATCGTTCTCTGACTGGTCGCCAGCGGTAAAAGCGATGATCGGGCGGCGGAAGCCAGCCTGCCGCAACAAGCGGGTCGCGGCAACGCCATCCATTCCGGGCATGTGACGGTCCATCAGCACCAGCTGAACCGTATCCGCCAGGGCGGTCCGAACGGCTTCGTCCCCCGACGCCACCAACACCGGTTCGGCTCCGGTCCGGCGGAGCATACGCTCAACCAGCCGCCGGTTATCGTCGTTATCTTCAGCCACCAGGACCCGGCCCGTGTACCGACGCTCGCCAGGCACTCCCTGGTCCGGGCACAGTGTCAGATACCGGGCCAGGGTTTCATAAAAGCGCCGCTTATCAATTGGCTTGGCCAGGTGCTCGTTACAGCCTGCCAGGCGATACTCGGCGATGTCCTCGGTCATGACATTGGCGGTCAGGGCAATGATGGGGGTGTTGATGCCGGCCTCACGCAGGGCAACCGTCGCATCACGGCCGTTCATCACCGGCATCTGGATGTCCATCAGAATCAGGTCGAACGGTTCCCTGATGGCTCTCTCAAGCGCCTCGGCACCATTGGTAACGTGCACCAGTTCTGCACCGGTGCGGCTGACCAGTAAAGATACCAGGCGCCGGTTCAACTCATTGTCTTCGGCACAAAGAATCCGGCCGGAGAGCCGCGGCGCCATCACCATGGTAATGGCACGGCGGCGCTGGCCAAACTCCGAGGCATTACGCAGGAAGTGCACATCACCGAGCTTGCCTGTGCTGATGGACACCTCGAACTCACTGCCTTCGCCGTATGTGCTGGTCACCCGGATGTTGCCTCCCAGCAATTCCGCAAGCCGCCGGGAAATGCTCAGGCCCAGGCCGGTTCCGCCGTACTGTCGTGAAATCGTGGTGCTGCCCTGGGCGAAGGGATCAAACAACCGGTCGATCTGTTCCGGCTTCATGCCAATGCCGGTATCGACCACTCGGGCATAGAGCGTCTCCTGTTGCCGGTCACAGCGAATAATCAGGGAGATGGAGCCATTTTCAGTAAATTTGAGCGCATTTCCACACAAATTGATGATGATCTGACGGAGGCGCGTAGGGTCTGTCTGGATTTTTTCGGGTAACGGATAATCACAAATAATGCTGAAGTCGAGCCCTTTCTCCCTGGCCCTCGGGGCAAAGAAGGCTCTTATTTCGTCCAGCAGTTCCGGCAGGTTAACCGCCACCACGTCGACATCCAGCTTGTTGGCATCGATTTTCGAGTGATCCAGAATGTCGTTGACCAGTTCCAAAAGGTGCCGCCCGCTGCGAACCACGGTTTCGGCGCTGCCGCGTTTCTCGGTTTCGTTCAGGTCCGGGTCGAGCAAGGTTTCTCCGTAACCGATGATCGCCGCCAGCGGTGTTCGTATTTCGTGACTCATGTTCGCCAGGAACTGGCTTTTCGCCTGGGCCGAATTACGGGCAAGCTCTTTTTCCAGTCGCTCCTGCTCTCGCTCCCGCTCAATCTGCAGGCGCTGATGGCTTTCGGTGGCGTCAATGCAGGTACCCTCAAGGTGCACGGGCAGGCCCTCGGCATCGTACACCGTGTGCAGGGAGATGGTTGCCCAACGCTCTTCGCCATGACGGGTCAGATAGCGGGCTTCAATGCCCTTGACGGTACCCCTCGCCTCCAACTGTTCCACCACCAGACGACGCAGCCGTTCATCTGCAATACAGGTGTCCAGTACATCCGGATTCTGCTTAAGCAGCTCACGACTGCTGTTGTATCCCAGCAGCTCGGCCATCGCCGGGTTTGCCGTGACAAAACGCCGGTCAGGTGACATCTGGAACACGCCTTCAATCGCATTATCAAACAACGATTGATAACGGCGCAGGTTGGCCAGTGCCCGTTTGTTCCAGGCCAGCGCCTCACCCTGCACCTGCTTGATGCGATCGGCAAGGGCGAAGGAAAACAGGATGATCTGCGCGGTCAGCCCGATCTGTGGGGTGTAGGTGGTAAAGGTGTTCAGAGGGAGATAGCCCATAACCGTCAGGGCGTAGATTCCGAAACCGGTCAGGGCCAGAGTCCAGGCAAAAAAGTAAGCCCGGGCAGCCGGGTTGTAGTAGTGCCATGACAGGTAGCTCACCACAATCAGAATAATACTGAGCAGGATGGATCCCACCAGAATCCATTCCATGGCCACCGAATACGGAATGAAGATCGACAATACAAAGGTAGCCACCACCGAATAAAGGCACAGCATGATGACGTGATCGAGATCCGGCGATCGTTGTCGGGTTTCCAGCAGAGAACGGGCCATTAACAACCCGAAGAACCAGGTCAGGATAATCTGGAAATGCAGGTATTCCTTGCTCAGCAATGCCGGGCGGCTATCGAGCAATTGCACCCCGTGAACCTGCTCGTTGGCAGTAAACACTGCGGCACACACCAGGTACAGCAGGTAATAGATATTGCTGCGCTCACGAACTGACACAGCAACAAACAGGTTATAGGCCAGGATGGCCAGGATGGAACCGAGCAATACACCCCGGACAGCCTCGTC
Source organism: Marinobacter sp. SS5-14b (assembly GCF_030541005.1). GTDB lineage: Bacteria > Pseudomonadota > Gammaproteobacteria > Pseudomonadales > Oleiphilaceae > Marinobacter. The sequence continues at coordinate 330,678 of NZ_JASSVM010000002.1, read as the reverse complement.
GATGGACACCTTTTCAATGTAGCTGTCGGGATGCCAAAGGGTAATGGGCAGCCGGAACGCATTGGTGTTGGTAATTCTCAGAAAAACCGTGGTGGTGGTGTTCGGATCAAGTTTGAGGCGGAACGTCGGGTTGGGCACCGCCAGGTCGCGGTCGTCCCAGTTGTCGTAGTATCCGGCCTTGCGCTCGCGAATCAGCCGACCGTCGCGCACCAGATAAAGCCGGACTTCATCTACCAGTGGTAGCGCCAGCTCCAGTATCCAGTCAGACGGACGGTCGAGCTGACGGGTGCTCAGATCAAAGCGGGTCCAGTAAGCGGAATCAGTGTAGCCGAAATTCAGTACACCGCCCTCATGGCCGGTAAACCGATCCGGGCTGAGGGCAAGCACCTGCTCGATGGTCTGGCTCTGGCCCGGGTCCTCAAGGTACGCAAGGCAACCGTTCAGATCCCGGATACTCTCCGTGCTGTCAGCCAGAACCAGCTGGCCATCGCGACAACCACTTTGCGCCAAAGCCAGGGCGGGCAGGGCAAAAACTGCCAGAACCAGAAAGGTAAGAACCACCCGAATCGGGGCATCGGCAAACCGTTGCTGCAAAATGTGATCTCCGCGCGGGCAGCTGCGTGCTTTATCGTTTATTGTCAGCACACGTCACTTTAGCCGTTCACAACGACTTTCGCACCCCGGGGCCGCCTGAAATGAGACATTCCTGCCTTTTTGCTGTTATTTCATCCGCGGTTGCGTCGTTGTCGGGATGCGGCATGGAAAGCTCGGGCTCATCGACGCTGAACCCGGCCACCGATGTTAACCTGCGGTTTTCAACCTTCAACCTGGCCAACACCGACCAGGCCCCCGATACGTTGAGCCACACCCGCTTCGGCGATTACTATCCCGGCATTGAGCCCTCAGGTGTGGACAACACCCCCACCAACCAGCAAACCGTTGAAGAAGTTCGCCGCCATATTGATCGCTTCATCGGTGCAACACCTGCAGAAGACGGCAAGAGCTACACGAAAGTCCGGAATCCACTGGATCTCATCAACCAGGTGATCAGCGTTGGCCAGGTTGCCAACTTTGATGAAGGCCGGAATTATATTCGTAACCGGATAGCCGAGGGCCAGGCTGGCAATTACAACACCCGCAGTGCCGATGCGATGATTCGCTTTGTTGACCAGGAGGCCGAAAATAATCAGGCCCCCCTGAACAACCGGGAATGGTACTACCAGACTCTGGATTGGCGTTACCTGCCCAAAGGTCCGGACAACAATAACCTTGATGAAAAGGTCTACCGAACCGCGCAATACGTTGCCCGCAGTGTGAGTGAGGATCAACAAGCCAAACAACCCGAGCTGGTCAGCGTACTGGCGGGGTCACGATTCAATGCGCTGTCGTTCGCCAGCATCGGCTACAACCAGCCAGAACTGGCGACGGCGGATTTTGTCAGCCGTAACTATGGCGGCATTGAACTTCGGCAGGAATTTGTCGGCGAAGCCCAGAAAGACACACTGTTCATCAAAAACAGCGAACAGCAGGTGGTCGACCTGAGCCGGCACGGTGTGATTCTTGAGGATACCAGCCCCGATTGCCTCAGGGTGGAGCTGAACTACGCCATGAACGAGGTACGGATCTACACGTCAAACGAGGAGCCCTCCAGGGTTCCCGATCCGAATGCAAACCCCGCCGATTATGACAGTCCGGAGGATGTTCCGACGGTCGCCAACCCGGCAAACTGCGTCAACCAGGCCGACGACAATGCGGTGGTGTGGTGGAGCGCCAGCGCGTCCGCAGACCGGAAATAAACGCTATAGGTCCCAGTTCTGCAGAAAGCCCTTCTTTCTGCTGATCATTCTTTCATACGTGGAAATCATGATCGCTGCGTGGGGGGCCTTAACCAGCCTCAGGGTTTCGATCCGACGCTCCAGTCGCTCCACCTCATCACAGACCTGCTGCTGTACATGGGTACGAACGCTGTCATGGTGATCCAGCTTTACTCGGCGGAGTTCGCGTATCGGGAAATCGGGGCGATTCATGTTTGGGGTACCTCATCCATTGAGTGTGGTGAAAATCCTTTTCAATCACGCAAAGTTTGCCGAACTGTCAGACAAAGTGCAATAAAAGTGAATAAGGTTTCACTTTTCTTAACGTACTTCACGCTGGCGCCAGTCTGCGCTTGTTCTCCGGCAATACCGGAAACTGCTTGCACACAGTATAGACAAAACGAGCCAGTGCGGGTATGTGGTGGCCAACAATCGGAAAACCCGTGTTAAGCAAACTGACCACGATGTCTCGAGAGGGGTCGGCCCAGCAGAGCTTGTTGATCAGGCCGACATGACCAAAGGCATACCGGCTCTGCTGCCCCCAAAGCCCAACCGGATTGCCGCCCAGCATCATGCCCGCACTGAAACGCATGGGAATCATCATGGTGCGGTCCATCTGCAACGACCCAAACTGCTGGATAGCCCGGCGAATGGTGATTTCGCTGCAGATGCGCTTGCCGTTCCACAACCCGCCGTTGAGCATCATCTGAAAGAACCGGCTCATTTCTTCAGCGGTGCCACACAGATTACCGGCCGGGATCACCGCTTCCTGGAAACGCGGATCATTAGTGACCCGCTCGACGGTCTGAATATCGCCCCCCAACGCCCGATTCACAATCCAGGACACGGGAAACCGTGGTGTCGGACCGGTGGCGTAGTTTGATGCCAGATCGTGCAGGTGCTCGGGCGTCACCCCGTAGGTAAACCACTTCATGCCCAGTGGCTTGCGCAGGTATCTGTCCAGGTAGTTTTCGATCGTATCGCCGGTCACCTTCTCCAGCACTCGCTGCAGTACAAAGCCGCCGGTAATGGCATGGTAGGCCACTTTGGCACCGTCGACTTCCACCGGGCGAGCGGCACACAGCAGGCGCCAGATCTCATCGCGATCCCAAAGAACGTCGATGGGCGTCTCTCTCGGAATCGCAGGAATGCCGCCACGATGCGACAGAATCTGGTGCACCGTTATGGTGCGCTTGCCACTCTTCGCAAATTCCGGGCAATAGTAGGATACCGGGTCCATCAGATTGACCAGCCCCTGTTCGGCCAGCATGTGGATCAGCAGTGCCGTGACCGCTTTGGATGCTGAAAAATAGCAAACGGGGGTTTCCGTGGTCATTGGAATCCGCGGCAGAGCGGCCGGGTCGCCGGGGCCATTACCCTGCGCGTGCCCCAGGGCCCGGTGCAGCACTTGCTCCCCCTGGTAGCGCACGGACAACTGTATGCCCGGGTGCACGCCGGTCCGATACAGCGCCTCGACACTTTGCCAGACAGCTTCTACCGCATCCTGCGGCAAGCCGGCACGCTCAGGGTGCTCACCGGCACTGTCCCGGAAGGTTACGGAAGCAAGGTCCCGGGGAATCTCGCAGGTGTGCAGGGCACGGCGGGCGAGTGAATGCATAACGAACGCCTTCATCGGTTGTATTTATTTATTGATTCATTCCTCATTATGTACCGGCGTTGCCGGCTGCGCCATGGCCACACAGTCACGCCCCTGCATTTTGGCCTGATACATCGCTTTATCGGCCGCTGCACACAACATATCGCGGGTGTGACCGTGCACCGGATACACCGCAACCCCGATACTGATGGTCACTGGCACGTTATGACCAGTGTCCAGAAACACCGGTTTGTGGCGCACTTTCTGACGAAGTCGCTCAGCAGTGTCCATGGCTTCTTCCCGGTCCATTTCAGGCAGCACAATCACAAACTCTTCGCCGCCAAAACGACCCACCGCATCGACACTTCGAACGCTCTCCTGCAAAATTCTGCTGATTGAGCGCAGCACGGCATCGCCTGCGGCGTGGCCCCAGTTGTCGTTGATTTCCTTGAAATGGTCAAAATCTATCCACAAAAGCGCCAGTGGCCTCTCATAACGCTTCGCCCGTTCCAGCTCTTCTTCGAGCACCCGGGACAGTTCACGCCGGTTGAACAAGCCTGTGAGGGAATCCCGGATCGCCATTTCTTCCAGTTCCCGTTCCAGCTCCTTGCGGTCTGAGATGTCCAGTACGATGCCCTCAAGCACTACAGAGCCATCGTCCTCGAGCACTCCACAGCCCCGTTCCCACACCCAGATCTTGCGACCATCTTTGCGGGTGATGGCATACTCCACCGAGAACGGCTGGCGCTTTGCGATGGCATCGGACACTTCACCTGCGATCCCGACGGCGTCGACCTCATCCATCAATGCGGCGTAGCTGCTCACCCGATTGTCGATCAGCTCTTCAGGGCGATAGCCGGTGAGTTGCTCACAACCTGCAGACACAAACAGCATGGTCCAGAACGAGTCATTCCGGCAGCGGTAGGCCATACCGGGCAGATTATTCATCAGCACAGTCAACTGCCGCTCCCGGTGGCGCAGTTCCCGGCGCTGGCTGGCCTGCAGTGACAACAGCAACCGGTCTTTACTGAGCTGGCGAAGGATCACCACAAACAGTGCCAGGCCGGTAACCAGCACGAACAGCAAACCTTTCCAGGTCTGTATTTCGGACAGGGTGCGCGGGTCTGGAAACCAGACTTCGACCACCCGGTCAGAAAACGTAATCCAGGCCAGGCCGACCAGCACATACACCAGAGTGACCCACAACGCGCGCCGCAACGGGCTATGGCTTTCGTGCAAACGAGCCAACTCCCCTGGCTCTGGTGGAACAGGTTCCATCAAGTCTTCCTTTGCAATGTATTTCGGGTCTATAGCAAAAGTAGTCAGTCTCCGGCCCAGAGTCGAGACTTGCTTGCATTTTACGGCTTCGTGGTCAAAACTGAACGTGACACATAATTACGTTTATTGGATTTTATGTCTTTGCCTACAACAAACAGAAAACATCGGCTGACCCTGTTCGCTCTGGGCCTTCTGGCCTTTGCCGCCGCCTGCACTGAAAGCGGCCAGCCGTCGCCGGCGATCCTGGACTATGCCTTGTCTGCGGCTCCTTCGGATGCCCGAATAGCCGAGATTTACCAACGGTCCTGCATGGCCTGTCACAGCCGAAGCACGTCAGGCGCACCGCTCACCGGCCACCACGACGCCTGGAACACGCGCATGGAGCAAGGCATGGAAAAGTTGGTTAGTAACGTCGTTTCCGGAATGGGAGCTATGCCGCCCTACGGGCTGTGCATGGACTGCAGCGTCGCTGAATTTCAGGCATTGATTGGCTTTATGTCCACACCGGCACAGCCTTAGGAAGACCGACCATGGAACGACGGCATTTTTTGCACCTGCTGGTGGGTACCGCCATCGCCACTCAGACCAGCCTTCCTGGCGCCGCTCAAGCGGAAACCGTGTTTGGCGCCGCCGGCCAGGCAGCCAGCCAGCCACCACTCACCTGGCGGAACTGGTCCGGTAGCCAAAGCTCGACACCGGACCTCAGACTGGCCCCTGCCAGTGTGAGCGAACTACAAAACCTGCTGGCCGACCCAGAGCACGCGACGGCAAAGATTCGGCCTGTCGGCTCCGGACATTCGTTTTCACCCCTGGTTCCCGGAAACGACATTCTGGTTTCTCTCGCACGGCTCAACGGCGTCCTCGACCACGACGATACCCGGTGTCGTGCGCGAGTTGCAGCCGGCACCTTGCTGGGCCAGCTTGGTCAGCCACTGGAGTCGATCAATCAGGCGCTGTTCAATATGCCGGACATTGATCAGCAGTCCCTCGGCGGCCTGCTGGCCACCGCCACCCATGGTACCGGCGCCGGCCTGATGAGTTTGTCTGGCTACATTGAAGGCCTGACGTTGGTGACCGCCCGGGGCGAAGCTTTTGAATGCAGCCAGCACAGGCACCCGGACCTGTTTCAAGCTGCGAAGGTCAGCCTCGGCAGCCTCGGCTTCGTTACGGAGGTCACCCTGCAGAACACTCGCCCCTATCGTCTGAAAAAAACCACAGAATGGCTGCCCATTGAGGACATTCTTGACACCGCCGACACCAAGGCCCGCGAGCACCGGAACTACGAGTTCTACTACATCCCCTTCTCCGGCATGGGCTTTACAAGTACTCATGACATCACCGGGGAACCAGCCGCTGCAAGTCCGGAACTTGATCAGAACGACGGCGCCAGAGATCTTCAGAAGGCCCGCGACTATCTGTCGTGGTCGCCCAGGCTGCGCAGGCTGATCCTGGGCGGATACATGCGCACTCTGAGCCGGGAGGTGAAGGTGGCTTCGTCCTGGCAGAACTACACCAGCGACCGGAATGTACGTTTCAATGAAATGGAGTATCACCTTCCGAAGGAAAACTGGCAGGCCGCTTTCCGCGAGGTTGTCGAGCTTGTAGAGCGCCGGTTCCCGGAAGTGTTCTTTCCGTTTGAAGTCCGGTTCGTAAAAGCCGACGAGGCCTGGCTAAGCCCCTTCTACAAGCAGGATTCGGTTTCGATCGCGGTGCACCGATTCTTTGAAGAAGACTACAGGCCGCTGTTTTCAGCCGTGGAACCGGTGCTTCGGCGGTACGGAGGCAGACCACATTGGGGCAAGCTCAATAGCCTGGGTGCCCATGACTTCCGTTCACTGTATCCAAACTGGCAGGATTTCTGCGATCTTCGGCAAGCCCTGGACCCGACCGGCCGATTCCTGAACCCTTACCTGGCCGGATTGTTTAGTAGCCAGAAAGCAACCGGATAACCTTACCATGGCTCACAGTAAAGCCTTTCAGAAACAACGCCGCCGAATCATCCTGGCCGGGGTTGCGAGCGCAGGCCTGGCCGGCGCGGGCTGGATGAAGCCCGAGGCCATTCGATCCGGGCATTCCTCTTACTTTAAGGGGCTCCAGGCTGCCCTGGCACACAGTGGGCTGGCAACACCCACGTTGGTGCTCGACCAGCAGCGACTGGACCACAACATCCAAGTACTGAATCACCATATCGGTAACGCGTTTGGCTACCGGATCGTGGTCAAATCCTTGCCGTCCCTGCCACTGCTTGAGCGCGTTATGGCCGGCACCGGCAGCCAAAAGCTGATGCTGTTCCATCAGCCCTTTCTGAACCTTGTTGCCCGAGCGATGCCCGACGCCGATATCCTGCTTGGCAAACCTCTGCCGGTCGCGTCGGCTGCCCGCTTTTATCAGGAACATACGGTCAGCCATGGCGGCTTCCGGCCGGAACGGCAACTTCAATGGCTGCTGGATTCTCCGGCCCGGCTGGCCAGCTACGAACAGCTGGCGAAACAGCAACAGCAGCCAATGCGGGTAAATCTGGAAATTGATATTGGCCTGCACCGGGGCGGATTTACCAGCGCCGAGTCACTGGTCCCCGCGCTGAGGCACATTGAACAATCGTCCTGGCTGAACTTCAGCGGTTTTATGGGCTACGAGGCCCAGATCATGAAATCGCCCGGACCCGCCCTCTGGCTCAGGGACAGGGCCATGGCCCGCTACCAGTACTTTGTGACCACAGCAGAACAAACCCTGGGGCGCAGTATTGCGGATCTGACACTGAATACCGGCGGGTCAACCACCTACCAACTCTATCAGGGTATGGCAGGCACGATTCCCGCCAATGAGCTGTCAGCCGGTTCCGGCCTGGTAATGCCGACCGATTTCGATCTGCCCACACTGGCAGATCACCACCATGCCATCTACATTGCAACACCGGTTCTGAAACTGCTGGACCGCACCCGGATTCCCGGTGCTCCGGGGCTTGGCTGGCTGCAATCGTTGTGGAACCCCAACCAGGCGCGCGCGGCCTTTATTTATGGCGGCCACTGGAAAGCACGGCCAGTGTCCCCTGCAGGCCTTACACATAACGACGTTTACGGGCACTCCAGTAATCAGGAGATGTTAAATCTGGCCAACGGGGTACCACTCAATGAGGGCGATCGGGTGTTCTTGCGTCCGACCCAAAGCGAGGCGGTGTTACTGCAATTTGGTGACCTGGCCGTGTTCGACGCCAGTCGCGGACAAATAACGAATAGCTGGCCCGTGCTTCGCGAAGGGTGATCTCCCGACCGGCCCGTGTTTTAATCCTTGCAGACCCTCACCGCAACAGGAGCCTGCATGACACCCGGAATACTCGCGGCCAAGAAAGCCAGCGTCAGCTATGTTGTGCATGAATACGATCACGACCCCTCTGCAGAAAGCTATGGTCACGAAGCGGCCGAGAAAATGGGCGTTGACCCTGGCCGGGTCTTCAAAACCCTGGTCGTTGCCATCGACGGCAAAGAGCTCGCGGTTGGCGTGGTGCCGGTCACAGCCATGCTCAGTCTGAAACTGATCGCCAAAGCCGCCGGGGCCAAAAAAGCCGCCATGGCAGACAAGCAGGACGTTCAGCGCAGCACCGGCTATGTGCTTGGCGGAGTCAGCCCCCTGGGTCAGAAAAAACGCCTGAAAACCTTCATTGACGCGTCCGCTGAACACTTCGACACCATTTTTGTCAGCGCTGGCAAACGGGGCCTGGAGATTGAGCTGGCCCCCAGCGACCTCGGCCGGCTGACCGGTGCCCGCTTCGCGCCGCTGCAACAGGACTGATGCAGTGAACCACGCCAACGACCTGATTCTGATTGGCGCCACCATGCTGCTGGCTCTGGGAGCCCATGCGGTAGGGCAGAAAGTGCATATCCCCAGAGTAACGCTGTTGCTTCTGCTGGGCGCCTTGGCAGGCCCGGATTTACTGGATCTCCTGCCCGCCGACGCTGACCAGAGCTTTGACCTGATCACCCAACTGACACTGGCCATGGTTGGGTTTCTGCTGGGCGAACGGATGTCGGCGAAAGACCTCAAGCAAGGCAAAGAAGCGCTGATCGTCAGCCTGGTGGTCACCTTCGTAACGGCCGCCGTGGTGACCCTCGCCATCTGGTGGGTCACGGGCAACCTGGTGGCCGCACTGTTACTCGGAGGCATTTCAACCGCCACGGCGCCGGCGGCCACTCTCGATGTTCTGCGGGAGTCCGGGGCTAACGGACCACTGACTCGTCTGGTGTTTCAGGTCGTCGCCATCGACGATGCCTGGGGCGCCATACTGTTCAGCATTTTGCTGGTTACGGCCGGCATTCTGCTGGGCAACGGTGACTCAACCGGCCCCATTGCCATGCTGCACGGCTTCGTGGAGGTGGGCGGTTCTCTGCTGCTGGGCCTGGTGCTGGGCCTACCCATGGCGTGGCTCACCGGGCGTATCAAACCGGGGGAGCCGATGCTGCTGGAATCGGCGGGATTTGTCTTTGTGGCGGCAGGGCTGGCCAGCTGGCTGGAGCTCTCCTACCTTCTAACCTGCATGACGCTGGGCGTGGTGGTCGCCAACAGGGCACGCCACCATGTGCGACCATTCCGCTCCATTGACGGCGTTTCCGAGCCCTTTCTGGCATTGTTCTTTTTCATGGCAGGTTATCAGCTGGACTGGCTGGCGTTACCGGCACTGGGTGCGCTTGGCGTGGCCTATGTCGCGGCTCGCGTGACCGGGCGGCTGGCGGGGGGTTATCTGGGCGGGTATCTGGCCGCATCCACGCCTGAAACGCGCCGCCGGATTGGCGCCTGCCTGATGCCCCAGGCTGGTGTGGCTCTCGGCCTGGCCCTGGTAGCCACCGAGCGGCTGCCCGAGCTGGGTTATATTCTGCCGTTGGTGATCGGTGCCACCGTGGTGTTTGAGCTTATCGGGCCGCCGCTCACCCTGCTGCAGCTGCGCAGCGCAGGCGAAACCGGCAAGGGATTCCAGGAGGAACCCGACGAATAAAAAAACCGGCAGGCCAGGGGCCTACCGGTTTTTCAACAGTGCCGGGGTTAATCCCCCGGCTTGAAGCCTGGCTTTAGCTCACGGATGCCTGAGCATCGGCGAGGATCTTGTTGAGCGTAGCGCTAGGTTGCATTACCTCAGAGACCTTGTCTGCCGGCGCATGGTAGTAGCCACCAATATCCGCCGGATGGCCCTGCACCAAAGTCATTTCTTCCAGAATTTTGTCCTTGTTCTCTTCCAACTGCTTGGACAGCTTGGCGAAGAACTCTTTCAGTTCCTTATCTTCATCCTGATTAGATAGCTCTTCCGCCCAGTAACGGGCCAGGTGGAAGTGCGAACCCCGGTTATCCAGCTCGCCGGTAACGCGGGACGGCGACTGGTTGTTCTCCAACAGGCGCTCAGTAGCCTTGTCCATGGTCTGGCCGAGCAGGCGCGCACGCTTATTGCCATGCTTCTCGCCCAGCTCGTCCAGAGACACCGCCGTGGCCAGGAACTCACCCAGTGAATCCCAGCGCAGGTGGTTTTCCTGAACCAGTTGCTGCACGTGCTTGGGTGCGGAACCGCCGGCACCGGTCTCGTACAGACCACCGCCGTTCAGCAGCGGCACGATGGACAGCATCTTGGCGCTGGTGCCCAGCTCCAGAATCGGGAACAGGTCGGTCAGGTAGTCACGCAGCACGTTGCCGGTGACGGAAATGGTATCCAGGCCACGGATCAGACGCTCCATGGTCCAGCGGATCGCGCGAACCGGAGACATGATGTGGATTTCCAGGCCTTCGGTGTCCAGCTCTGCCAGGTACTTCTCGACCTTCTTGATCAGCTGGGCATCGTGGGCGCGCTCGTCGTCCAGCCAGAACACCGCAGGCATACCACTGGAACGGGAACGGTTAACCGCCAGCTTGACCCAGTCTCGGATCGGCAGATCCTTGGTCTGGCAGGCACGCCAGATGTCGCCCGGCTCAACGTTGTGCTCGGTCAGCACAGTGCCGTCTTCAGCCACCACACGAACGATACCGGCTTCCTTGATTTCGAAAGTCTTGTCGTGGGAGCCATACTCTTCGGCCTTTTGCGCCATCAGGCCGACGTTCGGTACGGTGCCCATGGTGGTGGGATCAAACGCGCCGTGGGTTTTGCAGAAGTTGATCACTTCCTGATAAATGGTGGCGTAGGTGGACTCGGGCATCACTGCCTTGGTGTCCTTCAGCTTGCCGTCACGGGCCCACATTTTGCCGGAGTTACGAATCATCGCGGGCATGGAGGCGTCGACAATAACGTCGCTCGGCACGTGCAGGTTGGTGATACCTTTAACAGAATCGACCATGGCAATTTCAGGGCGGTGCTCGTAGCAGGCGTGCAGGGCTTCCTGAATTTCTTCCTGTTTGGACTCCGGCAACTGCTTGATCTTCTCGATGACGGAAGACAGGCCGTTGTTGGGATTCACACCAATTTCGTTGAACAGCTCACCGTACTGGTCAAACAGCTCTTTGAAGTAGACTTTCACCGCGTGACCGAACACGATCGGGTGAGAGATTTTCATCATCGTGGCTTTGACGTGCAGGGAGAACATCACGCCGGTCTTTTCGCAGTCCGCAATGGCATCTTCGAAAAACTTCACCAGAGCGTTCTTGCTCATGTACATACCGTCGAGCACTTCGCCTTCCTGCAACGGCAGGTCGGCTTTCAGTACGGTCTGTTTGCCCGCCTTGTTTTCAAACACGATGCGGGCGTTGGTGGCCTTGTCCAGCGTGACTGACTGTTCGCTGGAATAGAAGTCGCCACCGCGCATGTGCGCTACGTGGGTACGGGATGCAGGGCTCCACTCACCCATGGTGTGCGGGTATTTGCGAGCAAAGGCTTTCACGGCCGCCGGGGCGCGACGGTCAGAATTGCCTTCACGCAGTACCGGGTTGACGGCGCTGCCCAGCACTTTGGAGTAGCGTGCGTGAACGTCTTTTTCTTCGTCGGTTTCCGGGTTTTCTTTGTACTCGGGCAGTTTATAGCCCTGCTCGTTCAGCTCTTTGATGGCGGCACGCAGCTGTGGGATTGAGGCTGAGATGTTCGGGAGCTTGATGATGTTGGCGTCAGGGTCTTTGGTGTATTCGCCCAGTTCGGCCAGGGCGTCCGGTACGCGCTGGTTTTCTTCAAGGTAGTCCGGGAAACCGGCCAGGATACGCGCCGCAAGGGAGATGTCGCTGGTTTCGAAATCAATGCCAGCCGGCTTGGCGAAGGTTTCCAGGATGGGAAGCAGTGACCGGGTGGCGAGGGCGGGGGCTTCGTCGGTCAGTGTGTAGACAATCTTGGATTTGGAGTTGCTCATTTTCGTCCTCAGGCAAATGGGTGGGTTCAGGACGGTCATGGCTGGGTTGGGCGTCTTGTGAACGTCCGACCGGGGCAATGACTGATTCGGAACTTTTGATAGACCTACTAAGATAGCATTTTTTCGAAATTTTGGGTTACGATCTTAGTATAAGAACGGACTAAAAATGCCTGATCTTCGGTTACAGGACGATGAAAAGGCTGGAATTTACGAAACTTTCTATCATTTGTCAGGTGTGGTGACAGCGCGGCAGGGGCAGGGCTTTCCAAAACACGCTGTGACTACTTCCCTGTACGCTCTGCTCCGCCATCCATGGCTCCGCAAGGTTTTGGAAAGCCCTGCCCCTGCCACGCTCGCAACCCTGCTCGGGGCGTCCGTTTTTGTCGATTCAGCTGGCGTGAATACGGGCATTTTGTCGACAAAGTTACCCGCATTCACGCCGATCGCCGTTCACTTTCGATCAAAATCAGCCTGGCAACAAGCCCACTTCAGCTAACCGATCCCGAATCTGATCCAGCGCTTCCGGGTTACCCAGGGCATCCCGGTTATCGGCTTTTTGGGAACCGTTGATCAGTCGCGCCACCGCCAGTTCCACTTTCTTGCCGCTACGGGTGTAGGGGATGTCAGGCACTTCGACGATGTGTTTGGGCACATGCCGGGGGCTGGCGCCTTCGCGGATTCGGGTTTTCAGGGTTTTGACCAGGTCGTCGGTGACACGCTGGCCGTCGGCGGGGACGACGAACAGGACCACTTCCACGTCGCCGTCGATCTGGCGGCCGACCACGAGGCTGTCTTTAACCTCGCTGATGGTTTCCACCTGGCGGTAGATTTCGGCGGTGCCGATTCTTACGCCGCCGGGGTTGAGGGTGGCGTCGGAGCGGCCGTAGATGATGGCGCCGCCGTGTTCGGTGAATTCGATGAAGTCGCCGTGGGCCCAGACACCGGGGAAGCTGTTGAAGTAGGCGTCTTTGTAGCGTTCACCGTCCGGGTCCTGCCAGAAGCTGACGGGCATGGAAGGCAGCGGTTGGCGACAGACCAGTTCGCCACGGCCGTCGCTGACCGGTTGGCCGTGGTCGCCGTAGGCGACGGCATCGACGCCCAGGAAACGGCACTGGATTTCGCCTCTTCGTACCGGCAACAGCGGGGTCGATCCTACAAAGCAGCCGCAGATGTCGGTGCCGCCGGCGATGGAGCCGAGCAGCACATTGGGGGCGCCATCGCTGTAGACCCAGTCGTAGTCTTCCGGCAGCAGCGGGGAGCCGGTGGAGAAGACCACGCGCAGGTGGCTCTGGTCGAGGGTTTTCGCCGGCTGCAGTTCGGCTTTGCGGCAGCCGGCAATGAAGCGGGCGCTGGTGCCGTAGTGGGTAACCCGTTCTTTGGCCACGGTTTCCCACAGGAAATTGAGGTTCGGGTAACCCGGGGAGCCATCCACGGTGATCACGGCAGCGCCGGTCATCAGGGCAGAGGCCTGCCAGTTCCACATCATCCAGCCGCAAGTGGTGAAGTACAGGAAGCGGTCGTCCGGGCCGACGTCGCCGTGGAGCATGAGTTCCTTGGCGTGATTGATCAGCAAGCCGGCGGTGCCGTGCACGATGCACTTGGGTTTACCGGTGGTGCCGGAGGAATAGAGGATGTACACCGGGTGATCCGGATCGACCGGGGTGAACGAGGGCGCCTGGCCTTCACCGGCTTTCAGGGCGTCGTCCCAGGTGGTGACCAGCTCGCCGGGAATCGGGGCTTCATCCGGTAGCTGGGCAATGCTGACCACCACTTTCAGGGATGGCAGGCCGGCGATCAGCTCGGCGAAGTCGTCTTGGCGCGCGAACACTTTGCCGCCATAGCCGTAGCCGTTGACCACAATCAGGGCTGAGGGTTCGATCTGGCCAAAGCGGTCGTTGATGGCGCCAATACCGAAGTCCGGGGAGGCGGAGCTCCAGATGGCGCCCAGGCTGGTGGCCGCGAGCATCCCGACCAGGGCTTCATAGCCGTTGGTGACCACGCCGGCCACGCGATCGCCCTTCTGGATGCCCTTGCTTCGCAAGAAGGCTTCCAGCGCGCCGGCGTCGGCTTTCAACTCGGCATAGGTTTTGCGCAGGACCGGCCGGGTTTCGCAGTAGGCCACCACGGCTTCTTTATGGGCATAGTCGCCATCTGCCAGCCGCAGCAGATTGGCGGCAAAGTTCAGCTTCATGCCCGGGAACCATTCCGCGCCGGGCATCTCGCGATTACCCAACACGCGCTTGGCGGGGGTGTCGCAAACCAGGCCACAGTAATCCCACACCTTCTGCCAGAAAGTATCCAGCTCGGTGATCGACCACTGATGCAGGGCGTGGTAATCATCAAAGGGGCCAAAGCCCTGTTGCTCCAGCCAGGCCTTGAACTGGCCCATGCGGGAACCGGTGAGGGTGTCCTGGTCCGGGGTCCAGACAACCGGTGATTGTTCTGTGTTGCTCATCCGTCTCTCCAGAAAATTACTGCATATGCCAGCCGTGGCTGACCACGATCGACTGGCCGGTCAGGGCAGCGGACGGGAAGGCGGCCAGATGCACTGCCAGCTCCGATACGTCTTCCAGGGTGGTGAACTTGCCGTCCACGGTGTTCTTGAGCATGACCTTGCTGATCACTTCTTCTTCGGAAATGCCCAGCTCTTTGGCCTGCTCCGGTATCTGCTTGTCCACCAGCGGTGTGCGCACAAAGCCGGGGCAGATGATGTTGCTGCGTACCCCATGCTCCGCACCCTCTTTCGCCACCGCCCGGCACAGGCCCAGCATGCCGTGCTTGGCGGCCACGTAGGGGGCCTTCAAGGGCGACGCTTCCACCGAGTGTACCGAGCCCATATAGAGCATAGTACCCCCACCTTGGGTGTACATCTGCCGCAGTGCGGCCCGGGTCACCAGAAAGGCGCCGTCCAGGTGCACGTTCATCACCTTGCTCCAGTCGGCGTAGGCCAGCTTGTGCACCGGGTCGATGTGCTGGATACCGGCATTGGCCAGGGCGACATCGAGCCTGCCCCAGTGTTCAACGATGGTGGCCACACCCTGGTCAACCGCCTGTTCGTCGGTGACATCCATGGCAAGGGCCAGGGCCGTGCCGCCGGCCTGTTCAATGGCCGCTACGGTGTCGGCGGCGCTTTCGAGGGTCAGGTCCGCCACCGCCACCCGGGCCCCTTCGCGGGCGTAATGTTCAGCAATGGCGCGGCCAATGCCCCGGCCGGCGCCGGTAATCAGGGCAACTTGATTGTGAAGACGCATGGTCACAATCTCCTTTCAGGATTGGAATTGTTATTGGAATCCGCAGGGGGGGGGCTGGTCAGCCCCCTCCGTACACCTCGTTGGGCAGCCAGGTGGCCAGCGGTTCGAACCAGAACACCAGCGCCAGCGCCAGCAACTGCAGGGCGATAAATGGCAGCACGCCGAGATAGATATGCCGGGTAGTGATGCCGGGCGGGCACACGCCCTTGATGTAGAACAACGAGAAGCCCACCGGCGGCGTCAGGAACGAGGTCTGCAGGCAGATGGCGAACATGATGGCGAACCACACCGGCTCCACGCCCATCTTGAACAGCACCGGCGCTACCAGCGGCAGGACGATCAGGGTAATTTCCACCCAGTCCAGGAAGAACCCGAGCAGGAAGGTGATTAACAGCACGGTCAGCAGGACCCCGGTGGTGCCAAAGGGCAGGCCGGTGATCGCGCTTTCAATGACTTCATCGCCGCCCAGCCCCCGCAAAACCGACGCGAACACCGTGGCACCGATGAAGATGCCGAAGATAAACGCCGAGGTACGACTGGTCTGATACAGGGATTCTTTCAGGGTGGCCATGTCCAGACGCCTGCTGACAAAGGCCATCAGCAACGCACCGCCGGCACCCACCGCAGAGGCTTCTGTGGTGGTAGCAATACCAAAAAAGATCGAGCCCAGTACCGCAATGATCAGCACCATGGGCGGCAGCACCGCTTTGAGCACATCCAGCCAGGCCCGGGCGTTGAGGGGCTCCCGATTTGCCGGCGCGGGTGCCAGGTCTTTTTTAATGAACGAGGCAATCAGAATGTACAGAATGTACATCGCGCCCAGCATTACACCGGGGATCAGCGCCCCCATAAACAACTTGCCCACGGATGCGTCGGAAGTGCCCAGCCGGTCCGCCATCAGCACCAGCATAATGCTGGGCGGCACCAGAATACCCAGGGTACCCACAGAACAGGCGGTACCCACGGCCAGGGATTTGTTGTAGTTGGCCTGCATCATCGGCCCGAGGGACAACATGCCCAGCAACACCACCGAGGCACCAACAATACCCGTAGATGCCGCCAGCAACACGCCCACGATCACCACGGTGATAGCATAACCGCCACGCAGCGGGCCCAGCACGCGCACCAGGCTGTGCATCAGTTTCTCGGCAATGCCGGAGCGGTCCAGCATGATGCCCATGAAAATGAACATCGGCAGCGCCACCATCAATTCATTGGCGACAATGCCGTAGATTCTGGCATCCAGCACCCCCATGGTGCCTTGCCAGGTAAACCAGAGCGGGGAGTCGAAATACTCCACCATCACGTGTCCGACAATGGCGAACACAAGACCAATACCCGCCAGTGACCAGGCTACCGGGAATCCCAGCAGCAGGAGCACCATGAAGCTGGCGAACATGGCGATAACAAGAATCGCTTCTACACCCATGACGTCTGCCTCGTTATTCAGGGATTGGGATGGCCGGTGGACCGGCGATCGTCGTTCGGAGGGGTGACCGCCCTGGGGAAGCCAAACAACAGCGTTGTGCAGCGGGTCGCCCTGGAAAGCAGCGCCAGCATCACGAAAGCCAGACCAAGCGGCAACATGCTCTTGAAGATAAACCGGTAGGGCAGCCCACTGGGTGCCTGGGATCGTTCGTTGTAGGTCCAGGCCGTCCAGGCATAGGGCACCAGGGCATCAATCATCAGGTAGATCACCGGCAACGCCAGTACAACAATGCCCAGCAGGTCGATCCAGGCCTGCGCCCTGGGCGAAAACTTTTCTTTCAGCACGTCTACCCGGACATGGTCATCCCGGACCACGGCGTAGCCGAGCGTCAGCATGGTGGCGATCCCGAACAGGTGCCACGACAGTTCCTCCAGAGCAATGGAGCCCTGCGACAACGCATACCGCGAAAATACGTTGATGAGCACAACAACGAGCACACCAATCCACAACCAGGAACTCAGGCGACCCACGGCCACCACCAGCATGTCCAGCCGCCAGGACAGCCCGTTGGCAGGCAATTCGATATTACCGGGGGCCGTGGATTGACTGCCCACAGACGTATTGGAATCCGTCACAATAACCTCGATTTATTCGTACGCAGGAGGGAGTTGCAGGCAGCGATCTAGCGCTGCCTGCTGCGATCATCATCCGCTGATCAGTCGTACTGATAGAAATCCCGGGGCAGGTAGCCCTTGGAGTGCCAGATGGAGTGATGTTCCATGAAGTCTCGCTGGCTGGTCAGAACCCGCTTGAACATCGGGTCTTTGGCTGCGATCTCGTCCAGCACCTCGTTGGTGACCTTCTGCAATTCCCGCAGCACGGGCTCTGGCAGGGTCTGGGCGCTCACACCTTCTTTCTCGTAGTCGCGCAGTGCGGTTGGCTGGGCCCACTCGCTCTGGGCAAAGCCCTTGAGCGTGGCAGACTCGCACCCCATCTCCACCAGTGCGCGGGTTTTGGGTTCCAGCTTTTCCCAGGTGTCCTTGTTCACCAGCAGGTGGGAGGTGGTCAGAGTCTGGTGCCAGCCGGGCATGATGTAGTTCTTGATGATCTGGTCCAGGCCCAGCATCTTGTCGATGGCTGGCTGGGAGAACTCGGTGGCATCAATGGTCTTGCGCTCCAGAGCCTGGTAGATCTCGCCGCCGGGCACCATGGTTACAGAGGCGCCCAGCTTTTCCAGGACCTTGCCGCCAATACCGGCAAAGCGGATCTTCAGGCCGTCAAAGTCGTCCACACCTTCGATGGGCTGGGCAAACCAGCCGGCACCCTCAGGCCCGATGATCGAACAAAGCATCGGGTGAATGTTGCGCTCGGCGTAGATTTCTTCCAGCAGTTCCCGGCCATCGCCCTCGTAGTACCAGGCCAGATACGCCGGTGGCTCCATGTTGAAAGGTGCACCGGAGTAGAGCGGCAGGGAAGGAATAGTGCCCTGGTCATAACCCACCCAGGTGTAACCGGCGGGGTACTTGCCACTGCCCACGGCGTCCATGATCTCGAACGGCGGCACCAGCTCGCCGGGCTCGTAATAGCGCAACTGAATATCGCCACCGGAGATCTGCTTCAGGTTTTCACTCAGATGTTTGACCGGCGTCGTCAGGCCAATCAGGTGCGAAGGAAAGGCGAGGGGAACCTGCCAGCGAACTTTCTCGGCAGCCAGCGCGTCGCTGCTGGCCAGGCTACCGGTGATGACGGCAGCGGCGGTAATGCCATAGGCAAGGCGAGAGACATTGAACTTGATCGACATGAACTGGATCCTTCTTTTTGTTGTCATCGACCTCCCGGCACAGGGCTGGAAGGCGAGTCTGAATAGGATCAGACAACGCAGGAAAACCTGACTGACTCGGTTTGGGTCCAACAATGGTGCGTCAGTTTGTTTTCAAGCGTTGTTCTGACGTCCTGCATCCGGATAACAGCACTCGTTGTGCCAAATAACACAACTGCATGATATTAAAGAGATTAGGACGTCAAACGGGAATGAACAAGAAAACAGTTGTCCGAATATCAGGACACTTCTGGCTTCAGGTCGTAGTTATATGTCCTGAATTTCGGACAACTGTCCGGATTTCAGGACATTCTGGCCAGTTTTTCGTACAGCACAGAGCGGGAAATCCCCAGCAACCTGGCCGCCCGCGTCCGGTTGCCACGGCACACCAGCAGAGCTTCTTCGATGGCATGGGCTTCCGCCTCGGCCATCACCCGGGCCAAAGGCCGAACCCGGCGCAACGACATGCGTGGTTCGGGCCCCGAACTGGCTGCCGGCAACACCTTGAAAATCGATTCGGCATCGAGCAGGCCATCATCCTCACTCATGGTCAGGGCCCGTTCCAACAGGTTACGCAATTCCCGAATATTGCCGGGCCAGTCGTAATGGCCCAACGCGGCAATGCCCTCGTCGGTGATTTCACCGGGCAAGCCCTGGCCGTCGCAGATATCACCCAGCAGCGCCTCACACAGCACCCCCAGGTCCACCAGCCGATCTCGCAAAGGCGGTATCGAAATCTCGAGTACATTCAGCCGGTAATACAGGTCCGACCGGAAGCTGCCGTCGGCGATCATGGCGTCAAGATTGCGACTGGTCGCGGCAATAACCCGCACATCCACCGGGCTGACGGTGTTTGAACCCAGTGGCTCAATCTCCCCCTCCTGCAACGCCCGCAACAGCTTGGCCTGTAACGGCAAAGGCATATCCCCCACCTCGTCCAGAAACAGGGTGCCACCGTTGGCGAGCTGGAACTTGCCCTCCCGGGTGCGTTTGTCTGCGCCGGTGTAGGCCCCCGGTGCCACACCGAAAAATTCGGCCTCCAACAGGTTTTCAGGCACCGCCGCCACGTTAACGCCGACAAACGGCTTGTGGGCCCTCGCGGATGCCGAGTGAATGGCCTGGGCCAGAACCTCTTTACCGGTGCCGGTTTCGCCCAGCAGCAATACCGGCACGTCACGACCCGATGCCAGCCGGGCCCGGCGCTTCACCTCAAGGGCTTGCGGGCTGGCCCCCACAAAGTCCGTCAGGTTGTAGCGGGTGCCCCGGGATTTTTTGGCAAGCGCCTTGCGGGCGGCGGCCAGATCCTGATGCAGCCTGCGGAACTTGGCCACCAGAGGCGTCAGTGGCTGCAAATCGTCGTAGAGCACAAAGGCGATGGCGCCCACGATCTTGCCGTCATCGTCCTGTACCGGTATGCGTGTCACCACCAACTGCTGGTGATTATGTTCCATGATGTCCAGCAATAGCGGCTTGCCGGAGGCGACCACCTCCGGCATTCGGGTATGGGGAATGATCCGGCGGACATCCTCGCCGATGGCAACCGACGGGGCCGGCAACTGCAGCAAATCGGCATAGCTCTGATTAATCCAGGTGATCCGGTTGTCCGCATCAATGGCAATCGCGCCGGCGCTGGCCTGCTCGAACATCGGTGCCAGCGCATCGATCAACTCCCGGGTCAGTCCGGTTTTATGATTATCTGAAAACAGCTGGGTCATAGACGGCGCACCGGTACCAGGCTAGAGACGAATGAAAGGTAGCAGGCTCAACGCCAGAATAGCCGCCACTGCAATCACAGCGGCCACGAAAGTGACCGGCCGTTGGCGGAACTGGAACCAAAGGCCGGTTTCGCCCCGCGCACACCGGGCCTGATATTCCCGACGCCGGGTGGCCAGGCGCTCAGCCTGATAGCCGTCCAGCAGAGCCCGGGCCCGCCGGGCCTCGTCATCATCATGCACCCAGAAACCGCCCATGCTGATGCCCCAGCGGCTGGGTGGCGTTTCGTAATAGCGCACATCGTGCTCGTCAAACAGGGCACGAATGTCCTCGGCTTCGTCATCCGGCACATTGCGCAGGTTCATCAGGTGATGGGGCATAGGGCTTCCCGGCTGGCTTCATGAGCGTTATTGGCTATATCCTAGCAGGAAAGCAAATCCGACCGAATTCATCAGGACACTGCATGAGCCACAACCCCCTTCGTCTGCTGCTGGATTTTGATGACCGCATCCAGCGGGACAGGGATCAAGCCCCTGCGTTTTTGCACCGCCGGGACCGGCGTTTCGCCCTGGACTGCGAGCAACAGGGCACCCAGCCCGATGCCGCACACTGGCTGGCACACATGCAGCGGCTCAGTGGCCCCGGTGGCGTGCGTGCGCAGGGCCGGGCGCTGCAACAGCGCTGGCGCCGTATCAATGGCGGCTTTGCAGCAGCAGGGGCGGTGTTCGGCATAATCACCATGGCCGGCCTGTTGTTCTACGATGGCGGCCAGCGCATCAATGTCACCGTACTGCTGGCGTTTGTTCTGCTGCAATTGTTGCTGGCGCTAGCCACCACCGTGCAATCCCTGGCGGGCTGGCAGCCCTGGCGCTGGCTGCAACGGCGGCTGCAAAAGCAGCCGCCCGGCGCCACCGTCGCGCAGCTGCACCCGGTTTTGATGGCCAGGGCTGCCCACACCGGCGGCACCCTGTTTGCCATAACCGGCCTGATAACGCTGCTGATAATGCTGGTTATTCAGGATCTGGCCTTTGGCTGGAGCACCACACTGGATACCGCGGCTCAGGGATATCACCGGCTTATCCAAGTGGTTGCCGGACCGTGGAGCTGGCTTTGGCCTGCGGCCGCGCCCTCCCAGGAACTGATCGACGCCACCCGATTCTTCCGCGCCGACCCGGGCAGTGCCGGCACCGCGCCGGCACAATGGGGGCAGTGGTGGCCCTTTGTGGTCATGCTGTGGCTGACCTGGGTGCTAATGCCGCGCCTGCTATTACTTGCCTTCAGTCAGTGGCTGGTCCACCGCAAGGCGTTCAGCCTGCTGCAACGCCACCCGGGCATGCAGGCGCTGCTGTACCGCATGGAAACGCCGACGCTGGACACCGGCAACCAGCACAACGATGCCGACGATCTGCCCGACACCACCACCCGCGCCAAACCCGGCGAACTCCAGGACGCGCAACATCTGGTCTGCTGGGCCGGTGCCGGTGATCCGGAATTGCCGCAGCCATTGCTGGCCAGTAACAGCCGGATTTACAAAGCGGGGGGACGGTCCTCACTGGCCCAGGACGACCAGGTGCTGGCAACGCTTACCCAGGCGCTGTCCGGGGAAACCTCACCCGCGGTGGTACTGATCACCCGCAGCTGGGAGCCACCTACCGGTGAACTCCATGACTTTCTCGATCAGGCCCGGGAACAGTGGCCAGCCGGCACCAAAATCATCCTTCTGCCCCTTGCCGCGGACGCCAACCGAATGCCGCCAGACCACCTGATTCAACCCTGGCTGCGGTTTACCGAAAGGCTACCGGCCGGCTTTGCCTCCGTGGCCCTGATGCCTTCGTTACCGGACAACCCCTATCAAACTGGACATCCACAATCATGAAGCCGTCTCCGGTATTTGCTGTGGTAGGCCATCCCAACAAGGGCAAATCCAGCGTTGTGGCGACCCTTTCCCAGAACGATGCCATCGCTATCGCCCTCGAACCGGGCACCACCCGCGCCCATCAGGCCTACCCGTTATCCGTGGATGGTCGCACGCTCTACACCCTGGTGGACACCCCGGGTTTCCAGCGACCACGGCGGGTGCTGCAATGGCTCAAAGCCCACAGTCTATCGGCCTCCGATCATCCGGACACGGTAAGGGCCTTTGTACTCCAGCATCAGGGCGATGACCGCTATATCGACGAGTGTGAATTGCTGGCTCCGATTATCGAGGGTGCCGGCATCATCTACGTGGTGGACGGATCGGTTCCCTACAGTGCCGAGCACGAAGCCGAAATGACCATTCTGCGATGGAGCGGCCGGCCCAGCCTGGCGTTGATCAACAGCATTGGTGCCGACGACTACAGTGACACCTGGCAATCGGCACTCGGTCAGTTCTTCCAGGTTGTGCGCAAATTCGATGCCGTTCGCGCCCCGTTCGAGCAACATCTCAGCCTGTTACGGGCCTTTGGTCAGCTCGAACCGGACTGGGAGCAACCTCTGCAACAGGCCACGCAGCTGCTGTCAGAACAACGCAGCCAGCGCCGGCGCCAGGCTGCCAGCGTGATGGCCCGGGCACTGGAAGACCTGATGAGCTACCAGGAAAAACGCACACTGACGCTCGACCAGGTTGCCGGCACCAGCGATGCCACCCTGGCCGAAACCTTGAGAGACCGCTGGTATAAACGCCAACGACAACGGGAGCAGACCCTGCGCGTGGACATCGAACACCTGTACCAGCATCAACGTATCCGGCGCCAGGAAGCCGAACTGCAATGGGCCAGCCAGCACGACCTGTTTTCCGAAGACACCCGCAAACACTGGGCTGTGAGCAAGCGCTACCTGGCCACTGCCGGTTTCGGTGCCGGAGCCGTTGGCGGTGCGGGGATTGATGCCATGACACTGGGCTCCTCTCTGGGGGCAGGCGCCCTGGTCGGCGGCTTACTGGGCGCTGCCGGCAGCTACTTTTACGGCGACCGGCTGCTGTTGCCGGCGCTCAACATCGGACCCTTAAAAGATGGCCTGAAAGCCGCCACCTTCGGCCCGGTTCAAGACAGTCAGTTCGGCTATGTGGTACTGGGGAGAGCCGTCGATCACTGGTGGCATATCAACCACCGCAACCACGCCGGGCGGGATCTGCTGGAACTGGAACCGGCGGACCATCACTGGCTGGAACGGCTCGACAAAAACGCCCGCCGGGAGATCCAGAAAGCGTTCGACCGATGCCGGAAACAGGGCGCTCTAAGCCCTGCTCAAAAACAGAATTTCGCGCAGGCAATCGAGCAGGCCATGTCGGTATACGACGATTGGCGGTTGAATCGCGACTGACGGGCATGTTTATACTGTATGGCTATTCCATCACCAAATGAGGAATGCGAATGAAAATCGTACGAGTGCAAGACATTATCGGTACCGAGCGCGAAGTCAGCGCTCAACAATGGACCAGTCGTCGCCTGCTGCTGAAAAAAGACGGCATGGGTTTCTCGTTCCACGAAACCATTATCCCCGCCGGCACCGAGCACACCTTCTGGTACAAGCACCACCTGGAAGCCGTTTACTGCGTAGCCGGTAACGGCCGCATCAAGGACCTCGCCACTGGCGAAGTGCACGAAATTACCGACGGCACCCTGTACGCCCTCGACAAGCACGACCGCCACACGCTGTACGGCGGCACGGAAGACATGCGCCTGATCTGCGCCTTCAATCCGCCGGTCACCGGTCAGGAAGTGCATGATGAAGACGGCGCCTACCTGCCGGACACCAGCGAAGACTGATTCGCCGAACCGTGGCAATTGATCACGCCGCGCACACGCCGCCACCGCCAGCCAAGCTGCTGCCGGTGGCGGTGCTGCTTTGGTTGGCCGGTGTCTATCTCAGAATCCCGGTTCTGGTCGCGCCACCTCTTGCGCCCTTTATCAGTGACGAACTGGGCCTGACCCAGGCTCTTACCGGCGCACTTACAACCCTTCCTATTCTGATGCTGGCCGTTGGCGCCATGCCCGGCTCGCTTGCCATCTCCCGCATCGGCCCCCGTAATACCCTGGCCCTGGCCATGCTGATCATGGTGATCGGCTCCGCCGGCCGCGGCCTGGTGCCCGACACAGCCACCCTGATGGTGGCCAGCGCTGTGATGGGCTTCGGCGTAGCCATGATGCAACCAGCCCTGCCGGCCCTGTTACCGCGCTGGCTAGAGCCGCATCACCTGGCCATCGGTTCGGCCATCTACATGAACGGCATGCTGATGGGGGAATTTATCGGTGCCGGCATTACCCTGCCAGTGCTCATGCCGCTTCTGGAAAACAGCTGGCGTGCTGCACTGCTCGCCTGGTCCTTACCGGCATTATTAGTGGCCGCAGCCCTGTTCCTGCCCAAACGAGACTTGGCCCGCCCGGTACGCCGGGGCGCCTGGCTGCCCGACTGGCAAAACCCACTGACCCTGCGTATCGGCCTTCTGCTGGGCCTGTCCGGCTCCATGTTCTTCGGCCTCAACGCCTACATGGGCAACCTGCTGGAGCAACAGGGCAACATCACCATGCTCTCGGAAGCCCTGTTCTGGTACAACATCGCTCAGGTATTCGCCTCGCTGGTGATGCTGAAAATGGCCCGTCGGTGGGTCGGCCGCAGAACCCTCATTGTTATCATGGCAACCCTGAGCCTCCTCGGCACCACCGGCACCGTCTTCCTGGAGGGCTGGTGGTTCATCGCCAGCGCCACCTTTATGAGCTTCGTCGCTGGCATCCTGCTCATCCTTCTGGTCGCCCTGCCGCCCCTACTCGTCAGCTCCGCTGAAACCGGCCGACTCTCCGCCGGCACCTTCCTGGTTGGCTACACCCTGGCATTCTCCGTGCCCATGCTCGGCGGCCTGATTGCCGACCACACCGGCGACACCCGCCATGCCGTCATGGTGATGGTCGGATACGCTCTGCTGGTGCTGCCCCTGGCCTTCACCCTGGACCTGAAACGAAAAAAGGACCAGCCCGAAAGCTGATCCTTTGTTTCCTTCCAATATCCAACAGCCGTGCCGGCTCCCCGCAAAGAGCTAGCAAGCCGTGGGGCGGGGGTGAGCTTTCCGCCGGAAAAAAGATGTCTGAGCGAAGCGAGTTGTTTTTTCCAGAGGAAAGCTCGCCCCCGCCCTGCGGCTGGACTCCGAACTTAGATGTAGTAGTCCTTCAACGGAGGAAACCCGTTAAACTCGATGGCACTGTAAGTGGTGGTATAAGCCCCGGTAGAAAGCCAATACATACGATCGCCAATCGCCAGATTCAACGGCAACGGATACTTATGGTGCTCATACATGATATCGGCACTGTCACAGGTCGGCCCGGCAATCACACAATCCTCGCCCTCGCCAACCTTCTCCGTCCAGATCGGAAACTTGATCGACTCATCCAGCGTCTCAATCAGCCCCGAAAACTTGCCCACGTCGGTAAACACCCATCGGTGCAAAGCGGTACGGGACTTCCGGGAAATCAACACCACCTCGCTCACCAACACACCGGCATTGGAAATCAGCGACCGGCCCGGCTCGATAATAATCTCCGGCAGATCATCCCCGAAATCCTCCTGCAGGAAACGGGCAATCTCCTCCGCATACACACTCAACTCATTGGTCCGGCTGATATAGTTGGCCGGAAAGCCCCCGCCCATGTTGATCATCTTCAACTCGATGCCGTCTTCTTCCTTCAGGCGCTCGAAGATTACCTTCACCTTGCTCAACGCCGCATCCCAGGCACCGATTTCCCGCTGCTGGGAACCCACGTGGAAGGATACGCCATAAGGCACCAGGCCGAGATCACGGGCCAGAATCAGCAGATCCATGGCCATATCGGTCTGACAGCCAAACTTGCGAGACAGCGGCCAGTCTGCCGTCAGCGTGCCTTCGGTCAGAATCCGCACATACACCTTCGAGCCTGGCGCCGCCTTGGCAATATTGCGCAGATCCGCCTCGGAATCCGTGGCAAACATCCGCACACCCTTTTCATAGAACGTGCGAACGTCCTTCGCTTTCTTGATGGTGTTGCCGTAGCTGATACGGTCGCCAGTGACACCCAGCGACATCACCTTGTCCAGCTCATACACCGAGGCAATATCAAAGTTCGCCCCTTTGTCCCTCAGCATGGTCAGAATCTGAGGTGCCGGGTTCGCCTTCACCGCGTAATAAACCTTCGCATACGGGAATCCGTCCACCAGTTCATCGTACTGGCGGTTAATCGTGGCGGTATCAATCACCACGAACGGCGTTTCCTTTGTTTCGGAAAACTCTTTGATCCGTTTGAACGTCTCGGCGTCGTAGTAATCAGCGATGTTGGCGTTGGCGACTTCGGTCATGGGTGGTGTGTCCCTCCACAGGGCAAACGGGCAATAAAAAAGGCACCACAGCACGGCTGTAGCACCCATGAGATTTCGCGATCATCAGGCTTTTCCCTGGCTACCGCAAATGCGCAAATATACCCATAAATCGGCCCGAAAAAACCGGGCTTTCAGCACAGATTCATCATCGGCTTTCAGAGCTAGACAGCCACCGGCCAAAGCGGTGTAGGTTCTGTCGGGCCTTCCGGATTCCGGGGCTGAGTATGTTGTTGCAGGTAGTCCAGAATGGCGTCTTTCAGATCGCTACCTTGCCCCAGGCCCTGATTGCCAAACAAACGGTTGAACTCCAGTACAAAAGGGTAGCCCTCAACCAGCGCAATATCAAAGCCGGCGTGATCGACATCCAATTCCCGCGCCAGCCTCAACGCCAGATCTGTCACCACCTTTGGTACCTCACTGGTGTCTATCTGTCCGCCTTTGGCCACATTGTTATAGAAACCCTGTTCGGCCTGAGTACGCCAATAGGCCGCCACAACACGGTCACCCACAACCACCACCCGCGCATCCCGGTCGATGGGCAAATATTCCTGAACGTACAGCACATCAGTGCGATCGCAGTAGCGCAGCCAGTCCTCTCTGGACTCAATCAACCACACGCCGTCACCCATACTGGCCTTCGGCAGCTTGGCAACAAACGGCAGGGCCATGTTGTTCCAGAGCAACTCCCGCTCCTCCGGCCCATTGCCTTCAATCATCGTCCAGGGAGTGTGCTCGGGCGCGACCGTCTGGAAAGCACGGGTCATCTCGATTTTGTCGTGCCCAATCCGATAGCTGGCCACGCTGGGGAATACCCGGCACTTCAGCCCGTGTACCAGGGCATTTAACTGCCAGTACTCCGGGAATAAAACCCAATCCGCCTCTTTTAGAAGTTCCTTGTGACGCTGGAAATGCTCCGGTTTGAGCACGGTGGTGTCGGGGAAACCAAGAGTACGAAACACGTTAAAAGACACAAAGTGCATGGCGGCTACCGCACAGATAAAAGTGGCCGCATTTTAACCAGCTTCCGATAACTGGCAAGCGTTATTTCATCCGTAAATTGACCGATCTCATGGCCGCTTAATACGATAGTAGTAATAATTCTCATTAACTTTTATCGAATAGGAAAACGCCATGAATACTACCCTGAAACTGACGACTGCCGCTGCAGCCTTGATCTTCGCACTGCCAACCTTCGCCGATGACAAGTATGAGCATTTCAAAGGCGAGCCGTCGAAGACGCTCGAACAGGCGGTCGCCAATTTCTCTGAATACAACAACCGGCTCGAAAGGGTGCTGGCCGGCGAACTGACACCGGAGACCATGAACGAAGTGCACCAGCTGACCTACACTCTTGAGAACGCGCTGGGTAAGCTGGACAGCGAGCTTGCAGACATTGCCGAACGGCTGGAGAAAGTCCACAAGGCTTCGGAGCATGCGGATCCCGGCACCGTAAAGAAACAGGGCATGGTGTACCTGGATAAAAGCCAGACGATTGTGAAGTAACCTGAGGCAAGCTACCTGGCAGGGCGCTTTTTGGTGCCCTGCTGAGCTTCGGCCGTCAACGGATCTTCCGGCCAAGGGTGTTTGGGGTAGCGGCCGCGGGTGTCCTTTCGGACACCTGGGTAGGCGTTCTGCCAGAAACTGGCGAGGTCCGCCGTTACCGCCAACGGCCGCTGCGCCGGTGACAGCAAGTGAATCACCACCGGCACCCGGCCACCGGCCACCCGGGGCGTTTCTGTCCAGCCAAACAGTGCCTGCAGCTTGGCCGCGAGTACCGGGCCGTTGTCGGCGCTGTAATCCAGGGTTACGTTCTGGCCGGTGGGAATGATCAGGGATCGGGGCGCCAGCTCTTCCAGTTGCTGTTGTTGCGGATAATCCAGCAGAGAATTCAGGGCCTGGACGAGGTTGATGCTGGCCAGGTCTGACCAGCGCTTCATGCCTGCCATAAAAGGCGCCAGCCAGGTCTCCAGAGTCTCCAGCAAGGCCTGGTCGCTGACCTCCGGCCAGTCGCCGGGAAACTGCGCTGCCAGCAATCGCACCCGGGCAACCCACTGGCGGGCACCCGGATTCCAGGGCAGGCTGTCCAGCCCCTTGCGGCGCACCGCATCCAGCAAACCCTGCTGGATCAGCTCCGGGGCTACCTGTTGCAGGGGCTTTTCCGCCAAGATCAGGGCACCGAGTTTACGGACTTTGCGGGCCACCACGGTGCCACGCTTGTCGTCCCAGAGCGCGTCTTCCCGTTGTTCAATGTGCGCGGCAAGATCCTGCTCCAGCTCCATCAGGTCTACCGGCGCCGCCAGGTACATCGTCGCTTCGCGGGCCTTGCCATCCAGGTCTGCCGCCACCAGCCACTCCTGCCGGGCCAGCGGGTCTTCATCCCGCAATACCGCACCCTTGCCATTGCTGAGCTGGTAACGGGGCGTTGTGCCCGGTCGGCGGCGGGCAATACGGTCCGGATAGGCCTGGGCGAGCACCCGGCCGACTTCAGTTTCTGCCGGTAAATCCAGCACAAACTGGCCCCGACACAGCCGCTTCGCCGCCTGCTGAACCGATTTCAACCGGGCGATATCCAGCCCCCGGTGACCGCGCTCGCCCCGCAGCACCCGAATCCGTTCATGCAGATCGGCCCCTGAGCCCAGCCCCAGCAAATCCCGCTCTTCCAGCAGCGCCGCCAGCTCTGCCGCCAGCTGACCCAGCCCCAGCGCACGGCCCTTGATCACCATATGGGCCAGCCGCGGATGCAGGCCCAATTCCCGGGCAGCCTTGCCGTGGTCGGTAATGGCGCCCTCGGCATCCAGCAAATCCAGCCACTGCAATAACTCTACTGCCTGCTGCCAGTGCGCCTTCGGCGGTGCATCAATCCAGGCCACCTGCTCCGGCGAACGGGCACCCCACTGGGCCAGCTCCAGCACCAGAGGTGCCAGATCCGCCTGTTGAATCTCCGGCGGCGTGTAATCCGCCAGCCCGAACTGCTCTGATTCACTCCAAAGCCGATAACACACCCCCGGCTCAACCCGCCCGGCCCGGCCCTTACGCTGCTCGGCAGAAGCCTTCGACACCCGGCCAGTGACCAGCCGCGTCATCCCGCTGTTCGGATCAAACACCGCCCGACGCTGCTGGCCGGCATCAATCACCACCCGCACGCCCTCAATGGTCAGACTGGTCTCGGCAATGGCCGTGGCCAGCACAATCTTGCGGGTGCCATCCTGCGCCGGAGAAATCGCCAGGTCCTGCTCCTCAGATTTCAAATTGCCATACAGCGGCGCCAGCACCACGTTATCCGGCAACTGCCCCGCCAACTGCTGCGCCACCCGCCGAATCTCGCCAGCCCCGGGCAGAAACACCAGCAGGGAACCGGTCTGCTCCCGCAGCGCCTCCTGAACCACCGCCACCACCTGGTCCACAACCCGGCCATTACGGGGCAAGGGCCGGTACATCACCTCCACCGGAAACGCCCGTCCCTCAGAAGTAATCACCGGCACATCCCCCAACACCCGGGCAATGGGCGCGGTGTCCAGCGTGGCCGACATCACCAGCAACCGAAGATCCTCCCGCAACGCCTGCTGACTCTCCCGCACCAACGCCAGGCCCAGGTCGGCCTGTAACGAGCGCTCATGAAACTCATCAAACAACACCGCAGCATAGTCTTCCAGCATCGGGTCGTTCTGAATCAGGCGCGTGAGAATACCTTCGGTAACAACCTCAACCTGCGTAGCCCCGGATACCTTGGTATCCAGCCGGGTCCGATACCCCACCGTCTGCCCCGGCGCTTCCCCCAACTGCTTCGCCATGTACCGTGCCGCCGACCGGGCCGCCAGCCGCCTCGGCTCCAGCATCAGGATCTTCCGGTTCTCCCGCCACGGGGCATCCAACAGAGCCAGCGGAACCCTCGTCGTTTTACCGGCGCCCGGTGGGGCCTGCAGCAGGGCTGTGGTGCCCTCGTTCAGGGTTTGCTTGAGCTCTGGGAGTATGGCTTCTATTGGGAGCATGGGGTTTGGTTGGGGTTGGCCTGTTGGTTTCGGGGGTGGCGCGGGGGGCGTTTTAGTTTTTTGGGCGAAAAAGAACTCGCTGCGCTCAGACACCTTTATTCGACCAAAAAACTAAAACACCCCCCACACCCTGCGTAACTTTAAGGGTATCTCAAGAGTTTACTAGGGTCTGTCTTGGGTTAATCCGTTTTGCCTTTTGCGTCAGCACTGATTCTTTCAACCAAAAAGTCTTTTAACCCAGCGGAACCGCCGTGGTCAGCTAGAGCGGGGTGGTGGGGTATTTTTTTCCGCCGGAAATGAATGTCTGAGCGCAGCGAGTTTCATTTCCAAGGAAAAAAATACCCCACCACCCCGATCAATCCCCCACAACCAACAGTCTGGGGCCACATCAAGACCGCGAATGCCATACCTCAGGCCGGGGCACAAAGAACGCGAACACCAGGCCAAACACCAGAGCCGCGACACCAATACCAAAAGCGGACACCAGAGTACCGCCACCATCGAGCCACTGCTTGGTCAGCCACGGCCCGACCATCTGGGTGAAGCCGTAGAGGGCCACCATGGCTGCGGACAAACGCGGGCCTTGATGGGGGTGGAGGGCCCGCCCGATGCGCTGGGTGAGGAGCACGGTGCCCAGAAAGGTGCCGCCGACCAGAACGGCGCACAACACCAAGCCAACAGCTCCGGGCCAGAGCACCGCTGCCAGCACACCGACCAGCTGGATCACAAAGTTGAGCCGCAAGGCTGGTAAGTCACCCATTCGTGCGCCGAGTTTATTCCAGAGCCAGGGGGCGGGGATGGTGAACAGAGCCACCAGAACCCAGGTGCCATCGAGCAGAAAGTGGCCGTCCGGCAATTCGATCTTGGCCAGCAGCGGCAGGAAGGTCATCGGCAAAATATAGCCCAAGCCGGCGCCTGCGTAAGCCAGAAACAGCGGGATGCTGGCGCGGTCAATCAGGGGAGTGTTAACAATGGCCTGGCCCGAATCGTCGTGCTCGCGCACCGGTACGTCCAACCTGCGCAGTTGCACCACACCCCACCAGGCGAGGGGGATCGACACCAACGCTGCAGGCCACCAACGTTGGGCGCCTTCAAGAAACTCGGCGGTGCCGGCGACCAGGCCGCTGGACACCAGCAGGCCCGCACCCACCCCAATGTAGACCAGGCCACTCATACTGGCCCGGTTGCGCAGCACCAGCCATTCCAGGATCAGCGCCGGGGCCTGTACGAACACTACACCGTTGGCCACACCATTCAGCCAGCGGGTGGCGGAGATCACGGTGAGCTGGTCAGTTTGGGTCATCACCAGCGTGGTGACCACATGCACGGCCAGGAACAGCGGCAACATTATGCGAATCTGGTCTATCCGGTGCCAGCGGATGGCCAGCATGGCGCCCATCAGGTAGCCCAGGTAGTTCCAGGTGGCGACCGCGGCGCCGTCGGGGGCACTGAACTGGTTGTCGGCCACCAGATAGGGCAGCAACGGCGTGAAAATAAACCGGCCAAGGGCATGCACCACCAGTAACACCAGGCTGCCGGCAAGCAGTACGGTAAAAAGCTGTTTGGGAGGGGTACAGGGTGTCGACGTCATGATGGCTGCCCGGCGTTGGGTGACTGATTATCCAGAGCCGGGCATTGTAAGGGAGCTAACGGGTCTTGTCAGTGGGACCTTGGCCGAAGGCGGTCAGGTTCCGGAAGCCCGGGGGTGGTTTGCCTTCGCCCATTGATAAATCTGCCCGAAGGCTTCTGCCAGTTCCTGCGGCTTGTGCGGCGGCTGGATCAGCGCCTGCAGTTTGGCCTCCGGATTGAGCAGCGCGAAGTGGCCACTGTGGTCCACCAGTAACTGGCCATCGACCTCCCGGTGCACAAATACCGCGCTGACACTTTTAGCCACCGCTCTCAGTGTGTCCAGATCGCCGGTCAGGCCATGAAAATTTTCTCCGAAAAATCCGGTGTAGGCTTTCAGTTTTTCCGGAGTGTCATGTTCCGGGTCTGCCGTGATCAGCAGGTAGTCTGGCTGAGGCAGTTCGGCCGACAGCAGGTTGTTGGTCTGGCGCAGGTTGGCCATGGCCGCCGGGCAGATGTCCGGGCAGTTGGTGTAACCCACAAACACAAAGGTCCAGCGGCCTTTGAGGTCTTCCCGGGTGACAGTTTTACCCTGTTCACTCGTCAACGTGAACTCGATGAGCTCCCGGGGCTGATCGTACACATAGGTGTTGTACTGGCTCAGGTCTGGCGCTGGCACCGGCTCATCACTGGCCAGAAATACCTGACGGCCGATGGTCAGGCCAAACACCAGTGCAACCAGCAGAAACAGAGCAAAGAGCGTAATGCGTAACGACCGCCCCATGGGGCCTCCTGTTCAGGTTAAGTCAGCCTGCTTCGGATGCCACAGGCGCTCAGAAGAAGACAAAATGATCCACCAGCAACACCACAAACAGCGCCATCAGATAGGTGATGGAATACTTGAACGTATCCATGGCCACCCGGCGGTCATCGCCCTTCAGCAAACGGATGGCGTACTGCAGGAATCGCAAGCCTAGCGCCAGGGCCCCGATCAGGTAAATACCGCCAGACATACCTGTGACAAAAGGTAGCAGGCTCACCGCCAGTAGCATCAGGGTGTACAGCAGGATGTGCAGCTCGGTGTATTTGTTGCCATGGGTGACCGGCAGCATCGGAATGCCCGCCTTGGCGTATTCTTCCTTGCGATGAATGGCCAGCGCCCAGAAGTGGGGTGGGGTCCAGGCAAAGATGATCAACACCAGCAATAGCGCATGGCCGTCCACCTGTCCGGTGACCGCAGTCCAGCCAAGCAGTGGCGGCATGGCGCCGGCGAGGCCACCGATAGTGATGTTCTGGGGTGTGGCCCGTTTCAGGAACAGGGTATAGACCCCCGCGTAGCCCACCAGTGACGCCAGGGTGAGCCAGGCGGTCAGTTCGTTCACCTGCCACATCAGCACGATCATACCGGCAGCAGCCAGCACGACGGCAAACAGAATGGCGTCCAACGGCGCAATCCGGCCGGTGGCGACGGGCCGCTTGCGGGTACGGGCCATTACGGTGTCGATCTTTTGATCCACTACGTGATTGACCACCGCCGCGGCGCCGGCCAGCAGGGCAATACC
This sequence comes from Marinobacter sp. SS5-14b, assembly GCF_030541005.1. Lineage (GTDB taxonomy): Bacteria > Pseudomonadota > Gammaproteobacteria > Pseudomonadales > Oleiphilaceae > Marinobacter. The sequence goes on along the minus strand of NZ_JASSVM010000002.1, from coordinate 297,032 downwards.
CAGGTTACCAAACAGTAGAATATCCCAGCCAGGCACGCCCGGAGCGGCCAGCAACATGCCAATCACGGAGGTCAGAATCATCAGGGCCACCACCCTGGGCTTGGTCAGCTCCAGGTAGTCCCGCCAGGAGATCTGTGTGGATAAGGGTTTTGCAGCTTGCTGGGCCGGCAGCGCTTTGACTTGCTCGCTCATGCCGTTACCTCCCGGTTTAGAGTTGTTGTGTGGGATACGGTGGATGGGTGTGGTTGCGGCAGTTGATGATGCTGCCAGATCAGATGAATCATCGACAGCAACAAGCCGGCGCCCATGGCGTTATGGGCCACCGCAATCGCCAGCGGAATGTGCAGCCAGACATTGGCCAGGCCCAGGCCGATCTGGATCGCTAGAGCAGCAGCAACCAGCCTCACACTGCTATCCAGCCCGCTGTCTTGCTTCTGCTGCCACAACCTGACCAGCAGCAGGCCCAGATAGATCAGCACCACCAGCGCGCCCAAGCGGTGGGTAACGTGGATGGCTACCCGACCATCGGCGGTCAGTTGGCCGCCAAGATAATTGGGCCCGACGTGCTGAGTCACATCAAAACCATGGCGAAAATCCATGCCCTGCGGCCACCACTGTCCCTGGCAGGTGGGCAAATCGGTACAGGCTACCGCAGCGTAATTGGCGGCCGTCCAGGCGCCGAGGGCAATCTGCAGGACCACCAGCAACAGGCCGCCATACAGCCAGGGCCTGAGCTTCGTCAGCGTGCGGGGCACGGTCAATGCCCGGCTTGGCCGGTTCTGGCTGCGTTTGCGCAATCTTAGCGTCAGCAACAGCAGTAGACTCAGGGTGGTAAAGCCGCCCAGCAGGTGCAAAGCCACCACCTGTGGCCAGAGTTTCAGGGTGACGGTCCACATGCCGAAGGCGCCCTGCAAAACGATAAAACCGGCAATGAACAGAGGCAGCTTCACCGGAACGCCCTGCCGGCGGTGCCGGATGGCCGCGATGGCCAGCCCGAACACCACCAGGCCCAGGGTGCCTGCCGCATAGCGATGAATCATTTCCGGCCAGCCTTTGGCCACATCCACCGGCGTTTCCGGGAACCGGGCGTTAGCGATGGCGATGCTGGTTTCGCTCTGGGGAACGGTCAGAAAGCCATAACATCCAGGCCAGTCCGGGCACCCAAGGCCAGCATGTACCAGCCGGGTCCAGGCGCCCAACATGATCACCACCACGGCCAGGCAACACGCCAGCGTGGCCCAGAACGCCATTCTGCGGGCGATATTGCCAGACAGAGTGCCGGCCAGAGTCGGTGCGGATGTCTGCTGCACAGAGAGGCCCTCCCGGTCAGCCAATCTGGGAAAGCTTCAAGAGCTGTTTGATATCTTTCAGCATCTGTTTGCCGGTGTGTTCAGAGCCATAATGCATCATCACGTTGCCGAACGGGTCTACCAGCAATATACGGGGTTCTGCCGCCGGGTTGACGCCCTCAGGCAGCGCGGGAGCCCCGCCTGGCGCAACGCGCAGCCGCTCCATCAGGCGGTACTCCTCGCTCCAGCGAGCCTCCAGGGCTGCTGGCGTAGACGCCAGCCAGGCGGCCCGGCTCACCCGGGGCGCGTTCTTACCCAGCGCAATGTTGACCTGACGGGCCAGATACAGCAGCTGTTCACAGTCCTCAGCGCAGGTGCCGGCGGTTACCAGCATGAGCCAGTTCGGGTCCACCTTGTCGGCACCAAAGCGGTCCGCCAGGGGCACACCCTCAAGGGTTTCAAGGTTCAGGGCTTGCACTGGCACCGCTGGCTGCACCAGTTGGCCCTGATTGGTGTGGCCCACCGGGTTTAACCAACCGGTGTAGAACATGATGGTGGCAAGCACCATGGGCCCAAAGCCGACAGCAAACAGTAATAGGGCTGTGCGCCGGCCACGACGGGTTTGCTCGGGAGTGGGTTGGTCACGCCTGATCACGGAGTCAGCCGTTGTCGTTGTCATTATCGGCTCCTGCCTTTCGGGTCTTTCGTTGGCACGCTGTTATTGTTTTTTACTCGCTACGCTTATAACTCGCTACTAACGTTAATATAGTCAGCGCTGCGGCAAGCGCAAACCACTGCACCGCATATCCGTAATGGGTTTGCGGACCCATCACATCCGGCGCCCGGTCCGCCCGGTAGGCGCCGGGTTGATCACTGTCGGCCAGCATCACAATCATCGGGGCCGTTTCAGCCACCTCTCTGGCGACAACATCTCTGGGTAACGCCTGCACTCGCCGGGGCCAGTCACCCACCGCTGGCTCAGCTTCAGCCAGCACCGGTGGCTCCGGATACTCCGCCAGCCGCCCCTCCAGAGTGAAGAGCGCATCCGGCGTTTGGGTCTCTGGTAGCTGATCCCGGGTACGCGCGCCCTGTACCCAGCCCCGATTAACCACCACCGATGGTCCTTCCAAAGGCACAAACAGTGTCAGAACTTCGTATCCGGGCACCCCGTCACGGGTCCGGTTATCCAGCAACCAGGTCTGTTCGCCATAAAAACCGGTGAGGGTCACTGGCAACCCGGGTTTGAGATCACCGGCAACCAGCTCAGGCCAGGGAGCAGTACTCGCTTTCTGTTGCCAGGCCTGAAGCAGGATGTGCTTTTCACCAGCCCGGTTCAGTTGCCATACTCCCAGGCTGAGAAGTAGTGGCAGGAAAAGCCCGGAGAACACCAGCAGGCGCCAGTCGAACTGCCATTGACGCGCCATTAAAACGACCTACCCATGCTTTGCTATAGTGAATACACGCTTCGGGCACCGCCCGGAAATCCCAACCTCATAAAATCTGATAATAACGGGATACTCCATGCTCAAATTTGCCATCGTCATACTGCTTCTGGCCGTTCTCGCCAGTCTGTTCAGTGGTCTGTTTTTCCTGATCCGCGATGGCGGCAAAACCCGGCGTGTGGTGAACTCTCTGGCCATCCGGGTCGCGCTGAGTGTCCTGCTGCTCGCCCTGGTACTGATCTCGCTCTGGACCGGAAGCCTGACACTCAACCCGACACCCTGATGACCATTCCCGATCAAATCACATAAACAAAAACGAACAGGCCCAGCCAGACAACATCCACAAAATGCCAATACCAGGAGGCCGCCTCGAAACCAAAATGGTTATCGGCCGTGAAATGCCCCTTGGTAATGCGAATCAGCATAATGACCAGCATCAAGGTACCCAGCATCACGTGGGCACCGTGGAAACCGGTAAGCATGAAGAAGGTACTGCCGTAGATGCCGGATTGCAGGGTCAGATCCAGGTCGTTGTAGGCGTGGGCGTACTCGTAGCCCTGAACGAACATGAACACCACCGCCAGAGCAATCGTCAGCCCCAGCCATAACTTTACCTTCGCCCGGTTACCCGCCTTCAGAGCATGGTGAGCAACGGTCACCGTGAAGGAGGAGGTCACCAGAAGAATGGTGTTGATCAATGGCAGTCCCCATGCGCTGATAACCTCTTTTGGCCCTTGATAGGCTTGTGGGTCCGGGTTGCTGACCAGTGGCCAACTTGCCTGAAAGCCCTCCCAGAGCATGTTGGTACTGCCCTTATCGCCCTCACCGCCGAGCCAGGGCACCACAAACACCCTCACATAGAACAGCGCGCCGAAGAAGGCTGCAAAAAACATCACCTCCGAGAAAATAAACCAGCTCATGCCCCACCGGAACGAGCGGTCCATCTGGTCGCTATAGAGGCCTGCCCGGCTTTCACGGATCACGCTTCCGAACCAGCCAAACAGCATGTAGGCCATGATCAGAGCGCCTATCCAGAACATGAACCAGGCGCCGGTTGTACTCTCGCCCTGATTGCCGTTGACCATGATCGACGCAGCGCCATACAGGGTCACGCCCATGCCAACGGTAGCGATAATGGGCCATTTACTCTGCTCGGGAACGTAATAGGTCTGGTGATCCGCCATAGCTGTCTCCGATGGCTTAGCCGTTATTGTTGGTTGTTTTGTCTGCCCGTACCGGGCCAGAGACGTTCGCTGGCTGGCCCTGATCATAGAGGGTGTAGGACAGGGTCAGCTTGGTAATATGTTCGGGTATGTCCGGGTCCACAATAAACACCAGCGGCATTTCAACGCTTTCTCCGGCTTCCAGGGGTTGCTGGTTGAAACAGAAACACTCGGTCTTGTGGAAATACAACGTGCCTTCTGAAGGCGACAGGCTGGGCACAGCTTGCCCCACCATGGCGTGATCGGTGGGGTTGGCAGCAAAGAAATTTACCGCTTTCGACTCACCCGGGTGCACCTTCACACTGCGAACCACCGGCCGGAACTCCCAGGACATCCCCGGGCCGTTGCTGGCCAGGAACTGCACGGTAACCGTGCGATTCTCATCAACTTGGCTGCTGGCGCTGGCTTCATAGCGGCCCCCGGTCTTGCCATTGATGCCAGTAATCTCACAAAACACGTCGTACAGAGGCACCAGCGCAAACCCGAAGGCAAACATGCCAACCACCCCGGCCATGCACCAGGCGATCACCCGGCTGTTACTGCGCTTGCCCTGTTGTGGTTGCTGTTCGGCCATAGCTACGGCTCCCGGTTATTTCACTTCCGGTGGTGTGGAGAAGGTGTGGTAGGGAGCGGGTGACGGAACTGTCCACTCCAGACCCTCTGCGCCATCCCAGGGTTTTGCGGCCGCTTTCTCACCACCACGCACGCACTTCACCACAATAAACAGGAACAGCAGCTGGGTGACGCCGAACATGAACGCGCCAATGCTGGACACCATGTTGAAATCGGCGAACTGCAACGCGTAATCCGGAATCCGCCGCGGCATGCCCGCCAGCCCCAGGAAGTGCATCGGGAAGAACGCCAGGTTCATGCCGACAAATGACAGCCAGAAGTGTGTCTTGGCCAGGGTTTCGTCATACATGTGGCCGGTCCACTTGGGTAGCCAGAAGTAGGCCGAGGCAAAGATGCCAAAGATGGCTCCGGGCACCAGCACATAGTGGAAGTGCGCCACCACAAAGTAGGTGTCGTGGTACTGGAAGTCTGCCGGGGCGATGGCCAACATCAGCCCGGAGAAACCGCCGATGGTAAACAGGATGATAAAGGCGACGGCAAACAGCATCGGCGCCTCAAAGCTCAGTGAGCCCCGGAACATGGTGGTGACCCAGTTGAACACCTTTACGCCGGTGGGGACGGCAATCAGCAGGGTGGCGTACATAAAGAACAGCTGCCCCGCCAGCGGAATGCCCACGGTAAACATGTGGTGCGCCCATACGAGGAAGGAGAGCAGGGCAATGGCGCCCACGGCATACACCATGGAGGCATAGCCGAACAGCGGCTTGCGGGAGAACGCCGGCACGATATGGGAAATAGCCCCGAAGGCCGGCAAGATCATGATGTACACCTCTGGGTGCCCGAAGAACCAGAATACGTGCTGGAACAGCACCGGATCGCCGCCGCCCGAGGCATCAAAGAACGAGGTGCCGAAGTTGATGTCCATCAGCATCATGGTGACCGCACCGGCCAGTACCGGCATCACCGCAATCAACAGGAAGGCCGTAATCAGCCAGGTCCACACGAACAGCGGCATTTTCATCAGGGTCATGCCCGGAGCCCGCATGTTCAGGATGGTGGCAATCACGTTAATGGCACCCATGATCGACGACACGCCCATGATGTGCACCGCAAAAATGAAGAAGGTGGTGCTCGGCGGCCCGTAGGTCGTCGACAGTGGTGCGTAGAAGGTCCAGCCGAAGTTGGGAGCGCCACCCTCCATGAACAGAGTGGAGACCAGAATCAGGAACGCACAGGGCAGCAACCAGAAACTCCAGTTGTTCATCCGTGGCAGGGCCATATCCGGAGCCCCGATCATCAGCGGCAGCATCCAGTTGGCCAGCCCCACAAAGGCCGGCATGACCGCACCAAACACCATGATCAAGCCGTGCATGGTGGTCATCTGGTTAAAGAATTCCGGCTGCACAATCTGCAGGCCCGGCTGGAACAACTCGGCCCGGATCACCATCGCCATGCTGCCACCCAGCAGGAACATGGCAAAGCTGAAGATCAGGTACATCGACCCGATGTCTTTATGGTTCGTGGTCAACAGCCAGCGGCTGATGCCTTTGACCGGGCCGTGGTGATGTTCCTGGCTGTGGGTATCTGCAACCGCACTCATGAAAACCCCCGTTACCGCCGTTTGTTATGGCTGGTGATTATTGTTATCTGGCGTCGATTACTGCTGATTCTTGTAATCAAAAATTTCTTTGGGCGTGACCATTTCACCGGTGTTGTTACCCCAGGCATTCCGCTCATAGGTAATCACCGCCGCCAGGTCAACCTCGCTCAGCTGGCCACCGAAAGCCTGCATCGCTGTGCCGGATTTGCCGTTCACCACGATGTCGATGTGCGCGTTCATATCCTCGAGTGCGATCTGGCTACCCTTCAACGCCGGGAAGGCCGGCGGCATGCCGGTACCGTCTGCCTGGTGGCACGAGGCACAAGCGGTGGCGTAGGCTTTTTCGCCCCGGGCCATCAGGTCTTCGAGGGTCCAGTCTTTCTCGGTCAGCTGACGCTCCGCCTCGGCCGCCGCTTTCTGCTCGGCCACCCAAGCCGCGTACTCTTCTTCTGGAACGGCCTTAACCACTACCGGCATGAAGCCATGGTCCTTGCCACACAGCTCGGTGCACTGACCGCGGTAAGTGCCGGGTTCATCCACACGGGTCCAGGTTTCGTTGATAAAGCCGGGGATGGCGTCTTTCTTCACACCGAAAGCCGGCACCCACCAGGAATGGATAACGTCATTCGCGGTCAGCAAAAAGCGCACTTTCTTACCGACCGGAATCACCAACGGGTTATCCACCTCCAACAGATAGTTTTCACCCTTGGCCTGACGGTTCTCGATCTGGTCCCTGGGTGTCGAAAGGCCGGAGAAATAGCCAAAGTCGTCGTTGATATACTCATACTGCCAGCGCCACTGGTAGCCGGTAATCTTGATATCCACTTCGGATTCGCTGGTGTCGTACATATCCATCAGGGTCGCGGTCGCGGGCACCGCCATGGCCACCAGAATCGCCAACGGAATAATGGTCCAGAGAACCTCCACGACTGTGTTTTCATGGAAATTCGCCGGTTTATAGCCCTGGGACTTACGGTGGGCAAAAATCGACCAGAACATGACCCCGAACACCACCACGCCGATGGCTACGCAGATCCATAGAATGGTCATGTGAAGGCTGAAAATCTCGTTGCTGGTACCGGTTACGCCCGGTGTCATGTTCATGGTCCAGTCGGCCATGACCACTGCCGGCAGCAACAGACCAGCGACTAGGGCAATTGCCCGCTTGGCATGCACGCGCATACTGTGTCTCCACAGAGTGTTATTCTTGTCGGATTTTGCGTCATCCCTCGACGATAGATACCGGCGCTCGCAACACCGGAACAACCGCGAGTGAAAGCCTGCTTATGGATACATCAATGATCAGTGTAGACACAGATCAAAAAAAGACTAAAAAATCATTAAATCTAAAATGGATAAATAATCAGTTTTGATAACCCGAACACATAAATCATTCGTCCGTGCCACCGACCGACGCCTCTGGATATTGGCCTGGCCACTGATGCTCACCAACCTCACCGTGCCCCTGCTGGGCCTGGTGGACACGGCCGTGCTCGGTCATCTGGACAGCCCCGAGTACCTGGGTGCCGTGGCGGTGGGGGCCAACCTGTTCAGCATTCTGTACTGGACATTCGGCTTCATGCGCATGGGCACGACGGGGCTGGCAGCCCAGGCCTGGGGCCAACGGGACTCGTTCAACCAGGTGGCACTGCTGGTGCGCTCGCTGATGCTGGCGGTGGCCATCGGTCTGTTGCTTATCCTGTTCCACCGTCCGCTGATTTCTGTCGGCCTGCAGCTGATGAACCCCAGCCCGGACGTCGCCGCACTGGCTGCGGAATATGCCGCCATAAGAATCTGGAGTGCCCCGGCTGTGCTTTGCCAGTACACTCTGGTGGGCTGGCTGATCGGCACCCAGTTCCCGCGTGGGCCCATGGTGATGCTGATTATCGCCAATGGCATCAACATTGTGCTGGACGTGTTCTTCGTGACCGTGTTGGGCTGGAACAGCCGGGGTGTCGCCATGGCGACCGTCATGGCCGAATACGGTGCCACCGCCATTGGTGTCATGATCGTGCTCAGGCGCATACCGGAGGGCCAGCAACTGACCCGGGAGCTATTCGGTAAGCTGTCGGATTATCTGCGCATCCTGCAGGTGAACCGCTACATCATGGTGCGCACCATCGCGCTGCTGCTGTGCCTGGCCTTTTTTACCGCCCAGGGCGCCCGGCAAGGCGACATCATTCTGGCCGCCAATGCCGTGCTGATCACCTTTTTGCTGGTGATTTCCAACGCTCTGGACGGCTTTGCCAACGCCGCGGAAGCGCTGATTGGCGAAGCCATAGGCAAGGGCAGCAAACGGCAGTTCAAAGTCGTATTCAATAGCGCCCTGCGCTGGTCGCTTTGGGGCGCACTGTTGCTGACCGTCACCTTTGTACTGGGGGGCCGTTGGCTGATCAGCCTGTTGACCGGTATTGAAGAGGTACAAACCACCGCCTGGCAGTACCTGCCATGGCTCTGGCTGCTGCCTTTTTCCGCCGTTTGGAGTTACCTGCTGGACGGCGTATTCATCGGCGCCACCCGCACCCGGGAAATGCAGAACACCATGCTGTTTTCTGCACTCGTAGTGTTCCTGCCGGTGTGGTGGCTGACGACCGGCTGGGGCAACCACGGACTGTGGTTGGCGCTGATCAGCCTGATGCTGGCCCGGGCCGCCAGCATGGGCTGGCTGTGCTGGTGCTACACCCGTGATGATCGGTGGTTCAGGCAGCCATAGGGGCTTTCTCCTGACCGTTGGCGTGTAATTTAATCTGCGGCCACAGCACTCCCTGAAATCTTGGCTACAATAATCAGAAACGGCAGGCATGTTGAGGTAGCCAGCCCCCGCTTCCCTGCTCTCGGTTGCTCCTGGATAAACCAAGGAGGCGCCTTGCGACCTCAATTCGTACAGACATCGGCATCTCCTGCAATGACACCACAGGCAGTCCTCGAGATTATTGATCAGGCACGGCGGAAGGAAGCCCGCTCTGGCACCTTTCTTCGGCAGATGAAAGAGAAAGCCAGCCGGCTGCCAACGTCGGTTACCGTCGATGGCTACAACCCTGCCACCTGCCTGTTCCAGTTCGCCATCGAATACATCGAAATGGCGCCGCGGCTTATTGAATGCGTGGATGCCTGTGCCCGTGAAGCCGGCATACAGGATTTGTTTCAACCATTCATCGACGCAGCCGCCCGATACTTTACACAGCCTTCCGTTTTGCTAGTAAAGTATGACGGCCTGGATGGCTTGCTGATTCGTGCCTACCTGTGCCATCGCCTGATGGAAGAAATGCACGACAATAACCGTTCGATCCGGGCCAGCGAACTGATTGACCTGGAAGCAACTCGCGCAAATCTGTTGGTTCACGAATTGATCGGTGAGCCCTTTGCCAATGAACTGGACGATTCCATTACCATTACCGTACTGCAGATTGCCGGAACACCCGACTACTACAGCCTGGATCTTGAGCCCTTCGTTAACCAGGTCAATAACCGGGCCTGGGACTGGATGCGCCAGTTTTGGGAGCACCTGCTGGAACGTAACCACATCCATTTTTCACTGAGCCCGGGTGCATTCTGAAAGGCCGTATCTATTCATGAACGCATTGATCACAGGTTTACTGGCATTGTTTTCGATGGCATCCCTGGCCGAAACCCGGGTGCTTGACCTGGCGCTGTCGTCCGCGGACGGCCCGGTGCCGGGCGCTCTGGTGTTTTTCGATTATGGCCCCCCACCTCAGCCGGTCAGTACTGAAATCTACCAGAAAGACCGCCAGTTCCATCCGCCGGTTCTCGTAGTGCCCGCCGGCTCCCGCGTCGAGTTTCCAAACCGGGACACCACCCAGCACCATGTGTATTCCTTTTCGCCGGCGAAAACCTTTGAGCTGGAACTCTATACTGACCGCCCCGAAGCGCCGGTCGTTTTTGACAAACCGGGCACTGTCGAGCTGGGCTGCAATATCCACGATCACATGCAGGCCTTCGTTTTGGTCATGGCCCATGGTGCCTATGGGCAAACCGATGCCGAAGGCCGGGTGCGGATACCCGTTCCGGCGCCTGCAGAGAGCACCATGAGCGTTCACATCTGGCACCAGCGGCTAACCGACAACACCCGACCAGAACAGCACCGTGTTCGCATTGATCAACCGGCCGAAATTACGCTGGAACTCGCCCCCGAACCCAAGGCCGACAGTGCGCTGGATCGGCTGCAACAAAAATTCCGGGATCTCTGATGCTGTTACCGCTCCAACTTGGTTTCCGCGGGCGCCTGATCGCCGCTATGGTGGGCCTGGTAGTACTGGTCAGCCTGTCGATCGGCGGCCTGTTTATGGCTTATCTGTTTGAGGAAGAGAAAGCCCGGGCCATGGCGCAGCTGGACATTGCCGAACGCCTGACCAGCGAAGTGATGCAACGGCGAACCGCCCTGGAATTGTCTCGCCTGTCGGTACTGGTTCAGGACTTTGGTTTTCGCTCTGCGATCGCCAGCGGAGACGAAGCCACCATCCGAAGCGCTCTGGAGAACCACAGCCGGCGAGTCGGTGCAGAATTTGCGCTGGTGCTCGACCAGTCCCGCCAGGTGCTCGCCAGCACTCGGGACGGCCTGCAACCTGACATTCCAGGTCAGATGTTCAAAGCCGCCGCCAGCCAGGGCCATGACCGCCACCTGCTTACGCTGAACCAGGCCGGGTACGAACTCTTGCTGGTGCCGGTGCAGGCGCCGGGGCTGCGGGCGTGGATGGCCGCGGGATTCCGGATAGACCAGGAGCTGGCCGACGTGATCGCCCGACTTTCGGGCGCAGAAGTGACGTTTCAGGCCAACGCAGGAGACTCGGGCAAACTGCTGGATAACCCCCAGTTCTTCTCCAGAACGCTGCCACTGGCAAGCGACAACACGGATATTCAGGCAGTGCTGATGATCAGCCGTGAAGAAAGCCTCCAGCGTTATTTCCAACGGGTTGTGGAGATCGCATTTCTGGTTCTGGCGATCGTGGCGCTGGCCACCGCACTGGCGCTGGTTCTGGCCCGCTCACTGGGCAAGCCTGTGCGCCAACTCGCCGACTATGCAAGAGCGGTAGGTAACGAGCCGCCACCCGCCATTCCCGATATCCGGACAGGCGGTGAAATTGCCCAGTTAAGCCAAGCCTTTACCGACATGGTCGCCCGCCTGAAAGAGCGGGAAGAACACATCCGCCACGCCGCAACACACGATGATGTAACCGGCCTTGGCAACCGCAATGCCTTGATCCAGTCGAGCCGGCAAATTTTCCGGGAGCATCACCCCTACAGCGTGATCGGCATTCGACTGGAAGAGCTTTCCGAGATCAACGACACCCTGGGCCTTGAATTAGGCGACAAGGTGTTGGTGGGCACCGCAGACCGGCTGCGCCGCCACCTTGCTGGGGCAACCCTGCTGGCCCGCACCGGCGGCGATGAATTTCTGGCGATTTTACCGGCCATGTCGCCACGGGCGCTGAACGAACGGGCACAAACCCTGGCCCAGCACCTGCAGTCCCCCTTACCCGTGGACAACACACCGTTTTCCCTGCGGATCACTCTGGTGACCATGGCGCTGCCAGACGACGCGACCGACCCGAACCAGTTTCGTCGCCGCCTGAATCTGACGTTTGAAAAAGCCGGTGATAATGCCTCTTCCGTTACCCGGTATCAGCCCGGCGAAGACGAAAACCACCTCAGGGAACTCCGGCTGATTTCCGATCTGCATACCGCCATTAAAGAAGGCGGGTTGACCATGAACTATCAGCCCAAACTGGATTTTCGGACCGGCGAGCTGGTTCAGGCAGAAGCGCTGGTGCGCTGGATTCACCCGGAACTGGGATTCATTTCGCCCGAGGAATTCATCTTCCTGGCCGAACGTTCGGGGCAGATTCATGACCTGACCGCTCACATACTCAAACTGGTCGCCCAGGACGCCCGCGCCTGGCAGGAACAGGGCCTGGATATCGGTGTCGCGATCAACCTGTCGGCGATGGATCTTGCCTGGCCCGGACTGACCGAATCTATTGCCCGTCATTTTGAAGGCTGGCCAGGGGGCATGAACCGGATCACCTTTGAGGTAACGGAAAGCGCGGTGATGGATGATCCGGACAAGGCCCTCACCACCCTGAACCAGATCAGGAGTCTGGGTGCTACCCTGTCGGTAGACGATTTCGGCACCGGCTATTCGTCCCTGTCCCAGCTACGCACTATGCCGGTTCAGGAGCTGAAAATTGACAAGTCGTTTGTGTTGAAACTGGACTCCGAACCACAGGATCAGCTGATTGTCCGCTCCACCATTGAGATGGCCCACGGCCTTGGGCTGAAAGTGGTCGCAGAGGGCATCGAAAGCATGGCCGCCTGGGCGCTGCTGCAGGACTGGAACTGCGACCTGGGCCAGGGCTTTGCCCTGAGCCGCCCGGTACCACTGCGAGAGCTGATCACCACCGCCCGGGCACTGAACGAAAGGATACCCGAACTGGCCGCCACCCAAACGGAGACAACTCACTATGAATAGCTACCTTCTGGCTGGCCTGCTGGTGTTGTTTGGTGCAACCGATGCCTGCGCGAAAAGCCCGGGCAGTCGGATCTGGGCCACCGGCGGCGTGACCACCATTGAAGGCGCCGCCGGGGGTGGGCTGGTGCCCTGGGCTCTGCTAAGTGGCTACGCCAGCGATGAAGAGTGGAGTGGCACCGTCAACCTGAGCCAGACCCGCGTTGATGACTACAGCCTCTCTGTTGAAGCCGCCAGCCTGAACTGGCGCAACCGGATTGAAGTGTCCGCCGCTCGCCAGACTCTTGACCTGGATACACTCGGCTTCGTACTGAAAGACCAATTCGGCCTCGCCCAGGACGAACTGCGCCAGGATGTGTTCGGGCTGAAAATACGGCTGTTCGGCGACGTGCTCTATCATCCCTGGGGGCAGTGGTCAGCCGGTGTTCAATACAAGCGCCAGCAGGATTTTACCGTGCCGGAGGCCATCGAGGCCCGCGACGACAGTGGTGTTGATCTGTTATTCAGCGCCAGCAAAGTGTTTTTTGCCAGTGTTCTTGACCGCAACCTGCTGGTGAACGGAACCGTTCGTGGTACCCGGGCCAACCAGGGCGGGCTACTCGGGTTTGGCGGCGACCGCAAGAACCACTATCAATGGATGGCCGAAGCCAGTGCCGGGCTCTTTATCAATCGCGAGTGGCTGGTGGGTGCCGAATACCGGCAAAAACCAGACAACCTCAGTTTTGCCGGGGAAAACGACTGGTGGGACGTGTTTGTCGCCTGGGTTCCGGACCGCCGGCTATCGTTAACGGCGGCCTGGGTCAATCTCGGTGATATTGCCTCACTGACCGATCAGCAGGGTGTCTATCTGGCCTTACAGGGGAACTTCTGATGCTGGCACACGCAACGCACTTACGACTGTTCTGGGCTCTTGTGCTGACGGTCCTGACCACCGGCTGCCAGTTATCACCCGCCCAGCCAGATCAGAGCCTGTACCAGCAGTTGGGCCAGCGCGCGGGCATCGCCAACATTGTTGAAGACCTGCTGTATCTGATTGTGGACGATGAACGCATCAATCAGGCGTTCAAAGGCACTGATGTAAAACAGTTCCATCGCAATCTGACAGACCAGCTCTGCGAGCTCAGCGGTGGCCCATGCACCTACACCGGCCGTGATATGAGAAAACTGCACGCCGACATGGCCATTACCGACACCCAGTTCAACGCTCTGACAGAGAACCTGATTCTCGCTATGGAACAAAACCAGGTTCCCACCGGCGCCCAGAATCGACTGCTAAAAGCTCTGATACCACTGTACCCGGATATCCGCCACCTTTAAGGGCACCGAGTAACCCGCTAAACTGCGGCTCCTGAATAATTCACGCTTTTCTGAACCACCCCGGAGAATACACTCTTGCTGGACAACGCGGACCTTGGAAAACTGATAATCCGGCTCACACTTGGCGGCCTGCTGCTGTTTCACGGTGTGGCGAAACTTCTGAACGGCATTGGTTTCGTCGAAAGCCAGTTGGCGAGCCATGGCTTACCAACGATCCTCGCCTATGGCGTCTACATCGGAGAAATCCTTGCGCCATTGATGGTGATCCTCGGTTACCAGACACGGATTGGCGCACTGATTATCGTGTTCAACATGATCGTCGCCATCGCACTGGTTCATGGCCATCAGCTGCTAACCCTGAACAGCAGCGGAGGCTGGTCTCTGGAGCTTCAGGGCTTCTTCCTGTTTACTGCCGTAGCGATGATTTTCCTGGGGCCGGGAAAGTACAAACTCAAGAACTGACGCTCAGGCGTGGGTGGTCGGAGCGACCTGGTCTTCACTCCATACGACCACCCGGTTCCGGCCGCTGGCCTTCGCTGCATAAAGAGCCTCATCGGCATACCGTATAAGCTCCTGGCTGGAAGCGCCCTGGTCAGGCATCAGCGTTGCCACGCCAACACTGATGGTGAGGCTGACCGGTACCATGTCATCCCCGGTGTACACCGGTGTTCGGGCAACCGCCTGCCGCAACCTCTCAGCAACCAAAAAAGCACCTTCACTCTCGGTGGACGGCAGTAACGCGGCGAATTCCTCACCGCCATAGCGGGCAATCAGATCACCGGAACGCTGGATTTCGTTTTTAAAGACCTCCGCCAACGCCACCAGGCAATCGTCACCGACCAGATGCCCCATGCTGTCGTTCACCTGTTTGAAGTGATCAATGTCCATCAACACCAGGCTTAAAGGCTGCTCGTGCCGCAAAGCCCGATTCCATTCAATCGCCAGCTTTTCATCAAACCGACGACGGTTGGCAACGTGAGTCAGCCCGTCTGTCAGGCTGATGGCCTTCAGCTGTTCATTTGCCTCCTGCAATTCTTCGGTACGTTCCTGCACCCGTGTTTCGAGGGTCAGGTTGGCCTGCCTCTGAACATCCAGTGCATGCTCCTGGGCGGCCTGCCGGCGCTGGCGCTCCAGGTTAATCCGGTAGGCGAGGGCGAAGGACAACAGAACCGCCTCCATCGCCACCCCCGCCTGGGGGGCCAATTCGGTAAACGGGCTGCGGGGTATCCAGCCCAGCTTACTGATAGCAAGCACCAGATGGCCGATCAATAACGGCGTCCACGCCAATACATAGAACCCTGCCAGCACCTGGCCCCGGCGCCAAATCAAGAGACCGACCGCCCAGGCAACCGGTGTGATAACGGCAGCCATGGCACTAACCAACATAATGCCCGACTGATAAGGCCCGAATAACCCGTAAAACACCGTGATCAGCGCCACCAGGCGAAACATCTGATACAACCGGTGGCTCCAGAGACTGTAGTGGCGAATGGCCAGAAACTTCATGGAGAAGGTCACTGCGCAGAACAACGCGACTCCCACCGCAGGTACCGTAAAAAAGCGGTTAATGTCAGGCGAGTCAGGCCACAACCACTGGAACAGCAAGCCATTGAAATTCAACTGCACAAGGCCTGTGGCGACAACCGCCAGTACGTACCATAAATAGGTTACGTGCCGCACGATGGCAAACAGGAACAGGTTGTACAGGGCCAGAGAGAACACAATGCCGACAAACATCGCCTGCCAGCCAAAGGAAATCTGTTCGTTGGCCAGAAATGCTGCCGAGGGGGTTACCGATACCGGAACCTGTATCGAACCCTGGGTGCGTATCCGAATCCAGGCAGTGGCCGGTTCGGTCAGGGAGGGGACCAGGAAAACAAAGTTACGGTGCACAATGGGCCGACTGCTGAACGGCAGGGTGTCACCCGTGTGATGGGTCTCAACTATTCGGCCTGCGGTCTCCCAGTGCACCGACACGATATCCAGCAGGGGATAGCTGATTTCGAGCACCCGGTTGACCGGCTCCGGGGGCACCGGCACTTTTAACCAGAAGGTGCCGTCGCTGAAGCCCTGGTTAAGGGTCTCGCCCGCCGCTATCGACTGCCACTGGTCATCAGAAGCGGATTGAACCTCGGCAAGACTGAGCTCATCCGAAGGTGCTTCCAGCCACTGAAAAGCCACCGGGTCTGCCACCACCACGGCACTCGTCAGCCACAACAGCATAACCAGACTGATGTTCAGTAAACGGCGGGATAGCCCCATTAATACGTATCCGTTGTCCAGTAAAAGGAGATAACTCTAGTGTAGCCGGATATCCGGCACGCGTCCCCGTCCAGCACCTCGTTGGGCTCAACCACCCCGCCATTGATCATCTGCGGACAGCAGGATATCGTCTATCTGCCCAGCCTCGACACCAGCACTGCAAGTAAGCGCATAAAAGCCAAAAGAAACCAATATTTCTTTGGTTGCTTTCTGAACAGTCTAGTTATTCGCCGTGCGGTTTATTAGGCAATATTCGCAACTTTTTGAAACATTGTTCATTCTTTTGATAAGGCAACCACATGAACCGATCCTCCCAGGCCATCACGCCCGGCCGCTACCGCCACTACAAGGGCCAGGATTACGACGTCATCGGCGTGGCCCGGCACAGCGAAACGGAAGAGCCCATGGTGGTCTACCGCTGCCTGTACGGCGACCACAGCCTGTGGGTAAGGCCGCTAGCCATGTTCCGTGAGACCGTAGAAGTCGCCGGTGAACTGGTTCCCAGATTCGCCCGGGTTGATTCCCAGTGACCGTTACACAACCGCTTTGACTGCTGCCGCCATTTCCTGCACATTAGCCCACTTTTCGTGCTGCCAGCGCTCAAAAAGCGCCGGTTAACCTACAATTCCTACCCGGAGTTTGCCATGAATGCCGTTGTAGCCGCGGTACTGATCATGCTCGTATTGAGCCTGTGCCGCATCCACGTTGTCGTTGCCCTGATCATTGGCGCCATTTCCGGTGGCCTGATCGGGGGCCTGTCTCTTGAAGCCACCATCAATTCGTTTAACACCGGCCTGGAGGGCGGCGCAAAAGTGGCATTGGCTTATGCCACGCTCGGTGCGTTCGCCGTTGCCATCGGCAAATCCGGCCTGGCCCACGCCTTGGCTGACAAGGCACTGGTCATGGTAGGCCGGCAGGATCAAGGCGACGCCGCAAACGGTATCCGTTACATGATCATCGGCTTGCTGCTGGCGGTGGCGGTTTCTTCCCAGAACATTCTGCCCATCCACATCGCGTTCATTCCGCTGGTGGTTCCACCCCTGCTGTATGTGATGGCAAAACTCCAGATGGATCGCCGCCTGGTGGCCTGTGTGCTGACCTTTGGCCTGATCACCCCGTACATGTTCCTGCCCGTAGGCTTTGGCGGTATTTACCTGAACGACATTTTGCTCGCTAATGTGGCGGACAATGGCGTGGACGCCAGCGAGCTGAACGTCATGTCCGCTATGGCTCTCCCGGCTCTGGGTATGTTCATCGGTTTGCTGGTCGCGGTGTTCTTCAGCTACCGGGGGGGCCGCGGCTATGACCTCAAGCGCATCGAGCAAACCGAGCGGGTGGATGTGAAGTACAACCCGATGACGCTGATCATGGCTCTTGCTGCGATTGTGGTGGCGTTTGTTGTTCAGCTCTGGCTGGGCTCGATGATTCTAGGCGCCCTGGCCGGTTTCGTGCTGTTCAATGTTTCCGGTGTGGTGAAGTGGAAAGAAGCCGATGACCTGTTCACCGAGGGCATGAAGATGCTGGCGATGATCGGCTTCATCATGATCGCCGCCAACGGCTTTGCGGAAGTGATGCGGGAAACCGGCGAGATCAAGAGCCTGGTAGAAGGCTCGGTTGCCGCCATTGGCGAGAACAAGGCTCTGGCCGCGCTGCTGATGCTGGTGGTCGGCCTGCTGATTACCATGGGTATCGGTTCGTCGTTCTCCACCATTCCCATCATCGCTGCCCTGTACGTGCCGCTGGCCCTGCAACTGGGTTTCAGCCCCCTGGCCATCGTGGCTCTGGTCGGCACCGCCGGTGCCCTGGGTGATGCGGGTTCACCCGCGTCTGATTCCACCCTTGGGCCCACTGCCGGTCTGAACGTGGACGGCCAGCACAACCACATCTGGGATACCGTGGTGCCTACGTTCCTGCACTACAACCTGCCTCTGCTCGCCTTCGGGTGGTTGGCGGCCATGGTTCTCTGACTGTTTTGCTTCGGAGCTTGCCCTCCTGATCGTAGCCTGCCTGTTTGGGGGGCATATTCTTGATCGTAGCCTGCTGATTTTGGGGGCTGCGATGGGGTGGGTCAGGTTTTTTCCCTTGGAAATGCAACTCGCTGCGCTCAAACATCCATTTCCGGCGGAAAAAAACCTGACCCACCCCCTCACGTCGTACCAATAAGGGGTACGGAAGGAAGAGAAGAAACAAAGAAACAACCCCGCCAACCATCTCCCGAAAAATCAGAGTCTTTCAACAAGCGATTTTCGTGCTGTCAGGCTTAGAGGGTGCGGGGGTGCTTTTCTGCAGGGAAAAAGATGTCTGAGCGAAGCGAGTTGTTTTTCCCGGAAGAAAAGCACCCCCGTGGCCTCTAACCCCCCAAAACCGGCAGGCTAGGGCCCAAGCCAGACCTATTCTCCAGAGTCAGAGCCGGACTTAAAGAACACCACCTGTTTGACAGTATGGTCATCGGTGTTGCCCTTTTTGTTTACCCGCGTTTCTATTTCCGGGGCCTCGGGCTGGGGCTGGTCGGACAACGCATCGGTGTAGCCGCAGGCCACGCACTCGCGAACCTGGTCGCCGGCGTCGGTGGTGAACATGGTGATTTTGTCCATCTCGGCGCAGCGGGGGCACACGGCGCCGGCGATGAAGCGTTTCGGACTTGCCATAACGTTACTCCAGAAGAACACCCGGTTGCCGATACGACAACCGGGGTGGATTGTATCAGGCAGCTTCGTCCGTGATGCCGGTTTGTTTCAGCAGGGCATCCACCTGCGGTTCGCGGCCCCGGAAGGCTTTGAACAGTTCCATGGGCTCCTGGGAGCCGCCTTTTTCCAGGATGTTGTGCAGGAAGGCCTGGCCGGTTTCCGGGTCGAAGATGCCTTTCTCTTCGAACAACGAGAAGGCATCCGCTGCCAGCACTTCCGCCCACTTGTAGCTGTAGTAGCCCGCGGCGTAACCGCCGGCGAAGATGTGGGAGAAGCCGTTGGGGAAGCGGTTGAATTCCGGCGACTGCACCACTGCAATGTCTTCCCGCACCTTGCGGTGCATGTCCAGCGGGTTGGTGGGGGCTTCGTCGGTGAATTCCGCATGCAGGCGGAAATCGAACAGCGAGAATTCCAGCTGGCGCACCATGCCCATGCCGGACTGGAAGTTCTTGGCCGCCAGCAATTTCTGCAGCAGGTCTTCCGGCAGCGGTTCGCCGGTTTCGTGGTGGCTGGCAATCAGGGCCAGGGATTCCGGGTTCCAGCACCAGTTTTCCAGGAACTGGCTGGGCAGCTCCACCGCATCCCAGGCCACGCCGTTGATGCCGGATACGTCCATCACCTCCACCTGCGTGAGCATGTGGTGCAGGCCGTGGCCGAATTCGTGGAACAGGGTGGTGACTTCGTCGTGGGTCAGCAGCGACGGCTTGCCATCCACCGGCGGGGTGAAGTTACAGGTCAGGAACGCCACCGGCAGCTGCAGCTTGCCCCGCATATCGCGCCAGCGTACCCGGCAGTCGGCCATCCAGGCACCGCCACGCTTGCCCTGACGTGCGAACAGGTCCAGGTAGAACCAGGCGATGGGCTGGCCATTGCGGCTGATGCAGTAGGCCTTGGCGTCTTCATGCCAGGTTTCGACGTCTGTGTGCGCTTCAATCTGCACATCAAACAGCTTCTCCGCCACCCGGAACAGGCCCGGCACCACTTTATCCACAGGGAACCAGGGCCGCAGGGTTTCCGGGGAGATGTCGTACTGCTTCTGGCGCAGCTTCTCGCTGTAGTAGCCGATGTCCCAGGCCTGCAAGTCGTCCACGCCGTGCTCGTCTTTCACAAACGCCTTCAGCTCGGCAATTTCCTTCTCTGCCTGAGGCTTCGACTTGCCCGCCAGCTGGTTCAGGAAATCCAGCACCTCGTCGGTAGTACGGGCCATCTTGGTAGCCAGAGACCGCTCCGCATAATTATCAAACCCGAGCAGTTGGGCCAGGGCGTGACGACGCTTGAGGATTTCTCCCATCACCGGCGTGTTGTCCCAAGTGGCCGCATCCGGGCCCTGATCGGAGGCGCGAGTGACAAACGCCTCATAAACCTCCCGGCGCAGTTCCCGGTTATTGCAGTAGGTCATTACCGGGTGGAAACTGGGGAAATCCAGGGTAATCACATAACCCTCCAGCTCCTTCTGCCGGGCCGCCTGCTTCGCGCCCTCGATGGCCGTTTCCGGCAGGCCCGAAAGCTCGTCTACATCAGTAATATGCTTGAACCAATGCTGGGTAGCATCCAGCACGTTGTCGCTGAACTTGTTGGACAACTCCGCCAGCTCCCGGGACAAATCCGCATAACGCTTCTTCTTGTCCTCCGGAAGGTCCACACCACCCAGACGGAAATCCCGCAGGATATTTTCAATGGACTTGCGCTGGGGTTCACTCAATTCCTTGAAATCCTCCCGTGCGGCCAGTTTCTTGTAGGCTTCACACAGGGCACCGTTCTGGCTGACTTCGGTACTGTACTCGGTCAGCTTCTCCAAGCAGTTCTTGTACACCTTGCGCAGGTCGTCGTTGTTCATTACACCATTGAGGTGCGAAATCACCGACCAGGCGTTGCTGAGGTTGTTTTCCAAAGCCTGCATGGGCTGGGCGAGGGTGTCCCAGGTGGGATCGTCCTGCTGCGCCAGCTCCTGAATTTTCACGCGGTTTTCGCTGAGAATCTGGTCAATCGCCGTTTCCATGTGCTCGGTGCGGATGTGGCCGAACTTCGGCAACAAGTCATCTGTCAAAAGCGGGTTATTCATAAGTCCCCTTCTCAGCTGTACGGGTTTAAGTTACTTTCAGGCAACTCCAATACTTGGGGGAGTCTTTGGGAGGAGGGCTTTCCAAAAATGTGCGGAGCCATGGATGGCGGAGCCCAAGCGTCACATGGATGTGCCGAAGGAGCGTTTTTTGGAAAGCCCTCCTCCCAAAGACTCCTTCCCCTCAATTCGAGGCCAGTCAAAAGGTATATGTAATGGCAAATGTACGAACTCACAAGGGTACCACACCACAATTTGGCGAGCGGACCTGGATAGACGAGAGTGCGGTGGTGATCGGAGACGTCCAAATGGGCGAAGACTGCTCCGTCTGGCCCATGACCGTCATCCGCGGCGACATGCACAAAATCCGCATCGGCGACCGCTGCA
This sequence comes from Marinobacter sp. SS5-14b, assembly GCF_030541005.1. Lineage (GTDB taxonomy): Bacteria > Pseudomonadota > Gammaproteobacteria > Pseudomonadales > Oleiphilaceae > Marinobacter. The sequence continues at coordinate 275,709 of NZ_JASSVM010000002.1, read as the reverse complement.
GCATCCAGGACGGCTCCGTACTGCACATCACCCACGCCAGCAATTTCAACCCCGGCGGCTGGCCGCTGATTCTGGGCGACGACGTCACCGTAGGCCACAAAGCTCTGCTGCACGGCTGCACCATCGGTAGCCGCGTACTGGTCGGCATGGGCTGCACAGTCATGGATGGCGCCGTGGTGGAAGACGAAGTGATCATCGGCGCCGGCACCCTGGTACCGCCCGGCAAACGGCTGGAATCCGGCTATCTGTATGTGGGTTCACCATGCAAACAGGCCCGGGCCCTGAACGAGAAGGAAAAAACCTTCTTCAAATACACCGCCGCTAACTACGTGAAGTTGAAGGACGAGTACCTGAACGCCTCCGAATAGAGCCGCTTCCGGCCCCTGATTTAGATCAAATTCTGATCAGGGGCGCCTTGAAAATTCTCCGACCGCACCTATCTTCCTGAATAGCACAAGTTCACGGAGTCCATCCGGCTGGCGCCACCGGCATGGAGCTGTTCCGCGAGCGAAGCTGATGAAGATCTCAGATTCGTAATCGTCACAGGAGGAGTTCCTTATGAGCAACATTACACGCTGGAGTCCGTTCAGCGAGTTCGAAGACATGATGAACCGCTATAACCGGATGCTGGGTGTCGCCCGAACCAACGGCGACCGGGAAGGAAAGGACCTGTTCAGCCGCAGCGACTGGGCCCCGGCGGTCGATATCAAAGAAACCCCGGAAGCCTTCACCGTCGAGGCCGAACTGCCCGGCATGAACAAGGAAGATGTGAAAGTCACCGTGCATGACGGCGTACTGACCATTCAGGGTGGGCGCCAGACAGCAAAGGCCGGTCTAAGCCCCGGCTTTTGCTCGTTTTACCCCTCCGGCACTTTCCAGAGCGCGGGCATAATCATCGCTGCGGCGGTGCCGTGAAACCCGGTCCAGCATGGTTTCACCGTGCTCATCTTCGGCGTTCAGATCACGACCGTCTGCCACAAAAAACCCGATAAACCGTTCGAAATCCTCAGCCCGCATTGCCTCGTAGGCCCGCAGCAGCACAAAGTAATCCGCCTGAACTGCCTTGTCCCAGGGCTTCAGGTCCAGAAAACTTCTGACCCGCTCATCACTCCATTCTTCGCCAATTACCTTGGGCTTGTCCGGTCCGCTCATTGGTGCTGCTCCCGATGGTTTCAATACTGATAGGCCGCACAGTATAAGGCTTTGAATCTGCTTCAGTTATATGAATGTACTATGAGCATCTTCACTGCAAGCATAAGCCTGCGTTCAATCAGGGAAGAATTTCAACCGGTAAATCTCGGGTGGGTACGCTGCCATCGCACTCCGGGTTGCGGATCGCAATTTCTACCCGGCGGTTGAGGGCGCGGTTCTCAGGTGTGTCGTTGGCCGCCAGCGGCCGGGTTTCAGCCCGGCCAGCCGCCACTACTCGGTCTGCGGGGATCTGCCGGTTCAGCACCAGTTCATGCACCACAGACACCGCCCGGGCCGCTGAAAGGTCCCAGTTGGAGCGGTATTGGCTGCTTGAAATCGGGCGATCATCGGAATGGCCAGACACCACCACATCGCCGTCACAACTGGCCAGTACCGCCACGACCCGCTCGATGATCGGGATCATGTCTGGCTTGATGGCGGCATCGCCGGAGCGAAAGGTGGCTTCCTCGGAAAACCGGATAACCACCTGGTCCTGATCGTAATTGATGTGCAGGGTGTCGGAAGCCACTTCCGACTCAAGCTCCCTCACCAACCGGGCGGACAGATCCAGCACGCCGCCCGGAATCTGCCGGGTTTCAGACTTCTCGGTTCGCTCATCGATAAATTCGGGTTGATCTTGCAACGACTCGGAGGGCTCTGGCAATGACACGGTATCGGACTCCACCAGCGTAATCGGTGAGCCACCAACATCCTCGGCAACCACATTGCTGGAGCCAAACGCCAGGGCCATGGAGTTGGCCATGGCGCGGTACTTTTCCACATCCATTTCCGCAAACGAGAGCAAAAGTATGAAAAAAGTCAGCAGCAACGTTGCCAGGTCAGCAAAGGTGACAATCCAGTCCGGAGTGCCTTTCTTGGCTCTGTTCTTTTTCAGTGGCCGGGCCGGTTGCAAAACTCAGCCCTCCCTTTCGGGCTCAAGGTTGGTGCGGTGCTCCGGAGACACATAGGAGGACAACAGCTCGGTCATGACCCGAGGATTCTCACCCCGCATGATGCTCTTGATAGACGTGATGATCAGCATTTGGTTTCGAGCATCATCTTCGGCCTTGAGCTGCAGTTTTTCGGCCAGGGGCAGGGCAATCAGCTGAGCAAGAAAGGCACCGTAGAGCGTAGTCAGCAAGGCAACCGCCATAGCCGGGCCGATAGATGAGGGGTCATCCAGGGAATTAAGCATCTGTACCAGCCCCACCAGCGTGCCCAGCATGCCGATGGCCGGCGCGGATTCACCGATACCGCGGAACACGCGCTCGGCGACCTCATAACGCTCGGCCGTTTGCTGGCTTTCCTGCAACAGTGCTTCTTCAACCAGCTCCGGCGGGTGGCCGTCAACGCACAGATTGATGGCCTTTTTCAGGAATTCATCATCCGTCTCGTGGTTCTCAAGGCCCAGAATTCCTTCCTTTCGTACCACGCGCCCCAAAACGCCTACCTCGACGATCAAGGCGGCCGGGCGTGGCAAGCGATCGGTAAATACCGTCCTGAACGCCAACCGGAAGGCACTGACCACCGTCGCCATGCGGAATTTGATCAGAGTGACCGCAAAGGTGCCTCCCAGAACGATGGCGAGGCCCGGGAAATTCAGGAACGTCATTACTGTCGCGTTTGCCAGCATGGCAAGCAGCACAATCAGGATCCCGGCAAGCAGCCCTACAAGGGTCAGAATATCCATGGACTTTCCTCAGGCCGGGGCCGATGCACCCGGCTCAGTCGTTTCTAAGTTCTTCAACAACCGATGCGGTTTCAGGGCGGACACCCCGCCACACATAGAATGACTCCGCCGCCTGCTCCACCAGCATACCCAGCCCGTCAAAAACTCGGTGGGCATTGTTGTCCAGCGCCCACTGGTTGAACGTGGTGGTCTGCAAAGAGTACATCATGTCGTACACCACCGTGTCGGGCCCGATCACATTCGCAGACACCGGTGGCAAGTCGCCCTGCAAACTGGCGCTGGTGCCGTTGATAATGACATCGAACGGCTGCTCCGGCTGGTCAAAGCCGCAAGCTGAAATCGTCGCGGCGCCTGCCTCACCGGCAAACAGGTGGGCCAGCGCTTCGGCTTTGGCCACGGTCCGGTTGGCAATGGTCAGCGCTGCGGGCTGCTCGGCAAGAATCGGGCCCAGCACACCCCGCACCGCGCCGCCGGCGCCCAACACCAGAATACGTGCGCCCTTGAGCGGTACTTTCTGGTTGTCGCGGAGATCCCGCACAATGCCCACACCATCCGTATTATCAGCCACCAGCTCACCGGCGTTATCCAGGTATAGCGTGTTGGCCGCACCGGCTTTTTCAGCCCTGGGGGTTCGATGATCGGCGATTGTCCAGGCCTGCTCCTTGAACGGCACAGTCACGTTCAGGCCTTTGCCGCCGCGCTCAAAAAAATGCCGCACCGTGCCGGCGAAATCGTCCAGAGGAGCCTGTATCGCGGTGTACTCCACGGGCTCGCCGGTCTCACAGGCAAACAGGCTGTGAATCCTGGGTGATTTACTGTGGCTGACGGGGTTGCCGACCACGGCGTAGAGTTCGTTACTCATCAATGCCCTCCAGATCAGTACCCGCCAGCCAGTCCCGACCAGTGAGGAAATAGTCCGTCAGCCTGGCCTCGTCACTACCAGGCTCCGGCTGCCGGCTGTAATCCCAGCGCACCAGTGGCGGCAGGGACATCAGGATGGATTCGGTGCGGCCGCCAGACTGCAGGCCAAACAGTGTGCCCCGGTCATACACCAGGTTGAATTCCACATAGCGGCCCCGACGGTAGAGCTGGAAGTCCCGCTCCCGCTCCGTCCAGGGCTGGCTCATCCGGCGCCGCACAACCGGTTCGTACGCATCGATATAACTGTCGCCCACCGCCTGCATAAAAGCAAAATCCCGGGCGAAATCACCGGTGTTGTGGTCATCAAAGAACAGACCACCAACACCCCGGGGTTCCTGACGATGCTTCAGGTAGAAATACTCATCGCACCACTGCTTGAACGTTGGATACACGTCTTCGCCGAACGGCTGGCAGGCATCGTGAGCCGTGCGGTGCCAGTGGATGCAATCCTCGTCGAAACCGTAATAGGGCGTCAGATCGTAGCCGCCACCAAACCAGTACACCGGCTCGCCGTCTTTCGGCGTGGCGATGAAGAAGCGCACATTGGCGTGGGACGTGGGTACGAAGGGGTTTTCGGGGTGCATCACCAGAGAAACTCCCATCGCCTGCCAGGGCGCGCCCGCCAGGTGGGGCCGGTGCGCGGTGGCAGAGGCGGGCATGGTTGCCCCCATCACATGGGAGAAATTCACGCCGCCCTTTTCAAACACCCCGCCTTCGGAGATCACCCGGCTGATACCGCCGCCCCCTTCCGGGCGCTCCCAGCTGTCGCGGATGAACGAAGCCCGGCCATCCACCGCTTCCAGCTTCTGGCAAATGCGTTCCTGAAGGCCAAGAAGATAATCTTTGACGGCTTGAGTGTCCGGCTGCTGTGACATGCTTGCTCCTAACGAAACTGTTTTCCGGTGAGGATATCGATAATGCGGCTGGGGTTTCGATTACCCCCAAGGGCTCCCGGTACAACTTGGTCCAGTTGATGACCGAAGTACCGGCGTACCTGCCAGATATTACGGGCGGGCTGACGGCCGGCCGGATTGCAGGAGGTGGACACCAGCGGCATGCCGGTCGCTTCGCAAAGCGCCTGAACCAGCGGATGGTCGCTCACTCGAACCGCAATGGTGTTGTGTTTGCCACGCACCCAGTCTGGAACCTGCTCAAGCACATCGGGCACCAGACAGGTGATGGGCCCCGGCCAGTGTTGTTCGGCTTCCCACTGCAGAACCCTGGGCAACGGGTCGAGCAGAAAGCGCACCTGATCAACCGACGCAGCCACCAGAATCATGCCCTTTGCCATCGGCCGCTGCTTCAACTCTAGAATGCGCTCAACGGCCTGCCGGTTCCAGGGATCGCAGCCCAGGCCCCAGACCGCTTCCGTTGGATAGGCGATCACGCCCCCCGCCAGCACCGTGCGACGGGCACAGTGCAATTGCCATGAGTTCAAGGAAGACTTCGCCGCCATAAAAGAATCGCACAACCCGATTAATCAAGTAATGAAAATACCCTGTTCAGCGCACTCGCAGATAGCCGCCAGGGGCGGAATGAGCCAGGCCTTCCAGCTCCAGCAGCAAAAGTGCCTGCATCAGCTGATCGGCTGGCAATCCGGTCGCCAGGCTCAGTGTATCCGTCGATTGCGGATCATACCCCAAAGCCTCGAACACCGCGATTTCCCGGGTGTCCAGATCCGGCACTTCGGGTTCACTCAAAGGCTCAGAAGCCGGCTTTTCCTGCATCGACCACCAGGTGCCCAGCTCTTCCAGAATATCGTCCGCGGTCTCCACCAACCGGGCGCCCTGTTTGATCAGATGATGGCAGCCTCTGGCGACCGGGCTATGCACCGAGCCGGGGATGGCAAACACCTCACGCCCCTGTTCCAGGGCGGTTCTGGCCGTGATCAAAGAACCACTTTTCAGGCCCGCCTCGACCACCAGCACGCCACGGCTCAGGCCACTGATAATCCGGTTTCTCTGGGGAAAGTGCGCGGCGCGGGCCTGAGTCCCCGGCGGGTATTCCGACACAATCAGCCCATTCTCAACAATCCGATGCGCCAGCTTTCGGTGCTGGGCCGGGTACAGCCGGTCGAGGCCGCAGCCAACCACCGCGACCGTCGGATGGCCAGCGTCCAGAGCACCCGCATGGGCGGCACCATCAATCCCCAGCGCCAGCCCGCTGGTTATCAGCAGGCCCCGGTTGCTCAGTTCCGCCGCAAAACGCCGGGCGTGGTCCAGCCCCTGACGGGTCGCATTGCGGCTGCCAACCACACCCAACTGATCCTGCTGCAACAAGCGGGTATTACCAAGGCCGTACAGCAACAAAGGTGCATTATGGATATGCCTGAGTGCGTCCGGGAAATCGGGGTGACCCTGGCCGATCATCACAATGCCGTGCTGATGGCACCCTTGCTGAATACTGAGCGCGTGCTGGATTTTGCTATGGCCGGTAGCATCCGATTGCCAGGCGTGCACCAGCTCAATGGCCTCACTGCCCAGCCCCATGGCTTTCAGGGTAGCGGAATTCATCAATAGCAGATCGGTCAGGCTTTCGGTATTCGCCTGCACCTGCTCGCGGACCCGAAGGCCAAACCGGGGGAGAAGAGAAAGAACCAGCCAGCGGCCAGCTTCAGACTGAAGAAATTCCTGTTCTGACATATTTCATCCTTGAAAATGACAATGGCCGGGCGCTCCGGCCCGGCCATTCTGTTCTGCTAACATCACACACCGGCGCTAACCGATGCGTTTGCCGCTCAGATTACGCAGCACTCAATCGCATCAGGGGTTAACCACCTTGTCACCCACCGACAGCGGCCGGGTCGCCTTAAGCACCAGACCATAGCTCATTTTTTCATACACCTGGAACACCATCAGCAGTCCCGCACGCTCGGAGGGCAGCTCGATGGTTTCACCCGTTACCGGGTCACGCACCAGATTGCCGCTCTTCAACACGGCCATCACGTTACCGGCCTTCAGGCCTTCGCGCTCACCGCGGTTAATGGCGACCACATTGTACTGGCCAATCTGATTAACACCGCCGTCGACGGAAATCATTTTGCCTTCGATCTTTGAGTCCGGAGAGCTGGGTACAAAGTTGGTGGTCAGGCGGCGATCTTCGTTTACCAGCAGGCGGTCAGCAATGCGAACTTCTTCGCTGGAGCGGGTCAGGTTCACCGTCAGCACGTCACCGTTTTCGGCCGCCACGTTACCGCGAGCGATGCTGCGGGCCTCCAGGCCCAGAAACTCACCGGTATCCGGATCAACAAACTCTTTGCTGCGACGAAACACCCCAACGCGGTCCGCCGGCTTTTCACCACGGGCGTAGATCTTGTCACCAGCGCCGGTAATGATGCGGCCGTCTTCACCCTCAAGCACATAGGGTGCACCGTTGAGTTCTTCTGGCGTCACGATGCGGGTGTCGGTCAGGAAGCTGGCAATGGCATCCAGCGGAATCGCCGGAATCGGAGTATCAATGGCTTCGGAACGAATCTGAGGAGACAGCTTTACATCACCGGTAGCGACTTTGGTGATCCGTGGCTTGCCGTCGATGTATACCAGCGCCAGACGGTCACCCGGATAGATCAGGTGAGGGTTGGCCACCTGCGGGTTGACGTGCCAGATTTCCGGCCAGTACCAGGGGTTGTTCAGGAAGCGCCCTGAAATGTCCCAAAGGGTATCCCCTTTGACGACGGTGTAACGCTCAGGATGATCAGCCTTGAACTCCGGTTGTGCCTGGGCCCAGGAGGTAAACAGCAGCGCAGTGGCTGCCAGAGCGTACAACAGTTTCCTCATTGTCTGTATCCTTGATCGCGTGCCTTGATTCTTTGCGTTCGGTAATATCACCGCAGTCTTTTTGCAGCTTATTACGATGTTATTCCCGTTACTATAGAAGAAGTCCGGGAATTTGTGATGTTATCTTTTGTTCTTCCAGTGAATTCTGTAGAACGACCGAAAGATTTTAACTATTAACTGATCAGTTTGTACTCAATCGGTAATTTATCGGATAATAGAAACATCACACTTTCTTCATAATAGATTCGTGAAGAAAATTTGCGCAGACCGCCGTCGCATTTCAGAGAAGCCAGAGCACTATGATTTTAGAGATTCTTGAGTATCCGGATCCCCGTCTTCGCACCATTGCCAAGCCGGTAGACGAGGTAACCGACGAGATCCGAACACTGATCGACGACATGTTCGAGACCATGTACGATGCCCCCGGCATTGGCCTGGCGGCCACTCAGGTGAACGTGCACAAGCAGATCATCGTGATGGACCTGTCGGAAGACAAGAGCGAACCTCGGGTATTCATCAACCCGAAGGTCGAGGTTCTGGATGGTGAACTCGAAGCCATGCAGGAAGGCTGCCTGTCGGTGCCCGGCTTTTATGAAGATGTAAAACGCATCGAGCACTGCCGGATCACCGCCAGAGATCGTAACGGCGAAGAGTTTGTTCTGGAGGCGACCGGCCTGCTGGCCGTGTGTATCCAGCATGAGATGGACCATCTGAACGGCAAACTGTTTGTGGATTACCTCAGCTCGCTCAAGCGAACCCGTATTCGCAAGAAGCTGGAGAAACAGCACAAACAGAGCGCCTGAGCGGCACTCGACATCGAACAGATTCCTGGACCGGGTTGCGACCCGGTTTTTTCGTATTCAGCGACACAGAGACACCACCACCGTGCGAATCGTTTTTGCCGGAACACCGGATTTTGCAGCCACCGCTCTTAAAGCTCTACTCGCCGCCGGCCATAACGTGGTGGGCGTGTACAGCCAGCCGGACCGGCCTGCTGGCCGCGGACGAAAGCTGATGCCCAGCCCGGTCAAGCAGGTAGCTCTGGATGCCGGCCTGCCCGTATTCCAGCCCGACAGCCTGAAACCGGACGATGCCCAGCAGGAACTGGCCGCTCTGAACCCCGACGTAATGATCGTGGCCGCCTACGGCCTGATTCTGCCGAAGGCCGTTCTGGATATTCCCACCCACGGCTGCCTGAACATCCACGCCTCCCTGTTGCCACGCTGGCGCGGTGCAGCGCCCATTCAGCGCGCCATTGCCGCCGGTGACCGCGAAACCGGCATTACCATCATGCAGATGGACGTGGGCCTGGATACCGGCGATATGCTGTTGAAAACAAGCACCCCTATACGCCCGGACGACACCGGCGGCCGCCTGCACGACCGCCTGGCCGAGATGGGCGGCAGCGCCATCGTCGAGGCGCTGACCAGCCTGAGCAAAGGCGAGCTGACCGGTGAGGCCCAGAACGACGACGAGGCCAACTACGCCCACAAACTGTCGAAAGAAGAAGGCCATATCGACTGGACCCGCAGCGCTCCGGAAATTGAACGGCTGATCCGCGCCTTCAACCCCTGGCCTGGCACCTTCACCGATCTGGGCGATCAGCGCATTCGCATTCATCAGGCCGAGGCGCTGGCACAAAACAGAGACAAAGCACCCGGTACCGTGCTGCGGCGGGAACGGGAGGGCATCGACATCGCCTGTGGCACCGGCAGCCTCCGGGTGACTTCGGTACAGCTGCCCGGCACCCGCGCCCTGAGCGTGAACGACCTGATTAATGGCGGCAAACCAGTGCTCATGCCCGAACAGGAGCTGCACTGACCATGGCCTATCAACCCCTGCCGTTTCGCGCGGTTGCCGCCAATGTGTTGCTGGCGGTGGAAAACGGACAGTCGCTAAGCCAGTGCCTGCCAGTAGCCCTGAGCCAATTGCCGCCTGAACAGCGGCCGCAGCTGCAGGCCATCTGCTACGGTACCTGCCGCTGGTTTCACCGGCTTGAGGGTGAACTTAACCAACGCCTGAAAAAGCCCCTGCGCAAACCAGACCGGGTGGTACACCACCTGATGCTGGTAGCGCTGTTCCAGTTGCGGTTCAGTGAGCAAGCCACCTATGCGGTATTGAATGAAACCGTCGAAGCCTGCCGTGCCCTGGACAAGCCGCACCTGACCGGCCTGGTTAACGGTGTACTGAGGGCCGCAGAGCGGGAAGGCGCGCCAGAACCGGCAGACGACAGCAGCCGCTTCAGCCACCCGGTATGGATGGTGGAAAAACTGCGCCACAACTGGCCAGACGATTGGCAAGCCATTCTCGCAGCCAACAACACCCAGGCCCCCATGACCCTGCGGGTGAATGCCCTGCGTTTCAGCCGCGATGAGTATCTTAACCTGCTTGCCGAAGCCGGCATTGAGGCCAAACCAACCCGTTTCGCCCCCCATGGCGTTCAGCTTGAGCGCCCGGTACCGGTAGAACGCCTGCCCTGGTTCGAAGACGGCGCCGCCAGTGTTCAGGATGAAGCCGCCCAGCTGTGCACCACCCTGATGGACCTTCAGCCCGGGCAACGAGTGCTGGACGCCTGTGCGGCCCCGGGCGGCAAAACCTGCGCCATTCTGGAAGCCCGCGCCGGCCTGGCCGAAGTGGTCGCCATCGACGAATCCGCCGAGCGGCTACCCAGAGTTCAGGAAAACCTCGACCGGTTGGATCTCGTCGCTACCCTGAAACAAGCCGATGCCGCCGACATCGACCAGTGGTGGGACGGCGACGCCTTTGATCGCATCCTGCTGGACGTACCCTGCAGCGCCACCGGCGTCATCCGCCGGCATCCGGATATCAAGCTGCTGCGCCGGGAGTCCGACATCGTGCCTCTGGCCGCCATTCAGCTCGGCCTGCTCGATGCCATGTGGTCTATCCTGAAACCAGGCGGGCGGCTGGTGTACGCGACCTGTTCGGTGTTTCCACAGGAGAACCACCGTATAATCCAGCGATTCCTGAAACAGCAAGACCAGGCAACGCTGATTCAGACAGACGCAGACTGGGGCCGCGACATGACCACCGGCCGCCAGTTACTGCCAGACCCGGACAGCCACGACGGCTTTTTCTATGCCGTGCTGGAGAAACCTGAAGCATGAAGATCCTGATTCTCGGCGCCGGCCAGGTGGGCGGCACCCTTGCCGAAAACCTTGCCAACGAAGCCAACGACATCACCGTCGTAGACAGCGACAGCGTTCGCCTCCGGGAGCTGCAGGACCGCCTGGACATTCGCACCATGCACGGCCGGGCCTCTTATCCGACCGTTTTACGCCAGGCTGGCGCCGAAGATGCGGATATGATCATCGCCGTTACCAACAGCGATGAAACCAATATGGTGGCCTGCCAGGTATCCAAACTGCTGTATAAAACCCCCACCACTATCTGTCGGGTGCGCGCCGGGGCCTATCTGGCAAAATCCGAACTTTTCTACAACAAAGACACGGTCAAAGACCTGGACAGCCTGCGGGGCTTTCCGATTGACGTTCTGATCAGTCCGGAACAGCTCGTTACCCAACACATAACCCGGTTGATTGAATACCCCGGTACGCTTCAGGTGCTGGAATTTTCCAAGGGCTTGACCCGACTTGTAGCCATCCGCGCCATCGAAGGTGGCCCTCTGGTAGGCCGGGAGCTGTCCTACCTGCGCACCCATATGCCCAAGATCGACACCCGGGTTGCGGCCATTTTCCGGAAAGACCGCGCCATCATGCCCCAGGGCAACACCGTGATCGAAGATGGCGACGAAGTCTTCTTTATTGCTGCCGCCGACCACATCCGCTCAGTGATGAGCGAATTGCAGCCGCTGTCCAAACCTTACAAACGCATCTTCATCTGCGGCGGCGGCAACATCGGTTACCGCCTGGCAAGCACTCTGGAAGGTCGCTATCAGGTCAAAATACTCGAGAGGAATCACGATCGCTGTGTGATGTTGTCGGAACGGTTACGGAAAACCGTGGTACTCGAAGGCAACGCGGCCAACAAAGACATCCTGCTGGAAGAAAACATCGAAAACACCGATGTGTTCTGCGCCGTCACCAACGACGACGAAGCCAACATTATGGCCTCCTTGCTGGCCAAGCGCCTCGGCGCCCGCAAGGTACTCACCCTGATCAACAACCCGGATTACGTCGACCTGATCCAGGGCGGCGATATCGACGTGGCCATTTCGCCCCAGCAGACCACCATCGGCAGCCTGCTCACCCACGTGCGACGGGGCGATGTGGTGAACGTGCACTCCCTGCGCCGCGGCGCCGCCGAAGCGATAGAGGCCATCGCCCACGGCGATCACCGGTCCTCAAAAGTCGTCGGCAAACGCCTGGACGAGATCAACCTGCCCCCGGGCACCACCATTGGCGCCATTGTCCGGCACAACGAAGTCCTGGTCGCCCACGACCATCTGCGGGTGCAGCCCGACGACCACGTGATTCTGTTCCTGGTGGACAAAACCCGGATTCGCGATGTCGAAAAACTGTTCCAGGTGGGCCTCACGTTCTTCTGATTGATCCCAGACAAAACAACAGGCTGGCGTGCACTTAGAAATGCAACGCCAGCCAGCGTATAATGCGCGTTTTCAAAATTCCGGAGTGCCCCATTAAGCGGGGCGCCACACACAGACTGACCAGCAGGCAAACGTCGTGACAGACAAGGCAACCAACAACTCCGCGCCGGATATCAAGACCTTCCAGGGTCTGATTCTGGCTCTGCAGAATTTCTGGGCGCAGCATGGCTGCGTGGTTCTCCAGCCTCTCGATATGGAAGTCGGCGCCGGCACATTCCACCCGGCTACCTTCCTGCGCTCCATTGGTCCGGAAACCTGGAACGCCGCTTACGTGCAGCCCAGTCGCCGGCCAACCGACGGCCGCTACGGCGAAAACCCGAACCGTCTGCAGCACTACTACCAGTTTCAAGTTGTGCTCAAGCCCTCCCCGGACAACATCCAGGAACTGTACCTGGACTCCCTCAGGGCACTGGGGCTGGACCCACTGGTACACGACATCCGCTTTGTTGAAGACAACTGGGAGTCCCCGACGCTGGGCGCCTGGGGCCTGGGCTGGGAAATCTGGCTGAACGGTATGGAAGTCACCCAGTTTACCTACTTCCAGCAGGTGGGCGGCCTGGAATGCTATCCGGTTACCGGCGAGCTGACCTACGGCCTCGAGCGTATCGCCATGTACCTGCAGGGCGTGGACAGCGTGTACGACCTGGTGTGGACCAACGGCCCAGACGGCGTAGTGACCTACGGCGACGTGTTCCATCAGCAGGAAGTGGAAATGTCCACTTACAACTTTGAACACGCCGACACCGAGTTCCTGTTCCACAGCTTTGACGTGTACGAGCGCGAAAGCGCCCGCCTGATTGATGCCGGCCTGCCGCTGCCTGCCTACGAACAGGTGCTCAAAGCCTCCCACACCTTCAACCTGCTGGACGCCCGCCACGCCATTTCCGTGACCGAGCGCCAGCGTTTCATCCTGCGTGTACGCACCCTGGCACGATCTGTCGCCCAGGCCTACTTCGACAGCCGCCGCAAGCTGGGCTTCCCTCTGGCGCCCGAGGCACTCCGTAAAGAAGTGCTGGCGGCCGCAGAAGCCGCCGACGCCAAAGCCAATGGCAAACAAGGCAAGAAAGCGAAAAAGGCACCGCAGGAACAGGGGAACGCATAATGGCTACACAGGATTTTCTGGTTGAACTGGGCACGGAAGAACTGCCCCCAAAGGCGCTGAAACCGCTATCCGACGCTTTCACACAAGGCATTACCAAAGGCCTGGAAGAAGCTGGCGTGGCCTTTGGCAAGGTAGAAGCTTTCGCCGCACCCCGCCGCCTGGCGGTGCGTATCCGTGACCTGGCCGATGCCCAGCCGGATAAATCGGTTGAAAAACGTGGCCCGGCAGTAAAAGCCGCCTTTGACGATGCCGGCAACCCCACCCGGGCCCTGACCGGCTTTGCCACCTCATTGGGCATCACCCCGGACCAACTCGACACGCTGGAAACCGACAAAGGCGCCTGGCTGGTCTATCGCACCGTCGAGAAGGGCCGGCCCACCGTCGAACTGATGCCGGAGCTGGTGGAAAAATCCCTGGCCGCACTGCCCATCCCCAAGCGTATGCGTTGGGGTGCCCACAAAACCGAATTCGTGCGCCCGGTACACTGGCTGATTCTGCTGTACGGCAACAAGGTTATCGACACCCCTGTGATGACCCTCAAGCCCGGCAACAAAACCCGCGGCCACCGGTTCCACTGCCCGAAAGAGCTGATCGTACCCACCCCGGCCGATTACGAAGTGGTTCTCAAGCAGGAAGGCTACGTACTGGCCGACTTCGCCGAGCGCCGTGAACAGATCCGTGCCGGTGTCAACGCCCTGGCCGAGAAAGAAGCCAACGGCAAGGCCGTGATCGACGAAGACCTGCTGGACGAAGTGACCGCTCTGAACGAGTGGCCGGTGCCACTGATGGGCCGCTTCGAGGAGCGCTTCCTGGACGTGCCCGCCGAGGCGTTGATCTCCTCCATGAAGGAGCACCAGAAGTACTTCCACGTGGTCGACGCCAATGACCAGATGTTGCCGCTGTTCATCACCGTGGCCAACCTGGAAAGCAAAGACCCGGCCCAGGTGGTTTCCGGTAACGAGAAGGTGATCCGTCCTCGTCTGTCCGACGCCGCCTTCTTCTATGAGACCGATCGCAAAACCAAACTGGAAGATCGCATCGAGGCGCTCAAGCCCATCGTATTCCAGGACAAGCTCGGCAGCCTTTACGACAAATCCGTACGGGTGGCCGCACTGGCGAAGAAAATTGCCGAGGCTATCGACAGCGACCCTGCCCTGGCCGAGCGCGCCGCCATGCTGGCCAAGACCGACCTGGTGACTGAAATGGTGCTTGAGTTCACCGACCTTCAGGGCATCATGGGCCAGTACTACGCCAGCAACGACGGCGAGCACGCCGACGTCGCCAAGGCCCTGAACGAGCAATACATGCCGCGCTTTGCCGGCGACGACCTGCCCACCACCCTGACCGGTTGTGCCGTGGCCATCGCTGACCGCATCGATTCCCTGGTGGGCCTGTTCGGCATCAACCAGCCGCCGTCCGGTACCCGTGATCCGTTCGCGTTGCGCCGCGCGTCATTGGGTGTGCTGCGCATCATCATCGAGCGCCAGCTGCCACTGGACCTGCAAACCGTGTGTGAGTGGGCCGAACAGAACTTCACGGTACTGACCGAGCAGAACACCGCCAGCACCGTGGTGGACTACATGCTGGAGCGCTTCCGGGCCCACTACGACGAGCAGGGCATCGGCGCCGAGGTGTACCTGGCGGTGCACGCTCGCCGCCCGACCCGCCCGCTGGACTTCGACCGCCGGGTAAAAGCCGTGGAAGCCTTCCGCCAGCTGCCGGAAGCTCAGGCCCTGGCCGGCGCCAACAAGCGAGTCTCCAACATCCTCACCAAGCAGGGTGGCGACAGCATCGGCGAGGCCGTTGATGGCGCGCTGCTGCAAGATGCCTCGGAGAAAGCCCTGGCCGCCAAAGTGGATGAGCTGGCAGACAAAGTACTGCCGCTGTTCGAGCAGGGCGACTACGCCAGCGCGCTGACCGCACTGGCCAACCTGCGCGAACCGGTCGACACCTTCTTCGACGAAGTGATGGTGATGGCGGAAGACGATGCCGTGCGCAACAACCGCCTGGCACTGCTCAACCGACTGCGCAATCTGTTCCTGCGGGTAGCCGATATTTCGCTGTTGCCCACGGCCGGATAACAGGACCGCTCCGCAATTCTACGGACAACTATCCCCAGGGACGGGGCTGGTAAAACGGCCGGTAATCCGTATAATACCGGCCGTTGATCGGCGTGTAGCGCAGCTTGGTAGCGCACTTCGTTCGGGACGAAGGGGTCGCAGGTTCGAATCCTGCCACGCCGACCACTTTCCCTTCTTATTGTTTTTTTACTGTATCTATTCAGGCTGATAAACCGACAGCCGGCGAGCATTACCTTACCCTTCCATCAGGTTCAAGCAACGGTTTCAGCGCGAGTGAAAGTTCGCAGAAAGTTCGGAATCTGTTCCGGGGGAATAGGGCGACTGATGTGGTAGCCCTGGCCAATATCGCAACCAGCGACTTTCAGATGCACAAGCTGTTCCCGGGTTTCGACACCTTCCGCCACCACTGCCAGCTTCATGCGCTTTGCCAGAATAATGGTGGATGAAACCACCGGGCTGTCATCGTGACTGTTGCTGATTTTGCTGATCAGGCTGCGGTCAATCTTGAGCTTATCAACCGGCACAGCCTCAAGATGCGCAAAGCCGGAATAACCGGTGCCGAAATCATCCAGGCTCAGCTTAACGCCAGCCCGTTTCAGGCAATGCAGGTTATCAACAGCCTTGGCATCCAGCATGGCCGTTTCGGTGATCTCCAGCTCCAGCTGATTCACCTTCAGGCCATGTTCGGCAATCATCGCCAGCACCTGCTCAGAGAATTCAGGCCGGGCCAGTTGAATCGGGGACACATTGACCGCCACCGTCCGGGCAGGCAGGCCATCAGCCTCCCAGGCAACAATCTGCGCACAAGCCAGGCGGAGAACCTCCAGCCCTAACGGAATCACGAAACCACTCGCTTCAGCCATCGGAATAAACCGGTCCGGGAACAACAGGCCAAACTCCGGATGCTGCCACCGCACTAATGCCTCAAAGCCAACCACCTCCATGGTGTCGAGACAAACCTGGGGTTGGTAATACAGAACAAACTCCCGGTTTCGCAGCGCCTCGGTAAACGACTGCTCGAGGCGGAAAACCTCGATATCCTGAACATTGAGTGACTGGTCAAAAAAGTGATACTGGCCGCGGCCCGCTTTCTTGGCAGAATACATGGCGGCATCCGCGCCGCGCATCAGGTCCTCGATACTCTGGCCATCCCGGGGGCAAATGGCGATACCAATACTGGCGCTGCAATTCACCTCAGCACCATCCAGCTCATAGGGGGCCGACAAATGACTGGTCAGCCCGGTGCACCACTGCTCCACATCCTGTTCCGCCCGGCTCCCCGCCAGTAACAACACAAATTCGTCACCACCGAAACGGGCAGCAATATCCTGCGGCCCCAGCATCCGTTTTATGCGCCCGGCAACTGCCTGCAGCAGCAGATCCCCAACATGATGCCCAAGCGAATCATTTATCGATTTGAAACGATCCAGATCAAGAAACAGCAGTGCAGACAGGCATCGGTTTCGCCGCTGCTCTGCCAGAACCTGGGGTGCAGCCTCCAGAAACTGTCGCCGGTTAAACAGCCCGCTCAGGTGATCGATGGTCGCCGCGCGGCTACTGCGGGCATGCTCGCCTTCCAGACGATTGATCAGTTGCTGATTTTTGCGCTCCGAAAGCTGAAGGGCACGAAGCACCTTCTGCTGCTGCTTAAGGCCCCGGGCCAGCCAATACACAATGCCACCCACCACCAGCGTCATCAGGATATTGATCACCAGCTGCTTGCGCTGATTACTCTTAAGTGGTCCGAGAATTTCCTCATAAGGCTGACTGACACTCACGGTGAAACCGTGGGCGGGGCGGGTAACGAAGACAAACTGGTACGTTTTCTCTCCTGTGCGGAACACCGACTGGCCGCTGATGATCCTCCCATTCAGAGCAGGTTTAATTCCGGGCACCGGGGCACCACCCACAATCACCCCGCTGGTATCAGCCCGCATCCATTCCCCGCCATCGGCATCCAGCACCTGGATAAAGCCCTTTTCACCCAGTTCGATGTGCTGAAGAAGCCCGCCCAGATATCCAACATCCAGCTCAATCAGGATAATGTTGTCATCCTGTCTGCCCTGCAGGCCTGCGGGCACCAGGAAAGGCAAACGCCAGGCGGAATTGCGTGATTGGGCAGCCACGTCCCGTCCCTTGAGGGGCAGCATAGGTACAGCACCGTGCCGGCCAACATGGTCAGAAAACTGGCTGAGCCAGGCCGCGAGCCGGGGATGAGTGGTATCGGGGTGGCTGGCATACAGGCGACTGCCGTTTGCACTGTAGAGACTCAGGCGATTGAAAACGGGATCTTCCGCCAGCAGGGTCAGCAGCTGGTCAAAATTCGAGGAAGCATCATAATCCGGGCCGTCATCGACCAGGCTGGCCATGGCTCTGGCCCTGTCAGTCATTTGCTTGAGACTTTCAGAGACAATCAAGGCCAGGTTTCGGTGCTCCGCTTGTCGTGCAGCCAGTGCGTCAGCCCGGGCGCTGCTCAGGTTAAAAACGAACAGAGCCCAGATAAACACCACGGTCAGTGCCCCAAGTACCAGCATGGCTACCTGAACATTACTCAAGGACGAGGCGGGCTTGAACTGCATTGAACATTACTCTGATGGATTGGCTTGTAGCTACGTTTCAACAGCCCTTCCATTGGCAATATTGATCATTCCGGCCCGCAGGGCACACAGGAAGACCCTGCCCAGCGTGCAGGCCACACTAACAACCGGTTATGGCAGTTCTGTGACATGCTCTGAATCCGTGAACTCATCCGGGTTCTGACACAAAGAGTTCATCAAAAGGATGTAGAAAGGGCGCTCATTTCAACGGAGCAGCAGTTATGTCCGATCACTCATCCCTGATGGTAGAAAAACTCTGGCGGCTAAAGCGTCGCATCGACAAGGGCCAATGCCCCGGCGTTGACTTCGTTCACCTCAACGTACTGCTCAGAGAACCCGCCTATCGGGCGGATGTTCTGCGCCGAGTGGCCTCAAGCGGATCCCCAGAACTTCAGGCACTGGCCCGGGAAATCATCGCAAACGATCCCGGCACGCCATTGGTGTCAAAGTCACCCGTGGAGACACTGACGAAACCGGAAAAACCGGTTCGAACTCGCAGCCGTTTGAGCAAAAATCTAGTCGTTGTCCTTCCGGCTATGGGGGCTCTGGTGGCGGCGATCGCCGGGTTCACCGCGTTTGAAAACAGAGCCGTCAGAGTCAGCGGTGATATTGTCTCCAACACGGTATGGGAAAGCGGACGCCGCTATATTCTCGAAGATATTATCTACGTCGATAATGCACAGCTCACCATTCAGCCGGGTGTGACCGTTGAGGGTGAACGGGGCTCGGCCCTGGTGGTAACCCGAAACAGCAAACTGTTCGCGCGGGGCACCCAGGAGCAACCGGTGGTATTTACCAGTCACCAGCCAGCAGGTGAACGAGCCCGGGGCGACTGGGGTGGGGTAGTCTTGCTGGGTAATGCGCCGGTCAACCAGCCCGAGGCCGCTATTGAAGGCGTTCCGGAAAGCGATTCAAGGGGACAGTTTGGTGGCACCGACAGTCGCCACAGTTGTGGTGTTGTGCAGTACACGCGGATCGAGTTTGCCGGCTTTGAAGTGTATAAAAACAATGAGCTGAACGGTCTCACCCTGGGCGGGTGCGGCTCTGACACCATTGTTCAGCACGCACAGGTACACCGGGCCCTGGACGATGGTATCGAAATGTTCGGTGGTACGGTTGATCTGAAAAACATCATCGTAACCGGTGCCGCCGATGACAGCATTGACTGGGACTGGGACTGGGGCTGGACCGGCAACGTGCAGTTTGCTGTCATCCAGCAATACGGCGATGTGGGTGATAACGGCTTTGAAGGTGATAACAACGGCTCTGACCACAACGCCCTGCCAAGGTCCGAACCCGCGTTCTACAACGTAACCATGTACGGCAGCGGTCGCTCTGCCAAGCAACATCGGGGCATCTTGTTGCGCGAGGGCTCCGGTGGCCATTTCCACAACATGATCGTTGACAGCTACGCTCTGGAACCGATCGACACCCGAGACGAAGTGACCTCTCTGGCCGCCATGGGCAAGCTCACGTTCAGTCACAACCTGATATCAAACGATGGCCACCTTGGTAATCAGTCTGCTGCCGTGGAAGCCGAGGATGACGACTTCGGCTTCCGTGAAGACGAATGGCTCAAGGATCCCCGTAACAGCAACCATTCGCTGCTGGACAGCGCTCTTCATCCCTCCACCAAAAGCCCCACGGCACCGTATTTCCTGTCCAGAGGACAGATCCGGGACAAGGCAGCCAAGCGGCCGCCCAAAAGCGAGTTCTTTGACGAATCCGCTGACTACCTGGGCGCTATCAACCCACGGGTGAGTAATACCTGGCTGGAGAGCTGGACGGCGTTTCCTGAGTCCTGAGTCCGGAGTCCTGAACAGATCCGGTTGCTGCTATCCGACGATGATAGTGGGGCCGGATTCACCCCTGTTTTTATTTCAGTCAAAACAAGCGCATTCACTGTATCCCGCTGTATCTCCCCGTTTTCTTCAAGCAGCATCCGTCGGGCTTTGATATCGTAGCGGTAATGTCCGCAGATTTATTCATCGTTGATTAATCTGCCAGAGATTAAGGGAGTATTTTGATGAATGAGGCGATCGCCCGGCTACGTCAGTTCCGGGATGACAGAGACTGGAAACAATTCCACAACCCGAAAGACCTGTCGCTGGCCCTGAGTATCGAGGCTTCGGAACTGCTGGAGCTGTTCCTGTGGAAATCTCCGGACCAGGCCGATGTCAGCAAGGTGAAGGAAGAACTAGCCGACGTAATTGCCTATGCGTTGCTGCTGGCAGACAGCTATGAGCTGGACGTGGAACAGATTGTTCTCGACAAGATTGCCCTGAACGAAAAGAAATACCCGGTCAGCAAAGCCAGGGGAACCGCGAAGAAGTACACCGAGCTATGAGCCATTCGCCGATGGTGGAGATTCAGCGCTACCCCTTCAGCCGGGATGCCCTGAACGACCTGCGCGATAATGCTTTTGCCGCGGGCAACTGGCCCCTGGTTTACGTACTCAGTGACGAAAAGCGCCGGCGCGCCTACATCGGCGAAACCACCGACACGCTCACCCGCATGAGCACCCACCTCAAGCATGACGAAAAGCAGCTGCTGACTGCGGTTCACCTGATCACCAGCGAGTATTTCAACAAATCCGCCACCCTGGATGTGGAGTCCTTGCTGATCAAGTACATGGCCGCCGATGGCAAATACACCCTCCTCAACGGCAACCTGGGGCTGGCTGACCACAACTATTACCAGCGCGGTGCCCTGTATGAAGAGGTATTCCGGGAAGTCTGGAACCGGTTGATTGCCAAGGGGGTTGTGTCCCGCACCCTGGACCACCTTGATAACTCCGATGTCTTCAAATACTCCCCCTACAAATCCCTGTCCTTCGATCAGCGCCAGGGTCTGCTCACCATCATGCACGAGCTGCTCAACCCCGGTGTGAAAAACATCGTGGTGGAGGGGGGAGCCGGAACCGGCAAATCGGTGCTGGCGATCTTTCTGTTCAAGCTGCTCCATTCAGAAGAACACCAGATCAATCTGAGGGAATTCTCTGAAGAAGAGGTCGAGATCCACTCTCTGCTCTCGTCGCTCAAAGCCGTCATGCCAAAACCGAAAATGGCACTGGTCGTACCGATGACCTCCTTCCGAACCACCCTCAAGAAAGCATTCAGGCACGTTTCCGGGCTCAGCCCCGACATGGTCATCAGCCCGTCTGAGCTGACCAGACAACGCTACGATATTGTGCTGGTGGACGAGTCCCACCGTTTGCGCAAGCGCAAGAATCTGGGTGCCTACTTCGGCAGTTTCGACAAAGCCTGTGCCGCGCTGGGTATGGACAAGCACACCTGCAGCGAAGTGGACTGGGTGTGTCAGCAAGCGGACAAGGCGATCTTTTTCTACGACGAAGGCCAGTCCATCAAACCGTCTGACGCCAATGTTGAGGTGTTTCAGCGCCTGAAAGCTGCCAAGGGTTCAGTGACTCACCGATTACTCTCCCAGTTCCGGGTCAAGGCCGGACAGCCCTATGTGGAGTTTGTGGATAAGTTACTGAACGGCCGTGTTGATGACGGAGTGATGTTCACCGCCAAGAACTACGAGTTTGAGGTGTTCGACTCCCTCAAGGACCTGGTCCGTACCATCAACGAAAAGGAGGAGCAGGTCGGGCTGTCACGGCTGATCGCCGGTTACTCCTGGCCCTGGGCCTCGAAGAAGGATAGTGAGGCCTACGACATCGTGATCGACGATGTTCAGCTACGCTGGAACAGCACCAATACCGACTGGATCAACAAGGAAGGCTCACACCGGGAAGTCGGCTGCATTCATACCACACAGGGCTATGACCTGAACTACGCGGGGATTATCTTCGGAGAGGAGATCCGGTACGACCCGAAAAGCCAGACCATAGTCGTCGACAAGGATAACTACTACGACCGCACCGGCGGCCAGGGCATCAAAGACCCGGAAGAGCTGAAGCAATACATCATCAACATCTACCGCACCATCATGCTGCGCGGCATCCGCGGCACCTTTGTCTACGCCTGTGACGATGCACTGCGCGAACATCTGAAACAGCACATTCCGGTTTATACCGCTCACGTCGAACAGCCTGAAGCCACAAACGTGGTGGAGTTGGAACCTTATGTGAACGCCGTGCCGCTGTTTGACCTGCAGGCGGCTGCGGGGGATTTCGGAGTACTCAGTGATGTCAGCGACCTTGACCCTGCCCAGCACCCAGACTGGGTCGCAGTTCCCGAGGGAGTCCGGGTCCGCGAAGACATGTTTGCCTGCCGGGTGATCGGCGAATCCATGAACCGGGTTATTCCCAATGGAGCCTTGTGCCTGTTTCGGACTGACCCTGGTGGTTCCCGAAACGGCAAGACGGTTCTGGTGGAGTGCATGGACAGCATTCATGCCGACTCAGAGTCACGCTACACAGTGAAGGTTTATGAAAGTTTCAGAGCGGAAGATGAGAATGGTTGGCGTCACGAACATATTCAGTTGAATCCCAACTCCCATGATGAAAGCTTCCAGCCACTTGAACTGACCGATGAAGAGGCTTTTCGATACCGGGTGGCGGGAGTGTTTATGTGTCTTATTGACGAGCAGCACACCTAGAATCTCTAAATTGACAGATTAAAGAAAATATCAATACATAAACAATTAAATTGATTTTCATCGGCTAAAAAACCATTATAGTGGCTATTATTTTCAAAAGTGCTTGAAATATCACTTTACTGATAATCCGGCAAACATCATGCAAACCAAACAGGCACTACTGACAGCGATCACCGAAGAAATCCGCCATCTGCAGACCCTGGCGGAGCGCATCGAAGCGTCTGAAGAGCCGGACTTACACCCGCTTTCCGAGCTGGCGGAGCTGCTTGAAGCCCGCAGAAAGGCGCTTGACCTGAATGCGGCAGACGTAGGCGAACTGTGTGGCATCTCACCCACCACCTACCGGGCCATAGAGAACGGTACTGGCAACCCCACACTTCGCACCCTCGAAGGCATAGGGTCGGTCCTTAACTTCCGGATCTGGATCGAACTGAAATGAAAGCCCGGGTAAAAATGAAGGGCCTGGTTGCGGGAATCCTGGAAAGGAAGGGGAGCACCGTTCGCTTCCAGTACGACAAAGCCTATCTGCAGCTAGGCCAGCCAGCCCTCAGCCTTAGCCTTCCACTGCGTGAACAACCCTATGAATCAAAGGGGTTACCGGCTTACTTCAGTGGCCTTGTCAGTGAGGGTTGGCTGAAGCGGGTGCAGGCGACTGAGCAACACATAGACCCGAACGACGAGTTTTCCCTGCTGGTACACAACGGCAACGACCTGCCCGGAGCAGTAACCATTGAACTGTTTGATCTGTCTTAAATCACTGCCCGAGAGCGCCCGCATTCAGTACCACGGTGCCTGTCTTGGGCAGCTGTTTGGCACCCGAAAGGTCAACCTGGCATTGGCAGAAAGCCGCAAAGACCTGGTGACAGCGATACCACGGAAAACCCATGGTTTCTCGATCAGCGGCGTCCAGATGAAAGCCCAGCTAGCCATCGAGGCGGGTAAGCTCAAGCTTGTGGACAGCAATGGCCAATTCATCATGAAACCCTCACCGGAAGAATATCCCTACGTGGCAGAAAACGAGCATGCCACCCTTACACTGATGCGGAGAGTCGGTTTCCCGGTGCCTCCATGCGGACTTATCAGCCTGAAGGATGACCACCTCGTATTTGTCATCCGCCGCTACGACCGGGACATTGAAAGTGGTGCTCGAACTCACCAGGAAGATGCCATGCAGGCTTTGGGGATTTCCAACGCGGATTCCTCCCAAAAATACACGGCGGCCAGCTATCAGGAAGTCATTGAACTGGTGATTGAGCACGGCGGCATGGCAGTGGCCATGGAGCTTCTGGAAAGACTGGTGTTCAGCTATCTGGTGGGCAACGACGACCATCACCTGAAAAACATCAGTTTCTTCCATGAACCGGTGTTCAAACTGACCCCTTGCTACGATGTCCTCGCCTCCGCCCTGTACAGCTCTATGGCGGAAAGTCCCATGGCGCTCAAAATGCTGGAAAACGGCGAGCCCGAATACTACGGAACCATGGGTAATGGCTATTTCGCCGGCTCGGATTTCGTGGAGCTCGGTGTTAAGGCAGGGCTGATTGGCAAGGCCGTAAAAAATCGTATCACGAGCCTGGCCAGGAAGGTTCAGAAAACCGCGCCGGCCATAATCGAGGCTTCGTTCATGCCAGAGGAAATGAAAGACCGTTATCAGGCACTGATCTCGGATCGCCTCCGGTTTGTTTCACTAATGGAGCCTGGTGCGGAATAACGGAGTCTCACTGCTCCACCACAATCAACTCCCCAAGCTCAAACCCCTCAGCCTCAGCCCGCGCCTTAAAAGCCTCCAGCACCTCATCACTCACCTCCGGCGTGCGGGACATCAGCCACAGGTAGTTCCGGTTGTAGCCGGTGATGTAGACCGTGGAGTAGTCGTCATCCAGCTCGAACACCACGTAGGACGCGTAAAACGGCCCGAAAAACGACACCTTCATATGGCCCACGTCACTGTCGCCCACAAACACCGCCCGGCCTTCGGCCTCTTGCCATTCCCCTTCTTCGACGTTGTAGCCCCGGTTGATCACCTTGATGCTGCCGTCGTCATTCAGGCTGTATTCGGCGGTGACCTGGCTCAGGCCCCGCTCGAACGAGTGGTCCAGGCGGGCGATTTCATACCAGGTGCCCAGGTAGCGGTCTTTGTCGAAACCGGTAACCGGCTCAATGCCTTTGGGCAGGCCGGTGCAACCGGTCAGCAACAGGAGTACCGTGGTCACCAGGGTAGACAGCTTCATGTGGTTGTCCTTAAACAGTGGGATGCTTCAGGAACAATAGCAAAGCGCGGCAAAGAACACCGCTGCCATCGTGATCTGCTCTGAAACGTGAAAGCCGTCGTATACCCAATCCCAATCAACCACGGAGAAACACCATGATCGGATACGTAACCCTTGGCGTCAGCGATATGAACAAGGCCAAACAGTTCTACAGTGACCTGCTGGGCGAGCTGGGCGGCAAGGTACTGCTGGATATGGAGCGCATTGCGTTTATCGGCAAGGATATGAAATCGCCGATGCTGGCGGTCTGCACACCCTTCAACGGTGAGCCCAACCATCCCGGTAATGGCAACATGGTGGCGATCCACCCGGGTTCGAAAGAAGCGGTGGATAAGTTCTACAAGAAAGCCATTGAACTGGGTGCTACCTGCGACGGCGAGCCGGGGCAGCGTATTCCGAACCAGTTCTACGGCGCTTACGTGCGTGATCCGGATGGCAACAAGCTGGCGTTTTTCCAGTTCGGCTAAACATTCAAAAGGCCCCGTTCTGGGGCCTTTTCGTGTCCGCTCTGTTCAGACTGGCTAAGCGGGCCTACTCAGTAAGCACCGCGAATCAGATCAATCCCCGGCTTCAACACTTCCTGCCAGGCTTCGCGCAGTGCCGGCGTGTATTCAGGATCGTGCGTGCGGACGGTTTTCAGCAGTGAGTCTTCCCACAAGCCGTACCACTCGGGCTGGATGTTGTGGTTATGGCGATTGTGGCTTTCGCCCAGATCTTTGAGTTTTCGATCCGACATACCGCGGGCCACCAGAATAATCTGCATCACGCCATTGCGCAGCAAATGGCGCTGGGCGGCCATATCCGTGTTCTGGAAACGGTTGCGAATGGCATCGGAACTGGCCATGAAGAAGTCGTAGAAATCCACGAAGAAGTCATCTTTGCGGCAGCAACGACCGTAGCTCTGGAAAACAAGATCCGTATTGTTCATTTGCGGTAGCTGTCCTTGAAAATCGGGAAGGTAGGCTTTTAGGGGTACAGATTGTAAGCAAGCGACCGAAATTAGATATAGCGGCATGCCGCTACTACCAATGTCTGCGGCAAAATGTCTCCCTTTTCAAAGGGATGACATGACGGCGCTGGCAGGCTCAGTGGCTGTCGGGAAACCACCAACAGGGCAACATGCGTTTCACTGATGGCTGCAGGAAGCGGTCGTCAATCAACCAGATCACGCCCCGGTCGTCTGGAGTGCGAATCACCCGGCCGGCGGCCTGGGCCACTTTCTGCAGGCCGGGAATCAGGTAGGTGTAGTTGTAGCCTTCACCGAAGCGCTGTTGCAG
This sequence comes from Marinobacter sp. SS5-14b, assembly GCF_030541005.1. Taxonomy (GTDB): domain Bacteria; phylum Pseudomonadota; class Gammaproteobacteria; order Pseudomonadales; family Oleiphilaceae; genus Marinobacter. Next base: position 249,656 of record NZ_JASSVM010000002.1, on the reverse strand, counting down.
GCGGTCTTTGAGGGTTTCATGCCAGGCATCGAACGGTGGCAGGCCGAGGGTGGCCACGAAGGCGCCGATCAACTGGTCGCCGGGCAGGTCGATGCCTTCACTGAACACGCCGCCGAGTACCGCGAAGGCTACTGAGCCTTCGGGCTTCTGGAACTCCGCCAGGAACTGCCGGCGTTGCTCCGGGCTCATGCCCGGCTGCTGGGCGCGTTGGGGAATATCCGGCGCCTGCTGCGCCAGGGTGTCACTCACTTCTTTGGCGTATCTAAAGCTGCTGAAGAACGCCAGGTAATGGCCCGGCCGTTCCCTGTACTGCCTGGCGATCAGTTCTGCGATGGGTTTCAGGGAGTCCTCCCGGTGTACCTGCCGGGTGCTGATGCCGGGGGTGAACTGCACCTGCAATTGTTCGGCACTGAACGGGCTGGGCAGGGAGGTGAAGCGGGCATCTTCCGGCAGGCCCAGCAGGTCCCGGTAATAGACACCTGGGCTGAGGGTGGCGGAGAACAGCAGTACCGAGTGGGCGGCCTTGAAGCGCTCGGTGAGGAAATCCGCCGGGACCAGATTCTGGATGGTCAGGCTGGCGCGGCCCCGGCCGGTGCGCTGGAATTCACACAGGGAGTGGTCGCCGAAGCTGTCCGCCAGCTTCATAAAGGCCACGCTTTCGAACATCACTTCCTGCAGGGCCAGGTCCGGCGGGTTGTCGGCCAGGTAATCGGTAATCACGGAGACCATGGCCTGCAGTGCGCCCAGCAACTGCGGCGGCAGAGTCGCCAGGAACACCGGTTGGGCCTGTTCGCCATGATCCCGGATCAGCGCTTGCCAGGCCCGGGCGGTGCGGTCGAGCGCTGCTTTGACCGGTTTCGGGGCAATCTTCTTCAGCTTTAACAGCCGCTGCTGCTCCAGCTGCACCGAATACATGCCCCGGGCACGGTCTACCAGGTTGTGGGCTTCGTCCACCAGCACGCTGGCTTGCCAGTTGTTCTGGCGGATCAGGCCGTGCAGCAGGGCGGACTGGTCGAACATGCGGTTCACATCGCCAATCACCAGGTCGCTCCAGCGGGCCATTTCCTGGGCGAGAAAATACGGACAAATGTCATGACCTGCGGCGATTGTCGCCAAATTCTGCTGATTTAGGGGCTCTTTGCTCTGCACTGCCTCGGCCCGGGCATCGGGCAGGCGGTCGAAAAAGCCTTTCGCCAAGGGGCAGGATTCGCCGTGGCAGGCTTTGTCCGGGTGTTCGCAGGCGTCGTCTTTGGAAACTAGCTCCAGGGTGCGCAACGGCCAGGGCTGTAGCTGATCCTGAGCCGCCTGCAACTTATCCACCGCATCCAGCGCCAGCTGCCGGGCGGTGTTGCGGCAGGTGAGGTAGAGCAGCCGGTCCTGCCTGGCGGCAGGCATGGCCATCAGGGCCGGGAACAGCGTGCCCAGGGTTTTGCCCAGGCCAGTGGGGGCTTCCAGCAGCAGGGTGCCGGCTTTGACCGAGTTCTTGTACACGGTTTCCGCCAGCTGCCGTTGCCGGGGGCGAAAGTCCGGGAACGGAAAGGTCAGGGTGGCCAAGAGGGCATCACGCTGATCCCGATGGTGCTCTTCCTGCTCGGCCCAGGCTTGGTAGCGGCCACACAGGGTTTCCAGTTCCTGCCAGAGCTCGTCGGCTTTGGCAGTTTCGGTGAGCACCGTTTCCTTGTCCCGGCCGGTGTCGTAATACACCAGCGCCAGCTCCACGCTTTTGCGGTTTTCCTGCCGGCACAGCAGGGCGCCGTAGGACCGTAACTGGGCCCGGTGCAGGGCGCGCTGGTGGGCGCGGATGCGGGACACATCGCCCCGGTGGGTCTTGATTTCTTCCAGCCGGTTCTTGTGCGGATGGTAACCGTCGGCCCGGCCGGAAAGCTCCAGTCCCAAGCAGCTTCCGGTTAGTGAATACTCGCTTTTATAGCCGTAACCCCGCTTGGCCTGTATGGCCTGGTGGCCGGCAATGCCCTCTTCGCTACTGGGCGCCGGGGTATAGCGGAAGTCCAGATCGCCGTGGCGGGCCGCGAATTCACAGAGGGTGCGGACCGCAACCTTCACACGCTCGCCTCATCGTCCTGCCAGCGGACATAGCAAACGCTGGCGGGGATGCCTTGCCGGGCGAAGAACTGCAGCCAGCGCACCTGATGATCCTGCAACCGGTCGCCGGGGCCTTTCACTTCGATCATTTCATAGCGTTGTTCCGGTTGCCCGGCATCCGGCACAAACCGGATCAGGTCCGGGAAGCCGCTGCGGTGTTCCTTGATGTTATTGAGCAGGCGACGGAACAGGGCATCCAGGTGATGGGCGGGAATGCAGGCCATGGCCACCTCCAGCAGGTCTTCATCCAGTACCGGCCAGAATACGAAGGGATTGGCGATGCCCTGTTTGGTCTGAAAGGTTTCAAGAATGCGCTGTTTATAGGCATGGGTTTTCAGCAGGCCAAAGCGCTCCTCAAAGGCCTGCTGGCGCCGGGCCACAAAGTCTTCCCGGGTCAGGTCCGCCGGGCCGATATGGAACGGATGAAAGAAGGCGCCGGGGATGGGTTTGAAGATCACCGGCCAGCACAGCAGGCCGAACAGGGCGTTGATCAGGGTGTTTTCCACATAGAACACCGGGGCTTGTTCGGTGGTCAGGTGCTGAACCGCCGCCAGCTCCACGGTGCCGGTGTCCGGTCTGGGCAAGGTGAGGGTGAATTCCCGCAGCGGCGGGTTATCCACAGGCTCGGGTTTGTCGGCTCCCACCTTGGCTGCCAGCCGTTTCAGCAGGCGGCTCAGGCCCTGGGCTTCGGCATCACTCAGTTGTGTAGTCTGCCAACGGCAAGCAATGGCCCAGGCATCGTCAAAACGCTTCATCCGCTCCAGCAACCGCAGCTGTTTCAGCCGCGCTTCCCGGTGGCTACTGGCCGCCCATACCTGCAACGCCAGTTCCTGCTCACCCTGGCGTTCCGCCTGCCGGCCCAGCTCCAGCAACAGCCGGTCCCGGCGGCTGGTGAGCCAGGGGTTATCCACAGGGCCGGGAACATCGGGCCAGACGTCCGCCGCCGGTTCGCCCTTATCGAGCCGTTCCCGGCACTGGTGCATCTGCAGGTAACAATCCACTTCCGAGCGATGCTGAAAGGCGCGGGATTCCGGGGTAAAGGGCACCGGCTCGAACTGCTGTACGCCCAGTTCCACCAGCACAAAATCGGTCCAGCTCTGGCGCAGGTTGCCGAAGAACATCAGGCGGATGCGGTCGAACAGGGCCATGTCCTGGAGCTGGACGACTTGCGCAGCTTCACCGTCATCAGGCATCCAATCCCGCAAGGGCCGGGGTTCGCTGAACGGTTCCGCCAGCAACTCACGCATCTGCGCCTTACCCAGGGTTTTCGGGTAGCCTTGCTGTTGCAGCCAACCGCCAAATACCGGCTTTAATTCCGCCAGGGTAAACAACCGGAACAGGTCATCCAGGCTCAGATCCGGAGCGCTATTCAGCCAGCCCTCCTGCGCCAATAACTTGAGCGCGTCTGCCTCTGGCAGCGGCAGTTCCGGGTAGCGCAACTTGTCAGCCCGGAACAGCTCACCGGTGCGCATGACCATCCGCGTGAGCAACGCCCGGGGCCCGGTCTCCAGGCTGGCAAAGGCCGACAGCCGGTTTCGCTCTGCTTCAGTTAACAGGTCAGCGTGGTGGTCCGCTACCCAGGCCACCAGAATATCCATGTTCTCCAGATAGTAGAGTGGATCATCCAGGCTGGCGGGAACCGGTCGGTGCTTGGTCATAGGAATGCAGACGTCGGATTGGCAATGAGGCCACAAACTTTACGCCGGAAGGCGGGCCGGCTCAAACCGATTCCATGCACAAAAATTAATCATCGCTACCCTTGCGAATCTATTTAATGATAACTATTATCATTTGCATCACGACAAGGAGGACGCCATGAAATTTCTCTGCCCACGCCACCGCCGGATGTTTGCCCGTCTTTCCCTCAATGAACAGAACGAGTTATGGCTGTTCTGGATGGAATACGCCTTCACCTTCTGCGAGAACCAGGATACCGAAAAGATGATTGCCGCCACCGGCAGCGCCTTTGACCTGGCCTGTCTGGCGCGGGCTGACCACCCGGATTGCATGCATGTGGAGCTGACGCTGGCCGCCATTCTGGTGTGCCGTGCCCTGCACGACCGGGGCGACCATACCGCCGCAGACTACGTACTGTTCAGCGCCCTGGAAAGTCTGCAATCGGCCGAGCCCTGCCATGGTAGCCCCAGCGGCTGTTGCAGTACTGATGAATGCATCGAAGTGCTACTCGATACCCCACGCCAGGCCGACTTTTTCTCGGAGTACCTGAACTGGCCAGACATTCCCGCATCCTACCCCACACCGCAAACCGCTATGGCGGCGCACTGAACTTCGGAGGCTCTATGGGAATGGCGCTCTTAAACCCGAATCTGGCCCAGACCAACCACTACCAGCATGTGAACTGGTCCGCTGCGCCTGACAACACGCAGGTTTCCATCTCGATCTCGGCCGACTCCCTGTACCGGCTTCTGCAAAGCCACCAGCTGCACGTGGAAGACCTGACCTGCCTGGATGCGGAATCCAGCACCCGGGTGCGGCAAATGCTGCTCGACCTGGTGCGCTGACCAAACGCGACCTTCTTTGTCGCAAGTCACAGGTATCCTTTGTTCTGCAACCTGGCGCACCCTCTGCGAATCCGGGAGCGCTTAAGGTAAGCTGTTTGCCATCAATTCCAGCGAATTCCGCAGCTAAGGACACCCATGGCCGCCATTGAACCCGGCTTTCACGCCATCCACGCCAACCACCTGGAAGACCTGCGCCGCGCCGTGGTCTATATCTGCCGGCAGAACCCTATGCCGCCGCTGCAGAGCGAGACCTTCCTGGTGCAGAGTAACGGCATTGCCCAGTGGCTGAAGCTGGCACTGGCGGAGAAGCGCACCGACGATGGTGTGGAAGGCGGCTTAGGCATTGCTGCCGGCATGGATTTCCTGTTTCCCGCGCGCTTTATCTGGCAGGCCTACCGGGCGGTGTTGCCGGACGGCGAAGTGCCGGAGCAATCCCCCTTCGACAAGCGCCGTCTGGTATGGCGGCTGTACCGGTTGTTGCCGGAGCTGGTGGGACAGGATGAGGCCTTCACGCCCCTGGCGCGATTCCTGGACGGCAGCGATACCGACCTGCGTAACTTCCAGCTGGCCGAAAAAGTGGCGGATCTGTTCGACCAGTACCAGGTGTTCCGCGCCGACTGGCTGGCGGCCTGGGAGCAGGGCAAGGATGTGGTGATCACCGCCCGGGGCGAAGAAAAGGCCCTGGACCCGGAAACCCTCTGGCAGCCGTTACTCTGGCGCAAGCTGGTAGAAGACGTAGGCAGCGAGGCCCACACCAGCCGTTCGCAGATTCACACCCGCTTTATGGAGCAGGGCCAGCGCATCAGCGAGCCAGCCAATCCGGGGCGCCTGCCCAAACGCATTGTGGTGTTCGGGGTATCGTCACTACCCCGTCAGGCACTCGAAGCTTTGTACGTATTGAGCCGCTTTAGCCAGGTGGTGTTGTGCGTGCACAACCCCTGCCAGTTCTACTGGGCTGATATCATCAGCGACCGGGAACTGCTGAAAGCCGAGCGCAAGCGGGGCGCCGCACACCCGGTGCTGTCACAGATTGACGATCCGGACCAGCTGCACCAGCACGCCAATCCGCTCCTGGCCGCCTGGGGCAAGCAGGGCCGGGACTACATCCGCCTGCTGGACGAGTTCGACAACCCGGACGATTACCGCGCCAGCTTTCAGACTCCGGGCCAGAAGATCGACATCTTCACCGACCATGGCGATGTGGATAACCCCTGCCTGCTGCACCAGCTGCAGAACGATATCCACAACCTGACGCCACTGCAGGAAATCCGCCAACAGCAGCGCACGGTAAATCTGGCCCGCGACCATTCCGTGGTATTCCATGACGCCCACGGCCCCCAGCGGGAGGTGGAAATCCTGCACGACCAACTGCTGGCCGCGTTCAATGCCGACCCCACGCTGCGGCCCCGGGATGTGATTGTGATGGTGCCTGATATTAATGTGTATGCGCCGCACATCCAGGCGGTGTTCGGCCGCTATTCGCCGGGCCGCAAACGCCACATTCCGTTCACCATTTCCGACCAGGGCCAGCGCCACCACGAGCCGGTGCTGATTGCCCTGGAAACCCTGATGTCGCTGCCCCGCAGCCGCTTTGGCGTGAGCGAGATCATCAGCCTGCTGGAAGTGCCCGGCATTCGCGACCGCTTTGATATCAGTGAAGACGAGATTCCCCTGGCCCGGCGCTGGGTGGAAGGCGCCAACATCCGCTGGGGCCTGCACGGCCAGCACCGGGAAAGCCTGGACCTGCCGGCGGAGCTGGATCGCAACACCTGGCAGTCTGGCCTGCGGTCCATGCTGCTGGGTTACGGTATGGGCGATGACGAGCCCTGGGGCGGGGTTGAGCCCTATGGCGAAATCGGCGGCCTGCAAGCCAGCCTGGCCGGGCGCCTGGGCGAGTTCGTACACCAGCTGGAAACCCTGTGGCAGGCCCTGCAAGCCACCCGCACGCCCGGTGAATGGGAAGCCCTGTTCTCCGCCATGCTCGAGCAGTTTTTCCACAAGGTGGAAGGCCAGGACCTGCTGTTGCTGAACCGCTTCCGCCGCCAGCTCGAGCAATGGCTGGAAGATGCCCTCGCCGCAGGCCTTGATCACCAGCCGCTGCCCCTGAACATCGTCAAGGATGTGCTGCTGCAGGGCCTGGACGAAGGCGGCCTGAACCAGCGCTTCCTGGCCGGCAAGGTGAACTTCGCGACCCTGATGCCCATGCGGGCCATTCCATTCCGCAAGGTGTGCCTGCTGGGGATGAACGACGGCGATTACCCCCGCTCCCGGCCGCCGGTGGATTTCGACCTGATGGCCCAGGACTATCGCCCCGGCGACCGTTCCCGCCGGGAAGACGACCGCTACCTGTTCCTGGAAGCCCTGCTGTCCGCCCGGGAACAGCTGTACATCAGCTGGGTGGGGCGCAGCATCAAGGACGATTCCGAGCGGCCACCCTCAGTCTTGATCGGCCAGTTGCAGGATCACCTGGACAGCCTGTGGGCCGTGCCGGGGCAACCGGAACTTGCGGTGACCGAAGCCCTGACCACCCAACACCCGTTACAACCCTTCAGCCGGGACTACTTCCCGAAAGCCAATGGCCTGGGCGAAGGCGAAGACGCCCAGCCCAAACCGCTGGCCGAAATACTGCAGGCCCGCGGCCTGTTTACCTACGAACGGGAGTGGCGCAGCGCCCACGGTGTGGATAACTCGGAGCAGAGCCGGCAAGCCCTGCCGTATCAGGCGCCGGAAGAACCTATCAGTCTGAACGAGTTGGCAAACTTCCTGAAAAAGCCCATCGACACCTTCTACCAACGCCGGCTGCAGGTGCGCTTTGAAGAGGTGGAAGACGAAGACACCGACAACGAAAACTTCGACCTGAGCGGCCTGGACCGCTGGCGACTGGATAACGAACTGATTCAGGAAGGTGTCGTTAAAGCCGCCAGCGAGGAAGAACTGTACCAGCGGCTCGAAACGACACTCGACCGCATGGCCCGGCGGGGCGACCTGGGTATGGGCGTCACCGAACACCGCCTGCGCACGGAACTGGCCGGCCGGCTGCCGGACCTGTTCGAACGCTATCGCGGTGCCCTGGCCGAATGGCCGGAAGTGGTGGCCGAGCCTTTACCCTTCGAGTTTCGCCACACGAGTGACCTCGGTTCGGCGGAAGTGGCGGACCTGATCGACAACCTGCGCTGCAATCCACAAGGGCAATTGTGCCGGCTGGTCATCGCCAGCTCCGGCCTTCTGAGCAGTTCAGGCAATGGCAAGAAAGTGCGCTACGCCAACCTGCTGCGGGACTGGCTGATTCACCTGGCCGGGCAGCTCAGTGGCCAGCCCTTTGAAACCCTGATTCTGGGTAAGGAAGAAGGCCGAAAATTCCACTTCCCGGTGATGGCACCCGAACAGGCACAAAAACACTTCGAAGCCGTTCTCGGCCGCTGGATGGACGCCACCACCCGGGCCCTGCCCATTCACTGCGAAGCCGGCTTTGCCTGGATCACCAGTTTCTACGGCGGCAAGAAATACGTGGGTGACCACGAGCGCGCCATCAGTGAAGCGGAACAGGCCTACACCACCGCCCTGGAACGGGATACCGGCTACCTGCGCGGCGCCTTTGAAAGCCCCGTGGCGCTTATAGCCAGCGGCGAGTTCGAAGCCTTGCTGCACCAGCTTTACGTGCCTCTGTGGGAAGCGGAGCAGGGCAAATCAGCCGCCGAGCAGGTGGGTTACCAGGAGGAGCAGGCATGAATCAGACAACCCCTAACCGCAACCCGAACCTGGACCCGCTGGCGCTGCCCCTGAACGGCAGTGCGCTGATCGAGGCCAGTGCCGGCACCGGTAAAACCTTCACCATTGCCATCCTGTATGTGCGCCTGGTGCTCGGCCATGGCCAGGACGAAGACAGCCCGCTGCAGAACCTGCTACCCCCCAACCTGCTGGTGGTGACCTTTACCGACGCCGCCACCAAGGAGCTTCGGGACCGCATCCGCACCCGGCTGACCCAGGCAGCGGAGGTGTTTTCCGATGCCGCCGACAGCCTGGAACCCACCCCGGAAACCGCACTTATCCACAAGCTGCGGGATGACAGCTATCCGGACCCGGCCAGCTGGCCCGACTGCCGCAAGAAACTGCTGCTGGCCGCCGAATGGATGGACGAAGCTGCGGTGTCCACCATCCACGGCTGGTGTAACCGCATGCTCAGCGAACACGCCTTCGACAGCGGCAGCCTGTTCAAACTCACCCTGGCCACCGACCAGAGCGAACTGCTGGAAGACGTGGCCCGGGATTACTGGCGCACCTTTGTCTATCCGCTGCCGCCGGCCCTGATGGACGAAGCCCTCAGCCACTGGAAAACCCCCACCGACCTGCGCAAGGCGGTGCGCAACCTGATCGACGATCCGGACGCCCTGGGCACACCGCCAGAGAACGTGCACCAGGCCATCAACCAGGTGGTCAGCGAACGGCAGGCACGGGCCAATGAACTGAAAGCCCACCCCTGGGCCCAGTGGCAGCAGGAAGTCACCGACCTGTTGAACCACCTGCACAAAGCCAAGCGCCTGCACGGCGGCAGCAAGAACGCCATGATCAAGGTCTGGGACAACCTGCTGGCCTGGGCCGATTCCGACGAACTGCTGCCGGAGAAACTGGACAGCGCCGCCGGTTACAAGAACCAGACCCCCGAAGGCCTGGATAACATCCTGAAAGGGGACGAGCCCGGCCCCCATCACCCGGCCTTCGACGCCATCGAAGCCTTGATGGCATTCGGCCAGAACCAGCCCAGCGCCAAGTCTGACATCCTGCGCCACGCCAGCCACTGGATTGCCGCGCGCCTGGAAGCGGAAAAACAGCAACGTTCGGAAATGGGCTTTGACGACCTGCTCACCCGCCTGGACGACGCCCTGCACGGGCCCCGGGGCGACCAGCTGGCGGCCACCATCCGCCGGCAGTTCCCGGTGGCGCTGATTGACGAATTCCAGGACACCGACCCGGTGCAGTACCGCATCTTCAACCGGGTCTATAACGTGGAAGCCAACAGCCCGGACACCTGCCTGCTGATGATCGGTGATCCAAAGCAGGCCATCTACGGCTTCCGGGGTGCCGATATCTACACCTACCTGCAGGCACGGCTGGGTGTGCAGGCACGCACTTTCACCCTGGGCAAGAACTTCCGCTCCGCCGAATCCATGGTGAGCGCCGTCAACCGGGTGTTTGAACACAGCGACCAGCACAGCGCCAAAGGCGCCTTCCTGTTCGGTAAGGGCGACAGCACGCCGCTGCCGTTCCAGGGCGTGGATGCCAACGGCACCAGGCGCCTGTGGGCGGTGCAGGGTGACATCCAGCCCAGCCTGGTGTTCTGGACCCACGAATCCGGTGAATCCGACAAGGAAGGCAACCCGAAGGGGCTCGCCAAGGGCACCGCCACCACCGAGATAGCCGAAACCTGCGCCAGTGAAATTGCCCGGCTACTGACCCTGGGCCAGGCCGGACAGGCCGGCTTTGCCCTGCCGGATAACCCCGCCGACCTGGAGCCGGTGGCCCCCAAAGACATCGCCGTGCTGGTGAACAACCGCAACGAGGCGGCCGCGGTGCGGGATGCCCTCGGGCGCCGGCGCATCAAGAGCGTGTACCTGTCAGACCGGGATTCGGTGCTGACTTCCCAGGAAGCCAAGGAAGTGTTGTGCTGGCTGCGGGCCTTCGCCGAGCCCCGGCAACTGGCCTTCATCCGCACCGCCCTGGCCACACCGACCCTGGGCCAGAGCTGGCAGACGCTGGACTTGCTGCTGACCGACGAGCTGGTGTTGGAGAGGGAAATCGAGCGCTTTCAGGGCTACCAGCAGCAGTGGCAAAGCCAGGGCGTGCTGCCGATGCTGCGCAGCTTTCTGATGGACTTCGAGGTGCCCGGCCTTTTGCTGCAACGCCCCGACGGTGAGCGAAGGCTTACTGACATCCTGCACATTGCCGAACTGCTGCAGCAGGACAGCCTGCAACTGGACGGCGAACACGCGCTGGTGCACCACTTCACCCAGATTCTGCGGGCGGCGGATGAAGAAGACGAACACCGCACCCTGCGCCTGGAAAGCGACGCCGGGCTGGTGAAGGTGATTACCGTGCACAAATCCAAGGGCCTGGAATACCCGCTGGTGTTCCTGCCTTTCGGCACCGCCTTCCGGGCAGAGAACCAGAAGCAGGCGTATGTTCGCTACCACGACGACACCCGCAAGCTGGTAACGGTGTTCGACCCCACGCCGGAAGACATCGAACAAGCCGACCAGGAACGCCTGGGCGAGGACATTCGCAAACTCTACGTGGCCCTGACCCGGGCCCGGTTTGCCACCTGGGTGGGCGCGGCGGCTGTGGATAACTGGCAGCACAGCGGTTTGGGCTACGTGCTGGCCGGATCACCGGAGCAGGGCATCAGCCAGGCGCTGACAACCCTGGCCCAGGGTCGCCCGGAAATCCGGATGACCCCGCTGCCGGAAGCCGAAAGCACGATATTCACCGAAACCGCCCCGGAAGCCCTGGGGCCGGCACTGGTCTCCAGCCGGGAAGCCAGGGAAGACTGGTGGATTGCCAGTTACTCCAGCATTGAATACACCGGCATGGCAGGCACCGGTGTTACCTTCACCGGCGAGGTGGAAGACGCCCAGACCCAGAACCTGCTGGAAGAAAGCGCCCAGGAGCCAGCCGACGAAGCGCCGGCCATGCCCAGCGTACGGAACCATCACCATTTCCCCAAAGGCGCCGGCCCCGGCACCTTTCTGCACGAATTACTGGAATGGTGCACGGCCCAGGGCTTCCAGCGGGTTGTGGATAACTCCGAGCTGCTGCACGAACAGCTCACCCGCCGTTGTGGTACCCGGGGTTGGAGCGACTGGGTGGAACCCCTGCAACAGTGGCTGCTGGCACTGATCCGGAAACCGCTGAAGCTGGACCGGGAAAGGCAGCAAAGCGCCAGCCTGGCGCAACTGGAAAGCCTGCGCCCGGAACTGGAATTCTGGTTTGAAAGCCGCAATGTCAGCATCCGGCAGCTGGATGCGCTGGTCACCCGTCACACCCTGAACGGCGCGGACCGGCCCCGGGCCGAAACCCACCGCTTCAACGGCATGCTCAAGGGCTTTATCGACCTGGTGTTTGAACACAAGGGGCAGTATTACGTGCTGGATTACAAATCCAATGTTTTGGGCGAGGACGCCGCCTACACCGACCAGGCCATGGGCCAGGCGATCCTGGACAAGCGCTACGACCTGCAATACGTGCTCTACCTGCTGGCCCTGCACCGGCTGCTGAAAGCCCGGCTGCCGGATTATGACTACGACCAGCACATCGGTGGCGCAGTGTACCTGTTCCTGCGCGGGGTGAATTCCGCCAGCGGCGGCGCGTTTACCGACAAGCCCCCCAGAGTGCTGATTGAACAACTGGATGCCCTGTTCGATGGCGAGCCAGTCTCCGGGGAGGTGGCCGCATGAGCCGTACCCGCCATACCGAAAACCAGTTTGCCCTGGACCTGGGGGACGACACGCCGGTGAACACAACAGCAACGGAACCGCGCAAGCCTGTGGATAACTCCCATCACCTGGCCAACTTGAACGACACCGAAACCCTGTTAGGGCAATGGCAACAGGCCGGCTGGATTCGCCCGCTGGATACCGGCTTTGCCCGGCTGATCCGGGAACTCAGCGAAGAGCAGGGTGAAAGCCCGCAACCATTGGTGCTGCTGTTGGCCGCGCTAACCTCCCACCAGGTGGGACGGGGCCACGTGTGCATCGACCTGGCCACGCTGCTGGCCGATGCCGGCCATACCCTGGCGCTGCCGCCAGAAGAACCGACCCATGCCGGTCTGTCCGAATCCGAGGTAGCCAACCTGCAAGGGATTTATCCACAGGATCTGCTGGCCCGGGTGCAACTGGCCGATTGCCTGGCGGCCCTGCAAGGCTCTTTCGCCGTTAGCGATGGCTCCGTGCCGGCACCGCTGGTACTGAACGGCAGCCGGTTGTACCTGCGCCGGTTCTGGCGCTACGAACAGCGTATTGCCGAGGGTATCCAGCAACGGCTGGCCTTGCCGTCGCCGCTGGCAGACCCTCAATCGGTGGCCGCGCAAACCTTATCCACAGCCCTCAACAAACTGTTCCGGTCCACCGAACCGGTGGATTACCAGAAACTGGCCTGCGCCCTGGCGGCCCGCAACCGCTTTGCGGTGATCACCGGCGGCCCGGGTACCGGCAAGACCACCACCGTTGTGAATCTTCTGGCGGCCCTGCAGGCCGTAGCCGGGGAAAGCCCGGAACGGGCAGGGCGCAAGTACCGTATCCGCCTGGCCGCGCCCACCGGCAAGGCCGCCGCCCGCCTGAACGAATCCATTGGCGGCGCCGTCAGCAAACTGCCACTGGCAGACTTACCGGGCTCCGTGCAACTGGACGACATTCCCACCAAGGTCACCACCCTGCACCGGTTACTGGGCAGCCGGCCCGACACCCGCCAGTTCCGTCACAACCAGGACAACCCGCTGCTGGTGGATATCCTGGTGATCGACGAAGCCTCCATGGTGGATGTGGACCTGATGGCCTCGGTATTCGACGCCCTGCCCGCCACTGCACAACTGATCCTGCTGGGCGACAAGGACCAGCTGGCCTCGGTGGATGCCGGCGCCGTATTGGGCGAACTGTGCCAGCGGGCTTTCGACGCCCACTACACCCCGGACACCGCCATCTGGCTGGGTGCCATCACCGGCGCCCGGGTACCCGACAATCTTGTGCATAACTCCGGCCAGCCCTTGGATCAGGCCGTGGCCATGCTGCGCAAGAGCTATCGTTTCGGGCAGGACAGCGGTATCCGGCAGTTAGCGGAAGCTGTTAATACGAGCGCTCTGACAGGCACCGTGCTCAAGCAGATTCGGGACGCCGAGTTTGATGATGTGATCTGGCTGAACGGCCACACAGCGAGACCCGACCCGGAGCAGACGCTGGAGCTGATCTGCCGCCACGCCATCACCGGCACTCCCGAGAGTTTCCGCAACGCCGGGCAGGGGCGGGTGGTGAATGGCAAAGCGCTGCCAGCGCCGGTGGGCTATCGCCATTACCTGGAAGTTATCCACAGCTCCGGTTTAACCGCAGACAGTCCGCGGGAAGCCTGGGATGCCCACGCGGTAGCGGTGCTGGAAGCCTTCAATGATTTCCAGGTTCTGTGTGCGTTACGGAAAGGACCCTGGGGTGTGGAAGGCTTGAACCAGCGCATCGCCCAACAGTTGCTGGCAGAAAAGCTGATCGACAAAACCGACGGCTGGTATGCCGGTCGGCCGGTACTGGTCACCGGCAACGACTACAACCTGGGCCTGATGAACGGGGATATCGGGATTACCTTCAGTGTACCTTGGGATAAAACCGAATCCGGCGAGCCAAAACAGACCCTTCGGGTAGCCTTCCCCAGCGGTGACAGCACCGGCGGCATTCGCTGGATTTCCCCCAGCCGTCTGCAGCAACTGGAAACGGTGTATGCCATGACGGTGCATAAATCCCAGGGTTCGGAGTTCAACCACACCTGCTTGGTGTTACCAGATCGCCTCAGCCCGGTGCTCACCAAAGAGCTTGTCTACACCGGTATTACCCGCGCGAAAAACTGGTTCAGCCTGATTACTGGCGATGCGCAGGTGTTCAAGGATAGCGTAGGGCAGCAGGTGGTGCGGGCTTCGGGTCTGGCTCTTCGGTTAACGGAGTAAGGGTCCCGGGGTTCAGCGGGGGAGGCCTTTTCAAAACACTGAACACCCAAGCCAGATGCGACAGTGAGGGGGAAGGCCCTGCCAAAACCTTGCGGAGCCATGGATGGCGGAGCAGAGCGTACACGGACGTATTCACAGCGTGTTTTGGCAGGGCCTTCCCCCTTACTGTTCGCCACTCCGATGCTGCTGCTCCCACAGGTGGGCGTAGTGACCACCGCGTGCTAACAAGTCATTGTGACTACCACTTTCCACAATCCTGCCACCGTCCATCACCAGAATGGTATTGGCGTCACGAATGGTAGACAGCCGGTGAGCAATTACCAGAGTGGTACGCTGACGACTAACCTCCTTCAAAGCACCGAGGATTGCCTGTTCGGAAAGGGAGTCCAACGAAGAGGTCGCCTCATCCAGAATCAATAAAGGCGGGTTCTTCAGAATTACCCGGGCAATGGCCACCCGCTGCTTTTCGCCACCGGACAACTTCAGGCCCCGTTCACCCACCTTGGTGTCGTAACCTTCCGGCAGGCTGTGGATAAAGTCCTCCAGATGGGCCATGCGGGCGGCCCGGTAGACTTCTTCCTCGGTCGCTTCGGGGCGGCCGTAGGCAAGATTTCGATACAGGGTGTCGTTGAACAGGACGGTGTCTTGCGGAACCACACCAATGGCTGAACGCAGGCTGTCCTGGGTTACTTCACGAATATCCTGGCCATCAATCCGGATAGCACCTTTATCCACATCGTAGAAGCGGAACAGAAGCCGGGCGAGGGTAGATTTGCCGGCACCGCTGGCACCCACCACCGCTACCGTGTGGCCAGCCGGAATGGTGAAATTCACATCCTGAAGGATGGGCCGGTCCGGGCGGTAGGCGAAGTGGATGTGTTCGAAGCGTACCTCGCCGTTATCCACAGCCAGGGGTTTGGCATCCGGTGCGTTCTGGATCGCGGGTTTATCCCCCAGCAGTTTGAACAGGCGCTCCACGTTCACCAGGGCCTGGCGGATTTCCCGGTAGACGAAGCCCAGGGCGTTCAGGGGGATGAACAGCTGGATCAGGTAGGCGTTAATCATGGTGAAATCGCCCAGAGTGATCTCCCCAGTGGCCACTTCGCCCACTGCCATGGCCATGATCACAATCAGCGCCACGCCGATGATCAGCGCCTGGCCGGCGTTCAGGGTGGCCAGGGACAAGCGGTTCTTCAGCCTGGCCTTTTCCCAGTCGTCCAGGTCCTGGTCGTACAGTTCGGCTTCGTAGCGTTCGTTGTTGAAGTATTTGACGGTTTCGTAGTTGAGCAGGCTGTCGATGGCCCGGGAGTTGGACTGGTTGTCCCGGGCATTGGCCTCGCGCACGAACTTGGTTCGCCACTCGGTGATCTTGATGGAGAACACCACATACACCACCACTGCCACCAGAATGGCCAGCACATAGCCGACATTGAACACCACTAACAGGATGCCCGCCACCAACAGGATTTCCAGGATGGTGGGCACGATGTTGAACAGGGTGAAGCGGAGCAGAAAGCTGATGCCGTTGGTGCCACGCTCAATATCCCGGGCCAGGCCACCGGTTTTGCGGTCCAGATGAAAACCCAGCTCGCGCTGATGCAGGTGTTCAAAGATCCGCAGCGACACCCGCCGCATCGCGCGCTCGGCCACCCGGGCGAACACGGCATCCCGCAGCTCACTGAACAGGGTAGCGCCAAAGCGCAGGGAGCCATAGGCCACCACCAGCACGACCGGAATCCACAGCAGCATGTCGGCGCCGCGGTTCTGGTCCAGATAGTCGACGATGTATTTCAGCGCCACCGGTGTGGCCACCGTGGCCAGTTTAGCCAGTACCAGCAATGACAGAGCCAGCACCACCCGGCCCCGAAATTCCAGCAAATAGGGCCACAATCCAGAAATGATCGACCAATCGGGTTTGTGGTCAGCGGGGTAGTCGTTATCAGCGTAAGCTCTCAATGCAGAATCCTTGGACTTTTGGAGATGTCGAGCGCCCGAGGTGGGGAGCCTTTCCCGTGCACTCTTGCTAACAGCTATGATACGTCTTCAATGGAGAACAAATCGTAAAACAAACGACTTTATTAAATCTTGATTGATCAGGAGATCAGCCATCAGCCCCAATCATCGTAAAGCGCTAAGACTTGTCATCGAGTTTATCAGTCCCTATCGGCGCGCGGTTGTCGGGGCATTGGTGGCCCTGGTCATCACTGCCGGCATCACCCTCGGCCTGGGGCAGGGTTTGCGTATTCTGGTGGACCAGGGCCTCGCCACGCAATCTCCGGAGAACCTGGCCCAAGCCGTCGGTCTGTTCTTCGTCCTGGTGCTCGGCCTGGCCTTTGGTTCGTTTGCCCGATTCTACCTGGTGTCCTGGATTGGCGAGCGGGTGGTGGCGGATATTCGCAAGAAAGTGTTCAACCACCTGATTGACCTTCACCCGGGCTTTTTCGAACAGAACCGGGCGCTGGAAATCCAGTCCCGGTTTACCGCCGACACCACGGTGCTGCAATCGGTGATTGGCTCTACCGTATCCATTGCGTTGCGCAACACGCTGATGCTCATCGGCGGCCTGGTATTACTGTTTATCACCAACGCCAAGCTGGCCAGCATCATCCTGCTGGGGTTTCCGCTGGTGATTGCGCCGATCCTGTTTTACGGCCGCCGGGTGCGGGCGCTGTCCCGACTGAGTCAGGATCGGGTGGCGGATGTTGGCAGTTATGTCGGGGAGAATCTCAGCCAGATCAAAACCGTACAGGCCTTCAATCATCAGCCCCACGACCGCCGGTACTTTGCCGAGGTCTCTGAAAAGGCCTTCGATATTGCCCGGCAACGGATTCGCCAGCGCGCCTGGCTGACCACACTGGCGATTTCCCTGGTGATGGGGGCTGTGGGTATTGTGATCTGGATTGGCGGGCTGGATGTGATTCACGGGCGGATCTCGCCAGGGGAGCTGGCCGCCTTTGTGTTCTACAGCCTGCTGGTGGGGGTCGCGGCTGGAGCCATCAGTGAGGTGATTGGCGAATTGCAGCGCGCCGCTGGTTCCGCAGCTCGCCTGTTTGAGCTGCTGCAGACCGAGCCGGAGCGGCGCCCCGAGACGGGAACCGCCAGGCTTCCGGGCACGGTGACCGGTGCTATCACTCTGGATAACCTGACCTTCAGCTATAGCGGGCGCACGGAGCGACCAGCGCTTGCCGAGGTCTCTCTGGAGATCCAGCCGGGTGAGACCCTTGCCCTGGTCGGTCCGTCCGGTGCCGGTAAATCCACGTTGTTTGATCTGCTACTGGGTTTCTATCCGCTACAGGCCGGTTCTATCCGGTTGGATGGCATAGACACAGCCAGCCTGCCCCTGTCTGAGCTGCGAAGGTGTTTTGCTCTGGTTCCTCAGAATCCCGCGCTGTTTCACGGCACTGTGGCTGACAACATTCGCTACGCCCGTCCAGATGCCACTCAAACCGAGGTCGAGAAGGCCGCTCGTATTGCCCATGCCCATGAATTTATTCAAAGCCTGCCGCAAGGGTACGACACACCTCTGGGCGATGCCGGCATGGGACTTTCAGGTGGTCAGAAACAGCGGCTGGCGATTGCCCGGGCGCTGCTGGCTGATGCCCCGATTCTGCTGCTGGATGAAGCTACCAGCGCGCTGGATGCGGAAAGCGAACACTTGATCCAGCAGGCCATGCCGGCGCTCACCGAGGGCCGAACCACTCTGGTGATCGCTCATCGGCTGTCAACAGTCCGAGATGCCGACAGGATTACGGTGTTTGATGAGGGCCGGCTGCTGGCGGTCGGCAGTCACGACCAGTTGATCAACGCCAACGCGTTGTACCGGCGCCTGGCCAGCCTCCAATTTCGCGACACCGCGGCCTGAGTGCCACGTTGGTCGGTTTGTGTGTTGGGTGCGTACTCCCTACACTGGTAATAGACATTCCTATTCCTGACACAGGGAGACACGCAAAGTGAACAACAGCGAATTGCAGGCACTCAAAGAGCGGTACGTCGCCGCAGGCGCAGCAAGCCCGAATGACCAATTTGCAGATCACGCCCTGAATGCAGAAGTCTGGGACGCCGATGGCAAACGCATGATCGATTTCGCCGGCGGTATCGGTGTATTGAACATTGGCCATCGGCACCCGAAAGTAGTTGAGGCGGTCAAAGCGCAGCTCGACAAGCTGATGCATACCTGCCAGACAGTAATGCCCTATGAGGGCTACGTAAAACTGGCGCAGAAACTAAGTGAAGTAGTGCCGGTTAAAGGCCATGCCAAGGTGATGCTGGCCAACTCCGGTGCCGAAGCACTGGAGAACGCGGTCAAGATTGCCCGTGCCGCCACCGGCAAGACCAACGTCATCTGTTTCGACGGCGGCTATCACGGTCGTACCTTTATGACCATGGCGATGAACGGCAAAGCCGCACCGTATCAGACGTCCTTCGGCCCGATGCCCGGCATGGTGTTTCGTGCTCCCTATCCGGTGCCCTACCACGGTGTGACCGAAGACGAAGCCCTGCGCGGCCTCAGAATGACGATGAAGGCGGACTCACCAGCCCATGAAACGGCCGCCATTGTTCTGGAGCCGGTTCTGGGTGAGGGCGGATTCTACCCGGCGTCTACCAGCTTCCTGAAAGAGATTCGCAAGATCTGCGACGAAAACGACATCCTTATGGTGGTGGACGAAGTACAGAGCGGCTTTGGCCGGACCGGCAAGATGTTTGCGATCGAACACAGCGGTGTTGAGCCGGACATCATGACCATGGCGAAATCCATGGCTGACGGTATGCCCATCTCCGCCATTGTCGGTACCGACAAACACATGGATGCTTCCGGACCCAACTCTCTGGGCGGCACCTATACCGGCAGTCCCACAGCCTGTGCCGCATCGCTGGCGGTATTCGATGTGTTCGCCGAAGAAGACATCCTGAACCGCAGCCTGAAGCTGGGAGAGAAGCTGAACAAACGTTTCAGCCAATGGCAGGAACAGTTCACCCACGTGGATAACGTGCGCAATCTCGGCGCCATGGCGGCGTTTGAGCTTGTGGAAAGCAAAGAGTCGCGCAAGCCCATGCCGGAACTGGTCGCGGCCATCACCAAAAAGGCCAAAGAGAAAGGGCTCATCCTGCTCAGCTGCGGCATGTATGGCAACACGCTGCGCTTCCTGATGCCGGTAACCATCGAAGATGCAGTGCTCGAGGAAGGCCTGGCCATCGTAGAAGAGTGTCTGAAAGAAGCCGGGGCCTGAAGTCCAGCCCACCTTGGCGCAGCCCCCCCCGGCTGCGCTTACCTTAGGCTTCGCATTCATCGTATACTGCCGGACGATCATTCTCCGGCAGTGCTTTCACGCCTGCTGTTGTTCCACCAATCAGGCGACTCCATGACCTCTGCAAAACCCTCCAATACTCCGGACCATA
This sequence comes from Marinobacter sp. SS5-14b, assembly GCF_030541005.1. Lineage (GTDB taxonomy): Bacteria > Pseudomonadota > Gammaproteobacteria > Pseudomonadales > Oleiphilaceae > Marinobacter. Next base: position 229,940 of record NZ_JASSVM010000002.1, on the reverse strand, counting down.
AGCCCAGACCCTGGATCGACTTGCTGGTCAGTATCATCATTCCCTCCGTCATACTGATGAAATTCAGTGGTGATGACGACCTTGGTAGCGTGAATGCCCTTATCATTGGCCTGGCATTTCCCCTTGGCTGGGGCTTGTTTGAGCTGATTCGTTACCGTAAAAAGAATTTTATCGCGCTCTTGGGTCTGATCAGTGTCGGCCTGACGGGCGGTATCGGCTTGCTGGAACTTGATGCCGGCTGGCTAGCCATCAAAGAGGCGGCCGTCCCAGCGGTGATTGGCCTGGCCGTATTGATCTCCACCCGGACCAAATACCCGTTAGTGCGCACGCTTCTTTACAACCCGAATGTGCTGGATGTGGACAAGATTCATGCATCTCTGGAAGAAAGGGGCTGTGTAGGGGAGTTTGAAGCCCGCTTGCTCAAAGCCAGTTACTTTTTCTCCGGCACCTTCCTGTTCTCGTCCATTATGAACTATGTACTGGCCAAGTGGATTGTGGTCAGCCCGTCCGGTACCCAGGCGTTCAACGAAGAACTTGGCCGGATGACTCTGGTGAGCTATCCGATGATTGCCATCCCTTCCATGGTCATGATGCTGCTGATCTTCTGGTATCTGTGGCGCACCATCAGCCGGCTGACCGGGCATACGCTGGAAGAAGTCATGGCACCGCATCTGGTTGAAAAGGAAAAAGAGAAAGAACGTAAGCGATCCCACTCTTCCGAATAGGGCCGTGTGCCCGGGAGAGTTCGTATCCAGAATTAAAAAACGGTGGCTCCTTTCGGAAACCACCGTTTTTTTATGCCTGAAGTACTGAAGAATCAGATGTCCAGGTTCGTCACTTCCAGTGCATTGGTCTGGATAAAGATACGCCTTGGCTCAACATCATCGCCCATCAGAGTGGTGAAGATCTGGTCCGCGGCGAAGGCATCCTCGATGGTGACTTTCATCATCCGGCGGCTCTCGGGATCCATGGTGGTCTCCCACAACTGATCCGGGTTCATCTCACCCAGCCCTTTGTAGCGCTGAATATTCAGGCCACGCTGAGCTTCTTTCATCAGCCAGTCCAGGGCACCGGCGAACGACAGTACCGCCTGCTTGCGCTCCCCGCGCTGGATATACGCACCTTCTTCAATCAAGCCTTCCAGTGTCTCACCCAGGCGGGCAATCGCTTTGTAGGACGACGACTCAAAGAAATCGTGACTGAACACATGCTCATACGGGATGCCGTGCATGTAGATAGTCACCTTGGGCAAGTAGAGGTTACGCTCTTCGTCCCGGGTCACCGAAAAGGTGTACTTGGTGCCTGTACGGGTATCCAGGTCCAGTCCGCCGCTCAAACGACCGACCCAGGCCGCGACTGGCGCCTCTTCTTTCAGTTGCTCTGCGGTGAGTGTGTCGTTGTAGATCATCTGCTCCAGCACTTTGGCTGGATAGGCACGGGACAAGCGCTCAATCATTGCCATGACGGCCTGGTAATCCTTGATCATGGTTTCCAGTGCGGAATCCTTGATCGGTGGCGCATCCTGGTTCACGTACAGCTGGGCACCGTCCAGAGCGGTCTGGGTGAGGTAGGCCACCTTCGCCTTCTCATCCTTCAGGTATTGCTCCTGCTTGCCACGCTTGACCTTGTACAACGGCGGCATGGCGATGAAGACATGACCACGCTCGATAATTTCACGCATCTGACGGAACAGGAAGGTGAGCAGCAGGGTACGGATGTGAGAACCATCCACGTCCGCATCCGTCATGATGATAATGGAATGGTAGCGCAGTTTGTCCGGATTAAACTCCTCCCGGCCAATTCCACAGCCCAGTGCGGTAATCAGCGTCCCAACTTCCGCAGACGACAACATCTTATCGAAGCGAGCCTTCTCAACGTTCAGGATCTTACCTTTCAACGGCAGAATGGCCTGGGTTTTCCGATCTCGACCCTGCTTGGCACTGCCACCCGCAGAATCACCCTCCACGATGAACAGTTCGGACAGGGCGGGGTCTTTTTCCTGGCAGTCCGCCAGTTTCCCGGGCAAACCGGCGATGTCCAGCGCGCCTTTACGACGGGTCATATCCCGGGCTTTGCGCGCGGCTTCCCGGGCACGGGCTGCTTCGATCATCTTGTTGACAATCAACTTGGCTTCGTTGGGTTGTTCCTGCAGGTATTCCGCAAAGCTCTGGTACAACTCCTGCTCAACCGCGGTCTTTACCTCAGACGATACCAGTTTGTCTTTGGTCTGCGATGAGAACTTGGGGTCCGGTACCTTCACGCTGACAATGGCGGTCAAACCTTCCCGGGCATCATCGCCAGAGGTGGCTACCTTGGCCTTTTTGCCCAAGCCTTCGTGCTCGATATAGTTGTTCAAAGAGCGGGTGAGGGCGGCGCGGAATCCTGCCAGGTGTGTGCCCCCGTCCCGCTGCGGAATGTTGTTGGTAAAACAGTAGAGGTTTTCCTGGAAGGCGTCATTCCACTGCATGGCCACTTCTACCGAAATACCGTCTTCACGCTCTCGGCTGAAGTGGAATACCCTGTTGATTGGGGTTTTGTTGGTGTTCAGGTGTTCAACAAATGCCCGCAAGCCGCCTTCGTACTCAAACACTTCTTCCCGACCGCTGCGCTCGTCGGTCAGACGAATACGCACGCCACTGTTCAGGAACGCCAACTCGCGCAGACGCTTGGCCAGAATGTCGTAGTGGAATTCAATGTGAGTAAAAGTTTCCGGTGACGGAATGAAGTGCACCTTGGTTCCGGAAGCTTCGGTATCACCCACAGGACCCAGGGGCGCATCGGGCACACCGTGGGTGTAGCTTTGCTCGTAGACTTTGCCTTCACGACGAATGGTCAGAGTCAGTTTGGAAGAAAGCGCGTTTACAACCGATACCCCAACACCGTGCAGTCCGCCGGAAACCTTGTAGGAGTTATCATCGAACTTACCACCGGCATGCAGTACGGTCATGATAACTTCGGCCGCTGACACGCCTTCTTCTTCGTGCAGATCAACGGGAATACCACGGCCGTTATCTTTAACGCTGACGGACTCATCCGGGTGGATAATTACGCCGATCTCCGAGCAGTGGCCGGCCAGAGCCTCATCGATGGAGTTATCCACCAATTCAAAGACCATGTGGTGCAAGCCGGTGCCATCATCGGTGTCGCCAATGTACATGCCCGGGCGCTTCCGCACCGCATCCAGCCCCTTGAGGACTTTGATACTGGAGGAATTGTAGTTCGATTCACTCATTAACGAGACTCCTGAAGGTGGTACCCGGTAACCGATTCAGCAGTACTTTCAGGATCTGCTGCAACGTTACCTGGTTTATTCTTCCGTCAATTTTCCATGTTCCACGTGGAACATTCTGTATTCCGGTGCCTGCCGGCCCGCCCAAAGCACATTGGGTTCCGGTTGCTCTATCGAGGTAATAAACACCTGACAACGTAATTCCTGGAGCTTTCGAGCCAGCATTATCCGGTGTCGGACATCCAGCTCGGCGTTGATGTCATCCAGTAAAAACGTGACCTGTTTACCCAGATCACTCAAAACTTTGCCCTGGGCAATCTTCATCAAAATGACCAGGGTCTTCTGCTGACCTCGGGAAAACGTTTCAGCCACTGGTCGGCCACCAAATTTAAGGCGGATATCTGCGCGGTTGGGGCCATACAACGTATGCCCCATCCGGCGCTCCTGTTCCCGGTGAGCCTTTAATACCTCAACCAGAGATTGGGAACGATCCCAGCCAGGATAGAACTCCATTTTGAGCCCTTCGGTCCATCCCGCGTCCAGTTCCTTGAGCACCTCTTCGAACGTTGCCCGGAACTGTTGAAAAACACCCTCTCTGGTGTCACTGAGAGATTCAGCAAGGGCCCCAAACTGGCTATCCCATACCCTCATCAGCGATTCATCGATTCTACCATTTCTGAGCGTTTGATTCCGCTGTGATGTCACTCTCTGGCACTGTTGCCATAAAGAAGAAAACGAAGGTTCCACGTGGAACACTAACCAATCGAGAAATTGCCGACGTTTTCCAGGACCACCGGCAACAATATCGAAAACGCCGGGATCAATGACTGAAACCGGTAGCCGCATCGCCAGTGCCGACAGATTTCGGACCGCCTCGCCATCCACCCGCAGCATCGTTTCCTTTAAGGCGATATCCCGCGAAATCCCTAATCGTTGGGCTGCACCCTGCTGCCGGGACTCAATTTCCTCGGGCCGTTCTGAAAGCCCCGCATCCAGCGCGCCGAAAACCGTCAGTTTGTTCTGGCCATGAGACACAACGGCTTGGTGTCGAGTCACCCGAAAAGAACGGCCCAGCCCAAGGTAGCCAATAGCTTCGAGCACACTGGATTTACCGCTGCCATTAGCGCCATAAAGAAGGTTGAACGATGGCGAGAAACCGACGGCGTCGGGCTCCAGGTTTCTGAAATTCTGAGTCTGGAGTTTCACAAGCGCCATAAAGGAAGATATCTCGATACGGATAGAAAACCGGAGGCTGTAAAAAAGAAAAGGCAATGCCGGTAGCCGGCATTGCCTTTAGTGTACAAGATGCGAGAGCGGTTCGCTCGTTAATGCAGCATGGTCAGCCGTTCATCCATAAACACATCCATTTCCGGCGCCATGATATGAACGTAACGGTCGAAGTAGAGGAACTGCTTCAACAGTAAAGCAAACTCCCTGGGAAAATGAAGCCCGTGACTTTCGCCCACTTTCACCATATCCATCAGAATATGGTTTACGTCATCTTCCGCCTGCTCCATCTGATAGGCCGCTTCATCAGGTACCATACGGTCCATTTGCCGGTAAAGGCGCTGAAGATCTGCCGCCAGGTCGTCAACCTTCACCGCACGGCGAGTGACGCCGATACGAACCATGGCATCCGCCATGCCTTCAAAATTCCCCACCATGATGGCCGAAATAAAATCGCTAACGGCCTGCCAGGTATCCGGCTTGATACGGCCAACAATTCCGAAATCAATAAAACCAACCCGGCCGTCCTTAAGTACCATCAGATTGCCCGCATGTACGTCGGCATGAAAAAACTCGCACTTGGTCAGGCTTGAAAACCAGGTGTTCATCGCCGTAATCAAGGTACGTTCAGGATCTTTGGCGTATCCCCGAATGCTTTCGAGATCCGTCAGAGGAACACCATGAAAACGTTCCATCGTCAGGATACGACGGCTACTGCATTGCTCGTATACCCTGGGTACCGTTGCGTCTTCGTTATGGGTGCTGTGAAGAAAATCCCGGAACACCTTAAGGTTGTTCGCTTCCTTGATGAAGTCGCATTCCTCCATCATGGTTTTCTGGATTTCATCCACAATACCGGAGAGGGACGTCCAGGAAAGCTTCGGCGCCAGTGCTTCGAGAATGCGGGCTGACAAATACAGAAAATTGAGGTCCGTCAGCAAGATGTTTTCAACACCAGGCTTTTGAACCTTGATCACAACCTCTTCGCCGGTCAGCAGCCTGGCCGCATGAACCTGCGCAATGGAGGCTGAGGCCAGGGCTACCGGATCAATTTCCGAGTACACCTGGTCAATCGGCCTGCCAAGTTCGTCCCGGATAATCTTCTTGATCACACTGAACGGTAAACTCGGTGTTCTGTCGAGACAGTACTGAAATTCCTCCACATACTCCTTCGGGAAGAAAGTCGGCGAACTGGCAATAAACTGGCCCAGCTTTATATAGGTCGCACCCAGATTCTCGAACGTCTGGCGCAACAGTTTTGGTGTGGGAGGGCGATCGCCCCGAACCCAGTTCAGACCGGTCCGGCCGAGCACGGTCAGGGTCTGACCAATCCTGAACGCGCCTTTGATTCCATTCGTTACGGGTCCCATCACTTCCTCCGGCAACAATTACAAACGCATGGGCATGACAACGTACATACAGCCGTTGTCGTTTTCAGCTTCAATCAACGCGCTGCTGTTCGGGTTCGACAAAGTCACTTTTACCTGAGCGTCGTCCAGCGCGTTCATTACATCAATGAGGTAGCCTACATTAAAACCGATCTGCAGGGATTCGCCCTGGTAATCCACAGGCAGCGCATCTTCAGCCTGTTCCTGATCAGGGTTATTGGCAAACACCTCGAGCTGCCCGGGTGACAGGTTCAGCCGCACACCCCTAATGTTCTCGTGGGACAGGATCCCAGCGCGCTGCAGGGTGTTCTTGAGGGTTGACCTATCAGCCAACACCACTTTATCTCCGCCCCGTGGAATAACCCGATTGTAGTCCGGGAATTTGCCTTCAATCAGCTTGGAGGTAAAGGTGTAAGACCCCACCGTCGCCCGAAGATGGTTGTCACCAATAACCAGGGTGACCGGCGATGCTTCGTCGTCCAGCAACCGGGCGAGTTCCAGTACACCCTTCCTGGGTACGATCACCTGGCGCGCTTCCGGGCAACCGGTTTCCATATCAAAGTGTGCCAACGCCAGGCGATGACCGTCCGTCGCTACAGTACGAACGTGTCCGGAATCGACTTCCAGCAACAAGCCATTGAGGTAGTAGCGAACATCCTGCTGCGCCATGGCAAAGGCCGTGGCATCGAACATGCGGCCCAGTTCTTTCTGTGGCAGTTCCAGTCGAAAGCTCTCGGGCTCGTCTTCCACATTGGGAAAATGCTCTGCCGGCAAGGTGGACAGAGTAAAATGCGAATTACCCGCGCGAACATGAAGGCGATCACCTTCCAGAGCTAAATCAATGGGGGCTTCATCCCCCAGCGCACGGCAGATATCGGACAACTTCCGGGCCGGAACGGTGATCCGACCGGGTTGATCAACATGTACTGGGCTAACCCGGCCAACCAATTCAACTTCCATATTGGTACCGGTCAACGTCAGTGTGTTGTCGTCGGCTTCCAGCAATACGTTGGACAGAACCGGCATGGTCTGTTTTTTTTCCACAACGCCAGCGATGCTTTGCAGCGGAATAAGCAGTGATTCACGGCTGATTGTCAGTTTCATGGCACTCGGCTTCAGTTATCGGAAGTGAATGTTTAAGGGTTATGACACCTGACTGGTCATCAGGTGGTCAGCAATCTCATGAAATTCTGGTAGTCCTCCCGGATGCCGGGATCGGTCTCCTGGAGTTCCCGAACCTTTTTGCAGGCGTGCAACACCGTGGTGTGATCACGCCCGCCAAACGCATCGCCAATCTCAGGCAGACTGTGATTAGTCAATTCTTTGGACAACAGCATGGCCACTTGCCGTGGGCGAGTGACGGTACGGGTACGCCGCTTGGATAACAGATCGGCCACCTTGATTTTGTAATACTCGGCAACCGTTCGCTGAATATTATCCACACTGACTTGTTTCTCATGCAGCGCCAGCAAGTCTTTCAGGCTTTCACGGATAAAAGGCGGTGTAATCTCCGAACCCGTGAAGTGAGCATTCGCTATCACCAAACGAAGCGCGCCTTCGAGTTCTCGCACGTTAGACCGGATCTTCTGAGCAATAAAAAAGGCCGCTTCACTGCTCAGTTTAACGTTAGCCTGATCCGCTTTTTTCATCAGAATAGCGACCCGGGTTTCCAGCTCTGGCGGTTCAACCATCACCGTCAGACCCCAACCAAAACGGGATTTGAGCCGTTCTTCCATATCGACAATTTCTTTCGGAAACCGATCGCAGGTCACAATCACCTGTTGGCCACCTTCCAGCAGTGCATTAAAGGTATGGAAAAATTCTTCCTGCGAACGCTCTTTCCGAGCGAAGAACTGAATATCATCAATCAACAAGGCATCAACAGAACGGTAGTAACGCTTGAACTCATTGATCGCATTCAACTGAAGCGCCTTCACCATATCCGCAACAAATCGTTCTGAACGAAGATACGCCACTTTGGCCTTCGGATTACGACGAACAATTTCATTGCCAATGGCATGCATGAGGTGCGTTTTACCAAGACCAACGCCGCCATACAGAAACAACGGGTTATAGGCACCACCAGGGTTTTCGGCGACCTGCATGGAAGCCGCACGGGCCAACTGGTTGGATTTGCCTTCTACGAAGGTATCAAAGGTAAAGGTTTCATTCAGGAAACTCTGGTGCTTGATATCGCCCTCTACCTGCACTGATCGCCGCTGGCCATTCATAGTCGATGTCGACAGGTTAGGCGAACTTGAGGGACTTGTAGAGACCGTTGCCGCCACGCTCTTTTCTTCGTCCGTGACTGTTTGCCCTGTCTCGTCGACATCCGCCACCGACCGGTCCACCGGATCCCCCGGCTTTGGCGCTGAACCTACTTTCATATGCACCCTGGGTGCCTGACCACCATTCAGGTCTTTCAGGACCTCTTCTATACGGCGCAAATACTTCTCGTTCACCCAGTCCATCACAAAACGGTTCGGAGCAAACAGCATCAACTGGCCTTCGCGAAGATCCGACTGAAGGGGTCTCAACCAGGTATTGAACTGTTGTGCGGGAAATTCATCCCGAAGTACTTCAAGACATTGATGCCACATACTGTTAGGCACGACCGCCTGCTCCCGACAACCTGACTATTCTCACATCGGAAAAGGTTTTCCCGCTGCTCAAGGTGACCCCGGATTCTACCCTGAGCGGGGGTTCAGTAAAAGGCCGTTAAGGCACGTAATGAACAGCCTGTGGAAACAATTAAATATGAGATTCAAATTGTTACAGACATATCTACAGCCTTGTGTACAGAAAAAACCTTAAAAATAGTTATACACAAGGGGTTGTGTACAGTCGGGGTTAAGCCCTGTGTGAAAACCCTGTATCGATCCATGCATAACTCTGAGCCTCGACCCGAAACCAACTTGTCCACATTTCACCAGTCACTTCTCCACAGGCCTCACGGCTACCTGTCACAAGCCTTATCATTATCACAAAATATTGTTTATAAATGGAATAATAGGTTTTTCCACAGAAAACAGGCTGCGTAATAACAGTAATAATTAATCTTTGAAAGAATTTTAAGAAAGACCTATTAAATCTATTACTGACGATCCGGGTATCTACCCACATCAAAATCCTGCCACACCCAACTCACACACGTTGATCTTCCTGTGAGATTTGACTAGAATGCCGCTCCTGTTTTGGCTGTCTATTTTCCAGCCAGTTACAAATTTCAATTTACGATTTGTGAGAACGTCATCATGAAAAGAACATTCCAACCGAGCGTCCTGAAGCGCAAGCGTGTTCACGGTTTCCGTGCCCGTATGGCGACTGCTAACGGCCGCAAGGTACTGTCCCGTCGTCGTGCCAAAGGCCGCGCACGTCTGTCTGCGTAAGCTGAAGCCTGCCTCATGAAGGCTTTGACGTTTCCGAAATCAAACAGGCTGCTAAAGCCTTCGGACTACAGCAAAGTCTTTGATGACGTACAGCTGAAAGTTCCGCACAGGAATTTTCTGATCCTGGCTGCCCCTAATACTTTGGGACACGCCAGGGTTGGTTTGATTTTCTCGAAGAAAAACCTGCGACATGCGGTGCAACGCAACCGGATAAAACGGCAGGTTCGGGAAACCTTCAGACTGCAGCCGGATCTACCTGCGCTGGATATCATCGTGCTCGGTAGACAGGGGCTTAATCATCTGGAAAACCCGGATGTTCGTTCGTCACTGAACGATATCTGGCGCAGAGTGAAGAAAAAGTATCGTCAGGTAATCGCTGACCAACCGGATGACAACGCTCGGAGCACCGAGTAATGCGCCAATTCCTGCTTTTACCCATTCGATTCTACCAATACGCTATCAGTCCTATGATGGCCAGCCATTGCCGACACATCCCCACCTGTTCACAATACGCCGTCGAGGCCATTCAGCACCACGGAGCCATCAAAGGCAGTTATCTTGCAGGAACACGCTTATTGAGGTGTCATCCCTGGGGTGAAGGCGGTTATGATCCGGTTCCGGGAACAGAATGCGTCAGGGAACACCAACCTGAATCTCTAGATAGCCCGACTGAACAGCTTCAATCCACTACTCAGACCAGACCCTAAGTTTATGGATATTCAACGCATCGTATTGTTTGCCGGTCTTGCGATTGTCAGTTATCTGATGGTTCTTGCCTGGAACGAGGATTATCACCAACCACAAACCCCGCAAGTGGTTCAGGCCCAGTCTTCATCAGATACCGGCCAGTCCGCAGACGACATGGTGCTTCCCGAAAGTGGGTCCGCCAGTACTGGTAATGAAGAGTTTTCAACGCCGGAGGCAGGCAGTGTCACTTCCGTCAGTTCAAACACGGATGAAACCGTTGCTAACCGTTACCTGACGGTTAAGACCGATGTTTACAATCTCAAGATTGATCGCATCGGGGGCAATATTGTCGAGAGCTCACTGCTCAAGTTCGATGAATCACTCGACAGTGAACAGCCACTCAAACTGCTTTCCAACACCAACAACCGCACCTATTTGCTGGAAAGCGGTTTAATCGGTCGTGACGGCCCGGATGGCCGCGGAGCTGCTAATCCTCCGGTATTCGAAAGCTCTGCCAAAGAATTTGTCCTGGCTGACGGCGAACAACAGCTGAACATTGACCTCAGTTTCACCACCGAGGCCGGCGTTAAAATCATCAAACGCTATCAATTGACTCGTGACAGCTACGAAATTGGCGTTCGTTATCTGATCAATAACCAGTCCAATAACGAATGGCAAGGCAATTTCACCGGTAAGATTGTGCGTGATCAGGCTCCTGATCCTACCTCACAAGCCAGCATGGGCATTAAGGCGTATCTCGGAATGGTCATCAGTACACCTGAAGACCCTTACGAAAAATACGATTTTGAGGATTTGTCAGAAACCAGAATCAACCAGTCTGTGACCAATGGCTGGCTGGCGTTTCTGCAACACTACTTCCTGACAGCCTGGGTGCCAGAAGCCGATCAGCCTGCGCAATTCCAGAGTACCCAGCGTAACCAGCTCTATGTTATGGGCTTTGTCTATCCAGCCACGACCGTTGCCGCCGGTGACACCGCCGAAGTGGGCGCGACCGCCTATGTTGGCCCCAAGATTATTGATCGCCTGGAAGCACTGGCTCCCAACCTGGATCGCACCGTTGATTTCGGCTGGCTGTTCTTTATCTCACTGCCGCTGTTCATCATTCTTGAGTGGTTCTATGGTCTGGTAGGCAACTGGGGTGTCGCGATTATCCTGCTGACGGTTCTGGTAAAAGCAGTCTTCTTCCACCTGTCTGCCACCAGTTACCGGTCCATGGCGAAGATGCGAGCCGTTGCCCCGCACCTGAGCCGCCTGAAGGAACTCTATGGCGACGACCGTCAGCGTATGTCCCAGGAAATGATGGCCCTGTACAAGCGGGAGAAGATCAATCCGCTGGGTGGCTGTCTGCCGATTCTGGTGCAGATGCCGGTGTTCATCTCCCTGTACTGGGTACTGTTTGAAAGCGTCCAGCTGCGACACGCGCCATTCATGCTCTGGATTCAGGATCTGTCCCAGATGGATCCGTACTTCATCCTGCCGATCCTGATGGGCGCGAGTATGTTCATCCAGATGAGCCTGAACCCGACGCCGCCGGATCCCATGCAGGCCAAGATCATGAAGTTGATGCCGCTGATCTTTACCGTGTTCTTCCTGTGGTTCCCGGCAGGTCTGGTACTGTACTGGCTGGTGAACAACATTCTTTCAATCTCGCAGCAGTGGTACATTACCCGCAAGATTGAAGCGGAAACTGCAGGCAAGAAGTACTGATTCAACAGTCCTTCTAACCTGATAAAGGCTCCCTCAGGGAGCCTTTTTTCTATTGCAGGAAAACCAACATGCAGCCAGCTACAGACACCATAGCCGCCATCGCCACCGCCCCGGGCCAGGCGGGTGTCGGTATTGTTCGGGTGTCCGGCCCAAACGCCATGGCCATTGCCCGTGCCATGCTGGGCTTTGAACCGAAAGCCCGCTATGCCCATTACGGCCCGTTCCGGGATCGGCAGGGTGAACTGATTGATGAAGGTATTGGCCTGTTTTTCCCTAACCCGAATTCCTTTACCGGCGAAGATGTTTTCGAACTTCAGGGGCACGGCGGTACCATAATTCTGGATATCCTGTTGCGGGAAGTCTGTGGTCTTGGCGCAAGGCTGGCACGTCCTGGAGAGTTTTCCGAAAGAGCCTTCCTCAATGACAAGCTGGACCTGGCCCAGGCTGAGGCCATTGCAGATCTGATCGAAAGCAGCTCGGAACAGGCGGCCCGCTGCGCCGTTCGTTCCATGCAGGGGGTGTTTTCCAGGCGTGTGGATAACCTGGTCGACGCCATCACCCATTTACGTATCTACGTCGAAGCAGCGATCGATTTTCCGGAAGAGGAAATCGACTTCCTGGCCGATGGCAAGGTAGGGGCGGATTTACAGAACCTGCTGGAACAGGTGGAGCAGATTCTGGGCGAAGCCCAGCAAGGCACCCTGTTACGAGATGGCATGAAAGTGGTAATCGCCGGCCGCCCGAACGCCGGCAAGTCGAGCTTACTTAATGCTCTGGCCGGCCGTGAAGCCGCGATTGTGACCGCCATTGAAGGGACCACCCGCGACGTACTGCGTGAACATATCCACATCGATGGTATGCCCCTGCACATCATTGATACCGCAGGCCTGCGGGACAGCCCGGACGAAGTGGAACGCATCGGCATTGCCCGGGCCTGGGAGGAAATCCGCCAGGCCGACAGGATACTGCTGATGGTGGACGCCACCACCACCGATAAGACCGAACCCCATGAAATCTGGCCGGACTTTATTGACCAGCTGCCTACCAGCGCACCGGTCACTGTCATCCGTAACAAGGTAGACTTGTCCGGTGAAGCGGTGGGAATCAGTGCGGAACCGCACCAAACCGCCCCGGTTATCCGGCTCGCTGCCAAAGCATCGGAAGGCCTGGAGGTGCTTCGGGAACACCTGAAAGAGTGCATTGGTTTCGCCAGCACCACCGAAGGTGGCTTCCTGGCCCGGCGAAGGCACCTGGATGCTCTGGAAAGGGCGCGGGACTCCCTGCAGCAGGGCCAGACCCAGCTCGAAGGTTACGGCGCAGGAGAACTATTAGCCGAAGACCTGCGTGCTGCCCAGGATGCTTTGGGGGAAATTACCGGGCACCTGACGCCGGATGAACTCTTGGGCAAGATTTTCTCGTCATTCTGCATTGGAAAATAAAGGACTCCACAATGAACAAAAACATAGCAGGCCCGTTGTCCGTGTTCGTCGTGTTGGCGGTACTTTCTGGCTGCAGCACTGTGTACTACAGCGCAATGGAAAAGCTGGGCTATGAGAAGCGTGAGATTCTGGTGGACCGGGTGGAGGATGCCCGGGATGCTCAAAGCGATGCTCAGGAAACCTTCCGGTCTTCGCTGGAGCGATTCCAGAGAGTCGTCGCTGTTTCCGATACCGAGCTCAAGGCAAGGTACGAGGAAATCAGCGATGCCTATGAAGACAGCAAAGACGCTGCCGACAAGGTGCGCAAGCGAATCGACAGTGTCGAAGACGTGTCGGAGGCCCTGTTCGAAGAATGGGAAGACGAACTTGAGCTTTATGAAAGCGCCTCGCTTCGCCGCAACAGTGAGCAGCAGCTCAAAGAAACCCGCAGCCAGTATCGACAGCTTATTGATCGCATGCACCAGGCGGAAGCCAGGATGGAGCCGGTTGTACAGGCGTTTGAGGATCAGGTGCTGTACCTCAAGCACAACTTGAATGCCCAGGCCATTGGCGCTTTGGAAAGCGAGCTGGGCAAAATCCGCAGCGATGTGGATACGCTGATCCGCAATATGGAAGCCTCCATTGCCGAATCTGAGAGCTTTATTCAGCGTTTCCGGGATCAGTAGGCAAAAAAATCCCGGGTAAACCCGGGATAAAATTACCGGGGATTACCCGGTAAAGGCCAAATTGTCCGCTTCTATCTGCATCAGATTCCGGGTTGGGCTCAGCATGCTGGTGGCATGGGTCTGGGCCCGGGGCAGCAGGCGTTCGTAGTAGAACTCAGCGGTATTGAGTTTGGTCCGGTAGAAGGCTTCTGATTCTTCACCCCCGTTTTCCAGCTTGTCTGCAGCTACGGCAGACTGGCGCAGCCACATATACGCCATTGATACGTAACCGCTGTACATCAGGAAGTCGTAGGCGGCGGCACTGACCACATCCCGGTCTTTTCGAGCAGCCAGCATGACCCGCACCGTCAATACGTTCCACTGGGCCGTCAGCTTCAGCAGCTCGATGGCCATGGGGCGAAGTTGGCTGTTGGTGAGGTGTTTGCGGGCGAAATTGGCAATCTTCAGCGTGAACTCACGAACAGCCCCGCCCTGGGTCATCAGCAGTACCTTGCGGCCCAGCAGGTCCAGGGCCTGGATACCGGTGGTGCCCTCATAGAGCGTGGCAATGCGGGTATCCCGGACAATCTGTTCCATGCCGTGTTCACGGATGTAACCGTGGCCACCGAATACCTGAACGCCCAGGTTGGCGGCTTCGTTACCCAGTTCGGTCAGGAAGCCTTTGAGAATGGGGGTCAGGAAACCCAGTTTGTCGTCGTACCTGTCCGCTTTCTCGGTATCACCATCCGTGTGTGCTTCCACCATATGGTCAGCCAGTTTGGCTGCGTAGTAGAGCATGGCCCGACCGCCCTCAGCGATGGCTTTCTGAGTCAGCAGCATGCGGCGTACATCGGCGTGATGAATCAGGCTGTCAGCCACTTGTTCGGGTTCTTTCTTGCCAGACAGTGCCCGCATGGAGCGCCGTTCTCTGGCATAGTCCAGAGCCCATTGGTAGGACAGCTCGGCAGGGCCAACGCCTTGTATCGCGGTACCGATACGTGCGGTGTTCATAAAGGTGAACATGCACTCCAGGCCTTCGTTTTCCGGGCCAATCAGGTACCCGGTGGCGTTATCGAAGTTCATAACGCAGGTGGCCGAGGCCTTGATGCCCATCTTCTTTTCCAGGCTGCCGCAGCTCACTCCGTTGCGCTCACCAACACCGCCGTCAGCGCCGGGCAGGAATTTGGGCACAATAAACAGGCTGATGCCTCGGGTACCTTTGGGTGCGCCGGGCAGGCGGGCGAGTACGATGTGAACAATGTTTTCGGTCAGATCGTGATCACCGGACGAAATAAAAATCTTGGTACCAGTGAGTTTGTAACTGCCATCGGCCAGAGGCTCGGCTTTGGTTTTCACCTGCCCGAGATCGGTACCACACTGGGGCTCTGTCAGGCACATAGTGCCGCCCCATCGGCCTTCTGTGAGCGGAACCAGGAAGGTTTGTTTCTGTTCTTCGCTGCCGTGCAGGAAAATGGTGTTCATGGCACCAATCGATAGGCCCGGGTACATCGAGAACGACCAGTTAGCTGTCCCCATCATTTCCTGCTTGAACAAACCCATGGAGGCAGGCAACCCCTGGCCTCCGAACTCTTCGGGCGCAGAAAGCCCTTGCCAGCCTCCCATGACATACTGCTGGTAGGCTTCTTTGAAGCCCTTCGGTGTGGTGACTTCACCGTTTTCCAGTTTGCAGCCTTCTTCATCGGCGCTCTGATACAACGGGCTCAAAACTTCTTCGCTGAACCGCCCACATTCAGTCAGGATGGCCTCCACGATGTCGGGCGTCGCATTTTCACCGGAGGCCAGGCTTTGATAATGGCGTGGATAATCAAACACATCGTTCAGCAGAAACTTCATGTCTCGCAAGGGTGCTTTGTACACAGGCATAACCAATCCTTCCGGTTTTTGGTGAAAATCTGTTCAGCTCGAAAGCCAGGATGGGTGCAGTTGTACGGTATTATTCTGTAGCTGCCATTGACGGAAACCACCGGGGGCTCTGTCAGAATAGACAATTGGCTGAAATGACGATTCAGGAATATTTCTGATCGGCCCAGGCACTGCGCACGTAAATCACTCTGTTGTTAACCCGTGTCTGGAGTGTAAAAGTCATGCAAAATTGCCACATCCATCGCAAGGTCAGTGGTTTGGGGCCGGTGAGTCTTATACTGTTAACCGTTCTGGCACTGGCGGGGTGTGCCGGCCCGTCTCTGGACGACTATCAGGGCAGCGAACCAAAGCTGATTCCCCAGGAATTTTTTAACGGCGAACTTTCGGCGCGAGGCGTGGTCAAGGACTATTCCGGAGCGGTAATACGTACCTTCGATGCCGATATAACCGCAACCTGGGACGCCAATGGTGTTGGTACCCTGGATGAAGTCTTCCGCTTCAATGACGGTGAGGTTCAAACCCGGATCTGGACACTGACTCCGGCCGAAAGCAGCTACCACGCTGACGCCGGTGATGTGGTAGAGCCGGGTACCATGCGTTGGCAAGGCAATGCCATACATATGAATTATCTACTTCAAGTGTCATACGGAGATGGCACCATCAATGTACGCATGGATGACTGGATGTATCTGATCACCCCGGACACCCTGATTAATCAAACCACCATGAGTAAATGGGGGATTGATGTCGGTGAGGTGGTATTGGTTATCCAGAAAAAAGGGGCGGGCGTTGACCCGCAGGGCTCCTAACGAACAGGTTTTTAAACCATGTGGAAGCAGTGGCTGGTCGGGATTGTGGTCGTGGCAGTGGTGGTCGCAGGGGCTGGCGTATACCTGGGCCTGGAACAGGTTGAAGCTGAACAGGAGGAAGAGGCTCAGGCTTCTGCGGTCAACATCACCATGCCTGAGTTTCAACAAATCAGAGACCAGGTGTCTGCGGTTGCGAGCCTTCAGGCGGTCAATGCCGTCGAGCTGACGACGGAAGTCAGTGGCCGGGTGGTTGCCCTTAACCTGGAGCCCGGTAAACGGGTTGAGCAAGGCGAGGTTCTGCTTCAGCTGGATGATCGCCAGGCTCGCGCTGACATGGCGGTTATAGAAGCCCAGCTGGCCGATGCCCGCCGCCAATACGATCGGGCACAGAGCTTGCGAGCCAACAACAGCGTGTCCCAATCCCAAGTAGACGTGCTCAGAACGGCAGTCGATGTTGCGCAGGCTCAGCGCGAAGCCGCCAAAGTCAGACTGGAAAACCATCGAATTGAAGCGCCGTTTGCCGGTGTGGTGGGCCTTTCCGATATCAGTACCGGTGCCTACCTCCAGGCAGGCACCAGCATTACCACGCTGGACAGCAGCGATCGGCTTGAACTGACATTTGCGATACCGGAGCGGTTTGTTGCGCAGGTACAGCTTGGCCAATCGGTGCTGGCGAGTTCACCGGCGTTTCCGGATCAGGTTTTTGAAGGCCAGCTGATTGAGCTGGCCACCCGCATCAGTGAATTGAGTCGTACCCTGGCCGTACGGGCGTTGATTGATAACCCCGATGGCCGATTACGCCCAGGGCAGTTCATGTCGGCGTCGCTGACCTTACAGGAGCGTGAAGGGTTGGTGCTGCCGGAACAGGCGGTCATGGTGCGCGGCGATGAGAAGTATGTGTTTGTGGCAGAAGACGGCGTGGCACGCCGGGTATCGGTGCAGGTTGGTAACCGGATGCCGGGCCTGGTTGAAGTCACACGAGGCTTGAGCACGGATGACGCGGTGGTGGTGACCGGCCAGGATCGGCTCAGTTCCGGTAACCGCATTCGGGTGATTGAATCGGATCTTGCGATTCCGGATAACAGGTTCGAACCTGCCCGGGAGTCCTGATCCATGGTGCTGTCTGATATTTCCATTAAACGCCCGGTGTTTGCGACGGTTCTCAGCCTGCTGATTGTGGTCTTCGGGTTGGCGGCCCTGTTAGGGCTGCCGGTTAGGGAATACCCGGATATCGACCCGCCTGTGGTGTCTATCTCGACCGATTACACCGGTGCGGCTGCTGAAGTGGTCGATACCCAGATTACCCAGGTTATTGAAGGTGCCATCAGTGGCATTGAGGGCATTCGCTCGATTGAATCCTCGACCGAGCAGGGTGAATCCCGTACCAGTATTGAATTCAACACGTCCCGCGATATTGATATTGCGGCCAACGACGTACGTGACGCAGTGTCCCGGGTTCTCAACGAGCTACCGGACGAAGCGGACCCCCCGGTTGTTCGCAAAGCGGATTCCGATGCCCGGCCGATGATGTGGATAACGCTCACCAGTGAGGTGTGGGACAGTGCTGAGCTCAGCGATTTTGCCGACCGAGCATTGAGCGACCGGCTGTCGGTGCTGGATGGCGTGGCCGATGTGCGCATTGGCGGTGAGCGCCGGTACGCCATCCGGGTGTGGCTCGACAGGGAAAGGCTGGCGGCTCGCAATATCACGGTTGCCGAAGTGGAGCGTGCGCTTCGGGCCAACAACGTTGAGTTGCCGGCCGGTTCGGTGGATTCCTCCACCCGGAATTTCACGGTACGGGCGGAAGGCCGGTTAACGTCGGTGGAAGAGTTTCGCAATCTGGTTATTCGGCGGGATGGCAATGATCTGCTGCGTCTGGGCGAAGTGGCCAATGTACAGATGGGTGTGGAATCGGATATCGGACGACTGCGGGCCAACGGCAAGACGGCCATTGGTATGGGTATTATCCGCCAGTCCAAAGCCAACACGGTTGCGGTCTCTGACGCGGTAACGGCCGAGCTGAAAAACATTCGGGAAACCCTGCCGCCGGAAGTATCGATCAACGAGAGCTACGACGAATCCATCTTCATTCGTGCCTCTATCCAGGAAGTGCTGGTGACCCTTGCGATCTCGGTGTCATTGGTCATTCTGGTGATCTTTCTGTTTCTGCGCTCCTGGCGTGCCACGCTGATTCCTGCGGTGACCATTCCGGTCGCTGTGATCGGGGCCTTCATCGGCCTGGGTTTTCTCGGCTTTTCCATCAACGTACTAACCCTGCTGGCGATCATTCTGGCGATTGGCCTGGTGGTGGACGACGCCATCGTGATGCTGGAGAACATCCAGCGGCGGATTGATGAAGGTGAACCACCGTTACTGGCGGCTTACCACGGTGCCAAACAGGTCGCCTTTGCGGTTATCGCCACCACACTGACATTGGTGGCGGTCTTCGTGCCGATTTCATTTATGGGCGGTAACGTCGGCCGGTTGTTTGCGGAATTCGGTTTTACCCTTGCGGCTGCGGTGATTGTCTCCAGCCTGGTGGCGCTGACGCTGGCGCCCATGCTGTGTTCCAAGTGGCTGAGACACAGCCCGGAAACCGAAGAAGGCCACCGGCTCTGGGCCTTCAGCGAAAAAGTTCTGAATGGCCTCACCAATGGCTATGAAAAATTGCTGCGGTTTTCCCTGAATCAACCGGGCCTGTTGCTTGGTCTGGGCGTGGCGGGACTGATTGTCGCGGCCGTAATCTATCCACGCCTGCCACAGGAGCTGGCTCCCACGGAAGATCGGGGCGTTATCATCATGCCCTCCGGTGCGCCACGGGGGGCAACCGTTGAGTATACCGATCATTTTGTGCAGCAGGCTGAAACCGAACTGCTTGAGTACCTTGACGAAGGAACGGCTTCCCGGTTGTTATCGATTGTCGGTTTCCGCAACGAAGAAGACAACGCCTTCATGATTATGGGCCTGGTTCCCTGGGATGAGCGCGACATCAAGCAGCAACAGGTGACGTCTGAAATCCGGGATAAAATTGCCGACATTTCCGGTATCCGGGTGAACGTTATTAACCCGCCGGGTCTTGGCCAGCGGGGCTTTAACCAGCCTGTGGAGTTTGTGGTGGCGGGCCCGGATTATGAATCGGTGCAGGCCTGGAGCGAGGAAATTATGGAGCGGGCGAAGGAAAACCCGAACCTGCTCAATGTGGATACCGACTTCGAGCTCACCCGGCCCGAATTGCGGGTGAATATTGACCGGGACCGGGCGGCAGACCTGGATATCACGGTTGAAGACGTCGGCCTGACCCTGCAGACCATGCTGGCTTCCCGGCAAGTGACCACCTATCTGGACCGCGGTCAGGAATACGATGTGATTGTGCAGGCAGACGATGCCAACCGAGCCACTCCGGAAGACCTCGAACAGATCTTCCTTCGGCCAAGGGCCGGGGGCGAACTGATTCCGCTGAAGGCTCTGGTGTCGGTGGATGAAATCGGTGCCAATCCGGATTTGCGACGAATTGACCGACTACCGGCGGTGGTGATCAGTGCGTCATTGGCGGATGGCTATGACCTGGGCACCGCCCTGAATTATCTCAACAATCTGGCTGTGGATAACTTGCCACCGGAAGCTCGCCTGAGCTTCAAAGGCTTGTCCCGGGAGTTCCAGGATTCGTCCTCGGCCATTTTCATCACCTTTGGACTGGCTTTCGTGATTGTCTTCCTGGTGCTAGCGGCGCAGTTTGAAAGCTGGATTCACCCGTTGATCATCATGCTGTCGGTGCCCCTGGCCGTCACCGGTGCCTTGATTGCCCTGGCGTGGTCCGGCATCAGCCTGAATATCTACAGCCAGATCGGCATCATCATGTTGCTGGGCTTGATGGCGAAGAACGGCATACTGATCGTGGAGTTTGCCAATCAGCTCCGGGACAAGGGTTATGAGGTGCGGGAGGCCATACTGGAAGGCGCCATTCTGCGTTTCCGGCCGGTACTGATGACCACCATATCGACGGTGTTCGGGGCCATTCCCCTGGTGATCGCCACCGGTGCCGGCGCGGAAAGCCGGGCTGCAATCGGCATGGTGATCCTGGGCGGATTGATTTTCGCCACCACGCTGACGCTGTTCATTATCCCGGTGCTGTATAACCTGCTGGCGCGCTTTGCCAAATCGTCTAATGCGGTGGAGAAGGAACTCGAGCGCCTGGGAGCAGAGCCAGAAGCGCAAAGCTCACCAGCAGCAGAATGACCAGGCCGGGCAGCAGATAGAAAGCATCCATTCGGGTCAGCACCGTGGCCGTCAGGATGGGCGCTGCGGCCTGGGCAATCAGGACCGGGCGGGCCATCACTCCCATGCGCTCGCCGTAGGCATCCGGCCCGAACAGCGCCAGGGGCAGGGTACCGCGGGCAATGGTCATGATGCCGTTACCGGCGCCGTACACTGCCGCAGCTACAAACGCCGCCAGCGGCTGGGACAAGCTGAAAAGGGCAACACCGATCAGTACCAGCAGCGCGCCCACCCGGGCGGACCAGACCGGATGAAATCCCCGCCCGAAAGAGAATTCCAATACCCGGGCCGTTACCTGGGCAGGCCCGATGATCATACCGATCATCACCACGGTGGCCGTGTCCAGGCCCCATTGCCGCAGTACCTCCAGTAAATGCACCGACAGGCCCGTCATTACAAAGGCGAGTAGAGTAAAGGCCAGGCAGATCGTCAGAAAACGACGGTCCCGGAAAAACGAGCCGGCCGGTTGGTGCTCTACCGGCTTTGCCGGTGTGACTCCACCGTTGGATGTTGCTGTGGTTTCCTGGCGCACCGGCACCACCAGCAGATGCACCGGAAGGCAGAATAGCAGGTGCACCAGGGCAACGACCTGTGCACCCTGGCGCCAGCCCAGAGTTTCTTCCAGAATCGTCAACAGTGGCCAGCACAATGTACTGGCCAGGCCACCCAACAGCGTCACGCCGGTAATGGCACTTCTGGCACCGGAGCCATACAGCCGCCCGAGGGTGGCAAAAGCCGCGTCGTATAACCCCGCCGCCATACCAATCCCCAATACCGCCCAACTCAGGAAATAGCCGGTCAAGCCGGTCACCTGGCTCATGAGCCACAGCCCTGCAGCGATCAGTATGGAGCTGAACGCCATCACATATCGGCCACCGTGACGATCGATCAGTCGCCCGGTGACCGGTGAACAGGAACCGGCCAGCAAGAGCCCCAGCGACAACCCCGTCACCACAACCGATAGCGACCAGCCGCTATCCCGGGCAATCGGGTTGGCAAACACTGCAGGCAGATAAAAGGTGGTACCCCAGGCGACGATCTGGGTCATGCCCAGGCCGCCAATCACGAGGCGCCGGTTGGGTTCGGTTCGAAGGCTGGTTGTCAGGGTATCGGTGGTCATGCTGAGCCCCGGTGAAATAAAGACACCAGCATATCGTTGCCGCAAGTCAGCCCGGTTACAGCCATCCGGTTTCTGAAATACAAGGTTCAAGAAACCGTCATGTGATTGTCCTCCCGCTGCAACATCCGGACACCAGGATGTCTACACAAGTTGATCAGAAAGTGACTGGCCTGTGGGTGAAGGCTGGCTGAGACAACAACCGTTTGCAGACACAAAAGGAACTGGCATGGAACCTGTCATTCGTATCCGCAACCTGAGCAAGACGTTCGGCAAGAACGGAAAAGCCCTGCACAACATTGACCTGAACGTCGGTGCCGGAGAAATGGTCGGTTTGATAGGGCCGTCAGGTTCCGGCAAGTCCACGTTGTTGCGGCACATTACCGGATTGGTCCGTGGAGACCAGAATGCCGGGGGCGTTCAGGTACTGGGCCAGCCAATGCAAACCGATGGCCGCCTGAACGGCAACATCCGTCAGACCCGTGCTCGCATTGGCTATATCTTTCAGCAATTCAATCTGGTCAACCGACTGAGCGTTATTGAAAACGTACTGACCGGTACCCTGGGCCGGATTCCGGCCTGGCGCGGAACCCTGGGGTATTTCAGGGATGACGAACGAGCGCTCGCTATGGAATCCCTTCGACGGGTCGGTATGGAGCGTTTCGCCCACCAGCGGGCCTCCTGCCTCTCGGGTGGCCAGCAACAACGGGTCGCCATTGCCCGGGCCCTCACGCAACAACCGGATGTCATTCTGGCCGACGAGCCAATCGCCTCCCTGGACCCCGAGTCGGCCCGTTGCGTGATGGATATCTTGTCTGACATTCATCAGCACGATGGCAAAACCGTGCTGGTCACGCTGCATCAGGTGGATTACGCCCGTAATTACTGCAGTCGCATTGTTGCCTTGCGCCAGGGCGAAATTCTGTTCGACGACAAAGCCTCAGAGCTGACGCCGGTTCTGTTGAACCAGATCTACGGAACCACCTCGTTCAACGAAGAAAGCTTGCCAGCACCGCGCCAACGGGTTCTTCGCCCGGTCAGCGGCCTGGCGCTTGCCCAGTAGTCCCAAACCTTAGCCATTGATATTCATTCACACAGAGGAACTGTCATGATCAAGCAGCTGATTCGCGGCATCACCGTTGCCGCTTCGGTTACCGTTGCCGCCGCCGGTGTTCAGGCAGAGCAAATGGACACCCTGAACTTTGGCATCATCTCCACGGAATCGTCCCAGAACCTTCGCACTGTCTGGGAACCGTTCCTGGAAGACATGTCGAAGCAACTGGATATGGAAGTGAATGCCTTTTTCGCACCGGATTACGCCGGGATTATTCAAGGCATGCGTTTCGACAAAGTCGATGTGGCCTGGTACGGCAACAAATCGGCTATGGAGGCTGTTGATCGCGCCGGTGGTGAAATCTTCGCCCAGACCGTGGATGTCAGTGGCAACCCGGGCTACTGGTCCCTGCTCATCGCCCATCAGGACGACGACCGCCTGAACTCGGTCGAAGACGTGTTGGCCCGCGCCGGTGAACTGACCTTTGGTAACGGTGATCCCAACTCGACTTCCGGCTTTCTGGTACCCGGCTACTACGTGTTCGCCATGAACGGTGTCGATGCCAAGAGTGCCTTCAAGCGCACATTGAATTCCAGCCATGAAACCAACGCACTGGCCGTCGCGAACAAGCAGCTGGATGTTGCAACGTTCAACACCGAAAGCTATGGCCGGCTTAAGGAAACCCAGCCCGAAAAAGCCGAAAAGCTGAAGGTGATCTGGAAATCCCCCCTGATTCCATCGGACCCGCTGGTCTGGCGCAAGAACCTGCCGGATGAAACCAAGCAGCGCATCAGTAACTTCATTTTCAGCTATGGCACCGAAGATGCCCGTGAGAAGGAAGTGCTGGCAGGCCTGCAATGGGCGCCATTCAAGGCATCCAGCAACGATCAGCTGATTCCGATCCGCCAGCTGGCCCTGTTCAAGGAAAAAGCCACGCTGGAGAGCGCGGAGAACCCGAGCGAATCCGACAAGGCCCGGTTGTCGACCATCAACAACGAGTTGAAGGAACTGGACCGCCGCGCCGCGCTGATCGAAAAGCAGCAGGCTGCTGCCAAATAAAGTTGTCCGGCAGGGGGCATTGCCTCCTGCCGGTGCGCTTACTGTCTGACTCTTCTGACTGATCCGGAAACACTATGCAAACTGCTTCCGCACAACCTGAAATCACCGCCATCCCACCGGGCAACAGCTGGATGAAGCTGTTTGGCTGGGGGCTGTTCCTGGCCGCGCTGGCCTGGTCCTGGGGTGGTGCTGAAATGAAACCCCAGGCGCTCTGGAACGACGCCGATAACATGGCGACCTTCCTGGGCGATTTCTTCCCGCCGGATTTCAGCGAATGGCGGTACTACTTCTCTGAAATGGTCACCACGGTTCAGATTGCGATCTGGGGCACCTTCCTTGCCATTATTTTTGCCATTCCGTTCGCCATTCTGTCATCCGAGAACCTGGTGCCCTGGTGGGTCTGCCAGCCGGTGCGCCGGTTGATGGATGCCAGCCGCGCGATCAACGAAATGGTGTTTGCCATGTTGTTTGTGGTGGCGGTGGGTCTTGGGCCCTTTGCCGGGGTGATGGCGTTGTTTATTCACACCACCGGGGTGCTGGCCAAGCTGTTTTCCGAGGCGGTCGAAGCTATTGATCCGGGCCCGGTGGAAGGCGTGCGTGCTACCGGTGCCACCAGTCTTCAGGAAATCATTTTCGGGGTGATTCCCCAGGTGATGCCGCTGTGGATCTCCTACTCCCTGTACCGCTTCGAATCCAATGTTCGGTCGGCCACGGTGGTCGGCATGGTGGGTGCCGGTGGTATCGGGGTGATTCTGTGGGAAAGCATGCGCGGTTTCATGTTCGCCCAGACCTGCGCCGTGATGATTGTGATCATCGTGGTGGTGACGGCTCTGGATATTGCCTCCCAGTGGATCAGAAAACGGTTTATCTGAGGGCGGCAACAGCGAAGACATGGCCCGGAAACGGGCCCTTTCGCCTGCACCAGTTGTCTAGACAAGTAAGGAAGAACAACCATGGCCATTTATCAGGATGTGGCGCGTGCCCTGGAAACGGAGATCCGGGAAAAACTCCACAGCGGAGACTATCTCCCCTCCGAAATTCAACTGGCACAGCGCTTTGCCATCAACCGCCACACCGTGCGGCGGGCCATTGATGAGCTGGTTCAGGCCGGAATGGTCCTGCGCCAACAGGGTAAGGGCACGCTGGTACTGGAGCATTCCCTGCAGTACCGGATCGGCGCCCGGGGCCGTTTCAGTGAATCGGTGGAAGCCATGGGCCACCACTCCGAATCCCGTATTACCGGGCGCGGTCTTCTCAGAGCAGACGATGCGCTGGCCCGCAAAATGTGGGTACAACCCGGCACCGAGGTATTTCAGATCGACACCCTGCGCTGCATCGATGGCAAGCCGGTCACACTGATCAGCCACTACCTGCCTACCGAGCATTGTCCGGGCCTGGATCAGCACTACCAGGGCGGCTCTCTGCACGAACTGCTGGAGGCCCGCTATGGCTTTCAGCTGACCCGCAGGCAGGGGCTGATCTCCGCTGGCATGCCGTCCCGCCAGGAATCCCTGCTGCTGCGGTACCCCCGCAACATGCCGTTGCTGAAAATTTGCTCCAACAACCTCTGCACCCGCACCGGAGCGCTGGTGGAGTACAGCGTTTCCCGCAGCCGGGCGGATTGTTTCGAGTACAAGATTGAACCCAGACAGAACCTGACACCGGAAGGAGAGCCTTCGTCATGAGCATTGATAACACCGCCTCGTTGAGCACAGAGGTCGCCGCGCGCCAGCACTGGATGAGTGTGCTGGCCAGGGCTGATGAAGACGGTCTGGAGCAGCATCTGAAGGCTGTCGGCCGCCCTGATTATCGCCACCTACGGGCACCGGAAATCGGTCTGGCCATGGTGCGCGGCCGAACCGGCGGCACCGGCAACCCTTTCAATCTGGGTGAAACCACGCTCACCCGGTGTGTGATTGAGCTGGCCACAGGTACGCGGGGCTTTGGGTATGTCCAGGGCCGCAGTCGCAGGCATGCCGAGTTGGCCGCGGTGTTTGATGCCTTATTGCAGGACAACGCCGGGCTTCAGACAACGGTGATTGAGCCACTTCACAACGAGTGGCTGGCAGCGCGCAGGGCGGAGTCCTGTAAAGCCGCAGCTACCCGCGTGAATTTCATGACCATGGTTCGGGGAGAGTGATCATGACCACGACGGCACAAACAATGACGGCTGTCGCTCTGGACGGCCTTTGTGACGGCTTTGCCGATAGCACGCACCAGGCGCAACAGGTGTTTCGCCGTGTTCTGGCGGCCATGGCGGAACCGGGCACCGTGCACAGCCTGGAGCCCGGCAATGCGCCCGCGCCTTTGTCCTCCGCAGCCTATCAGATTTGCCTGGCACTGCTGGATCAGGAAACGCCGCTGTGGCTGCAACCTGAACTTGCCAGTGCGGCGGTGGTTAACTCCCTCCGGTTCCATTGTGGCTGTGGTATTGCCCACCGTTTAGACAAGGCCGCGTTTGCCTTGATCACTGCAAATGGCGACTGCTCACTGGCGGCCTTTAACCAGGGCACCTTCGAGTATCCGGATCGCTCAGCCACGGTCATCGTGGAGGTGCGCGGTTTGGATGCAGAGCGTGGTGAAAACTGCGGTGAAGAGCGCAGTGAGCTGGTGCTTGAGGGGCCGGGTATCCGCCAGCAGCGCCGGGTTCGCATCGATGGATTTGATGCCGGTTGGATGCAGCGGCTGGCGGACAACCACGCATTATTTCCCTGTGGTGTCGACCTGATCCTCACCTGTGGCAACCAGTTGATGGCGTTGCCCCGAACCACCCGGGCCACCCTCATCGGACAGGAGCACTGATATGTACGTTGCAGTTAAAGGCGGAGAACAAGCCATCGATGCCGCCCATCAGTGGCTGGCAGAACGTCGGCGAGGGCCGAAGGAAACCGGAGAATTGTCGGTATCACAAATCCGCAGCCAGATGCGATTGGCGGTCGACCGGGTGATGACCGAAGGCTCGCTGTATGACCCGGAACTGGCCGCGCTGGCGCTCAAGCAGGCCAGTGGTGATGTGGTTGAGGCGGTCTTTCTGGTCCGCGCCTATCGCAACACCTTGCCCAGGTTTCTGTACACCTGCCCGCTGGACACCCGCACCATGACGATTCAGCGGCGGATATCGGCCGCCTACAAGGATGTGCCCGGTGGCCAGGTGTTGGGGCCAACCTACGACTACACCCATCGCCTGCTGGATTTCACCCTGATGGCCAATGGCGACGCGCCGCAAGGCCCGGAGCCGGCAACCGAGCCACTGGAGGCATGCCCTCGCGTGCTCGAAATGCTCAACCGTGAAGGCCTGATCGAGGGGCCGGACGGTCAAACTGAACAGAGCCCGGGCAATCAGGACCCGGAGCCCGGCGACATCACCCGTGATCCGCTCAGCTACCCGGCTGATCGCAGCGTTCGGCTGCAGGCGCTGGCCCGGGGTGATGAAGGCTTTTTGCTGGCGCTGGGTTACTCCACCCAGCGTGGCTATGGCCGCAATCACCCGTTTGCCGGGGAGATCCGCTATGGCCAGGCAGCGGTTGAAATCGCGCCGGAGGAGCTTGGCTTTCCGGTGGTTATCGGAGACATCGAGATCACTGAATGCGACATGATCAACCAGTTTGGCGGCAACCAGACCGAAGCACCGCGGTTCACCCGGGGCTACGGGCTGGGCTTTGGTCAGTCCGAGCGCAAGGTCATGGCCATGGCGCTGGTGGACCGGGCCCTGCGTGCCCGGGAGCTGGGGGAGGAACTGAGCACGCCGGCCCAGGATGAAGAGTTCGTGCTGTCCCACTGCGACAACCTGGATTCTTCCGGCTTTGTCTCCCATCTGAAGCTGCCCCATTACGTGGATTTCCAGTCCGAACTGGTGCTGTTGCGCCAGCTCCGGCGGGAGTTTCAGCAGCGGTCGGAGCAACGGAGCCCGTCATCCGGGCAGGTCAGCAGCGAGTCGAAACAGGAGTCGGAAGCATGAGTACCCAGCTGGCAAACAGTATTGATGCAGGTGGCTACAACTTTGCCTACCTGGACGAACAGACCAAACGCATGATCCGGCGAGGGCTGCTGAAAGCAGTGGCCATTCCTGGCTACCAGGTGCCTTTTGGTGGCCGGGAAATGCCTTTGCCCTATGGCTGGGGTACCGGTGGTATGCAGGTTACTGCCACGGTGATTGGCCAGGACGATACCCTGAAAGTGATTGATCAGGGGGCTGACGACACCACCAACGCAGTCAGCATCCGCCGCTTCTTTGCCCGCACGGCCGGCGTGAAAACCACTGAGCTGACCACCGAGGCGAGTGTCATTCAGACCCGTCACCGGATTCCGGAAACACCGCTGCAGGCTGGCCAGATTCTGGTGTATCAGGTACCCATTCCCGACCCGCTGCGCTTCATTGAGCCCCGGGAAGTGGAGACCCGCACCATGCACGCCCTGCAGGAATACGGCGTGATGCACGTAAAACTGTACGAAGACATTGCCCGGCACGGCCACATTGCCACCACCTACGCCTACCCGGTGAAGGTCAATGACCACTACGTGATGGACCCGTCCCCGATTCCCAAGTTCGATAACCCGAAAATGGACGACAGTCCTGCGCTGCAGCTGTTCGGGGCAGGCCGGGAAAAACGGATTTACGCGGTGCCTCCCTTTACCCGCGTGCGCAGTCTGGATTTTGAAGATCATCCCTTTGAAATCCAGCGCTGGGACGAAAGCTGTGAATTCTGCGGAGCGACGGAATCGTTTCTGGACGAGGTCATCACCAACGATCAGGGCGGCCGAATATACGTTTGCTCAGACACCGACTATTGCCGTCAGCGGCAACACACAACACCCAAAAAACAGGAGGCCTACCCATGATTCAGGCAGCACAGGCGTTGCCGGAAGAAGCGACACCGCTGCTTCAGGTTCAGGGGGTTCGCAAACTCTATGCACCCGGCAAAGGTGTGGATGGCGTGGATTTTGATCTCTATCCCGGTGAAGTGCTGGGGATCGTGGGCGAGTCGGGCTCCGGTAAAACCACTCTGCTGGGTTGCCTGTCCGGTGCGCTGATGCCGGACGAGGGTAGGGTGCTGTATCGCAATCGTGATGATCGGGAGCTGGATCTCTACAACATCCCGGAAAGTGATCGCCGCAGTTTATTGCGTACCGAGTGGGGTGTCGTGCACCAGCATGCCCGGGACGGTCTGCGCATGGGTGTCAGCGCTGGTGCCAATATCGGTGAACGGCTGATGGCCGTGGGATGTCGGCACTACGGTCAGCTGCGGGAAGCCGGTGAAAGCTGGCTGCGGGAGGTTGAGATAGACCCGGCCCGGATCAACGACACGCCGCGTACTTTCTCGGGTGGCATGCAGCAACGGCTGCAAATTGCCCGCAACCTGGTGACCAGCCCGCGGCTGGTGTTCATGGATGAACCCACGGGTGGGCTGGATGTCTCCGTGCAGGCCCGGCTGTTGGACCTGTTGCGCAACCTGGTGATGGATCTGGGCCTGGCTGTGGTGCTGGTAACTCACGATCTGGCGGTCGCAAGACTGCTGTCTCACCGCCTGATGGTGATGAAGCAGGGCAAGGTGGTAGAGCACGGCCTGACCGATCAGGTGCTGGATGATCCGCGCCACCCCTACACCCAGCTGCTGGTGTCCTCGGTACTGGGCAACTGATCGGCGACGACGGAGAGAGACTTCAAACCATGACTGCAATGATCCGTGTAGACAACCTGTGCAAGGGCTTCACCCTGCACAACCAGGGCGGCGTGTCTTACCAGGTGCTCAACCAGGTAAGTTTCAGCGTTGCCCGGGGCGAATGTGTGGTGCTGGATGGGCCGTCTGGCTCGGGCAAGAGCACTTTGCTGCGCTCCCTGTACGCCAACTATAAGCCGGAATGCGGCCGAGTCTGGATTCGCCACAATGATTCAGAAATAGACCTGGTCAGCGCCTTGCCCAGGGATGTGATCGATGTTCGAAAACACACCATCGGCTATGTCAGCCAGTTTCTGCGGGTGATTCCCCGGGTTTCCACACTTGATGTGGTGATGGAGCCGGCCCGCCGCCTGGGAGTCAGCCGCGAAGACAGCCTGGCCCGGGCCCAGGATCTGCTGACCAGGCTGAACATCCCGGAGCGGCTTTGGAGCCTTGCGCCATCGACCTTCAGCGGCGGCGAACAACAGCGGGTGAACATCGCCCGGGGTTTTGTGGTGGATTACCCGGTGCTGTTGCTGGATGAGCCAACCGCGTCACTGGATGCCGGTAACCGGGATGTCGTGGTGGACCTGATTCGGGGCGCCCGAAACCGGGGCTCGGCCATTGTCGGCATTTTCCACGACGCCGATGTCAGAAACCGGGTTGCCGACCGTGCCATCGCACTGAGCGCCCGAAAAACGCACGTTGCAGCAGAGGAGACACAGGCATGAGCGTGATGGATTTGAACCCCGTTGAAACCCGTTCCGGCAGCCGCTTCGGGCGGGCGGACTCGATGGTGTTAACCAACGCCCGGGTGGTCACCGAGAACGACATCTTTGACGGAACCGTGCATGTCCGTGACGGCAAGATTGACGACATCGCACGGGGCCGCTCACAGGTGGCCGGCGCACTCGATTGCGGGGCCTCGATATTGATGCCGGGCATGGTGGAACTGCACACCGATAATCTGGAAAAACATATCTCGCCAAGGCCGGGGGTACTCTGGCCTTCGGTACCGTCGGTCATTACCCATGATGCCCAGATTGTCGCCTCGGGTATTACCACCGTGTTTGATGCCATCTCGGTGGGAGATGTTGTCGCTGGCAGCACGCGCCTGAAAACCCTCGAGACCATGGTGAATGCCCTGGCGCTCTGCAAACGGGACAACATGCTGAGGGCAGACCACTTTCTGCACCTGAGGTGTGAGGTCAGCCACCGGGATGCGCTGGACATGTTCCAGTCCCTGGTGGATCAGCCCATGCTGCAACTGGTGTCCATCATGGACCACTCACCGGGGCAGCGGCAGTTCGTCAATCTCGACAAATACCGGGAATACTACATGGGCAAGCACTGCCTGAGTGCTGCCCAGATGGAAGAGTTCATCGTCACCCGTCAGGAAGACAGCCGGCAATTCAGCGATCGCTACCGCAAGGCGATTGCCGCCATCTGTCAGGCCCGGGGCATCCCCATGGCCAGCCACGATGATGCGACCGTCGATCATGTCGACGAATCCGCCGGTTTCGGGATGAACATTGCGGAATTTCCGACCACGCTGGAGGCTGCCCGCGCCTCTCATCAGCGCGGCATGATGGTGATGATGGGCGCACCCAATGTTGTTCGGGGCGGCTCCCATTCCGGTAACATCGCCGCCGCCGCGCTGGCGGAAGAAGGCGTACTCGATATTCTGTCTTCCGACTACTACCCGGCCAGTATGCTCGACGCCGCGTTCCGCCTGGCCCGCATGGACACCAATGACTATGATCTTCCCAGGGCCATTGGCACCGTCACCGCGGTACCGGCTCGCTGCGCTGGATTGCAGGATCGGGGTTCCATCGAGGTGGGTAAGCGGGCGGATCTGGTACTGGTGAGTGAATGTGGTGAACAACCGCTGATCGAATCCGTGTGGTGCTCAGGCAAGCGCGTCTACTGATAGCTGGCTGATAACAGAAGGGAGCCTGCAGTGGCTGGCAAACTGTTTTATCTGATGGGATCGTCCGGAGCCGGCAAGGATTCGCTGCTGAAGCTTTGCCTGGACCGTCTGCAGGACCAACCGGTGCTGGTGGCCCATCGCTACATTACCCGGTTGCCGGAGCAGGAGGGCGAGAATCATATCTGGTTACCGGCGGCCGAATTCCGGAAACGGCGGGCACTGGACCTCTTCGCCCTGTGCTGGAGTGCCAATGGCTTCGACTATGGCATCGGGTGTGAAATCGATCTCTGGCTGGCCCGGGGTCACCACGTTCTCGTCAACGGCTCCCGTGCGTTTCTGGCACAGGCGCAGGAACGCTACGGCTCAGCGCTGATTCCGGTACTGATCAAGGTGGCGCCAGATCAACTCAGGCGTCGCCTGATAAACCGGGGCCGGGAAACACCGGCGGAGGTGGAGAACCGAGTGGCCCGAGCAGCGCGCTTTGCCGCCAGCATCCCGCCTGGAACGGCCACGGTGGATAACAGCGGTGAACTGGAACAGGCTTATTGTCAGCTGGCTGACTTACTGAATTTGCCGGCGGATGCTTTGGCTGAAAACGCGTTGTCGGAACGGGCAGCCAATGAATCTTGAACTGGAATTTCTGGGCACCGCGGATGCCCGCCGGGTACCGGTCTATGGTTGCCGGTGTCGCGCCTGTGAGCGGGCGAGGAACGACCCCCGGTATGTCCGCCGCCCGTGCAGTGCGCTGATCCGTGCCGAGGGCTACCAGATGATGCTGGATGCCGGCCGAACCGACCTGTGTGAGACCTTTGCGCCTGGCACCATCCAGTCGGTGCTGGTGACCCACTACCATATGGATCACGTGATGGGGTTGTTTCATCTGCGCTGGGGCGCCGGGCATACGCTACCGGTGCATGGCCCGGATGATCCCGACGGCTGTGATGATCTTTACAAACACCCGGGCATACTGCAGTTCCAACCCCCTCTGGCGCCGTTCGTGCCGACCGACATCGGGCCCTTCACGGTCACACCGCTGCCCCTGAACCACTCGAAACCGACGCTGGGATATGGCATCGAGTATCGCGGTATCCGGTTAGCCTATCTGACCGACACCGTGGGTTTGCCAGACCCCACCACCGCCTGGCTTCAGCAGTCGCCGCTGGCACTCATGGTGCTGGATTGCAGCGTACCCCCCAAACCCAACCCACCCAGAAACCACAATGATCTCAACCTGGCGTTGGCACTGGTTGAGCAGATCCGTCCGGAGAAGACATTGCTGACTCACCTGGGCCATCAACTGGACGACTACCTGATGTCAGCCCCCGAGCTGCCGGACGGGGTTGAAGTGGCTTTTGACGGTCGGGTGGTTGAGCTCAGAAGGTGACGCGTAAAACATGCGCTCCGGTACTTCTCAGGTAAGCGCCCATATACCTGCCACTGTTAACCTGAAAATCTGTGGATAATTTATTGGAAAAACTACGGATAAGTGTTGGATTACTTTACTAAGATCTTTAAAAATCAATGTGTTAAGGTGTTTTTCAGGCGAGATTCAAGTGTTGTGGAATGTGGATAACTTTCTTGAAAAC
Source organism: Marinobacter sp. SS5-14b (assembly GCF_030541005.1). Lineage (GTDB taxonomy): Bacteria > Pseudomonadota > Gammaproteobacteria > Pseudomonadales > Oleiphilaceae > Marinobacter. The sequence continues at coordinate 196,838 of NZ_JASSVM010000002.1, read as the reverse complement.
TTTTCTGAACAGGTGATCACAAGCGTCTGAAAAGCATAAAATTTCGGTTTTCACCTAGACTAGCATTGCGTTGAATCCAGCTGGATTTCACGGTGATTGCTGGTCCGTTCTTTTCTATGTGCGTTAATCTGGTTAAAATTTGCTCATTCCAACTGCAATTTCCCCGGCGAGGCGTTATACTCGCCGCCCTGTTTTTATACCCTTTTTGTCAGCCCGATTTTTGAGGTGAAGAGTGGAGTTTCCGACCCGTTTCGATGTCATTGTCATTGGTGGTGGCCATGCCGGTACCGAAGCCGCTTTGGCGGCCGCACGTATGGGTTCGCAAACCCTGCTGCTGACCCACAACATTGAAACTCTGGGGCAGATGTCCTGTAACCCGGCCATCGGTGGCATCGGCAAGAGCCACCTGGTGAAAGAAATCGACGCGCTGGGCGGGGCCATGGCCCGCGCCACTGACCAGGCCGGCATCCAGTTCCGGGTACTGAACAGCCGTAAAGGCCCGGCGGTGCGCGCCACCCGTGCTCAGGCCGACCGAATTCTGTACAAGGCGGCCATTCGTCATACCCTGGAAAACCAGCCAAACCTGACGTTGTTCCAGCAGGCAGCCGATGACCTGATTGTGGAAAACGACCAGGTGGTGGGTGTGGTTACCCAGACGGGTATCCGTTTCAACGCCAAAACCGTGGTACTGACCACCGGTACCTTCCTGGGCGGAGTTATCCACATCGGCATGCAGAACCACGCTGGCGGCCGTGCCGGTGATGCCCCTGCCAATGCTCTGGCTCGCCGTCTGAGGGAGTTACCCTTCAATGTTGGTCGCCTGAAAACCGGTACACCGCCGCGTATCGATGCCCGCACCGTCGACTTTTCAGTGATGCAAAAACAGTGGGGCGACGATCCGACACCGGTGATGTCATTTATTGGCAGCCGCGACGAGCACCCGGAGCAAATCTGCTGCTACGTTACCCGTACCACCGAAGAAACCCACGACATCATCCGCAGTGGTTTTGATCGCTCGCCGATGTTTGCCGGCACCATCGAAGGTGTGGGCCCGCGCTATTGCCCGTCCATCGAGGATAAGGTCAATCGCTTCGCGGACAAGGATTCGCACCAGATTTTTGTCGAGCCCGAAGGCCTGACCACCAATGAGCTGTACCCCAACGGCATTTCCACCAGCCTGCCGTTTGATATCCAGCTGAAGGCGGTGCAGTCGATTCCCGGCTTTGAAAATGCCCACATCCTGCGCCCGGGCTACGCCATCGAATATGATTACCTGAACCCCCAGGACCTGCGCCACACCCTGGAAACCAAGTTTATCCAGGGCCTGTATTTTGCGGGCCAGATCAACGGTACCACTGGTTACGAAGAAGCCGGTGCCCAGGGTTTGCTGGCGGGGATTAACGCGGCCCTGCGCGCTCAGGACAAAGACGAATGGTACCCGCGCCGGGACGAAGCCTACCTGGGCGTGCTGGTGGATGACCTGATTACCATGGGTACCCAGGAGCCCTACCGCATGTTTACCAGCCGTGCCGAATACCGGCTGATTTTGCGGGAAGACAACGCCGACCTGCGCCTGACTGAAACCGGTCGCAAGCTGGGCCTTGTAGATGACGAGCGCTGGCAGAAGTTCAGTGCTAAAAGTGAGGCCATTACCAAAGAGCGCAATCGTCTGGAGAGCACCCGCATTCATCCAGGCACCGATGCCGGTGAGCGTGCGAACAGCTATTTAAAGCAGCCGATGACCCGTGACCAGTCTCTGGCTGAGCTGCTGCGTCGTCCGGAAATGGCGTATCAGCACATTGCCGATATAGCTGCCGAGCAGGCGGATGATCCGAACGTCGCCGAGCAGGTTGAAATCGAGATTAAGTACGAAGGCTACATTTCCCGCCAGGCGGACGAGATTGAGCGTTTGCGCAGAAATGAGAATACTCGCCTGCCTGTTGATCTGGATTACGAGGTGATCGGCGGGCTGTCCAATGAGATCAAGCAGAAACTGCAAGCGGTGCGCCCGGAAACCGTAGCTCAGGCCTCCCGTATTCAGGGCGTGACCCCGGCCGCGGTCAGCCAGATTCTGGTGCACTTGAAAAAACGGGATCTGCTGAGAAAGCAAAGCGCCTGATATGACGTATCCACAGCAATGGCAAGGTCAGCTCCGTGACGGGTTGACCGCAATGAACCTTGCCCTGACTGACAGCCAGCAACAGCAGTTGCTGGCTTTTCTGGCTCTACTGAACAAATGGAATAAGGCCTACAACCTGACGGCCGTCCGCGATGAGCGCGAGATGGTGTCTCGCCAGTTGCTGGACAGCCTGAGTATCCTGCCCTGGGTGACCACCGAACATCTGCTCGATGTGGGTGCCGGCGGTGGTTTACCCGGCATTCCACTGGCCATCGTGTTTCCTGACAAGCGGTTTACCCTGCTCGACAGCAACGGCAAGAAAACCCGCTTCCTGAATCAGTGTGTGCTGGAGCTAGGCCTGAACAATGTCGAGGTGATTCACGGCCGGGCTGAAGACTGTCAGCTAGAGCAGCCTTACAGCCAGATCAGCAGTCGGGCTTTTACCGCGCTGGAAAATCTGGTGACCTGGTGCGGCCAGTTGCTGACGAGTGATGGCCAGTTCCTTGCCATGAAAGGTCAGTATCCGGATGATGAAGTGGCTGCCCTTCCGGCCGGCTGGCAGGTAGAATCCAGCCATTCCCTGAAGGTTCCCGGCGCAGACGGCGAACGGCATTTGCTGATCGTCAGCCGGAGCAACCCATCCCGGTAACCCGAAACAGCAGGAGGCAAAGCATGGCGCGCGTGATTGCAGTGACCAATCAGAAAGGCGGTGTGGGCAAAACCACCACCTGCGTCAACCTTGCAGCTTCTTTGGCGGCAACCAAGCGCCGGGTGCTGTTGGTCGACATGGACCCTCAGGGTAATGCCACCATGGGCAGCGGTGTGGATAAAAACGCGCTGCAGGTGTCTGGCTATGATCTGCTGACCAAGCGGGCGACGGCTGAAGAGGTGATTGTGCGGGCTGAACCTGGCGGGTTTGATGTGTTGCCGGCCAATGGTGACCTGACCGCCGCCGAGGTGGAGCTGATGAACGAAATCGGCCGTGAACACCGTCTGCGCCTGTCCCTGAACAGTATTCGGGAAAATTATGACTACATACTGATCGACTGCCCGCCGTCTCTGAATCTGCTGACGGTAAACTCCCTGTCCGCCGCGGATTCTGTGCTGATTCCGATGCAATGCGAGTATTACGCGCTGGAAGGTCTGGCCGCGCTGATGAATACCGTTGAGCAAATCAAGGAAACGGTCAATCCCAACCTGGAAGTGGAAGGCATCCTGCGCACCATGTATGACCCACGCAACAGCCTGACGCTGGATGTTTCGGGGCAACTCAGTGAGTATTTTGGCGATAAAGTCTACCGGGCCGTTATTCCACGCAACGTCCGCCTGGCGGAAGCCCCCAGTTACGGTATGCCGGCCCTGAATTACGACAAAACCTCCAAGGGCGCGATTGCGTACCTGGCCATGGCCGGTGAAATGGTGCGTCGGCATGGATCAAAAAAGACATCCGCAGCCGTTGCGGTGTAACATAGCTCGCCGTCAGGCAACCATGCATCCATTATTTCAACAGGAAGAATGACAACTACCATGGCGGCGAAGAAGCGAGGCTTGGGCGAACGAGGTTTGGGGGCTCTCCTGCAGGGCTCCAGAGTCAACCTCAATCAGGAAACCACCAACCGCGACGGCGAAATGCGGGACATTCCCGTTGATCTGATTCAGCGCGGGCGCTACCAGCCCCGGCGCGATATGGATCCGGCGGCGCTGCAGGAACTGGCCGACTCCATTCGTCAGCAGGGCGTAATGCAGCCCGTTGTTGTTCGCCCCATCGCCGAAGGCCGTTATGAGTTAATTGCCGGTGAGCGCCGCTGGCGGGCAACCCAGATAGCGGAGCTCGACCGCATACCGGCGATCATTCGGGAAGTGCCGGACGAAGCCGCCATCGCGATGGCGCTGATCGAGAATATTCAGCGCGAAAACCTGAACCCCATAGAAGAAGCCTTCGCGCTGCAGCGACTGCAGGAAGAGTTTGGACTCACCCAGGCCCAGGTTGCCGAAGCGGTTGGCAAGTCCCGCACCACCATCACCAACCTGCTGCGCCTGATTGGTCTGACCGAAGACGTGCGCACCATGCTGGAACATGGCGACCTTGAAATGGGCCACGGCCGCGCTATGCTGACTCTGCCGCCGGAACAACAGATGCAGGTGGCCCGCCAGGTTGTGGCGAAGTCCTTGTCTGTCCGGCAAACCGAAGCACTGGTGCGTCGTGTCCAGCAGGAAAAGCCAGCGGAAGAACCGGAAACCCGTCAGGCCCTGGACCCCAACATCCGTGCATTACAGGACGACCTTTCGGACCGTTTGGGAGCCCGGGTATCCATTGCCCACGGCAAACGGGGCAAGGGTAAAGTGGTTATAGAGTACACATCTCTGGATGAACTCGACGGTATTCTGGGCCATATCCGATAACGCCGAAAAATTTAGCGAAATCATCCAAACGTCCTGTTTTTTCTCCTAAACACCAGATGTGGTTGTGCAACCTCTTGCCGGGCACAACTTGTGTGAAGATTTGATATTCTTTCGTGTGCCCTGGTTAAAAATTGGCCGGTTTTTCCATCCGGTTCTGTTGAACACCTACCGGTTAACACATATAATTCCGCGCGCTTGGAATGACAGTAGGTGATATGAGCCGTTTGAAGAAAGCCATCACGTACGTGCCGCTGGCAAAGTGGCTGACTATAGAGATGGCGGCTCTGATTGTTCTGAGCCTGTTGTGGTTTACAGAAAGTCGTTTGGCCGGTTATTCCGCATTCATCGGCGGTCTTATTTTTGTCATACCAAACGCGTATTTTGCCCATCGGACGTTCCGATATCAGGGCGCCCGCCAGGTGCATGTGGCGGTGGGTAACATGTTCAGGGCCGAAAGCATCAAGCTGGCCCTTACCGCAGTGTTTTTTGCGGCCGTTTTCACTTTAATGGAGCCAGTACACGTACCGGCTCTGTTATTCACTTTTGCTGTGATGGTTGTGTTGGGTACGGCATTACGCTGGCTCATCCGGCCGCGACCACAGCGATGACTGGACGAGAGCAGTATGGCAGCTGATACCCCAGTAGAGTATATAAAACACCACCTTACCAACCTTACCTATGGCAAGCTTCAACCATTGGAAAATGGTGAACCTTACGTTCGTGCCGACGGCTCGATCGTCGAGGAGGCAACCTGGACGTTTGCAAGAACGGCTCAGGAAGCCGCCGACATGGGTTTCATGGCGTTTCACGTGGATACCCTTGGTTGGTCCATTGCAATGGGCGTTCTGTTCCTGGGGCTGTTCCGTTACGCGGCGACTCGCGCAACGGCCGGAATTCCGAGTGGTCTGCAGAATCTGGTTGAAATAACCTTCGAATTCATTCAGGGCCTTGTTCGTGACGTCTTCCACGGCAAAAACCCGCTGATTGCACCGTTGGCATTGACGATTTTCGTCTGGATCTTGCTGATGAACGTCCTGAAGCTGATTCCAGTGGATTTTATCCCGTCCGTGGCCCACGCCATGGGGCTGGAATACTTCAAGATCGTTCCGACCACCGATCCAAACGCTACCTTTGGTATGTCGTTTGGCGTGTTCCTGCTTATCTTGTTCTACAGTTTCAAGGTCAAAGGTGTAGGTGGCTTCACCAAGGAGCTGGCCTTTAATCCGTTCAATCACTGGTCTATGGTTCCGGTCAACCTGATGCTCGAGATCTTGGCTCTGATCATCAAGCCAATCAGTCTGGCGCTGCGTTTGTTTGGTAACATGTATGCCGGTGAAGTAGTGTTTATCCTCATCGCCTTGTTGCCGTTGTGGGTCCAGTGGACACTGAACGTACCCTGGGCGATTTTCCACATACTGGTTATCCCGCTTCAGGCCTTTATTTTTACAGTGCTGACTGTGGTTTACCTCAGTGCGGCGCACGAAGATCACTGATTAACCCTTTAATACACTAACCCTTAACTATCTGAAAAACTGAGGAGTCTTCAATGGAAATGGTATATATCGCAGCTGCGTTGATCATCGGTCTGGGCGCTCTGGGCGCTGGTATCGGTTTTGGTCTGCTGGGTGGCAAACTGCTCGAGTCCACCGCGCGTCAGCCAGAAATGGCTAACCAGCTGCAAACCAAAGCATTCATCATGGCTGGTCTGCTCGACGCGGTTCCCATGATCGGTGTTGGTATCGCGATGTACCTGATCTTCGTTGTTGCTGGTTAATCAAACCGAGAATTGAGGGCGCAGGTGCCTGTCACCGCGCCCGATTTCCGGAAACCAGGACGCAACGAATAGCAAGAGGTATATTGCCGTGAATATAAACCTTACGTTGATAGGGCAATCGATTGCCTTCGCTATTTTCGTCTGGTTCTGCGTCAAATATGTGTGGCCGCCAATTACGGCAGCCATGGAAGCGCGCCAGAAGAAAATTGCAGACGGCCTTTCCGCTGCAGATCGTGCATCGCTTGATCTTGAGCTCGCTCAGGAAAAAGCCACGAAAGAAATGCAGAAAGCGAAAGAAGAAGCTGCAGCCCTGATTGACCAGGCCAACAAGCGTGCCGCCCAGATCGTCGAAGCCTCCAAGGACGACGCTCGCAAAGAAGGCGAAAAGCTTATTGAACAGGCTAGGGCCGAAATTCAACAGGAGCGTGTTCAGGCTCGCGACGCACTCAGAAACGAAGTGGCAGCTCTGGCTGTTGCGGGTGCCGAGAAGATTCTGGAAACCTCTGTAGACGCCAAAGCTCACAGCGAGATGCTGGAAAAGCTGGCCGCAGAACTCTAAAAGAGGGTCATCATGGCAGAACTTACAACGTTAGCCCGACCCTACGCGAAAGCCGTTTTCAAAGCCGCGCAGGACCAGAACGCTGTTGATCTTTGGGATCAGGCACTGGCTTTCGCAGCCCAGGTTGCGGCTGACCAAGAGGTAAAGAACATTCTGGCCAACCCCGGCCTGTCTGAGCAACGCAAGGCGGAACTCTTCGCGGACTGTTTTGAAGAGCCGCTGCCTGAAGCACTCAGAAACTTCCTGTTGATTCTTGCTGAAAACAAGCGTCTGGCCCTGCTGCCAGAAATTTCTGCTTTGTTCGCCCTGTATCGTGCAGATGTGGAGCGATCCGTTAAGCTGACAATCGATACCGCATTCGAATTGTCTGGCGACGAACAACAGAAACTGATTGACGCATTGTCCAGAAAGCTGGAGCGCAAGGTTGAGCTTGAAACCGCAGTGGATCAGTCTCTGATCGGCGGCGTGGTAGTACGCACAGGCGACCTGGTTATCGACGCTTCAGTCCGTGGCAAATTGGCCAGAATGGCCAAGGCTCTGGGCTCCTGATTTCAGCACAAGGTTTGAGGACAAAGGCATGCAGCAACTGAATCCATCCGAGATCAGTGAGATCATCAAGAAGAGAATCGAGAAACTCGACATCTCTTCCGAAGCAAAGAACGAAGGTACGATCCTGTCTGTTTCTGACGGTATCGTACTGATTCACGGTCTGGCCGACGTTATGTACGGCGAGATGATTGAATTTGCCAATGGCACATTCGGTATGGCGCTGAACCTGGAGCGTGATTCCGTTGGTGCGGTTGTTCTGGGCGACTACGAAGAACTGGCCGAAGGTCAGAAAGTTCGTTGTACCGGTCGTATCCTGGAAGTTCCTGTTGGTAACGAACTGCTGGGTCGCGTAGTCGACGGTCTGGGTAACCCGATCGACGGCAAAGGTGAGCTGGGCAACACGCTGACCGCTCCGGTTGAGAAGGTTGCACCGGGCGTTATCGCTCGTCAGTCCGTTGACGAGCCAGTTCAGACCGGCCTGAAAGCCATCGACACCATGGTGCCGATCGGTCGTGGCCAGCGTGAGCTGATCATCGGTGACCGTCAGATCGGTAAGACTGCGGTGGCGATCGACGCGATCATCAACCAGAAAAACACCGGTATCAAGTGTATCTACGTGGCCGTTGGCCAGAAGCAGTCGTCCATCGCTGCCGTAGTTCGCAAACTGGAAGAGCACGGCGCTATGGACCACACCATCGTGGTTGCTGCCGGTGCCGCGGATCCGGCCGCCATGCAGTTCCTGGCACCGTACTCCGGTACTTCCATGGGTGAATTCTTCCGTGACCGCGGCGAAGACGCTCTGATTGTATACGACGACCTCTCCAAGCAGGCCGTTGCCTACCGTCAGATTTCCCTGTTGCTGCGTCGTCCGCCAGGACGTGAAGCTTACCCAGGTGACGTTTTCTACCTGCACTCCCGTCTGCTGGAGCGCGCATCCCGCGTAAACGCTGACTACGTTGAGCAGTTCACCAACGGTGAAGTGAAAGGCAAGACCGGTTCCCTGACCGCTCTGCCGATCATCGAAACCCAGGCCGGTGACGTTTCTGCGTTCGTTCCGACCAACGTGATTTCCATCACCGACGGTCAGATCTTCCTGGAAACCAACCTGTTCAACTCGGGTATCCGTCCGGCCATGAACGCCGGTATCTCGGTATCCCGGGTCGGTGGTGCAGCTCAGACCAAGATCATGAAAAAGCTCGGCGGTAACATCCGTCTGGCCCTGGCCCAGTACCGGGAACTGGCGGCTTTCGCCCAGTTCGCTTCTGACCTTGATGAAGCAACCCGTAAGCAGCTGGAGCACGGTCAGCGCGTAACCGAGCTGATGAAGCAGAACCAATACAGCCCGATGACCGTCGCGGAAATGGGTACTGTACTGTTCGCAGCCAACGAAGGCTTCCTTGACGATGTTGATGTTAACAAGGTTGTGAAGTTTGAAGCACAGCTGCTGGACTGGATGCGGTCCGAGCAGAAAGATCTTCTCGAGAAGATCGGTGCTGAAGGCAGCTTCAACGACGACATCGCTGCCGGCCTGAAAGCTGCTCTGGAAAAATTCAAGACCACTCAGAGCTGGTAAATCCAATGGGCCCGCCAGTGTGCGGGCCTGCTGGTCCCTTTGAGTGTCTAACTTGAAAAGGCAGTGACTTATGGCCGTCGGAAAAGAAATACGTAACCAGATCGGAAGCATCAAGAGCACGCAGAAGATCACCTCCGCCATGGAAATGGTGGCGGCGAGCAAAATGCGTAAAGCTCAGGAGCGTATGCGGGCTACCCGTCCATACGCCGAAAAGATGCGCCAGGTAATCGGACACATTGCCAAGTCCAACAAAGATTACCGCCATCCGTTCATGCAGGAGCGTGAGGTCAAGCGGGTTGGCTACATTGTAGTCTCCTCTGATCGTGGCCTGTGTGGTGGTCTGAACACCAACGCGTTCAAGCTGCTCGTGCGTGAAATGCGTGAATGGAAACAGAAAGGTATTGAGACTGATATCTGTGCCATTGGCCAGAAAGGCGCCTCATTTTTCCGCAGCTACGGCGGAAATGTGGTGGCAGCCCTGACCCACATGGGCGACAGCCCGAGTGCGGAAAAGCTGATTGGCAGTGTCAAGGTGATGCTGGATTCGTTCGAGGCAGGCAAGATTGATCGCCTGTTCCTTATCAGCAACGAATTCGTCAACACCATGACCCAGAGCCCGAAGTCAGAGCAACTGTTGCCTCTGCCCGAAGGTTCAGATGAAGACATTGGTCGCCAGTGGGATTACATCTACGAGCCGGATTCACGTCCGATTCTTGACGGGTTGATGCCACGTTATATCGAATCCCAGGTGTATCAGGGTGTGGTAGAGAATCTGGCCTGTGAACAGGCCGCCCGGATGATCGCTATGAAGAGCGCCACCGACAACGCTGGCAGCATCATTGACGAGCTCCAGCTGGCCTATAACAAGGCCCGTCAGGCAGCGATCACTCAAGAGATTTCGGAGATTGTGAGCGGCGCAGCATCTGTTTGATAGCGCTCACAAACCTACTGGTTTTATTGACTACTAGATAACGAGGAACCGAGCATGAGTAGCGGACACATCGTTCAGATCATTGGCGCGGTTATCGACGTGGAATTTCCACGTGACTCCGTGCCAAGCGTTTACGACGCACTGCTGCTTGAAGGTGGCGAAACAACTCTGGAAGTCCAGCAGCAGCTGGGTGACGGCATTGTTCGTACCATCGCCATGGGCAGCACCGAAGGCCTCAAGCGTGGCCTGAAAGCAGAAAACACCGGCAAGCCGATTTCTGTACCGGTTGGTACGAAAACGCTGGGCCGGATCATGGACGTTCTGGGTCGTCCCATCGACGAACAGGGCGAGATCGGCGAAGAAGAGCGTTGGGGTATTCACCGCAAAGCTCCGGGCTACGCTGACCAGGCAGCCTCTGCAGACCTGCTGGAAACCGGCATCAAGGTTATCGACCTGATTTGCCCGTTCGCCAAGGGTGGTAAGGTTGGTCTGTTCGGTGGTGCCGGTGTTGGCAAGACCGTAAACATGATGGAACTGATCAACAACATTGCGAAAGAGCACTCCGGTCTCTCCGTATTCGCCGGTGTTGGTGAGCGTACTCGTGAGGGTAACGACTTCTACTATGAAATGAAGGAGTCTAACGTTCTCGATAAAGTGGCCATGGTTTACGGCCAGATGAACGAGCCCCCAGGAAACCGTCTGCGTGTGGCCCTGACCGGTCTCACCATGGCTGAGAAGTTCCGTGACGAAGGTCGTGACGTACTGTTGTTCGTTGACAACATCTACCGTTACACCCTGGCCGGTACCGAAGTATCCGCACTGCTGGGCCGTATGCCTTCAGCGGTAGGTTACCAGCCGACTCTGGCCCAGGAAATGGGTGAGTTGCAGGAGCGTATCACCTCCACCAAGAACGGCTCTATCACCTCTATCCAGGCGGTATACGTACCGGCGGATGACTTGACTGACCCGTCTCCGGCCACCACCTTCTCGCACCTCGACGCGACTGTGGTACTGAGCCGTGACATCGCTTCCAAGGGTATCTACCCGGCGATCGATCCGCTCGACTCCACTTCCCGTCAGCTGGATCCGCTGGTGATCGGCGAGCAGCACTACAATGTTGCCCGTGGCGTTCAGAACGTTCTGCAGCGTTACAAGGAACTGAAGGACATCATCGCCATTCTGGGTATGGATGAGCTGTCAGAAGACGACAAGCTGATCGTATCCCGGGCCCGTAAGATCGAGCGTTTCCTGTCTCAGCCGTTCCACGTTGCTGAAGTATTTACCGGTTCACCGGGTAAGTACGTGTCTCTGAAAGAGACCATCGCGAGCTTCGAAGGTATCCTCAACGGCGATTACGACGACATGCCGGAGCAGGCCTTCTACATGTGCGGCGGTATGGACGAGGCAATCGAGAAGGCGAAGGCAATGAAAGCGAAAGAAGGTAAGTAAACACCTTCTTTCCTTTCGGACCCAAGAGGCGTAAGAAATGGCTATGACCGTACATTGTGACGTCGTAAGTGCCGAGGAAAAAATTTACTCCGGGCTGGTGGAGATGTTGATCGCCACCGGTACCGAGGGTGAGCTTGGTATCCAGTTTGGCCATGCTCCGCTGTTATCTGCGCTCAAACCTGGCGCAGTGCGGATCATCAAACAGGGTGGCGCCGAGGAGATTCTGTACGTTTCCGGAGGATATCTGGAAGTGCAGCCTAACCTGGTGACCCTGATGGCCGACTCTGCGGTTCGTGCAAAAGATGTAGACGAAGCCGCAGCTCTGGAAGCCCAGAAGGAAGCCGAGAAGGCACTGGCAAACAAAACAGGCGAGTTTGAATACTCCCGGGCCGCAGCAGAGTTGGCAGAAGCCGCTGCTCAGTTGCGTACTATCCAGAAACTGCGCAAGAACCTGCGATAAGCAGGCGTTGCGTCAGTGCCCGGACCGGCCTGACAGTGAACCGCATCCGCAGGTGGAGGGCTCTGGGTTTCCTATCGGAAACAAAGAGCTTTTCACCGGGACGCGGTTTTTTATTTTGAGTTGAACAACGAATTTGGAGCTGATTGCCCCATGAGTCCGTTACACGTTGTCATCCTGGCGGCTGGCCAGGGTTCAAGGATGAAGTCCGCGCTGCCCAAGGTGCTGCACCCCGTTGCGGGTAAGGCCATGCTGCATCATGTGATTGAGACAGCCCGGCAGCTGGGTGCGGAAAAGATACACACGGTAATCGGCCACGGCGCAGATCAGGTCCGGGCATCGCTTGACGATGCCACGGTAAACTGGGTGTTACAGACAGAACAGCTGGGTACCGGCCATGCGGTCGCACAGGCACTGCCTGACCTGCCGGACGACGCACGGGTGTTGATCCTTTACGGCGACGTGCCGCTGACCCGCAAAGACACCCTGGAAGCCATGGTTGGTGATCTGGATGACCGTAATCTGGCGCTACTGACCGTCGACATGGACAACCCCCACGGCTATGGCCGGATTGTTCGGGATACCGATGGCCAGGTGCAGGCGATTGTTGAGCAAAAAGATGCCACCGCCGAACAGCACGAGATCAAGGAAGTGAACACGGGCATTCTGGCTGTGTCTGCCCGCCACCTGAAAAGCTGGTTACCCACACTCTCCAACAGCAATGCCCAGGGCGAATACTACCTGACCGATATTATCGCCATGGCGGTAGACCATGGCCTGTCAGTGACTGTATCGCAGCCGCTGAATCCTTTTGAAGTCCAGGGCGTGAACAACCGCTTGCAACTGGCGGAGCTGGAGCGTTGGTACCAGCGTCAGCAGGCTGAGTGGCTGATGACGGAAGGCGCTACCCTGGCGGACCCGGCCAGAATTGATGTGCGCGGTGAGATGACCATTGGCAACGACTTGTGGATTGATATAAACGTCGTGTTTGAAGGCCGTGTATCGCTTGGCAGTAACGTCAGCATCGGACCTGGCTGTGTGATCAAAGATGCCACCATTGCTGACGGGGCCGAGATCAAGGCCCACAGTCTGATCGATGGCGCCACCATAGGCGCTAATGCCCAAATCGGCCCCTTTGCTCGGCTGCGCCCCGGCACCGAGTTGGCGGCCAACACCAAGGTGGGTAATTTTGTCGAGACCAAAAAAGCCGTAGTTGGCGAAGGCAGTAAGATCAACCACCTGAGTTATGTAGGTGATGCCTCTCTGGGCCGTAATGTGAATGTGGGTGCAGGCACCATCACCTGCAACTATGATGGCGTTAACAAGTACCAAACCGAGCTTGGCGATGGCGTGTTTGTTGGCTCAAACACGTCGCTGGTGGCGCCGGTGACGGTGGGTGCGGAAGCAACCATCGGGGCAGGCTCTACCATCACCCGGAATGTATCCGGGAGTGAGCTAGCCGTCGCTCGGGGCAAACAGCGAAACATCGCCGGCTGGGAACGGCCGAAAAAAGCGTAAAGACCGATTAACGAACAGGTGAAAACAGCATGTGTGGGATTGTAGGAGCGGTATCAGAACGGGATGTCCAGGGTATTTTGCTGGAAGGCCTGCGCCGCCTTGAGTACCGGGGCTATGACTCCGCTGGCATGGCCGTTATCAATGCTGATAACCAGGTACAGCGTGCCCGGGAACTCGGCAAGGTTGCGGCACTCGCTGAAGCCATCGGCACCAGCCCGCTCAGTGGAAACCTGGGTATCGCCCACACCCGCTGGGCCACCCACGGCGAGCCGTCGCAACTCAATGCCCATCCACACATGTCAGGTGACCGGCTGGCGATCGTTCATAACGGCATCATCGAAAACTATCAGGAACTTCGGGAAGAGCTGAAAGCTGAAGGCTTTGAGTTTACCTCCCAGACCGATACCGAAGTGGTGGCCCACCTGATCGGTAAGCACTACAAGGCCGGCGGTGACCTCTATAACGCGGTGAAAACGGCCATCACCCGCCTGCGTGGCGCATACGCTCTGGCCGTCGTGCACGCGGATGAACCGGATCACCTGGTGGTCTCCCGTGAAGGCAGCCCGTTGGTCGTTGGCGTGGGCATTGGCGAGAACTTCATTGCGTCGGACCAGCTGGCCCTGTTGCCGGTTACTGACCGGTTCATGTTCCTTGAAGAAGGCGATATTGCCGACATCCGCAAAGATAAGATCGAGATTCACGACCGTGACGGCAAAGCGGTTGAACGAGCCATTACCCGGTTCGAGCATGGTGCTGATTCTGCCGATAAAGGCGAATACCGCCACTACATGCTGAAGGAAATCTACGAACAGCCGAAAGTCATCAAGGCCACCATGGAAGGCCGGATCACCAACAGCCGGGTGCTGGAGCAGGCGCTGGGTACCGACGCAGCCAACCTGCTCGAAAACGTACGCCACGTGCAGATCATTGCCTGCGGCACGTCCTACCATGCAGGCATGGTAGCCCGCTACTGGATCGAGGAACTGGCCGGCGTGCCTTGCTCAGTAGAGGTAGCCTCCGAGTTCCGTTACCGCAAACACGTTATCCAGCCGGACACCCTGTTTCTGTGCATTTCACAGTCCGGTGAAACGGCTGACACCCTGGCGGCTTTGCGTCAGGCACAAAAAGCAGGTTTCCGCGCGGCACTTGCCATCTGCAATGTTCCGGGCAGCACTCTGGTACGCGAATCCGATCTGGTCATCATGACTCAGGCCGGCCCTGAGATCGGTGTCGCATCCACCAAAGCGTTCACCACGCAGTTGACCGCACTGCTGATCTTCACTTTGGCTCTGGCTCGCCACAATGGCTTGAGTGAAGAAAAGGAGGCCGAGATCGTAAAAGCACTGCATCTGGTCCCGGGCCAGGTGAATGATGTACTGGCACTGGATGGCGAAATTGAAGAAATGTCCAAGGCCTTCATGGACAAGAATCACAGCCTGTTCCTGGGCCGTGGCTCCCAGTATCCGGTGGCCATGGAAGGAGCTCTGAAGTTAAAGGAAATCTCTTACATCCACGCCGAAGCCTATCCGGCCGGTGAGCTTAAGCACGGCCCGCTGGCGCTGGTCGACAGCGAAATGCCGGTGGTGACGGTTGCGCCGAATAACGACCTGGTGGAAAAACTCAAATCCAACCTGGAAGAAGTTCGTGCCCGTGGCGGTGAACTGTTTGTTTTTGCCGACAAGGCGGCGGATGTGAAACCGGAGGAGGGCATCCATGTGATGCAGATTCCGTCGGTCCACGAGATTACCGCGCCGATCGTTTATACCGTGCCTCTGCAATTGCTGTCATACCATGTTGCTGTGCTCAAGGGCACCGATGTGGATCAGCCCCGGAATCTGGCAAAAAGTGTGACGGTGGAATAGTCCGAACGGGTCAGGGTAGCCTCCAGTCGCAATAGTGTATTGGAGACTTTCTAAAAGGCCTGAGTGCGGACCTTGCTACCACTTTCGAGTCATTACCCCGGGCACAAATATCAAGGAAGATATCGGCTTAATGCCGTAGGCTTCCCGGCGACCACCTTCAGAAGATACCAGCAATGCCCAATTCCGTGTTTTCCGGTTTTACGAACAACTTTCTTGGCAACGCACCTGTTTGGTACAAACAGGTTATATTGTTGTTTCTGGTTGCCAATCCTCTGGTTATGTACGCCTTCGGGCCGGGCGTCGCCGGCTGGCTGCTGATTGCCGAGTTTATCTTTACCCTGGCCATGGCCCTGAAGTGTTACCCCCTGTTGCCCGGCGGGCTGCTCGCGGTGGAGGCCTTGCTGATTGGCCTGACAACCGCCGATGCGGTCTATCACGAGGTGCTGATCAACTTCCCGGTTATTCTGCTGCTGATGTTCATGGTGGCGGGCATCTATTTCATGAAAGAGCTGCTGCTGGTGACCTTCACCCAGATACTCGTGGGCGTGCGCTCCAAATCGGCTCTTTCACTGCTGTTCTGCAGTGCCGCGGCGTTATTGTCCGCCTTTCTGGATGCGCTCACCGTCACGGCGGTGATCATCAGCGTGGCCGTGGGCTTTTTCTCGGTTTACCACAAAGTGGCTTCCGGCAAGGGTTATCAGCAGAAGGACCACAACGCCAGCAGCGATGCGGAAGTGGTTGAGCTGCACCGGGAAGATCTGGAGAACTTCCGGGCCTTCCTGCGCAGTCTGCTGATGCACGGCGCCATCGGCACGGCCTTGGGTGGCGTCGCCACCATGGTGGGCGAGCCCCAGAATCTGCTGATCGCCAAAGTGGTGGGTTGGGACTTTGTAGGCTTCTTTCTGCACATGGCCCCGGTCAGTATTCCGGTGTTGATCGCCGGCCTGTGTACCTGCTGGGCCCTGGAAAAATTGCGCTGGTTTGGCTATGGCGGCCGTCTGCCGAAACCCGTACGCCAGGTTCTGGAAGAATTTGCCGAGAATGAGCGCACCAGCCGTACCAAGTCGGACAAAGCCGCACTGTGGGTGCAGGCTGCGGCTGCGGTTATTCTGGTGTTGGGCCTGGCCTTTCATATTGCCGAAGTGGGGCTGATCGGCTTGCTGGTGATCATCTTGATCACCTCCTTCACCGGTGTGATTGATGAGCACCAGATTGGCAAGGCCTTCCAGGAATCCCTGCCCTTTACGTCGCTGCTGGTGGTCTTTTTCGCAGTGGTTGCGGTGATCCATGAGCAGCATTTGTTCAAGCCCATTATCGACTACGTCCTCAGCCTGCCGGAAGGGCAGCAGCCGGGTATGTTCTTCATTGCTAACGGGTTGTTGTCGATGATCAGCGATAACGTGTTTGTGGCAACGGTGTATATCAGTGAAGTGAAGCAGGCCCTGGATTCCGGCAGCATCAGTTATGAGCACTTCCAGACTCTCGCTGTTGCCATTAACACAGGCACCAATCTGCCCAGCGTAGCAACGCCCAATGGTCAGGCCGCGTTTTTGTTCCTGCTGACCTCTGCGATTGCGCCGCTGGTGCGATTGTCCTATGGAAAAATGGTGATTATGGCTTTTCCTTACACGGTTGTGATGGGTGGCGTGGGTCTGTATATGGTTACCCACGCGTTCTGAGACAAGAAATTTTGTGTTTGTCCGCACAGTTTTTCGGGTATCTGTTAAGCTTTAAACACATACACAACGAAAGCGACATTCATGCGCCGTTGCCGCCCCCAATACTCAGGTAGACCCCGCAGTGCACTGGCACTCGCGGGGTTTTTTATCCTTCTGATTTTCGTGCTTGGTTCCTCCGGGCTTTACGCCGCAGAGCAGGGCGAGGGCAGCAACGCGGTGGTTCGGATTGCGTATGTTGAGTTTCCACCCATTACCTACCGCAACGCGAATGGCGAGCCTGCAGGTGAGTTCGTCGACATCACCAGAAAAGTGGCGGAAGAAGCCGGATACGACCTCGAGTTTATTTACTTGCCGGTTGCACGAACGTATCTGTATCTGAAAAACGGCACGGTGGATCTCTGGTTGGGCTTGTCTGCAACGCCGGTATTGATGGAGGATGTTCTGGAAAGCTGGATCAGCCCGCTTCCGGTAGAGCTAAGCGCCTGGTATCGCGAAGACGCCCCGCCCCTGAACCACATCGATCAACTGCACGGAAAAATTGTCATTCTGATCGGTGGCTACACTTACGGTGGCTTTCGCGGCTGGCTGGAAGATCAGTCAGACATCCGCATTACCGAGGCGCCCAACCACCGTTCGGCCGTGGATATGCTGAAGCGCCGGCGGGGTGATTACCTGCTGGATTATCGCCAACCTGTGCGTGAAGTGTTAACGCGGCCAGCGGACGCGGTGATTCGTGAATCCGAAGTCCGAAGCCGCAACGCCGCCTGGATGTTCTCGCTCGCCAGCCCCAGAGCCAGCATTCTGCGCGATGCCTTTGATGAAGCATACATGCGCCTGGCCGAGCGTGGCGAAGTGCCACCCGTGCGGCGATTGGGAAATACTTTTATTATCCCCGGTTTTCCTGAGGAGCTGCCCTAGTCCGAGATTAACGGGCAGGTGTGCGTTATTGGATCAACTCCACATCCCGATACCACGCCTGTGCCCGCTCCCCGGTATTGTCGGCATCCGACATAATGGCAACGCCCATAATGCGGGGTGGCTCCTCGCCAAAGGCTTCGCGGTAGTCC
Organism: Marinobacter sp. SS5-14b; assembly: GCF_030541005.1. Taxonomy (GTDB): domain Bacteria; phylum Pseudomonadota; class Gammaproteobacteria; order Pseudomonadales; family Oleiphilaceae; genus Marinobacter. The sequence continues at coordinate 178,898 of NZ_JASSVM010000002.1, read as the reverse complement.
GCCACTATGTCCCGTTCTACCGTTACCCACTGACCAACCTGTTCTGAACCGGAATTGACCGCCACCATCATGGTCTGATCGGTGAAGGCATTGGCAATGAAGGTCTGCTCTGGCAAGCGGTTGGCCCAGATGTAGTTGAGGGCATTGCCGGGCAGGCTTTCGCCAAACATCACCTCAACCGTTATGCGTTTCGCACGCTCAAAGAACTCGGCCTTTTCAGGCTGAAACTCAAACGCTACGTAGATGCGGGCGGGGTAGTCATCGCCGGCCTTGGTGCGTGCGTCGCCCTTCTCGAATACATTCGACACCTTCCACTGCCAGCGCAGCAGCAGGGCATCACCTGGCTCCAGCGCCACCCGGGCAATCAGGCCAGAGGCACTGCCGTCGACGGTGGCTTTGACCACCTGCACACCGTCATCGGTGACCAGCTCATAGCGGGTGTGCTGGTCAATGCGCGGGAATTCCAGCGGCTCCCAGCCGTCGGCCAGAGACACCATACTGGAGAAGGCCGGCAGCAGCGGTTCCTCGGCCAGGACCGACGGGCTGGCCAGGCCAAACCACAGCAGCGTGATAACCGATTTAAGCTGAATTGAGCGTTTCACCGTGAGCTCCCGTTGCTGAACAGAGTCTTCACCTTCAGACATGACGCTGTGCCGAAAGTGCCTTGTCACCGATTTTAACTCCGTATATAGTGGCGAAATCCTTGGTTGACTACCATATGTTGTGATCATTCTCTGATCATCGAACCACATAGGGTAGTCGGGAATCCGGTGAGAATCCGGAACTGACGCGCAGCGGTATTGGGGAACAAGCGTGGCAAAGAGACACTGGGTAACACCGGGAAGTCGCCACGCAAGGCCGAATCTTACGATTCACGCCCCTGAGTCCGAAGACCTGCCGAGGAAACAGCACTGCACCTTCGCGACCTAAGGTGAGCAGATCGGTTATCCCTGCCCGGGCTCCGGGCACGGTGTGCTCCTGCATTCGCGAAGGCTAAATGGAATCTGACGCGACTTCAGGAGAACACAATGTCTGCTACCGCTCTGGCCGAATCCCCGGCTACTTCTACCGACACCCAATCCCTGCAGGTGATTAAACGCAACGGCACCCTGGTTGGATTCAATCCTTCCAAGATTGGCGTGGCCGTCACCAAGGCTTTTCTTGCCGTTGAAGGCGATAAAGCCGCTGGCTCTGCCCGCATCAACGACGCCGTACACCGGGTGACCGACCAGGTGGTGCAGGCCATCAGCCGTCGCCTGCAAGCCGGCGGCAAAGTGCATATCGAAGACATCCAGGACCAGGTAGAACTGGCCCTGATGCGGGCTGAAGAGCAGAAAGTAGCCCGGGCCTACGTGCTGTACCGGGAAGAACACGCTCGCCAGCGAGCGGTGGATGAGCCGATGGAAGCCCACCCACACCTGACCGTGAAAAAGGCCGATGGCAGCCTGGCACCGCTGGACCTGGGCCTGATGAAACTGCAGGTGGAGCAGGCCGCCACCGGGCTGGAAGGCATTGATGGCGCGTCTCTGGTGGACGAAGCCCTGCGCAATCTGTACGACGGCATTGCCGAAACCGAAGTGGTCTCTGCCCTGATCATGACCGCCCGCGGCCGCATCGAACAGGAGCCGGACTACAGCGCGGTCACTGCCCGTCTGTTGCTGGAACAGCTGCGCCTGGAAAATGCCGAAGCGCTGGACCTGCCCCGCAATCAGCCGCTGGCAGAGGTTTATCCAAAAGCCCTGAAAGCCTTTATTGCCGCCGGCATTCGCTACGAGCTACTGGACGAAGCCATGGCTGCGTTCGATCTGGAGCGCCTGGGCGCGGCCATCAAATCGGAGCAGGACCTGCAGTTCGGCTTCCTGGGCCTGCAAACCCTCTACGACCGGTATTTCCTGCACTGGAATGGCGCCCGCCTTGAGCTGCCCCAGGTGTTCTTCATGCGAGTGGCCATGGGCCTTGCCCTGCGAGAAGACGACCCCAATGCCCGTGCCATCGAATTCTACAACCTGCTGTCCAGCTTTGATTACATGGCCAGCACACCCACCCTGTTCAACAGCGGCACCCGCCATTCCCAGCTGTCGTCCTGCTACCTGACCACCGTGGGCGATGACCTGGAAGGCATCTACGGCGCCATCAAAGACAACGCCCTGTTGTCGAAATGGGCCGGCGGCCTGGGCAACGACTGGACCCCGGTGCGGGCACTGGGCTCTCATATCAAAGGCACCAACGGCCAGAGCCAGGGCGTGGTGCCCTTCCTGAAAGTGGTCAACGACACCGCGGTGGCGGTCAATCAGGGCGGCAAGCGCAAGGGCGCGGTGTGCGCCTATCTGGAAAGCTGGCACCTGGACATCGAGGAATTCCTGGAGCTGCGCAAAAACACCGGGGATGAGCGCCGCCGCACCCACGACATGAACACCGCCAACTGGGTGCCGGATTTGCTGATCGAACGCATGCGCGAAGACCGGGACTGGACCCTGTTCTCCCCAAGCGATGCGCCAGACCTGCACGACCTGTACGGCAATGCCTTCCGGGAACGCTACGAGCATTACGAAGCGCTGGCGGAGCAGGGCAAAATCAAACTGTTCAAAAAAATCCCCGCCAAACAGCTGTGGCGGAAAATGCTGACCGTGCTGTTTGAAACCGGCCACCCCTGGATCACCTTCAAAGACCCCTGCAACCTGCGCTCACCGCAGCAGCATCAAGGCGTGGTGCACAGCTCCAACCTGTGTACCGAAATCACCCTGAACACCAGCGTCGATGAAATCGCCGTGTGTAACCTGGGTTCCGTTAACCTGGCGGCTCACATCCACAACGGCGAGCTGGACGTGCAGCGCCTGGAACGCACCGTCAACACTGCCGTGCGCATGCTCGATAACGTTATCGACATCAACTTCTACGCCGTGCCCCAGGCCAAAAACTCAAACCTCAAACACCGCCCGGTAGGCCTGGGTGTAATGGGTTTCCAGGACGCGCTCTACCAACTCGGCCTGCCTTACACCAGCCCGGAAGCAGTCGAGTTCGCTGACGTCGCCATGGAGCAACTCAGCTACTTTGCCCTGCGCGCCTCGGCCAACCTGGCCGGCGAGCGCGGCGCCTATGAAAGTTACGAAGGCTCCCTGTGGCATCAGGGCATCCTGCCCATCGATTCCCTCAACCTGCTGAAAGACAACCGCCGGGAAGGGGACTTTTCTGTCAACACCAACAGCCGTCTGGACTGGACTCCGGTGCGCGAGCTCATCGCCAAACACGGCATGCGCAACAGCAACGTGATGGCCATCGCGCCCACGGCAACCATCTCCAACATTGTCGGCGTATCCCAGTCTATCGAGCCGGCGTACCAGAATCTTTTCGTCAAATCGAACCTCTCCGGCGAGTTCACCGTGGTCAACCCGTCCCTGGTGCGCGATCTCAAGGCCGAAGGCCTGTGGGACAACGTGATGGTCAACGACCTCAAATACTTCGACGGCAGCGTGCAACAGATCGACCGCATCCCAGCGGTACTGAAAGCCCGCTACGCCACCGCCTTTGAAATCGACGCCCGCTGGCTGGTGGAAGCCGCCGCAAGACGCCAGAAGTGGCTGGACCAGGCCCAGAGCCTGAACCTGTACATGGCCGAACCCAACGGCAAAAAGCTCGATGCCCTGTACCAACTGGCCTGGGAACGCGGTTTGAAAACCACCTATTACCTGCGCTCTCTGGGTGCCACCGGCGCCGAAAAAAGCGCCCCGGTAGCCGCGCCACAGCCGCAAGTGTGCAGCATCGACGAGCCAGACTGCGAAGCCTGTCAGTAATCACTTACTTAACTTTGGAGGCCTAACCATGCTGGATTGGGACGACGAACCGAAAACCGAACACAAGCCGACGGCCAGCGCCGGACCGGCGCCGGTGAACGTAGACGACAAGCGCGTGATAAACGGCAACACCGACATCAACCAGTTGGCGCCGTTCAAGTACCCCTGGGCCTGGGAATACTTCATGAACGCCAACAAAAACCACTGGACCCCGCTGGACGTCAACATGGCGCAGGACGTCCACGACTACCATCACCGCCTGAACCCGGCGGAAAAGCACGTGTATGAAAACGTACTGGCCTACCTCACCACCTCCGACATCCTGGCGATGCGCAACATCGGCCTGGCGGTGATGGAGAAAATGAGCGCGCCCGAGCTGCAAATCTACCAGGCCCGCCAGGTGTACGAAGAAGCCCTGCACACCTGGACCTACCAGCACTGCATCGAAACCCTCAACCTAGACCAGAGCGAAATCTACAACCGCTACCGCGTGGTGCCGCAGATCAACGCAAAAATCCAGCTGGCCAACCGACGGCTGGACGCCGCCATGCGCTCAGACATGAACCTGCGCAACAAAGACGACCTGCAGGAATTCATCATGTCTTACCTGTTCTTCGCCGCCGTGTTCGAAGGCTGCTGGTTCTACAACGGCTTCAGCCCGATCTTCGCCCTGCAGCGCCGGGGCCTGATGCGCGGCACTGGTGAGCAGTTTCAGTACATTCTGCGGGACGAAGCCATGCACTTCTCCTTCGGCCTGAAAGTGGTCAACCAGATCCTGGAAGAAGAAAACATCACCTTTGATCCCCAGGCCGTACGGGAAATGTGGGATGAGTGCGAAGCGGCCGAAACCGCATATGCCAACTACATCCTGCGCGACCCCATCCTGGGCTACTCGGCGGAATACCACATCGAGCAGTTCCGCTTTGTGGCCAACCGCCGGGCCAGAACCGTGGGCCTGGAAGAGCCCTTCCCCGGGGCCAAAAACGTCTCGCCTTGGCTGGACGAGCAGGCCACCATGCGCAAAGAGAAAAACTTCTTTGAAACCCGGGTGATCGAATACCAGACAGGGGCTCAGTTAGAGTGGTGATGTAGCCTCTGGCCGGAGTTATACGAACCCGTTCGCAAAATTCCGGCCAGAGGCGAGGCACAGTAGGTAACTATCTGATATGGTTCGAAGCGCTACAAGACGCGATGGCGTTACACCTCAATGAGATGACACTGCGGATATGCTCAACCTGGTATTTATTATAAACCGCGTGAAGTGGTTGGAGTGGGGTTAAATTATAAGGTTAGTGGCAATGCCGCCTGGGTTATCGTTGTAGAATAATGCAGAGTTAGACAAATAAGAAAAACATTTAGAGGATTTCTAAAAGAATGGAAGGGTTAATTTTTCTTGTTGTAATTGCTGTTATTGTCTATGCCTTTGTAAAAGGAAATGCCTCTAAATCTACCAAGCCAAATGCAGGCGATCCGTATGCATGTTCCGGGTGTGGAGTTCAAGTAAAGCACAGTCGCCGCACAATATCGGCTTGGGAAAGAGGGGCAAGAAGTTTTTACTGTAAATCTTGCCATGGTAAGTGGCGAGAAGTGCAATCCAGCCAGAAGCCTTCTGGCTGCCTGGGCATGTTTGTATTTATTGTTGTTTTTCCTGCCATCGCCATTACTGGCTTATTCATAATTTAAGAATGAGAATGATTAGCCTTGGAAAGTATCGGGCGCGGTTAAAGCGTGCTTATAAAGAGCATTTTTCCTTGTTCCTTTTTGTATCATTGGCTTCGCTGTTAGGTTTCAGTATTTTTTTAATGCCTGTTTGTTTGTATTTTTCAGTTTTAACTAGCGGATTTCTTATTCTGGTGCTAGTCGCCTATTACTATACCTACTTCAGTAAATTTAGGATCTTAACCGATGATTACTCGCCCCAAAAGGAGTATTACTATGAGGCGTATTCGGTATGGGGGGTGCTCGCATTTAATGCGCTATTTATTTTTGTATTTGCTCACGTTGGTACTGTTCTCTCAAAAGTATCGCCGGTTTTAGGGTTTGGGGAAATAACATTCTATGGGATGCTTTTATTCCTTGTTCAAGCGGTAATAGATGGTATAACTTTTGGTATTCTTGGGTCGTATTCAGTAAATTTGTCAAACATTAAAATGCATGGAGTTTTTGCTCAAACCTATGCGTACGCTGCTAATCTAACAATTGATTTGGCCTTTATTGCTTCGATTTTTTCAGTTGTAGGCGAGTATCTCGGAACCAATCGTGAATTTAAAAGAATAATCTCGTCAGAGGTCAGTGATTCAGATTTTTTCACCACATTGTCTCCGGCTAAGGTCAGAGCAATTGTAAAACATATAAATTCAGGAAAAATCGACGTTCAGAGTCAGAGCGAAAAAATTGTAAACCTTCTGTTCAATAGCTGTAGTAAAGATGCCAGGGATATCATGCTGCAAGTCATGCAAATGACAAATAATATGGATGTTTATTCACGATGTGTTGATTATTTTAAGCGTAATAAAGATTATAGATTCAAAAGGATTTGTGCAAGAGTTAAAGATCCTGTGAGGTTGGGCATACTTTTTGAAAAGGGAATGCGGGTACCGGGAAAAAACTACTCTGGCGATGTCCTTCGAACAAGGGAATGGTAATGAAGACGACGTTTATTTTGATGATCATCGCACTATTCAGTACGTCTGCATTCGGGCGGGAGTTCACTCAAACGGGCGTAGCTATGGAACCCACCCTAAAGGCCGGAGAGAAAGTTGAAATCGGTTTTTTTTCCTTGTTCAGCTATGAACCTGAACGCTGGGATGTCGTTGCGGTAAAAAATCCTCACGAATTCAATTTGATGGTGTTCAGAATTGTTGGTCTCCCTAACGAAAATATAAGGCTAGAGAAGGACGGTATTTACATCAACAATGTGAAGGTAGAACTGCCAAGTCGCCTGGCTCAGGCTGGAATATATTATTGGCCGGCATCTGCTGTTAAAAGAAATAAAAAATCCGGAAATGATGTTTATCAAACCGGTGAGGAAGAATATTTTCTACTCGGCGATAACACATTAAAGGCAAATGACAGCCGATTTGAGCTCGGTATGATTCCACGGGCTTCCATCGTGAACAAAGTTAGTGGAAATCTTTAGAAATCCCTTCAGGGTTTAAAACCAACGGAATCAGAAGACGGCTTTCCGGGTTCACGTCGGCAGTTTTTTCAGTTTCATAGAAAACAGCCATCGCTTTACGCCCAGAGCGGTCAGCGGAAAAGTCAGTGCGTAAAGCAGTCCCACTTCCCAGTCAAAGCCCGGATAGAGCATATAGGCAATGGCAACGCCGGCGCCGGAGTCGAACTGATCCAGAAAGGTGAACAGCTGCCTGTGCCGCGCGGGCGTTTCTCCGGCGGCGATGCCCAGGCGTCGCTTGAGAAAGGAGTTGGGCAATTCGGCCAGTACATAACCCCAGCCCGCTACCCAGCCCGCCAGCAGTAAATCATTTCCAAAGACCCGGTTGTCCCCCAGTAGCCACTCCGTTGGCCACAGGCACAGAGCTCCGAAGGTGGTCAACAACGGTACCAGCACGATACCACGCCAGGTTTTGTTGGCACCGAACAGTCGTGTGTGCAGGGGGCGGCGCAAGGCTGGTAGCCAGTTACGAGTCACCGCGAGCATATGTAGTACGCCGCCGATCACCACGGGAATCTGTAGGTACAGGGCTGTGAGAAGGGTGTCCACGCTATGGCGCTCCAACGGTCAGGTGAAGAGTCACAAACAGGCCTGCGCCGCCGAGGGTGAGAGCAAGGATGGTGCTCAGGCGGCTGAACTTGAAAAAGCGCCGCCGCTGGATCATGGCGTGGCTGAAGCTTAACAGGGTCAGGGCCAGAGCTGGTTTGAGCCAAGCCTCCGGAACAAACCGCGCCAGCAGCAGGTAACCGGCCAGGATGAACAAGCTCCAGAAGACCGGCATACCCAGGTAGGCCAGGCCACTGTCTTCCTGAATGTTGCCGGTGTCGTTAAACACCGCAAGGCGGATGCAGCCACAGCCCATCATCAACATCAGGCATATTGCCCAGGCACCTGAGAACCCGCTCAGATAAAAAATCAACGAGGGGACGACCAGGTAGATCAGCACATCCATAAAGCCGTCCAGGTAGCGGCCAAAAGCTCGTTCCAGTCCCAATTTACGGGCCAGGATGCCGTCCAGGGCATCTGCCAGCATGGCCAGATAAAGCAGCGCAGTGGCCAGATAGAGGCTACCGCTCAGCGCCAGGGCTCCGGCTATCAGTGAGCTGCAAACACCGGACAGGGTGATTAAATCGACCCGGTTCAGGCGGATCAGATAGCGGGAATGGGTGGCTGTGTCAGGCATCTTCCAGGCCCCCTTCAGCCAGGTCGAGGTATGGTTTCAGGCGTTTTTTACGAATCATGGTGATCAGGGCCTGGCGGTCGATCTTGCTGTTGTGTCGGCCGTCTACCGGCATGGCCTTCACCCGGTAGATTCGGGTCGTCTGAAAGCCGTTTTGATTAAGCGTGTCGCGGAGGGCTCGGATTTCAGGTCGCCCCTCCACCACCAGAATGCTGTCTGTCTTGCCTTGTTTCAGCGGCGGTAGCAGGGCACTGCGAACAACACCGGGCAAGCGGTCCAGAGCTTTTTCAGTTGGGTAGGGGTAGCGGGTGTGCTCGCCTGAATGAAGCGCGTCTTTCATCCGCCCGACCAGCCAGATACGGCCGTGTTCGTCCAGATAGCCAGCGTCTCCGGTGCGATGCCACACGCCACCATGCTCCCGGGGAATCTTGTTTTCCCGGTTCGCGTCGGGATTGTCCACATAGCCCTGCAGCACGTGGGGACCGGACACCAGAATTTCGCCTATGCGGCCCGGCCGCGGGGTGTCGTTGTCGATCTGAGTGGCATCTTCCGTGGGTTGGTTCGGGGAAATGATGCGCAGCTCCACCATGTCTGCAGGTTTTCCAACCAGGTGGCCCTCGCCTTGTTGACCGTCCTGCAGCAGCTCCGGCAGATCTATATCGGCGATGGGCTCTGCCTCGGTTGAACCGTAAACAATTCGTACGTGGGCATTCGGGAAAAGGCTTTGGCAGCTCTGTGCCAGCTCTTCGCTTATGGTAGAGCCGCCAACAACCACCGACCGGATTCCGGGCAGTGTCGTGTCGGATGCCTGTCCGGCGCGGATGAGCCGGGCCAGGTAGGCGGGTGCACAGGCGATGCGAGTGACCGGGTTTTGCTGAAGTTGCTCAAGAATGCGCTCAGCGTTCGCCTGGCCTGGGTGTGCCAGGTTGGTAGCCGGCATCAGGGTGGATATGCCGCAACACAGATTGTGCAGGACCAGCACGGGAAAGCAGGGGGAGTCGAGGTCGTCCTGCTGATCTGGCCAGTGAGCGCGAATGGCGCGATGTTGTTCAATCAGGCTGTTGTGGGTGCGGTCAGCGCCCTTGGGCAAGCCGGTACTGCCGGACGTAAAGGTGATCAGACCGTGGTGATCCGGTGCCACAGCAAGGCACTGGAAGGCCGGGCCACTGGCGGATTCCGGAATCGGGAGAACCTGTACACCGGGGGCTTTGCGGTCCAGGGCGAGACGGGGCAAGCGCCACAGAGGCGGGAACAGCCACCATAGCCGTAGAATGTTACGTTCGCCCACGGCGGCTTTGGCATCACTGGCCTTCAGTGCCGCCATCAGGCGGGCGCGGCTCATGCCCCGGTCAATCAGCACCGGCACCATCCCGGCGCCGAGCAGGGCAATCACCAGGGCATAGAGTGCGATGCCGGGGGTGGCGAGCACCAGCACCTTGTCGCCACGGGTAAGCCCTTGTCGGGCCAGACCGGATTGTATGGTGGCAGCACGGTCCAGCAACTGAGAATAGGTGACGTCATCGCTGGTCTGGTAGTTGCTGTCCGCTTGGGGAATGCTCAGAGCCATCCGGTGTGGATTCTGCTGGGCGGCCTGGACGATTGCATGGCAGAAGTTCATGTCAGATGGCCTTTTGGAAAAGTCCGTAGGAGCGCTGGGCCGCGGTACCATGGCGCAGGGCGAACTGTCTGGAGTTGTTGTCTTCCCGTACCAGTGCGGCGCCCAGCTCGTCGTAAAGGCCCTCGGCGCGCAGGCTCAGTTCACAGCTCATGGCGGTGAACAGGCCCAGTGAGCGGAAGTCCGGGTGCACGCCGGCGGTTTTGGCCAGGCCCCGGCGAGGTTGTGGCAGTGCCGGGAAGTGGCTTTGGTAGCCAAGGTCTTTGCTGGCGACGGCGTTGGGGTTGGCCTGGCTCAAGAGTGGGCCATAGTCTGGAAACACCAGAAAGAACCCGGCGATGCGGCCGTCCTGACTGCGGGCCAGAACCGAGCTGGCGGGGCAGAAGCGCCTCGCAAAAGCCTCACCACAGGCCGCGCCGAAGGCCTCGCGGGAAATGGCCGTATAGGCAAAGTTGGCACCAAACACCTGGTCCACAAAGCCGTAGATCTCATCCAGATGGTCCAGCCAGAACTCTGGGGTCATGGCCTCCATTCGGACGACCTGTTCCAGTTTGGGCTTTACCTTCAGGTAGTCATCGGCCACTGAGTTGATGATGCCCGGTGTCTGGTTGAAGGTAGAGAGGTAGCGGTATCGGCAGTCGAAGCCGAGCTTGTCCATCAGCGCCGGGTAATACGCCGGATTCCACGGTTCGCCGGGAAAGCAGCTGGTGTCAAAGCTGTCGAGGCGAAGTCGATAGGCATTGAAGGTGGTGAAGTTGATGGGGCCATACAGGCGCTTGGCGCCTTTAGCCGCAGCCCAGTCTGACAGTTCCCGGAACAGGTCGTTGTGAACCGACGGATCATCGAACCCCTCCCAGAAACCGAAAAACGCCGCGGGCTCGCCATCAATCTCACGATCGCTGAAGAAACCAGCCAGTCGTGCCTTGCCCGGAACCACGCCGATCCAGGCGCTGCCGCTTTGAAACCAGGGGTTGGCAGAGCTGAACTGCTGGCGTAAGGCCGCTTCGTCTTCTCCAAGCCAGAACGGGTCGGCGGCATAGATTTTACCGGGTAGCTCACAAAAGGCATCGGGCAGGCCCGCCGCCGGGTCAAAGGTCTGGCTGATGCAGTTACTGGTCATGGTTTTCTTCCACGGCTGTCTCTTGAAAACGTTCGACGGTGCCTTTGACGCCATCCATGCGGACGCGTTCGCCATCCGCCAACAGGCTGGTGAGGCCGGGAATGCCAATGATGGCCGGAATACCAAGCTCTCTTGCCACCACTGCGGAGTGCGACAGGGTAGAGCCCCGCTCGACGATGATGCCGCCGGCGGTGGGAAACAACGGCGCCCAGCCGGGGTCAGTGCGCACGGTGCAGAGTATCTGGCCATCCAGGCTGAGTTCGTCTTCCGGGGAGAAGATCAGCCGAACCTTGGCATCAACGATGCCGGGGTAGCAGCCAGTGCCTTGCAGGTCACCGTTGCCATCGCCCTGACTGACAACCTCGTGGGGGTAGGCGTACTGGTTTTGCAGGTAAACCACATCCCAGGTCCAGAAGTGGTGGGGCGGTTCGTCGTTTTCATAGTCCGCGTACTCTTCCCGACGGCAGGCCACGAGCGGTTTTAGTCGGGCCTGCACGGCACGGCCGTCGTTCCAGGCATAGAGTTCTTCCAGGCTGAGCCAGAAAATGTCCCTGGGCTGCTCCAGGGCATCATGGAAGGCCAGCTGCTTGCCCAGCTCAAGGAACAGCTCCCGATACAGGCCGAACATACGGGTTCTGGCCAGGCGCATGTTCTCCCGGTTGCGAATGGCCGCGCGCAGTTTGCCCAGATGTTTGCGGAAGCGCCGGAGTGCCTGCCGGCCCAACTTATGCTGGATCGCGCTGAACGCCTCCTGTTCCGCTTCCGCGCGGAAGCGGGCTTCGTTGGCGGCCAGGGTTTCCGGGGTCAGGTCGTCCCGGGTCAGGTAGTTGCGCAGGATGGAGAACAGAAAGGCTGGGTCCTGGCGCAGGGTCACAGACTCCAGTTTCAGTTCACCCATGGTGCGGTCGCCGTAGCGTTCGATGTAGTCCTGGCAGCGCTGATGAAAGTCAGGATCCAGCACCTGGATCTGCCCCAGCAGATTGCTTTGGCTTGCAGCGGGGGCTTCCAGCAGTCGGCGCAATTTCGGCTGTTGACGCACGGTGGCGCAGAGCTCCAGCAACACCTTGGTGGGCTCGGTGCTTTCGATGCCTTCCTCGCCCGACAGCAGGTTGTTCTGCAGCACCGAGGGTTGTTCAAAGCCCGCCGCCACCAGGGTGCTGTGTACCCGTCCGTTCATCATCATCACGTAGAAGTCGTTGAGAATGGGGGCGGTCCAGCGGTCCAGCAGTTCAGTGTCCAGGCGCCGTGCTTCCGCAATCAGCTCGCCGGGGGTCAGGGTGTGCAGTTGGTCACGGCGAATACTGCGGTAGGTGCGGTCGAACATGGCACGGAAATCGGCCACCAGGGTGTCCATGCGCCGGAAGCCGCGCAGCAGATGAAACAGGGCACGAAGAATCTGCGGCAGTTTGCGGAGTTTTTCTCCGGTACTGGCGCGGGTGTCGGTCACCAGATCGACCGGGTCGGTCAGGCCCATCATCCGTTCCATGTCGGCCTTGTTGCTGTTGAAAGAGGGCAACATCAGCAAGCCGCGATACCAGTTGTTGATGTTGTAATAGACCCGTCCGTTCACCAATCCCAGCATGTTGTCGAGCATGTCCCGGTGGCGTTCAATCTCTGCGCTGGAAATGCCCAGCACCCGCATGGTCTGCTCATAAACCTTGGCGTAGGCCCGGTTGGCAAACGAGAAGGTCAGCGGTGTGGTCACGCCGCAATAGGATTCCTGGATGTTGGAGTTATCGAACACCAGGCGCCGGCCTTGCGGTGGATTCGGGGCCGGCAGGCGGGTGACCGGTCGGGTTTGCAGGATATGAAACTGGCCAGCCCGCAAGGTCCACTCGATATCCTGGGGTTCGCGCCGGAGCTCGGCAATGCGCAGGCCGAGATCTTTCAGTTGAATGGCTTGAACCTCTGACAGGCAGGCTATGTGGCGTTGGCCATCTGGCACCGGTTGTTCCCGGGTGCCGCGGTTGCTGTCACCGTCGAATACCACGGCCAGGTCTTTGTCGGCGAGGGTGGTCGTAATCTGGTTGTCGAACAGGCCCACGGTAAATTCGTCGGTGTTGCAGATGCCGGCGACAATGCCTTCACCGGTGCCCCAGGCGGCGGAAATCAGGGCGTGGCGACGGCTGCCATTGCCCGGATGGGCGGTAAACATGACACCAGACACTTCGCCTTCCACCATTTCCTGAACAATAACCGCCGCCTGTATGTCGCTCAGCGCAATGCCCTTGCTGATACGGTATTGCAAGGCCCGGCCGTTGAAAGCTGAGGCGGCGACCTGCAGAAGGCTCTCATAAATGGCGTCCAGCCCGCGCTGGAACAGGTAACTGTCCATCTGCCCGGCGAACGAAGCGCCCTGTGCGTCTTCGCCAAGTACCGAGGAGCGCACGGCGAAGAAGGTCTGCTCCTGGCCTTGCAGGGCCTCCGCAATTTCTGCTTTGAGGTCGTCGGGAAGCCGGGCGCCACGAATCCGGTCACCGATGTCGGTGGCGATCTTTTCCAGCTGTTTGAGGTCTTGCCCGGTGCCAATGTGCTCAATTTGCTGATCGACCCAGGCGGTCAGGTCATTGAATGCCAGGATGTCGTGAAAGGCACCGGTGGTGGCCACCCACCACCGCGGTACGGGCAGGCCTTCCCGGGTGAGCCAGGCCAGGTTGGCGGCTTTACCACCGAGCAGGTCCGGGTTCAGGAAAAGCGCCTGATCCTGACGATAAAAACGGGGTGTGGTGCTGGGCTGGCTCATCGGGTGGGCATCCCTTCAAGTTCAAGCAAACGATGGAAGGTGTAGAAGGTTCGCTCCATAAACGGGTAATGACGGAAGGTGTGCGCCATCAGGTACATGGGCACTCGGTTTACCACCAGGTCGAGAAGTGACAGCACGTAGCCTCGGCGCCATTCGACCGGATCGATGGTTTGGCCGGAGTGTCGCTCCAGTTCGGCGCGATGGAGTTCCAGATAGAAGTCGACGTCGGCCCGGGTTACGTCGCTGGCCAGGGTAAATCCCATGAGCTCTGCCAGGTCGTGTTGTGGCAGGTGAAGGGTGGCGAGTTCCCAGTCGTAAGCACACAGAACAGGGCCGTCACGGCCAGCGCGGAAGGCAATGTTGCGTGGGTTGAAGTCGTTGTGAATCAGGGTGCGAGGCATACGCTCGATTTCTGGCCACCAGTCCTTCAGGTTGGCGACGATTTCACGGAAGGTTTCGGTGTGCTCTTCGGCTACCCATTCCGGGAACTCTTCCCGGGCATGGGCGCCGAGCAATTCCCACAATCGCTGCTTTTCCACCATGCCGCTGGCGGTGGGGTAGTCCACCATCCAGTCTTCGGCCAGCAGCTCATCCTCACGGCGGTACCAGATGCTGTGCACGGCCGCGATGCCGGTAATGGCGGCGGTCATGTGCTGACGGGTCCAGCAGGAGGTGTCGTCGGCGCTGTCCATCAGGTCCAGGTTTTCCAGCAGTTCCTCTACCAGCACATAGGCTTCGCGCTGCGGGTCGAGGATGACTCCGAACACATCCGGGGCGTGGCGAACAAAACGCGGATCTTGCTGGGTCATCACCTTGAGTTCACGAACGTGACAACCCCGGAAGCCAATCTGGTTACGGAAGGTATTGAACGCGTGCGCCAACCGGGCATCACACATCGCCGCCATGCCGTTGAGCATGATGATGACCTCTTCATCCAGCGGCTTCACCTTGACCATGACCCGGCGCTCACCGGCATTGGTGTCCAGTGCGAAGGGGAAGTGGCCCAGCAGTTTGTTGACTTTCTGGGAGGTGAGCTCGGTGATGATGCTGGAGCCGAGCATGTCATCCGGTAACTGGATGGCGCCCTGAACGGCCAGTTCGTGAACCCCAAGCTCTCGGATTGCCTGGTTAAACAGGTCCGGCGTGAAGTCACCCAGCTTGAGGAAGTCGACGGGGCGATTACGCCCCAGCTTTTCATGGGCCCGGGCAAACTGGTCGGCGGCAATGGCGGCGAGGGTGGACAGGTCCAGGGCCAGGCAATAGGCGGCAATGATTTCCCCGAGTTTGTGGGCGTTGCCGCTGCCGGCACAGCCAATCAGGCTCAAACATTCTTTCTGCTGGGCCAGGTTGGTGCCGCCGCCAATGGTGCCAATGACCAGCGATGGCAGGGTCATGGTGCAGTAGGCGTTGCCTTCGGCGTTCAGCTCAATGTGCAGCTGTGCCAGCGAAGACTCGTGCACACAGGCAATGTCCTGACCCAGGGAGGTGAACATGGCCGCAATCACGTTGGCCACGTTGATGTTGATGCCGATCATGCCGGCCGCCAGGGAGCCGGTCACAAAGTGCTGGTAAGCCTGCACCAGCTGAGCCGCAGACACTTTCAGAACCCGACGGCAGACCTCATCCGTCAGCACGGCTTCGGCCAGAACCCGCAGCCCCCGACCTTTCAGGAAGGTCTGGTAGGTCACCTTTTTATCGTTGGACAGGTTGGCTTCGATCAGGAAGTTGCGAACCTGCAGGCCTTCGAAATGCCGGATGCGTTTGAGAATCCATTGGCACGCCTGCCAGGTGCAGGTGGTGGTCATGTTCTGGCCGGCGGCGTCTCCGGTTTCGTAGATGAAGTGGACGTGCACGTTGCGGCCCATGACCTGGGCCTGCAGCTCCACCAGCTGGGCGAAGTTGGAATACTTGCGGATCTCTTCAGACAGCTCCTGTTCGTGATCCTGCACCCACTCAGAGAAGAACATGGCTTTGTTCATATCATCAAAGCCAAACAGGGGCACGCGCATCATGCGCTGGCCGAGCACCCGGGCGTTAACACCGCCGGAGCGGGAAAGCGCGGTTGCACCTCGCGTGGCGGAGGCCACCAGGGCGCCTTCGGAGGTGGCCATTGGGGCGTAGTAAAGGCCGTCCGCATGGACACCCTGAATCTGAAGTGGTCCGGCCAGGCCGACTGGTACTTCCACGGAGCCGATCAAGGCTTCAATGTTGCTGACCAGCTTGCGCGGGTCAAAGCTGTGGCGGGATACCGCCGGCAGCTCAACGCCCACGTGTTCTTTGATGAAATCCAGGCGCTCCAGCCTGGCTTCTTCAGTATACAGGCCGCGCGCTGGCACTTTGGGTAGCGAGAATTCATCCCACTGGGTCGGTGACGGGTTGCGTGGTTGGGTACGCAGGGCGTAGCTGATTTCCCAAAGGCGGTGGGAGGTGAGTTCACAATCCCGGCTCCAAAGCACCACTCTGAGGCCTTCCCGTGTTTCGCGGATCTGCCGCACCCGCAGTTCGGGCAAGTGAAAGTCCTGGCCATTCAGCGTCAGCAGCACGTTGGTAAAGTGCGTGCCCGTATCGGGCAGCGTTGCGCCTTCGGGAAAGCGAACGCTGAGGTGGCCCTTGGAGATATCACACGGTGTGATGCTGAGGTCCGGATGCTGGGCAAACCGGCATTGAACCTGGTGTTCGGAGCCGAAGGTGAAGCGTGGTGGCGGTATCAGTGTGGTTTTTGGCATCGGGTGTCTTCCTTGGTGTACGGCAAGCGATCGTCAGTCAGTGTTCGGGTCAGAGCAGGCTCAGGGCCGGCCCCCTGTCGGTCAGCACCACGGCAATCAGTACGGCGTAGCCCGCTAGCATGGTCAGGGCCACGAACGCCTCATTCTTTTCACGGCCTTTGGCACTGGGCGCTGTGCGGAAGCGAGCCAGCTGGGTGATGGTCATAAGCCAGAACATCAGCAGTGCCACGGCGGCCCAGATCGGGAAACGATCGGTCAGGTCAAGAATCAGCCAGGCCTGGTTCAGAACCATGCCAGTGACCAGCGCCATCACGATCAGGGCCGCCCCCCGGACACTGAATACACGGGAGTAGGAATCCACGGTGTCCCGCTCTTCTTCGGGACCCTTTGTTTTACGGGTGATCTCGAAACAGAAGCCGCTGACAAATGCCAGCCCCATCAGAATGCCGAGGGTGGGTGAGTAGGCCAGGCCGGGTACCGCCAGGTTGGCCAGCCACCAGACGATCAGCGGCATCACCAGCATGTGGGAAATCGCATAGGTGGTGAGGTGGCGGGTCAGCCATTCGCCGATAAAAAACTCTTTGCCCATCAGGCAGGTCCAGCCAAACATCATCAGCCAGGCGGTGGTGGTCTGGCCGATGCCGCCGTCCAGCCACAGTGACCAGAGCACCTGAGCCGTCAGTGCCAGAGCACCGGCGATTTTCAGATGATTCAAGGTGATCAGGCCGCTTTGGAGAATGCGGTCGGGGTGGTTCCGGCAGTCCAGTTCATAATCCTTGTGCTCATCGAAAATGCGCAACACCAGGAAGAACGACCAAGTCACCAGGCAAGCCGCCAGGTCCATAGCGGAGACCTGTATTTGTCCCTCCAGAGTCGCCCGGGCTATGGCTGCGGTGGCCAGGTAAAGAATGAAGAACAACAAGGCGTTGGCGAACGGGAAACGTTCCCCCATCCACGCCAGAAAGCGTTGGTGCAACGGGGATTGCGGCGTTACAGCCGGTGTGCCAGTGAGTGTACTCATGAGTGAGAGGGCTCCGGGGTCGGTGACATTGACGGGGTCTTATGGGTAAGCGAGCGCCGGTCGGTGAGCAGCAACAGCACGGGCAGCAACAACAGGTCGATGAGCAGGGCGAACACGATGGACAGGCAGGTCACAATCGCGGTGTTGACGGTAATCTGGATGGCTGAATTGGCCAGCCACGCAAAGCCCAGGCCCAATACCAGTGAGGTGGTGATCAGGGCGAAGCCGACCCTTAGAAAGGTTTGCCGGATGGCTTGCTCCGGCGAGCAGCCATCGTGCCGGGCGCGCTCGTATTTGCAGATAAAATGCACTGTGTCATCCACCACCACCGCAAAGGCGATGCCGATGACCACGGTCAGCCCCAGGTCGATATTGCCGTTCCACAGGGACCAGGCGCCGAACGCCATGCCAATGGGCAGCAGGTTGGCGATAAAGCTGGCCAGACCATGCTGCCAGGTAAGGAAACCGATCATCAGTAACAGGGCAGCAATCGCCAGGGCGCCAATCATGCCCCCGAACATGCCGGCAATGGAGCGCTCGCCAATGTGGGCAAACATCAGTGACAGGGACGCGCCCGGCGCCTGCCATTGAGGCTCCCAGTTATCTTGCTGCCACTGCTCGGCCGCCTCGTTCAGGGCAATGATGCGCTGGCCGCTGGAGGTGCCTACAGATACCCGCACCCGGGTTTCTGCCCGGTCGTAGCGGATCAGCCAGTTCAGATCCATGCCGTAGCCCAGGGACAGTTCGTACTGGAGCAGATACTGGGCGGCTTCCTCCCGACTGTCCGGTATTCGGTACCAGGCAGGATCGTTGTTGTGCAGCACCTGATTGATGCGCTTGATGATGTCGACAACGGAGTTCACCTGAACCACGTCGGGCTGGGTTTTGAGCCAATCGCTGAAGGCTTCGATGCGGCGCAGGTAGTCCGGGTCCGCTATTTCATCAGCCCCTCCGGCAGGCAGGGCGAAGTTGATTTCGCCGATGCCGGTGAGTTCGCAGTTGACGAACTCCATGCTTTCCCGGAATGGCGTTTCCGGGGTGTAGTATTTGACGATGTCGTCGTTGATTTCGTTGCGGAACGACAGGCTGGCCAGAATGCCCCCGGCCACCAGAAACAGGCACAGCAGGGGCATTTTTTTGCGAATCACCAAATCCGCAAGCCGGTTCATCGGCAGGGAGTCGGCGGTCGCCAGTGGTGACAGTCGGCGGGGCCCTTTGCCGGGCAGCAACACCAGCAGGGGCGCTGTGAATAACAGGGTAAACAGCAGCGCAAACAGAACGCCGGCGGCAACCATGTAGCCCATTACCCGAAACGGTGGTGAGTCGTTGAAGTGAAGGGTGAGGAAGCCCAGTGCAGTGAGCAGGGTGGTGAGGGTCATCGGGCCAATGTTTCGGGCCAGGCTGGCGGTCATGGCGTCGCGTTTGCTCTGGCCTGCGAGCAGCCCCTGATTCCAGCCCACCACCAGGTGAATGCCGTCGGCAATGGCCAGAGTCAGAATCATGATCGGGGCCACAATCACCGCGTCGTTGATGACCGGTGCGAGAAAGCCGATGGCTCCAACACCGGCAAAGACGGCCACCAGGCAGGCGGTCCAGGTGACGGCCATGGCTTTGATGCTACGGAACAGCCAGGCGAGCAGGATCAGCATGGTCAGGGCGAACCAGGGCCAGACCCGCACCAGATCTGCCTGGGATTCCTCCGGGTAAACCTGATTGGCCACCACCTGCCCGGCCAGATGCACCGCGATGTCCGGATGGCGGTCGCGGACTTCTTGCGCCAGTTCCCGTACTGGCAGAACAACCGCAGGGGTTTCTGCCAGCGGGTCTTGTCCCGGCAGATTCAGGGTCAGGCGAATACCGGTTACCGTGGCTTCCGGGTTAACCAGAGAGTCCACCAGGAACGGTTCGCTCACGGCGATCTCGCGAATCTGTGCCAGCTCTTCCGCTGACAGGTCGGCAGGAGCTTCCACCAAATTGGCAGTCGCAATGAAGTCGCCGTCTACCCGGGTGTGTTGAAAGTTGGTTACAGACTCCACACGCTGGGTGTAGGGAATCTGCCAGGCGGCTTCTGTCAGGTCTTCCACAAGGGCCAGAAACGTCCCGTCAAACACCTCGCCCGACGCCGGAGCCAGCACCATGAGGATGGTATCGGTGCGGGAGTAATCGTCCTGCAGCGCTTCATAGGCCAGCAGTTGGGGGTTGTCGGGGCTGAAAAAGGCACGGTGATCCACGGAATACTGGTAGCCACCTGCGCCGCTGGCGGCAGCCAACAGCATCAGGGTCGCGACCAGCAGCGCCAGCCAGGGGTGGTGGGTAATCCACCGGGCAAGTCGTGAATCGGATGTGTGTTCGGGTGTGGTTGTCATGGTCTGCCCTCAGAAAAACCAGCTGAATTCGATATGGCCATAACTGTCACGGGACAGCGGGCGCAGGGTGTAACGGGAATCCGGATTACTCAGGAAGGCCGCGGGGGTCTGCGGCGGCGGGGTGCCGCCGATGTATCGGAGCTGTGCCGACACAGACACGGCATTGCCAATGCGTCGTCGAGCCTCGACACTGATCACCTGCTCGGTGGTGCGGGTGTCAACGATGGTACTGGCCAGAATCTCGGAGCCGGCCAGGTCATTAAATACCAGCCGCCAGCCCAGCAGGATGTCGCGTTCAAACGGGGCGACAACCGTGCTTTCGCGGTTGTGGTACAGGCCCTCGGCCAGCCAGCCCAGGTCCATGCGGGAATCCAGAATGCCCACCTGGGTGAACTCGAAACCGGCATTGATGGCGTGGAAGTCTTCTCGACCGCCCCGGCGCTGAATGGCTTCAAGTTTCCACAGCAGGTCGCCCTGGGTCGCCTGCAGATCCAGGCCGATCTGTTGGATCAGTGGGTAGAAAGCGGTGAGTTCTGGCCGCTCCGGGTTTGTGTTCAGCTCCAGCTCTGGTTCCCGGGCTGTGCCGGAAAACCCGGTGACGCCCAGCACCAGAGGGTAATAATTCCACTGCCAGCGGGCCGCCAGATCGATTCCGCCCTGCCCCTGGCTGGATTCCCAACGGCTCTCGCCTGCGCCTGCAACCACTGGCAGTCGCAAGCGGCCATCCTCGCCGGGAAACGTGCGTTCACGGGCCCCGATAAGCAGGAACAGATCCAGCATGTGATTGCCCTGTTCCAGGGCCAGATTGACCATGGGCTGGCCCAGGGTTCGGTCGCTGTCCGGGCCATCGGCGCCGTCGGTCTGATTGATAATGTTCACCAGGTCCGCGCCTTCAGTAACGCCCCAGTAAACCTGGCGTATGCCTGTGCGCAACTCGTAAAAGTTGCCAACGTGAATCCAGGACAACTCCCGGATGTCGGCCAGGTTACGCTCGCTGTCACGGGCATCGAGGCGCAGATAGGGCGCGAAGGTCAGTAAGTCCCGGCCCCTGTTTCCGCTGTGCCAGAACTCCACGCCCAGCTGGATAGCCGGATACAGGCGCCCCTGGTCCCGGTCCTGGGCAGCGCTGCTGGCAAAATAGCGGGCCTCAACACTGGCCTCGCCTCGGTAATCCAGGCCCCAGGCGGGACTGAGAAAACCGGTCAGCAACAGCATCAGGGTCAGTTGGCTAAGCACAAGGCGCATGGGAACTATCGGGCCCGCATCAGGGCGTTCTGGCTGAAATCACGGTCATTCAGGCCGGTGCTGAACCGGAAATCCGACCAGATCAGAAGGGTCTGGCGCTGATTCTGGTGATTGACCATTTGCATCTGGCCCGGGCGCCAGTGGGCCGCTTCATGGCGGGTAAAATGACTGGCCGTGTAGGTTTTCAGCAGCGAATCACGGCGGTCGAAATATTCGATGCGATGAATCAGATAACGTTCCTGGTCGATCCAGACCCGCTGGCGGGTGTAACCGGAATAGGGGTCCTTCGGGGTGCGCTCGACAATCCAGCATGGTTTGCCTGCGCAGGCTTCTTCGCCTTCAAGGCGATAGCTGAACTTCTCGAAGAAGGGCGTGACGATGTCTTCATAGGCGAATTCCGACCCCATGAACGGACCGGATTTGTCCCGGGCGCCAATCTGTTTGACCCGGCGAATGGCCGGAAGATATAGCCACTGCTGGTCCTCGCGGCTGCGGTAGTTGTGGGACAGCAGTGAGGTGCCGGCCACGTCTCGGGGGGTATCGAAAATCATCAGCGTGTATTCGCCGCCGTCTGTCTCAAGGCTCTGTACTCGTAGAGCCCGGGTGGCGGTTTGTCCGGAAGGACCGGTCAGTTCCATCGTCAGGCCGACCTGTGAATCGCCATAGCCCCGCAATTGCTCATCGGCTTTCTGGGCGATTGACGCACCCCGGGTAACGGCATCTTCCGCCGTGACAATGGTCGAGAAAACACAAAACAGGCTGGCAATCAGCACGGCCAGTAAGAGGGGCATTCTGCGCACACGCATCTCCTTCAAAACAGGAACGTCGGGCCGGCGGAGGGCCGGTCTGGACAGGCGTGTAAGTTAACGATCGGTAAGGATTGAGGGGATGAAAAAGCAGGAAAAAGCAGGAAAACCTTTTTTACACGGTAATAAAATCAATAACCTATGAATTTATCGCGGAAGGCTGGCCGCGTTAGTTGTCGAGTTCGTTGGTGTCACGAATGGTCTCGATGCCGGCCTCGAGAAGTTGCTGTTCATCCCCGGAAAGCTCGGGCAGAGTCATCACAAACTGCAGTGTTCGCAGTACGTTTGCGATCCTGGGGCGGGCCGGCACTGTGGCGGCCCGCAGGTACTTGTCGAGAGTGCGGGTTTTCAGTGAGCCGCAATCGTTGGTGATGCGCCATTGGCCACTGGCCTCCGCCAACTCGACCTTGTCTTTGCCGGTTCTTGTTTCCCAGATGATCAAAGCGTCGCGCAGGGCGGAGGCAATCAGGTCTGCCTGCTCCAGTTCCAGGTAGGGATTGCAGAAGCCTTTGCCGACGCCGGTGGCCCGTGGCCGGTCAATGCGTACAATGGGTTGCTGGCTGCTCAGGTCCCGGGGCAAGGCCAGCTGGAATAAGATGAAGCCCAGGGCGCCAATGTGCAGCATGTCGGTGCTCTCAATCAGCGTATTGGCATAGAAAATGTCATTCAGGCTGGCCAGGATGAGCAGCAGGGCACCACCCAGAAACTGTTTGCCCCCGCGCTTTTTCTCCATGACTCTGTCCAGAGCCAGCCCGAGCGCCAAAAACATATAGACCATCCCGAAGAGATGAAAAACCAGCAGGGTATGGCTGAACACCGCGGCATCGGTCAGTAGCACGATCAGCATCAGGCAGACCACAACCGAGGCGGTGGCCTGCGCCAGCCAGGCGGGAAAGGTGAAGGGCGCCTTGCGCCACAGGTACAGCCCCATGAAAGGCAGGAAGGCGTAGAGGATGAGATGCTCAATACGCTGCTGCCACTGCCAGTCATAGATGCGGAACACCTGGAACAGAATGCGTTCTTCGATGGTTACGCAGCGCAGGGCCATGAGAAGCGCTATCAGGGCGAGGAAAAACAGCGCCTGGTTATTGCGCTGGTAGGCCAGAAACAGGATAACAATACCGCTCAGGGTCAGGGCAGAGGCAATCAGGATATCAATCAGCATCGGCCGGGTTTTCAGGGCGAACAGATTGTCCGCAGGCGCCAGGTACAAGGGCTCCCAGATACCCCCTACCCGATGTTGATAGTTACTCACGTGGAAGAGAATCAATACGTCTCGGGTTTCAGCGGTAAACCGTATGTAGCGAGTAGAGGATTGTTGCCGTCGATCGGGCCGGAGACTTTCTATGGCCGGGTTCCGCACCATGGGTTCGCCATCAATCCACAGCCGATAGCTGTTGGTCAGGGTTGGAACCTTGAGGACAAAACGCCCGCGCTCCGGCAGTTTGAGGTGCAAGGCAAGACTGGCATAACCGTTTGCGGGCAGGGGTCTGCCGTCCAGGTGTACGTCGCTCCAGACTCCGGGCAGAGACAACCACAAAGGGGCGGAATCAACGCCGGCGGCAGCCAGCTCATCCGGTGTCAGAAACTGATTTGGATAGAACGCCCAGTCTCCGCTGAGCATCACACGGGAGCGGTGCTCGGTTGACCAGTCTCGCAGGTCCAGGGAGCCTTCCACGGCTTTTACCGGCGGCTGAAGAAAAACCGCGTTGACCGCCATGACCAGGCCGATCAGTACCAGCAGGACAATTAGGGGTATCACCCCCCTGATCATAAGATTCCTGGGTTCTATATGGACTTCAAGCTGCATGAGTTTCCAGGAGGTTTCTGATCATGCCGGCCCTGAGGGCTTCGTGTCGACACGTAACGGTGTCCACAGCGTCTCAGGAGACCGTTGGGCCAAGCGAGGAACGGTCGAGTAGAAGAGGCTGGCCGTCTGTGAAAACTAAGTATTTATACTAACAAGTGATGAGTCAGGTAACAAGAACATCACCGGTGTTAGGGCTGACTGGCACAGAATTCGCGCCGGGCTGAACTTCTGGCATACTGCACTCCTTTGAAGCCATCGAGTTATGGACAACGATGAAAGGACTCAATCCGTTTTCCCGTATATCTGCATCACCCACTCGCCCGTCTGCGGGCAAAGCCACCGATGCAAGTTTTGATGTTGCTGCCCTGGTCAATGGACCTTTTGGCGAGGCAGGGACAGAGGCGGGAGGCGCTGCTTCCGCCCTGGATGAAAAGCTCCGTCAGGCCTATTTCTGGATTGTGAACCATGCGGTGATCAGCCCGCACTACGATGTTGAGTACAATCAGGCAGCACCTCATCCCATACTGTTTGGTGACAGTCAGACCCCCCTGTATTTACCAACCGACCAAAGCTACTCCAGCTTTATCCTGCTGCCGTTGCTGACCTTCGCTGCACGGCGAAAATGCCTGTTTATTGGTGGTCCCGGGCGTGGCAAAACGGCCTCTGCCTTGCTGATGGGCCTGCTGGCGGGTTACAGCCCCAAAGCCGTAAGGCGTGCCATGCAGCACGGTCATCCGCAAATGACGGTTGCCGACCTGCTGGGTAACCCCATGCCCATGGATCTGATGCAGGCTGAGCAGGAATCGGATATCCGGGTCAGCTGGCGTAGCTGGCTGGATATGCGAGTCAAGATTGTCGATGAGTACAATCGCATTCCGACCCGCACCCAGAGCGCTCTGTTGACCGTGATGGGCGATAACTACGCTGAGATGTTCAACCAGATTCACGAGTGCCCGCCGGCGGCCTGGTATCTGACGGCTAATGATGATCAGGGCGGCGGCACCTATCCCGTCATAGAAGCCTTGAAGGACCGCATCGATGTGGTCGTTCAGGCGTTGCCGTTCAATCCGAGGTTTCTTGACGAGCTGTTGATCCGTATCGAAGAAGGCGTTGACCCCGCCGATTGCTTGCCGCAGGCGCTGCAGTTTTCTGAGGCCGAGATGGTGCAGATGGAGCGGGACATCCGTGCGGTTGTATTGCCATCGGCGTTACGCCAGCGGCTGGAATTTTTTGCCAGCCAGTTTGAGTTCAGCGAGTACTCCGGCCAGCAATTCGAATACAAGAGCAAGGATACCTCCCGGTTGGCGGGTGTCCCGCGCCATCAGCTGGCGATGTTGGAGAACGGCCGTGACCGACTTGCCGATATGGGGTGCCAAACGCGCAATGGCTTGTCGGTGCGGGGCCTGATGTCATTGATCGTTTACGCCAAGGCAATGGCGTATTTCCGGGGCAATGCCGAAGTTGAACTGAACGACCTGACCCAGATGCTGCCTTTTGTACTGCATTCACGCCTTTTTGCCGACGCCGATGCGCCATTCTTCCAGCAGCCGGAAAATGCCGCTCTGCTGAGCGACAAAATCGGCTGGCTACGTCATCTTTTTCAACTGAGCTGTCGCGAGTTTGAGCGTCAGGGCCGACATCGCAAGGATGAGGTGGGCGAGCTGAAAGCGAAGCTGGACGACGGCCTGGAAGGCGTTTCGCTGAAGGAGTGTCGCAAACGCCTGGAAGAGATCGAGCGAACCCTGCAGCGGTTGGCAGCCGGCAACAAGTTGTCCGGTGTGGTGCATGACGATGCGATGACCCTCAAATACCTGCATCAGCGCTACAGCAACTATCAGCGCTGGCTGATCAGTCAGAGATAGCATGCGATCTGACTGGTTGGCGCAGTATCTGGTTCGGCACGCGGAGCCGTTGAACCATGCCTATCGGCTGGCGAGGCAGGGTGATCCTGTTCGGTTCGCGGCCACCGTTAGCCAGTTTATTCGGGAGAGCCTTGATCCGCTGCTGGCAAGGCTCGACCACTGGGCACCAGAGCAAAAGTCTGCACTCGCTGAAACGGCTTACCACAGTGGCCTGACTATGGCCCGCCATGGCTGGTTGACAGGAGACCATCGGGCCGTGACCGATCTTCTGTTCCTGCAGGTGTTGCCGGACTGGCTGTCGCCTCATCCGGAAGCCGCTCCCCGTATGATGATCCAGCTCCTCAACGCCTTGACACATCTGCCTGAGACCAGCCAACGCGCCCGGCTGCTGGCGCACTGGCAATCTTACCTGCCGAAACCCGGTGTGACCCCCGACACCTTGCTGGTGCTTGGCTGGATGTCGGGTCTGCCCCAGTTCCGAGAGGCGGCTCTGGAGGCCCTGCGCCGTCATGCGGCACTTTCGACGGCGCTGGCTATCGGTGATCCCGAGCTGTTCCGGCACCCCTGGTGGCAGGGGCCGGAGCGGGGTTGGTACACCCGGCACGTTGAACTGGGCGCATCGGTTTGGCTGGGCGGGGACTTCACCAGTCGGCCCCGGCTGGTTGTCAGTGCCGGGCACACCCTTGTGCAGGCGGGTGCCGATTGCTGGCGGCTGCATGCCGATGCGTTCGGTCAGGTGCTGCTACCATGCGCACGACCCCAGGTGACGAGCCAGCCATTGCCGGACGGCGTTGAGGTGCCGGATCACTTGCGGTTGAACTGGCGTGATGTGGACCAGCCGCGCCAGTGTCTGGAACGGCCCCACGATTGGGTGGTGAGTTTTCACACCCGCTATGCAGTGCTGGTGATCCCTAAAGTGGGAGACAGCCGATGATGGATGCGTCGGTTCTGTCGCACTGGCAGCAGCAGTGGCAAGCGGCTTTATTGCTGTGGAGTGAGCATTTACAGCTTCACGAGCCGCTCTGGTTGTTTGATGTGGAAGCGTCTCAGGCGGCGGGGCTGACCGGCAGTTTCGCGGCCATTCGTTTGGCATCACAACGGGTTATGGTGAACCTGCAGGATGTCGCGGAGCGCAACCTGTCCGACTGCTCGCTGGAAATCCTGGCCCATGAAATTGGTCATCATGTCTATGCGCCCGCCAATATGACCCAACATTTGCAGTTGCTGGCGGTGATTCGTCAGGCATTGCCAACTGTGGAGCATCTGGCGCCGCTGGTGGCGAACCTCTATACCGATTTGCTGATCAATCATCACCTTCAGCGCAATACGCGATGCCGGATGGACACCATATACCAGCGCTTGAAATCAACCGGAGCAAGCCAGCTTTGGGCGCTCTATATGCGCATCTATGAACGGCTCTGGCAACTGGCACCGGGCGCGCTGACCGATGCTGACATCACCGCCGAAATGGAAGGTGACGCCTGGCTAGGGAGCCGCATCATTAAGGTTTACAGTAAAGACTGGCTGACTGGTTCCAGTCGCTTTGCCACTCTGCTTCTCGGTTATCTGATCGAGGAAGAGCAAGCCGCCCGGGACGCTTTCGCCGCTTTAAACGACACCGCTGAAGCTGGGCATGGGCACCGTGGCGCGGGTGTCATCGAGCTGCCGGCAATCGACGTGATGCACCCCAGTCACGATCCGGATTTGACCGACCTGCCATCCAGCGTAACCGGGCAGGGCGAACCGGAAGAAGCGGCCACGGAAACCCGCACGAGCGGGCAGGCTCTGCAGCCCCAGGACTATTATGAGGTACTCAAAGCCGCCGGTGTTGACTTATCTCCGCATGATGCCGCGGTGCGCTACTATCGGGATGCGGTTCGCCCTTATCTGATGCCCTTTCCGACCCGGCGGTTGCCCGGGCCGGGCGAGCCCCAGCGCGAGGGCTCTGAGATCTGGCAAGTGGGAGATGATCCGATCGAGATCGACTGGTTCGCAACCCTGATCGCAGGGCGACAGCCAATCCCGGGCATCACAACCCAGAAAGCGATGTATAGCCTGGAGGGGAGTGAAGAGCCTCAGCACCAGGTCTGCGATCTGGATTTATACGTTGACAGCTCCGGCTCCATGCCCAATCCCCAAAGCACCATTTCCTACCCCGCACTGGCCGGAGCGCTGCTGTGCTTGTCGGCACTGCGGGCCGGTGCGACAGTGCAGGTCACGCTTTGGAGCGGTGCTCGCCAGTGCCTGACCTCAGACGGCTTTGTCCGCGACGAGGCCGCAGTGTTGCGTGTGCTGACCGGTTTTTTTGGGGGCGGTACCAGCTTCCCGTTAAAAATATTGCGCTCCACTTACGCTCGGCCGCGACAGACACCGACACAGCTGGTTGTGCTCTCGGACGATGGCATTGTTTCAATGTTTGGTGACGATGAAGAGGGGACGCCCGGAGAACAAATCAGCGCGCTGGCGTTAAACCATTGCAGGGGGGCTGGGCACTGGGTGCTGGACTTACCCTACGACCCCAGCAGTCCGGAAGTGCAGCAATCATCGTGGCTCAAACGCACCACCGACTCCATTTTGTTTGGCCAGCAACAAGGGTGGCAGGTGCATCGGGTGAATGGGCTGGAGCCCATGCTGCAATTCGCACGGGATTTTTCCAACCAGTACTATCGCGATGACGTTCCGTCGTCAGCAGGGGGCTAAGGCATGGTTGATTTGCAAATGGGGCCGCCTATACACCGACTGCATGAGCGCCTGCTGGCTTACCCCGAAAGTCCCGCGCCTCGGGGGCAAGACCTGCTGGCCCTGGTGTACGACCTGGCGCACAGGATTGATCCCGGCGTGACCGCCGAAGTTCTTGAGCCTTTGGCCCGTTTGCCTCAGTGCCAGCTCGAGCCAGACGAACCGGAAATTTCAGCGCATCCGGACGTGTTCATGCTGATGATCTGGCTGCTGGCGGATGAGGCTTTTAGCGAGCCAACCTTGAGTGCGATTGATCTGGTGAGCCTGTTGCTGTCAGCCGATAACCTGATGGCCACCGGCTATCCGAACCTGCAGGACGAAGACCAGCGCGAAGAGTTGATTCGGTTGGCCCTTAACGGCCTGCGCCTGAAGCCCCGGGATGAAACCGACCATCAGGCCCGGGACCGTTTGTTGATGGTGAGTTCCAGTGAGCGAGCCCGGGTGGTCACGGCTTCCCGTGCGGCTGAGGAAAGGGCCGAAGCCATTCGCCAGGCCCTGGCCGAGCAACGGGCCCGCGAAGCTGCCGACAAGTACACCCGCGAATGAATAGGAGTACACACAGCACTACATCCCCAGCGGCCTGGACTGATACGGAGCGTTTGCCGGGGCTCAGTGACCGCGCCGCGACACGTTTGCGCCATTGTATTGAGCACCGGGACGCACCGCGTTTCACTGGTCGCAGTGGCCATCGGTTAACGCCCTTGGATATCCAGACGCTTCTCTCAGACAAGGTTGCCTACCAACGGCCCGATCTGAATTGGCTGACGCCTTTTCTGGCCCGTTGCCGGCAAGGGGTGCCTTACTATCGTGACTATCCCTGGCATCTGGGTTTTGACCGATTGCCATGTACCCGCCGCAATGACCTGAGCCAAAACATCGCGGCGTTCGTGCCAGATGAGATCGACCCCGGCCAATTGATTGCTTTTGAAACCAGTGGCACCACCGGGCACCCGCTCACTGTCCCGTCGCTGCCACTGGTCGCCGCACGCTACCATTGTTTTCATGAGCGGATACTGGGCTGGCATGGCATTGAGCTGCAATCGTTGGAAGGCGATACCGGAGTGATGCTGGTGGGTGATCAACAACGCTGTTTTACCTATGCTTCGGTATTACCCTACTGGGACGACAAGGTTCTGTTGAAAACCAACCTGAACCCCGATGACTGGCCCGAACCGGAGGCCCGCGGTCGCTATATTGATGCCTGTAAACCGTTGTTGATGACCGGTGATCCACGCAGCCTGAGCACATTGCTGAGTCTGGATTTCGAGCACCGACCGGTCGCCATTCTATCGACTTCCATGACGCTGCTGGGCGGCCTCAAGGAACGGCTGGTTCGTCGTTTCCGCTGCCCGGTGATCAATCTCTATTCCATGAACGAAGCCGGGCCCATTGCTGCCGACGATGGGCGAGGACAGGGTCTTCGCCTGGTACAGTCGACCCTGCAGGTAGACCTTCTGGATCGCCAAGGGCAACCGGTCGATGACGGTGACCGTGGTGAAATCACCCTGACTGGCGGATTTAATCCTTGTCTTCCACTGCTGCGCTACCGCACCGGGGACTATGCCTGTCTGTTCGAAGACACTCACGGCCGGCGTTACCTGCGCCAGTTGGATGGCCGCCCACCGGTTCGCTACAGAACCGATAAAGGGTGGCTTAACAATGTGGACATTACCCATCTGTTGCAGCCCTTTGGCCTGGCCCAATATCAATTACACCAGGCGAAAAACGGGGGTCTGAGGCTGCGCTTTGAGGGCGAAGCCGATCCGGCTGTCCTGCAACGGGTGCTGGCTCAGGCCTTCGGCCCCGGGTGCCCGGTGAGCATCGAGCGAAACTGCGGCAAGGGAGACAAACTGATTCAATACACCAGCGACTACCCCGGAGCCCACGACGGATGACCGCCCTGACTTTTCTGGAATACAGCGCCAACGCGTTTTTCCTGAGCAGTGTTTTTTTGGCCGCTCGCAATCACCGCCATACCTGGACGCTGGGCATCATTGGCTGCGTGTTGTTTGGGGTTCTGTTTTATCAGGTTCAGCTGTATGCGGACGCTACTTTGATGGTGTTTTACATCGGCACCAGCCTGATAGGCTGGCAGCAGTGGCAAAGAGGCGCTGCTGCAGCCGAGATCCA
Source organism: Marinobacter sp. SS5-14b (assembly GCF_030541005.1). Taxonomy (GTDB): domain Bacteria; phylum Pseudomonadota; class Gammaproteobacteria; order Pseudomonadales; family Oleiphilaceae; genus Marinobacter. The sequence goes on along the minus strand of NZ_JASSVM010000002.1, from coordinate 148,569 downwards.
GCGCACGCCCTGGCCTCTGCTGGGTCTGTTCGGCCTGATCGCCCTCGCCACCATGCTCGGGTATGGTTATCTGCTGTACCTGAACACCGATGCTTTTGCGCCCTTTGCGGATTCGGCCGTACTCACCTTCAGTGTGGTCGCGCAGCTGTTGCTGATGAAGCGGCGGGTGGAAACCTGGTGGTTCTGGCTTCTGGTTAACACCATTGCCATTCCGCTTTATGCGTCACGGGATCTGACACTGACTTCGCTGGTTTACGTCGGGTTCTGGTTCAATGCCTGCTACGGCTTTTGGCGCTGGCACCGTGAGCTGGGGGCGACATGTCGCAGCGTTTCCGAACCGGCCTAGTGGTTGGCAAGTTCTCCCCCCTGCATTCGGGCCATCGCTACCTTCTCTCCTGTGCCCGGGCCGGCTGTGAGCGGCTAATCGTCATCAGCTATTCGCGCCCGGAGTTTGCCGGATGTACCAAAGACCTGCGCCGGGGGTGGCTTGGGTTGGCGGTTCCCGATGGTGAGTGCCTGGTGATCGATGCAGTGGATGCACTAAAGTTGGGCCTGGATATGCCGAACAATGCCGCCAGCGATACGTCACAGCGTCAGTTTTGTGCAGATCTTGTCGATCGCTGTTTCGGCGAGCCTGTGGACGTGATCTTCAGCAGCGAAGATTATGGTCAGGGTTTTGCGGATTATCTGTCGGCCCATTGGCAAACGCGGGTAGCCTCCATTCTGGTGGACCGTGACCGGGTAAGGTTTCCGGTGAGCGGCTCGGCCCTGCGGGCACAGCCTGATGCGGCCTGGGTAGGCGACAGCGTGCATGCTGCCCAAACCTGCCAGCGCATCGCTCTGATAGGCGCTGAATCAACCGGCAAAACCAAGCTTGGTGCCTGGTTGGCACGGCAGCGTGGCTGGCACTGGGTGGCTGAATTCGGGCGTCAGTACTGGCACGAGCAAGGTGGCGTGTTGACCTCGGACGACCTGGTGACCATTGCCCTTACGCAGGTCGAAAACGAGAACGAAGCGGTTGAGGCGGCCGTGGCAGCCGGGCACACCGCCATTGTGTGCGATACCACGCCCCTGACCACCCTGATCTACCATCACTTGATGTTTGATTATCCGCCGCCACCCGAACTGGTGGCGCTGGCGGAGCGGCCCTATCACCAGTTATGGCTGTGTGCCGCCGACTTTCCGATGGTCCAGGACGGCACCCGCCGCCCGGAAGGTTTTCGCCAGCAGCAACAGGCACTGCATCATGCTGAGTTGACCCGTCGGGGCCTGCACTTTGAGGCTTTAACCGGCTCCCTGGCCCAGCGCAAACACCACCTGCTGTCGCGCCAAGCCGCCAACGCCGGTGATTTGATCCCCTCAAAATAAGCCCCTGCATCCGTTTCTGAAAATCTGACCTGGCCAGGCCGCGTTTGAAAACGCCGATCATTTTCTGTAGCCTTTATATTAATTGAACGTTCAATTAATAAAGAATTCGGGGAAAACGGCCGCTCGCTATGCCAAAAGTTGGAATGAAAGACACCCGCCGGCAGCAATTGATCGACGCCACCATGGCGTCCATTGCCGAGCTGGGGATGCAGAACACCACAATCGTCAGCATCAGCAAACGGGCGGGGATGTCGTCGGGCATCATCAGCCACTATTTCGGTGGCAAGCAGGGCCTGATTGAAGCAGCCCTGCGTTATTTGCTGGATCAGCTGGGCAAGGAGCTGCGGGAACGCATGGCGAATACTGACCGTTCCCCGGCGCAGCGGCTGGATTGCATCATTGAGGCGAACTTCTCCGAGTTTCAGCGCTCCGCGCTGGCAGCCAAAACCTGGCTCAGCTTCTGGTCCCGCTCGATGCACGAGCCCGGGCTCAAGCGGCTGCAACAGATCAACAATGCACGGCTTTACAGCAACCTGCGTTACTCCTTTGCGCAGGTGCTGCCTGCACAACAGGCCACTGAAGCCGCGCGACAGACGGCGGCGATGATTGACGGCTTCTGGCTGCGCAGCGCGCTGAGCCTGGACCCGATCGAAAGCTTTGAAGCCGGCGAACGGCTGTGCAAGAAATTTGTCCACGAGACACTGGCCCAGGCAGACGCCTGAGCAGAACCAGATTCAAACGGCCCACAAGGCCTGAAGACACCGAACCGAGGTTAATGATTGAGTATGACTGCATCCGCATCTCTTCCTGTTGTTCAGAATTTTGTTCATGGTCGTTTTCTCGCCAACAGCTCGGGTGACACGTTTCCCGTGATCAATCCAGCCACCGGGCAGGTGATCTATGAAGTGGAGGTGGCGGATGTTGCCGTACAACAGGCTGCCATTGAGAGCGCTCGCGCCGGCTTTGCCGAATGGTCGACGATGACCGCCATCGAACGCAGCCGCATTTTGCTGAAAGCGGTGGCGTTGTTGAGGGAGCGGAATGATGAACTGGCCGCTGTGGAAGTGCGTGACACCGGCAAGCCGTGGCAGGAAGCCGAAGCGGTGGACGTAGTCACCGGTGCGGATGCTATCGAGTTTTTTGCCGGGCTGGCGCCGTCTATCGAGGGCAATCAGCAGGATCTGGGCGGTGATTTCTATTACACCCGCCGGGAGCCCCTGGGTATTTGCGCCGGCATCGGGGCCTGGAACTATCCACTGCAGATTGCCTGCTGGAAGTCTGCCCCGGCGCTGGCCTGCGGCAACGCCATGATCTTCAAGCCGTCGGAAGAAACCCCCATGGGCGCGGTAAAGCTGGCAGAAATCTTTATCGAAGCCGGAGTGCCCGCCGGCGTATTCAACGTGGTGCAGGGCGCCGCCGGGGTGGGCCAGTGGCTGACCCATAATCCCGAGATTGCCAAGGTGTCGTTCACCGGCGAGGTGGCCACCGGCAAGAAGGTGATGGCGGCGGCCGCCTCGACTCTGAAAGACGTCACCATGGAACTGGGTGGTAAATCCCCGCTGATCATCTTTGACGATGCGGATCTGGAAAATGCCGTTTCCGCCGCGATGTTGGGCAACTTCTACACCCAGGGTGAAATCTGCACCAACGGCACCCGGGTGTTTGTGCATGAGGACATCTATCCACAGTTTATCGACCGCTTGCTGGAACGCACCCGCAAGAACATCAAGGCTGGTGACCCGATGAACCCTGCCACTAATTTCGGTGCGTTGATCTCGAAGAAGCATCAGGACCTGGTGCTGGGTTACATCGGTAAGGGGCTTGCCGAAGGGGCGACCCTGAGCCACGGCGGGCGGGCGTTCGAGCCGGAAGACTCAAAAGGCGGCTATTTTGTGGAGCCCACCATTTTCACCGACTGCGCCGACGACATGACCATCGTGAAGGAAGAAATCTTCGGGCCGGTGATGTCGGTGCTCACCTTCCGCGATGAGGGCGAGGTGATTGCCCGGGCCAACAATACCGATACCGGTCTTGCCGCGGGCGTGTTCACCAATGATATCCGCCGGGCACACCGGGTGATTCATCAGATCCAGGCCGGCATCTGCTGGATTAACAGCTACGGCGCCTCGCCGGCGGAAATGCCGGTGGGCGGCTACAAACTCTCCGGCATTGGCCGGGAAAACGGGCGCGAGACCATTGCGCACTACACCCGGATCAAGTCGGTGTATGTGGGCATGCAGGATCTTGATGCACCGTTTTAACCCCACAGGCCGCAGAGGAGAACGCGTATGAAAGAAAACCAATACGATTACATCATTGTGGGTGCGGGTTCCGCCGGCTGCGTGCTGGCCAATCGCCTTACCGAAGACGGCCAGAAACAGGTGCTGCTGCTGGAGACCGGCGGCAGCGACAAGAGCATCTTTATCCAGATGCCCACCGCCCTGTCCATTCCCATGAACACCAAAAAATACGCCTGGCAGTTCGAGACCGAGCCGGAGCCGTATCTGGATAATCGCCGCATGCATTGCCCCCGGGGTAAGGTGCTGGGTGGTTCTTCGTCCATCAATGGCATGGTGTATGTGCGCGGCCATGCCCGGGATTTCGACGAATGGCAAGCTGAAGGCGCGGACGGGTGGAATTACGCTAACGTATTGCCCTACTTCAAAAAAGCGGAAACCTGGGCTTTTGGCGGTGATGACTATCGGGGCGATCAGGGCCCGCTCGGGGTTAACAACGGCAACAACATGCGCAACCCCCTCTATAAAGCCTTTATCCGGGCGGGCGTGGATGCCGGTTACCTGGAAACTGACGACTACAACGGCGCCCGGCAGGAAGGCTTTGGTGCCATGCACATGACCGTAAAGAACGGTCGCCGCTGGTCCACGGCCAACGCTTACCTGCGCCCGGCCATGAATCGCCCGAACCTGACGGTGGTCACTCACGCTTTGGTGCACAAGGTGCTTCTGGAAGGCAAAACCGCCACGGGCGTGCGTTATGAGCAAGGTGGCAAAGTGCATGAGGCGAAAGCGGCCGGAGACGTGATCCTGTCGGCCGGCTCCATCGGCTCGCCCCATTTGTTGCAGCTCTCCGGAATTGGCAAGCGTGGGGTATTGGAGCAGGCTGGCATTGAGGTCCAGCATGAGCTGCCCGGTGTTGGTGAGAACTTGCAGGACCATCTGGAATTTTACTTTCAGTACCGGTGCAAACAGCCGGTCTCGCTCAATGGCAAGCTGGACTGGTGGAACAAGCTGAAGATTGGTGTGCGCTGGATTCTGCGCAAGGACGGCTTGGGTGCCACCAACCATTTTGAATCCTGCGGCTTTATCCGTTCAAAAGCCGGCGTTGAGTGGCCAGATTTGCAATATCACTTCCTGCCGGCGGCCATGCGCTATGACGGCAAGGAAGCCTTTGACGGCGATGGCTTCCAGCTGCACATTGGTCACAACAAGCCCAAAAGCCGGGGTTTTGTGCATGTGCAATCTGCAGACCCGAAACAGGCACCCACCATCCGCTTCAACTATCTGGAACACGAGGCCGACCGCGAAGGCTTTCGGGACTGCGTTCGCCTGACCCGGGAGATCATTAATCAGCCGGCCATTGACGACTACCGGGGATCGGAAATCCAGCCCGGTGTGGATGTTCAGTCAGATGAGCAGATAGATGCTTTCGTGCGCCAGGCGGTTGAAAGCGCCTACCACCCGTCCTGCTCCTGCAAGATGGGCACCGATGAACTGGCCGTGGTGGACCCGCACACCCGGGTACACGGCATCAAAAACCTGCGGGTGGTGGATTCGTCCATCTTCCCGACCATACCCAATGGCAACCTGAACTCGCCCACTATCATGGTGGCAGAGCGGGCGGCCGACCTCATTCGGGGCAGGGAGCCCCTGCAACCGTCGGGCGCGCCCGTCACCATGGATGACCAGTGGCAGGCACGTCAACGTCCGGGGCACGCGAAGCGGGTGCTGAACTAGCACCCGAAGCCCCGGCCCGGACAAGCAAGTTGTCCGGGTAGCAAGCCCTCAGGATTTCCCTATCAGCGCGACGGCATCCCGCCGTTTTCGGGCGTCGGATAGGCAAGTCCTGGGTTTGTGTCCGATTCGAATTAAGCAGCGCTTAAAAAGTAGAGGAGGAACACCCATGCTGTGCACTACACTGAAGAAAACCAACCGGAGGCTCAGCCAATGACACTCTGGTTATCCACCGGCCTGATATTCACGTTCGCCGCCATCGCTCTGATTCTGTACAAGTGGTGGGATATAGAATGCATCGGTGTCACGCCGGTTCGCACTTTGACCTTCATTGCCATTCTGTTTACCTCCGGACTGGATGTGGGGCTGATCATGTTCCCGCTGACCGAGTTCGGCGGCTATGGCAATGTCAGCGACAATCCTGAGTACGGATTTGCCAACCCGCTGGCGATCGAGTTCGGCTTCTGGGCTTTCCTGATCTGGGGCTTCTATTTTCTGACCTGTTTTTACTTCGCGATCATCGAACCGCGGGTGAAGTTCTTTGAAATTCCGATGGTGAAGCTGATCAACAACGTGGTGATCATCGGCACCTGTGCGTTTACCGCTCGCTTTGTCAGCGGTATCAAAACCTGGAAGCTGTTGATTGCTATGCTGGTGGTGCCGTCTGTTGCGATTGCAGTCTGGTTCTCCGTGCTGTTCCACTACCATGCCGAGGGCCTGAAGATTGCTGCGTTTACCAATCTGGCGATGATCTCGGTGGGGGTACTGATGGTGGTGAATTCGCTGGATTCGTTGATTCGCCTGTATACCGACAACCTGAACCTCACAGCCAGGCGGCTCGGCCGGATCAATTACGTGGCGCTCAATTTGGTGGTCATGGTGGGCCTGACCATGTTGTTCCAGCTGGACTTCCTGCGCATTCAATGGGTGGGCGCACTGGTGATTGCCTTGTACTTTGTCTGCTTCGCTTACATCCTGGCGAACAAACGGGCGGAAGTGGCTGCCATCAAATCGTCACCGGAAGACAATATTCTGGATTTCAGAAAGATTGAAATGGCGGGTTAAGGACCCATATAGAAGAATGGTAGCCGCGCAATGATCAGCCGCGGTTGCCGGCCCCGCAGTTTCGAATTTGAAGGGGATAGGCTAAGCCTATTCTTCAGGTGAAAATAATCAATTTTCACCTGACCGACAAAGCCAGTATTCTTTGTCCCGATTCTTGGACATCACCCAAATTAACCAACAGGAGTTATTCTGAGATGGGTATTATCAACAGCGAAATCAAACCGTTCAACGCAACCGCATTCAAGCAGGGCGAGTTTGTAGAAATCTCCGAAGCAGACGTGAAAGGTAAGTGGTCTGTATTCTTCTTCTATCCGGCCGACTTCACCTTCGTTTGCCCGACCGAGCTGGGCGACGTAGCAGACAAGTACGAAGAGCTGCAGAAGCTGGGCGTTGAAGTGTTCTCCGTGTCTACAGACACCCACTTCACCCACAAAGCATGGCACGATAGCTCCGAAACCATCGGTAAGATCAACTACTTCATGGTTGGCGACCAGAACGGCACCATCACCAACAACTTTGGTGTAATGCGTGAAGGCCAGGGCCTGGCAGATCGTGCCACTTTCCTGATCGACCCGGACGGCGTTATCCAGGCGATGGAAATCACTGCAGAAGGCATTGGCCGTGATGCAGACGACCTGATGCGCAAAGTGAAAGCTGCTCAGTACGTTCGCAACCATCCTGGCGAAGTGTGCCCGGCCAAGTGGAAAGAAGGCGAGGCAACTCTGGCTCCGTCTCTGGACCTGGTTGGCAAGATCTAAGTTTTTCTTATTCAGAAAAACGGATTGGAAAGAGGTCTGTTCGCAGACCTCGCTTCCCCCGAAAACCCCGGCTCTGCCGGGGTTTTTGCGTTGTGGTGTCCGCAAAACCCGCAATCTTGCCACCGGTCATGCCCTGGGCTTCCGATATCGTCTAATGTTGAAGTGAAGCTTGGGGTATTCGTGCGGCTGTGGTGGCCGGAGTTCAGAGTGGGGGCGGCTTATGGGTATTGAGGCAATCAAGGTAGACCAGCGGGTAATCGACATCGATTCACGCCGGTTTGCATCGGTGGAAAAGGCGCTGGTGGAGCTGATCACCAACAGCGACGACAGTTATGCACGCCTGGAGCGCCTGGGCGAAGCGGTTTCCGGAGTTATCCACATTGAATACGAGCGGCATCAGAATGGTGCCATGCTGGTGGTGGCAGATCAGGCCGAAGGCATGACCTGGCAGCAGGCCCTGGCAAGCCTTAGCTACGGTGGCGCGCACAGCCCACTGGCCCGAGGTGAAGGGACTGGGCGGGGCTATTTTGGTCGGGGCCTCAAGCAGGCGATCTTTGGTCTTGGCTATGGCTGGCTTGAAACTCTGCACCATGGCCGTTACACCCGAATCGACCTGTTCCGGGGCGAGAGCGGCGAGTACCTCTACGATGATGGCGACGGCGACCGGGATGCCAAAGATACCGATTACCAGCGCATGGGAACCGACACCAACGGCACCCGCATTGTGATTGTGATCGACAATCCACTGGTGCATGTTTCCCAGTACCGCTCTGTACTGATGTCAGTAACTCACAACATCTATTTGCGGGAAATCCTGGGCAGGCGCCAGATTGAGCTGATCCATCGCCAGGCTGGCAAAGAGGTTGAGCGTACTTCGCCGGTCCATTTTCTGGAGCCGGAAGCGCGGGTACTGATCGGCCCGCAACAGCCCTGCAGTTTTGTTCATGAGCAGGAAACCTACCCATTTAACGTGACCTTGAAACGCTCACTCAACGCCGAACTGACACTGCGCGGTGATGAGCGCGAAGGCCTGAACCTGAAAGACCCCTTTGTGGCTGCATTCGCCCGTGCGGTGAGCAAGCTGATTCGACCGGCGGTCGTTGAGGAGCGCGAGCATCTGCGGCACTTGGAGTACGCGACGGCTTCGGGCCGGACCGACCATATGATCGAGCACCTGCTGGAGCGCATGAACCGCGCTGCCATCCAGGACATGCAGGTGGCCTTGCCGAGCATGGTGCTCACCGCCAGCATCACCGGCCGCGCCGGAAGAAAAAGCCGGTACACCACCACAACGGCCATGTCCGTGACCATGGCGAGGCCATGTTTGTTGGCTATGAGTTCCGTAATCTTCATAACGAGTTGGAACGGGCGGTTTACAGCCCGGAAGAGCGCAAAATACTCATCAATACCGAGGCGCCAACGGTGCAGCTGTACGTGGATGGCCGTGGCCGGTTCCGGGATTCGGCCCGGTTGCTGCTGGCGGAGTTGTTCATGGATGTCATTTCCGATGAACTGGCTCGGCACCAGCTTGCCCGGCAGGGTGGGGCGGAAACCGTTGCAGCCTATCATGAGGCAAAAATGGCCATCATCCGGCGCTATGGCAGCGACATTCACCGGTCGTTTATCAATAGCCAGGGTTAATGTGCATGTTATAGCTCTGCCCTATTAATCGTTTTGCATCAATTAATTTGAGCTTTGTATTGCAGGGCCGTATCGTACACACAACTTCTCTTAACGATTCACTTTGAATTCAGCCACTTGGCTACGACAGATATCAAGGAGACCCCCTAAATGTTGGATGCAAACATCAAGCAACAACTCCAGGCGTACATGGAAAAGCTGCAGCAGCCGATCGAGCTGGTGGCAGCCTATGACGACAGCAAGAAGTCCCAGGAGCTGAAAGAGCTGCTGGAAGAACTGGAGCCGATGTCCTCCAAGATCAGCCTGCGCACAGAAGAAGCGACTGATGTGCGTCGCCCGTCTTTCGCGATCAACCGGATTGGTACCGATATCGGTGTACGTTTTGCCGGTATCCCGATGGGTCACGAGTTCACGTCTCTGGTGCTGGCCCTGCTGCAGGTGGGCGGTCACCCGTCCAAGGCGTCACAGGAGCTGATTGAGCAGATTCAGGAGCTGGACGGCGAGTTCGAGTTCGAAACCTACTTCTCCCTGTCATGCCAGAACTGCCCGGACGTGGTCCAGGCGCTGAACCTGATGAGCGTGCTGAACCCGAAGGTCAAGCACACCGCCATCGACGGCGCCCTGTTCCAGGACGAAGTTGAAAAGCGTGAAGTCATGGCCGTGCCCAGTGTGTACATGAACGGTGAACCCTGGGGCCAGGGTCGGATGACGCTGGAAGAAATCGTTGCCCGGCTGGACACCAACGCCGGAGCCAAAGAAGCTGAAAAGATCAACCAGAAGGATAACTTCGAAGTGTTGATTATCGGTGGTGGCCCGGCGGGTTCTGCAGCGGCAATCTACGCCGCGCGTAAGGGCATTGCGACCGGTATTGCGGCCGAGCGTTTCGGTGGCCAGGTGGCCGATACCATGGGCATCGAAAACCTGATTTCTGTGCCCTACACCGAAGGCCCGAAGCTGGTTGCGGCCATGGAGCAGCACGTTAACGAATACGAAGTCGACATCATGAACATGCAGCGTGCCGAGAAACTGATTCCGGCCGCGCAAACCGGCGGGCTGCACGAAGTGCGCCTGGCCAACGGCGCATCGCTGAAAGCGCGTACGGTGATTCTGTCGACCGGTGCCCGCTGGCGCCAGATGGGTGTGCCGGGTGAAGAAGAGTATCGCAACAAGGGCGTGGCCTACTGCCCGCACTGCGATGGCCCGCTGTTCAAGGGCAAGCGTGTGGCGGTCATTGGTGGCGGTAACTCCGGTGTTGAAGCAGCAATCGATTTGGCGGGTATAGTCGGACACGTGACGTTGATCGAGTTTGGCGACCAGATGCGTGCCGATGACGTACTGCAGAAAAAGCTGCGCAGCCTGAACAACGTGCAGATCATCACCTCTGGCCAGACCACCGAGGTGGTGGGCGAGAACGGCAAGGTGAGTGGCCTGAACTATACCGATCGCACCACCGGCGAAGCGCACCACATCGAGCTGGAAGGTATCTTCGTGCAGATCGGCCTGGTGCCGAACACCGAATGGCTGAAAGGCGACATCGAGTTGAGCCAGCACGGCGAGATCATCGTCAACGACCGCAACGAAACCTCGATTCCAGGTGTGTTCGCTGCGGGTGACGCCACCACCGTGCCTTACAAGCAGATTGTCATCTCCATGGGCGAAGGTTCTAAAGCGGCACTGAGTGCCTTCGACTTCCTGATCCGTAACGCCGCCGTTTAAGGCGATGCAAGCCTGAACAGCTCAGGCTGACCCCTGAAACCGGTACCTGCAGGACGCAGGTGCCGGTTTTTTTATATCCGTCGGCTGCCTGGATAAGTGTCGTGTATTGGGCCAGACTGTGTCTCAACCGGCGGTTATCGTCAGCAGCAGGATGAGGGAATGGCCAACGCGATACGAAGAAATCGGGTGACGATCCGGGGTTCCGGACGTCATACCTTAGTGTTTGCCCACGGGTTCGGGTGTGACCAGATGGTCTGGGACGATGTTGTCCCGGCGTTCGAGAAAGATTTCCGGATTGTTGCTTTTGATCATGTCGGTTGTGGCCAGTCGGATCGCCGGGCCTACCGCCCGGAGCGACATGGCTCACTGCGCGGTTATGCACTGGATCTGCTCGATGTGATTGATGCGGTGGCCGACGAGCCGGTCACGCTGATCGGGCATTCGGTCAGTGGCATGATCGGATTGCTGGCATCGATCATATTACCGGACCGGTTCCGACAGATTGTGGCGATCAACCCCTCACCCCGTTACACCAACGATGATGACTATGCGGGCGGCATGCAGCGCCAGGATGTTCTGGCAATGCTTGAACTGATGGAGCAGGACCAGGAAGGCTGGGCCCACACGCTGGCGCCCCTGGTTATGGAGAATAGCCATCGGCCCGAGCTCACAGAGCGGTTGATCCGAAGTTTTATGGCGACCGATCCAGTGCTGCTCCGAAAGTTTGCGGAGGTCACCTTTCTGTGCGATTTTCGCGATCAGCTATCCCGGGTGTCTGTGCCTGTGGATATTCTGTACGGGCTCTCTGATATCGTTGTGCCGGTATCGGTTGTGAGCTATATGGCGAAGCAGATTCCGGATGCCCATTGCACCTCCCTGGATGCCGAAGGGCATTACCCTCAACTCAGTGCGCCGGGTGAATTGGCCAGTAAAGTTCGCCAGGTCATTGAACGCCGTTTCAAAGGCTGATGGCTAGTGTCCGGTTACGTCTTGCTCAAGACTGCTGCCGGTCTGCGCTGGCTGCCCGTTGTCTTCGAACAGGTGGCCGTACGCTGTGCGAACGCCGTCTACGATAAATTCGTGGGGCACATCCTCAAACACACCATGATCGTTGATGTATTCCATGTGCGCCTTGCCGTCTTCCGTGAATGCCTGGAACACGGAGTCTTGGGTGCCATCAAACGCCAGCGGTTCTACCTTCATCATGGCGCACAGGTGGCGGTTGAACGCGGGCGTTGCTTTTATCCATTGGCCATTCAGATATAGCTCGATAAAACCGTGCATTCGAAAGATGTCGGACCTCAGCCATTCAATCAGTTTGGGGCTGGACAGGTGATTGCGGACATCGGCCAGGCCCAGACGGCTTGGAATGCCCAGGTAGCGCGCTGCCGCCCCCAGCAACACCGCCTTGGGGATGCAGTAGCTTTCCCCGGCCTGCAGTGCATAGCTGGCACTGAAGGTATGCGGATCGGTACTGAATACGTAGGGGTTGTAGCTGATACCGTCTCTGACCGCGAGGTACAGCACCTTGATCTGTTCAACCTGATCCTCCGCCACGCCCTGCAGTTGCTGGTTAATCCAGGCGGTTACGTCAGGCTTGTCGAAATCGAAGAAGGCGGTGGCCTTGAGGTAGTGTTCCATTAGGGATTCCGGTTTGGCGGCAAACAGAGTGGATCATCTCTCGCTTAGCAAGCTACGGGCAATGACTTTTTCCACCAATTCCAATGGCCCCGGCGATCGTCTGTTACCAATTCGCGCTTGTCTGGGCCCAGGGCCACCGGTACTTTAGTCAGTAGTTCTGAATGTTCGTTGGTGAGACCGAATAATAACAACGGCCAGCGCATCGCAAGGGTGAGGAAATACATGGTGTTCCGTACAGCTCTGCTGATCAGTCTTCTTCTGTGTTCCCTGTTACGCCTGGCCGAAGCTGGTGACCGGCCAAGCGTGGTCTTCCTGTCTCCAGATGACTCAAAATTCTGGCATATGGTGGCTGATTTTATGGCAGAAGTGGCGGGTGACCTGGAGCTCGAACTGGACGTCCGGTTTGATCGCGATCGCCACCGGTTCAGTTACCTGCAGATGGCGGAACAGGTGCTTGGCCGCGAGGACCGGCCCGATTATCTGGTGATTATGTGCAAAGAAAACGTCACCACCCAGATGCTCAGGCAGGCCAATGAGCTGGGAGTGAAGGTGTTCACATTCAACACGGATGTCCCTGAGACCACACAGGCGGCAGTGGGTATGCCGAGAGAGGTGTTGCCAAACTGGATCGGGCATATGGGGCCCGATAATGCAGCCGGTGGTCGAACCCTGTCGGTCCTGCTTGAGCGGCAGGCGCGGAGTTTGAACCTGGGCGAGCCGGGCCAGCCACTGCCGGTCCTCGCTTTATCCGGGACTCGGGATTCCTCGGCAGCGACTGACCGGAACCGTGGGCTTGAAACCACCATCGATGGCGAGGACAGTAAACTCTTGCAGCTGGTTTATGCTGATTGGAGTGCTCAGCTTGCACAGGACAAAGTGTCGGTGTTGCTCCGACGTTACCCGGAAGCGGCTGCCATCTGGAGTGCCAGTGATGGCATGGCGCTGGGCGCCATCGAGGCCGCAAACAGGGCGGGCAAACACCCGGGCAGGGATCTGGTGGTCGGTGGCTTCGATTGGGAACCTCTGGCCCTTGAAGCGATCCGTCGAGGCGAGCTTTATGTCAGCCTTGGTCGACATTTTATGGGTGGCGGGCTGTCACTCCTGCTTTTGCACGATTACCACCATGGTTACGACTTTGCGGCCGGCGCGCCAACGGCCACCCTGAGTTATCAGTTTGAGCCAGCTATGTTGGGCAATGTGGACAAGGTTGAACGCATTCTGGATCCGGCCCGTTGGCAAGCGTTGAATTTTCAGCATTTCAGCCGGGCATTGAATGCAGGGCAGCGCGAGATACCTTTCAGTGCCGACGGTTTGATGGATCAGTTTTCAGGGGCTCTTGCACAACAGAAACCGCCCGGAGAGCTGGCGGGTCATCGCTGAACCATGACGGAACTTTTATCAGAGCTCACCATGTCTGAGGTTCTGGGTCAGGTCTTTGGCCTGGTGGCCCTGGCCTTTTGCATCGTCGGCTTTGCCAACAAGAACGACGACCGGCTGATGGTGCTGCTGATCTCCGCCAATATCGCCTTCGCCCTGATGTTTGCTTTCTTCCAGAGCTGGACCGCTGCCGCCCTGACCGTGCTGGTAATCCTGCGCATCGCCCTGGCGCGTCGTTACCAGGGCAACTGGAAAATCATGGCCGGCATACTCGCCGTCAATCTGCTGGTAGCCTGGGCCACCTGGAAATCCGCCACCGATGTATTCCCGCTGACCGCCGCCACTCTGGGCACCGTGGGTATGTTCATGCTCCGGGGGATACCCCTTCGCATTGTGCTTGGCCTGGCCGCCCTGGCCTGGATGCTCAACAACATCGTGATCGGTTCGGTAGGCGGCATCCTGGCCGAGGGCATGGTGCTGGTTACCAATATCATTACCATCGTCCGGCTATACCGGTTGCAGAAGAAGTATCCGGGGCTGAAGCCCTGAGAAAAAAATGCCCCGGCCGGAGCCGGGGCAAAGTACCTCATCAATAAAAGTGCTCTAAGCAGAATCGCTAGGGTTATCGGTCTTCGTAACGCTCATGCTTGAAGAACACGCCGGTATCACCGAATTGTGAGGCGATCAGGTTCGAAGTCAGAGTTAGCTCACCGACCTTGCGGGCGCTGTTGCGGCGCTCTTCGGCCAGCCTGCGATTGCGCGATGGGAAGATCGACGTGCGGATGGCTGAATCGGTGGCGTACACGTCATACAGCTTGGTGCCTTCGGTCAGCGTCATCAGGCTTTCCCGGAAGTCGTGAGGCTCGCTCGGGAAGTTGGCCTTCAGGTCCGGGTTGGGTACGAAGTACACCTGAGTGGGTGCCTTCGGGTCGCCTACGGCGTTGCCGTTCTGGGAGATCTCCGAGAAGTCGTTGACCATCAGGCGGGTGGGCTTGGTGGTGACCAGCGAGAACAGCACGGTGCTGCCGAGGGAGTCGTTGAGCTCCGGCGACACGTAGTTCGACAGCTCGTTGGCGAAGAAGTTGTGGTTGTCATCCTGGCCGGACAGGGTGTAAAGGGCAGAAACGTTACGCGATGGCTGGCCATCCACGAACAGTTTCAGCGCCAGGCCCGGTGCAAAACCACGCTCTTCAGGATCGCCGGTGATCGACAGCCTCAGAAGGCCGTGATCAGCGCCTTCAAACAGGCCGGTAAACCCGTGGCCAGACGTGGCATTGAACTGTACCCGGCCCATAACGGCCTGTGGGTGAATGGGCTTTTCATAACCCGCCGGAGCGACATCGGACTCCACCCTTACCTTGTCCCACAGCACCTTGCTGATCAGGCCGCCGATGTCCACATCCTGCTGGGCGGGCAGCTCTCCGTCTTTGTATTCAGTGCGCACGGCGCCGTTCACCCACAAGTGCATCTGCTTCTGCTCGGCACTCCAGTTCTCGTATTCCGCCGGCATGTTCAGGCCCCAGGGCTTGAAGGCGTTATCCATGCCTGCCAGAGCGCTGGTCAAGGCCGGGTGATGGCGCTTGAGTACGTCGACCATGGTGTTGTTTTCCACCCACGCCATGCCTTCCGGGGTATACACCTCGGGGGTGTAATCGGTGGTAAAGAAACGGTCGGTCATCAATCGACGGGACGCGTTCAGGATGAAGATCTGGAACGAGGTTTCACCGAAGCCGAAGCCGTCCGGACGGGTTTCTTCGGCCAGTGAACCGACCAGGGTATCGATCAGTTCTACGTCGTTGTTGTACAGGCGCTTGAGGTTGGCCAGCAGTTCCGGATCGGAGGTCAGGTCTTCAAACGTCTTGATTTCCTTGAGGCCGATGGCACGGCGGAACTCGTTGTAGCGGGGCACGCCACGCTCGCGGTCACGCAGTACGTCAATGGCGGCCATATCAATATCGCCAACCAGCGGTATCGACAGGTTACGCAGGAATTCCGGGTAATTTTCCAACACCAGGGCACCCGGGTGGGTGATGCCGAAGGAATACCACAGGCGGTCTGCGCCAACGTCATCCAGTACGTTTTCGGCGTCGCCGTCACGGGTGTCCGGAATGGCAATCCGCTCGCTCACCACGTTGGTGCCTACATCGTACACTTCGATGTCATCCCGCATCAGCGGGTGCATGCGGTAGACCGACACGAACTCTTCGGTCAGGGTGTAGGGCACGTCGTAGTTGTTCGGTGCACGGGAGCCAACCAGGCCGCCCAGAGCGTGATCAATCACGCCGGGTTCCATATTGGCGAGGTCGCTGTCGATGCCCAGCAGCCGGAACAGGTTGGCAATGCCAGACACGTTGTTGCTCAGCTCATCCAGCGCTTCCTGGAAGAACTCACGGTTTTCGATGTCACCGCCCACGCCCCACCAGTTGGCGTACATGGCGCGTTCGAGGACCGGGTTATCGAGGATAGCGGGGGTCCATTCCACCGTGTGGATCTTGGCCATCAGGGCGGCGTTCACCAGGCGGGCCTTGTCGTACAGCCACTGGTCTGTGGCGTTCGGGTACTGCTGTTTCAGACGCTCGGCAATGGCGTTGTGTTCCTGGGTGAACAGCCGGTGCAGCATGCTCAGCCCCACCCACCAGTTCTCGTTAAAGCCGGTGACCGGTTTGCCACTCATGAATTCGGTGGGCAGGGTGTTGTCGGTATCCACTTTCAACTTGCCGTCAACGAAGGCGCGAACCTTGTCGCTGGTTTCCTTGTCGCTGCCATACAGCTGGGAGCCATCCCACCAGTGGGTGTTGGTGTTCTGGTAGGTGGCGGGGCGGCCGGCATCGGCGGCGGTGCGGCTTGGGTCCGGCTGGGTGCGTTGCACTCTCATGGTGCCGGAGCCTAGCGGGTCGCCAGGAGGCAGCGGGAAGACGATGTCGTTGCCATCAATACGGGGGCCGTGGTCAAACCAGTCGTGCACCATGAACTGAATCCACGCTGCGGCGGCAAAGTTCACGATGGTGGCTGGCTGCATGTCCTCGCCGCGGGCCATGAGCACGTTACTCACTTCGCGGGGGTTCGGGGTCAGCAGGATGTCGTTTTCGGTTTCCGCGTAGGTGAGTTCAGTGTCTACGTTTCGTCCGAAACGGGCGAAGG
This sequence comes from Marinobacter sp. SS5-14b, assembly GCF_030541005.1. Classification (GTDB taxonomy): domain Bacteria; phylum Pseudomonadota; class Gammaproteobacteria; order Pseudomonadales; family Oleiphilaceae; genus Marinobacter. Next base: position 131,891 of record NZ_JASSVM010000002.1, on the reverse strand, counting down.
CAGAACCTTCTGCCGGGTTTTCCAGGATGTTACAGGTACCGTCTTCGGTCCGGGCCGTCTTGCTGCGTTCATCACAGGTGATGTCGGCGTTCAGGCGGTCCCAGTTTTCCACATCGAACATATTGTTATTGAGCAGTTCGGTACGCTCTATGCCGAGGGTCAGCAGGCCGCCGACGATGCCGATGGTGCCGAACTTTGTGAGTGCGGGCCAGGTGACCCATGGAGTGATGCTCATGATCCCTCTCCTTGCTTGTGGTTATTGTGATTGTTGGAGCAGGGCAAAGGCTCGCTTAAGGGGGAGGGGATTTCCCCCTACCTGGGGAGGGGGAGAGCGCAGTTCGAGAGCAGGCTTTCAAAAAATGTGAACGGCTGTACATTTTTGCTGTCGTGTCAGGCTCCAGGCCCGGGCGCATCCTGGCCGGACATCAGCAGGACGGCTTCGGTGCGGTTGGAAACACCGAGTTTGCTGTAGATGTTCTTGAGGTGCCATTTGGTGGTGGAGAGCGTGGTGCCGGTGAGCTCGCTGAGGCCAGTGTTATTGAGGCCAGCGAGCAGGCCCCGATAGATTTCCTGTTCCCGGCTGGTCAGCAGACTGAAGGGGTCTGGCCGGACGGTGTTGGTTTGCCGGGCCGTGGTGTCTACCAGTTCGCCGTACATCGACCTGTAGCTGTCTGGCAAGACCAGCCCTTGCTGTGTGGCGGTGGCCAGCAGTTCACCGAATCCAGGGGCTTCGTCGAAGATATTGCGGGTCATGTTGTGCAGGCCATGCTTCTGAATCAGGGTGTCCATGGCTTGCCGACTGCTGCCGGTTGGCTCCGTTCGCGTCAGCCATTCATTGGCATCGATGGTTAGCGCCCGGGTGACGAGGCCGGTGCCGGAAACTTCCTGTGCCAATACGCGAAGAATTCGCCCGGCCATGGCGTGGCGGCCGGTTGCCCGGAGCCAATACACCGTGGCCAGCCCCAGCCGTTCCCGATATTCCGAGTAGGTGCCGGGCTTGTCCCAGTCACCCCGTTGCAGGAGATCGGTCAGGCCGGCGCTGCGTGCGGCCTGTCCGGCAAGTTCACGCGCGCCGGAAAGCCAGGCCTGGCGAATTCGCTCGGCAATCAGATGGCCGATAAAGCGTCGGTTTTTCTCGGGCTCCAGTATGTGCTCCAGCTTGCCGAGTATATGGGTGGCTTTGTCTTTGTAACCCAGTGCAAACAGACAGCGGGCGTAGGTCAGGTAAACGCTGGCGATGACCTCAATGGCTGAAGCCTTGTTCAGTTTGGGGAGCAGCTCGCCGCACAGCTCACAGGCCCGGCTGAGGTGGTTCTGGTCGTACAGTGCAACCACCATGGCTGTGCTCCTGAGCGTTCGGGCAGCACCATCCGTGGGCATTTTCTGATAGGCATCCTGTATGTCCCGGGTGGCCTGTCTTGGCCGCCCAAGGCTTCGGTTGCACAGGGCAATGATCAGGCCGGCGTAGTCCATCATGAAGTGGTGGCCGCCCTGTTTCAGAACTTCCCGTGCGCGACTGGCGTAATCCAGGGCCTGTTCGGGACGAGCATGCTGCAGGTGATGATAGGCGGCCATGCACAGGCTCAGGGGGAAGACATCGTAGTGCCGGCTTTGCCGGATAAGCTCTTCATAATCATCTCGGCCTATAAACCGGTTGTCGTTCTGGAACAGCTCCAGATAGAGCTCAAGAAACCGCACCAGGACTCTGTGATGATCCGGTGACACATCCTGTGGTCCGCCCTCACGAAAGCGTTCAAGCATGGTGGCCGCCTGGTGGAAGCGGCGAGACAGGATCAGTGTGCACAGCAGGGGGACGGCCACGCCTGTGCGCTGCAACAGAGGGCTGTTCTGCAAGCGATAATCCCAGAACAGAATGCGGGAAAAGTGACCCTCCCGTGACCAGAGGCCAAAGGCCGTTTCAATAATGTCACCCAGCAGGGTCGGATCGTCGCTGTTTTCAGCATGCTTGAGTGCCTGATGATAATCGCTTCTGCTCAGCCACCAGTGTGTTGCTCGTCGGTGCAGTACCGGGATCAGTGCCGGGGATTCCATGGTCAGCCGGGTTTGCAGAAACTCCCGCAGTAACGGGTGAAACCGGTACCAGCCAGGGTCATGATCGAGGGGCATCAGAAACAGTTCCTGCCGCGCCAGATGTTCCAGCATCAGGGCGCTGCCGGTGTGCTTGAGCACCTGGTCGCACAGGGAGCCGGTCATCCGGTCGAACAGAGAGCTTTGCAGGCACAGGCTTCGAAGCGAGTCCGGTAAGGCCTGTAAAACCATGTCGCCAAAGTAAGCCATGACCTCGGGCTGGTTGCCGGAAAACGCATCCAGTGCCTCCTCACCCTTTTCCTGTGCCGCCAGCAACGCGAGGCGAAGCCCGGTAATCCATCCCTCCGTGATGCGCAACAGGTGGTCCAGGGTGTTGGAGGAAACGGCGGGGTTGCCCAGGGTGTGACACAGTTTTTCGGCTTCCTGCGGGCTGAACCGGAGGTCGCGGACCGTGAGTTCGGTCAATTGCTGCTCCACCCGTAACCGGCTCAGTTTCAGTGCGGGCCTGGACCGGCTGGAGAGCACAAGGTGCAGGCACTTGGGTGGCTGTTCCAGCAGCCGGTCAAGGACGTCGAGGATGACCGGTGTTGTGGTCAGGTGCTGGACATCATCCAGAATCAGAATCACCGGATGGCTGATCGGGGCCATGCTGTCGTGCAGTGCTTCGGCAATGGTCGCTGCGTCACTGTTGGTGCCGGTGTCGAACGGTGTGAAAGCTGAGGTGTCGAATTCCTGCGCTTCGCCCCGGATGGCCTGGCTCATTCTGGCGAAGAAGCGGGCAGGATCGTTGTCGCGGTCGTTCAGAGCCATAAACGCCACGGGCCGACCGGGATCGGTTGTCAGCCATTGTCGAATCAGAGTGGTTTTTCCGGAGCCCGCCGGGGCGGTTATCAATACCAATCGCTTGCAGGCGCCCTGGTCGAGGGCTTCGACAAGCGGTGGTCGCTCCAGCAACGGAGTCTGATGCCTGGTAATCAGAGTTTCTTGGTGCATGGTATTGTTGTTTTGCTGCCTGTAGCGCGGATGGCCTGGTCTGCTGCCCATCAGATACGAGAGCATAGTACGAAGTACAACGCTCAACCTTTGATCAATTCACATTGTCAAAAATCAAGTTTTGGCCGTGCCTACGAGGTTTCGGGGATGAACTGGCCAATTGCACGAGCTGGTAGCGGGCGTAACGTAGTGGGCATAAATAACAAGGATAAGCCCGGGAGTAACAATCATGAGCCACCAACACTATGATGTATTGATCATCGGCGCCGGCGTTTCCGGTATCGGTATGGCGTGCCACCTCAAGCGGGAGTGCCCGGGCAAGCGTTTCGCCATCCTGGAGCGGCGCCAGTCACTGGGTGGTACCTGGGACCTGTTTCGCTACCCCGGTATTCGCTCTGACTCTGACATGTTCACCTTCGGCTACAACTTCCGGCCCTGGACGGGTGGCCAGGTGCTGGCAGATGGTGCTTCCATCAAACAGTACGTGGCGGACACCGCCCGCGAGAACGATGTAGAAAAGCACATTCGCTACGGTGCGGCTGTCAAGACCGCCGACTGGTCCAGCGAGGACAAACACTGGCGGGTGACATCGCAGAACGAAAGCACCGGTGAAACGGAAACCTACACCGCCAGTTTTCTGGTGGGTTGTACCGGTTATTACAATTACGACCAGGGCTATAAGCCTGATTTCCCGGGTGAGGAAGACTTCAGGGGTGATATCGTGCAGCCCCAGCACTGGCCGGAGAATCTGGATTACACCGGCAAGAAAGTCGTGGTCATTGGCAGTGGCGCCACGGCAATTACCCTGGTGCCCACCATGGCCGAAAAAGCCGCCCACGTGACCATGTTGCAGCGTTCGCCGACCTACCTCATGCCACTGCCTTCCGTCGACAAGATTACCCTGGCGTTGCAGAAGGTTTTGCCTGAGAAAACCGCCTACCGGCTGACCCGGGCGCGGAATATTTCGATCTCCCGGTTGCTCTATGAGCGCTCCCGCAAGAGTCCGAAGGCGATGCGCGGATTGTTTCTGTCGATCATCAAGCGACAACTCAAAGGCAAGGCGGATATGCGCCACTTCACACCAGATTATAATCCCTGGGATCAGCGCCTGTGTGTGGTGAAAGACGGTGACTTGTTCGAGGCCATCAAGGCGGGCACGGCCTCCATCAAGACCGATCACATCGAGTGTTTCACCGAAACAGGTATTCGCCTGAAATCAGGTGAAGAACTGGCAGCCGACATCATCATTCCGGCGACCGGGCTGGAGATCCAGATGCTCGGGGGCATCAAGCCGACCGTCGATGGCCAGGATGTGATTCTGAAAGACAAAGTAATCTACAAGAACGTGATGGTGGAGGGCATGCCCAATGCCGGCATGATCTTCGGCTACACCAATATTTCCTGGACGCTCAAGGCGGATATCGCCAGCGAGTACCTGTGCCGCTTGATCAACCACATGGATCGCAACAACTACCGGGTAGCGGTGCCCCGGGATACTGAAAACAGCTTGGGTGATGACACAGTTATGGGGTCACTGGACGCGGGTTACATCAAGCGGGCGGAAGACCGCCTGCCTCGCCAGGGCACTCACGGCCCGTGGAAGGCTGAGCAGGATTATCTGAAAGATGTGAAAATCCTGCGTTTTGAAGCGATCGAGGATGGCTATCTGGAGTTCGACGGCAAGCGCAGCCATGCAGCCAGGCCAGAGCCTGCAGGCTTTCTGAGACCGTTACGCTCAGCCTTGTTTGGCTCCTGAGTCACTCAGGAGCCAAACTCCGGTAGTACTGTGCCGTGGTTTGGATGTACTCACTGAACGCAGGTTCGGGAATCCTCATGCTGGCGAGAAACCTCTGAAAATCCAAGGTGTTGTAGCTTTGGGATTGAATGAAATCCAGAGCTTCCGGATACACGTTCAATACCCTGGCCAGCCCCGGTAGCTTCAACAGCCACTGCATGACGGGGATCGGCAGGTGCCAACGCGGTGCTTTCATACCCATGGTCATGGTCAGTGTTCTCAACAAACCTTGCAGGTTCGGGGTTTTGTTGTCCAGAACCAGCAGGCGAAGGGGAGGCTGCTCCACCCCGCAGGCTGCCGCAATCACCAGCGCCAGAGTGTCGACTGGAATCAGTGGCAACCAGTGCGCCGGAGATCCGGGAATCAGCGCCATGCGGCCGTGAAAGACATTGTCGATCAGGCTGAAGAGCGGTTGGGTGGGGTCGATCTCACCGGTTGTATTGTGCCCGGCGACCGTGGCGGGCTGAATCTCCACGGCGTCCATCCCGTGTTCCTGGGTGTAGTGCCTGAGTGCGAATGCGCTCTCCAGCTTGCTGGCTTCATAGGCTCCGGTTCGCCGATAGACATCCTGCCAGCGCGTTTGGTCCGGCTGGCTGAGGTTGATGCCAAGGTGTGCGAGGTGAGTCTCGTTTGCCAGCATGAACCCGGTGATGAAGATCAATCGGCAGTCCAGTTGCTTTGCCAGTTCGGCCACGTGCAAGCTGCCGGTCACGTTGGTGCGCCGGGCCTCATCGGGGGCAAGATTCCAGGCAAACCGCGCCGCCAGATGCACGATACAGTCAATACCTTCCAGTGCCGATGACAGCCCCAACCCCGGCTTTTCCAGATCACCCTGCATGACGGTAATACGCTCAGGTTGTCCGCCGGAGCCCTGAACGAATTCCCGGAGAGATCGGAGCTTGTCCGGATTTCGCATCAAAGCCATAACGTGGTGCCCCTGCTGAGTCAGCGCCACGCAGAGGTGCTTGCCAATGAAACCGGTGGCTCCGGTGATGAGAATGTTCATGTTGCGCTCCTTGTTCTGTTAACAAGAAGCAGCCTAAAGTATGGAGCATACTCTAAGGTCAACAGGGAGGCAGGCCGTTGCGAATCGCCGAGCTTGAACAGCGAACCGGGGTGAGCCGGTATACGTTGCGCTACTACGAAAAACAGGGGTTGCTGACGGAGGTGTCCAGGGCCGGCAACAATTATCGGGATTACTCTGAGCATGCGGTCAAGCGAATCATCATGGTGCGCCAGCTCAAGTCGTTAGGTTTTTCGCTGGCAGAAATCCGCGCGCTGATGAATGCCGTGCGGTCTGACACAATCAATTGCCGAGACGGAGCCTTGTTGATGGCTGAAAAGCGGGTAACGGTAGAGCTGCGTATCCGCGAGTTGCAGGATGTCAGGGAATTGCTTCTGCAGGAGCAAAAACGCCTGGAAGAAAGTGCCCGACTGCACGGCCAGAGCTGAGATGGCATTCTGACGGGTATCCCCATAATTGCGGATACCCCGGGGTAAGTAGCTTCCTTAATATGGTTGGCTCGATCATTCAGGGTGTTTTACTGTGCCAATCTTGCGCTCTTCGCTCGCGTACTTCGCTTTAACAGCTGCCGTACTGGCTTCGTTACCCGGCATGGCTTACCTGGGTGCTGGTGCCGTTGGCCTGGCTGTGGTGCTGGGCTGGCACGAAATGCGCCGGGTTCCACAGGCGGTGTTCATGGTGGCGGTGTTGGCAATGGCGTTTGCATTGGGTAGAGACCCTGCACTGGTGGATGCGGCGGCCGGTAACATGACCCGGCTGGCCGGGCTTATTCTTTCCGTCATGCTGTTGTCGTCGGTGCTGGCCGGCTCGCGGGATTTGCAGCGGATTTCTTCCAGCCTGTTCAGTGGCAGCGCCCGGGGGCGGTATGCCAGTCTCGCTTTTGGCACAGCCCTGGTTTCGGTACCCCTTAATTTCGGATCAGTAGCGGTGGTTGGCAGCCTGGTCGCCGAACGCATTCATCGCGCAGGCGATTCCAGTGCCACCCGCAACAGCACCCGGGCCGTGGTGAGAGGGTTTGGCGTGTCGCCCATGTGGTCGCCCTTGTCGATATCGGTTGCGCTCACGCTGACCCTGTTACCCGGGTTGGGCGGTGCCCAACTGCTGGCCATTTCACTGCCGTTTTCCCTGATCGTTCTATGTGCGGGCTTCCTCTGGCGGGAGCCGGAACCAGATGTTGTGCCTGCCGCTGCCGATGAAAAAGCGGGACTGGCAAGCTGGCTGAGGTTTGGCGGCATTATTGCGGCGATTTGTGTCGGAGTGTTTGGTTTCAGTCATGTCTATGAACTGAACTACGCTCGTGCCGTGACCCTGAGCTGCCTGATGGCGGTGGTAGCGGGCTGGGTGCTCGCTGGCTTCAAGGGCCGTCTTCCCCGATTGCCGGCCATGGCTAACGTCAGCAACGAGTTGGCCATAGTCGGTGGGTCTGCGTTTATAGGCTCGGTGATCAGTGCGGTGGTTCTGGGTCAGATGGCGGCGACCGTTGCTCTGCCGGGCTGGGCATGGCCGCTGATCGCGGCGCTGGTGCCCTGGATTTTTTTCCTGGCCGGGTTAGGCGGGGTAAACCCGATTGTAATAGGCACGCTGGCTGGCGGTATTCTGGGCTCGATCTGGCCTTCTGATGCCCTTCTGAGTCTGGGCTTTGCCATGGTCAGCGGCTGGGGTATTACCGCATTCGGCACACCCTTCGCCGCCAATGCGTTGATCATGGAGCGGCTGACCGGCTACCGTGCAAAAGACGCCTCGCTCCGTTGGAGCCTGACACTATCGGTTTCCTGTTTAGTCCTGGCCAGTGTGTTGGCGAGTGTTCTTGCCCTGACTCTGCCCGGCCGATGAGTTACTGTTGGAGTTGAGATAGCTCGCATCAAAGCGCTCGAGGCTCCGTACCAGGCTGGCGCGGGACAACTCGCCCATGTGGGTATCCACCAGGTTGCCCTGTGCGTTGTAGAACAGGGTAGTGGGCAGGCCATGGCTGCCAACCACCCGGCCGAAGTTGTTCTGCCGGTCACTGAGGACGTGGCTCAGGTTCAGATTCTGTTCCATCAGGAATTTCCGGATGGTTTCCGGGTGCTCGCCCTGATTGGCAAACACAAAATTCACGCCCGGATAACGCTGTTGCGCTTCTTCCAACACGGGCATTTCCCGAATGCAGGGTGGGCACCAGGTGGCCCAGAGGTTGACCACCGTGGGCCGGTCGCCCGCCAGGTTGGCCAGGTCTACCGGGCGCGCGTTCAGGTCCGTCAGGGCGACTTCGGGCAGGCCCTGGGTTTGCTGGTTCATCAGGGCGATCAGGCCACTGATGCCGCCCCAGGTAATCAGCCCGGCGGCAACGGCGGAGCCCAGTGCCCGGCGCATGGCGGCCCGTTTCCACATCAGGTAGCCGGTGAACGCCAGGGCAACAACCAGGCCGGTCACCATATCGAAACCGCCGTCGCGGATGTCGATCATGCCCAGCCAGTCGCCCTGATACTCGCCAAAATACCGCACCACAAAGCCGATACGGGCACTGACCATGGCGACCAGGAAGATATCGGCCAGGGTGCCGGCTACCGGGGTTTTTTCTTTACGGCCGGTCAGGGCGCCTACAATCAGGGCGACCACAAAGGCCAGCACCAGAAGCAGGTGCCCGATGGACAGGCTGAGGGGGCCAACGCCTACGCTGAGCATGGAATCTCCGGAATCCTGTGGGTTTTTATTGGCATACGGCGGCTAGTGACCGGAGACATTCATGGGAGTTCCATGTTTTTGCATAAATGAAAGCCTGCTAATAAAAACCACCTATAGCTATTTGCCGGGTGCTCTGTTACCGTGCCTGCATCCTGCCTCTAGGGATTCCGCAGTTTCCGGCCAACGGCCGCTTTGCGAACCATCCATACGACCTGTCAGAGGACGTCACCCCGAACCCGGCGCGTGACCGTAGTCGTCTTTTATTCCATGAATTTTCATGGCATCTGCCCGCATTCGCCGACGACGGTGTTCGTGGAGGCAGAATCAATCAAGAGTACACCTTATATGAGTTTTTCCTCCCTCGGTTTGTCCGAGCAGCTGGTTCGTGCCACTTCCGATCAGGGTTATGAAACCCCGTCTCCCATTCAGCTGCAGGCGATTCCTGCGGTATTGTCCGGTAGAGACGTGATGGCTGCCGCCCAGACGGGTACCGGCAAAACGGCCGGCTTTACACTGCCTCTTCTGCAGCGCCTGGCGGATAATCCGCGTAACGGCAAAGGCCCCCGTGCGTTGATTCTCACCCCGACCCGAGAGCTGGCAGCACAGGTACACGACAGTGTGAACCTTTACAGCAAATACGTTCCCACCAAAGCCGCTGTGGTATTTGGTGGTGTGAAAATCAATCCGCAGATGATGAAGCTGCGCAAAGGCGTCGACGTGCTGGTGGCAACACCGGGCCGCCTGATGGACCTGTACCAGCAAAACGCTGTGCGCTTCAACGAAGTGGAAATCCTGGTGCTGGACGAAGCCGACCGCATGCTGGACATGGGCTTTATCCGCGACATCCGCAAGATCCTCGCCCTGTTGCCCGCCAAGCGTCAGAACCTGTTGTTCTCTGCCACCTTCTCCAACGAGATCCGTGGTCTGGCCGAAGGCCTGCTGGATAATCCGGTGCAGGTAGAAGTGGCTGCCCGTAACACCTCGGCTGAAAGCATTATTCAGTCGGTGTACCCGGTAGACCAGAGCCAGAAGACCGCGCTGCTGAGCAAGCTGGTGCGTGACAACGCCTGGGACCAGGTGCTGGTATTCACCCGCACCAAGCACGGCGCCAACCGCCTGACCCAGAAGCTGGAAAAGGACGGCATCACCGCCGCCGCCATTCACGGCAACAAGTCACAGGGTGCCCGTACCCGTGCGCTGGCAGACTTTAAAGCCGGTGAAGTGCGTGTGCTGGTTGCCACCGACATCGCCGCCCGTGGCCTGGACATCAAACAGCTGCCGCAAGTGGTGAACTTTGAACTGCCGAACGTGCCGGAAGACTACGTGCACCGCATCGGCCGTACCGGCCGCGCCGGCGAAAGTGGCCATGCGTTGTCGCTGGTAAGTGCCGATGAAGGCAAACTGCTGGCGGGTATCGAAAAGCTGATCAAGAAGCAGCTGCCGCGCAAGGAAGTGGAAGGCTTCGAGCCGAAAAACAACCTGCCGCTGAAGCCCAAAGCCAAGGCCGACCCGAGCAAGGCGCGGAATCGTCGCCCTCAGGGAGGCAATGGCAAGAGCTTTGGCCCGAAACCGGCTGCTCGCAGCGGCGGTCGTGGCCGTGGTGGTCAGGGCGAAGGACAAGGTCGTGGTCAGGGGCAGGGTAGAAGTGGTCGCCCGGCTCAGCGCCAGAGCGCGTGATCTGATCCGGTTTTCCGGACAATAAAAAAGCGGGGCTGAAGAGTCCCGCTTTTTTGTGTTCTGAGAGTGGTTCCTGCGGCAGCTCCGTGAGTTGCGAGCTGCCGGGGAGACTCCGGATCAGAACTTGTAGGTGAAACCTACCATGTAGACCATTGGGTCGATTTCTACTTCGAATTTGTCGGTTTTGGTTACGCCGTCTGCCAGAGTCACTTGTGCATCGGTATTAATGTCGGCCCACCAGACTGCGGCGTTCAAGCCGAACTGCTCGCTCAGCATGTAGTCCACCCCGAACTCTACTGCGACACCCACGCTGTCATCCAGATCCAGTTCACCCAGAACAGTCTTCTCTTCGAAGAAAGTCGTGTAGTTAACACCTACGCCCGCATAGGGCTGTACAGCAGATGAACTCTTCATCGGGTAGTACTGCAGGGTAATAGTTGGTGGCAGTTGCTTGGTCTCACCAATGTCACCCAAGGCTGCAATGTCGCCAGCGCCACTGATGTTGTGCTTGAATGGCGTTGCCGCAAGCACACCCAAGCCAAGGTTACTTGTGAGCATGTAGGTGCCACGAAGACCCAACTGTGTGTTGGAGTCTACTGCAACACGGGCGTCCGCACCGAGGGCCGCCACAGAACCCACAGTAATTACTTCACTGGAATCATCCGGAGCTACATGTACTGCACCCGCACGAACAATAAAATCACCCGCTTCGAAAGCCTGAGCCGCCGGAGCAACCGCCATTACAGCCGCTGCCAGAACACCAAGTTTGAAACCACGAGACATAGCCATCTCCTTAATTGAAAACAGTTCGATGGCCTCAATTTACCGATGGTGGGGTAATGGTTCTTGATTTAGCGCAAGAAATGCCGGGTGGCCTGGCGGGCTGAGCAGCGGTTTTGACTTAACTCAAAAAACCAGCCTGAGTGTGGTTTTCCACGATACTCAGGCGGAGTCTTTGGCGGGCTGAATCTCTTCGGTTACAAGCACATCCCGGATGGTCAGGGTTTGGCCATCGGCATTCTGCACGGTCACGGTCTTTACCGGCTGGCCGGTTGCCCGGTCGCGCAGATCCAGTGGCTGGCCGTCAGGTGCCGGGTTCCATTTATCCCCCCACTGGCGCAAGGCCACCACCACCGGGAACAGGTCCCGGCCTTTCTCGGTCAGGCGATATTCAAAGCGGGAGCCATGTTCACCGGCTTCCACCTTTCGCAACACTTCGTTATCCACCAGCTTGGCCAGGCGGTCACACAGAATATTCTTGGCGATTCCCAATTGTTGTTGGAAATCCACAAAACGGCGGGTGCCGTACATCGCGTGCAGCACAATCAACAGAGACCACCAGTCCCCCACTTCATTGAGGGCGCGGGCGACGGAGCAACTGGAATCATCAAAACGTTTTCTGGCCATGTAGGGGAGTGTACCCAATAGGGTTGCATTTTAAAACCAGATTGAATAGGGTTGCTTAACGAAACCAAATTAATGAGGTTGCACATCACATGAGTATGAATCTTGGTCCTTTGTTTGAGCCGTTTGAACTTCACAACCTCAAGCTGCGTAACCGCGTAGCCATGGCTCCGATGACCCGTAATTTTTCCCCGAACGGTGTGCCCGGTGAAAACGTTGTCGATTATTATCGCCGCCGTGCTGAAGCCGGTGTTGGCCTGATCATCACCGAAGGCACCATCGTGAACCATCCGGCCGCCAACGGTTACCCCAACGTGCCGGCATTTTATGGCGACGAAGCCTTGGCGGGCTGGAAGAAAGTGGTTGATGCCGTACACGAAGCTGGCGGCGCCATCTTCCCGCAGCTGTGGCACGTGGGTGCTGTGCGCCAGGAAGGCACGGAGCCCGATCCTTCGGTACCGGGTTACAGCCCGTCTGGCTTGTTTGCTCCTGGCAAGCCCAACGGTAAAGCCATGAGCAAAGAAGACATCCAGGACGTGATCAAAGCCTTCGGCGATGCTGCGCAAGACGCCAAAGCCCTGGGTTTTGACGGTGTGGAAATCCACGGTGCCCACGGCTACCTGCTGGATCAGTTCCTTTGGGAAGGCACTAACCAGCGCGATGATGAGTACGGCGGCAGCATGGAAAACCGCCTGCGCTTTGTGGTCGAAATCGTGGAAGAAGTGCGCCATCGCGTCGGTCCCGATTACCCGATCATGCTGCGTTTCTCTCAGTGGAAGCAGCAGGCCTATGAAGCGAAACTGGTGAATACTCCGGAAGAGCTGGAACAGTTCCTGAAGCCGCTGGTAGAAGCCGGTGTGGATATTTTCCACGCCTCTACCCGCCGGTTCTGGGAACCAGAGTTTGAAGGTTCCAACCTGAACCTGGCCGGCTGGACCCAGAAGCTCTCCGGCAAGCCCACTATGTCTGTCGGCAGCGTTGGCCTGACCGAAGACTTCATCAGCGGCACATTTGCGAGCAAGCAGGAAGCGGTAGAGCAGTCCGGCATTGATGAGCTGGTTGAGCGCATGACCAAGGGTGAGTTTGACCTTATCGCCGTCGGCCGTGCCCTGCTGCAGGATCCTGAGTGGCTGGTGAAAGTGAAGGAAGGCCGCCTGAACGAGGTAGAGGCTTTCGCCAAGAAGGCTCTGACCAAGCTTTACTGATCGTCCCTTCGATCGTGCTTAGCCGCGCGCCTCCGGGCCCGCGGCTTTTTTGTGTCTTGAAGTTATCCAACTCGTAATCGCAGTGGTACACAGAAACGCTATGATGAAAGCCCTGATTTAGATGCTAAAAGGAGTGCGATATGACGTTGCTTCGGAATTTCAAGCTGGCCGGCCTTGCCATTTTGCTGAGCGCGTTGGTTGGCTGTGCCACCGTTGGCCAGGACTTTGCCACCCACAACGTGGACCAGATCCAGATCGGTGAAACCACCCGGGCCGAGATCCAGAGTATGTTCGGTGAGCCTTGGCGCACCGGCGTTGAAGACGGCAAGCGCACCTGGACGTATGGCAAGTACCGCTGGTCTGCGTTTGGTGACGCGGAAACCACCGACCTGGTGGTCAGGTTCAACAGCGATGGCACGGTGTCATCGTATGTGTTCAATACCACCGAATAACCGGTGAACAGGGCCTGTCAGTGCAGGCCCTGTTGGCGATCTCAGTTGCCGTACAACGTCTGGATAATGTAGCCGGGTAATGCGGCAAGCAGCGGACTGTCGGTTTTGCTGATGCCCTGCCAGCGTTGGTTGCTATTACCGTGACAGCCATACATCAGTACCGTCTGGTTGTGCCAGGCGTAATCGATGCACTGGCCGGAACCGGCATTCTGCAGGCTGGTGTCGTCCCGGTATCGCCATTGCTGGTTTTCCTGAGCCGGATCACAAAGCGCGAGGCCAAGTCGTCCACCTGATGGAACCAGGCAGTTCCACGGCTGCTCCACCGGGTGCAGACTGCCTCGGGCCGACATCAGCCATCGACCGGCGTCCGGGTGTTCTTCTGCGCTGCTGATGACCGGCAGGTAGCCGTTCTCATCCGGAGCCCACGCCAGTTGCTGATTGCCGTTGCGGAGTACCGTGCCTTCCAGCTCCACATCGTTGGCATCCCGAATCAGTCCCTTCCGGACCAGGAAATCGGTCAGGGCATTCTGTATCTCTTTCGGGCTGGCATTGGCCGCTTCAAGCGAGGTAATCAGCGCCCCTGCCAGTTCCTGATGTTGCTGGCGTTGCTGCAGCTTTTGGAGCACCTGCTGTGCATCGGCGTCCAGTCGGTTCTTGAGGTCCTCCGGACGGTAGCTGGCGAGCAGTACCTGAGCACCTGCATCAAGCAGCGGGAAGGGATCGTTGCTCAGTTCCTTGAGCGCTCCATTGAGGGTGGCCATTTCTCTTTTAGCCAACTGCTCAAAACCGTGTTCCTGGCCCACAATAGCGGCCGGTGGAAGCTCGGGAATCTGGCCATCAAATTCCATTCGGGCGAGTTCAGTCTCGCTGCCATCGCGCCGGCAAGTGAGTGCGGCCAGCGTCGGCCGGAATTCGGCGTCCAGATTGATGTGCAGTTGATTGATGGTACTGCTGTGGTGGCGTGACGCACCCACGGAAATCGGCTTCTGCTCACCTTGGTCATTGCTGACGGTTAGCCAGCAGGCGTCTCCGGTTGCGGCGGGTTCCGGCAGATCGAAGACATTGCCATAGTTGCCATGGAATACCGGATAGATTACCCCCACGGTTCCATCCGGGTCATAGCCGCCTAACAAGGTTGCGACAGGTACGCCGACGCGGGCTGGCGCCGGGACTTGCGTATCGCCGGTGAATTGGTGAGTTTCATATTGGCCAGTGCTCGTATTCCATTTCTTATACCCGGTTGGAGAGCTGGCGTCCGGAATGGGGTATCTGGCCAGATCATTCTGGATAATACGAGCGGAATAACCGGTGTAATGGGTGTATTGGGAGAACCGGTTACCACCGCCGCCACCAGACATGGCGTCTCTCCGGTAGGGGATGTGCCTCATGAAATGGGAGCCGTGGGCCTCCGGTGTTTCTGACCAGTTGTTATGGGAGAGGTTGTCCCGCATCCGGTTACGGTGGGCGATAAAGCCCCAGCCACTGTCGGCATGATGCCGCTGCCAGCGGCCATCTTCGGTCAGGCCGGCACCCGGGTAGTGGCCCAGGCCATAAGCATGCCCCCATTCGTGACTGGCCTCGTTGCCGCGGCTGTCAACCAATGTACCAATACCGTTGCCGCCACTGAGCCCGTGGCCAACCCGGCCATTCTGATAATTGCCCCAGGCGTGGTGGTTGGTTATTTGCTTGAACACGTGGGTGTACCACTGGCGCATATTGCTGCTGGTGATTCCGTAGTTCGCCTGGTTGATTCCGACGCTGACCTGAGACTTGGCAACATCACCCCGCATGTCCCCATCGTACACGCCGCCATTGGTGTCACTCACCTCGTTATAGATCTTGCCACTGCCGATGATGACTTTATCCAGCTCCATGTCAGCGTAACTGGCCATAACCATCTTCGAGACCGGCAGGGTCTGGAAATAATCGGTAGCCGCCAATACCGGATCGCGCAGGGTAAAATGGCCGGCGCTGTCATTGAAGTGGGTCAGCATGCCCAGCCGAATCGATTAGAAGACAATCTGGCTGGCTTCGCCGATGTCGATGGCCGCAGCGGCCAGCGTGCCGGTTGCCGCGTCGGGGGCATTCTTGTTGGTGGTGAAGGTCAGTGACAGGCCGTTGCGCACCTGCTCCCACGGCAAGCGCAGGCTCCAGGCCCGGGTGGAGTACTCGATGCGGTGCCGGCCTTCGTGGTCTGAGGCGGGCAGGGCATTGGGATGAGCCATGGCATAGGTGCCAACCGGTTCGCCGTTGATAGCAAGTTGCACATCCACGGATACCGGTTCGTCGTCGGTATCCGGTGTAAACAGCAGCAGAGCTTCACGCAGTGCGACCAGTCGCGGCCGGTAGGTGCTCCGGGTTTCGTCGCCGGAATCGGCCTGATAGTTGCCGTTGGGCAGGACCGTGTGGGATTGAGCGAACATCACTTCGCCGATCAGATTACCGCCGGTGAGATCATTCCGAACGGGCCGGCGATTACCGTCGTAATCCGTGATGTGAAAGTCGACTGCGTTATTCGGCAGGTAGCTCTCGGTAGGCAGCACCGACAGTGCCTGATCAAAACGGAAGGTACTTCCGTCAACGGTCACCGACAGTTGGAAAGGGTGATAGGCGGTGACATCGTCGGAGCCCGGGGTGCCGATGATCGCCCCGGTGGCTTCATCCAGCGTTGCCCATTCGGGCAGGTCATTGGACTGATACTTCTCGGCTTCTACGCCGCCTGACAGAGCCGGATGGTATTCATAGGGAAGGTTGGCGATAGCCTTCGCAGGGGAACTGGCCAGGACCGGCCGAGCGTTTTGTTCTGCACCTGTACTGGAGTCCTCACTGCCCCCGCCGCAGCCACTCAGCAGCAGTCCCGTCAGGATGCAGGCTGTCATTTTTCCTAACATTTCAACGTCTTCCTTAGTCCTTGTTGGTGACAGCCGGAAGACTAAAGGCGACCCTAAATGACAAAAAGCGATAACATGTTACTTATTGTACATTGTGCACTGGGGCACACAGAGCCTGGCGCAGGCGTCGCAAATTTGGTGTCAGGGTGCGGCTTTGGCAAACGCAATAATCGCCGATTCAGGCAATCCTTCTGTGAGCGCTCCCCGGAACTGCCGGTTAATAAACCGCTCCGTCTCCTGCTGAATACGCTTTCGTTGTTCGGGCTTTTCGATATAGTCCATGGCCCGGAACAGGATGTAGCGAATGGTCATGTGGGAAATTTCATGCACCACCGGTTCCTCAACACCCGGTACCAGCCCGCGCTCGATAATATCCTCGGCCATCTCCCGTGCACTGGCATTGAGCTGAGCCTCGAGCGCGCGGCGCAACAGAGGTGATGGGCCGTGCAGTTCCCGAACGGCAACGGTGGTGGCGGCCGGGTTGGCGAGAAAGTAGTGATACACAAACGCCACGGTGTCATGAGACGCCTGTTCGGAGGAATCCGCCATCTGTCGCAGTTGCCGCACACCGGCTTTCATATCCTCTGCGATATACCCGAGTACCTGCAGCCCAAATTCGTCCAGGCTTTTGAAGTGCCGATAGAAGGTATTCGGATTCAACCCCGCCTCACGGGCGAGCTCCCGCAACCCCAGTGATGTCAGGCTCCGCGTTTCGGTAATCAACCTCAGTGCGGCCTGAACCAGTTTCAGTTTTCCGCCGGCCAGTGTTTGCATTTAAGCCTCTAAATCTGGAGTTGGACCGGACGGTGGGCCTTGTTCACAGACACGCTACGAGCACATCCCTGTGCGCTTGTTTCAGGCCATCCCTGGCCTTCAACAGTCTGTGAACAAGGCCCACCGTCCGGCCTCTCTAACAAATGAGTATGCATGTCTTCTCAGATTCCGCATCCAGGAGACGGCCGTCATATAAGTTTAAAGGTTGGTTTGGGGATGGCTTTCCAAAACTGTGCGGAGCCATGGATGGCGGAGCCCAAGCGTCACATGGATGTGCCGAAGGAGCGTGTTTTGGAAAGCCATCCCCAAACCAACCAAACACCACAAGCAAAGGGCCAGCCAATCCCATCTACCCAAGCTAGCGGCGAACCGAGCACCCAACCCAGAGGCCACACAGGCCAACAATCAGTCACCCGGGGCCAAACACCCGAACCGGAGTATACAAGTGTCTACCCGTGACGGTATACATGTGTATACCGGTCATGATGACCACCCAGACAATAACAGGCAAGGCTAAACAGGCCACACAGGAGCGCAGCAATGACACACACCGCACAAATCGCCATTATCGGCACCGGCTTCTCCGGTCTCGGCATGGGCATCAAACTCAAAGAAGCGGGATTTCACGATTTTGTCATCCTTGAACAAAGCGACGATGTGGGCGGCACCTGGCACGAGAATCACTATCCCGGCTGCGCCTGCGACGTTCAGTCTGCGCTCTACTCCTTCTCCTTCGAACAGAACCCCAACTGGAGCCGAATGTTTGCGCCCCAGCCCGAAATCAAAGCCTACCTGCGCCACTGTGCCGAAAAGTACGGCCTGATGGAGCACATCCAGCTCAATACCCACGTGGCCGGTGCCCGCTGGGATGAAAAAACCTCCGCATGGACCATCGAAAGCTGCGACGCCCCTGCACTTTGGGCGTACATGGAACAAAAGGGCCTGAAGCCCGGTGATTCGCTGGATCGCAGCGATAAAGCCCTGCCGAAGTTCCGCAAACTGCGTGCGGAAGTCCTGGTGTCTGGCATGGGTGGCCTGAGCACGCCGGCCTACCCGGACATCAAAGGCATGGACACGTTTACCGGCACCCGTTTCCACTCCCAGAACTGGGATCATGATTACGATTTCCGTGGCAAGCGGGTTGCGGTGATCGGTACCGGCGCCTCGGCTATCCAGTTCGTACCCGAGATCGCCAAGGATGCCGCGCATCTGGATCTGTACCAGCGTACGCCGCCGTGGATCATGCCCAAGCCGGACCGTGAGATTCGTCCGCTGGAGCGGATGATGTTTCGCAAGATGCCACAAACTCTGAACGCGTTCCGTCAGAGCGTTTACTGGATGCTGGAAGCCCGAGTACTGGGCTTTGTCGGCAATCCCCGAATCCTGAAAATCGGTGAACTGCAGGCGCGTCGCCATATCCGCAACCAGATCAAGGACAAGGAGCTGCGCAAAAAAGTCACGCCGGATTTCCACTTCGGTTGCAAGCGGGTGCTGATCTCCAACAACTATTACCCGGCGCTGGATCAGGACCATGTGGATGTGCTGACCGACGGTATCCGCGAGGTAAAGGGTAACGTCATTATTGATAGCAAGGGTGCCAAGAGGGCAGTGGACTGCATCGTCTATGGCACAGGCTTCAAGGCTCAGGAGCCGATTCCTCGGGGCACAATTTTCGGACGAGGTGGCCAGGATCTGCTCGATGCCTGGCGTGAAGGCGCTCAGGCCTACAAGGGCACCACGGTGGCCGGCTTCCCGAATTTCTTCATGCTGATGGGGCCGAACACCGGTCTGGGCCACAGTTCCATGGTGTACATGATCGAATCCCAGGTGCAGTACGTGCTGGACGCCCTGAAGAAAATGCAGCACCGGGGCTGGAAGAGCGTGGAAGTCAAGGAGGAGGCGTACAGCCAGTACAACGCCTCCATTCACGCCAAATTGGGCGATTCCGTGTGGCAGACCGGCTGCAAGAGCTGGTATGTGAACGAGAACGGCAAGAACACCACCTTGTGGCCGGGCTTTACCTGGCAGTTCCGGCAGCAGACCCGCCGCTTTGATGCCGCGCAGTATGTGTGTGAAGCCGCGGAAGTGATGGAACAGGGCAGCGAGCCCGCCCTGGCGGGTTAGTCTTATTCGAACCCTTGAACTGCAAAGCCCGGACCTATAAAGCTCCGGGCTTTTGGGTTTGAGATCAGGTGGCGTGAATTCCAGATAGCCGCTGGCAGTTGAACTCGTCCTGAAATATCATTAGCGCCGCGAGCCAACGGACAAGGCATCGCAGCAGGTACCATCGCCACTAAGCAGGGCGGATGCTGACGACTTCAATATTTTGCAGGGAACGCATGAACACAGAACACGACGCCGGTTATCAGTACCGCGAACGAGTTGTTGAACCCCGCCCGGAAAAAGAACTGCGGTTCCGGAATGGACGAATCCCCGGTTATTTTTCAATATTTCTCGGCGGCTTGAGCCTGGCGGCTGTACTCGCCTACCTTTTCCCCTCCTACCTGACTACCACGGATCTTCGTGCTGTTTATGATGCCGAGGCGCTTCAGGAAATATTGAAGTACGGTATGTGGTTTTCCCTGTTTTTTGGCATCACCACCTTTATTCTTGATCGGCGTAAACGGCTTGGTGCCGCGGGTATTGGCATGACGCTGATCGCGTTTGCGCTGGGTGGCTACAACGTGCCGGTTGGCCCGGTGGAACCGAAACCGCTGTCGTTGGGTGTGGACTGGCTCATTCTTGCGTTTCTTGGTTCAACCATCGTGTTTACCAGCCTCGAGAAACTCTTTCCGAAGTACCGGGAGCAGGTCATTCTGCGGGATCAGTGGGGTCTGGATTTCTTTTACTTCTGCCTGAACCACTTGCTGATTTCGGCGGTACTGCTGTTTGGCAACTTTCTGGTGACCCACTTTGAATGGGTTGCCAGTGACAGCCTACAGGCGATTATTCAGGGTATGCCCTTGTGGTTACAGGTTGCACTGCTGATTCTGGTTGCCGACTTTGTTCTGTACTGGGAGCACCGGGTATTCCATGAAGTCCGGCGGCTGTGGTTGTTTCATGCGGTCCACCATTCGGTGGAAACCATGGACTGGCTGGCAGGTTCGCGGGCGCATGTGGTTCAGATCTTCATTGAGCGTGGATTGGTCATGCTGGTCTTGTACCTGATGGGTGCCAGCAAGGAGGCCCTGGACATCTACGTAACCTTTGCCGCGCTGCAGGCCATCATCATCCACAGCAATCTGAACATTCCCTGGGGACCACTCAAGTACCTGCTGGTAACGCCACAGTTTCACCATTGGCACCACAGTTCGGAAAAGCCGGCCATCGATACCAACTATTCAGCGCACACAGTGCTGTTCGACCGTTTGTTTGGCTCCTATCACTTTCCGAAAGAGCATTGGCCTGCCCGTTACGGCACGACGCAAAAACTTCCCGGTTCCTATCTTGGCCAGTTGCTCTATCCCTTCCGCCGCAAAAAATCAGGCTGATGGCCGGCGGTTGCCCTGACGGCATCCCGATGGGATGATGCGCGGGTTGCATTGTGCATCCCGTACGTTATTTCACCATCTGTTTTCGGCAGGGCTTTATGGTCACCAGGACATCCACCCGTTTGAACAAGTACATCAGCGAGAGCGGGATGTGTTCCCGGCGCGATGCTGATCGCTACATTGAGCAGGGTAATGTCCATATCAATGGCCGCCGGGCTCAGGTGGGAGATCAGGTGCTGCCCGGCGACACCGTGAAGGTGAATGGCCAGCTGGTGGAGCCACGGGATGAAGAAGACCTGATTTTTATTGCGCTGAATAAACCGGTGGGTGTGGTCAGTACCACCGACAGTGCGGAGAAAGACAACATTCAGCGCTTTGTCGGCCACAGTGAGCGGATTTTCCCCATCGGCCGTCTGGATAAAGATTCCCAGGGGCTGATTTTCATGACCAGCAACGGCGATCTGGTTAACAAGATCCTGCGGGCCGGCAACAACCACGAGAAAGAGTATCTGGTGACGGTCGACAAGCCGGTTACCCGGGAGTTTGTTGAGGGCATGAGCAATGGCGTGCCGATTCTGGGTACGATGACCAAGCGTTGTCCGGTGGAACAGGTGTCCCGGTTTGTTTTCCGCATTACGCTGGTGCAGGGCCTGAACCGCCAGATCCGGCGCATGGCCGAGTATTTCGGCTATGAGGTGACCAGGCTGGAGCGGGTCCGGATCATGAATGTCAGCCTTCGGGGGTTGCCCATGGGGGCCTGGCGCGATCTGACTGAACAGGAGCTTCAAACCCTGTTTGATGCCATTCGCGATTCGTCATCCGAGGCGGCAGAAGGGGTCTCCAGCAAGCCCAGGAAGAAGTCCGCTAACCAGAAAAGCTCACGCCAGGGCGCCGGCGGTAAACCGGCAAGGGCCGGTGCAAAGCCCGGGGGCAAACCAGCGGCTGGTCGCGGCGGCAAGGCGCCTGGTAGACCTCCCGTCAAAGGGCGAGGCAAAGGAGCCGGAACGGGCCCCGGTCGGCCCGCTGGCAAGCCGGGCAGCCCGAAATCCGGGGGGCGCAAAACCGGCCCCAAGGGCAAACCCTCGAAGCCGCGCAAGCCTTCCATCAAGCGCTAGTGATGGCTGCAGGCATCTGTTTTTGCGATAAATAGGTTCTCTTCCTTACGGCAGAACCAAGCCCCAGGCGCTATGCTTACCGGCTTTAACCCCCTTGCCGGATTTGCCAGAATGCTTGAGACGTTTTTCTCCACTTACATCAGCAGTACCATTCGCTTTTTGTTCCTGCTGGCGCCGTTCTTTGTGGTCACCATGTTCCTGGCGCTGACCCGGGGCCTGCCGGCGGCCGAGAAGGCTTCAATCATTCGCCGTGCCTGTATCTCAGCGTTTATTCTGGGTGTAGTGCTGTTCTTTGCCGGCCCGTTGTTGTTCAGCGCCATCGGCATTACTCTGAATTCGTTCCGGATTGGTGCTGGCAGCCTGCTGTTCCTGACAGCGATCAGCCTGGTTAACAGTGGCACCCGCAACCACGCTACCGGTTTGCCTGACGAAGATCGTGATGACATTGCCGTGGTGCCGCTGGCCATACCGGTGATGATTGGCCCCGCCACCATCGGTGCCATTCTGGTGTATGGCGCGGAATTGAAGGCCGTGCATGAAGTGGCTGGCGGGCTGTTGGGGCTGGTGTCCGGACTGTTGATACTGGCCGTGTTGCTGCGCCTGTCCGGTTATCTGGAGCGGGCCATGGGCAAAACCGGCCTGAACATCATGTCGAAGATCAGCGGCCTGATTCTGTCGGCGATGGCGGCGGAAATCGTGCTCACCGGTATTGCCGGATTTATTGCCAGCACGCAGGGTATCTGACACACCTCGACTTATTATGGGAACCCGGAACGACTATGCCCGCCAACACCATTGACCACAATCGCTCCCGCTACAACTTTGCCGGCATCGATTCGGTCTGGTTGTTTGGTTACGGCTCCCTGATCTACAAGGTGGATTTTCCCTTTCTGGAGCAGCGGCCTGCATCGATTCGTGGCTGGGCCAGGCGGTTCTGGCAGGGCTCCCATGACCATCGGGGCACACCGGAAGCACCAGGCAGGGTGGTCACCCTGATTGAGCAGCCCGGGGCTGTCTGTAAGGGCGTGGCGTACCGGGTGTCGCCCAATGTGTTTGAGTATCTGGATGTGCGGGAGAAGAACGGCTATTTGCGCTTCAGTACCACCATGACCTTCGATAACGGCAGCCACGCGGAGGGCCTGGTGTACATCGCCACGGAAGACAATGAGGCGTTTCTGGGCGAGGCCCCGGAAGCGGAGATTGCTCGTCAGATTGCCCGGGCCTCGGGGCCGAGCGGTCCCAATTCTGAGTACCTCCTGCGTCTTGCGGAGTCGCTTCGAGCCCTGGGTGATGACTGCTGTCATACCTTTGAGATTGAATCCCTTCTTAAGAATGCCGAGCCTGTAGAGCGTTCCGGCCGTTAAGTGTCAACCTGGGTAAAGCTTGTGCAAAGCCGGGCTTCAGGCGCTGACATCGTCCTTCTATTCGGTAATCTGACGGAAAGGCTCTGCGGAATGTCTCCGTGTAGCATGAATCCGGTCGGTTAACGGATAGGAGCGTTATCATGAAAAGAGTTCTGATCAGCGGTGTATTGATGGCCGCGCTGGGTTTTGCCGGTGTGGCACAAGCCGACGGCTATCGTGGTGAAGGCAACCCTCCGGACATCCAGAAGCAGCTGGAGCGTGGTAAGGCATTACCGCCGGGTCAACAGAAGAAATTTCTGAGATCCGAATGGCGTGACAGAGACGACCGCCATTATGGCAAGAAGCACCGGCATGACCGTCGTGATCGCCATGAGTACCGGGATCGTGATCGAGATCACCATCGTGACAGGAATGCCTATCGTGACCGGAATAGTTACCGGGACCGGAAGGATCACCACCATTACCGGGACGGTTACCGGGCTTATTTCAGCCACAACGACCGGCTGGCACCTGAGCATCGGGTCGCCCGGATTATCAGGGATACCCAGATACTGCTGGATCACTCGCGCCGGTAACTTGGGCGGCTTGGCCGTCTTGCCGGCTGGCGGGGTTAAAGCCCCGTGCCGGCGAGCGGCGCCGGTGGCGCAGGCCGATCAGTACCAGAGGCACCACGATCATGGTGCTGCCGGCCAGGAACCATAGGTCCGGCACTTCGCCAAACCAGATCCAGCCGATGCCCACCGCCCAGATCAGCCCGGTGTATTCGGCGCTGGTGACCTGGTTGGCGTCTACCTGTTTGTAGGCCAGCAAGACGGTGATGTTGTAACCCAGAATGAACAGCGCGGAGCCGGCAGCGCTGAACAGGATCTCCCCATTCCAGCTGGCACCTTCCCACCACGCCAGTGCGGCCGCAGCTGGCACGATCAGCACGTAATTCAGAAACAGTTTGTGCACGGTGCTTTGTTCTTCGGGCAGCTGGCGCACCATTACGGCGTTGATGGCCAGGGCAAAAGCAGAG
The DNA here is from genome assembly GCF_030541005.1 of Marinobacter sp. SS5-14b. Classification (GTDB taxonomy): domain Bacteria; phylum Pseudomonadota; class Gammaproteobacteria; order Pseudomonadales; family Oleiphilaceae; genus Marinobacter. Next base: position 107,975 of record NZ_JASSVM010000002.1, on the reverse strand, counting down.
CCCAGTGCGGCGATTACGGCCCAGTTGAATTCCACCGGGCGCAGGATAACGATGATGCCGGTGAACCCGCTGAAGACGGCGACCACGCTCAGGGGCGTGAGCTTCTCCCGGAACAGGAACACCGACAGCACCATGACGAGTATGGGCGCGGCGTAGAAGATGGCGTTGGCGGTGGCCAGGTGCAGGTTGGTGAGGGCGATGACCATGCACACGATGCCGGCAAGGTGGATGTGAGCGCGCAGGGCATGGATTTTGAGGCCGCTGAACAGGTGTTGGCGGTCGAGTTGTTTGGCCAGGGGCAGCAGGAAGGCCAGGGTCAGGAGGCAGCGCAGGAAGGCGAACTGGAAGATCGGTGCGTTCGGTTCCAGGAGTTTGATGAAGACGTCTGAGATCAGGGCCATGGCGTTGCCGATGACCAGCAGAAGGATCGCGCTGTTGACGGTTTTGCCTGACACTTCTTTGCTCCTGTTGTTGCTTGTCTCTGGCTTCGGTGCAAGAGATGCTTGGTCAGGTTGCTTCCGAAAACCGCTGCGAGTACATCCATGTACGCTTGCTTTCCGCCATCCATGGCTCCAAGCATTTTCGGAAGCAACCTGACCAAGCATCTCCTTAAGCTGTGAGTGGGAGTCTATCTGTGCTTAACTATCCGATAAAATGATCATTCTTCATTAGCTATTAGAAAATTAGATACATGAAACTGCCACCCCTCAAAGCCCTCCCCGTGTTCGAAGCCGTGGCACGGCTGAACAGTTTTTCCCAGGCCGCTGAAGAGCTGGCTATCACCCAAAGTGCGGTCAGCCACCAGATCAAACAGCTGGAAACCTATTTGGGTGAGCGCCTGTTCTGGCGTTCGGGACGGAAGGTGACGTTGACGGATGAGGGGCGGCAGTATTTTGATGCTATTGGTTCTGCGTTGTTGCAGATCGAGCGGGCCAGTGAGCAGTTGTTGGGGCATGAGGAGTCGCGGTTGCGGTTGTCGGTGTTCAGTTCGTTTGCGGTGCGGTGGCTGGTGCCGAGGTTGCCGGATTTGCAGCGGTTGCATCCGCAGATTGATCTGGCCCTGGAGATGAGCAGTGAGAATCCGGTGTTGTCGGATCGGGTGGCGGATTGTTTTATTACGATTCATCGGGATTCACCCGCCTACAGTTACGATCTGCTGTATGAGGAGCGGTTGTTTCCGGTGTGCAGTCAGGATTACTGGCAGCGTATCCGCCGGGAGCTGGGGCGGGATGTGGCGCCGGAGGGGCGGGGTGAGAGCCCGGTGAGCTCTGATGACATTGCCCGTTTCCCGTTGCTTTCCACACACAGTATTTTCGACAAGCCGGCTGGCGATTGGCAGGCGTGGTATCGGGATGCGAATCAGCCGTTGCCGTCCGGTGCCCGGGTTCAGCATTTCAGTCATATGCTGCTGGCGCTGGAGGCGGCTCGGTTTCATCAGGGCATTGCATTGACGAATGATTACATGCTCAGTACCCGTAAGGATTCCGAGGATTTTGTTCGGCTACCGGCGCACTCGGTGGTGACGGGTGATAAGTTTTACTTTGCCTGGAAGACCAGCCGGCGGCAGGAGCGGGGCATTCAGCTACTGCGACGTTGGCTGGTGGATGAAGCTATTCGGGGCGGGTTGCGGTCAGAGAGCGCTGAGCATCAGCATCCAGCGCCCTGACCCTTAGTTGCTCTGGGCCAGTAAAGAGCTGTTGTTGCAGTTGGCTCAGGGCGGCTTGCTGGTCTTGTCCGCTCAGGCCCGCGTTTTCGAGGCTGGCTTTTTCCCGGTGATAGTGGTGGAGCCGCTGTTGCCATTGCTGCTGTTGATGATCCAGCTGCGCCAGATTGGTGGCTGCGGTCTCGCCCAGGTTCCGGGCTCTGAGCTGGAAGATGTCGGCGTCGGTTGCGCCCTTGCTTCTCATTGTTTCTGTCTTTTCAAACACGTCTGCGTTGATCATGCCCCGGGTTCGGGTTTGCTGCACGGTGTCCGGTAAGGTGCTTTCGAGTTGTGCCAATTGCCGGACCTTTTGCTGCTCGGTGAGCGCTGTGTTCTGTTCAATTTCCAGCTTTGACAGCGTGAATTCATCAAGCTGTGCTTCTTCGCCGAAGAAGGCCGCCTGTATTTGTGGGGTGAAGTGTTTCGCACGTATCGACTGCAGGGTTTGCTGGCGCATTCTTAACGCCTTGAGATCAAAGCCTTGATCATCCAGTCCGGGTGGGAGCGATTGGTCCAGTTCGGTGAGTGACAGCCGGTAGTCGACGTATTGGCTGAGTAATTCCAGGGCCTGGCTCAGGGCGGGCTCCGTCAATCGGTTATTCAGGGAAGCCCGTATCCGGCTCAGCACGCGGTCCATGGGTTCCCGGTCCAGGTTGGCCAGGTGAAAGTCGAACAGGATGCGCAGGCGACGATCCGGGATCAGGTGACCGTTGGTATCCAGGGAGACGGGTATTTCTGGCTCCAGTCCGATGAGTTCCGGTGGCAGGTTCGCTGCCTCTGAGGCGTTGTCGCTCTTGCGTGCCAGGCTGTGAACTATGGGTTTGTCACTCTGGGCGCCCTGCGCGTCTGAGGTTGGATACGGCATCGCGGTGGGGCCGGCGTGGTTCAGAGCCAGGGCACCGATGATCACCACCAGCCCGGCGCTCAGAATGAATGTGTTGCGCTTGTTCATATCGCTTCCAGGGTCGATGGCATGCAGCCCGGCCGGCGCTCGGGCCCGCCGGGACGTTGGTTTACAGGCCAGCGTTTTTCAGGCGTCTGGCGTGGTTGCGCATCAGGGTCAGGGGTGAGGTTTCAAACAGGGACACCATGCCAAGCACCTGGTTGTTTACGTCGATATGGTTCATGGAGTAATCGTCGCGAATCACCTGCCCGAAGTGGCTGGAGCAACGGCCGGTGACGCCATCGCTGGCACCTGGAATGGCCAGGCTGGTGAGGCCGAACAGGGTGTCTGAGGGGTCCAGGCCGGTGGTGAATCGGGCGGTTCCGCTCCATGAGTAGAGGCGGATGGGGTGGCCATACAGGTTAACGCTGGACGGGCCCTGGCCGCAGTCGGAGGTGGGAACACCCGCAGGGAACAGGTTGTTGAAGGCGGCGGCCCCGGGTTTGTTGAATTCCGAGAGCATAGCGTAGATATCGGAACGGTCGGCTTTGTTGGCCGATAACAGATTGACGAGGTTGCCCACCGTGTTCGCCAGGGTTTCAAAACCGACGCCCCGTAACGAGCCTTCCGGCGCGGTGCCAGTCAACACGTCGGCCAGCGGTGAGCCTTTGTGGGGCGAGTGCAGGGTTGTCACGGAAGCCACCAGGTCGGGCCGAACGTTCATCACATAGCGTGCGGTGATTCCGCCCTGGCTGTGGCCGATCAGATTAAACCGGGTGATGCGACCATCCGATGCGGCGCGTATGGCATCCAGTTGCTGGATCAGCCGTTCACCACGCATGGACGAGCTGTCGAATGCGTTGATTTTGGGCACGTAAACTGTGGCTCCCTCATCTTCCAGAGCGCCCGGAATCCGGTACCAGTAATCAATGCCGGCAATGGTGTCGAAGGCGAAAATGCCAGGAACCAGCACAATGGGGTGTTTGGTTGCCCCCTTGTTTTTTGAGCCCCAGAGCCAATCGAAGAATCCGGCTTGTGCCGGCAGAGAAATGCTGAGTATCAGCGCAACAATGGCGCTTTTGATCCATGGGTTCATGGTGTCGTTCCATTTTATCTTTGTTATGAGGAGGACTGCTTTTAATCATGCAGCTCGAATCTACCCATGGACCGGGCCACCGCGCTTGTAAGAACTGACGAGTGGACGCGTTAACGAAAAAAAGGCCCGATATGATCACGTAACAGACATCTTCCTGAAGTGATTGTTGCGTTATGCCTATAAACTGGGCCAAACAGACAACAACAAGAAACCGTTTGCCCGCTGCCTGATCGTCGTGGGCAAATACCGATGCCCATGAAAAATCCGCTTTCAGATCTGCTGTATCTCTGGCCCCGGCGCACGTTGTTCGTGGGGCGCCTGTCGCAACCTATTGAGTTCTGCCAGGCCGCCGCATCGCTGGTGGTTGGAATTGAGGGGCCAGTACAGTTGGCCCTGCCGGATACGCAGTCTGTCTGGCATGAGCACGCGCTGATGATCGCACCAGGCAAAAACGTCAGGATCGACACTGGTGGCCAGTTGGTGGCTGCGTGTTATCTGGATGCGCTGGGAAGAGATTTCCGACTATTGTCGCAACGCATGGCCAGGCACGAGGCAGGGGTTTACTCGGGCCTTGAGGACGAACAACACCTCAAACACTGGCTTTCATCGCTTTATTCCGCGCCGACCACGGCTACGGATACCTATGACAGGCTGGAATCCCTGATCAATCCGGGGGCTTGGGCCTATCCGACGACGGAGCCCAGAGTGGCCCGGGTGGTGGAACTGATTCAGTCAGAGGTCGCCACCAATGTGTCGGTGGAGGAGCTGGCGAGCGCAGTGAATCTGTCGGTGTCGCGATTGGTCGAGTTGTTCCGTGCTGAGGTCGGCGTGCCTGTAAGACGTTATCGGCAGTGGCACCGTTTGTTTGTGACTTTTACCGGGATAGAGCGGGGCGCCTCACTGACGGAGTCTGCGATTGCCGCAGGCTTTGCGGATTCCTCCCATTTTTCCCACACCTTTAGAATGACGCTCGGTATGAAATCCTCGGACATTGTAGCAATGCTTTCTGGTCGCATTTATGTGGGCGGAAGTGACCCCATGGCCGCCATACCCGATAGCCAGGCCGGAGCAGTAACTTCTGCTCCGGCTGACAACCCGGGTTAATGTTTTGCTGGCCGCTCAACCACCTTGCGCTTGCCCTTCGCACCTTTGGCCAGGGCTTTCAGGCCATCGGCGTCGAAGGCATCCACGCGGATGACGTCGTACAGGGCGGTCAGCGCTTCTTCCAGTTTCGGGCACTCATCCGCGGTGACAATGCCCTGGGCGCAGGCCCAGTCCACCAGTTCTTTGCGTTGGTGGCCCATCAGCAAGGCAATGCCATCCAGCTCGTCTTCGTCGCGGCTGCGAATCGCTTCATGCAGGCGTTGGCGCATGCCGGCGGTCTCATTGGCGAGTTTATAGGCATTGAGCACGCGCCCCAGCGGATCGTCCGGGTCCAGATTCACGAAGGTGCCGCGACTGATGCGCTGGCGCACCGGGGTATCATCCACAATCGTGGCGGCTACCCGCGCGCCCAGTTTGTCATCCGGGCCGTTCAGGCCGGTCGCGCCCAGCGGGAATACGATGAGTCGCAGCGGCCAGCGCAGCGCGGCCACGGGGAAGTTGATGATGGCTTCACGCATGGCAACTTGCAGGTCGTGCAGGCAGGTTTGCAGGCTCCATTCCACCAGATCCCGCTGGTCTTCCGGGTAGCCTTCTTCGTGCCACTGCTTGATCACGGCGGTGGCGTAATACAGATGCACCAGGCAGTCGGCCATCCGGCCAGACAATCGCTGGCGGGCTTTCAGGCCACCGCCAACGGTCAGCAGGGTGACATCCGTCATCATCGCAAAAGCGGCTGAGAATCGGCCCAGCTGGCGGTAATATTGCTGGATCTCGCCGTGCCGAGGTGCGGTTTCCAGCCAGCCCTTGCTCAGGCCCAGTACAAACGAGCGCAGGGCGTTGCGGGTAGTGTGGGCCAGGTGGCGATAGAAGATGCCGTCGAATTTTTTGGCGGCCTTGTCTTGATCTTCCATGCCCGCCGCTTCGATTTCCTCAACAATGAACGGATGGCAGCGGATGGCGCCCTGGCCGAAGATCATCAGGCTGCGGGTCAGGATGTTGGCGCCTTCGACGGTAATGCCAATGGGTACGGCCTGATAGGCCCGCGCCAGGAAGTTGCGGGGGCCGGTAATAACGCCACGGCCAGCCACTACATCCATGGCGTGGTTGATTACTTCGCGCATCAGGTCGGTGTTGCGGTACTTCAAGACGGCCGAGGGCACGGCCGGGCGCACGCCGCGATCAAGCATGCCAACGGTGAGCAAACGCGCGGCATCCATCATGTAGGTGTAGCCGGCGATGGGTTCCAGGGCTTCCTGCACGCCTTCAAACTGACTGATGGTGCGGCCAAACTGTTCCCGGGTGTAGGCGTATGAGCCGGTAGCCAGGCTGGCCAGTTTGCCGGCGCCGGTGCCGAGTGCGGGCAGGGAGATGGAGCGGCCAATAGACAGGCACTCCAGCAGCATGGTCCAGCCTTTACCGAGCATATCCTGGCCGCCGATCACCTGGTCCATGGGGATGAACACTTCGGTGCCCCAGGTCGGCCCATTCATGAACACGGTGTTCATGGGCAGATGCCGGGTACCGGCGTTCACGCCGTCGGTGTCACGGGGCACCAGCACGCAGGTAACGCCAATGTCGTCCTGCTCACCCAGCAAATGCTCCGGGTCATAAACCTTGATGGCCAGGCCAATCAGGGTAGCGACGGGTGCCAGGGTAATGTAACGCTTGTTCCAGGTGACCTTCAGGCCCATCACTTCTTTGCCGTTCCACTGGCCCTTGCAAACGATGCCTTTATCCGGGATGGCCCCGGCGTCGGAGCCGGCCACCGGCGAGGTCAGGGCAAAGCAGGGGATTTCGTCACCACCGGCCAGGCGCGGCAGGTAGTGCTGTTTTTGCTCGTCGGTGCCGTAGTGCATCAGCAGCTCGCCGGGGCCCAGGGAGTTGGGCACCATGACGGTCACCGCCGCGGAGACACTGCGGGTAGAGATTTTCATCACGATTTCGGAGTGGGCGGTGTTGGAAAAGCCCAGGCCGCCATCCTCTTTTGGGATCACCAGGCCGAAGAAGCCTTTGCTGCGGATGAATTTCCACACCTTGTCGGGCAGATCATAATGCTCATGGGTGATCTGCCAGTCGTCCAGCATTTTGCACAGCTCTTCCACCGGGCCGTCCAGAAACGCCTGTTCTTCGCTGGTGAGATGAGCCGGCGCGGCATCGAGCAGTTTGTTCCATTCCGGCTTGCCGGAGAACAGTTCCCCGTCCCAGTCGACCGATCCGGATTTCAGAGCCTCTTGTTCGGTATCCGAGAGCTTGGGCAAGCGCCCCCGAACCCAGCCCAGTAACGGTCGGCTGAGCTTGTCCAGGCGCAGGTCGCCGGGGAGGGTAACCAACAGGGCCAGAGCCAGCAGCAGGCCGCCAATCAGGAAGCTGAGAAGGTGCCAGTCATCCTGGGCGACGCCAATCACGGTGGCCACAGACATCACGATGGCGGCAGTTTTGCCACCGATGCTGAAATAGATCAGCACCAGGGCGCTGAGTAAAAGGAGCATAACGCTCATGGACAGACCTCCATATCATTAACGAAACCGGGCAGATTTGCTCCTAACCATCGGCCAAATTCTAAACAGTTGCAAGTAAAACACCTGCTTAGGAAGGCATCGGTATTTTCATTACACAAATCATTCACAAAACCTTTCAAATCTATCCAATCTATTCCTTTTGCCAATCGTAATACCTGTCACTTAACAAATATTCGGAGTGCTGTTATGACTGGCCAGTTAACCGTAGCAAAACGCCTTGCGTTAGGATTTGGTCTCATCGTATCGCTGCTGGTGCTGGTCAGTATTGTCGGCAATCATCAGGTCGGGTTCATTGATAAAACCCTGACCTCCGTGAACGAGGGTGCGTCTCTCAAGCAACGGTATGCCATTAACTTTCGGGGCAGCGTCCATGATCGGGCGATTTCCATCCGGGATGCTGTTCTGGTCAGCAGCGATACCGAGCTGCGCAAGCACCTGCGGGACATAGAAGGCCTGGCGGCCATGTACCGGGAGAACGCAGACAGTATGGCGCAGTTGTTTCGCGAACAGGGTGCAACCGATAACGAACGGCAGTTGCTGAGAGCCATTGAGTCGATTGAAAGTCAGACTCTGGCACTGACGGAGGACTTGATTGACCTGCGCAATAACAATAGCCCGGAAGCTGCCCGGCAGTTTCTGTTGACTCAGGTATCGCCGGCCTACAGCAAATGGCTTGCGAGCGTAAACGCGTTTATCGATTATCAGGAAGACACGGTTGCGTCGGACCTCGATGAAGTGCGTGCCGCCGCGAGCGGGTTCAATACTATGATTCTTTCCTTCACCGGTGTGTCGGTGTTGCTGAGCGTCTTGATCGCATTTTTCATTATCCGCCAGCTCAAACGTGTACTGGGCGCGGAGCCTGAGGAAGTGGCCGAGGCAATCCGGCAGTTGGCAGACGGGCAACTGGTTCAAAGCCTCAAGACCCGCTATCCGGGCAGTGTCATGGGCGCACTGGTGGATACCATTGAGCGGTTGACCGGCATCATTCGGGAAGTTCGCTCAGCCTCGGAAGAGTTGTCGTCGGCTTCCAGCCAGCTTGAGAGCACCTCTGACAATAACAGCCAGCAAATTCGCATGCAGGCCGCCGAGGCTGAGCAGATGGCCACAGCGGTCAATCAGATGGCGGCTACGGTCAACGAAGTCGCCGGTTTTGCCGCCAATGCCGCGACCGCAACCCGCAAAGCGGATACCGAAGTCGAAACGGGCAATCTGGTGGTGAAGCAAACCGCAGCGTCCATCACCGAGCTGGCCGACAAGCTTGAACAGGCGGCGGCGTCTGTGAACCGGGTTTCCCAGGACAGCAGCAACATCGAGAAAATTATTGAAGTGATCAGTGGTATTGCTGAGCAAACCAATCTGCTGGCCCTGAACGCGGCGATTGAAGCCGCGCGGGCAGGTACTCATGGCCGTGGATTCGCCGTGGTCGCGGATGAGGTTCGGTCGCTGGCCTCACGCACCCAGGACTCGACCCGTGAAATTCAGGATATGATCGGCCGATTGCAGGCCGGTGCCGGTGAGGCGGCCAGTGAAATGGAAAGCAGCCGTGAACGGGCCCGGGTGACGGTGGAAAAGACCGCGGAAGCCGAAACGGCTCTGGTCAGAATCCGGGAGGAAGTCGCTTCGATCAACGACATGAACGCTCAGATTGCCAGTGCGGCGGAAGAACAGAGCTCGGTCGCCGAAGAGGTAAATCGGAACATTGCCAGAATCCACGACGGCACGTTGGAAACCTCGGCCGGGTCAGACCAGGTGGCGGCTAGCAGCCGAGACCTGGCGGTGCTGGCTGGCCAGTTGCGCTCCCGGGTCAGTGTCTTTCAATTTACAAGCTGAGCCCGATGATCAAAAGAGCCAGGGTAGATAGAAGAACCGCGACGTTGAGGCCCAGGAGCCGGTTCAGTGCCTCTGGTCTGCGCAAAGCGCCAGGCAGGCTCACGCTGATCCAGAGTGCGGCCGGCAGAGGCGCGAGGGCGAGCAGGCTCCAGGGTGGCAGCACGGAAGTGGATACGGCCGCGATAATCAGCAGGTAACTACCGAGTAGCAGCCCCGCCACCAGCTTGCTTGCATCCTGTGCTCCCAAAGTGATAACCAGATGCCGCCGGCCAATCTTCCGATCGGCCTCGGCATCGGGAATCTGGTTGATCAATAACAGTTCGCATACCAGGAGTAGCGCCACGCTCGCGCAGATGACAGCAGTGGTGTCGAGCTGAGCACCGAGGGCAATGAGTGTGCCCAGCACCATGACCGGGCCGAAGCCGATGCCCGGTGCCAGCAGGCAGAGCCAGGGGGAGCGGGTTATCCAGCGGGTGTAAGTGAGCACCAGGATGACACCGGCGGCACCCAGTACCAACATCGGCAAGCCGCGAAGCCACAGAAAATACCCACCGATGGCCATCACCAGCCCCAGCGTACTGAGCCCGGCCCAGAGCACCCGGCGGGCCGCAGAGGGCACGTCCGGCAGGGCACCGCTGCCACCGGAGAAGGGCGTGCGGGCGGTGATCATGTCGAGCCCGGAGGCAAAGTCTTCGTATTCATTGATCAGATTGACCGCTGCATGGGCCAACACCGCACCGACGAATACCAGCAGGGTGTCGAGCAGTGCCGGTGCGCTATCCTGACGCCAGGCGATGGCCAGCCCCAGCCCAACGCACAGCGGGGCAAGAACCAGAAAGTTGGGGCGGGACGCGCGAACAACGGCAACCGCTTCAGACATGGATAACGCTTCCTTGTGACGTTTAGCAACTCACACGTAGCCGGAGGCAAATACCAGCCCCAGTACAACCGGCATGACCACCAGGCTGCCAAGATTGCTCAATAATACCAGCGAAGCTACCTTATGGGGTTCCTGCTGATACTGCTCCGCCACCATGTAATTCAGTACCGCCGGCGGCAGGGCGGCAAATACCCAGAGGCTGGCGACCTGAAGGCCCGGAAGGTCGAGCAGCGCAATCATCGGCCAGGCCAGCAAAAGACCACTGGCAGGGCACGCGATCGCGCCGATCATGCCGAGCTTCCAGTCACTGAAATCCACATCCAGCATGCGCACCCCCAGGGCAAACAGCATCAGCGGAATACAGACGCCACCCAGCATGTTCAGGGTTTCCAGCAGCCAGCCGGGCAGGGCAACGCCGCTGAAGTTGACCACCAGGCCAGCGATGCTGGCAAACACAATGGGCAATCGTAGCCGCCGAATGATGGAGGTGTGGGGGTCCAGCATGTAAAGTCCGACGGAAAAATGCAGCAGCATTTCCACGATGAATAGCACAATGGCTGCGGGCAGAGCGGCCTCGCCAAAGGCCAGCACCAGCAGCGGAATGCCCATGTTGCCGGAGTTGTTGAACATCATGGGCGGCAGAAAGGTTTTCAGGTTCAGGTTCAGCACCCGGGCGATCGGGTACAGCACAATGCCGGAGCCCAGTACCACCACGGATGCGGCCAGGGCGAGCCCACCATAGTCTTGCAAGGGCGCCTGCTGGTCTGCGAGGACGGCAAACACCAGCATGGGCACAAACAGTTCCATGTTCAGGATGTTCAGGCCCTGAATGTCCGGTGTTCGGTATCGGCCATAGAGGGCACCGCAACCGGCGATCAGGAACACCGGTAGCATCGTGGACAGGATTTGGGCGATCATAAAAAGTTCCGAAGCGGGCCGTCAGGTAAACCGACAGGTTCGCAAGTCTGCATCTGTTCGGCAAGTAGCCGTTGGTATCGCCTGGAGGAGGATGTCTGTGACGACCGATTTTGACCAGCCAGTAGTGCGGGAACACAGCTGTTCCGTGAAATTCGATGCCCGCAAGGCGGTGTTTGGCCGCGAGGATGTTATCCCGGTGTGGGTGGCGGATATGGATTTTGCCGCGCCGGAAGCCGTGACTCAAGTACTGAAAGCCCGGGCCGAACACCCGGTGTATGGCTACACCCTGTTCCCGGACAGCCTGTATCAGTCGATGATGGACTGGTTCGCCGCCCGGCATGGCTGGCACATTGAACGTGAGTGGATTCTGATGGCCCCAGGCGTGGTGCCCTCACTGCATGCGGCCTGCATGGCCTACGCTCAGCCGGGGGAAGGTGTGATCATTCAGCCGCCGGTATACCCGCCGTTTTTCAGCTCGGTGCGCCAGAGCGGACGTCAGGTGATCGAAAATCCGCTGCTGCAGGATGACCGAACAGGCCAGTACCGCATGGATCTGCACCATCTTGAACAGTGCGCTGCCCGGCCTGAGGCGAAAATCCTGATGTTCTGCTCACCCCACAACCCGGTTGGCCGGGTGTGGTCGGAGGCAGAATTGCAAGCGGTGCTGGATATTGCCCGCCGGTATCAACTGGTGGTGATCTCCGATGAAATTCACTGTGACCTGACCTTCCGGGATAAGCCCGCCCACCGAATACTGGCCACCCTTGCGGCCCCAGACGATGCGCTGGTCACCGCCGTTGCGCCCAGCAAAAGCTTCAATATGCCGGGGCTGGGGCTCTCGGCCCTGGTGATTCCCGATGCACAGCGGCGCAAGGCCATGAAAGCGGTGTTTGATTCCATGCATCTGCCCCAGTGCAACCCGTTCAGTGTGGCCGGCTTCGAGGCCGGGTATCGCCACGGGGCTGAATGGCTGGACCAGCTGATGACTTATCTGCAGGCCAACCGGGATTATGTGGTGCAGCAGGTGACCGACCGGTTGCCGGGGCTTCGGGTATCGGTGCCTGAAGGCACCTACCTGATGTGGCTGGATTGTCGGGAGCTGGCACTGGACGATGTCGGGCTCAAGCGATTTTTTGTGCAGGAAGCCGGGGTGGGGATGAACCCGGGAATCTCGTTCGGCGAACCCGGGAGCGGCTTCATGCGGCTGAACATCGGCTGCCCCAGAGCGGTTCTGGAGCAGGTTTTGACCCGCATCGAGATGGCGTTGGCGCAACGCTTGGCCTGAAGGCTAGCTCTGATACAGCGGTTTTTTCTGGCCGGCCCGGGTGGCGAGCAGCAGGCCGGCAAGGATCAGTACGCCGCCAATGATGTGGAAAAGGCCCAGGCTTTCGCCCAGAAATACGCTGGCGAGAACCGAGGCAAACACCGGTGTCAGGTACATGAAAATAGCTGCATTGGCAGGGCCTATTTTGTGTACGCCGTGGTTCCAGAAAGCATAGGCCAGAATGCCCGGGAATATGGCAAAGTAGAGCAGCGGCAGAACGGTACTCTGCGACAGCTCGAAGCCGCCGCTGACGAACAGGACATCCACCAGAAAGAACGGCAGAATCACCAGCGTACCCAGCAGTATCTGCGCGGTGAGAAAGGCCAGTGCCGGCAGCGGCACCGCCTGGCGCCGAAGCAGCACGGAGAACAGCCCCCAACTGAACACAGCTGCGACCATGATCAGATCTCCCGGCTGTGCTTGCAGGCCGGTCAGTACGGAGAGATCACCCCTGGCCACGACCGCGAGAATGCCCAGAATGGCCAGGCCAATACCCAGGGCCTGAACCGGCCGGGTCCGGTCTCCCAGGAGTATCCAGGACAGCAGCGCCACAAAAATCGGGATGGTGGAATTGAGCAGGGCGATATTGGTTGCGGTGGTGGTGATGGCGGCAAAATACAGCAGCGAGTTAAAGGCTGCCACGCTGAAGGTGGCCAGTGCCAGCATGGAGCCCAGATGCTGGCGGACCACATGCCGCTGGCGCCAGAGCCCCGGAAAACCGAAAGGTAACAGAATCGCCAGAGCGATAACCCAGCGCCAGAACGACATGGACAGTGGTGGGATGTGAGCCACCGTGCCTTTGGCTACCACTGCATTGCCGGCCCAGAACAGCGGCGTCAGAACCAGACCGACATAGGCCAGGCCAGGGATTCGGGACAGTATCCCGGCATTTGTTGTAGCCACACAGACCCCTCGAATGCTGGTACATCAAACGCGCAGGATACTACTCTCCCGGAATTTCTGCCTCCGTACCAATGTGGTAGGCGGCAAAGCCTGCCATGACCACCTGATCTACCGCCATGCCGATCACCCGGCCATTGGCGTCAGAGCGTATGGGGTGCTGTTCATTGGTGATCGGATCGGAAACGTAGCCCAGAATTTCACCTTTGGACACGTTGTCGCCCAGCCCAACATCGCTGAACAGGATGCCGCCATGCTCGGCACGAATCCAGATGGAGTCGTAGTAGATGGGTTCCGGATCACCCCACACGAACATGCGGGAAATCATCTGATGTCTTTCCATCAGGCTGTTCAGGCTGTTCACGCCGGCCTTAATCTGATGCTCCTGGATTCTCAGGGACTCACCAGCTTCCAGAGTAACCGCACGGATACCAGCCTCCACCGCCGCAGAACGCAACATACCGGGCGATCCTGAGCTATGGACAACGGCCATGCGGTCAAAACCCTGGGTAAACACCGATACGTCCGGGTTGTTCATGTCAGCTCGCAGTTGCGGCAGATTGGTGCGTTTGAGCGATCCCGTATGAATATCAACCAGCATGTCGCAATGGCTGATGACGTCGGTGAACAGTGAATAGGCAATGCGATCCGCCAGGGAGCCATCGGGGCTGCCCGGGAAGTGCCGGTTCAGATCACGCCGGTCGGGCAGGTATCGGCTGCCTTGCTGGAAACCGCTCAGGTTAACAATGGGAACGCCAATTACCCGGCCGCTCAGCTTGTCCGGGTTCAGGTCATACATGGTGCGCCGAACAATCTCGATACCGTTAAGCTCGTCACCGTGAATGGCGCCGGTCAGGCACAGCGTGGGGCCGGTGTGTGCGCCATTAACAACCAGTACCGGTGTTGTCTGGGACAAGCCGGCTATCTGGATTTTAGGCGACCAGGCCAGGCGGGTTGATGTCCCAGGCAACACTTCTTTGCCCAACAGGACAAAGGTTTCAGAGGGTACGGGCTGCTTCTCGACGATGTCTGGTTTGGCTTCTGTGGCCGGTTCTGCTTGCTCCACCGCCAGCCCTTCCGTCTCCACCGCAGTGTCGGTCTCCGGTGTAGGTTCAGGCATGGGCGCGACCTCTTTCAGGTCAACATTTGGAGCAATCTCCCGGGGTGTGGCAACCGATGCCTCAGCCGGCTTTTCTGTCACTGTGGCGGATTCCGGCGCTTCCTCACTCTCGCTCCCGGCGTTCTCTATGCGCTTGGCTTTGCTCCGTCGTGGCTCCGAATGGACCACATCCTCGACATTCTCGTCCTCTGCCAGCTGTGACACCAGCTGGCTGGCGACCAGTGTTTTACTTTGGGTATTACCAGCCTCCGCCAAAGACGCCGCTGGCATCAGCATGACCAATAAACCAGCGATGAGGTGGTGCGAAACAGAATTTTTACATCTTTGAAACAGCATAAGTCCTCGAGTACCCGACCAAACGGCCCAAGCTTAGGGTCCATAAAGAGTCATGAATACCGCTGTGACGAACCTTTAATGCCACTTTCATGATTCCGGGCCGAAATTGACCGGCCTATTGTGTATAACAGGGTTATCTTGCAATGATGTGAATTGTTATACGCCTGACAGGGAGAGAACTGTATGGACCTTTTGCGAATTCTGATTGCGATTTTGTTACCGCCGTTAGGAGTTTTTTTACAGGTGGGGATTGGTAAACATTTCTGGATCAACATTCTGCTGACCATTCTTGGCTATATTCCGGGCATTGTTCATGCGGTCTGGGTAATCGCCAAGAAATAGCCCGGAACTCAGTCCGGGCGCACGGTATGCCAGAGATCGTCCTTCTGGAATGCCCTGTGCTCGGCCTCCAGCTTCAACAGATGGGCCAGAGCTGAGCGCGCTGCCAGCCCATGAATCGCTGGGGGCACGTCATCATAGGCCTTCGCCGTCAGGGCTTTCAGTGGCACCGGCGCCAGCGCCTCCAGCGCCCGGAAAATCTTGTGCTCCCGGGATAGCCGGTGGGTGATCAGATAGTCAATGACCGCCTCCGGCTGCCCCATCAGGAAACCGTGGGCCGGCGCGATAAACGTGGCGGGCTCTTCAAGCAGCTCATAGAGCGACTCCACATAGGCTTTCATATCCCCGTCCGGCGGATTAATCACCACCGTGGAACCCTGCATGATGTGGTCACCGGAAAACAGCAACGCCTGGTCGACCAGCAGATAACACAGGTGGTTCGACGCATGGCCAGGCGTGTGCAGCACCTTCAGAACCCCGGCTTCAGTGGCGATCAAATCCTCGTGCTCAGGTTGATCATCCGGAATAAAGGTCTTGTCCTGTGATGCGCCCTCCGGCGCCGGCCAGCCAAATACCCGGCAGCCGGTTCGTTCCTTCAGCAACCGCACCGCCGGTGAATGATCCGAATGGGTGTGGGTTACCAGTACCTGATCCACCAGCCCATGGGTCAGCTCCAGGATTCGTTCAATATGGGCGTCATTAACCGGCCCCGGATCAATCACTGTGAACCGCTCGAAACCCAGAATGTAAGTATTGGTGCCCGGGCCGGTCATCATCCCCGGGTTGGGTGCCGTCAGCCGCACCACGCCGGCGGCCACCTCAACCGGTTCGCCCGGCGTGATCTCCGCTTTCACCGAACCTGCAGCTTCCGGGTCCAGTTTTACCGCCTCGTCATAGGCTGGTGCGTTCGGCTCCAGCAAAACCGGCTGGCCTTTACGAAGTGCGGGCCAGGGATCGGTCGGAAACGCTTCTGGCGGATTGGCGTGGGCATAGCGCATCAGTTCAGAGGTCGTGCTGAAATCACACAACACCCGTAAGGTCCGGATCGTTGGCAGCCCCAGCAACCGCCGCCCGGCCCGGTGTTCCTCCAGCACCTGCGCGGGGGAAATCCAGGCATGATCAATAGTCTCGTGGCCATCGTGCGCGGCCACCTGTCCCTCTGGTGCCACGGCCACAAAAAACCGCGTATCAAACCGACGCGGTGGCCCCGGCGGCGTCACCCAGTGCGACAGATACGCCAACCGGTCCAGTGGCAGCGTCAGCCCGTGCTTCTGACATAACTCCGCCAGCGACACCTCCTCTTTGAACAGCGACAACCGTTCACCATGCACCGCATGGTTCGCCCCCACCAACTGGCCTGAAGCGTCCTGTGCCAACAAAATCCCGGCCTCTTCAAAACACTCCCGAACCGCCGCTAACATATAATCCGCACCGCCCTCGTCCAGACTCATGGTCTGGCTGATGGCTGCGTCTTCAATCCCGATGGCATGAGCCCGCCCCTCCGGCTCCTGCGCATTCACTGCGCCGCCGGGAAACACAAAGTAACCCGGCAGGAACACCGCCTCCCAGGTGCGTTGCAACAGGAGCACTTCAATGCCGTTTTCGGTATCGCGAGTCAGAGCCAGGGTGGCAGCAGGGCGAATATCCATAAGTCTCCCGGAATGTTTCTGTTTTTATGGCGCGCGCAGGAGCTAAGGACGGTGATTGGGGGTGGGCTTTCCAGAACTGTGCGGAGCCATGGATGGCGGAGCCCAAGCGTCACAGGGATGTGCCGAAGGAGCGTGTTCTGGAAAGCCCACCCCCAATCGCCGCTTACTCCATACCTGGAAGCGCGGGGCAGGAACCAAGATACCTGATACCAGTGCAAGATGAGAAGTCACAAGCAGAAGCGTATGATTCAGCGCCAACGACATCAGCACTTGATCAGGAAAACCGACTGTGGCCAGAATTAAACTCGATTTCCCGGATAACGCCTTCTGCTTCGAAACCAGAATGCCCGTCAGAATCACCGACATCAACGGCGCCAACCACCTCGGCAACGACGCCCTGATCTCCATGCTTTCCGAAGCCCGCGCCCAGTTCCTCGTGGAATATGGCATTGAAGAGGGCGGCCAGGATGGCACCGGCATCATCGTCACCGACCTCGCCACCATGTACCAGGGCGAATCCTTCTACCCCGATATGCTCCGCTTTGAAGTCGGCCTGATCGACTTTAACAAATACGGCGGCGACTTCGTGTTCCGGGTCACCAAAGCCGACAGCGGCCAGCACGTTGCCCTGGCCAAATATGGCTTCGTGTTCTTCAACTACACAACCCGCGAAGTCACGCCGATACCCGAAAGTTTCCGCGCCCGATTCGCCTGAACCCAACCATCAGGCCTGCTGGCGCAACCGGTTCATCCCCTGGCGGTACAGGCCATAAGCCATCCCGCCAGCGACCAGATTGCCCACCAGGGCGCCAGTCATCAGACCGGTCAGCCCTGAGATCTGCGCGCCAATCCACAGCAGCGGCAAATAGCAGGCAAACAGCCTCAAGGTGGAAATCAGTAGTGCCCGCATCGACATGCCCAGTGCGTTGTTGATCGACACCATCAGAATACACACGCCCAGCCCGCTGTAACTCAGCGGCACCCGCAACAGATAGCTCAACAGGATGTCTTGCACATCCGCATCTCGGCTGAACAGGGTAGACACCAGCCCGGAAGCCACCAGCCACACAAGTCCGATGAACAGCTGCCAGATAACGATAAATCGCACCGCAATACGCACCAGCTTGCGGATTTTCTCAAGCTCGCCGGCACCCAGCAGACGCCCGACCATGGGGGGCATCGACATGGTCAGCGCCAGCACCACCACAATGGAGAAGAACTCCAGCCGCGTACCCAGGCCCCAGGCAGCAACCGCGGCGGACCCGAAACCGGCCACCAGAGCGGTGGCGAGCATGGCGGACAGGGGTGGCATAAGCTGGCTGACCATGGCCGGGGCCATGATGCCACCAAGCTGGCGAATGGCTTTGTTCAGTTCAAGCTGAAGCAGGTCAAAGCGAAGCCAGGCCCGCCGAATCAGTAAGGGGTACACCACCATGGCGCCGATCATAAAGGCGGTGATGGTGGCCCAGGCGGCGCCCGGCAGGCCCCAGTCGAAGACGAAGATGAAGAGTGGGTCCAGGGCAATATTGAGCAGGCTGGTTGAAATCATCATATAGCCGGGCAGGCGGGTGTCGCCGTTGGCGCGGCAGACGGCGTAGCTGAAATAGACCATGGCGCCGACCCAGGCGGAGATCAGCCAGGGCATCCAGTATTCGCGGATGGCCGGGCGCAGGGCATCTTCGGCGCCGAGCAGGTCGAGGATCAGGCTTTGCAGTACCCAAACGGACAGGCACAGGGTCAGGGCGAGGCCGGCGCCGATGGCGACGACGAGGCCGCCCAGGCGCTGCGCGCGGAGGCTGTCACCCTGGCCGAGGGTGCGGGAGATGATGGCGGTGGTCGCGATGCCCAGGCCGACATACATGCCGCTGACCAGTTGCTGCATGGGTACGGTGAAACCCAGGGCGGCGAGCGGGTCACGGCCGAGTTGGCCGACGAAGACGCTGTCGGTGAGCTGAAAGGTCATCAGGGAGAGGACGCCGAACAGCATGGGCCAGGTCATGTGGTAGAGCTGGCGGGCCAGGGAGGCGTTTTGCATGTCTTTTTGCACGGTGGGTTCTGGGTGCCTTCGGTTTGAAGTTTGGCGGGATTCTATCAGGTCTGGCTATGGGTGCATGCAAACGGGAGCGGATGGCCTTCCAAAACACGCTCCTTCGGCCCATCCCTGGGGCGCTTGGGCTCCGCCATCCCTGGCTCCGCACAGTTTTGGAAGGCCATCCGCTCCCGTTTGCCCCAACGTCGGTGGATTGTCAGCATCACTCCGACGTCAGTGGCAATTCAGCGAGTGGTCTGAGTTAATCAGAGCACCTTCAGTGCCGCCTCGTAATCCGGTTCGTCTTTGATTTCACCGACCATTTGGCTGTGGAGCACTTTGTTGTTCTCGTCCAGTACTACCACGGCTCGGGAGCACAGGCCGGCGAGGGGGCCGTTCTGGATGGCGACGCCGTAGTCCTGCTGGAAGCTGTAGTTGCGGAAGGTGGAGAGGGTTTCGACGTTGTTCAGGCCTTCGGCGCCGCAGAATCTTGAGGCCGCGAAGGGCAGGTCGGCGGAGATGACGAGGACGACGGTGTTGTCGAGGCTGCCGGCTTTTTCGTTGAATTTACGAGTGCTTGCAGCGCACACGCCGGTGTCGATGCTGGGGATGATGTTAAGGATTTTGCGTTTGCCGGCCCATTTGTCGAGTTTGACTTCTTCGAGGCCGCTGCTGGTGAGGGTGAATGGCGCGGCGTTTTCACCGGGCTGGGGGAACTTGCCGCTGAGTTCGATGGGGTTGCCGTCCAGTGTGACGTTGGTCGCCATGGTTTGCTCCTTTTTGGGTCTTTGAGGTTCTGTACTTACTCTGTGTAGCCTAGTTTGGATGAGTTTTCATCCATGCTGTTTGTGTGGGTTTTCGGGATTTTGCAGGATTTGGACGGGGAAGGGCTTGCCAAAACACCCTTGCTAAGAGCCTAGGCCCTGTGCTTCAAAGTCCGGAGCGGGATTGCGCTGTACCATCAGCAGGTAGCCGAGCAAGCCCAAGGCGGCGCATACGGCGATGATGGTGGCCATGACCATGGGGGTGCCGTCGTGGAGGTGGCCGACGAGGGCGCCGGCGGTGGCGGCAGCGGCCATTTGTATGAATCCGAGCAGGGCGGATGCTGAGCCGGCCATGGTGGGGTGGTTGGCCAGGGCGCCGGCCATGCATTGGGGCAGGACCATGCCGGTGCCGGCCATGAAGAGCACCTGGGGCAGGATGACGGCCCAGGGGCTGTGGATTTGCTGGTAGGCGAGCAGGGCCATGGTGGCGCCGGCGGTGAAGGTGGCCAGCAGGCCGTAAAGCAGGACCTGGCCGGGTTGGTGGTGGCTGGCGAGGCGGATGGAGGCCATGTTGCCGAGCACGTAGCCACCGGCGGTCAGGGCGGTGTAGAGGCCGAAGTGTTCTGGCGCCACGCCAAGTACGTCAATCAGCACAAAGGCTGAGCCGGACAGGAAGGCGAAGAGCCCGCCGTAGATGGCGGCGCTGGTCAGGGTGTAGCCGATGAAGCTGATGTCGGTGCCGATGTGCCGGTAGTTACGGAGCAGGCTGCACAGCCGGAAGGGCTGGCGGTTTTCCGGGCGCAGGGGTTCGGGGATGCCGAAGGCAATAACGGCAACCATGATCAGGGCGTAGGCGGCCATGACGATGAAGATCCAGTGCCAGTCGAGGGTGGCGACCATGAAGCCGCCGAGTGTCGGTGCGATGGCGGGCGCCAGGGCCATCATGCCGGCGAGCATGGCGAGGATTTTGGCGGCGTCTCTGGGGGTGTAGATGTCCCGCACGATGGCGCGCGCCAGAACCGGGCCGGCGGAGCCGCCCAGAGCTTGCAGCAGGCGGAACAGTTGCAGCATTTCGATGTTGCTGGCCAGGGCGCAGCCAATACTGGCGAGGGTGAACAGCAACATTCCACCGATCATGACGGGTTTGCGGCCAAAGCGGTCGGCCAATGGGCCGCAAACGAGCTGAGCGAGGGCGAAGCCGGCGACATACACGCTGAGTGTGAGCTGAACTTGCGCGGTGCTGGCACCAAAGTCGCTGCCGATCTGTGGCAATGCTGGCAGATACATATCGATGGCCATCGGCCCCAGGGCTACGGCGGCTGCCAGTAGTATGGTTGTCCAGATACTTGTGAGTGCGAGCACGGTTATTTCTGACCCCGGAGTTAGGTGAGAGTGGGGGAGTGCCTCCCAAAACACGCTCCTTGCGGCACATCCATGTGACGCTTGGGCTCCGCCATCCCTGGCTCCGCACAGTTTTGGGAGGCACTCCCCCACTCTCACCAGCGAACATATGGAGGGGGAGTCTAGGGCGGCCGGCCTAGAAAAATAACGGCTTAACCTTTCATTTCATACATGAATGACATCGATTGATTAATCGTGCAAGCCGTTCATGGTGGCTGCCACCGAGTTCACCTGGTTGCGAACCCAGCGGTGGGCGGGGTCGGTTTGGTGTCGGCGATGCCAGAGCATCAGAAGGGTGAAAGGGTTGTACTGAAAAGGCAGAGGTACGTATGCGAAGTCTCGCATCAGCTGGCGGCTCATGCGTTCAGGGGCAGAGGCGAGCAGGGTGGTGCCGCGCAAAAACTCCGGCAGGCCGGAGAAATTGGAAACCGTAACGACGCTCCTGCGTTTTATCCCCCTGGCTTCCAGCGTGCTGTCCAGAACCGGTTTCTCTCCGGCGGCAAACAGTACTGTGATGTGTTCAGCGTTCATGTAATCCGGCAGATCTGCAGGTGCTTCCCGTTCGTCTGGATCGTAAAACACCACCATCCGGTCCGCCATCAAACCCCGCTGCATGATGTCCGTCGCTTCCGGGGCGTGGGGGCTAATCACAAGGTCGCAGGCTTCTTTACGCAGCATATCGGGGTTGGGAATGCCGGAGGGAATCACCTGCAGATGAATCCCCGGTGCCTGTTCACGCAGGATGCGGACCAGGCCAGGGAGAAGCAAATCACGCTGGTAGTCGTTGGCGGCGATGGTAAAGGTGAACTCCGCTGTCGCCGGATCAAACGGCGGCCCCGAGGGCAGGGTGCGGATGTCGTCCAGCAGCTGGCGGATATGGGGGCCGGTACGCAGGGCGTAATCCGTCGCGACAATCCCGCGGCCCGACTTCACAAACAGCGGATCGCCAAAGGCCTGGCGCAGACGGTCCAGAGTATGGCTGACTGCAGACTGGCTGACGCCCAGCCGAACCGCAGCCCTCGAAACGCTGCCCTCATCCAGCACGGCAACGAAGGTGGCCAGTGACCGCAGGTCAAGATTCAATATATCAATGGATTTCATGGGTCGAAGTTTAGGTGAGGGCACCGGCAAAGTCACCCGCAGAACTGACGGCCGCCAAAGTTCTGTGCTTCAATATTGGGCAACTGCCAACAATTCACCGACGCACCCCGAACGCAGGAGCCTCAAATGAATACGACACTGGCATTTGACGTGTACGGCACCCTGGTAGACCCGATGGGCATGTCCGAACTGCTGCAACAGGAAGCGGGCACCGAAGCCGACAGAGTGGCCGCATTGTGGCGTGAAAAGCAGCTGGAATTCTCCTTCCGCAAGGGCTTGATGAGAGTCTACGAAGACTTCGGCACTTGCACCCGCCAGGCCCTGAGATACGCCATGGCCACCCACAAGCTGACCCTCACCAAGGCACGGGAAGACGAACTGATGACCGCCTACCTGTCATTACCCGCCTTTCCAGACGCACTACCCGCCCTTCAGGCATTGAAAGGCCACTACCCCCTCTACGCTTTCTCCAACGGCAGCTACCCGGCCCTGGAAAAAGTCCTCGGCCATAACCAACTGCTGGAACAGTTCAACGGCCTGGTCTCGGTCGACGACCTGAAAACCTTCAAGCCCGACCCCGCCGTCTACACCTACGCCCGCCGCGCCACTGGCGCCTGGGACAACCCCCTGTGCCTGGTCTCCAGCAACGCCTGGGACGTCATCGGTGCACGAGCTGCAGGGTTAAAAGCCATCTGGGTACAGCGAGATGCCAATAAGGTGTTCGAAGACTGGGGAATCGAGCCAACAGCGGTGATCAATAGTCTGTCCGAACTCAAAGACGTTATCGAAAATCTCTGAAAATCAGAAAGAATTGGGGAAAAAAGCTAAAAATACGATGAATTTGGTGAGAAATCAGCTCTGAAGTCAGCGAAGGCAGGGGTTGGGGTTGGCTTTCCAAAAATGTGCGGAGCCAGGGATGGCGGAGCCCAAGCGCCCCATGGATGGGCCGAAGGAGCGTTTTTTGGAAAGCCAACCCCAACCTCTGCCGACATACTCGAAAGCCCGAAACTTTAATACTGGCGTACTCCAAGACCTCAATCAGACCGGGCCGCCAGCCACTCCGCCAACTCAAGCCAAGACGCCCGAGGCGCCTTGCTCCCCGCCAGAATCCCCATGTGACCCCCCGGCGCCACCCGGAACGTCTTATCCACAGAACTCACATGATCCATCACCCGCTTCGCCGCCCCGGGCGTCGCCAAGGTATCCTCCTGACCGGCAATCGCCAGTAAGTTGGCATTCACATTCTCCAGCCGCGCAAAATCCTCGCCAATCTGGATTTGCCCCTTCGCCAGCTGATTATCAATCCACACCCGCACCACCGTGTCCTGAATCACCCCGCCCGGGTAAGCCACCATCCGATCCAGAAACGCCGATGTCGTGGCATGATTGGTCACAAACTCCCGGTCACCCAAACGCACAATCAGCTCCCAGTAACCCATCACACTGCCCACCGGGTTCGTCAACTTGAACCCAATGGTATTGGCCCAACCCGGCGTATGAAACCAGTGCGGCTTCATATCATGCAGGTGAAAACCCGTGTGCCTGCGCACCGCCCCCGCCACATCGGAAAATCGCTGATACATCCAGCCAATCGCCCCGGAGGCATGACTGTCAATCGGCAAGCCCAGCACAATCGCATTACGGATGTGTTGATCCCGGCTCAAGGCTGAGTAAAACAGCGTAAACATGCCGCCCATACTCCAACCGTGCAGCGACAGCTCCTGTTCGCCACTGTGTTCCCTTACCCGGTTCAGGCTCGCGGGTAGCAACTCAGCGACATAGGTGTGCATGTTGTAGTGAGTGTGCTCACGCCCGGGCATACCCCAGTCGATCAGATACACCTCAAATCCCTTCGCCCGGAGAAAACGCACCAGACTGCGTTCCGGGAACAGGTCGTAGATCAGCATGTTCACGGCGAGTGGCGGAATGATCACGATCGGAGTTCTGTGAGTTGTGCGCTCCACCGGAATGGTCATGCCGTCCAGCTCGATGGCATCTTCCTGCAGGGGAGGGTAATAACGCAGGCTGACCAGTCCGTCCGAATGGAGGGTTTCGAAAGGCGTTTGCCCGGCCTGAACCAAACTGGCGGCCCTGAATACCCGGTCAAACGCATTACCGGCATAAACCGCACTTTGACGGGCCAGGCCCGATGCCGTATTAAAAGCCAACTTCAGGGGATTACGCATAGAGGTTTCCGTTACAACTGCTGAGTCAGATGACATCAAGCATAAAGGGGAGCCCCCGCCCAGACCATGGCAAAACCGTCATTGATGACCGGCGCGATGGTCACTTCAGGCCACTGCCAAATAGCGCCGCTGGTTGCTATTATGGCAACCCTTTTGGCAACAACAACCATAACAGGATCACCATGCTCAGTTTCCTGCCAGCCCCCGTAATCGGTGTACTCAACTCCATTCTTCTGGGTATCAATACAGTGTTCTGGTGCCTGCTGCTCTATATCCCGGCACTGTTGAAACTGGCGA
The DNA here is from genome assembly GCF_030541005.1 of Marinobacter sp. SS5-14b. Classification (GTDB taxonomy): domain Bacteria; phylum Pseudomonadota; class Gammaproteobacteria; order Pseudomonadales; family Oleiphilaceae; genus Marinobacter. The sequence goes on along the minus strand of NZ_JASSVM010000002.1, from coordinate 83,597 downwards.
TTCCCCACAAGGGCTTCCGGGTGCTCTGTACCAAACTGATTATCTGGATTTCGGAATCCTGGGTTGCCTGCAACACCGGCTGGATGAAGCTGACACAAAGCACCGACTGGCAGGTGACCGGGGCGGAAAACCTGAAGCGGGAAAGCTGGTATCTGGTGCTCAGCAATCACCAGAGCTGGGTCGACATCTTTGCCATGCAGCGGGTGTTCAACCGTCGGGCGCCGTTTCTCAAGTTTTTCCTGAAGCAACAGCTGATCTGGGTGCCGGTGATTGGCCTGGCCTGGTGGGGGCTGGATTTTCCGTTCATGAAACGGTATTCCCGGGAATACCTGATCAAACACCCCGAGAAGCGCGGTGAAGACCTGAAAGCCACCCGTAAAGCCTGTGAGAAATTCCGCTATACCCCGGTCAGCGTGATGAACTTTGTTGAGGGCACGCGTTTTACCCAGGCCAAGCACGACAAACAGAAGTCTCCGTACCAGCATCTGCTGACACCCAAGGCGGGTGGTGCTGCGTTTGTGCTGGATGCCATGGGCGACTCGATCGAGACCCTGGTGGATGTCACCATCGCCTATCCACACGGAGCGCCAACCTTCTGGGAGTTTCTGTGCGGCAAGGTACCCGAGATTCGTATGGAGATCGCCACCCAGGCGATTCCTGAGCACCTCAATGGCCGGGATTACTCCAACGATGCCGAGCATCGCCGGAATATGAAAGACTGGCTCGGTGAGCTCTGGCAGGCCAAAGACGCCCGCCTGTCCCGAATGCTGGAGAAGTAAGCCGGGGCGGTATTAACCGCCCTCGCTGCCCTGGCCGGTGGGCACTTCCTCGGCCTTCAGCAGTTTGAAATTGATCTGCCTCCGCTCGTCATCCACCCCGGCAAAGCTCACGGTAACCCGTTGCTCCAGCTGGAAGATGCGGCCGTTCTTGTTATGAACCAGGCGCAGGGTGACTGGATCAAAACCGAATTTACCGTCCAGATCCCGGCAGCTGACAAAACCCTCCAGACCGTTGGTATCCAGGCGCACAAAGAAGCCTGAGGGCATGGTACGGCTGATGGTGCCTTCCATCGGGTCGGCTTCCGGCAGGGTCTTGGCAAAGTCCGCCTTGAGCCAGGCTTCGAGTGTGTTTGCCGCCTGACGGGCGCGGAACTGGGTGGCCTGCAGGGCTTCCAGTTGCTCGCTGTTCAGGGCTTTGACCGGGGTGTCCCAGAGTGCTGATTTGATCAGTCGGTGTACATAGAAATCCGAGAACTTGCGCAACGGCGATGTGAACGTGGTGTAGGCCGCCAGGCCCATGCCCTGATGGGGCGCCGCCTCGAAGCCCAGTTCCGCCCGAGCCAGTTGGCGGGACAGAATGGATTTTACCGGCACCTCGGCCGTCAGCTGGTCGCTGTGCTTCATCAATGCCCTGAAACCTTCCGCTGTATTGGCATCCAGTTCCGCCAGGTGGGGGGCGTAACCTTCCAGCAGCTTGCGAATATTATCCGCGCGATCGTCCCGCAGGCCTGGATGCTGAATGAACAGGCCCTGGCCACGCTGATTCAGGAAGTCGGCGGCACATCGGTTGGCTGCGACCATGCACTCTTCCACCAGACGGTGGGCTTCATTCTGGATGGCGGGTTCAATCACGCGGATTCGCCGGTTTTCGTCCAGCCGCAGGCGGAATTCCGGTCGATCGCTGCTGAGCAGGGCGTGCTCAGCGCGCCATTTGCGCAGGGCGGTAGCGGCCTGATGCAATTGATCCAGACTGTTGCTGACCTCGTCGGGCAGGGCTTTTATGTCGTCGTCCTGCCGGCCTTCGATCAGATGGGATACCAGTTCGTAGCTCAGTTTGCCCTTGGAACGGATCACGGCCTGGTGAAAGCTGTAGCCGCCCAGACTGCCGTCGTTGTTCACTTGCAGATCACAGACCAGCACCAGACGGGGGAGGTCTGACATCAGCGAGCAAAGCCGGGTACTGATGCTGTCGGGCAGCATGGGCAGAGGTTCGCCGGGGAAATAAATGGCGGTGGCCCGATTGAAGGCTTCTTCCTCGGCGGGGCTCCCGGGTTCGATGATGGCTGTCGGGTCGGCAATGGCGATGGACAAGGTCCAGCCAGTGGCGTTCGGGGTCGCCATCAGGGCATCGTCCATATCCTGGGTGCCCGGGCTGTCAATAGTCACATAAGGCTGGGCAGTCCGGTCTTCACGGCCTTCATTGAAGGCGGCAATGCTGTCTTCACTGAGGCTGTCCGCTTGCTTCTGGACTTCTTCCGGCCAGGTGTCCGCGAGGTCAAAATTCGCCAGTGTGAAGGCCCGCTCGATACCGGGTTCACCCGCCTTGCCAATAATACGCAGTATTTTGGCCTGGCCTTTTCCGTCCTTGATCGGGTGGCGGTGAATCTGGCAATAGATGAAATCGTCAGGCTGAGCGTTCATGCGCTCTTTCGGCGGAATAAAAATCCAGCGGTTGATCCCCGGGGTTTCCGGTGCCACAAAGTGCCCCTTACCCCTGATCAGATAGCGGCCCACAAAGGTGGTCAGGTGGGATTCCAGCAGTTCCTCCACCACGCCCTGGGTTTTGCCTTTCTCAACTTCCTGCTCGGTGACCGTTACCCGGTCGCCGGGCAACACCTTCTGCATTTCTTCGGGTGGCAGGAATACATCCCGCCCTTCATCGAGGGCTACAAAGCCGAAGCGCCCGTTGGTGGACTTGACGGTACCCGCCAGGACCACCTTGTTGTCTTTGATATCGGTTTTCAGCTGGCGCAACTGATTGAGAGCGTCGGCATTGAGCATGAAGAAGTAACCTGGGCTTAAAATGGATGATGCTGCGGAGTATAACGGTTCTGCCTGTGGGAGTCAGATTTGTCAGGCAGTATGAACCGCTTCGCCATCAGCCGTGCGGATACAGACCCGGTTGCGACCACTGTGCTTGGCTTCGTAGAGGGCTTGATCGGCATTGCGCAGAATGGTGTCCAGGCTGTCGCCTGGCTTGCAGAAGTACCCGCCCACACTGATCGTAAAAGGCGAGCCGGTGTATTTGCTTTCCTGTTCTACGCTGGCGCGAATGCGGCAGGCGATTTGCTCGAGCGTTATTTGATCGCAGGGCGACAGCAACACCACGAATTCGTCGCCGCCCCAGCGGCCCGGATGGTCATAGGGCCGTACCGATGTCTTCAGCCATTGCGCAACATTGCGAAGAATCTCGTCCCCCGCTTGATGGCCACGGGAGTCGTTGATGGCTTTGAAGTAATCGATGTCGAGCCAGATCAGGCCGAAACCCTTGTTTTCCCGTTGGGATTTCTGGATAGAGGTGGCAATGACTTCGTCCAGACCGCGGCGATTCTTCAGGCCGGTGAGGGCGTCAATTCGCGCCAGCTTGTGCAGCTCTTCAGTGCGTTGCGCCACTTTGTTCTCGAGGTCGTGGGTGGTGTCACGCAGTGCCGTGGTCATTTTTTCGAAATGATCGACCAGCCGGCCAATCTCATTGTCCGGTTTCGGCAAATAGGGCAGATCGAAACGGCCATCCCGCAAACGCTGTACGCCCTGTTCCAGACTCAGTACCGGTTTCAGAATCCGTGACTGGATAATCAGATGGAACAAGATCAAGGTTACCAGCAGGCTGACCAGGAAAACGGCGATCAGAGGCCACAGGTAACTGGTGGGCAATAAGGCATTCAGGTCCAGCAGGGTGATCTCGAACCAGCCAATAGCCGGCAGGAAGGCAACCCCGGCCAGGTGTTTTTTGCCGTCTACCATGACAAAGCCGCTCTCAACCGCGCCTTCTTCGCCGTTTCGTTTTTTCAGCATTTGCAGCATGCCCAGAATCTTTTGCTTGTCCGGGGTTTCATCAAACAGCAGGGCGACGGTGTTCTTCTGGCCTTCCGGTTTGATGATGCTGGCAAAATCGATGTAGTTGCGGTCACGGTAGAGCTGGATGGCGCCGTTGTAATCCACGAACAGTGTGGTGATGCCTTCCTGATTGATGTCCACGATGTCCTGAAGAAAGTCATCGAGCTTCAGCCCGCTGCCGACCATGCCGATAATGTGGCCGTCTTCATCGCGCATTAGCATATCAATCCACAGCTTGGTAACGCCCAGCTCCTCATCCGGATTGACGTTGAGGTGGAAGTCCCGGCCTTCTTCGATCAGTTGAAAGAACCAGGCGTCCTCCGGTTTTTCGGAGTCCAGCACATAGCGGAACTGGTTGTCTGCAAACTCGTTTTCCGCGTTGTTGTAGTAGTAATGGCCGTTACTTCTGAGTGCGACAAAGTAGCTGTTATCCCGGAAATTAGTCCGGAAGCTTTCCATCTGGCGCACGGCTTCGGTGGTCAGGCCGCTGTCGTCGGGGTTTTTGGCCCATTGGATCAAGGCGGAGGATTGCGACATTTGCCGGGCCAGGCCAATTTCCCGTTCCAGTGACTGCAGCAGGCGGGCACTGTCATAGCGCACCTGGATTTCTGCAACCTGTTGCCCCCAGCGCTCGATGATGTCTTCTGACAGCTCCCTATAGGCAAGCCAGGATGCCGAGGCAGAAATGACGATCAGTACCGCTACAAGACTCAGGATTCGGGTTTTGAGGCTCAAAATGTGTCCTTGCCAGACTGACTTCCGGGTTATGGCTCAATCATAGAACACGGCGCCCACTTCTGTGTAGAAAAAATAGGCAGATTTTAGTGGAGCCCTGAGGCTCCACCCACGGCTCTGTCGATCAGTTGTGTTCGGCGAACACCCGGGTTTGTCCCTGTTCGTTAAACAGGATCACCTTGTAATGGTCTTTTCGATCGCCCATTTCCATACCCGGGGAGCCCGCCGGCATACCGGGCACGCTCAGGCCGGTGGCCTTGGGTGCTTCCGCCAGCAACCGTTTGATGTCGTCCGCCGGCACATGGCCTTCAATCACGTAGTCGCCGATGAAGGCGGTATGACAGCTGCCCAACCCGGCAATCAGTCCGGCATCGGCTTTGACCCGGCCCATGTCGTTGCTGTTGGTGGCGGTCACCTCGAAGCCGTTCTCTTCCAGATGGTCAATCCAGTCGCCACAACAGCCGCAGGTGGGTGACTTGTAAACATGGATGTTCTGGGCCGCGCCGCCGGCCAGTGCGGTCGTGGAAAAGCCCATAGCGGCCATCAGGCCAAAGGCCAGGGTAAATCTTTTCATGGCGGTTACCTCAGTGGTGGTGTTTATTATCAGCGGCGCTTTTGCCGGAGCCGGAAAGCCAGAACCACCAGACAATGGCGGCCATAAGGGCAAGCCCTCCAGCGTTGACCAGGAATGTTTCCATCAGTTCCGCTCCTCATTCTGTGCCGGTTTATGGCTGCTTTTGAACAACCGCAGCCGGTTGGCGTTGGTCACCACGGTGACCGACGACAGTGACATGGCGGCGCCGGCCAGGATCGGACTCATCAGGATGCCCCAGACAGGGTAGAGCAGGCCCGCAGCCACCGGAATACCCAAGGAGTTATAGATGAAGGCGCCGAACAGGTTCTGGTGAATGTTCTTCACCGTCGCCCGGGAGATCTCGATAGCGTCCGGTACCCCGTGCAGGGAGCCGCGCATCAGGGTGATCGATGCGCTTTCAATGGCCACATCGGTACCGGTGCCGATGGCAAAGCCGACATCGGCCGCCGCCAGTGCCGGGGCATCGTTGATGCCATCGCCGACCATGGCCACGGTGTAGCCTTTGCCCCGCATTTCGCTCACCACCTCGGCCTTGTCCTCGGGCAGCACCTCGGCCCGGTAGTCATCGATGCCAGCCTTGGCCGCAATGGCTTTGGCGGTGGCGTCGACATCACCGGTGACCATCATCACCTTGATGCCGGCGTCGTGTAGTCGCCGGATAGCGGCTTCGGAATCCGGTTTGATGGCATCGGCCACGCCGATAACACCCAGCACTTGTTGCCCTGATGCGAGGAACAGCGGTGTGCCGGCTTCCCGGGTAATGGCTTGGGCGGCTTCATTCAGGGCGTCTACAGACAGCCCTTCGGCTTCCAGCCAGCGCCGGTTACCCAGGCGCACTGTTTCGCCGTTAAATTCACCTTGAACACCTTTGCCGTTCAACGCTTCAAAGCCGGTGACGGCTTCCACGGAGACCTCATCTTCTTTGGCACGCGCCAGAATCGCCTCCGCTAAAGGATGCTCGGAATGCTGCTCCAGCCCGGCAGCCAGCGCCAGCAACCGGCTTTCATCGCCATCGACCGCATGCACCCGGGTCACCGCCGGATGGCCTTGGGTGATGGTGCCGGTCTTGTCCAGAATCACCAGGTCAATCTTGCCGGCGGTCTGCAGGGCATCGCCCTGGCGAATCAACGCGCCGTATTCCGCCGCCTTGCCAACACCCACCATCACCGACATGGGCGTGGCCAGGCCTAATGCACAGGGGCAGGCGATGATCAGCACCGTGGTGGCAGCCACCATCATGTGCACCACCGCCGGCTCCGGCCCGACGTTGTACCAGACCAGCGCCGACACCACGGCAATCAGCATCACCGAGGGCACAAACACCGAAGAAATCTTGTCCGCCAACCGGCCAATGGCGGGCTTCGAGCCCTGGGCCTTCTTCACCAGCTTGATGATCTGCGCCAGCGCGGTCTCGCTGCCTACCCGGGTGGCTTCATAGATAATGGAGCCGTGGGTGTTCAGGGTACCGGCGGAGACCTCATCGCCTTCGCCCTTGCTCACCGGCATGGGCTCACCGGTCAGCATGCTTTCATCGATACGGGTGGAGCCCTCGGCAATCACCCCGTCCACCGGCAGCTTCTCGCCCGGGCGTACCCGGATGCGATCGCCTTTCTGCACGTCTTCCACCGGAATGTCCTGCTCCTGGCCATCGCGGATCACCCGGGCCGTCTTTGCCCGCAAATCCAGCAGCCGGCGCACCGCCTCCGAGGTCTTGCCCTTGGCCCGCAGCTCCAGCGCCTGGCCCAGGTTGATCAGGCCGATAATCATCGCCGAGGCCTCAAAATACACATGCCGCGCCATCTCCGGCAGCGCCTCCGGCACACTGGCCACCACCATCGAATACAGCCAGGCGGTACCGGTACCCAGGGCAATCAGCGTGTCCATATTGGCGTTATGGTGTTTGAACGCCTTCCAGGCCCCGGTATAGAAATGCCCGCCGGTGGCAATCATCACCCCCAGGGTGAGAACACCCAGGTTGATCCAGGTAAGCTGATTGGCCTCGGTCACCATCATCGACCCGAAGCCCATGCCCCAGATCATCAGCCCAAGGCCCAGCCCCAGACTGATGGCCATCTTCACCAGCAGCACCTTGTACTGCTTCTTGTCCTCTTCCTGCTTGCGATCGTCTGCCGCATCCGGGTCTTCAATCACCCGCGCGCCGTAACCGGCGCTCTCCACCGCATTAACCAGCGCCTGCGGGTCGGCATCTCCGCTGGCGGTGGCGGTGTTATCCGCCAGGTTCATATGGGCATGGGTTACCCCGGGCACCGACATCAGGGCGTTCTCGATAGAATTCACACAAGACGCACAGGTCGCCCCGGTCACCGCCAACACCACCGCATCGCCATCGGCCGGCACCTCAGTTGCGCTCGCAGCCTCTGCTGCCGGCTCATCCGGCTTGTGGGTTTCTTCCTGCGCCTTGCTGCTACAGCAGGACGTGGTTTTCTTCGACGCACAACAGCTGCCGGACTCCGCCCCCGGCTCGGCAATGGCCTCTGCCGGATACCCCGTCTCCGTCACAATCCGCGCCGCCTCGGCCACATCCACGCCCTCAGGCAGGGCCACCGTCTGTGCCTCGAGATTCACCTCAACCAGCTCGGTACTACCGGCCAACGGCTCCAGGGCATTGCGAATCTTCTTCGCACACCCCTGACAAGACGCCCCGGAAATCGACAGTGCTGTTCTCAGAACCGGTGCTTCACCCATCACTCACTACTCCCACAGCAAGACCCGGCAGAAGGATCATCCCAATGCTCGATCAACCGACAAATCGTATGCCCGTCCGGCGTCCCATCCGGCATCTCCTGCCAGGCCGACAACGCCGACACCATCCGCTTGCGCAACAACTGCAACTCCGCAATCTCCCGCTCAACCTCCGCCAGCCGCTGCGTAAACACATCCCGCACCATGGGGCAGGGTGAATGATGGTCATCCGCCTGCTCCAGAATCTGCCGGATCTCCGGCAACGAAAAACCCAGCTGCCGCGCCTTCCGGGCAAACCGCAACCGCCGCAGATCCTCGGCATCATAAAGCTGATAGTTGTTATCCGGATTCCGCACCGGACGCAGCAGACCTTCCCGGGTGTAGAACCGGACGGTATCCGGGTTAACCCCGGCGGCGGTCGCGATTTCTTTGACTTTCATAAGCAACGTCCAGCGTTCAGGAAGCAGGGTTTTGAATCCACGAATCAAGTCAGCGGAGTGCTGGTGCGGGGGTAGCCCTTCCGAAAATGTTCGTAGCCATGGATGGCGGAGACAAGCGTACATGGATGTACTGGCAGCGGTTTTCGGAAGGGCTACCCCCGTGCCAGCACGGCAAACTCGCTAGGTTGAAGGATAGACTAAAACCTGTGACCAACTCACAGGTCAAAGGTTTCAGGAAAAGAAATCAAGAAGAGGAATTCTTAGAGCGAAGAAACACACCACAAGACTTACACTGATCCGGCGCCATCAGCTTTGCCTGCCAGCCGATCTTCTCGCCACAAGCCGGACACCGAAGCCGAAGCTGAAGCACAACAATCGGCGCCACCAGCAACGCCAGCAACACCCCCAGCGACCCCCAGTCATCGCCGGAAGAAATCCCCAGCTGACTGCTGAACACCAGCACCACAATCAACGCCACAAACGCAAAGACAAAATAATTGCGATTCCACCGCTCCCAGCGGCGAAGCTTCGCATCCTGCTCCGCAGACAAATACCTGGACGACATAACCTACACTCAACGAAAGAATGACCGCTAAGTGTGCGGTCCCACTACAGCGATTACAATTCAGAGCCCACATTCTGCCCGGTAAACAGCGTGCCCTCGGCTACCGCCTGCTCCAGATCCTTGACGGGAATCGGCCGGCTGATCAGATAACCCTGAGCCAGATTGCAGCGGTGCGCCTTCAGAAAATTCAGCTGATCCTCGGTTTCCACGCCTTCCGCCACAACCTGAATCCCGAGGTTATGGGCAAGGTTGATCACCGCACGGGTAATGACTGCATCATCATGGCGCACGGTCACATCCGTGATGAACGACCGGTCAATTTTCAACATGTCGACCGGGAAATCCCTCAGGTACCCGAGCGAAGAGTAGCCCACGCCGAAATCATCAATCGCCAGATGGGTGCCCAGCTGGTGCAGCTGGGATAACTGGTTGCGGTTGTGCTCGATGTTCTGGATGAAGATCTCTTCCGTCAGCTCCAGCTCCAGCTTACCGGGGTCGACATTCTCGCTGGTCAGTGCATCCCGCACATGGTCCACGAGCGTGACATCGTCCAGTTCCCGGCCAGACAGATTGACCGCAATCCGCAGGTGGTCGCACGGGGTGCCTTTCCATCGGGCGAGCTGGCGACAGGCTGCCAGTACCACCCAGCGGCCGATCTCGGTAATTCGACCGCTTTCTTCCGCCAGAGGAATGAACTCAATCGGTGGTAACAGTCCACGGCGGGGGTGCTGCCAGCGGATAAGCGCTTCCACGCTGTTGATTTCGCCGGTATCGAGGTTCAGCTGGGGTTGGTAATAGAGCACAAACTCGTCATTGGCCAGGGCGTGGTGCAGGTCCTTGTCCAGCTCCAGCCGCATCACTTCCCGTTCCTGCATGCCTTCGGTATAGAACTGATAGGTGTTGCGGCCTTGCTCTTTGGCCCGGTACAGGGCCACGTCGGCATTGCGCAACAAGGTGTCGGCATCATGGCCGCTCTGTGGATACACCGCCACGCCCATGGTGGCGGTGATGCTGTGCGCCTGGCCTTGTACGTCGAACGGCACGGCAAAGCACTGTTTTATCTGGCCCAGCAGGTGTATGACATCGTCGATGTCTTCCATCTGTTGCTGGCAGATCATGAATTCATCGCCGCCGGAATAGGCCACCAGAATGCTTTCCGTACTGAGCCCGTTCAGCCTTTCAGAGACCTTGATCAACAACTCGTCGCCAAACTGGTGGCCCAGGGTGTCGTTCAGCATCTGGAAGCGGTCCAGATCAATCATCACCATCGCCACCTGGCGCATCTGTCGGTCGGCAATGCTCAGGGTGTGCGCCAGGTCTTCCATGAAGAACCGGCGATTTGCCAGTCCGGTCAGGGTGTCTGTGGATTCCAGGCGCTCCAGGTCGACCTGAACGGCAACTCGCTGATCGATCTCCCGTTCAAGTTCACGCCGGGTTCTCAGCAGTGCCTGATTACGTTTAAGGATCAGCTGAACCAGCAGCGTGGTCAGGCTGGTCAACAGCCCCATCAGCAAAAGGCTGACGAGGATCATGGTCGGCCAGTTACTTCGCTGGTTTTCCACCCAGGCCCTGGTGGGACGAAGCGTCAGCTGCCAGTTCAGGGTGGGAAGGTTGACGGCTACGGAGTGGCTGAAAGAAGCGTCGACATCGGCTGAAGCATTGAGCAGGTATCCGGCCTGGCCCCGGTGGAGTATTTCAATCTGGAACTGCCCGAGAATGCGGTTGGTCAGGAGCTGTTCAGTAAGGACCTCCATCCGGAACACTCCAGCAATAAAGCCGTTGTTCTCCGCACCCTCGCCAACCGGATAGTAGATCACCATGCCTTTGCCGCCCTGGCGCAAGTCGATGATTCCGGAAAGATCGTACTGACCAGAGGTGGCGGCCTGTTCCAGAGCCTGTCGTCTCTGGTTGTTAAAGGCGACGTTGTAGCCGATGACATCCTGGTTGTCCGTCAGCGGCTCGAGCCAGCGAATAATGTAGTTTTGGTCTACCCACTCAATGGCCTGATAAACGCCAAAATCCTTCAGGTAATTGCGGGCATCGTTGCGCCAGAGGTCCTCAGTGGTGTCCGGGTCAGCGTGCATCCGTCTCGCCATTCGCCCGATGGCATCCACATGGACCATGAATTCCCGTTCGAGGTTATTGGTCAGCGCCCGGGCTTCGTTGCTCAGGTTGGTCTGTATCTGATGGGTGTCTTGTTGAATCAGGCCTGCCCGGAGTGTCCAGGCCACCGCCAGAAAAACCAGAAAAATGAACGCCGGGAAGACCGGGCTCATCAGGACACGCACCACAAGCTTCATGGTTGGTTGGGGCACGCTTTGCTCCGGGTTTACCTTGGTGGTCTCCAAGGGTTTAACGGCAGGTTCCTTCCGATCATGAGTCATCTGTAACAGGCTTTTCGATTAATTGCCGTATGCGGTCATGAAGGGCAATGCCGTATGCGCCGTCGGGCAGCGGCGAGTGGATTTCCCGAGTTGGTGAATCTTCGGCGGTTTGTTTGCCAAGGTCAAGAATACGGGGCATGACCGGCTGCTTGTCGGTGCCCAGAACAATTTCAATTTTCGGTGTCAGCTTGCGTCCCGGATGCGTACTGATCACCAGCGCAACCTCACCGGTATTCAGTTCCACCAGACTGCCTGGCGGGTAGATGCCGATCATCCTTATGAAGGCCTCTACCATGTCGGTATCAAACTGCTGCCCCCGGTTTTTGTAGAGAATCCGGACGGCATCCGCCGGAGATCGGCCATCCCGGTAGCAGCGATCACTGGTGATGGCATCATAGGAGTCCACAATGGATACCAGGCGCGCAAAACGGCTGATCTGCCACTCCGGCAGTTGCCTCGGGTAACCTTTTCCGTCGATGCGTTCATGATGGTGCAGGCTGACATCGCGAATGATGGGGTCCAGATCGGCATCCTGATTGAGCAGATCATGGCCCCTTGTGGTGTGCTGCCGCATAATAGCGTGCTCTTCAGGCGTCAGCGGCCCCGGTTTGTTCAGGATGGTTCCGGGCACCTTGAGCTTGCCAATGTCATGCAGAAGGCCGCACATCCCGGCAATTTCCAGATCTTCATCCGGCATGCCCAAAAACCGCGCGAACGCGACGGTAAAAATGGCCACACGAAGGCAGTGTTCTGCGGTGTACGCATCTCTGTTTTTGATGCGGGTCATCCAGAGCATGGCGCTGGCGTTGGCTTTGACGCTCTCGACACAGGCGCGAATGAGCGGGCGCGCCACGCCCAGCTCCAGATCGTTGTGCTGCTCGATGTCGTGGATGACTTTTTCGACAAAGGCCTGGGTGCGGCTCCAGCTTTCTGCGGCGCGGGGAAGTTCCTGGTCCAGTGTGCGGGTTTCTGAAAGCGGCTCGGTGGTTCGTTGTTTAAGCAGGGGGATCTGGCTGAGCACGGGGGCCAGGCGCTCTTCGTCGTCTTCCACCACCACCCAGGTGCAGTATTGGCGAAGAACCTGCGCCTCCTGGCTGGTTGCAAGGGTGAAACCCTGGAACAACAGGGGTACGTCAGTCCAGGGCCGGTCCAGTTTGACCACACGCATGCCCGTCTGCAGCAAATCAACGGGAATACGCACCCTCTGCAGGTTGCTTTCCACCTGAGGTCTAGCCCGGCTTTCGCCGACCGGTGTTTTCTGATTCTTGCCTGGTTTACTTCGGAACCACATGGCTCTGCCAGTCTTTGAAGAATGCTTTCAGATTATGTCAGACCGGCCCGGCAAGTAATATCCCGTCGTTGAAAATGTGACAGGCCTCTTGCTTCCGGCGACGCGCGCGTCAGGTGCCCAAGGGCGTTGAAATGCCCAGCCTCGGAATCTCTTGCTTCGGGCAACGGTCCATTACCACCTTCAACCCTGCGGTTTCCGCGCGCGCTGCGCCGACCTCATTGATCACGCCAATCTGGAGCCAGAGCACCGGGATGTTTTCCGCAATCGCCTGATCAATCACCGCATCGGTGCGCTCCGGGGCCAGGAACAGTTCCGCCATGTCGACCGGTTCGGGCAAGGAGGCGAGATCCGCGTACACGGTTTCACCCAGCACTTGTTTGCCCGCAAGCCGCGGGTTCACCGGGATTACGCGGTAACCCCGATGCTGCAGGAACTCCATCACTTCATGGGACGGGCGGTTGGTTTTTTCGCTGGCACCTACCAGGGCGATAGTGCGCACGGATGCAAGAAGGTCACGAATCTGATCGGGGCTGTTGCTGGGCATGAAGAGACTCCGGGAAGGATCAGCGATTAGTGGATATCAGGGTAAGAAACTCACTACGGGTCGCCTGGGATTTACGGAACTGGCCCAGCATCATGGAGGTTTTCATGCGGGAGTTCTGCTTTTCCACGCCGCGCATCATCATGCACATGTGCTGAGCCTCGATGACAACCCCAACGCCTTTGGCGCCGGTGACGCTCTCAACGGCCTCTGCGATCTGGCGGGTCAGGTTTTCCTGAATCTGCAGTCTGCGGGCGTACATATCCACGATGCGGGCGAATTTGGACAGCCCTAACACCTTGCCCTGGGGCAGGTAGGCGATATGGCATTTGCCGATGAACGGCAGCATGTGGTGTTCACACATGCTGTAAAGTTCGATGTCCTGAACCACCACCATTTCGTCCATCGCGGACTCGAACACCGCGTTATTCACCAGGTCCTGGAGGTCCTGGTGATAGCCACGGGTAAGGAACTGCATGGCTTTTGCGGCGCGGGCGGGGGTGTTCAGCAGGCCTTCACGATCGGGGTTTTCACCCAGGCCTTCGAGAATCGCGTGGTAATGGCCGGTCAGGTCATCGAGGGGTAAAGACATAGTGGTTTCCGGTAGTGTGCCTGTCAAAGTGTAAAGCTTAAGGGAAATTGCGCTCCACCTCCATGATTTAGACGGTCTGGTGGAAAAGACCAGGTCACAAGACGTCGGTGCGGTAGTAGTCAGGCTGGCCGCATTGGACTAAAGTTGAAAGCTTGGGTTTTGCGTGTTGAGGGTTAGTCATGGAACAGGTTATGTCCGGGGCAGAGTCTGAGGCAAGCGTCTGTCAGGATGCCTTTACGCTGGAGGCCTGGCAACAGTCAGGAAAGTGGTTCAGTTATGACGGGCACGCCATTTTCAGCCGCATGGCCGGGCACGGTGAGCCGCTGGTGCTACTGCATGGGTTCCCCACCGCCAGCTGGGACTGGAGCCGGGTGTGGCCGATGCTTGCTCGTCACTACAAAGTGCTGACGCTGGATATGCTGGGCTTTGGTTTCTCCGACAAGCCCGCGAAATATCAATACAGTGTTGAGGATCAGGCTGATCTGGTGCAGGGTTGGTTAGAAGGCCTGGGTTTGCCGAAAGTACATCTGCTTGCCCATGACTACGGCACCAGCGTTGTACAGGAGCTGCTGGCCAGAGATCAGGAAGGCACGCTTGGGTTTCAGATAAAAAGTGTTTGCCTGTTGAACGGTGGCCTGTTCCCGGAAGTTCATAACCCGCTGTTCATTCAGAAGTTACTCCGCAGCCCATTGGGTGGCCTCATCAGCCGTGGGTTGGCAAAAAGCACGTTTGAACGCAATTTCCGCCGGCTGTTCGGGTCACGCAATCCGCCTGACAGCCAGGACATGCTGGATTTCTGGCACCTGCTGACCTACAACAACGGCCGGGGAATTCTGCATCAACTGATCCAGTTCATGGAAGAGCGTCGGTGTCACCGCAACCGTTGGGTTGGTGCTTTGCAGAATGCGGGGCAGCCTATGAGGCTGATATCAGGAGCGGCAGACCCGGTTTCAGGTGTCGCCATGGCAAGGCGTTACCGGGAGCTGATTCCCAACCCGGATGTTGTCGGTCTGAGAAATGTCGGCCACTACCCTCACTTTGAGCAACCCTGGGATGTCTTTGTGGCCTACCGGGACTTCAGAAAACGGGTAGCGGAGGGGCATCGAGAAGGTTAAACCGACGCCTCACCTTCGTTCACTGCCGTCGCCGGGTTTTCATCTGTGCCGGGTTCTGGCGCGGAGGCTGGCCTGGGGGCATTGACAACCTGGTTGCGGCCCCGGGACTTGGCATCGTAGAGCGCCTGGTCTGCGCGGTTAAGCCAGACTGACCAGGTTTCACCCTGGTAGACTTCCGCGACACTGGCGCTGGCGGTCAGGCGGATGTCGTCGAGGAAGGGCCGGGCGCTGATACTGGTCAGCAACTGATGGGCCAGAGTATCTGCGTCTTTCTGGCGGGTTTCCGGCAGGACCATCATGAATTCTTCACCGCCAATTCTGAACAGCTGGTCGCTTTCTCTCAGGCGCTTGCGAAGGCGCAGAGTGACTTCTTTCAGCACTTTATCTCCCGCCAGGTGCCCCCAGCGATCGTTGATCGTTTTGAAGTAGTCCAGGTCGATCAGCACCATGCTTGATACGCGCTCGTAGCGTTCACGTATCTGGATCTGGCTGTTCAGAATGTCTGCCAGTTGGGACCGGTTGAGACAGCCGGTCAATGGATCTGTGGTGGCCAGCCTGGTCAGTTCCTGCTGCAGGCGCCCGACCAGCCAGGCAAAGATCATGGCAAAAATGCAACTGAGGCCCAGTGAAAACGTGATGCGCCAGAAGTCTGCTTCCGGAAATTTCAGAAACGAGATGACGGCCATCACGCTAATGAAAATGATGTTGCTGATGTTGGCTTCTTTCAGTGGCAGCAGGAAGTACAGCGCAACAGCGGCCGGATAGGCCCAGTACAGTCCGGCATGCCCGTTGATCGCGGTGGAATAGGTGGCGGAAACAACGGCAAGAAGCGGGAACAGACGTCCCTGGAGAAAATAGGTACCTTTGAGGCGTAAAAAGGCAATAACGAGTACAGCGTTGGCACAGAACAGGGTAAGAATGGTTGCAAGCAGGTGGTTCCCGTTTTGCCACTGAACCATCACCAATGGAGCAACCGCAATGAAGGCCCATAAATGAAGGTGATAAACCAGTTGGCGTTTGAACCCCAGTACCGCAAGGGTGGGGTTGGTGGCCATGCTGTTCGGCGAGGCAAGAAGGTTCACAGCCTAGTCCCGTAGGTGGTTGATGTCTGAAGTCTAACACGGGCCTTCTATTAGAAAAGCGAAAACCGACCGTTTTACGAGTTTATACATTTCAAGAGGAAAGCAGATGACTGTCATCCAAACCCGCGCCCCGGCGCTGACCATCCGGGCAGGTCGAAGAGCGCTGGAAAGGTTACGCCAGAAATCGCTTGAACCTGCGGACGTCCATGTAATTCCGGGGGCTGCCGGGGGCCCGAAAGCCCTTGGTATCAGCGGGCTTGATAAAGCAATATTCGGGGACTGGCTGCCGCAGGCCAAGCAGGAGAGAGTGTTGATTGGTTCGTCCATCGGCAGTTGGCGTTTTGCGGCAGTAGCCTCGTCAGACAACCCCCGCGCCCAATTGACCAAACTGGCGGAGTTGTACACCAGCCAGCGCTTTGCCAAAGGGGTGAGTGCGGCAGAGGTAACCCGCAAGAGTGTGTTGTTTCTGGAGGAGCTTTTGGGTGGCCGGGAGGACTACATTCTGGGGCACCCCTGGTATCGGCTGAATGTGGTGGTGGTTCGGAGCCGGGGCTTGCTGCAGTACGATTCCAGAGGGCGGCTGGGCCTGGGGCTGATGAGTGCCATCAGTGCCAATATGGTCAGCCGCCGGCATCTGGGCCGGTTCATGGAGCGGGGAATCGTCCATGACAGCCGGCTGAAAACCCCGGTTTCGAAACTGGTGGACTTCCCCAGCCATGAAGTGGCGTTGTCCAGAGAGAACCTGCTGCCGGCTTTGTTGGCTTCCGCCTCAATACCTCTCGTGATGTCAGGTGTACGTAATATTCCAGGCGCTCCCGACGGCGTCTACCGGGATGGTGGTCTGCTGGACTATCATCTCGACCTGCCTTACGAGCAGCCGGGTATCGTTCTGTACCCCCACTTCACGGATAAAATTGTACCCGGCTGGTTTGATAAAACCCTGCCCTGGCGCAGAGGCGATGCAACTCGATTGCAGGACGTCCTGCTGGTGTCGCCCTCCCGTGACTATCTGGCGTCGTTGCCAGATCGGAAGCTGCCGGATCGGAAGGATTTTGAAACCTACCATGGTGATGACCGGGGCAGGGAGATTGCCTGGCAAAAAGCCATTGCTGAAAGCGATCGCCTTGGTGACGAGTTCCTGGAGTTAGTGGCGACTGGCCGGTTGCTGGATCAGGTACAGCCGCTTTAAATTAACCGGTGGGTTGGGCGCTCAAGCGGTAGCCAGTGAGGCCCTGTACGGCATCTTTCAGAGCTTTAATGCGCAGGGTCACCGGCACAGCCGACTCGCCGTCCCGCCGGGTCAGTGTCAGGTCTACCCGTGCCACGTTGTCGTCAGAGCGTGATGCCTGCAGGCACTCCAAAAAGCGCTGTTGATCGGTTTCTGCCACAAGGTCTGAAAATGCCCGCTGATCCAGATCGGATGGGGCCTGGCCCAGCAAGTCCGCTGCCAGAGATGAGATAAAGCCGATCCTCCCCTGATCATCCAGCTCGGCCGTTATGGCGCCGGATAAGGTGACCAGGTCCCGGCTGCGTGCTTCGCTTTCGTTCAGTGCTTGTCTCAGTACCGCTTTTTCGACCTGCAGGTTGGCGATTTGTTGACTCTGAGCGCGCAGCGTCCTGTGCTGATGGCCAATAACCTGCTGGCGCCTTTTATTCTGCCAGCACAGGTACAGCGACAGCGCAAACGCCAGCAGTGTCAGTACGAAGCCTCCGGCGAGTACCTGTCGGTAGAGGTTTGTCGCCGGGTTAGCGAGCATGCCTTCTCCTGGCAGCGTGGTCACCATCCACTTGCTGCCCGCTGCATCCAGCTCACTTCGAAGCGCCAGGCCATTGAGTGGCGCTTCGGTTTGGCCGAGTTCCAGCCAGGGTTGTTTGGTGTGCCGATCAAGCGTGTCGATACGCAGGCTCAGATGTTCAGGCAACGCGGTTGCCAGTGCGGTTTGCAGCGGCCCGGTGTCGATACCGTTGGGCCCGCGAAGTTGGTTGGTCACCAGGCTGACCAGCGCCTGATGTCGTGCATGGTATTGTTGCCGGGTCAATTCTTCGGCTTGAGTGGCCGCCAGGTTGGCGGCCAGCAGGCTCAGCATGATGCCCAAAATAAGAATAACGGCGGGGACCCATAGCCCTGGCCACAGATACCGTTGGGCGCCAGAGGTTGCTGAAGTGCTATACAGGCCGCTGTCCATGCCCGGGTTCCCCCGTTAGATTTTCCGTGAGTTCCAGACAACTCTAGTCCAGCCTGAGCCGGCGGGAAAGTTCTTCGCTGTCAGTTGCTGGCATTCCGGGCGGTGCCGTACACCAGCAAAAAAGC
Organism: Marinobacter sp. SS5-14b; assembly: GCF_030541005.1. Lineage (GTDB taxonomy): Bacteria > Pseudomonadota > Gammaproteobacteria > Pseudomonadales > Oleiphilaceae > Marinobacter. The sequence goes on along the minus strand of NZ_JASSVM010000002.1, from coordinate 65,407 downwards.
CAGAAATGCCGTAACCACAACAGAAGGGCCTGCGGGTGTGTCCAGGTGCCAGGACAGCGTCAGGCCTCCGGCTACCGCGATACAGCCAAACATGATCGCCAGACCCAGCATATGCTCTGGCGTTTTCGCCAGCCGGCGGGCCGTCGCGGCAGGGATAATCAGCAGTGCGGTGATCAACAAAACGCCCACAATTTTCATCGCGACGGCAATGACCAGCGCGAACATCAGCATCAATACCAGCCGGAGCCGTTCTACCGGAACGCCCTCTACCCGCGCCAGCTCTTCGTGGATGGTGCTCATCAGTAGCTGGCGCCACAACATGGCCAGCAGCCCCAATACCAAGACGGCGCCACCAAAAATCCAGAGCAAGTCCTGGCGATTCATGGCCAGCAGATCGCCAAACAGCAACCCGGTGAGATCCACTCGAATGTCCGGCATAAAGCTGAGCGTGACCAGGCCGATGGCGAGCGCGCTGTGGGCCAGAATACCGAGAAGTGTGTCGGTTGCCAGTGCGCGGGTTCGCGACAGCAGGACAAGAGCCATGGCAATCAGCAGACACGTGATGATAACGCCGAGATTAAGCGGAATGCTGATCAGAAAGCTCATGGCGATGCCCAGTAGGGCTGAGTGGGCCAGGGTGTCGCCGAAATAGGCCATTCGGCGCCAGACCACAAAGCAGCCGAGAGGACCGGCGACCAGCGCGACGCCAAGCCCGCCGATCAGAGCCCGCCAGAAGAAGTCACCCAGCACTGCGTCAATGATGTTCATGGTCGCAGGCTCCGTGAGTTTCGCTGGTCGCCACGACATCGCCGTGCAGATTGTGGCTGTGATTGTGGCGGTGATGGTAGACCGCCAATGACTCGGCCACCTGGTGACCAAACGTCTCGATAAAGGCCGGATCGTGGGAAATATCCGCAGGGTGACCGCTGCAGCAAATGTGTTGATTCAGGCAGATGACTTTGTCGGTGGCGGCCATGACCAGGTGCAGATCGTGGGAAATCATGATCACACCGCAGTGCAGTTCGTCCCTGAGCTGGCGAATCAGTTCGTACAGTGAAGCCTGGCCGTTGATGTCCACGCCTTGGGCTGGTTCGTCCAGTACCAGTAGGTCAGGTTGGCGGGCGAGTGCCCGGGCCAGCAGCAGCCGCTGCTTTTCGCCACCGGAAAGATGGTGGACCGAGGCATTCCACAGGTGGGCGACACCGGTGCGTTGCAAGGCGGTTTCGCAAGCCTTGGCCGAGCGCCCGCTGAGTTGCATAAAACGGCTCACACTCAGTGGAAGTGTGGCTTCCAGGGAAAGGTGTTGAGGCACATAGCCGATGACCAGCCCGGGCGTGACGGAAATCTGCCCGCTGGTGGCCTGCTGCAGGCCCAGAACAGCTTTGATCAGGGTTGTTTTGCCGGCGCCATTGGGGCCGATGATGGTGATGATGTCACCCCGGCAGACGGTGAGGTTTACGCTGTCGACAACCGGGCGATCATCGAAGCGGACGGTCAGTTGCTTCAGCTGCACCAGGCGCTCAGTCATGACGGGATTCCACCTGACACCGAGGGCACAGGCCGGCAATTTCCAGGGTGATGTCTTCGGGCAAAAAGGCTTCCGATTCGGCAGCCGATTCGACAGCCTGTGCGACTTCGGGGGCCGCCAGTTCAAGGACATTGCCGCACTGCCTGCAGATCAAAAACATACCGCGATGGTGCTCGCCTGCCTGGGTGCAACCAATAAACGAATTCAGGGAGGATATCCGGTGAACCAGGCCGTGCTGAAGCAGAAAGTCCAGCGCCCGGTAGACCGTAGGTGGGGCTGCGTTGTGGCCCTCAGCTCCCAGCATGCCTAGTATGTCGTAGGCACCAAGAGGTTTGTGTGACTGCCAGATCAGTTCCAGTACCCGCTCACGAATCGGGGTCAGGCGGGCATTCTGTTGCCGGCAAATGGCTGTTGCGTCAGCCAGTGCCTGACTGACACAGTTCTGATGATTGTGGGGGCGGTATGGGAGCGCACTCTCTGGCATAATCCGGATCCTGCAAATTTTGAAACATTATAACATTTGCAGGCGTTGTCGCTACGGTTGCTCCCGGAAGAATCAATGTCTGGCTTCTGACGCCAGGGACTCCAGGTATTCGAGGTTGGGAATCCAGGCTGTCTCACCGTCTACTTCAACCTGCATGAGATCCGCTGGCCCGGGCTGACCTTCGAGCTCCCGGATCTGGTCTTCCATCAGTCGGGCCTGGCTGGGAATGCCCTGAGTCACGAGTGCCATGAACGGAAGCTGCTCGTGCTTCGGGCCGATCGTGTTGATCACGATGATTCGACCCCGGTTGCCGCCGGGTATCATCAATTTGCCACCATTAGCCGCATCGTAAGAGATTACGGGCAGGTTGAGGCCCCGCCACTCGAGGAATCCAACCAACCAGTCCGGAGTGTTGGTTCCTGCATCGGTGCTGTTCAGGTCGACCACTTCGGCAATGGATACGTTGGGCAGCAGCAGTTGCCGATCGCTCACCGGTATCATAACGCAGGGTAAGGTTTGGCTGTTCTCGTTCATCGCGTTGTTCCTCAGGCGGAATCCCGTTTTTGCCGGCTCTTGAGCAGGCAGTTGTTCTCAATGGTTTTGACCAGCTCGGCAGCCAGTTGCTCCGGAGTGCCACTGAATGTTGCACAGCCGGTGGCTGCGACCGACTCGGGCATGGAACTGTTGCCGCAACTTTTGCTTTCCTGCACCCAGATACGGCTGCCGTAGGCTTTCAGCATGGGTGCAGCAATGGCGCCGTCGTTGCCCATGCCGGAAAACAGAATGGCATGGCAACGCTTGCCATAATGATCCGCGACGTTCAGCAATACCTGGTCAATTGACGGGCCATAGGGCCCTGGCCAGGGTTTGTCCAGCTGGGCAAGGCAGCCATCAGTGTTGAAAGACCACTCGTTTTCCACCGGCATCAGTACCACATCACCGTTGTGCACCCGATAGCCTTCTTCTGCTCGCTTGAGCTGATAATGGGCATGGCGACCCAGAACCCGGGTCAGCACCTCGGTAAAGTTACCATCAATGTGCTGGGCGTAGACAAAGCCTACGGGTAGGCCGGGCGGCAAGTGATCCAGAAAGGTTTTGACTGCTGCCGGGCCACCCAGGGATGCCCCGAGTATCCAGACTTCATCGGCCAGGGAGCCCGGCGTTGCCGGTGCAATCCAGCGTGGCAGCTCCGGTGTTGATGGCTGTATCGGAGCGGTTTCAACCAGTTCCTCGAGGTCGTTGGCGCTATCGAGCTCTTCCAGCGGGCCGAGTTGACGCTCCAGCTTGTCCAGCAGTCGTCGCTCCCAGCGGAAGTAGTCGGTAGTTCCTGGCTTGGGTGCCTGGTCGACGCCAAACAGCACGGGAGCATCGGTACTTTCGAGCAAATGATCAAACAGTGCCGGGTGGTCGGCTTCATCCTGCAGGGTGACCAGCCAGAGTGCCGCCGCCGGAAACTCCGGATACGCCATCAGCCGGGCGGGATCCCCGGAGAAGCAGACCTCGAGGCCAAACTTCCCCGTTGCTTCCTGCAACCGGTGGCGTTGCAGTACCTCATCGGAAACAATTCCGACCCCGGGCCGGCCGGTCTGGCCGGGCATCACTGAGTACCGGTGAGCCGTTTGATGGTCTCAAGCAGCTCAGATTCCTGGAATGGCTTACCCAGATACTCATTGACTCCGATGGCCAGTGCCCGCTCCCGGTGCTTTTCACCGGTTCGGGACGTGATCATACAGATCGGAGTATCTTTGAGGTGCTCGTCGTGGCGCACAAAACTCGCCACTTCGAAGCCATCCATACGCGGCATTTCAATGTCCAGCAGGATGATATCCGGGCGATGATCCTGTAGCTGTGCCACCGCATCCAGGCCATCTTTCGCGGTAATAACCTCCATGCCGTTGCGCTCCAGCAGACGCGAGGTAACCTTGCGCACGGTCACCGAATCGTCCACCACCATAACGGTGGTTATCTGCTCTTCGTAACGGCTGGTCTCCCTGGCTTTCGCCAGGCTGGCAAGACGCTCCCGCTCAGACAGGATGTCTGAACGGATCATGGCCGGCAGATCAAGAATCACCACCACGTTGCCGTCACCGAGAATGGTTGCACCGGATACGCCGCGAACGGTTCCGAACTGAGGGCCAAGCGACTTAACAACGATTTCGCGGCTACCCATCAGCTGGTCAACTTGCAGCGCCATAGGCTGCTCGGCGCCGCGAACCAGAATGACGGGCAGTGGCAGTGCCTGCCCCTGAAGCTTGGGATGGTGGTCGCTGTTGAGCAGGTTGCCCAGGTACTGCAGGCGATACTGCTGCCCGGCGTATTCGTACATCGGGGCATCGGGCTTGTAGTATTCTTCCAGCTCATAGGTGCTGACCCGTACGATACCCTCAATGGTATTCAGGGGAATGGCGTAGAAGTCTTCACCGGTGGAAACCATCAGCGCCCGGTTTACCGATACGGTAAACGGCAGGCGTACGGTAAAGGTGGTTCCGCGGCCGAGCGCAGAGTCGATATCCAGACTGCCGCCCAGTTGTTTGATTTCACTGGCGACCACGTCCATGCCGACACCGCGACCAGAAATCTGCGTTACCTGCTGGGCGGTTGAGAATCCCGGCTGGAGGATAAACTGCAGGATTTCCCGCTCAGAGAGCTCCTCTTCCGCGCCCATAAGGCCCTGACGGATGGCTTTGTCGCGGATAATGTTGGACGGTATGCCTTTGCCATCGTCCATCATTCGAAGCACCACATCACCGCCTTCACGGTTGAGTGACAGCACCACCTCGCCGGTGTCCGGCTTGCCGGCTTTACGGCGATCCTCCGGTGATTCGATACCGTGATCCAGAGCGTTCCGTAACATATGCTCCAGAGGCGCAATCATACGCTCCAGAATGTTGCGGTCCATTTCCCCTTCGGCATTGCGAACGTCGAACTCCACCTTCTTGCCAAGTTCACCGCTGATCTGTCGGACGATCCGGCGCAGCCTTGGCACCATGGAGGCGAACGGAATCATTCGGGTCTTCATCAGACCTTCCTGGAGTTCCGTATTGATCCGGGATTGCTGAACCAGCAGGGTTTCCGTATCCCGTACCCGGTCGGCAAGCGTTTCCCGCAAATCCGCAAGATCCGAGGAAGACTCGGTCAATGCCCGTGACAGCTGCTGGATCGAAGAGTAGCGGTCCATCTCGAGGGGGTCGAAATCGTCGCCGTAGTCCGGGCCATGCTCCTGCTCGGCACGGAACAGAATCTGGGCTTCGGTTTCAATTTCCATCCGGCGAAGCTGCTCGCGCAGACGCTCGATGGTGGCCGCCATTTCATCCAGGGTGTGGCTGAAATCACTGGACTGTTGTTCCAGTCGGCCACGAGTGATACTGGTTTCACCCGCGAGGTTGACCAGTTCGTCCAGCAGCGGCGCAGAAACCCGAATCGTTTCCTGAGCAGCCCGTTGTGCGTCGGCTGCCTTGTTGCGTACTTTCGCTGGTTTTCTGGCCGGCTTTTGTGCCTTGGCAGCCGGTGTCGCAAGGGGCTTGGGTTCCGGAGCCCTGGTTTCGGATGCAGGCTCAGCAGCTGTCTCCGGTGGTTGCTCTGCGGGCTGATCCGCCGGTACCGGCAAGGCTGCCCCGCTTTCGTAGTGTTTACGAACATCCGCTACCAGCTCGATGATGCTGTCATGGTGGCTGGCAATGGTTTGCCATTCGGTCTCGGAAGGCGCATTGCCGCCAAGATCGATCAGCCGGGTTTCGAAATCATGGGCCTTGTCGCCAAGCTCGGTAAGCTGAGACAGGCGAGCGCCGCCTTTGAGGGTGTGCAGCGCGCGCTGAGCTTCCTGGTTAAAGTGATGGTTTGCCGGTTCTTTGCGCCAGTCGTCGAGCAGTTGCTCGAGCTGATCCATGATTTCGCCGGCTTCCTCGAGGAAAATTTCCAGCACTTCAGGATCAACCGCTTCAACGGAGCCCGCTTGTTCGGACACTTGTTGCGGTGCGTCGTCAGAAGGCGCATCGGCGTTGTTGAATGCACCGATGAGTTCTGCATCGGCCTTCGGCTTGTTGCCCTTTTCCAGAGCGTCCAGCATGCTCTTGAGGCTGGCCAGGGCCCGTTCGCTCAGGGCCAGGGTTGTGGCCTGATGAACATCGCCGGCGACCAGCTTGTCGAGCGTGTCAGACCAGGCTTCAGCCAAGTCTGCGATGGTGTCTACATCCGACAGGCGGGCACCGCCTTTGAGGGTGTGTAGCTCCTGCTGGAGCGAGGTGATGGTGCCGAGTTCATCGGGTTCATCCCGCCATTGGTTGAGGCATTCGGTAATCGCCTCATGAATTTCAAGGCCTTCGTCCAGGAAGATGCTGATCAGGTCATCATCGGCGACCATTGGCAGGTCTTCCGCCAGGTCACCGTGGTCTTCGTCTGTCACTTCCGGGAATGTCTCCGGTGCCAGATCGTCGGCTTCCTGGGCTGGCTCGTTTTCGGCCTGCTCAATTTCATCAATGGCATCGGCACCGGGCAGGCTTTCGCCCCGAAGAATAGCCTGAACCTGCTGCTCCAGCTGTTTGGCTGCCGGGCACGGTTTCTGTGTCGCGACCTGCTCAACCATTTGGGCCAGGCGGTCGTGGCAGGCGAACAACAGGTCGATCATTTCGCTGCTGGCTTCTAATTGGCCTTCGGCAACTTTTTCAAACAGATCTTCCAATACGTGCGTCAAGTCGCCGATGGCGTCAACGCCGGCCATTCGGGCGCCACCTTTAAGGGTGTGAACGTCGCGTTGGAGTTCTGCGGCAACGCCCCGGTTAGACGGATCTTCACTCCAGGTATGCAGGGCACTGCCCGTGGAGTTGATCAGGTCATAGGCTTCTTCCAGGAATATGCCTATCAGCTCCGGATCCAGATGAGACATGTCCGTGACACCGTCTTCGATGTCGGCGCTTTCGGTGTCTGTTGATCCGGTTTCGTCTTCCACTAAGCTGTGATCGAGCCCGGTTTCGATGTGTTGAAGCTCTTCGGTCTCGGTGTCGGGCTCATCCAGTGGTGCAATATCGGTCACCGGCCGAACGCCCCGGGCATCCTGGATGTACGCGTGGATTTCCTGGATCAGATCCGGTGCAGGCTTTGGTTGATCCTGTGCTTCAAGCGCATCGACCATGCCGGCCAGGCGGTCGTGGCAGCGGAACAGCAGATCGGAAAGCTTGTCATTGACGGAGAACTTTTGCTCGGTCAGGCCTTCGAACAGATTTTCGAGTTCGTGGGACAGGTCACCGATGGCCTTGATATCGGCCAGGCGGGCGCCGCCCTTCAGGGTGTGAAGATCACGTTGGAGCAGTCGCAGGATATCCAGACTGCCGGTGTTTTCGCTCCAGCTCTGCAAGGCTTCGGCTGTGCTGTCAATCAGGTCCCGAGCTTCTTCCAGGAAGATGGCGGCCAGTTCCTCATCCATTTCGCCGGTGTCTTCTTCGGAGGTTTCCGGCAGCGGCGGTGTGCTGTCGTCTGGCTGCGGGATCTGATCCTCAAACTCGTTAATTTCGAGATTCAGGTCAATTTCTTCAAGATCGCCGGTGAACTGCTGGTCAAACTCATCGGGTTCGTCGCTACGGCCAGCCGCGGCAGTCAATTCGTTCAGATCCAGAATCAGCTGGTCGCAGGGGTCTGTTGCCAGCCCGGCAGCGACCTGATCCATCAGGTTAATCAGTTGCTCCTGAGCATTCCGGGCTGTTTCGAAGAAGTTGCCGGTTGCTGGCATGCCCTTAATAGCAACAGCGCTGTAGAGTCGGGTCAGTGCATCGGCGAGGTTGGCTACGTCGGCCAGGCCTGCGTCCGCGGCTCCGTCCGTGAGTGTTTCCAGCTCGCTGCGCAGTGTCGCCAGCGATTCCGTTTGCTCGGGGTTGGCAGACCATTCGTCAAGAATGCTCTCGGCATCCAGTACGATGTCCAGTCCCTCGCCCAGGAACAGCTGGACCAGCTGAGGCGGCGCTTTGGCGGCAGGCTGCTCGTCATCACCAAGGTGCTGAGATTGCAGGGTGTGCTGGCTGATCTTCTCGAGCCGCTCCAGGTAATCGTCGGTGCCTTCCAGCTCCGCCTGGGGGTTGTCGTGAAGCTGTGCCAGGCCCCGCGACAAGAAGTCGCTGGCGCTGGCGATCAGTTCGAGTACGTCCCGGTCGGCGCGCTTGTTCTGAGCCCTGGATTCCTTGATAAACCGCTCGAGTGGCGTAATAACGACGGCAATCGGCGCTATGCCCGCGGTGTTCGCGCTACCTTTAAGGGTGTGGAGCGCCCGGGACAAATCATCGGTATAGGCCACGGTGGCTTTATCGCCGGCTGCGGCCAGGTACTCTTCGATGGTTTGAAGATGGGTTTCGGTTTCGTTTTCAAAAATCTCGAGCAGTACCGGGTCGACTTCTTCAAGAACCGCCTGTTCGACGTCATTGCTGTCATCAATATGGCCGAGCCCGGCGCTGTCTGAACCTTGTTCAAGGTTGTCGGGCACTTCGGCTTCGGGCATTGCCGTGGCGCCCGGAAGCTCGCCGTTGGCCAGGGCATTGGCCCGAGCTTCCAGTCCGGCTGTTTCTACCGTTGCCCCTTTGCGGTTCTCAAAGTCGCTGACCAACGCAGGAACGGTGCCGGTGACATCCTGAAGCAGCTGAGCGATGTCATCGTTCATGAAAACACTGCCGTCGATAATCCGGTTCAGCAGGTTCTCAACGGACCAGGACAGCTCACCAATAACGGTGGCACCGACCATTCGGCCACTGCCTTTGAGGGTATGGAAGGCCCGGCGAACCTCGGCCAGTGCACTGCGGTCGTCGTGTTGACGAAGCAGCATGGGCAGGTATTCGCGAATGGTGTCGAGCACTTCGCCGGCTTCTTCAATGAAGATTTCCAGAATCTCATCGTCGATGAGATCGTCTTCAACTTCGGCCTGAACATCGGGTTGCGTTGACTCTTCTGAAGCTTCGGCCTGAACATCGGGTTGCGTTGACTCTTCTGAAGCTTCAGCCTGAACATCCGCCGGAGATTCGGCATCTGCAGACTGGACTGTGGTGTCAGGGGCTTCCGTGGCGGCGTCAGCTCGGCGAGTGGTCGCGAGCGCCTCGGCACGAGCCATCAGTGCCGCAATATCACCTGTGGTTTCGCCTTGGCGGAACTCCTGAATCAATGACGGAATTCGTGCGTTCACCTCGTCCACCAGCGTGAACATGTCTTCAGTGGGCTTTATGGTCTGGTCGATGACCCGGTTAAGCAGGTTCTCCACGGACCAGGCCAGTTCGCCCAGGCTGGCGGCGCCAACAAGCCGGCCGCTGCCTTTGAGGGTATGGTAAGCCCGGCGCACTTCGGTGAGGGCGTCGCGGTCTTCATGGTTCTGGCGAAGCCGCGGGTAATATTCATGGATGGTTTCGAGGACTTCTTCGGCTTCCTCAACAAATATTCCGAGGATCTCATCATCCAGCAGTTCGTTGTCCGAGCCTTTGTGCTGCTGAGTCGGCTCTTCCGTAAGCTCGGTTTCCAGCACCGGTACGTCGGTTGCTGGCTCCATACCGGCTTCCGGTGCCTGGTTCCAGGTAGGCTCCTGCCCGACTGGGAAGCCCAAGCTGGCCAGGCTGTCCTCTGCGATTCGCAAAATGGCGTCGTTGTCGCTGATACCCTCAGCAAGGCGCTCGAGATAGTACTCGATGCTGGTTATCGCATCGGCCAGGGTGTCCAGCTGCCGCCAGTCAGGAATCTGCTTGCTGGCCAGCAAGACATCTGACACATAACGTTCGGCTGAGGCCAGCATGTCTGGCACCCGTGCCAGTGGCACCAGGCTCAGGCCGCCCCGGATGCTGTGAAGCAGGCCAGGTACGTGGTCAATTTCACGGGTGTCCCACTGGGAGGCGATGAAGTTCACGATGGCCGATTTGGCCTGTTCCAGGGTGTTTCGTGATTCGCGAATCAGCGCCTCATTGGCTTCACTGATTTCCCTTGAGCCAATATTGATTTTCTCGTTATCGCTCGGGCTTTCGGTGCTGTCTGGCCGGCGGTCGGTATCGAGGCCGGCAAGACTTGCCTCGACATACAACAGGGCCCCGGCAATATCCATCAAGGTGCCGTCGTCGATAACGTCGGCCTGGTTGCAGAGTTTTTCAACCAGTTCAATCTGCTCAGTGACCACTTTGCGAGGGATGCCCAGGCCGAGCACCGCCAGGGTGTTGCCAACCTGGCGCATGCCGGGCAGCAGGTCATCCAGCTCGTTGTTCTGGCGGAGTTCCGCCCGAACGAACAGGTCGAGCTGGTCTTTCAGCCTGGCCAGCTCTTCGTTCAGTGCACTGACGACGGAGTGGATAGCATCGCGACCCGGGCCGGACACCCGGGTTCGGGCTGCATTGACGTCGTCATCCGAGGGCAGGGCGTCCGCCAGCTGATAGGCCTGGCGTAGCGCATTAACCTGGGGCCGGTCCAGGTCTCTGGCCCGGGCAACGTAGTACAGCAGGTTTTTCAGCAGCGGTTCGGGAATGGGCTGCTGCAGAATATCGGCGTGCTCATCCGTCAGTTTGCGTATTTCGGAGTCAAGCTCACGCAGTAACGACTTAACGGCGGTGTTGACCGGGTTAACCCGTGCTTCCAGAGTTTCAACAAACGCACCCGCCGCTTTCCAGAGTTCACCCCGGGGCGTTTTCTGGCACAAACGGGCGAGCCGCTGGATAACTTTCTGCATGTACCCGAAATGGGCGTCCAGATCGGCTTCGCGAACTACACCGGCCAAAGCAAACTGGTACATCTGCCGCAATTTGCGGAGGTGTCCGAGTACTTTGGGATCTTGCAGGCGCTCGGATATCTTGCCGGCGACTTTCAGCCGGGCAGGCGTGAGATCGGGTTTGAACAGTGAGGTGTCAGAGAGCAGGGATTCGCCACGGGCTGCTCGCAGGTCGTTGAGCAATGGCAGCAGGACCATCGGAAAGTCATCACGACTGCTACCAAGGTGTTCCAGGTACTGAGGCAGCTGGAGAATGGCCTCCATCAACACTTCAACCGCGTCGTCAATATTGACGACGGCTTCATTCAGAATGGCCTGGGTGAGTTTTTCCATCTCCTCGGTGAGCAAGGCCGCACCGTAGAGCTCCACCATCTGCAGGGTACCGTGCACCTGGTGAAGGTAGTTCAGGCAGAAGCGCAGGCGCGCGGTATCGTCTCGATTATCGACGTACGCTTCGAGTGCATGCTGACTCTGAGTCAGCGTGTCCTGTATTTCGCCCCGAACCCAGTCGAGGGCGATACTGTCATGGTGATTGCCCATAACCACTCCGGTTATTCTTCGTCGGACTGGCGCTTGATCCACGCCAGTACATGTTCCGAGGGTACCCTCTGCAGGCCAGGCGGCTGCCAGTCGGTCAGTTCGCCCTGGCCCAGCACCAGTAAGCCCCCCGGTGCCAGACGCTCTGCAAGCCGTTTGACAATTTCGCGCCGGCGCCAGCGGCGGAAATAAATCAGCAGGTTCTGGCAGAAGATAATGTTCATACCGTGCATGGGCGCTTTGTCCAGATCCAGTACATTCAGCCTGGCAAAGCACACCCGGTCACGGATGCTGTTCACAATTTCTACGGTATTCCGCTCGGCTGGCCGGAAATACCGTGATTTCATCTCTTCGTCCATGCCCAGCAGCTTGCGGGCACTGAACAGGCCTTGCCTGGCTTTTTCAATGGCCGGCTGGCTGATATCCGAACCCGTGACGCCATACAGCGGTTGCATGCCCAGCTGGCTCATACACTCATTAAGAATCATCGCCAGAGTGTAGGGTTCCTCACCGGTCGAGCAGCCAACGCTCCAGGCTTCCAGCGCTCTCTTTTTCAATTGTTCCCGGGGCCGTGTCATCACATAGTCGGAAACCAGTCTGCAGGCGTCCGGGTCCCGGAAAAATCGGGTTTCCTGAACGGTGAGACGATCCACCAGGGTCGCCCATTCCCGGACTGCATCCGGGCCTGAGACGATCTGCTCGTAATAGGCCTGGTAGCTGCTGCAACCGATTTCACGCATCCGGATGCCAAGATTGGTCTCCAGAAAAGAGCGGCGATCGGCCGTCAGCGTCATGCCGGTGCGATGCTCCAGCAAAGTCTGCCACTGGCTGAACTGCGCATCATCCATGTCAGGAAGTCTGCGCAGTGACCAGATGCCTTCGGCGGGTGACTGGTGATTATGCGTTTGAGCCATAAACCGTCATCTGCCCCGGGCCGGTGATCAGCTGACCACCGGAACGTCGCTGTTCTCGTCTTCTTCCTCGTCCGCGGCATCTTCGTCAGGCAGGGTGAAGCCAGCAACGGAAGACCGCAATTCAGAGGCCATCTCTGCCAGATTACCGATGGACTTGGCGGTCGCATTGGTACCAGACGAGGTCTGTGAGGTGATTTCCTGGATGACGTTCATCGTGTTGGAGATGTGCGCCGCCGACGACGACTGCTGACGGGCCGCGTTGGAGATGTTCTGGATCAATTCTGCCAGAGACATGGATACGTTCTCGATTTCCTCGAGTGCGATACCCGCGTCCTGGGCCAGACGAGCACCACGGACCACCTCGGCGGTGGTGTGCTCCATCGAGATAACGGCTTCGTTAGTGTCTGACTGGATCGTTTTAACCAGTGCTTCAATCTGCTTGGTTGCTGCAGAGGAACGTTCCGCGAGGCGCTGAACTTCGTCCGCAACAACCGCGAAGCCCCGGCCTGCGTCACCGGCCATGGAGGCCTGGATCGCCGCGTTCAGAGACAGGATGTTGGTCTGGTCGGCGATGTCGTTGATCAGGGATACGATGTCGCCGATTTCCTGTGAGGACTCACCCAGACGCTTGATCCGTTTGGAGGTTTCCTGGATCTGCTCACGGATGTTGTCCATGCCACGGATGGTGTTTTGTACCACTTCCGCGCCTTTCTTCGCGATCGCAACCGACCGCTCCGCAACCGCAGAGGATTCCGCCGCGTTCGAGGATACCTGGTCGATGGACACCGCCATCTCATTCACCGCGGCGGAGGCGCCGGCAATTTCCTGGGCCTGGTGCTCGGAAGCATCCGCCAGGTGCATGGCCGTGGCCTGGGTTTCCTGGGCCGCAGATGCTACCCGTACCGCAGTACCCCGAATCGCCTGTACCAATCCGCGCATCTGGTCGATCGCGTAGTTGATGGAGTCGGCGATGGCACCGGTGAAGTCCTCGGTTACTGTGGCCTCGGTGGTCAAGTCACCGTCGGCGAGGTCAGCCAGTTCGTCCAGCAGTCGCAGGATCGCATTCTGGTTTTGTTCGTTCTGTTCCTGAGTGGTCGACAGACGAGACTGGGCATCGCGGTAAAGCGCGAAGCCGATGAACACAACGATGGCCACCATGGCCGCCAGAATAAAGAAGGCAAGGGTCGGGCTGACAAGCCGGGAGCCGGACTGTGAGCCGAACTCGTCGGCCAGGCCTGACAGTTCTGCCAGCAGGATCTCTGAGTTCTGGAAAATGTCGCTGGCCGCTGTACGAACCTTGAAGAGGTCGGGAGAGGCTTCAAGGATGGCGTCTACGTTCTGGGAAACGAATTCGAAAAGCTCGTCAACCGCTTCCAGGCCGTATATGGCGTCTTCATCAGCAACCTGGGTAATGCCCATGCCGGGGTTACCATTAAGCTGGCCATCCAGAACCCGTCCGAACAGGCTGGCATCGCGACCAAAGCGGTCGGCGGCGATAACGGCGTCTTCATCACCGGACAGTACGTTGTTGACCGAGCGAACAATCCGCTCTGCCAGCAGCGACTGGCGCTGGGCGAGGGAGATCTGCTCGGCCGGTGCGCCGTTGTCCAGCAGGATCTGTACGATGTCATCGTACTCAACCTGCAACTGCGGAATGGTTTCGTTCAGGGTGCGGGCTACTTCATGCAGGCCGAGTACCGCTTCCCGGGTGGACAGAATACTGTCGGCGTTTTCACGAACCGTATCCCAGTGTTGCTGCACGCCACTTTGCTGGGCCAGTTCACTGGCGGGAAGGCCGGTTTCGGGGTTGCCCTCGGTTACGCTCGTCCAGAGTTGCTGGAACTCATCACGGGAGCGGCGAAGCTGGTCGAAGGCTTCGGCGGTGCCGCCGGCAGCTTCCGTCGCGTTTTTCGCGATCTCCTGTGAGAGTACCCGCATTTCTGCGGTGTTGGCGATGTATTCCTGATCGTTCTGGCTGTCTTTGTTGATGATGAACAGCACCACAACGAGCAGGATAGTGAGTGCAATCAGTGCTGCGATCAGGCCGGCAACCAGCTTGTTGCCTCCCTGTCCCATACTGAGTCTTCCGGCTCTGTTTTTCATCTTCTGGCTCCCGGCCTCTTTCTTCTGGAAATGGCAAGTTGTTGTAGCGGGTATCAGACGGTCAGGGTGATGTTCCTGCCAGTACCATCACCCTTACCACTGTGCGACATCGAGAAAACGTTCGTCATCCACCAGATCGGCGGCAGAGAACACTTTCCAGACCTCCTCGTTACGTTCATATCCGCCTTCTACAAACGGCTGAACGCTGTCAGGCACCCCTTCCGGGTTGGCTCTGAAACTGTCTGTTGCGAAGTATTGCATGCCCAAAACACTGTCTACGACCAGGCCGCTGAATATATCGCCCTGCTCAATAACCAAAACCCGGCGATCGCGCAGGCTGCGCGATGACCGGGGAATATCAAAAAAGCCGGCGAGATCCACCAGGGGCAGGAGTCGGCCCCGAACGTTGGCGGCGCCCATCATAAACGGACGCACCCCGGGAATGTGCGTAAACCGGGGTACATGCAGGATTTCAGTAATGTCGCCCATAGGAGCAACATAGCGCTCACCGGCCAGTATGAAGCCGATGCCGTTCCACAGCTCAACGGCTTCCTGTTGCTCCGGCAGACCGGAAGCCATGGCTCGGCTACGCTGGGCGATATCCGTCAGAACGGCAAAAGGGGCGGCCTGGGCGGACATGCTTACTCCACGGTTGAGGATCAGGCAATCAGGCTGTTGATTGTTTTGATCAGATCGTCTTCGTTAACTGGCTTTACCAGGTAACCCTTGGCACCCTGGCGGGTTCCCCACACGCGATCCGTTTCCTGATCCTTGGTGGTCACGATCACCACCGGGATAGAGGCGGTTTCCGGTGCGCGGGTGAGCTGGCGGGTTGCCTGAAAGCCGTTCAGGCCGGGCATGACCACGTCCATCAGCACCAGATCGGGTGTTTCTGCACGGGCTTTGGCAACACCATCGGCGCCGTTATCGGCGGTCAGCACTTCGTGATTGTGCTTTTCCAGAATGGTGGAGATCTTTTTAACTTCAGTTGGCGAATCGTCAACAATCAAAATGCGAGCCATGGTTTCCTCGATGGTTCTGGGTATCAGCAGGTTTACTGTTCCGCCTGCGGCGTGTATTGGCGGATGGTATTGAGCAGCTCATCCTTGCTGAAGGGTTTGGTCAGGTACTGATCCGAGCCTACGATACGGCCTTTGGCTTTATCAAACAGGCCGTCCTTGCTCGAGAGCATGATAACCGGCGTCTTCTTGAAAGAGGAATTGTTCTTGATTAATGCGCAGGTCTGATAGCCGTCCAGGCGGGGCATCATAATATCAACGAAAATGATATCCGGCTGGGAATCGGCGATTTTGGCCAGAGCGTCAAAGCCGTCAGTGGCAGTGATGACCTCACAGCCAACCTTTTTCAAAAGGGTTTCTGCGGTGCGACGAATGGTTTTGCTATCGTCGATCACCATGATCTTCAAGTTCTCGAAGTTGTCATCCATTGTCCAACTGCCTTGCGCTCAAGCGAGTGTCATTATTTTGTAGAGGGTTTTTAACACAAACCTTAAGGTTGTTCTATAAACCCCGCTCATTTATAGAGTATCCATGGCCGGATAAAAAGTATTAGTTTGTGACCAAATGTACTTCTGTTTCCGTTGTCACGTATTCACCGCAGGATTTCTCCGGATGCATTCGCGGCTGGGGTACAATACCATCTTCATCATAGCACTTTATATCGGGATCGCTCTGCTGACCGGTTCGTGTTTTCAGCAGCGCGTTTCTCGGGCATTTAAACAGATACTCCAGGAGACTCTATGGCAATCCGGCTCGGGATCGTGATGGATCCTATCGAGGACATCCATTTCAAGAAGGACAGTTCGCTCGCCATGTTGCTGGCTGCGCAGAAGCGGGGCTGGGACATTGAGTATATGGAGCAACAAGATCTGTATCTGGCCGGTGGTCAGGCCAGGGCCCATACCCGAAGCCTCACCGTGCATATGGACCCGGAAAACTGGTTCAGCTTTGGTGCCAGTCAGGATCGGGCCCTGGGTGACCTGGATGTGATTCTGATGCGCAAAGATCCGCCGGTTGATCGTGAATTCCTGATGGCCACCTACATTCTGGAGGCAGCCGAACAGCAAGGTGCTCTGGTGGTCAATCCGGCGGCAACCCTGCGAGACTGCAATGAAAAGCTGTTCGCAGCGCAGTTTGAGGATCTTACACCACCATTGATCGTTACCCGATCTTCCCTGCGATTCCGGGAGTTCTACGCGGAGCATGGTGACATCATCATGAAGCCGGTGGATGGCATGGGTGGCCGATCCATTTTCCGGGTCAAGGAAAATGATGCCAACCTGGGTGTCATTATTGAAACCCTGACCAACTATGGCGCTCATCAGGCCATGGCGCAGAAATTCGTTCCTGAAATTTCCGATGGTGACAAGCGCATTCTGCTGATTGATGGCGAGCCGGTACCCTATGCCCTTGCGCGAATTCCTTCCCAGGGTGAAAATCGCGGGAACCTGGCCGCAGGTGGTCGGGGTGAGGGGCGCGAACTGACCGCTCGTGATCGTGAAATCTGTGCCAGGGTGGCCCCGGTGATCAAGCAGAAGGGGCTGATGTTCGTTGGCCTTGATGTGATTGGTGACTACCTCACAGAGATCAATGTAACCAGTCCGACCTGTATCCGGGAGCTGGATACAGCGTTCGGAATCGATATTGCGGGTATGTTGATGGACGCCGTTGAGCGGCGCCTGAAGCAGTGCTGATGCCGGCGGTTTCCGGGCCCGGGATGCAGAATCAGGATAAGTAATGGCAGTTCAGGTAAGCGACTTCGACCGGTTTTCATTTACCCTGTTCATGGCAGTGGCGGTGCATGCCATTATCGTGCTGGGCATTACCTTTGCGCCGGAACTGCCCAGCTCCTCGGCGCAAACCATGGAGATTACCCTGTCCCAGTTTGACGATGAGCAGGCTCCGGAAAAGGCTGACTTTCTCGCCCAGACCAACCAGCAGGGCAGCGGTACCGAAGATGAGCCCCTGGAGATGACCTCGCCCCAGCCAGCCGAGGCCAGCCAGCCTCAGATGGCGAATGTGCAACCGGAACCGCAATCCACGACAGAGCCGTCGCCCAGCCAGGAGCGGGCCGTGGTCGAGACCAGTGAAGCGCGCAGGGAGGTGCGTCAGCCTGATGAACGCACCGAGCCGGAGCCGCTGCCCCGCAGTGAGCGCAAAAGCCTGATGGAACGCAGCCTGGAAATCGCCAGCCTGGAGGCCCGCTTCGATGCCCAGCAACAGGCTTACGCTCGTAAGCCCAGGGTCATGCGGGTGACGGCTGCCTCCACCCTGAAATCCAACAATGCCTGGTATGTTCAGAACTGGGTCGGCAAGGTGACCCGGGTTGGTAATATCAACTACCCCACAGAGGCTCGCCGGGCTGGTATTTATGGCGATTTGCGCATGCTGGTTTCTCTGCGGAAAGATGGCACAATCAAAGAAGTGGCTATTCTCCAGTCTTCAGGAAGTACCGTGTTGGATGATGCGGCCATCCGTATTGTTCGAATGGCCGCACCGTTTGCGCCTTTCCCCGAGGAAATGCGACAGGAGGCCGACGAGCTGGAAATCATACGAACCTGGTCATTCCAGAAGCGGGGGCTCAGCTCAGGATGACAGAAAACAGCACCACAACTGGCAGCCTGCGGCACCACTTCCTGGTGGCGTCGCCCTGGCTTTCCGATCCGCGGTTTCATGGCGGTGTGATTTATTTGTGTGAGCATTCCGAAGAGGGCGCTCTTGGGTTGATGGTCAATCAACCTCTGGACATCCATCTTGGGGAGATTCTGGAGCAGCTCGACATGCACGGCGGCGAGCTGGATTTGCCGGTCTTTACCGGTGGGCCGGTTCAGCCAGAACGGGGATTTGTGCTGCATTCGCCGGGGCGCGAATGGCAGAATACGGCCCGGGTGACCGACGACGTGCTGCTGACAACGTCCCGGGATGTTCTTGAAAGTATCGGTAAAGATGATGGCCCAGCGGAGTTTTTGGTCGCCCTCGGTTATTCCGGTTGGGGTGAGGGCCAGCTGGAGGAAGAGCTCGGCAGCAACGCCTGGCTGACCTGCCCCGCCAGCACCGACATCCTGTTCCGGACCCCGGTCGAACAACGCTATGAGGCGGTACTGCGGCTGATCGGGGTAGATCTGAACCAGCTCAGTGATTCGGTGGGTCATGCCTGAACCCGGCAGCCGCAGACTTATGGCGTTTGATTTCGGTACCCGTCGCATTGGTGTGGCTTCGGGCCAGGAAATGCTCGGTACCGGTCAGCCGCTGGCGATGATTCCGGCCCGTGATGGCATTCCGGACTGGAGTCACATCGAGCGACTGCTGGCGGAATATCAGCCGGACCTGGCGTTGGTGGGTTTGCCGCTGAACATGGATGACACCGAGAACGACATGTGTGCCCGGGCCCGGAAATTCGGCAAGCGACTGCACGGCCGTTATCATGTACCTGTCGAGATGGTGGACGAGCGGCTGACCAGCTTTGAAGCCAAAGGTGAAGTGATGGCCGCAGGCGGCAGCCGGGACTTTGGCCGCCACGGTGTGGACGACCTGGCCGCCGTGTTGATATTGGAAACCTGGTGCCGGGAACAGGCCGGCTGACCTGACTGACGAGGTTCGAATGACCGCATTGCTCGATATCAACCAGTTGCTTGACGGACTGGAGGCCGGTTTGCGCCGGATTCTGGAGCAGCGTGGCGTCGACACCCCTGCGCTGATCGGTATCCGCACCGGCGGAGTGTGGCTGGCGGATGTCATGAGCAAGCGCCTTGGCCTTGCCGAGCCATACGGCGAGTTGGATATTTCCTTCTATCGGGACGATTTCAGTCGCATCGGACTGAACCCGAAAGTCACGCCCTCGAGCCTGCCGTTCGATACCGAAGGCCGCGACATTATTCTGATTGATGATGTCATCATGAGTGGCCGTACCATCCGCGCTGCGATGAACGAGATTTTCGATTACGGCCGGCCAGCCAGTATCATACTGGCGACATTGATTGACCTGGGCGCCAGAGAGCTACCGATTCAGCCGGATGTGACAGGCCGGGTGCTGACACTGGACGCGCACCAGCGCGTAAAGCTGCGTGGCCCTGAGCCGCTGCACATTGAATTACAGGAAACCGGGCAGTAAGTAACACCTCCCCATTGATAACAGGCGAGCCATGACCGCAAACGACCCTTCCCCGAACCACTTGCAACTGACCCGGGAGGGTCAGTTGCGGCATTTTCTGACCCTGGACGGCCTGAACCGCGAACTGCTCACGGACATTCTGGACACCGCAGACTCGTTTATCGAAGTCGGTGAGCGCAGTATCAAAAAAGTCCCGTTGTTGCGGGGGAGAACGGTGGTGAACTTGTTCTTTGAGTCCAGCACACGGACCCGAAGCACCTTCGAGCTGGCCGCCAAGCGATTGTCTGCCGACGTCCTGAATCTGGACATTTCAACGTCTGCCACCTCCAAAGGTGAGTCTCTGTCGGACACCCTGCTCAACCTGGAGGCCATGGCCAGCGACATGTTTGTGGTGCGCCATTCCCAGAGCGGAGCGCCGCACTTCATCGCTGAAAGTGTGACCCCCGGAGTGGCCATCATCAACGCCGGTGACGGCCGCCACGCACACCCGACCCAGGCGATGCTCGACATGCTCACCATCCGCCAGCACAAGGGCGGCTTCACCGGACTCAAGGTAGCTATTGTTGGAGATATTCTTCACTCCCGGGTGGCTCGCTCCCAGATCCGCGCACTCAACGAGCTGGGTGCTGAAGAGGTGCGGGTGATTGCGCCGGGCACGCTGTTGCCGCGGGATGTGGAGAGCTTGGGTTGCAAGGTCGAATACGATATGGCCCGGGGCATGAAAGATCTGGACGTGGTGATCATGCTGCGCCTGCAGAACGAGCGTATGGAAGGGGCGTTGTTGCCCAGCGAACGGGAGTTCTACCGCTTGTACGGGTTGAATCAGGCGAAGCTGGCGTTGGCGAAGCCGGACTGCATTGTGATGCACCCGGGCCCGATCAATCGCGGTGTTGAAATCGAATCCGCAGTGGCAGACGGGCCCCAATCGGTGATTCTTAACCAGGTCACCAATGGCATTGCGATCCGTATGGCCGTGATGTCCATGGCGATGGGTGGTCAGATGGCGGAGCGTCAGCAAAAACAAATGAACAGCGAGGGAGCCCGGTCATGAGCCTTGGTCAGCCGTACGGCAGTCTGAAAATTACCGGTGGCACGCTGTTTGATGGTATGGGAGAAGCATCCAGTAACCCGGGGCTCCTGATCCAGGACGGCAAAGTGGCGGCCTTGGGCGCCTCAGCCTTGAGCGCCAGTGCGGAGCAGTCGTTTGATGCGTCTGGTTGTGTTATCGCGCCGGGTTTTATTGATCTGTGCTGCAACCTGCGGGAGCCGGGCAATGGCCAGAAAGGCAACATCGCCACGGAAACCCGTGCAGCGGCTCACGGCGGGTTCACAACCGTGTGCGCGTCTCCGGAGACCTCTCCGGTCAACGACTCAAGTGCCGTTACTCATTTGATTCGTGATGGCGCGGATTCCCGGGGCGCAGTGCGGGTGTTGCCAGTCGGCGCCATCACCCGTGGCCTCGACGGCGAGCTGTTGAGTGATCTGGCTGGCCTGAAAAACGCCGGCTGCGTAGCCGTTGGTAACGGGTCCCGGGGAATCCGCAACGCGAGGATATTGCGACGGTGTATGGCCTATGCCCAGACGTTCGGGCTGACGGTTATGTTCAGCCCCGAAAACCAGGCGCTCGCGGCGGATGGCTACGCCCATGATGGCCAGGTCGCCACGCGCCTGGGCCTGCTGGGTATTCCGGAAGTGGCGGAAACCGCCGCGGTGATGGAAATGCTGTTGTTGGCGGAAGAAACCGGCGTCAAGCTACACCTGAGCCAGCTTTCCAGCGCCCGAAGTGTCGAAATGCTGGCGGATGCAAAGCGGCGTGGTATTCAGGTGACGGCCGATGTGGCCATGCACCAGTTGTGCTTTACCGAAGACGCTCTGGCCGGGTTTGACAGTCGCTTCCACGTTCGCCCCCCGTTGCGTTCCGAGGCTGACCGGAAAGCTCTGGTGGCGGCCGTGCAGAATGGCGTCATTGATGCCATTGTCAGCCAGCATCACCCCCATGACAGTGCGGCCAAGCAAGCACCGTTGCCGGCCACCGAACCTGGCCTTTCCAGTATCGAAAGTCTTTTGTCGCTTGGGCTTGAACTGGTTGACCGGGGGGAGTTGGGCCTTGCTCAATTGCTGGCTGCACTGACCACTGGGCCGGCTGCCGTTGTTGGCCTGTCCCCCGGGTTGGTGGCAGGCGCCGTCGCGGATGTGTGTGTTTTCGATCCCACCGCGCATTGGCGGCCTTCAGCGAAGACGCTGCTGTCTTCAGGCCATCATGTGCCGGTTTCTGGTCGCGACTTATCGGGAAGGGTAAGGTTAACGCTGGTGAATGGTCACCCCGCCTGGGCCGACGCAGGCTAACCGAAATCCAGAATGCGGCAGAGGTGGCCCCACCTCTGTCGATCCCATCACAGATTGCATTCAAATAGCAGAAAAAGCCTTGATGGCAGGCACCTCAGCCAACGTATCCTACTGCTCCAACCTCTACCATCTTTGGCATTAACCAATGGGTTGCCGGCTGCCTGCAGGCGCCAGCATCCGACAATAATAATCAGGAGTCGTCCCGTGACCACAATTCGTTTTTCCCGCCGTATCGCCTTGGCCGCAGCGCTGTGTGCCGGCATGATCGCACCCGCTGTGGGCCAGGCCCAGGAAGCCCCGAAAGACATGCTTGAGCGCAGTTTCTGTGTGTTTGACCCGGTTGGTGCCAATGGCCCGTTGTTCGCCATTACCAAAGAGTTCCAGCCAGTGGCGCTCAACCGGGGAATCAAGCTGGACTTGCGAGCCTACACCGATGAAAAAGTTGCCGCCGAGGATTTCAAGGCTGGCCAGTGTGATGCGGTCTTGCTGACCGGCACCCGGGCCCGCGAGTTCAACAAATTTACCGGCACACTTGAGGCCATGGGTGCGGTGCCTGGCGAACAGGAAATGCGCCTTCTGTTCAACACGCTGAGCCAGCCCAAAGCACGCCAGTTCCTGATTGAAGGGCCGTACGAAGTGGCCGGCGTGTTCCCGGGTGGTGCGGTTTACCTGCACACCCGTGACCGCTCCGTCGATTCGGTCGAGAAATTGCAGGGCAAGCGCATCGCGACGCTTGATTACGACAATGCCTCAGTGCGGATGGTTCGCCATGTTGGTGCCTCCGTTGTGGGGTCAAATTCCGCCAACTTTGCCGGCAAATTCAATAACGGCAGCGTTGATCTTGCCTACGCGCCCGCCGTGGCCTATCAGCCCCTGGAATTGTACAAGGGGGTGAACTCCAATGGTGGCGTGTTCAAGTACGCCCTGGCCTATATGAACTTTCAGGTGATTATCCACCGTGACCGTTTCCCGGATGATGCCGGCCAGATGGTGCGGGATGAGTCGATCAAGCGAATTGATCAGGCCTACGGAATTATTGCCGAAGCAGAGGCCGGTATTCCGGACGACGTCTGGATGCACCCACCCCAGGAAGACGTAGCGGAATACGACAAAATGCTGCGACAGGTTCGCTTGTCATTGCTTGAAGACGGCGTTTATGACGAGCGGGCGATCAAACTGATGAAGGCCATTCGGTGCAGGGTAGATGGTGCCCGGTCTGAGTGCGCTTCCTGAGCGAGCGTTGATGGCCCGCCAGTGGCGGGCCAGGATCGTCTCAGCGGACAGCGTCTTTCAGTGCTTTACCGGCCTTGAAACCGACGGTTTTACTGGCCGGGATCTTGATGGTAGCTCCGGTCTGGGGGTTTCGGCCATTGCGGGCGTCACGTTCGCGGATGGAAAAAGTGCCAAAACCGATAAGGGTGATGTCTTCACCTCTGGCGGCGGCCGCTGAAATCTGGTCGGTGACGGCGTTGATCACTTCACTGGCTTTTTCACGGGTAAGCCCGGCTTTATCGGCAATGGCAGCTGCCAGTTCAGGTTTGCGCATGGAGTACTCCTGTCTGTTGTTCTGATTATTGTCGTTGCATGAACCACCGGCCAGAGGCTGTTGGTTCATGCAATCTATAGTGGCTTTAGCGCTAATGTGCAAACCCCAGTCTGTGGCGACACGCCTTCAGTAGCGTCATTTGCGGGGCCTGTCTCATTAACCGGCAGCCGACTTCGCCATAATGCCTTGCGAGTTACAGGATGTAACAAAAACGGCATGAAGGCCTGGCACAGATTGAATATCGGATACGCACAAGAATAAAAGGGTGCAGACGTTATGACAGCTTTCCGGACAACCATTTCCTCTGGAACACGAATCCGCGGCCTGGCGACAGCGCTTGCGGCCAGCCTGGCCCTGAGCGGCTGTGGTGTTGTTAACAACATGATCTACAAGACCACCGGCGATGTGATGAAAGGTTTCTCCCGTAATCATACGGTGCCCTACTTGATGGAATCCGATGATACCGCAATGGGCTGCTCCATGAGTGAGGCAACCGCGCCGTTGCTGATGTCCTTTGGTCGGGTTACCAGTGAGCCGGATCAGCTGGCGGTCATGCTGTACCTGTCTGCCGGTAGTTGCGCAGAAGAAGAGGCCAATCAGCATGAACTGGCCGGTCTGGCAGCGATGTATGCCATGAACGGTACGGCGGCTGAAGATGCGTTTATTCGCAAAAAGCGAGCCTATAGCCTGGCGGCGAAACGGTACCTGAAGGGTTGGCAGCATCACAATGCCCACTACGGCAAGCCGGACGACAACGAGTGCCCGGATTTTGATGACGAGATGGATGAGTTCATCTACATGGCAGGCCTTCTGTCTGGTTTGCAGGCCCTGAACGGACAGATTCAGGCAACCGCCTCTATCGGGGTGCCCTTTAACACCGGCTCAGTGGTTGGCCGCGCCAGCCAGTGCATGGACAACACCAAATGGTGGGGCGCCCCCATGGCGCTGAGGGCAACGGTATGGGCGATGATCCCCGGTACCCAGCCTCAGGGTGAAGATGCCTTTGAGCGGTTGGCTGTTGCTCAGAAGCAAGGAAAGGAGGCGGGTGTCCGCCTTGGTCATGTATTCCATGCCATTGCTGCGACCAACAAAAATGATATCGAGCTGGTGAAGTCGATCATTCGTGACCATGCCGAGTCTCTGAAAGAGGGTGAGGTTAATGAAGAGTGGCGGTTCGTGAACGGGATGGCTACCAACATGCTTGTTTCGATGTCGGATCGGCTTTGGGTAGAAAATACCGGCCATCGCACACCGATGGGCCAATACGGAACCTTCTGGGATGACCAGCAGGCGCCAGTTGAAACGATGGATCTGGACGATCTGTTGTAAACCCGTAAATTCCAGAGTGGGCTGTCATGACTCAGGGTCGATTTAGTCGTAGCAGGCT
Source organism: Marinobacter sp. SS5-14b (assembly GCF_030541005.1). Taxonomy (GTDB): domain Bacteria; phylum Pseudomonadota; class Gammaproteobacteria; order Pseudomonadales; family Oleiphilaceae; genus Marinobacter. The sequence goes on along the minus strand of NZ_JASSVM010000002.1, from coordinate 40,722 downwards.
GGAGTGGTTTTCATCACTGCCAGCTTGTCTGTTGTTGCTTTCGGTCGTCATTTTCTCTACCAGCAGTGATATCCACAACCAGATGCTCCGTGGCGGAGAGCAGATGTGGAGCGGTTACTACAAGCTGCGTATGGACCCGGCCAAACCGGAGTGCAGTGTCATCCAGGATATCGATGCTGCTGTCGCTGAAGAACTGGCCATGGCCCCTTCTGACGACCCGATGGCTGCGCTTCTCGGCAGCCACGAGAAAGATCCCGCGGAAGTTCGGCTGGCCATCGAGCGCTCGGCGGCGGATTGCCGGGCCGCTCATGCCAATTACGAGGATTTGCAAGACAAGCTGACCCCGGGCGTACGGGCATACCGTGCGGTTGAACTGTTTGTGGCGGACCTGATTGCATTCGGACTGGCTGCGCAGCGTTACGCTCTGGTGATTCTGGTGATGCTGTGCGCCGTGACCGCCACACTGACCCGTCATCACATTGCCATGCGGGCCATGGAAACCCGGCTGGATTACACGGTATCCCTGACCCTGCAAACCGTTGCAAACGCCATGTTGTTGGGCTCGAGTGTCATTTTCAGACAGTCAAGCCTGGGCAGCAGTACAACGGTCTCTGCCGAAGAACTTTTACTCCATAACTTCTGGGTTATCGGTTTCGCCTGTCTGACTTTGGCCAGTCTTTACCGTCTGTTCCGGGTGCCAGACGATCTGGAGAGCGGCGGCAACCCGAATCAGGCCTTCCTGGCAGTGCCCTTGTATACGGTTATGTGCCTGATCTCCGGCACCTATTTTGCGCTGATTGGTCATTCCTCCGGTATCGGTATCTATCTCGGCAAGATGATGGAGCTGGCTGACATGTTTCTCAATGTCGGGCTCTATGTCTGGGTCGGTATGATGCTCAAGCAAACCCGGCTGGCGACCTTGGTGTTCAACGTGTTCCGGCCTTGGCGTATGCCACCGGAGATGCTGGCCGTTGTGGCGGTTCTGGTGGCGGCCATTCCGACCGCCTACACCGGTGCGTCCGGCATATTTGTTATTGCCGCTGGTGCGGTTATCTACAGCGAGCTGCGTGCGGCTGGTGCCCGGCGCCATCTGGCTCTGGCAGCCACGGCAATGTCCGGATCTCTGGGCGTGGTACTTCGGCCCTGCCTGCTGGTGGTGGTGATTGCCTACCTGAACCGGGAAGTAACCACCGATGAACTGTTTGGCTGGGGCATCTGGGTGTTTGTCCTGACGGCGGCCATGTTCAGTCTGGTGGCGATCACGGTAAACCGCCAGAGCAAGTTTGATCTTGCGCCCAGCGCCGAAGCGTTTCCGGCTTCGATCATGGCGTTGCGGCCATTGATTCCCTATGTTCTGGTGATCGTTGCCGTGGTGTTGCTATATCGGTTTGCCCTTGATGTCAGAATGGATGAGTTCTCGGCGCCGCGATTATTGCCGGTGATCATGCTGGCCATTCTGCTGTATGAGCACATCAGTCTGAAAAATCGCGGTGGCCGGGCTTCGGGTGAGTTTAATCACCAAGGCCTGGAGCGTAGCGTACGCAGCGCTACCAATGATACAACGGCCGAAATCGGCGCGCTCCTGCTGTTGCTTGGCCTGTCAGTCAGCATTGGCGGTGTTATCGAGCGATCCCACATCATGGAAGCCTTTCCCCAGGCTTTTGACAGCGCCTGGTCGGCCATGGTGCTGATGGTGATCATTCTGGTGATCCTCGGCATGATCATGGATGCCTTTGGTGCGGTGATTCTGGTTACCGCAACGGTCGCAACCATTGCCTATTCCAGTGGCATTCACCCGATTCACTTCTGGATGGTGACGCTGGTGGCGTTTGAGCTTGGGTATTTGAGCCCGCCGGTTGCACTTAATCATCTGTTGACCCGACAGGTGGTGGGGGAAGCTGAAGTGCTGGCGGCCCAGCAGGAAGGCGGAACCTTCTACCAGCGTCACGAGCGTATCATCATGCCTTTGATTGCCATGGGCTTGTCGTTACTGCTGGTGGCCTTTGTACCGCTGATGTTCTATGCCGGTTAGGTAGCTCAAAGACACTGTGGATCCCGGCGTTGCGGGATTTCCACGGTGAACAACCGGCCTCTCAGGACGCCGGTTATAAAAAAAGCGCCGTGCTTTCGCAGGGCGCTTTTTTTTAAACCGGTAAAGCTCAGCTGAGCTTCGGGCCGGCCTCAACGATGGCGTCTGCCACGTCAAACTTCTTGAAGTTTTCCACGAACTGGGCAATCAGTTCCTGGGCCTTGCCGTCGTAATATTCCGGGCTGGTCCAGGTGTTGCGCGGGTTCAGCAGTTCATTGTCTACGCCAGGGATGTGCTTGGGCACATCGAGGTTCAGCGCATTCAGGTGCTCGCATTCCACGTCGTCCAGGTCGCCATTCTGAATGGCGGCAATGATGGCGCGGGTGGTGGGAATGCTGAAGCGCTTGCCTTCACCGAAGGGGCCGCCGGTCCAGCCTGTGTTCACCAGGAACACCTTGCTGCCAAACTCGTCAATACGCTTCATCAACAGCTCAGCGTACACGCCCGCCGGGCGAGGGAAGAAAGGTGCGCCGAAGCAGGTCGAGAAGGTGGACTTCAGTTTGGAAGATGAGCCCATTTCAGTAGAACCTACCAGGGCTGTGTAACCACTCAGGAAGTGGTAGGCAGCTGCTTCACGGCTCAGGATGGAAACCGGAGGCAGTACGCCGGTCATGTCGCAGGTCAGGAAGATAATGTGTGACGGCTCGCCAGCACGGTTTTCCAGTACCCGCTTTTCGACGTGCTCCAGCGGGTAGGCGCAACGGGAGTTCTCGGTGAGCGAAACGTCGGTGTAATCCGGCTCGCGGGTTTCCGGATCGATGGTCACGTTTTCGACGATCGCACCAAAGCGAATGGCATCCCAGATGATCGGCTCGTTCTTCTGGCTCAGATCGATGCACTTGGCGTAGCAGCCGCCTTCGATGTTAAAGACCGTGCCCGGGCCCCAGCCGTGTTCATCATCACCGATCAGGAAACGGTGCGGATCAGCCGACAGGGTGGTCTTGCCGGTACCGGACAGGCCGAAGAACAGGCAGGTTTCGCCGTTTTCGCTGACGTTGGCAGAGCAGTGCATCGGAAGGACGTCTTTCTCCGGCAGCAGGAAGTTCTGTACCGAGAACATGGCCTTCTTCATTTCGCCGGCGTAGTGCATGCCCGCGAGCAGCACCTTGCGTTTGGCGAAGTTGATGATCACGCAGCCGTTGGAATTGGTGCCATCGCGCTCCGGAACACATTCAAAGTTGGCGGCGTTGAGGATTTGCCATTCCTGCTTGTCAGAAGCGTTGTAGGCTTCCGGGCGGATGAACAGGTTCCGGCCGAACAGGTTTTGCCAGGCGGTCTCAGTGGTCATTTTCACCGGCAGAAAGTGCTCCGGGTCTGAACCAACGTGAACGTGAGAGACGAACTGGTCTTTTTCTGCGATGTAGGCTTCAACGCGATCCCACAGAGCGTCGAACTTGTCGGCGTCAAAGGGGCGGTTGATCGGGCCCCAGTGAATATCGTCAGCGGTGCTGGGTTCCTGGACGATAAAACGGTCCATCGGAGACCGGCCAGTGCGTTCGCCAGTGGTAACCACCAGAGAACCGTTAGCCGCCAGCTGGCCTTCGTTTCGTGCCAATGCCAGCTCGACCAGTCGTGCTGTACTCAGATCATTATAAGTGTTGCTCACTTCGACCTCGCCCTTGGGATGTCTTCGTGATTGCCCAGACTGCGCCTCAAAAAATTGGCGGAAATCTGAACAATCGGGTCAATTCAGGCGCGCTATTATGCCAGAGACGCCGGTAAAAAACGACTGCCCTGAAAGCCTTGCCAGCAGCGGCTTCCAGGCAAATTGATAAAGTGTTTAGTGTAGCGTATGACCGGTGAAAAGGTGGTCAATATCATTTCTATCAAAGCGATAGTTTGCGTGGCAGAACTGGCAGTCCATATTGATGCTGCCTTGCTCATCAAGAATGCTGTAGCACTCCTCTTTGCCGATTCCTTCCAGGGCAGCCAGTGTACGCTCCCGGGAGCAGCTGCAACGGAATGCCACCGGTTCCGCATCGAACAGGCGGACGGTCTCTTCGTTGAACAGGCGATGCAGCAGCGTTTCGCTGTCGAGGTTAAGCAGCTCCTCTGGCTTGACGGTGCGGGCCAGGTGGTTGACTCGATTCCACAGGTCGTCATCCTCTTCGGTATGCCCTGGCAGGCGCTGCAACAGTAGCCCTGCCGCCGACCCTTCGTTAGCAAACAGAAACAGGCTGGTCGCCAGCTGTTCGGAGCGTTCAAAGTATTCTTCGAGGCAGCCTGCCAGTGTGTCGGATTCCCGGGGAACCACACCCTGATAGCGTTGGCCTTGGTCTGGTGTGATGGTAATGGCCATTCGGCCCTGGCCGAGAAGTTCGTGCAAGGAGTCGCCACTGACCGCGTGCTCATCAAATCGTGCCAGCCCCCGAATATAGCGGTCGTGGCTGCACTCTGACATCAGTGTGCTCAATGCGCCTTCGCCAGCGGCCTGCAGCGATACGGTGCCCTGGAATTTCAGTGTGCTGCTCAATAACACGCTGGCAACCAGCGACTCACCCAGCAGTTGCCGGACCGAGGCCGGGTAGGGCGCCTGACCAGTGATCTGGCAAAAGCTGTCGCCCAGTTGCACCCAGGCACCCCGAACCTGACTGTGTTCAAAGATAAAACGTTGAAACTGATCACGGGATGCCATGGTGACTCCTGAAGCTGTCTGTTAATTGGGTGTTTGCAGTTACAGGCCGTTCTGGTCCCGGAACCGCTGGATTGTGCGGCGGTCTTTCTTGCTGGGTCGACGTGCCGGTGGCAATTGGGCGGCCTGCATGGTTTTCCGCTGCCAGGCCATTTCTTCCCGCTTTTTGGCGCTGTCTTCCGTTTCGTGGTAGAGCTTCTGAGCCTCCGGGGCACTTCTTCGGCGCCCGCTGACATCGTCTACAATAACGACTTTCTCTTGCCAGCCTTGGCGCAGTGTGACTTCTGCGCCTGCTTCTACAGCTTTGCCGGGCTTGGCGCGCTGGCTATTGTAGTGCACCTTGCCGCCCTCGATGGCCTCTTTTGCCAACGAACGGGTTTTGTAAAAGCGGGCCGCCCAGAGCCATTTGTCGAGCCGGACAGTCTGGTCGTCAGCGTTTGTTGCCTTCATATCTCCCCACCTGATTGGCCCGCCCGAAGGGCGACCCGTGTTTCACCGGGTGAATTATAACCGTCTCATCTCTCTGATGGCAGTGTCCGAAGCGACCGGAGGGCAGGCAGCACTTCGTCGAAATGCCGAATGCCCGGAATGTCGGGGTGGTGTGGGTTGGGGCTCTGTGTGCTGTCGGGTTCAAGAATGGCAAGGCACTGGCCAATGCCAGCCTTTTGGGCACTCTCGAGCACCGGGAAGCTGTCATCGACCATCAGCGTCTTTTCGTGTCGGTAGGGGATTCGGTGGCCCAGGTCTTGCCAGAAGTCCGGATCCTCCTTGGGCTTGCCCAGCTCATGGCTTGAGATGATGGCGTCCACATGTTGGTTCAGACCTGTTTTTCTGAGTTTAAGGGCAAGTGGGTCTGGGTGACAGTTGGTGACAATGACGGAGCGAAGCCCGGCATTGCGCAGAGTCGCCAGGAAATCCGGAACGTGGGGACGGTAGCCAATGCGATCACTGACTTCGGTCTTTAAGCGGGTGATGTCGACTGAGAGCCGCTCGCTCCAGTAGTCGGTACAGTACCAGTTCAGAGAACCGCGCTCGGCCATGATCATGGTGATCAGCTGGTCTTTGGCCTTCTGTGGGTGCAGGTCAAACTGCTCGGCATACCGCCTGGGCAGATGCTCAAGCCAGAAATGGGCATCGAAATGCAGATCGAGGAGTGTTCCATCCATATCCAGGAACACGGTATCGAGGGTTGACCAGTCCACCATAAACAAAACAGCCTGAAGAATTTTCTTCAGGCTGCCTCAGTTTCCGGTTGCTGGCAAGCCGGGATTTTACGGACGGTGTGTGCCGGTCAGTCGCTGGACTGCTCTACGGTTTCCGGCTTACGGCCGCTGCGGGTGCAGCCCAGACAGCGTACAAACGTCGCCTTGGCTGGCCCGACGACCAGCACTTCGCCTGCTTCTCCGGCATTTCCGCCCAGGGCCGAAAAGGGCAGGGAGACCAGATAGACCGCAGTGCCCACGATGGTGGTTGCCAGCAGAGCAGGCCGCAGAATCACGGCATCGGCCGTCATGGCCAGCGCGGAGGGGCTTTCGTCAACGGCCCGTGCATGGCCCAAGGAGGAAAATGCCAGTAAACAGGCGGCGACGGCCACCACCAAGGTGCGGGAAATCTTGCGAATCATGGTTATTCTCTCCTGTTAATTCTGTGTTAACTATGAATCATATTGCCGCAATTTCAAACGATTTTTCGGCGAAAAGTGCGATCACTCACGGATTGAATTCACGCTATCGCTGACAGCGAGGGCAATAAACGGTTGACCGGTTGTTCATGCGTATTTCTTTCAGGCGGGTGTGGCATTCGCTGCAATCAGCGCCGCCGCGGCCATAAACCAGCAGAGACTGTGCGAAATATCCGGGTTTTCCGTCGCTGTTGACGAAGTCCCGAAGCGTCGTGCCGCCCATGAGGATGGCGGCGCTGAGGGTTTCTTTTATAGCGGCCGCTAGCCGGTGGTAGCGGTCGAGGCTAATGCGGCCGGCCTTCCGCCTGGGATGAATGCCGGCCTTGAACAGGGCTTCGTTGGCGTAGATGTTGCCAACGCCAACCACCACATGATTGTCCATAATGAACGACTTGATGGGCGTCTGCTTGCCGCGGGATCGCTGAAACAGCCCGGCGCCGCTGAAATCTGATGACAAAGGTTCCGGGCCGAGATCCCGGATCAGCGGGTGCCTGAGCCAGTCGTCGGTCCACAGCCAGCAACCAAAGCGCCGTGGGTCGTTGAAACGCAGAATTCGTCCATTATTGAGGCTGAGCTCAACGTGGTCGTGGGTCATTGCCGGCGCGCTGTCGGTAATCACCCTAAGGCTCCCCGACATGCCCAGATGTACGATCACCGTGCCGGCATCAACATGCAGGAACAGGTATTTAGCCCGGCGCTCGACCGACCGGATCACCTGGCCCTGCAGGCGCGCAGGGAGGTCCTCTGGCACCGGCCATCGCAGTTTGCCATTGCGTATCAGCACCTTGGTGATGGTCTGGCCTTCGCAGTGGGGAACAATGCCCTGGCGAGTTGTTTCAACTTCGGGTAATTCGGGCACGGAGCCTCCGCAATTAACGGGTTTCAGAGCGTTCAAGTGTAATCAGTAACAAAAAGTCAGCCAAACACTGTTGTTCAGGCGTACAGCTGTAAGCTAAAGTGGTTTTGGATAACCCGCCTTCGAGTGCCAGCGAAACCCCAAGCCGTATCGCCTTTCGAAGATGATTGATTTTTGAGGATAATTTATGTGGTTTAACGGTCTGCTGGACCTTTCTGTATGGCAACTGATTGCAGCTGCTCTGGTGATGACGCACATCACAATTGTCAGCGTTACCCTTTACCTGCATCGCCACTCGGCCCACAACGCGCTGGACCTGCATCCGGTACTCAAGCATTTTTTCCGTTTCTGGTTATGGCTGAGCACCGCGACGAACACCAAAGAATGGACCGCTATCCATCGCAAGCATCACGCCAAGTGTGAAACCGAAGACGACCCCCACAGCCCGGTTGTTCTGGGTATTCGCAAGGTGCTTCTGGAAGGTGCCGAGCTTTATGCTGCATCGGCAACACCTGAAACGCTTGAGCGTTACGGTCAGCGTACGCCGGACGACTGGCTGGAACGTAACCTGTATACCCCGCACAAATTCCTGGGCATCACACTGATGGCGGTCATCGATCTGATGCTGTTCGGTGTTAACGGTATCTGGATCTGGGCCGTGCAGATGATCTGGATTCCGGTCTGGGCGGCCGGCGTGGTTAACGGTATTGGCCATTATCTCGGTTACCGTAATTACGAATGTGCCGATAACGCGCGCAACATTTCGCCACTGGGCATTCTGATTGGCGGTGAGGAGCTGCATAACAATCACCACACCTATCCGAACTCAGCCAAGCTTTCGCGCCGTTGGTATGAGGTGGATATTGGTTGGGGTTACATTCGTCTATTCCAGTTGTTTGGCATGGCGACCCCCAAGGGCTATCGGCCAATCGCCCACTATGTTCCGGGTAAACAGGAAGTGGATGTCGAAACCGTACAGGCGATTGCCAACAGTCGCTTTGACATCATGCGCCAGTATCGCAAGCGAGTAATGGAGCCGGTGCTGCGCCAGCAGCGGGCTATGATGGATGATGAGATCCGCCCGCGTTATCGGAAGCTGAAACAGCTGCTTTATCGGGAAGTCACCCTGATCAAGCCCCGTGAAAAAGTGCACCTGGAGACAGTGCTGGAGCGCCACGAAATTCTGCGCCAGATCTATGAGAAAAATCAGGAGCTACAGGCCTTGTGGCGCAAGCGCGGGCTGAAACCTCAGGAAAAATTGCAGGCACTGCTGGAGTGGTGTAAAGACGCCGAAGCGAGCGGTATTCGTTATCTGGAGGAGTTTTCGGCCCATCTGCGAGCCTACTCACTCAGGCCTGCTGCCTAGTGTCCCCGGAGTCGACTCGATAAAGACTGTAAGCGACTTGCCCTGCCGTCTTTTGTCGATGCAGTTGCCACCCGGCCGGAACCGGTGGGGTGGCCAGCTCACTTTCATGTTCAACGTACACCCAGCCCTGCGGCTTGAGCCATTGCCCTGACTCCAGCAAAGCAAACAGCTTTTCTAGCCATCCCTGCCGGAATGGCGGATCCATAAAGACAATGTCGAAGGGCGCGCGCTGGCGTTCGCTCAAATAGCGCAGGATGTCCTGGCAGACGACGGTACCCTTGTCTGATTTCAACAGCTGCAGGTTGTCCCGAAGCGCCTGGGCCAGTGCGGGCGTGTGATCCACCAGCGTTGCGTGCGCTGCACCGCGTGAAAGAGCCTCCAGTCCCAGCGCACCAGATCCGGCAAACAGGTCGAGGCAGTCACTGCCTGGAAGTTGGTAATTCAGCCAGTTGAACAGAGTTTCCCGGGTTCTCGCCGGGCTGGGCCGCACACCTCCAGCATCTGGAAAGCGCAGTTTTCGGCTGCGCCAGTCGCCACCGATGATGCGCAGCTCGCCACTACCCGCTTGTTGGCTTTTTCTGGGGACGGGTTTTCCTGAGGCTGGTCTGCGTTTCGCCATGGGCTTGTTCCGGAGTGCTGAACGGGTTGAAGTCAGGTTGCCCATAGTACCGGAAAGCCGGCTTAAGGCGATAATCCGGCAGCCCCTCACTTAGTGCCGGCAGTCTGCTAGAATGTGCGCTTAATTTTCGCCCGCCTATTTTCAGACAGATGGTAAGACTATGACGGCAGAGTGGATTTCAATCGGCCTGTTGGCCCTTCTTGTCCTGTTCTTTTTGTTGGATATTGCCGGCAACCGGAAACGAGTGCCGCGCCCGAAGCAGGTGCCACAGCGCAAACCTGAGGTTGCCAGAGGGCCGGCGCCGGCCGCACCACAGGTACCAGAGCAAAAGGCTCCGGAGCCGGCCGTAGAGGTTGAACCGGAAGTGGTCACCGGAGCCGGTGAGCCGGTGCTGGATGTCGCACCTGAGGTTGTCCCGGAGCCGGTGACTGAGCCGGCGCCCGAACCCGAATCACCGGTCAGCGTTTTTGAGCGCATCAAGAAAGGCCTGGGTAAAACCCGTGCCAGCCTGACTGGCGGTCTTGCGGACCTGTTCTCCGTAGGCAAGAAAATCGATGAAGATCTGCTGGAAGAGATCGAAACCACCTTGCTGATGGCGGATGTCGGGGTAACAGCAACCTCCGAGATCATTGACGCCCTGACCGACAAGCTTGAGCGCAATCAGCTGAAAGATGGCGCTGCTCTTCGCCAGGCCCTGAGGGATCAGTTGCACGGTTTGCTGAAAGATGTGACCAAACCACTGGAGATTGACGCAACCAGGCAGCCCTACGTGATCTTGATGGTGGGGGTAAACGGTGTTGGCAAGACCACCACCATCGGCAAACTGACGCGCAAGTTCCAGAGCGAAGGTAAATCAGTCATGTTGGCAGCCGGTGATACGTTCCGGGCGGCGGCGGTTGAGCAGCTGCAGGTGTGGGGTGAGCGGAATGATGTGCCGGTTATTGCACAACATACCGGCGCGGACAGTGCATCGGTTATTTTCGACGCCATCCAGTCGGCGAAAGCTCGTGGTACCGATATTGTGATTGCTGATACGGCCGGCCGTCTGCAGAACAAAGACAACCTGATGAATGAGCTGACCAAAGTTGTCCGGGTGATGAAAAAGCTGGATGAGGCTGCGCCCCATGAAGTCATGCTGGTGCTGGACGCTGGAACCGGCCAGAACGCCCTGAGCCAGGCCCAGGTATTCCAGCAGGCTGTTGGTGTGTCGGGTATTACTCTGACGAAACTGGACGGAACGGCAAAAGGCGGTATTGTCTTTGCCATCGCCCGTCAGCTGCAGCTGCCCATCCGCTACATCGGCGTGGGTGAGCAGGCCGAAGATCTGCGCAGTTTTGATGCCGAAACCTTTGTCGATGCCCTGTTCGACGATTGACGGACGGGCTCAGGAGCTATAAATCCAGATGATCGAGTTTCGCCAGGTCACCAAACGTTACGACAGCGACCACACCGCTCTGCGCCAGGTGAACTTTCATCTGGACCGGGGTGAGCTGGCGTTTCTGACAGGCCACTCCGGAGCCGGGAAAAGTACTCTGCTGAAGCTGATCATGGTTATGGAAAGACCGACCGCCGGCGAAGTTGTAGTGGGTGGTCAGCGTCTGAACAGCTTGCCGAAACGCCAGATTCCCTACATACGCCGGCACATCGGTGTGGTGTTTCAGAATCACCAGCTGTTGTTTGACCGCACGGTGTTCGACAACGTGGCCATGCCTTTGGAAGTGATGGGTGCATCACCACGGGATATTGGCCGGCGAGTGCGGGCTGCGCTGGACAAAGTAGGCCTGCTGAGTAAAGAGAAAATGAACCCGATGCAGTTATCCGGGGGTGAGCAGCAACGTGTGGGTATTGCCCGGGCTGTCGTAAACAAACCGCCGGTGCTGCTGGCGGATGAGCCCACCGGTAACCTGGATCCGGAACTGTCTGCCGACATCATGCAGCTGTTTACCGAGTTCAGCCAGGTTGGGGTCACGGTGCTGATCGCCACCCACGATATCGCACTGATTAACGAGATGGGTCGCCGGCGCCTGACGCTGGATCATGGTGAACTGGTTGTCGGTGGTGATCGCCCTCTGGCGGGAGGTGCCGGTGGCCATTGATTCGAAATCGAAGGCGGATAACCGCAGGGGTGCGGCGAAACAGGCAAAGTCCCCTTTGAACAGCCAGGCCAGAAGTTATCTGGACCATCACCGAAAGGTGGCTCGGGAATCCGCACGTCGGCTTTTGAAGACCCCGGTGGCCAGCCTGATGACCTGGACGGTGATGGGCGTTGCGCTGGCTTTGCCGGTCGCGCTGCTGCTGTTGCTGGGCAGCTTGCAGGGTGTCAGCGCCGGGTGGGAGAGCAGCGCCCGGATAACGTCCTATCTGGCTATGGATCTGTCCGTTGAACAGGCCTCGGAGTTGTCGGATGAGGTGGCCCGCGATGGCCGGATCACGTCGGTCCAGTTGGTAGCGCGTGATCAGGCGCTGGCGGAGTTTCGGGCATCGTCTGGGCTGGGTGAAGCGCTGGACTTTCTGGGTGATAACCCGCTGCCCCATACGCTGCTTATCACACCTCAGGACAGTGCGCGTTCTGCGGAAGGCGTTCAGGCCCTGGTGACTTATATTGAAGGTATCGATGGCATCGAGCGGGTTCAGGTCGATCTCGGTTGGTTGCAACGCCTGAACGCTATGACGGATATTCTGGCCAGAGCTGTCTGGGCGTTGGCCATACTGCTGGGCGCAGCGGTTATTCTGGTGATTGGCAATACGGTGCGGCTCGCCATCGAAAACCGTCGTGATGAAATACTGGTGGCAAAGCTTGTGGGCGGCACAGACGCTTTCGTGCGCCGGCCTTTCCTGTATGCCGGTGCCTGGTTCGGGTTGGGCGGCGGTGTTGTGGCCTGGTTATTGATTCAGGCGTCATTATGGTGGTTGAGCGGCCCGATCGAACGGCTTGCAGGCCTGTATCGCAGTGAATTTTCGCTACAAGGTCCCGGCTTCGAGGGGGCGCTGGCATTGATTATCGTCGCAATGCTGTTAGGCTGGCTGGGCGCTTGGGTTGCGGTTAAGCGTCATCTGGATGACATAGATCCGGGTGATATTGCAGGTGGATGATCCCGATAACGGGAACACCGTATTGTATAAGAGGCTTGTTCTGGCGTAGGTTAAGCTTCGTGAGTGAATGTCAGAAAAGCAAAGTGAATCTTCCAGGTTGTTGATTGATAACGGGTTACTGGGATTTTCGGGAACTTATCAGGTGCTTGGCGGTCTTACAGTTAGTTGATATATTTTATGATCGTCAGGTTCGGAGGCTAATGCATGGGTACGAGTTTACAGCTGGCTGACAGACTGGTTCCGGGTGCGAATCTTGAATCGTATATTCAGGCGGCGAGCCGCATTCCGATTCTCTCCGTGGATGAGGAGCGGGAGCTTGCAGAGCGGCTCCACTACGATGGCGATGTCGAAGCTGCTCGGCAGCTGGTGCTGTCTCACCTGCGATTTGTCATTCACATTGCCCGCAGCTATTCCGGTTACGGTCTGGCTCAGTCGGATCTGATCCAGGAAGGCAATGTCGGGTTGATGAAGGCGGTGAAGCGCTTCAATCCGGAATATGGGGTGCGTCTGGTTTCGTTTGCGGTGCACTGGATCAAAGCAGAAATCCACGAGTTCATTTTACGCAACTGGCGCATTGTGAAGGTGGCGACGACCAAGGCTCAGCGAAAGCTGTTCTTCAATCTGCGCAGTCAGAAGAAGAAGCTGGCCTGGCTGAATCACAACGAGCTTGAAGCGGTCGCGAAGGATCTGGGTGTTGAACCCCGGGTGGTTCGGGAAATGGAAGGTCGTTTAGCGTCGCACGATACGTCGTTTGATGGTCCAATGGACGATGATGACGACAGTGCGTACCAGGCGCCGGCTCACTATCTGGAAGATCGCCGGGGTGACCCTGCGGTACAGCTGGAGAATTCCGACTGGTCGGAGGATTCCAATGGTCGGTTGATGCAGGCCCTTGGGACGCTGGATGAGCGCAGTCAGGATATTCTGCGGGAGCGCTGGCTGACCGGCAGCAAGTCGACACTGCATGAGTTGGCGGACAAGTACGGCGTGTCTGCCGAGCGAATTCGGCAGCTGGAAAAAAATGCGATGAACAAGATCAAGGCACAGATGGTCGAAGTGGCCTGATCCAGGTTGTCAGCCTGAGCTTAAAACGCCACCACCGTTCGCGGTTGGTGGCGTTTTTGTTTGTATAATGGCGCAACCTTCACGACATCAAACATCCGGGCTCAAGCGCGTGGGCGGCCTGTTCCAAAACACGCTGTGGATACGTCCTTGTACGCTCTGCTCCGCCATCCATGGCTCCGCAAGGTTTTGGAACAGGCCGCCCACGCGCTTCCTCTGACTTTGGAGTGGGATTCTAAAAATGACTGACAAGTTTCCTCGTATTGCCTTTCTTGGTATTGGCCTGATGGGCGCGCCAATGACCCGCAACCTGCTGAATGCCGGTTATCCCATGACCCTGTGGAACCGGACGGTCAGCAAGTGTGAGCCCTTTGCCGGACAAGTAACCATTGCCGCTTCACCGGCTGACGCGGTGGCTGAGGCCGATGTGGTGATCACCATGTTGGAAAATGGTGAGGTGGTTGAAGATGTGATGGTGGCTCAGGGCGCAATGGCGGCCCTGAAGCCCGGCACCTTGGTGATCGATATGAGTTCGGTGCCGCCGTCGCTGGCTCGGCGTCATGCTGAGTTGGCCGGGGAGCGCGGTGCGGGTTATGTGGATGCGCCGGTGTCTGGGGGTACCTTGGGGGCTACTGAAGCCCGGTTGAGTATTATGGCGGGTGGCTCGGAGTCTGATGTCGAAAGAGCTCGGCCTATTTTCAGTGTGTTGGGTAAGTGCACCCGCATCGGGCCGGTTGGTGCCGGGCAGTTGGCGAAGCTGGCAAATCAGGCGATTGTCGGGATTACCATTGGTGCGGTGTCTGAGGCGTTGCTTCTGGCGGCCAGGGGTGGAGCTGATCCTGCTGCCGTCAGGGAGGCGCTGATGGGTGGGTTTGCCAGCAGCCGGATTCTGGAGTTGCATGGCCAGCGAATGATTTACCGGGATTTTGCTCCCGGCGCGCCCGCGCGGATTCAGCTGAAGGATATGCGGATGATTCTGGATGAGGCACGGGCTGAAGGCTTGACGCTGCCGTTGGCTCAGCAGGTTCATAACGGGTATTTGTCGCTGGTGGCTAACGGACACAGCGATGTGGATCACAGCGGGCTGTTGTTGGAGTTGGAGCATCTCAATGGTGCATTGATGGGTTCTCTGGGTCGTGGGCCCAGGGATTATTAGTTTAAAGCAGGAGATTGCCATGCCCCGTTTTGCGGCCAACTTGTCAATGTTGTTCACCGAGGTGCCGTTTCTCGAGCGTTTTGCCAAGGCTCGGGTAGCGGGTTTTAGTGGGGTTGAGTACCTGTTCCCCTATGAGTGGCGGGCAGCGGAGATTGCGGCTGAGTTGACGGCGAATGGGCTGTCACAGGTGTTGTTCAATCTGCCACCGGGAGACTGGCAGGCAGGGGAACGGGGTATCGCGTGTTTGCCGGATCGAGTTGAGGAGTTCCGGGCGGGTGTGGATCAAGGGATCGCCTATGCTCAGGCTCTGGGCTGCAAGCAGCTGAATTGTCTGGCGGGTATCAAGCCTGAAGCGCTGAGTGAGCAAGAGGCCTGGGACACGTTATTGGCCAATGTTCAGTATGCCGCCGACCGCCTCTCCGAGGCGGGCCTGGTGTTGTGCCTGGAGGCCATTAACTCCCGGGTGGATATGCCCGGCTTCATGCTGGATACCACCGGTAAAGTGATGGCCCTGATTGAAGCCGTGGATTCGGACAATGTGCGCCTGCAGTACGATATTTATCACATGCAGATTATGGAAGGGGATCTGATCCGTTCCATCGAATGCCTGCTGCCCTGGATTGGGCATATCCAGTTTGCGGATAATCCGGGCCGGCAGGAGCCGGGTACTGGCGAGATTAACTTTGTTAATGTTTTCTCAGCGCTTGATCGAATGACCTATGACGGCTGGGTGAGCGCTGAATACAGGCCTTCGGCGATGACCGAAGATTCCCTGGGCTGGTTCAAAGCAAGAGTTTGACCGTCGTCATAGGCGACACCCTCTTACAAGATCGTAACTGGCTCGGTCTGACGGTTATTCGTAACCTTACAGGTAATGTAATCCGCTATCAGGAGGAGTCACCGGTGAAAGCGCTGGTAATCGAAGACGATCAGGATGTAGCAAGTTACCTGGTGAAGGGGCTGAAAGAATCCGACTTCGTGGTGGATCATGCCGCCGACGGCAAGGAAGGCATGATGATGGCGGCGAGTGAAGAATACGACATCATGATCGTCGACCGCATGTTGCCGGGGATGGACGGCCTTTCCATCATCAAGACCGTGCGCGCAACGGGTAATCAGACCCCCGTTCTCATTCTCAGTGCGCTGGGTGATGTGGACGACCGGGTGGAAGGTTTGAGGGGTGGTGGTGATGATTACCTCACCAAGCCGTTTTCCTTCACCGAACTGTTGGCCCGGATCGAGTCGTTGATCCGCCGTAACCGCCAGGCGGCGGAAACCGAAACGGTTCTTAAAGTGGCGGATCTTGAAATGGATCTGCTGGCCCGTACCGTCAAACGCTCTGGCCAGAACATTGATGTACAGCCAAGGGAATTCCGGTTGCTGGAATATTTGATGCGCAATGCCGGTCAGGTGGTTACACGGACCATGCTGCTGGAAAAGGTCTGGGACTACCACTTTGACCCCCAAACCAACGTGATCGACGTGCACATCAGCCGTCTGCGCGCCAAGATCGACAAGGAATTCGATACGCCCTTGCTGCAGACTGTGCGGGGTGCGGGATACATGTTGCGTGAAACTGCTTAGTCAGCTCAGAACATCTTCCTTCCAGCTGGCCCTGCTGTATATGGTGGTGTTTGCCACCTCGGTATTCTTGCTGCTCGCTTTCATATACTGGCGCACTGCCGGGTTTATGACTGCTCAGACAGACGAAACCATCGAAGCGGAAATCGCGGGCCTGGCGGAGCAGTATCGAGGCCGTGGGGTGAACGGCCTCATCACCATCATTCGGGAGCGGGTCGCCCGCGACCCCAATGCCAGGTCTGTCTATCTGCTCACTACGGACGATTTTCTGAAGCTGGCGGGAAATATCGAAACCTGGCCGGAAGGGAGTCGGACATCCGACAGTGGCTGGATCAACTTTACGCTGGACCCAGCCATCGGCTGGCAGGGACCGGAGAGGCTTGCACGTGCCCGCATCTTTGACGTGCAGGGCGGGCTGAGGCTGCTGGTCGGGCGGGATGTGGATGACCTGACCAACCTGAAGCGGGTGATTGAAGCGGCCATCAACTGGGGCATGGGCATTACCCTGGCACTGGCCTTGCTCGGTGGTTTTCTGATGAGCCGAAGCACAACCCGGCGCATCGAAGTGATCAATAACACCTCCCGCCGCATCATGAATGGCCACCTGTCGCTCAGAATTCCCACCCGCGGCACTGAAGATGATTTTGATCAGCTCGCCGAGAACCTGAACCAGATGCTGGACCGGATTGTGTATCTGATGGAAGGCATCCGGCACGTTTCTGACAGCATCGCCCACGACCTGCGGACGCCCCTCACCCGACTCCGCAATCAGCTGGAAAGAACCCTGATAGCCGTTGATAACGACGAGGCCCGCGAGCAGGTAGGTCGCGCTGTTTCCGAAGCCGATCAATTGCTGGCAACGTTTAACGCCCTGCTGCGGATTGCGCGCCTGGAAACTCGTGGTAATTCGGCGGATATGAAGGTGGTGTCTCTGGACGAACTGGTCAGCGATGCCTGCGAACTCTATGAAGCGCTGGCCGAGGATAAAGAGCAGAACTTCAGCCAGTCTCTGGAACCCGGCGTGATGATTGAAGGTGACAGGGATTTGCTGTTCCAGATGGTCAGCAACCTGATTGATAATGCGATCAAATACACCCCGGAACATGGCGCTATAACGGTGGCTGTCCGCAAGGAGGGTGTGAGTGCCGTTTTCGAGGTTCAGGATTCCGGGATAGGTATTCCTGACAGTGAGAAAGATCAGGTATTCCAGCGTTTTTACCGGGTCGGAAAAAGCCGTTCATTACCCGGTAACGGTCTTGGCCTGAGCCTGGTCAGTGCCGTGGCAGAAATCCATCAGGGTCAGATCCTGTTGCGGGATACCCATGCCGAGGGTGACATGCCGGGGCTGACAGTCGCGGTAAAAATGCCCGCGTTTACTGGCGTGCGTAAGCGCATAAAGGCCACTCAGGCTGAACTGGCCGTTGAGGCCGCGGATGAGAAGCGCTCACCCGCGGAGCATAATGCCTGACTTCAGTGGCTGGCGCGGAACCGGTTAACCTGCGCTCGCACGGGGCTCAGCAGAGCGTCGGCGCGCTCTTCAACCTGCTGGGTCAAGTGCTCGAACTGCGAGCGGCGACGATCAACCTTGGCTTGCAGGCTGTCCCATTCACCTTCCAGGTGCTTCTGCTCCGACATCACAAAGGCCGCAATGTTATGGCGGTTCAGCTTGCTGGTGATGCCCATGTCATCCAGACGGAAGCCAAGGCTATCAACACCTTCCAGCACCAGGCTCAAGATTTTTTGAGTGTTCATTTCAGAGTCTCCAACGGACGATTAATAGCGATTATGGATGGCAACGTAACGGTAGTCGCTAGAGTGTACAACCTAATTTGAGACAGTGGCTGTCACCGTGTTGTCTCTTGCAAAAAGGTAATTTGGTGGCCACGGCCGGGTAATACTTGTTATGCAAAATAGAGGGTGTAGATGAAGGGGCAGGCTGCAATACGCTTGCTTCTCCCTCCAGCACAGCGCTAGCCTTATACCCCGTGATCCACGGGGTTTTTTTATGCCTCAACATTTTCGAATCAGGCCGGACGCAAAAAATCAGATGGTGAAAACAACCACGACCCCGGGGCATGCTCCCCGCTACATTACGCCGGATGGCGAGAGGGCCCTGCGAGAAGAGCTCCAGTACCTGTGGAAAATCAAGCGGCCGGAAGTGACTCAGGCTGTACGCGAAGCTGCGGCGCAGGGTGATCGGTCCGAGAATGCCGAGTACATCTATGGAAAGAAGCAACTTCGGGAAATTGACCGAAGGGTTCGCTTTCTCAGTAAACGACTTGATGAGCTGACCGTGGTAGATCGCTTGCCCGATGACCGGAACCGCGTGTTCTTTGGTGCCTGGGTAACGGTCGAGGATGAAATCGGCGACGAGCAATCGTATCGGCTGGTCGGTGCCGATGAGTTCGATCTTGGTAAAGGGTACTTGAGCATTAATGCGCCCATGGCCAGAGCATTGGTCGGCAAACACCTGGATGATGAGGTTTCGGTAAAGACACCGGACGGTTGGAAAACCGTGGTCATCACGGGAATTCGCTACGAAGAGGCCCCGTCAGACAAGTGAAAATCGTCACAAAATCGTCTTTTACCTAAGCAAAGCGTCATTTTTGGCGATACACTGATCAAAAATTGTCACCCGGAAGGGTTGCGGACTCTTACTTCAGGATGAATGCCATGAGCGCCTCGAATCAGATCATCAGACTATCTACAGGGCAGCGCCTGTGGGCTGGCTGCGCCGGCCTGTTGATGGTTCTGGTTGCCTCAGCACCCGCACATGGCCAGTCGACAGACAGTGCGGCACCGGTCTTTGAATACGAAGAGCGTTCAACCATTGATACCATTCCTTTTCGCTCAATCGAGGAAGAGGTTCTGGCAAACACGGTCATTGAAGGTGGGCTTGCGGCCCCGGCAGCGGGTATTCCCGTGCAGCCGGCCAGAGATGATGATTTCTATCTCGACCCACTGGCGCTGCAGCCGAGAGACAGCCGGACGGATCTGGGTCGTTCAGAAATCCCTGTCGATATCCGTTTCGCCAACCCGAAAGTGATTCCCGGGCAGACACACAGCAATAACTACCTGATCCGCCCGCCTGAAAACCGCAGTTACGAAGCACTTAACGTCAATATGACGGAGCGTCGCTAACCGCTGGTCTGATCAGGCAGCGGCGGTGTTTGGCTGGGCAGGCTTGTCCAGTACGTCCTCATAGAAAAAAGCGAGCGCTTGCCTGGCCTGATTGAGCCTGGCTCGCGATACCCGTATTTTTTCATTCAGATAGCTCAGGAACTGAGTCTGGTCTTCTTCAGCCAGGCTGTCCGGGTCCTTCAGGCCGTGAAACAGCACAAAGCGACTGATCCAGTGCAGGTAGGTTTGCTCTGCTCGTTGATTAAGTTCGCGTTTGCGGATGGCTGCCTGAACCAGGCGAACCAGGCCAGGGCGAGATTGCTCCAGCGCCTCGGTAATGTTCATGGTATGAGTTCTTCCGAATGACTTGTTCTTGTTATGTTGCGCGCATCATATGACAAACGTTTGAACGGCGCAAAAATAAGCGAATCGGATAGGGTAGCTTAAAGCGGGGCATCCGCCGGCGCTCACCGGCGGATCAGTCGGAATGCTTACTTGAGGGATTCCAGCTTGTCGATGTACTTCTGCATCGCTTCGTCGCTGGACGTGCCTTTCAGCTTTTCCCAGGCGTCATACTTGGCGCGGCCGACAAAATCCATCATACCGGGGCGCTTGCCGGATACGTCACCTTCAGTGGCTTGTTTGTAAAGCGCGTAAAACTCCAGCTTCAGCTCATTGGAAGGTTTGAAATCACCGTCAGCGGTCTGAATGTAGTTTACGGATTCGTCGAATTTTGCTTTCAGGTCACTCATGCTCTGTCTCCTTGGTGTAAATGGTTGTCTCCTCTAAGGGTGTTGCGAGTATAGCCCTGGCCGGGCTTGTCGTCATTGACTGAAAGCGCGTTCTGGTTGGCCGCAGAGCGATCTGGCAAAAGTTTGCCCGACAGCACAGTTTGGGCAATTGCTGGCCAATTTTTGCTTGAGAATGCCAGGTCACCTGTGTAGAGTTTCGATCGTTGTCTGCCAGGACGGTAGCCACCAAGGATCGAATTACACTGCAAATGAATTGCACAGGGAGCACGCCATGTCTGCCAAAGACGGTTCTGTCGCGCCGAAAGAGCGCATCAATATCAAGTATGTCCCCGCTACCGGAGATCAGCAGGCTGAAACCGAACTGCCGCTGAAGATGTTCGTGGTTGGCGATTTCAAAGGCCATGCTGAAGAAACCCCCATCGAAGACCGCAAAGCCATTTCCGTTGACAAGAACAACTTCCGTTCGGTCATGAAGGAAGCTGGCCTGACCATGTCTACCACCGTGTCCAACAAGCTGGAAGAAACCGCCGATGACCTGCCGGTCAATCTGGAGTTCCAGGGTCTGGACGACTTTTCTCCGGACAGCATTGCCCGCCAGGTACCTGAACTGAAGCAACTGATCGAGTTGCGCGAAGCTCTGGTCGCTCTGAAAGGCCCGCTGGGTAACGTACCGTCTTTCCGCAGCAAGCTGCAGGAACTGCTCGACAACGACGGTGCCCGGGAAAAGCTGCTGGCCGAACTTGAACTGGCCACCGACGGCGGCGAGTAATCGCACCACCGGAACACGGTAACCAACACCGATTATCAATCACGTACTGAAGGGATGTGGTATGTCTGATACTGCTGTGCAGCAATCTGCTGCCTCCGAATCTGTAGCAGAAGGCTCCTTGCTCGACCAGGTCATGGCGAACAGCCGTATGGCACCGGCCGACGAAGGTTATGATGTTGCCCGTAAAGGCGTTGCAACCTTTATTGCCAACCTGCTGAAGAGCGACGAAAAAGGCCAGCCGGTCAACAAGGCCCTGGTCGACCAGATGGTGGTCGAGCTGGATCGCAAGATCAGCGCCCAGATGGATGAAATCCTGCACGCACCACAACTGCAGGAGCTGGAATCGTCCTGGCGCGGTCTGAAACTCATGGTAGACCGCACTGAATTCCGCGAGAACATCAAAGTCGACATCCTGCACGCCACCAAGCAGGAACTGCTGGAAGACTTTGAATTCGCGCCGGACGTGACCCAGACCGGCTTCTACAAGCACATTTACGCCGCAGAATACGGCCAGTTCGGTGGTGAGCCGGTGGGTGCCATCGTTGGCAACTACGCCTTCAGCCCATCAACGCCAGACATGAAGCTGCTGCAATACGTATCGTCTGTCGGCGCCATGTCCCACGCACCGTTCCTGTCGTCCGTTGCACCGTCCTTCTTTGGCGTCGACAGCTATCAGGAACTGCCGGCGATCAAAGAGCTGAGTGCCATCTTCGAAGGCCCGAAATACGCCAAGTGGCGTTCCCTGCGTGAATCCGAAGATGCCCGTTACCTGGGACTGGCGGCACCGCGCTTCCTGCTGCGGGTACCTTATGACCCGACCGAAAATCCGGTGCGCAGCTTCAACTACAAAGAGGAAGTATCGGGTGACCACGAGCATTACCTGTGGGGCAACACTGCCTATCTGCTGGCTACCCGCCTGACCGACAGCTTTGCCAAGTACCGCTGGTGCCCGAACATCATCGGCCCCCAGAGCGGTGGTGCGGTAGAAGACCTGCCGGTGCATACCTTTGAATCTTTCGGCCAGCTGGAAGCCAAGATTCCGACCGAAGTGCTGATCACCGACCGCCGCGAATACGAACTGGCGGAAGAGGGCTTCATCGCCCTGACTATGCGCAAAGGCAGCGACAACGCAGCCTTCTTCTCTGCCAACTCGGTGCAGAAGCCCAAGCAGTTCCCGAACACCAAAGAAGGCAAAGAAGCGGAAACCAACTACAAGTTGGGCACCCAGTTGCCGTACATGATGATCGTGAACCGCCTGGCCCACTACATCAAGGTTCTGCAGCGTGAGCAGATCGGCTCCTGGAAAGAACGCCAGGATCTGGAGCGTGAGCTCAACACCTGGATTCGCCAGTACGTGGCCGACCAGGAAAATCCACCGGCAGAAGTCCGCAGCCGTCGTCCGCTGCGCGCCGCCCGAGTGGAAGTCTCCGATGTTGAAGGCGATCCGGGCTGGTATCAGGTCTCCCTGGCCGTGCGTCCGCACTTCAAATACATGGGAGCCAACTTCGAACTCTCACTGGTTGGCCGTCTGGACAAGGATTAATCCGTGTTTGGCGACACCGGCACAGACGGCGTTCGCAATACGGGCAGCCTGTTTGAAAGACTGGAACAGGCCGCCGCCCCGGCGGGGCAAAGCATGGGCGAAGTGACCCATGTGGTGGAATCCATCAAACGCCATCTGGTACGCCTGCTGAATGCTCATCCGGGCAACAGCGCCAGCGTACCAGACCTGGGATTGCTGGATTTCAACGACGCCACCCTTGGTACTCACGACCTGAGTATCCAGATCCGGGGCTCCATCCGTCAGTGTATCGAGAAGTTCGAGCCCAGAGTTAAGCGAGTCGAGGTGCTGGCACTACCGCCAGGGCCAGACCCGCTGCAGTTGAAGTTCCAGGTGACGGTGTATCTGAGTGTCGCGGGAAGCGACGATCGGACCACGATTGACCTGGTATTGGATGACAAGCGGTATTACCGGGTTATCTGACTCGGGGGCTGGAGGGGTGGGGGACAATTTTCTTCTGGGAAAAAACAACTCGCTTCGCTCAGACATCTTTTTTCCCGGCAGAAAAGCATCCCCGCCCCCTCCGGCAAACCTGAGTGTTTGCGGTCCGGGTGACTTTGACGGCAAGTATGAGAGACGGGGTGTGGGTAGCCTTTCCAAAAGTGTGCGGAGCCATGGATGGCGGAGCTCAAGCGCCCCATGGATGGGCTCGAAGCGTCTTTTGGAAAGGCTACCCACATCCCGGCTCGGAGCCAGAATGGGCGAAGTAAAGGTGCAGTAAACAATGAAGTTGAACAGGTTCTACAGGGATGAGTTGAGCTTTTTGCGGCTGCAAGGCAGGGAATTTGCCGAAGCGCACCCGCAACTGACCCGCTTTTTATCCGAACAAAGCACCGACCCGGACGTCGAGCGCCTGCTCGAAGGCTTTGCCTTCCTGACCGGCAAACTCCGTGAAAAAGTCGAAGACGAATTCCCGGAGCTGACACACTCCCTGCTTAACATGCTTTGGCCGAACTACCTGCGGCCCGTGCCCAGCTGCACCATCATGCGCTTTGACCCGCAGTTGCATGCGATCAGTGAGCGCCAGACGGTAGAGCGACATACCGAAATCAAAAGCCGACCGCTAGGCGAACCCAGCCGGCAGACCCAGTGCCGGTTCCGAACCTGCCGGGCCGTGGACATCTTTCCGGTCAGCGTGGCCGATGCCCATGCCGAGCATTCCCGGGAAGTGTCTTCAGTGACCGTAGACCTGGCCCTGCACACCGACCAGCCCCTGAACAGTCTCGGCCTCGACAGCCTGCGCTTTTACCTGGGGGGCGATAACCACACCGCGGAAACCCTGTACCTGTGGCTGAACCACTACCTCAGCCGCATGGAACTGGTGATTGGCGGCAACGTGTACAGCCTGCCGTCATCGCTACTGCAGCCGGTCGGGTTTGCCACCGACGAAGCCATTCTTCCGTATCCGAAGAACGCCTACGCCGGTTACCGGATTATTCAGGAATACCTGAGTTTTCCGGAAGCCTTCCGGTTTGTCGATCTCGGTGGCCTGAAATCCCGACTGCCGGCAGTGCAGGCCGATGAAGTCAGCCTACGCTTTCACTTCAGCCGGATTTTGCCGCCGGATGCGCGGGTAACGCGAGACTCCCTGCAGCTTTACTGCACACCTGCCGTGAACTTGTTCAGCCACGAAGGCGAGCCTGTGGATCTGAACGGCCGCCAGACGGAATACCGTATTTCGCCGTCCAGCCGCTGCCCGGAGCACTTTGAAGTGTTCAGCATTGAACAGGTTGAAGGCTGGCTCGAGGGCCGTTCCGGACGGGGGGAGCCGCGGCTCTATACGGCCTTCGAAAGCTTTCAGCATGAAGTGGAGCGGGATCGTGGCCGCACCGCCCTTTACTACCGGGTACGCACCCGCGAGAGCGTGCGCGGTGATGGCTTTGATCACTACATTTCCTTTGTGCGTGGTGACGAATCCGAATGTATGAGCCGACAGGAAGCGGTCTCGCTGACCCTTACCTGCACCAACCGGCAACTGCCCCAGCAGCTGGCGGTGGGAGAGATTTGCATGGCGACAGAAACAACGCCGGCGTTTGCCTCGTTCAGCAACATCACCCGCCCGACCGCGACCTTGCGGCCGACCCTGGACGGCAGTCTGCTGTGGACACTGATTTCAAATTTGTCCCTGAACTACCTGTCGATGCTGGATGTGGATGCGCTGCGCACGGTGTTGCGGGTGTATGACTTCCGGGCACTGGTGGATCGCCAGGCCGAGCGCGTGTCGCAAAAGCGGTTGGCGGGTATCAGCGAAATCAGCACCCAGCCGGTGGACCGGATGGTCCGGGGGCTGCCGGTGCGGGGTATTCGCTCCGTTCTGAAGCTGGATCAGCAGAACTTTGGCAGCGAAGGCGACCTTTACTTGTTTGGCACTGTGTTGAGTCGGTTTTTTGCGCTTTACGCCAGTATTAACGCTTTTCACCAGCTGGAAGTGGTGAACACAGAGAATCAGGAACGCTACACATGGACGTTGCAGCAAGGTCAGCAGCCGCTGATGTAGTCGGGCTGGAACCCGTTCTCGGCGACGCAAAACGATACAGTTTTTTTCAGTTGGTGGATCTGATTCACCGGCACCACGGGGATGATCTGGAGCGGCCCGGCAGCAGCGAGCCCCGGCAGGAACGCATTCGATTTTCGGCCTCCGCCGGTCTGGGATTTCCGGGCAGCGATGTGGTCTCGGCCTTTTCGCCGGAGCACGAACACGCGCCCTACCAGATGGAAGTGAGTTTTCTGGGCTTGCACGGTTCCCAGTCGCCGCTGCCGGGTTATTACCTGGAAGATCTGGCCTGGGAAGCCGGCCAGAACCTGGGGGTGCGACGGCACTTTCTGGATTTCTTTAACCATCGGCTGGTGACCCTGTTCCACCGGGCCTGGCGCAAGTACCGCTATTACGTTCGGTTTCAGCCCGGTGCCAGCGATGGCTTCTCGGAATTGGTGTTCTCTCTGGTCGGACTGGGCGACAGCCGGCTGAGGGAGGCAACGCCGGTCAACTGGTCCAAGATGCTGGCCTACGCCGGTCAGATGGCGGGGCGTAGCCGGTCGCCGGAAGTGGTCAGTGGCATTGTGGCGCATTGTTTTGATCTGGACGACGTCAGCATCGAACAGTGGGTGCTGCGCAAAGTGGCCATCGCCAAAGATCAGCAAACCCGTTTGGGTCAGGCCAATGCCTGCCTGGGCCAGGACACGCTGCTGGGCGCAAGTATCCGGGACCGCAGCGGAAAATTCATTTTGCGGTTGCGCAATCTGAGCCGGCAACGGTTTGCGGATTTTCTGCCCAACGGTCGCGATCACGAGCGCCTGGTGAAGTTGGTGGAGTTTACTACTCGGGAGCAACTGGCCTATGACCTGGAGCTGCAGATGCGGCCCAAGGACATCCGCCCCATGCAACTCGGTGAGGACGTTCGCCTGGGCTGGAACTCTTTTGTGACACCCGACCGGGCCCGTGAACGCCCGGCTGTGCGAATCCAGATACGACGTTAAGGCAAGGAGCCTGATCAGGTGGGACATCAGACAGCAGGATTAAAGCTGGTCATCATCAACCCGACCGAAAGTGGTGGCGGGGCCAGCATCGAGCACAGTTTCGGAACGGGCGGGGGGTCTATCGGCACCGCGGCCAATGATACCTGGCGGTTATCGTCGCACCGCACGGGCGCCGTGGCAGGCCACGCAGAAGTCCGATACCTGGATGGCGGTTTCTGCCTGATTGACCGCAGCGGCCGAACCTACATCAACAGCAACAGCCAACCGGTGGGACGTGGCCGTCGGGCCCGCCTGAACCACGGCGATACCCTGACCATCGGCCGCTACCAGATGCGGGCAGAGCTCAATGGCGAGATGGCCGGCGACTCAGACCTTGATCAAGAGACCGGCCAGGACTCCCGGTTGATCGACGGAACGGAGGGGGCGCTGCTGAAATCGTCATCCCGCCAAAGAATGCCGGATGGGCGTGAGCCTCTCGAAGGCTTGCAGTCTCCAGCGGGAGAGACGGTCAGCACTGACCCGCTGGCACCGTGGCAATATTCGGCCCGAGAGTCGGGGGAGGATGCCCCGGAGTTGCTGGCCAGTGATCAGGCCTGGTTTGCCCGTTCGGCAGACGTCAGCGATGAGTATCGTGAAAATCGCGATGTGGCCATGGGCCTGCCTTTGAACCGCGATACCCGGAGCAGCGAGCAACCGATACAGGAGCGACACGGAATGTCAGAAAACAGAGAACAGCCCAGGGACGCCAGCCGGCAACACATCAGCGGTGCACCTTTGATGCGTGGCCTGGGTGCGGACATTGATTTTGCCGACAGTGACGATATGCGGCTGTTTCTGGAAGAAGCCGGCCAGACCCTGAAAGCCACCGTGGACGGTTTGCTGGCGCTGCACCAGGGCGAGGACTCCCGGCATCGGGCGCTGCGCACCCGACTGCAGCCGATCGAGGATAACCCGCTTCGCCTGGGGAATGATTACGCAGGCACGATTCAGACGCTGTTTGCGGCCGAGCGCAGCCCGGTTCACCTGTCAGCACCTGCTGCGGTCAGGGAAAGTCTGGATAGCCTGAACCATCACCAGCAGGCCACGCAGGAAGCGATCCGCGAGGCCCTGGAAGCCATACTTCACGCCTTCTCACCGGAGGCCTTGTTGCGCCGGTTTCACGGCTATCGCCGTGGCCTGCAGGACAACGAAGACGAGGGCCGTTGGGCCTGGGACATGTACCAACATTATTACCGAGAACTCAAATCCAGTCGTCAGCAGGGCTTTGAACGCCTCTTTCAGGAGGTATTCGACCAGGCTTACGACCAACACCTGCGCCAATTACAGAGGGAGAACTTGTTGTGAAGTACTGCAAATGGAGCTTGCTGGCTATTGTTACGTTTCTGGTGGGGTGCAGTACCCCGTACAACGCGGTCACCAAAACCGCCAAAGTGCTCTGGGACCCCGACATTCCGGTGGGATACGCGGAAGACCTGCCTAGCCGGGTCGATCTCACCATGCTGGCGGAGCCCGGGGTGAACCCCAACGAATCGCTGGCGCCTACGCCGATCGCGTTCCAGATTATCGAGCTGCGGGACAGCTCGCTGTTGATGGCGGGGGACTTTGACCAGCTGCTCAATAACCTTGAAGACTCCCTGGGCCGGAATTATGTCGATCACAGTGATTACACGCTGGTGCCGGGTCAGTTCAAGTTTGTCGAGCCGTTCGACATCAGTGAGGACACCCGGTTTATTGGCGTGATTGCGTTTTACGCCTACCCCAACCTGTCCCAGTGGAAAAAAGTGGTGCAGGTCGACCCGATTGGTGGCCGCTATCACCTGCTGGTCAACCTGCGCGAGCGGGAAGTAAAACTGACACGTTCGGATGAAAGCTGATGGCCGTCACCAATAGAGTGGTCTGGAGTGACGGGCTGTTTATCAAGCCTCAGCACTTCCAGCAACAACAACGGTACCTGGAACACCAGATCAACGAACGGGCGCTGGCGGTCTCGGATTACCTGTATGGCTTCAGTGACCTGGAGCTGAACGCCGAGTACCTCAGTTTTGGCCGGGTGGGTCTGGTGCGTGCCTCTGGATTGTTCCCGGACGGCACCCGGTTCAACCTGCCCCAGGACGATGTCATGCCGGAGCCTCTCGAGATCGTCGATGCTTCAGTGGCGAACCAGGTGGTGTATCTGGCCTTGCCGCTGGGCAGCGACAGCCTGGCCGAAGTGGAGTGGCCGGAGGCCCCGGTAGCCGGGCGTTTTCGAGCACTGTCGGTTGAAATCCGGGATCTGCACTCGGTGGATGGCGATGCGCACACGATTGACATTGGCCGGGTAGCGCCGCGTCTGATGTTGGAACGGGAAGATCGCAGCGCCTATGCAGCACTGGCCATTGGCCGCATTCTCGAAAAGCGCCCGGACGGCAGCCTGGTGATGGACCCGAACTTCCTGCCGACCATGCTCAGTGTGCGTTCTGCGCCGCGTTTGCAACGGTTTGTTGGTGAAATGGCCGGGCTGATGCAGGAGCGGGCCCGCAATATCGCCGAGCGTGTGGGTGCACCGGGTCAGGGCGGTGTCGCGGATGTTTCCGACTTCATGCTGCTGCAGATGCTGAACCGGTCGCATCCGAAATTCATGCACCTGGCACGGCTACGTCAGCTGCACCCCGAGCGCCTTTACGAGGCGTTGCTGGAACTGTGCGGTGAGCTGGTGACGTTTACCGATGAAAGCCGGATGCCGAAGGAATTCACCCCTTATGACCACGACCTGCCAGAAGGCTGTTTCAGCCCGTTGATGCAAGTACTGCGTCAGGCCCTGAGCACCGTGTTGGAGCCGCGTGCGCTGTCGATCTCTCTGCAACAGCGCCAATACGGTCTGACGGTAGCGCCGGTGCAGGATGGCCAGATCATCAAGGATGCCGAGTTCATCCTGGCGGTGAAAGCCGACATACCGCTGGACGACCTGCGCAAGCAGTTTACCCAGCAGTGCAAAGTGGCGTCGGTGGAGAAGATTCGCGACCTCATCAGTCTGCAGTTGCCGGGCATTCCGCTGTCGGCACTGCCGGTGGCCCCGCGCCAGTTGCCATATCACGCCGGCTTTGTGTACTTCCGGCTGGATGACCAGAGCCAGGCCTGGCAGATGCTCGACAATGCCAGCGGCTTCGCCTTCCACGTGGCCGGCAGCTTCCCGGGGCTGGAAATGCAATTCTGGGCAATCAGGAACTAAATCATGGCAAATGCACCGGTAATGGACAGACCAGACAACACCAGGGATTCGGGTGATCGTGCATTCAGTGACCTTCTGTTTGCGGATACCGACCAGGGCGGTTCCCGGGCGGAATTCGATAACGATGGTTTCCAGCTCCGAGGGCTGGAAGAAAACCGCTTGATCGACGCCGCCACTCCGCTGCTGGGCCTGGTGATCCGGGTGCGCCGGCTGGCGGACTTCCGAAGTGTCGAAACACTCTACCAGCAGGTGGTGGACGAAGTGGCGGCGATCGATCGGGAGCTCATCGAACAGGGCTATGAGCGCCCGACGGTTGTGGCCTACCGATATGTTTTGTGTGCCTTTATCGACGAAGCCGTGCTGGGCACGGACTGGGGCGCCC
This sequence comes from Marinobacter sp. SS5-14b, assembly GCF_030541005.1. Lineage (GTDB taxonomy): Bacteria > Pseudomonadota > Gammaproteobacteria > Pseudomonadales > Oleiphilaceae > Marinobacter. The sequence continues at coordinate 11,318 of NZ_JASSVM010000002.1, read as the reverse complement.
ACAGCGTGTGGTCTCAGCACTCGCTGCTGTCCCGCTTCCATAACGAAACCTGGGGTGGCGAAAAAGTTTTCGCCATTCTGGCCCGGATGGAGAAAGAGCCAGAGCGCTATCGCGACATGCTGGGTTTCATCTATCTGTGCCTGTGCCTCGGCTTTGAAGGTCGCTACAAAGTGATGGAAAACGGCCGGGACGAATACGACCAGATCGTCCGTGGCCTGTATCAGCAACTGCGGGAGTTGCGCAGCGATCGGGACGCCCAGCCGCTGGCGGATGCCGCCGAAAACGTCGTGCCGGCCCGCAACCGGCTGAGAAGTGGCTTACCCATCTGGGGCATTGGCGGCCTGTTTATCGCGGCCATGGCGGGCATTTACCACCTTTACAACATTGCGCTGAACGAACGCATCAGGGATGTGCTCAGCGTACTGGACCAACTACCGAAATAAGGATATCACTGTGATTCGGGTAGAACTGCCGGCGCTCATCGGGCGCCTCAACGATATTTCACGCCAGGCCCTGGAAGCCTCCGCTGCCTTGTGTATCAGCCGTCAGGGCGCTGAGATTACGCCCGCGCACCTGCTGTTCAAATTGCTGGAAACACCCTTCTGTGATGTGCGCCAGATTCTGGAGCACACCGGCATCAATCATCAGCAGCTGCAACCGCAGGTGGGCGAGAGCTTGAACGGCGAAGCCCAATCCGCCGAGCCCTATCCGTCGTTTTCACCTTTGCTGGTGGAGTTGATGCAGGACGCCTGGCTGCTGGCCTCAACTGAGCTCGGGCACACAGAACTGCGCTCCGGCGCGCTCTTCCTGGCGCTGTTGATGAACGCCGACCGCTATCTGATGCCGCGAGTGGCCCAGACTCTGGTGGACATCAACCGGGAACAGTTACGCAAACAATTCGATCGCCTAACCGAAGGTTCTGTCGAGCGCCCACAGCTGACGGAAAACGCCTCTGCCAAGCCTGTGGCGGATACCGACATGGACCCGCTCAAACGCTACGCCACCGACTTCACCAAACTGGCCCGGGAACAAAAGCTGGACCCGGTGGTCTGCCGGGATGCCGAAATCGACCAGATGATCGACATCCTCTGCCGCCGCCGCAAGAACAACCCGATTGTGGTGGGTGATGCCGGCGTGGGCAAAAGTGCCCTGGTGGAAGGTTTGGCCCTGCGCATTGTTAGCGGCGACGTGCCGGACCGCCTGAAAACCGTTGAACTCTGGACCCTGGACATGGGCGCCCTGCAGGCCGGTGCATCGGTCAAAGGCGAATTCGAGAAGCGCCTGAAAGGCGTGATCGAAGCAGTCAAAGGTTCTGCCACTCCGATCATCCTGTTCATCGACGAAGCCCACACCCTGATTGGCGCCGGCAACAGCGAAGGCGGCTCCGACGCCGCCAACTTGCTGAAGCCAGCCCTGGCCCGGGGCGAGCTGCGCACCATCGCCGCGACCACCTGGCGCGAGTACAAGAAATACTTCGAAAAAGACCCGGCCCTGAGCCGCCGCTTTCAGCCCGTGGCTCTGAGCGAACCGACTCCAGGCGAAGCTGTGCACATCCTCCGTGGCCTGCGCACCGTCTACGAAAAAGCCCATCAGGTACTGGTCGCTGACAGTGCCCTGAAAGCCGCTGCGGAAATGTCTGCCCGTTACCTGGCCGGCCGCCAGTTGCCGGACAAAGCCATCGACGTACTGGACACCGCCTGCGCCCGGGTCAGCCTTAACCTGAGCACGCCGCCCCGTCGTCTCAGCCACGTGCGCAGTGAGTTGCACCAGCTTGCCATGGAACAGGAACTGCTGAGCCGGGAGCATACCTTGGGCCAGAGTGTAGACGCAGAACGTGAACAGGCGCTGGCGCAACAGATTGCTAACCTGACCGCCGAATCCGAAGCCCTGGAACAAAGCTGGAACGACCAGCGCGACCTGGTGGCCCGGCTGATTGAAATTCGCGAAAAGCTGCTGAGTGATGTCGAAACCGAAACCGAAACCGCTGCGGACGCAGCTGTTGAGTTGGCCGAGAGCGATTACGAAGAACGTCCAGACCTGAAAAGCGAAGCCGCCGCCATCGAACAGGAACTGGCCGAGCTTCAGGCCGACGAGCCCCTGGTCCACGCCCGGGTCGACGCTCGCCAGGTGGCCGAAGTCATCGCCGACTGGACAGGCATTCCTGTCAATCGCATGACCACCGACGAGCTGGAGAAAATCACCCACTTGCCGGCGTACCTGCAGGCCCACATCAAAGGCCAGGACACCGCCATAGACTGCCTGCACCAGCACCTGCTCACCGCCCGCGCCGACCTGCGCCGGCCCGGCCGTCCCATGGGTGCCTTCCTGCTGGTAGGCCCCAGCGGCGTTGGCAAAACCGAAACCGTGGTACAGCTGGCTGAACTGCTCTACGGCGGCCGCCAGTTCCTCACCACCATCAACATGTCCGAATACCAGGAGAAACACACCGTCTCCCGCCTGATCGGCTCACCCCCAGGCTATGTCGGATTCGGCGAAGGCGGCATCCTCACCGAAGCCATCCGACAGAAACCCTATTCCGTGGTCCTGCTCGACGAAGTCGAAAAAGCCCACCCGGAGGTCCTCAACCTGTTCTACCAGGCCTTCGACAAAGGCGAACTGGCGGACGGCGAAGGCCGGTTGATCGACTGCAAAAACGTGGTCTTCTTCCTCACCTCCAACCTCGGCTACCAGACCATCGTCAACCACGCCGATGCACCGGAAAAGATCGAAGAAGCCCTGTATCCGGAACTGGCCAACTTCTTCAAACCCGCGTTGCTGGCACGAATGGAAGTGGTGCCCTACCTGCCGCTGGGCGAAGACACCCTCAACCGCATCGTCGGCGACAAACTCCAGCGCCTGGCTGACCAGATCAAAGCCCGTTACCACACCGAGGTGGAACTGGAAGACGGCCTGGTAGAAGCCATCCGCAGCCGCGCCACCAGAAGCGAAAACGGCGCAAGGATGCTGGAATCGATCATCGAAGGCGAACTGTTGCCACCGGTATCGCTGGCACTGCTGGAAAAACTGGCGGCAAGAGAGCCGGTGACCAAGGTCACTCTGGGCGTTAACGAAAACAAATTCACAGGAACAGTCGCCTAGCTTGGTAGCTCGCTGAAAGTAGCGCACTGCAGGGTTAAGTCTTCCAAAACCCTGCGGAGCCATGGATGGCGGAGCGGAGCCTACAGGGACGTATTCACGGCGTGTTTTGGAAGACTTAACCCTGCAGTGTGCGGGCGCCGAACGGCAGCGGAGCGTACAAGGATGTATTCACAGCGTGTTTTGGAAAGCTATCCCCCACGGTGTGCGGGCGGCGATCTCCATAAAGAAGGAACGATAGCAATGGGACGGATGCAGACGGAACTGCACACCGGCATAGACCTGGCGGTGGCACTGATCAAACAGGACACCCTGCCTGCGTTGCTGAACACCGCCACCAGCCAGCTCCAAAAAGCCTTCGGCCTCACCAAATGCTGGGCCCTCGAACTCGACCTCAGCGGCCGAACCCTGCACTGTGGCCAACTGGGCGACACCAGCGAATTCGATTGCAGCGACTTCAGCCACCCGTTTGCGCACATACTGCAAACCGGCCAGCCCAGAGAGCTCACCCGCGCCGCCAGCTACCGCCTCGACCACCCCGGCTTTCAAGCCCTGTTCGACGCCAGCGACCGCCCAAGAAGTCTCTGGCTCGAGCCCCTGTCCGGACAAGACGGCCGCACCCTAGGCATGCTCGTGCTGTGTGGCGAAGACCCCGACTGGCAGAACATCGTCGGCCAACCGCTTTATACTGGCATCAAACACCTGCTGGTACACCAATGGATCAGCCAGCTGCAAAGCCGTGATCAGGTCTGGCAGCGGCGCCTGCTCAAACGCTCCCTCGACCACCTGCACGATGCCGAAACCCTGCGCCAGCGTTGTACCCAACTGACCCACACCCTGGTCGGCAACTCCGAAGCTATGGTTAACCTGCGCACGCAAGTGGTTCGTGCCGCCGGCAGCCAGCTCTCGGTGCTGATCCAGGGCGAAACCGGTTGCGGTAAAGACGTGGTGGCCAGGGGCATTCACGACATGTCCGAGCGAGCCAACGGCCCTATGGTGGTGGTGAACTGTGCCGCCATCCCGGACACCCTGCTCGAAAGCGAACTGTTTGGTCACACCAAAGGGGCGTTCTCCGGTGCCGACCAGGCCAAAGAAGGCCTGCTGGCTCAGGCCAACGGTGGCACCCTGTTCCTCGACGAAATTGGCGACATGCCCATGGCCCTGCAATCCAAATTGCTGCGGGTGCTGGAAAGCCGTCAGTTCCGCCCCCTGGGCGCCCGGGACGAACAACATTCCGACTTCCGCCTGGTGGCCGCCACGCACCAGCCCCTGCAGCAAGGCATCGAAGACGGCATTTTCCGCAGAGACCTGTTTTATCGCCTCAGTCAGTTCCCGCTGCGGGTTATTCCCCTGCGCGAGCGCACCGAAGATCTGGAAGCCCTGAGCCGCCATTTCATCCGCCTGTACACCCAGCGTGAAGGCAGCGGTCCCCTGGGTATCAGCAGCCATGCCTTGCACACCCTGGCGGCTTATAACTTCCCCGGTAACGTGCGCGAGTTGCGCAACATCATAGAACTTGCCTGCCTGCAAACGCCGGCCGGTGACGACATACAGCCGGAAGTGCTGCGCCTGGACGACCTGTTCGGCGAGATGGGCCAGCCCCTCTCGGCCGAGGTTGAGCCCAAAACCATGGACGGCGTGCCGTTGGCTGACGACATCCGCGATCTGAAGGCCGCCGCCCAGGCTTTTGAAGCCGCCATCATCCGTGAACGCCTGCGCCAGTACAGCGGTAATCGCGCTCAGGCCGCCGAAAGCCTGGGCCTGCCCAAACGCACCCTGGCCCATAAATGTCTGAAGTATCAGGTAACCGACCTATGACCCTGAAAGACCAAAGCCGACACTCGCTGCTGGGCCTGGCCTTCTTGCTGGCGTGCTCCAGCACCTGGGCGGATCAGCGGCTTACTGAAGCCGAAGCTTGCGCCGAAGAACCCAACCGGCTGGATCGGCTTGCCTGTTTTGATGAAGTATTTGCCACCCCCCTGGCCCGTTACAAGCCCGGCCAGACAGCGCCTCAGGTCAACCAGTCTGAACGCTGGCGCCAGGCCTTTGCTCAGGCTGGCGGCGAGGATGCCTCCGGGGTGATCTACCGCAACACCGGTTCGACAGCCGGGCACCTGGTCACGGTAACCGCTCTTGGCGCCCAGCCGCCACGACCGGTATTGACCCTGCAGTGCCACAACAACATCACCGAACTGACCGTGATGTTGCCGGAACCGATGAACCGGGAGCGGGTGGAGGTGGCTCTGGGAACAGAACGAGCCCATTGGCGGGTGCGGGACGAAGGTCTGGTGGTCAGCGCGGGTCGTGGGCTGCCTGCCATCCGCATTGTGCAGAACCTGGCTGGCCAGCCGGATGCCCGCATTCGCGCCGGGGCGCCGGAACTGGATGGCTTGTTGTTTGATCTTTCCGGCTACGCAGAGGCCATCCGGCCCCTGCGTCAGGCCTGTGGCTGGTAAGGGGGGAAACCATGCAGATTATTGAACAGCACCCCTACGTAGAACAGGTGCTCGGAGCCATCCCGGGTGAAACCGCTACTGGCGAAAGTCTTGCCGATGATCCGGTGCTGGAGTTTCTGGAAGACGAAGTGATGAAAGTGGGCTCTCTGGCCCACAACGACATCGACTGGCACAAGGTTGAGAGTGAAGCCCTCAAATTACTGGCCGACCGCAGCAAGGATCTCAAAGTGCTGGGATTTTTGATGCTCAGTCTGCAGCGGGGCGGTGATGGCGAACGTTTTGGGCTGTCGCTGTTGCTTCTGCATCGGGTCCTGAACGGCTGGTGGGACGCAGCCTGGCCCTATCCCGGAGCCAAGGGCCAGCGGGCTCGGAAGATGCTGTTCACGCAGATGCTGCAGCGGGCCATCAAGGGCGTGGACGGCCTGAGCTTTGATGCCAGCGTCGGCAATGGTCGCCAGTTCTGTCTGGGCCTGATCGACAAGCTGGATGCCCAGGCCAAAGAAAAAGATCTTCCCGACGATGCTCTGTTTGAGTTAAAGCGCGCGGCCGAGAAGCTGCCACAGCTGGAGCAAACGTCAGTCAGCCAACCCGGTGGCGAAACGCGCCCCGTTGCGGCCAGCCAGACCGCGGCTGTGGCTGCCACCAAACCGGCCGGCAGCAACACCGCTTCTGCCGCGCTGGGCAGCCTGACGCTGGACCCGGGTAACGAGCGAGCTACCCGCCAGAGCCTGCTGAAAGTGGCTGAACTGCTGACCGCCACCGAGCCGGATAATCCATTGGGTTATCAGATGCGTCGCTATGCCATCTGGCAAAGCATCACCAGCCTGCCGCCGACCCGGGATGGCAAGCGCACCGACCTGGCAGCCGTCAGTGCTGATCGCGTGGCGGATTACAAGGAGGCGCTGGATAAAGCGCCGGATAACGAGCTCTGGCAGCGCATCGAGCAGAGCCTGTCGGTCAGCCCGTTCTGGCTGGATGGCCACTGGCTGAGTGCCCGTGCGGCTGTGGCCAGGGGTAACAACGACTGCGCGGAAGCCATCCGGGAAGCCCTTAAAGCCTTTGTTGAACGTCTACCACAGCTGACGGAGCTGACCTTTAACGATGGCACCCCGTTTTTGAGCGAAGCGGCGGCAGACTGGATGTTTACCGTCCCCGTCTCGGCCAAAGGCAGCGCCGGTGGTGCCAGCCCCTGGGAGCAAGCGCTTGAAGGTGCGGTGGAGCTGTCACGGCAGAACAAATTGCCGGCGGCGCTGGAGCTTCTGGAACAGGGGCTTGCCGATGCCCGGGAACCCAGAGAGCGCTATTACTGGCGCCTGAGCACGGCGAAGCTGCTGAAAGAAACTGGCCTGAAAACCCTGGCCGGACAACAGATTCAGGACCTGAAAAATCAGGTTCAGGGGCTGGTTCTCGAAGACTGGGAACCCGGCCTGATCAAACAACTGGAACGACTGGCGTAACGCCCGCACGCATCAAACGCAGGAATGGAAACCATGTGGAGAAAAGCATTACTCATTGGTCGTTGGCTACTGCCTTACCTTCGTAACGCCGCACCCGTCACCCTGACGTTGGCCATTATTGCCTTGCTGGTGGCGACCTGGTGGCTGGGCCCCCGCCTGGAAATCAACGGGGAATACCCGCTGATGGCCTGGCAAATGCGGGCGCTGGTTACTCTGGGCGTTGTTTTGCTGGTGGTGATGTTCTGGGGCATGGTTCTCGCCCGTCGCCTCGGCAAGGTCAACAAGGCCAAAGCTGAGGAACAGCAGGAACAGGAAGACCCGATCCTGCCCATGGAGCGTCGTCAGCAGCGCCTGCTCGATCGCCAGTTGCAGGCATTGAAAAGCAACCTGCCCGGGCGCAAGGGCCTGTATCGCTTGCCCTGGTACCTGGTCATGGGCCTCGAAAACGCCGGCAAAACCAGCCTGATTCAACGGGCCGGGCAAACCTACACCCTCACCAATGTCACCCGTAACAACCGGGGTGACCGAAATCCCTTCGGTTTTGACTGGTGGATTGGCGATAACGGCGTATTGATCGACCCGGACGGTGAGCTACTGAGCCAGAATCAGGGTGAAGGCGCCACCGGCGAGATTCAGAACCGCCTCTGGAACCATTTCATCGGCTGGCTCGAGAGCAGTCGCCCCCAACGCCCACTCAACGGGGTGATCCTGGCGGTGGATCTGGCGCGCCTGAGCGCGGCCAATGATCAACAGCGGGAAGCCCACGCCATTTTGCTGCGTACCCGCCTGCGCGAACTGATGGAGCAGTTGGGTTCCCGGTTGCCGGTGTATGTCACCTTCACCAAGATGGACCTGATGTACGGTTTTGCGCCGTTTGTACGCACCCTGTCGAAAGCGGAGAAAGAGAAGGCCCTGGGCTTTACCTTTCGGCTGGATAACCAGCAGGATCACGATCAGTGGCTGGAACAGTTTGCGGACCGCTATACCGAGATGGTCGATGAGCTGGGCCAGCGCCTGCCGGACGTGCTGGCGGATATCCGGGATAGCGAAGAGCGGGCCGCAGCCTACTCCTTCACCCGTCAGCTGGCCGGCCTGAAACCGACCATGGAGCAGTTCCTGACAGACCTGCTCTCGGCCGATGCCTTCTCGACACCCGCCCTGGTGCGTGGCACCTATTTCACGTCGGTTCTGCAGGAAGGCGTGCCAGAAGATGCTTTTGTGGCCGCCGCTGCCCGTAATTACCAGATGACGGGCCCGATCCAGCCAGCCCAACGTGGCGGACAGTCGGCCAGCCTGTTTACCAAGGGCCTGTTTCCGGAGGTAATCTACCCCGAGGCGGGCCTGGCGGGTGATAACCGCAAGGTGATCAGCAAGCGTCATCGCAAGGTGGCCGTGGCTGCTGTAATCGCCCTGTGCGCGGGTGCCGGGATGACGGCGGGATGGCAGCACTACTTCATCAAAAACGCGGAAGCGGCCACTCAGGTAGAGAATCGGGTGAACTCTTTCCTCAACAACTGGCAGCCGGTCGGCTACGAGCCAGACAGCACGGGCCGCAACCTGCTGCAGCCGCTGAATGAGCTTAGGGAGGCCACCATGGCCTTTGGCGATTACCGTAAGGAATGGCCACTGGTGACCGATATGGGGCTCTATCAGGGCCACAAGGTGGGGCCGGAAGTGGATGCCGCCTACCTGGATATGCTGGCGTACCAGTATCTGCCGGCATTGATGTTTGGTGTGATGGAAGAAATGGGGCGCGCACCGGACAACAGCACAGAGCGCCTGGAGCACTTGCGGGTGCTGCGTATGCTGTACGACGAAAGTGGTCGCCGCAGCGATATCGTGTCCGCGTATATGCGCGAGTACTGGCAGGCCCGATTCCCCGGTCAGCGCGAGGTGCAGAATAGCCTGTATGGCCACCTGCAGTACGCCATGGCCCACACCAATCTGGCGGGTATGGCGGCGGAAGGCGACCCGGCTGCAACCATGGCGCTGGCGCCTTTCCGCAGCAGTGTGCAGTGGGCTCAGCATGAGCTGGGCCGCATCAGCACGCCGGATCGCGTGTATCGGGACCTGGAGGTGGAAGCGAATCAGGAATTTCAGTCTCCGCTGGAACTGGCGCGCAGTTCCGGACCTGCGTTCTCCACCGTGTTCACACGAGTTGATGTCTATGGTGAGCCCCTGGGTGGCGAGCTTCCGACCGCAGAAGACCCCCTGTCGATACCGGCGCTGCTCACCCGGGAGGGGCTGGAAAAATGGTTCCTGCGCAAGTCCGGGTCTGTGACAGAGCTGGCTCTGGTCGATGCCTGGGTACTGGGTCGCCGCAACGACGTGGATTTCAGTAAAGCCGACGAAGCCGAACTGCTGTCCAGTTTGCAGACGCTGTATACCGAGAACTACGCCAATACCTGGCGCACCGCGCTCAGCCGTGTAGACGTGCACCGGTTCGAGGACCTGAATCACGGTGTACGCATTCTGGAAAGCCTGACCAGTGGCCATCAGCCTCTGGCTCGTTTGCTGGGCCAGGTGCAGGACAACACGCGCCTGATTCCGGTGGGAGAGGGCGAAGCTGAAATTGCCCGCAAGCTGCTTGAGGAGTCTCCCCACTATCGCATGCTTCAGGAAATTGAGCGTCAGTTTTCGGATTTGAACCAGCTGACCCAGAAGCAGGGCGATCAGCCTTCCGGGCTGGATGAAATCATGGTGGTGGTCACCGAGCTGCATGAATACATGCGCAATATCCAGGAATCACCGGATGCCGGCAAAGCTGCACTGGGCGCAGCGCGGGCCCGAATGGGCCTGCAGGGTGCCGACCCTATCTTCACACTGCAACGCATGGCAGGCCATCAGCCGGAGCCGCTGAATCGCATACTGAACCGGCTTGCCACCGAAAGCTGGCGAGTAGTGCTCGATCAGGCAGTGGCCCAGCTTGAGCGGGAGTGGTATCGCGAAGTCTACCAGCCGTTCCAGCAGAATCTTGCACGCCACTATCCGTTCACCTCGGAAGCCGGACGGGATGCGGCGCTACAGGATTTCGAGCGGTTCTTTGCGCCGGACGGCACGCTGGAAAACTTCTACAACAACAACCTGAAACTGTTCCTGGAAGACCATCCGGAGCAGGTGGGAGATGCCCGTCGGGCGAGCCTGGTTCGCCGCGATGTTCTGGCGGCGCTTAACCAGGCACGGCAGATTCGCCAGGCGTTCTTTACGCGTAGCGGTACCCTGGACGTAGAGTTTGCCCTGGAGCCGCTGAACCTCAGTAACAACAAACGCCGGGCGGTGGTGAACATCGACGGCCAGTTGGTGGAGTTCTCCCACGGTCCGCGCCAGAGCATACCGCTGGTGTGGCCCAACACCCTGCGGGACTCGGTGGAGAGCCGGATCACCCTGGTACCGATCCAGGTGAACCGCTCACCCCGGAGTATCTCCGAGAGTGGCCCCTGGGCACTGTTCCGGTTACTGGATAAAGCCGATATTGCCGGGGTCAGCAGTAACGCCGTGGATGTGAAGTTCACCGTGGACGATGGTGAAATGCGCTATCGCTTACATGCGGCCAGTAATACCAACCCGTTCACACAGCAGTTGCTTGCGGGGTACCGCATACCCCGTAGCTTGTATTAAACTGTGGGCCGTCGCCCGGGCTTGATGGCCCGGGTTGACCGGAGCTTGCACCTGGATGGTGTTGGCGGAAATTGAAATGTCCATTCTTCAGGGATCGAAGTCATGCCCCAGGCAAGCGGATTGCAGTTCACCGCCCGTGTAGGCGAATTCCCCACCGATCACTTTGTTGTTGTCAGTTTTGTGCTCACCGAAGGCCTGTCTTCGCTGTCTCACGGTCGCCTGAAACTGGCCAGCACCGATCCAGACGTTCAGCCAGCCGACATTCTGGAGCAACCGGTGGACCTGGTGGTATGGCAGGATGGCCAGCCCCAGCGCCGTTTTACCGGTGTCGTGAACGAGTTTGCCCGAGGCAACACCGGCCACCGCCGCACCCACTATGAACTGGTGATCCAGCCTCCGGTGTGGCGCCTGGGCTTGATGCACAACAGCCGCATCTTCCAGACCCAAAGCACCGACGCCATCGTACGCACCCTGCTGGAAGAGCGGGGCATCATCGACACCGTGTTTGACCTCAAGCGCACCCCGGAAGAACGGGAGTACTGCGTCCAGCACCGGGAAACCGACCTCAATTTCGTTGAACGCCTGGCCGCCGAAGAAGGCTGGCACTACCGCTACCAGCACGGCAGCGTGGACGGCGAAGAACAGCCGGCCCTGATTATCGCTGACCACCACGGCGACGCCCCCAAACTGG
>NZ_JASSVM010000029.1 GCF_030541005.1 Marinobacter sp. SS5-14b | reverse complement strand
CCACAATAATGACGGTGAGTGCTATGGTAAAAGTTCATGAGTCTTCTCCCTTGTAGTGCTTGGTCGCCTTCCAGCTTAGCGGGTAACCGCCGGGCTGGGGAGAAGGCTCAATCAGTATCAAGTGCAGGCACGGCGACGCCCTTTCCATTGCGCCTTCGGCTCCATTCCAAGGGCGCGCATGCTGCAAGCGTTATACATGAGAAGGAACTCAGATGAGCCTGAAAGGTCACTTTGAATTGCTGTCCAACTACAATCAATGGATGAACTCAAAGGTTTATGAAGCTGCAGCGCACCTCACTGCAATAGATTTAGCCAAAGACCGTGGGGCCTTTTTTAGCTCCATCCTGGGGGCTCTGAATCACATCGTCGTTGGTGACACCATCTGGCTCAAACGGTTTGCTACCCATCCGTCCTGCCTGAACTCGTTGCGGGAGATCGCTGATCTTCGAAATTCGACGAGCCTGGATGAGTTAGTCTTTGAGGATCTTGGTAGTTTATCTGAGCATCGGATCTGGTTGGATCGGGAGATTATCAAATGGATATCTGAGCTATCCGAAAGTGATCTGGATTTCGTTCTCAGCTACCACAACACCAAAGGGATCCCGGCCAAGAAACGATATTCGAGCCTGGTTCTTCACTTCTTTAACCATCAGACTCACCACCGAGGCCAAGTTTCTACTTTGCTATCGCAGGCTGGTGTGGATATCGGGGTTACTGACCTATTGACTCAGATTCCGGAGGAAACTCATGTATAACCAGGCCAGCCACGGCGACGTCTACTACATTGCGGCTCCGCCTCCATTTCGTAGCCGCGCGTGCTGAGCGGCGTTATGTGTGAGGAGAGCATGGATGCGATTTCAAGCCATTCCAATCATCCGAATCTTCGATGAGACCAGGGCCAAGGAGTTCTACCTGGACTTCCTCGGCATGTCGCTCGATTGGGAGCATCGCTTTGAGCCGGGATTCCCTATCTACATGCAAGTCTCTCGAGATGGGTTGGTTTTCCACCTCAGTGAACACTCTGGAGATTGTACCCCCGGTTCCAAAACGTTCGTGAATACTGATGAACTTGAAGCCCTGCACCGCGAAATTAGTTCACGAGGTTACAGGTATTCTCGGCCAGAGATTACGACTGCACCTTGGGGTGATAGGGTGTTCGAAGTGGTAGATCCGTTCTCAAACAGAATTTTGTTCAATGAACGTACAACCACATAACCAGTCATTCCAGTTCGTTACGGCCCTGATGGGCCTCCACCGGACGGCCTTTTCTCCGCTTCGCTACGCAAAGGCCGCCGCTGAATATTGGCGTTAGATTCAAAAATCAGGAGAGCACCTTGCCAATTGAACCGTCTGATTTTGCCCACAATGAAGCCTGGCTGCTTTTCCAGTTGAACGAAGCACCGGTGATGACGGAGGCCGATGGTGATTTCAACGCTATGGCCATCATGGAGGTGGCAACGGGGATGATCTTTGGCATGGAGCTTGTTCAAGTAAGCATGCCTGGCTTGCCGGAATTCCTGTCACGGAAATTGTTGGCCGACGCTGAAGGTCAATCTGGCTCAAGACCGCAAAAATTGTTCATAGCGTCTGAGTACGACGCGGATGATCTGGTCAAAGTTGCTAAGGCCATGGGAATTGAAGTTGAGCGAGTCCCAGTCAAAGATCTATCCGGCATCACCCAGGAAGCGAGAGAAGGTTTTGCGGCCCATGTTTCAGGCGGAAGGGTCCAATAAATCTAACCAAGTGTTCCAGTTCGTTCCGGGCCGAACGGCCCTCCACCGGACAGCCTTGTCGCCGCTTCGCTCTGCCAAGGCTGCCGCTGAACAACGGCGTTAAGTGCAAAATCATGGAATACGATTACCGGAAGATCATCAAAGAAGGCTCACCGGACGTTACTTCTGTCAAAGGAAGAAGGCTTGATTCAGCGTTGGCCCACGTCGTTGCAGATGAGATAAATGTCGTTCATCTCTGTTTCGATGGCATATGGTATTCCATCCACGGGCTAGTTGGTTCCGAAGTAATGGGCTTCAAAAGGCGTGAACGGCAATTTCAGGCGGAAATTATCAATGAAGGTAGCGTTGTATGCAGGCTACCAATTCTGGATCAGTTTGTCGGTTTAGAGGTTGCTGAAGTACGGCATATTGGCGAAGCCTGGAATGGTCATGGCTTTGAGCTAAGTTTCAAGGGTGTTCCAGACAAGACATTAATACTGCAATCGATCTATACGGGGTCTGAGCCAGAAGAATTTAGTGATTGCATGAGGATTGGCGTTGGGAATTACATCTATCAGGTTCCCACCAGCACTTAACAAGGCGCATCAATACGCGGCCGGTGGCCGCCGGACGCCCTTTACATTGCGGCTGCGCCTCCATTACAAGGGCGCCGTTGTGCGCTGGCGTTAAATGCTTAAGGAGAAGCAAATTGGACATAAGGGATCTACCCTTTGGGGTTACTGACTGGTCTGAAGTTGAGAAGACCGAACACACAGGGGAGCAGGGAGCTGCTTATTGGCAGACCCGCACTTTCGGCGATATCCGGGTTCGTATGGTCGAGTACAGCCCCGGCTATCTGGCTGATCATTGGTGCGCCAAGGGGCACATCCTGCTCTGCCTGGAAGGTGAGCTCCACACTGAGTTAAAGGACGGGCGTTGCTTTGTTCTCCAGCCGGGTTCTAGCTACCAGGTGGCGGACAACGCTGAGCTTCACCGGTCCTCAACTGAGCTGGGCGCGAAGCTTTTCGTCGTGGACTGAGAGTCACATAACCATACCAGTCACGGCGACGTCTACTACATTGCGGCTGCGCCTCCATTACAAGGACGCCGTTGTGCGCTGGCGTTAAGCGTTGAATATGAAACGAGATCGGCTCACGTTTGAAGGCGCATGCAATCGAGAATGCGGGTTGAGGTTCGTGAATTGTGGCGGACCAACGGCTTCTGGTCTTGAGGGTTATGCGTGTGAAAACTGTCTTGAGCATTTAGTCAGCGAAACCGAGACAAACGACGGTTCAGTGTAAGCGTCCGGCCATCACACCTTGTCAGGCGTAGCCGGCTTCCAGTTGTGGGGCAATAGCTCGTCGATGGCGTTGTTTTTCTGCGTCGGCAGGCGCGTCAGCACATCCTTCAGATAGGCA
>NZ_JASSVM010000028.1 GCF_030541005.1 Marinobacter sp. SS5-14b | reverse complement strand
TGGGGCTATAGCTCAGCTGGGAGAGCGCCTGCCTTGCACGCAGGAGGTCGGCAGTTCGATCCTGCCTAGCTCCACCAAAATTTTTACTGACTAACCCACGATGTGGTTAGCAGTGTGCAGAAACAAGTATTTCGATTTAATGACAGCGGTTGTTAAACGAAGTCCTTCTTTCTGATCACTGGGTCAGATTTGCTCTTTAACAAATTGGACGAGATAGAACACGAATATTTTCTCTCATTATCTCCGAGAGGAAATGTTCAGAGTGATAACGATTTCAAGCGTTATCCGGTGTTGTCGTTGAAGTGGTTGTTATATCGCTTCAAGGAACTGTCTCCACTTGTTATCACCCTGGTTTACCAGGTGGATGATAAATGGAACACAGTTGTCTTGGGGTTATATAGTCAAGCAACTAAGCGCATACGGTGGATGCCTTGGCAGTCAGAGGCGATGAAAGACGTGGAAGCCTGCGATAAGGTTCGGGGAGCTGGCAAACGAGCTGTGATCCGGACATTTCTGAATGGGGAAACCCACCAACCTTCGGGTTGGTATCTTGCACTGAATACATAGGTGTAAGAGGCGAACCAGGGGAACTGAAACATCTAAGTACCCTGAGGAAAAGAAATCAACCGAGATTCCCTAAGTAGCGGCGAGCGAACGGGGACTAGCCCTTAAGCTAGACAACTGGTAGGAGAAGGCCCTGGAAAGAGCCGCCATAGTGGGTGATAGCCCCGTATCCGAAACCTGAGTCTAGTGAAATCGAGTAGGTCGGCGCACGAGAAACGTTGACTGAATATGGGGGGACCATCCTCCAAGGCTAAATACTCCTGACTGACCGATAGTGAACCAGTACCGTGAGGGAAAGGCGAAAAGAACCCCTGTGAGGGGAGTGAAATAGATCCTGAAACCGTATGCGTACAAGCAGTCGGAGCAGACTTGTTCTGTGACGGCGTACCTTTTGTATAATGGGTCAGCGACTTATGTTCAGTGGCGAGGTTAACCGTTTAGGGGAGCCGTAGGGAAACCGAGTCTGAATAGGGCGAATTAGTCGCTGGGCATAGACCCGAAACCGGGCGATCTATCCATGAGCAGGTTGAAGGTTGAGTAACATCAACTGGAGGACCGAACCCACTGTCGTTGAAAAGCCAGGGGATGACTTGTGGATCGGAGTGAAAGGCTAATCAAGCCCGGAGATAGCTGGTTCTCCCCGAAAGCTATTTAGGTAGCGCCTCGGACGAATACCACAGGGGGTAGAGCACTGTTTCGGCTAGGGGGTCATCTCGACTTACCAACCCGATGCAAACTCCGAATACCTGTGAGTACTATCCGGGAGACACACGGCGGGTGCTAACGTCCGTCGTGAAGAGGGAAACAACCCAGACCGCCAGCTAAGGTCCCCAAATACCAGTTAAGTGGGAAACGATGTGGGAAGGCTCAGACAGCTAGGAGGTTGGCTTAGAAGCAGCCATCCTTTAAAGAAAGCGTAATAGCTCACTAGTCGAGTCGGCCTGCGCGGAAGATGTAACGGGGCTCAAACTGGTTACCGAAGCTGCGGCTGCATACTTTGTATGCGGGGTAGGGGAGCGTTCTGTAAGCCTGCGAAGGTGTGTTGAGAAGCATGCTGGAGGTATCAGAAGTGCGAATGCTGACATGAGTAACGACAATGGGAGTGAAAAACTCCCACGCCGGAAGACCAAGGGTTCCTGCGCAACGCTAATCGGCGCAGGGTGAGTCGGCCCCTAAGGCGAGACCGAAAGGTGTAGTCGATGGGAAACGGGTTAATATTCCCGTACCTTGGATAGCTGCGATGGAGAGACGGAGAAGGCTAGGTGAGCCGGGCGACGGTTGTCCCGGTTTAAGCGAGTAGGGAGTGGGCTTAGGCAAATCCGGGCCCACAATTCTGAGACGCGACGACGATTGCCCAAGGGCGAGAAGTCATTGATGCCATGCTTCCAGGAAAATCTTCTAAGCTTCAGGCTATTCGAGACCGTACCCCAAACCGACACAGGTGGTCAGGTAGAGAATACCAAGGCGCTTGAGAGAACTCGGGTAAAGGAACTAGGCAAAATGGTGCCGTAACTTCGGGAGAAGGCACGCCGGCGTGTACGTGAAGCCCCTGCGGGTGGAGCGGAAGCCGGTCGAAGATACCAGGCCCCTGCGACTGTTTATTAAAAACACAGCACTGTGCAAACACGAAAGTGGACGTATACGGTGTGACGCCTGCCCGGTGCCGGAAGGTTAATTGATGGGGTTAGCATTCGTGCGAAGCTCTTGATCGAAGCCCCGGTAAACGGCGGCCGTAACTATAACGGTCCTAAGGTAGCGAAATTCCTTGTCGGGTAAGTTCCGACCTGCACGAATGGCGTAACGATGGGGGCGCTGTCTCTACCCGAGACTCAGTGAAATTGAAATCGCCGTGAAGATGCGGTGTATCCGCGGCTAGACGGAAAGACCCCGTGAACCTTTACTATAGCTTCACAGTGAACTTTGAACATGCTTGTGTAGGATAGCTGGGAGGCTTTGAAACCAGGACGCCAGTTCTGGTGGAGCCAACCTTGAAATACCAGCCTGGCATGTTTGAGGTTCTAACTTGGTCCCCTTATCGGGGATGAGGACACTGTGTGGTGGGTAGTTTGACTGGGGCGGTCTCCTCCCAAAGCGTAACGGAGGAGCACAAAGGTGGGCTAAGCACGGTCGGACATCGTGCGGTTAGTGTAATGGCACAAGCCCGCTTGACTGCGAGACAGACACGTCGAGCAGGTGCGAAAGCAGGTCATAGTGATCCGGTGGTTCTGTATGGAAGGGCCATCGCTCAACGGATAAAAGGTACTCCGGGGATAACAGGCTGATACCGCCCAAGAGTTCACATCGACGGCGGTGTTTGGCACCTCGATGTCGGCTCATCACATCCTGGGGCTGAAGCCGGTCCCAAGGGTATGGCTGTTCGCCATTTAAAGTGGTACGCGAGCTGGGTTTAGAACGTCGTGAGACAGTTCGGTCCCTATCTGCCGTGGACGTTGGAGATTTGAGGAAAGCTGCTCCTAGTACGAGAGGACCGGAGTGGACGAACCGCTGGTGTTCGGGTTGTGTCGCCAGACGCATTGCCCGGTAGCTATGTTCGGACAGGATAACCGCTGAAAGCATCTAAGCGGGAAGCCCCTTCCAAGATGAGATCTCCCTGAGGCCTTGAGCCTCCTGAAGAGCCGTTCAAGACCAGGACGTTGATAGGCTGGGTGTGTAAGCGCTGTGAGGCGTTGAGCTAACCAGTACTAATTGCTCGTGCGGCTTGACTATATAACACCCAAGACAATTGCGGATAACGCAGAGCGAAAGCTCAAATGAAATCAAAACACTCGTTCCATCTCGTCCCCCAGTGATCAACCGTTTTGCCTGACGACCATAGCGGTCTGGAACCACCTGATCCCATCTCGAACTCAGAAGTGAAACAGACCTGCGCCGATGGTAGTGTGGCGTTGCCCATGTGAGAGTAGGTCATCGTCAGGCGCCTAATACCCAAACCCCCGATAGCT
>NZ_JASSVM010000027.1 GCF_030541005.1 Marinobacter sp. SS5-14b | reverse complement strand
CTTGGCCAGCTCGGCAGCCATAGCTTTGAGTTTTTCTTGGTCCACTTGTGTACCCACGATGGTATCCTTTTGAAAAGATTACTCAGTCGTGGGCAGTTACACAATTTGGTTTACAGGCTCTTGTGAAACCGCCTTGACCGACCTTATGGAGCGCATCTCAAACACTGAGCATTCCAACCGGATCAAGGTGCCGGAGTTAAAGGCCCTGCTCGATAACATGGAACGTGCTTTCGGACGGGAACCGCTGAATTGATAGTCTCTAGGCTTTCATTCTCGCAAGCCCGCGCTCAAGCGTGGCTGTTATATCCTCGCGCAACCACAGTGGCTCCAAGATGTCACAATGCACGGCTTGTGCGGTCAGCCACCAGCGTAAATCCTGAGTATCTCCCACTGTCACACCAATCTCGAAAGTCTGATCATCAATTTCTGTGGTGATCTGATCAAAGCCTAACGGCGACTCAATCAAGTGATTCAAAGCCGGCTTGTCGCATCGAAGCTTCAGGTACACGGGTTCATTGGACTTGAGAATCCCCATGGCGCCGGAGCGGATGTACAAATCCAGATCAAAGTCATCCGGCCGCTCGGAAGGCTCCTCCAACAGTTCACCGGTTACGGCACGATGAAGCACCAACTGACGTGTACCTTCCCTACCCTCGATAGTCCCGATTAGATAGACATTCGGGTCCCTGAAAATGAGCCCGAAAGGGTGCACCACAATTTCCTCCGGCTCCGGCCAGTTGCGAGCCTGGTAGGTTAGCTTGCACTTGTACTCCCGCAACAAGGCTTCAGTCACGGTTTCCAGCACATCAGCATCAATCCCAGGCCGCTCACCGCCCAGCCCGCGATTGATGACACGCACTCGGTTGGGCCATTGGCCCAGCGGGTTCTTTTCGCGAAGTAAGGTCCGATGGGCCTCATCAAAATGCGGCCTCAGATGAGACAGCGCCCGTGGCGGTAACATGGGTGAGAGATAGGCCCGGGCTAGTTCAAAAGTTAGTGCGGCAGGCAGGTCGAGTGCCGGGATGATATCCATCGTCGCATTACGATCAAAGGACCACCGGTAAGGCCGAGAATCTTCATCCACCAACAACGGAAAGTCTGCGCTGAGCTTCTCCAAGTCCCGCTGTATCGACCGCATCGTCACCTTAAAACCATGATCCTCAAGGCGGTCCGCCAGTTCACTTGTGGTTATGGACTTGGGAAAGCGAGGCACCATTCGGAGCATCGTGAGGTAACGAACGGCGGTATTGGACATATCACTCCCTTGTTATCGACATGAAAACTAACGCGATTACCAGACTATCGCGAATTAATCATCTTGTCTGGGTCGGATCACCCCATTTTTTTCAAGGAAATCTTCGAGGTTTTCACCAGGGATACTCGGAGAATCGTCATCGCCCGCTAACGCATCAACGACGAAGCGCTTGATAAGCTGCTCCGCTGTAAGACCGAGCGACTGAGCCTCCCGCTCAAGTCGATCGACAACGAGTTCTCGCTTATCAAACTCAAGAAAGAAGCGGATTTTTTTGCCCACGGAATCTCCCCTTCGAAACCAGAATTTTCGAATAGGCCTTTTTGCTTGCTGGCAAGACTATCTGTTGTACATTGGAACCATCAGTAGGGCCAGCTGGAGGTGCCCAATAACGCCAGCAGCACGTCACGGAGAGACCTCCACTCCGGGGGCGTGCATATCTTATTCTCTCATGCCCTCAACCTCTAATTCTTAACCCGGGCCTTTCAACCAGCAGCGCACCAAAGGCCATGCTGGAAGAAGAGCAGCTCCTACCACGAGGGCACCTGGACGAGGATCGCCAGAAAAGTCTTTGAGATCCGAGCTCATCAAAATTGCACCCACTCCAAGCAGGATGCTGACTGGCAGCCCTGTCATTTCCCCCAACCAAGACCAAAATAGAATGCTGATCAGATACAACAACAAAGCATTGAGCAACCGGTCGATCAGATTCTGAGCAGGCAATTCCCGCATATCCTCCCCCTTTCGAGTCCCTTGGTTTTGACAGCATATATCAATGACATGAGCCAGCAACGGCATCAGCGAATTGCTTGCTCCTCCAAGCTTTTGAGGTAGATTGAATCTAAGGCCAAATTCTGAGGAACAAACACCATGACATATCTGCTGATGATCTTTGCTGGCGGTGTAACCGGTCTTTATCTCGCTGGGCCGGTAGGCGCATTTCTCGGTGTACTTGCGGGAGTTGGTGGCGGTGCCTGGCTGGAGCAAACAGAACCCACTATCGATGATGCAATCGACGCCGATTACAGCCTTCCACTCAGAGATTCCGATGCAGTTTCCTATGGAAGCTATGACGACGACGCAATGTTCTACGAAGACCGCTACCAATCAACAGTTTTTGATATCAATCCTGCCACAGGGTTGCCGATGGTTAACGACAGTATCGGTGGGATTGATGTTGGAGGAAACCCATATGGGTATGATCTGAGCAGCCATGACGATATATTCTCGTCATCCTCCGTGGACAGTATGTTTGACGATTTCAATCACGATTGAAGTGGCACCATTTCGAGTAGCGCAAGCCGAATCTTGGTCTTCTGGTCTTTCTGGGTGAAAAAACTTACTGATCTGGGTGTTATTGCCTTTTTAACGAAATTACCCTCGCCCCAAAGCCATTGGGTTTCCATATCATTGAGGATGTCAGTTTAAATGAGGAAAAAATCTGATGTCTGCTTTCACTATTATTAGCACGATGGATAAGCATCACAGGGCGAATAACGAGGCGATTACTGAAGACCCCAATATCGGTGAGACCACAATCCAATATCTGGAGGACGGCCGAGCATTTTTTGTTTGTCCGCAGGCAACTAGAGACGACATTGATGGATTTTACATTACGTGTTGCAATGATGAGGAGGCTCAGGAGCTTGCACGCCAAGGCGTGATCGTATTCGATGGCGATAAGATCTATGAGTCTTTGACCCAACGAGAAAAGGACGTTTTTAATGCTTGCATTGAAGACGAGTGCTACATCGATAACCCGGTAGTAACTAAAATTGCGTCGGCACTCCTGTTACAGAAAAGTTCCGGAAAGAGCGTGATGTCCTTGCCAATAAGGTATTACTGTTCAGCTGCACAGGTTCTGCTTCCGAATGAATTTGAGTTCCTAAAAACGGCAAACAAACCTAGTACGATCATCACTATCCACACTAATAAAACTCAAATTAATCATCCGTAGTTTATTGAAATTCGCTGGCCTAGCGTTTAGTCACATAGGCCAGCAAACCTTTCTCCCCGATGTCATAAGACAAATATTGGACCCGCAATTAATTTGCTTGCATCAATCTTCTTTTGTTGTAGATTCAATATGAACCTAAAGATTCAAGGAATCTTCTAATGACAACGCAAAAGATTAATGAATTGATTCAAGAAATAATTTCCAATTCAGAGTCAGTCAAAGATTTTTATGAAGTGGAAGTGTCTGTGCTAATAAGAAAGAAAGGAGGGGCCCGATCAGATTTTATAAGAGCTCAGTCACATTGGACGCCTGATCAAATCGATATTTTAGACAAAGAATCAGATTCAGAACATCCATTTGGATGGGTAAAGTCGCCCAATAAACCATAAACCAAACTGTTAGGTGAGAAAATGATCAACGAGAAAACATTCACCTTATGGTCAGACACCAAAATTTTAAGATTATTAATCCAGGATATTCTGTATAAAAATTATGGTGATTTCTTTCTTTGGTCGGAAAAGATACATAGTGAAAAATATTGGCTGCATTTTCGAGAAGAAGGCCCTGCATCCAAGTTCGCCTACTTACCAGTAGACTCCCTGAATCAACTAGGGAGGCTCTGAATAAGTCTCAAAATCAGCGATAATACGGTCATCGTCAACTGCACAGGATTCGTTGCCACCATGGATCAGATCACCTTCTCCGAAGCCGAGTACCAGACCAAGAAG
>NZ_JASSVM010000026.1 GCF_030541005.1 Marinobacter sp. SS5-14b | reverse complement strand
CGTCGCCCCATCAGGAATTGTGAGCCCGTCGGCTCAACCACGTTGAACCCGGAAAAACGAGTGGTAGAGAAAGACGTCGCTTAAACAGAGAAATCAGTGCCAACTGTCTTGAAAAACACCGCAGAGACGTTTTGTATAAAATGTTTCAAAGAGCCCGTGGTTGAGCCATCTAAAGCCTGTTTTAGCCAGGCAGAAATGCGACGAAATACGACGAAAATGGGGTTCCCCGATCGTAGGTAGCACTCCCACCACTGCCCCACAGGGCACCCACTGATTTCTTGTGAAAGGCACCGCAAAGGGCAGCGGTGACGGGGACACCCCCGTTAAGCCGGAGCTTTCAAGCGCGTTGAAAAACGTTGCTTGACGGCATGCGACTGACTCTCGCCAAAGCACCAACGTCTCACAAGCGATAGCTCACAAATGCCCATGGCAGCGCGGCCTGCCGGATGCCTTCAACCACATCAAACAACCGCTTCCCTATGGGTCTGCGAGCGCCCCTTAACAACCTAAGACTTGCGAAAAATTTACCATTACAGGATTCAGTTCGGGGAAAACCATGAGTAAAAACTTCGGCCTAGGCAGCAGGAGCATGAAAAAGGCCGGCATGTTTGCCTTAAAGCATGCAGAGATGGTTGGTGCTATCTCGTTTCAGACCGCGGCGGATCTGGGCCAGCGGTGGGGTCAATTCTGCGAGTTTGCAAGTGAGCATGGAGTTCGGCAAATGGAGTACGTTGATGGCGCGCTCGTCGTCGAATACGGCAACCAACTGGCCGCACGGGTCCGGGAAAATCTCAACCGCTTACCGGGAGAAACCTATTCAGATACAGAGCTGCCATTGATCCGTGCGTCAACCGCTCAGAACCGGATCAGTGCGGTGAACACCGTCATGACATTGGCCACAAAGGGTCAGTGGGTTCCGATCAGCCCAACCTCCTCCTCAGAATGCGGTATTGCTAAACGTACCCACGTTCGAATAGTCCCACCGACCGGTCTCAATCGCGACCATCTGCAACGAGCAATGGCGAGATTGGATGCGCGGGGGCGTGCGATCACATGCCTTGCCCGGGAACTCGGTCTACGCAGCAAAGAAGCAAGTTTGCTTGATGCTGTTTCTGCATTGAATGAGGCAGTTAAAACGGGAGAAGTCACTATCGAGTACGGTACCAAAGGAGGGAAATCGCGAAGACTCACAGTCAGTTCGGACTGGCAGCTTTCGGCATTGCGACGAGCAGCCGATATTCAAGGGACCGCACGGGCTGTAATACCGTCAGAAGAGGATTGGAAGTCCTGGCGAGAGAATGGCCTTCGCTTCATCCGTGAAACCCTTCAGCAATCTGGCATCCGACGCATTCATGACCTGCGAAGTGCTTATGCCTGTGAACGATACGAACAGCTAACCGGCTTCCGTGCTCCGGTCTTGGGAGGCAACGCGCCCCGCGACCTGGATCGGGAGGCCCGTCAGAAGATTTCAGCCGAACTCGGCCACAGTCGTATCGACATTACCAATGCTTATCTTGGAGGGCAGCGATGATGGCCTTTATTCTTCGGGAGCTTCGACATCAACTCCACCTCTACGCGCGCAAGGGCGGGAAAAAATCGCGGCGGCGCCAGGTCGAGCGAATTGAATTATTTGTGGAGTGGTGCCATCGACCGGCCGAGCAAATCGGTCGACGGCAGGTTCATGAATTTTTCGAGGCTCACCAGTTCGCGCCGACCACAGCACGCGATTATTACTATGCCGTTTGCAAGCTGTGGACGCTCATGGGCCGGACGGGAAAACCGCCCTTACCCCCAACCCTTGGAGAGTGAGCCCCCTGCGAGCGATCTTTCTCACTTTGCCGGCCCGCAGAAATAGTGGCTGGGTCAGCGTCCGTCACCGAACAATGCGTCAACGGCGTTCAGAATGTCATGCTTAAAATACCATTCGCTAACCGGATAATCGGTGGAAGGGATCTCGGCCAGCCTTCTGGCAAAGAAACCTCCGATAGACAGCCAAGCTACCTTCTCGCCCAAGACAATTACTCGCTCGAATTCCTGTTGTTCCAGCACATCAAACAGGTCCGCCGACCGGTCACGAATCTCGTTAATCAACGGTTCATATTGCGTCCCAGTTGCCATGACTGGCAACACGATCAGCGTATCTGTGCTGGGGCAGGTCCCGCCGGCGTAGCAGAAATTCACATCCGACGTTGGTGCTGTCTCTTGAAAGCGATTTGTGTTTTGGAATTGGCGCAGCATTTCTTCGTGGTGAGTCCGAAGCATCGAAATCACAGAGACTGATGCGGGCGTGCGTTCCATAAGCGCACCAAGAAGAATGGCCGTTGCGTCAATCTGTTGAGGATTTGATCGGTAACAAGTAGGCCGCCCCTTATACTCCTCATAACCGTTGAAGGGTGGCAGGTTGAGCCAATAGATATGCTGTGGAATTCTCATAAAATCGGTCCTGTGTTGAATCAATTCAATTTCAAGGTACCCGATTTGGAACCCTCGGAAAGTCGTCAAATTGCCCGAAAATCGCAATTAGAGCGGTATCAACAAAAAAAGGGACATAAACGCAAAGCCCCAACCAAATTTTGAGCTGCGTAATGACGGACGTGCTTCAGGTATCGTTAATAGAGAGGGGCCCATGGCCACGGACAAGAATGCCGATTGCCCATCACCTTTGAGCAGGTTTCAGAGTGTGCGCTTGATGCAATGTGCTTCCGGCGCAGGTTGAAGCGTCATAGCTAACGATTTGGAGTGCGAGATCAATATGCAGCTGTGTGAAACAATGGGGCCACGGCCCCCTCAACATCGTTCCCAGTTCAACCTGTCCCGTTGACTCCTGCGTATTGGCTATCTAAGACTCGCACTATCCCCCGAAAATGCACAACAGTTCAGAGAGCCGGATTGCTCTCTGTCCGGTTGAGATCCGAGGTTTTCGCGACCCAGAGCTTTTAAGACAACAAAGGGCGCACGCATCCGGAGGAGACTTTCTGTTCTCGATGGCGACAATTGAATGACGAGATCCAAAAGAGGTTCGGGCTAAAATGATGGAAGAACTCAAGAAAAATAGTGACGGATAGCAAAAGCATAGACCAAGGCAAAGGAAATAAATACCTGATGCGGGTCAAACAATGATTACAAAGGTCATCAGCGGCGGTCAGACGGGAGCAGACAGAGCTGCTCTCGATGCAGCTATTGAGGTTTCAGTTCCAATCGGCGGAAGTTGCCCTGCTGGCAAAAAAGCCGAAGATGGCGAGATTCCTGACTCTTATGGCCTTCAAGAAATAAGCGGTGGGTATCGGCAGCGCACCCGGAAAAATGTTGCAGATTCAGATGGCACTGTCATTTTCTACGATGCCTATCTTTCGGGCGGTACCGAATTGACCCTGCAATTCTGTATCCGACTCAACAAACCTTACAAGCTAATTGATAGTTCCTTGATCGATGCCGAAAAAGCGGCCGCTTTGTTGATTGAGTTCAGTGATAAATTTCAGATAAAGACCCTGAACGTAGCGGGCCCGCGAGCCAGCAATCACCCGGGGATGTACGGCTTCGTAAAACAGGCTATTTGTAGGGCGCTGACAGCATCCGCGAAGCACGAATAGGGCCCCTGAAAGCTCAGATGGTGATGCTCATCTTCCCGAAGAAGAGGCGCCACCCAAGCCAGCAGAGGCTAAAGTGAGAATCTTGGGTATCCATGGCATTGGCAACCTAGCCGACATTGAGAATCCACCTGCCGATCAATCTGGCGCGCTATTCGCTCTCAAAATCTGACGATGACTTGGTTTTGGGCAGGCCATGGGACAAGATCCCAAGGTCCGATGTGGAGAAAACAATGAGTGATTCAATGGGGCGAGAGACCCTGGAAGCTCTGATAGAGGATTACAGGCGTGTCCATCCGGGATTTCAGCCTCCGGAAAAAAGCGACCACCCAATCGTACTTGCGCTCGCGACCGACATGAACCCTGAATTGATAGACCGATGTGGGAACATCGTGATTTTCTGGGATCTGCTGTTGGATGCGGCCATCGAGTACTTCGATCCATCTGAGGAAACTCTTGAGTTCAAGTATTTCCGTGCCCGCCTTAGCACTGGCGGTGGGATGGCAACCGGGACGATCCATGAAGAGGGATTCGGTGCCATTTGGCACCGATATCGCAGGTGGGTCAAAGGTTCGCAGGTTTAAATCGTGAGCACTTCAGTGGTGAACGTTTTGGAGACTGAAGTGTCCGATTCATCCTCAAGGAGCCTGTAAATAAATCTGTGTAACTGCCCATCCCATTACAGGTGGCCGTCCAGGCGGTCACCGAACTCGATAATAAAGCGATTCAATGCCGGCTTCCAATCGCGGATCGGCATGGTCCA
>NZ_JASSVM010000025.1 GCF_030541005.1 Marinobacter sp. SS5-14b | reverse complement strand
CAACAGTCAGACTGTGAGGTGGGGCCATCTTCTGGAGAATGGCTTCTTTACGTTCCGGTGAATAATGGGGCATGGTTGTCCTCTGAAATATTCAGGCGACAACTACGCTGACACATAGGGACCCGGGCTATGTGGAATACTGGCTTTAGACGATTCGTGCTTGTGGAAGGCCTCCAGTTCGCCGCCTTTATACACGCGTTCTGATGCATCATCCGCAATGACCCCGTCGAAATCGAATGCGATTCTCAATTCCCCATCGTCATCATCATCCACCACCTGGGACGGCAGTACGGTACCGGCAGGATATTCGTAGTCGATGGCTTTCAGAACATCCTGCTCGTTGGAGGATAGAAACAGTGAGGCATTGAAAGCGGGAATGTAGGGGTAGGGCGACTTGCCTTCCAGAAACGCCGCCCTGGAAATATCCAATCCATGGTGCTCAATCGACCGAAATGCTCGCTTGCCCGTAATTGAGGAGTTCCGCGATAGCAGGACCACTTCCACGGGCGAAGTATCGGGAAAACGCTTGTTGATATTGAGGAACCGACGCACGAATGGAAACGCCACGCCTTTAGCCAGGGGGACGTCCAGATGTTCCTCCTGGTAGTCACGGTAGGCGATCGCGCCTTGTTCCTGGAAAACCTTGTCGGACTCGGAGAGGTCAAAGAGAGCGCTTGAAGCTACAGCAATCACCAGCTTGTCTTCTATGGGGTAAGGCATTAGCGATCCTTTTGAGCTAATAATCGCGGACGCGGATTTAAATTTGAGCGGTATTACGTTAACCGGCGAGCCGCCTCAGACCGGACGACATCCCAACTACTTCTGTCGGTAGGCATTCCATTATCGCCAAGAGGCGATACCCCTAGTTCCTCTCGGCGGGCGTTTACCTTCGCTGCATATCCGGCGCTCATTGGATTAATTCCGCGACGCCGGTCTTTGGCGTCAGCGATCGAGTCCATCATGAAATCATACTCTTCTGGAAAGAGCTCATGGTGAAATTGCTTTGCCAGAGACTCAATCCGCTGGTTTTGTTCAACTTCCTCAAGCTCTTCCGGTGACAGGTTCTCATAGGCTTCGCGTAACTTCCTGGCGGCTTCCTTTTTCGCTTTGTTCATAACCGTTGCTCCCTATTTATTAAGCTTGAAAAAAGTATATGGCAGAAAGGCGACGTAAATTGTCGCATTAGTCAGTGATGATAATGGCAAATGGACAGGAGGATCGGCATGTTATCCAGGTATAGCGCAGAACAGATCTCCCGGGCTCTGTTCGAAACCGACCCGATGAACACCGGCTGCAAGGAAAACGGCTGCTTTGACGAATACGATCGCGTTGCGAGTGATATTGCAGACAGGCTTGCGGCAGGAGAGGGCATTGAAGAGGCTCTGAGCACAGAAATCTCAGACTGGTTTTTCGATGGAGGACAGTGTGACCAGAGCCGGCTTCAACCGGTTCTTGATGCGTTGGGTAAGGGGGAGAAATGATCGACAACTTCAAAACAGATCTAGTGTTGCGTGTAGCCGCCATCCCCCATGATGAAATTTTGAGGGCGATGGGCTACCAGAAACCAACGTCCGCAAACCTGGAGCGCCTCCAGAACGTGCTGGATGGTCCAGAGTTTGGCCTGAACGACGGCGGATTCGATTTCAAATACAGCAGTGAGGGATTCCTGCGGGCAATGTGCGTGGTCACGGGCATGGATATGGCTCTGGCCGACCAGCGTATCTGTCGGATCAAGAAATACCTGGAGGAGGAGCGAGACGCGTTCAAGCCATACCTATGGGTTGATACCGGCTTCAAGAGGACGAGCCAGCCAATCTTCGCCCTGGCTGTGTGTGAACATCAGCGTTACCTGGACTTTTCGAAAGGCTTCTGGCGACTCTCTATCGAACGGCAACTGGGCCGCGCCCAGTGTCGTGTCCGCGAACATGTTTATGAAACCGGCGGGGAGCTTGGAATCTGGGGACATATCAAGCAATATTGGTTTTATTACAAAAAGAACGCAGCCTATCTATTGGCCTTGAATGGCGAGGTGATTGGCAAACACGAAGGGCCTGTGCCCAACCAGGTAATAGGAACCCGAGAGTTGAGTGTTATCTCTCTGGCGGCTCGTGAAGCCCAGCGATAAAAGCCTAAGTAACGGTATCGACAAACGATCTGTCTGGCAAAACACCTCGTTCCTGTCTGGAATTGGTGGCTTCAGTCAGATTAATAATTCGTGGGTACTGCACAACAATGTTCGGCTTGAGAAGAATTTTTAAGGCTTTGAAATCTCAAGTTCCTGCCTGAACGGCTGTCGAAAATTTTGTTTCAACTCATAGTAGGTTGCGATTTCAACAATGCAGCCCGGACCAATTCACCTATTCCTTTCGTAACATCGGTACAGAAAACATCTAGACCCATTCTTTGCCTTCCGTAAAGCTGAATAGGGTAATGTGGTTCTAGGTTTTGCTGGCGAGGATAAATCAGCGCCAGTGATTGAAGATTGTAGAGGTTTCCATAGGCTGTGAGCTGATAGAGATCCTGCTGAGAGATACCAAGCTTGGCCTCGGTGCTGTCGAGAATCTTCCACTTAGCATCTAGGATCAGAACCACTTTTTTATCTTGATTAATCAGACTAATGTCCGGGCGTGTTTGAAAAACTTCCTGGTCAATATCGGCCCTGTAGGCCAAATGCCTGCGAGGCGACTGTTCTTTAAGAGTTAAGCCAGCTTGATGAGCAATAGGTCTGAGCTCGGCGGCCAACCACCGTTCAAATAAAACGTTCATATCGAAGAGAATTGACAGCAAGTTGTGCTTGCCGGCCGTTACATCTGGATTTCGCGTATCCAGGAAGAGACGGCACCAATCTAATAGGGGGCCATAGCGGCTGTTGGTCCGATTGAGCTGGATACGGTCGATATCAGACGAAGAAAAACGTGCCTCTGAAATAGCATCGTGTTGCATCAGTAGCTCAGTCACAGCTTTGCGCGACTGGTTGGATCGGCATTGTGGGAACAGAATTCGCAGTGTGAACTTAATGATCTGATTGATGGTGATGTCGTCAGTCAGTTCATCAAATTGACAGTACAACCTTTCACTGTGTGCCAAATTCTGTCTGAGTTGCTGGTTCACCAAAAGCTTGCCTTTGACGACCCCAAGATTAGCTTCCTGTTGTTGATAGTCGCGGGGCTTGCCAATTAGGGTCTGTTCGCGCAGTAGTAGGCAAAATTCCTGAATGAAAATATCTAGCAGGGAATGATTCTGCGCGTGTATGGATGCTCCTGCACCGCGGTGGACCTTCATCATGCCGGCTTTGCGCAGCATTCTGATGAGGGTTAGTCTGCAGGAGCCTGGCTGTGATTCTTTTCCGTAAATTTTTGGAAGAATTTCTAGGGTAAGTCCTTCCAGCTGAACCACACCACAGAATTGGCGCCATTGTAGTGACTGATGGCCCCATCGAAACGCGTCTAGAGGGATGCTCTTCGATTTACTGAGCTGTGCAGCCTGTGCCGTAGTGATCGCAAAATCACCCGAATTTCGAGTAGGCCTTATCGGAACGGACTGATGTTCCAGGCACGTTAAAACCTCACTCACGGCTCATTCCTGTGGTTCATAAATTTTACGAACCGCATCTGGTGTTATGTTCTCTGGTGCTGCTACCCGGTAATCCGCCAAATCTTCAAAATCATCGTGTTTAAAGCCCAGAACATCTGAGGGTTTTAGCATTTCATGTTCAATGATCTGTGGCTCCACTGGCCGGTTATCCTGTTCAACATCCCGAAATACTAGCTGAATGCGGTGCCAGTCGTTATAGAAGTATTCCTGCAAAAGCGGGATAAATTGGTTGAGCACAACGTCCCGAAGGGCTTTGAAATCCTTCACGTTGTATAGATACGCATGACCGAGCGTTAGGTCCCGGTTAAGCAGAAATCGAATGCGCCGATTCATGGCCTCTAGCAGTGCGCGAAGGTCAATCAAACCGCCTTCACCATCTTCAATGTAGCCATCTCCCCGGGAGCCGGAAATTACCTTGGCATTAGGCATAAGCTCTTCGAAGCGGAAGCGGCGTCTAAGCGCTGTATCTAGCAAAGCGATGGAGCGATCAGCTGTGTTCATTGTGCCGTAAATGTCCAGGTTCCTTGGCACCCCAAACTGATCCCTGGAGTAGGGTAAAGTTAGCTCCATGCCTGCGGTCAGGCGGCCCGCTTCGTCATACACTGCACGTTTATCTGGCTCGATCAGTGTAATCAGTTCACCGAAAATCTTGGCAATGTTGCCTCTGTTGATCTCGTCGATAAACAGCGCATATCGGGTGTCGGGGGCGTTCTGCGCATCCTGACAGATCTGGCGGAAGACGCCAGGTGTAGTGGTTCAATGATTCCGGACACCAACGTAGGTGGTAAGATCGCCACCATAAACGAGGTGTCTGATGACCAGAAAGCGACGTTCTTTTTCTCCTGAGTTCAAACAGGAAGCAGCCAG
>NZ_JASSVM010000024.1 GCF_030541005.1 Marinobacter sp. SS5-14b | reverse complement strand
GCTGGTCTGGTGATATCCGAAACTTCAGCTTGCCGGAATCAGTCACTCTGAACCCGGAAAAGGCGGCCAATTGTTAAAGAGCTGATGACTTAAACGCGACATCTACGTTGACAGACTCCGGGGTCCATTGGCTGATCTGTTCCGAAAGTTATCCTTGTTGCAGCAACTTGAAGATGAGGCACAGAAAGCGGACGCTTCCTACCGGCGCATTCTACGCACAGCTATCGTGACAGCCCGCAGCGCACCGGCTCATGAACGAGTCATTACCACCTTGGAGCACTGGGGTGTGGATGCAAACGAGGTCTTTTTCCTCGGCGGTATGAAGAAGGATCGGATTCTAAGCATCCTCAAGCCGCACATGTTTTTCGACGACCAGCGCAGCCATCTGCAATCCGACGCCGGAAATGTACCGATGGTGCATATTCCGTTTGGGGTGGCGAATGTGTCTTGATTAGTCCCACCGCATATGAACGGCTAAATCACTCTCCAAAGCAATATGCAAAAAGGACCAAAATCTTGATAATACACTTGCTTTGCTAAACTGTTCTGATAGTTGAACAGTTCATCATATAGCTTGGACTCCTGGAACCTATTATCTAATACCAGCAAAACATACTTTTGCTCATTTCCCTCGTGCAGCGATACTTTCTCGAAATCTTGCGCGAGCGAATTCAGTACCTTTCTTTGGTAGTTACCACCTAGCAGCTTAACCTCCATCACAAAGCTATTTCTTTTATATAGGTCATATTTTTTCTCGGTTGAATTGGTAACAAGGCCATCACCGCCCAGAAAAAGGTAAATCTCCCCTTGAAGCCATAACTCACGGCAGCCTCCAGCAGGTAGTATTTTTTCAATGCGATCAACATTGGCAGAAAAAAATTCAGGAACCCATTCGACTTTTTTTGTTAACGTCATTTTTTACCTGCTTTCAAAATAGTATTATTAATAAGCGCCGATCTATAACTTATCTTTCGCCCAAAGCTCCATGTAATCGGAGCTTTGAACAACTAAAAAATCATTGCCCGTAAGGCCCGCATAACTTTCCAAAGTCACTGTCAAGATCATTGGGTCTGACTTCGGAATATATGTCTCAAAGCCCAAGGCGAGCCTTCTCAGGGTTCTCTGCTCAGATGTATCGCGAGGCACCTTGTTTAGAATTTGACGAAGTTCTTTCCAACTGCTTTCGCTGAACAAGCTGACGCAGCGCCTTTCAGGGAAAACTGTCGCGACCAGGTTACCGGCAACGGCCCAAGCGACTGCCGGACAGAGCTCTCCGAGCATTGATCGGTCGAAAAGGAGGCCGGCTGAGTTTTTCAGTACAACGCCTTCAGGAAACTCCACCTGCCTGGAAACAACGCTGTATTTCTGTTTAAACAGACTGTTTAAATTCCCATCGTCGCGAGAACGATCCCAGTCATTTTTCATAATCCGCGTTCCTGTTAGTCACCCTCCAATGGATGAGATCGACCGTTTGAACTCTCAGTCGGTAGCGCTTCGCCAGTAGCCAATGGTTTGTTCTCTGACCTTACCCACGCTTTTGCCTAATTCAATAACCGCCGATTGAAGCCTGTGAGCCAATTCAGACTGTGAGCAATATTGGAGGCTGCGAATAATCCGAGTGATTCGCAGATGATTGTGACCCGCGGGCTTTAGCCAGATTTGGGTTTTCATGTTCAAGTCTGGCAACGGAAGGATCTCTCCACCTCTTCGTTCGAGTCCATAGAATGCCAGCATACGGTCGAGCGCTCTGTTTTGCTGAGTACGAAGATAACTGTCGGTTCGAAAACTCGCGATATCCTCGCGGGAAAGCACTGGCACCCGTGCGTTGTAATGGCTAGGCTCGGGAGTCGGGAAAAGCCACTGAAGGTAATCATGGGTGTGCTCTAACCAGAAGTCATCAAACGCAAGAATGTCTTCCAGTGTTCTACCGACATGATCAGTTCCATCACCGCGGAAAAATTTGATTAGAGCGCTGTCTTCCGGCTCTGGTTTGCCCACAATCTCCGTTATCTGATCACGCGACCAAACCTCTGCGCTATCACCGTCGAAGACTACAATGCAGAAGCCAGAATTTTGGGTGTCGGGAGACATGCGAGCCGTTAGGGCAGTGGAAAGCTCCAATTTGTTGGACTCACCAATCGGGTGGAGGTAGCCCAACATCATCCGCTGTACCCATCGTCCTTCAGGCTCCATATTTGGCAGCGCTTCAAGCTGTTCGCGGACTTTTTCCCACCGTTCATGTCCATAGATTACGGCAGCCGGACACTCCGGCAACGCGGTGGCCATGACATCGTCAGACATCAGTGTCATGAGTTCTGGTGACAGTTCACGGATCGACTGACGATTCAGGACAAGCTGTCCGCTATCATCTACATAGCCGTCAGGAATCGGATAAACACAACCAATTTTCCACGGCAGAATGCGCTTTGCCATAAAATTCTTTCCCTCACTTACT
This sequence comes from Marinobacter sp. SS5-14b, assembly GCF_030541005.1. Lineage (GTDB taxonomy): Bacteria > Pseudomonadota > Gammaproteobacteria > Pseudomonadales > Oleiphilaceae > Marinobacter. The sequence goes on along the minus strand of NZ_JASSVM010000024.1, from coordinate 2,444 downwards.
GAATGAAGCCGATGGTTCGCCCTGCCACACCTTCGATGTGCTGTTCCTGCTCTTTTTCGAGTGCTGATAACAATTTCCTGGTTCGAGGCCTGAACCCCCTCAGCTCCAGGCTCTCAACCGCAGTTCGGATAATGCCAGGTGTTAAATAGTTAAGGTGATCAAGTTGGCCTTGCGTGAGGGTGCTCGCCACGTCTTTGTCGACCACGCATTCGATCAGAATCGCGCGAACCTGTTCGCTTTTTAGGTAGTCGAATTCCACTTTCATCTGCAGCCGGCGCAATATCGCCTTGTCGAAACTCGTGAATCGATTCGTTGTCGCGATAAAGACGCCGTCGAATCTATCCAAGCGCACCATAAACTCGTTCACTGCGCTGATCTCCCAGCTGCGGTGAGCCAGGTTTCGACTGTAGAGAAAGGTATCAGCCTCATCCAAAAGCAACACGGCACCGCTTTTCTCCGCTTTGTCGAACATGTCGGCAATATTCTTCTCGGTCTGGCCAACGTACATACCTAGTAGATCGCTGCCAGACTGTAGTAAAAAGGGCTTATTCAATCGCTCTGCTAGTTCCCGGGCATAGGCGGTTTTTCCCGCTCCAGGCGGACCGAAAAGGGAAATGCGTGCCCTACCGTCTCGCCTGACAGTACGCTCTACATTACGGAGTGTCGGTTGAGTGTTGATCCATTCGGTCCGAAATAACGGGAAATTCGAGGTCTTTCGTTTTGCCAGTATCCGGCTTGGCGCCCGCTCTCCCATGACATCCAAACGCTTTTGAATGATCGCCTCCAGGCGTTGTTGGTTGCGTGTAATCTGCCTTGCAGGAAGATACTGGCCTACTTCAGCCAGGTTCTTGGCAAGTGCCGGTGTCATCCACGATTGCTTTGCAGCCGCTGAAGCCCAGGCCGGCGTAACCGGCAACCCTGATAACGTCTGCTTGAGCTTATGTGCTTGCCGATCGCTGCCAGTTCCTTCAATTTCTACAATAACGTCGAATCTCCGCAGAAACGCGGGGTCTACAGCACTGATGTTGTTACTAATCCAGATGACCGGTGCCTGGTTCTCTTCTAGTAGCTGATTGAGCCATCCTTTGGCTAGCTCTTCAGCCCTGCGGAAGGCATCTTCCATTTCATCGAACAGCAGTATCGCACCCAACCGGTCCTCCAAGAGCATCTGGGACATCTTGGCTGCGTCCAGGCGCACTCGTCCTGTCATGGCTCCCATGTGACCATCTTTGGTTGGGACCTCATAAAGCGGGGCTGAGAGCTTTTCTGCCATGGCCCTGGCTAACTGGGTCTTGCCAGTGCCTGGCTTGCCGTAAAGCAAAACGTTCCTGCCTCGGGCTTTGCTTTTCAGGGCATCTTGCAGGTAGTCCAGCATTAGCTGAAGATCAGGCACGCCGCGGAAGTCGCTGATGCCGTGTAAGGCCGGAGGCCCTGGCGGGCAGATGTGCTTGAACAGCATATCCTCGACATCTTTTGCGCCTGCGATATCGGATTGATCCGACGTCGCCATCACCAGTTTGCCAAGTAGCGGCCCCGCCTCAGCCAGATCCCCGATACCACAATTTCGGTTAGGCTCCTCCAACAATCGAATCTGGCACAGCAAGGCACTCTCATCCAGCGCCGCCGCTATGGCTCTGGTCGGTTCCCGCATCGCTCTGGCCAGGGCGCTGACCGCGTTGCTGTATTCAGTGAGTTCCAGCTCATCGATAACGTCTTTGGATTGCGGGTGTTTCAGCAGGAGGATGGCATAGATCAGCAATTTTACTTCCACCGCACTCGGTTTCAGCAGCTTAATCAAGTTGGCCACTAATGGCTCAAAGGACAACTCCGGTTTCCCTTTTAGGCTCCGTGTTAACGCTTTTTCCCGCTTATGGATGGCTCTCAGAAACGCAGCGGTTCCCGGCTGGCCCCCGCTCTCGGACGCGGGCTTTATCCCAAGGAACGAAAATGGCTCATCAGAATTTAGAAGACAGGGTTTATTCTGGTACGCAGGGCTCAGGAACAGCCGGCAGAGGTAAATCTGCAGGAGAGTCAGCTCGTCTCTGGATGCCGTTTGAGAGTAATCGGATTCCAGCGATTCATTGATGAGTTCTTTCCACAACAGCATTGGCGGGCCTCCAGAAGATCTTTGTATATTCTGGAGGCTCAATGCGACAATCTATGTCGTCTTAACTGAAGCCCGGCTCGCAATATCGTTATCTGGAGAGAGGCTATCCGGCTTCATCACCGAAGATGGGAGATACCCCTAACATTCTAATGAGCAAACTGCGGTCATTTAGCTCCACGTATAACGGATGGGCATCGCAGTGCCAAACTTGTATTCGAGCCTGTAAACCAAATTGTGTAACTGCCCACGACTGAGTAATCTTTTCAAAAGGATACCATCGTGGGTACACAAGTGGACCAAGAAAAACTCAAAGCTATGGCTGCCGAGCTGGCCAAGG
>NZ_JASSVM010000023.1 GCF_030541005.1 Marinobacter sp. SS5-14b | reverse complement strand
ACGGCGTTGGTAGGGCTTGGTTACGCTTACTTCGTTCATGTTAAGTGTCTACTAGACAATAAGTGGACACCATCCTGACGGCGACAGCGTCAGGCTCAAGATGAGTTTACCGGACGGTTACAAAAGGAGCATTTTGTTACGTGAAGCATTAACACTATTGATGGAAATGCCCAAAATATTGCCGCGAAAGCTGAAAATACAACGGACAAAACGCCAACGATACCACCTATGAAAACAAGCACTTTAGGTGCGCGATTATCTCTTACCCAATAGAGTAAAATTAAGAAATATAAGATCCATGCGGGAACGAATAACGGGAAGGCTATTTTAAAAGACATCCATATAGCTATAAAAGATAGGCCAGTGCATAGAAGCGCAGCAATAAGTCTAAATTTCATATGACACCTAACGCCAGCCAGCATGCGCGGCTACGGAATGGAGGCGAAGCCGCAATGTAGTAGGCGTCGCCGTGCCTGGCCTTGTTAGCGACTCCATGGCACCGGGTTATCTCTCCAATCTAGGCCATCGCCCAGAGCATCCTCAGCGGATTTTAAAGCCTCGGAGTGACTACCACCTTGGCCATAAATACCGCAATCCTGACACTCGCACAGATAGAAGGTGTCCTTGATTTTGTAGATATTCAGCGCCTCCAACCCACACTGCGGACATGCATCAACCTGAACAAAAGACCGTTCTTTCTCTGCCTTCCAAGCATTAGCGAGCATCTGCGTGATTTCTGCGCTAGCTGCTGAACGTTCCCCCTCTGCCTCCCGAACTCTTTTGGCTCCTTCTGGGTCGAACTTTCCACCGACATAATTGCCAGGATTCTCTTCAGGAAAATCCTCGAAGTATTCAGACCATTCACCCATTTTTAACCCCTCCTGTGGGTTTGTTTACTGCTCGCTAACGCTAAGGTAACCGGCGCCGGAGCGCCAGCGGAGGGAACCAAAAGCGGTACGCTTTTGGCGTCCGGTTGACCGTATGGTTATGGCTCAACCAGCCAAACTCAGCTGGAAAACACAGCTTTAGTGGCAATGATAAGGCTGTGAGCCTGCATGACAGCATTGCCCAGGTGGGCTGTCTTTCCGGCAACCGCCACCATGAGCGAACGCCGTCGACGCGAACACAACAAGAACCAAACTTAGCATTATTTTTTTCATGGTCATTCTCCAGGATTGAGGTGCTAGCGCACCGTGCAACCTCCATGTTCATTGCCCTCCAACTATCTTGGCACAACCCATAAAATGTAGACGAAATGTACGTAAAGCGCCATAACGACGGATGTTAAGCGGCACTGGCGCCAGCCAGGGTCCGACTTAACGTGTGGTTATACGGACCGTCCTGAAAGACTCTCATGCTCCACCCTACTCACAGACCACTCAACACCCTGCAGACATCCCTGGAAAGCTATCAGGCAAAGGGGCAGCGCGGGCACCGAAGATGCGAAGGCACGGAACAAAGGCGACCACGATTGCCGGTTGATCCGCCTTCCCTCAAGAGCCAAGCCAGACGGATCAAGCCGCGACTTATCCGTCTGGCTTGGCTCTTGAGGGTAGCAGGGAGAGCGCTCAACGGCGATCCGCTCTATTTGTTTTCTTGCAGCCGTTTTCAAAACCAGAAAAAGACTGTTTATACATACAGTATATTCGGGTAACCTTCGGTGAAAGGGCAAGAAAACCCCTTGCACCCTCACCCACCGCTATAACGCTGCCAGCACGCGCGCCTTTGTAGTGGAGGCGAAGCCGCAACGAAAAAGGCGTCGCTGTGCCTGGCCTGGTTATGTGCCGGGACTACGGGGCACACGATTGTAGCGAAAAAACGAAAAGCCCAAACCATACATTACCAAGCAATATCAGAAACTTGATGGCACCGCGAGCAAACGCGGGAATATTCTGATAGCGGTATAAATAGCCAATGACGACCCATTGCGCCGCCAGCCACACAGCTGAGAAATACAAAATTCCTTTGTGGCACTCTATGTCAGAGGCGGTGTAATAGGCATACCACCAACCCAAAACCATACCCGTGGTGAGAAGCACGAGAATCGCGCAAGACAGCAGATTGCGCCAAGGCGGGTACTCCGTGCTTAAAAGCATTTCCTTCGCTTCGGTCAACTTTTCCGTCACTCAAATCCCTTCATGATCTGCCACATAACGCGAAGCTTAGCGGCGCCCTTGCAATGGAGGCGAAGCCGCAATGAAAAGGGCGTCCGGCGGCCATCGGCCGCGTACTACAGCGACTGGTTAGTGGCAGGTAATGACACTGCCTACTACATGGCACTGACCGTGACGGCCTACTCCGTAACCCTGCACCGGCATAAGCCGATGCACTGTAATTGAAAACACCGCCATCGATGCGGTGAACGAACCTGAACTCAAAGGTAGCAGATCCAGACCGAGTTTTCGGCGGACAGCCCCACACGGTGAACACCAAAACCGCTACCAACGCCACCGCCTGCTAAAGCAACCAAACCGAACGCGGATTTTGACGGCCTTGGTGCTCACCAGATTATGCGGGGCTGGCAACCAGGCCCGGCACCAAGGCTACTGGCACGCCGCAGCCAAAAAGGACCGAGGCCACAGCCACTAACGCTGAGGTAACCGGCGCCGGAGCGCAGCGGAGGGAACCAAAAGCGGTACGCTTTTGGCGTCCGGTTGACCGCCTGGTTAATGGCCGTTCACCACCGTGGTTGAGTCTGGAATCAAAGGCCGCATGCCCTCTCCCGGACAACTTGCACCAACTCGACGGATGGCGAAAGGAACCAGAACGCAAACGCTACCCGCCCGATTACTGTTTGAGACGGACGGCCCCGCGACTGGGGCACGCCATGAATACCAACACCGCTGACCATTGCGGCAACCAAACAAGACAGCGAATTTTCCGGCCTTGGCGATCACCAGAGTGAGCGGGCTTACAACCAATCCCGGTGCCAAGGCCTTTGCACCGCACCAGCAAAAACTCATGAATGCCGGGCCAATAACGCCGGTGGTAATGGGCGCCAACGGAGCGCAGCGTAGTTGGTGTCCCGTTGACCACTTGGTTATGCATGTTCCGGCCACATCCCATCCATCATCACTGGGTAGGTGATTGGCTTGTAGTGGGTAAATTCAATGTCTCGAACGTGGGTGAAGTCACTCCAGAGCAACCTCGCCCCTTTCATCCACTGTGATGGCTTAACCCGTTTTTCTATCTTCTCAATTTCTTCGGGCGTGGCTTCACGCATTCGTCCGACCTTGCCGTAAAGTCTCACGCCCGGCGGAGCAACGAAACGGCCTTTGAGCAGAGACCTTAGCCAAAAGAATCGACCGGCGTTGACTGCCATAATGCAAACATTCGGGTTCTGATCGATGTTTTTACCCAAAGCCTCGGCGTAGTGATCAAAAAAGTACCCGCTTTGATCATTACGAAGGAAAACAGTGCCAACTGGCGTGATGTGGGGTGTGCCGTCGGGGTTAACCGTTGCGATCGAGCAGTAAACCGTCGAAGCCTGACCTTGCTCTAAAACTGACTTTACCTTCTTCCAATCGTCCTTGATGTTCATAGTGTCTCCATTTGTGCATAACGCCTGGCTTTGCGGCGTGCCGGAGCGCCAGCGAAGGCGCGTCCGACAACAGCCATTGGTTAGGTCTAGACATGTACGAGCAATGCTGGTGCATACGCGGACCAATAAAGAGCCACTGTACCCGCGAAGCTCACGGAAATTGCGGTCAATGGCAACCATTTGGTTGCGCGGAACAGTGCTGAAAAGGCCAAGCCTAGACATAAAATAGGCAATACCACCCACCACTGAATCGTACGGAAAACGAACTGCGAATAGGCCGTTTGCTCTACACCAAAGCTATACCAGAGTTGCGTAAATGACTTGGCAGCCTCCGGTTGGTTTAGCACATAGATAAAGTAGGACTGCGCAAACACAAAGAAAAGAATGAACAACCAAAAAAACAGCTTCTTCATACGATGACCTAACGCTAAGCACAGCGGCGACCTTGGAGTGGCGACGAAGGAGCCACGGAAAGGGCGTCCGGCGGCCATCGGCCGCGAACTGCTGCGCCTTGTTATAAACTCTATATTACTGAATTGAAGAAATAATTTTATTTCTCACAAGCTCGACTGAGTCCCTATTGTACCCAGCAACCGCAACCATGAGCTTGCTTCGGGTAGGTGATATTTCTATACATTTAACGACGACACGATTTGATCTTACATTCCCGTATATTCCGTATTCATTCTCAACCTGGTTTTCGAGCCCTATGACTTGCAGCGCATATGAGCTTTGTATCTCGCACGCCTCTTTGGATTTGCTCAGATCTTTAAACCAGGACCAAAGCTCAGGCGGCTTTTCCTCAGCGATGGCCGATCCCGATAATAAAAACAAAAGAACTAAAACTGCCCTGTTGATCATGCGAATTTCCCTAATGCTTATAACGCCAATATTAAGCGGCGCCCGACTAGGGCGTCCGGTGGACGGCCGCTAGGCCGGGAACGAACTTGAATGACTGGTTATGTGCTCTGACCCTCGAAATAAGCCCAAAGCTCCTCAAACCCCTGATTGGTACCCGAGAAAAACCCAGTTTTCGGCTTCACTCCGTTAAGCTCAAGAGCAACAGCATTAATCAAAATTTTCCTTCCATCAGCCAGGTGGACTCCCATTCTTCTGGGACCTGCGCCCCCACCTGAGACAAAGAGTTTCTTCACGTCGTCACGAGTGTAGAGGGTACCTTTGTAGTAAAAGCCCTCCTCGGTAACGGTGAGGAGGTGCTTTGAGAAAAAGCCTAGGTGTCTCAGGCTATAAACTTGATCCATTATGCTCCCTGCACACATAACGCGAAGCGCACCGGCGGCCTTTACAGAGCGAAGCGGCGTAAAGGGCGTCCGAGTGCCGCGCATGGTTATGCATTAATGTTCGTTCCCGGAATAGACCCACATGGGCTCCGTTTTTCCGGCTCGCTCGAAACCCATTGCTTTGTAAAATTTGATGGCTTTGCCGTCTGCGGTGAGCATTTGCTGATGAAAGCCGCCGTAGACCCGCTGCATCGCTTCCACGATTTTCCGACCAACACCTTTTCCCTGGTGGTCCGGATGCACCAGTAAGTGAGGATAGTAAACCACCAAACTACCGTCTGAAATTGCGTTACCGAGGCCGACGAGCTCGCCACCAACCCTAGCGGTTACCAAGGTGTGCGAACCACGCAAAGCAGACATCAATTGCTCAGGCTTATCGGCAGATGACCACTGGTTCGAGCGATAAAGAGCGATGACTTCCTGCTCTCGTATCGAGCCGTTGAGTTCAACCTTTACTTCCATGTTCGGCTTCCTGATTTATGCATAACGCCAATGATAAGCGGCGCCCGACTGGGGCGTCCGGTGGAGGCCGCAGGCCGGAACGTACTTAAGGAGGGTCTGATTAACGCCTGATTTATCGCTGAATCGCTTTTCAACTCGAAAAAAAGCCATTCAAGCGCGATTTTGGCGTTATCACCCTCTGTTTTGTTCGATTTTTGCCTATTTCCCGCC
>NZ_JASSVM010000022.1 GCF_030541005.1 Marinobacter sp. SS5-14b | reverse complement strand
ATTCAGCTAGCCGCCCCACATACAGGTCAATCATGCTATGAATGAATCGTTCAATCACGCTGGGGCCTGGGGCATCACACTGATCGTTATCGTTCTGGTGTCCTGGTTCTTTTACCGTTACAGGCAGGGGGGACACGAGGCGCCAAAATGGTTGATGGAGCGGAAAGGATCAAGATCCACGGCGACTGGATTCCGGTCAAGGCCCGGCTGGAGGTGTTGAGTGGGCTTTCCGGGCACGGGGATTTCGCAGAGATTGAACAGTGGCTTGCTCAGAGTGACCTGGCCCCCGAAACGCCGATCAACCTGATCCACGGTGATCCGGAGGCGCTGGAGGCGCTGAGGGATCACTTGCGTCAGAACACCCGGTTTGAGGTGGAGGTGGCAGGCTACCAATCCATTTTGCGTCTTTGACGATGCCCTGACGGCCATCTTCGAGGGCGACCTGAATGAGCCGCTTAAGATCCGGCAACGACCTTGCTCGCGGCGGCTGCCGAGTGCTAGAGTGGGTGATCTCATTGGCTGGAGTGAGAGGCAGTGGCCCTGATCCCGGCTCCAACCTGAACAGTAATGTCATAAGGAGTGTTTGGTGAAATCCCAATCCTGGCTCTGGTCTCTGATAGCGGTGTTGGTGCTCGCCGGCGGTTCTTATGGGGTTTTTGTTCTGTTTGGGGAAGAGCCCTTGCCGCAGGGAATCGTCTATGGCAATGGCCATATCGAGGGGCGGGAAGTGTGGATCGCGGCCGAAGTGGCCGGTCGGGTCATCGAGCACCATCTCGCGGAAGGCAGCAAGGTTTCGGCTGGCGACACGGTAGCCGTGATCGACCCCGCCGATGCCAGAGACCGCCTGCGCTCGGCACAGGCCGAGCTGGCCTCGGCGCGGGAAGTCCGTGACGGCTTCGACAGCCAAATCACCACCTGGCGTCATCATCTCAAGAATGCCGAGAAACAACGGCAGCGGATCCGGGACTTGCGGTCCCGCAATCTGGCCAGCTCGAGTGATCTGGATCAGGCGGAAAATGCCGTCAGTGAGGCCCGGGGCCGACTTGAGTCTCTCCAGCGGCAGAAGGATGCCGCCGAAGAACAGGTGGCTGCAAGGGCGGCGCAGGTGGCACTGGCTGAATCGCAACTGGACAAAGCGGAGGTTGCCGCGCCGCTCTCCGGAACCATCCTGATCCGGGCGGTGGAGACGGGAGAGGTTGTCGATACCGGCCAGCCGCTGGCCACGATGGTGAATCTGCAGCAGCTCGAACTCAAGGTCTATGTCCCCGGTGATATCCTCAACCGGATCAGCTTGGGGGATCCCGCCAGAATCCGCGTGGACGGTTTGCCCGGGGACTTTTCCGCCAAAGTCGGCAGGATTGACGATTTCGCCCAGTTCACCCCCCGCGATGTCCACATGCCCGACGAGAGAGTTCGGATGGTCTATGGCGTTACCCTGGTGCTGGATAATCCGGCCGATGCTCTGAAACCGGGTATGCCGGCAGATGCCTGGATTCGCTGGGATCCGGACGCCGAGTGGCCAGCGACCCTCTCGGTTCCGGCGCGCTGAGCCGTCATGTCTTCCCCGGAACCCATCGTCGCCAAAGGCCTTGGCCGCCAATTCGGAGACAATGTTGTCATCGAGCCACTGGATGTTTCCGTTGATCGCGGCCAACGAGTGGGCATTGTCGGTGCTGATGGCGCTGGCAAGACGACGCTGTTACAGATGTTGGCTGGCATCCTGGACCCCACTGTGGGGGAATGCCGGGTCCTGGGCTTCGATACCCGTCGTGAGGCCAAGCAGGTTGCTGCCCGGATTGGCTATATGTCCCAGGGATTTACGCTTTACGATCGACTCAGCGTCAAGGAAAACCTGAGCTTTGCCGCTCGCATCCGGGATGTGCCCGACGAACTCTATCGGGAGCGTTCAGAAAGGTTGCTATCCATGTCGGGGCTTGGCCGCTTTACTGACAGGCCCGCCGCCAAACTGTCCGGTGGCATGCAGAAAAAGTTGTCGCTATGTACCAATCTGGTCCATGAACCGGAGCTGCTGATCCTTGACGAACCGGGGCTCGGCGTCGACCCCCTGTCCCGGCGCCATCTCTGGACCATGCTCGACCGCTTCCGGTCGCAGGGCCTGACCATGGTTGTGGCTACCTCCTACATGGACGAGGCGGAGCGCTGCGACAGGATACTGCTGCTGGAACAGGGCCGCGTTCTTGCGGATGGGTCGCTGGAAGAGCTGCTGAGGCCCGCCGCCGGAAGGGTGTTCACTGTAAATGCTGGAGATACCGGACGAGGCTTGCGGGAGTTGTCCGGCATCCTGGCTCAAATTGACAGCGTCCATTCAGTGCAGTGGTTGCCGGATCACCTGCGACTGGTGATGAACGCGGACATCGCTGAAAACCAGCTCGCCGAGTTATTGCCCGAGGGAACCCACCTGGCGGCGGCCGAGCCCCGGCTCGAGGATCTGTTTGTGCTGCGGACGGACAGGAGGGCCGGCGAGCAGCAGTTTCCGGAATTGGCCCGGCAAGACAGGGGAAAAGAGGAAGGGCTGGTGGCCACCGGCCTGAGCGTCCGCTTCGGACATTTCAAGGCCGTTGACCGGGTGAGTTTCGAGGCGCCATCTGGCGAACTGCTTGCGTTGCTGGGGCCCAACGGGGCGGGCAAGACAACCCTGATCAGGGCCTTGTGCGGGCTGGTGGCCATCGATGAGGGCAACGCCCGGGTGGCCGGGGTGAGCTCCGGCGGGGGTAGCACCGCATTGCGCCGGCAAATTGGTTATATGTCACAACGGTTTTCACTCTATCTGGAACTGACCCCCTGGGAGAATCTCCGCTTCTTTGCCAATGCCTACGGCCTGGCCGGAGGCGCGGCGCGGGCTGCGATCGACTGGGCCAGGGAAGTAACGGGGCTGACAGATATTCCCGACAAGCTCACCGGTGATCTTTCAAGTGCCTTGCGCCAGCGTCTGGCGCTGGCCTGCAGCCTGCTTCACCGGCCCCGGGTCTTGTTCCTTGATGAGCCCACCTCGGGTGTCGATCCCGTCGCCCGGTACCGTTTCTGGCGGGTTATCCGTGAGCTGGCCGCCAGCGGTATGACCGTGCTGGTCACTACCCACTACCTGGAGGAAGCGGCCTATTGTGATCGTTTGGCGTTAATGCAGGACGGGCGGCTGCTTGCACACGGTAGCCGATCATCGCTGAATCATTCGCTCGGCCTCGAAGCCGACGCCACGGTGGAGATGCTCTTCACGGCGGCCATAGAACAGGCGGGAACGGCCAATTCCCGGGCGTTGGGACCATGAAGGCTCATCGGCTTGGAGCCCTCATCGTCAAGGAAAGTCGCGAGCTGATTCGCGACCCGGTTACCATTGCGTTGGCCGTGATCATGCCGCTGATCATGCTTTTTCTGTTCGGCTATGCGGTCAATCTGGATGTGGAACAGGTTGCCGTGGGCATTTACGATCTGGACAACACGCCGGCAAGCCGCGACCTGTCAGCCCGTTTCGACAGCTCGCGGTATTTTCAATTAGAGCAGAAAACGACCGATCTCCGCGATCTGGAGTCGGCACTGCAAAGCTCGACCATCAGCATGGGCGTGGTGATTCCAGCCGGCTTGGCCCGGCAACTGCTCAGAGGCGACGAGGCGCCTGTCCAGGTGATCGTGGACGGCGGCTATCCTGTTCTGGGTCGATTGGCATCGGCCTATGCCGAGGCGGTAATCGCAAATTTCCCCGCCCCGCGTCAGAGCGCCGTCCGGGTCCAGGCCAGGGTCTGGTTCAATCCCTCCCTGCGCAGCGTCAATTTCGTCATCCCCGGGTTATTTGCCGTGATCCTGATGGCGTTCCCACCCCTGCTGACCGCCCTGGCGATCGTGCGTGAGAAAGAGACCGGTACGATTGAGCAGATCTATGCATCGCCGGTCACCTCAACCGAGTTTGTTGTCGGCAAGCTGGTGCCCTACGGTCTGGTGGCTTTCCTGGAGATTCTTATGGTCATGGTGGTGGGGTTTGCCTGGTTTCAGGTCCCCATTGCCGGCAGCCCGATACTGCTGCTGACGTCCGCTTTCGTTTATGTGCTGACCACGGTGGGTATCGGCCTGTTGGTCTCATCCCTGGTCCGTACCCAGTTGGCGGCCATGTTGATAACGCTGATTGTCACCTTGATGCCGTCGTTTTTGTTTTCCGGTTTTCTGTTCCCTCTGTTCACCATGCCTCTTGCCCTGCAACTGTATAGCTGGCTTTTCCCTGCCGGTTATTTTATGGAAATCTCCCGGGGCATCGTACTGAAATCAGCCGGCCTTGAAGCCGTTCTGCCAAATCTGATGATGTTGATCGTCTATACGGTCCTGGTATTTGTCTTCGCGGCCTGGCGAATGAAGCAGAAGGTGGCCTGATGGGAATTGCCTTATTTGGTTTGTTGCGCAAGGAGCTCGTGCAGTTCTTTCGTGACCGGTTGATACTGACCCTGATACTTTGGCTTTACACCATTGAAGTCGTCATCTGTGCCGTTGCGCTCAGTTTTGATGTAAGCCACCTGCCCCTGGCGGTGGTGGACGAGGATCGCAGCGCCTTGAGTCGCTCGTTGATCCAGAAATTTGCGGTGAGCGAAACCTTCGACCTGAAATTTCAGGAAACCCGTGTGGCAACCGCCACTGACCTCCTGGAGAAAGGTGATGCCACCATGGTGTTGGTCGTTCCCGCCGGGTTCGAAGGTGCTCTTCTCGCTGGCAAGAGTGCTCAGCTCCAGTTGCTCCAGGACGGCACCAATTCCAACATTGCCGCCAATGCCGTCAATGATGCTCTGCAGATCGTCCAGCGCCAGGAGCGCGAAGCGCTCCCTGCTGCCGGGAAGAAGGGGGTCGCGGTACCCCTGATCCGTATCTGGTATAACCCCGATCTGACAACATCGGGTTTTATCGTGTTATCGATGATTGCTCTGGCCGGTATGATGGTGGGCGTTATTCACCCGGCCGCCTCTATTGTCCGGGAAAAGGAGCGAGGCACTATCGAGCAGCTGCTGGTGACGCCCATTTCCACCCTGGAACTGTTCCTGGCCAAGGTCACACCCACGCTGATCATGGGCGTACTGTCCATCTTTCCGAGTTTGGTGATTGTTAGAGTCTTTGATGTGCCCCTTCAGGGCAGTCTGCTTTTATTTCTGGTGCTGACCGCCATCTTTTTGCTCAGTGCGATTGCGCTGGGCGTACTGATTGCCGCCTACAGCCGGACCCTTCAGCAGGCGTTGCTGCTCTCCTTTTTCGGACTTTTCCCGCTGATGTTCCTGTCGGGCAGTTTGACACCGGTAGAAACCATGCCGCCTTTCCTGCAAAGCCTCTCCCTGCTGAGTCCACTGCGTTATTACATGGATATCATCGTCGGTATTTTCCTCAAAGGCGCCGGCCTGGCGGTTCTCTGGGATGAGGCTCTCGCCTTGCTGGTAATCGGTGTCACGCTGTTTATTTTCTCCCTTTGGGTCTTTCGACGCCGGGTACAATGAGATCGGTTGGGTGAGTGCCTGACGTTTGTCGTTACCGAAACGCCGATCAACTTGATTCATGGAGACCCTGATGCGCTGGAGGCCATGAAGGATCACTTGCGTCAGAACACCCGGTTTGAGGTGGATGTGGCAGGCTACCAATCCATTTTGCGTCT
>NZ_JASSVM010000021.1 GCF_030541005.1 Marinobacter sp. SS5-14b | reverse complement strand
GGCGGCGACAACTTCGCCAGCACGGCGGCTTTACGTTCTTCGGAATAACGAGGCACTATCAACACCTGAACCGCCCAACTGGTTAAAAATTAAGTAGTGCCAACTATCCTGCCAGAGGGGGTCTGTGGAGGCCCTTTGGTTGAAACCAATTTGGTAGCCGCGGTGACACCGCGTTGGGGGAGGGCTTTCGATGCTCAGCCTCGATCACATGTGACGTGAGGCTGACAAGAGCTATCCCAGGATCTTATAGAAATCGCGAACGCATGGACTTTGCGGATGCAGTTTGGCCCGCAGGGCCTTTGGTAGGGATGAATCCAGAAAGGAAATATGTATAAGGACTGCCCTGCTGGGCACTTTGGTTTGACCGATAAGCGATCAATCTTGGAAATGCTGTTGGGTTTTACGGTGCCAGCTACACGCGGAGGCTGATGCCTCAATTCTGTTTTTAACTTTGCCTGCCGAGATACTGATTGTCCAGCAGAGTTAACGCAATTTTTACGTGTTTTCAAAGCCTTGGCCTTGAGCGTGAAGCTTTGGGGAGCAGAGTCGCCGATCGAGTGTCCTCCAAGTGGCCTCCAAGTGGCCTCCAAGTGGCCTCCAAGTGGACTCAGAGAGAACGTTTAAATTTTTATCCGACTGCTGACTAAAGGCCGTAGACTCGTAAGTGCATTTGGAGTCCACTACGGTGCTAGTTCCGTCGATATTGGCTGTCGTGACCCTGTTTGCCGCCAGTTCTCACTTTTGTCGAACCATGCCCAATTACTGTATTTCAAGGTGATGAGCCCGTCGCGGGCCACTCCGACCAAAGGCAGTCCGCCTCCAAGTTTAATAATAAGGACCCGGCGACTTAGGCTCCGGGCTATCGAGAATAATATCGGATACAGCGATCAATGGGTCGATGCAATCCGCTTTGATCCGAGCCCAGCTCAACCAGTCTGCGAGTTCTTCGTCGAGCTTGCCGTTTCGGGTCGCAGACCGTTCAACGGCCTCGATGTATTGCCGCAACCGTTCAGATTCCTGCCACTGGGCTGCGTTGACCTTAAGTCTTGCGACCTGACTCTGTTCGTGTTTTCGGAGCGCTATTTGCCGGTCATACCGATCTTTAGTTTCTTGCCAGGCCCTGCGTCTGCGTTCTTGTTTCTCGGCCTGGATGCGATATTCCTCAATCAGATCCAATGCCCCGGCAACAACCTGATGCAGTCGCTGCTCTAACGATGTCTTGGGCGTGTCTCCCCAGTTTCTCGATGGGTAAGCTCCGATCGATATCGTGAGTTTTCCAGTAGGGTGGTAATCGTAATCAGGTGGTCCGGGGTATTCATTACCGATTCCCCAGCCATGCGAGGAGGAGCGCCAGCGATCGATGGCTTTTTTCTCAGCCGCAGTGACCTCGTGTTTTGTTCGCGTCACATGCTCGCTTATTCTTAATGCGAGTGCGGTTTCGCCCAAGCCAACGAGGGTGAGGTTTTTTTCAGCGTCGACCCACACCTTTATGCCCCGGCACTCAAAGGCTTTTATCAAGGCATCACCTATCAACAGGGCCCGATCAAGGGCTCCGTGAGTCACCTCGAAATGAAGTACTTCTCCGGGGGCCGAACGAAGACCCTTGTAGTCATCGCAACCCGTTTTTCGCCGTAGCGTTTTAGAAGCAGCTCGGATCAATGGGTGCGGTGATTGAAGTTCCTCCGCTACATCGATGAAGCCGACACGATCTTTGGCTGTAAGCGCAATCTTCTGGGCTTTGCCGGGGGTGTCGGGGTCGTGAGTGGGCGATCGGCTGAGGGGTAACGAGCAATCATCAAACTTCTTCGCAGTTGGTAATGGGGGCTTTTTCGGTGAGTGTCCGGCCCTCACTTTGGCCCAGTAGCCGCGGGGAGGTAGTGGTATTTTGTATTTTCGACACACCTTCCCGAGCGCGACTCCTGAGATTCCGTAGTGAGGCGCGATCCGGGAGACGGGCTCAGCCCAAACTTCTTCGTAAAGCGATTGCCGGGTGATTTGGTCGTTTTGCTCCACGGAACCCCCTGGGTATCAAAAGGCGATGTTTTTCCTGTATAGACCAATGAACACTGAGAATGCCAGTGACCCGAAAATGCATACCTCCAGTGCAATTGAAGCAGGATGGATTGAAAAGCTATCTATACGGAAACAATTACGGTTAAATTACGATATTAACGTAATTGAATTTTGGTAGTGTCGTTCGTGATGATTAACCAACGACTGGAGATACAGAATGCTTGAGAACGTGAACCTGTCCGCCTCAGAAACCGAGCAATTGCTGAGACACGCGCTTGCATCGCCCAAGCGAATTAATAGTCAACGTTTAGCGCTTGAGCTTGATGTTACTGCCTCTCGAATATCGGAAGGATTGAAGGGTAAGTGGCACTTGAAGCCACATCAAAAAGAACATCTGATTGAGAAATACGGTCAGCCGCGAGGCGTTCCGGGGCAGTATGTTTTTGCAGAGGTTGCAGACTCGATATCCGACTTTCTTGATGACGAAGAGGCCATATCTAGGAAAAGGCATGTTGATCACATCCTGAATACGTTAAGCGATCCAGACTTCCTGCACCAGCTTGCAAGATCAATAACTCCACTGCCGACTGGCGTCTGTGAGTTACCGACTTTAAAGCCAGCTGAAGTCCGCGAGAAGCTGTCCCGTTTTGAGAAGTTTTTATTGAGTGCAGAATTTTCTGAATGGCTTGAGGCCGTTAAACGGAGATACCGCAGATTCGATAAAGAGAAACCGGCACCAGATGATATTGAAGAGTTTTTTTGGGCGTCGACCCACGTTGACATCGAATTTCTTGATGAGATTCCTGTCTCGGGGGGGCGTTCGGATTTACCCCGCAATAAGGGGTTAGAGAAGAAAGCGCTAGGCTACGGAGTAGGTTTAGGGCCGCAAAACCTAAATACACTTGATCTGGTATCAGTGGGCGCGGCTTTTCTATTGCTGCAAGAGGAACAGTGTTACCAGAAAGCTGGTCTTGCAAAGCCGCTTTCCTTGAATAACCCACCCAAGAGGCGGGACCTCGTCGAAAGAGTTGAGTTTGTCCTTACCGGCGACCTGATCCGGGAGGAGCAAAGCGAGTTTAAGAGCGCAAAGCTCGGCCTCCCGTTTTCAGAAGAAAGCATTTTCAAAGTGCCGGGGAATCGACCTCAGCAAGTGATATCTCCTACGTTTGAGCGCATGGGGCGCTTGGAATTCCCTAGCTTGAGTACATGCTCAAACTGGGACTTGGACTATTGGACCACCTACCGGGTTCGTCTGTTTCTAAGTCGTGACTGTAACTACAGCCTGGTGATTGAACTTGGTAACGATCAGCTCTCAATGGTGCCCGCGGGCTTTCATCATCCTTTGCGTACCATCGTTATTCCAAAGATTTCCGGCAGGCACGTACTGGACCATTTGAATGCACTCAGAGAGTGGCTGGGCCTAGATGCTCTGCCGGAGCAAACCATCAAAGAAGAAATCGCTCAAGCTGGCGGTTATGTTCCTGGCGCAAGAATTCTCTGAGGTGAACTGATGCTTAAAGTAAAATTTGTAGGCGCGATTCAGGGTGTGACCGGTTCTTGTAGTTGGCTTTGGCATACGGAGTCAGATACCCAGTTCTTGGTGGACTGTGGGATTCATCAGGGGCCCCACCATATTGAGTGGTTAAACCGCAAAGCCTTTCCATTTAACCCGGCTGAGATTCAGTACGTGCTGCTCACTCATGCTCATATTGATCATTGTGGGCTGATACCCAAACTCGTGTCCGAGGGATTCCGGGGCTGGGTCTACTGCACTCAAGCAACGAAGGAGGTTGCGACTGAGTTGCTGGCTGATGCTGCGAATCTTTCGCAGCTGTACTCCCAAGATGATGTTGATGGGATCAATTGGCATGTGATCGATGGAGGAGACTTCAGTTGGGGGCGCATTTTGACTCTCTCAGAGGACTTAATAGCGACGTATAACCGAGGTTCGCATGTTTTGGGGGGCTGTTCGGTTTCAGTCTCATGGGCGAAAGAGCCGGGAGCCAAGCTAAAGGACTTTGCATCCATCCATTTTAGTGGGGATCTCGGTTGCCAAACTGACGACAACCCTTATCTTCCGCTACTGAAAGCGGACCACAGCCCGTATCCGAACGCCGAATATATCGTTACCGAGTCAACCTACGGCAATAGACGCCGGGAGGCGAAATGTTGGCAAACCAGAACCTCGAATTTAGCGGACATTATTTGCCGAACTGTCTGTCAAAAAGGCGGAAAGGTATTGATTCCTTGTTTTGCATTCCATCGAATGCAGGAGCTCATCGCCGACCTCTGGACGATCGCTGCGAACCAGGATGAGCGCCTTCAATGGGAGCTGCCTGACACGTCGCAGCTTAGGGTTCTATGCCATAGCCCTCTGAGCAATCGAATCAATCGTGTTTATTCCGAACAGCTGGGTAAAGTGTTGAAGAATGGAAAAATGCAGTACTTAAGCAATGAGCTAACCCAGAGGGCCTTTTGCACTAACCAAGATATCGTCGAGCTTTATGGGGCTCTGCATAAAGGAAAATCGGTAACAAATCAGAGGATGACGTTCGGTGCGGCAGCCTCCGTTCGGGTAAGTGGAACAATGAGTCCATGTGAACATAATCTGAAGAGTGCCGATGTCATACTGGCGAGTTCCGGGATGTGTGATCGAGGACCATCCTCAGAGTACCTCCGACTCCTCAAGGATGACCCAAAGAACACAATCATATTAACCGGTTTCCAAGCGGCAGGCTCTGCTGGCAGGGCGCTTTTGGAAGGAAATCAAGATGGTGCCGAGGTTGTTGATATGTCGTCGCACTATTCTGGCCATGGCGATCAAGATCGTTTGATAGATAACGTATTTGAGCTCGGCGGATATCCGGCTGCATCAAAAGGAACGACCGTCTTCATAAACCATGGCGTGCCTGATAGTAAAGACGCGCTCCAGCAAGCTATTCTGGACCGCAGTGCTACAGCTCGCCCGGGGGACAGGCAAATTGAGCAAGTATTGATAGCTGATAGCAAGTGGTTCGATTTGACCAAGGGGGCCTATATTGATGAAGCCGAGGACCCTCAATCTATCGAAGCAGAAATCAGGCGTCTTCAAGCATTGCTAGATGGCTGCTAATTGCTTGGAGTGGTTTCTTTGTTTATGAGTACTAGAAGCCTATATCTGGCCCGCAATCGTGATATGTGTTCTTGGAGTAGACCGAGAGGCGTGATTGATGATCACCTTGACCTCGGTGAGAGAGGACCTCCAGTAACTGCCCTGATCCGGATTCCAGCCACGGTGATCCTGTAGTCGGATGACTGTGGCAACCAAGGCTTTGGCTTGTGATTCCGGTTTCATGGATGCCGCCGACTAATCATAGAAAACGTTAGCCCTCAAACGATCTGCAGCTTCTTGAGCGGCTTTCTTTTTCCCACACAACATGAGAACCTCTGTTATGGCGAAGCTGCCGGAATGGATCGAGGACAATAACCGCAGCCACCCACACAAGGGGCTGAAAATGAAATCACCCTGAGAGTACCGGGCGGAACTGGCATCAAATGAATGGAATGGTGTCCGGCTTAGCGAGGGCAACTAGACGGCCCAATCTTTTGTATAAACAATGTCCGGGACACGATGTGTCGTATCGCTTTGCTACCCTAAAGAAACGAACAGGAGGAGCCATGAGCACCGTACTGAAAGCTGCCAGTATTTCCCGCGCGCTGTTTGAGTTTGACCCTATGCGTACCTGCTGCAAGGAAAATGATTGTTTTGACGAATATGATCGCGCAGCAGAGAGTGTCGAAGAACGGTTGGGAGCCTGTAAACCAAATTGTGTAACTGCCCACGACTGAGTAATCTTTTCAAAAGGATACCATCGTGGGTACACAAGTGGACCAAGAAAAACTCAAAGCTATGGCTGCCGAGCTGGCCAAG
>NZ_JASSVM010000020.1 GCF_030541005.1 Marinobacter sp. SS5-14b | reverse complement strand
GAAACGACGCGGCCCTTGGCAAAGGCAAAAGCAACCGGGCCGACTTTACCGCCGGCGCCAAAGTAACGCTGCAGGACCACGATAGCCAGGCCCTGAACCGGGAATGGCTGCTCACCGCCATCACCCACACCGGCAAACAGCCCACGGCCTTGCAGGAAGAGGGTGGCAGTGAACCCACCAGCTACCACAACGAGTTCACTGCTATTCCGGCCGACAAAACCTGGCGCCCCATGTGCGATCACAAGCCGACCATGGACGGCCCGCAAATGGCCATCGTCACCGGCCCCGAGGGTGAAGAAATTCACTGCGACCAATACGGCCGCGTGAAAGTCAGGTTCCCCTGGGACCGCTACTCGAAAAATGACGAACACAGCAGCGCCTGGCTAAGAGTGGCCCAGGGCTGGGCCGGCGGCCAATACGGCTTCATGGCCCTGCCGAGAATCGGCAACGAAGTCATCGTATCCTTCCTTGACGGCGACCCGGACCAGCCCATCATCACCGGCCGCACCTACCACGCCACCAACACACCGCCTTATGCGCTGCCGGAACACAAAACAAGAACCACCCTGAAAACCAAAACCCACAAGGGTGAAGGCAGCAACGAACTCAGGTTTGAAGACGAAGCGGACCAGGAACAGATCTACATCCACGCCCAGAAAGACCTGGACCTGCTGACGGAAAACAACCGCACCGAAGTCATCAAGAACGACAGTCACCTGACAGTGGAAAACAACCGCTTCAGCCACACCAAAGGCAACAGCCACCACACCACCGATGGCGAGCATCGGGAGAGTATTGGAGCGGACTATAGCCTCACCGTTAACGGAAGCCACCACAGCAAACAGGGCAAGAACCAACTGGTGGAAGCCGGTACGGAGATTCACCACAAGGCCGGTATGAAAATTGTGATTGAAGCCGGGGCCGAGGTGACGCTTAAAGCTGGTGGCAGCTTTGTGAAGGTGGATCCGAGTGGTGTGACGGTTTCCGGGCCGTTGGTGCGGATGAATTCAGGGGGTGGGGCTGGGAGTGGTCGTGGGGTTGGGGTTAAGTCTCCTGATATTCCTGAAATGCTCTCTGAGCAGTCATCAACGGCTGGCTCTTCTGCCTCATTGGTCGACCAGCTCGTAACGCGAAAGGACGGAGTTGCTGGGTCGGTTTCGACATCAAACCTTGGGCAAGCAAAAGCGGGTGTCGCGTCAAGCATGGCGGGATTGACAGAGGGAACGCTATTTCGCGCCGCCAAAGCTGGCAGTACATTTGTGTCTGGGTGCGAGCCTGATAGCCAAGGACGGTGCATGATTCATGACCATGGCTAGAGTCTCGTGAAAGGCGTATTTGCCCGAGATGGGTCTTCATAGAAAAGGTCGTTTGTGACTGGGGTAATTGGTGATCAGGTATCCTTTAATCCTTATGGTGGGGATGATTTCTGCGGGCTGTCTCGCCGTTAGTTAGGACAGTGACAAAGTAACATGTTCAGGGCGGTTTTTGGACAAGAAGTCAGAGATGTTTCCATTCCCTACCCTTCGTAGGAGTTTGCCCTTTACCCACTGCAGCGAGAGGGAGACATTAGTGCTAATCGCGGGAGTAATTTTTACGGATTTGGGTTGGACGGTCAGCTTTGGGAGATACATGACGGTTGGATCTACATGATGAAACCCTCGAGAAAATGACATTAAGTCAGAAAGGGATATTTTGTTTTATTTAACAGCATGGACTGCTATGACCCATGGATAAGATTGAGATCGTTCCGGAGCAACCGCACTCAGAAGAAATAGCGGATTTTGCCGTTCTGGATCTGGCACAAAAGGATGAAGGATTGCTGCTAGGCTGGATGTACCGCTATTTCGATAATGCCGAAATCCCTTGGGAGCCCCTATATCAGAAGACAGAGTTAGCAGATCTCTGGAAAAAAGGCCCCATACTGATTGATCTCAGGCATTCGCCGGCTTTTCGCGAAGCGTTGATCGAGCGGTATCAGACTGAATATCTAGGGATCTTGATCTCGGCGCCTGATGTGGCATTGGCGACTATGGCGGACCACCTCCGATCAATCATCATCGTGCAGCGGGATGGTAAACCATCCATATTCCGTTTTTACGATCCCCGAGCCCTCGGTGCTTTGTTTGAAGTCTTGGCGCCCAGCCAACATCGGCAAATGTTGGGGGCAAGCCGTAAGTGGGCGTGGCATCACCATCAGCAATGGTGGCAATTTGCATCATCGCAGCAAAGCGATAGCTCCAATCCACCGAGAGCGCTCTCGATAACACGCGAGCAGATAGCGCAGATCGATGACGCTCGATCCCATCGGTTTGCTCTGTTCATGGCGCAAACGTATAGCGATTACATTCCTTCTGAGGACGCCCAAGGATTTGCCGTGAATGAGGTCACTGCTGCAAGGTCGGCGGGTTTGTCCACGCACGTGGACTTTGAACGGTGGATTCGGATGGCCATTAAGGTAGAAGGTCCTTTAATGGAATCGGATCATTGGCAGCAACTTGCTGGGAGTAGTGAGCGGTCGCCACTTCAGATTCTTAGCCAACTCGAATGTGAACAAGGACGGTAAGCATGTTGATTGACCAGGATGTCAGAACGCTCGTCAAAAGGGCTGAGTTACCACCGCCTGCACTCCCTGAAACTGACCAGACTTCGGCAAACTCCGAAGCTCAGCCGTGTAAAGACGAAACATTTGCCACGGTGATCTACATTACGGGCCAGCGCAGTTTCTGGTTGGTTCCTCAGGGCGTGTTAGACAAAATCGAGACGAGCGCAGATCGGTTACAAGCTGCAGCTTCCAAAGAAACGGCGGGGCAACGGTTAGCCGAGCTTGAAAAAGCCGGTCTGACGAACCTCTTTCTGCCGGCAACAGCGCAGAGTTTTTTACTACCAGCTGAACAGGAAGAGTGGGTTCGGCTACATGATGAAAACCTGGCCGATGAACGTACCTTGAAAAGGCTCGAGGAAGATCTTCTGGCAGCTGAAGAGGACTATCTGGCAAAAGTGCGGTCGTTGGATAGGGATGAAGCTTTTAATCGCAAACTGTTTGCCTTAAAAGCGGAGTGGTTCACTGAGAAAGCGGAGTTGAAACATCGAATAGCTGATATCCGCGACCAGATCGAGGATCGTCGGGAGCGCTTGGAAGACCTTAGGGAAGAGGGCCTGGATGCAGCAAAGGCTGCTGGCTTTGATGTGGTTGGTGGCGATTTGTACTCCCCGGAGCAGAGAAAAATCCAGGATCTCCTTAGTGACTACCTGGACGCCCGTAAGGCGTTTGAGAATGACACGCTCGGTAATGACACCCAAACTGACCGCTTTATAAACGCCATGCGCCTGAACAGAGAGCTTGTAGCCTACGAGAAGGGGCGGGAAACGCTGGATGTCCAGAAACTTGAAACGTACCTTATCGAGTTGAACGCACTCGAAGGTGAAATGTTGAAGTATTCTGAGGCTGTGCTCAAGTTGGCGAATATTGGCATTGCTACCCCTGAGTATGCATTAGCTAATGGTCAAGGGGACGTTCCGAGCGGGATACTCGAGCTGGGAACCTTTAAACAACTTGAGTGGGACGTTGAACGCCTGACTGAGGATATGAAAGAGCATGGCCATGCGTGGCTAAGGGTGCTCGGAATGAACGGCCCCGCGCCGGCGCCGGCACTTCTGAAGTTCCAGGCCAGTATAGAGGCTTGCCAGGAACAGCAGGAGCAACTGAAGTGCAAGGCAAAAGAAAGAGCAGAGGCATTGGTGCCGGCGCGAATGTTCATGTGGAATCCGGCGGAATTCAAGCCCAGCCCCCACAAGTCACTGGTTCGTCCTGGTATCCCACTTCGGGAGTTTTCCTTACCGAAAGGTGGCTCCACGGTTCGACACTTCACCATCGACAATTTGCCAGGCAGCAAAGACTATCTGAACATCAACACCATTCCGAACGGTGAGGCAGAGCCTGCAAGGCGTTTTGAGCTGGCAAACTCCATCAAGTTGGCGCAAGCACCTGATCAGGACGACGCACTGGATAAGATCCTGACCGACCTCGGTGCTAAAAGGTACCCCCTGCGTGAGTATTGGTTTGATGCCAGCGGGCTTTTTGTGCCGGAACGATTCTTTAGCGCGCTGCAGGGAGAGCGAATTCTGGCGTTCCAAAGTCAGGATGAGATGGATGCATGGGGGGCCCACCTACGGTGTCTCATCTTCAAGTCAGACGCTCAGCGACATTTGATGGGCTTTGACGACAGCTATGCTGGCCAGTTTACTCGCTTGATTCTGAGCGGAATGATTGGTGACCTCGGCGAGGAGTTGAAGAATAACGTTAAAGTTGAAGTGTTGAATGAGGCTGGTTTGTCTCCAGATGTAAGCTTCGGAAGGAACGAGAAGGGGGGAATTGTTCCTGCCTATAAGCTGACAGACGCTTCTGTGGGAGCGAACCTGACATACCGTCAAGGGCAGCTGGATATCATTTCCCTGAGGCTGCCCGAACCGGAGAATGCAAAGCTCATCACCGTTCCGTATTACACAGAGGCAGGCAAAAGCCATCTGGAAATAGGACGGTTTCACTGTAGTCTGGATGTTAAATGTTGGGGCTTTGTCGGCGCTGGGATTTTGCTGAGTCACTCTCTTGGTGTTGAGGCCGTTGAAGGCGAGGGGATACGCGTTACCGGCCGTTATCGTGAAGAGATCGAATCGGATAATGGCTCGGACGCTGGCAATGGTAAAACAGGTCACAGTAAAAAATACGAGAATGGAGTTGAAGGCGTTAAGTTGAATGCCTTCGCCGGCGGTCAGGCAGGGCTCCTGGGTCGCGCTGAAATAAAGTGGGCGATTCCTGACCGCCTGCGAAAAAAGGAGACGTGGAGGCTTTTGGGTGAGGAGGTCCCTGAGTGGATTACCGTGGGCCTTGTGACTGGAGAACTGGTTAGCTCGGCCGGGCTCGGAGCCGACGTCGATTTCAAGATTGGCCTCAGGAATAAGCGCCTGGTGTTATACGGTAAAGGTAAGGTGGTTGCCGGCATTGGCGGGGGTGCGTCTATCGGGGTGGAATTGGCCTACGATACGCTACCGCTGTGGATGCGCTTGCTGCAGCAAGAGCTCCACGAGAACGGTTTTCGCCAAATCTACTGGATTGATTCAGACGCTTTTCAATATATGAGCCTATTGATGAACCTCTGTCTTTCAACGGCATTGAAGATCTCGTTCCTGGCAGCGCAGAGCTATGACTTTGTGCAAGAGGTCTACAGTGATTTTTACAGCAGTGAGAATGCGGGGGTTGTTGCAGTAAGAATTAATGAAGCGATCGAAATCTCGGAAGGCAGGCTCATTCCTTCGGATGATGTGCCCAGAGTAACGTTGGATGAGTACAAGTCCTGGTTTATGGGGCTGCAGCCCGAAGCCATTGGGCCGATGCTATATAACCTAGTGTCGGAGCCGGCTGAGTACGAAGGCGAGAGTGATCAGGATGATCGATCGGAAAAAGAGATGCTGAAAATTCAGCAGATTGCGATCCTACAGTGCTTGCGCTGGATGGGTGAGTCAGAGCTTATTCAACCAGAGTCCTACCGCGGAGCTACTCCTAATCGAATTCAGCGACAATTTGAAGAGTCTGTGACCAGGATGAATATTCATGGCAAAAAGCCTGACGGTGATCTTTTGTTGGTCGCTCGAAATAATGTGGCCAAACTGGATGAGTTTATGAACAGAGGTTGGCTGTCTCCTGCAGATGAAGTTAGATACGAAGAGTATCGACGCCTAAGAAAAAAATTCTGTATTCACATTTGGAGCGAAAGCTAAATGACGCGGAAATTAATTTCATTTCGTATCTGTGTAGGGCTGGTATTTGCTTTTATCACGGTCTTCGCCCAAGCCGAGACGAATGATGATAGGTCCGAGGCTTTGTTTCAGGAAGGTTATACACTCTATCAACAGCAATATAGCCCCAACGCCTTCGAAAAATTTAAGCAGGCTGCTCAGTTAGGACATGTGGAGGCGGCCTATTACGCAGGTAACATCCTTCGCCGGAACCACACCTACATCACGGAAGAGGCTGAACAGTTTTATCGCCAGGCTGCAGAAGGTGGAGACGTTTACGCCATGTTGAGGCTTGCTCGCAAAGGCAACTACTGTGGAACGCTTCGAAATTGTGACTATGACCGCGAGGAGTGGCTGGAGCGTGCGCTGGATTCGGTCCTTCCCAAAGCTGAAGCTGGTGACCTTGACGCAATGAAGGACGCCTATTCTGTTTATCGGGTGTCTGGCGATAAGGGAGAAGCTTGGGGCTGGATTCAGCGAGCGGCCGAAGGAGGTCACGCGTTTTCTCAATACTGGCTGGCGATCTTGCTCGAGGAGCAGGATATGGGCTTTTACTGGACAGAAGCTAGCCGCCGAGCAGACATACTCAAGTGGCTTAAAACCTCGGCAGAGCAGGGATTTCCAAAGGCAATGTTAAAGTTGGCGTTGGAGTACAAGGAAGATGGGCGGTTTGATGAGGCCAATGAATGGGTAGATCTGCTGGGGCAGACAGACTATTTCGAAGCGCTTTTCAACTACGGTTTGATTTTGTTGCAGGGGCCAGAGGGAATGTTTCAGTATCCGGAGGCCCGTCCCGTCGAAGGCTTGGCAGTTCTCTTGGCCTTGCATCGTGAAACAGGTGACCAATCCGTTAAATACAGCATCGATCGCCATTTGAATGATCTGGATTCCGACACAGTGACCAAAGCGAGGGCCAGATCCGAAGAACTTCTGGTGGATACCCCAATACTCCATTACCTGCCGAAGTTCGGGATATAGTCTTATCAGCCACAGCGGAGTAGGTCTGCAGCTATGTGGTAACCGTCCGGTAAACTCATCTTGAGCCTGACGCTGTCGCCGTCAGGATGGTGTCCACTTATTGTCTAGTAGACACTTAACATGAACGAAGTAAGCGTAACCAAGCCCTACCAACGCCGTCGCCGGTTTCCGAGGAATTTAAAGCCCAGATTTTTGCCCAATGCCTGGAGCCCGGAGCGGCGCTTAAGATTCTTGAGACTATTTCCAGTCATCTTGAGTTTATTGAGGTTCTTAAGCGTATCGGTAATGACGGTGGGAAGGGTAATTTTAACGATTTAAGAACAAATTACGCCCAACTGATGTTGCAGCGGCTATTTAAATCAAAGCAGTCTGTCGAGGCAGAGGAGTGGCTTCGAAATGTATATGGCTGATTCTATTTGTTTTAGCTTATTTAGTAGGCGCAGCGGAAGCCCGTTTGTTCGCCACTAAGCCTGGGGACGCCCTTACGGCGAGTAACGGTTGTGTTTCCAATGAAATCTCGATAGTCGCCGCCACGTTGAACCCGATGGGTATCAGTTATACCTTCGAAAGTCAGCTCCAAGCCCGTTTCAGGGCCTTTGGGATTCTGCACTGGCGAATTCTCATAATAATCCTCCCGATAATAGTCCCGAACCCACTCTGCAACATTCCCGGACATATCATGGAGCCCAAGAGGGTTAGGCGGGAAAGTGCCAGGTGGGCTTGGCAGAATTTCATCAAAAGGTCGCCCATCTCGGCGATGGGGCGTGGGACCGGCTGCCATCGTGATACCTTCCTGTGCTTCGCCGTTTTCTGTGGCATATCGAATCATTTTGCCTCTCGCCCTGGCTGCGTATTCCCACTGCGCCTCGGTTGGCAGAGTGACAGGGTGGTCGCTCATTTCACCCACCCACTGGCAGAAGGCCACTGCATCGGTCCACGATGCTACCGCAGGTAATTCAGAGTCATAGCGGTCCGGATTTTCGTCCCGGTAATCATCGTAAAACTTATCCGAATGCTCATAATCGGTTACCGCTTGAAAAAGTTCGAAATCCCCCTGTGTCACTTCATATTTCTGAATATGGAAATCATCCAGAACGACCCTGTGAGCGGGCAACGTATCACTCCGGACACTCCATCCACCGGGATTTCCCATCATGAATTCGCCGCCCTCGACAAACACCATCGCGTCCATCTGGCGCTCGACCATATCTTTAGCATGGTATTCGTAATAAGCGCTGCATCCAGCGGTGGCAAGCATAACGGCAGCGGCAAGAGAAAGACGGCGGATAAGCGAGATCTGCATGGTGGGTTCGGTGTCCTTTCCGAAGATTTTTGACG
>NZ_JASSVM010000001.1 GCF_030541005.1 Marinobacter sp. SS5-14b | reverse complement strand
GGCGGCGACAACTTCGCCAGCACGGCGGCTTTACGTTCTTCGGAATAACGAGGCACTATCAACACCTGAACCGCCCAACTGGTTAAAAATTAAGTAGTGCCAACTATCCTGCCAGAGGGGGCGGCCCTGAGAGGATTAGTTTGGCGCGCCTTTGGCGATCTTTGTTTTCCCCCACCCCACCCGACACAATACAACTTTGCATGCGGTTTCTCAGCCAAAACAGAAACAATGAGAGCGAGATTTTCCAGCGTAAGCTAGACCTAAAACGGAATCTGTGGCGGGCGAGATTGGGGCAAAATTGGGGCGAAATGGTGTCCGCCCCTTTCCTTGGCGCTCCGTAGATAAATTTCTATTTAACTGATATTACACGGTATTCCGCTTTTGGCCACTATGCTAATAGGGTTCGAATCCCTCCCTCTCCGCCAATTAGAAACCCCAGCAGACATGCTGGGGTTTTTTATTGGGCCTTCATTAGCCGCGTGCTTCACCTGTTTTACCCCAGGCCTGCTGATTGCAATACGAAGACCCCTGTCGTGACCGTTACACTGGCCAGCAGTGTGGTGAGTGCGATGATGTTGGCTGCCATGCGGTCATTCCCGCCTAACGCCTTCACCATCACAAAACTTGCCGCTGCCGTCGGGCTGGCAAAGAACAGGAACATCAAGCCCAGCTCTCGTCCCTGAAACCCTGCCGCCCAAGCGGTGAAGGTGCACGCCACAGGCAAGGCCACCATCTTCCAGGTTGCCGAACCCAGAGCCGGGCCACTGTCACTGCGTAATGACTTGAGAGACACCGTCGCCCCGATGCAAAGCAGCGCCAGCGGGAGGGTCAGTGATGCAAAATACTCGCCGCTGGTCATCACCCACTGAGGCAAAGTGATTTCCAGTGCAGCAAATGGAATTGCGATGACCACCCCAATAATCAGAGGGTTATGGATGATATCTCTGGCAGTGGTTGAGAAATTCATGCGCTTGCCAGGCTGGTAAGCCAACAGAACCACGACAGACAGAATATTGTAAGAGACGATCACCAGTCCAAGCAGTAAACCGCCTGCAGAGAGGCCGTAGTCGCCGTAAAGGTTGGCCGCCAGCGCCAGGCCGACAATACCGCAGTTACCCCGGAACGCCCCCTGAACGTACACCCCCCGATCTTCGGCCCGGACTCGGCGAATGGCCCACAGCCATACTGTAAAAAAGCTTGCCAGCGTCGCCGCCAGATAGAACAGGAGCATGCTCAGATTGAGCGTTGTGCTCAGGTCAGCCTTTATAATGCTGAGAAAGACAAGGGTTGGCAGTGTGGCTTTGAATACCAGGGCCGATGCGGTGGCTATGAAATGCTGATCTATCCAGCCAATGCGGCGAAGCCCGATACCAATAAATACCATGGCAAAGACGGGCAGCGTGGTTTCAAGGGTGTGGGTAAACGTTGCTAGCAGGCCGCTCAAGGGACTTCTCACTCCTGTTGGCGCGGGTTGATGAAGGCGTGAATAAAAATGCCTCCACAGCGGGAGGCATTCAAGGGGCATTATACCGTGAAACTCACTCGAAATTTCGGGGCCTTACAGCATCCGGCTTCAGGAAGGGCTTTTCGCCGGTGTTGTCATGGTCAGCCAATACCTTGCCGTCGTGCTCGCGCACCTGGCCATACATGGAGTGTTTGTGAAACGTTGGCCCGTATTTTTCCAGAGTTTCTTTCACATCGCCCGTGTAGCGTGGGTCTTGCGGGCGCTCCTGACTGTCCATGAAGAAGGCAATGTCCCAGGCCTCCTGGTCGGTGAGGGAATTGGGTTGGCCGAGCGGCATGTTGTTCTTGATAAAGCCAGCGGCGGTGAACACACGGACAATACCGGCACCCCAGTTGTTGGACATGTCACCCCATGGGGCAGGGAATACCGTCTGTCCATCGACGCGCAACCCGCTGCCGTCTTCTGCGTGGCACACCGCGCAGTTGTCCTGATAAAGCTTTTCACCGTTGGCGTAGCTCAGTTCTGCCGGCCGCTCAGGGGCCGGGAAGCCGCGGCCGTAGATTGGCTGTTTGGGATACATGGCCACGCCGGTGGCCAGCCACTGATGGTAGGCAGACAGGGCCAGCATGTTGTCGCTCCCGTACTCCAGTGGCTTGCCGTTCATGGAGTAGGTGAAGCAGCCGGCAATGCGCTCTTCAAGATTGTTGACGTGACCATTCTTACCCCGGTAGCCGGGGAGGGTAACGGCGGCGGGCCAGATTGGGGCGCTGAACGGCATGCGACCTTCCCCCAGGTGGCAGCTTGAACAATTCATGTTGTTGAAGACGTTTTCGCCCCGTAACTGCTGCGTGTTGGTAAACAGGTCGTAGCCCTTGCGGATAACCTTTTTCACCTCCGGATGGATATCATCCGCCTCGTCCAGGTCTGCCATGGTGGGCGGGATGTGCACCAGCTGATTCTCCTTCGGGGCAGGAAAGCCCATAGAGGTAAGCTGGTCGATGTAAGCCTGAGTTCTTTCGTCGTTGGTCGCCGCGTTAGCCGTGAACGCCAAGGTTCCGGAAAGGGTGACCGTAAGGAATGTGCGAATCATGACAGGTGCCCCCTTATTTGCTGCCGGCGTTCTGGTTGGCAAGCCACATGGCCACCGCGTGAATGTCTTCATCGCTCATACGACGGGCGATGGAGCCCATCAGATCCTGCGGATCATTCTTGCGTGTGCCATCTTTCCAGGCTTTCAGTTGCGCTTCAATGTAGCCGGCATGCTGGCCAGCAATGCCCGGGAACACGGTACCGGCGCCCCGATTACCGGGGCCGTGGCAGCTCTTGCACGAAACAATGTATTGGGACCAGTCGCCACGCTCGGCCAGTTGCTCGCCGCGCTTCCGGGTGGCTTCATCGATACCTTCGCCGCCTTGTCCCTCTGTTGGTTCCAGCTGGCTGTAATAGGCTGCAACGTCAGCGATTTTCTGATCATC
Organism: Marinobacter sp. SS5-14b; assembly: GCF_030541005.1. Taxonomy (GTDB): domain Bacteria; phylum Pseudomonadota; class Gammaproteobacteria; order Pseudomonadales; family Oleiphilaceae; genus Marinobacter. Next base: position 867,455 of record NZ_JASSVM010000001.1, on the reverse strand, counting down.
CAGCATGTTCACGAAGGGCGTCATGGTGGCGCTTACGCGGGTGCCGTTTTTAATGTCGTGAAGCTGCTTGGCAAAATACGTTGCGTTCAGGCCGGCCAGTCTCGGCCAGGATTCACCGGCGTCCATATTCATTCCGCTGCCATCGGCTTTATGACAGGCAACGCAGAGGTTTGCGACTTCTGCGCCCCGCGCGGCATCGCCCTCCGGCGCAGCTTGTGCAAAGCCCGTAAGGCCTGCCAGACCCAGCGCTGTCAGTGCTAGCGTTATTCTTTTCACGATCCTTAGCCCTCTATCGATGCTATGTGGCTGCCTTAGTGGTTTTTGTTATGTGCATATAGTTTGAATTAACCGGACGATTTTCGCTTGATGAAGATCAATAACGCAAGCAAGCTCATCCTAAAGGCTAATGGGATGGTGCACCCCGACGCATTTTGGTTTACTGTTTGTTCGTGCACCGGATGTCAGACACCACCTCTAATGAACAACAGGGACACCTATGGCGACCGTAGACCCATCTCAGGAAGAGTTAAAGAAAGTCTTGCAGGAAACCCCGAAAGATCAACCCGTCGTCATGCTGAACTTGCTGCGGTTTCGCGACCAGGCGGAATATAAGGACGCCAGCGAGGCGTGCTCGGGCCGGGATGCGTACAAGCGCTACATGAGGGAGGCTGCGGAATGCGTCACCTCGGTCGGGGCGGAAGTTATCTGGTCTGGCCGTAGCGTTGGTTCACTGATCGCGCCGCCGGATGAATCCTGGGATCAGGTGTTGCTGGTTCGCTACCCCTCCATTAACGCCTTTCTGGCGATGATTGAAAGCCCGGAGTATAAAGGTGTGCTCAAGCACAGGACGGCAGCTCTCGAGGACTCCAGGCTGGTTGCCAATGTGGAAGGCGGGCCCTGATCAGTACCCGCCCGTCAGGATTCCTGTCTGCTGAATTGCCATGTAGGCGATGGTTCCTGCTGCAATTGAGAGCAGAGCATTACCTCGCCGTACATGAACGGCAATCACAAGTATTCCCGGGATCAGTGCGTCCAGTCCGGGAATGCCGGCTCCCCAGTTTGCTGACCTCTGCAAAAATACCGTTGCCAACAGTGCCATGACCGCTGCCGGAAGGTAGCGCCCCAGATGTTGTACCAGGGGGTGCTCCGTATGGCGTTCAAAAAATAGAAACGGCACCAACCGGGTGGCCAGTGTGGCCAGGGCTGAGACCAGGATAAACGCAGCCAGATAGTAACCGTCAGTCATGGCTGGTCTCCGCCTGAGAAGTGGTTGCGCAGTGGTGCCGATAATGCAGAAGCAGAATGCCGGTAACGATCGCGATCGCAGCGATCAACTGATGAGTGGGCGGCACCATCACCATGGCGATACCGGCCGCCAGGGCACCTGTCCAGACAGGAAAGCCATCGCCTAGCGCCTTGAACTGCTCAATGGTCAGCACGATAAACAGCGCGACCAGCGCGAACTCGATACCGGTGCTGTTGAACGCCACCCATTCGCCCAGTAACGCGCCGACGGTACAGCCCGCCACCCAATACAGTTGATTGAACGCTGTGATGCGGAAATCCACCGCTTGCTCATGTTGTTTGTCGCCGGAGCGCGGCCGACTGGTGAGCAGGGAGTAGGTTTCGTCGGTCAGGCCAAAGATCAGGTAGCTCTTACGCCAGCCGGCGCCACGAAACTGGCCCAGCAGCGACAACCCGTAGAACAGGTGCCTGGCGTTCAGAACAAACATGGCTACCGCCACTTCTACCAGCCCCGCATTGGCCGCTAACAGACTGACCGCCAGGATCTGGCCGGCACCCGCGTAGATCACCAGGCCCATCAGGGGGGCAATCCACCAGGGGTGGTCGAGCTGGGTAGTAAACAGTACCCCGAAAGCCATGCCCAGTGGCAGGTAGCCAAAAAGGATGGGTAAGGTGAGTTTGAAAACGTTCTGGTTCATTAGCATCCAAACATTCTAAAAGCCGAGATGATAGATAATTGGCGGCGTGTTTTGAAGATCCTGGTTGTCTTCAACGATAAATTGGCGCCAAGTCGTACATAAAAGTGTCACAAAACAGGCATACCCTCCTTGGCATTGTCCTTTTCCCGGAGTTGTTATGCTGGCCACTGTCCGCGCGCGGATTCTTTTGTTTGCATTTTTGTCACTCGGCGCCGTTGCATGCCTGGCAGCAATGTCGTGGGTGATCATCCTGAAAGCCGAAGATACTTCTAAAAATCTGGTTCGAGACCGTCTCGCTGAATCCTGGCTGCTTATGGACCTGGAGCAGGATCATCGCCATCTGCAGGACCTGGCCTATAAGATTAAAGCTCAGTTGATGCTGTGGGATGAGATTAATGTGGAGTTCAAGCGCCTGGACGCGGCCTTGAACCGGCACTGGGAGAGTGTGGCGGCGAACCCGGACCTCAAGCCGTGGGCAGCAGAAACTCAGAAGCAGTTTGAGGACGTACAAGCCCTCATGGCTGGCATGGGTGAGGGCATCGCTGAGAAAAGTTACTACCGGGTGGGGCAGGTCGTCGATTTCAAGTTGTTTCCGGCAATGGAACCGATGCTTGCCGCAATCGGAGAGCAGCAGGTAGCGAGCCGTGACGAAGTGTCAAATGGTGCAGATGAGCTGTTGTCATTTTTATCCGATCAGCAGGTGTTTGTGCTGGCAGGGTCCTCGTTGTTCTTTATTCTGGTTGTCGGGATGACTGTCTGGTTGAGGCAATCCGTCATTCTCCGGTTGCAGGGCATGCAGGGACAACTTGTCGTTATGGAGCAGGAGTCTGATCTTTCCCGGGTTCCCGAGGTAAGTGGCCGTGACGAAGTGGCCGGCGTAGCGGGGGCTCTGGTCAGGCTGGTAAGTCGCTTCGATGCCTTTATCAGTGATGTAAGGCAGGCTGCCGGTGCGTTGGACGGACGTTCGGCGGCGCTGGATGCGGGAGCGGAAGCGCTTCAGCTTGCATCCGAAACCACACGTCATCAGATTTCTGACGTCACCACGTCTACGGAATCCATCGCTGAGCAGGCGTCGCAAATTGAACAGGCTGCAGAACGAACGGCAGCAACCGTGCATCAGGCGTTGGCAGCGAACCGGGAGGTGCGGGGCGGCCTTCAGAATAGCCAAAGTGGCGCAGATCATGCCAATGAGGTGATATCACGGGTCTCTTCCTCCATTCAGCAATTAAGCGAATCGACCGGAAAAATAGAGCAGGTCACCGGTGTTATTGCGGATATTGCGGAACAGACCAATCTACTTGCACTGAATGCAGCCATAGAGGCGGCCAGGGCGGGTGAGCACGGGCGCGGGTTCGCGGTCGTCGCCGATGAAGTGCGGACTTTGTCCAGAAGAACCGCGGAATCGACAGGTAATATCCGCCAGTGGGTACAGGATCTGGTTATGGGGGTCGGTGGTGTAGACGGTTTGCTGACGGAAATGCGTAATGCCGGTGAGCAAAACCGGTCGAACCTGCAGGCGTTGGCAGTTCATCTTGATCAGCTCAACAGTCAGTTTGATGAGCTTGAAGTGCACAGTGACAGTATCCGTGCCTCAGTATCAATGCAGCGTGATGAGATCGGGCGAGTAGGGCGACGGGCCGATACGCTGGCGGAAAGCGCCGAAACGCTGACCGAAAATGTAAAGAGCACCCGCCTGATAAGTGAAGCGCTGCGGCAGGAGTCGGTGTCGATGCGGCAATTGACGGCTGGGTTTAAAACCCGGCAGCAACTTGGTTGAAATCTGTCTACAATCGCGAGGGTTCTGATCTCAGGCAAAAAACCGTAACATGCAGCGACTGATGAGGGGTTGTTATGAGTGAATACGAAGAACAGCAGCCCGAGGCGGACCCGCGCCAGGAGAAGTTTGTGGTCGACGCGAGTCTGCTTACCGACGACCAGCTCGAAGGGCTGGCGGAGGAGTACTGCACTCGGTATCACGGGCTGAACGACACTGAAAACCCTCTTGCAGAGCGAGGCAGGGTACTGGCTGCGATCAGCCGGGGAGAGCTGGTCGTCTGGTTTGATCCGGTTGAGAATACAGCGGGGCTTGGTACGCCCCCCTGATCTGATTGGCGAGATTAATTTTCGCACTCCACAATGTTTTGTCCGGCTTACCTATCCTGTCGATTGTGTAACCGTTACAATTGGGCCTGTTTTTTTCTACCTGCCGGCGAGGTGAGTTTTGATCAGGATACTCGTTGTTGATGACCACGAGTTGGTTCGCTCCGGTATTACCCGAATGTTGGCTGACAATCCTGACATCGACGTGATTGGTCAGGCATCTTCCGGAGAGGATGCCATCGAGTTCGTGCGTAAAGAGCGCCCGGACATCGTTTTGATGGACATTCGCATGCCCGGTATCGGGGGGCTTGAGGCTACGCGTCGTATCTTGCGACTGGACGATTCCATTCGCGTCATCGTGGTGACGGCCTGCGCAGATGATCCCTATCCAGCGAGGGTAATGCAGAGTGGTGCGTCCGCTTATATAACGAAAGGCGCCGACATCCAGGAAATGGTGCGAGCCATTCGTAAAGCCCACTCCGGGCAGCGTTACATCAGCCCCGAAATCGCTCAGAAAATGGCACTGAAAACCCTGGGTGGCGATCTGGACGAAGGCGGAGAACTGTCGAGATTTGAGCGCTTGTCCGAGCGGGAGATGCAAATCGCGATGATGGTTGTGGACTGCCAGAAAGTTCAGGACATCTCCGACAAACTGTGCCTGAGCCCGAAAACCGTCAACAGCTACCGCTATCGGATTTTTGAGAAACTGGAGATTTCCAGTGATGTTGAGTTGGCACTGATGGCCGTAAGGCTTGGATTACTGGATGCCGACAAAGTCTGAACCTCTGGAGCCCACCGGGGAGTTCGACAGCAAAAACTTCCTGAAACAACTTACAGAGCGTGCCGGTGTCTATCGAATGTACGATAGCTCCGGGGCGATTCTTTATGTCGGAAAGGCCCGTAATCTTAAAAATCGGGTTGGCAGCTACTTCCGCAAAACCGGCCTGGCACCCAAAACCGAAGCGCTGGTCAGCAAAATCGAATCCATCGAAGTGACCATTACCGGCAGCGAAACCGAAGCGTTGCTGCTGGAACAGAACCTGATCAAATCCCTTCGGCCGCCGTATAATATTCTTCTTCGGGATGATAAATCCTACCCCTATATCTATCTGTCTTCCCATAGCGACTATCCATCGCTCACATTCCGGCGTGGTCGCACGAAAAAAGGCGGGGGCACCTGGTTTGGCCCATTTCCAAGCTCAGGAGCGGTCAAGGAAACTCTTAATGTTTTGCAGAAGGTATTCCGGATAAGATCTTGTAGTGAAAGCTATTTCCGGAACAGGAATCGTCCCTGCCTGCAATATCAGATCAACCGCTGCACAGCGCCTTGCGTGGAATACATAAGCCCGGATGAGTATCAGCAGGACATCCGCCGTGCCACCATGTTTCTCGAGGGCAAGAATCCAGCCATCATCCATGATTTGATGAACGCCATGGAAAAGGCTGCCTCACAACTTGAATTTGAAAAGGCGGCGACGTACCGGGATCAGGTGAACCACCTGCGCCACGTGCAGGAACAGCAGTCGGTCGACGGTGAGGGCGGCGATGCCGATGTCATTGCCATCGCTCAGGACGCGGGCGTGGTCTGTGTGGTGGTGATCATCGTGCGCGGTGGCCGGGTGCTGGGCACCAAGGATTACTTTCCGAGGTTCTCACTGGAGCAATCAGAAGGCGAGTTGCTGGCCGCTTTTCTGGGGCAATATTACTTCGGCGGCGATACTCGCCGGGAAATCCCCAAGGATATTCTGGTGCCAGTTGCCGTTGAGGGTCAGGCATTGCTTGCGGAAGCACTCAGTGAAGCGGCCAATCGTGAAACCCGGATTCGAGGTAACGTACGCGGTGAGCGGCGTCGTTGGCTGGAGTTGGCCATGACCAATGCCCGGCAAACCTTGCTGACACACCTCGCGAGCAAGGAAACGGTTTATCGCCGGCTGCTTGCCCTGCGGGACTTGCTTGAACTGGCTGAAACCCCCGCCCGTATGGAGTGTTTTGATATCAGCCACAGCCATGGGGAAAATACCGTCGCATCCTGTGTGGTTTTCGACGAGAATGGCCCTCTGAAGAGTGATTATCGGCTATATAACATTGAGGGTGTAACAGGCGGAGACGACTATGCCGCCATGCGCCAGGTACTGACCCGGCGCTATCGTCGCCTGGTCAACGGCGAGGGTAAAAAGCCGAATCTGGTGTTTATCGATGGCGGAAAGGGCCAGTTAAATATCGCCCGGGAAGTGTTCGAGGAACTCGGAATTTCTGATATACCGTTGATCGGTGTAGCGAAAGGCGTCACCCGACGGGCCGGTATGGAGCAGTTGATCGATGCCATGACCGATGATGTGTTCCGGGTACCGGCGGATTCACCGGCTTTGCACCTGATACAACACATACGGGATGAGTCGCACCGCTTTGCCATCACCGGGCACCGGGCACGAAGAGACAAGCAGCGCCGGCAGTCCACGCTGGAAGGTATTGAGGGCGTCGGGCCAAAACGTCGGCGGGAGCTGATACGCTACTTCGGCGGCATTCAGGGTATACGAAAAGCCAGCGTTGACGAAATTGCCAAGGTGCAAGGCATCAGCAAAGCACTGGCTGAATCCATTTACGCAGCTCTGCACAACGAATAGGAACACCATGAATTTACCGAATGTTATTACCCTGTCTCGTATCGTGATGATCCCGGTATTCGTGGTGGTTTTCTATCTGCCTATGGAGTGGAGCTACATGGTCAGTGCGGCCATCTTCGCGCTGGCGGGTATAACCGACTGGCTGGATGGGTATCTCGCGCGAAAACTCAACCAGAGTACGCCGTTTGGCGCCTTTCTGGATCCGGTAGCGGACAAGCTGATGGTCGCGGTGGCACTGGCGGTGCTGATTGAAGGCTACGCTGCCGTACTTCTGACCATTCCGGCAACCATCATCATTGGCCGGGAAATCGTTATCTCAGCGTTGCGAGAATGGATGGCCGAGATTGGCAGCCGGGCCAGCGTGGCGGTTTCTTATATTGGCAAGATCAAAACGACCGCGCAGATTGCCGCCATTGTTGGGCTGTTGGCGTTTCCTCCCGGAAATTTCTGGGCTTATGTCGCTATTGGCCTTTTGTACATCGCGGCCGCTCTTACCCTGTGGTCCATGTTTCTTTACCTCAGTGCGGCCTGGGGCGATCTATTTCCCAAGGCTGAAAGCCGTCAGGGCGAGGTGTAGTTCTCCTTCCGTTCGCGCGAAGGCGTAGGCGTTCGGCGCGTACTGGAGATGCCGTTAGCATCATAACCGGCCTTCTGACTGGCGATTTCATCGAGCGCTTTGGCATGCCCGGGCCCAGCGGGTAAGCTCGCTGGCCACCGTATTGCCGGCACGGGAGAACGCCTGCACCACAGAATCAAGGTCGGTTCCTGCTGCGGGCTCCTGAACGTTCCAACTTCGGAGGCAAAGGCTTTGTCCGTTCCGGACGCTCACCAATTCAGCGTGCAACTCGAACTCAACCCACCCGTTGGTGCCATTGTATTGGATATGAAATGCCGACAACTCTGTGAGTAACGTGAGGTCTGAGGTGGCGGGGCTGGTTTCAATAACCACGTTACGAAATGCCCGGCTGTCACGCAGGTGCCTGGCCAGGTGGTCCCGAATAACCACCGGTGTGCTGTCACGCCAGCGCGCCTGATGGAAGGCCTGGAATTCGTAAGGCGTCGGTTTCAATAGAATAGTGGCGCTGTCCAGCGGGTCAGACGCCAAAGGTGTATCAACCCGGATATTGGCGGATAGCGGCTGGTTAAACGGCGATTCGGTAACGGGTGGCGCCAGATCCATTACCCGCGGTGGTTCAGGCCGGGGCAGCACCGTGCAGGCCGCCATTGAAACGGCGACCATCAGTGTGGTCAGCCGGATAATACCGGTGCTCATTCCTCAAACTCCTTCATGGTTGCGCCGCCCCAGAGCGTGCCGGCTGGGTCTTGCTCCAGCCTGCGGGTAAATGAATTCAGGTTGCGCAGGGTGCTCCGCAGTTCGCGCAGCGCTGGTGTTAACTGGGAAAAGCCCTGGATGCCGGCATCCAGCGCATGCTCATTGTCGCCGGTGAGCTGGTTGAGCCGCTCCAGCGACGGTTGCAGGGTCGTCAGGGCATTATCCATGGCGGTCAGCACTGGGGTCACTCTGTCATTCAACACCAGGCGAGCATTATCGGACACTCTGGACACTTTGATTGCAGCTTCTTCCGCACGCACGGCCGCGCGATCGAATTGAGCGAGCAGTTCAACCAGTGTTTCCCGGTTAGCGAGCAGAGACTCACTGGCGTCCCGGGTGTTGTTGAGAATGGCGGAGACATTGTCGACGTTTTCGTTGGCCAGCAACCGGTTCATGTTGGTCAAGAGCTGCTCGGCCTTGGTTAACATGGCTTCGCCGTTATTCAGCAGGTTGCTGAGCGTGGAAGGTTCGGCGGTGATCAGGGGAGGGTTGTCGCGCTCTCCGTTAAGTACAGGACTTTCGGGCGTGCCACCGGTGAACTGAATGCTCATGCTGCCAGTAATATTGGCCAGAACCAGCCCCGCCCGGGTGTCCTGGCGCACGGGGATCTCCTGATCAACACGCACCAATACCCGCACATGGGCCGGGTTGTCGGGGGCCAGTGTGAGGTCCAGCACATCGCCGACCGGTATGCCGCTGTAAAGGACTGGATTGCCTTTGGATAGGCCGCTGACCGGGTGGTCAAAGCCGATCTGATAATAGCTCCACTCCCGGTCTGCAGAGGACTTGCCCAGCCACAAAGCAAACAGCAGCGCTGAACCGACGGCTACCAGGGTGAAAAGTCCGATGACTACGTGGTGGGCCTTTGGCTCCATTAACGGGGCTCCTGTTGTGTCAGCCTGTGCTTGGCCACAATGGCCGCTCGCCCGCGGGGGCCGTGGAAATATTCCTGAACCCAGGCGTCGCTCGTTTGCGCAACCTGATCAAGCGTATCCGCCACCAGCACTTTTTGCTGGGATAAAACCGCCACCCTGTCACAGGTAGTGTAGAGGGTATCCAGATCATGGGTGACAAGAAAGACCGTCAGCCCCAGCGCGTCGCTGAGCGTTACAATCAACTCATCGAAGGCGGCGGCGCCGATCGGGTCCAGCCCGGCGGTGGGTTCATCAAGAAACAGAATTTCGGGGTCCAGGGCCAGGGCTCTTGCCAGGGCGGCCCGCTTTATCATGCCGCCGGATAACTCCGCTGGATATTTCAGTGCGGCATCGGGTGGCAGGCCTGTTAGCCCGAGCTTCATTCTGGACAATTCCTCGGCATCAGAACGGCTCAGCCCTGCGTGTTCAATTAACGGCAGTGATATGTTCTGGACGAGATTAAGCGAGGTGAACAGGGCGCCGCCCTGGAACAGAACGCCAAATCGTTGCTCATACAAGGAACGCTCCGGTCCGGAAAGTTCGGTGAGGTCGACATCAAACACACGGATATGCCCGGCAGAGGGCTTGTTCAATCCCACAATACTGCGAAGCAGCACGGACTTTCCGGTGCCCGAGCCGCCTACCACACCCAAAATTTCGCCGGTGTACAAATCCAGATCGAGACCGTCGTGAACAACATGGGCGCCAAAGCGGTTGCTCAGCCCGCGCACCTCGATAACGGGTGTTTTCTGCTGTCTTGGATGATGCTCGGCCATAGGGAGTTACCAGCCCATTTCCATAAAAAACAGCGCCGCGACGGAATCCAGCAATATCACCATAAAGATCGACTGAACCACGCTGGATGTGGTGTGTTCGCCTACGGATTGTGCACTACCGGCGACTTTGAAGCCTTCAAGGCAGCCAATCACGGCAATCAGGAAGGCGAAAACCGGGGCTTTGCCAATACCGACCAGAAAGTGCTTCAGCGCGATATCACGCTCAACAATGGCCATGAACTGGCTGGGTGGTATGTCGAGCACGAGCGCGCAGACCACAGCACCGCCGACCATGCCGGAAATCATGCCGATGAACGTGAGCACCGGCAGGCTAAGCATCATCGCCAGTACCCGGGGCACCACCAGTAACTCAACGGGATTAAGGCCGAGTGTGCGAATGGCATCCAGCTCTTCGTTGACCTTCATGGCCCCGATTTGTGCGGTAAATGAACTGGCTGTGCGCCCGGCCAGCAGGATGGCTGCCAGCAGGACACCAAACTCCCGCAGAAACGAAAACGCCACCAGGTTAACGGTGTAAATAGTGGCGCCAAAATCCTCGAGCACGGTCGCACCAAGAAACGCAACAACGGCACCCACGAGAAACGTCAGCAGAGCAACAATCGGCAGGGCATTCAGCCCCGTGTCGTGAACGGCAGCCACGAACGGCGTAAATCGCCACCGCCCGGGGCGTGGCAGGATGTAAAACAAGGTAGCCAGTGTTTCGCCTATAAACCCTGATAGCTGCCAGGTGAGCCGGGAGATTGACGTTACCTTCTGCCCGACATCGGCAAGGAAGCCCGCTACCGGGTTTATCTTTGGTGGCTGGAACTGCCCTTCTGGGACGGCAGCCGCGACGGCGTCCAGCAAGGCTTTTTGTTCTTCGGCGAGATCTGCACTGTCCAGCGCCTGAACCAGAGCAGTACTTCCGGCCAGCTTCGCGATCAGGGAGGCACCGGCGGTGTCGATATGGCCAAGGCAGTCTAAGTCCAGGGTCGGGTTGGACGGTGACTTTCCGTGGAGACCTCTGATCAACTGGTTAAGCGAACCATAGTGGCGTAACGTCCAGTCGCCACTGATCACCAGAGCAGCGCCTTCAATTTTAACGCTGCCGGGCAACTGGTCAGATGATGGAGAGCTGAGTCCGGAACGGATTGCCACTGAGTCAAAGAATCCCTGTAATAATTCTCTGCAAGCTTAAAGATTCCAGTGGTGGTCTGCCAGTATCTTTCGGTCTTCTTCATCATGGCTGGCGAGAACCAGCGTCACACCCCGGGCTTTCTCTTCCAGTAACAGGGCTCTCATGTTGTGTTTTACCTCCGGGTCCAGCCCGGTCATGGGTTCATCCAGAAGCAAGAGCGGTTTGCGGCGCAGTATGGCCCTGACCAGAGCCACCCGCTGGCGTTGGCCGCCGGAGAGGTCCCCGGGCATAGGGCTGCCGAACCCGGGCAGGCCGCTTCGCAGAAGGCCCTCATCAATCAGGTGTCTCTGATCCTGAGTTAGCTTTAACCCCGGGTGCAGCCCCAGCCCGATATTGGTTGCAACGTCCAGATGCTCGAACAGGTTGTGCTCCTGGAACACGCTGGTTATCGGCCGCTGCCAGGGTTCAAGTTGTTCGAGGGGGCGACCGCTCAACTGAATCGTTCCGGACTCTTGTTGCAGAAAGCCGGCGATAAGATTAAGCAGGGTTGTTTTGCCTGAACCGCTGGCGCCGCGAATGGCGATGCATTGGCCTGGAAGCACTGAGAAATGGAACTCCCAAGCTGCTTCCTGACCGGGGTAGCGAAAGCGCAGATGCTTTACCTCAAGCATGTTCGGGCTCCGGGAATGGCTGGCGAACGGTTTTATATCTATGGTGCGCCGGTGGACGGCCAATCACCGAAAGGAGGCCGAAGATCACCACCATGAGGAGCAATAGCCACAAGCCGGTTCCTGCTGCGTCTGACATTCGGTAACTGCCCAGTTGTTGGTACAGCAGAACTGGCAGGGTGGGTTGCCCGGGGCTTCCAAACAATGCAATAACACCAAAATCACCCATCGAGAGCGCAATGCCATAGGCCAGAGCCAGCGCCAGCGGGCGCCGCATCAAGGGCCAGTAGACCCGGTGCCAGCGATACCAGCCAATTACGCCTAGCTGGTCGGCCACACGGCGGGAATGAGTGTCTAGCCTGGCCAGCGGTCCACGCAACACCTGAATCACGAAGGGTAAGGCCATCAGGCCGTTAATGAGTGAGACCAAAGTCCAACCCTGGGCGTTATTTCCTAGACCTGGCCTCAGCAGCAGAAACAGCCCTGTGCCAAGCACCAAGGGGGGCACGATCAACGGCAAATAACTGGTTGATGTCGGAATGGCGGTTAAAAGACGGCCACGGGCTTTACTGACTGAAGCCAGGGTGAGTAATGCACCTGAAACCGCGCCAAGCCCGGCGGGCAGTGCAATCAGCAAGCTTCGGCCTGTCGCTGAAAGTAATTGCTCGTAGGGCGAGCTGTGACCGGTAAAGGTCAGTAGGGAGGGGAGTCCGCGGCTGGCAATGGCGAGGATGGGGAGCACTAAAAACAGTGCAAAGGCAGCCAGCAGAAGGGTTGAGAACCACAACTGACCAGGCCAGGCCTTGAGCTGAACGCCCTGAACAAAATGACGATTGGGCATAAGAGAGTATTCAAGGCGCTGGCGGAAAACCAGCCACCAGAGTCCGCCGCAGATGACCAGCTGGATCACCGCCAATACCGCTGCTTGGGGAAAGTCGAACTCAAATCTCAATGCCTGGTAAATGGCCACCTCAAGGGTGGTTGCAGCAGGCCCGCCGCCGAGTGTCATGATGATGGCAAAACTGGTAAAGCAGAGCGTGAACACCAGTGCGCATAGCCCGGGGAGCAGGGGCCGCAGAGCCGGCCACTCAACGGAACGCCAGGCCCACCAACCCCGAAGCCCCAGTTGCGAGGCAATACGAAGCCTTGGTGACGGCACCGATTCAAGCGCTTGCAGCATGATTCTTGCCGCAAGTGGCGCATTGAAGAAAACGTGAGCCAGTAGAATTCCGTTGAGCCCATACAGGCTCCAGCTGTGCCCGGGCAGCCAGTTATTCAGCAGAGCGGTGACCCAGCCTTGCCGGCCGTAAACACCAATGATGCCGGAAACCGCCACAATGGTTGGCAGTACCAGGCTCAACTCCATGAGCCTGAGCATCAGACTTCTGCCCGGAAATTGGCGATATCTCGCCAGTGTGCGGGCGACCGGAAGGGCCACCAGAAGCGTTAACAGCACGGAAAGCAGCGCCTGCCAAACGGTGAACCAGATAACCCCGCGCAAGTAACGGCTGTTAACTACGGAAGCAACATCTGCGCTGCCGGCGGTTACCAGCATGCTCCCGAGCCCAAAGGCCACCAGGATCAGGAGCCCCAGGCCAAGCAGCAGGCCAGGCACCAATTGCCACCCGGGATGGCTCAGTGGAGCGGAGTAACGGTTGGCAAGCATGGGATCAGCGTGTCAGTGCGTTCAGCCAGTCATCCACCAGCTTGCGGCGCATGCCAGCGACCTCTGACGGAGGCATATAGAACGCATGATCAGGCGTTATCAGGCGATCAAAGACCTCGGGCAACTCATCGCCAAGATCAATGGCCGGGTACATCACGTTCTTCAGAGGAATGTGGCGCTGAAAATCCGGAGTCAGCATGAAATCGAGGAAGTCCCGTGCCAGTAACTTGTTATCCGAGGGCGCCACCAGCGCAGCAACCTCTACCTGAAGATAATGACCTTCTTCAAACTCGACAGCCTGGTAGCGGTCGGTTTCATCAACCGCCATGTGATACGCCGGTGATGTGCTGTAGGAGAGGATCATCGGTGCTTCGCCGTTCATGAACAGCGAAAAGTAGCCATCGCTCCAGCTCTGGGTAGTGGCGAGTATCTTCGTACTCAGTGCCTGCCATTTTGCCGGGGCTTCATCTCCATAAACCGAGTGCATCCATAGCAACAAGCCAAGCCCGGGCGTGCTCGTTCTAGGATCCTGAATAATGATTTTCAAGTCTTCCGGAGCGTTTATCAGGGCTTCCAGACTGGTGGGTGGCTCTGCCAGTTGCTCGGTGTCGTAAACGAAAGCAAAGTAGCCCCAGTCGTACGGCACAAAGTATTTGTCGGTCCAGCCGATGGGCAATGCCAGTGCATCGAGTGCCTGGTCGTGTTTGCCGATCAGCCCGGTTTGACGGGCGGTTTCCATCGTCGCGGTATCCAGGCCAAGCACGACATCGGCATTGGTGGACTCGCCTTCCAGGCGCAACCGCTGCAGGATATCACCGCCACTGTCCAGAACGGTGTACGCAAGGGTGCAGCCACATTGGGCCTCAAACGCCTGCTTTACGGCTGGGCCGGGGCCCCAGTCGGCCGCGAAAGAAGGGTGGGTATAGACGTTGAGCACAGGCGCGTCGGCAGCTCTGGCGGTGAGCGGTGTTACCAAAGCCAATAGCAGAAGAGACAAGCGGTAATACATGATGCGGCATCCTGTACAAATGGGTAGCAACCATGCCGCGGCAAACGCTTTGCGTAGCGTTCCTCAATCCCTTCGCCGGCATTATCCGTGTCAGGTTCCGCGGGTGTGGTCTCAGCCCCAATCAAGGGCACCCCGTTGAGTTGAAGCGATTCTAGCATGCACTCAGCTTTGTAGTAATGCGCAGGAAGTGTAGTGGAAAGGTTAAAAAATGTACGGAATGACCGAAGTCTCAAAATTCGCTGTTAGAATGAGGCATATTTTCAGCCAGCTACACGACACTCTTCATATTCGAGGTAATGTGCGAATGCTCAAGCACAGCAAACAACGCACTTTTTTAATGTTATCCGGCCTGGTTCTTTCTCTGGCCTTTTCCTTTCAAACAAACGCGCAATCCTTCGACAATCAGCTTCATGACCAGTTGGCCAGTTCCGCCCCAAAACTGAATCCCGACGTGCTGGATGCGGCGTTCAAAGCAACTCAGTGCGCGGTGAACAATGGTGTGGCGATGCCGGAGCGCCTGGCAGTGATCGACTTTTCATTGCCGTCCAGCGAGCAGCGCATGTGGATTTTTGACCTAGAGCAGGGCCGCTTGCTCCTGAAAGATCTGGTCGCCCACGGCAAGAATTCCGGAAACCTGGAAGCCAGTGAGTTCTCAAATATAGAAGGTAGTCACCAGTCCAGTATTGGCCTGTTCAAAGCCAGCGAGAGTTATCGCGGAATGCACGGCTATTCGTTACGCCTGGATGGCCTTGAGCCGGGCATCAATGACCTGGCTCGCCAGAGGGCGATTGTCATTCACGGGGCAGATTACGTGAGCCCGAGCTGGGTTGCAGACTATGGCCGAATTGGTCGCAGCCACGGCTGCCCGGCTGTAGATCAAAAAGTGATCCAGTCTGTGGTTGATAACCTGAAAGGCGGCCAGCTGGTTTTCAAGTACTACCCGGACCAGAAGTGGCTGCAAACATCCAGCTTTCTGAACTGTGATACCCCCTCGCAACTGGCCGAAGCCAGTGCTTCAACACAGGGTAACTCCTGAGTTGAGACCGACCCTTTACGAATCCCGGGTTGAGAAGCGAAGGTTATGCTTCTCAACCAGTTTCGCCGGAGGCGAGCTCTGGGTGTAATCCCGGAACGGTTCCTTGTTCATCATCCGCTTTAACCCTTCCAAGGTACGAATCGGTGCATCCGTTGCCACGATATTGGCTATCCAGGCGGGTATCAATCCACCTGGATTCATGTGGGTGGTGAAGGTGATTCGTGTCCAGCCATCGGCCAGTGGCTCTACATAGAAACTGTTGTCCAGCATGGGAATGCGCACATAGTCGGATTGTTCCGGCGCAGCGCTCTGCCGCCCGGTGGACTGAACCGTCACCGGTCCATTTGGATACTCCTGCAAAAACACGGATTTCATCACCAGGTCTCGGTCTGAAGCAGGCCAGACACCGTCAAACATCATCCACAACAGGCGTTCCCCATCGGCGGTATAGTGATAACGGGCCTTCTGGCAGTTGTAGATCCACTGCTGGCACAGTGATATGTCATCGATAACCGACAGTGCTGCCACCATGGAGTGGGGTGTTTCGACTACGCCCCGGAATTGTTTGATGGGTGTATCTGAAACAGAACGAACGTAGGTGGTGATGTCACCCCTGACGTCGCCTTGTAGCTCGACCTTCCATTCCGATGCCAGGGCGGAAGTGCCGAGTATGAGGGCAAGTGCCGCGAAACCGATCCGTGAGATGCCATAAGTGCGCATAGTGAGTGCCTTGACGATGACCGAATTGTGCAGCTCGTCATTCTGCGAGAAGTGTTGGTGCCGATCCAAGGCGCAGTTCACTGATTGGGTACACTGTCCTCAAATGACAGGGTGATGGCTTGGCTAAAAAACATCCAGATTGCCTACAAAAACAGAAACTTGAAAAAAAGGTGTTGACGACTCCGGCGTAATCCGTAGAATACGCAGCCGTTGATGAGGCAACGCCTCTGAACGAAGAGCGGGAATAGCTCAGTTGGTAGAGCACAACCTTGCCAAGGTTGGGGTCGCGAGTTCGAATCTCGTTTCCCGCTCCATTTCCAAGTCTCTCAATGCCTCCTGAGAGCAAAAGCCAGATCAAGGCTTACCCGGCGCGGTGGCAGAGTGGTTATGCAGCGGACTGCAACTCCGTGTACGCCGGTTCGATTCCGACCCGCGCCTCCATTTTTACCCTTAAGATCAGTGTGTTACGTTGATTGGTTTTTGCCAATTTTGAGTGAGAAAAAACTGCGACAACGAGTTCCTGACCTCTGGTTCCTTCCAAGGTAATTTCTTCGTCGAACACGTGTCATCCGTACCAGTCAAAAATCTCCTCCACACCACGTTTTGTGACCGGGAGGTTGATTTTGGTCACTCCGAGATTCTGCAATAGTTGGAATGTGTCAAAGTGCGGCCTAACACGTAACCGGCTGCTACGCCGACCAGTGCCGACACCGGCCCGATCAAGCCTCCTACCAAGCCACCAACAAACATCAGTACCACCCTTTTCATACAGACTCCTCCCGCCTTCCTGGCAGCTGCATTAGTTCGAGTATAGAACACTGTACCCAATGATGGGTTGACCCACACGTATTGTCTCGCCAAAATACTGTATATTCAAACAGTGTCTGGTGTAAAGCATGTCCTGCATTCTGCTTGGTGACTTTGAGTCCTTCTCTCGCCTGAACATTCCGATGTTTCTGGAACGGGGCTCGGCTGGCTTCCCATCGCCGGCGGAGGACTACGTTGAAACAACCATCGATCTGAACGAGCTGTGCATCCAGCATCCTGCGGCCACGTTCTTCGTGCGTGTTCATGGAGAGTCCATGATCGAGGCTGGCATCTATCCCGGTGATGTCCTGGTGGACTGGTCGCTGAAGGGCAAGCACGGAAAAATCATCCGCTCACTCAAGCGGGGAGGGCAGGCCGGATTTGATCCAGTGTCTGGCTGGAAGAGCTGTGCGCCCGGGCCTTTGAAGTCTTCATTGAAGATAGCCAGCCGCGTAATCGATTTCTGGTGAGCGGAACCGTTCACTCTGATGAAGCCAAGGCGGGTCTGGACCCGCAGGGCGATCATCGCCAGCGTATACGGCCTGCTGGGATGACTTGCCAAAGGTTCGCTGAAAACATTGAGTAGCTGAGAACCTTATAAATTGCATGTGCCAAACTGGCATACAAAGTTGATTAAGGTATTTGCGTGTGCCAATATGGCATACGTAGATTGAGTCCGTCGAATCACTTTTTATCAAGGACGAGGGTTTTCTTGGGTTCCAGTCGAGCCTATCCCACCATCGGTGAAGAATATGATGAACACACAAGGTAAAGACACTCGCCTGGTCGCCCGTGTCGATGAAGAAACGCAGAGACTTATTGCTCATGCAGCAGAGTTAACGGGCCGCAGCTTGAGTCAGTTTCTGATCTACGCTGCAAAGAAAGAAGCACAAGAGGCCGAGCGTCAGGCGCTACAAATCCAGGTTTCCCGGCAGAGTGCTGACCGTATGCTGGAGCTGCTGGATAACCCCGAGCCGATTAACCCAAAGCTTCGGGAAGCTGCACTCAACCACAGGAAGTTGGCTGGTGACTTTAAGAACCGCAGAAATCAGTAAAAAGCACAATCGGCGAAAATTTGACTGCGGTAAGCCTGCACTCAACGAGTTCTTAAAGAAAATTGCCCGGCAAAGCAGCCAGAAGATGGCGACACGGACTTATGTACTGATTGAAGATGAGGGCGACCCGACGGAGATCCTGGGTTATTACACTCTTCTTCCAAGCACCCTTGTCTTCCCCCAGGGGCATCCCCTGCAAAAGCGGTTTCCGTCGGATCCGCCGGTTTACCGGCTGGCACGGCTTGCAGTTGATAACTCTGTGAAAGGGTATGGATTAGGAGCATATCTGCTGGTCGAGTGCCTGAGACAGGTTGTTGATGCGTCGATTTCAGTTGGAGGTATCGGCTGTGCGGTAGATGCCAAAGACGACGACTCAAAAAGATTCTACGAAAAGTTCGGGTTCGTCGCTATTGATCCCGTTGAGGGTGATGCTTTAGCTCTTTGGCTGCCTTTTGAACAATGTCTGGAAGCAGTCGAACTCTCACAGACAAGTGGACGGTAGTCGGGTTCTGCCGCGTTACTGCGGATCTTTCTAAGCAAGAGGCGGAATTTCTCCCGGGGGAAGTGTTGGACTATCGGCCTGAACGTTCGCTTTTGTCATAAAGGTTACTCGCATGGGGCTGAGCCGCCGAACTCGGTTGGCCTCATACAGAAGAACCTGTCTTTGGAATAAGATAACTCATGGTTGTTGCAATCTGGCGTGATATCGACGACAAGGACACTTATTTTTTCTCCACTTTTCGGATATTCAATATAGTAATCGCACCCTTTGCCATCCTGCTCTTGGAACGTGTGTTGTAGCACGTTGTTGTATTGATCTTTAACAATTAAAGAAGGGCAGCCTTCACCTTTGCTTTTAATGTGAATACTTTCATCCGAACGTTCGACGTTATGAAATAACGGTATGAAAAACGGTGCGATTAATTGATGCGAAGATTCTATGGCTCTATATGCGTTTATTTCTCCTATAGAGCAATTAACACTGCTCACTGATTGCTGGGCGTATCTTTCCTCACTTGGATTCCAGTAGATACCATACTTGTAGTCTGTACAACCAGTTAAAAAGAGGACGCCAGCAAGGAGTATGCCTAAACGCATTTGGATTTGCCCCAGTTCTTCTTTGATGTCAATTTGAGCGGGAAATTGCTCCTAACGTAGTTCAGGCAACTGTAACTGCTCAGAGCTTTCTTTTTTATGATAGCTAACCTTTGAACTTACGATATGCCCAGGCTTCCAATTGGTCAGCTTTCCAATACCCAACGGTGCCAATAGTCAGTAGCAACAATACAAATCCACCGTAACCGAGGAGGGCAGCTGTCATGTTCATAGTGACTCCGTATTTATTCATACCGTTGGATAATCTTACCGCTCTCTATAGGTCGGATGCGAGGATATCTCCTTCATTGGATTCAATCGGCTGAGACCGTTGATGCTATTTTTGAAACCAATGCCCAAATCATCACGATTCGACTATAAGAACTGCGAGTCTCAACAACTGGCGGCGCATCCCAGACTCCCCGGATGACGATATGTTGATCCATGCCGGCGACAGCCTGGGTCAAGGTACCTACCCCGGGGCTGTCACAGACTACTGATCAGGAACTACGCCGCAGGCGACACGAGCGCCGCCACCGCCAAGGGGGAGGGGCTCATCGGAATAGTTGTCGCTACCCTCATGGATAACCAGGGCGCGCCCCCTGAAATCAGCTAGTTGAACCCGGTGTGCGAGATACGTCTGCTCAGACTCCCCACGTTGGCCGGCATGAAGTCGGGGCAGGTCGCCCAGATGGCCGCCAGTATCGAATGGCCCTTTATGGGCGCCGGTTTTTTCAGGGTCGTAATGTCCTCCTGCGGCACCCGCCGGGGTCTTCTTTCCATCCTTTGAGGTCACGCCACAGTCGGGGTTTTCATGCAGGTGAAAGCCATGGGGCCCGGGGCCGAGGTCTGTCAGGTTGGATACAATCGTGACCCCCTGTTCATTCTCCTGCAGAGTAATCGTTCCGATCAGGTTGCCCTGACCCTCGACGGACGCCTTGTGCATGTTCACCTCAATGCTCTCATTAGCCTGAGACATCGGGGTAGCCAGTAGCATGGCGGAAGCCGCGAGGCTTAAGAGGCTCGGTTTTGCGTAACTCATTTCGTTCTCCTTTAATATGCTCTCCCGATAGCAATCCTAGTCAAAAAAACTGGACGCTGTTGGTCAGGAGCGAAACCTACTAGAAATTAATGTTTGGGAAAGGCAGCCCGCCCCGATGCTCCGAAGATTTTTGGCGCCCGAAGTCCATCCTCAAAAAGAGTGCACGGATACCGAGAGGGCTTCGCTTGAAAAGTGACAAAACCCAGGAAGGATTTTATGTCTGCAGAGTGATAGCCTGACGCCGAGGCCGCAAGAACAGCCGATTGGGATCAATTCAACCCTAGGATTAAAACTAAGGAGCAACCATGAAACTCATTGGATCCACGACGTCGCCTTATGTGCGGCGCATTCGCCTTCTGTTGGATGACGAACCCTACGAGTTCATCAATCTCAATATCTACGGTGAAGGCCGCGATGAGCTTCGACGCAATAATCCCACTCTGAAAATTCCGGTACTGATCGATGACGGGCAGGAAATCTACGATTCGCGAACCATCGCCCGCTACCTCCTTGAAAATCAGAACCGTGAACCCCTTACCTGGGATCAGGAAAACCAGCTGACGTTGATCGATGGTGCCAATGACTCAGCTGTGATCATGCTGCTCTCTGAACGTTCCGGTATCGACACAGGCCAGGATGCAATGTTCTACAACCTGCAGCGGGAACGCATCATGACTACGTTGAGAACGCTTTCAGCGATGGTGGATGAAGGACAGTTTGAACCTTGGAACTATCCTGCAATCTGCCTTTACTGCCTCGTGGACTGGCTTGATTTCCGCGATCTGGTGGACTTCACCGGCGTGGAGAGTCTGGTGGCGTTTCGTGACAGACACCGTCAGGCCCCTCAGGCTGCTGAAACGGATCCTCGCGAGGCCTAAGCATTGGTTGGGTGCTCCAGAAGTTTTGGCAGCTCATGAGCGGTTAGCGGCTTCGCGTACAGAAATCCTTGTGCTAAATCGCAGCCAAGATGCTTTACCAGCCGCTCCTGTTCAGTGGTTTCCACGCCTTCGACCACCACAATTAACCCAAGCTGGTGGCCGACGGTAATGATGGCTTGCATGATGGCCATGTCACTCTCGTTTTCCATGGCGTATTGCAGGAAGCTTCGGTCAATCTTGAGGCTGCAAACCGGCAACCGCCTCAGATAAACGAGCGACGAATAGCCCGTGCCAAAGTCGTCGATTGAGATATGTACGCCAGCTTGCTTCAGTTTTTCCAGTTGCCCCATCTGCTCGTCATCACCCCCAATCACTTCATTTTCGGTAAGTTCGACTCCCAATTGGGACGGGTGCAGGCCGAAGTTATTCAAGGTTTGCAGTATGTGATCTGCTAAGTGCTGGTTCACCAGCTGCTTTCCAGATAGGTTTATGTCTACCCGGATATGTTCAAGTGGTGTGCCTTGCCAGGCCTTCAGCTGTTTGCAGGCCGCTTCGATCACCCAGTCGCCGATGCGATTGATCAGTCCTGATTTTTCCGCTACAGGAATGAATACACCAGGAGGAACGGCGAGGGAACCTTTGTCAAAGCAGCGTAACAGTGCTTCGCATGATCGGATGTTTCCGGTTTTCAGATCTATTTGCGGCTGAAAGTACAGCTGTAAGTCCTCGTTTTCGAGGGACCTTCGGAGGAGCGCGGTTACATCCTGGTAGTGGACCAGTTGGTCGTTGATGTCTGAGGTGTAGAAGCAAATAGAGTTCTTGCCCCGTTCTTTTGCCTTGTACATGGCCGCGTCGGCATTGCCCATCAGCTCTGTTACGGTCGCACCGTCATCAGGAAACAGGCTGATGCCAAAACTTGCCGTTATCGGGTAACAAACGCCGTCCAGTAGAAATCCATGATCAAGTACCTTGATCAGGCGCTGAAGGAGCTCGTGGATGCCCTCAGGGCCCTCGAAATCAAACAACAGCAACACAAACTCATCACCACCAAATCGGCTCAGTAGATCACTACGACGAAGTTCTGATTTCAATCCCGAGGCAACAGCCCGCAGGAGGTCGTCGCCATAATGGTGCCCGAGGGTGTCGTTGATCAGCTTGAAATTGTCCAGATCAATAAACACCACGGCCACTTGACCAGCCGGATGCCGTGCAGTTTCTGCAAGGCGGACCGATAGTTCAGCCTCCATCAACCTTCTGTTGGGAAGTTCGGTCAGATCATCAAAACTGGCCATTCTGCGCAGTTTTTCTTTATCCTTTTTCTGCTCTTCCAGGCTGATATCAATGCAGAACATTTCACATTCACCAGTGTCCTGCTTGATCATGACATGGCTGGAGTAGACGGGAACAAGGTGGCCGTTCTTGTGCCTGAGCTCAATTTCCTCTGCGGGGATGCTAATGCCGTGATCCAGCCAATTCCGGTGCGCGGCTATGACGTCTTCACGCATAAAATCCGGGATGATCAAATCTTCCAGTAACTGGCCTTGCGCTTCCTCGCGGGTGTAGCCGTACAGACGCCTGCTGGCCTCATTCCAATAGATGACCCGGCGTTGCTTGTTGTAGCCCTGAACCGCCACCAATGGCAGGTTTTCGATCAGCTCGTAGAAATTCTGGACACTCTGGCTGGCATTCACTGCGCCTCCCGGTACCTTCTCAGAAACAGACGAAAAAGAGTGGCACTTTCCGTGTGTGTCCGAAAAGTATAGGA
Organism: Marinobacter sp. SS5-14b; assembly: GCF_030541005.1. Classification (GTDB taxonomy): domain Bacteria; phylum Pseudomonadota; class Gammaproteobacteria; order Pseudomonadales; family Oleiphilaceae; genus Marinobacter. Next base: position 844,886 of record NZ_JASSVM010000001.1, on the reverse strand, counting down.
GCCGTTGTCCTGATTTCCCAATGTCAGCCAGAGTGCGCTTACAAATGGCTTACCAGCTACATGCCTATCGATCTGAAACTATTTGGGTTAGGCTTTCACCTGAATGCCGCTGAAGTCGTTCGGTAATCTTGAGAACTCAAAAGCAAGGAGCTTGGAACATGAGTATGAAAGACACCTACATCAAGAAACTTCGCGCCAAACTGGATGAATGGAACGCTGAGATCGACAAGCTGAAGGCAAAGGCTGACTCGAAGGAGGCCGACGTTCAACAGGACTATTACAGGCAGATCGATGAATTGAAATCGATGCGTGATGATGCCAGGAAAAAACTCGATGAGCTGAGCGAAGCGGGTGATGACGCCTGGGATGATTTAAAAGCGGGTGTCGAAAGTGCGTGGGACTCGTTCACCGATTCAGTCAGATCGGCGACCTCCCGTTTCAAATAGGTTTTGAGTGTACAGCCAATCATAAGGTGCTGATTCACTTAATGTCAGGAAAGGCACCATGAAAACTATACCCTTTGACGCCTTGGCTTGCCCGCTGGACGGAATGCCCCTCCAGCGGGAAGCGGCAGCGTGGCGGTGTGCTAGTGGCCACAATTTCGATGTTGCCCGTCAAGGTTATGTTCATCTACTGCCCGTGCAGAAAAAGCGGTCACTGGACCCTGGTGACAGCAAAGAGATGGTGGCGGCGCGTCAACGTTTTCTGGCCGCCGGCTTTTACCAACCGATTGCCGATGCAGTTGGAAGAGCCGTTCTGGACGGTGTTCCAGAGGGTGCTACGTTGAACTGTCTGGATGCTGGATGCGGGGAAGGGTATTACCTGCGCCAGTTGGCCGCGTCGGCAGATGACGATCTTGCCATGGCTCTGGTCGGTCTTGATATTTCAAAGTGGGCAGTATTGGCTGCGGCCCGCCAGGATAGGCGGCCGAATTGGGTGGTGGGCAGTAATGCCAACCTTCCGGTATTGCCGAATTCCCTCGACCGGATTCTGTGTCTGTTCGGGTTCCCCGTTTATCCTGAGTTTGCCCGGGTACTTCGGCCTGGCGGCCGGTTGCTGCAGGTCGATGCGGGGCAGGATCATTTAAGAGAGTTGCGGGAAGTTATCTACCCTGAAGTCAGGGCGGAATCAAAGAAAGTGGATCAGGCGCCGGAAGGCTTTCGCCGCGTTCGGACAGAAGATCTGCGCTTTTCACTGCACCTGGCGGGTGGGGAATCGATTGCTGATCTGCTCGCCATGACGCCCCACCTCTACCGGGCGAGTCCGGAGGGCAGGGCTCGGGCGGCAGCCCTGGAATCCATGTCTCTCACGGTCGATGTTTGCTTGCATACCTTTGAGCGTAATACCTCGTCCGGTTGACCGGTGCCGGCCTAGACAGAGGCGATTTCTGCGCGGGTCAGCGGGCGATACTGCCCGGGTTGCAGCACCGGGTCCAGATGAATGTTCCCCATACTCTCCCGGTGCAGTGAGGTTATGCGGTTGCCTACCGCATGGAACATTCGTTTTACCTGGTGGTACCGACCTTCATATATCGTCACCCTTGCGCGGCGCTCGCCCAGTTCTTCGATGTGGGCGGGGGATGTTCTGAGCTGCTCATATTCGAACCAGATTCCCTGTTCGAAGCGCTGATGGGCTTCCGCTGTAATGGCTGATTCGGTGGTGACCTGATAGACCTTGGGCGTCTTGATCCTGGGTTCCGTGAGTCGTCGGGACCAGTTGCCATCGTTGGTGAGAATCAAGAGCCCAGTACTGGCACGGTCGAGCCGGCCGCCAATGTGCAGGCCATCCTGCAATTCGGGATCAAACAGCTCGAGTACAGTAGGGTGTGTTTTGTCCAGAGTGGCGCTCAGATAACCTGCGGGTTTGTTGAGCATCAGGTAGCGAGCGGGATAGGGCGTCTGAACAGTTATGCCATCGACCACCACACCCGAGAACCGGTCGACTTCTTGCTGAGGTTCGCGACAAACGCGGCCGTCGACCATAACCCTGCCCGCTGCAATCAGCGCATTGGCACGCTGACGGCTGGTGCCGTTCCGGTTGCTGACAATGCGGGACAGTTTCATTGCTGAAAACGTTCTCTGTCGAGCCCGCGTTGTTCAGAGCGCGTTAAGAATGGTCTCAGCACTGCTTTTGTCGATACCCTGGGTGTCAATGTTCAGCAGCTCCACGGTGCCGTCATTGACGATCATGGCATAGCGTTGGCTGCGGATGCCGAGCTGAGCCGCCGTTCGATCCTGAGTGAGCTCCAATGCTTTGGCAAATTCGCCAAGACCATCCGCCAGCATGATGATTTCTTCAGCGTTCTGCGACTTTCCCCAGGCATCCATCACAAAGACGTCGTTGACCGAGGTGCAGATGATACTGTCGACGCCCTTGCGTTTGATCTCGTCAGCATGAACCACAAAGCCGGGCAGGTGGGTTTTGGAACAGCCCGGTGTGAAAGCGCCGGGAACAGCAAAAAGAACCACCTTTTTGCCGGCGAACAGGTCACCCGTATTCACTCTTTCAGGGCCGTTTTCGCCCATGACTTGCAGTTCGATCGCCGGTATTTTATCGCCTGTCTGAATCGCCATTCTTGTGAGTCTCCCTTGTGCTTCAGGCACCCGTGCCCTTGGCTTTGAGCCGATAGAATTCCTCGATGATGCTTGCCATTGTGTCCGGACAGTATTCGCGCAGGCTTCCCAGCACCAGCCGCTTGGCGACTTCTCCTACAATCTGGCCGGCAGACATCAGTTGATAATCGAGCGTAACGTTCCCGCGCTTGCCGGCCACTTCTAGATCGGCCTTGTTCAGTTCAAGCTCGGGCTGGGGGTTCTCCAGGTTGCTCAGCTCCAGGCTCATGCTTTCGTACATCACCATCGGGCGGTCCGGGTTGAACATAACACCGCGGGACTCCATTAATGGCTTGAGTGTGTGGGGAAAGTTCTTACCGGAGGCTGAAACGTAACAGCGGGTAAAGTCGACTATTGTCTTCTCGTCTGTGGTCCGCTCCCCGCTCCGGCTGACTTCCAGATACACTTTTCCCGATTCATCGCAGACTTCTACCGTGCCGTTTTCGGTTTCGCGAAACTCCAACGGTACTTCTGCTCCGAGCAGGTTTCGGAATCTGAACGTCATGTTGCTGGATAACCCGAAACGTGACAGGACCAAGGCAAAGAGCAGGTCGCCGGGAACACAGAATCGACGTGCGTCTGGGTCGTGGATCGGATTGAAATCCCCGGCCACTTCCTTTGCAAAAAGGCTGGCCTGGGGCGCAGTAATCAATACGCGCCCGTCTTGGGTGGAGTGAAAACGGTCTAGAAACATGTTCTGCCTTATCCGGATCGCAAAACTGAGCATGCGAAGCAGTGGTCGATGAACCCTGAAGCCTAATATAAGCCGTTCCTCAGCCGCAATGAGCGAAAGGGCTTAGGAAAGTGCTGCGAAGGGCGCCTGGGTGTTAGTCGTCGTCCTCTTCGGCATCCCGCAGGCGCTCTTGACGCTCCCGCTCTTCTTCTTTTGCGGCCTCGATGACTTCCATCAGTTCGTTAACATCGGCACTTTCGGTGTCGTGCTCGAAGCAGCCGGTGAGCTTGCTGTCGGGGTGCAGGTCGCCGGATTCGTAGAGCGCCCAGATTTCCTTGCCATAGTCAGTGGTCAGAAGGTCTGGAGCGAAACGGCCGAAATAGCGACGCATGTTGTCAACGTCCCGTTCGAGCATTTGTTCGGCGCTGTTGTTACCGGCCGCATTGACTGCCTGGGGCAGGTCGATGATCACAGGGCCGCTGGCATCGACCAGCACATTGAATTCTGAAAGGTCACCGTGGATCAGCCCCGCCGTAAGCATCAGCACCACATCCGCAATAACTTTGCCATAATAGGCCCGTGCCTGCTCCGGTGTCAGTGTGACATCGTCGAGCCTTGGTGCGGCTTTGCCTTCTTCATCGGCGATCATCTCCATTAACAGAACGCCGTCCACGAACCCGAAGGGCTCCGGTACTCGTACACCGGCCCGCGCCAGACGGTAAAGGGCATCTACCTCAGCGTTCAGTCAGGCATCTTCCTGTTCTTTTTGGCCGTAACGGGTTTTCTTGCTCATGGCACGAGCACGCCGTGTGTTGCGAACTTTGCGGCCTTCCTGATATTGCACCGCCTGCTTGAAGCTGCGATTCTTGGCTTCTTTGTAGACCTTGGCACAGCGCACGCTTTCACCACAGCGTACAACGAACACCTGAGCTTCCTTGCCGCTCATCAACTGATACAACACTTCGTCCACCATGCCGTCGTCGACAAGGGGCTGTAATCGTTTTGGAATCTTCATATAACGTTCGGTTGCCTGGTTCGTCTGGCCGGCAAATCATATTAGCCGGCATGTCTGAGCGTATACTACCCTATATTGATGCGAGAACGCTGATGCATGGGCAGAGCAGCGAAGTTTCATTGCGCCAATTCGAGGTAGCCTACTGGCCATGAATTCACTTATCCCTCCAGAGAGTTTTATAGATCTGTTGCTGGATGCCGTTTGTGTGGTCGATCGTGAGGGCCAGGTTTTATATGTCAGCGCGGCCAGTGAGCGGGTTTTTGGTTATCGGCCGCAGGACATGGTTGGTCAGCCTATTCTGGGTTTTGTCCACCCAGAGGACCAACAGAAAACACGCGCAGCGATAATGGAAATTGTACAGGGTGAACTGAAGCCTCATTTCGAAAACCGCTACCTTCACAAGAACGGCTCTGTGGTTCATATCATGTGGTCTGCCCGCTGGTCGGATGATAAACAGGTTCGTGTGGCAGTAGCACGAGACGTAACTATCCGAAAACAGGCAGAGGCCATGCAATCCGCGATGTATGCCATTTCAGAAGCCGCGAACAGCGCTACCAGTTTACAGGCTATGCTACGGCGTATTCACGGTGTGGTTGATGAGTTGTTAGTCGCGCCGGCCTTTGTCGTCGCCTTGAAAGACGCCACCAGCGGTGCAATGACGGTTCTCTATAACGCTGACCGATTGGAAAACGAAAGCTTTGCCTTTGCCTCCGATGCCACTGCGCTGTGTGAGCGGGTGGCTCGGTCCGCCCGGCTGGAGTTGGTGCAACCCGATTGCTTGGGTGTTCCGCTGCTAACACCGGAGGGTGTTTCCGGAGCGCTTCTGGTGCAAAGACATGCCGGATCCAGCCACTTCAGTGACCGCGATGGAGATTTGCTCGAATTCGTTGGTGAGCAGGTTGCAGCTGCTGTTGCCCGTAAACAAATGCACTCACAGCTGGAGTATATGGCCCGTCATGACCAGTTGACTGGCTTGCCAAACCGCCACCTGGTGATGGACCGGATTGAAACTGCGCTGGCAAGGGCGGCCCGGGAAAAGAGCTATCTCGCGATCCTTTACCTGGATGTCGACAAATTCAAAGAGGTTAACGATACCTACGGTCATGGTGCTGGCGACGACGTTCTGGAACTCATTGCCCGCCGTCTGGTTCAGTCTGTGAGGGCATCGGACACGGTAGGCAGGCTGGGTGGCGATGAGTTCATCGTGCTGTTGGATGGGCTTAATCACGAGGATGACGTGGCTGGTATTGTGGAAAAAATAGCCACCTCCTTACGTGAACCCTGTGTGTTGTCTGCTGCAACGCTGAACCTGGTCCCGAGTATTGGCGTCGCCGTGTACCCGGAGCACGGCAGTGATGTTGATACCTTGATTCGTTATGCGGATGGCGCGATGTATCGAGTGAAGAAGAGCAGGACCGGTTGAATTACTTATAAAGCGATTTCAGCAATGTTGCCGCCTCTATTTCCTGGCATCCTGAAGCGTTCTGGCCTGACCAAAGTGGGCTGAAATCGCCCAGGCCTTTTGCTTCTGCAGCTGCTCGCAGCGGAGCCAGGGCGGAAGACGCTAACGGGAACTCGGGAGCGGACGCCGACATCGGGCCAAGTTCCCGGATGATACGGTTCATAATGCCTCGCGCGGCACCGCCGGAGAACAGATTAGTGATGACAGTGTGTGCGGCGCCGACCTTCAGTGCATCCCGGTGAACGGGCCTGGTGTTGGCTTCAGGGCAAAGCATAAACGCGGTTCCGATCTGCACACCGGCGGCGCCCAGATCTAACGCAGCCATCACACCCCTGGCGTCGGCAATCCCACCTGCGGCAATCACAGGAATGTACAATGCTTTGACCATTTGGGGTACCAGCGCGAAGGTGCCCATCTGTTTCGATAGATCGGTGCTGAGGAAGTGCCCCCGGTGCCCACCAGCTTCAAGCCCCTGAGCAATCACCCCATCGGCACCGTGTTGCTGAAGCCACAATGCTTCCTCTAGCGTGGTCGCGGTGGAAAGTACTTTTGCGCCCGTGGCTTTAACTCGGTTCAGCAAGGGGGCTTCCGGCAGACCGAAATGAAAGCTAACCACCGCTGGCCTGAACTCTTCAACCAAGGCAGCGGTTTCAGCATTAAACGGTGTTCTGCCGGCACCGGTAGCGATGCTGGCAGGGTCAATGTCAAACTCCCGATAGTATGGCGCAAGCGATTGCTGCCACGCTTGCTCGCGCTGCGGGTTCGGGGTTGGTGGGGTGTGGGCAAAGAAATTGAGATTGACGGGTTTGTGGGTGCCCGACTTGATTGCAGAAAGTTCGGAGCGAAGCTCGTCCGGGCTCAGCATGGCGCAGGGCAGCGAGCCTAACCCGCCAGCGTTCGAGACGGCAATTGCCATTGCGCTGCCTTGTATGCCGGCCATCGGCGCCTGAATGATAGGTGCTTCAATACCTAATACGTCGTGAATAAGCATGAGTCGTCAGAATCCTCTGCTGCTGGCGGTTAGTTCATGCAGAGCTTACTAAACTCCGGGCTGGCTTGCAGTAGCGGGGCAGGGCTTTGGGTGAGTATCTTCAGTTGGCTGGCGTTGTGCGGGGAAGTACTAGAAAAGTTATGGTCAGAAACGCAAAAAGGCAGCCGAAGCTGCCTTTTTATAACGCGTTTGGGCTGTTATTTACAGACCAACTACGTTTTCCGCCTGAGGACCTTTCTGGCCCTGAGTAACGGTGAACTCAACCTGCTGGCCTTCTGCCAGAGTCTTGAAGCCGCCGCCCTGGATGGCGCTGTAGTGAACAAAAACGTCCGGGCCGCTTTCGCGAGTAATAAAGCCAAAACCTTTGGATTCGTTGAAAAACTTAACAGTACCGGTAACAGTTGACATAGATATAATCCTGAACTCAATCATTTTAATGTGCCGTCTGAGCATCTTGGTGATGACAGATCAGCGGGTGTGCGGAAACAAAAAACTTGCGTGATCAAAAACAGGACGATGCACTACTGAAAACAACAGGTATCGGTCTTATTGATGAATGCATTGCTAAATCTTTCCAACGACCGCCACTTTACTCCTCCCGTTCGGGAATGCAAAGCGATTTTTTGTAAGCACTAACCGAGGGCCGGCAATAGCGATAGCCAGCCTTTGTAAAGGTTTCGCAAAACGCCCTGGTTGTACTTCTTTTTAGTTTGCTTCTTATTTATCGTTTCGGCTCGACTGGGCACCCGGAGAGCTACTCAATGGCATCAACAAACCACCCCCTGCGGCGATGGCCAAAATGGCCAGCCGGTATTCTGTTCGTGGTGCTGGTCGCCACGAGTGGCTGGTGGTACTTCGAAAACGCAAACAAAGCGGCGGCCCCACTCAATACCGTGGAGGTGACCCGTGGCGACATTCAGCAACTGGTCAGCGCTACCGGAGTGTTGGAGCCCAGTAACTATGTGGATGTGGGTGCTCAGGTTTCCGGCCAGGTCGATATCATCCATGTGCGCGTTGGACAGGCCGTAGCGGAGGGGCAGCTTCTGGTGGAAATTGACCCTACCGTTTATATGGCAAAGGTCGATGCAACCCGTGCTCAGCTTAAAAACCAGCAAGCTCAAATCGACGACCGTAAAGCCCAGCTGAAACTCGCAGGCATTCAGTTTCAGCGCCAGCAGAATCTGTTTGGCGAAGACGCCACCACGCGGGAGGCTCTGCAAATGGCCGAAGCCTCACTCGCCTCCGCCAAAGCTCAGCTGGCCATGCTTGAGGCTCAGATTGAGCAAACCTCATCAACCTTGCGGGCAGAGGAAGCAAACCTCAGCTATGCCCGTATTTATGCACCGATGAACGGAACCGTTGTGTCGATCGAGGCTCGCGAAGGCCAGACTTTGAACGCCAGCCAGACCGCGCCCCTCCTTATGCGCATCGCGGATCTCGCCACGATGAGGGTTCGTGCACAGGTCTCAGAGGCTGACATCAGCAAGCTTGAGCCGGGAATGAAGGTGTATTTCACAACCCTGGGTGACCCGGACAAGAAGCTCTTTGGCGAGCTGGATTACATTGAGCCTACGCCAGAGGTGACCAACAATGTGGTGCTTTATAACGCACTGTTTGAGGTCAACAACGAACGTGGCAGTTTGTTGCCCAATATGACAGCTCAGGTGTTTTTCGTTCAGCACGAGGCGCTCGGTGTCCTCAGGGTACCGGTATCAACCGTTCAGGGCGGTAAGGTTCAGGTTCTGAATGCGTCGGGCCAGCCTGAGGCACGAGACGTACAGACCGGGGTAAGCGACCGCGTTCATTCTGAAGTGCTTGCCGGGCTTGAAGAGGGTGACGAGGTGGTTCTCGTTCCGCGGAACCCACGTGCTGGCAGCAGCAGTCCCAATTTCAGGGGCATGTTGAGATGACGCAACCCACTCCGTTGATTGACCTGCGGGGCATTACCCGTTCATTCGGGGAAGGGGAGCTGGCGGTGCCGGTTCTGAAAGGCATCGACCTGGAGATCTATCCGGGAGAATTCGTCGCCATCATGGGTCCGTCCGGGTCTGGTAAATCAACACTGATGAACATCCTTGGCTGCCTGGATCAGGCGACGGCGGGTCAGTACTGGTTTGATGGCAGAGACGTCTCTGCCCTGAGTCGTGACGAGTTGGCGCTTTTACGCCGGGAGGCTTTCGGGTTTGTCTTCCAGAGTTACAACCTGTTGCCAGGTATGACGGCGCAGGAAAACGTTGAAATCCCAGCCATCTATGCCGGAATGGCCCAGGCCCGTCGGCGGACACGCGCCAACCAGCTACTGACAGAGCTCGGCCTGGGCGATCGGCTGACACACCGGCCGACTCAGCTATCCGGTGGGCAGCAGCAGCGGGTATCGATTGCCCGGGCGCTCATGAATGGTGGTCAGGTCATTTTCGCGGACGAGCCGACGGGAGCTCTCGACAGCAAAAGCAGCCGGGAAGTCATCCGTTTACTGACCGAACTCTCGGACAAAGGCCACACGGTGGTGCTGATCACTCACGACCAGGATGTTGCAGATGTGGCTCGGCGGCAGATTCATATTGCCGACGGCGAAATTGTCAAAGACACAGGCGTTGATCGTGCTGCAACGCAGGTCTTTCCGCGGGTACAAAATAACCACAATGCAGCCTTGTGGAGTGACTGGCAGGAGGCTTTGAAAAGCGCCTTGCGTTCGTTGCGCAGCAATTTATTTCGCACGGCTCTGACGCTGCTCGGCATTGTCATAGGTGTTGCGTCGGTGATCACAATGTTGGCCATCGGCGAGGGGGCCAGGAAAGATGTGGTTGACCGCATCAGCACCATGGGCAGCGATCTGCTATTGGTTCGTCCCGGCGGGCCGGATCAGCGGGGCGGGCGCTGGTCGGTCACTACCTTGGTGCCTGAGGATTATCGTTCAATCAATGAGATAGAGGGTGTTCTTGCGGCAATACCTGAACTAACCGGGGGCCAGACTCTGCGCTATTCGAACCGGGATCACCAAGCCGAAATAAACGCCACCTCTTTCCAGTTTCCGGTGGCTCGGCAGTGGCCGATGGCCGAAGGAACCTTCTTCAGTCAACAGGATGAGGCGAATTACGCCGCCGTTGCCGTATTGGGGAAGACCAGTGCGGACGCTCTGTTCCCGGGAGAAAGCCCCTTGGGCAAGCACCTGATGGTCAATGCGGTGCTGTTCCAGGTCATCGGCGTTATGGCTGAAAAAGGGGCCTCTCCCATGGGTCAGGACCAGGACGACGTTGTTTTTGTCCCTTACACTACCGGCAGCCTGCGCATATTCGGCCAGACCCACCTACGAAATATTACCGTCGCAGTCGCTGATATTGACCGCATGAGTGAAGTTGAAGCCATTATTCATGAAACATTGATGGCTCGCCATGGCGGGGTTGAAGACTTCACCATCCGCAACATGGCCTCGTTGATCGACACCATTTCTGAAACCCAGAATACGTTGACCTGGCTGCTGGGATCTATTGCTGCTATTTCGCTTCTTGTAGGGGGGATCGGCGTGATGAATATCATGCTGGTCAGCGTAACCGAGCGTACCCGAGAAATCGGCATCCGCATGGCAACCGGTGCCCGTGCTTGGAACATCCTTCAGCAGTTTCTTACGGAGGCCTGGCTGGTGTCTGCCATCGGCGGTCTGATTGGCGTCGTATTGGGCATTGGCGCCACTCAATTGATTGCTTCGTTCGGTACCCCCGTATACATGACCATTACGCCGATGGTGCTGGCATTCAGCTGTGCCTTCGCCACTGGACTGATATTCGGTTTTTTGCCAGCCCGCAAAGCGGCCCATCTGGACCCTGTCCATGCCTTGGCTTCGGAGTAACATGATGACCTTTCGTTTGTTTGCATTGGTTCCCGTGCTGCTTTTGACCGGCTGCGCCACGTTCACACCGGAACCGATTGACCTGCCGATTGAGCCACCCCCTCAATGGCAAATCGTTGTCGATCAGGGTCGTGCGGTAGACCGGCTCTGGTGGCAATCATTCGAGGACCCCCAGCTGAACCGGTTGATTGACCAGGGGCTTGAGGCGAACCCAAGCCTTGCGGCTGCGGCGCAATCCGTCATTCAGGCGGATTTGCAGCTACGAAATGCCGGGGCAGCCTTGCTACCTTCGCTGGGTGCGTCTGCCAGCACCGGCAAGCAGACCTCCTGGGTTCCGGGTCAGGACAGGGTGACCAGCGGGTCTACAAGCGCAGGTTTGTCTGTGGACTATGAGTTGGATCTTTGGGGTCGCCTATCTGCAGCAGAGGGTGCCGCACTGGCCGGTTTTCAGGCGACAGAGTTCGATTACCAGGCTGCTCGTATTACCCTGGTAGCGTCCATTGCCAGTACCTGGTTTGAGTGGTTGGAGCTTCAGCAGCGCGTTGAGGTTGCCCGAAGCAACCTTGAGCTTGGCGAACGAACCCTGACACTGGTCGATGCCCGTTATCGGAATGGGGCAGCCAGCCGGGCCGAGCTTGTGCGCCAGCAAACCTCGGTGTTGAGCCTGCGCAGTGCTGTGCCGCCGCTGGAATACCAGGCCCGTCAACGATTAGCGGCACTGCGAGTGCTTACCGGCCTTTATCCGTTTGAAGGCAAGCAACCTGAGGCGAATATCGCTCAGGTTTCAATACCGACGATCAACCCGGACACCCCAGCGGATATGATTGTGCGCCGCCCCGATTTGGCCGCTCATGAAGCCAGGCTTGTGGCGGCCAGTGCGGATGTTGACCAGGCCAGATCGGCGCTGCTCCCCTCTGTTTCGCTGAGTGCTGCAGCGCGGCTATCCGCGGATGGCGCTTTAAGCCTGGCCGACCCGGTTCGCAGTGTGAGTGGTTTGCTTGGGCTCAGCCAGGTGTTGTTTGACGGCGACCAGCGTAAAAACGCCATTGCTGTTTCCGAGTCTCGTCGGATTGCGTTGCTGGAAAGTTATCGCGGCAGCCTGCTGACGGCGTTTCAGGAAGTGGGCGATGCGCTGGACCGCGCCGCGCTCTATGAGCAACAAGAGCAGCGGCTGCAGGGGATTCTCCGCCAGGCAGAGGAAACGCTGAGGCTCACCGACGTACGTTATCGGGAAGGCGCAGACGAACTGTCGACCCTGCTCGAAAGCCAGCTCAGCGTATTCAATGTACGCCAGCAGCTCAGCCAGGTACGCCTCAACCGCCTGATTGCCGCCGTTGATCTTTACCGGGCGCTTGGCGGCGGCTGGCAGCGCGCCGATGGGCCGACCGTTACAGCGCAGGCTGCGGAATAGCACCTCCGACCAGAAAGTCGGTTTGGCTGAAATGATGAACCTGCTTCTGGCCATCCTGAAGCGTCAGGCTCATGGAAACATCGGCGGCGGACGTAGCGACAATCAGTTTCAGGTATGAGCGTGGTGCGGCGTCCCGGAAAGCGCGGGGTGTATACAGCGCAATATTCAAGCCCTCCAAGCCGTTCGGCGCATGCCAGGGCTGTTGGTAAAGCCCGGCCTGCAGAGCTCTGGCTGACAGAAACTGAAATACCTCGACACCGCTGTGGCGCATGTCTGTGCCAAGCGCCTGGGTTTCCCGGTAACTGACGGGGTCTGTGAGTGCTGGGTGCAGGTCTTGCCATTGATCGGCCTGAAGCCGGACGCCATGCTCCGAACGAAACCGGGCGCTGAACAAGGTGTGTAAGGTGGTAAGCGGGCGCTTGAAGGGCTCCGATACATGGCTGGTAAACACAAAGCGGTAGTAGGCGAGTTCAGCGAGAGCGGTTGGAATGGTCATGGCACCGTAAAACAGGCTGGGCTCAAAAGGTCGACCGAACCGCGAGCCATGCTTTAGCGGCGGATACCGAAAAGGCGTGGCCAGCAGATAGTGGAGTGTGCCGGCTGCCTGGGGCAGGGGCGGTTTGTTACTTTCAAGTAACTGCTCCAACCGTGCCTGCTCCTGCATATTGTCGACGATTCTTGTGGTTGCAATGTCTTCCTGGCTTTCAACCACTCGCAGAAGAATACCCTGCAAGCCACTGACAGAGCGTTCGATTCGTTCCTTGTAATTCAAATTCTTCCCCGCATCGCGTCGAGATAGTGCAACACCCGAACCAGCCCTTCCGTTGACTGAATAAGGTCTCTGGGTGTCGCCTGAAAATAATGATTTGGCGTATTCAACCAATGCGCCATGGCCTCACCGTCTCCTCCGGTCAGAGCATACACACTGCGATACAGGCGGATAACCAGAAGCGCGAGTTCGCCGGACTTGCTGGCGGGATCGATGCCGTCACGAGTAAGACCGCTGCGATTGCGGCCAACCACGGTGGCAATCTCAGTTTGTGGAAGGCCGAATGCTTTGGCGGCATTCAGCAAGGCTTTGGCGAGCAGCGCTTTATCACTGGTTGTCGGTGCAAGGTTGGCAGGCTGCGTCATGGCTGAGCTCCAAGTGTTATTTTTCATCATTATAGCTATATTTGACGAAAATTCACCATGGTTACCTGGGGTAGCCGGTGATGCTTCTTATACGCCGGTACAGTGGCTGCAGCCGGCTGTACATTTTGAGGTACACCTCGGAATACAGCTTTTCGTAGAGCTCCCTGGCGTCGGGCGATGGCTCAAACACCTGGCCTACGCGGGTCATGGCTTGCACTGCGGTTTCAAAATCCGGGTGCAACCCTAGTCCAACGGCAGCGTCAATGGCCGCGCCAAGGCCTGAGGTTTCGTAGGTGTGGGGTCGCTCTGTGGGCAGCCCGAATATATCGGCGGTTAACTGCATGGCGGCGTCACTTTGGGAGCCACCTCCTGCGACTCGCAACCGGTGAATACGTTGACCATTACGTTTTTCGATACGTTCTTTACCTTCTCTCAGCGCATAAGCCAAGCCTTCCAGTATGGCGCGGTAGATGTGGGCGCGGGTGTGTACATCACCAAAACCGATGATCGAACCTTTGGCTTCCGGCCCTGGCTGCCTGACGCCCGGGCTCCAATAGGGTTGCAGCATGAGCCCCATCGATCCCGGCGGTACAGAATTCACCAGTTCATCAAACAAGGCCTCGGCTTCGATGCCTTGTTGTTCAGCAATTCGCTGTTCCCTGAGTCCGAACTCCTGTTTGAACCAGCTGACCATCCAGAAGCCACGGTAAATCATCACTTCAGTGGAATAGTGGCCGGGCAGTGCCGAAGGAAAGGGTGGCATGAAGCGGGCCGGTTCCACGTACCGTTTGTTCGTGGTGTTGATGGTGGCGGTCGTGCCATAGCTCATACAGGCTGTGTCGGGCGTGAGGCCACCAGAGCCCAGAATCTCGCAGGCTTTATCGGACGCGGCGGCCAGTACCGGCAGGCCCGGTGGTAACCCCAGGTGCGCAGCGGCCTCGGGCAGTAGCTCACCCAGCCTGCCACCCGGCATGACCAGTTCAGGCAGCATGCTGCGTGTTACCGGCATCACCTGCCATTTAAAATCACGGGGGCTGGCCCATTGCTGCTTTTTATAATCAAACGGTAAGTAGCCAACCTGGCTGCCAGTTGAGTCACGGTATTCGCCGGTCAGCCGGTAATTCAGGTAGCCGGATAACAGCAAGTACTTGTGGGTATTCGCCCAGATCGTTGGCTGGTTCTGGGCGATCCAGTTGGCCTGGGTTTTCTCCCGGAAGCGCTGAACGGTATCTTCGACTCGTAACAGCTTGAACAGCAGGCCCCAGTGGCCCTTAAGGGGGCCGTCAAGCTTCGCGTGGCGCTGATCCAGCCAGATGATTGCCGGCCTCAAAGGTAGACCGTCTTTGTCCAGATTCACGACGGTACCGCGTTGAGTGGTTACCGTTACCCCGGCAACCTGATCGGGGCGAGCAGTTGTGTTCTGCCATAGGGCCTGACAGGCCGTCCCGAGGTTTTGCCAGAAATAGTCCGGGTGTTGCTCGGCCCAGCCTGGTTGTTGTGAAAAATACGGTTCTATTTCCTGCTTGCCTTTGCCTACCAGGTTACCCTGTTTGTCGAACAGCAAGGCCCGGATACTTTGGGTGCCGTTGTCAATGGCCAGAATAAGCGGCTCGCCATTCATCTCAGGCTTCTCCGGTTTCGGGCAGGCTGTACGCTTGCTGGTAGAGCTGAAGGTAACGGTGAACTTCCTGTTGCCATTGGTGGTCGCCCCAGCCAAGCACTGGCTGGCAGTGTTCCCGAATGGCGGGAAGCAGATCTTGTGCGCCATTGGGGTAGATGAGACCCAATCGGGTCCGGCGAAGCAACAGGTCATCCAGGTGCACGACTTGTTCACTGCGACAAGCCCACGTCAGCTCCGCCCAAAGTGTTGAGGTATTGCCCACCTGGTCAAAGTGCTCATTCTGGAGCACGGCGGGGAGTTCCGGCCCGTAAAATCCTTTCAATCTACGCCAGTTCAGGTGACTGACAAGCTCGGGCCTGGGAGTGGCAGCGGGTTCGGTGAATACTCGCGATCTTTCGCTTCGCAAAGGCGCAGAATCACCGTTCAACACGGCCAGTAACGCCTCTCGGGCGATCTGGCGAAAGGTCGTCAGTTTGCCGCCGGCTATGCTGATCATCCCTTTGTCATTACGCAGCGCGTGTTCCCGGTTCTCCTTGGAGGGCGCTTTGCCATGGCCATCGGTTACCACGGGGCGCACACCTGCCCAGGTCGAAACAATGTCGCTCGCCTGTATCCTTGCCTCAGGGAACAGATGCCCCGACACGTCCAGCAGGTAAGCGACTTCCGGTTGGGTGATGCAGGGTTCACGGTTCAGGTCAGCTTGATGATCCAGGTCGGTCGTGCCCAGAACCGTGGTTCCGGCCCAGGGGAATGCGAACACCGGGCGCTTGTCCCTCGGATGCATTAGCGAGACCGCACAAGTCACCGGCAGGCGCCGCCAGGGAAGTACCAGATGACTGCCCCTGAGGGGACGAATCGTCAGCGGGTCTGTTGTCGGGCCCTGCTTTTGGAGCTGGTCTGCCCAGGCGCCCGTGGCATTGATAACCCGGGTGGTTTTGATGTGGATGGCGTTTTCTCGGTTGTCACCTTCAGCGACTAGATCAACACCGGAGACCCGGCCATCGCTGTCACGTGTTATTCCGCAGGCGGTCACGTAGTTTATGCACACAGCGCCATCCAGCCGGGCCTCGGCAAGAAGCCGCTGCACCAGCCGTGCGTCGTCGGTCAGGGCATCGGTAAAACTGCTGGCGGCGATCAGGTTATGCTGGGCCAGGCCCGGCGCCCATTGCAGGGTCTGAGCCGGCGTCAGCCGCTGGCGACTGTGGGTTCCGGCCAGGCGGTCATAGAACGACAGCAACAACTGAAACAGCCGGGGGCCGGGAAACTGGCCCTTGTAGTGGGGCATCAGGAACGGCAACGGCTCCACCAGGCCCGGGGCCTCCTCCATGATGCGCTGGCGTTCGCGTACGGCGTCTCGGGTCAGGCCGACCTGGCCGCTGCCCAGATAGCGAAGGCCGCCGTGGACCATTTTCGACGATCGGCTGGACGTACCCCAGGCAAAATCCTTTTGTTCAACCAGCAACGTGCTCAAACCGCTGCCCGCCGCTTCTCTGGCGACCCCCGCACCGGTGATGCCGCCGCCAATCACAACCAGGTCAAACTGCTGGGTACAGCTTTTCAGAGCGCCAAGTATGTCTTGCCGTGTCATAACCACCTCGCAGTCAATCGAGCAGTGTCTTGGGGTTCAGCCGGGCGTCCGGGTCAAAGCTGGTGGTCAGCGCACGTATCGCCTGCATGCCAAGCTCACCTTTTTCAATCGGCATAAACGGTGCGTGATCTTTGCCGACTCCGTGTTGATGGCTGATGGTGCCTCGGTTGCGGACGATGATGTTGGACGTTGTTTTCTTGAGGTGCTGCCAGCGGGCGAAGGTTTCCGGGTAGCTGTCGGCCACCCGGAACACGTAGGTGGTGTAGATTGAACAGCCCTGGCCGTAAAAGTGGGACAAATGAGTGAATACGTGAGTTTTTTCCTGCTTGTCGTCTAACCCCGCTCGCAGATTGCTCTCGATCTTATCCAGCAGGCTATCGACGTTGTCCCAGTCGGTCGCTGTTTCCAGGGTGTCGACGGCGTAACCCATTTGCCAGAGCGCTTCGCGGAAGTAGGGCATGGTGAAGCGCTTTTCCGCCCATTTGGCGCCAAGCCTGGTGCCCGTATAAACCCCGCCGTATTCCTTGCAGACGCCGCGCGCCTGCTTCAGACCCGAACGGCATTGGGTTTTGCTGCCAGTGACCCCAAACGTCATCATGCACTTGCCTTGATCCACGCCCCGTAACGACAGAAGTCGTTCAAGCATACTGATCAGGCCCGGATGACCAGCCAGAGCCAACTGCGTTTCCGTTTCAATGGCATTGCTGAGCCGGAGCATAGATAACGGAACCCGGTGCTGTACCAGCTTGCGGGCGGCCGTTCGGGCCTTGTCCCAGGATGGAAAAAACACCACGTGAAAGCTTTCGCAATCCGGAAGGCGGCTGATTCGGGCTTTGACCTCAGTAATCAGCCCCAGGCGGCCCTCGGAACCGAGGACCATTTCCCGAATGTCCGGGCCCGCGCTGGAGGCAGGAATGGTAGGGATGTCGAGAGTGCCCTGCAGCGTTTCGATCCGCCCCCCGCAAAAAGTTGTTCAATACGGCCATAGCGCAGGGATTGTTGGCCGCTTGAACGGGATGCAACCCAGCCGCCAATGGTGGATAGCTCGAACGATTGTGGGAAGTGACCAAGCGTGTAGCCATGAGCGCGAAGCTGCGATTCCACCAGAGGTCCCGGAGTGCCGGCGCCGAAGGTGGCCAACTGGCTTTGCCGGTCCAGGTCGATCAGGCGATTCATTTCGGCCAAGCTAACGGTAAGTATAGGTTTGCCCTGGTCAATCGGGTTGATGTGTCCTGCAACGCTGGTGCCTCCACCGTAGGGGATCAGGTGAAGGTCATGATCCTGTGCGTAGTGGAGCAGTGCGCGGACATCGGTATTCGTTTTAGGGAAGGCAACACCGTCTGGAAAGGTACCAATGTCACCGCTTCGAAGGGCCAGCCAGTCTGCCAGGCTTTGGCCCCGGGCGTGTCGGGCACGGGTTTCGGCGCTGGTATCAATCAGCGAGTCCCGTCGTGGATCGTCTGGCAGTCGGGTTGCTGGCACACTGGCGCACACGTCGGTTAATGAGGTGTCGTTGAGCGCCTTTGCACTGCCAATCCGGCTTGCCAGAAATGCCTGCCCCCCTTCCGGTATATCCAGATTGAACTGATCATCGCCCCAACCATTCCAGCGTCGCATCGTTTATTGCTCCATGATGACAAGATGTGGCTGCATTCTATCGACAGGCTGGGAAATCTGTGTGGCCGCGTGCGACATCCAAGGTGTCATTTCCCGCCACGCCCGTGTTCGGGCCACTGAGGGGTCAAGGCGTAAGCGACTCTGTCAGCCTCTGGTTAAGGTTCTGCCAGTGCTCCAGCTTTTCCGCGTCGCCGATTCTGGCCCGGTCGCCGGAAGAACGGTTCAGCCATAAACCGTCACCGTTAAAACTATAAACCGGCTCAAGATCCTTACGTTCCGAGGCGGGCTTGATCTCGTTGATCAGGTTATCGAGAATCAGTGGATCTCCCTCAGGCGTTTGGTACCAGGCGAGAACCATGTGGGCCTGATTCAGCTCCAGGGCTTTGACGTAGACAATACGAAGCTCATCATCGGGCACCCCCATGGCTCGTAAGGTCAGATATTTGGCGATGGAGAAGTCTTCACAATCGCCACCATTGGTGGTCAGAAGTTCGATCGGGGTTGCCCAATAATCTTCCTCGCCCCAATGGCGAACGTCACTGACAAATCGCACCCGGTTGAAGAAGGAATTGACTAGATGGAGCTGGCGGTCTACCGGGGCATTACCGGCCAGGGCGTGCAGTCGTTGCCAGTTTTGCAGTCGTTGGTGGGCTTCGGGCCCGAAGTCTTTCAGCACGTAATCCATCAGCTTGGTGCTCAGTTCCAGCGCGCTGACGAGCGAAACGGCGAACATCAGGGGTAACAGAATGGAACGGCGGGGCAGGGTGCGGTCAGCCGTTACCATGGCCAGTCTCAATTGTTGTTCTGAAGACGCTGGCGTAACTGTTCCAGCCGCTGCCGGATTTCCTCCCTTCTTTGCTGCTCTCCGGCTGACTGAGGTCTGGTGGTGGTTTGTGCGGCTTCGGGCTGTGGTGCCGATGCGCTCACGGGCTCTGGCTCCCCGCCGTTACTGTCAGCCATCAACACACCGGGGTGGTCCTCATCCTCTGGAAAATAGAGGTTTTCCAGTTTGCCGGAACGCTCGATAATGACCCGGTTCGCGAACACGGTCCGAAGCGTGGCGTTACCGGGCAGCTCGTTGCCGACCAGGTAGGCCTCCGTTTTGCCCTTGTCATCCTCGATCAATGCACTGCCCGGGAACTCTCCCTGTGCCGCCAGAACACCGCGAAGTGATAGCCTGAGGTTGGTTTCCGGCAGGTTTTCCATGTTTGAATCAACCGCCTCACCGGTTGTGGCGGCGCTGCCGAAGATCGACAGGCTGGCCAGGTCAACCCGGGGTGTTTGTGTTGTGGGTGTGGCCTGAAGGGCACTTTCCGGGCCTGCTTCAGGCATCGGAGTGTGCGCCTCTGACTGCCAGAACTGATAGCCTTGCCAGGCGGTGAGGCCTACCATCGCTGCCCCGACAGCGAGTGCCAGCATCAACGGTGTCTTTTCATGGATTGCAAACATGGTTAGTCCTGAACACAGTCGCGGAATCGTAAAAAGCCCACAGGTTATCAGACTGAAACTATTTAGTGGCAGTATAGTGCACAGAGTTGTTTAGTGGTTCCCATTCCTGTGGTAGCCTTTTTTCTACGCTGACAGGAACATGGGTTAGGTGAGTGCACTGGCCCTATAATAAAAAACAGTGACCAGACGGATTTAACGAGGAATAGCTTGATCACCGAAACCGATATTCAGCCGCAGGATGCGCCGCTGGGCAGACTCCCCTTTACATTTGCCAAACGTAACGGCGTTATCCTGACCCGGAACGAAGAAGGCGAACCGGTGATTCTTGTCCGCCCCGGGGCTCCCCACACTGCACTCGCCGAAGCCAATCGCGTGAGTGGTGGTCGCGCGCGCTTCTCCACTATTGAGCCCGATCGCTTTGATCAAGCTCTGAATGCTGCCTACCAGAACGATTCCGCCGAAGCGATGCAAATGGTGGAAGGCATTGGCGATGACATGGATCTGGCATCACTGGCGGACTCAGTTCCAGAAACCGAAGATCTGCTGGAGCAGGAGGATGACGCCCCCATTATCCGGCTGATCAACGCCATTTTGACTGAGGCGGTCAAAACCAACGCGTCAGACGTTCATATCGAAACCTATGAAAAACAACTGGTGGTGCGCTTCCGTATTGATGGCGTACTGCGTGAGGTGGTGCAGCCCAAACGAGCGCTGGCACCCTTGCTGGTTTCCCGTATTAAGGTTATGGCGAAGCTGGATATCGCCGAAAAGCGGGTTCCTCAGGACGGTCGAATTGCCCTGCGTGTGGCCGGGCGGGAAGTGGATATCCGGGTTTCAACCATGCCGTCCTCGAGTGGCGAACGGGTGGTGCTGCGTTTGCTCGACAAGCAGGCTGGCGCGATTCGTCTGGAATCGCTGGGCATGGCGGGCCAGGATCTCAAAACACTGCGCAAGCTGATTCAGCGACCATACGGTATCTTGCTGGTGACCGGGCCGACCGGTTCGGGTAAATCAACCTCGCTTTATGCCGGCCTGCAGGAAATCAATGATCGCAGCCGGAACATCCTGACGGTTGAAG
Source organism: Marinobacter sp. SS5-14b (assembly GCF_030541005.1). Taxonomy (GTDB): domain Bacteria; phylum Pseudomonadota; class Gammaproteobacteria; order Pseudomonadales; family Oleiphilaceae; genus Marinobacter. Next base: position 824,388 of record NZ_JASSVM010000001.1, on the reverse strand, counting down.
ACCCCATCGAATACAACCTGCCCGGCATTGGCCAGACTCAGGTCAACCAGAAAGTGGACATGACCTTTGCCCGGGGCCTGCGGGCCATACTCCGTCAAGATCCGGATGTTGTGATGATCGGTGAGATCCGTGATCTCGAAACCGCGGAAATAGCCGTTCAGGCCAGTCTTACCGGCCACCTGGTGTTGTCAACCTTGCACACCAACACCGCAGTCGGTGCCATAACCCGGTTGATGGACATGGGCATTGAGCCCTTCCTGATCTCTTCCAGCCTGGTGGGTATTGTGGCCCAAAGGCTAGTGAGGGTGCTTTGCAACCATTGCCGTGAACCCTATATCCCAACCGACGAGCACTGCGAATTCCTGCAGCAGGACCCAGCCAATCCTCCGACCATCTTCAGGGCAAAAGGTTGCGAGCATTGCAATCAGCTGGGCTATCGAGGGCGCGTGGGGATTTATGAGGTGGTGGAGATCACCGAAGCCATCAGTGCCCAGATTCACAAGCGGGCAGGGGAGTTGGAACTGGAGCGTGAAGCGCGCCTGCATAGCCCCAGCATTCATGCAGACGGTGTTCAGAAAATTCTGGATGGGGTAACCACTGTCGAAGAAGTTCTGCGCGTAACCCATCGGAGCCAGTAACCCATGCCAGCATACGAATACAAAGCGCTGGACCCCAGGGGCAAGCAGAAGCATGGCGTGGTGGAAGCGGATGCGCCAAGAGCGGTCAGGCAGCAACTTCGCGAAAAAGGCCTGACACCGCTGACCGTAGAGCCTGCTGTTGAGAAGCAGGCTCGCAACAACCCTCTGAGCAGCCGGGGTACGCTGACCGCCGCTGATCTGGCTTTGGTCACGCGACAGTTGGCAACGCTAATTCAATCTGGTATCCCCATCGAGCAAGCCTTGAGTGCAACCGCGCAACAATCGACAAAGCCCCGTATTCGCAGCATGTTGATTGCCATTCGTGCCAAAGTCATGGAAGGCTACACGCTGGCAGACAGCTTTGGAGAATTCCCCAAGGCGTTTCCGAGGCTTTATCGGTCAACCGTGGCGGCTGGTGAGCATGCGGGGCACCTTGATCTGGTGCTGAATCGTCTTGCGGATTACACCGAAAGCCGGCAGGAAGCCCGCCAAAAGATCCAGCTCGCCGCGATCTACCCGATTATTCTCAGCATAGTTGCCATTTCCATTGTGGTTTTCCTGCTCACCTACGTTGTGCCAGATATCATCGAAGTTTTCCTTAAGCAGGGGCAGGAGCTGCCGGGGCTGACGGTTGCCATGTTGTCGGTATCGGAATTTCTTGGCGCTTTCGGTGTCTATATCCTGATCTTGCTGGTGTTAGCACTGATTGGTTTTCGGGTGGCGCTTACCAAACCGGCGTTTCGGATGAAGTTCCACAGGCAGCTTTTGCATTTGCCGCTGTTTGCCGGAATGGTTCGGGGAGTGAACACTGCGCGCTATGCCAGCACGCTCAGTATTCTGACGACCAGTGGTGTTCCCTTGGTTGAAGCCATGAGAATCGCCGGTGAGGTGTTGTCGAACGATTTCCTGCGCCGGGAACTTCGTGAAGCGGCCCGCAAGGTGAGCGAGGGGGGTTCCTTGCACCGGGCGCTTGACCAGACCGGCTATTTTCCGCCAATGATGCTGCACATGATTGCCAGTGGCGAGGCGAGCGGCGAGCTCGACAGTATGCTGGAGCGCACGGCACGGATGCAGGAGAACACACTGCAGTCCAAGATTGCGGCCATTGTCGGGCTGTTCGAGCCCATGATGCTGCTGATCATGGGCGTCGTTGTGCTGATTATTGTATTGGCCATTATGTTGCCAATTCTGAATATGAGTAACCTGGTGGGCTGATGGCGGTCCCCTGGGTACCAGGCATTACGCGCCTTTAAAATTCAAGAACCACGGATAAACGACGAGTGACACTATGAGCAACAAGCTGAACTTAAGAATGTCTCGCAACAAGGGTTTTACGCTGATCGAAATCATGGTCGTTATGGTTATTCTCGGCCTGCTGGTGGCGATCGTAGCGCCCAACATCATGGGCCGGAGTGATCAGGCCAAGGTTACCGTCGCAGAAACCCAGCTGAGCAACATTTCAAATGCCCTGGATCTTTACCGTCTGGATAACAGTCACTACCCGTCCACTCAGCAAGGCCTGGAAGCGTTGGTGAACCGGCCGAGCGGTAGCCCGGAGCCGAAAAACTGGAACCCGGATGGTTACCTCAAGAGCGTGCCGGAAGACCCCTGGAATAATCAGTACCAGTATGTGAGCCCTGGTGTTGAAGGACCCTACGATTTGTACTCCTACGGTTCAGATGGTCAGGAAGGCGGTGATGGCGATGCGGCCGATATCAGTGCCTGGAACACCGGGAAGTAATTGATTGTGTACCGCAGGGCAGACCACTCCGGCTTTACGCTGATCGAAATACTGGTTGTCCTGATTATTGTCGGGCTGCTGGCGTCGCTTGCCGTCTTCAATATGGCGGGCAGTTCCCAGCAGCGCGAGCTTGAAAGTAACGTGCGAGAACTTTACCTGCTGATGCAGACCGCATCCGAACAGGCGGTGCTCAACAACCTCGAACTGGGCCTGTTATTGGAGGACGATGGTTACCGTTTTGTTGCTTTTCAGGATGAGTCCGGAGAATGGAAGCCCTCCGGAGAGCGAATGTTCAGTAAGCGTACTCTGCCGGAGTGGCTAACCCTGACCGAGTATGTAGAAAGCGATGCACCCCGCCTGGCGACTGCTGAAGACAAACTGCGTCCGAATGTCGTTTTTTTCTCCAGTGGTGAGACCACCCCCTTTGAAATTGAATTCACCCTGGGTAAGGACACCGACTCCATGCTCGTGCTTGCCTCTGACGGTGTTTCCGAACTCGAATGGCGACAGCCAGGTTCGGGAGACGAAGAATGGTAACTCGGGCCAGGGGATTTACGTTGCTGGAGGTGCTGATTGCGCTGCTGGTTTTTGGCCTGATTGCGACCGCAGCGGCGGAAGTGGGCAGCCAGTATATTTCCAGCTTCGAGCGGGTTCGGGATAAAACCCTGGCCGGCTGGATTGCGGAAAATCGAATCAATGAATTACGTCTGCAGGAGTCGCTGCCCGGTACGTCGGAAAACTCCGAAGATACCGAGTTCGGCACCTACCGCTGGCAGGTCACAACGGTGGTGCAGGGGACAGCCGAGCCCTCCATGAGACGCATTGAGGTGACCGTCGCCAAATACCCTGACGATCAGGAGAATCCCTTCCCCGTGCATACACTTTCCGCCTTTCTGGGAGAGAAGTGATGGTGTCTTGCGCCGGCAGGCCTCTCTTCCGCGCTCAACGTGGCTTCACACTGATGGAAGTGTTGATTGCCGTTACCATCACTGCGGTCATTGGTTTGGGCGTATGGCAAGTGGTCAGTGGCGTGGTCACGTCCAGAGACAGAGTCAACGAGCTGGCCGATCAGTTTGACGGTTTGCAGAAGGCGATGCTCCTGCTTGAGCGGGATATTACCCAAGTGGTGAACCGCCCCGCCCGGGACGTTTATGGAGACTACAAGCCTTCGCTGACCTCTCGGGAAGATGCCTTTGCATTGATGATCACCCGCCAGGGCTGGCGCAATCCCTTGGGGCTGCGCCGGAGTGGACTGCAAAGGGCGGGCTGGGAGTACACCGGTACCGAACTGAGGCGCCGGTACTGGCCCGTTGTCGACCAGGGGCAGGATGACAGCAGCCGGGACGTACTGCTGCTGGAAAATGTACTTGAATTCGACATCCGGTTTCTTGACGAGGAAGGGAAATGGCAGGACCAGTGGCCGTCTGATCAGGTTCTTGCCAATCTTGCACCGGGTGCCAGGCCTGTCATTCCTTTACCTGCGGGCATTGAAATAGCCCTGGAACATGAGCGTTTTGGCGAGATTGTTCGGGTATTCAGTCTGCCGGGTTTTGTTCAGGGGCAGGCGCAGGCTGTGGTAAATCAACAACTGGAGGCCGCCAGCGAATCCGGTACGGATGAAACGGCCGAAGAAGGCACAGCAGGGGCCGGCACATGAAACCCGTCTCCTTCAGGATCGGCACCCGGCAAACCGGCGTGGCCCTGATTATGGTGCTGCTGGCAATGGCGCTGGTCGTTTTGCTGGCCGCTGGCATGACCAAGCAGCAAAGTCTCAGGGTTTACAAGGCCGGCCACTACCTGGCTCAGCAACAGGGGCAGAGCATTGCTCTGGGGGCTGAGGAATTCGCCAGGCGGATTCTGGTACGCGACTACGAAGAAGACAAAGAAAAAGGTGTGATGGTCGACAGCCCGGATGAGTTCTGGGCCATGCACGCTGCCGTATTGCCATTGGATGAGAGTGGTGTTGCCGAAGTACAGATTGATGACCTTGGTGGCCGCATCAACCTGAATGATCTGGTCACCCCGAATGGGCAGGTTGACCCGCTCACCAAGGACCGTTTGGCTCGTCTTCTGGTTGCCCTGGGTATCACCGGCCTGAATGTGGATACTCTGATTGACTGGGTAGACCCCGACGACCAAACCGCAAGCGCCTATGGCGCAGAGGATGGGCAGTATCTGATGGCAGAGCCAGGATACCGGGCGGCCAATCAGCCGTTTGTATCGATCACCGAACTGAGGCTGATCGAAGGCATGACCGAAGAAATTTACGTAGCATTGCGCCCCCACGTTAGTGCGGTGCCGGTGAGTGGCATAGGCATTAATGTGAATGCCGCAACCGGGCCGGTGTTGATGTCCCTGCATCCGGACTTGAACGAAGCCCAGGCAGAGTCAATCATTGCCAAACGGGAAGAGGGACGGTTCGAGAATATTCAGGATTTTCTGGCGATGCCCGAATTCTCGGGAATGGGCCTCAAAGCCAGCGGCTTAACCCTTCAAACCCGTTTTTTTGAAGTTGTATCACGGATTACCTACGATAATCGTGTCGTAAATATGGTCAGCACGGTGTTTCGAAATCCGGAAGGTGAGGTCCGGACTGTTCACAGGGATACCGGACAAAAGAACAGAATTTCCAAGGAACCTTACACTTTCTCAGAAGGATAGCCATGTCTTATCGTCTATATGTCAGGCCATTGGCGCCGTTTGCAGACCCGGACCAGAACCCGGAGGTCCAGCTATACAGCTGGGTGCTGCATGATGCCAGCGGCGATGCCCAGGCCCATGGCAGTGCCGACACGCGAGATGCTATTGAGCAGACACTGGCGCAGAATTCGCTGGATAAGGTTCTTCTGATCGGACTCGTGCCCGGCGATGAAGCGGCCTTCTGCCTTGCAGATATACCCGCCAAACAAAGCCGCTTTATTCAGCAGGCATTGCCCTATGCGGTTGAAGAGCAGATCGCCCAGGATATTGAAACGGTTCACCTTGCACTCGGGCGCCATGCCGCGGATGGGTATCTGGTTGCGGCTATTGATTTGAACCAGATGCAACGCTGGCAAACTCTGTTTTCCGGTTGGCTTCACGCACGGTTGGATGCCATCTACCCCGATGCGTCCTTGCTGCCAGCCCCGGAATCCGGCTGGATGATGTGCCTGGATGGCGAGTTTGTGATGATGCAGAGTCAGCGTGGGGAATGGTTGCGGATGCAGGCAGACAACCTTCCGCTGTTTGCGATGACCATGGCAGCGCCGTCCTCGGAAGAGGTGATTGCGGAAATCCCGGTGCAACTTTACGGCCTGGAATCGGATATCGAGAACCAGCAGCCGTTGATCAGCGAGCTATCTGGTGCCTCGGGCCGTGTCAGTGTTCAGCAAAAACCGCTCGAGTTTTCGGTGCTGGAGTTCCTGGCGTGGTCCCACCATCAGCACCTGTGCCATCCCGTTAACCTGTGCCAGGGCGCGTTCTCGATCAAGGTTTCCGGTGCCAGCCCCCTCAAGCCCTGGCGCCCCCTGATTGCGGTGGCATCGCTGTGGTTCGTGATTCAGCTCGGCCTGGAAGTTGGCCTGGGCGTGTATCATCAGCAACAGGCTGACGACCTGCAGGCGCAAGCGATGGCGATCTATCGGCAGGCCTTCCCATCGGATCAGCGTACCCACGCAGGCAACGTTCGCCGTGTTATCGAAGGGCAACTGCGTGTGGCGGGGTCTCAAGGGCTGGATGTAGACTTCATCACCCTGATGAAGTTCACCGGCGATCAATACGGCCGCCTGCCGGGCTCTGGTGCAGTAACCTTCAACTCCATAAATTACAGCCGGAACCGGGGTGAGCTGGTGGTTGATATCAGAGCTGACAGCTATGACCGCCTGAGCCGTTTGCGCAACGGGTTGGCAAACCAGGGCTTGCAGGCACAGATTGGCTCAGTAGTAAACGAGTCGAACGGTGCTCGTGGCCGTTTAACGGTTTCTGGAGGATAAACGGATGTTGCAACGTATAAAGGACCAGCCAGCGATCGGCAAAATGATTGCCCGATACGACCAGTTGCCTACCCGGGATCGCCAGGCACTGATTGTTCTGGGCGTGGCACTGGCACTCGCGATCCTGTATTTTGCCGTTTGGCGACCGATCACCGAGTTTCACGACAACGCACAGGCAAGTCGCGAAAACGCCGCCGAACTGCTTGGATGGATGCAGGCCAATCAGGCATCGATTCAGGGGCTTGGGCGTTCAGGCAACCAGAGCAATGCCGCCGCAGGCGTCGAAAAGCCGGAAGACGGTCGGGCTCTGATGGCACTGGTCACCCGTTCGGCTGGCGAAGCCGGGCTGTCACTGCAACGTTTCGAGCCAACCGGAGATAATGCGATACGGGTATGGATGGAGGGCGCGCCATTTGCCGATGTGGCCGCGTGGCTTGAGCGCCTCGATACCCGGCATGGAATCATCATTGATCAAGCTGCAATGGACAGAAGTAACGAACCCGGCAAGATTTCGGTCCGGCTTACACTGGCCATTTGATCTGGCTATTTCATCGAAAGACGGGAGACGAAGTGTCTGAAAACCAGGATTTTGATCTGATTATTATTGGGGCTGGCTCTGGCGGAGTGCGGTTAGCCAGGATGTCTGCCCAAATGGGCGCCAGGGTAGCGGTGGTGGAATCACGTTACCTTGGCGGAACCTGCGTAAACGTAGGGTGCGTTCCTAAAAAGCTGTTCGTTTACGGGGCCCATGTCAGGGACGATCTGGAAGATGCTGAAGGCTATGGCTGGCGCATACCCAATGAAGATGTAACGTTTGACTGGCCGACACTTGTGGCCAACAAAAACGCCGAAATTGAGCGCCTGAACGGTATCTATGGACGAATGCTCGAAAATGCAGGCGTCACCATTATTGAAGGTACCGCCAGCATCCGTGACCCACACACGGTTGCGGTGGGCGACCAGACCTATCGGACAAAGCACATTACGGTTGCGACTGGCAGTTGGCCGGTGATACCTGAAATTCCTGGCAAAGAATGCTTACTGAGCTCCAATGAAATGTTCTACCTTCCGCAGCTTCCGCGCCATGCCGTTGTTTGGGGGGGAGGGTACATCGCGGTCGAATTTGCCGGCATTCTGGCGGGGCTGGGGGTCGAAACCACACTTTTGTATCGTGGCGACCTGTTCCTGCGTGGCTTCGATGAAGACATCCGCCGATTTACAGAACAGGAAATACGCAAAAAAGGCATAGACCTTCGGTTTAACGTAACCATTGATTCTGTTGAACCGGATAATGCCCACTATCGTGTAAACCTCAGTGACGGCAGCTGTCTTGAAACCGGCCTGGTGATGGCGGCCACAGGCCGGCGCGCACTGGTGGATGGCCTTGGCTTAGAAGAGCTGGGTGTGGAGCTGACCGGCTCAGGGCATGTCGTGGTAGATGATCACTTCCAAACGGCGGTGCCATCCATTTCAGCTTTGGGCGATGTGATTGGTACGCCACAGCTGACCCCGGTAGCACTGGCCCAGGCCATGGTCCTGTCACGGCGGCTGTTCGGTGATGGCCAGGGCGACATGGATTACAGCGCGATTCCCACCGCTGTATTTTGCCAGCCGAACATCGGTACGGTGGGATTGACCGAGCAGGAAGCCCGGGAGGCGGGGCACAGCCTGCGCATTTACCGGTCCGAATTCCGGCCCATGAAGTACACCCTTAGCGGCCGGGATGAGCGCTGCCTGATGAAGCTCGTTGTTGACGATCAGACGGACAAAGTTCTGGGTGCCCATATGGTGGGCCCGGATGCCGGAGAGATCACTCAGGGACTGGCGGTTGCGATCAAGGCTGGCGCAACCAAGGCTCAGTTTGACAGTACTATTGGCATTCACCCGACGTCAGCCGAGGAGTTTGTCACCATGAGGCAACCGGTGGCGTAGCTGAAATAAACGAGGCCTGCCTTCGCTCTTTGGCGGAGGCAGGCGAGGCAACCACCTTACTTGACCGATCTATCCGGGCTTTCGGCCGTGACAGGTACCTCAAAGGGGATTTCAAAGCGGAATGATGAGCCCTGTCCCAGGTCAGATTCAACCTGTACATGCCCTCCCATCAGTTCAACCAGCCGCTGCACCAGTGATAGCCCCAGTCCTGATCCGCTTTGCACAGAGGCATTACCCTGGTGCTTGCTGTCAAAGCTGTTGAAAGCATCATTTAACCGCTCTGAAGCTATACCAGACCCGGAGTCACTGACTGTGCAACTGATCAGGGCCTGACTGGGCTCAATGGCGAGCCAGTGAGTTCGTATCGTAACGAAGCCGTCACTGGTGAACTCCAGGGAGTTATCGAGCAGACCGGCCAGCACCTGACGTACTCGTGGCGCATCACCCACGACCACAGGGTGTTCTGGCCAGTCTCCCAAAAACTGAATCTCCAGAGCCAGCCCCTGTTGCTCCGCAGCATGCCGGTAGGAGGCAACGCAGTTGGTAAACAAAGCCTGCAGGTCAAATTCCTGAACGTCCATCTCCAGGCTGCCGCTGTCCATTCTGGCGTAATCCAGGATGTCTGAAATCACGGTCAGAAGATCCTGGGCAGACTGCTTTGCGGTAGTCAGGTAATCCGCCTGGCGCTTGGTAAGAGGCTCTTGCGCAATGTGATCAATCATTCCGATCACACCGTTCAGGGGCGTGCGGAGTTCATGGCTCATGGTGGCAAGAAACTCCGATTTCGCCATGCTTGCATGCTCGGCTTTATCCCTGGCGGTTTCGGAAATGGCCAGGGTTTGATCCCTCGCTGTTTTCAGGTTATCCAGATGCTCGGCCAGTTGATTAAGCTGTTCCTGGATATCGGCGATTTCCCTGGCGACGCCTTTTCGGACAACCGGCTCAAGGCTGTAGTCACCAAAAATCAACTGACCAACCCGACTGGAAAGTCTCTGCATGGGCCGCAGTATGTTGCCCAGAAACACGTTGATCAGTAGCACAGTAAACAACAGCATGCCTGCACCGACGGTGAGGGAAGACCACCAGATATCACGTTGCCGGGCTTCAAGCACTTCCGGGTTCACGCCAACTTCCACAGCCCCAACGCGAAGTGCGCCAGAACTGAAGTTCCATCCAGACTCAAACCACTGGGCAGAATTTCCCGGGCCAATTTCGAGAGGTTCCTGCAGAATTTCAGCCTCGTACACGTTAAAGCTATTGCCAGTGCGCTCGGCTGAGCCGATGCCCTTGCTGACAAAGCCGAGCTCTTCTCCCACAACGTCCGTCACTCTGACCCAGTCTGCATCACTTCTACGCAACGACTGACTAAGCAGTTGCTCCAGCGCCAGTCGGTTTCCGGACACGACGGCGTATTCAAGTGCCGGTGCCAGGCTGTCTGCCAGCATCTGACTACTACGAGCCATATCACGATGGGCATCATCCAGCCGTGCAGAAGTGAAAAAGGCCATAAGTACGACAAACATCACGACGGCTGGCAGTGCTCCCAGCAACAGCAAGCGCCGCGAGAGCGTCATTGACGAAGACGTTTTGCTGGCTTTCGTCATTTTACCGACTCCTGCACGGGCTGCTTAAGAAGCTCTTCAACAGCATTAGCGACCCACTCCCGATCAGGTAAGGGGATGTTGAGAGACCTTGCAACCTGCTGATTGACTTCAACACTGTACGTGTCCGGGTATGCGGGGGCCGGAAATTTTCCGGTCTCCAGATACTGCTCCAGGTAATTCGCGGCTTTTTCCGCCATGGCAGGGAAGGGGGCGTAGCTGGATGCCAGAGCCCCGGCTTTGACGTACGCCTGATTGGGGCCAATCAAAATCTTGTTTCTCCGGTACGCGGTCAGAAGAATGTGCTTGATGTTGCGCGGGTTGAAAATGTCGTCGTCCGGACCTCCGAGCAGAAAGTCCCCGTAATTCAGTGCGCGCACAAGCGTAGGAATGAGTTGATCTTTGCTGCTGGCAACGAACACTCGTCCTTCAAGATTGTAGTCTGCCAGTTGACCCAGCAGTGGTTCATACAGTTCATCGTCTTCTGAGCTGGCTAGCATGGCCACTTTGGTGGCCTGGGGGAGGATCGCTTTACCGGTCAGAGCCTGGCGTAGCAATGGAACATCATACAAGACGGCACTTATTCTGCCGTCAGATTTGCCGGCATAACCACTGATGAACTGGGTATCGACGAGGATCGCCACAACGGAAGCATTCCGGTTACCCTGCCTGACACGATTGAACGCCCCGGGACCGACGGCAATCACAGGTTCGTTTTCGAGCAAAGGGAGCTGATTCTCAGTGAGGGTGCTCAGCTTGATGTCGCGGTTGAGATTACGGGTAATCAGGTCAGTAATTCGTTGATCGAGCACAGCATTGCCCGACGTCGCCAGATACGCGATCCGCGAAGTTTCATGCCCGGGCTGCGAATAAGCCTGCATTGGCCAAAGTAACAAAAAGGCGAAGGCCAGCAGCCATGACGGGGCTACCACGGGCACTTCGTTCTTTCTGACTGGAGTTTCAGAATGCACTTTTGCTCTCATACCGTCCTGATTGGCAGGGTACTCCGATATTGGTCCATTCTAAAGGTAATAATCAAAACCTGACTCCAGCTTCGAGGAAAAACTGGTTGTGATCCTCGATAAGGTTGTCGCCACTCAATTCCGGTTCTCGGTTCAGGTAATGCTGCAGGGTAAAGGCCAGTTCTGCCGTGTAATCGGCCCGAAAAAACCGTTTGGCGATACGGGCGTCAATGCGTTCAAACTGGGTATTAAATTCATCCGCCCAGTAGAAAGCAGAAGATGCTTTCAGGCCAAAGGGCAAATCCTGAATGGCCGCCACACTTCCGGAATGCCGAACCGACAGTCGGGTGAGAAGACCTGTCTGGTAGTCCTGTTCACGGGTATCTACGGAGCCTGATGCATCAATAATCGGTGCACCACTGTACCAGGTATCCTGATCCAGGTATCCGTAACTGGCACGCAGGGCCGTCCCCGGAAACTCCAGGGTGGCTTCCACTTCAAAACCCTTTTGATCTACGGCGACGTTATTGTCCAGGGTCCACTCTTTGTGCTGAATGATACCGCTGATCATATCGCGCATTTCATCCTTAAAACCGCGTACCTCCAGCGACAACAAGGCGGTGTTCATGGGAAACTGCCCAAAGTAGCTGATTTCCCGGGAGCTGATTTTTTCTTCCTGAAGGTCTTTTCCAAGGGTCAGTATGGCGGGTTCTTGCGCAGCATCGGCCACGGTGATGCGCCTGCCTTCAAGGTCAGAGTAGATGGCCGGGCTGACGTTGGTCAGGGTGTACCCCCAATCCTGATCCTGTTCAAAGCCATCGGGTGTACGCACGGCTTTTGAAAAAACAATCCGGAGGGCATGCCGGCTATTCACAATAAAATTCGCGGCAACCCTTGGGGAAAAATAACTTTCGTCGGTGGTGCTGGTTCGCTCCCAGTTACCGCCGGCGTTCAGCGTTAGCCAGGAGAGGGGAGAATACTCGAGATTACCGAAATAGCGGGACTGGTAGTTATTGCCACGGCCATTGAAGTATGTCTCTGAGCGCAGTGTGTCTTTCCGGAAGCCGGCGCCGGTCACGAGTTTCAGGTCGTTGTTGACTATCAGGGTGTCCTGAAGCTCCAGTTCGAGCCGGGTGTCTTCGTAGTCGGCGTTGACCTGAGCCTCAATCGGTGGCCCGCCCGTGCCTTCGAAACAAGGGCGCTTTCGATTTTCGTCCCGGAAATAGATCGGGTTGGCGTTGGGGTCCCGTAAGCATGTCGCAATGGTGTCAGGCAGCTCGATACGATACCGCTGCTGGCGATTGAAGTTCTCAACGGCGACCATGATATGAAAGAAATGATTGTCGGAGGTGCTGTAGTTCAGCTGTGACTGGAGATAGTAGTCCCGGACTTCAATATTCGGATGTTCCGAGGGTTCCATATCACCGCTCTTATCCTTGTCCTGATATTTGGTGCCATCCACAATGCCGGCCCTGAACTCCACATCCATTTGCTGAGTAAATTTCAGGCGTGAGTCATAGGTGAAGGAATTGATGCCGTGGCCATCGTTAAAGGGCACTTTCTCGTCGTCGTCCCCGAGTTGGTAATCGAAGCCGCCAAACTTTCGTTTTTCGTACGTCAGCCGCCAATCGACATCCGACCCTGCGCCACCAACCGAGCCAAAAGATCGAATATGGTTTCGGGAGCCACGGGTTACGCGGGCCTCAACGCCGGCCGTGTCTGCTGGGTCACGGGTGATGATGTTGATTGTGCCCAGAAAGGCATTGATACCGTAGGCTGCTGAGTTAGGCCCCCGGGCAACTTCAATGCGCTCGATCATTTCCAGCGGAACTGGCATGGTTTCCCAGTCCATGTCGGACAGGGTGGCGCGGTGAGCAGTACGGCCATCCACCAATACCTGCATGCGCCGCTGCTCATAATGAACCGTGCCGTGGTAGGTGGTTACCGGTTGGTGGCTACCGACAAAATTAACCACCATTCCCGGCACTAACCGGAACACCTCGTACAAATTGACGATGCCAAGATCGCGGATCTGATCACCGGAGATCACCGTAGTACTTCCGGGTACACGGGTTTTGGGTTGACGAAGCCGGGTTGTGGTCAGTACCTCTGGCATGTCATCACCGAACATTAAGAGTTCGTCGTTGAAATCAGGCTCTGATGTATCAGCGCTCGCCTGGCCGGATGCCGAAGCGACGAGTGTCATGCTGAATATGGCGTAGCTGAGCTTCCTTCCCAACTTGCGTGCCTGTAACTGGGGATCTGACAGGTAATTCGTATCGGGCATGGGTGTCGTTCTATAATTGGCAGAGCGTTGGAAATTTAGTTGTGATTCTCCATTAATCCTAGGAGAACCCAAGCCATTTGTCTCTAAAAAGTTTACAGAGGCTACACTTCTGGAGTGACCGTTTTATGAACTGCTGGGAGATTCTGGGCATTGAGCCGACCGGAGACCAGGAACAAATCCGCGAGGCTTACGAGCGTCAGATGAAATTTGCGTCTGGTGAAGAGGCCCGAACACTGACTGAAGCCTATCGGGAAGCCGCCGGGGTTGAGCCGCAGACGATGAGCGACTCACAGTCTGAAGTACAGGTTGAGCGTGAACTTGACGCCAATGAGGCGCAGGTTGTCCGGGAAGTTGTGATTCAGGTGAAAGCTTTGATGAACGATCCGGTTCGGCAGCAGGACGCTGGCATCTGGAAAGCGATCTTGTGTGAGCCCCCTGCGGATCAGCTCCCGCTGCGCAGAGAGCTCGCCAGCCAGCTTGAGCATCAGATCCGTCCCTTGGCGGAGAATGGTTCGTTCCCCGTTCCGGTTGCCCGCTTCCTCGGGGAGTGGTTTGACTGGTTCAGCGTACAGGACGCCGTTCAGGAGCCTGACCCCCGGAATTACCCCGAGTATGAGATGGCCGAGAGCCAAAACGCGGAAGCTGAAACGGATCAGCCTCCCCAGATGGTGAACTTCTGGCCCGCAGTTATCGGCTGGGTAATCGGTTTAGCAATTCTCACGGCCATCTTCGGCGGCATGGGCGGCTGACGCCTGTTCTATTTTGATTCGATACTTCTGGGCCAGAATGGCGCCGACAATCACCTGAATCTGGTTGTAACACATAATAGGCAACACAATCATGCCAAAGCCGGGGTGCCCGGAAAACAGCACCTTGGCCATGGGCAGCCCCGAAGCCAGGCTCTTTTTGGAGCCGCAGAAGACCACTGCGGCTTCGTCTTCCAGGCTGAACCCCAGCTTTCTGACCATCAATGTCGCGATCAGCATAAATAACCCCAGCAAACCAAAGCACAGCGCAATGGCAAGCCCGATGGCTTGAACGGGAAGGTTTTGCCACAAGCCACTCACAACGGAATGAGAAAACGCGGAATAGACGATAATCCAGATAACGCACTGATCATAGCGAGCCATCAGCGACTCGTTGCGGTTCAGAAAGCCGCCCAGCCAGGGGCGCAGGGCATGGCCCACCGCAAACGGCAGCAAAAGCTGCAACACAATATCCTTCAGGGCTTCGGCCACCGAGAAGCCACCTGTACCGGACGTTGACACCAGCAGTAACAGCAAAAAGGGTGTGAGCATCATGCCGAAGACGTTGGACGCCGCCGCGCTGCAGATGGCGGCGGGCACGTTGCCTCTGGCCATTGCCGTGTAGGCAATGGATGAAGAAACCGCAGACGGCAGAACGCCGAGATAGAGGAAGCCCAGGCCCAGATCTTTTGGCATCCAGTCCGGTGCGATGGTACTGAGCCCGTTGATTGGCAGAACCGCCAGTGGGAAGAACACGAAGGTCAGTGTGGTAATCAGTATGTGAAGCCGCCAATGGGTAGCCCCCTCGATAATCTGCTGGCGTGACAGTGCCGCCCCGTGGAGAAAGAACAGAAGCGCAACCGCAAGGGTTCCGGCGGTAGCCAGCATCTCGGCAGCCGAGCCGGTGACCGGAAGAAAGGACGCCAAAACAATAGCGCCCAGCAACAACAGGGTGAAGGTATCAATACGGAACTTCATGATGGTGTCTTAACTCAGTGACTGACGTCCGGGTCTGAAAAGGTGTAGTCGGCGGTATCTACCGACCGTGTAGCGAACCGGTAACTGAAGGTGAAACCGGGCCAGTTAACGGTATTGCGCCCTTGGGCGTCCAGATACCAGGAGGTGCATCCGGTATCCCAGACGGTGCCGTCCAGGCCGTGTTGCACGACCTGACAATACCGGCTTTGGCGATCTTCGCGGACATCCATTGCCGCATCGGGGTAACGGGCCAGGGCCTTGAGGGCGCTGATCACGTAGCGGAACTGGGATTCCAGCATATACAAAATAGAATTATGTGCCAGGTTGGTGTTAGGGCCATACACCATAAACAGATTGGGAAACCCGCTTACAGTAATCCCTTTGAACGCTTTCGCACCATTGGCCCAGGCGTCATTCAGTGAGTTACCGTCGCGACCGGTGATCTGCAGCGGTGACAAGAACTCACTGGCCCGGAAGCCGGTGGCGAAGATAATGACGTCTGCCTCCCGGTGTTGGCCGTCAACTGTTTCCACACCGGAGGCGTTTACCCGGCCAATTCCATCAGTGATGAGGCTGACATGGGGTTGGTTGATTGCGGGGTACCAGTCGTTTGAAATCAGTATTCGCTTACAGCCAATCTGGTATTCCGGAATGATGTGCTCGAGCTTTTCCGGATCAGTGACGCGGGCTTTGGCTTCTTTGATGGCCTGCTGAGCGAAGATATCCAGGAGCTTGTTGAACCGGGTAAAGGCAAGCGCACGGGTTTCATTTTTCAGGTAGATCAGCGACCGGTAAGCCCGGTCCCACAGGGGAAGCTTTTTGAAAAGTGCCTGTTCGGTATCCGAAAACTCCCGGTCCGGTTTGGGCAATACCCAGGCTGCTGAGCGCTGATACAAATCGAGTTTAGCAACGTTCGGGACTATGGCAGGAACAAACTGGATAGCGCTGGCCCCGGTTCCAATGACCGCAACCCGCTTGCCGCTAAGGTCGTATTCGTGGTTCCAGCGTGCGGAGTGGAACATGACACCCTTGAAGGATTCGAGGCCAGGGATATCCGGGATGGCTGGTCGGTTCAATTGTCCGGTTGCGGTTATGAGAACATTGGCTGTGTAGGTGTCACCGGATTCAGTGTTCACCGTCCACTGGTTGTGTGAACGATCAAAGCTCGCCGTCGTCACCGACTGATTGAAGCGTATATGAGGCCCAATCCCGTATTTTTCGACGCAGTGCTCCATGTAGGCCTGAATTTCCCGTTGGGCACCGAACTTTCGGCTCCAGTCGTGTTTTGGCTCAAAAGAATAGGAGTACAGATGAGACTGGACATCACAGGCGGCACCGGGATAAGTGTTGTCGCGCCAGGTTCCGCCAACACGGGATGCTTTTTCCAGTAAGGTCACCTGATCAAAGCCCGCTTGTTTGAGCTGGATGGCCATGCCAATGCCGCCAAAGCCGGTGCCGATGATAATAACAGAGGGATTCCATTGCTGGTGCCGCGTCATGGTTACTGCCCGATTATTGTTGTAGGGTCTGACTATAACGCCCAATTCAGACAACAAAAAGCCCCGTTCAACCGGTTTGGTTGCGGGGCCATCAAAAAGCCTGAATTGTATGCTGTGCCGGTTCACATATTACTGGCGTTTGCTGCGTTCTGGTAATGCCAGTCTACGGTTTTGGGCTGGTGGCTGTCTTCGAAAAACAGGTGGCCAACATTGGGCACGGCATACCAGAGTTCCCCCCTTGCCGGGTTCTGGCTTGCAAACTCTGCGTGGCTCATGCCTGTTTCCCAGAGCTCGGTGCTTTGCCAACCCTGGGGTTGCAGTTCAATTCGTACTTCCGAGCCAATCAAGCTGATCGATTCAATCCGGAGTGGCAGCCGCGCATGGGCGTTGGCAGTGCGGCTGAGCTGAACCTCGTGAGGGCGCAGATACAACTGCGCCTCCTGATCGCTCTTTGCGCCCGGGAGCGAAACCCAGGCATCGCCCTGGGTTAACTTCTGGCCTTTAACAACCCCGGAAAGCACATTGACATGGCCAAGAAAATCGAAAACGAACCGGCTGTCGGGCCGGGCGTAAAGCTCAGTCGGGCTGTCAACCTGCTCGACCTTGCCCTGGCTCATGACCACCACCTGGTCTGAGAGCTCCAGCGCCTCTTCCTGATCGTGGGTGACGAAGATGCTGGTGAAGTGATACTCGTCGTGCAAGGCCCGCAGCCAGCGGCGAAGATCTTTGCGAACTTTGGCATCCAGGGCGCCAAACGGCTCATCCAGCAGCAGGATGCGGGGCTGGGTGGCCAATGCCCGGGCCAGTGCAACACGCTGCTTCTGGCCACCGGAAAGTTGTGCCGGATAACGATTGGCCAACTGCGGCAGTTGGATCATCTCAAGCAGCTTGTCAACACGCTGGCGAATGTCCTGCTTTGAGGGGCGCTGTTTCCGGGGCAATGATTCCAGTCCGAACGCAATGTTTTCCGCAACCGTCAAATGGCGAAAGAGTGCGTAGTGCTGGAAAACAAAGCCGATGTTCCGGTCGCGGACATGGAGTTTACTGACATCGTCTCCGCCAAACAGCACTCGGCCAGTATCCGAAGACTCCAGCCCGGCGATGATCCTCAGCAAGGTGGTTTTACCCGAGCCGGAAGGGCCGAGCAGGGCAGTAAGCTGACCCTCAGGAATATCCAGGGACACATCGTTTAACGCCTGGAATTGCCCGAACGCCTTGTTTATCTTTTCAATGGTGATGCTCATTTCAGACACCTCCTTTTTCCGGCGCTGGACTCTCTGAACTGGATTGTTTCCATTCCACAAAAGCCTTTGCCACGAGGGTGAGTATGGCGATGCCAGCCAGCAGTGACGCACTGGCGAAAGCGCCGACAATGTTGTAATCCTGATAAAGCAACTCGACGTGCAGGGGCAAGGTGTTGGTCTGGCCGCGCACATTACCGGAAACGACCGACACGGCGCCAAACTCTCCAACGGCCCGGGCATTGGTCAGAACCACGCCGTAGATCAGCGCCCACTTAATGTTGGGCAGTGTGATCTTGCGGAAAATACGCCAACCAGAAGCGCCCAGCACCACGCCGGCTTCCTCTTCCTCGCTGCCTTGCTGCTGCATCAGAGGGATCAGCTCTCTGGCAACAAACGGGCAGGTAACAAACACCGTCACCATGACAATCCCGGGCCAGGCAAACATCAGTTGTACGTCGTGAGTACTGAGCCAACCGCCAAGCCAGCCGTTGCGACCGTATAACAACAGGTAAAGCAAACCGGCTACAACGGGCGACACGGCAAAGGGAATATCAATCAGCGTGATCAACAGCTTTCGACCGGGGAACCGAAAGCGCGTAACCGACCAGGCCAACGCCGTTCCGAACACCAGGTTGAGCGGCACCGTAAGCAGCGCGACGAAAAGCGTTAAACCGATAGCGTGTAGCGTGTATTCGTCAAGAATATTGCCGGCAAATGTGGTCCAGCCTGCGCTCAGGGCCTGGGTAAAAATAACCACCACCGGGATGACCAGCAGGATCACGGTGAGGGTCAGGGCAAGCCCGATAAGCGACCGGCGCACCCAGGGTTGATCTCCTACTCTGCGGTTGTGCCCAGCCATCTAACGACCCTCCAGCCGGCGCAGGTAGCGGGCCTGCCAGATGTTGATCGCAAACAGTAATATCAGGGAAGCCAGAAGAACCATGGAGGCGATGGCACTGGCAGCCGCGTAATCGTATTCCTGCAGGCGGATAAAAATCATCAGGCTGGTCACTTCGCTGACGTAGGGCATGTTGCCGGCAATGAAGATGATGGCACCGAACTCACCCAGGCTACGGGTAAAGGACAGGGCAATGCCGGTGACCAGCGCCGGCCACAAGGACGGAAAGATAACTTTCCGGAATACCCGGCCATCCGATGCGCCCAGGCTGACCGCAGCTTCTTCGTCGGCAGCTGACAGCTCCTCAAGCACCGGCTGAACGGTGCGAACGACAAAAGGAATACTGGTGAAGGCCATGGCGACAACAATGCCGATTGGCGTGAAGGCGACTTCAATGCCGAGTTTGTCCAGAAACTGACCGTACCAGCCATTTTGCGCAAACAGCGTGGCCAGCGTAATGCCGGCTACGGCGGTGGGCAATGCAAAAGGAAGATCCACAACGGCGTCGATCAGACGTTTCCCGGGGAACTCGTAGCGAACCAGAACCCAGGCCAGAAGCAGGCCGAACACACCATTGAACAAAGAGGCTGCCAGGGCTGTCCAGATCGTTACCTTGTAGGACTCAACGACTCTTGGGTCGGTCACCGTGAACCAGAATTGGTCCCAGGTCATACCTGCGGTTTCAACCACCAGACCGGTCAGCGGCAGTAACAGAACCAGGCTAACGAAAAACAGGGAAATGCCGAGGCTGAGACCAAACCCCGGCAAAACCCGTTTGCTTCGACCGGCAAAGCGCCGCACGGGGGCGGCGCTTGCTTGAGCGGATGAAGACATCAGTGCCTCTTACCGCTGACGCTGCAGCTGATCCAGCTTTCCACCACTGGAGAAATGCGTTTTCATGGCGTTTTCCCAGCCTCCGGCAATCTCGTCGATAGACTTCAGCTTCAACTCTTTGAAGCGGTCTGCGTTTTCTGCCACGACGGCCTCGTTGTGAACCCGGTAGTTAAAGCTGGCAAGCAGGCGCTGGGAATCTTCAGAATACAGATGGCTCAGGTATTCTTTTGCCAGCGCTTCGGTACCGTTCTGCTTTGTGTAGTCATCAATCCAGGTAACCGGAAATTCAGCCAGAAAGCTGACTTTCGGGGTGACCACTTCGTATTCGCCGTCCAGGCGGTCGGCAATGTTCAGCACTTCAGACTCGAACGTCAGCAGGGCATCGCCGATGCCGCGCTCAACAAAGGTTGTTGTGGCACCGCGTCCGCCGCTGTCGAAAACACGAACCTGGCCAAGAAAGGTCGAAAGAAACTCATCGATCTTGGCTTGATCGTCACCAAACTGGTCCTGAGCGTAGCCAAGCGCTGCGAGATAGGTATACCGGCCGTTTCCGGAGGTCTTCGGATTAGGCATGACCAGGGCCACGTCTTCACGGGCAAGATCATCCCAGTTCTGAATATTCTTGGGGTTCCCCTTACGCACCAGGAACGCCATGGTCGAGTAATAGGGTGAACTGTTGTTGGCAAAACGCTCGGCCCAGTTTTCAGGAATCAGGCCACCGCGTTCGTGCAGAATGTCGATGTCGGTCACCTGATTGAAGGTGGCAACGTCGGCCTTCAGGCCTTGAATAATGGCTTGGGCCTGCTTGGACGAACCCGCGTGGGACTGGTTGATTTCAACGGTTTCACCGGTCTTTTCTTGCCAGTGCTTTTGGAACTCCACGTTGTAGGCAGCGAAGAGCTCACGGGCAATATCGTAGGAAGTGTTGAGAAGTTCCCGGTCGGCGGCCAGAGCTGGTTGAGCCGAGAGCAGGGCGGCACCGAGTGCGAACCCTTTAAGTAGTTGTTTCATTGAAAACTCCTCAGAACCTGATCAGTGAATCTGAGGAGCAATTTAACAGAGCGGCTTAAGAACCAAAAAGATTAAAAATAAATATTGAAAGCGCTTTAAGGAATAACTGGGTCGTCATTTAATAGCGCAAAAGCGCCGATCCCCAAGTGAATCCACCACCGAACGCTTCCAGCAAGACAACCTGACCGCGCTGGATTCTGCCGTCACGTACGGCTTCATCAAGCGCCAACGGGATAGACGCTGCTGAGGTGTTGCCGTGCCGGTTTACCGTGACCACAACCTGATCCATCGACATGCTCAGTTTCTTGGCTGTAGCAGCGATGATCCGGAGATTTGCCTGGTGCGGCACCAGCCAGTCGATATCCGACTTCTGCATCTGGTTCGCGGACAGGGTTTCATCCACGATCTGTCCCAGGGTATTCACGGCCACTTTGAACACTTCGTTACCTTTCATTTCAACGAAGGCGCCACCCGCTTTCACTGTGTCGAAATCGTTAGCGACACCGCAGGGAACGTGTAACAGCTTTTCATAGCGCCCATCGGCATGAAGATGGGTCGACAGGATGCCCGCCTCTTCACTGGCCTCAAGAATCACGGCACCGGCGCCGTCTCCGAACAGTACGCAGGTGGTTCGGTCTTCCCAGTTAAGAAGCCGAGAGAATACTTCAGCACCGATCACCAGCGCCTTCTTACTGGTGCCGGTGCGAATGAACTTTTCAGCCGTGGCAAGCGCATAGACAAAGCCACTGCACACCGCCTGAATATCGAACGCCGGACAACCGTGAATGCCAAGCCGGGCCTGCAAAATGCAGGCGCAGCTGGGAAACACTTTGTCCGGAGTGGTCGTGGCGATAATGATCAGATCAATATCGCCGGCTTCAATGCCTGCGGCCTCAATCGCCCGCAGCGCCGCCTGCTCGGCCAGATCAACCGTTGACTGGCCGGGCAGGGCGATATAGCGCTGTTCAATGCCGGTTCGTTCCCGGATCCACTGGTCAGAAGTATCAACCTTCTTTTCCAGGTCCAGATTGGTAACGACGTTGTCCGGCAAATAAGAGCCGGTTCCGGCAATGCGTGCATAAGTCATGCGTGGCGTCCAGGGTCAGATGCGATAACAATAACCTCATGCTAACCCTTTGCTGCAGGATTGGTAATTAGCGGATTGTCTCAACCCTCTTTAAGGGATTTCATGTCGATGACGAACCGATATTTCACATCACCCTTCTTCATTCGCTCGTAGGCTTCGTTAATGTTCCGGATGTCGAGCATCTCAACGTCACAGGTAATATCGTGTTCGGCACAGAAATCCAGAACTTCCTGGGTTTCCGGCATACCCCCGATCAGAGAACCGGCGATAACGCGACGTTTGGTGACCAACAGGCCTGCCTGTAACGGGGGCTCTACCGGGGTAAGCTGGCCCACCAGAATGTGGGTGCCATCGTGTTTCAGGCACTTCAGATAAGGATTGAGATCATGGCCCACCGGGATGGTGTCGAGCAGGAAGTCGAACGTGCTGGCCGCGGCTTTCATCTGATCACTGTCAGTTGATACGATGACGTGATCGGCACCCTGCTTTTTGGCCTCCGACACCTTCTTCTCGGAGCGCGTGAAGATCGTCACCTCTGCACCCAGAGCCTTGGCAAGCTTCACACCCATATGCCCTAATCCGCCCATGCCGAGCACGCCTACCTTGTGGCCCTTGCCGACTTTAAAGTACTTCAGCGGCGAGTAAGTGGTAATGCCTGCGCAAAGCAGCGGCGCCGCACTTGCCGGGTCCAGGCTTTCCGGCACACGCACCACAAAGCGCTCACTCACAACGATGCTCTCTGAGTAGCCACCGTGAGTGACAGTACCGTCGTGCCGGTCAAGGCTGCCGTAGGTCATGGTGGAGCCTTCGTCGCAGTATTGTTCCAGCCCGGAGTCGCAGGCAGAACACGTGCGGCAGCTGTCCACCATACAACCGACACCGACCAGATCGCCGACTTTATAACCCGAAACCTTCGGGCCCACTGACGTTACACGACCAATGATTTCGTGGCCGGGCACTACAGGGTACCTGGCGCCACCCCAGTCGTTTTCCACCGTATGAATATCGCTATGGCAAACACCGCAGTAGTCAATCTCAATGGCCACATCATCGCTTCGCAAATTACGGCGATCGATGGAGTGGGGGGCAAGGCCGGAATCGGGGGCGGTGGCTGCGTAAGCACGGGTATTAGCCATGTGATACTCCTTAATAGATTGGGGTGACATAGAATATTGAGGCGGAATTTAGTCACTCAGGACCATAACCATAGGCTTGTGGCCTGAATGGTACAAACCCTCGAGGTAAATTATTCGTTTTCCTACGGAGCTCACGGTTCTATGGGTCAATTATCGCTACCGTTCTGCGTAACAATATGTAACCAATCACCAGGGATGAATCCATGACTGCTCACCCAATGTTTCCCAAGGCGCCTCTTGTGGCTGCTTTGACCGTATTGTCTCTCGCTATGACCGGGTGTATGCCCGGCACTGTCGCCACGACCGTAGGCACGGGGTATGTGTATGAGCAAAAACAGGATCACAAGTACAAACACGATGTAGAACGGGCGGTCGACAACTACCTGGAAGATCACGCGAATTCGCCCTGTACCCAGGGCGAAGATCGGGTGATGGCCTCGGCGGTTGAAATTATCAAGGAACACCGGCTTACGGGCGTTAACGAAGTGATCAACCGGCTCGACACCATCTATAGGGATCAGGCTCAGCCGGACAACGTGCGGGCAGGGGCGTTGTACAATATGGCGGTCCTTGAATCGCGCAGGAAAATGCCCAACAAAGCCCGCGCCCGGGATCACTTCAAACAACTCTACGTTGAGTTTCCGAACGAATACCGTTGTATTTTTGAGGAGTCCGAATGGCGAGATGCCATGATCGAAAAGCAGTTGCTGTTACCGGGTGAAACGGTCGATTCCTTTCTGGAGGATGCTATAAAGGATATTGAGCAACGCCAACCGTAGTGTTTCCGTGGAAGCCGTTGCGTGTCGCCAGTACCGGCTTCCAGATTCCCGGAAACGCCGCAGAATCCGAGCGCTTCATACCGAATTCATGGTACTTTCGCATAGGAAGTCTTCGCTATTTGAGTCTTATGCTGTTGAACCTGTCGGGTAAATCTTATGAACGTGATTATCATTGGCGCCGGGATTATGGGAACCACATTTGCTGTATTGGCAAAGGAGCTGGCACCCGACCTCGATATCACCATTCTGGAGCGGCTTGACCGGGCAGGAGCAGGGAATTCCTGGGCCTTTAACAACGCCGGTACCGGGCACGAAGCGAACTGTGAGCTTAACTACACGCCGGTGGATGAAGAAGTCATTTCGGTGGAAAAGGCCCTGAAGATTCATGCCCAATTCAACGTTGCAAAGCAGTTTTGGGCGTACCTGATCGAAAGGGGCGCCATCAAGGATCCGAAAACCTTTATTAACCAAACCAAGCATTGCACCATCGTTCCCGAACCCGCCATCGAAGAGCTGCGCCTGCGGTTCAAGGAAATGTCGGCCCACCACTTTTTCGAAAAGATGCAGTACTCGGAAGACTTTGATGAAATCAAGCGCTGGATTCCGTTCACCATGGAAGAGCGGCCTCGTAATGAAAAAATGGCCGCCACCGCCATTGAAACCGGCACCGACGTTAACTTTGGCTCACTAACAGAGCAAATGGCGGCCTACGCCGTGAACACGCTGGGTGTCAAAATCGAGTACGGCACCCACGTAAAACATGTTCACAAAAGCCCGACCGGGCGCTGGCTTGTTGAGGCCAGTCAAAAGGGCGTTCCGGTCCAGCACAGGGCCGATGTGCTGTTCGTCGGCGCGGGTGGGGGTGCTTTTCCGCTTTTAAAAAAGAGTCATTTACCGTTCCGGAGCCGATTTTCGGGCTTTCCTGTGGGCGGTCGATTTTTACAAGCCCAGATCACGGCTGAGCAAGCTGAGGCATACCGGGCCAAGACCTATGGGAAAGCGAAGGTCGGGGCGCCGCCCATGTCGGTTCCGCATCTGGATTTGCGGGTAGTGGATGGTAAGCATTACTTGTTGTTCGGGCCTTTCGCATCGTTCAAACCGGTTCTCGAACGAGGCCGTGGCGTTATCGACTACCTGGGCTCCATGCGCTTGCATGATATCCCGAGTCTGCTCAACGTCGCCCTTGAGCATTTTCCGCTGGTTAAGTACCTGGTATCGGAGACGTTCAAAGGCGAAAAAAGCATGTTCGAGGAGCTCGACAGCTTTGCTCCGGGCCTAAGTAAAAAGTTTGACTGGAAGCCTTCAGAAGCTGGCCAGCGCGTGCAGATCATTAAAGACCGGGACTTGCAGATGGGCACCGAAATCATCGTGTCTACCGACAAAACCTATGGCACTTTACTGGGCGCTTCACCCGGGGCGTCGGTTTCGCCCGAGGTGATGTTGCGCTGCCTGGAACGCTTGCTACCGGCGGTTTTAACCGGCGAAGCAGCCATGAAAAAGAAGCACGAAATGTTCCCCGAGGACGACCTGGAGACACTGATCAGCAACCCAAACCGCTATCGGGAAATTCGAGATGCAGTGAACACAACGCTGGGCATACATGCAGAAGCGTCCTCTTAGACCTCATGGATGAATCCGAACGTGAAGGCACTTGAGTTAAAGGTTCCCCCCGTCGTTTTGACCGTTGCTTTTGGGGCCGCCATGTGGGCGATCTCCCGCCTGTTACCTTCCGGCGAATTTCCAATTCCGGGCAGGCTTCTGCTCACCCTGACAGTTCTTGCATTCGGGGTTGTGATCGCCATACTCGGCGTAATGGCGTTTCGATCGGCCAATACAACGGTAGACCCGCGTACGCCTCATCAATCCAGCAGTCTGGTGCAGAACGGTGTGTATCGTTACACCAGAAACCCCATGTACCTTGGGTTTCTCCTGATACTGGTTGCCTGGGGATTCTATCTCGGCAGCGTATTTGCAGCACTTTTGCTACCTATGTTTGTGATCTACATGAACCGCTTCCAGATCAAGCCGGAAGAGCGTCACATGCGGGTATTGTTCGGGGAAGCGTACACCCGTTACAGGTCTGAGGTGAGGCGCTGGTTGTAAACCGGTTTTGCTGCTACCGAGGCTATTTAAACCACGTTTGGAGCTCTTATGCCGAAACGACTGCCTGAGGAAACACCCGCTACTGTCGCCACCCTCGACGATCTTGCAACCTTGGCAGACTATTCGTTTATCGAAACACTCAACTGCGATCCTGAGGGAAAAGCAAACGGGGCGGACCACAGTCCGCGACAAGTGTTTTCGGGCCACTATGTTCCGGTCACCCCTACGCCTATCGCAAATCCCGAATACGTCGCGCACAGCAAACACCTGTTTCGTGAGCTGGGCTTCGTCGACAGCTTGGCGCAGTCCGACGACTTCGTCCGCATGTTCTCTGGCGACTTGTCGCGTGTTCCGGAGCCGATGAGCAAAGTCGGTTGGGCCTGTGGTTACGCACTGTCTATTTACGGAACCGAATTCTACCAGCAATGCCCGTTTCAGACCGGCAACGGATACGGCGATGGTCGCGCCATTTCCGTGCTCGAGGCCGTCATCAATGGTCAACGCTGGGAAATGCAGCTCAAAGGGGGAGGGCGCACACCCTACTGCCGCGGCGCCGACGGCCGGGCCGTTCTGAGATCCAGTGTTCGGGAGTTCCTGGCACAAGAGCACATGCATGCGCTGGGTGTGCCCACATCACGGTCTTTGAGCCTGTACGTGTCGAAAACCGAGACCGTCAGGCGCCCGTGGTATTCGGAGGGCTCACGTTCGATCGACCCGGATGTGCTGGTATCCGATCCCGTTGCCATCTCAACCCGAGTTGCACCGTCGTTCATCCGGGTAGGGCAGCTTGAACTCTTCAGTCGACGCGCTCGCAAGCATGAACACCCGAAGGCGACGGAAGAGCTCGAGATGATCGTCTTGCACCTGATCGATCGTGAGTACCGTGACGTTATCGACCCGGCGCTGAACACCGCCGATAAAGTCGTATCCCTTGCGCGTGAATTCCAGATCAGACTGACGTCACTCGTGGCCAACTGGATCCGTGTCGGTTACTGCCAGGGAAATTTCAACAGCGATAACTGTGCGGCCGGCGGCTACACACTTGATTATGGACCCTTTGGATTCTGCGATGTGTTCAATCCCCAGTTCCAGCCATGGACGGGTGGCGGGCAACATTTTTCGTTCCTGAACCAACCCGCAGCGGCCGAACGCAATTTCCACTCGTTTTGTTCGGCGTTGCGACCGTTGTTGGCCGGCCAGAAGGACGGCCTGCGGCAGCTTGAAGAGGTTCAAAGTGATTTTCCAAATGTGATGCAAACGCAAATGCAGAAAATGTGGGCTGCAAAACTCGGACTTGATGCTTTTGACGAGGCTTTGTTCAGGGAACTCGCAACTCTGATGATGCAAACAACCGTTGATTACACGCTGTTTTTCCGGGAACTGTCTACGGTGCCAGACGACATCGAGCCACTCAAGAAAAGCTTCTATAGAGACACGGCCAATGCGGTGGGCGCCGGAGAACTGGACCAGCGTTGGTCTGCGTGGCTCACAAAATGGAGGTTGCTCACCCGAGCTGGTTCTCGAGAGGACCTTTCTAATCAAATGAAGCTCGTCAATCCGAAGTACTGTTTGAGAGAATGGCTCGTTGTGCCTGCCTATCAGCAAGCGGCAGCGGGCAACTATGCCTTGTTGCGGGAACTCCAGGAGGTCATGACTCAGCCATACGCTGAGCAATCGGAAGATGTGGAGTTCAAATACTACACACTGAAACCGCCGGAGCTCTTTGAGGTTGGAGGGTCGTCACATTACAGCTGCTCGTCGTGATCGGTTTCCACGACAGCCCGTTTGTCATTTATCTGCCGGGATCATTTCCTGGTTGGCCGTATTCAAGCCCACAAAGAACTGCGCATAATGTATATTATGTTAAATTAGGTATTCACCACTGAAGACCTAACCCCCCAATAACCCCTGCGCAAAATGCCCAGTAGCAAACGCCAGCCCCGCTGCGGCCGTACCCATGATCAAAGTCCGGAGTCCGGATCGAATTGCTGGTAAGCCATAGACGATACTTTTTAGCATTCCGATACCCAAGAAGACGACGCCTGCCAAACCAAGACTCGTCAGGAACTGAATCTGACTCTCCATACCCGGGATGGCATAAGGCAGTAAAGGTAAAGCACCAACCGACAAAAATGCGGCGAAGGTAGTCAACGCGGCTCGGCGTGGGCTGAGTCCGGCACCCGAGAGTCCGTACTCTTCTCGCAACATGGTTGCTACCCACACATCGGGATTACGACTGATAGCCTCTACTACTTGCTCCAGCAATTCGCCGTCGAATCCCTTCGCCTGAAACAGCTGGCGAATTTCCTCACGTTCACCTTCTGGCACAGCACGGATATGTTCACGTTCTGTGCGTTCAGCAAATTTGATCTGATTCAACTGCGCCTGGCCCGCTTCGTAATTACTTACCGCCATGCTGAAGCCGTCTGCAATCAGGTTTGCAAAGCCGAGTACCAACGCAACCTGTGGCGAGAAACCTGCGCCGAACGCACCCGATACAACCGCAAACGTTGTAACGCAGCCATCGATGCCGCCAAGCACAGCGTCTGGAAGTGTCGATGCCTTAACGGGACCGGCAAGCCGTGCACGAACGGCATTTGGCTGGTGCTCGCTTAGCAGTCTGTCATTTTCTGTGGATGGCATGTTTCAGCCTCCTGTTCAGGACGCGATGCGGTGTGCTTTGGGATTATAGACTCTGCTCGGCATTGTGGCTTTGTCCATCAATACACATCTTCAAGATAACGCCCCTGGCCTCTCAGCGTTTCAATATCGATGTGCAGGGGTTTGAGAATGTCTCCTATCACCTGCCGCACTGCCGCTGCCATATCCCGGCCACCACAGACCAGTATCTGCGCACCGGTGCTAACCATCTGCTGTACCGCTAACTCATCCTGCTTTAGCCTATCCTGCACGTAGGTGCGCTCGTCTGCTCTTGAGAAGGCAGTGTTCAGCGCGCTCAGTCGATGATCGTCAAGATAGCGCCCGAGCTCGGGTTGGTAGAGAAAATCCGAACTGGAATCGCGACCGCCCCAGTACAGATACATAGGGTTGCGTCTGGTATTTTTTCGGATGAAACCGGTTAACGGACCAATGCCGGCACCTGCACCGATTAGGATAACTGGCTGGCTACCTGTAGCTGGCCGGAAGCCTGGATTGGGGCGGATAAAACCATCGATACAAGCTCCCGGCTTGAGGTCATGCAAGTACCCGGAGCATAGACCGCCGGGCTGCTTGCGGACGCATATCTCAACAATCCCGTCGCTAGCTGAGGACGCGAGCGAGTAGAACCGCGGGGCTTGACCGTCGGGGGGCATAACCCCAACCAGGTCTCCCGCCTCGAAGTGTGGCAGCGCTTTAAATCTTCTTGGAAAAACCGTTGGCCATCCGCCCTGCTCCGCCAGCTTGAACCGGAAGATACTGGTTGGTGCCTGCACCGCGATCCCGTAGTCCGCCCTTTCTACCAGTTCCAGTTTTACCGTAGCAGGATGCAACGCTTTGTAGTTCAACAAAAGCGGCAGTCCGATAAGTTCACCCACCCGGCTTCCCCACTCACTGAATTGGGCGGCAGAACACCGGTCAATCAACTCAATGGTGAGCAATCGGTTCATGCCTTTACGGGCGAGCGCAGCATCTACCTCTTTGGCAAACTGACAGTAGCTCGGAAACTGCCGGTCACCAAAACCGAGCACCGCGTATCGCAGATACTTTTCAGCACGGAAGTCATCGAGCCTGGCCATAAACCGCCGGGCCGATGCGGGTGCATCACCATCGCCGTATGTCGATGTCAGCACGAAAAGCCTCGCAGCCTGCGGATACTGCTCAGCCAGGCTGTTCATCTCGCTGCAATGCACACGGAAACCGGCCTTATTCAGACTGCTATGGAGTTCTCGGGCAAATCCCCAGGTGGCATTGCCTTCGGAGCCGACCAGGATAATCGTATCCGCCTCAGCGGCACCGGCATTGTCAGGAAGCTGTCCTGAATGCCGGCGACGCTGCCACCAGATGGTTGCGCCCGTTACCGAGAGGATGGGCACAGTCAGTGCTGCAGCGCCAAGAATAAGGCCCAGCCACCACAGGCCTTCACCGGTGTGCAAACGGGTAATCCAGTGCTGCAATGCGTTTCCTTCAGAGCGCGGCTGGTATTGCAGCAACTCGCCCGTTGCCTGGTCCACAAAACCGGAGCCGCCGGAGGTTGAAAGAGAATAGACATCCTGCGGATCACCGGGATAGGGAAACACCAGTTCCCGGAGTTCGCCAAGATCGAAATTGCCTAGGGCTTTTAAGGTGCCGACAGGCGACGGTTGCCCGCCCGAGACATCAGCCGGAAACCTTGGCCCGGTGTCAGGCACTTCCGGCAGCAAACCAAAGCGCTGTGCCGACATATAGCTACCGGTCAGTGCGGATAACAGTAGGCCGAGCACGGCAAACCGGGCCAGCTCGGCATGGATTCGTTTCCCGCCTGAGCCGGAAAGCGGTCTTAGTATATTCTTCCAACCCCCGGTACGCCGGGCTATCAACAATATTCCCGAAAGACACAGAAGTACCATCAAAGCAGCTAATACGCCGGCCAGCGCTCTACCGGCATCATCCAGCATAAACGCACGGTGCAGGTCCTTGACCCAGCCAAAAAATGCGGAAGGTTCGTAGGGTGCGGTACCCTCACCTGTTACCGGATTCACCAGATCCGCACCGGCCTGGCCGTCATGGCTGTAATACACAATGACCTTGCCAGAAGGTTCTCGCACGATCTGTTCAGTCCCGGGATAGTGAGCAACGATCCGGTCAGCCAGCTCGGCGATACTGATTTCACCGGAAGCCGGAATGACCGCTGAGGCTCTTTCCAGCACCGGCGCCAAAGCCAACACAGCACCCGTGACTGAGAGAACCATCAGAAGCAAACCAGCAAGCAGGCCCGGTAAGCTGTGGAACTTGCGCAACATAGCCGACGCTCCCGGTGGATTATTGAAGCTCGTAGGTAAGAGCGCGCACGTAACCGCGCCCGGAAACCGGCTTCCCGGAACCTTCAGTGGTCAGGGGGGCTATGACATCAGCTCGAATATCGCGCATATCCTCAACGGCAGAGTCGACCCGAACCTCATAACCGTTGTCGATCAGCGAATCATCTAGGTTAAGAGTGATTTTCAACGTGCGGCCACTGGTGACACTGGCACCGGTCAAGCCATCGTACTCTGCCGGATCAAGCCGACTGCCGCGGGCCCAGCCTCCCAAGTGTTTGTAGTATTTAGATTTCTTCCCGGAAACCCAAAGGGTACCCTGATACTCTCCGGCAGCATCGGTAAGATACAGAGCCAGATAGGCTCCATCGCCACCGTAATTCTGTAGTTCCGTAGTGAAGGTCACGTCGCGGGCCTGGGCGAATGCCGGCAAAACAAGGGCTGCAAAAAGGCTGCAAGTGAGAACAAACGTTTTCATAAATGGTCTCCGAAAACCTGATGAGCGTTAAATGAATAGGCCAAATTCAATCAGTTACTCAACGGAAACGGTGGGGCGACCCTTGACGATGCCGTTGCTTGGCGCCTGACTTTTGGGATTGCTCTGTCCATTTTTCCTGTTGCCGTGGTCCCTCTCCTCATCGTCACTGTCTTCACGCTCCCACTTCATCATGATCAGTGAAGCGGGCGCGAAGGAGGCTTCTGCGCTGACCCCCTTGGCGTCGAGGCCCCTGACTTCATAACAACCGTCGTCAACCTTTATTCGGTGAACTGTCCAGCCTTCTGCTTCCAGTTTTTCACGCAGGTTTTCACGGGGCTGCCAATTCGCCACCGGATCATTGCAGTCGTCATCTGCAAGTGCGGCGCCGCTCAGAAGTAACAAAGACAAGCTCAGAATAATGGGTTTGGTCTTCATGGTGTCTCTCCTGCTGGTTGTGTTAAATCCACTTTAAGGCGCTAACCTGACAACGACCTGAACAAACGAGGCCATTTCAGCGGAACTGAAAAGCCTCTTTATTAAAGCGACGAAGGCGGAAGGGTGACCGTGCCGCGAACCTGGCGACGACGGCCAACTCTGCCGGTCAGAGATAGCCCGCTGGCGATGCTGCCGCCGAGGAGCAAAATGGCCATAAGTAGCCCGATTGGCTGCTGCCACCATTGCAGCGGAGTCAGCCACGCCGCGTGGAAAGCGAGCAACAGATAAAGCACCGGCATGCCGCGATGCAAATAGCGCCAGTATTTGTAGGGGAACTTGCGCAACAAAGTGATCAACAGCATGGCGAACAGCAGATAGACGGCGAACTCCCCTACCTCTTCCGCAGCATCGCGCATGGTGTCGATGAACCCGGAATAATCCTGATCGTGCAGCCTGCCGGCTTTTCCGAAAATCGACTCTATAACATCGTCACCCATTTCAATCAGCCAATGAGCTGCCGCGAATACCACTGCCAGAATGCCCGCCCATTTGTGGGTGCGATAGATCTGATCCAACCCGCCCAGCGGTCTCTCCAACCAGGCTGGGCGCAGTGCCAGCATCATGGTCAGTGACATCAGAGCAATGGATAACAGCCCACTGAGCAGCAGGCTCTGGTCATAGACTGCCCAGGGAGAACCGGCCCCAGGACCTGCAAAGAGGTTCCAGGCCCATAGGCCCAAAACCAACACAACGAAAGGAAAAATCATCCGCATCATCACATCTCCTGCGATCGGTACCTGGAATATTCCCCCGAAGGCTAGCGCCCAAACCTGACAGCCAGCTGAAGGTCGGTGAAGAGAGATCGAAGCGTTATTGACCATTCAGGCTGTTGTCAGGTTCGAGCTGTAGTATCTTGATTTCAGGGCTGGGTCAGAGGTGAAGAATGCGGGTTCTTTTGGTGGAGGATACGGCGGGATTGGGCGAGGCGGTCCGGGATCAGATTGCGGACGACGGCCACGCCGTGGACTGGGTGCAAACTCTGCGCTTTGCTGAGGCGAGTATCAGGACCACAGCCTACGACCTGATTCTGCTGGACCTGATGCTGCCCGACGGCCATGGCTTCGGCTTTTTGCGAACGATCCGGGCTACCGGAATAACAACACCGGTGATCATTCTGACCGCCAGGGATCAGGTGTCTGACCGGATTGAAGGATTGAATGCCGGTGCTGACGACTACCTGGTCAAACCCTTTGATCTTTCGGAGTTGTCGGCCCGCGTGGCCGCGGTGGCTCGCCGATATCGCGGCAATCCAAGCCCGATCATACAAGTGGGCGAGCTGATGATTGATCTTGGCGATCACCGCATCAGTCGCAACGGCCTGCCGGTAGAACTTACGGCACGGGAGTGGGCATTGTTTGAGGGCTTTATCCAGCGACCCGGAATGCTGTTATCGCGATCGCAACTGGAGGATCGTCTATACGCTTTCGGGGCCGAAATCGAAAGTAACACCATCGAAGTTTATGTCAGCCGTCTGCGTAAAAAGCTGGGGCGGGACGCTATCGTAACCGTCAGGGGAATGGGCTATCGCCTGGAAACACATGACCACTAGAACCAGCCTGCAAAAAACACTCGGTATCGGCCTGACACTCGGTGTCACCCTACTCTGGCTGTTGGGCGTGACCGCTTCGGGACTGGTGGCACAGCATGAAATGAACGAGGTCTTCGACAGTGCCCTGGAAGAAACCGCCCAGCGCATACTGCCACTGGCGGTCACCGACATCCTGAACCGTGAGAACGGCGCGGGCAATCAAAAGGCCCCAGCCCTGAAAGACCATGACGAATACCTGACCTATCTGGTACGGGACGAAGCTGGAAATATTCTGCTCCAGTCCCACGATGCCGACCCTGGCGTGTTTAGCAGGACCCCCGCGGAAGGGTTTTCAGATACTCTGACCCACCGGCTATATGGCGTATCTGCAGTCAGCTATACCATCTATCTTGAAGTGGCCGAACCCTTGGCGCACCGGCGTGAATCCGCTCTGGAGGCGGGATTAGCCTTACTGTTGCCTTTACTGGTGCTGATTCCGGTCAGCCTGTTGGGTGTCTGGTGGATTGTCCGGCTTTCCCTTCGTAAGGTGGTCGATTTTCAGCAAGACATTGAATCCCGCGGCGCGGGAGATCTGTCCCCTGTTGTAGAAGAGCAGTTACCCCGTGAATTTGAACCAATCGCCGGTGCCATCAACCGGCTGCTTGAGCGTTTGCATCGTGCTCTCGAATCAGAACGCAGCTTTACCGCCAACAGTGCCCATGAACTGCGAACTCCCCTGGCAACAGCGCTTGCCAAAGTGCAGCGACTGAAAACCAGAATGCCCGATGATTATCTCAAGAATGATGTTGCAGAAATTGAAGAAGCGTTACGCAGTCTCTCGGTGCTGTCCGGAAAACTGCTCGAGTTGGCAAAAGCAGAAGGTGGCGGTGCACTCTCACAAAGCCAGCAGGATCTTGTGCCCATCCTCGCGATGATTGCCCGGGATTTTGAGGCCCAGGCACCCGGGCGAGTTGTTTTATCCCTGCCGGAGCGCGAAGTGAACTCCTTTCTTGATCCCGATGCCTTCGCCATCCTGGTGCGTAACCTGATCGAGAATGCCCTTAAGCATGGTTCCCGTAGCGAGTCGGTGAAGATCAACCTGAACGATAATGGGGTTTTAAGGGTCTGCAATGGCGGTGCAAGAGTGCCACCGGAACAGCTCGCTCTTTTAAGAAACCGGTTTGCACGCGCCAAAACGGACGCTGCAGGTTCTGGCCTGGGCCTCGCGATTGCCGATGCGATTGCTAAAGGTGCCGGCATGACCCTGCATCTCAGATCGCCGGCAACAGGACGGCAGGATGGTTTTGAAGCGGAGCTGAATCTGGCATGTATCTGACACTCACCGACATTGTGCTGCTGACGAGCATCATTCAATCGCTGGCTCTTGCCGTTTTTCTCCTACTTCCATCCAACAGTGGGCTCATATCTAACCGACTCCTGGTTGCCACTCTGGTGTTCTTCGCCGCCGGGCTGGGAGAGATCTTCCTCTATGGCAGCGGGCTTGCGCTCCAGTACCCAAACTTCGCCTACCTCGGAACACTCATCGGACTTCTACAAGCCGGCACGCTCTATCTATATGCGCAATCGCTGATGTATCAGAATTTCCAGTTACGCGGGAAGCATCTCGTGCACACGTTGCTCTTCTGGGTGGTCGGCGCAATTTTTCTGATTGAATATTATTTACAGCCAAGCGAGACCAAAGTTCAGATTCTGCTTGAACGGGACCACCCGGGCGTACTTACCTCTCCCCTTCTTGCAGTCGCTATTCACGCGGTCTTTCTGGGCTACCTGTACGCGACGATTCGTGCGATTAACCGTTTCGGCCTTGGTATTCGACAGATTTTCTCGAGTATTGAAAACAAACAACTTGCGTGGTTACGGACGCTTCTGATCGGCTATGCAGTGGCTTGGACCGTGAGCATGATGTACTGCCTTACAGCGCATGTGTTTAGAAGCGTGCCTGGAACCGAGTGGGTGGCCGGCGCTGGCGCTGTAACGGGCTTCATTTTCATCAATTTTCTGATGATAAACTCTCTTCGCCAACCCGTTGTTTTCTCTGGATTGGCAGCAGACCAGGCCGCCTTGCTGGAAGAAGAGCCCACGCCGCAGTTTGATCAAACTTTAAAGGTCAGGCTCCAACAGTTAATGCACCAGGAAAAGCCCCACTTGCACCCCAACCTGACCCTGGAACAACTTTCACGGAAATTGGGCGCCCCTTCAAGAGAGGTTTCACGGGCCATTAACCAAGGCTTTGGCTGCAATTTCTTTGAGTTCGTCAGTCGCTATCGCATCGACGAGGCGAAATCGCGCCTGGCCGATGCAGCCAATCAGGCAAATATTCTGCAAACTATGTATGACTCTGGCTTCAACTCGAAGTCCGTATTCAACACTGCTTTCAAGAAAGAGACAGGATTTACCCCCAGTGAATATCGCCGACGAGCCCTGCAGGGCGATATCCGACCCTAGCCACGATCCTGAACCTGGCTACCCGGCGTTCGAGTACGCTCTCACCCGATACTGAAACCTCTATCCTTTTGAATTATATATTTTATTTCCAAACCATGGAATCGGTTCGGTTTCGTACCTGAGAACGCTTCTTTGACCTCCCTTCCGTACTCTGATTGCCAAGCGCCACCAAACCCGGTGCTCGTGAAGCTCAACGCACTATGAGGAGGTCATGTATGAAAACCAAATTACGCAAAACCACTGTTCCCGCAGTGGCCGCAGCAATCTTCAGCCTGATGTTTGCCGGTAGCGCCCAAGCTCATTGTGATGCTCTGGACGGTCCCGTGATTACCGAAGCCCGTGCGGCACTGGAGTCAGGCAATGTTAAGCCCTTGCTCAAATGGGTGCCGGCAAAGGATGAGGCCGAAATCAAAAGGGTATTCGCCGATGTGCGCCAAGTCCGCGGGCAAAGCGAAACTGCGAAAAACATTGCCGATCAGCATCTGTTCTCGACGCTCGTTGAGGTTCATCGTGCCTCCGAAGGCGCACCCTTTACCGGCATCAAGCCTTCCGGACAGATTGATCCGGGTTTAATGGCGGCGGATGCGGCGTTGGAAAACGGGCAAATTGATCGCCTCGTGGCAAATATAACCCGCAAGATCGAGGATGGCATTCGTGAGCGTTATCATGAGGCTCAGCGTGCAAGGGCCATGGCTGATCAAAGCGGCGATAAGGGGCGTGCCTTTGTCGCTGACTACGTCAATTACATTCACTATATAGAGGGCGTGCATGGCGCTGCTGGAGGGCATGAGCATTGAGTCATGAATTAGAAGCACCGCGCATTCGTTAAATCAAGTGCAGACCCATACTTCCCTTTTGGAAGATATGGGTCCGCTTACGATCGGTCTCAGCGAAAACTAGAACACGTAAATGAACCCAACACCGATTTCCGCCTCGTAATCATTCCGAGAGATGGGGCTGTCTGAAACGTCGCTTCCAAAAGCTTCGTAAAGTGCTTCACCGAAGATCTGCCAGTTTTCGCCCACGTAATCGCGGTAGCTCAGATTAAAGCCTGTGGATCTGTAACCGCTATCAACATCGGTTTCGGGAAGGCCTGAATCAATGGATTGTTGTGTGCTCACGCCAAAATCCCGGTTGGCCAGCTTACCGTCGTGGAACGTAACGACCGCGCCCAATTCCCAACCAGTGCCGTCAGGCTGGCATGCCAGGCAGGTTCCTGCCCCGAAAATGCCGAGTGTTCCGATTTCACCCGCTAAAACACGGCCATCCAGAAAGTAGCGCCAGTCGTCTGTAAGGGCATGACGAACTTCCAACAGCGCCGTTACCCCGGACTTCGATTCACCCAGACCGTCCAGCCTCCCATCCTCTGAATCGCCCTCTTCCCGGCCTTCTTCGTAGCCTATAGAAGTTTGAATCAACCAGGAATCCTTCACCAAAGCCCGCCACCCGATTGCTTCGCCTGCCCAGAAGTAAATATTATCGCCAGTTCGCCACTGAACACCGCCGGCTGGATCGACTTCAAACTCGAATTCGTCCGAGCCCTCATAAGCAGTCTCATATTCGACGCTTAGCCCAAGCCCAATGCCCCAGCCATCGCCATTTGTAAAATCGTCAATAGAAGGGAGTGGAACCAGAGCCGTTCTCGTCTCTGTCGCATGTACCGCACCGGCACACGCAAAGGCACCAATTAACGCGCTAACTTGAAGGACTGTTTTTTTCATGGTTTTTCCTATCGAGCAATAAAGCATCAGGTATTCTTGAAGAATCTTTACGTCATTCGTAGCGTCCTGGATCTATGCCTCGAAACTCCCTCACGAACCTGCGTGACGCACCTTTGTGATAACCGTCATACAGGTTTAAAATCGCCAGCGACTTTCCCGGCTGCGCATGCACAGGCAGCCATTCCTTCTCTGAGGTTCGGGATCCTGAGATGCCAGTTCTTGATGCTGTTCTGATTGCCGTTTCGGTACTTGCGCTTCTTGGCGTGATTTTTGAAGAAGTCATCCACGTTAATAAAGCAAAGACCACCCTGTTTTTCGGCACCCTGAGTTGGGTGTTGCTGTTTCTTTTCAGTTCCAGCCCGGATGAAACGGCTGCGGTCTCAGCCGGACTGTCTGAAAGCATTGCCGAGATTGCCGGCCTCTGGCTTTTCCTTGTGGCGGCAATGACGTTTGTCGCTTACCTGAACAAGAAAGGCATGATTGAGAACATGATCTACCTGATCATGCCCCGCCAGGTTACCGAGCGGCGGCTGCTGTTTCTTACCGGCCTGTTCTGTTTCGTGTTTTCGTCGCTGGCGGACAACATTACGGCGACCCTGGTGTCTTGCTCGCTTATTCTGTCATTAAACCTTGAGCTTAAGAAACGCCTGCAATTTATTGTTTTAGTTGTATTTGCGGTTAACTCTGGTGGGGTTTCCCTGATCACCGGTGACGTCACTACCCTGATGATCTTCCTGGCGGACAAGGTTGAAATACTCACGCTGCTGACTCTTGCCATTCCTGCATCGATTACCGTGTTTATTTTGGCCGTGCTGCTGTCCAGAGGGCTGGATGGAACCGTCTCGCTTAAAGGAAGTTCCAACGAAGTACGCAAGGTTGATGCCGTTATTGCTGCGTTGTTTCTGATCACCATCATCGGAACCATTACCGGGAATGCTCTGTTTAGTGTTCCGCCAGTGCTTACCTTCCTGTTCGGCTTGTCGATTATGTTCCTCGTGTCCCGCTTCATGAGCGACGACTCCGATCTGGACCCCATTCTGGAATACATCCGGGTTATCGAGTTCGAAACGCTGCTGTTCTTCCTCGGCATTTTGTTGCTGGTGGGCATGCTTAAAGAAATCCATGCGCTGGATTCGCTGGTGGCGATTTACGATGTATTGCCGCCCATGTATGCCAACTACCTGATGGGCATTTTTTCTGCGGTGATCGATAACGTGCCGTTGACGGCTGCCCTGCTTAAAGCAGGCATTGTGATGAGTCCTGCGGAATGGATGGGGCTGACCTACGCGGTGGGTGTGGGTGGCTCGCTTCTGGTGATTGGTTCGGCAGCGGGTATCGTTGCCATGAGCAAAATCGAAGGGCTGACGTTTGCGGCATACATGCGCTATGCGCTGCATTTGTTGGCAGCCTATACGCTTGGTTACGGCGGAGTGCTGCTTCTAGGCCGGTTTGTCCATGCCTGATAACAAAAAGCCCGCGGGAAACGGTTTCTCGCGGGCTTGTTCGGTCTGCTGCCTCGGTTCTAGAAGTTGACCTGCATTCCGAGACCAATGCCGTCCAGCGTAACATCGCTGTCGTCGTAGTAGCGCATGTATTCCAGATTGGCAGACAGGTTTTGAGCGAAGGCGAAGTTCACGCCTGCACCGTAGGAAAAATCTGAGTCGTCATCGGCTAACGAACCCACTTCCACTTCAGTCCGTGTAAAACCAAGTACGGCATAGGGTGTTACCGGGCTTTCATTAACCATGTTGACGGTTGCATAGCCACCAAAGAAGTTATCCAGGCTAACATCAGCGCCACCAACCCGATCATCATCGACACCAAAGCCCGCCCGGGCTTCAACACCGAAGTACTCGGTGGCCATGACGCCGACCTTACCGGACAGTGTGCCGACATCAGCATCCGCAATGCCATCAAAATCGGCGTTCATGAAAGTGTAATTCACGCCCGCATACAAGCCGCCGACACCGGATTTGTACATATCCTGAGCAGATGCAGTGCTGGCCATGGCAATCCCGGCGGTAGCGATCGAGGCCATCAGAAGGCTTTTCTTGGTCATCATAGCGATTCTCCTTGATGTAATTAGAGTGGCTTTGCACTCCTGTAATCAACTTGCAGCAACTGAACGTGCTTTGCTATAGCCAGGTTCCAAATTTACGCTGGATTTACATCGATTTAATTTCCCGGTAATCCCGCCTGAGGTGCCCTGTTTCCTTGCGGAAGCATTGCACCAGGGGTATCCTTCGCCCTCTCACTGTCAGCTGGCTTGGGCGCCCCTTGAGAAATCTTATTACGGTCATTTTTATTGTCAGCATCATGTTTATACTTTTGAGTGTATTCATGACGTTACCGGTTCTTCTTCTTGCTGCAACGCCATCGGGCGCGCCCAACGCTATGGCGTTCGCGGAATCCTCCGCCATCGTGTGTGGCCTTGGGTTGCTCGGCGTTCTCGCTACCCGCGGCAAAGCCAAGGATCTTAAGCCTCGATACATGTTCGTGCTGACGGTTTCGAGCTGGTTTATTATCGCAATACTCTCTTCCCTGCCCTTCTATTTGAGTGACAACGGCATTTCTGTCGCCGATGCCATTTTTGAAGGCACCTCCGGCATTACAACAACGGGCGCTACGGTTTTCAGCGGGCTTGATAGCTTCGACAAGGACCTATTGCTATGGCGCTCAATTCTCCAGTGGTTGGGCGGCATCGGTATCATCGGTATGTTCGTTGCGGTGTTGCCGTTTTTGAGAGTCGGCGGCATGCGCCTGTTCGCGACAGAGTCCTCCGAATGGACCGATAAAGCACTGCCGAGGATGAAAACCCTGAGTCGTGGCCTATTGTTCGTCTATTTGGTGTTTTCTGTGGTGGCGGTCGTCACCTATTGGCTTTCCGGCATGTCACTATTTGATGCGTTTAATCACGGCCTGACCAGTATCGCCACCGGGGGCTTTTCAACGTCAGACATGTCGATGGGCAAGTTCAGCGATCTGATTTTGCTTGAAGCTTCGTTCTTCATGATCCTCGGCAGCTTGCCGTTTTTTCTGTTCGTCAGAGAAATGCACGGCCAGCATGGGGCGTTATTCCGGGACCAGCAAGTTCGGCTGTTCCTGACCATCCTGTTGACCGTTCCTGCCTTGCTAACACTCTACCGCTGGTGGGTATCACCGGTACCTTTCGACCCACTTCACAACTACGTCTCCGTGCTGTTTAACGTGACGTCAGTGATCAGTACGTCGGGGTATGCTTCCGAAGATTATTCAGCCTGGGGCCCGTTGGCTTTTGTGGTGTTTTTCTTTCTGATGTTTGTGGGGGGCTGCTCTGGCTCAACCGCTGGTGGCATGAAGATATTCCGGTTTCAGCTTTCGCTTATCATTCTTCGGGAGCAGTTAATGCGCCTGCTTCACCCGAGGGCGGTGTTCACCCGTAATTACAATGGCCGCGCGGTCAGTGATGAAATCATCTCCTCTATGATCGCCTACACCTTCATATTCCTACTGTGTCTGCTGATCATTACTGTCCTGCTCGCCTCCTTGCAGCTGGATTTCGTGACCGCGTTGTCCGGTGCATTGACGTCGCTGACCAACGTCGGCCCCGGCCTAGGCGACATTATCGGCCCTGCGGGTAATTTCGGCCCTCTACCTGATGCCGCCAAATGGATTCTGTCTGTTGGTATGCTGATGGGGCGACTGGAGATTCTGAGTGTGGTGATCGTTCTTTCACCGGGCTTCTGGCGCGGATGATCAGCGGTACCCACTAGCGATACCACAGGATGTGGCTGTCCTCCAATGGCAGATTCAAGCGTTGGTCACTGACCCGAATTCTTGGTGTGAAGTGATCCGCCGGCCGGCATGGCACCCGGGCCTCGTACTCGTAGGTGTCGTCTGCTCCAGCCAGTTGAAGCATGAATACCATCGCCTTTACCAATCTTGGCCCCAGTTCAGAGGCTTCGGCGACCAGCTCTACCGCCACTTGTTCTCTGGCCAGGCCATCCAGGTAAACATCCAGCGAAAACACCCGTTCGCCATTACATTCTTCACTTCGTATCTGTCCAAATCTGAGCTTGGGCCAGTGCAGGTTGATGCTTTCCCTTGCCCGGACCAGTTCTCGAGTGTGCTCCACAGAGCGCTGCTCGCCGGCGGATATCATTGGAAGGTAAAAGTCAGTGACATACTCCCTGACCATCCGGTTGGCCGAATACCGTGCAGTCAGTTGGTTCATGCTGGCCCGAATGCGTTGCAGCCAGAGGGTTGGCAGGCCTTCAGAGTCGCGCTGATAGAACTCCGGGATCACCTGCTGCTCCAACCTTTCATAGAGTTCTTCCGCATCGGCGTCGTCATGCTGGTCAGTCTGGCTCAGTTCTTCAAACGTCGCGCCTGGCCGTATTGCCCAGCCAACGTCCGGGTTCCAGGCTTCCGCCCACCAGCCGTCATACTGAGACAGGTTCAAGCCACCATTGACCAGTATCTTCATGCCACTGGTGCCACAGGCCTCCCATGGATGGCGAGGCGTATTGAGCCACACATCCACGCCCTGAATCAGCTGGCTTGCGACTGCCAGATCGTAGTCTTCGATAAACACCACTCTGCCTTCGACGTCCGGCCGCATCGAGAAGGCTTTCCAACGTTTGATGATCGCTTTGCCCTGGTGATCATGGGGGTGAGCCTTGCCCGCAAGAACGATCTGCAATGGCTGGTCTCGATTGGTCAGAAGCTTCATTAGCCGTTCCGGATCACTCAGCAGCAAATCGGGCCGCTTGTAATCAGTAAAACGGCGCGCAAAGCCCAAGGTCAGGGTTGCTGCATCCAGCAAGACGCCGCACGCGGCATCCGGGTTGCTACCATAGTTGTGCTCGCAGTGTTGGCTGTGCAAACGCCCGCGCAAATATCCGATCATTCGCTTTCGCTGTGCCCTGCGCATTGCCCAGATGTCCGCATCAGCGGTGCCTTGTAATGGACAGGATACGTCCATGGGTTGGCGCCATCGGTCCTGGCCACACGCTTGTGTCCACAACCCATCGGATTCGGGGGAATCCCAGCTCGGTGTGTGTACACCATTAGTGACGTACTCAGCCGGTATATCAGCGCTGGGCCAGCGGGCAAACCAGGGTTGAAAAATAGTTTGGGTAACCTGTTGGTGAATTCGGCTGACACCATTAAACCGCCCGCTCATCCCCAAGGCTAGCCCTGCCATGTTCAGTTGAGAGCTCTCAGTATTGGCCACAGCTAACAGTGCATCGAGTGTGTTATGGTTCTCGGCGAGCCAAGGGCTTAGATAAAGCTCAGCCAGATTGACTGGAAAGCGGTCAAAACCCGCCGCTACCGAGGTATGTGTGGTGAAGAGATTGGTGGCCCGGGTTGCCATTCGGGCGGTGGTGAAATCGGTGTGGTTTTGCCGTTGCCATTGGTGCGCCCGTTCAACCAGCGCCAGAGCGCTATGCCCCTCGTTGATATGACATAGGCTGGGTGATCGTTTCATTAACTCAAGCAGGCGCCAGCCTCCGATTCCCAGCACCATTTCCTGCTGAAGCCGTTTTTCCGGGTTGCCACTGTAGAGTTCGCTGGTTATACCCCGGTCACCGGGTTCGTTGCGTGGGTCGTTACTGTCTAGCAGCAGCAGTTCACAGCGCCCGACCTGTCCTTTCCAGGCCCGAAGTCGCACCTCTCTGCCCGGAAACGGAACGGTTACCCTCGCCCATTCACCACTGCTGTCCCGCAGCGGCGCCAGTGGCAGCATGGTGGGGTCGTTGTAGGGGTGGAATTCAATCTGTTCGCCTTCGGTGTTTAGCGCCTGCCGAAAATACCCTTGCTGATACAGCAAACCGACAGCCATGACTGGAACACCAAGGTCACTGGCCGCTTTTAGAAAATCGCCCGCCAGTACCCCCAACCCGCCACTGTAGATGGGAAGCGATTCCGATACCCCATATTCCATACAGAACCAGGCCACACCCTCACCTAGTGCGGGTTCGCAGTTATCCGAATACCAGGTGGCGGCCTGAGCAAATGCCTCGTGGCGTTTGACCTGTTGCTGGTAAACCGCCAGGAACTCGGAATCCTCGGAGAGCGCCTTAAGGTGTTCAGACGAAACGCTGTTCAGCACCAGCCAGGCGTTCCGGGTGGCCTCCCAGGCATCCTCATCCAAAGCTCGCCACAGGTGGTCGCTGCCATGGTGCCAGCTCCACCTGAGGTCCAGTGCCAGGGAGGTGAGCGCGGACAGCGTCTCAGG
The DNA here is from genome assembly GCF_030541005.1 of Marinobacter sp. SS5-14b. Lineage (GTDB taxonomy): Bacteria > Pseudomonadota > Gammaproteobacteria > Pseudomonadales > Oleiphilaceae > Marinobacter. Next base: position 781,078 of record NZ_JASSVM010000001.1, on the reverse strand, counting down.
CAGCGCTCGCATGGTGTAGGCGGCTAACGACATAACAGGTATACGGCCCGTTAATGAGCCGTGTAACCGCCATCAATGACCAACTCACTACCCGTAATGAACTTGGATTCATCAGACGCCAGATACACAACGCCCCAGGCAATGTCATCGGGTTCGCCCATGTGCCCCACTGGGTGCAAGGCCGCTGTAGCTGCTTTTGCAACTTCGGGATCCATTCCCGTGGTTTTCAAATGGTTTTCCACCATCGGTGTCCAGATAAATCCCGGGTGAATAGAGTTCACTCGAATGCCTTCTTTGGCATAGATCATGGCATCGGTTTTAGACATCAACCGAACCGCACCTTTGGAGGCATGGTAAGGCGGCGCGTCCGGCGCACCCACCAGTCCGTATATGGAAGACAGGTTAATGAGGCTGCCGCCGCCGGCTTTTTTCATATGAGGAATGGCGTGTTTGGTACAGAAAAATACACCTTTTACGTTCACCGCCTGAACCTTGTCCCATTCTTCTTCGGTAACCTCATGAGTGGGCTTGTTGGCACCTGAAATACCCGCGTTATTCACCATCACATCCAGTTTGCCAAACCGCTCGGCAACCCCATCAATGGCCGCTTTCACCTGAGATTCATCAGACACATCGCAGTGCCAGTAGGCAACCCGATGCCCTTTGGCGGATAGCTCTTTTGCTAAGGCTTCGCCCTCTTTGTCGAGGAAGTCCAGAATACCCACCGCTGCGCCTTCTTCCAGCATTCGCTCAACGGCCGCACGGCCTATACCAAGCGCTCCGCCGGTTACCGCTGCTACTTTTCCTTCAAGTCTTGCCATGGTGAATATCTTCCCTTTTTACGCGATTTAATGGATCCGATGCCGCCCGGTGATGGCGGCTTCTGAAGCGTGGTTATCTAACCAAATCAAAAGCTCAGCGATCACGTGCGCATCGTTATCCACGCCATCGAAGTCGAGCCCCAGGCCATCATCAGACCTGCGTGCAACATGAGCGGTCAATGTTTGATGGCCCTGCCGGTGGTCTGGGAGCCGAAACGACAGTTGAATCGTCTGATTGATTCGCACATTGGTAAATTCGGTTGCGACGAAAAGCCCTCGCTTCGACGCATCCTGAATCTTCCCTGTTGCCACTGGCATCCCACGCTTGTAGACCAGTATAGGCAACTCACCCTCAACTCGCTTACTCAACCGGTGTTCCATCAGGCGCCCCTTTCATTCGGAATGAGATCCTCTGGTGAGACAACACCTCTTCACCCTTCCTGTTCTTTATAGCGTGTTCTGTTTAACTCGGGTTGACGCTGATCAATATTTAACCAGAGGTAAGTTTACCGCCCATAAAGCTGCACCACGTCCCGCATACGTTCGGTGCTTTCAAGCTGCTGATAGTTATCGGGAAGCTTCCATGACCAGTTATTTTCGGTGGTGCCAGGTGTGTTGAATCTTGCCTCTGATCCGAGCCCCAGGAGATCCTGCATCGGCACAATAACAAGCCGGGACACGGACCCCATTGCAGCCTGTATGACTGGCCAGGGATGCTTAGCCTGATCGGCTCCAGACACTCTCAGGTATCGGTTTACATGGTCTCGTGTCGGTTTATCCAGGCTTCTGTACCACCCCAGAGTGGTGTCGTTATCGTGGGTGCCCGTATAAACCAGATCATCGGCCTGGTGGTTATGCAGCAAATGCGGATTGGTTGGACTGCCGTCGAAGCCAAACTGCATAACCGTCATGCCGGGCAGCCGGAAACGGTGGCGAAGCTGTTCAACATCCTCACCGATAATGCCAAGATTTTCGGCAACAAGCGGCAAATCCGGTAAGGATTCAAAGCAGGCCGACAGGAAATCATCAGCCGGGCCTGACACCCAGTATCCGTTTGCCGCACTCGGTGCTTCTGATGGAATTTCCCAGAATGCCTGCAAACCACGGAAATGATCGATTCTCAACAGATCGAACAACTCCCTCTGGCTATTCAGCCTGGCAATCCACCACCGGTACCCCTCTGCTGCCATGGCTGACCAGTCATACAAAGGGTTGCCCCAGTGCTGTCCTTCCGGTGAAAAATAGTCTGGCGGAACACCGGCAACAACGGTGGGCTGGCCGTTTTGGTCGAGTTTGAACAGCTCAGGGTTGGCCCACACATCCGCACTGTCATGGGCGACGAAGATGGGTATGTCTCCGAAAAACAGGACACCCCGATCTCTGGCGTATTGGCGAAGCGCCCGCCACTGTACATGAAACAGAAACTGTTCAACCCGGACCCGCTCTACGGTGTCGCTATGGTGCCGAACAAACTCGGCAAGCGCCGCAGGATCGCGTTTGCGGAGCGGTTCCGGCCAGTCAGTCCAGTTCGAGCCTCCAACTTGCTCCCTGATTGCCATGAACAAGGCGAAATCGTCCAGCCAACTGGCGTGATCAGAAACAAACTGCTGCCAAACCTCTGGATTCATTTGGGGCGTAGCGGTATAGCGCCCACCCAGAAAGCGCTCTGCCACAGATGCCAGTAATTGATGGCGGGGCTCTTTCAGCGAAGCCTCAGCCACCAGGCCAGGTTCGATCAAATCGCATAAATCAATCAGCGCCGGATTACCCGCATGTGCGGACAACGACTGGTAAGGCGACAGGTCGGGATGCGTGGGCCCGGTCGGGAGCGCCTGCCAAACCGTCATACCGGCTTCTACCAGGAAGTTTACAAATTGCCGTGCGTGCAGGCCCAGTTTTCCGTGACAACCTGGCAGCGCTGTTGGGTGGAGCAACACCCCTGCCCGGCGCCGGGTAAACACCGGAATTGGCGGTAATCGGTCTGTCATGGTTGGTTTCCGGGCTCATGGCCGGGCCGCATCGCACCGCCACGGGCGGGTTCTCCACCGCCCTGACTCAAAGGCTGGAAGAGGCTGGAAGGCGCGGGGTAACCTATTGCATCGTACAGATTCACCAGGTGACGACGGTACAGGTGTTCAAAATCCCTGACGACAGCAGCCGGATTGTAGTCGCCAAACCACCAGAACCAATCCGATCCTTCGCACAGCCCAAGTTGCCGGCAGGCCCTGGCTTTTTGCTCAGACGACAAGGTTCCGTTATCCATGGCTTTATCGTAGTGGTGCTTTGCCTCACACAGCAGTTCCCAGGCACGGTTTTTGTCCGGATCACCAATCCAGGTGGAGAATGTGCCATAGATCCAGCTGCCGGCCACCAGGTGAGGAAGCCGCTCTGGTTCGCTGTCTTGCACTTGCACCAGATCGTGATAGGTCGTCAAGCGCAACGACGCGTGGTCGGCAAGGACCCGGTAAAGCTCATCCAGGAAGTAAAATCCATTCTCGGGATAGTACTCCCAGGCATTTTCACCATCGAGAATGACAGAAATAACGGCATTGCCATCCCGCTGGCAGGCCGCGGCAATGTTCTCCATATGATGAACCAGGTCCGCCACTGCATCTTTGGCGTGCCAGTCGGCATAGGTAAAGCCAATGAGATCCGACAGCCCATCATCACGGAAAAAAACCGTCGGCGATTCTTCACCAAAGCGAAATGGCCGGTGAATCCCAAGTTCTTTTTTTATGACGCCCTGGGCTTTAGCGAGGTTCAGGCTGTTATGGATAACGGAATCACCGCTGGCACTCCATCGGAAACCATTCTGCTGCAACAGTGAAAGCGTTGCCTGGCTCAATGCACCCTCCGAGGCCCAACAGCCAACAGGTTCGGTACCAAAAAAGCGATGAAACACCTTTCTACCCTCTTCAAGGTGCCAAACGGCTCGCTCGGTGCCGCCGGGGTACTGGTTAGTGCCGGGCAGGCTGATGTCTGGCATTGCTTCCCGGGCGGAACCCAGATCTATCAGCAGAGGCACAATCGGATGCGCCCAGGGGCTCATGGCCAGCTCCACCTGCCCGGTTTGAGCCAGGTGCCGGTAACGGGGTGCCAGGCTGGCCATCTGCTCGGCCACCACATCCAGCAGCGCGCGCCGGTCTTCCAGGGAAAACTGATGACCCTTTTCCTGTAGGCTCCGGATAACCGGGTGTGTTCGGCGCACCGTTTCACCCATCCAGCCCAGGTGGTACCAAACCAGCAAATCGGCCAGAAACTGGGGCGATATATAGCGTTGAATGTCTGGCCGTGTGCGGTAAAACCCGGCAAGTTCGGACAACCTCAGGTAAGGTGCAAAACGTTTGATGATACGGTGCGCATTGGCGCGCAGACACTTTTCCATCAGCTCGAGAAAGCCCGGCGAACCAGGCTCTGGCAATGCCTCAGACACCAATGCCGCCAGCACAGGGTCACCCATGGCCGATCCGCTGTGTCGCCAACGTGCAATCTGTACCTGATATTCCTCTATCTGTTCGAGTAGGATGGGGGCGAAATTGATGACAGCCCGGGCCCCAGGATGTGCCTCCAGGTGGGCAGCCATATCCACGTAATCTTTTATGCAGTGCAGATACACCCACGGAAACAAAAACTCCCCGGTGATGTGATCCTGGTAGTCCGGCTGGTGCATGTGCCAGCAAAAAACTACGGGGGTGCGAGTATCAGAGGCCATGGGGGTAGTCCTGCCCGAGCATCTCGGGAGTCACCAGAACAACACCTTTAGGGGAGACATGAAAACGGCGTTGGTCTGATTCGTGGTCAAATCCGATGCGCGTGCCTTCGGGTATTTTGCAACCCCGGTCAATAACGGCTTTGCGGATATGGCAGTGACGGCCGATATCGACGTCCGGAAAGATCACGGAATCTTCTACTGTTGAGAAGGAATGCACCCTCACCTGGGAGAACAGCAAAGAGTGGCGAACCAGCGCACCGGAGACAATACAGCCTCCCGCCACCATGGAGTCAACGGCGGTACCCCGCCGGTTATCATCGTCGAACACAAACTTCGCCGGGGGTAATTGTTCCTGGTATGTCCAGATGGGCCAATTGGAATCGTAGAGGTTCAGCTCAGGGCTGATGCCAATAAGCTCAAGGTTAGCTTGCCACAACGAATCAATGGTCCCCACATCACGCCAATAGGCAACCTTGTTATTCACCGGGTCCCGGAACGGGAACGCGCATACTTTCAGCCTTTCGATAACAGTCGGAATAATGTCTTTTCCAAAATCGTGGGAAGATGTTCCATCCAGCTGTTGGTCACGCAGCAACTCATCGAACAATATGCGCGTACTGAAAACGTAGATGCCCATTGAGGCCAGTGCTTTACCGGGCTGACCGGGCATGGGCTGCGGATTGTCGGGCTTTTCCTTGAACTCGGTGATTCGCAGTTCCTTGTCGACCGCCATTACGCCAAAAGCTGAGGCTTCTTCGATAGGGACTTCAATGCAACCGACGGTAATATCGGCGTCCTGCTCCACATGAGCTGCCAGCATGGTGCCGTAGTCCATTTTGTAAACGTGATCACCGGCCAGAATCAGAACGTATTCCGGTTCGTGGCTTTTGATGATGTCGAGATTCTGAAGCACGGCATTGGCGGTACCTTCGTACCACGAGGTTTCTATTCGTTGTTGGGCAGGCAGCAACTCTACAAACTCCCCCAGTTCTCCGCGCAAAAAGCCCCATCCACGCTGAATATGGCGGATCAGGGAATGGGATTTGTATTGGGTGATAACCCCCACCTGGCCAATCCCCGAGTTGATGCAGTTAGATAACGGGAAATCGATGATGCGGAACTTGCCGCCGAAGGGAACGGCAGGTTTGGCTCGCCATTTCGTAAGATCGTGCAATCGACTGCCACGGCCACCGGCAAGAACCAGTGCCAGAGTTTGCCGCGTAAGGCGGCTGACATAACGCTTGGCGGTTTGCATAACAGCTTCCCTGATATCAGAACAATAACCGACACAAACTTGACGTAATCTATATTCACGCAACACTAGCATTGTATTGTGACGTACATTTGTCATAGGTCATTTTCTGCACAAACGCAAAAGCGTCCAATGACAAAGGCAGAACTGATAGCCACCTGTTCGGGAATATGAGGTCTATGGAAAGCCCCGCTCTCAATGATTTCGACCTTCATCTTTTCTCGGAAGGCCGCCACTGGCATATCTACAACGTGCTGGGCGCTCACCCAATCAAGCACCAGGGCGTGGAAGGCGTCCGGTTTGCGGTCTGGGCACCCAATGCCCGCGCCGTCGCTGTGATTGGCGATTTCAACGGCTGGGATGCCACCCAAACGCCGCTTCAGCCCACTGAAGGCTACGGTGTCTGGTACGCATTTATTCCAGGCGTTCATCCCGGCGCACTGTATAAATTCTCCATTACAACCCGCCATGGAAAGCAGGCCATTAAAACCGACCCCTACGGACAGGCCTTCGAGCAACGACCCGCCAACGCCGCCGTTGTCACGGAACGCAGTCCGTTTCCCTGGAGTGACGGTGACTGGCTTGACCGGCGCGCCCGTTTTGACTGGCAACGCAGTCCGATTTCTATCTATGAGGTGCACCCCGGTTCCTGGCGGCATCATGGTTCAGGCCGCTGGCTCTCCTACCGGGAATTAGCTGAACAGCTGGTGCCTTATGTGCTCGAAACCGGTTTTACCCATATCGAACTGTTGCCGATAACCGAGCACCCGCTGGACGAATCCTGGGGTTATCAAACGACGGGCTATTATGCGCCATCCAGTCGTTACGGCAGCCCGGACGACCTCAGATACCTGGTGGACCAGTGCCACAAAAACAATATTGGCGTTATCCTCGATTGGGTACCCGGTCATTTTCCGGATGACGACTATGCCCTCGCCCTCTTTGATGGCACCGCGTTGTATGAACACGAGGATCCCCGCCGGGGCCGACACCAGGACTGGGGCACCCTGATTTACAATTACGGGCGCCATGAGGTTCGAAACTTTCTGATCGGCAGCGCCCTGTTCTGGCTCGACACATTCCATCTGGACGGCCTTCGAGTCGATGCTGTTGCCTCCATGCTGTACCTCAACTACTCCCGCAAGGCGGGCGAATGGGTACCCAACCAGCATGGCGGCCATGAAAACCTTGAAGCCATCGATTTTCTGCAAGACCTGAACAAAGTGTGTCAGGGCCGGTTTCCCGGCGCGCTGATGATGGCTGAGGAGTCCACCTCCTGGCCCCGAGTCACAAGGCCCCCGGAAATAGGTGGCCTTGGCTTTAATCTGAAGTGGAACATGGGGTGGATGCACGACACCCTGGACTACCTTCAGCAAGACCCGGTTTACCGACAGTACCATCACGAGAAACTGACCTTCGGGTTGCTGTATGCCTACAGTGAGAACTTCCTGCTGCCGCTGTCCCACGATGAAGTTGTGCATGGAAAATCCAGCCTGATTCAAAAAATGCCGGGGGATGAGTGGCAGCAGCGCGCGTCCCTTCGGTTGCTGTTCAGCTACATGTTCACCTACCCGGGTGCCAAACTTCTGTTTATGGGCGGAGAATTTGGCCAACGCCGGGAATGGAGCGAGAAACGTGAGCTGGACTGGGAGCTTCTCCAATACCCGGAGCACCAAGGCATCTACAAGCTGGTTCAGGACCTCAACGGTCTCTACCGCAGCCAGCCCGCGCTGTACAAATGCAGTTTCAGTCCGGAAGGCTTTGAGTGGATTGATTGCCATGACTCCACTCAATCAGTGGTCAGCTACCTGCGCAAAGAGTCCGCCGATGGACAGGTGCTGGTCGTCATCATCAATTTTACGCCGTTGCCCCGCCACCACTACCGGATTGGCGTGCCCGCTGGAGGTCACTGGCAGGAAATTTTCAACTCCGATTCCAGCTATTACGGTGGCAGCAACCTCGGTAATCCACTGCCATTATCGGCCTCGCCGGACAGCTGGATGGGCCGCCCCTGCTCCCTGGAGCTGACTTTGCCACCCCTGGGGCTAATGATACTGAGGGCCGAATCATGACCCGTATCCTCTTTGCCACCAGTGAGGTGTACCCGCTGGTCAAAACCGGGGGCCTGGCGGACGTCTCTGCCAGCTTGCCGGAAGCCCTCTGCAAACTGGGTTATGACTGTCAGATATTGTTGCCCGGATACCCGGCTGCCTTGAAAGCAGCCAGGGACGCCGGTTCACGCAGGAAAATCCGATTCAGGCATGGCCAATATGACGTGTCGCTTTGGCAGACCCGTCTGCCGGGCACGGCGGTTACTCTCTGGTTGGTGGACTGCCCTGCTCTGTTTGACCGGACGGGCGACAGCCCGTACCAGAATGATGACGGGGAAGACTGGTGGGACAACGCGCACCGGTTTCACTTATTTGGCCAGATTGGCGCGATGATGGCTGCCGGACAGCTGGACTTGAGCCGGCGGCCAGACATAGTGCACTGCAACGACTGGCAAACCGGGTTAATCCCGGTGTTGTTGGGCAATGTTCAGCACCCACCAAAGACGGTTTTCACCGTCCACAACCTTGCCTACCAGGGACTATTCTCCCACGAAACCTTCAGAGCTCTGGGTCTGCCGGATTACCTCTGGCGCTATGATTTGCTTGAATTCCACGACCAGCTGTCCTTCATCAAAGGGGGGCTGGTCTTCAGTGACGCCATTACGACTGTCAGCCCCAGCTATGCCAACGAAATACAAACGCCCTGGTTCGGATACGGTCTGGACGGGTTGCTCAGGCACCGCTCGCCGCAACTGATCGGCATCCTGAATGGCATCGATACCCGCATATGGGACCCCGCGGAAGATCCCTGGCTGGATTTTCACTTCGGCCCCGGCAATCTGAAAAACAAGGCCCAGTGTAAGGCCAGGCTGCAACAGGATATGGGCCTGGAGGTAACGGGAGCCCCCTTATTCGGATTTGTCGGCCGATTGGTTGAACAAAAGGGCCTGGACTGGATTCTGGCTGTGCTCCGGCCGCTGCTCGAGTCCGGTTGCCAGTTCGCTATGCTGGGGGCCGGCCAGGCTCACTACCAGGATCGCCTGCAGGAACTTGCCCGGGAATGGCCTCAGCAGTTGTCGTTAACTCTGGGTTACAACGAGGGTCTGGCGCACCGGATTACTGCAGGCAGCGATCTGTATTTGATGCCCTCCCGTTTTGAGCCCTGCGGGCTGAACCAGATGTACAGCCTGCGCTATGGCACCGTGCCAGTCGTACACGGTGTTGGCGGTTTGAATGACACCGTGTTCGACCCCGAAGACGATAGCGCTGCAAACGCGAACGGCTTTGTGTTCAGGGAGCCAACACCTGATGCTTTGTTCAAAACCATCCGTCGTGCCCTGGAGGTTTTAGCAAAGCGGAAAGCCTGGCGGCAATTACAGGAAAACGGAATGGCGGCTGACTACTCCTGGAGACAAAGAGCGCGGGAGTATGGAGACCTCTATCAGAGATTATTGGCCGACCCCTACAGTATTCACGATGATTAACCCGGCACCCGTGGCCGCAAGGACGTCATATCATGCATAAGGCAACCGAATTCAGACTGGAAGCCCGGCCCCAGGTTCCAGAAGCCATTGGGCAGCTGGAAGTGCTGGCCAACGATCTTTTCTACAGCTGGGATCACGGCGTGCGCAGCCTGTTTGCTCGCATTGATCTTCGGTTGTGGCAGAAGGTTGAACACAACCCAAAACTTTTTCTGCGCCGTGTATCCCAGCAACGCCTGACCGAAGCTGCCGACGACCGGGTTTTCCTCGCCGAATATCGGCGCGTATTGTCCAGTTATGAGGCCTACCTTGAAGCCGAGCCAGGCCCTGAAGTTCAAGAGGCGCTGGCTTCAGATAGCAGCCTGGTGGCCTATTTTTGTGCCGAATTCGGCTTCCACGAAAGTTTTCCTATCTACTCCGGCGGCCTGGGTATTCTGGCCGGCGACCATTGCAAGGCGGCCAGTGATCTGGGGCTGCCCTTTGTCGCCGTAGGCTTGCTGTATCAGCAGGGCTACTTCATCCAGACTATCGATGCTCAGGGCCACCAGATTGCCCGCTATCAATGCCACGCGAGTGACGAGCTGCCCATCTCGCCCGTAGAAGCGGACGGCAAGCAAATGACCATTTCGGTCCCCTTTCCCGGTCGAGACGTACACGCCCGGGTATGGCAAGCCCGTGTTGGCCATATTTGCCTGTATCTGCTTGACTCAAACACCCCGGAGAACAACGCGGACAACGCGGAGGACAGGCAGCTCACCTTGCAACTGTACGGCGGCGATTCATCCACCCGAATCAGTCAGGAGATGCTCCTCGGCATCGGCGGAACCCGTGTACTAAAGGGGCTAGGTATTGAGCCTACAGCCTGGCATATCAATGAAGGCCATGCTGCGTTTCAGATACTGGAACGGTGTCGGATAGCGATGACCACAGGATTAACCTTTGATGCTGCACTGGAGGCCGTCGCCGGTGCAACACTGTTTACCACCCATACGCCAGTCGCGGCAGGCCATGACATTTTTCCCAGGGAACTTCTTGCCCACAACCTTGGCCCATATCTTGAACAATCTGGCCTGGATTTCGATCAGGTCTTCACCCTGGGAGCCAGGAACGGCGGAGACAGTTTCAATATGACCAGTCTGGGCCTGTGCGGCTCACGCTTTCACAACGGGGTCAGCCGAATTCATGGCGGTGTGGCCTCACAGATGGAAAGTGATATCTGGCCCCAGATTCCCCCAGATGAAAACCCGATCGGTTACATCACCAATGGCGTGCATGTGCCGACTTTCCTGGCACCGGAGTGGGCCAGCCTGTTTGATATGCAGGCCCCGAACTGGAAGAGCGAACTTCGAAACCCGTCGTTCTGGGAGTTTGTGGACAAGATTCCGGACTATCACTACTGGAGTGTCCACAAAGCCCTGAAACAACAGATGGCAGAATTCACCGTGCGCAGATTGCGGCGCCAGCACAATAGAAATGGCACGGGCCATTCAGTAACCCAAAGAATGGCCAGGCAACTGGCGTCACCGGAAAAAGACGCACTGGTGATCGGGTTCGCCCGACGCTTTGCCACCTACAAGCGTGCAACCCTGATTTTCTCGGACCTGGCCAGGCTAGAGCGCCTGTTGACCAACCCGGACCACCCGGTGGTTATTGTGTTTGCAGGCAAAGCGCACCCTCAGGACGCGCCCGGGCAGCAACTGATCAAAGTGATCCACGACTTATCCATGCAACCCTCGCTGATGGGGCATATCCTCTTGCTGGAGGATTACGACCAGGCAATGGCCCGTCGACTGTTGAGCGGCGTCGATATATGGCTGAACACCCCTGAGTACCCCAAGGAGGCCAGTGGCACGTCCGGCGAAAAAGCTGCGCTTAACGGTGCGCTTAACCTGAGTGTTCTGGACGGCTGGTGGGGTGAGGGCTACGACGGCACCAATGGTTGGGCGATTACGCCGAGGAATACCGATCTGGACCCGGAGTTTCGTAATCGGGAAGAAGCACGAGACCTGCTCGACCTGCTGGAGCAGGAAATCATTCCGCTCTACTACGATCGAGCATCACAGGGCTATTCAAGAGGCTGGGTTACCCGCTCAAAGGCCTCCATGAAAACCATCCTCCCGAGGTTTAACGCCCAGAGGATGGTGATGGACTATGTTCGAAACTATTACCAGCCCGCCACCGCGCAGGGGCTTCGGCTGGCTGCCGATAATGCGGCGCTGGCCCGGGAGTTGGCTGAATGGAAAGCACGGGTACTGAAAGCCTGGCACGGCGTAACGATTCATGCCCACGGGTGCGTAGAAGACCGTTGCGCCTGGAACGAAACGGTTACCGTAACGGTGTCCGTCGCACTGAACGGCCTGGCACCTCAAGATGTCCGAGTGGAATGCCTGGTCGCGCCGGAGTGCACCGGCACCCATGCAGAACCCGGTCCGAACCGCTTTATTCTTGAACCAGCGGGAGAGGACCAGGGTAAAACGCTGTTCAGCGCCCGGATAACACCACCCTACCCCGGCCTTCAAACCCTGCGGATAAGAATGTGCCCCTACCATGAGGCCCAGACGCATCCGCTGGAATTGGGCGCCATGCTTTGGGTGTGAGTCAGTCGTCGACCGGGGTCGCGGGCACACCTTGGTTGTTCGCGGCCAAAGCGTTGACCACCGGGTTGGCGTACATATCCAGCAGGTAGGGGCGGCTCTCGGGACTGCAGGCTTCCAGGCGTCGTTCCATTTCAGCCTTGGCGGCTTCCAGGTCGGCAGGCGACCATGTTTCCGCTGTAACCACGTTTTCGCTAACGCTGTCGGGCGTTTCCCGGCTCTCCGGGTGCACGCCGCGTAATTGATAAGCGACCAGATTGGAGACATGCAGGTGATAGTTGGCGTGCATTTCATGGTCGATGCGGGCCGCCAGTGTTTTCGGGTTGTCCGGCGCATCCGCAATCGGGGCGCCAAAATGCACATGCACATGCCCTTTGTAGCCGGTCAGGCCCTTCATGATCTGATCCGTGTCTTCACCCTCGGCCTTCTGGTAGATGCCGGTACGAGCACGAACTTCCAGCTCAGTGGCTTTGTCCGCATCACACGGATCGTATTCATAGGCGATGGACACGGGAACAATGTGCAGGCGGTTCAGTGCTTCATCAAAACTCTGGCCGGACTTCTTTCGGCTCATATAGAACATTTTGATGATGGCCGGATCGGTCACATCAATACCATCTTTCGCCCGGCCTTCACGCTGGGCAATCCAGATGCTGTGGTTGGTGTCGATGCTATGGCTGATGAAGCTCGACAGTGTGAGGTAGGCGTCTCGCATTTCACGGGGGCTGGTCATGCTTCTGCGCACCACAAAACTCTTGTTAAGCCGCATCATTTCTGCAAATACACGGTTGGCGAGCAAGTTGTCGCCGATGGCGATTCGCGTGGTGTGAAACCCGTTCTGAAACAGCAGATAATTCACAACCATTGGGTCGAACACGATGTCCCGATGGTTGGAAATAAACAGGTGAGCGTTTTTTTTGCTCAGATTCTCCAGGCCGCTGTGGGTCACCCTCGAGGTGGTGCTTTCCACCAGTTCACCGACGTACCCGGCCAGCCCGGCCTGCAGATCATCTACCCGCGTGATCTGACCGAAACGACGGATCAGCCAGCGGCGTATAAACACACGCATCAATGCCGGCGCCCACTTTGCCATGCGGGGTGATTTAAACCGGCCGATCATCGTCAGGAATTCCGGATCGTTGACCAGTCGGTGGATGGCGGGGGCAGTTTCTTCGTCCGAATACGGTCGGATTGCGTCAAATTCCTGCATGCGGGCCCTGTTGTTGTTCGAAGTGGTTAATCGAAGTCTCAGAAGGTGCAGTATTGTAGCGGTTCTGCTGCCGGTTTGCCTCTATCTGAAAGCCCTATGCGCCAATCCTGATGCAGGATCTGGTATCATTCCGGGCCTGAAACAGACTCGCCCAAAGGCTAACAGCATTCATGTATCCGGAACATGACTTCGAGCAACTGACCAAAGAGCCACCCACTGCCAACTGCAAAGATCCCGAGCAGGTGCTGCATGACGTGTTTGGCTACGAAACCTTTCGCCCTCTGCAGGGCGACATTGTGCGCGAAGTCGTCAATGGTGGTGATGCGTTGGTACTCATGCCTACCGGGGGCGGTAAGTCGTTGTGCTATCAGGTACCCGCTCTGGTTCGTCCGGGTACCGCGATTGTTATCTCTCCCTTGATAGCCTTGATGCAGGATCAGGTGAATGCACTTCGTGAACTGGGTGTGAGAGCGGCATTTCTGAATTCCAGCATGGATTTCGAACAGGCCAGAGCAACCGAATACGCGTTGATGACTGGCGAGCTCGATCTGCTGTACTGCGCACCGGAACGGCTGATTCAGCCCCGCACCATCGAGCTTCTCCACAACGCATCGCTATCACTGTTCGCAATCGATGAAGCCCACTGCGTTTCCCAGTGGGGCCACGATTTCCGGTCTGACTATCTTCAGCTGAGTATGTTGGCCGAAGCGTTTCCCGGCATTCCGCGTATCGCACTGACCGCCACCGCCGATGAGCGTACCCGAAAGGAAATCGCCGAGCGCTTGTCGCTGACTCAGGCCCGGCATTTCATCAGCGGCTTTGATCGCCCCAACATTCAATACCGGATCACGCCTAAAACGAATGCTAACAAACAGTTATTGGACTTTATTAAAGCTGAACATGCGGGTGATTGCGGCATCGTTTACTGCCTTTCCCGCAACAAGGTGGATGCCACCGCCAAACTGCTGGCGAGTAAAGGCTATACCGCTCTGCCCTACCACGCAGGCCTGACAAGCGAGCAGCGATCCAGGAATCAGGACCGGTTTCTGCGTGAAGACGGTGTAATCGTTGTCGCCACCATTGCCTTTGGAATGGGTATCGACAAGCCCGATGTTCGCTTTGTTGCCCACATGGATCTCCCGAAAAGCCTTGAAGCCTATTATCAGGAAACAGGTCGTGCCGGTCGCGATGGCAAACCCTCAACCGCCTGGATGGTTTACGGGCTTCAGGATGTCATCAAACTACGACAGATGCTTGAGGCATCCCAGGGCAATGACCAGTTCAAACGGGTTGAACGCCAGAAGCTGGACGCCATGCTCGGCCTGTGCGAAGTCACTCAGTGCCGACGTCAGGTGTTGCTCCGTTATTTCGGTGACACGCTGGAACAACCCTGCGGTAACTGCGACAGCTGCCTGAACCCGCCCGAAACCTGGGATGGCTCGGTGGCTGTTCAAAAGGCATTATCTTGTGTGTTCCGCACCGGACAACGCTATGGCGTGAACTACCTGATTGATGTGCTTCGCGGGTCAGAAAATGAACGCATAGTGCAGGCCGGGCATCAAGCGATTTCTACCTACGGCATTGGCACCGAACTGTCAGCCAACGAATGGAAATCGGTTTTCCGTCAGCTGGTCGCCAACGGCTACCTGCGTGCGGATCCAGACGGTTATGGCGCCATGCAACTGACCGAACAGTGTCGGCCACTTCTCAAGGGTGACCAACGCATCGAATTGCGCAAGGACCCGGTGGTCAAAGCCTCCACTGGCAGCAAATCGTCCGGAAAGCGCTCCGGTCAGAACCTGCGGGATCAGATTACAGATCACGAAGGCTGGGAAGCGCTGCGGGCCTGCCGTAAGGCGCTGGCGGACAAACAGGGGGTGCCGCCCTACGTGATCTTTCACGACACCACCCTGTTCGACATGCTTGAGCGTCGGCCGACAACCCTGGAAGAGCTGGGAGAAGTCAGCGGCGTGGGCGCGGCCAAACTGGAAAAGTACGGCGATATCTTCCTGGAGACCCTGCGCGGAATTGGTCAGGCCTGAGGCTTGAAACCTTTCTTGCGCACCCGGTACTGGGCCAGCGAGGTTGCCACGTGGTTACCTTTGCTATCCCGTAAAATGCCTTCCAGTGTGAACTTGCCTCGCCCGGTAGCATCGGCATCCGCCAGCACAGCCGCTACCGTTTCCGGCGGTAACGAGAATTCCACCGTGACATCAGAGTTGGCTGGCTGCAGGAATTCCAGGGTCATCTCCTTGAGAATCGGCGTGTAAGCGGGCCCCAGATCAAACAAAGCCATCACGCCGCCAGGAATTTCCGCCACCAGAAAATAGGCACCGGCGTACAGGCTGCCAAAATGGTTTTTATTGCCCTTCAGTTTCACTTTGGCGCGCACGTAGCCCGGGCGCATTTCTTCAACAGAGAAGCCATTGCGCGTTGCAAACGGGATGGCCATGCCAACTATCCGGTTAACGGCTGCATAGCTTCCTGTCTTCTTCAGCCACTCAAAGGGTTGTAACAGCGTCGCTTTAGGATCGCTGGATAGAACCACTTGCCCGGCGGTGCCAATGAGCGTATCAATAATCGCCATAATGAATTTCCTTGTTCGGTGAGGTTGGCGATGATTGCAGCGCATCAGGCCGGCTTCAAGAATGTTTTACAGTTTTTTTGAATTCTGTACCGCCAAATTTACAGTTTCTGATGTAATCTAAGGCTGAACGTGCCACCGTTGTGCCTGTCATACCTGCCACCCGTCATTGAAGGATCAAGGGCTTGCTCTTAAATGCTGGAAGAATAGTAAGGCGCCTGCTCTGCCCTGTCGGCCTGACGTGTGTCCTGCTGGTACCGCCGGCGTTCGCCTCAACTGCGTCGGTGCCTGAAGGTCGTGACTACATTCTTTGGTACCGAAACTACGACAATCCGGCCATTCAGGCCCTGGTCAGGCTCGCGCTGGACAAAACACCGGAATACGGTGACTACTTGCTGGTCCGGAGTGAGGAATTGAGCCAGGGCCGGGTACTGCGCGAGCTTGCCAACCAGAACAGCCGCCTTGTCGATATCGCCAACGTGGCGACAACCCCGGAACGCGAATCCATGCTGGCAGCGGTTCCAGTGCCCGTTGATGGTGGTCTGTTAGGTTTTCGGGTTTGCCTGGTTTTACCCGAAAATCTCAGCAAGTTCGAAAATATCCACAGCATCAAGGATCTGCAGAGCCGAAATATCCGAATTGGGCAGGGCTCGCACTGGCCAGATACCCCCATACTGGAAGGGAATGGCATCAGCGTCATTACCCACACCCGCTACGAAATCCTGTTTGGCATGTTGCACAACCAGCGTTTTGACTGTTTCGCCAGGGGCATCAGTGAAGTGATGTTCGATATGAGCCAGGAGAAGGCCCAGGGGCTCGTCATCGAACCCGGGCTCCTGCTGGCCTATGCTATGCCCTCTTACCTGTTTGTCGCTCCCGGTGATCAGCAAACAGCCCATCGACTGCAACTCGGGCTTGAGCGAGCCATTATTGACGGCAGCTTTGCAAAATACCTGAAAAACGCGTTTGGCAAAGCGGTTTCCGAACTTGGCCTTGAGGCCAGAGCGGTGTTAAAGCTGGAAAACCCCTACCTGACTGACGACTCGGATTACATTGGCCGGCGCACTCTGGAAGACCTGAGGCGCCGGATTGAGTACCTCGCCAGCGACAAGCCTTAAACCCTGAACCGGCTGACCTTGTCATGCAGCGTGTGGCCGATGGTTTCGATTTGTCCACTGTACACATCGTTTTCACTGGCCGCTTTGGCGGCCGACTGGCCTTGATCGGCAATGCGTGTAATCGACGCGTTCAGCTCATCGGTGACCGAGGTCTGCTCTTCTGATGCGGTGGCAATCTGGGCGGTCATCTGGGTGATCGAGGTGATGGCATCGGCAATTCTGTTCAGAGACTCCATGGCATCCTGCGCTTTTTCCATGCTGACATTGGAGACCGCAGTAGAGGCCTTCATCACCTCAACTGCATTGCCCGCCCCCTTCTGCAGGCGCTCAATCATGTTATTGATCTCTTCGGTTGACGCCCGGGTTCTTTGTGCAAGGTTTCGGACCTCATCCGCCACAACTGCGAATCCGCGACCGGCTTCACCCGCTCGAGCCGCCTCAATTGCCGCATTCAGAGCCAACAGGTTGGTCTGCTCGGCAATGCCCTGAATCACTTCCAGCACCGTGGTGATTGAAGAAACGTCCTGTCCCAGAGTGTCGATAACCTCTGCAGCCGAGTTAATTTCCCGGGAAAGCTTTTGCACCGCATCCCGAGAGGCGGCCACAGTTTCCAGGGAGCCCCGGCTCTCCTCATCCGCATTTTCGGCTGCTTCTGCGGTCTGCTGGGCAGACTGGGCAATTTCACCGGCGGCGGCTGACATCTCATTAATCGCTGTCGCGATCATATCGATCTCACCCTGCTGGCCTTCGACACTGGAACGGCTGCTGCGCGAGGTTTCCCGCAATGAGGTTACGTTTTCAGCCAGCTCTTCGCTGCGCTCTTTCACCTCTTTCACTACTTGTTGAATGTTGGCAACAAACTGATTGAAACTTTTCGCCAGCGTTCCGAACTCATCATTCACGCTATCATCCAGCCGCTGCGTCAGGTCTGCATCCCCGGAGGCAATGTCCGACATCGCTTTGTTGAGCCTGCGTACCGGAGCCATCAAGGCTCGAATGCCAAAGTGCAGAACGACCAGTGCTATAAGCAATCCAGCAATCGCAATCCCGATTCCGGTCACCCGGGCGTCGACCACAGGCTTGTTGATCTTGTCCCAGTTCACCACCGACCCGAGATACCAGTCGACGCTTCGAGCGCCGGATATCGGAAAAAAGGCGACGCTCCAGGTTGTTTCCTCGCGCTCGAATTTTGCAGGCGTGCCATCCATTTTGGGGTCATAGCCGAGAAACTCACGGGCACTGGAGCCGATCAGGGACGTGTCGGGATGAAAAAGAAGGGTGCCTTCCCGGTTAACCAATACGGCGTAGCCTGCGTCTCCAAGGGTAATAGATGCCAGTAATTGTTGGATGGCGTTCAGGCTGATATCCATACCGGCAACCCCTTCAAAATACCCGGAGCGAACGGGCGCTATGGCCGAAAGTACGGTTTCACCGGATTGCGCATCCTGGTAGGTGCCGGTGAAAGACGCCTTACCCTGCTCACGCGCCTGCTTGTACCAGGGCCGCTCCCGCGGGTCGAAATCCGCGGGCAAACCCCGCTCGGTCTCTTGCGTGCGCATGATCATACGACCATCGATCGTGCCCACATACACATCCTTCGCGCCACTGCCCTCTGTCATGGCGTTCATGACGGTGCGTGCCTGGGCTTCCATACGGGTATCGGTCAGTGCCTGGGCTGTCGCCTCGGTCATATCCAGTCGCGTGTTCAGCCAGTCCGCAATGCTGGCAGTGCTTTGTTTAACGGCATCATCCAGCATCGCGAATACATAGGTGTTGGTGGTACTTTGCAACCGACGATCAGCGGTAAACGTAAACGCCGCCATGATAACGACAATTAACACGCCAACAGCGATCAGTAGCTTTTGACCGAATGAGAGTTGCACGAATGAGTTCCTCCGGGAATGATGCGGGGCGCAATCATAATTGACCGATATCAGGTGCGCAGTTACCGAATGTTTCGGCCGGCGTCGCAAAGTCTTTAGGCAAGGAGTTATCCAGGCCGCACCCTACTCTGCTAAAATCCATGCCATTGACGCTTAAAGTCAGTACCAAAAGCGTCAGTCGCGAAAGTGCCCGTATCGAAGGTGCCGATATCGGAATTAACGGAGAGTGTTTGAATGGCCCATGAAGATTTACACCTGAACCTGCGAAACCTCACCTTGAATGACTATAGCCAACTTCAAGAGTTGATGGACGATGTTTATGACGATATTGGCGGCGCCTGGCCAAAAGAAACCATCAAAGCACTTGTGGAACAGTTTCCGGATGGGCAGATCTGTATTGAGGAAAGTGGCCATCTGGTTGCCGTAGCCCTCACGGTCTGCGTGAAGTACGAACGCTTCAGCAACCCTCACGCCTACGATGACCTGATTCTCCGGAATGAAAAGCTGTGGCACAACCCGAACGGCGACTCTCTGTACGGGCTCGATGTGTTCATTCATCCGGATTACCGGGGCTACCGCCTTGGCCGGCGGCTGTACGAAGCGCGCAAAGAGCTTTGCCGCTCCATGAATTTGCGGGCGATCCTGGCTGGTGGTCGAATCCCGAACTACTTCAAGTACGCCGAGCAATACACACCGGAGGAGTACATCCAGCGAGTCGACCGCAAAGAAATCTACGACCCCATTCTGAGCTTCCAGCTCTCCAACGATTTTCAGGTAACCCGGCTGATGCATAAATACCTGCCGGAAGATGAAAAGTCGCTGGGCTACGCCACCCTGCTGGAGTGGCGAAACATTCTCTATCTGCCGCCATCGTCTGTCCTCAATGTGAAGAAAACACAGGTTCGGATGGGGGCCGTTCAATGGCAAATGCGGGAATTCACCTCGGTGGAAGAGGTGCTCAAGCAAGTCGAGTATTTCGTGGACGCACTGTCCGACTACAAAAGCGACTTCGCTCTGTTCCCGGAATTTTTCAACGCGCCATTGATGGGGTTGACCGACCAGATGGATCAAACCCGCGCCATTCGTTTCCTGGCAGGGTTTACCGAACAGTTCCGCAACGAGATGTCGGAAATGGCGGTCAGTTACAACATCAACATCATCACCGGTTCCATGCCGCTGATCGAAGATGACCGTGTTTACAATGTTTCCTACCTTTGTCACCGCGATGGCCGTGTTGACGAACAGCGGAAAATTCACATCACGCCCCATGAACGGCGCGACTGGGTTATCGAAGGTGGCGATAAGTTCAAAGTATTCGAAACCGATGCCGGCCGGGTCGCCATTATGATCTGTTACGACATCGAATTCCCGGAACTTGGTCGCCTGGCGGCCAGTGAGGAAGTGGACATTATCTGCGTCCCTTTCTGGACCGACACCAAAAACGGTTACCTGCGCGTTCGCCATTGTGCCCAGGCGCGGGCGATTGAAAACGAGTGCTATGTTGTCATTACCGGCAGTGTCGGAAACTTGCCCAAGGTAGAGAATCTGGACGTCCAATACGCGCAGTCTTCCGTATTTTCACCGTCAGATTTCGCGTTTCCCCACGATGCCGTGATGGCGGAAACCACGCCGAACACAGAAATGATTATGTTCTCGGATATGGACCTGGAAAAACTCAAGCTGGTTCGAAACGAAGGCTCAGTGACCAACCTGAAAGACCGCCGGGTTGACCTTTACCAGCTGACCTCCAGGTAACGGAAAGACGACCGGCTTCCTGGCGCGAAGCCGGTGTTGATCAACTTCATGAACGGATCGGGGTAGATGACTGATGACATTGCCAAAACGATTCAGTCCGGCTATTGTTTAAATTGTACTCAGATCCTTTGATGGAATGTAAAGGCAGAGAAAACGCTTCATGAACGAAGAATTACCGGACATAGTCGCCCAATTCCGTTTTCGGCACGGCCTTTTTCGCCGGGAGACGGTTCAGGCTCGCCTTTACGAACTCGACAGCTACGGCTGTGTGATGAAAACGGACAAATTATTCGAGCCCGGTGATTCGGTGACTCTGGATCTGATCATGGACATGCCTTTTGAGGAAATTCGCGCAGAAGGCATCCCTGGCCTGGTTACAGAGAAGAGAAAGCACTGCAGCAACTTCTTCTATTCCATTGATTTTATTAAACTTGACGAAAGAGACGACTCCGTACTCTCAGAAAAATTGCGCCGCATTCGTGAAGTTCTATTGAAAAAGCAAAGCCTCAAATCCCGCAGGTCTGCCAGCCCGGCTTCTGGGATGAGGCAAACGGCCTGAATTCGTTCCACCCCACATGCCCCGTTCCCGTAAGGAGACACACCCATGGCGAAGAAAGCCAAACCGAGCGTTGATAAGATCGTCAAGAAAGTGAACAAGGAATTTGAGAAAGCATCGTCACAGATTGAAAGCCTGATCACCGACGCCCTCAAACAATTCGATAATTTGCAGCACCAGGTACAGGATCCGGTTCGCAAATTGTTGAAGGAAGTTGACGAGCTGCGTGAGCGGGAAATGACCCGTTTCAATGATGAATTTGAACGCCGCATGAACGAATTCCACGAACTTCAGGCCAGCTTGCTGGATCGACTGGGGATTGCTTCCAAAGAAGCCGGGAAAGATGCGAAGAAGACAGCTGACAAAGTAGCCGGCAAGGCGAGCAAAGCGGTTAAAACGGCGACTGCTGCAAAACCTGCGGCGAAGAAGGCCCCGGCAAAGAAACCTGCGGCGAAAAAGCCAGCGGCCAGCAAGGCGGCCAAGCCGGTCGACAAATCTGATCTGACCCGTGTGAAGGGCGTTGGCCCGGCCACGGCCAAGAAGATGAAGGAGGCCGGCATTACGTCTATCGAGCAGATTGCCAATCCGAGTGATGCCGACAAGCAAAAACTCGAAGCCTTCAAGAGCATCAAAGGCTTTAGCGAGCTCTCTGCAGAAGCGAAAAAAGTACTGTAAGCACGTTACTGAACGGCGAGCGCCAGGGCTTTCTCCAGGCTCTGGCGCTCCTGCTCAGGGGTAAACGTCTCCGCAAGGACATTGACCCGTTGCGTGAGTTCTGACAGAAACGCACCGTCGTTCTCAGCCCGGTACATAAGGTCAGCCAGAGCGGCTTCATCACCGACCGGAAAGAACCCCGGGTAGTCATCACCCAACAATCCCCGGTTCCCTGGAATATCCGAAGCGATAATGGGCAGCCCTGCCCTGCAGGCTTCAGAAACCACGTTGGCTCCCCCTTCCATCACCGAACTGATCACCATCAGGTTACAAACCGCGACAAGATTCGCCAGCTCGGGCGCATTCAACTCGCCCAGCCAGTGGAAGCGAGGATTATCCCGGCTCTCCTGTAAGGCGCGATCACGCCACTCATCGTTGTGAGGCTTGCCCGCGCAGGACACCATGATGGTCGAGTCTTCGGGTAACTGCCGGCTCGCCCAAGCTGCTCTCAGGGAGTCTTTTTCGTCCCTGAGATGGCCGATTACAGCGATATTGAACTGGCCAGGCACGGCTCGGGCAGCGCCACGAAACGCGGGCATTTCTGCGGATTGCCTGAGTGTCAGGAGCTTGTTTCTGTATCGCTCCGGTATATCCTGCCCCACCAGATCGTGCAGCCCAATCAGCAGACTGGCTTTGTCCATAGAGGCATAAGTCGCCTCCGGAAATTCATGCTGATGGAAGTAGATGTCGGTGCCTGTGAGCACCACAATCAAAGGCTTTTCTGGCCAACGCTTCCGGAAATCGTCGACGGCTTTCGAGCTGCGCCAGGCATGCAGTGCAATAAGCAAATCGCAATCCTCACCCTGATACTGCGTGAGTACGTCTACCTTATGGCCTGCCTGCTGCAACAATTGCTGCCAGCGCAGAGCGGTCGCTCGGTTGCCGGCTTTGGAGTCTGGGCCAGCGGGTGTGATGATGATGAGGTTCATACCTGCCACGATTTGAATTTTCTGAAATTCTGCATGGCCGGATGCTCCAGGTAAAGCATTGCTACGTATACCGGTTCAGAGTTGAGTGAAATCAAGGTATCCTGAAACGGCATTAGGCACCCGCCTGTCTCTCAAGAAAACCTTCAAAAGACCTTAATACAAAGGATTGAATTTCATGGCGATGAAACACTTACGTAAATGGCTCGCTGGCAGCCTGCTGTCTCTGTCTGCGTTTTCCGCAGCCCAGGCCGAGACCTTCGTTTTTACCGCAATTCCGGACGAAGACGAAACCAAACTGGTTGAACGCTTCCAGGGCGTGGCCGATTATCTGTCCAATGAGCTTGGCGTAGATGTTCGCTACATTCCCGTAAAGTCTTACGCAGCGGCCGTGTCGGCATTCCGCAACAATCAGGTTCAGCTGGCATGGTTCGGTGGCCTGTCCGGCGTTCAGGCCCGCCGCCTGGTTCCCGGCTCTGAAGCCATTGCACAAGGCGTTGAAGACGAAGCCTTCGTGACCTACTTTATCGCCAATTCCAGCACCGGCATAGCGCCTGCAGACACCCTTGAAAGCCTCGGTGATGATCTGCGCGGTAAAACCTTTACGTTTGGCTCCAAGGGCTCCACCTCTGGCCGCCTGATGCCTGAATTCTATTTACGCGATACCTTCAACGAAGCCCCGGAGTCATTGTTTTCCCGCGTGGGTTTCAGTGACAACCACACACGTACCCTGCGACTGGTTGAGGCAGGCACCTACGATCTGGGCGCACTGAACTTCCAGGTTTGGGAAAAAGAATTGGCCGATGGCAACGTCGACACCGATTCCCTTCAGGTTATCTGGAAAACGCCCACCTACCCGGATTACCAGTGGACCATTCGCGGTGACGTGAACGAAAAGTTTGGCGAAGGATTCAAAGAGCGCGTCACCAAGGCGCTGCTTGACCTGGACGACCCCGCACTGCTTGAAAGTTTCCCTCGTTCCGGTTTCATTCCCGCTTCTAATGACGATTACGAGCCCATCCGTAAAACCGGTGAAAATATCGGAATTCTCGATTGATGACAGGCTTTGATTTTCATGGCCTGACCGCCAGCTTTGAAGGACAGCGGGTGATAGGCCCGCTGTCGCTTCATGTAAATGAAGGCGAACATGTTGCGCTGGTTGGCAAGAGCGGCGCAGGCAAGTCGACGTTGATCAGCCTGCTGTATGATCGCTTAAAGCAGCAGGCTGCCCTGATCCCCCAAGGCCTCGGGCTGGTGAATGCCTTGCCCGTATTCCACAATGTGTTCATGGGCCAGCTCGACCAGCACCCCACCTGGTACAACACACTGACCCTGATTAGGCCCTTCCATGACGACAGGAACGCCATCAGGGCGTTACTGGGCGAACTTGATATTGCTGAAAAGCAATGGATTCCAGCTGCCACACTGTCTGGCGGACAACGCCAGCGGGTTGCCATAGCGCGAGCACTCTACCGGCAGGCACCGGTCTTACTTGCTGATGAACCGATTTCAGCGCTTGACGGCCCCATGGCGCAGCGCATTATGAAATTGCTTACGGAGCGTTTCAGCACCAGCATCATAGCGCTGCACGACATCGACATGGCACTGGCCTACTGCGACCGGATTATCGGCATTCAGGACGGCCAGGTAGCACTGGATCAGCCTGCGAAAGGCCTGGTAGCGTCCGACATTATGTCGCTTTACTGACAGGCCGCAGAAAACGATGCTTTCCTACCCCACCGTCCGCGCCAGCTTCATCTTCCTTGCCATTGCCCTTGGAGGCCTGATGGTGGCCGACATTGCCATCACCACCGCCAATCCCTGGCAGGATCTTGGCCGCCTGTTTATGGGGGTGGTTACACCGAACTTTTTCAGCACTGAAGGATTGCTGACGGCGCTACTGAGAACCCTGGCATTTGCGTTTGTGGGCGTAACGCTCGGTAGCCTTTGTGGGTTTCTGCTGGCACTCGTGTATCGATTTTTACCGGTACGCATGTTCTGCGCGTTCATTCGCTCTATCCATGAGCTGTTCTGGGCGCTAATCTTCCTTCAGTTTTTCGGCTTCCACCCGCTTACCGGTGTACTGGCCATTGCCATCCCCTACTCCGGGATCTTTGCGAAAGTCTATTCCGAAATTTTCGAGGAAGCCGACCCGGAACCTGGCCGCCTTCTACCGCCTTACACCGGTGCGATATCCGCGTTTCTCTACGCCAAAATTCCCGATTGCTGGGTTCAAATGCGAACCTACACCGCCTACCGCCTTGAATGCGGGCTTCGGTCATCTGCTATTCTGGGTTTTGTCGGCCTGCCGACCCTGGGGTTCTATCTGGAGTCATCGTTCTCCCAGGGCCTGTATTCCGATGCCGGCGCAATGTTGATCCTGTTTTATATCCTGATCGCCACCATGCCACTTTGGGTTCGGCCCAAGCTATTACCGCTGTATATTGTGGCAGCCCCCTTCTTTCTCGGTGACGGCTTACCCATTGTCTGGGGCAACGTGGAGCGTTTTTTCACCGAAGACATTGTGCCCGCGCCCATTCGAAATGGCGAAAGCCTGGGCGAACTCTCGGCCTGGTTCGGTGATGTCATGGTAAACGAAGCCTTACCGGGCATCTGGAACACCGTGGTGCTTACCCAAATCGCGCTGGTCGCAACGGGCATTTTGTCCCTGCTTGCTTTTCCGCTGATATCGAGACACTTTGGTGGCCCCGTTCGGCGTACTTCTGGCCATGTCTTTTTGGTCATCGCCCGGTCGACACCGGAGTACATTCTTGCCTACATTCTGCTTCAGTTATGGGGGCCGTCCATGTTGCCGGCCGTGGTTGCGCTGGCATTGCACAACGGCGGTATTATCGGCCACCTGATCGGCAGGCAAACCAACAGTATTCACTTGCGACCTGATGCACCCACCGGTTTTTCCCGGTACAGCTGGGAATTGGTTCCCCGGGTTTACCGCTCCTTTCTCGCCTTCCTTTTCTATCGTTGGGAAATCATCATGCGGGAAACGGCGATTCTTGGCATTCTGGGAATTTATACCCTGGGCTTTTATGTCGACAGCGCCATTCAGAACATTCGGTTTGAC
The DNA here is from genome assembly GCF_030541005.1 of Marinobacter sp. SS5-14b. Classification (GTDB taxonomy): domain Bacteria; phylum Pseudomonadota; class Gammaproteobacteria; order Pseudomonadales; family Oleiphilaceae; genus Marinobacter. Next base: position 755,339 of record NZ_JASSVM010000001.1, on the reverse strand, counting down.
CGGGCCATGCTGCTCATTCTGATTACCGCCTTACTGAATATCGGTATTGATGCGCTTGGCCGTTACATCCGCCGCAAGCTGGCCCTTCAGACTATGCCCACCTGCTAATCCGGTAAAAGCCGCTGGGATAGGCGTCACAAAACATTAAGATCGATTCCTCTTCGTTCCCGATTTGCGGCATTTGTTGCGGCACCCACCTGTTACATACTGTTACACTTCACCCGTACAGTTCCTTCAAAACATGATTTCGGGAAATATTCATGATGGTCAATGGATTGGTCACAGTCACTCAACTTGGGCTTCTGCTCCTGCTTGGCCTGCTGGGCCTGCGAATGCACAAACTGGTTCGCAACGAGCCGATGCAACCTGCCATCGCCGCCGTTCCAAATCCGGGCTTTGCCCGCGAGCAAGGCCCGCAAGTGAGGACCATCAATCGTAAAGAAAGTAAGCTCCAACAAGGCGAGAGCCGGCTTGATCGAACAGAGTTGTTCAGTCAACTGCATATTCTGGCCGGGCTTCAGGAACGGGACTGTCGGGTAAAAGGGTTGGTGTTGGCTGAGGCACCAGAAGCCGTGCGCACCTACGCAGCAGCGTGGCTTTACGGGGCCAGCTGCGCACTCAGTAACAAGCCAGTGCGGCACTCTGAGGCCCTGGCAGGCATGGTGGCTGGCATTGTCAGCCGGAAAACAGGAATCAGGCAGCCGGAGGCCTTACAGGCCATTTCAACGCTGACTTCCAGCAGTATTTTGCTGGCATGCTATCGGGCGGGGCTTGAAGGAGCCGAGTTCTGGCAGGTAAATCATTATGTGCCTGCCAGCTGTGGCCTATACGAGGTGGTGACCAGCAACGCGTTTATCTGACGGTTTCCAGCTCCCAGCCGGTGCCGAGGGATACGGTTTCCCGGCTGGTGTCGTCGTCAACCGGTGTTCCGGTGACCACCGGCTTGGTGAAACCACCCTCTTCCGCGTACTTCATTGAGTCCACATCTACCGACCGAACCAACCAGGATTTGCCATCTGCGGTCACCCGGGCGCGGTGGGTCAACCCGAACACAAACCGGCAATAGTCCAGCTTGAGCTGTAACAGATCCTGCTCCGCTTTCTGGATTTTTCGAAGCAGAACCTTCTGAACACTTTCCGCGTAGTCCATCACTTTTCCCTGGAAATACCATAATTTGACGAAATTTAACTACTTTTGAGCCTTGAAGACCAGTGTCAAAGGCACATTTTCCAACATTTCCTGGCCCGCCTGCAGGTCCACCCGCCACACCATATCACCGCCGGTAGTACAAAACGGAGCAGTGAATTCTGCACTGAAATCTGAAGGCGTTTGCTGCCTTAACGGTACCGGATACTCGCCCATATACATTGATTGACCACGCAATACCGCCAGAAACCGGTCCGGGGCGCCTGGGCTGCGGATCTCGAGCCGGTATATCTGCCCCTGTGAGCTCTGTTGCCCCGTTGTCAGGCTTGCCTGCCACTGACCTTCTGGCGTTGTCCAGGCACAGGGACCACTCAGCAAATCGCACTCAGAGTATGAGTTACCGTCGCTCGTTTTGCCGAGGTATCGGGGGCCAAAAAACACCAGTGTAATACCGACGGCAATAAGGCCAAGTGTTAAAAGCACTCGTAACATCCCCAGCCTCCTATACATTAAAACCGGCATTATGGGGATATATCCGGACATAGCAAAGGTTTCTAAACAGCCGCCAGCATGAGAAAATGCGCGGCTTTCTGGTTTGAACCTCTCACAAAACAGGATACACAACCGTGCAGCCGGACATTTCCGTAAAGCATCTGAACAAGATCTACGAAGATGGATTTCAGGCCCTCAAAGAGATCAACCTGGACATCTTTCCGGGGGAGATCTTCGCCCTGCTTGGCCCTAACGGCGCCGGAAAGACCACCCTGATCTCGATTCTCTGCGGTATCGTTAACAAAAGCAGCGGTGAAGCCAGCGCAGCAGGCCACGACATTGTCAAAGACTACCGCAAAGCGCGGGAGGCCATTGGCCTGGTTCCTCAGGAACTCAATACCGATTCCTTCGAGACCGTGTGGGATGCCGTGTCGTTCAGCCGGGGCCTGTTCGGAAAGCCGCCAAAACCGAGCCATATCGAGAAGATTCTGAGAGACCTGTCCCTGTGGGACAAACGCAACAACCGCATTATGTCGTTGTCAGGCGGAATGAAGCGCCGGGTCATGATTGCAAAAGCGCTCTCCCACGAACCCCGCATACTGTTCCTTGATGAGCCAACCGCCGGCGTCGATGTGGAGCTACGCAGGGATATGTGGGAAATGGTCCGTAAGCTCCGCGAAAACGGCACCACCATCATTCTGACAACCCACTACATCGAAGAAGCCGAGGAAATGGCAGACCGCATCGGCGTGATTCGGCAAGGCCAGATCATTCTGGTGGAAGACAAAAACCGCCTGATGTCCAAGCTCGGTAAAAAAGAGCTGCGCCTGCAACTCCAGAATAAACTTGAGTCGATACCGGGTGAGCTGACCCTGGAGCCTGTTGAGCTGTCAGATGACGGCTTTGAACTGATCTACACCTTCGATTCCCAAAAGCAACAAGCCGGCGTCGCCAGGCTGCTGAGAACCCTTGGCGATCTAGGCATTGACTACCGAGACCTGCAAACCCGTGAAAGCTCCCTTGAGGAGATTTTTGTTGGCCTGGTGCATGAATAACCACGCGCCCGAGCGGAGAGAGCGATGAATCTTTATGGTGTGAAAGCAATCTACAAGTTCGAAATGGCCCGCATGAGGCGCACGCTGATGCAGAGCGTTCTGTCGCCGGTGATCTCAACATGCCTGTATTTCGTGGTGTTCGGCTCGGCTATTGGTTCCCGCATGGGTGATATTGATAACATCAGTTATGGTGCCTACATCATTCCCGGCCTGGTCATGCTGTCTTTGCTGATGCAAAGCATTTCCAACGCATCGTTTGGCATTTATATGCCAAAGTTTTCCGGAACCATTTATGAGGTGCTCTCCGCGCCCGTTTCCTATCTGGAAATTGTGCTGGGGTATGTGGGTGCGGCAGCAACCAAGTCGGTCATTCTAGGCTTGATCATTCTGGCAACCGCCCGGTTGTTTGTAGATTATTCTGTGCTTCATCCATTCTGGATGCTGGCCTTCCTGACCTTAACGGCCGTTACCTTCAGCCTGTTCGGTTTCATCATCGGAATCTGGGCGGACGGCTTTGAGAAACTTCAAATCGTCCCGATGATGATCGTTACCCCACTGGTCTTCCTTGGAGGCACCTTCTACTCCATCGAGATGCTGCCGGAAATCTGGCAAACCATCAGCCTGTTCAACCCGGTTGTTTACCTGATCAGTGGTTTTCGTTGGGCGTTTTATGGCGTATCGGATGTGCACATCGGTGTCAGCGTGGGTATGACCGTGATGTTCCTGGCGATGTGCCTGACCACGATCTGGTGGATATTCAAAACTGGATACCGGCTGCGGTCATGAAGCTGTTCCTCAAGGCCCTTATCCCGCTGTTGACCACCTTTTTGGCTGGCTGCAGCTCAGTCGATGCCGGGCAGCCGGAGCGGCTCCCGATTGTCCAGGCCTGCTTCATTACGGCCGAGACGCGGCATACCGTGGCGCTTGAGGTTGCCAGTGAAGATTCGGACCGACAGAAGGGCCTGATGGGGAGAAAGAGCCTGGGTGAGAGCGAGGGCATGGTGTTTGAATACCAGGAGCAAAGGCGCCCGAGCTATGGATTCTGGATGTTCAAAACCCTCATCCCACTCGATATTGCCTTTCTGGATAATCAGGGTGTAATCGTCAGCATACGCCAGATGCACCCGTGCGCATCCCCACGAGGTAGCGACTGTCCCAGCTATCCTGCCGGTGAATCTTTCTGGAACGCCGTAGAAATGAATGCAGGGTATTTCTCGGCCCGGGGCATCCGCACCGGAGACCGGCTGGTCTGGCCTGCCAACGGTCGTTGCCAACTCTGACTACTTATGGCGCCACTCCGGTTGGCGCTTCTCCAGGAATGCAGAAATACCCTCTTGTGCGTCCCTAGCCGCCATATTGGTTGCCATGACCTCCGCTGTATAGTCATAAGCTTCGGCAAGCGGCATTTCCAGCTGGCGATAGAAGGCCGCTTTTCCAACTTTCAAGGTGTGCCCGGACTTTCCGGCAATGGTCGCCGCCAATCCGTAAACCACCTCATCCAGCATGGCGGGATCAACCACCCGGTTCACCAGTCCGAGTTGCTCCGCTCGTGGGGCATCTATCATTTCGCCGGTTAACAGCATCTCCATCGCGTGTTTACGGGACACGTTGCGGGAGAGTGCCACCATGGGTGTCGAACAGAAGAGCCCGATATTTACGCCCGGCGTGGCAAACCGTGCACCGCTTTCGGCGACTGCCAAATCACAGCTCGCCACCAGCTGACAGCCCGCCGCCGTCGCCACTCCCGCGACACGGGCAATCACCGGTTTTGGCAGGTTAACGATTTGCTGCATTACCTTGCTGCATTGATGAAACAGCGCTCGCTGAAAATCCTGGCAATCAAACTGCTCCCTGATCTCTCGCAGGTCATGGCCCGCACAGAAGACATTGCCAGCGGCTGCCAGCACCACCACGCGCGTATCGTCGGACTGGCCCAGCTCAGTCAGTACATTAGAGAGTGCATCCAGCATGGCCATCGAAAGACTGTTCCTGCGCGCCGGCTGATTCAGAGTCACCGTCGTGACAGCGTTTTCGGTATGTACCTTGACCAATGCATCAGAAGCCGTTGTCATGAAAACTCCCCTACTTTATCCGGTGATAGAGAATCCAGTATCACCAACACTCAGCAGTGTGTCGAACCGACCTTCGGCGAATGCCCACACCTCTTTACACGCGAGGCCAATTGAGCAGTCCGAATGAGCCGACGCCCAAAACTGACGGGCTGTCTGCTTTTTTTACACATGGGCGCTAAACACCCTCGGAAACCGCCCGCACAAAATGAACTGGCCATTGTAAATCTGGCGATTTTTCACTGTAGGCACTCATGTTGCTCACACCGTTTCGTACGTCGGGAATTTCAACTCCTTGAACGTTGGTATAACCGAAAAATCCCACAGGGGGTGGATATCATGATTAAAAAAACAATATTAGCCGGTGCTGTATGTGCATTATTTTCTGCAGCTTCGGCAAACGCAGCGCTGATTCAGCTAACCAACGTAACCGGTGCCTGGACCGCAACAACGCCTGGTTCTCCAGCAGTCTCCGGCGGAGGCACCAACGAGATTCGCTGGGGCAGCCCCGCTAATCAGCAAAATCAACAAAGCGGTTATCGCTTCGATGGCGCAGCACCACCAACCGTTAACGTCAGTGAAAACGTCAATTTCAACCTGGGCACGTTCACCCATTTCAACTGGCCGATCTACGAGCCTTCGCTGACCTCGGCTCAGCTGACCGTGGACACCACCCTGCTGATTGAAGGCGTGAGTGAAACCATTTCCTCGGTTTTTGAGTTCCAGCACCTTGAATCGACGAATAACTCCAACCCATGTGCTAACGGTCAGTCGAATAACTCTGGGGTTAACGTTAATGGTTGCGCAGATCGGGTAACCTTTGCGCTGAACGTTGGCGAATCAGAGACCTTCCTGATCGATGGCGTGAACTACTATGTGGATATTTCCGGATTCTTCTACGGCGGGGTTCTCGCCAACGAGTTCTGGACCATGGAAGAGTACAACAACACCGCCAGCCTGAAAGGAATCATCACCTCACGGCCGGTCTCTGTGCCGGAGCCAACAACCCTGGCACTGCCGGGCCTTGGCCTTCCGGGATTGGGAGCAAGAAAAAGGCTGTCAAAAGCCGCTTGATCAGGCTGATTGCTGATCAAACCTGAAACCGCTTCGCGCAATCGAGGCGTTTTTTTATATGGTGCCCGGAGCCGGAATCGAACCGGCACGACCGTGAGGTCGAGAGATTTTAAGTCTCTTGTGTCTACCAATTTCACCATCCGGGCATAGGAGGGGAAAACTGAAGGCGGAATTGTATAAGGCTCGGTGGTGTAACGCAATTCCGGGATTCACGCTCGCTCGGCATTTAACCCGTTTCAGCTTCAGATGGCCTATGACTGCGGTTTTGTTGCCCTACCCTTGTAGATATAGCCCGCGATCTTGGGCGCATTGGGCATGTAGAGGTTTTCAAGCTCCTGGATCTCGAATCCCGCGTGCTCGATCAAGTCGGCAATGTGTCTGTTCAAGTGACAGCCACCAGCCAGTTTCCGCCAGCCGGGGGTAATCCGGTGTTGCCATTTACGGGTGGGGTCGTGGGGAGCTTCACCGTGTTCCAGGAACAACAGATCACCGCCGGGTTTGAGTACCCGTTTCATTTGCTGCAGCGCAGTGTGCCAGTCTGGAATCGTACACAGAGTGAAGGTCAGCAATACCGTATCGACTGAATCATCCTGCAGCGGTATTTTTTCACCGGGCAGGTCGAGCCACTCGACCCGCACGGGGGAGCGACTGAGGTTGGCCAGTGCTTTTCGGCGCATGCCCTCAGAGGGTTCGAGGCCGTAGACCATGTCAACCTGGTCACGGTTGTAGAACTGGAGATTGGTGCCGGAGCCCATCCCCACTTCGAGTACCCGGCCTTTTGCCTTGGGCACCACCTGGCTACGAAGTTTCATCACCTGGCCCATGGAACAGGCCTTGTCTATGATGTGTGGAAGTATGCGGTTCTCGTAAAAGCTCATCAGGTCAACACCGTCGTGTTAGGTTGTCGTTGTTTTATATCAAGGGTGCGACAAACTGCCCTATCGATTTCTGCTAGAATTTCAGTAGCATCATAATTAACTGCCGGTGATAACAACATAACAAAACCGACTAATGCAGCGGCTGAGCGGGTTGAAGTCCGCTTGTTATGAATTGTTCGAGTTACCGGAGGTTCCCATGGAACTAGATCCTCTCATCCTATCGCGAATCCAGTTCGCGTTTGTCGTGTCATTTCACGCCATTTTCCCGGTATTTACCATCGGGCTTGCGTCTTACATTGCGGTGCTCGAAGGCTTGGCCTTCAAAACCCGAAATCCAGTCTGGACCAAGCTGTCCGGGTTCTGGACCAAGGTTTTCGCCGTGGTGTTCGGCATGGGGGTTGTCTCCGGTATTGTGATGTCGTTTCAGTTCGGTACCAACTGGAGCAATTTCGCCCAGGCGTCTGCCAACTTTCTAGGCCCTATTCTCAGCTATGAGGTCATTACGGCCTTCTTCCTGGAAGCTGCCTTCCTTGGGGTTCTGTTATTTGGCCGGGATAAAGTACCGGCAGGTGTGCACCTGTTTGCCGCTATCATGGTCGCGACCGGTACCTTTATATCGTCTTTCTGGATTCTTTCCGCGAACAGCTGGATGCAGACCCCCGCTGGCACCGAGCTTCGTGATGGCGTATTCCATGTGGTGTCCTGGAGCGAAGCCATCTTCAATCCGTCGTTCTGGTATCGTTTTAGCCATATGGGGCTGGCGTCGTTCCTCACAGGCAGTTTTGTGGTGGCCGGGGTTAGCGCCTGGTATCTGCTCAGGGGCCGGGAAGTCGAAGCCAATCGCAAAGCGCTATCCATGTGCTTATGGCTACTGCTGTTCATTGCGCCAGCGCAAATGGTGGTGGGAGACTTCCACGGACTGAACACTCTGGAACATCAACCGATGAAGGTGGCGGCCATGGAAGGAAATTGGGAAACCTCCCGGAATGTCCCTCTGCTGCTGTTCGCCATACCCGATCAGGACAACCAGACCAATCATTTTGAGATCGGCATTCCCAGCCTGGCCAGCATGATTCTTACCCATCAATGGGACGGTGAGGTGCCGGGGCTGAACGAAGTGGCCGTGGAGGAACAGCCTCCGGTGGCGATTGTATTCTGGTCATTCCGGGTGATGGTCGGCCTGGGCGTGTTGATGATTCTCTTTGCCATTGCCGGGCTGATTTTGCGGGCCGGCGGCCGTTACTACCGTGCTCGCTGGTACTTACAGGGGTTGCGGGCAATGAGTATCGCGCCCTTCTTCGCTGTGCTAACGGGTTGGTTCGTGACCGAAGTGGGCCGTTCGCCCTGGCTGGTTTACGGCATTATGAGCCACGCTGAGTCTGTCACACCCTCTCTCACCGGCGGTATGGCGCTGTTTACGCTGATTGGTTACATCGTGGTCTACGCGGCTGTGTTCTCGGCCGGTGTCTACTACCTGATGCGGGTGCTCTATGTCGGGCTTGAAGGCGACGACGGTGACACCAAAAATCAGGCCGATCGCCCTGCCCGCCCTCTATCTGCAGCTCACGTGCCGTTTGAGATTGAGCCCGGCAAAGGTGCGGTGAATCACGTAAAACCCATGGCTGAAGGAGGGCAACTCTAATGGAACTGTTCGAGCTTGCCCTCATCTGGGCCTTTATTATCGGTTTTGGCATCATCATGTATGTGCTGATGGACGGCTTTGATCTCGGGGTAGGCATTCTGTTTCCGTTTGCGCCGTCAGAGCAGGACCGGGACACCATGATGAACTCGGTTGCGCCCGTGTGGGATGGCAACGAGACCTGGCTGGTACTGGGTGGTGCTGGCCTGCTCGCAGCGTTCCCTATGGTTTACACCATTCTTCTTCCGGCCATGTATATCGGCGTGTTTTTGCTGCTGGCAGGTCTGATTTTCCGGGGTGTTGCGTTTGAGTTCCGGTTCAAGGCTCGTACGTCACGGTATTTGTGGAACTGGTCTTTCGCCGGTGGCTCCACAGTCGCCACCTTTGCCCAGGGTGCCGTCGCCGGCGCCTATATTCAGGGTTTCAATACGGTCGATGGCGTCTATGTTGGCGGCGCGCTGGACTGGCTGACACCGTTCACTGTGCTGACCGGGCTGGGTACCCTTGCCGGCTATGCGCTGTTGGGCTCTACCTGGCTGATCATGAAAACCGAAGGCCATCTGCAGGACTGGGCGTACCGGATTACCACTCCGTTGCTGGCTGCGGTGCTGGTGATCTTTGGCATCATCAGTGTTTGGACACCGTTTGTGGATGAAATGGTTCGCGAGCGCTGGTTCTCGAACCTCGGCATCATCTGGGTGTTACCTGCGCTGACACTGCTATGCGCATTCCAGATCTGGCGCTCGGTGCGCAACCGGTTTGAAGGTATGCCGTTTGTGGCCACCATGGGCCTGTTTATTACCACCTACCTTGGCCTGGTGGTGAGCCGGTGGCCTTACATGGTTCCGCCAAACTACACCTTGTGGGATGCCGCGTCCGCTTACGAATCCCAGTTGTTCCTTTTGCTCGGATTACTGTTCGTGATTCCGATTGTGCTGGTGTATACCGCTTGGACCTACTGGGTTTTCCGCGGCAAGGTTCGGGCTGGCGAAGGCTATCACTGAGTGAACAGCCCGGCTCAGGACGATGTCAGGCACTGGCTTTCCGATCTAGGCCAGACAAGCCGTCGCTGGATTCAGGCAACGGTGCTGGCCGGCGTGCTGGCCGGGCTGGCAACCATTGCCCAGATGGCGCTCCTGGCCTGGCTGGTGTTCCAGGGCATCGTTGAAAAGGCAACGGTATCCAGCCTGACCCCGGCTTTTTTCGGATTGCTGGGGGCGCTTGTGGTTCGGGCCGTTGGCCAGGGCTTGCAGGCGCGCTTTGCGGCCCGTTGCAGCGAACAGGTTCGGCGGCACGCCCGCCGGCAGCTTCATGCTCACTGGCAAGCGCTGGGGCCGGTTGCGTTGTCCGATACCTCTGCCGGGGCTCTCGCCCGGGAGTGGCTGGATCATGTAGAGGCACTGCATGGTTACTTCGCCCGTTTTCTGCCGCAAATGACACTCGCCACCCTCATACCCCTGGCCATTCTGATGCTGGTGTTCTGGCTCGATTGGCTGGCCGGCGTTTTTCTGTTGTTGTCAGCGCCGCTGATCCCGCTGTTTATGGCGTTGGTCGGAATGGGGGCTGAGAAGGTGAACCAGCAGCATTTTGAAATCATCAGCCGGCTGTCTGGCCAGTTTCTCGACAAAATCCGTGGGCTGACAACGCTCCAGTTGTTTGGCCAGACAAAACAAGCCAGTGAACTACTCTACGAGCGCTCAGACCAGTACCGTCGCATCACCATGAAAACCCTGAAAGTGGCGTTTCTTTCGTCGGCTGTGCTGGAGTTTTTTGCATCAGTGGCCATTGCGGTCATTGCGATCTACATCGGGTTTGGGCTGCTCGGATACATTACCTTTGGCCCGAGTTCCGAGCTTACTCTATTCTCCGGCCTGCTGATTCTTCTGTTGGCCCCGGAGTTCTTTCAACCGTTACGCACGCTTTCCCAGCATTATCACGACAGAGCAGCGGCACTGGGCGCGGGCGCTGAGATTTTGGCCCGGCTGAATCAACCGATTCCCGGATGTTCCGGAACGCCACCCACCACCCTACCCGATAACTCGGAAACACTGCGTGTCGACGATGTCAGCCTGAACTACACCAATGGGGCTGCCGTTTTCGATCACCTGTCTGTCACCTTCAAAAGAGGCGAAACCGTCGCATTAACCGGCCCCTCCGGAGGCGGGAAATCCTCTTTACTGCATCTTCTGGCCGGATTTATACGGCCAGAAGACGGTGCCGTTTCCGTTTTCGGGCAAGCACCAGGAACCGATGCTTTTGGGTGGTTGGGCCAAAAGGGTTTCTGGATTCAGGGCTCCTGGGCGGACAACTTGCGTTTAACTTGCCCCGGGGCATCCGACGTAGCCATCGAAGCAGCGCTTCGTCAGGTAGGCCTGGCCGATTTGCTGGACAGCCGGGACCAGGGCATCAGTAGCCCCATCGGTGAGGATGGCCAGGGGTTGTCCGGGGGACAGGCCCGCCGGCTCAGCCTGGCCAGAATATTCCTGGCCGATCACGATCTGGTTCTGCTGGATGAACCCACCGCAGGGCTCGATGCCACCAGTGAAATCTGTGTTCTCGAAGCACTTCACAAACTGGCCAAAGCGGGCAAGACCCTGATTTTTTCGACCCACCACCAGGCGCTCCTGGCCCTTGCAGACCGGATCGTCGTCGTCAATGACGGGGAGGTTCGGGATGCGTGAATTGATACCCTGGCTCAGGCTGATACTTCAGCGACGTGGCCGGCTGGTGGTCGGCGCTGCGCTCTTGTTCGCAACCCTGACTTCCGGCATTGCCCTGTTGGCCCTGTCCGGCTGGTTTCTCACCGAGACGGCTCTGGTTGGGCTGCTGTTCGCGGCGGGGGTACAGGCCTATATCAACCTGTACGTTCCCGGCAGCGGCATTCGATTTTTCGCGGTTTCCCGAACCGTTTCCCGTTACCTGGAACGGCTCTACAACCACAACACGGTTTTGCGTTTGCTGACCGACATCCGTGTTGCCCTGTTTAACAGCATGGCCCGGGCCGGTCATCGGGAGCGGGGCCAAAACACCGGGGCCCACTGGCTGTCCCGCCTCACTGCAGATGTAGACGCTCTGGATACGGTGTACCTGCGGGTCATCGCTCCGGCGACCCTGGCGGCTTTCGTGACCTTGCTGGTGGTCTCGTTGGCATGGGTAATTTTCAATGGCCTGGTTGCGTTGATGCTGCTTTCCGTTCTGTCCCTCGCTTTTTTCACCGCAACCTTGAGCGTGTATCGCCGCACAAGATCCCTCTCAGGACAATTGAGTGACCGCCAGGAGCGCCTGCGCAGTGAGGTGATTGAACACCTGGAGGGGTTTGCCGAATTGACTGCAGCAGGCCGGACCGGCAAGCATTCTGGTCGGCTCATGCGCCATTCACTGGCACTTTCTCACCAGCAGGCGATGATCGATGGTCAGGTTGGCTGGCATGGGGCGGCGGTTCAGTTTTTGATCAATCTATCCGCGGTGATTGCGCTTTGGGTTGGTTTTGACCTGTTTCAGCAAGATAGGGTTTCGGGCCCGGTTCTGGTGTTGCTACCCATTGTGTTGCTGGGCCTGGGCGAAGCCTACACCATGCTGCCGGAAGCCTTCGGCAAACTGGGCGGAACCATCTCAGCGGCGCGGCGCCTGAATGAAGACATTGTGCCGGCGCCCGAGCACCCTTCCGTCGCCCATCCGGCCCTTCACCCGGAAGATAAAAATCAACCTCTGGTCGCCACGGATATCTCAGTGGGCTATCCGGGTTACGCCCCCGTTCTTACCCACTTCTCGATGCGTATCCAGGCGGGAGAGCGGTTGGGGATTGTCGGCGTATCGGGCTGCGGTAAGTCTTCACTGGCCGACACGTTTGCGGGTGTTATCTCGCCGCTGGCTGGCACCCTGACCACCCTGCCCTGTGCCTACCTCACTCAGGCAACCGTTCTGTTCGAGGATAGTGTTAAGGCCAATCTGTTGCTGGGCAACCCCAACGCAACTGACGCAGAATTGTGGCGTGTACTGGAACTGGTCGACCTGGCCAAAAGGTTTGCACATGAAGAGGACGGGCTGGATACCTGGCTGGGTAACGGTGGTAGTCGATTGTCCGGCGGTGAAGGCCGCCGCCTTGTATTGGCGAGAGTGTTACTCAGCAAGGCACACCTGGTGATTCTCGATGAACCTTTCACCGGGGTCGATTCCGTAACCCGAAATCACATTGTGCCCCAGATTGACCGATGGCTTGAAAGCCGAGCCGTAATCAGTCTCGGGCATGGGCCGGAGGCATTACTGCCCTCCGGCCGTACACTTCACCTGAGCTAACAGCTCAGCGAGTTTCCAACACTTCGAAGGTCAATCCCGCTTTGGTGGTCAGGCGCTCCAGCAGTTTTCCGTCAAGTGCTGATGCCGGTGTCCAGAAGCCGCCGGCCACATCGCTTTTGATATCGAACGCCAGACACATGCCCGCCTCGCCCAGCATCTTGCCGGTTGAACCGTAACCCGGGTCCCGGTCGCCAGTCACTTTGGTTATCAGGGTTTTGCCATCTTGAGTACGGCCCACAAATCGCAGGTCGTAAAAGCCCTTCTCCTGGTCTTCCGGGCTCGGGCCTTCCCCCGGCTTTGGCACCAGCTTTTCGACCACCCAGCGCGTTGGCTTGATCGCGGAAGCCGTAAAGAAAGCCCCCAGAGCGGCGACAATGCCATAGGCGGTCAGCCGGCCTTTGGTGCCCTGTCCGGTCATCATTGCTTCGTCGTAAGTGAATTCTTTACCGTAACGTGCATTCTGCATGGCGTTGGAGCGATGCACTACCCGGGTGTTGATAGCCCCCATGACGAACGGCGCAAGCCAGACGTTAAAGTCTTTGTCGAATTCCGCCGACTTGAGGCTGGGCTGTCTTGCCTGTGAGCGGTGTTCCGGCGGGCAAATCGAGAACGGGTTTGCCAACTCTTTACGAAGCTTGGGGTCGGCCCCTGCTTCTTTGGCAACGTTGATCATGGAGGCAACGGTGCCACCGGATAGCCCACCTTTGGCAACCTTTACTCGCATGCGAACGTCCTGGCAGGGTTGGCCGAACAGCTCCCCGGCTTTTTCCTGCAGGAACCAAACGCCCATATCCGACGGGATTGAATCAAACCCGCAGCAATGCACGATTCGGGCGCCGCTGGCTTTCGCCTGATCCTCATACCGCTCGATCATTCTGCGAATCCATTGAACTTCTCCGGTCAAATCGCAGTAATCCGTACCGGTGGAAACACAGGCCTTGATCAATGGCTCGCCAAACAGCGCGTACGGCCCAACGGTTGAGATAACCACTCTGGTTTGCCGGCACATGGCTGCCAGTGCCGTTTCATCGCTGGCATCCGCGAGAATCACCGGTAACTGAGCTGCCGCGTCGCCCAGCCCGGATTTAAGGCTGTCCAGTTTGCTCTTCGAACGCCCGGCAATTGCCCACTTTACTTCTGCTCCGGCACCATAGGTGGTCAAAAGATAGCGGGTAAGAATCTGGCCAACAAAGCTGGTGGCACCGAATACGATCAGGTCGTAATCTGGCTGTGTGGAGTCGGTCATCGGTTGTCCTTATTCAAACAGGTGTTGGGTTACGATGGTAACAGGTTTAAGCAAAGGTGCTACTTTCACCGTTGCACTCGAAGCAACGTCCTTCCGGCCAATCGTTTGTCCTGCCAAGTGGGGCACACTTCCGGTCTATTTCAAGACTCCCTGGAGGTATTCAGTGATTGCACTTCTGACCATCACAAGCGTCATCCTGGTGATTTGCAGTGCCTTGCTGATTTGGCAATTGCTGGAACAGCGTAAAATAATCCATGAAATGCTTGAAAGCGAAGATATCGCCGAAAACCACCCGGAGCCTGAGCTGGTCATCACGCTGAGGGTTCTCGACCCGATAGCACTCGCAAAGCGCGAATCACGTGCCGGGCGCATTCTGGCAGACCGCCTGCCGGTAATGACCCGAAAAATGGTCTATCAGGAAGTCATCAAAGAGCTCGAAAATGAGATGGAAGAGCGTGATATTGACGTGGAACTGCACATTGAATACCGCTGAGGGTCGTGAACCATGATTATCCAGGTGTTGATTACACTCTGCCTCGCTGGTGCCGGCGCTATGCTGTTTGCAGGCTTCAGGATTTCCGGCGCGTGCCGAAGGGATTTACGCATACTCAATATACATAGGGTCAATGCATTCAGTGCCATTCAGCAAAGCCGGATGGAGCTGCTTGAAGTCCGTAATCGAGCCAAACTTCTCGAGGATACGGTTTCCGGGGGCGCAACTGCGGTGGAAAAAGTACATAAGGCCATCGCTAACACCACCTTTGGCCTGATTGACATGTTTTCCCGAGACGAAGAATTCAAAGACGGCGCCCGTAAGGCCCGGCAAACCCACAACGAAACCAGCGAACAAGTCTACAAAGCCGTCAGAACCACCAACCGTGCCCTGCACATACTGGCGGACAGCCTACTGATCGTAAAAGCGGAAAAGCGCATTGTTTCAAAAACAAAAAAGGCACCCTAAGGTGCCTTTTTTGATTAAGAGATCAGAAAGTTACAGAACTTTCTTCAACTCTTCTTCCAGCTGCGGCACTGCTTCAAACAGGTCCGCAACCAGGCCATAGTCAGCCACCTGGAAGATCGGTGCTTCTTCGTCCTTGTTGATCGCAACGATCACCTTGGAGTCAGACATACCGGCCAGGTGCTGGATGGCACCGGAAATACCCACGGCAACGTACAGTTGCGGAGCAACGATCTTACCGGTTTGACCAACCTGCATGTCGTTTGGCACGAAGCCAGCGTCAACCGCGGCACGGGATGCACCAACCGCTGCGCCCATCAGATCAGCAACCTGCTCCAGCATTTTGAAGTTGTCGCCGTTCTGCATGCCACGACCACCGGAGATCACGATACCAGCAGAAGCCAGGTCCGGACGATCAGACTTGGCCTTCTCTTCGCCTACGAAAGAAGACAGGCCTGCATCTTTTACAACGTCCAGCTGTTCAACAGAAGCTGAACCACCTTCGGCGGCAACCGGATCAAAACCAGTCGGGCGTACGGTGATTACCTTGATGCTATCGCTGGCTTTAACTGTAGCGATGGCGTTACCGGCATAGATCGGACGCACAAAGGTGTCGGCAGATTCAACGCGGATGATGTCAGATACCTGAGCAACGTCGAGCAGCGCAGCAACGCGCGGCATGAAGTCTTTGCCCGTGGTGCCGGCAGAGGTCAGGATGTGGCTGTAGTTTTTGCCTACTTCAGCAACCAGCTCACCCAGGTTTTCAGCCAGGAAGTGACCGTAGGCAGCGTTATCCGCAACCAGAACTTTGTTGACGCCTTCTGCTTTAGCAGCGGCTTCAGCGATGGCGCCTACGTTTTCACCAGCAACCAGCACGTCGATGTCGCCACCGATGGCCTTGGCTGCCGCTACAACGTTCAGAGTAGCCTGCTTCAGGCTGCTGTTGTCGTGTTCAGCAATTACCAGGATGCTCATTTAGATCACCTTCGCTTCGTTCTTCAGTTTATCCACCAGCTCAGCAACGTCAGCCACCTTGATACCAGCCTGGCGTGAAGCTGGAGCTTCTACTTTCAGGGTGGACAGGCGCGGGGCGATTTCAACACCCAGATCGGCAGGGCTCATGGCGTCCAGCGGCTTCTTCTTGGCCTTCATGATGTTCGGCAGAGAAGCGTAGCGCGGCTCGTTCAGGCGCAGGTCAGTGGTAACAACCGCAGGCAGGTTCAGAGCAACGGTCATCAGGCCGCCGTCTACTTCGCGGGTTACGTTAACTTTGTCACCCTCAACAACCACTTCAGAGGCGAAAGTGCCCTGACCCATTCCGGTCAGCGCAGCCAGCATCTGGCCAGTCTGGTTGTTGTCGGAATCGATGGACTGCTTGCCAAGAATAACCAGCTTGGGCTCCTCTTTCTCAACAACAGCCTTCAGCAGCTTGGCCGCTTCGAGGGACTGAACTTCTTCGTCAGTCTCGATGTGGATACCACGGTCAGCACCCAGTGCCAGAGCAGTACGGATTTGCTCCTGAGCAGCCTTCGGGCCAATGGATACAACAACGATTTCACTGGCAACACCCTTCTCTTTCAGACGAACCGCTTCTTCAACAGCGATTTCGCAGAATGGGTTCATTGCCATCTTGACGTTGGCGAGGTCAACACCGGTGTTGTCCGGCTTGACGCGCACCTTTACGTTGTAGTCGATAACTCGTTTTACAGCGACCAGAACCTTCATAGATTCCTCGTTCTTCTACGATGGGTTTAATGACTCGCAATCCTTGACGGAGAGCCTGCTGAGATAGTGCGCAACAATACTGCAGGCTATGGTCAAAAGGGTCAATAGTCCCATTCGACGCGTCAGGACTGCCTTCGCAGCCAATAGACCGGGTTGACCCGGCAAGGCAATGAGACGATACTAAAAATCGACTCAAAACACACGATATTTCGGTGTATACGTACAATGCCAAAGGTCAGCGCAAATTTCAAACAAACGTTTGTTTGATTTCTCAAATGCGTTATCCTTCGGTTAAACAACATTCATTAAAAGCTGTTTGAGGAGACCAACGTGGAACGCGAATCGATGGAATTTGATGTTCTGATCGTCGGCGGCGGCCCAGCGGGCCTGTCGGCAGCCTGCCGCGTCATGCAACTGGCGCAGGAAGCTGGTGAAGAACTGACTGTTTGTGTAGTTGAAAAAGGCTCCGAGGTTGGCGCTCATATCCTAGCTGGCACCGTGTTCGAGCCTACAGCACTGAATGAACTCTTCCCTGACTGGAAAGAGAAGGGTGCGCCCCTTAATACTCCGGTTACCCGTGATGACATTTTCCTGCTCAAGAATCAGGAAAAAGCCACGAAAATCCCCAATGCCTTTGTGCCCAAGAACATGCACAACCATGGCAACTACATCATCAGTCTTGGCAACCTGTGCCGCTGGTTGGCTGAACAGGCCGAGCAGTTGGGTGTCGAGGTTTACCCGGGCTTTGCTGCTTCTGAAACCATCGTTGAAGATGGCCAGGTAAAAGGCATCATCACCGGCGACATGGGCGTGGCCCGTGACGGTTCCGAGAAAGACGGCTACATGCCGGGCATGGAACTGCGCGCCAAGTACACCCTGTTCACTGAAGGCTGTCGTGGTCACCTGGGCAAGCGCCTGATCAACGACTTCAAGCTGGATGAAGGCAAAGACCCACAACACTACGGTATCGGTATCAAGGAACTGTGGGACATCGATCCGGCCAAGCATGAACCTGGTCTGGTTGTTCACACCACAGGCTGGCCGTTGAATGAATCCGGCTCTACCGGCGGTTCTTTCCTGTATCACCTGGAAGGTGGCCAGGTGTACGTGGGGCTGATCACGGATCTGTCCTACAGCAACCCGCACCTGAGCCCGTTCGAAGAGTTCCAGCGCCTCAAGCACCACCCGGAAGTTAAAAAATACCTGGAAGGTGGCAAGCGCGTAGCTTACGGTGCCCGCGCCATCACCAAGGGTGGTTACAACACCCTGCCGAAAATGAGCTTCCCCGGCGGCCTGCTGCTGGGTTGTGATGCCGGCACCCTGAACAGCTCCAAGATCAAGGGCTCCCATACTGCCATGAAGTCAGGCTTGCTGGGCGCCGAAGCGGTTTTTGATGCGCTCAAGGAAGGCAAGACCGGCGAAGAAATCACCAGCTTCGCACAGCGTTTTGAAGACAGCTGGCTTTACAAAGAGCTGTATGCTGAGCGTAACTTTGGCCCGGCGATGCACAAGTTTGGCAACTTTGTCGGCGGTGCGATTGCGTTCTTCGAGCAGAACATTCTGCGCGGCAGCCTGCCCTTCACCTTCCATGACACTACGCCTGACTATGCCACCATGAAGAAGGCGGATGAGTGCAAGAAAATCAGCTATCCCAAGCCGGATAACAAGCTGACATTTGACCGCCTGTCCTCGGTGTTTATCTCAAACACCAACCACGAGGAAGATCAGCCGGTTCACTTGAAACTGACGGATCCGGACATTCCGCTGAATGAAAACCTGCCCAAGTACAACGAGCCCGCCCAGCGTTACTGCCCGGCCGGCGTGTACGAAGTGATTGAAGCGGAAGACGGCAGTGGTAAGAAGTTCCAGATCAATGCCCAGAACTGTGTGCACTGCAAGACCTGTGACATCAAGGACCCTTCGCAGAACATTACCTGGGTAACACCGGAAGGTGGCGGCGGTCCGAACTACCCGAACATGTAATTGGGACGCGCGAACGAAAAAGGCCAGATTTCGATCTGGCCTTTTTTATGGCTACGACGGTCGGCTTTTTGCGGGCATAAAAAAACGGCCCCCGCAGGAGCCGTTTTTTAATCAACCTTTCGGAAGAGATCAGTGCACGTGGCCGTGCTCTTGCTCTTCGTCGGTCGCTTCGCGAGCTTCTACCACTTCTACGTCGAAGTGCAGAGTCTGACCCGCCAGCGGGTGGTTGGCATCGATGGTGACAGTCTCGTCACTGACTTCAACCACACGAACAACCTGAGGGCCGCCCGGAGTCTGCGCCTGGAACTGCATGCCTGGCTCGATGGTGTCTACGCCTTCGAAGGCAGAACGCGGAACCGGCTGAATCAGCTCTTCGTTCACTTCGCCGTAGCCTTCGGCTGGAGCAACAGATACCTTCACCTGATCGCCTGCGTTTTTTTCGTTCAGCGCGCTTTCCAGTCCGCCGATGATGTTCTGAGCACCTTCCAGATACGCCAGAGGCTCACGGCCTTCTACACGGGAGGAATCGAGTTGCTCTCCCTGGTCGTTGGTGAGCGTGTAATGGATGGTGACAACACGAGGTTGGGCCATGTGATCTCCTTGCGTGTCGCAATGACTGTGTATTTAGGATGTAGGCAATCGAAAGTGATCGTGAACAGCCAGACTGCACAGAGGAACTAACGACCACCGGGCCTCGTTAGAGAGCCAGGCTCGGTAACAAGAAAGAAAGCACAGTTTAACAAGTGACAGACTGCGTTTTCTACCTTCTTTGTGGGGGCGGGGTGGCGGTTTTCAACCACCCTCCCCGATTTTCCAGAATTTTCCGTGACTAAACACGCCCAGCTGCTGATCGCCTGCGATCATACGCGCCTCTGCAAGCTCAGCAAGATCATAAAATGCACTGGTGACCAATCGGGCCTCGACACCATGGCGCACCCATACCACTGGCCGGGGCTCTTCGCTGTTTGGATAGTTGCCGACCGTCAGGGGGTGTTGGTCGCTGATATCGAGCGTTTCACCCATATTCGTCGTGATCGAGAGCGTCCGGTTTTCGCCTTCGCCTTCCACCGCCAGGGAATGCGCGAGTATGGGCGTATCCTCAACCTGTACCCGCCACTTTTCGACTGGCGTAACCAGGTAATAGTGCCCGTCTTCCTCTCTGCGCAGAATTGTAGAGAACAACTTAACGGTCGCCTCCCGGGCGATTGGCTCGCCCTGATAAATCCACCGACCATCCCGTGTAATCACCAGGTCCATGTCGCCGGACAGTTCCGGGGCCCATTGATCAATTGGCGGTAGTGGTCTGTTACCGGTACTTTGCGCAACGGCTTTTTCGATATCGTCTGGCTTTCCGCTCACCGTTCACCTCCTGATCGATCCGGATTAAAGGCCACGCATCCACTCAGCGCGCAAAGGCACCGCATCCGGCTGTGTGATGGCCAGACTGACCTGATCCAGCAGTTGCTGCTTGTCTTTGCCAAGAACGCCTTTCAGGACCAGGTAATTCGAGGCGTGATCGCTGCGAAAAATCGTGTTATCCAGCTCAAGATGTTCGAGAAACACACGAATCTCCTCAAGCAGACTCTGCTGGCTGAGAGGCACGAAGTCCTCACCAAAACCTTCCCGAAAGCGCTCTTCACCCTGGGGAAAGCTCACCACCAGGGTCGACAGATAGTCCGGCTGTGTTTCATTGCACAGGGTGGCCGTATTGATGGCGTGTTGCCGAGACAAGCTTTCACCACCCAGTCCATTCAGCACCATCACAGAGCTCGTCAGGCCAGCCTGTTTGATTTTGTTGAGGGCCGACCGGGTGGTCTCCCAGGTCTCACCTTTGTTGACCCGGCGAAGAACTTCGTCGTCACCCGATTCCATCCCGACATAAAGTATGCCCAGGCCCGCATCTTTCAGTTCCGACAGCTCCTGCACCGACTTTTTGGCAAGGTTTCGTGGCAAGCAATAACTGGATACCCGCTCGAGCCCCGGGAAACCTTGTTTCAGATCCCCCAGAATCTCTAGCAACCGGCGGGTCGGCAGTACCATCGCATCGCCATCCGCCAGGAACACCCGCGGTACCGTACCAAAGGCTTTGGCGGCCTTTTCAATGTCGGCTCTGACGTCGTCTGGCTTTCGTGCGCGGAACTTTTTCTGAGGCTGGGTGTACATTTCGCAGAACGTACATTTATTCCAGGAACATCCGTTAGTGACCGGCAAAATAAGGGATTTTGCCTCACTGGGCGGCCGGAACACGGGTTCAACATAGTCAATGGGAAAGCTGTACATAGAGGCTCAGAACCAGTTGCAGTATTGGATACAGGTGGTTAATCAGGGCAGAAACTGGGCTTTCAAGTCCGCACACCCCGGGCCAACCACCGGCATATCCAGCAGCACGGCCTGGGAGGTCATGAACGGAATGCCTTTGCGATGGCCATCAACCAGCAGTGTTGAAAGGCTGCCTACCAGCGGCATGTGAGACACCAGCATCAACGGCGATTCGTGGTTTTCCAGCAGGGCATCAAGGCATCGGCCCGGGTCGTCATCCGGCGTGATAAACAGCTTCTCTTCCACGGGACAATTCAGAACCTCCGAGACAATGGCGGCCGTTTGCCTTGCGCGGGTCAACGGGCTGCACCAGATGAGCCTCGGCCGCCACGGTGATTCCGCAATCTGTGCCGCCACGGAGGCTACGCCTTCCCGGCCAGCTTCGGTCAGCTCTCTGTCCTGGTCCAGGGTGTGCCATCCCGCTTCTCCGTGGCGCATGATGATCAAGTGCATAACACTCCCCTCTCTCAGGTCAACTCACTACTGGGTAATGGTGCGCGGCAAGATAAACTCGACGTCTGAATTCTGAACCGCCATCATCAGGCTGTTAATCACTGCACTTATTGATGCGTTTTCGTAAAGAATTTCGTACAACCCGCGCACCAGGGGCATGTAGATGCCTATTGAATCAGACTTTTCGCGCACCAGTTTCAGCGTATAGATACCCTCGGCTACCTGGCCAAGCTCCTGTGCGGCTTCATCCAGCTTTTTACCTTTACCGACCGCGTAACCAACGCGGAAGTTACGGCTCTTGTTGGAGGTGCACGTTGCAATTAGGTCGCCCACGCCCGCCAGCCCCATAAACGTCATCGGGTTAGCACCAAGACTGACGGCAAACCGGCTCATTTCTGCCAATCCGCGAGTAATCAGCATGGCTTTAGCGTTTTCGCCCAACTCCAGAGCCGAGGCAAGGCCCGCCACTATGGCGTAGATGTTTTTCAAGGCTCCGGCGAGCTCCACGCCATAAACATCAACGTTGGCATAAACCCGGAAATACTCGCAGCCCAGCAGATCCTGAACCGCACGGCGAACCTCGGGGTCTTTCGCTGCGATTACGGTGGCAGTGAGTTCCCGATTAACAATTTCTCCGGCCAGATTGGGGCCGCTGAGCACACCGGAACGGCAACGGGGTATTTCTTCCAGCAGGATCTCACTCATCAGCTTGAAGCCGTGCTCTTCAATGCCTTTAGTCAGGCTGACAACAATCTGACCTTCCCGGAACGCATGGCTGTTATCCCGGATAACCGAACGAAAGGCTTTTGATGGAATGGCAACGAAAACCACATCCGATTTGCTGACCGCTCCGGCAAGATCGGTTGTTGGCTGGATATCACCTTCCAGAACGATTCCCGGCATGTAGCGGGCATTGATACGAGTGGAACGGATTTCATCGGCCTGTTGCTCGTCGCGCATCCAAAAATGCACGGTATGGCCGTTTTCACCCAGCACTTTGGCCATTGCGGTCCCAAAACTACCGCCGCCGAGCACTGTTACGTTCTGTGAAGTCGCCATATCTTTCATGGGCGTTGCGTTATCAGGCATATCCCTTCCGTTTGTTGATGTCGGACAAGACCCCGCAGCGGCAGATGACCGGGCTCAGCCCGGCTCCTCGCACTCCAGGGCACGCACCAGATTCTTGAATTCCTCCCGGTTTTTACTGTTCATTCCCATGAGTACCTTATGGGCGTCCAGCACTTTATCGCGAACCTGCTGCTCGCTGGCCTTGAGCACGGGAATTTCTTCAAGTTCTTCAATTCGGGAGGCAGGCTCGCGGACAATAATAAATATTTTGTCAAAGCCCATAGAGGAAATTATGCGGGTTATATCGGGGTTTGTGGAAATAAGGGTTGGCAGAAACTGACTCTGTTTAAACGCTGCCATTGCGATCTTGGCAAGCAGCCCCAGGGTAGTGCTATCGACAATTTCCGTTTCGGTCAGATCAATAACCACGGTTTTGAACTCAGGGTCCCGTGTTATGGATTCAACCAGATTGTCCAGCGTCGAACACAGGTTCAGCCGGATTTCTCCAATAAACTTCAGGACGTAAATTCCCTGCTTGTCTGCCTGCAGGATCTTATAACCAGCCATTTTCACA
Organism: Marinobacter sp. SS5-14b; assembly: GCF_030541005.1. Lineage (GTDB taxonomy): Bacteria > Pseudomonadota > Gammaproteobacteria > Pseudomonadales > Oleiphilaceae > Marinobacter. The sequence goes on along the minus strand of NZ_JASSVM010000001.1, from coordinate 732,364 downwards.
CTGCCACTAAGTCGACGACGTGTTATCTGACCCGATTAACGAGTCAGTTACCGATACTATCGCTATATCGTCAGGCAGCTCCGAGATTTTACCAAGGCCCAGAGCGTCGCTCAGCGATGCGATAGTGTGACTACCTCCTGAAACGAGTTCAAGTAGTGTCTTTTCCTTTTCATCCAGCGATTTCGCGGCGATCACTTCCAGAATACCGTCTGAAAAGAGCAACAACCGAAAGGGGCGATCAAGTTTTACCGTGTACAGCTCCCACTCCGGTGTCTCAAAAAGCCCCACCGGCAACCCGCTACCTTCCAGAAAACGGGTCTCGCCATCCAGATACGAAAGTATCGGCATTGGGAAGTGAGCCCCTACCGCATAGCTTAATATTCGCTCAGAAATTGAAATAATGCCTACAAAGACCGTTACGTGTTTGCCGAGACCCGTATCCAGCAATTCGGAGTTAATGCGTTCGAGGAAGCGCTCCGGGTGCAGAATGTCGTCACTGGATTTCCGGCGAAGGTTGCGCTGAAGGCGATTGGTCAGGTTTTTCAGAAGAACGGTAACAAAGGCGGAACTGGCACCATGGCCGGATACATCTGCGATATACACCAACACTTTGTCTTCGGTAAGGCGGAAGTAATCGAGGAAGTCGCCGCTCAGGTACAGGGAGGGTTTGATCAGGTGGTCCACATGCAGGCCCGACAATTCCAGCTTGTGGTCCGGCAGCATTTTGAGCTGCACCTTGCGGCCCGCGTTCTGGTCTGCCCTCAGCTCTGCAATGCCACTGCGCAAATCCCGGTTGGCTTCTTCGAGCTCCTGCCGGTATAGCTGGTTCAGGCGGTTAACCCGAACCCGGTCAAACAGCTTACCGATCACATCATCCAATGCACCCTTGTCGTCATTGCAAGGTTTGAGCACAACATCGGCTGCGCCGGCACGAAGCAACTGAACAACCTCGTTACTCGATGGACTGTTGGAACAGGCTACGATCGGAGTGAAACTCTCCGCCTGATCCAGCCGACGGGAAAGATCCCTGATGGCCTCAGGTGACAGGTCTGCGAAGATCACATCGGGGATGCTGTCATTGAAAAGGCACCGGGCAGCACTGAGATCCGGATAACCGGTCACGTAGAAGCCCCTGGCCTCAAGGTACCGTGACAAGTCTAAGCGGGCCTGTTCGTCGGCGTCGATAATCAGTATGCGCTCAGTGCGCGAGGTCATGTTGATTGCCCTAAACTACCAGCGATAAAAGAAAAACCGGCTTTATACCGCCTATTCTGGCATGCCCTTGTGATATAACAAGGCCAGACTCATCATTTTGGGAGATTTGTAACCATGCGACGTGCCGTCAATGACCTGCTCGGTGCCTACGACAAGCTGATCATGGACCCGGTTCATGGTGGCATTCCGCTCTATCGGCACGAAATCCAGGTCATCGACCACCCCCTGTTTCAGCGTTTGCGAAACATTTGCCAGAACGACATTCTGAGCCTGGTATTCCCCGGGGCGACCCATTCCCGGTTTCTGCACAGCATCGGTGTGATGCACGTAGGCACCCGGATGTTTCGCTCGATGATTGATGCCTACCTGCGGGAGCGTCAGCTCAGCGAACGAACAGATCTGAGCCTCAGTCAGCTCGATGCGATCGACTATCTGGCCAAGGTGATCCGGCTCGGGTGCCTGCTGCACGACAGCGGCCACTCCAGCTTTTCACATCAGTTCACCCAGGCCCGCCGCATTCGCGATCTGATGTCCCGGCCCCAGCGTTTTCTGGATCTGTGGCAGGGCGTGGACTACACCCTGTATCACCCGGAAGAACCTGAAGAGCTGGAGCATGAGCATTACTCGGTTCGGGTCGCCCACGAAGTGCTGTCCGCTGTCGACCTTGGAGGCGCGGGCCTGAATGCAGAAGACGTCATTGGCATCATGGAAACCACTCAGGTCACGCCCAGCGATACGTTCCGCCGCCATGCCCAAACCTTCTGGAATTTTATTGCAGGAGACGACGCCGTAGCCGGTTCCATAACAAAGCAGGACGTGCCAAGCCTGGTTATGGGCCTGTTGTCATCGATTGTGTCGGGCGAAATCGATGCGGATCGGGCCGACTACATGCTTCGGGACGGCTTTCACAGCTCCGTGACCATTGGCGGCTTTAACCTGGATCATCTGCTCAGCAATCTGCGATTTGGATGGGATGTCTCGGAGCCCTGGATGGGCTTGGCGATTACACAGAAAGGGCTCGGCGCGCTCGAAGATTTCGTTTACAGCCGCTATCAAATGTACCGGAAGGTATACGCCCACAAGACCGCGCTCGGTTTTGACTGGCTGCTGCGCGAGGCGATCAACGAAGTGCTCGAAGATGCCGAGAACTTCGAGTGGATTGATACCTGCCTGAGTGACATGAACTTTTTCGCTGAGCTGACCGACAACTTTTTCTGGGAAGCTTTCCGCAAGGTTGCCCGCAAGCAGCCGAGGAGCTACTCGTTCTGTATTGTAAACCGGGTGAAACTGAAGCACCTGGATACCCGGGAAAATATGAGCAAGGCAGAGATTCACACGCACTGCCACTGGCTGGCCGGCGAGCTGGGGCTGAACGCTAACGATGTGGTGACCTGTTCGATGCGGGCCAGATTCTCGAACATTCAGGACAATTTCAACGGCATCAAGGTGTTGGTTAAAAACCCCATCACCCGGGAACGCTCGCTCAGGAAGATCACCGATGTCAGTGCGTTTTTCTCGAAATTCGAAGACGGCACCATCACGCACTTCTACAGCCGGCCCGAAGTCGCGGTTTCAGCGGCTCCGGACCTGACCGAATAGCGCCCCTGTGGGTTAGCCAGCCAGCATTGCTTCGGCGAGCCGGCTGGCACTGTCCCAGGCACCTTCCACCCTGCCCCCGGCAAGCCAGTCTCCGGCTATCCCAACACCCGCCTTCGCGTCGAATAGATAGCCGGGCAGGCCCTCAGAAACCGAGCGGGCGTATAGCCAACGATGTGCTATGGCCTGATCTGCTGCGGCGCCGCTGTGGCCGGGCATCGCTGCGAACTCAGCAAGCAACTGTTCAGACACATCGTCAGAGCTGGCATCCACATGCGCCGCTGTCCATTCCGGAGTGGCATGCAGCACCCACCATTGCCCGGAGTCATTCCGCCCCGGCTTTGATGAGTTATTTGCCACCCAATAGAGCGCTTTGGAATCCGGGCGCATCGCTTCAAATTCTGTGAATGGAGCCTCATTAAAATGCGCTGCTACAGCCCAGCATGGCAGAATCTCACCCACCGGCCCTTTAACGTGATCGGCAAGCGAAGTCAGGCCACTTTCCAACAACAGCTCCTCCGCCTGAGCCGGTGGCGCGGTGATAATTACCTGGTCAAACACGCCACGATCGACACCGTCGGTACACAGTAACTGCCACTGAGCACCTACCCGATTCAGCCGGGCAATGCGAACCTGGGCCTGCAGCGAAACTTTCTCGGACAACCCCCGTGTTATGGCCGTCATTCGCGGAACACCCACGTAGCGAGGCTCGCCGGGAAAGCTCTGCCAGGTTTGACCGGGACCCTGAAAACCAAACTTTGCAGTCCACTCCTGAAAACTGTCCACCCCAGCATGCTCTTTAAGAAACGTCAAAAATTTCGGGTTCCGGGCAGTAAAGTACTGGGCTCCAATGTCCGCAGAACCCTCCGCCACTCGTTTAGATGCCATGCGCCCACCCGGCCCGCGACTTTTCTCAAACACACTGACATGATGGCCTGACTGGCCAAGTAAAATTGCACAGGTTAAACCGGCGAGCCCTGAACCGATTACCGCGATACTGCGTATTGAAGGGGTGTCTGACATTACTTTGAGCATGGCAATTTATGACCCGAGTTAATTACTGGTTAACAAACATTCTGAGATGGTTCGACTCCGAAGCCGGATCAGATCACCTCGACACAAGCTCCAGAAAATTCAACTGGATCAGGGTACTTCCCTTTATCGCACTGCACCTGGCCTGCCTACTGGCACTTTACACCGGCGCAAGCCCGTTTGCAGTCGGCTTTGCCATTGCCTTTTTTCTGGTTCGGATGTTCTCAATCACTGGCTTTTATCATCGATACTTTTCACACAAGACATTCAAAACCAGCCGACCTGCTCAATTTGTGTTCGCCGTGCTTGGTGCCAGTTCGGCACAAAGGGGACCTTTATGGTGGGCGGCACACCATCGCCATCACCACCAGCACTCAGACCGGCCTGAGGACCTCCACTCGCCCCATCAAGGAGGGTTCTGGTGGTCACATATCGGGTGGTTCACCTGTGACGCCGGCTTTGCTATGGACGAACGAAGAGTCCGGGACTGGTTGAAGTTTCCTGAGTTGCGGTTCATCAACCGATTTGATTCGCTGGTGCCGGCCGTGTTTGCCGTCATGATCTTCCTGCTGGGCGAGGCTCTTGCTACCTGGGCTCCCGGTCTTGGCACTAACGGCTTTCAACTATTGGTCTGGGGATTTTTTATCTCCACCGTCGCCCTTTTCCATTCCACGGTATCGATTAATTCCCTGTCGCACGTTTGGGGCAAGCGCCGGTTTGAGACCAGCGATGACAGCCGCAATAATTTCTGGCTGGCCCTCCTGACACTGGGTGAAGGCTGGCACAACAACCATCATCGCTGGCCGCAGTCGGCGCGCCAGGGTTTCCGCTGGTATGAGATCGACATCACCTGGTACGGCCTGTGGCTCCTCTCCCGGCTCGGCATCATCTGGGACCTTAACCCGATACCGCCTCACATCATGAAAGAAACCATGGACACCGACAGAAACAGACAGAGGAGGTCCTGACCATGACACCATCCGACAACGTTGTGGAAGTGTGCTCCCGTGAGCGGGCTTTGCAGATCGTTCTTGAGCAATTTTGCCAGCTTTTCAATCAGCTGGACAAAGGGAATCTGAGCAAGCTACCGCTTGTTTACGGCGAGGACATCCAGTTTCAGGACCCCTTTGGTAAAGTGGTCGGGCTCGACGCCCTGACGGAGTATATGGCGGGGGCCTATCGTAACGTTCTGGAATGCCAGTTCCGCTTTGGCGACCCGGTTATGCAGACAAGCTGGTGCAGCATTCCGTGGATCATGGAGCTCCGTCACAAGCGAATCAACCACGGAAAACCTGTTTTTGTCGACGGTATCAGCCACTTGGAAATCCGTAACGGCAAAGTGCGCTTTCACCGTGACTATTTCGACGCCGGCCAGCTGCTTTATGAAAACCTGCCAGTGGTGGGCGGTGCCATTCGCTGGGTCAAGAGGCAAGCAGGATGAGCAAGCGACTGCAGTCCGTAAGCAATATCTGGCTGACCGGGGCATCGTCTGGCATCGGGGCCGCGCTCGTTCGTCAGCTGGCGAGCGAAGGCCATAACCTGATCATCAGCGGTCGGCGCCAGCATGCACTGGATGAACTGGCGCAGCACTGGCCGACTCAGATCAGTACGGCCGTGGCCGACACGACCAGCCGTGAAGAACTTGCCGCCATTGCGGACAATCTGAATCACTTCGGCGATCTTGATATGGCGATCCTGAACGCCGGCACCTGCGAGTATCTGGAAATCGCCGATTATGATAGCTCGGTGATTGAGGCCAACCTGACCACCAACCTTCTGGGCACTGCCCGTAGCCTGGATATTGCGCTGCCGGCCCTGCGCGCCACCCGGGCCAAAGGCAAACCTGCCACGTTGGTGATTGTCAGTTCGTCTGCCTGGTGGTTTCCTTTCAGCCGCGCTGAAGGCTATGGCGCCTCCAAGGCGGGCCTGACCTACTTTGCCCAGGCACTGCGGGCCGATCTTGCCGCCGAAGGCATTGAGGTGGTGGTGGTTTCACCTGGATTCGTTAAAACCCCGCTGACCGACCGCAACGATTTTCCGATGCCCTTTCTGGTCACCGCGGAAGAAGCCGCCCACCGGATCAGCGCTGGTCTGACCAAGGGCAAGAACGAGATCGCCTTCCCTCGCCGCTTCACCTGGTTGCTCAAAGCCCTCGGGGCGTTACCTCAAGGGTTAATCGACCGAATGGCGGCCGCCATGGCCCGAAGCTCCGACCAAAACGTTTGAAGTGTTTGCCACAGGAAAACAATGCATGAATCAGGATCGTCAGCGAATTGCTGTGATTGGTGCCGGGGTATCCGGTTTGACAGCTGCCTGGCTGCTTGCCGAGCACCATGATGTCGAACTTTTTGAAGCCGCCGATTATGCAGGCGGCCATACCAATACCGAACAGGTCGAAGCCGGTGGGCGCACCTGGCCGGTCAATACCGGCTTTATTGTGTTCAACGACTGGACCTACCCCAGTTTCATGAAGCTTATGGACCGGCTGGGTGTGGCATCTGAAGTCAGTGACATGAGCTTTAGCGTGGACTGCCACTCCTCGGGCCTTCAGTATAACGGCACCAGCCTGAACACTCTTTTTGCCCAACGTAAAAACGTGTTCAACCTGAATTTTCTAAAGATGATCCGGGAAATCCTCCGGTTCAACAAGGAAACCCGGGCAGACCTGGCTGATGGTCAGATCCCCGAAGGGGAAACCCTGGGCGAATACCTCAACCGTAACCGTTACAGCCGATACTTCCGAAAAAACTACATCGTGCCTATGGGGGCGGCTATCTGGTCTGCTCCGGAAATCGTTCTGGAACAATTCCCGATCCGGTTTTTCCTGCAGTTCTTTAACAATCATGGCATGTTGTCGGTGGACGACCGGCCTACCTGGCGGGTGATCTCCGGCGGCTCCGCCACTTACGTCACCCGAATGATGGAGCGCCTTGGGCAGAAAACGCATCTGAACAGCCCCGTGTCCGCCATTCAGCGGGATGACGACGGTGTAACGATTGTCACCAATGGCCAGAGCCACCGGTTCGACCAGGTCGTGCTCGCCTGCCACAGCGACCAGGCCCTGGCCATGCTGAGTGATCCCACCGAGCGGGAACGGGACATTCTGGGCGCCATAGGCTATCAGAGGAACGATGTGGTGCTGCACACCGACGCCAGCGTGTTGCCGTCAAACCGTACGGCCTGGGCCGCCTGGAACTATATGATTCCGGAGCACAGTACCCGGCCGGTTTCCGTCACCTACAATATGAATATTCTGCAGAACTTTGACGACGCACCCGAAACCTTCTGCGTTACCCTCAACCGGAGCCACGACATCGCGCCTGACAAAGTGATCAAGCGCTTTGAATACGACCATCCGGTTTTCACGTTGGATGCGGTAGCGGCCCAGCAACGATACGATGAGATTGGTAACCACAACCGCACTCACTACTGCGGCGCCTACTGGTTCAATGGCTTCCATGAAGACGGTGTGCGCAGCGCACTGAGAGTGACCAAGGCCTTTGGTGTGGAGCTCTGAGCATGGCCAGTGACTGGCTCGAAGGAACCATAAGACATCGCCGTAAGTTACCGGTTAAGCACGAATTTCAGTACAACATAGGAATGTTGGCTCTGGAACTGGAAGACTGGCACGGCGTGACCGGCATCAGTCCTTTCTTTTCCCTTGAACGATTCAACTGGCTCGGGCTGAGCCGAAAGGACTACCTGGACCCACAGGAACCGGACCTGCGACTGGCCGTGATCAAACGGGTGGCGACCGCTACCGGCTGGACACCGGACGGCCCGATCCAGCTGATCACCCACCCGCGTTATCTGGGATACGTGTTCAACCCGGTCAGTTTCTACCTCTGTTATGCCCTGGGCCAAACACCTGATAAAGGCGACGTTCCCCGGGTTATTCTGGCGCAAATCACCAACACTCCCTGGAAGCAGCGCCATGTGTACTGTCTGGAGTGCGTGCAACCCGGGCCCGGCGACAGGGAACACTGGCACACCGAACGTTTCGCCTTCAGCAAACGCTTTCATGTGTCACCGTTCAACGGCATGAACCAGCACTACCAGTGGTTGTTCAGCTTCCGGGGGCCAGAACTTCGCATTCACATGAATGTGGAAGAAGATAGCCACAAACATTTTGATGCCACCCTGGTAGTCCAACGCACAGCACTTGATCGTAAAACCCTGCATAGAAGCCTGCGGCGGTTTCCACTGGAAACCCTCAAAGGCGTTGCCGGCATTTACTGGAATGCTCTGAAGCTGAAGTTCAAAGGTGCCCACTTCCACACACACCCGGACAAGCTCGACACGCAGGATGCTGCGTATCGGCGGGGACTGGAAGATCAGGGCCTGGACATCAGCGAACAGACGGCAACCACATCACCCAATAACGAACTTGCAGGAAGGGTAAGCTCATGGAGAACCTGAACACCGCCACTGAAACTCAAGGCACCGCCGCGGAGCGCCTGCCTGTGATAAGCCGCATGGCGCGGCAGCTGGTGTGCCAGCAACTGGGCCAGCTCGGTCACGGCAAGCTGGTGGTTCGGGAGGCCGGTTTTGAAGATCGGGTATTCGGAAAAGCAGATGAACGCTATCCGACGGCAGAGCTGGTCATTCATAACCACAGTACCTGGCGAGATCTGGTGACCGGCGGCAGCGTGGGCGCTGCCGAATCCTATGTGGCCGGCGACTGGAGCTCCCCGGATCTGGTGGCGCTGCTGCGCTTCTTTACCCGCAACCTGGACACCATGAACGCCTTCGAGGACAAGTTCAGCTGGATCAGCAAACCCACCCTCAAGGCCTTACACTGGCTTAATCGCAATACCCCGGAGGGTTCGCGCAAGAACATCAGCGCCCACTACGATCTGGGCAATGATCTGTTCAGCCTGTTCCTGGATCCCACCATGATGTATTCCTCAGCCATCTATCCACGCGAAAATTCCACGCTGGAAGAAGCCGCGGTGCATAAGCTGGATGTCATCTGCCGCAAGCTGGATTTGCAGCCCGGCGACAAGGTGGTTGAGATCGGTACCGGCTGGGGCGGATTTGCCATCCACGCCGCCAAACACTTCGGCTGCCATGTCACCACCACCACGATCTCCAAAGAGCAGCTGGAACTGGCCAGGGCACGGGTGCAGGCCGAGGGCCTCGAGGACCGTATCACCCTGCTGTTTGACGATTACCGGGATCTCAGTGGCCAGTTCGACAAACTGGTATCCATTGAAATGATCGAGGCCGTTGGCCCGCAATTTCTGGACAGTTACCTGTCCCAGATCAGCCAGTTGCTGAAGCCCGACGGGCTGGCGCTGGTGCAGGCCATCACGATGCCAGAGCAACGTTATGAGCGGGCGTTGAAGAACGTCGATTTCATCCAGCGCTATATCTTTCCCGGAAGTTTTATCCCGTCTTTTGGCACCATTTTGGCTTCCATGCGCCGCGGGTCTGATCTGGTGCTCGCGCAGGCAGAGGACTTCGGCTTCCACTACGCTCGCACCCTGCACGATTGGTCCGAGCGCTTCATGGCCAATCGTGGTGCTCTGGACGAGCAAGGCTACGACACGGCTTTTCAACGCCTGTGGCACTTCTATTTTGCCTACTGTGAAGCTGGCTTCAGCGAACGCGCCATTGGCGTGTCCCACTTGCTGATGGCGAAGCCGGCCAACAAACGCACCAACATAATCAGCCTATGATCGCCTCAGAAGGTGGCCGCAACCTGCTCAACTTCCTGTTGTTTCAGGTTGGCTGGTTCGTGTGCGTACTGTTCCCGGGCCTGCCAGCTGTTGCGCTGGCAGGCCTGTTTCTGTTGATACACCTGCTACTGGTCAGCCAGGCCCGGTTTGCGGAATTGCAGTTTATCGGGGTGGGCGTGGTTCTTGGCGGCCTGCTCGACACACTGTGGTTCCGGGCGGGCGTACTTGGGCTCGCCGGCACAGAGAGTGTGCTGGCTGCGCCACTCTGGCTTATCGCCATTTGGGCCATCTTTATGACCACCCTTTGCCACTCCCTCAGTTGGGTGGCCCAACGGCCATGGCTGCCATTTGTACTGGCCCCTTTTGCGGGCTCACTGGCCTACTGGTCCGCCAGCAAACTGGGCGTCGTTACACTCCCGGACCTCACTTTTTCATTGGCCGCCATAGCACTCGGCTGGCTCGTTCTGTTCCCGTTGCTTCTGTTTATCCGAAAGCACGTGTACACGGAGTTGGCCTCATGATTCGCAACCTGTATCGACTGACACTTTTGCTATGCGCCACCGCCCCAACCTATGCGGCTGACCGCTTCGAATTCCAGGGGATCGCCAGAGACCTCGACGGCGATACCGTTCTGTATCAAGAGATGCACCGGGTAAGCGGAATCTGTACAGAAGGCAGCTTCCGCCCCCTGGCGCATGACGTTGAGTACCAGAATGAGTCGAATTCAAACAGCTTTGCCAACAAGACGCTCAACTATGAAGGCTCACCAATCAGGCCCAGCCTCGACTTTCAGCAGCCGGATTTTAATGAGCAACTACAGATTACCTACCCAGAACCGACGAGCCTTGAAATTCTCTGGCAACCGCCCGAAGACAAACGGAAGGTATTTACCGTGAGTTTCGACGAGGGCCTGGTCGTTGACGCAGGCTTTGACCATTTCGTCAGAACTCACTGGCAGGCCGTTACTGCAGGCGAATCGGTGGAGTTCCGGTTCCTGGCGCCAACCCGCGGGGATCACTATGGATTTGTGCTTGAACCGGCCCCCAAGTCTAAGCTTAATGCCGACATTGTCGTTCAGATTCGACCGACCAGTCTGGTTCTGCGCTTTTTGGTGGACCCAATCATACTGGGCTACAACCAGAATGGCGCACTGACCCACTACAAGGGCCTGACCAACATTCGAGCCGACTCAGAAACAAATTTCAGTGCCCACATCCGCTATGAAGTCACTCGTTATCCGGCGTGTGACCTGACATCCTGAAGGTGAGGCTGCGGCCACACAGTATCACTGCGACTGTGTGGTAAACTCCGCGTCAAACAGATTCGGAGACTCCGCAGCCATGATGTTCGTGTCGTTTAACGTCAACAGTATCCGCACCCGCCTGCACCAGCTTGAAGCCGTTATTGAAGAGCTCAACCCAGACTTTATCGGCCTTCAGGAAACCAAGGTTCGGGATGAGGAATTTCCGGAGGAAGCCATCCGGAAGCTTGACTACCACGTGCATTTTCACGGCCAAAAGACCCATTACGGCGTCGCCCTGCTCTCAAAGCAGGCACCGGATTACGTGATCAAGGGCTATCCGTCTGACGGCGAAGATTCCCAAAAGCGGCTGATTACCGGCCGCTTTGACATCAACGGCGAGCCTCTCACCGTCATCAACGGCTACTTCCCCCAGGGTGAAAGCCGCGACCATCCCGTGAAATTCCCGGCCAAGCAGAAGTTTTACGCGGACCTGATGACCTACCTCGATGAACTGGCCAGCAAACCTGGGCATATTGTGGTTATGGGTGACATGAACATTTCACCGACCGACAAGGACATCGGTATCGGCCCGGACAATGCGAAGCGATGGCTACGTTCTGGCAAGTGCAGCTTCCTGCCAGAAGAGCGCGATTGGCTGAGCCAGATTGAAGGCCGTGGCTTTACCGATGTCTATCGCTATCTACACCCAGATGACGCCGACACATTCAGCTGGTTTGATTACCGCAGCAAAGGCTTCGAGCGGGAGCCAAAACGGGGTCTGCGTATCGACCTGATCATGGCGAGTGACAGCCTGCTGGGTAAGGCCAGAGAAGCCGGTATCTCCTACGCGGTTCGTGCCATGGAACGCCCCTCGGATCACTGTCCGGTATGGGCAAGTTTTGAACTGTGACGGACTGATAGAGCGCCTATGAAGAAAATAAAAACCAGGGATCGGATTCTCGGCACCAGCCTTCAGCTGTTTAACTGTGTTGGCGAGCCCAACGTCACCACACTGCTTATTTCAGATGAGCTGGATATCAGCCCCGGAAACCTCTACTACCACTTCAAGAGCAAGGGAGACATTGTCGAGGAACTGTTTGACAGTTTCGAAGCTGAGATGTTGGATTTACTGGCCGTCCCCGAAGACGCAGCAATTCCGCTGGATCAGTTCAGCTTTTTCCTGCACCTGTTGTTTGAGGCAGTCGCACGTTACCGCTTTCTGTATCAGGATCTGGTCAACGTGCTGTCGCGTTATAGCCAGCTTCAAGTGCGTTTTCGGCGCGTGCTCAAGAAAAAGAACCAGGCCTTTCACTCGCTGTGTGAGAGTTTCCGGCGACAGGGAATAATGCAACTGGGCAAGATTGAGCTCGAGTCATTGTGTCAGCAGCTCACACTGACAGTCTGCTACTGGAGCAGCTTCGACACCTTATCCCACCTGGACGACCGGGAATCGGTAGACCCGGGTAAAGGAGTGCACCAGATGTTGCATCTGATACTCCCCTACCTGGCAGAAGAAGAGCAGGAGCAGGTCCGCCTAACCAGCGAAACCTATCTCTGAGGGCGAGCTTCGGACTCTACTCCTCGTCATCACCCGCTGCAGACCGGCCACCCCGCAACCGGGTCAATTCACTTTCCAACGATTCAATACGGCGTTCCAACGCTTCAATGTCTTCGTTTCGGTAAATGCCCAGACGCCGGAGCGCACCGGAAACACGTTGATCAAACATATGCTCCAGTTTATCCCAGGTACCCGTCGCCCGCTCGCGCACTTCACCAACTCGATCTTCTACGGTACGGATCTGCTTTTCGACAACGCCCCGGGTTTTGGATTCCAGCTGCTCACCTTCCTGAACCAGGCGATCAAAGAACTTTCCGGCGTCTTCTTCAGCCTTGGTATAGGCGCCAAGCCCGGCCAACCAGATCTGACGAGCAGAATCCTTGATTTTTGCGGGCAGTTGCGGATCATTCTCTGGATTTTGATCGTCGTGATCAGACATGCATACCTCTCGGGAGCGCTCGTTGGGGTTCAGAGTCTATTGTATTACAGCCATTCCGCGATTTCAGTGCCTAAGATTGCATCGCCGAAACCCACGCCGCGAAAGGCCGCAGTATAAAAAGAGGTGGTATATGAAAAAATGTTTTCAAACAATTGGGACGCTCGCTTGAACTACTCAAAATATGGTCAATACTTCTCGATACCGGTGTCCCCGTTGATGCCGGTTTGTCTGGAAGTCTTTCATGGATACTACTCGCACGCCTCTGCCCGGCATCCCTTGCCGGGCTTTTTTTTGTTATTATCACGCCCCATTATATCCTTATTCCAAAAGCAACCACTCCATTGGAGCCTGTAGATGATTGATATTGCCTGGAGCCAGTTCACACCTGGCGCTGCCCTCACGGGCGGAATTCTGATCGGCCTTGCGGCGGCCAGCTTCCTTCTGCTCAACGGCCGTATAGCAGGTATCAGCGGCATTCTGGGTGGGCTGCTCACTCCGGTGCGTACCGACATACTGTGGCGTATAGCGTTTCTCGTTGGCCTGATCGGTGCGCCTGCCGTATGGCTGCTGTTCGCGGAATTGCCTCCCATAGAGATCAACGCCGGGTATCCCGCGCTGATCGTTGCCGGTTTGCTGGTGGGCATTGGCACTCGCTACGCGTCCGGGTGCACCAGCGGCCATGGTGTGTGTGGCTTGTTCCGGTTGTCATTACGCTCGCTCGTCGCCACCCTGAGTTTTATGGCGACCGGCTTTATCAGCGTTTTCGTCATTCGCCACCTGATCGGAGCCTGATGCCATGAAATTTTCTTTTGCCTCTCTCTTTGCCGGCCTGGTTTTCGGTTTGGGCTTGATTGTGTCCGGTATGGCCAACCCTGAGAAGGTCCTTGGCTTTCTGGATATCGCAGGGTTGTGGGACCCATCCCTCGCGTTCGTCATGGGCGGAGCCATCATCGTTGGCCTGGTCGCCTTTACGGTTGCCCGCAAACGCACGCTGTCGTTTCTCGGCTTCAACATGAAGCTGCCGCGTAACGACCGGATTGAGAAGCGGCTGGTGATCGGCAGCATGATGTTCGGGATCGGCTGGGGGATTGCGGGATTCTGCCCTGGGCCAGGGCTGGTTGCGCTCGGCGCCGGAGAAATCAAGGGCCTGGTCTTTGTCGCATCCATGGTGACGGGTATGATGTTGTTTGAAATAGTCGAACGGAAACGGGCCGCACCTACCCAGAGCCCCGGACCGCAATCTCGCTCAGCGTGACATCGCCTGAAGCTGTGCCGGGCTGCCTGTCGGCCCGGCCTGTTGAATCTCGGAGAACCTCAGTGGATATCAGAAAGATCGACGAAGACATCTCAGTGGCACCACAGATCGCCCTTGACGACGTGGCCGAAATTGCCCGCCTTGGCTTCAAAACACTGGTAGCCAATCGGCCCGATCGGGAAGATCCCGGGCAACCCGCCATGGCCGACATCGAAGCGGCAGCCCTCGCACATGGCCTGAAGTGGGTTTACCAGCCTGTGGAGTCCGGCAACGTATCCGATCACGACGTCGATCAGTTTGCCCCGATGATCCGTAATGCGGACAAGCCCGTACTCGCTTTCTGTCGCTCTGGCACTCGCTGTACCATATTATGGGCGCTCAGCGCCGCCCGCGACCACGAGCCCCAGGAGTTGTTATCCAAAGCTCACCGGGCCGGCTACGACATCACCGGGCTGATCCCACGCATGTTGAAGCAGAACAGCCAGCGTTAAAACCCAACAACCGGATAAGGTTCAATGCCATACAAAGGGACTGAAAACTTCAGCCACAACCAGGCCGAACGCCTCGGCATTCTGATCACCAACCTCGGCACTCCTGACGCTCCTACAACATCCGCGCTGCGCAAGTACCTGGCAGAATTCCTGTGGGATCCCAGAGTGGTTGAGGTGCCCCGTCCGATCTGGTGGTTGATCCTGCATGGCATCATTCTTCGCATTCGCCCCAGCAGAAGCGCAAAGGCTTATGCCAGTGTGTGGGAGTCGGAAGGCTCGCCTCTTCTGATCCACACTGCCAAACAGGCCGAGGGCGTTCGCGAGGCTCTCCAGGCCCGTTACGGCAACAATGTGGTGGTCGGCTTTGCCATGCGCTACGGCAACCCATCGATACCCCGGGTGCTGGATGAGATGCAACAACAGGGCGTGCAGAAGCTTCTGGTGCTGCCGCTCTACCCCCAGTATTCCGCCTCAACCTCGGCATCAACCTTCGACGCGATCGCTCACGACTTCACTCGCCGCCGCTGGCTGCCGGATTTCCGGTTTATCTCCCACTACCACGATTTCCCGGCCTACATTGAGGCCATGGCGCAGCATATTGAAGCCTGGTGGGCAGAGCACGGGCGCAAGGAAAAGCTGATCCTCTCCTATCATGGCGTGCCCCTGAAGTATCTTCAGAAGGGCGACCCGTACCACTGCGAGTGCCACAAGACCTCACGCCTGCTGGCAGAAAGGCTTGGTTTGGGCAAAGACGACTACATGACGACCTTCCAGTCCCGATTCGGGCGCGAAGAGTGGTTGCAGCCGTACACTGACGAAACCCTCAAGTCCCTGCCTGGAGTGGGAGTAAAATCCATCGATGTGTTTTGCCCGGGCTTTTCGTCGGATTGCCTGGAAACCATTGAAGAGATCAACGAAGAGAATCGTGAGTACTTCCTGGAATCCGGCGGTGAAGGCTTCGGCTATATACCCTGCCTGAACGCAACTCCCGGCCACATAAACGCATTGGTGGAGTTGGTGGAAGAAAATCTGAAGGGATGGACAATACCCGTCAACGATGCCGGGCAACTTGAAGCCAGAGCCCGCGAAGCGGAAGCCAGAAAACAGGCTACCTTCCCTGGCCGCAACGATATCTGAGCCCGAACCACGGCTCACTCACCCTGTCGCTGCCCCTCCTTGGGGTGGCGGACGGCGGCAACTTCTGTCTCCTTAACCTCTCCCTCATGATCAAGGTCTGGAACCGACTGGCAGAAAGTACACTCGTCGGTGTCAACAGCTGCACCACCGGTCTCTACATACCGCACCCGATGGCTTGCATTACCGCGATTAGCCGAAACTGAAAATCGCCGGTCTTTCCGCTGTTCCAGTTCCGTTGCTTCGTCGTTTTGATTCATGGATCACCCCGCATCATCAGGATTCAAAGAACCTGAACAACAGTGTACTGGATTCAAGCAGGAGTGTGATATCAATTGACCGGACAGGTCGAAGGAAGTTTACGCAGGATATTGATCTGAAAAGAAAAATGGCGGTGGGCCAGACCTTCTAAAACACCCGTAACCACCTGATTTATCTCACCAAAAACCAAAACCCCGCAATCAAAAACAAACACTTACCTGATTCGCTTGTTTCTTACGATAACACCGGGTAGCATCGAATGACAACATTTTATGTGTGCCAGGATGTGGGCCAACCATGCCGAAGATTGCGAAAGAGCTTTCCCCCATTGAAGTCAAACGGCTTTCCTTCAGGATAGACCCAAAGACCAGTGAAGCCATAGAAGTGCGCTATCCAGTCGGTGGCGTATCTGGCCTACTGCTCAAAGTGACACCAACAGGCGCAAAGCAGTGGATCCTGAGGACAAAGGTAGGAAAGCGCCGGCCTGATATTGGGCTTGGCCCCTACCCTGAAATCACCCTGGCCATGGCCCGCGACAAGGCCCGGGAGGTCAAAGAAAAAATCCGGGAGGGTGTAGACCCCCTGGAAGAACGACAATTGTTAAAGCGTAACCTGCTGGCGGCACAACTCAGCACGATGACTTTCCTCACCGCGATGGAAAATTACATCGAGATGAAAGCCAAAGAGTTCAAAAACCCCCGGCAGAAACAACAGTGGGAGAACAGTCTCACCACCTACGCAGTTCCGCACCTCGGCAAAATTCCGGTAAGAGAAATTGAGCTTCCGCACATCAAGGCGGTACTTGATCCTATCTGGTATGAGAAAACAGAAACCGCCAACCGGGTTAGAGCCCGTATTGAGAACATTCTCGGGTGGTGCGCTATTCACGGCTACCGATCGAACGACAACCCTGCCAAATGGCAAGGCTACCTTGATGAGGTCTACTCCTCACCGGAAAAGATCAAAAAGAAAGCGCACTTCGCTGCCCTGCCAGTGGAACAATTGCCGGACTTTATGAAGGCGCTGCAAAAGCGCACTGGCACAGCTGCCCGGGCCCTGGAATTTCTGATCTTGACCGCCAGCCGCACCAACGAGGTCATTGGAGATAAGCGAATAGGAAAAGCCGGCGTAACGTGGCAGGAAATCGACCTGACCCGCAAAGTCTGGACAGTGCCGGCTGACCGCATGAAATCCGATAAGGTTCACCGTGTACCCCTTACCAATGCCGCCGTTGAATTGCTGAAAGGCATGGGTGAAGGCGCGCCAGATGCTTTGATCTTTCCCGGGCCAAAAGGTGACGTACCCTCAAACAACTTTCTGACAGCCCTGCTTAAGCGCATGAACCAGCCGGTTACCGCTCACGGTTTCCGTTCAACGTTCAAGGATTGGGCGAGAGAGCATACAGCCTACCCTGACGAAGTTTCTGAGCTGGCCCTTGCTCACGTTAACAGTGACGCCACGCGCGCAGCCTACGCACGTTCAGAGCTGCTGGATAAACGCCGGCTGTTAATGGCGGATTGGGAGCGATATTGCTATCACGGCAAAGCAAAAGCCAAATCTGGCAAGGTGGTTGCGATTGGCGAGGGTAAGGCATGAAGTGCGCCGAATTAGAGCAGCACATTAACGCTGCAGCCGATTACCTAAAGGAAAAAAAAGCTCGTGATGAACATTTGGATGGCTGGGAAATGCTGGCGCCTGGCCAGTCGAGACCGCTCAGAAACGAAACCCGCGACCGGCTAAAAGATGCTCTCAAAAAGGCAGAGGCGCTTGAATCGGAGTTGTATCCTCTGATGTTGTCCGCACATGATTTGCCGTTTCTCGGTATGACAAAACTGATTCTCGAAGCATACAGCGGAGCCAATCAAGCTACTACCTGCTGCCGGTTAGCTTTGGAAGAACGACTTCCTGGGCAGCGCCGTGGCATGCCCTATCACAAATCTGCAGTAAGGCTCGCCGCTTCATTCTTCCAGTCCCCCAAACGTAAAGAAACACTCGAAGCCGCAAGAAAAATCATTGTGGCTGCTGGTCTCAGTGATGACTATACGACAGAAGCGGCTCACAAATGGTGGAAAGAAATCCGAGACGAGTACGATAAACAGGGGTAAATAGCCCCTCCGGTTTTCTGAAACCTGTTTAGTGCCTGCCAATATCCGCCCGCTGGTTTACTGCTCATGTGTTACGACAAGTCACATGAGGCAAAACGATGAATCACCAAGTTAAAGAGAAGTACCTCTCTGATAAAGAGCTGGCCTCTCGCTATGAAGTCTCCCGGGTAACTCCCTGGCGCTGGACGAAGAACGGCTCTTTCCCCTCCCCTGTAAAACTTGGCCCCAACTGCACCCGATGGAAGCTCTCAGACGTTGAAGCCTGGGAAGCCAGTAAGGGGGCTGCAGCATGAGAGTCATGAACCCGACCGTCAAACCCGGCTGGTTCTTCCGCAACGGCCGCCAGTACCTGGCCGTTTCTGAAGTTCCACGCGCCCTAAACGTTCCAGCTCACCAAATTAGTGACGCCATCGCCTTGGGCCACCTACGCATAGAGCGGGTGTCTGGCTGCAAGGCCGTAGAGCTGGCGGAAATGATGAACTACATCGATCTGCAGGAGGGCAAGAAATGAAAAAGACGCCGGCCACCACAACCAAACGTCTTTCATCTCCCCGTCAGTATAGAACCCTAAGAGAGCTGTTAAAAGGCCCCCGTTCTGTTCGTGAGCTGTTTTCCCTTGTTGGCTGCAATGGCGTTCCTCAGCTGATTGCATCACTACGCGCCAAGGGCCTACAGATTGACTCGGAGCAACGCAAAGGCCGGGACAGGGATGGAAAACCCGTCACCTATTGCGCCTACGTTCTCCATGCTGACTCACACCGTAAGGCGTTCAGGCTGCTGGCTGAATATACGGAGTAGCCAATGGGGATCGATAAACGAGCGAGGCACACCGGGAGGGCCAGCACCGCTCCCTTCCTCAGTATCCCGAAACCGGTACTGAACAGCGAAGCCTATCTCAGCCTGGGAGGCTGGCAGGTAAAGCTTTTAGTGGATATTGCCTCGCAGTTCACCGGCAAGAACAACGGCGATCTGACGGCCGCGTGGACGCTTATGAAGCAACGCGGCTGGAACTCACCCGGAACCTTAAACAAGGCCCTGAAAGACCTGCTGGAAGCGGGACTGATTGAGGAAACCCGGAGCGGAGGAAGGCACAGATGCGCCCTCTATGCAGTCACCTGGCGAGGTATAGACGAATGCAAAGGCAAACTGGATGTAAACCCGAAAGTGGCACCGAGCAACCTGTTTCAGAAATTCAAAACCGCAGCCTGAAAATTAAAAGCCGTAGTCGCTATGTGTATCAATCTAGTCATATATCGACTACATACCCCCCTAAAACGGGGTTTTGCCCTCACAATGTAGTCGCTATGTGTATCAGTCAGGCCCTTTTTCGGCTTTTCTGTAGTCGCTATGTGTACACCTTTATAATTTACCATGGGTACGCTTCTACGAATGACCGAAGGGAAGAAGCCTGCGCGTCGAAACAGCCCCTAAAAAATGGGGGTGCAGCATGAAACAGATAACCCCGATTGATGCATGCTTCGAGCTCATGGCTGAACTGGAGCACAGTAACGAAATCTCTGAAGATCTACGGGTGTGGCTTCTGAACGCTTTTAAGCTTTGCTGCCGCGGCCGGGTTAAGTCGATCGATGAGGGCTTGGGGCTGGCGGTTAGACAGGGAGAGAGCGCCAAGAAATTGCATAACGTCTGGCAGAAGGCTGAACGAAACCGGCTCATTATGGAGCTGGGCCACCTTCTGAAGTTGCCGAGACTGAAACAGGCGGCTGTGATCTATCAGGCCATGACGGTAGCCGTTCCGGAAGTAGAACACCGAGACGCTACCCTGGCACTTATCAAACTCCGTAATCTCTGCCTCGACAATTGTCTGACAATTTCTCAATCAAGAATCCGAGAAATATTAGCTGGCGCTGGCATGCCCGGAAAGGTATGTAGCACGGTCAAACCCGTCTTTTACCAACAATTAAACTGACTGGGTAAGCTCCTTGAAGATGAATCAAGGAGCCATCCCCATGCCCGCAAAAATCAAAGCCCTTTTGGCCGATAACGAAGTGTATCTATACGGCCCCATTGGTGAAGGTGGCATTACTGCAAAAGCCTTTATCGACGCCCTCAAGACCCTGAACACCTCAAAGCCTGTAAATGTTCGCATTAACTCTGAAGGTGGTGATGTAGCCCACGCTCTGGCCATTTACAACGCCTTGAATGAAATCCCAACGGTTGTGAACCATATCGACGGGCTGGCCGCTTCCGCTGCCTCGGTGGTGGCCATGGCCGGTAAAACCGTTATGGCGGAAAACGCCATTATGATGATTCACCGCCCATGGTCCGGTGCTGTCGGTGACTCTGACGCGATGCGCAAGGCCGGTGAAATTCTCGACAAGTTCCAGCCAACGTTGGTGAGTGCCTACGCCAAAAAGACCGGCCTGCCCGATGCGCAGTTGAATGACATGCTGGCGGCTGAAACTTGGCTGACGGCTGCTGAAGCTCTGGAGTTCGGTTTTGTGGACGAGGTAACCCAGGCCCTGGCCGTGGCAGCTTCCGCCGATCTGAGCGCCTTTGACCATGTGCCTGAGCGTATCGCCACGATTCACAGTCAGATCAAAACCAACTACCGGGAAATTCAGAACCTGGTGGAGCTTCACAACCAGTTCAATGCAGCCTGTTCGGTGAAGGTTGAGGCCCTTATCGCTCAAGGCATGAACACACCCGACGCAGTACGCGCCCACCTGCTGAACGAGCTGGGCAAAGACGCTAAACCTTCCGGAGCAATCGCGATGAACAACGACGAACCCCTGAAAAACTTTTTCACTGACGCAACTGACGCCATTCTGGCCCGTAACAACGTTCTGTCATCAAAAAACCTGAGCGATGGCGCCCGGGAGCTGGCGGGTATGAACGTTGTGGCAATGGCTGAAAAGCTGGTGAACCTGCAAGGCACATCAACCAGTCTGATGAGCAAGCGTCAGATTCTCGACCGCGCCTTTTCCATGCACTCAACCAGTGACTTTAGCCACCTGCTGGGCAACGTAGCCGGCAAGTCGATGCGCAGAGCTTATGAAGATGAGTACGGATCTCACGAAGCCTGGACAGCCGAAGTAGAAGTACCCGACTTCAAAGAGCAGACCATGGTGCAACTCTCCGAAGCACCGGACCTGCAAAAAGTGGCAGAAGGTGGTGAATACAAACACGGCTCATTCGGTGACGCCGCGATGACTTTCCGTGTTGAAAAATACGGCCGACTGTTCACCCTGACCCGGGAAGCCATCATCAACGATGATTTGAACGCCTTCACTCGCCTGCCCCTGGCCTTCGGTAAATCTGCCAAGCGTAAAGAAGCGGATCTGACCTATCAGGTTCTGACCGGTAACCCAAAGCTGGCGGACGGTAAAGCCTTGTTCCATGCAGACCACGGCAACCTGATGACCGGTTCCGGCCTGTCAACAGCCGCTATCGATATGGCCCGCCAGGCAATGCGAAAGCAGAAAGGCCTGAACAGCACTGCGCCCATCAACGTAGTTCCCCGGTTCCTGATTGTGCCGGCCGCTCTTGAGGGTTTGGCTGAACAGATCCTGAACTCTATCAACGACCCGGACGCGACCAATGACGCCACCAACACCGCGTTTGTGCGTGGCCTGCAGCTGGTAGTAGACCCCCGTTTGGATGAAGTGGACACAGGCGCCTGGTACATGGCCGCCAGCCCTGCCCAAATCGACACCGTGACCCGGGCTTACCTGGCCGGTGAAGGGCGCCCCCACTACGAACAACGTGAAGGCTGGGAAATTGACGGCTTGCACGTTAAAGCCCGCTTGGAGTTCGCAGCCTTCCCGGTGGATTTCCGGGGCCTGGTGAAGAACCCGGGCTGATGTCGTAAATTTGCTGCTGGCTTCCTCCTCATGCCCGGCAGCAAATCCGCCCTGGTCCTCTCCTGAGTCAGGGTTGCACGGGCTCTGGCACATGGCCCCGACAATGTGCCCACGGCAGCAAGGCTGTGGCCCTCAAGGCATAAGGGCCGGTGATGGCGGTACACCCGGCAAAAATACCGCCGCTCATTCAGACCTACCCCCCCGGAGGTACAGCATGACCAGCGCCCAAGTCCTACTTGCCCGTTACCAGGATCACCCGATAGGCCAAACGCTAACGGCGATGCAGTACCCGAGCAGCGAGCAAGAGTTGCACGTACAACAGATTATGGTTCTGACGATGGCAGAGCTGCTGAGCTGGCAGGGTGAGATCACGGCAGACGAGCGTGAAACCTTCCTTGCACTGGCAACCCTTGAGGCACTGGCTGATGTTGCTGCGCATTAAAAAAGGTACTCCCGGAGGGGGTGGCCGTGGTGGGTGCGTGGAGGCGCGACTTTTCACTACATATGAAATTTTTAGAGGCAGCCACCAGCATGACTAAACCAAAAGACCATTGGCTAAATCAGCGACAAATGGCCGCGAGTCTCGGTATCACTGTCGGATCGTTTGCCGCCTGGCAGGTTGAACCAGTCGCCCGCATTGGCAAACAAGCCTTCTATGATATGCGGAGCGTATTAGACAACCGATTGAACCATGCCGAGCAAGGCCCGAGCAGTGGCGATATGGAAGCCGAGCGCCTGCGATTAACCAAGGCCCAGGCAGAAGGCCAGGAGATCAAAAACGAACTGGCAAAGGGCCGGACAGTACCTATCGAGTTAATCACGCTCACCCTTTCCACGGTTGCCGGTGCTGCTTCCGGGATCCTGGACAGTCTGCCGCTCACGATTAAGCGCAAGTACCCGGAGCTAGACAACGCCCTGATTGAGTCGATTAAACGGCAGTGTGTGAAGGCGCAGAACGAAATAGCCCGGACAGATGAAATTGTTTACGACCGCCTGCAAGAATTCATTGGCGACCAGCTTTGACCTACCATCTGCAATACCGCTCAGGACAAAAACTCCCCTTGGGCATAGTCGCAGTCTGACGACAGACCCATTAAGTGCATGCTACGCTTTCCCTTGTGATGGACAAAAGGAATCGCCATGCGCCTATTGATGCTCTCCCTCATTTTAATTTCTTTGCCCATTTCAGCCCAAGTCTATAGATGGACTGATGAAAACGGTGTCACTCACTTTGGATCTCAGCCGCCACCGGGTATGAGAGAGTCGGTGGATGTTAAGCCCGCCAGTGGGAGTGCACCGGTTCCGGCAGCGGTAATTGAGTCTGACATTATTAGGCGGGCCAAAGAGCTGGATTTGAGAAAAGTGGTAGAGCCTGCCGGTCAGCCAGAGAACATTAGCCCTGAGATGAAGTTTCGAGAGGCAGCAAATCAGCGGGCCTGCGAGCTTGCAAAATCGGAACTGGAGAGTGCAGAAAGAATCCTCACTCTGTATCAAAGCACGGACAGCTATGATTTCGCCCTAGAGCCTCGGCAAAAAAAAGTAGACCATTGGAGAAGTCGAGTGAGAATCCACTGCACGGAAGATTGACAATACAACCGATCCTGAAAACGTAGCTTCACACTGACGAGGGGAATGCCCGCACGACTCAGCGACAGCCACAAAGGTTTTATCAGCGGAATTGAGGCCAATCAGCCCTGATGACGAGTCGAATGATAAGTTACGCGAAATGGCTTCACTCTACGTAATACCAACTCCCAGGCTTGACACCCATTAACCTCTGAGCAAGGTTCAATCAGAAAAAAACTCTCAATTCCTAAATTCCGAAAAAAGAGAAGAATTTTTTCATAGTTGAAAAAAACCGTGCCAACAGAAAGCTGGCCTTGCAGTGAAGCAGGTGTGTCAGACTGCGGATTTAACTGGGGGGGGAATACCTCCTCTCCAATCTAACGCCCAGGAATTCTTCGTGGTTCGCCATACGCCATATTCGCATTTGCAAACCCCTTTTTTTGACTCCATATCTTGACCTGCTGCTTAAAAATTCGCGAGATTAGCTTCAACGTAATCAAGAATAGCTTCATTTACGCGTTTCCTGAACTGTTCAATTACAAAATCAGGGTCTCTTGAAACTCCTAGATCCGTGTACTCAACATGGAACGCCTCAGGTGTAACTGAGCTTATAGAATTAAATCTAACACCTAACCTATAGGCGAACACAACGGGATCTATTGACTGTACTGCGCATTCTAATAGTGCGAACAAGTAAAATTTCTGTTCAGGCGGGATGACGTCCCGGACTGGTCTAATTTTGTGCTTTAACAACTCTTCCCTGACAACTTCATTGAGCTGAGAGCGTTGGATCATGCACTGCATTCCGCCCTGAGCAAGGAAATAAAGCTCATTTGGTGAATCTTTCTCTAGAAACTTTTGATAAGAATTGGACTCCGCAACGGCCGCGTTTTCGAATAGTAATGAAATAAGCAATCCGACTATTAACCTTGTCATTTTAAAATCCCTGAAATGTCTACCGAATAGATTAGAACAACGCTAGGAGAGATGCACTTATCAAAAGAGATCTGAAAATTATTATTCGAGGATGCCAGGCCGTCCTAGCTGCCCAACCACTTGGCAGTTGACGCTAACACGGCTCCTCGCAATAAAAGCATGTGAAAGCGCGACCACCTGGCAAACGCTGCACATTCATTTCATTACAGCAAAAGCAACCATTTACCTGCTGAGGTATTAGAACGAACTCACCCAGGAAGATGAGGATTCTCTGCTGGCCATGCTGGTTGAAATCACGGACGTAAAGCTGATGAGTACCGAAACCAAGCACTGACCAGCACAAAAGGTACTCCTGCAAGGGGTGGCCGGGGTGGGTGCGTAGAAGCTCGGGGTTTCGCTTCATATGAGTTTTTCCAATCGTCGGTTGTTGTTTAGATATTCCGACACTATGAAGCGATAACCCCGCGCATCCCCGCATCTAGGCCTTTTACGAATTACTCGTAAAACCAACCTACCCCCCTTTTACTGATGAGATTTCCGCCAACGGCGGGTATTCGCCAACGGCGCACTCCCCCCACTTTTTGGGGAGCATCACTCCCCTTCATCCAAAACAGGGGAAAGCCATCAGGCTTACGCCGCCATAGGTGCCAGCAAATTTGCTTTGTCCTAGCTTTCCTTCTCCCCATCATTCCGGCGCCCAAGGTTCTGCGCAAAAACGGCCATCTCGACAATTTCCGCCCTCAGATCCTCGTCTCTGGCTTCTACCAGTTCCTGACAATCGCCACCGGCATTGGCGACCAAATCCCAAGCCTGGTTTATCATGGCGCCGAGCAACACGTCAGCTGAACCCTCTTCCAGCAGAGCATTCAAGTTATCCCGATTATTCAGGAAGTGAAGGATGGCTTCAGCGTCAAACAAGCGTGCACGGGTGTTGGTCAGGGTGTTGAAGTATTTACTCATGGTCACAATCCTTTTCGTTTGATAAGGCAGAATAAGACAGAAACACAAACGAATCAGGGATGTGGGCCAGTATGTAGGCCGATGTGTATTTTTGAGGATAAATAGTTGATCTGAAAAGAAAAATGGCGGTGGGCCAGGGATTCGAACCCCGGGACGGCTATTAACCGTCGGCGGTTTTCAAGACCGCTGCATTCAGCCACTCTGCCAGCCCACCGCATCTTTTCAGGCCGTCATTGCGACAGCGGTGTGCATGATACCGGAATCCCCTGCACTGTCAACGGTCTGAAACGAATTCGATGTAACCTGTGGGTATTTTGAGGAATTTGCGCACGGATTGAACAATCGCCGACAGATAAACTAACTGTAATGAAATTCTCCGTCGCGTTTATTGTCGTAAATGATTGAAAGTTGCGTATACAACATTATTATGGACCCCAGGTTTACATGGGAATAAGACTGAGGCCTGTTAAGTCAGGCCTGACTTTAACCCAGCCGTTTGACAAATCCGGAGATGAGAATGGATAACAGGCAATATAACGTTCAAGGCCAGGGTGGCATCCAGGTAGCTCGTGGATCCGCGACGGGTGCAATCAGCCCGGAAGCGACCAAGGTTCTGCGTAACACTTACACACTCCTGGCAATGACACTTCTGTTCAGTGCTGTCATGGCAGGCGTTTCCATGAGCATTGGTCTCAGCCGCGGCGCAAGCCTCGTATGCAGCCTTGGTGCTCTGGCTCTGGTCTGGCTTGTCCTCCCGCGTACTGCCAACAGCAGCGCCGGCATTGGTGTGGTATTCGCCTTCACCGGTCTGCTGGGCCTGTCTCTTGGCCCGATCCTGATGCACTACCTGCAGTTTTCTAACGGTAGTCAGATTGTGATGCAGGCGCTTGGCGGAACAGCCGTAGTGTTCCTGGGGCTGTCTGGCTACGTCCTGACCACCAAGAAGGACTTCAGCTTCATGCGCGGCATGCTGGTTGCAGGCTTGATGGTGGTTATCGTGGGCATGCTGGGCGCCTTTGTCGCCAGCCTGTTCGGCGTACAGATCACCGCCTTCAGCCTGGCCATCAGCGCAGCGGTAGTGTTCCTGATGTCTGGCTTCATCCTTTACGATACCAGCCGTATCGTTAACGGTGGCGAAACCAACTACATCATGGCCACAACCGGGCTGTACCTGAACATCTACAACCTGTTTGTCAGCTTGCTGCACCTGATTGGCGCCTTCACCGGCGAAGATTGATTCCACCAGTGGGTTCAGTCTAAAGAAACCCCGGCCTTTGCCGGGGTTTCTGCTTTAGGTACACTTCTTAATCGCACCCACTTCCGGTCAGGCCCCTGAATCATGTCAAAGGCCATTGCCTATACAATTGTCATTACCGGCGCCCCCTGGGCATCACAAGCACCTCAGACGGCGCTGATGTTTGCCAGGGAGGCTCTGCTGGCTGGCCACCGCATTGACCGTGTATTTCTGTACGGAGACGGCGTGCATCTGGCTTCGGCTCTGAGCACCCCTCCCTCCGATGAAACACATTGGCCACGGGCCTGGTCGGAATTCCTGGAGCAACAGAATATACCGGCTGCCGCCTGTATTGCCTCTGCGCTTCGCCGGGGTGTCATTGATGAAACCGAACAGGCCCGCTATGAGTTAGCGGCCAGCAACCTCCGCGCACCCTTTGAAATTGCCGGCCTTGGTGAGTGGGTGGAAGGCAACCTGAAGTCTGATCGAACCCTCTATTTTCACGGGAGCCACTGAACGTGAACACGCTCATTGTTGTTGATCAGCCCCCTTACGGGTCCTGGGCCGGGCGCGAGGCCCTCGACATGGTCTTCTCCCTGGCGGCGTTTGATCAGCCTTCGGCACTGCTCTTCGTCGGCCCCGGTGTGAACTGGCTCCGTAGTAACCAGGCCCCATCCGGCATCAATCAAAAGTCGGTTGAAAAAAATCTGTCAGCAGCCCCAATGTTTGGCGTTGAAGCCATCCTGGCCGACCGGTCAGCTTGCGAACGTTTTGGATTAACGGAAGCAACCCTGGTCGCGGGCGTGACCCTCACCGATAGTGTTCCGGACACCCTCGACGGGTATCGCCATGTAGCATTTGCAGGGTAGCGAGCCAAACGATGACTGAAATCACAGCAAGCTCTGACACACTTCACATTGTGAACAAGGCGCCAGACCACCCCAGGTTCGGCACCTTCCTGCGGGCGTTGTCAGATACCGATTCCGTTGTACTGATCGAAGATGCTGTTCTGGCCTGCACCGACCCAAGCCTGAGACTGCCGAAAAGCTGCGTTGCTCTAACGGCTGATATCGATGCAAGAGGCCTCCAGGATCTTCAACCGGCACCCCACATGATCAGTTACGGCGACCTGGTTCGCCTGACTGAACAACACGAACAAATCATTAGCTGGTAACCCATGAATAACCCGAGCCTGCCTGAACGTAATAATGAAGGTTTTCTGGAGGATGCGAACCACTGGTCTCCAGAGACGGCGCGCTTGATCGCCAGCGAGGACAGCATTGAATTAACAGAAGATCACTGGGAAATCATCGAGTTTTTGCGGGAATTTTATAAAGCACATGAGATATCGCCGCCGTCAAACCGGCTGTTCGTGAAAGCCGTCAGGGAGGCCCTGGGAGAACACAAGGGTAGCAGCATCTACCTTATGCAGTTGTTTCCCGGCACTCCCGCAAAGACAGCCTGCAGAATTGCCGGCTTGCCAAGGCCAACGAACTGCCTCTGATCAGCGCTGGCTCTCACCCTCTCCTGACGCGGCTTTGCCATCATCCCGGCGGGCCTGCTGCATCTCAGCGGCACTGCCAAGAAAGCTGCTCAAGCCATTCTCAAACAGGCTGGAGCCAAACTTGAGAAACTGCTTCGTAGAGTCTTTGGTGGCGCCATCCCAGGCATTCTGAGGAATCTGACGGACCGCATCAGCCATACCCTTCTGAACGCCTTGCGTTACCTTGGGCTCAATGCCCTCGGCTGCCTGAATGATCTCCTGTACCTTCAGGGCTAGCCATGGCCGCACAATGAGGTACCAGAAGCCACTCAGTGCCACCAGCACTGAAACCACCGTGATCACCACTTGAACCGTCATCTGCATCCACATTGGCATATATTGACTCCCGGGATTAAAACCCCAACACAGGCATGGATAACTGGCTGACCGCCACGAACTGAACCAGTCCGGCGAGGGCTCCAAACACGCCACCCACCACCATCAATTGCAACTCCTCCTCCCGAAACGCCGGTCGGAGGATGTCCTGGAATTCGTCGGGGCGCAGCGCTTTCATTTGCCCGGACAATACGCCCGCCACCACAGGCGCTCGTTCCTTGTTAAATGTCGGGTCGGAAAACACATCACGCGTGGCATTAACCGCTTTCTCGTTCATGGCCCGCTTCAAATCTGTATAACCGGTCATGCCAACACTCACCTGCGCCGCAAGCTTCATCACAACAGAGTCGTCCAGCATTGGTCGCAAGTGCTTTTGAAGAATCGCACGGGTACGGGCACCCTGGTTGCCGTTGATCATGGCATCGGCAACCTTCTCAACCGTGATCAGTTCGTCAGCAACCAAACGGGCCCAGATGTCGCTGATTTCATCCTGACGGCGAAGAAACAGCCCCTGAATTTTCCAAAACAGTAAGCGACGCGGCTTGAGCGGCGAAAAGATGAGGTTAATAGCAAACCAATTGGTGGCGAAGCCGATCAGAAAGCCGCCGAGTGGCAGCGCCCAGGGCTCAGGATACATCACCCAAAGCGGTGCAAGCATAGCGCCGAGTATGCCACCGATCAAAGCACCCCGGTTGATCACAGACTGCAACTCAACAGAGCCTGCCTGCTGAAAGATCCGGTTCATCAAATCCGGGTGGTTGCGCAATTCCCTGCTCAGCAAAGCTTTGAGATCCACCAGTTCATCCAGATCGTCGCCGAAGTCCTCCACCAACTCCTCAATTCGCGACGGTAATTGCTGCCTGGCCCACTGGTAGATTCTGGCACGGACAAACAGCGGCAGGTTGTCCCACAACACAGGCTGAACTTCGTACATAACCTCGTCGATGTATTCATCCATGCGAGGGGTAACCTGAGCAACCACCTGCTGAACGATTCGCTGAGGCTCGAGTTTCTGGTACACCGAATTGAGATCACCAAAACGCTGCAACGTACGATCGATGCAGATGTGGGCCATTTTCTCAGCCTTCCGAGGGATAACACCCTGCCAGCCCACAACACCAATTCCGATAAACTGAACCGGGTAAAAGGACATCTGGATGGCCAGCCAGTTGGTGAGCCAGCCAACCAGAGCAGCGACCACCGGCACAGATAAGAGAGCGAATTCCGACAAGTGTTACCCCAAGATCAACACCGGCAGCCACCGGCTGCCAAATCACGCCAAGAGTTATGGCCCGGAATCATAACCGGGCCTTACATCTGTTTATGTGACGAATGATGAAGTAACCGAAGAAAACCGACATTGGCCGTGCAGCCAAATCAGACTGGTGTCTGTGGCAGGCGGCCGGGGGTTACCCGGCGCTGCATCACAAGCTGAAGGGTTTTACTGATAGTAGGCGTTTTCAGTATTGGTGTGATCAGTGACATCGCGCACGGCGGTGATTTCAGGTACCCGCTCTTTCAGGGTTTTCTCGACGCCCTGCTTCAGAGTGAGACTCACTGCAGAACACCCCTGGCAACCGCCACCGAACCGAAGCACTGCTACCGATTCTTCGACAATCTCGACCAACGCAACGTCACCGCCATGGGCAGCCAGGTTGGGGTTAATCTCAGAGGCCAGCACATACTTGACGCGATCCGGCAGTGGCGCATCATCAGACACCTGGGGCACTTTGGCATTAGGGGCTTTGATGGTCAGCTGACCGCCCATCTGATCTTTCGAGTAGTCAACGTAGGCGTCCTCAAGGAACGGCACCGAGTTGTGATCGAGGTAGAGCGTAAACTTTTCCAGATCCACCGTTTCGTCCGTGGGGACGATTTCATTGGGCGGACAGTAGGCTAGACAGGTCTCTGCGTTGCGTGTTCCGGGCTGGGTCACAAAAATACGGACACCCATACCTTCAACGTCCTGTTTCTCAATCAGACTTGCAAGGTAGTCCCTTGCCGAATCAGTCACAGTTACCAAGGCCATGCTTCCTACCTGTTTTCAAATGTGAGATCTATTTTAGGAGAGTTCGCGAGAACTTGAAAGACCAAGTAAAATAGTCGGGCTTTAACAGGGTAATGATTTTCCCTTATGGAAGGAAAACCACCGGCTCGGTTTCAGGTACTTGATAATGATCATCTGTACTAAGACGAACCGCGCCATATTTGCTATGATCCCGCGCCATTGACTGTATCAAGCCGTTATTCACGACACCCGGAAGATTTCCCTATGACCGATCGAAACACCCGCCTGGAACAGCTCCACCAAGCCCTCAAGGAACGTATCCTGATTCTTGACGGTGCCATGGGCACCATGATCCAGAACCAGAAGCTGGACGAAGCGGCATTCCGGGGCGATCGGTTCAAGAATTTCGAGCGTGAAGTTCAGGGCAACAATGACCTGCTCAACCTGACCCAACCAGCCCTGCTCCGCAACATCCACGCGGAATACCTGGACGCCGGGGCCGACATCATTGAAACCAATACGTTCAACTCCACACAGTTGTCCCAGGCAGACTACGGCATGGAAAGCCTGGCTCGGGAGCTTAACGTAGCCTCAGCCAGGCTTGCACGGGACATTGCCGATGAATATACCGCCAAAAACCCGGCCAAACCGCGCTTTGTCGCCGGCGCTGTAGGCCCGACTTCACGCACGGCGTCCCTGTCCCCAGACGTCAACAACCCGGGTTACCGTAACGTCGACTTCCAGACTCTGGTGGATAATTATTACGAAGCTGTGTCAGGCCTGGTTGAGGGCGGCTCCGATCTGATCCTGATCGAGACAATTTTCGATACCCTGAACGCCAAAGCAGCCCTTTACGCCACCCAGCAATTCTTTGAAGACAGCGGCATCGAACTGCCGATCATGATCTCCGGCACCATTACCGATGCCTCCGGTCGCACCCTCTCGGGCCAAACCACCGAAGCTTTCTACAATTCCATTGCCCACGCCAAGCCGATTTCCATCGGTCTGAACTGCGCCCTGGGTGCCGATGCTCTTCGGCCCTACGTAGAAGAACTGTCCAACAAGGCCGAGACCTATGTCTCAGCTCACCCCAATGCCGGGCTGCCTAATGAGTTTGGTGAATACGACCAGACCCCGGAAGAGATGGCCGACATTATCGAAGGCTTTGCCAAAGACGGCTTTCTAAACATCATCGGCGGCTGCTGCGGCTCCCGTCCGGAGCACATTGAAGCCATTGCCAACGCCGTCGCCAAGTACCCGCCCCGCAAAATCCCGGAGCGTCCCAAGGCCTTGCGTCTGGCCGGACTGGAGCCGTTCACCGGTGACGAAAACACGCTTTTTATTAACGTAGGTGAGCGAACCAACGTCACCGGCTCCAAGCGATTTCTGCGCCTGATAAAAGAGGAGCAGTACGAAGAAGCTCTCAGTGTTGCCCGGGATCAGGTTGAGAACGGCGCCCAGATTATCGACATCAACATGGATGAGGGCATGCTGGATTCGAAGGAAGTCATGGTGACCTTCCTCAATCTGGTGGCATCGGAACCCGATATTTCGAAAGTCCCGCTGATGATTGACTCCTCAAAGTGGGACGTGATCGAAGCCGGCCTGCGGTGCATTCAAGGCAAGGCAGTCGTCAACTCCATCAGCCTCAAGGAAGGCGAAGAGGAATTCATCAAACGGGCCAGGGACTGCATGCGCTACGGCGCCGCGGTGGTCGTCATGGCGTTTGATGAAGACGGCCAGGCCGACACTTACGAGCGCAAAACACAAATCTGCAAGCGCTCCTACGATGTTCTGGTCAGCATCGGCTTCAACCCGGGCGACATCATTTTCGACCCGAACATCTTCGCCATTGCGACCGGTATTGAAGAGCATAACAACTATGCGGTCGACTTCATTAACGCCACCCGCTGGATCAAGGAAAACCTGCCCCACGCGTCCATATCCGGGGGCGTCAGTAACGTGTCATTCTCATTCCGGGGCAATGATGCAGTACGTGAAGCCATTCACTCGGTGTTCCTGTACCACGCCATCAAAGCTGGTATGAACATGGGCATCGTGAACCCCGGCCAACTGGTGATCTACGATGAAATCGAGCCAGACCTGAAAGAACTGGTCGAAGATGTGGTGCTCAACCGCCGCGCCGATTCCACCGACCGCCTGCTGGAAGCGGCGGAAAAGTTCAAGGGCAAGGGCGGCCAAGCCAAAGAAGAAGACCTGGCCTGGCGGGAATGGCCGGTTAAGAAGCGCCTGGAGCATGCACTGGTCAAGGGCATTACCAGCTACATCATTGACGACACCGAAGCTTGTCGCCTTGAGGCCAGCCACCCGATTGAAGTGATAGAAGGCCCGTTAATGGATGGCATGAACGTGGTCGGCGACCTGTTTGGCGACGGCAAGATGTTCCTGCCCCAGGTGGTCAAGAGTGCACGCGTGATGAAACAGGCCGTCGCGCATTTGATCCCCTTCATTGAAGCCGAGAAAACCGAAGACCAGCAGGCGAAAGGTAAAATCCTGATGGCCACGGTGAAAGGCGATGTCCACGATATCGGTAAGAACATCGTCGGTGTGGTGTTGCAGTGCAACAACTACGAAGTGATCGACATGGGCGTAATGGTGCCCTGCGAAAAGATCCTTGAAACCGCCAAGAAAGAGAACGTCGACATCATCGGCCTGAGTGGCCTGATCACCCCGTCGTTGGACGAAATGGTTCACGTAGCTCGTGAAATGCAGCGCCTGGACTTCAAGATTCCCCTGATGATCGGTGGGGCAACGACCTCAAAGGCCCATACTGCGGTTAAAATCGAACCCCACTACAAGAACGACATCGCCCTGTACGTGTCGGATGCGTCGCGCTGCGTCAACGTCGCATCGCAACTGCTGAGCAAAACCGCCAAGCCGGCTTTCGTCGAAGCGGCCCGTACCGAGTACGACGAAATTCGAGAGCGCCGCAAAAACCGTGGCGACCGCACCAAGCTGGTGTCCCTGAAGGAAGCCCGGGCGCGAGCGCCGGAAATCAGCTTTGAGGGTTACGAACCGCCCCGCCCGGCCTTCACCGGCATTCGTGTGTTCGACGACTATGACCTGAAAGAACTGGTGGATTACATCGATTGGACGCCCTTCTTTATTTCCTGGGACATTGCCGGTAAGTACCCCGCTATCTTTGACGACCCCAAGCGCGGTGAAGCGGCACGCAGCCTGTTCGACGACGCGCAAAAAATTCTCGCCCAGATGGTCGATGAGAAACGCGTGACTGCCCGCGGCGTGATCGGCTTCTGGCCGGCCAACCGTCGGGGCGACGATGTCGTTGTGTACACCGACGAAACCCGCACCGAGGAGCTGACCACCCTGCACCACCTGCGACAGCAGGATGAGAAGGCACCGGGCAAGCCGATGATGGCGCTGTCTGACTTTGTGGCGCCCGAAGACTCTCACAAAATCGACTATGTGGGCGGTTTTGCGGTCACGACCGGTATTGGCGCAGAAGAGTTTTCTCTCGAGTTCAAAGACAAGCACGACGACTACAACGCAATCATGGTGAAAGCCCTGGCCGATCGCCTGGCCGAAGCCTTTGCCGAGCGCATGCATGAGCGTGTGCGCAAGGAGTTCTGGGGCTACGCCACCGAAGAGCAGATGGCCAATGAGGACCTGGTTAAAGAGCGCTATCGCGGCATTCGTCCGGCGCCCGGCTACCCGGCCTGTCCGGACCACACCGAGAAAGCCACGCTGTTCAAGTTGCTGGAAGCCACCGACAACATTGACCTGGAACTGACCGAGCACTTCGCCATGTTCCCGACCGCTGCGGTCTCCGGCTGGTACTTTGCGCACCCGGATTCAAAATACTTCGCGGTTGGTAAGATTGGCGTCGATCAGGTTGAAGACTATGCTGAACGTAAAGGCATATCCAAGGCCGAAGCAGAACGCTGGCTGATGCCCAGCCTGGCGTACGATCCGGCCGAATAACTCAGGGCTGAAACCTATGACTGACGTTGCCAACAAAAACAAGAATGACAACGAAGAGCGAAAGTCCGGGTCACCGGGCGTTTTTAAAATCATGCAAAGCATTCTGGCCGGCGCTCTCGGGGTTCAATCCGACAAGCGCCGGCAGGAAGACTTTGCCAGCCACAGCCCGGTGCCCTACATTGTCGCCGGCCTCTTGTTCGCCGGTGCCTTTGTGGGAGGGCTGGTTTTGGTGGTGAAACTGGTATTAGCGGGCCAGTAAATTTCTACTGGCCAGCAACCCATACAACGGCAAATGCGACCGACAGCACGACCAGAAATACGGCCGCAACAGAATCTGCACAACTATCCGAACGATCTGCGTCTTTCATAAAACACCTCTAGCCTGGATTCATTTTTTGTTATCGCGGTGTACTTCAGGAATTAAAGCAGGAAATTGACATTCGTCCAGCTCAAGCCCGACTTGCTTATCACCTGAATCGATAATGATATTTTGAAATAATCGTTTTGAGAATAAAAACCCGGTGTTATCCTGCCCGGCAGGAATAAGGCGACACACTATTTTATTGTTGCCAGAACTAACGGTTTTTATGAAGTCAGCAGGCAGGACGTTCCACTATGTACGTTTACGATGAGCACGACCGGCAGATAGCCAAAGAGCGCGTTGCCCAGTTCAGGGATCAAACCGAACGCGCCCTGGCGGGCGAACTGGCCGAAGAGGAGTTTCTTCCCTTACGCCTGCAGAACGGTCTGTATGTGCAGCGCCTTGCGCCCATGCTGAGAATTTGCGTGCCTTACGGCATGCTCCGTGCTGAACAATTGCGCCGTTTGGCTCGGATAACCCGGGACTACGATAAGGGCTATGCCCACGTAACCACCCGAACCAACATCCAGCTGAACTGGCCACGTATTGAGGACGTGCCCGACATTCTGGCCGAACTGGCCGAAGTGGAAATGCATGCCAACCAGACCAGCGGTAACTGCATCCGAAACACCACGACCGACCAGTTTTCCGGTGTCCAGAAAGATGAAATAGCCGATCCACGCCCTTACTGCGAATTGATCCGTCAGTGGTCGACCTTCCACCCGGAATTTGCCTTCCTGCCCCGCAAATTCAAGATCGCGATGAATGCGTCCGAGAACACCGACAGGGCTGCTATTCAGGTTCACGACATCGGCCTGCAGATGCTCAGAAATGATCAGGGCGAGCTCGGATTCCGCGTACACGCGGGCGGTGGCCTGGGCCGCACTCCGATGGTTGGCCCGGTGATTCGGGAATTCCTGCCGGAACTCGATCTCCTGACCTATCTCGAAGCCATCGTCAGGGTGTACAACCGGTATGGCCGACGCGACAACAAGTTCAAGGCGCGGATCAAAATCCTGGTGAAGGCACTGAGCCCGGCGACCTTCTCGGAAATGGTTGAGGCCGAGTGGGCACACATCAAAGACTCCCCTACCCGTCTGACCCATGATGAGATCCGTCGAATACAGGGGTACTTCACCGAACCCGCTTATGAAGCACTCAGCGATGTCACGGATGCTCTGAGCCAACAACGATTTGAACACAAAGAATTTGATCGCTGGCTGACCCACAACGTGCACGAACACAAGAAGCCGGGGTACGCGATCGTTACACTGACCCTCAAGCGTACCGGCACACCGCCTGGTGACGTAACCGATCGACAGCTTGAGCAGATTGCTGACCTGGCTGATGAGTACAGCTTCGGTGAAGCTCGGGCAACCCACGAGCAAAACGTGGTTCTGGCAGATGTGCGCCAGGATCGCTTGTTCGAACTTTGGCAAAGCATCACACCCATGGGCTTTGCGACCGCCAACCTGAACACCCTGACCGACATGATTTGCTGCCCGGGCGGGGACTACTGTGCGCTGGCGAATGCGAAGTCGATACCGGTTGCCGATGCCATACAGCGCAGGTTTGACGACCTGGACTATCTGTACGATCTGGGCCCTATCGACCTCAATATCTCAGGCTGCATGAATGCTTGTGGTCATCACCATGTCGGTCATATCGGTGTATTGGGGGTCGACAAGAAAGGCGCCGAGTTCTATCAGGTTAGCCTTGGTGGCTCCTCTCAAAACGATGCCAACATCGGCAAGATTCTGGGGCCGTCTTTTGCCCAGGATGATATGCCGGATGTGATTGCCAAGATTATCGATGTTTTTGTCGAGAAACGGACCGAGGAAGAAACCTTCCTGGACACCTATCGCCGTGTTGGTCTTGATCCTTTCAAGGAGCGGGTTTATGCCTGATGTTATTGCCGCTGACGGCACTGTTCGTAACGACAACTGGGTAGTGGTTGCCCGCCCGGCCGATGGCGACTCACTGGATATCCCTGTGGGCCAGCCAGCGCTGATCCCTGTGGATCTGTGGCTCGCGGGCTATGAGCATTTTACCGGCCGTGAAGATCTCGGGGTCTGGTTTGACAGCCACGATGAGCCGGAATTGCTAGGCGAGCGGGTAAACGAGTTGCCGCTGATTGCGGTGAATTTTCCGCGCTTTGTGGACGGCCGGGGCTACAGCATCGGGCGCCTGCTTCGGGAGCGGCTCGGTTATCAAGGTGAACTACGGGCGATTGGTGATGTTCTGCTGGATCAGCTGCAATTTATGAAACGCTGCGGGTTTGATTCGTACGTACTTCGGGCCGACAAGGATATTTCCAAGGCCGGTCGGTGTCTGAACTTCTTCTCTCAGACCTATCAGGCTGCGGCTGATAACGACTTACCTCTGTTTCGGCGCCGGGCTTCCTGAGCTTAGACCTCTGACTGTTCAATGTTGAACTACGAAGAAAGGGGACATCACCTCCCTTCTTCGTAGTTCATGCGTGGCTTCCCTGCCACTCAGCAGCGTTCCAATTTTCAGCTTCTGGAATGATCCAGCACGATCTTTCCGGCTGATTCGCCTTTCAGAAACGCCTTCAGCGCTCCATCCAGTTCTGCCCGACTAATGTCTTTGGCGGAAGCTTCAGTCTTCGGGCATTTCCACTCGCCAGACAATTTGGTCCAAACCACTTCTTTGTCGGCCAACGGAATCTCCACCGAGTCCACGCCCAGCAGGTTCACGCCTCGCAGGATGAACGGCAATACCGTGGTGTTCAGCTGGGGGCCAGCAACAAGGCCGCAGATGGAAACCGAGCCGCCGGGCAGGATCTGTTTCAGCAGCTCTGCCAGAGGGTTGCCGCCTACGGTGTCGACAGCGTTAGCGAACACAGGTTTGAGCATCGGTTTTTTATCTTCCGCCAGAGCGTCCCGGCCGACCACTTCTTTAGCACCAAGGCTTTTCAGGGCGTCCGAATGATCTGCTTTGCCGCTGATGGCAACAACGTCGAAGCCGAGGTTGGCCAGAATCTCTACGGCCACGCTGCCAACAGCGCCACTGGCGCCTGTGACAGCGACCTTACCCTGCTCTGGCTTCGCACCCATGGTCAGGAGTTTCTGAACACACAAACCTGCAGTAAGGCCGGCGGTGCCGTAGATCATGGCAGTCCGGGCGTTCCAACCTTTTGCCATGGGCACGCACCAGGCTGCAGGTACTCGGATGTATTCGCCGAAGCCACCCGCCGTATTCATGCCCAGGTCGTAACCGGTCACGATTACCTGAGCGCCAATCGCAGGTGCGCCTGTTTTGGACTCAACCACTTCGCCAGCGGCATCAATGCCGGGCGTGTGCGGAAATGCACGTGTAACACCTTTGTTGCCCGATGCAGACAACGCATCTTTGTAGTTCAGCGACGAGTGGCTGACTTTAATCAGCACTTCACCGTCGGTAAGATCAGCCGTACTCAGGGTCTGTTCGCTACCCCGGTAATCGCCATCAACGTCTTCTACACGCCAGGCTTTGAATTCGGTGTTGGTTGTCATAGTTGATCCCGTTTTCAATTGGCTATTGAATTTTCTGGTTACGGAAAGCGCTCAGCACTTTCCATACGGTATGTTCCAGTGCCGCGCTGGTCGCAAGGCCAAGTCGTTCCGGCAACGTGCGTTTGTGCTGGAATGATACCGAGACTACGTCGCCTCGGTCGCAGGCCTCAATGAGATATTCGTCGGAGGTTTTGATTTCATCGATCAAATTCACTTCCAATGCACGCTTACCAAACCAGATGTCGCCATTGGCAACCGCCTGGATATCCAATCCCGGCCTGCGCTCGCTCACATACTCCTTGAACAGGCCGTGGGTATCTTCCAGATCTGCGAGGAATTTCTGGCGACCCTTTTCAGTGTTCTCGCCGAACACCGTTAAGGTACGTTTGTGTTCACCGGCTGTCAGCACTTCAAAATCCACGTCGTTCTTTTGCAGGAAACGATGAAAGTTCGGCAGCTGGGCAACCACACCGATAGAGCCCAGCACCGCAAACGGTGAGGCAACGATCTTGTCTGCCACGCAGGCCATCATGTAACCACCGCTGGCTGCAACCTTATCCACACAGGCGGTTAGAGGCACGCCTTTGCTGCGTATGCGATCAAGCTGGGCCGAGGCCAGCCCGTAGGCGTGAACCAGGCCCCCACCGCTTTCAAGCCGAATAACCACTTCGTCTTTTTCCGGGTCAGCAACGCTGAGCACCGCCGACACCGCCCGGCGCAAGGTATCGGTATCACTGGCCTTGATGTCGCCGTCAAAATCGATGACATAAATGCGGTGTTTGGATTCGCCTTCAGCATCACTCGGCTTTTTCCCGGATTTCTCAGCCTTTTTTTCTGCTTTTTCTTCCTTTTTCTTCTGCTTTTCCCAGAGCTTATACTCGGTATCCGACATCAGTCTGGCCTGAATAGACTCCTTAAGCTTCCGGTATTGGTCATTCAGTTTGCGTATCTTCAGCTCGCCTTCACCCTCGTGATCATCCCGGCCACGCTGGGCTGCGGAGAAAATAACAGAGGCCAGAATGATGGCTGCCACAACAAAGGTTGCCACCTTGGCAAGAAACAGTCCGTAGTCGGTAATGAATTCCAAAATGCAGTCTCCAGTGCGCTAAATCCAAACCTCAGAGTGTACTCTGTCGCGCCTGGACTGGTAAGCCCACCAGAAATTAAAACAAGCGTTCGATCAAGCTTGACATGAACCCAAGGTAACCATAAAGTCGGATGGCGAGGTCGGCGCTACCCGGGCTGCTAAATAGCCTTATGATGCCAGGGATGTTAAGCCGTCATCATGACAAGACAACCATTCAAAAGGGTAAAATAATGTCTGTAGCTCAGGTATTTGAAAAGCTGGAACAGAACTTCAACGCAGACGCAGCACAAGGCCTTGACCTGGTGTTCCAGTTCGACATCGAAGACGACAAGACCTACAACCTGGAAATCAAAGACGGTGCCTGCAAGATGAACGAAGGCGCCCACGACGATCCTTCCGTTACCCTGATCATGAACTCTGAAACCCTGCAGGGCATCGTTTCTGGCGAAACCGACGGCATGCAGGCTTTCATGGCCGGCCAGCTGCGCGCTGAAGGCGACATGATGCTGGCTACCAAGCTGGGTGAACTGTTCAACATGGGCTAAGCCCCGTTGAAGGTTCCAAAAAAAACCTGCGATTTTCGCAGGTTTTTTTGTGTCTGAAATTCAGCCAGCGCAGTTAATTAAAGCCCGACATCCGCCAGCGATGATTCAGCCAGCTTGAGCAAATCGGCGTTGCTCTCTTCTCTGCGGCCAATGCTTTCGATGTAATACTCCAGGGAGGTCAACGCATCCGCCAGCGCCTCCAACACCTGAATGGCCGGCGGCTCTCTGGCATCAAGCAGACGCTCCTGGATCGAAGCGGCGACTCGTGCAATCACACCGGCGGCTTTCGGGTCGTCAACCATCTCAAGGCCACCCCAGATACTGTGAAGAGTCGCCGGCAGGTTCGCCAGGTGCAGCTTGTCGTAATCAGACTCCATAAAGGCCGTGATGGCACGCTTGGCAAGCGTCAAGGCACCACGCGCTTCTTCAGCCACAACCCAGATTGCCTCTTGCAGATAGATAGATTCTTCTCTTCTGCCGGATGCGCTTGCAAGCGCATCCGTTTCAGAGGTAATCCCACGCGTAACAATCTGCATAACGGCATCTTCGACACCCAGCACCGAATCCGCGAGGCGATAGAGCTCGTCTTCGGCAGGCAGGCGATTCTCGGATTCCCACTTGCGCAATCGTGACGCCTCTTCACGGGCAATTCCGGCCAGGCGATTGAGGTCCAGCATTAACAGTGTATTTGCCAGCCGCTCAAGCGCGTCCGCAATCGATGCAAGTTCAGCCAGATCCGGCTCAATACCCCGCTCAATAATATCCAGCTTGTCTTTGAGCTGATTGAGCTCTTCCTGCAACGCTTCCGAAAGCGATCGAAGTACATCAGAACCCGGCCCGTAGAGGCGGCGTGCATGAGCATCCAGCATAGAATCCGGAAAATCTGAAGGTGTCAGACTATAGGCGCCTAACACCTTGACGACCTCCGGGTTTGCAGAGCCACTGCGGTACAGCAAGTAAATGAGATCTTTAACGATGGAATCCGGTGCATCTTTGGTGGTCGCAACCTTTCCCACATACACCACTTCGCGGGCATATTTTTCCAGGCGCATCAGCAGGCGTTTTCGCGCTTTGTTAAAGCCCATCGCCCGGTCGAGCATGGCATCGGTCACCATAGCCAGCAAGCACCACATCTGCCCCATGGGCGCGCCCTGGCAAAGACGCGCGAACCCCCTCGCCGCCCGGGACATCAGTTTTTTGCTGACAACCTCATTGCGTTCACGGAGTATACCCAGCAGTGCAACCTGAAAGGTCAGGCGCATACGGCGGGCAAGAATCTCGTATTCATTTTCGGCGCCTTCGAGTGGGCGAAGAGTCAGATCGCAGCAGAAATCCGGGCGTTCCCGAACATCCACATCAAAAAAGCGCGATTCCGGGTAGGGCTTTTCTTTTCGGGCTTCCCGCAATTCATTAATAACCGGGAGCAACAGCTCCGGGTGGTCTTCTCGTTGCTGGTGATAATATTCAACATACCGGCGAAGGATAAAGAGCGCGGTACTGAGTGTGGTAAGCAGGATGTTCTTGTCGTCGTTCGCACCCACAGGAACATCGTTGGCCATGCTCACCGCTTCCTGACAGAGCAGAGTGCCACCGCGCAGCTCTACGAGGATGAAGATCCCTCTTAACTGATTCAGATAGTCGACACAGTTCTGCAGGTCCTCACCGCTCTCACGGTTCTCCTGAAAACGCTCAAGGCTGGATTCTGCCTGCTTGATGGTCTGCTCTATTTCACTTTTGACCAGATCAAACGACTGCGATTTCGTCGCCAGAGACGATTGGACCATAAACGCTTCCTGTTACTTTGCGGAGACTACCGCTTCCTGCATGTGAACGATAACTGCTCCAGGTGGAACAGCTTTTCTTATGCGCCCCGCAACCCTCGCCGAGCCTGACCGGTTCGCAGAAAAATGGCGAACTTATCATTACTTATAACACAAAACTCAAGTAGCTCAAGAAAGCCCGAATGTAACAAATGGTACAGTCAGACACAGATCTCACTCTGGCGCATCGAGTTGACCCCACAGTGTGTGACCGACCTGCTTTTCCATCATGGCCATGAATTCGTCATGGGCTTTTGCCTCTTCTCCGGTCGCACGAACCACCGCTAGCCGAGGCCGGTTTTCCGGAACCCTGCGCAGCCCGCGAACACCGCCGTTTTCACCGGCACCGGCATCAAGAGACAAGGCAGTCTGACCACCGGTCATCAGCAGGTAGACGTCTGCCAGAATTTCGGCATCGAGCAACGCGCCGTGAAGTTCACGATTGGAGTTATCTACCCCATACCGCTTACAGAGTGCATCCAGGTTGTTCTTTTGACCCGGATGCTTTGCGCGGGCTATGGCCAATGTGTCGACGATGCCGCAGTGATCGGCGGTTTTTCGTACCGGCTTAAGCCGTGCAAATTCTGCATCCATAAACCCGACGTCGAACGCCGCGTTATGGATAACCAGTTCGGCACCGTCGATGAACTCGAAGAACTCCTCCACAACCTCTGAGAATTTGGGTTTATCCCTCAAAAATTCGTTGGTAATGCCGTGAATGGTAATGGCCTCAGCCTCAACCTCACGATCGGGGTTGATGTAAACGTGGTAATTGCGCCCGGTCAGCTGCCTCTCCACCACTTCCACGCAGCCGATCTCGATAATCCGGTGGCCAGCATTCGGGTCAATGCCCGTGGTTTCGGTATCCAGTACAATCTGTCTCATTACAAACCTTCAGGTAGACATCAGATAATTCAACAGGCCGCTCAGGCACCGGTCAGTCCGGCAACGCCCATATTCGCCAATTCATCCGCAAGCTCGTTACCGGGGTCGCCGGCATGACCTTTCACCCAGTGCCAGTTCACCTGATGGCGAGCGGTTTCAGTATCCAACTCCTGCCACAGGTCGGCATTCTTTACCGGCTTTCGGGCTGAGGTTTTCCAACCGTTCCGCTTCCAGCCCGCCATCCACTCGGTAATACCCTTACGCACGTATTGGGAATCGGTATAAAGCTCCACCTGACACTCTCGATTAAGCGTACGCAGACCCTGAATGGCGGCCATCAACTCCATACGGTTATTCGTGGTCTGCTTTTCACCACCGTGCAGGGTTTTTTCTGCGCCACCGTAGCGCAACACGACGCCCCAGCCACCCGGCCCGGGGTTACCCTTGCACGCGCCATCGGTATACATCACTACTTTGCCGGCCATCAACGCTCCCGGGAATGATCATTCGTCTCAAATTTGCTGGATGTGCTGCTGGCGCAGCCTCTGGACGCGCCAACTGCTCCGGGCAATGACATGACCTTTGTTTTGCG
This sequence comes from Marinobacter sp. SS5-14b, assembly GCF_030541005.1. GTDB lineage: Bacteria > Pseudomonadota > Gammaproteobacteria > Pseudomonadales > Oleiphilaceae > Marinobacter. The sequence continues at coordinate 689,182 of NZ_JASSVM010000001.1, read as the reverse complement.
CCAGGACATGTTTCGCCGAATCGGTGCGTACACCCGTTTGCGGGCAAGGATACAGTAATACGCGCCAACAGGAATAATGTTCGCCCGCCCAAGTGATGCGTTCGTGGCGGAGGCTCCATAGCCATCCCTGCGTTGAACCGGCGTGGTACAGAAATGCGTTGTTGACGACTCCAGCGCAAAGCCCAGCAGCCTGAGCCAGTCCTCCATTCGCGACCGCAGCAGAAATCGACCGCCCCAAGGGCCTTGCCTGTGCCTCGACACCATTCTGCGGAGGCCCCACAAACTTAAAGGATTAAAGCCGACCAAGGCAATTCTGCCCTCCCCCCGCAACACCCGGGCAGACTCTCTGAGAACCTGGTGAGGATCCGGGGAGAAATCTGCCGTGTGGTGAAGTATCACGAGATCCATGGAGTCCCCCGGAAACGGCAGCTCATCCGCATCACATACAGCAACACCGTCTGGCATGTGCGGATGCCAACCTGGTGACGTGATGATTTTCTGGACGAAATCCGTTCCGCTGGCCAGTGGCAGCCGGTGGCTCAGCCCGACCTGAAGCTGTCTGGCCCCGGTCATTCTTGCCAACTCACGGTCCAGAACCCCCCGCTGACTGGCCAGCAGACAACGCCCCAACGGACTCTGGAACCAACGCTCAAAGCTGTCATGCCGCGCTGCGTAATCAATCGGCTCTGAAGATCCCACACTGTAGTCCTCTATTCAGGCAACAATTCGATAGACGCCTGGTTTCTTGGGGTGAACGCTCTGTTGCTTTATCATAACAGTGACACTCATTCAGCACATGGGGTCAAGATGCTCAGCATTTATCCTGTTCCAGCGTTTTCCGATAATTATATCTGGTGCCTCTCCGATAGCCGGGCTGGCAAAGCCCTGGTGGTCGATCCAGGCCAGGCGCAGCCGGTTGCCGATTACCTGGAAAGCCAGAGCCTCACCCTCGACACCATCCTGGTTACCCACCATCACCCGGATCACACCGGCGGCATCTCAGAACTCAGGAAGCTGTTTCCGGAAGTCCGGATAATCGGTCCGGCAGCGTCGCCGTTCAAGGATGCCAGCGAGTTCGTTGCGCACGGAGACACCGTTCGCTGGCAAGACATCCGTTTCAGTGTTTTTGCCACACCCGGCCATACTCTGGATCACATTGTTTACTTCACCACGACCGCCCTTAACGGCAGGCCCGCACTGTTTAGTGGCGACACGCTGTTTGTCGGCGGTTGTGGCAGATTGTTTGAAGGTACACCCGAGCAAATGTTTGGCTCTTTGAGCATTATCCGGGACCTACCCGATGAAACAGCGGTGTATTGTGCCCACGAGTATACGCTCGCCAATCTGCGCTTTGCTCGACATTGGCTGCCTGATGACAAAGCGCTGATGACATTCGAACAGCACTGCAAGCAGCTGCGAGAAGCCGGCCAGCCAACCGTGCCAACATCGCTGAAAGATGAGAAGGCTCTGAACCTCTTTTTACGCTGGGACGACCCCTCCGTCACCAGGGCCGCGAGTGATTACGGCGCCAAGCAAGGTTTGCCCGTGACCACACCGACCGAGGTTTTTGCCGCGGTTCGCCACGGCAAGGATCACTTCTGATCGAGGTGCCTGAGAGGCCCGTTAACAATACCTCTCACAGCCGTAACATCACCGTTCTTGACCGGCCGGAAAACCGTCTCTTAGAATCGCTGGTCAAGAACGTTCGTAACCTGTTAAATCTGCCTGAATTTTTTACATACATATGGCAGCAACACCCGGAATCCAACATTATGCCGGTCAAACGAATCTCCCTCATTCTGTTCGCCAGTTCACTGGCAACGGGATGCAGCAACAGCCAGATTATTGAAAACTGGCACACGCCATCCGCCTGGTTTACCGAATCTTCGCTGGCTGACGATGGCAACCCTCTTGAGTCCGACGATGTGGTGGTTGCCAAAGGCGACCAGGCACTGATGGCGTCGGTTGAATCCGGCGATGACGAAGCCAACACGGTTAACGCACCGCTCGACGACGCCATTTCCCCGGAGCTTCAGGCCAAGGCCAAGGAGGCCAGAGAAAAACTGGATAACCCGAAGCCTCAGCCCGAGGGGTCCGCCTCTGACAACGACATGTGGGACCGGCTTCGTGCCGGTTTCGCCATGGATCACTCTGTCGACAGCGACCGGGTGCAATCTCAGCTCGACTGGTATGTTCGCAACCCTAGGTACATTGAGCGAGTGGTCGAGCGTGGGTCCCGCTACCTGCACCATATCGTCGGTGAGACGGAAGCCCGGGGCCTTCCCACTGAACTGGCTCTGCTGCCGGTGGTAGAAAGCGCCTTCGACCCATTCGCCTATTCACACGGCCGTGCTGCAGGCCTCTGGCAGTTCATCCCATCAACCGGCAAATATTTCGGACTAACTCAAAGCTGGTGGCACGATGACCGCCGGGATGTTCTCGCGGCAACTGACGCGGCACTGACCTACCTGGAGCGCCTGGCCAATCGATTTGATGGCGATTACACGCTGGCACTGGCTGCTTACAATTCCGGCGGCGGCACTGTGTCCAGTGCCATGCGCCGTAACCGTAAAGCGGGCAAACCGACAGACTTCTGGTCGCTGACCCTGCCCACTGAAACCCGGCATTACGTGCCCAAGGTGATTGCCCTGGCAAAGATTTTCGACAATCCGGAAGCCTACGGCATAAAGCTGCCAGACCTGAAAAACGAGCCCTACTTCGAAGTGGTTGAAACCGGCTCGCAGCTGGATCTCGCCCAGGCCGCCAAACTTGCGGCCGTTGATATTGACGAGATTTACCTGCTAAACCCTTCGTACAATCGCTGGGCGACCAACCCCGACGGCCCCCACAGGCTGCTGGTCCCCATTCAGAATGCAGAAACCTTCAAGGTGGCACTGGACAATTTTCCCGCCAAACAGCGGGTGTCCTGGCAGAACTATCGAGTGTCGAAAGGCGACAGCCTGAACACCATCGCCCGCCGCTTTTCGACCACACCGGCGGTGATTCAGCAGGTCAACAAATTGAACAGCGACCTGATCCGTATCGGACAGCAATTACTGATACCTTCCTCTACCAAAGGTTCTGAAGCCTACGCTTTGAGCCAATCCCAACGGTTGGAGCGGACTCAGGACCGAAAGCGCGACGGCAATAAATTACGTTATACCGTTCGGAGAGGCGATACCTTCTGGGATATTGCCCGGGATCACAGAGTCACCGTGAGAGAAGTGGCCGCCTGGAACGGCATGGCACCCGGTGATCCACTCATTCCCGGAAAGGAACTGGTGATCTGGTCAAAAACCGCCCAATCAACCACCACCGCCAGCAACACCCGAAGCAAAGCGATGGTGCGGAAAGTCGGTTACCGCGTTCGCAGTGGCGACTCGCTGTCTGCCATTGCCAGCCGTTTTTCAGTGAATGTGCGGGATATCGCATCATGGAACGATCTTAATACGGACCGTTATCTGCAACCCGGCCAAAGTCTGGTACTCTACGTGGACATAAGAAACAGTCCCTAACGTGCGAGAACCATGACAAAAACACGGAAAGCACCGAGCCTGACCGGATGGGTAGCGTCCCTGGCCCTTCTGGCCGCTCCCGGTATTGTTAATGCAGAACCACACCCCACCGAAGCGCCGGAACCGGTGCATGGCATTGCCATGCACGGTGACGTTAAATACCCCGAGAACTTCAGCCACTTTGACTACGTAAACCCGGATGCGCCCAAAGGCGGCCACCTCAAGCTGAGTGTCGTGGCGAACGGTTTCGACAGTTTTAATCCGTTTGTCGTGCGGGGTGTCGCAGCGACAGGTATCAACGCCTACCTTTATGACACCCTGATGGTGTCGTCTGACGATGAACCTTTCTCGGAATACGGGCTGATCGCTGAAAGCGTTGAAATACCGGAGAACCGCAGCTACGTTGTTTTCAACCTCCGCAAGGAGGCCAGGTTCCAGGATGGCCAGCCAATCACAGCAAAGGACGTCGAGTTTTCCTATCGCATCCTGACCACCGAGGGGCACCCTTTTTATCGCAACTATTACGCCGACGTACAAGGCGTGGTCGTTGAAAACGCCCGTCGCATCCGCTTTGATTTCGGTGAAACAGAGAACCGCGAACTCCCACTGATCCTTGGCCAGATGCCCATTCTACCCGCTCACTACTGGCAGGAGCGTGAATTCGAAGGCAATGGCCTGGCCATTCCTGTCGGCAGTGGCCCGTATAAAATCGCCTCATTTGACGCTGGCCGGGCCGTGACATTCGAACGGGTTGCCGATTACTGGGCAGAAGACCTGGGGGTACGAAAAGGCCGTTACAACTTCGACAAAATCACCTACGAGTACTACAGCGACGACACCGTAGCACTCGAAGCCTTCAAGGCCGGAAACTTCGATTTCCGCCAGGAAACCTCAGCGAAGAACTGGGCCACAGCGTACACCGGAACCCCGTTCGAAAATGGCTCCATCACCAAAAAAGCCATAGAACACCAACGCCCTACGGGTATGCAGGGGTTTGTCTTTAATACCCGCAAGGACGTATTCAAACATCCGAAAGTTCGACAGGCTCTGGCCTATGCCTTTGATTTCGAGTGGGCCAATCGCAACCTGTTCTTTGGCCAGTACACCCGCACCGACAGCTATTTTGAAAACAGTGAACTGGCCTCCGAGGGTTTGCCCTCAGGGCGGACCCTGGAGATTCTCGAACGCTTCCGGGATCAACTGGCCCCGGAGGTCTTCAACACCGAATACACCCCACCTGACACCAGCGAATCCCAAAGCCTTCGGGATAACCTGAGAGCGGCTTTGAAGCTGCTCTCCGAGGCTGGTTACGGAATTCGCGATGGCAAAATGGTTCATCAGGAAACCGGCACACCATTGGCATTCGAAATACTGCTGGCCCAGAAGAGCTTTGAGCGAGTTGTACTCCCGTTCAAGCAAAATCTCGAGAAGCTCGGCATTGACGTAACCGTTCGGTTGGTCGACAGCAGCCAGTACATAAGGCGCGTGCGCAGTTTTGATTTCGATATGATTACCCAGGTATTTCCCCAATCCGATTCACCCGGCAATGAACAGCGGGATTATTGGCACTCCTCAAATGTGAATGCTGAGGGATCCCGCAACATCATCGGCATCCATGATCCGGTGATCGACCAATTGGTCGATCTGGTCATTCAGGCACCCGACCGCAAGGAGCTTGAGCATCGCGTTCAAGCACTGGACCGGGTACTGCTTCATGGCCATTATGTTATTCCCCACTGGCACCTGAGCAAAGACCGGGTGGCTTACTGGAACCGCCTCCAGCGGCCCCAGGCAACACCTAAAAGCGGCGTTGACCTGAATAACTGGTGGATCAGCCCCTGATCAGATCTCAACCGATCCGGCAGTAATGGAAGGACGCCTCTCCTAGATGGGTACATACATTCTTCGGCGACTGGCACTGATTATTCCCACCCTGGTGGGCATCATGCTGCTCAACTTCATCATTGTTCAGGCGGCCCCCGGTGGACCGGTTGAGCAACTGATTGCTGAAATGGAAGGCCTGGGCGGCAACGCCCTGGCCCGTGCTGGCGGCGGTGACATGGGCGGTGAAGTATCGTCAGCGTCGGGCGAAAGTCGGGGGGCCCGCGGGCTGCCTCCGGAATTACTCCAGCAGATGGAAGTCCGCTACGGCTTCGACAAGCCTGCCCATGAGCGTTTTCTGAAAATGCTGAAGGATTACGCCACCTTTGATTTTGGCGACTCCTTTTTCCGTGACCGGTCCGTGGTCGAACTGATCATCGACAAAATGCCGGTATCCATCTCGCTCGGCCTCTGGTCTACCCTGATCATCTATCTTATTTCCATCCCCCTGGGTATTCGCAAAGCGGTATCAGACGGTTCCCGGTTCGATGTCTGGACCAGTTCCGCAATCGTGGTGGGCTATGCCATACCCGGGTTCCTGTTTGCCATTCTCCTGATCGTGCTGTTTGCCGGCGGGAGCTACTTCGACTGGTTTCCCCTGCGCGGACTCACTTCTCCGGATTTTGAAACCATGACCTGGTATCAGAAGATCGGTGACTATTTCTGGCATCTGGCCTTACCGGTCACCGCCAACGTGATTGGCGGCTTTGCCACCCTCACCCTGCTGACCAAAAACTCTTTTCTGGATGAGATCGGAAAACAGTACGTTGTGACCGCCCGAGCCAAGGGGCTGGAAGAGAAGCAGGTGCTCTATGGCCACGTGTTCCGGAATGCGATGTTGATCGTCATCGCCAGTCTGCCGGGCGTGCTGGTCGCACTGTTCTTCACCGGCTCATTACTGATTGAGGTCATCTTCTCCCTGGACGGACTGGGGCTGCTCGGGTTTGAGGCCGCCCTGAACCGCGATTACCCGGTTATCTTTGGCACACTGTACATTTTCACTCTGATGGGCCTGATTCTGAAACTGATCAGCGACATCACCTACGTGCTGGTAGACCCCCGCATCGATTTTGAAAGCCGGGAGGGGGCGTAACCCTCATGAAACTGACTCCGATCCAACAACGCCGCCTGCGCAATTTCCGCAACAACCGCCGTGGGTACTGGTCACTCTGGCTATTTTTGTTGCTGTTCGGGCTGTCTCTGTGTGCCGAGCTGATTGCCAACGACAAACCGCTGCTCGTGTCCTACAACGGAGACTGGTATTTTCCGGTTGTAGACCAAATTCCCGAAGAAACCTTCGGGGGGTTTCTCCCCACCGAGACCGATTATCGCGACAGCTTCATCGCTGAAGAGATTGAAGCCAACGGCTGGATGCTGTGGCCCCCGATCCGGTTCAGCTACAACACCATCAATTACAACCTGGATGTACCCTCCCCGGCACCGCCGAGCGCTGTCAACTGGCTCGGAACAGACGATCAGGGTCGCGATGTGGCAGCACGGGTCATCTACGGTTTTCGAATCTCCGTTGTCTTTGGTCTCACACTCACCATTGCCAGCTGTATTGTCGGCGTTGCCGTAGGCGCAATTCAGGGCTATTACGGAGGCAAGGTCGACCTCCTTGGCCAGCGTTTTCTGGAGATCTGGTCTGGCCTCCCGATGCTGTATCTGTTGATTATCCTGTCCGCCATTGTTCAGCCCAATTTCTGGTGGCTGCTCGGCATCATGCTTTTGTTCAGCTGGATGGGGCTGGTGGATGTGGTACGTGCAGAATTTCTGAGGGCCAGAAACTTTGAGTATGTGAAGGCCGCAAGAGCGCTCGGCCTGGATAACCGGAACATCATGTACCGACATGTTCTGCCGAACGCCATGGTGGCCACGCTGACGTTCATGCCGTTTATCCTGGCCGGCGCCATTACCAGCCTCACATCCCTGGACTTCCTGGGCTTCGGCCTGCCGTCCGGCTCGCCTTCCCTCGGCGAACTGATCGCCCAGGGCAAGGCCAACCTTCATGCTCCCTGGCTCGGCGTATCCGCTTTCGTGTCACTGTCACTGATGCTCACGTTGCTGGTGTTCGCCGGGGAAGCCGTTCGTGATGCCTTTGACCCGAGAAAGAACTGATATGAGCAACCTGTTGACCATCTCGGATCTCTCCGTCCGGTTCGACAACGGCCCCTTGGTCGTACAGAACCTTTCTCTGGCCATACAGCCAGCAGAAACACTGGCTGTGGTTGGTGAGAGCGGATCAGGAAAGTCGGTATCGGCGCTTTCTGTGCTGCGCCTGCTCGACGGGCGCCATGTCAGCTACCCGACTGGCAGCATCCGCTATCAGGGCGAAGACCTTCTGAAAGCCCCCGAGAACACGCTCCGAAAAATACGCGGCCGGAAAATCAGCATGATTTTTCAGGAGCCCATGACATCGCTCAACCCGCTTCATACCGTCGAAAAACAGATTTCCGAAACACTTCAGCTCCACCTCGGCATGCGGGGCCCCCAGGCGCGTGAGCGGTGTATCGAATTGCTGAACCTGGTGGGCATTCATAATCCAGAGGAACGCCTCAAAAGCTATCCGCACCAGCTGTCTGGGGGGCAGAAACAGAGGGTCATGATTGCGATGGCCCTCGCGAACGAGCCAGAGCTTCTGATTGCCGATGAACCCACCACCGCTCTGGATGTGACCGTTCAGAAGCAGGTACTGGAATTGCTGACATCACTTCAGCAAAAGCTGGGTATGGCGATGCTTCTGATCACCCACGACCTCAGTCTGGTCAGGCGCTATGCCGATCGGGTAATCGTGATGGAACAGGGCAAAAAGGTAGAGGAAGGCGCCACCGACACCCTGTTCAACGCACCGAAACACCCTTACACCCGCAAGCTGATTGACGCCGAGCCGCCCGGGCATCCCCTGCCGGCGGCCGGGAACGAGCGCGAACTGCTGCGAGTATCGGAGCTGAATGTCGAATTCACCCTTCGCAAGAGCTTCCTGGGCAAAGTCAAAGAGAGCTTTCCGGCGGTCAAAGATGTCAGTTTCAGCGTTGGCAGGGGCGAAACACTGGGTATAGTCGGCGAAAGCGGCAGCGGCAAAACGACCATCGGACATGCATTGCTCAAGCTGACCGGCAGCACCGGTTCCATTCAGCTCGACGACCATGAGTTGGCGCACCTGTCCCAGAAACAATTCCGGCCCTGGCGTCGCCGGGTTCAGATTGTCTTTCAGGACCCGTTCGGCAGCCTGAGCCCCAGAATGTCGGTGGAGCAGATCATCAAGGAAGGTCTGGAGATTCATGACCGGGACAACAGCACGGAGCACCCGAATAAGGTCATACAGGCGTTGAAGGATGTGGGGCTTGATCCGGAGGCCCGGCATCGATACCCCCATGAGTTCTCAGGGGGCCAGCGTCAACGCATTGCGATCGCTCGCGCACTGGTTCTGCAACCTGACCTGATCATCCTGGATGAGCCGACCTCCGCACTGGACAGAACCGTTCAGAAACAGGTCATTGAACTTCTTACTGAAATTCAGAAGCGATATGGACTAAGCTATATTTTTATCAGCCATGATCTTGCAGTTGTTCGTGCGCTCAGCCACAAATTGCTGGTACTGCAGCATGGCCGCATTGTGGAATACGGCAAGGCTTCCGACATCTTTCGGTCACCCCGTGCAGACTATACTCGTGAGCTGTTGAATGCCGCGTTCTTTTATCAGAACACAACTACGACTATTTGAGCGTTACCCTGGCGGAACCACTTCAGGGATAATGCACTGAAATCAGGAACACAGGGAGAACGACCCATGGGAATCCTCAGTGGCAAAAAAGCACTGATCGTTGGCGTAGCCAGCAAACTGTCCATCGCCTATGGCATTGCCGAGGCATTCGCCCGGGAAGGCGCCGAGCTGGCGCTCACCTACCAGAATGAAAAGCTGCAGCCACGCGTCGAGAAATTCGCTGAAGAATGGGGCAGCACACTGACGTTCCCCTGTGATGTTGCCAGCGATGAAGAAATTGAAAATGTCTTCAAGGAACTGAACAAGCACTGGGACAACATCGACATCATTGTCCATGCGGTTGGTTTTGCACCGGGCCATGAACTCGATGGAAACTATGTGGACGTCACCACCCGTGAGGGCTTCCGTATCGCTCACGACATCAGCTCCTACAGCTTTGTGGCTCTGGCCAAGGGCGCCCGTAGTATGATGCACGAAGGCAGCTCTTTGCTGACACTGAGCTACCTGGGCGCTGAGAAGACGCTGCAGAACTACAACGTGATGGGGCTGGCCAAGGCATCCCTTGAAGCCAACGTTCGCTACATGGCAGCCAGTCTCGGCCGCGACGGCATTCGTGTGAACGCCATTTCCGCGGGCCCGATCAGAACCCTCGCGGCCTCCGGCATCAAAAGCTTCCGCAAGATGCTCGCAGAAAATGCCAAGCGCGCACCGCTGCGCCGCAACGTAACCATCGATGAAGTGGGCAACGCCGCAGCCTTCCTGGGCTCGGATCTTGCCAGCGGCATAACCGGTGAAATCATGTACGTAGACGCCGGCTTTAACATTACCGGCATGGGTGAACTGGAGGACTGATCGCCGCCAGCTAATCGATAATCCAGGGCCGGCTTCTTGCCGGCTCTGGGCTTATTAACTGTCGGAAAAGGCCTCTGCTACAGATTCCATCCAGCGCAAGTAATCCGTCTCATCAGACTCCAGCACGCGAACACCCACCAGGTAGCCTCGCCCGTCTTCCCGGCACCAAACCACTTCAACCATGAGCCGCAGGGGTGCCTGATGCGCATCGAGGCTGACTTCTGCTGTCAGGATGGAATCAACGCTCAAAGCCTGACGCGACACCAGGCTCATACCCCGAACGGAAATATCCCTGATCTCGCAAGCCAGTGTTGTGGCATCGCCGTCGCTGACGCCTGGCTCCCGTGACTCAAGCTCGATTCTGACCAATGCCCGTGCAGTCAGCCGGTAATCTTCCCTCATGTCCCGGCCGTCAGGCGTCTCTTCACCGGAGCCAAAGCTATAATCTTCATCTGCCATACTTACCCCTTAATTCCGGCCGACCCGAATACGACCCACCACGCGGCTAAGCGTGTCATCAAATTCTGCAGAGCTTCCCAGTACCCGGATTGTGCCCTCGACAATGCCATTAACCAGTTCATCATCAATAAACTGGCGACGGTTCAGACCAAGGCGATCGACAAACACAAACTTTCGGGACGCAGCAATCTTGACCGCAAGCTTTAATCTCTGCGGCTCACCCTCCTCCTGATCCGGCGCAACAACAATCCAGCCTCCCAGTGCGATTCCCTCAACCTGCCGGGATGCGATGGCCTCGGCCTCTTTTCTGAGACGCACCTGCTCCGCTTTCTCGTCAGCCAACCTCTGCTGCTCCTCGACGGCCTTTTGCTGCTCGGCTTCCAACCTTCTGGCGGCCTCCTCCTCTTGCCGGCGACGTTCGGCCTCTTCCTTTTCACGGCGCAGCGCCTCGGCTTTGGCCCTGGCCTCCCTCGCCGCCAGTTCCCGCTGCTGCTGCTGCTTTTTGCACACGTTCGATAGCAGCGTCACCGTCTCGGTCAAAACCTCGCCGAAAGGCGTCGGCTCCGGTAAGCCGCGTAAAGCCTGAGCACCCAACCCGGTTTTAAAGTCAGACCAGGCCTGAAGACCGAGCTTTACGCCGACTCCGTTGGTCCAGAGAACCTCCTGACTGTCTTCAAGCAGCAGGAAAAAGTACCTGCGCTGCTCTTTCGCACCCTCACCCTCTACAAACCAACGACCGATGTGGCGCTCATAGTCCGATGGCGTTATCGGGTCGAGTGCCAACCAGCGATTGTCCCAGGTAAAGCCGGAATCCGGCGGCAACGCCAGAGTGAGTTCAGGTGTCTCTCCCCTTATTCTCGCCACCATCACCGCCTGAATGCCCTCACCAGCGGAGGCCGGCATTTCCTGGCCCAGGGTTCGGCGCCAGACATCCTGAATTCGGTCGCCAAGCTGTTCACCGACCTGGTAAAGGCGATTGCGATCCTGATCGGAAAGCTGAGGATCCCCCGCCCACACCAGCCATTCCAGGATTTTGTTGGCATGCCGGCAAAGCTCGCTGTCGACACCCTCGGCCAGCACGCTCTGTTTGATCACCTTGAACCAGTCATTCATCACAAACCGGCTGATCACCGGAGGCAGGTGACGGCCAGTCAGCGCACGCCCTACAAAGGCGCGGGCGACCTGCTCTGCCAGGCGCTGTCTCGATGCACCCTGCTCGGTTTCCCTCAGCCGTTCCCGTAGCCTGCCAACCTGGCTCTCGCGTTTATCGGCATCTTCCAGCCATTGCCGGCAATAGTCTTCCAGGGGCGCCATGGTTTCGCTCTCAAAACTGCCAGCAACCGCGATGACCAGGCTATCGAGTTGCTCCAGCAATACACGGGAAGAGCGCCCCCCGGTGTCGCTCCAGCCCCGCCATTCCTGCAAGTGATCAAGCCAGCTCAGTATCAGCTCGCTGAAGGCATTATCGCCGGCGGAATCCAATTGCCACGCTAGCCAGAACCGGAGCCTGGCAATTCGACTGATCAGCGAGGTGTGCAGCCCGCTGGTTTTCAGAAATACATCCATGATGCGATCAGAGAGATAAGCCGCGTTCACCTGCCGGACACTCCACTGGATCTGCACAGACCGAAGTACCTGAGTGACACGTTCATCCCGCTGCTCAGACCAGCAAGATAACAACAGGGGGCGCCAGTCGGGCACGGATTCAGGTGCAGTCTTACCGCTGGGGTATGGCAGATCAGGCACACGGATACCCGTAAGCACCTGGTTAATCCTCTCGGAAACCACCTTTATTGAGGAAGGGACAGCTTGTGGCTTCTGGGCCTTGGGGGACATCCGGTACCTGTTGTCTGGAAGCGTTGAAAAGGGCCTTCAAATAACGCAGTATAACCAACTCGCCGGGGTTTGCTGCAACCGCGTACCGGCACCATTCGCGTTAATCTTCAATCACCGGACAAATAAACACAGAGTTGCACCGGTGATGCAACGATCTGATTCGGGGAAGCACAACAAGATGTCGGGCAAGAAACTGGAAAACCTGAATGTGGCCAGCCAGGAACCACTGATTACACCTGAAGCGCTAAAGCAAGAAATGCCGCTTTCTGATGCCGCAGCGGACACTGTGGCCTCCGGCCGGCAAGCCATTTACGACATCATGGACGGCAAAGACCATCGTCTGTTCGTTGTTGTCGGCCCCTGCTCGATCCACGACGTAGAAGCAGCACGGGAATACGCCACCCGACTGAAAACCCTGGCCGACGAAGTCAGTGACACACTCCTACTGGTGATGCGGGTCTATTTTGAAAAGCCAAGAACCACTGTAGGCTGGAAAGGGCTGATCAATGACCCGCACCTGAACGACACCTTCGATATCGCTCAGGGCCTCCACATCGGTCGCCGCCTGTTGCTCGATATCAATGAAATGGGGCTCCCTGCCGCCACAGAGGCACTGGACCCAATTTCTCCACAATACCTGCAAGATACCATTGCGTGGTCTGCCATCGGCGCCCGCACCACGGAATCTCAGACACACCGCGAAATGAGCAGCGGTCTGTCGATGGCTATTGGCTTCAAGAACGGCACCGATGGCAGCCTGGATGTCGCCGTCAACGCCATGAACTCTGTATCGCACCCCCACAGCTTCCTGGGCATCGATCAACAGGGCAAGGTCGCGATAATCCGCACCAAAGGCAACAACTACGGTCACGTTGTTCTGCGCGGCGGTGGCGGCAAGCCCAACTACGATTCCGTCAGTGTGGCCCTGTGCGAACAAGCGCTCGAAAAAGCCAAACTTCGCAAATCCATCATGGTCGACTGCAGCCACGCCAACTCCAACAAAGACCCCGGCATTCAGCCGTTGGTGATGCAGGACGTGACGCACCAGATTCTGGAAGGCAACCAGTCTATACAGAGCCTGATGGTTGAGAGCCATATCAACTGGGGGAATCAGTCCATTCCAGAGAACCTGGCTGACCTGAAATACGGCGTATCGGTTACCGACGCCTGTATTGACTGGGAAACAACGGAGAAAGCCATTCGCGATATGCGCAACAAGCTAAAGGATGTACTGCCGAAGCGCGGTCGGTAAGGTTTCGGGCCCGGCGCAGTCACTGCACCGGGCCCGCTGTTCAGCCGTCAGTTCACGGGCTCCACGCCCAGCCAATCGAGCTTGCTCCGCAAGCTGACAACCTGGCCGATAATAACCAGTGTCGGCGCCTGCACACCACTGCTCTCAACCTTTTCGACGATCGTGTCCAGCGTCCCTGTCACTACCCGCTGTTCCGGTGTCGTTCCTTTAGAAACCAGCGCAACGGGCATGCCGGAGTCCATACCGTGTGCAACCAGCTCCCGGCAAATTATCGGCAAACCCACCAGCCCCATGTAGAACACCAGAGTCTGGTTGGTCTGGACAAAATCCGACCACGGCAGGTTACAGGTATCGTTTTTCAGGTGGCCGGTGATAAACCGTACGGACTGAGCATGATCGCGATGGGTAAGCGGGATACCCGAGTAGGCTGCACAACCCGAGGCGGCCGTTATTCCTGGCACCACCTGAAAGCGAACACCCGCAGCCGCGAGGGTTTCAATTTCCTCACCGCCACGGCCAAAAATAAATGGATCGCCACCCTTTAATCGAACGACCTTATAACCCTCCCGGGCCAGATCGACCAGTCGCTGGTTAATCTGATCCTGTGGGAGAGTGTGGTTTGCGCGCTGTTTACCAACGTGTATTTTCTGAGCCTGCTCCGGAATCAGCGCCATGATCTCGGGCGAAACCAGGCTGTCATAGAGCACCACTTCAGCGGACTGTATTAACCGCCAGGCCTTGAGTGTCAACAGCTCAGGATCACCCGGGCCGGCGCCAACCAGCGCGACATCGCCGGCGGAGTTGTTCGGATTATCGGTGATCGGGTTGGCTCTGTACCTGACAGGGGCAGTGCCGGCCTTAACGCCCTGCCCTGGTGCATCTTTAGATGGGTTCATTGGATGCGCTCAACGCCTCCCATATAGGGTTTGAGAACCTCCGGAACCAGAATGCTGCCATCGGCCTGCTGGTAGTTCTCCATCACCGCTATCATCGCGCGGCCAACCGCCAGGCCCGAACCGTTCAAGGTATGAACCGGCTCAGGCTTACCTGTTTCCGGGTTGCGCCAACGGGCCTGCATGCGCCGTGCCTGAAAATCACGAGTGTTTGAGCAAGAGGAAATTTCACGGTATTTACCCTGCCCGGGCAACCACACCTCAAGGTCATAGGTTTTAACCGCGGAGAATCCCATGTCGCCGCCACACAGGGTAACAACCCGGTAAGGCAGCTCCAGCAGTTGCAACACTTTCTCGGCATGGCCGGTCAGCTGCTCGAGCGCATCGGTCGATTCATCCGGGCGAACAATCTGAACCAGTTCAACCTTGTCAAACTGGTGCTGACGAATCATACCCCTCACATCCCGGCCATAGGAGCCCGCCTCACTGCGGAAGCACGGTGTGTGACAAACCAGGCGCAGGGGCAGTTCTGAATCGTCCAGAATCGTGTCAGCCACCAGGTTGGTCGCGGGCACTTCTGCAGTCGGAATCAGGTACAGAGGGTTGTCGCCAGCGGTGCGGAACAGATCTTCCTCAAACTTGGGTAACTGACCGGTTCCGAACAACGTATTGGCATTCACCAGATACGGAACATAGGTTTCGGTGTAACCGTGCTCAGCCGTGTGCAAATTGAGCATGAACTGAGCCAAAGCGCGGTGCAACCTGGCCAACTGGCCCCGCATGACCGCAAAACGGGAATGGGCAAGGTGGGTCGCTTTCTCGAAATCCAGGCCCTTGATCGCCTCGCCGAGCGCTACGTGGTCTTTCGGCTCAAAATCAAAAGTTTTCGGCGTACCCCAAACCCGGGTTTCAACATTGTCTTCTTCACTTTTTCCCGGCGGCACATCTTCGTCGGGCAAGTTAGGAAGGCCAGCCAGAAAGGCATTCAAAGACTCCTGCACAGAGCGCAGCTCATCTTCTGCCTCGCCACGCTGCTGTTTCAGGCTCTCCACCTCATCCAGCAGGGGCTTGATATCGTCACCTGCGGCCTTGGCCTTGCCTATCGACTTCGACCGTTTATTCTGCTCGCTCTGCAGAGTCTCCGTGCGAACCTGAATGGCTCGGCGGCGTTCCTCTAATCTTTCGAAGGTGGCAACATCAAACTCAAAGTTCTTGATGGCCAGCCGACGGGCGATCTCTTCAGTCTGCGTACGGACACGTTTCGGATCGAGCATGGTCTTCCTGAATTTTTCAGTTAACGAATGAGTGATTAACGACGCATTATACCCGCCGTAAACCTGCTGACCACCATCCGCCGGGGCCGCCCGCGAAAATCTGCTGCTGCCAGCACTCAATATCGCTTTTTCGGGCTTTGTGCGTCCAGAGCATCCAGCCGTTGTCGTTTCTCGGCCAGCTTGATCTCCAGCCCTCGCATGACAGGCTCATAATATCGACGCTGGTGAATGGCTTCAGGCAGATAGTTCTCGCCAGCGGCATAGGCCTCAGGCTCATCATGGGCATAACGGTATTCGTCCCCGTGCCCCATGCTTTTGAGCAACTTGGTCGGGGCATTTCGCAGGTGAACCGGCACTTCGTAGTCCGGGTCTTTACGAATATCCGCCATGCACTGGTTGAAAGCGGCATAAACGGCGTTGCTCTTGGGCGCCAACGCCAGATAGGTCACTGCCTGGGCAAGCGCCAGCTCTCCCTCTGGCGATCCCAGGCGTTCCTGGGCATCCCACGCCTGCAAAGCAATCTGCAGAGCGCGGGGGTCCGCGTTACCAATATCCTCGCTGGCAATCCGCGCCAGCCTACGCGCGACGTAGAGTGGATCACAACCGCCATCCAGCATTCGGCATAGCCAATACAGAGCACCGTCTGCACTGGAGCCGCGCACGGACTTGTGCAGTGCGGAAATCTGGTCGTAAAACACATCGCCGCCTTTATCGAAACGGCGCAAACTGGTTTGCAGTACCTGCTCCAGTGTTTCCGCAGTCACCCGCTCGCGCCCCTGCTCATCCGGCTCAGCAAGGTCTGCAGCCACTTCCAGTATGTTCAGTGCCCGGCGCGCGTCACCACTTGACGCTGTCGCCATGGTTTCAAGAACCTCCCTTTCCACCTGAAGGGTGCCGGCAAAACCCTCTGTGCTGACCAGGGCCCGCTCGAGTAGCAGGAGAATGTCATCGGGTTCGAGGTTTTTCAGCACGTATACACGAGTGCGCGAAAGCAATGCACTGTTCAGTTCAAAAGAGGGGTTTTCGGTGGTGGCACCCACAAAAATAAACGTGCCGTCTTCAATATGAGGCAGGAAGGCGTCCTGCTGGCTTTTGTTGAACCGATGTACCTCGTCCACAAACAGCAAGGTGTCGCGGCCCTGCGACTGTTTTCGGTTACGGGCGCGCTCAACCACCTCGCGTATATCCTTCACGCCACTGAGAACGGCTGACAGGGTTTCGAAGGTGAGCTCACCGACATTGGCCAGCAGTCGGGCAAACGTGGTTTTACCAACGCCCGGTGGCCCCCAGAGAATCATCGAGTGCAGCTGCCCCTGCTCCACCGCTTTTCTCAGGGGCTTGCCGGGGCCCACAAGGTGAGCCTGCCCGACATAGTCATCCAGAGTTGCCGGTCGCATTCGAGCCGCCAGTGGCTGAAAGCCGGCTTCCTGCTGAAACAGGCTGTCCTGCATCAGGCGCCATCCCGGATGACGTCAACCTCCTCAGGATACTCCAGCCGGAACGCGCTCTTATCGATCGCCTGGTTGAGCACAATGTCATCAAAACTGAGAATGCTGATCTGGGAAAGCGAATCTTCCATACGCATCTCCTGCAGCTCACCCTGGTAGAAGCTCAGCCGCAGGGAGGTAAACAGAGAGTCTGCGCCACGGGGAATCAGGGTGAATTCCTGAGTGGACTCACCCAGAATGCGCTGGCTCACCTGGTAGGTCTCATCCAGGTTTTCAACCTCGCCACTCAGCAAGAGCGCGGGCGTTGTCTGCACGCGGTCATCCAGTTTATGAATGGTCACCTGTTCCAGATCCGGGTCATACACTTCCACTGTATCGCCGTCGCTGACGATAAACTGGGACAAAGGCGCACCGGTTTCCCAATAAAATAAACCCGGACGCTTTGCCTTGAGTGATCCGCGGGTTTCCTGAACGTTGGTGCCATTTTCTCCCACCACAATCTGAATGAAGTCCGCCTGATAGGTCTCATAACTTCTCAGAATGGAGGAAAGCTCCTCGGCAGCCCCCTCCTGTGACGCCCCCTGCGCCAGGGCCGTGCCCGAAAGCACAGACATCAGCACAAATGAAAGGGTGGTGAACAGTGGCCTGATCATGGTTAACACTCCTAGTCTCTTGGAGGCGGCGGTGCCAGAACTTCCCTGGCACCATTATGGCCCGCCGGGCTGACTACCCCCGAAGCTTCCATAGCATCCACCAGATTGGCGGCACGGTTGTAGCCTATTTTGAATTTACGCTGTACCGAAGAGATCGACACTCTGCGGTTTTCAGTGACGAAGGCAACGGCCTCATCAAACAGTGCATCGCCCTCATCGCCGCCACCGGCGCCGCCATCGCTCAGGCTGGGCACACCCGGAAGGTACTCCCCTTCGGCGCCGCTGAGCACGTCGTCGATATACTCAGGTTCGCCCCTGGCTTTCCAGGCACTGACCACCCTGTGCACTTCGTCATCATCCACGAAAGCACCATGCACACGTACCGGCAGGCCCGAACCGGGCGGCAAGTACAACATGTCGCCGTGGCCAAGCAACTGTTCAGCCCCGCCCTGATCAAGCACGGTTCTGGAATCGATTTTCGACGACACCTGGAACGACATACGCGTGGGAATGTTGGCCTTGATCAAACCGGTGATGACATCCACCGATGGCCGCTGGGTGGCGAGAATAAGGTGAATGCCTGCTGCCCGGGCTTTCTGGGCAATACGCGCGATCAACTCTTCCACTTTTTTGCCGACAATCATCATCATGTCGGCAAATTCATCAATGACCACCACAATAAACGGTAAGGTCTCGAGCTCCGGGCGTTCCTGCTCGTCGTTCGCCAGGTACTCATCCGGTTTCCAGAGCGGGTCAAGTAAAGGCTCGCCTTCCGCCCGTGCATCTTTGACCTTTTTGTTATAACCGGCAATGTTGCGAACCCCCAGGTTTGCCATCAACCGGTAACGACGCTCCATCTCAGCCACACACCAGCGCAGGGCATTGGCAGCCTCTTTCATGTCAGTCACAACCGGAGCCAGCAGGTGTGGAATACCGTCGTAGATGCTCAATTCGAGCATCTTCGGATCCACCATGATAAAGCGGACGTCTTCCGGGCCAGCCTTCAGCAGCATGCTCAGAAGCATGGCGTTGACCCCCACCGATTTACCGGACCCGGTGGTACCAGCCACCAGCAGGTGGGGCATCTTGGCCAGGTTTGCAACCATCGGGTTGCCACCAATATCGTTCCCCAGCGCCAGAGTGAGCGGTGAGGCCGAGTCAATAAAGACCCGGGCACTCAACACTTCACTCAAGCGAACGATTTCCCGTTCTTCGTTTGGTATTTCAATACCCACAACCGACTTGCCGGGGATGACCTCGACCACCCTCACGCTCAACACCGCCAACGACCGAGCAAGGTCTTTGGCCAGGTTGGAAATCTTGCTGACTTTCACGCCTGCAGCCGGTTTGATCTCAAATCGGGTGATCACGGGCCCGGGATTCACCTCGACCACTTCGACGGTAACCCCGAAATCTGCCAGCTTCTCTTCCAGCAGGCGCGACATATGCTCCAGGGATTCCTCGGAATAACCGCGCTCTTTGTGTTCCTCTGGCGGGTCCAGAAGCGTAATCGGCGGAATCAGGCTTTCGATGTCCTCAAGCAGCGAACCCTGTTTGCTGTCGGCTTTTTTTCCTGGGCCGCCCTGATCGTCTTTTTTAAACGGCGCAATCTTGAGTGACCGCCCTGCAGGCTTTTCAGCCGGTTTGGGCACCGCAGCAGGCTTCGGCGCTACGGGCTCCGCATCCCGGGAGCTGAAGCTCTCGATTCGGGCTGGTTCGGGATCCGCAGAGGGTAGACCTTCGATAGCGGGCTCTTTACGTTGTTTTCCGGGCGTCCCGCCATGATCCTGCTCTGCATGTCCGGATTTCTTACCAAACAAACGGCGCCACCAGGAATCTTTGACCCCCTTGGTTGCTTTTGGCTCTGGCCCTTTCACCCTGGCATTGACGACAGGGGGCTCCGGGGCCGGCTCCGGTTTGGCAGCATGCTCCGGAATTTTGGGCTTTTGCCTCAACAGGGCTTTGACCGCCAGGCCAGCCTTGAGCGTTAAGCCACCCACCCGGTCCATGAGCCGGAACCAGGAAAGACCGGTTGTAACCGTCAAGGCAAACAAAAAGATGGCAATCAACAACAGCGTGGTGGCCGGAAGGTTGAAGAAGCGCACCATGGCTTCAGACACAGCGGTGCCCAACACGCCACCGGACGACATACCGAGGCCAAACAGAGAGTACAGCGAAAGCAGGCTGGTCGATGACAGCAAAATCAGGACGAACCCACCAAACCGCACAAGGAACAGCGGCCAGTGCAGGTCAAGAGGCTGGTTTCGCAAGCGGATGAGCATGATGGCGTAACCCGCCACCATCACCGGGAACAACCAGGAAACGTGTCCGAAAAAGTCCATCAGAAGGCTGGCGAGCCAGGCACCGGTTCGGCCAGCATCGTTCTGGACCGTCATGTCGTGGCCAATACTCGCCCAGCCGGGATCGGAGTGGCTGAAGGTAAACAGCGCCATGGCCAGATAGATACACAAAACGATCAGGCCAAGAACAGCACCCTCTCTGGCCCCCTGGGCCATCAGGCGGCGAAAGCGCTTTTGTTTGTCTGTCAGTTCAGTGGATACAGATTTCTTCGCTTTAGCGGTTTCCGCCATGAATACTCAAACCGTGTGTAAGTTTAGTCTTTCAGTGCCTGAAAACCCCTTTCGAGATCGGTTTTCAGGTCGTCTATGGCTTCAATGCCTACCGAAAGCCGGACCAGATTTTCAGTAATACCCGCTCTCGCCTTGTCTTCCGGAGACAAGCGCCCATGGGTGGTGGTTGCCGGGTGGGTAATGGTCGTTTTCACATCGCCCAGGTTTGCTGTAATGGAAATCATCCGGGTGCTGTCAATAAAGCGCCAGGCCTCTTCCCGCCCGCCTTTCAGCTCAAAGGACAGCACACCGCCAAAGCCACTTTGCTGCTTTTTCGCCAGCGCATGCTGGGGGTGGCTTTCAAGCCCGGCATAGTAAACCCGTTCAACCGCTGGCTGTGATTCCAGCCATAGCGCCAACTCTAACGCATTGTCACAGTGGGCTCGCATACGGATCGGTAAGGTTTCCAGCCCCTTCTGAAAAACCCAGGCATTGAAGGGGCTCATGGTCGGGCCCGCCGAGCGCAGAAAACCGTAGACCTCATCCAGATACCTGGCCGGCCCCACGACAACACCGCCGACACAGCGCCCCTGGCCATCCAGATACTTGGTGGCAGAGTGGATGACCAGATCAGCCCCCTGCTCCAGCGGGCGCTGAAGAACCGGTGTGCAGAAGCAGTTATCTACAACAAACAACGCGTCGTTAGCTTTTGCCAGTGCCGACAGTTGCTCCAGGTCTGCCACTTCACACAACGGGTTGGACGGCGTTTCAATAAAGAGCATGCGGGTTTCAGGGCGCACGGCAGAACGCCATTCATCCATATCTGTCAGGCTCACAAACGTGGTCTGTACGCCGAACCGCGCCATGTACTTCTGGAACAGAACGTTCGTGGTGCCAAACACTCCCCGGGAGCAGATGACATGATCGCCAGACTGTAACAAAGCCATGCAGGTACTGAGGATGGCTGCCATACCAGACGCTGTGGCAACCGCCTTTTCGCCGCCTTCCATCGCCGCTATGCGGGCTTCGAAAGCCTGCACGGTCGGGTTGGTGAAACGCGAATAGATGTTACCCGGTTCCTCACCGCCAAACCGGGCTGCCGCCTGCGCCGCGCTGCCATAGACGAAACTGGAAGTCGGGAAAATGGCATCACTGTGCTCCAACTGCCCGGTGCGGATCTGCCCTGCCCTGACGGCCAACGTATCAACCGACATACCCTCCAGATCGGATTCAGGAATCCAGAGGTGTTCTTCACGACCGTGAGTCATGGCGTACTCCTGATGCAATTGGCGATATTTCAGTCTTCGTCATTATGAAGATCGATGATGGCATTGTCCGAGTCTGACATTTCGCCACCCGAACGGCTCTCATCCTTGCGCATGTCGTCAAGGCGATTCAGATAGGCATCGTCCACGTCGCCGGTGACATAGTCCCCGGTGAACACAGAACATTCCCAGCCATCAATGTCGTCATTGACATCGCTAACGCAGGCAATCAGGTCCTCAAGGTCTTGATAGACCAGCCAGTCAGCACCAATCAAGTCCCGCACATCCTCAACCGTCCGATCATGGGCGATCAGCTCACTGGCTGACGGCATATCGATGCCGTAAACGTTCGGATACCGGACAGGGGGCGCAGCAGACGCAAAATAGACGTTACGAGCGCCGGCATCCCGCGCCATCTGCACAATCTCTTTACAGGTCGTACCCCGCACAATGGAGTCGTCAACGAGCATGACGTTCTTGCCACGGAATTCGAGATCAATCGGGTTAAGCTTCTGGCGAACCGACTTCTTCCGCATCTTCTGGCCCGGCATGATGAACGTCCGGCCGATGTAGCGATTTTTGATGAAGCCCTCCCGGTACTTTACTCCAAGCTGAAAGGCCATCTGCATGGCAGAGGTGCGACTGGTGTCCGGAATCGGAATGACCACATCAATGTCGTGCTCCGGACGGTCTCGCAAAATCTTGTCAGCCAGAACCTCACCCATTCTCAAGCGGGCCTTGTAGACCGAAACCCGATCCATAACGGAGTCCGGTCGGGCGAAATACACGTGTTCAAAAATACAGGGATACAACTTGGGCGATTCAGCACACTGCTCGGTGTACAGAGTGCCATCCGTTTCGATATAAACCGCTTCACCGGGCGCAATATCCCGAACCAGAGTAAAGCCAGCCGCACTCAAAGCCACGCTTTCCGAGGCAATCATGTACTCTTTCTGACCGTCGTCGCTTTCGCGAACGCCGTAACAGGCCGGGCGAATGCCGTTGGGATCCCGGAACCCGACAATTCCATAGCCGGTGATCATCGCAATCACCGCATAGGCGCCGCGACAACGTTGGTGAACCGCACGAACCGCCGAAAAGATTTCATCTTTGGTCGGGTTCAGCTTACCCAGCTTCTGAAGCTCATGGGCAAACACGTTCAGGAGCACTTCCGAATCGGAATTGGTGTTGATATGACGAAGGTCCGTGCGGAACAGGTCACTGCTCAGTTCGTCGGCATTGGTCAGGTTGCCGTTGTGGGCCAGAGTAATGCCATAAGGGCTATTGACGTAAAACGGCTGCGCCTCTGAGGAGCTTGAGCTTCCGGCAGTCGGATACCGAACATGGCCGATACCCACGTTGCCCACCAGCCTGCGCATATGCCGGGTGTGAAAAACGTCCCGCACCAAACCGTTGTCTTTGCGCAAAAAGAACCGGTTATCCTGGAAGGTAACGATACCCGCCGCATCCTGGCCACGGTGTTGTAGAACGGTCAGCGCATCATAAAGCAGCTGATTGACGTTAGAAGTACTGACAATACCGACAATGCCACACATGGCTGGAAAATTCTCCGAGTGTTAAAACTGAATGTTAGCGGGTAAAGGCGTGGATTCCACGTCTTTCGGATCAGCGGCTTGTTCTGTGCCGTTTGATCCGTTTTCGGCAGGCCCCAGGAATCGGGCAAATTCATCACCAAACGTCCGGCGAGACCAGTCCTCTACTACAGCAAGGCGCTCGATCATCACTGACGTTTGCCACCAGGTGTCTTGCGCCAGAGGGGTGTAACGGGTGAAGGCAATGGCCACAATCACCACAACCACGCCGCGAAGCAGACCAAACCCCATGCCCAGCACACGATCCGTAGCTGAGAGGCCGGTTGCCCGGACCAGGTGACCAATAAGATTGTTGATAATGGCACCGACTATCAGGGTGCCGAAAAACAGAATTGCAAACGCAGCAATCAGGCGAACCAGCGGAGTTTCGACCGTAGACTCCAGCAGCGACTGCATCTGCGGGTGAAAGGTACGGGCAATAATAAAGGCACCGATCCAGGTCACCAGCGACAGGGCTTCGCGCACGAATCCCCGCTTCAAACTGATGAGCGTAGAGACAGAAATAAGGGCAATGATGACCCAGTCAATCCAGATCAGCGATTCCATGAACAACCCGCTGGAGAAAACGAAAGGCGGATTCTATCAGGAAACCGATGCGCACCAAACTGCCCTCTGCACATAATTCTACTGCAAAGGGATTATTTGCCACCCTGAGTGACCAGGCTTTTGAGCCCGAACTCTTTGTCCAGAACCGCCTTGGCTTTGTCCGCCTCGGTACGGTTGACGAACGGGCCACTGAATACACGGGTTAACGTGGTGTCGCCGCGGGAGAACTGCTGCAAGTGCGCACCCAGCCCCATTTCCAGTACCTTGTCTCTCAGCCTGCGCGCGTTGTCTTCATTGCCAAAGCTACCCAACTGAACCACCCAGGCACCCTCAAGGGAGCGGGTAAACTCGGCTTTCTCAGGCTGGTCAATGGGTGTTTGAACTTCTGGCTCTTCGGGTTCTTGCGCCGCCTGCGCTTCAGGCTGTGGCTCTGGGGACAGCTCCGGCTCCTGCGTTGCAACGGGCTGCGCCGCTTGCACGTCGTCACCTTCTATCATACGGAAGCCCGGTGCGGATGCTGAATCTGGCTCGGAGGTCGTAACAGGCTCGGGAGACAGGCCGTAATCCTGGCCTTCACTGTCTGGCCCGGCGGGCATATCAACTTCGGGGAATGGCGGCTCTTCGGGAATGGTAATCGGCGTGGTCTGCCGCTGGGAATGGGGCTCATCAAAGATCATTGGCACAAAAATAACCGCCAGGGAAATCAGAACCAGCGCACCAATGATCCGTTGTTTCAACCCATCCACCTGAGAGCACTCCCTTTTTCTGCCTGTTTCGAACTGATAGTAACCGCGACGATTTGATAACTGAAGCCCCGGGCAATGCCATGGACAAAGTTTAAGACGGTTCGGGAACCAGCATTTGCCTCGCCTCGGCAACCGTAAAGAACGAGCCGAACACAACAATACAGTCTTCTGGTGCCGCCTGCGCCACCGCAACAGACAATGCGTCCGTGACCGTTGCATGAGCACGGACACCAGACAGGCCACCAGCCCGAGCCCTGAGAGCTTCAGCGCTCAGCCCCCTCGGCACAGCCAGCCCGGCCAGATGCCAGGAGTCCACAACGGGCACCATGGCAGCGACAACACCTTCAACATCTTTGTCGGCCAGAGCCCCATAGACACCAACGACCCGCCCGCCATCCCGGCGCTTCAAGACTGAGAGCCTGGCTGCCAACCACTGCGCCGCATGGGGATTATGGCCGACGTCCACAATTACAGCAGGGCTTCGCGCCAACTGCTCGAAGCGGCCGGGAACCCGGACAGAGCGAGCGCCCTGGCTGAGCACATCGGCATCAACACCTGGTAACAATCGGGTTGCCAATACAACGGCCGCAGCAACACTTTCGACCGGTAACGGCCCTGCGGGCAACGCAATTCTGCACCCTTCGAGGATCAGATCAACCGTTTCCACGCCGTCACGGGCTGTTTCAATCTGATAATCCCTACCCGTGAGAAGCAGATCCACCTTCTGTGCCGCAGCCTGCTGCAGAACCGACGACGGCGGCGCAGGGTCCGCACACACGGCCGTAATTCCACGCCGAAGGATGCCCGCTTTCTCGAACCCGATCACTTCCCGGTTATCACCGAGAAAGCCAATGTGATCAATATCGATGGAGGTAATCACCGCGTAATCAGCGTCCATGACATTCACCGCATCAAGCCGCCCACCGAGGCCAACCTCAAGCACCCAGTCCTGCACGCCGGCACGCTCAAAGGCGACAAACGCAGCGAGGGTACCGAACTCGAAATAGGTCAACGACACCGAGCGTCTTGCCGCCTCAACCTTCTCAAAAGCGGACACCAGCTCAGCATCCGTGATATCCACGCCGTTCAGGCGGACGCGCTCGTTATATCTCTGCAAATGAGGGGAGGTATAGGCACCGGTGGTTCTGCCACCTAATCTCAGCAAATGCTCAAGAGTGGCGACCGTTGTACCTTTGCCGTTCGTACCTGCAACCGTGATAATCCGGGCGTCTGGCTTACGAGGGAACAGCCGGCGCAAGACAACCAGCACGCGATCAAGGCCCAGGTCAATTTCGGTGGGGTGGATGGCTTCCAGCCAGTGAAGCCATTGATCAACGGAAGCACCCGGCGCCGGGCTACCGGATGCTTCCGTAACGCCGTTACTCGACAACTTCATCTGTGTCCGGCTTTTCCGTAATTTCGAACTCAATGGGCGCTTCCGTACCTGGCTTTTCCTGCCCGGTAAATTTGGCAAGCACATGGGCAATTCTTTCCCGCATCTGGTGACGATGCAAAATCATATCGATGGCACCATGTTCAAGCAGGAACTCGCTGCGCTGGAAACCCTCCGGCAACTTCTCCCGGACCGTCTGCTCGATAACCCGGGGACCGGCAAAGCCAATCAGGGCAAACGGCTCAGCAATATTCAGATCCCCAAGCATTGCCAGGCTGGCGGACACACCACCAAACACAGGGTCTGTCATCACTGAAATGTAGGGAATGCCTTCCTGCTTCATGCGCTCCAGAACAGCGGCGGTCTTGGCCATCTGCATGAGCGAGAGAATGGCTTCCTGCATGCGCGCACCGCCACTGGCAGCGAAGCACACCAGCGGAATGCGACGTTCAAGCGCCACATTCGCAGCCTGCACGAATTTCTCGCCCACCACCTGCCCCATCGAGCCGCCCAGAAAATTAAATTCAAAGGCGCAGGCAACCAGAGGCACACCCATGGTCGTGCCGCTCATCGCAATCAGCGCGTCTTTTTCACCCGTGGCCTTCTGGGCTGCCGACAGGCGATCCTTGTAGCGTTTCGTGTCTTTAAACTTCAGTCGGTCAGACGGCTCCAGATTTGCAGCGATTTCCTCACGACCATCTTTATCAAGAAAGATATCCAGGCGCCGGCGGGCAGACACTCGCAGGTGATGGTTACATTTCGGGCAAACATCAAGATTCTTTTCGAGTTCCGGCTTATACAGAAAAGCGCCACACTTGGGGCATTTCTTCCACAACCCTTCCGGTACACCGGTGCGTTGCCGTGATTCCGAGCGAATCTTGCTCGGCATGATCTTGTCCAGCCAGTTACTCATGCTTTCATCCTGTCCTTTGATGCCTGGATAATCGTTACTCAGGGGGCAAGGCTATCCAGAGCTTCGCGCATCGGGTACAACAGATCGTACAACGCCTTATTCAGGGCGCCCGGATCTGATTGGTGTCGGGCTATTGTATCCACCAGCACGCTACCAACAATTACACCATCGGATACTTTGCCAATGGCACCTGCTGTTTTCGCATCCCTAATGCCAAAGCCCACTCCTACGGGAAGCGCGGTCAATTCGTGAATATGGGCCACCTTGGCAGCCACTTCCTCCACGTTAATGGTAGCCGAACCGGTTACACCCTTGATAGAAACATAGTACACATAACCGGATGAGTGCTCGCTGATTGCTTTGATCCGGCTATCGGTGGTGGTGGGTGCCAACAGGAAAATCGGATCCATGCCCCGCTGCGAAAACAGCGGTGCAACATCGTCTGCCTCTTCCGGAGGCAGATCCACGGTCAATACACCATCGATACCCGCATCCGCAGAGGCATCGGCAAAGGCTTCGTAGCCCATGGCCTCCATCGGATTCAGATACCCCATCAGGACAACGGGCGTAGCACTGTCGGTTTTTCGGAATTCCCGAACCATCCCGATCACCTGGCGCAGAGATGTGCCATGCTTCAGTGCCCGCTCGCAAGCCAGCTGAATGACGGGACCGTCTGCCATGGGGTCAGAAAATGGCACGCCAAGCTCAATAATATCAGCGCCCGCTTTTACCAGGGTATGCATCAGTTCGACGGTCTGATCCGGGTGTGGATCGCCGGCAGTAATGTAAGGGATCAAGGCCTTGCGGCCTTGATCCTTCAGAGATTTCAGTACACCTTCAATACGGCTCATGCCTGCTCCTGATCCCTTCAGATCTCAATGCCATCCAACTGGGCGATGGTATGAATGTCCTTATCACCGCGACCAGACACGTTGATGACAAGCATCTTGTCTTTGTCCATGGTAGCTGCGAGTTTGAGTGCGTACGCCACCGCATGAGCGGACTCAAGCGCCGGCATAATACCTTCCACCTGCGTCAGCGTGCGGAACCCGGCCAATGCTTCCTCGTCGGTCACTGATACATAGTTGGCGCGACCGATATCCTTTAACCACGAGTGCTCCGGGCCGACGCCGGGGTAGTCCAGGCCAGCACTGACAGAGTGCGTACCCGCAATCTGACCGTTTTCATCTTCCATCAGATAGGTACGATTACCATGAAGTACACCCGGGCGCCCCGCGCAAAGTGGCGCAGCATGTTGCCCGGTTGCAATACCAAGCCCGCCGGCTTCAACACCGTACAACTCAACAGACTCATCCGTCAGGAAAGGGTAAAACATTCCGATCGCGTTAGAGCCGCCACCCACACACGCCACCAGCGCATCAGGGAGCTTACCAACTTTCTCCATCGACTGCCGGCGCAATTCACGGCCAATCACCGACTGAAAATCACGAACCAACAGCGGATACGGATGCGGGCCAGCGACGGTGCCTATGATATAGAAGGTTTCGTCAACGTTCGCCACCCAATCACGCATGGCATCGTTCATGGCGTCTTTCAGGGTTTTGGTGCCGCTTTCAACCGCGTGCACAGTCGCACCAAGCAGCTTCATGCGGTAAACGTTCAGCGATTGGCGTTTGACATCTTCAGAGCCCATGAAAACATGGCATTCCAGACCGAGCCGCGCGCAAACCGTTGCCGTGGCGACACCGTGCTGGCCGGCGCCGGTTTCAGCAATAATCCGCTTTTTTCCGAGGAACCTGGCCAGCAGAGCCTGTCCGATCGTGTTGTTAACCTTATGTGCACCCGTGTGGTTAAGGTCTTCCCTTTTTAGCCAAATCTGCGCGCCACCGGTTTCCCGGGTCAACCGCTCGGCGAAATAAAGAGGGCTCGGCCGGCCAACATAATCTGCGAGGTCTTTGTCGAATTCAGCCTGGAAGTCGGCGTCGTCCTTCAGGCGCAGATATTCTTTCTCCAGCGTCATCAGGGAATCCATCAGGGTTTCTGACACAAACCGGCCACCGAAGGCACCGAAGTGACCACGGGAATCCGGAAGCGCCTTCAACATATCATCAGTCAATTTTACAGACACGGTGCACCTCTTTGAAAAATTCAGATAGTTTGGTGGCGTCTTTCTTACCTTTGCTCAGCTCTACCCCGCCGCTGACATCCACTGCCCAGGGGCGCACGTTTTCAATGGCGCGAGCTACGTTATCAGATGACAACCCACCGGCCAATATCAACGGCAGCGGGCGTTTCTCTGGAATCAACTGCCAGTTGAAAGACTGGCCCGTTCCTCCATACCGGTCCGGATCCCAGGCATCAACCAGCAATCCGGAGGCTTTGCTATACACTGCAAACGCTTGCTCTATCTGCCCGGATTCCCGAACCCTGATCGCCTTTATCCAGCGTCGCCCGAAAGACGCACAGAATGCTGCTGTTTCATCGCCATGAAACTGCAGTAAATCCAGCGGGACCGCCTCAAGCACGGCTTTCACAAACTCGATCTCGGGGTTCACAAACAAACCCGTGACGGTCACAAACGCCGGCACTCGGGCCACCAACTTCCGGGCCTGTTCGATCGAAACGGCTCGTGGACTCGGTTCGTAGAATACGAAACCAACGGAGTCTGCCCCGCTGGCCACCGCAGCATCAATGTCCTGCTCTCGGGTCAGGCCACAGATCTTCACTCGGGTCATCGTCATTACGTTACCGGCTGTTTTCGATGTATATGTGTCGGCTGAATAGGCAGATTTGCCTGCTCAGAAAACCACGGAGTAGCAAACGCTGGGCCACAAAGGGCCTGGGGCAAGGCGAATTGATCAGGATAGCCAACATCAACCAGGTACAAACCATAAGGCGGTGCAGTCACCCCTGCAAGCTTTCGGTTACGGGCCTCAAGCACTTCCGCAACCCATTCTACCGGCTGAATCCCTGAACCAACTGCCATCAATGCACCCGCGATGTTACGTACCATATGATGCAGAAATGCATTGGCCTGCACATCTATTACGACGTAATCCCCACAACGGGTTACTGAAATATTTTCGAGAAACCGAACCGGTGTTCGGGATTGACAACCTGCAGCCCGGAACGATGAAAAATCATGCTCACCCTGCAAGGCTTGTGCAGCCGTATGCATTCTCTCGGTGTCAAGGGGCCGGAAATTCCAGCTGACCTGACCACGCTGAATACCCGGACGCACCGGGTGATTAAGAATGATGTAACGATAGCGCCGGTATATCGCAGAAAACCGTGCATGGAAGTCCTCGACACCGGGACCGGCCCAGTGGACCGCGATATCAGCGGGTAGCGCGGTATTGATCCCCATGACCCACGAGCGAAGTGTTCGAACCGACGCGGTGTCGAAATGAGCGACCTGAAAGCTCGCATGCACCCCGGCATCGGTGCGACCAGCACAAACCAGCTCTACCGGGTGGTCAGCGACCTTCTCCACTGCCTTGGCGAGCTCTGCCTGAACCGACCGCACACCACTCTTTTGCTGCTGCCATCCGTGGAACCCGTGGCCATCATACTCGAAAATAATAATGACCCGACCATTACCGATCGGCTCGTCTGTGGTTAGAGGTTGCGGCTTTAGAAACAAGTGTAAGTCCGGTTTTCTGGGGTCTGAAAAACAAAGCGCCGGCTCAATGGCCGGCGCTATTGCCGTTAAGGATTGATTATAACGGATCAGGAGAGATTTTTAAGAAGCTCCTGCGCTTCCGTTTTCTGCTCATCCGTACCCTCAAGGGCCACTTCCTCGAGAATATCCCGGGCACCATCACTGTCACCCATCTCGATGTAGGCGCGGGCCAGGTCGAGTTTCGTGGCGGCTTCGTCCGTTCCAGCGAGGAAGTCGAAATCGTCATCATCGCCCAGATCACTGTCGTTGATGTCCAGCGCACCTGAAGACCCGCCTGCTTCCTTAACCGGCTCCGCCGAGTCTTCCGGCTCCAGAGAAGGCACGTCGGCATCGGTATCGGCCAGCTCAGCATCCGAGTCAAAGCTCTCGAAAGCATCTTCCAGACCCAGCTCTTCATCCAACGAGGACGTCGACTCTTCGGGCAATCCGGTTTTGTCAGCTTCTGAGAACTCCTCCATCAGCGCCAGATCTTCATCAGACACATCAAGTTCGAGATCATCCAGGCTGGATTCGTTCAAATCCAGTTCGGCTGAGTCGCTTTCTTCTTCGGCTTTCTCAAGCTCTGCATCGAGCTCATCCAGGAAGGACTCATCCAACCCCTCTACGCCCGACTCAAGATCATCCTCAGGCTGCTCGCCGAGTACACTCAACTCTTCATCGTCAGACAGTGACGGCAACTCTGGCTCTGCGTCAGAACCACTATCCAATTCACTGTCCAATTCACTGTCCAATTCACTATCCAGCTCACTGTCCAGCTCACTTCCAAGATCCAGTTCAGCTTCAGGCTCCAGCTCACCTTCTGAGTCCAGGTTTTCGCCAAGGCCCAGGTCAAGATCGTCCTCAGACAGGTCAGCTGACTCTTTCAGCTCCTCTGGTTCTTCAACGTCGAAGTCGAGGGCAAAGTCGTCATCCGCCAAGGCGTCATCCGACTTTCTCTCACCTGAATCAGACTCGATATCCATTTCCAGAGATGAGAAGTCACTCTCTTCATCGAGGCGCTCTTCGGTATCTTCGACATCAGCGGAGCCGTCTGACTTTTCAATCCCGGACAGATCGTACTCAATCAGATCCTCACGGGACCCGGTCTCTTCCGCAACATCCGATTCCAGTTCACCAAACTCGTTCTCGGGCACCTCATCCTTAGAGGCGTCGAACTCGTCTTCCTTCAGCTCGTCGGAAAGAGCCCACTCGTCGTCGCTGACAGCTTCATCAGAGCTTGTGGCTCCTGCATTGAACGAATCCGAACGAAGCTGGCTTTCCAGATCATCAATGCTGGGCACTGCCTCAGCTTCTTCGAGCCGCTCCTTCAGGTTCTCGGCCTGCAAAAGCGCCGCCTCATCATTGAGCGCCTCAACCTCACCGTACTGTTTTTCAAACGCATCGCGGTCCTGATTGTCTGCATAGACCTCAAGCAATTTCAGACGCAGATCGGTCCGGCTTGGCTCACGAGAAATGGCAGTCTCAAGAACCTGGGCGGCCTGGTCGTGACGACCATAAGCAATGTAGGTTTCTGCTTCGGCCAATACATCGCCTTCACCGACTGCTTCCGATTCATCTTCATCATCCAGAGTCAGGTCAAAGCTGTCTTTCTCGCCGCTGTCCTCGGCGTTCAACTGGTCATAAAACGCTTTCTCGCGGTTCGCGTTTCTGCGGGCGACCAGAAGCAACAACAGCAGCAGAATCAGCAACCCGCCACCCAGAGCAATCTGGTACATCGGGTTGTTGACAATGGCGTCCATCGTTTTGCCGAACAAGCCCTTCTCTGGCGCAGCGGCCGGTTGCTGAGGCTTGGGTTTGACTGGTTCGGCTTCCGCCACAGGCGTCGTATCGGTACCGGCAACCTCTGGAGCAGAGGCATCAACCGCATCAGCCGCTTCGTCAGCTGCTGCAACCTGTTCTGCGTCCGCACCGGGCGTAGCATCAACGCCGGTTTCCGCCGAAAGCGCGTCTTCTGCCGCAGCTTCAGCACCACTGTCGACCGAATCTGCCAGGCTTTCCGGTGATTGCTCAGCCACGGCTTCCGGTTCAGCCGTTTCGCCCACGGCAGTATCTGCACCTTCCGGGGTAACATCCTGGCCTGACTCACCGTCAGCAACCTGACTTTCCAGACCAGGCTCACCTGCAACTGAACTGTCGCCGGCGCCTTCATCTGCAGCCATACCCTGCATATCCGCCAACTGACTGTTCTTCAGCTCAAGCAGACGTTGCAGCGTTTCGACCTGGGACTGCATGTCTTCGAGACGGGAGTTCAGCTCTTCGTTTTCGCGACGAGTTGCTTCAAGCTCTTCCATCGCGACAGCCGCGCCGGCATCCGCGCCGCCGGGCACATCACCGTCACCACCCGCGGAACCACCCTGCTCTGCAGTACGTGATTCGGCCTCGTCAGCTGCAATAAGCCGAAGCTCATCACCAGCCATACTCTGGGACGGCTGGCCCTGAGCTGAGGTCGCGTCAGCGGTGCTGGTTGCGTCAACCGGTCTCGGTGACCGGAATTCCTGGTTCTGCCTGGCCACGACCCGAGTCGCTTCCGCTTGACTCCGGTTACGAATCTGCTCAAGAGTCGGCGCCCGCAACACTTCGCCACGCTTCAGGCGATTGATGTTGCCACCAATAAACGCATCCGGGTTCTGATCCTGCACCGCCAGCATCACCTGCTGCATCGACACAGAGTTATCCGGGCGCATTCGCTGAGCAATCGTCCACAACGTATCGGACGGTCCTGTGGGGCCAAAACTTCCGGCGCTGTAGCTGCTCGACAAAGAACTTTCAGCCGCGGCCTGCCTACGCACAGATTCCGCACTCCGGGTTGTCCCGGTTGCTGAGGTTTGTTGGCGGGTAGCCGCGGTGGCTGGTGCACTGACCGACTCCTGAATACCCGATTCCTCAGCGTAGACAGGCGGATCAACAAGTACCGCGTACTCCCGCATCAAACGTCCGCTCGGCCAGGTCAGCTCCAGCAGGAAATTCAGGTACGGCTCACGGAACGCTTCGCGAGACGAAACGTTGATAACGAGATTGCCGTCAGCCCCCGTGACCACTTCAAATCTGAGTTTGCTGAGAAACTGATGGCGATCCAGACCGACCCTTTGATAGGCGTCTTCAGGAGCCACGTTAACGAAGACATCACCGGGATCAACCCCGCGACTTTGTCGCAAAGTAATTTCTGCGTCCAGCGGCTCGTTCAGCCAGGACTGCATCTCAATTTCGCCCAGCCCCAAGGCCTGAGCCATACCGGAGCCGAGCCCTCCCGCCAGCGCCAGGGCAACCGCAAGCTTGCGTACCTTCATGCTTTTTCCTTTCCAGTCTCCGTTATTCTTTGACTGCTGAATCTCAACAGAATCGGACGAGGTTGGATGACGTTCGTCTTTTTTTGGGAAGTATTGTTGATAAAACCCCTTTTATCAATCAATCAGACGCAATCCTTGCACCGTTTTTTTATCAATCCGACGGAACCCATTAGTGTTCCTGAAAATAACAGGGGCGGACGCTGAAATCAGCCTCCGCCCCTAGCCGGCTTGCGAAAAACCGGACACAGTTGGCATTAATGACCAAGCTGTAACATTTTTTAACGTTCCTGGAGGATCCTGAGCATCCTTCGAAGCGGCTCGGCCGCGCCCCAAAGCAGCTGGTCGCCCACGGTAAACGCGGAGATATACTCCGGCCCCATGGCCAGTTTGCGAATACGCCCGATCGGAATGCTCAGGGTGCCGGTCACTTTGGCCGGCGTGAGCTCTGCCATGGTCGCGTCGCGATCGTTCGGGATCACCTTCACCCAATCGTTGGCCTTGGCCAGAATACTCTCGATCTCCGACACCGACAGATCTTTCTTGAGCTTGATGGTCAGCGCCTGGCTGTGGGATCGCATGGCACCAATGCGCACGCAAATACCATCGATGGGAATCGGGCTGTCGCTGCGACCCAGAATCTTGTTGGTCTCAACGCCCGCCTTCCACTCTTCTTTGCTCATGCCGTTATCGAGCTGCTTGTCGATAAACGGAATCAGGCTGCCTGCCAGCGGCACACCGAAATGTTCCGTGGGAAAATCACCGGAACGCATGGTGTCTGTCACCTTGCGGTCGATTTCCAGAATGGCAGAGGAAGGATCGGCCAGTTCGGATTTCACACTGTCGTTCAGGGCGCCCATCTGGTTCAGCAGTTCCCGCATATTCTGGGCACCGGAACCGGAAGCGGCCTGATAGGTCATCGGAGCAACCCATTCGATCAGATCCTGCTCCAGCAAGCCGCCAAGGGCCAACATCATCAGGCTGACGGTGCAGTTGCCTCCAATGTAGTCCTTCACACCTTTGTCGAGAGCCGCATCAATCACATTACGGTTGACCGGGTCCAGCACGATCACAGAGTGATCGACCATCCGCAAGGTGGACGCTGCATCAATCCAGTAGCCATCCCATCCTGCATCACGCAGTTTCTGGTAAACCTCGGTGGTGTAATCGCCGCCCTGACACGTCACAATCACATCCAGAGTTTTCAGGATGTCGATATCAAAAGCATCCTGCAGTGGCGGAACACCCTCTTTGCCTACGTCCGGGGCCGGCTTCCCAGTCTGGGAAGTGGTAAAAAACACCGGTTCGATATCGGCAAAATCGTTTTCTTCACGCATGCGCTGCATGAGGACTGAGCCCACCATGCCACGCCAACCTACAAGTCCAACTCGCTTCATGTGCGACCTTTGAACCTCACATTATGCCCGCCCGCTACCGTTATCGCTGGCAGGGACAGGATGGATGATCCCGCAGCGGCAGCATCGCGCCGCTGTCGGGTCTCGAATCAGAACTGGCTCAGAGTGCGTTGAGTACGGCTTCACCCATCTCGCGGGTCGAAACCTTCTGGCCGCCATCAGACATGATATCGGCCGTACGCAAGCCCTGATCCAGCACCTTACTGACCGCCGCCTCAATAGCTTCTGCGGCTTTATCCTCATTCAGACTGTAACGCAGCATCATGGCTGCACTGATGATGGTGGCCAGTGGATTGGCAATGCCCTGCCCGGCGATATCCGGTGCTGAACCATGGCACGGCTCATACATGCCCTGCTTGTCGGAGTTCAGCGACGCGGAAGGCAGCATACCGATAGAGCCGGTGAGCATAGCCGCTTCGTCAGAAAGAATATCACCAAACATGTTGCCAGTCACAATCACGTCGAATTGCTTGGGCGCACGAACCAGCTGCATTGCGGCATTGTCCACGTACATGTGGGACAGCTCCACATCCGGGTATTCCCGCTTCAGGTCTTCCATCACCTCGCGCCACAGCACGGTCACTTCCAGCACGTTGGCCTTGTCAACCGAACACAGTTTCTTGCCACGCTGCTGAGCCGCTTCAAAGGCAACCCGGCCAATACGACGGATCTCGGACTCAGTGTACTGATAGGTGTTGTAACCCTGACGCTCCCCACTTTCCAGAACACGCACACCGCGGGGCTGGCCAAAGTAAATGCCACCAGTCAGTTCGCGGACAATCAAAATATCCAGACCGGAAACCACTTCCGGCTTCAGCGAAGACGCCGAGGCCAGCTGCGGATACAGAATGGCCGGGCGCAGGTTGGCAAACAATTCCAGGTTGGAGCGCAAACCCAGCAGTCCTTTCTCAGGACGTTGAGCCATCGGCAGGCTGTCCCATTTCGGACCACCGACAGCACCCAGCAGGATGGCATCGGCGTTACGGGCCTTTTCCAGAGTTTCGTCAGGCAGCGGAACGTCTGTTGCATCGATAGCAGCACCGCCCACCAGGGCCGTGTCGAAGGACAGATTCAGGCCGAATTTTTCATTAACCTTATGCAGAACCTTTTCGGCTTCCGCCACAATCTCGGGACCAATGCCGTCACCCGGCAACAGCAATACATTACGGGACATATCAAAATCCTTGTTCATCAGTTTCCGGCGTTAAACAACCAGGGCGCAGTGTTGCGGCGAGCATCTTCATAAGCCTGAATGGCATCCGCATCTTCAAGCGTTACGCCAATATCGTCCAGACCGTTCAGCAGGCAGTGGCGACGGAAATTATCCACCTCAAATGAAAACGACTCACCGGACGGCGTGGTTACGGTCTGCGCGTCGAGATCAACCGTCAGAGCGTAGCCCTCAGCAGCCTCAGCCTCTTTAAATAAATTGTCTACAACTTCTTCATCAAGAACAATAGGTAACAAGCCATTCTTAAAGCAGTTGTTGTAGAAAATATCGGCAAAACTCGGCGCAATGATCACCCGGAAACCGAAATCATCCAGCGCCCATGGCGCGTGCTCACGACTGGAACCACAACCAAAGTTAGCACGGGCCAGCAACACGCTGGCGTTTTTGTACCGCTCCTGGTTGAGCACGAAATCCGGATTCAGCGGACGGCCAGCACAATCCTGGTCCGGCTTGCCTTCGTCCAGGTAACGCAATTCATCAAACAGGTTCGGGCCAAAGCCCGTGCGCTTGATGGACTTCAAAAACTGCTTGGGAATGATCATGTCCGTGTCCACATTGGAACGGTCCATGGGGGCTACGATGCCCTGGTGTTGCGT
This sequence comes from Marinobacter sp. SS5-14b, assembly GCF_030541005.1. Classification (GTDB taxonomy): domain Bacteria; phylum Pseudomonadota; class Gammaproteobacteria; order Pseudomonadales; family Oleiphilaceae; genus Marinobacter. The sequence goes on along the minus strand of NZ_JASSVM010000001.1, from coordinate 652,180 downwards.
AAATGCGCGCATGGTCTCTCTCCTGTGGCTCAGTGCATCAATTCACGGACATCAACGAAGTGGCCGGTTACCGCAGCTGCAGCAGCCATGGCCGGGCTCACCAGGTGGGTACGCCCACCAAAGCCCTGACGACCTTCGAAGTTCCGGTTAGAGGTAGACGCACAATGCTCGCCCTGCCCCAGCTTGTCGGCGTTCATGGCCAGACACATGGAGCAACCCGGATCACGCCATTCCAGGCCCGCTTCGATAAAGATCTTGTCCAGACCTTCCTGCTCCGCCTGCGCTTTCACCAAACCGGAACCCGGAACCACCATCGCCTGCTTCAGGCTCGGCGCTACCTTGCGGCCTTTCACAACCGCAGCCGCTTCACGCAAGTCTTCAATCCGGCTGTTGGTGCAGGAGCCGATAAAAACACGATCCAACTGAATGTCGGTGATCTTCTGGTTCGGCTGCAGTCCCATGTACTTGAGCGCGCGCACAATGCCTTCACGCTTGATGGGATCTTCTTCCTTGGCCGGGTCCGGCACATTGCCGTCGACACCGGTTACCATCTCCGGAGATGTGCCCCAGCTCACCTGTGGCTGGATGGCTGTGCCGTCCAGCTCAACCACCTTGTCGAAAACCGCATCGTCGTCGCTGTGCAGGGTGCGCCAGTATTCAACGGCCTTGTCCCAGGTCTCGCCTTTCGGAGAGAACGGACGGCCTTTCACATACTCGATGGTGGTGTCATCCACCGCCACCATACCCACACGGGCACCGCCCTCGATGGCCATGTTGCAAATGGTCATCCGGCCTTCCATGCTCAAACCACGGATCGCCTCACCACCAAACTCGATGGCGTAACCGGTGCCGCCAGCGGTGCCGATCTTACCAATGATAGCCAGAACCACATCCTTGCCGGTCACACCCGCGCCAAGTTTGCCGTTCACCTTCACCAGCATGTTCTTCATCTTCTTCTGAACCAGGCACTGGGTAGCCAGAACGTGCTCAACTTCAGAGGTACCGATACCATGGGCCAGACAGCCAAAGGCACCGTGGGTAGAAGTATGGGAATCACCACACACAATGCTCATACCCGGCAAGGTCGCGCCCTGCTCCGGCCCAATCACGTGAACGATGCCCTGACGCTGGTCCTTGATCTTGAATTCCAGAATCCCGAACTCATCGCAGTTTTTGTCCAGCGTCTCCACCTGTGTGCGGGAAACCGGATCCACGATGCCCTCGATGCCCCGATCACGATCAGTGGTCGGTACGTTATGGTCCGGTGTCGCGATGTTGGCATCGATCCGCCACGGCTTCCGCCCCGCCAACCGAAGGCCTTCAAAGGCCTGCGGTGAGGTCACTTCGTGCAGCAGTTGCCGGTCAATGTAGATCAGAGCGGAGCCATCGTCCCGCTGTTTGACCAAATGGTCGTCCCACAATTTGTCATATAAGGTTTTGCCCGCCATGGTTCTCTCTCACTCTCTGGGGGTTTCTGTTTCTGACTAGACTTTCGCCATCTTACTACTCTGCGACGAATAACCCCAATTCATGTTTTTCATTCTTTGCATTCCAACTAGTTATCGCCGATAGTGACTATCAGCACCCTATGCCTGAGAAGGGCTTCAAAACGGTAGCAGGCACGTCCGGATGGGGGAGCTTTTCAAAACACGCCTACAAGCACATCCATGTGGGCTCTTTCGGGCCATCCCTGGCCCTCAACGGTTTTGAAAAGCTCCCCCATCCGAACGCGCCCCTACATTGGTCGTGGATTCACGATTTTTTCAGACAGCAGGCTCGATCGTTAGCGGAGTTGCTTCACTGAGCCCCTCCCAAAAATCTCGGAGGCCATGGATGGCCGGAGCGAAGCGCACATGGATGTGCTCGTAGCGTTTTTTGGGAGGGGCTCAGTGAAGCAACTCCATGCTCCCAAATCAGATGCAAGATCAAGATGAGCACCGGACATGGACTCGAACGCACTTAAGGCATTCCTGACAATCGTAGACCAGGGCTCCTTCTCAGAAGCCGCCGAAACCCTGCACCTGACACAGCCCGCTGTCAGCAAGCGCCTGGCGGCCCTGGAACACCTGCTGGGCACCAAACTAATCGAGCGAGGCCACCGGGAAATCCGGCTGACCGACGCCGGCGCGCGCCTGCTGCCCCACGCACGACAAATCCTTGATGAAATCCACAACGCCCGCGTCGCCCTGTCCTCCGACGACGGCACCATCACCGGCGAACTGAACATCATCGCCAGCCACCACATCGGCCTGCACCACCTGCCCAACTGGCTGCGCCGATTTGTCAAAGACTACCCGAACGTTACCGTCAACTTACAGTTCATGGAATCCGACGCGGCTTACAGTCAAATGCACAAACGTAACGCAGAGCTGGCCTTTGTCACACTCAGTGACAGCATGGAAAGCCAGTTCATGGTATACGAACAATGGTCCGATCCTATGGCGTTCGTGGCAGGTGCAAGCCACGAACTGGCAGAACAGACCACCGCGACACTCGCCGATCTGGCACGGTATCCCGCGCTGCTGCCGGATACCACCACAGCAACGTATCGGGCAGTCAGCCGTTTGTTTCTGGAGGCCAACCTCCCACTCAAACAGCAGATACCGACCAATTATCTTGAAACCATCAAGATGATGACCAGTGTCGGCCTTGGCTGGAGTGTACTGCCGGTGAGCATGGCCGACGAGAGCCTGCGCCAGCTGGATACGGGGTTTGCGGTTAACCGGGTGCTGGGCGCGGTTGGTCTGTCCGGGCGCCAGTTGAGCCAGGCGGCCAGAGCCATGCTGAACATCGTGCGGGACGAAGAAACCGGCACACCATCATAAACACAACGAAAGCAGGAGATTTCATGGGCTTTGATGACTACCTCAGAATTCTGGCCAAGCACGACGGCTCCGACCTCTATCTGAGCACCGGTGCGCCGCCTTGCGCCAAATTCCACGGCGCCCTTAAGCCCATTGACCGAACGCCATTGGCGCCGGGCGTGATCAAGGAAATTGCCTGGTCCATCATGGACGAGGAGCAGCGGGCCGAGTTTGATCAGGAGCTCGAAATGAACCTGGCCTACAGCATTCGCAATGTCGGCCGGTTCCGGATCAACATCTTCCGTCAGCGCAATGAAATCTCCATTGTCGCCCGGAACATTGTCACCGATATCCCGAACGCCGACGATCTTGGCCTGCCATCGGTTCTGAAAGACGTTGTGATGGCCAAACGTGGACTGGTGCTGTTTGTCGGCGCGACAGGCTCTGGCAAATCTACCTCTCTGGCGGCCCTGATCGACTATCGCAATACCAACTCCGCAGGCCACATCATCACCATTGAAGACCCGGTCGAATACATTCACCGGCACAAGAAGAGCATCGTGAACCAGCGGGAGGTCGGCGTAGACACCCGCAGTTTCCAGAAAGCGTTGAAGAACACCCTCCGTCAGGCCCCGGACGTCATCCTGATTGGCGAGATCCGGGATCGGGAAACCATGGAGCACGCCCTCGCCTTCGCAGAAACCGGTCACCTCTGTATATCCACCCTGCACGCCAACAACGCCAACCAGGCCCTGGACCGGATTATCAACTTCTTCCCGGAAGAGCGTCGGCCTCAGTTGTTGATGGATCTGTCGATGAACCTGCGGGCGTTTGTCTCCCAGCGTCTGATTCCGACCGTGGATAAGAAACGTACCGCCGCCATCGAGATTCTGCTGGGCACACCCACCATCAGTGAACTGATCCTCCGTGGCGAGATTGACGGCATCAAGGAAATCATGGAGAAGTCCGCCAACCTCGGCATGCAGACCTTTGACCTGGCACTCTTCAATCTCTGGAAGGACGGCAAGATCACCGAAGAAGAAGCTCTGAAAAACGCCGACTCGGCCAACAACCTGCGGCTGAAGATCAAGCTGCACGGCCAGGGCGGCTCAGCGAGTGCGGGCAGTGCGGCCGGCGCGAAGGGGCCAACGGGAAGCGGCCTGTCCCTGCAAATGGAAGACGACGAAGAAAATCCGGAACCGTAACCCTACCGGGTCACGATTCTTTTGGCGGTGGTTGCAGGCCACGCCAGGTAATCAAGATGGCGACCGCCATGGCGACAGCACCACCCCAGAAGGCCGCGGAGGTGCTGTAGCCGTCCACCAGAAAGCCCGATAGCCACGCGCCCAGTGCCCCGCCAGCCCCAAAGGTCAACCCGCTATACAGCGCCTGGCCCTGACCGTGGTGGTGCTTGCCAAAGAATCCCTGAATGTACTGCACAGACACCGCGTGTAAAGCGCCGTATGACGCCGCGTGCAGGAGCTGGGCGAAGATCAGTACCGGCACCACCGAGGTCAGCTCTGCAATCAGGCCCCAGCGAATCATGGTCAGCAACAGTGCGCCGAGGACAATCTGGCGCACCGTCAGCCGATGGGACAGCCGATGCATAACCAGAAACACAACAATCTCGGCAATAACGCCCAGTGACCACAGCAGCCCGATGGACAGCTTGCCGTAGCCATGCTGCGCGAGGTGGATACTGAAAAAGGTGTAGTAAGCCCCGTGGGATACCTGCAGCAGAAAATTCATCAGAAAGAAAGTCACCACCGCCGGGTGAGTGACGATCGCCTTCAGGCTGCCCTTCTGGGCGGGTTCTTTGCGCTCACCAGGCTCCGACGGAACCAGAAAGGCCGATACAGCAATGCCTGCGAAAACCGGCAGCAACAGCCAGGGCAGATAGCGTATCGACACCAGTTCCAGCACCCCGCCCACCAGGGCCACGGCGCCGATAAAACCCACGGAGCCCCAAAGGCGAACCTTGCCGTACTTGTCTTTGCGGGTGCCTAACGCCCGCAGCGTGATGACTTCGTAGAGCGGCAAGATGGCGTTCCAGAAAAAGGTAAACGCCAGCATCACCAGCAGCAAACCATAGAACCCCGGCTCCACAAACACGCCCGCGAAAAACAGGGAGCCGGTGATCGCCCCGAAGCGCACCAAACGAACGCGCTGGCCGGTGCGGTCACCCAGCCAGCCCCAGACACTCGGCGCGATGATCTTGGTCAGTTGAATGGTTGCCATCAGACTGGCGATTTGCAGATAGGAAAAGCCCTGCCCCTCCAGATAGAGGGACCAATAGGGCAAAAGCCCTCCAAGGAGGGCAAAGAACCAGAAGTAGAGGTTAGACAGCCGCCAGTAGATGGTGACGCCCCCCGGTGATCAGAGCTGGCCGAGAACCGGCGTGTTCACTTCCACATCGCCATTCTGGCCGCGATGGCGCAGGTAGTGATCCAGCAACACGATGGCCATCATCGCCTCGGCAATGGGCGTGGCGCGAATTCCGACACAAGGGTCGTGGCGGCCGGTGGTGATCACTTCGACAGGATTACCACTCTGATCAATACTGCGCCCGGGCAGCCGCAGGCTGGAGGTCGGTTTCAGCGCAATGCTGGCAACAATCGGTTGGCCTGAAGAAATTCCCCCCAGAACACCGCCGGCCTGATTAGTAAGAAACCCTTCCGGCGTCATTTCATCCCGGTGCTCGGTGCCCTTCTGCTCAATGCAACCGAATCCGGCCCCGATCTCGACGCCCTTGACGGCGTTGATGCTCATCAGCGCGTGAGCAAGATCGGCATCCAGCCGATCAAAAATCGGCTCGCCCAGGCCTGGTGGAACTCCCTCGGCGACCACATTGATGCGTGCACCAATCGAGTCGCCCTCTTTGCGCAGGGCGTCCATGTAGGCTTCCATCTCCAGCACCTTGTCAGCATCCGGGCAGAAAAACGGGTTCTGATGCACCTGTTCCCAGTCCAGTTTTTCAGCCTTTATCGGGCCTAGCTGTGACAGGTAACCCCGGATTCGTATACCCAGGCGTTGCTCCAGAAACTTTCGGGCTACTGCACCCGCGGCAACCCGCATGGCCGTTTCCCGGGCGGAAGACCGGCCGCCACCCCGATAATCCCGAATGCCATATTTGTGGGTGTAGGTGTAGTCCGCGTGTGCAGGGCGAAACTGTTCCGAAATCTTGGAGTAATCCTTGGAGCGCTGATCCGTATTCTCAATGATCAGGCCAATCGGTGTACCGGTGGTTTTGCCCTCGAACACACCCGACAGAATGCGCACTTCATCAGCTTCACGACGTTGAGTCGTGTGCCGGGAGGTGCCGGGTTTCCGACGGTCCAGATCGGCCTGCATATCAGCCTCGGACAGCTCCAGCCCCGGAGGACAGCCGTCAATGATGCAGCCCAGAGCCGCGCCGTGGCTTTCACCAAAGGTGGTTACGGTAAACAGCTTTCCGAAAGTATTTCCCGACATATTTCAGCACTTTATTGAGGTTTTATAATAAATAACTTCAGGCTTTTCTGGCCTGCCATTCTCGCAAATCCCGGGCCGTGATCAGGAACACTCCGTCACCACCGCTTTCAAACTCCAGCCAGGTCAGCGGGAGGTCAGGATAGGCATCATCCATGGCACCCCAGGAGTTGCCGACTTCGACAATCAGCAGGCCGTCTTCGGTCAGGTGATCCGCCGCACCGGCAATGATCCGGTGAGCAATATCCAGTCCGTCTTCGCCGGCCGCTAACCCTAGCTCTGGCTCATGGCGATATTCGTCAGGCATGTCGGCCATGTCTTCAGCATCCACGTAGGGCGGATTGCTGAGAATGACATCGTACCGGCCTTCAATATTCGCGAACACGTCTGAACGGATCGCACGTACCCGCCCCTCGAGACCGTGCAATTCGATGTTGGATTCTGCAACCGCCAGCGCATCTTCCGAAATATCGGACAGATCAACCTCAGCCTCGTCAAACACCGTTGCAGCCCCGATACCGATGCAGCCGCTGCCGGTGCACAAATCCAGAATACGGTGTACGTGGATGCCCCCCAGCCACGGCTGCAGACCGTTTTCGAGCAACTCCCCCAACGGGGATCTGGGAACCAGAACGCGCTCGTCTATGTGGAACGGCATTCCCATGAACCAACCCTCACCCAACAGGTAAGCAATCGGTACACGTTCGCTGATACGGCGATCAATACGCTCGAGGATCAGTTCCCGCTCGCTCCGGGTCAGCCTGGCGTCCAGAAACAGGTTGTTGTTTTCCAGAGGCAAATGAACGCTGCGCAGCACCAATTGAACCGCCTCGTCCCACACGTTGTCGGTGCCGTGGCCAAAGTAAAGCGGCGACGCGGCAAAACGGGAGGCGGCATACCGCAATAAATCGCGGATGGTGTGCAGATCGTCAACGGGGCTGGTCACAAATAAGCTTTCCTGATCAGAGCATTTGAGGGCGGCATTATACGCTGATTAAACACCCACCTGCAGCATTCAACCGTGTTAAAGCGCCAGGGGGCCGGAACTGCTCCGGCTGGCCTCAAAGCGATCCAGCGCCGCGATCATGCGTTCCCGGCCAAGGCGGATCAGTTCCGGCGCTTTATGGTAGTCGTAACTGCGACAGGCATTTTTCGGAATGTTGATCAGCAGATCCGGCGGATAGCCTGCTATCTTGTACTGCACCAGGGCGCTCTGCATGGTTTCGATGGTCAGGTTCATAACATCGAACTTGCCGATACCGAGCTTGTCCCAGTCTATCGTTTCATGCTCTTCCCGATGTTTGGCCCGATTAAGGTGCCGCTCATCCTCACGAGCTTTCTGCTGAGCTTCTTTTTTCTCAGTGTGGGCTTTTTTCGCCATCGCGCGGCTTATTTTCTCTTCCGGAGAATCTCCGCTATCCGGCTTTCGGGCCGCCAGGGATTTTAAGGTATCCCAGTCGAACCAGCGAGACGCCTTATCACGCATGGCGTCTACCCACTCTTCAATATCACTCGCCGAATCGTCAACAGCGGTAAAGGCGGCATCGGGAACCCGGCGCGGCTGCTCATCTTCGCCACTCAGATTCACCGCCATAACCAGATCAGCATGGGCAGAAATGGTTGGAATGATGGGCAACGGATTCAGCAGCGCACCGTCAACCAGAACCCGACCATTGAGCACTAAAGGTGTCACCACACTGGGAATCGCAATAGAGGCCCGAATGGCTTGATCCATCCGGCCCTCCTGAAACCAGATCTCCTTGTGGGCGAGGAGGTCTGTGGCAACCGCAGTGAACGCAATGGGAAGGTCCTCTATGCGGGTATCGCCCAGAATGTCCCGAACCACCGAGAATACCTTGTCGCCCCGGATAGCACCCACCGAGGTAAAGGTCACGTCCAGCAGCTTGAGCACGTCGAACTGCCCCAGGCCTGTCACCCAATCCTTGTATTCTTGCATCTTGCCGGCAGCATACATGCCGCCAACAAGCGCACCCATGGAGCAACCAGAAATCGCGACAATCTTGTAACCACGCTCATTCAACACTTCGATGGCACCCATGTGCGCATACCCGCGCGCGCCGCCGCTGCCCAGGGTGAGTGCAACGGTTTTTCCCTCGCCCGTCTTTTTGACCTCGCGCCCCACTGGCGATACGTCAGAACTGGTTACGACTGAGCTGGCACCATCGTGTACCGGCGACTGTGCCTTAGGGGCACCTCCGGTTTCCGGATGATCCTGTTCCGACATACCCATTACCTCTTGATAACCAAAACTTCCACACGATTGCCCTGACGGACAGGAGAGGCCGACTGAACAACCGGGCCAATGGCCATGATACGAATCCGGTTTCGGGAAACCCCGATTTTACCCAGCACTTCCGCCAGGGATTGCCCGGCCTGCTCCGACCGCTTGAGCGCACTATCGAGGGGCTCACCGTTCTTTAGCTCGGAAAACGCCACAAGAACAACTTCCGCTCCCTCATCGCCAGCCCACGCCTGCAGCTGGCGTCGGTCATCCGCACTGAAATCAAAGCGGAAGGTTACACCGCCCTGCCAGGGCACCACCACAGGCCCCAGTATTCGGCCACTTAATGGCTGAAATCCGGGTATATTTGCGCCCTGCTCAACGCGCAGGTGCTCAACCCAGACATACTCCCGCAGGTTACCCCGGGTAACGGTATACACCAGCGTTATCCATTGCTGCCCTCGCTCATCCACCACAGCGGCAACCGTGTAATCCTGATCCGCATCGCGCCCCAGAATCCGTGACTGATCAAAAACCTGATTTGCCCAGACGTTGCTGCGCCCACAACTGACTCCGGAGCACTCGAACAACACCTGCGCACCGCGTACCTGTAATTCACGAAGGTAATGATTGCGCGCGGCTTCCCGGCTTGCGTCACGCTCAATTTCATAAAGCAGCCCCTGACCATTGACCGGCAACCGGGCCATTACTTCTGAGCGAATCTCATTGCGAATTTCCCGGATCGGACTGAACAGGACCAGGTGGCCCGAGGACACGATATCTTTGGATGACTGAAGACGGGACTGGGGGAATGGCTCGGGGGCATTGCTCACTTCAGACGCCATGGATGGCAGGGAGACCGCAGCCAGAAACGCCGTCAATACGGCTTTGCGAAGACAGTCATTCACTCGGTCAAACATTAAAAAGAAACCTTTTTATGGCGGAAGATACCGGCGAGGTGTCTCCATCCAGATGGCAATGATGACCACCCGGCACATCCGCGATCGTTAAGTCGGGAATCAGGTCTGCGCGGCCGTCCAGCCCACGCGCACTGGCCAGCAACCCCTGCCGGGCCCGCACAAACAGCGTAGGTGTTTGAAGGGCAGCCAGCGAAGCCTGAACCTGCTCCTCCGTCATCATCAGTGCAGTGGGATGGCGCAAGCGCGCATCCGATTGCCATACGAAACCGCTCCCCTGCCGGCGCATACTTCTCGGCACCAAGGTTGCCGCGGCCTCCGCACTTAACGGGCTAAGGCCTCCTTCGCGGATCTTTGCCGCGGTCGCCACATCCGGATAGACCGCTGGCGAAGCGGATCCGTTCCGTTTTTTTTGCAACGCTCGCCGTAACTGGGGAATAGTCTCTTTGGCAGGGCGACTGAGGGCACCCAGACTGTCTATCATGACCAGGCGCCGAACCCGCTCCGGAAAAGCCGCAGCATATAGCGCACATACGATACCGCCCAGTGAATGGCCCACCAGATCCAGCGGATGCTGCTCAGCTTCGGAGAAATGCCGCTCAATCAGCTCACAGAGGTCGGCCACGTAATCCATCAGCCAATAGCCGTAACCGGGCGGGCGGTGGCCTGAATGCCCGTGGCCCGCCATATCGATGGCATGAACATTGGTGAATTCAGACAACTCCGGCGCCAACCGGGTGAAGGTCATGGCATTGTCCAGCCAGCCATGCACCATAATCACCGGAGCGCGGGTTTCGGCCTCGGCCCTGGTTCGCCAGGTCAGCCCGGCCAGGGAGAGGTTTTCAAGCGGCCAGCGAGCCTCCCGGCAACCGGCCGGAACGACGTGCCCACTGCCGGGTACCGCTGTGTTATTCATTCGAGGTGGGTCCTACATGGTGTGCGTTGGGCGGTCCGAGCTCAGAGATCCAGCCAGATACGATTCAATTTTTGTACGGGCGGTTTCGTCATCGCCGTTGAACTGAACTCCGATACCCGCTGCCCGGTTACCCTGGGCACCCTTCGGGGTGATCCAGACCACTTTTCCCGCGACCGGTATTTTCTCGGGTTCATCCATCAGGTTGAGCAACAGAAACACCTCGTCGCCCAGCTGGTATTGTTTCTGGGTCGGGATAAACAAACCGCCCTGACGAATATAAGGCATGTAGGCGGCATAAAGCACCGCTTTGTCCTTGATGGTCAGGGTGAGAATACCGCTGCGTGCTCCGAATCCGGGCCCCATATCAAACACCTTTGAATGCTAAAAGTTCCGTGACGTCATTTCGTGTTGGGATTCGCCAAGAATTCCCCGACATTTCACAATCATAGCAGCTGATCTTGCACAAAGCTCAGCTTGCCTTGCGCTTAACAGGCATCAGTTCACGCCAGGCAATCAAAAGCTGGCTTGCTTCCAGTTCCGGGCTGGCATTGTAGACCGCCGCGCTTCGGCTCTCTTTCACTTTGTCCAGAAGCTCATGGGCGCGCCAGGGTGGATTGCTGCGCGCAAGATAGCCCAGCATGTCGGCCGCTTCGGGATCTGACACCTCACCCCCGGCGCTGCACCGGGCGAGATCGGCAGCCCAGCATTCGAACAGCCAGAGTGTATCTTCCAGTCCAAGAGCCTTGAATTTTTTGGCCGCCTCACCAACGCCCACCTGCCCTTTCATAAACTGACGAAAGGCATCAAAGGCTTCGTCGCGCAGAGACAGGAAGTCGCCGGTGGCATACTCCAGTGCCAGGCGAGGAGCGTTACCGGCCAGCATCAGGCTTTTCGCCAGGACATTGGTGTCCGGACGAGCGCCGTCCTCCAGCTCCGCTACCCGGGACGCCAGCCACTGGCCGGCCTGCTCGGTAGTAGGCAGCGGAATGGTCAGCGCCTGACAGCGGGACCGGATGGTCGGCAATATCGGGCGACCACTTTCCTGCAATAGCAGCAACGTAACGTCGGGTTGGGGCTCTTCCAGGGTTTTCAGCAATGCGTTGGCGGCGTTGATGTTGAGCTGATCGGCCCGGTCAACGATGGCCACCTTGTGATGGGCCACCTGCGGTGAAGCCACTGCAAATGTGGATAACGCTCGAATCTGGTCAACTTTCACCATGCGGGACTTTTCCGGCGCATACACCCGCAAATCGGGATGGGTGCCTGCCGCCAGAAGCTCACACTGTTTGCAGTGGCCACAGGCCATTGGCGCACTTTCGCCAAGACCTACCGGCGCTTCACACAGCAGTAACCCGCCAACCGCCATGGCCCAATCCCGTTTCCCTACTCCGCGCTCCCCAACCACCAGCAAGGCATGGGGCAAGCGATCCTGCGCCAGCCGGTGCTGAACCGCGCCCCAGGCTTTGGCAAGCCAGGGCATGTCCTGTGCTATATCAGTCATCTCGGGGTGCTCGTGATACCGGTTTTCCGTAGCGCCGAAGTTGACGCTTCATGGTTTTCAGCAACCGCTTGAGGCGCTGTGAGTCTGCCGCATTCTGCCTGGCAGATGCGGAACTATAGTAATGGCTGTTAACCGCACGGGCAAAGGTCCTGGCGGTTTCAGCCACCACCGGGCGGGCGTCGGCCATCCGTTCGGCCAACACCATGGGCGTTTCACCACTTCGAACCGGAACCCCGGCCTGTTCACATAGGCGGTGCCAGGCAAACATCACCCGGCCAAAAGCATCTTGTCGCGTGCCTTTGCGCAGCGCCAGACCCGAGACAACGCCCGCAATCAACAGCGCCAGACCGACCACGCCCGCCGTAATGTAACCCAGCTCTCTCATGCCAATGCCGCCCGGCAGCCGCGACATTAGATCCATCTGGCTCTGGCCCTGATAGCCCACCACCCAGCGCTGCCACTGGTAATTTATGCGATCCAGCTGCAGCGATGCCCACTGCAGTGCCGCAAAATCGCCATAGCGTTGCGGTGACGTCAAATCGTTCTCGAGAAATGAACCTTCCTCTGCCATCGCGTCCCGAAGGCCGGATTCGATACGGCTCGGTGCGATCGCCGCCGTGGGATCAATCCGGACCCAACCCCGGCCTTCAAGCCAAACCTCCACCCAGGCGTGGGCATCATACTGACGAACAATCAGGTATTCACCGCCGGCACCCGCATCCCCGCCCTGATATCCCACCACAATACGAGACGGAATACCCGCGGCACGGAACAGAAAAGTGGCCGCTCCAGCATAGTGGGCGCAGAAGCCCCGCTTCTCGTCAAACAGCAGTGCGTCTACTCCGTCCTCCGGCATGGCAGGAGGCCTCAACGTGTAAAAATACTCCTGTTCCCGGAACCGGCGCATCAGATTGTTCACCAATTCCACCGGTGACTGGCTCGCGGCCATATCGGCGGCCAGTTCCCGGGTCCTCGGGTTACCGCCCTGCGGCAATTGTAAGTACCGGTATCGCTGAGCCGGCGCAAGCACCGGACTCGAAGGCGCCGAATCCATGGCAAGCGCAAGCCGGTAGCGGACCGGGCTGTCGGCCGGCCGGCTAAACCGAAAGAGATCTTCCCCTGCACGGAATACGTTGTCAGACGCCGCAACCGAATTATCCAGGGCAAACGCCCAGCGCTTATCGGTAGGCTCCATCAAAACATCGTATTCGTTGTCCGCCAGCGGCCCGACGCCGCCATCGGTCGCCACGCGACCCAAGCGCTGAAACGGCTCGTCATCCCTTTGGCGCCAGGTTTCACCATCCAGGTAGTCGAGAATAAGGCCGCGCCAATAACGGTCCCGGTATTCCGGGGTTGCACCCCCAAACGTCACCCGGAAGGCCCGTTCACTGCTTTGGACAAGATTGGAGATATCCCCGGGTCGCATGGTGTCTGAAATCCCACTACGGGCCTGGCCTGAAACCAGCGGCACACTCCAGAGCGGAGCCATTCGGGGGAAAAACACAAACAGCAGAACCACCACCGGAAGGGTTTTCAGCATCAGAAGCCCAAGGCGCTTCCATCCGGCCTTCAGGCTTCCCGGAAGGTCCGGCGCATTGAGAATCTGCACGCCAACCAACAAACAGCCAATGGCCCCGAAGGTCAGCAACGCCCAGAGAATGTCCTGCTGGAACAGGAAGTTCACCGCGGCAAGGTAGACCAGAATAAAAAACAGAACATAGAAGTCACGGGCGGAACGGGTTTCCAGCCATTTCAGGCCAACCGCCAGCACGAAAAAGGACGCAGCGGTATCCACCGTAAACCGCCCCTGCACGGTCGCCACATAGACCGCAATCATGACCAGCATGATACCGGTTTTCAGCCAGCGCCCCGGCAGCCGCACCCGGCCTTGCTGGGCTATCCAGCGCCAGGCCGCCAGCACCACACAGGCTGCAATCAGCCACCAGGGCAACCGATCCCACTGGGGTAGCAGTAATAACGCAAAGCTGCCAATCAACCACAACAAAGCCCCGGAAGGAATGGCCTGTGTCGGACCTTCAGCGGCATCCGAATTGCTTCGGGAAAAACGCGCAAGCAGGCTCATACCCGTTTCCCCGCAGGCTGTACGTCCAACGTCTGACGCGTACCGAATGGCAAGGCATCGTGCTCTCGCGGCGGCTGTTCACCCCAAACAGCCAATGCCCGCAGGCAGCGTTCGCCATGGGCAGCACCGGAATCCGGATCAATTACTTCGCCCGGCAGGTTCAAGCCAAACTTCGCGCCTTTCTGTACACGATCTGCCACCAACCAGGCCAGGTAGCTCAAACGGAGTTCCGCATCGGCACCCGGAAACGAATTGAAATCAAGCCAATGGGGACTACCCTGCTCTCCCTGCCAATCGGCCACCACCATCTGACCTGAGCGTGCAAAGCGCTTCCACATCACTCGCTGGCTCAAGTCACCCTCTCTCCAGGGGCGCAGATCGGCATTGTCTTGCCCAACTCTGGGCTGGGCCGCGCGCGATTCTGAGCCGTCATCCACCAGACTGCCTGCCTCCGGAGCAACCAGAGGACGCGGATAAGCGATTCCGGCCGATGACAGGCGCAACCAGGACCAGGCCTTTAACAAACCGAACGGAAAACGGGTTTCGATGCGAATCCTGTCAGGCCTCAAATAGCCCCGATGTGCAGAAGGTATCGGCAACACCAAATCGCTGGCGGCACCTGCCCGAATGTGAACACCATCAAGGCGGGAGTCCTCAACTGACAACGAGATCGCCACCGACGTGTCTTTGCCGGCACTGAGCCTCAGATAGAAAGGAACGTCGTCGCCCGCAGTGCCCTCGCCAGCACGGATCAGTGCCAGAGTCAGGCCTGACAAATTCCGGTGAGTTTGATGCATTGCCCCTACAAACACCGCACCCAGCGCAAATGTCATCAGATAAATAAGGCTGTTCTGATAGTTAATCCCGGTGATCAGCATGATCAGCAACAACACCCCGAACACCACGCCCGCGCCCGTTGGCACGATAAAAATGTTTCTCTGGCTGAACGCCTGGGTGTCAGACCTCGGAATGCGCCGGTTAATCCAACGCTGCCACCTGCTTGATATCTTCTGTTTGAGCATGCCCATCAGGCCATTGTTTCCATGAAAAGTTCATCCGTTGCTGCGACGCATCAAACCACAGTTTGCCACCCGTTATAAAACTTTACTGTTCAACTGCGGATTCTGATCACACCCGGGGCACTTTCTGGTTGAAAAACTGTCAGACAAACCGAATACTCCGATAAGGAAGCGTATTGACTGAATAATGTAGTCTCAGCCGCGCCTCTGAACTGAAACGGTAACGCAAGAGGCAATGCCATGACACGCCCATCACTGCTTGCAGCCACCATCGCGGCTACATTGGCCAGCCCCACCTGGGCCGGCGTTCAAACCATGAGCTCCGATGAAATGGTTGAAACCTACGTTGAAGATTCGGCGGTTATCGTTGTGCCGAGGGCTCAGCAAAAGTCGGATGCCGACCGTGACAAAATCATTCGGGCGCTGACCATTTCGCCTGGTGAGCCGGTGATCACGGAAGCGGAAGAAGAAGCCTACCGCGAGGCACTGCAGCGATACCTGGAAGACGGCAGAAAAGATGCGCTCACCGATGCTGAGGAAGAGTTCGTCCGCAAGGCACTGCTGCTGCCCATCGATGAGCTAGCACGGGTTCAGCCGCCGGCGGATTTTACGCCGCGCACTCTGCCACTGATCTTTGGTCAGCGGCCAGAAATTCCGGACGAACCCTTCACCCAGACGTTCCTGAACGATCAGCTGGGCATTGGTTTTGACGGGCAGAACCTGAACTTCAGCATCGGCAACCCACCGGGCATCGACCGCATCCAGATTCCCGAGGCCATCAACGAAGGCCCTATTACCCTGACCCCAAGGCCTGGTGGTGGGTTTGATATGTCTATTCAGGTACCGGACCGCTAAAGCAGCTATCCAGGCCCTGTCATAAAAAACGGCAACCATCTCGGGTTGCCGTTTTTTTGCCTGAGTTTCAGGCAGACAAAAAAACGCCCCGCAGAGCGGGGCGTTTTATCACCAGTTTAGCAATCAGATAAGATTACTTACCGTAGACTGCCAGCTTGGTGTTGGAGATGGTCAGGTTATTCAGAGCAACCGAACCGATAGAGGTTCCGCCGATCTCGATAGCACCGATGTTCATATCCATGGTGATGTCGTTGATGTCGATGCGCAGAACGTCAGTCGCGGTAGAAGTACCAAGACCGTTGCCTTTGTATACATCTACGTCGGCCACAGCGAAGTTATCAGTCATTGGGTTGCCAGACTGCTCAAAGAACGTACCACCCATGATGGCCATGTCGCGGATACCAACGCCGAGGAATTCAACGTCGAAGTCCATGTCTACAACGTTGAACGCAACGTCCAGCTGCAGTTGGTCAGTCGCGGTATCAACACGAATGTCCAGCTGGGCCAGGTTACCATAGCCGCTCAGGTTGGAAACCAGAGTAGTGCTTTGGCTACCGTCAGCAGCAACCAGCTCCATTGATCCTGCGGTCATACCCCAGTCGATCGGAGCGCCGGAAAGTGACCTAACGTGGATAAACGCGTCGCCGTCAGCTTCAACGTCGATATCGATTGCCAAGTCGTCCAACAGGTTGGTGCCAGTACCGCCAGCAACGCCGGAACCACCAATCTGAATGTTGTTAACATTGAAGGAACCTTCGTCCGTGTAGGTGAAGGTGCCGATGCTAACCTGGGTTTCCAGTTCGATGGTCACACCAGCCTGACCGGTGATGTTACCCATGGCGCTGTCGTCCATGGCTTTCAGGTCAGCGTGAGCTGCAAACGGAGCAGCAGCAATAGCAGTTACCAGAGCAATTTTTTTCAGGCCTTTCATTTTATTCTCCTTGTGAAACTCATTTTATTCTTGTGCGAGTTTTTTATTGGTGTGGAGCGTGTTACCCCACACCTCCATTTAAGATTGTTTTACAGTCCTAATCCGTGACCCCATTCACAATCTCTTACCTAAGCCTTACATTTGGAAACAAACATCGAAGAGTTCGCATTTTGCTCAGGAATCATCCTCTTTGGCATCATAAAACCATTGAAACCGCTTCTTTTGGGTGACCGGCTCGGCCCAGGAAATATCACTGCCCTCAACCTCATAACCAATAACTTTGTTACCGGATACACCCAGTCGGTGCTCGTGTTCAATCACCAGTACCTCGGTGTCGGTTTCTTCGTTCAACCGCCCGGTATAGAGAATCGCAGCCGCATTGATTTCGCCCTTTCTGGCCACCGATTTCAGCGCAGCACGATACATGACGATTCGTGAGGCCGCCGGAATACCCTCGGCCTGACTGTCCATATTGATACGCTTGACGGTTTCACCGTCTTTCATCAACATCCAGGCGGCCGGCATATTGGGCTCGGCATCGCGAATGACGGCCTCATACTCAGCCGTTGCCTCATCAGACAGACGAATCAACTGCTGTTGGGCGGTGGCCAGGATAACAGCCAGTTCGTCTTTGGAAATTTCCCCGTCAGCCAGCTGGCCATCCTTCGGTAATCCCTGGGCAAACGAAACCGAAGCCCCCAGTGCAAACAGAGTGAAGGTAGCCGCCAGTGCGTGCTTTCTGATTCTGAACATAGGATTACTTCCATTATTGTTGTGCGAATTTCCGGCTCACGGGCGTAAAAGCGGTTAAAATACCGGCCGGCCCGATCACTAAGGACCAACTATTAGATCAGTGCGTGGCCCGAACGGACAACGTTCATTTTGTGCAGTGTTTATCATTCTTCCAATTTTTAACGGAGGTACCTTGGCCCTTCCCCTCTGCCAGCCCCTTTCCAGAGACCAGTACGCCCGGCTTTGCGGCCATGCCTCAGCTCAGCAGGACTTTGTATTTCTGGGCAGCCGGGCAAACGCTGGCAGCCGCGGCGGTGCGCGGGGATTTTCCAGCAACGCCACAGAGCGCATGGACATCCGGGCCACGGCGAACAATGGGCTGGACACCACCCGGCTGGCCAAGGCCATGGAAACACTCGGCGCGCCATACCAGCTTTCTCAACCTAACCTGGCAGAACCAACTTTCCCACTGGTCGGCGGCTGGGTTGGCCACATCGCCTATGAGTTCGGTTATGCCCGCGAGCCCCGCCTGCACCGTCTCGTGAATGAACTGCCCTATCCGCTGCTGTTCGCCGGGCTCTACTTATGGTTTGC
Source organism: Marinobacter sp. SS5-14b (assembly GCF_030541005.1). GTDB lineage: Bacteria > Pseudomonadota > Gammaproteobacteria > Pseudomonadales > Oleiphilaceae > Marinobacter. Next base: position 634,118 of record NZ_JASSVM010000001.1, on the reverse strand, counting down.
CAGTGAAGATCTGGCGTCGGGCAAGTGTTTTTTGTGGGTACACCCAAAACTTCCTGAGCCACAACAGCAGCAATTGATTGACTGGCTCGAGGACACCGAAACAACCTCTTCTGGCGCCTGGACAATCGACGCCACGTTTCGCGCCACTCAGACGGCAGACTCGTTTCGACACAAAGTAGAACAGGTCCGGGAGTATATTCAGGCTGGCGATTGTTATCAGGCGAACCTGTCTCAGGCGTTTGAAGGTCACTTTAAAGGGGAACCATGGGAGGCCTTCACGGCATTAACCCGGGCCAACCCCACACCCTACGCAGCCTTCCTCAAGTTCGAAGGCCGCGCCGTTATGTCAGTCTCTCCGGAGCGTTTTCTGGATATCCGCAATGGTGAGATCCGCACTAGCCCCATCAAGGGCACCCGGCGCCGGGGCATGAATCCGGAGCAGGATTCTGCACTGGCTGATGAATTGCTGGGATCAGAGAAAGACCGCGCGGAAAACCTGATGATCGTTGACCTGCTTCGAAACGATCTCAGCGTTAACGCCAAGCCCGGCTCGGTTCAGGTTGAGGCGCTTTTTGCACTGGAATCCTATGAGAACGTTCACCATCTGGTAAGCCACATCCGCGCCCAATTGAAACCGGATGTAAGCCCGCTACAAGCCCTGTTTGACGCTTTCCCGGGAGGGTCCATTACCGGCGCCCCGAAAATCCGGGCCATGGAGATTATCAACGAACTGGAACCCCACTGGCGCGGACCCTATTGCGGGTCGGTATTCTATTACGGGCTGGATGGTCGGCTGGATAGCAATATCGCCATTCGCACCCTGCTCTGCGAGGCGGACGGCAGCATTCGGTGCTGGGGTGGCGGTGGGATTGTGGCGGATTCGGATCCCGAAGCGGAGTATCAGGAAACCCTGACCAAGGTAAAGCCGCTGATGGACTTTCTGGAGCAGCTGAAGGTGTAGTCTGTGCCGCTGGATTTAGAGCAGCGGCACAGACCGGAAAGCCTAAAAATCAGACGCTGTGAATGGCGCTGGCTTTCAGGAATTCCTGCCTCAGGTCATCAAAGGTGTGCACCGCCGGGAACTGCGGGAATTCATCGATCACGTTCTGGGGCGCGTGGAACAGTATACCGGCTTCGGCCTGGCCCAGCATGGTGGTGTCGTTATAGGAATCACCGGCCGCAATCACACGGTAGTTCAGCAACTGGAACGCGCGGACAGACTGGCGCTTGGGGTCGCGTTGGCGCAGCAGGTAGTTGGTGATCTGGCCGTTTTCGGCCACTTCAAGCTTGTGACACAGCAAGGCCGGGTAGCCCAGTTTCTTCATCAGCGGCATGGCGAATTCATAGAAAGTGTCAGACAGGATAACCACCTGAAAACGCTCACGCAGCCAGTCCAGAAACTCTCGGGCGCCAGGCAGCGGGTCCAGGGTGCCAATCACTTCCTGTATTTCCGGCAAACCGTAGCCATGCTCATCCAGAATGCGCAGGCGCTGCTTCATCAGCACGTCGTAGTCAGGAATATCCCGGGTGGTCGCCTTGAGCTCTTCAATGCCGGTTTTTTCTGCAAATGCGATCCAGATTTCCGGGATCAATACGCCCTCAAGGTCAAGACATGCGAGTTCCACAACGGTCTCCTGATAACTGTAAAATGGTAACGGCGCAACAAGTGGCCGGATGATCTGCCGCGTATGATATGAAAAACCGCGCGGGAATGCATCGTGAATCCCCCAGTAATTCCAGCCAACGAGGCATAAACATATAGTTGGTCATTCCTTCAGGTTATGAACAATTTGGTGTTAGCCTACCGGTAAATAGACAAGCCATACTGGAACAACATGACTGATATTGATGCCCTGCGCACTGAACTGGATGGCCAAAGCCCCCGAGCCATTATCAAGGCGGCCCTGGCGAAGTATGACAACATTGCCATTTCGTTCAGCGGTGCTGAAGACGTTGTGCTGATCGAGCTGGCCCACAAGCTGACGGACAACCTGCGGGTGTTCACCCTGGATACCGGAAGGCTGCACCCGGAAACCTACGAATTCATTGAGAAAGTCCGCCAGCATTACGGTATCACCATAGAAGTGCTGTTTCCGGAATCCGAGGCCGTGCAAAATCTGGTCAATCAAAAGGGCCTATTCAGCTTTTACGAAGACGGTCATTCCGAATGCTGTGGCATACGAAAGGTTGCGCCGCTTCGGAAGAAACTGGCCACCGTGGATGCCTGGATTACCGGCCAGCGGCGGGATCAAAGCCCTGGCACCCGCAACGACGTGCCGGTTGTTCAGGTCGATTCCGCCTTCTCAGGCGCTGACCACACCCTGGTAAAGTTCAATCCGCTGGCCAACTGGAGCTCAAAGGACGTCTGGGATTACATCCGAATGTCGGAAGCGCCATACAACAAGCTCCATGAGCAAGGCTTTATCAGCATTGGCTGCCAGCCTTGCACCCGGCCGGTTCTGCCAGGTCAGCATGAACGCGAAGGCCGCTGGTGGTGGGAAGAAGCTACCCACAAAGAATGTGGTTTGCATGCCGGAAACCTGATTGGCAAATCCGGTTGACCGGTTCAGAAGGTAAAAAGCCCGCCTGTCATCGCTGACGGCGGGCTTTTCTGTAGGCGGACTCAGTAAGTTGGCAGTTCGATATCCTTGAACAACGCCTGAATCTCACTGCGGCTGCCCTGATGCGCCACCACCCGATCAACCATTTCCTTGGTCAGGTGTGGAGCAAACCGGCGCATAAAGTCGTACATGTAACCCCGCAGGAAGGTTCCTTTACGGAAGCCAAGCCTCGTCACCGAGGCCCGGAACAGCTTGCTGGCATCCAACGCAACAAGGTCTGTATCGACTTTCGGGTCATAAGCCATGCTGGCAATGATCCCGACACCCAGGCCCAGCCTGACGTAGGTTTTGATGACATCCGCATCGGCTGCGGTAAACACCACTTTCGGCGTCAACCCACGGGACTGGAACGCTTCATCCAACTTGGAGCGGCCAGTGAAGCCAAACACATACGTGACCAGCTGGTACTCGGCCAGCTCTTCCAGCGTCAGGGGCTGGCCCTTGGCCAAAGGGTGATCTTTCGGGACCACCACACAGCGGTTCCATTTATAACAAGGCATCATGATCAGATCATTGAACAGATCCATGCCTTCCGTTGCAATGGCGAAGTCGACAGCACCGTTCGCCGCCATTTCCGAAATCTGCATGGGCGTACCCTGGTGCATGTGTAGGGAAACGTCCGGGTATTCCTCAATAAAGCCCTGAATCACCGGGGGCAACGCATAGCGTGCCTGAGTGTGGGTTGTCGCAATGCTCAGGTCGCCCTTGCGCTGGTTGCTGAATTCCTGAGCGATCTTCTTGATACCTTCCACCCGACGCAGAATTTCGCCCGCTTCGCGAATAATGATTTCTCCGCCGGGGGTAATACGGGTCAGGTGCTTGCCACTTCGGGCGAACACCTCCAGCCCAAGCTCATCTTCCAGCAAACGAATCTGTTTGGAGATCCCCGGCTGAGAGGTAAAAAGGCTCTGGGCAGTAGCGGACACGTTAAGATCATGGTGCGCAACTTCCCAGATATAACGCAGCTGTTGTAGTTTCATTAAATCTGTCGCTCCCTGAGTAAGCCTATAGCCGGATAATACGCATAAAAAACGTAATTTTCATTCTTTTAGGGCATACATCGATATATGTAATCAGTGTAGACCAAATCCTTGCTTTCGCTGCCAGGCCAAAGCGTTGCGTCACCACAGCCCTTGACTTGAGCGTGACAAAGCACACAATCGCTTATCTATATTGCTCCGAATCTGTGAAACCATGCTGTTAACCACAAAATTCCTCAGGCCCTCCCCCGACCCGCGAGCGGTCCGGCGCGAACGACTGGATACGTTGCTTGAGCCAGAAGCAAGCAAACGGCTCAACCTGGTGATTGCTCCGGCCGGCTTCGGCAAAACCACGCTGGTTAGCCAATGGTGCGCGCGCAACAGTACCCGCACAGCCTGGTTGTCACTTGACGAACACGATGACCAGCCCCGGCAATTCTGGCAGTACCTGATCGGGGCGTTTGAACATTCCGGGTTGATGGGCCTTGAGGATGCAAAAAAACATCTTTCCCGGGAAGCGGGTGATGACCTGACCGCAGCCATCACCAGCCTGATCAACGCGCTTACGGAAGAAGGCTCGCCCTGGTTCCTGGTTCTGGATGACTACCATGTTATCGCCAACGACACCATTCACCGGCAACTGGCCTGGTTTATGGATTATCTGCCGCCCGGCATGCTGGTAACCCTCGCCTCCCGTACTGAGCCCCCTTTGCCTCTGGCCCGATGGCGTGTTCGACGGCAGGTACAGGATGTGCACCCGGGCCTGCTCGCGTTTTCAGAAGACGAATGTCGATCGTTTTTCCGGGAAACCATGGCGATGGATCTGCCGGAACAGGAAATCCGCGCCATATGCCGGCGCACCGAGGGTTGGGTCGCAGCCATGCAGTTATCGGCCCTGTCAGGCAAAACCGTTGCCGGGCAACAGGGTCAGAGCACGCTGACACATCCCGTAGCGCCTGAAGGCAAACTGATCAGCGACTACGTACTGACGGAAGTGCTTCAGCAATTACCGGATGAGCTGACCGGATTCCTGCTGGAGACCGCCTGCTGCCCTCGGCTTTGCGCCTCCCTGTGCAATTCGATACGCGAGCGGGAAGACAGTCAGGACATGCTCACTACCCTGCTGGCCCAGAACCTGTTTCTGATCCCACTGGACAATCGCAATGAGTGGTTCCGCTATCACGATCTGTTCCGGGAAGCACTGCTGCAGCGCATGCGCACCCTTGACCCCGACAGGGCAGCAGTACTTCAGTCCAGAACCATTGACTGGCTGCTGAAACACGGCCATTTGCAGGAAGCCATTGCACAGATCGTCAGCAGCAAAGAGACCGACAAACTGGCGCGGGTGCTGGCTGAGCATGGCAATCACCTGATCCACGGGGGCTTTCATCTGCCGGTTCTGGAGTGGCTGAACGCCATTCCTGCAGACCGTGTTCAGGAAAGCCCCCAATTGATGATGCTGCGGATCTGGGGCCTGTACTTTGCCAACCGTGTCGACGGGCTTGAGCCACTGCTCACCGAAGTAGAGGATCTGCTGGATCGTCGCGTAGCAGACTCCCACCCGGATGCCGAGGGTGCCCTGGCGATACACAGCGAACTGTCCCTTGTCCGCTCCTACCTGGCTCGCACCCGAAACGATGAAAAGAATGCCTCAGATCTGACGCGCCAGGTTCTCAAAGACATTGACCAGATTCAGATCCCACTGAAATCGGTAACCTACTACGGCCTGGGCCTGGATTATTTTGGCAAAGGCGAACTGAACGAAGCCCAGGAAGCCCTGGAAACCGCGGTTCATTATGGCCAGATTGAACGCAAGCCAAGTACCGTACTGTCGTCGGGCGGGCTGCTGTCGTGGATTCAGTACAACCGGGGCGACACCGAGCTGGCGCTGGAAACCACGACGCGAATTCGGCGCTGGGTGGATGAACACTATTCCGATCCCAGCCAACCCCGGTTGATTTCCTGCTGGCAGAATTCGGCTCTTACACAGATTTACCGGGAGCGAAATGAGCCAGAGGTTGCCGCCGGTTACCTCTCCCCCTTACTTGAGCATGTCGAAAATGGCACAGAGCCCGGCCAGCATGTCGTAATCCAGTATGTGCGGGGACATCTGGCCTTCAGCGAGGGGCGGTACGAGGAAGCTATCGAAGCACTGGAAGATGCTGTCGCCGTGGGCCGCAAGCGGCGGGAACATATTGTCTTCGAGCCACCGGCTGTTTCAGCTTTGCTTGCGCGTTGTTATCTGGCCACGGGCCACCAGGGCAAAGCGATGCACAGCCTGCAGCCAGAGCTTGAACAACCGGCAACCAATCCGTTGAACCGCGAACAGAACCAGATTGCCCTGGCCAGAGTGCAGATGGCCAACGGGCACTATCGGCAGGCTCAGGATACGCTCTCAGCGCTGATTCCTGTCGCTGAGCGCAACGCCCATAACCGTCATCTGGTTGAGATTTTGCTGGTTTATGCCGAAGCACTTGCCGCGGAAGATCGTTGTGACGAATCCGCAGCCATGCTGGAGCGGGCTCTGGACAAAGCCGAGAGCGCCGGTTTCCTGCGTTTGTTTGCCGAGGAAAGCGAAGCCATCCGGGACACACTGCTCGATTTGCCCCGGCTCAGAACCCCCGGCCGCTGGAATCGTGAGCTTCTGACGATGTTAAGGCACAAGCGAGCCGGAAACCCGAACCCAAAGGTCGCTGTTGCCGCACCTACGCCCGACGCCTTGGTTGAAAAAACGAACGCTCCTGAAGCAGATACTTTGCTGGAACCCCTGAGCCTCAGGGAGCAGGAAGTGTTGCAACTGATTAATCAGGGGCTGGCGAACAAAGATATTGCCGCGCAGATGTCGGTTGCGCCCGCCACGGTGAAAGCCCACATTCGTAATCTCTATGGCAAGCTGGGCGTGGGTCGCCGAACCGAGGCTCTGGCAAGGGCCCGGGAGCTTGGGCTGCTGGCAGACTGACCATAAATGTGACGGCGGTCTCATTTTTCCTGAATTAAGCCTTCCCTCTACGCCCTTTGGACGATCCGCTTACGCCCCCTTAAGCCCTATTATTTAACCATCGTGAGGTTAACGCCTTACGCGAATTCTGAAATTCAGGCCTTCAGACTTCTTGTTCCGCGTTGTTTCGACGCCCGGGTTCGATTAGAACCCTTTCTACAAGAGCCACCCCTCTGGGGCTGGCTCTTTTTTTTGGGCCAGGATCAATGTTCGATGAGTCTTCGGAACGGCGGCAGTGCATCCAGCAGCAGCTGGCCATAACGGCGGGCAACAATACGACGATCCAGAATGGTCACCCTGCCGGTGTCTTCCTCCGTTCTCAGCAGCCTGCCCACCGCCTGCACCAGCTTCACCGAGGCATCCGGCACCGTTATTTCCATAAACGGATTACCCCCGCGCTGGGTCACCCACTCCGCCAGACTGGCCTCAATGGGATCGTCCGGCACCGAGAAGGGCAAGCGGGTGATCACCACGTGGTGCAGATACTTACCGGGCAGATCGATACCCTCGGCAAAGCTGGCGACGCCGAACAGAACACTCGGCCGGCCCGCATCAACCCGGCTGCAATGGGTGCGCAACACCTCATTCTTCGCCATGTCATCCTGTGTCAGTATCAACTCCGGGTAGTCGGGAGCCAGCGCGTCACGTACCAGCTGCATCTGCCGGCGGGAGGTAAACAACACCAGGGTGGCTATTTCACCGGCCCACAAGCCAGGAAGTCTTTCGATCAAGGCATCCCCGAAGCCGTCGTCTGAGGGCATGGCGGCCATCGCCGGCACTTCCACAGTGGCCATGTCCGCATAACGGAACGAACTGGGCACCACCAGATAGCGACTGGCCTCCGGCAGCCCCGCCCGGGACCGAAGGCGGTCAAACCGCCCAAGTGCGGTCAGGGTGGCACTGGTCAGCACGGCACCGTAAACCCGGGACCACAAACGCGAGTACAGCAGGTTATCCGCCAGTACCGGGGAGCTGAACAGAGTGATGTCCTCAGCGTGCTCCCAGCGTTGACGCACCGCCCATCGGGCCGCCGGGGGACCTTTCCGGGACACAGGCTCGGTGTTGCCCTCTTGTTCGGACTTGGCGGGAAGCCCGGGTTCACACCACGCCGTCCACAAACGCAGCTGCTCTTCTGCCCGGCTGTGAAAGGCACCGACCACCGGGTACCAGGAATCGGCGGTGTCACGATCCAGTTCGGGGTCCTTGCGCTCATCAAAGGCGCTCTGTAACTCCTCGACCAGAGTACCCAGTAGTCGGCACAGGCCAGCGGTGACAATTCGGGTTTCAGCCGCCAGTTCGGCCAGGCTCTCCGGCAGCTCGCCCTCCGGATAACGCCACTGAGCACTGCGCCGCTCTTCGTTGAAGTCCCAGCCGGTATTCTGCTCAACGTCTTCGTAAACTTTACTCAGCGCAAGATCGAGATCACGGCCTGACAGGCTGATTTTTTCGACCGCTTTTGCCGCCTGGGACCCACCCGGCAACCAGGGCTGCATTTTGACCAACGCCTGGGAGAGCTGTTTCAACCACTGGCGGGTTGAGTTCAGAGGTACCGATGCCGCGAAATGGTTCAGTGCCTTATCCGGCAGGTGATGTGCTTCGTCAAAGATAAACAGGGCGTTCTCGGGTTCGGGCAGGATCGCGCCTCCTCCCAAAGCAAGATCAGCCAGCACCAGGTCATGGTTGGCGACAACGATATCGGCATCGTCCAGATCTTTGCGGGCCTCGAAAAAGGCACAACTGTCAAAGTAGGCACAATGGCGGTTGGTGCATTGCCTGTGATCCGTGGTGACCTGGCGCCAGATCTCATCAGGTATCTGCTCCGGCCAGTGGTCCCGGTCACCGTCCCATTCCCGGGAGCCATAGGTACCCAGCATTTTCTCAAACATCGCCCGGCTGGTCGCCTCATCGTCAACCGGCTTATCCAGGAGAAACAGCGGCATGGTATCGCTGTCGCCGTGGCCTTCGTCATGCAGCCGCGCTTCCAGACGTGACATGCACAGATAGCGGCCACGCCCTTTGGCAAGCGTCCAGTTAAAATCCAGTTTGCTGTGCTTACGCAGATCCGGCAGATCTTTCAGCACAATCTGATCCTGCAGCGCGACAGTTGCAGTGGAAATCACCAGGGTTTTACCAAGGGCTTTGGCCACTGGAATGGCTGCAATCAAATAGGCGAGTGTTTTTCCCGTACCCGTACCGGCCTCTACCACGCAGGCTGCGGGTGGAGAGGTGCGCTGGCCGTCATTATCGGTAATCTCACCCATGTAGCGGGCAATTTCCGCAATCATCAGGCGTTGGCCGTAGCGGGCACGCACGCCCTTGCCGGCCAGCACATCCCGGTACGCCTTCTGTATCTGCTGTTTTACCTCGTCCGTCAGCGCCATTACCGGGGGCTCACCCAGTCACGCACTATCCCGACCCGGAATCGCTGGCCATTTTTACTCAGAACCACGCCATCTTGTGTGATGCGTTCCACCGTCAACTGGCCGAAACTCTGGCCGGCACTGAGGTAGCGATTATTGATCATCACCCGGCTTGCCGAGGGGTCTGAGGAGTAAATATGGCTGTTGAAGGTCAAATCAGGAACACTCTTTTGAAACGAAAGGGGCAATTCTACCAGATGTGGCACCCTGCCCTGGGGCTGGGATTGCACCGGGGCTGCGGTATCTCTTGGCGCAGTCTGGCTGGGCACAATCACGACGGGCTGCTCGTACAGAGGCTCCTCGGAGCCGGAGGCTGGCAAAGCCTGCGCCGCCTCATCGGGCACGCCTGGGCCGGGTGTTATTACTTCGGGCTCGGGCCGCGCAACAGCCGCGGCTTCACTGGGTGCCTGCTGCGGCTGCGGCTCCGCCACCGGCTGTCGGGTTTCAAGCGGAGCCTGAGCTTGCCGGACCGGCCACATGACATAGGCCACAACACCGGCATTGACCAACAGCGCAAGAGCAACCCAGACTACCGCCGGTACCGGCTTCTTCTTTGGCCGGTACACCATCTGCACCTGCTGACCAAGATCCGGCGCTTTACCCTGGCGCCGCTCTGTTTCGGATTTTCTCAATGCATCAAGTATGTACGACATAACCTACCTGCTTCCGGCTGTCGACGTCTTCACCAGCCGGGGCACATTCACCGCCAGGTCATTATTCATCTGGATGATGGTCATCGCACCCGGTATGCCGTCTACGGTCAGGCCACGCAGTTCTTGATACCAGCGAACCTGCTGTTCCATATCAAGCCGTTTGACCCGTGCGGCTTCCGATGAATGGTCAGCAAGCCGTTCGGCCAGCTCCATCATTCTGGAGCCCATCCAGAGCTGCTCTCCGGAAGCATCACCGTAAAAGCCATCACCGGTTTTGTATTCAGGCACCCGCCACAACACACGGAACTCGCCAAACCAGTGCGGCTCGATTTCCCGAAAGGGCACGTTCACCACGCCCCGGGGCGTTCTCAAGCTCGCAACCTCCCCTTCCAGAGATTCCAGTACCAGCTGCGTTTCCCGACCACGGCTGTCCTGCACAACAAGAATCGCCGGGCGATTCAGGAACTCCATACTTCTTCGGGTGCCCTGACGCTGCAAACAGCCCAGCCCAACCGTGGCTGCGTGCTCACAGGCGTAGGGGGACGTAGCCGGGTTCCACGACTTGCCCCAGATCTGGAACAGCTCGCCATAGGCCTGCACCTGGGTGAGCGTGTGTTCAGTGAGGGAAAACGGCGTTGTCGCTGCCAGCTTCGGCCCAATGACCGCCGCCGGCTCGCCGCCTGCAGCAACCACCGGCTCAGCCGTACGCTCAATGACACCGGCGGCGGGCAGACCGCTGTTATCATCCGCCATCACTGGCATCGCAGAGCCCGGGCGACCCAGAACCCAGACCGTAGCCAACACCGAAACCAGCAAAACGGCCACGAACAACCCCAGATAGCCTGCCTTGACACCGAACTGCCGAGACTTCCTGGAACCCGCCTGCAAATCACCGGTAACCTCCCGGGCAGCACGTTTGATGTGCAGTGCCGATATCTGATGCTCACCCTCGGCGTAAGCGCCCAGTAACGCCCGGTCGCTGATCAGGTTGATCAACCTCGGCACGCCGTGGCTGGCTTTATACAGTTTGCGAATGGCGCCAGGCGTGAACAAATCTCCCCGTAACCCGGCAACGCCGACCCGGTACTGCAGATAAGCCGGCAGTTCCGTATTGTCGATGGCATCCAGGTGGTAGCGGGCGGTAACGCGCTGGTTGAGCTGACGCAGTTCCGGCAACGCCAGAATGTCCTGCAACTCGGGCTGGCCCAGAAGCACAATCTGCAGCAGCTTTTTCTCTGCGGTTTCCAGGTTGGTCAACAAGCGAAGTTGTTCAAGCACCTCCGCTGACAGGTTCTGGGCTTCATCAATGATCAATACCTTGTGACGGCCGGCCGCATGGGCTTTCAGCAAATCCTGGTTGATGGCATCCACCAGAACCTTGATGGAGGCATCCGGCGCGTGGGGAATTTCCAGCTCGTCACAGACAGCAGACAGTAACTCCCGGGCGGAAAGCCGGGGATTCAGGATCAGTGCGATATCTACGTGTTCGGGTGCGTTTTCAATGAAGCACCGACACACCGTAGTTTTACCCGTGCCCACCTCTCCGGTAATCACGATGAAACCACCCTGCCCCTGAACGCCGTACATCAGATGTGCGAGGGCTTCCTTGTGGCGATCACTCAGGTAAAGGTAGCGCGGATCCGGAGCAATGGAGAACGGCGGTTCCCGAAAGCCAAAAAAGTCGTAGTACATGTTTCCTCAGGGCCTGGCCGAGTCGGCACCGCTGACCAGTTTCAGTTCCGCGGCACGCCGGTTTTGCTGTTTGAGCCGGCGAACACAGCGCTCCAGGGTTTTCGATATGCGGGCGTGAGATCGGATCATGGAGATCTTTGGCCAGGTGGCCCTTTCGCCCTGGAGAATCATCTCGCGCACATACTCCGGGCTGGGATTCGACAGCATATGCCGGTAGTGGCGAATCGAGTAATCCGGTGCAATGGTAACATCCCCGGAATAGCGCTGCGCCATAATGGTATGCAGCTGACCAGAGACCTGCCTGAGCAGCTCCGGCCGAACTCGCTTGCGCAGATAGTCAAACACGCCCTGGCCGTGAAACAACACTTCGGATTTCAACAGGTGCATTGGCAGGCGCGCCAGGGAGAGCTTCTCATCATGGCCACGGTCGCTCAGAAACGGTATGACGTGAGGGTTGGTCTGGCTGACGATGGTAAAATTGACATCGTACAGATGCATCAGTCGCTCTATCGGCAGATCACTCACCACAGAGCCATCCACGAACTTCAGCCTGGGCATATAGGGCAAGGTGTTACCGTACAGATCCTTTTTCATCAGCGTCACCGGCGGGAAGACGCCCGGCACGGCCGCACTGGCGAGTGCCGCACTCCACACCATCAGGTAGGGTGAGGTGTAACCGCACAACAAACGGGCTTTCTGGTGCGCCTGCACCGGCGAAACGCTGATATTGATGCTACGACCGGTACGCTGGTAGGCCTCCTCGAAGGTATACTCGCCAATATTTTCACGCAAACACTGCTTGAGCACCGACTGATCCATTAACCCGTCACCACGCATGGCGCTGAGCAGGCCCCGCCACTTCCAGGCGTTCAGGTTGTGGTTTTCAGGAACCAGCATATCGGGAATCTCGGCATCGGTGTGCACCCCCAGAATGCCCGCAATAATCGCCCCGACGCTGGAGCCTGCAATCACCTGCGGCAGCAGCCCTTTTTCCCACAGAGCTTTGATCACACCGAAGTGGAACATGCCCAGCCCCGCTCCCCCACTGAGCAACAGTGTTGGCCGGCCGTAGCTGGTCAGCGTGTCCCGGAAGAATTGCAGCTTGTCGTAAACCGGAAAGCCGGAAACCGGGTGGTCGCAAAGGAAATCGAGCGATTCGCAAACCTGCGTGATGTATTCTTCGATCAGGTGCTTGGTGCCCACCCGTGAGCGGGTGTACAGCGCCGGGTTACCCATATTCCCCAGATCGTGGTGCAAACCCTCGCGCAGGGCCCGCTTCAGGCGTTCAAAATCGTTTTGCTGCCGGTACTGCTTGAGGTTGCTGAGCCGATCGTAAATCAGCTCATAGTGATAAAGGTCTGAGGCAAAATCTTCCTTCCATTCCGCACTGCCCTCGAGAAAGTCCAGCTCCAGCGCGGCGGCTTTCCACTGCTCGTAGTTCTGAGCTTCTGCCAGCAATTTGCGGAATCTGGTAATTCTCGGATCCTTGATCACCTGCGGCCTCCCGGTAGTGATGCTCAGAAGTCTTCAAGCATCAGGTCTTCTTCGTCATCACTGGCGAAGGGGTCTTCCATGATCTTACCATCGTTAATCATGAATTCACGACGTTGCAGAAAGGCATTTCTCACAAACGTGTACCGGTCACCGGAAATGAAGCTTTCTGCCGGTATCAGGTCGGCTCTTTTATCGACGACCTGCAATCCGCGCAAGTAATACCACTCCGGGCTTTCAACCGAATCCCAGGCGGAAGGCAGCATGAAACTGTCGCTCGCAAGGCCGGTAAAATGCCGAGGCGTTGAAGGCCCCAGCAGCGGCAACATCAGATAGGGGCCAGAACCCACTCCCCAATAGCCCAGCGTCTGGCCAAAATCTTCAGGACGCTCGGGCAGATCGAACGCCGTTGCCACATCGATCAGGCCACCCAGACCAAACACCGTGTTATAGGTAAACCGCCCGAAAGCAACAACGGCTGATTCACCTTTCAACTGCAGCAGACTGTTGGTGAAGTTGCGAATTTCGGTCAGGTTGTTGAAAAAGTTCGTGACGCCGCGGTCAACGAGATCCGGCGTGACCGTTCGGTACGCCTGGGCCACCGGGCGCAGAAACCATTGGTCGACCGTATCGTTAAAAACAAAAATGTTACGATTCCACTTTTCGTAAGGATCGCTGGCATTCACCGCCGGTGCGCCATATTCCGGAGGTTCCTGGACATTCTGGGCAAAGGCAGGAGTGCCGGCTACCAAGGCCAGAAGCAGCAGCCCCGAAGCCGCATTTGACCAATACCGGATATTGGATTTTCTCATTTTCATCTCTTGGGTTGTTTAATCTGTTTCTGTTCGTCGACAATACAGGCGTTTTGTTATTTTAATGAAAGCCTTCCGGAGGAAATCAGATGTCAGTACCGGGCAATCTCGTCAGTTCCCTTGCCATGGCCCTGCGTTGGGGCGACATGGATGCATACGGCCACGCAAACAACACGGTTTACTTCCGCTTCTATGAGGAAGCCCGCATTGTCTGGCTGGCAGAACTGGGGCTCGGCAAAACCGACGATCCCACAGGACCGGTCATTATAAAGACCAGCGCCACGTTTCTGAAGGAATTGACGCACCCGGCCAGCGTTGTGGTTGAAACATACGCGGACAAGGCAGGAAATACCAGCCTGGATACTTACCACCTGCTTAAGGATGCGGAGACTGGCGACGTCTACGCGGAGGGCTATGCAAAGATTGTCTGGATGGACCGGACTACCCGGAAATCCACCCCGCTGCCAGATACCCTCAGGGCACTGGCAGCGAAGTAGACAGGCTTAGCGGTGGCGAACGACAACGCTGCCAATGGAATAGCCGGCGCCGAATGAGCAGATAACGCCCAGGTCGCCGGCTTTCAGGTCATCCTTGTGCTGATGGAACGCAATGATCGAGCCAGCGGAACTGGTGTTGGCGTATTCATCCAGTATGACCGGAGCCTCTTCCAGGGTGGCATCTCGCCCCAAAACCTTGCGGGAAATCAGCTGATTCATGTTCAGGTTGGCCTGATGCAACCACATGCGGGTGAGGTTATCCGGTGCCAGTTGCAGCGATTCCAGATGGCTCTGAATGGTTTCCGCCACCAGCGGTGACACTTCCTTGAACACCTTGCGGCCCTGCTGAATGAACAGCTTGTCTGGCTGGCCAATCCCTGATTCGTCGGCACGATTCAGAAACCCGAAGTTGTTACGGATATTATTGGAAAATTTGGTTTTCAGGCGCGTTCCGAGAATCTCGAAGCCCTGTCCCGGTTTGGTATCCTGCTCGCGCTCGACCAAAATCGCGGTGCATGCATCACCAAAGATGAAGTGGCTGTCGCGGTCCCGGAAATTCAGGTGGCCCGAACAGATTTCCGGGCTAACGACCAATACAGCCCGGGCGGTCCCGTTTTCCACCGCATTAACCGCCGCCTGCAACCCAAAGGTGGCAGAACTGCAAGCCACGTTCATATCGTAGGCAAAGCCCTCAATGCCCAGGGCCTCCTGAACTTCGATCGAAACCGCCGGATAAGCACGCTGAAGATTTGAGCAGGCCACAATAACCGCATCCACATCGGCGGCGGACTTGCCGGCTTGGGCCAGCGCTTCTTTACAGGCGTCCACCGCCATATCGCACTGTACCGAGGGCTCATCATTACTTCGCTCGGGAATGTAGGGGGCCATCCGCCTGGGGTCGAGAATGCCTTCCCGATCAATAACGTGCCGGCGTTTGATGCCGGAGGCCTTTTCTATAAAAGCAGAGGACGACGGTTGAAGTTCGGCCAACTCACCGCGGGCTATTTCTTCCGCATGCTCATTGTTATAGAGCTCTACATACTGGTTGAACGCTTCAACCAACTCGTCGTTTTCAATGATGGCGGGCGGCGTATACAGGCCGGTTCCGCTGATGACGGCTTTGATCACAATAACCCCACGTCATGGTTATAAAAACAGTTTTTGACAACACGCTGTCGGAAATACTAACACAGTCCGTCAAAATTGCCCGTGGGACGATCGTCCAGTCTCCGGAAACGCACCATCAGTGTGCAATCAGAGAGCGCAATCAGATCCGGGTTTGCTGCCATTGTTTGTCGAGCCGCTTGGCGGAGACCGTCATGGCTGTGCCCAGTTGTTGGGCAAAAAATGACACCCGGTATTCCTCCAGCATCCAACGGTACAACTCCAGCTCCGGATCGCGCACGCCCTGACGCTTTTGTTGTTCGAGCTTAGTCGCGTAACGGGCCCACAGCGGCTCGATACTGTGCAGGAACTCCCGCTCCTTGCCCATTTCCCTTGGCATTTTCTCCAGTCGAACAAGGGCCGCCTCGAAATAAACGCCGAACCGCGCCAGCCACTGAGAGGGTGTCGATACAAGAAACCCTGGGTATACAAGGTGTTGTAGCTGGAACTTAAGGTCAGACATACTATTAGCCATCGCCAGGCTGATCTTACCTTTAAGCTGTTTTGCAACCTTCTGGTAACCACTCATTGCCTGAAACAGGCGCTCATCGGCCTGCTCCAGTGCCGGGATAAAGTCGCCCCGGTGCGCATTGAACACCTGATCAAAGCTAGCTTCATCCCTTGGCAGAGCAGCCGTCAGAAAATGCTCCATAACCGCCGCCAGCAACAAATCATCCAGCAACACTTTGGCCTGGCCTACCGGTGCGAACATCAAAGCCGACTGTTTGAACCTGGGCAACTTGCGCTCAAGATCAGACAAGGTGCTGCCGAAGCGGTTGATGATCAAGCGGGCAACACCCCTGCGTGTCGTATTTTCTGCCGTCAGGCGGTCGAGGCAACGAATCGCACGCACTCGCTTACCCAGGTCTTCAAGTGCCGGATACACCGTTACCTGCATGCCGCCCTTTTCCGTCTGCACCTGCTCCGGCAGAGAACCAAACTGCCAGTCGGTATGGTCGCCGGCGGGTTGCTTACCGGTATCTTCACTTGCCGCGGTTGCCAGGGCTTCTTCCGCCCTGCCTTCGAGTGTTGCCTGTAACTCGTCGGCGTTTCGGCTTTCTGCGATCAACTTCCCTTTATTGCCGGTGACCCTGAGATTCATTCGCAGATGCCGCGGCAGGTCAGCCTCAGGCCAGGCTTCGGGGTCTATCTGTACGCCGGTCATGCGCCGCAACTGATCCGCCAGCTTGATCGCCAGTGGCTCGTTGCCCGGCTGCATGTTCGCCAGAGCCGCATCGACAAAATCGGGAACAGGCACAAAATTTCGCCGCAGGGCTTTCGGCAAGCCTTTGATCAGCGCGATGCATTTTTCTCTAAGCAGCCCCGGCACCAGCCACTCAAGACGCCGGGACGGTATCTGCCGCACTGCCATCAGTGGCACGTTAAGGGTCACACCGTCACGCTCGCTGGTCGGTTCAAACTCATAGCTGAGCGGGTACTTCACCCCTTCCCACTCCAGGTAATCGGGGTACTGTTCGGCAGCAGCCTGGTCCAGAGGACGCTGAAGAACGTCTGCTTCGGTCAGCTCCAGTTTGCTCAGGGCCTCTGGCGACAAGCCTTTCCACCAGGTCTCGAAGTGCCGGCCACTGACGATATCGGACGGCAAGCGTGCATCGTAAAAAGCCACCAGCACTTCGTCGTCCACCAGCAGATCCCGCCTGCGTGTTTTCTTTTCCAGGTTTTCGACGGTATCCAGCATGTCCCGGTTACGGGCAATGAACGGCGCTTTCGACTGGTAGTCACCTTCCACGAGCGCTCGGCGGATAAACAGATTACGACACTCGACCGGGTCCACCTTGGCATAGGGAATACGGCGCTTTGCCACGACATCCAGGCCGTAGAGCGTGACCTTCTCATAGCCCATGACCTGGGCGCGCTTCTGCTCCCAGTGGGGCTCAAAAAAGTGGTGCTTGACGATATGGCCTGCCAGCGGCTCCACCCATTCAGGCTGAATGCTTGCCACCATCCGGGCGAACACTTTGCTGGTTTCCACAATCTCCGCTGCCACAATCCATTTGGGGCCGGATTTCGCCACTTTGGAACCCGGGAAAATCATGACCTTGCGATTGCGGGTGGCCAGATATTCACGTTTCTCTACCTTCACGGCCACCTGGCCAAGCAAGCCTGCAAGAATCGCTTGATGAATGGCATCGTAACTGGCCGGCTCACGATTCATGGTGAGTTTTTGTTCCCGGCAGATCAGTGTGAGCTGCCGGTGAATATCGCGCCACTCCCGCATACGCATCCAGCTCAGGAAGGTTTTCTGGCACAACTTCTTGAGCTGGTTCTGGGACAGTTCCTGACGTTGCTCTTCAAACCAGTTCCAGATATTCAGGAGCGTGGCAAAATCCGACTCTTTGTCGTTGAACGGTGCATGGGCCTGATCGGAAGCCTGTTGCTTGTCCTGGGGCCTTTCACGGGGGTCCTGAACACTCAAGCCGGCGATCACGATAAGCACTTCTGCGAGGCTGCCATGGTCCGCCGATGTAACCAGCATTCTGGCCAGGCGCGGGTCCAGCGGAAGCCGGGACATGGTGCGGCCGAGCTTGGTTACCCGGCGTTTATCATCCACCGCGCTGAGCTCTTCCAGAAGCTTGTAGCCATCATTGACCTGGCGGCGGTCCGGGGCTTCCAGAAACGGGAACTGGCGAATTTCACCGAGGCCCGAGGTCGCCATCTGGAGAATGACCGATGCGAGATTGGTTCGCAGAATCTCCGGATCGGTGTACTCAGGCCGGTTCAGAAAATCGGTTTCGTCATACAGCCGGAAGCAGATGCCCGGTGCCACCCGACCACACCGCCCGGCCCGCTGGTTGGCACTGGCCTGAGAAATGGGCTCAATGGGCAGGCGCTGGATCTTGGAGCGAACACTGTAGCGGCTGATACGGGCGACGCCGGTATCGATAACATAGCGAATACCCGGCACCGTGAGCGAGGTTTCTGCCACGTTGGTCGACAGCACGATGCGCCGACCCTTGTGGGCCTGGAACACCCGATTCTGTTCCTGGTTGCTCAACCGGGAATACAGGGGCAGCACATCAGTGTGGCGTAGCTCGGCATGGCGAAGCACTTTACTCAGGGCCCGTATTTCCCTCTCGCCGGGCAGGAAAACCAGAACATCGCCTGGCGGCTGCTTTTCGCTGCGCTCGTGCTGTTCGATCTCGTCCAAAGCAGACAGAATGCCATCGGTCCAGCCCTGATCCCGATCATCTTCATCACCGGCCAGTGGCCGATAACGAACGTCTACCGGATAGGTACGGCCGCTGACTTCTATAACCGGTGCCTGATTGAAGAATTCGCTGAAGCGCTCTACTTCAATGGTGGCAGACGTGATGACCACCTTAAGATCCGGACGCTTGGGCAACAGTTGTTTCAGGTAGCCCAGCAGGAAATCAATGTTCAGGCTGCGTTCGTGGGCTTCATCAATAATCAGGGTGTCGTAACGATCCAAAAACCGGTCGTGCTGCACTTCTGCCAGCAGAATACCGTCGGTCATCACTTTGACCCTGGAATCTTCCGAGGTGTTGTCGGTGAATCGCACCTGATAACCGATCTGCCGACCGACCGGTTCACCTAACTCCTCTGCAATGCGACTGGATACGCTGCGTGCGGCAATTCGCCGTGGCTGAGTGTGACCAATCAAACCACGAATACCGCGACCGAGATTCAGGCAGATTTTTGGGATCTGCGTGGTTTTACCAGACCCGGTTTCACCCGCGACAATCACCACCTGATGCTGACGAATGGCGTCACTGATGTCATCAACCCGGGAGCTGACCGGTAAACCTTCCGGGAAGCTGGCAGGCTTGTGCAATGCCTGGCGTCGGCGAACTTTTTCCAGCCCCTGCTCCAGCCAGTGCGCCATGGTCTCCAGATCCTTCTGCCCGGGCACGCCCTTGTGGCGGCTGACGCGCCGAATAATACGCGCAGCTTCGGTCTGGTTGCAGGCGTCAAGCTGGCTCATAAACGCCTTTACCGCGGCCTTTGGGTCAGCAGGTTCTGGCGCCGGGTTGTGTGTCCGGGTTGTGTCGGTCATTAACGGGCTGTGGGCTCTTCAGATCATGGGTTAGGATTGCAGGCGTAACAGTCTATCGAGAAAACCGGGGCTTATAAACACAAAGACCCTGCCGAAGCAGGGTCTTTGTAAGCCTGGAGTTGCCTCCTGCCAGTGTTACTTGGCGTTTGCCTCGTCCCGCAGTTCGCGGCGAAGAATCTTGCCCACGTTACTCTTGGGCAGTTCGTCCCGGAACTCGAAATGCTTCGGCACTTTATAAGCCGTCAGGCGCTCACGGCAGAATTCCTTCAGTTCGTTTGCGGTTACGCCTTCTTTCGTTGGCACAACGTAAACCTTGACCGCCTCGCCACTCTTGGCGTCGTCGATACCCACGGCAGCACACTCAATCACCTTCGGGTGGCTGGTTACTACGTCTTCGATTTCATTCGGGAACACGTTGAAGCCCGACACGATGATCATGTCTTTCTTGCGATCAACGATGCGAATGTAGCCATCTTCCTGGATCAAGGCGATGTCGCCAGTCTTCAGGAATCCGTTCTCGGTGAACGACTTCTGGGTGTCTTCCGGGCGCTGCCAGTAGCCACGCATAACCTGAGGACCCTTCACACACAGCTCACCGGGCTCGCCGATCGGCGTTTCATTTCCTTCATCATCGATGGTTGTCACGATGGTAGAGGGAATCGGCAGGCCGATGGTGCCAATCTGGATCGCGCTGCGCGGATTGAAGGTCACCACCGGAGAGGTTTCTGTCATGCCGTAACCTTCGCTGATTTCACAGCCGGTTACTCGCTCCCACATCTTGGCGGTGTCGCTGTTCAATGCCATGCCGCCAGACGCCGTCAACTTCAGGCCGGAGAAATCCAGGTCCTGGAAGTCTTCGTTGTTGCACAAGGCGACAAACAGGGTGTTCAGGCCGATGAATGCGGAGAATTTCTGCTTCTGAAGCTCTTTCACAAAGCCCGGAATATCACGGGGGTTCGGGATCAGGATGTTGTGAGCACCGGCTTCCAGCATGATGCCGCAGTTCAGCGTAAAGGAGTAAATATGGTACAGCGGCAACGGCGCGATGACCACTTCCTGGCCTTCAGCCACCTGATCTTCCAGCATCGGGCGAACCTGAGTCAGGTTGGCCACGAGGTTGGCGTGCGTCAGCATGGCACCTTTCGCCACACCGGTAGTACCACCGGTATACTGCAGCGCGGCCAGATCATCCAGCTTGATGTCGACCGGTGTAAACTTCTCACGGGCACCGGCGCTGAGTACCGCCGGCAGTTTGTGGGCACCGGGAATATTGAACGCGGGCACCATCTTTTTGACGTGCTTCACCACCGCATTCATCAAGGTGCGCTTGACGGTTGAATGCATGTCGGCCACTTCGGTCACGATAACGTGTTCAATACCGGTGTGGGGCAACACTTTCTCGGCGTTATCAGCCATGTTGGCAAGAACCACCAACGCTTTGGCGCCGGAGTCATTGAACTGATGCTCCATCTCGCGCGTGGTGTAAAGCGGATTGGTGTTTACCACAATCAGGCCCGCACGCATGGCGCCAAACACAACCACCGGGTATTGGGTTACGTTGGGCATCTGCACGGCAATGCGATCGCCGGGCTTCAGATCGGTTTTGTTTTGCAGCCAGGCCGCAAAGTTCCGGCTCTGGGTATCAAGATCCCTGTAAGTCAGGGTCACGCCAACGGCGGTAAAAGCTGGTTTATCAGCGTATTTTTTTACCGCTTGATCAAAAACATCCACCATGTTTTTGTATTTTTTGAGATCCACCTCACGGGGAATGCCGGCGGGGTATTTGTCTTGATAGAACTGCTCAAAATCCATCACCATCTCCTGTCTGATTGGCGCTATTCTGGAGGAAAATCAACCCGACAAAGGTCTCAGCCTCAAAAAAAGTGGAGAGAGAATAGCAGTTTTGTAATCAATGAGGTAGTTTTCAGAACATCAATCGGTACAACTGTACCCGACACGTTAGCCGCCGGAGTTTGTAATGAGCGACACCCTGGATACCCTTGAAAACATCACCTATGACGAACTGAATGAAGGCGACTCCGCCACCTTTGCCCGAACCCTCACCGAGGATGAACTGGTTCTGTTCGCAGCGGTGTCTGGCGATGTAAACCCTGTCCATCTGGATTCGGAATTCGCCGCAGAATCGATGTTCAGGGAGCGCATTGCGCACGGCATGTGGAGTGGTTCACTGATCTCCGCGGCTCTGGCCACCGTCATCCCCGGCCCCGGCACGATCTATCTTGAACAGAGCCTGTCGTTCAAGCGTCCGGTGAAGCTTGAGGATACTCTGACGGTTACCCTGACAGTCCTTCGCAAAGAGCCAAAAAACCGTGTCGTGCTTTCCTGCGACGTGCGAAACCAGAATGACGACCAGGTAGTGTTCGGCGAAGCCAAGGTGATTGCGCCTACCGAGAAAATTTCTCTGCGCAAACCCCGGCTGCCGAAGATCACCATCGAGAGCTGAAGCTTTAGCCCGGCAGGAAATCGATCGGGAATCGAACCTTCCGGGCTTCCACATTGGCCGCACCAAAGTTGAACATCTGTACTCTCATCGCAATGCGCTGCTCCAGCGCCGGGTTGCTCAGCTCCGAGCCCACCACGTTGCAGACAGAGACCGAACCATCGGGTTCGATCACCAGTTCCAGTGTCACCTTCCCCTCCAGGGTCGGATCTTTGCGCAGTTCACGCTGATACAGTGAATAAAGCACGCTCTTCTGGGTGTCGAACACCTGGCGAATGTTACTCATGGCACGTTCACCGACCGTTGAACGTGCCGGTTTCTGCACTTTGGCAACCTGAGGCGCTGCTTCTTTCGGTGCCTGAACCTCACTGACGTTATGGCCTGCCACATCCACCTCTCCGGCCGGACCTTCGCGACTGGCAACGCCACCACTGCCTGCAAGCACTGTGTCGTTGGGCGACCGTGCAGACAACCCGTCGACCTCTGCACCACTGACATTGGCTTTGAGCGTTCGATCCGCTTTTGCAGGCTCGGGGGTGGTCAATGCGGCCAGCCGGTCTTTCATTGCAAACAAGCCTGAGCGGGAAGCCGTTTCCCGCGCCTGTTCCGTCGTCTGCGCCGGCGGCTCTGCAACCTCCGGGGCAGGCTCAGGCTTGCTCAAGGGCGGCTCGGGTTCTGGCTTGGGCTCCTGTTTGACCACTTCTGGTTCAGGTTCGGGTTCGGGCTCTTTGACAGGTTCCGGCTCCGGAAGCTTGACCGGCTTTGGCGGCTCAACCAGCTTCGCCAGCCGGGGCGGCACTTTTTCCGCTTCCGCCCGGTCTATTTCGGGCACCTCCAGCCAGGGGATCAGTACTGCCGGAACCAGAAAAACAGCCAGTACCAACGAGACTATTAAACCAAAACGGACACTCTCCGCCCGGTCACGACTCCACGGTAATCGGGAGCTGAAATTCGACGGATGACGCTCAGCCATTGCGCACCTCCGCCTCAACCGCCAACCGGACCTGACGGAACTGTTCGTCTACGCAGGTTTGCATGATTTTCCGAAGCAACCGGTAATCGGTGTCTTTGGCCGCCATGATGGTAACTTCCAGACCCTGCTCCGGCACGTCGCTCCAGCGGCTTCGGCGGTAGGCCAGCTCCTCTGAGAGGCCGGCAATACGGGTGTCCGCATCTTCTATTCCGTCAAGCCTGGCAACCTCTCTGCCTTGAACCAGAATGGACTGACCGCTGACCTGAACCGTCAAGTTCTCAACCGCTTCCTGTTCCGCGCTGGAGGTCGGCAGCGGCACATCGGCGTTGTTCTGCATCACTTTGACATCGGATGAATTCACCATCAGGAAGAACACCAGAATGGTAAAGATGTCCATCAGGGAAACCAGGTTCAGGCCTCCCGCCTTGTGCATCCGGCCATAGTGTCGCTGTCGCAACCGGGATCTGCGGGATGTTTTCATGCGCCCTCCCCCGTGTCACTTGCCGGTCGGGATGCCAGCGCCC
Organism: Marinobacter sp. SS5-14b; assembly: GCF_030541005.1. Lineage (GTDB taxonomy): Bacteria > Pseudomonadota > Gammaproteobacteria > Pseudomonadales > Oleiphilaceae > Marinobacter. The sequence goes on along the minus strand of NZ_JASSVM010000001.1, from coordinate 610,796 downwards.
GGCCTTCATCGGCATCCATCAGGGATACGTCGGGAAACAGCTCCGCCTCGACCACACTGGCGGCCACAACGGCGGGATAGGAACGCACCGCGTCCATGACGGAAACCAGTGTCTGGTAATCGACATCCGGCCCGACTTCGAGAATAACGTCGGTTTTGTCGGGCACCTGGCTTTTGATCTGTTGCAGAACCGTGCGCAGGCCCTCGAAGTCCTGAGCGTTGTTATTCACCGGCAGCACTTCAATCAGCCCTCGCTCGCTGTCGGCCACTTCCAGCCCGGCCGGGATGACGGTAACCACCAGTCGAAAGTCTTGTGCTGAGGGGGCCTGCCCGGCTTCCATACCGGGAAAGTTCAGTTCGATCATTCGAATCTGGCTGAACACCATACCAAGCAGCAGCACCGGTACCAGTACAATCATCAGATTGAGAAAGGCCGTGATATCCAGATCTGCCGAGGTGGTGAGCCTGCGGTGTCGGCGTCTCATATCGCCATACTCCTGTTTAAACTGGCTTAAAGACTGACGGCATCAGGCCGTTACACTCCGGGCTTCCGGATCGGAAACAATATTCAGCAGTTTCACACCGGCCATCTCGAAACTGTCGACGATCTCGTTGGTGCGGGTTTGCAGCAAGGCATGGAACAACAGCAGTGGAATCGCCGAAATCAGGCCGAAGGCCGTGGTGTTCATCGCTACCGAAATACTTTCCGATAACAGGCTCGCCTTCTGGGCCGGGTCTGCGGCCGCGACGGCGGTAAACGCCGCGATCAAACCAATGATGGTGCCCAGCAGCCCAAGTAGCGTCGCGACATTGGCCAGAGTGGCAAGATACTGAGTACGCTTTTCCAGGCGCGGCAGCACTTCCATCAACCCTTCCTCCATGGCGTACTCGATATCCTCCCGACGGCTGTTGTTCAGCAGGCGGGCAATACCGGCACCCAAAACCGAGGCAATGGCACTGTCCGAACTGGTCGCAGCTTTCATGGCGCGCTGATAATCCCGCTTCTGCAGTGCCGGTAAAATACCCCGCTCAAAGGCCAGCCGGTTTCTGCGTCGAACCGAGCCCAGGTAGAGAAAACGCTCCAGCGTGATCGCAAGGCCGACCGCCAACACAATGGCGATGGGGTACATGAAAGGGCCGCCTTCCTGGAAGAATCGGATGATGGTGTCGAGCATGATGTCAGTCTCCGTTGTTACTGCTGAGTCACGGTTTATCGAGGGCCGGAACAACCAGGGTTGGCTCCAGCACCAGCGGGTTCAGGGTTTCCCGAAACTGGCGGTGATTCTCCAGTGCGGTGGTTGAAACGGGTTGCAGGAGCTCCGGTGCGGCCTGGTTCAGTTCGGTCCGGGGCCTGCGGGGCAAACTGGGTGTCTGCCAGGGCAAGATATAGAGAATCCGTGGGTCGTCTTCTCCGACACTGGCGGAGAGGCCGGCAACCTCCAGAGCGCGTTGCGTTCGCTGTGTTTGCGCGCCCGATTCGTCAACACTGGCCAGTGCAGGCATTACGACCGTGAAAGCCAGCAGCAGGGTCCGAAAAGCTCTTACCGGTATCCGCATCATTGCAGCCTCCGTTCGAGATCGGCGATCCAGCCGGCAACCATCGTGTCTTCTTCGGGTGCGAGTGCCTGATAACGCTGGTAATGGACCAGGGCACTCTCAAGATCAAGCAGATAGAGCTCGGAAATCACCGCCAGGTTGTAATGCAATTCGGCGGTCCCCGGGGAGGCTTCTACGCCTTGCTTCAGTACCCTTGCGGCTTCGCTAAAGCGATGCTGCTGCTGCAGTACCAGGGCAAGGTTATTCACGGTTACGGCATCCGCCGGGTTGAACTTCACGGCTTGCTGCCAGGCGTCAACGGCGCCGGCAATATCCCCCTGCTCATGAGCCAGTTTGCCCTTGCTGGACCACTGCGCTGCCTGTTCCGGTGAGTACACGCGAGGTGTTTCCTCAACCTCTGAACCTGGGGCTATCCCCGTACTGGCACAGGCGCTGAGGCCGGCAGCGGCAATCAGTATCAAGCAGCGACCGTACTGGCGTATGGAATCAGGCACCGTCGTTCTCCTTCATAGTCCAGCTCATCCACCGCAGGTCCCGGTTGTAGCGTCCCGGATGTAAAGCCGCCAGAACGTCCAGGCTCTGGCCGATCCACTGATCAAAACCACGGGTGATGATGCGTTGATGGTTTTGTGCGTGCAACGCCAACGCTCGCTCCTCCAGCGGATAGGCTTCTTCTTCCAGCAACATCTGATACTGCATGGTTTCCATGTCGTTCAGTTCGGCTGGCACTTCGGATGCCATCAGATCTTTCGCCAGTGTCCGGTAGAGCTCCGCTCTGCGATAGAGCACCTCGGAGGCCACCCGCTCACCCGCGAAGGTTTCCGCTTCCAGGAAGTAGTTCTGCGCTTGCTCGAGCGCTTGTTGTTTGCGGGCCAGGGAATCTTCCAGCGGATGAACGAGGGCTATGGCCGAAAACCTCTCTGCGGCCCGAGTGCCGAGTTCTAGCGCGGCCTCACCGGCCCAGGAAAGCGTTTCGTCAGAGTGCCACTGGCTCCCGGACTCAATGGTTACAAGCGCCTGCAGTGTTGCACCGTCGGTGGCTCCGGATTCAATCAACCGCTGGCGCATGGTTTGTTGCTGCACATGGTCGGTGGCGTTGCGGGGCGCTGGCGCCGTTACCAGCCAATCCCGGTAGAGCGTATTGCGAGCTTCGTTTTCACCGGCTTCATGATAAATCGCGGCAGCGCGCAGCCTCAGAGGCCAGGGGTCGGAAGATCCTGCGGCGGCACCCAACAATTCGTTGGCCGCTTTCAGCGGTTGGCCCGATTTCTGATACGCCAGCACCAGCTTCTCACCGGTTTCAGCTGTAAGCTGGTGGTTCGGATAATCAGACCGGAACCGGTTAAGCTCGTTAACGGCAGTCAACCAGTCGGATGCTTTAAGCAGGGTATTGGCGGCATCAAATCGGGCTTTGATCGCCAATTCCGAGCCAGGCACAACACTGCTCACTCTTTGGAAGTGCGCCACCGCGAGGGTCGCATTGCCCGCGGCTGCAGCCGTCTCTCCCTGCCGGTAAATGGCTGTAGCCAACTGCTCCCGGATATCGGCCTGCTGTTGCTTTGATACGGCCAGTATCGATTCTTTCTCGGCAAGCCCCAGTGCCTGGCGCCAGGCCCGTTCAGCCAGGCCAAACTCACCGCTTCGGTGCTGAACTCTGGCAATAACCAGCCAGGCGGCGTAGCGTTCGTCCGGCTGGGCCCCCTGCCAGTCGATGGTGGTTTTCGCATAGGCAAGTGCCTGCTCGAATTGACCGGCGTCGTACCAGTGATTAGCCAGATCAGCTCGCAGGCCGGACAACCGTGCATCCACCCCGAAGGCCTCACTGTATCGCTGTTCTTCTTCGCTCACAGCGTTGAGGCGCTGTAGATTCTGAGCCGTTCCCTTAGCGGCGACGAAATCTTCCCGAAGCAATGTGATTGCGGCCCATGCTGCCTCCGATGCCCGCTTATAGTCCTGGCCGTAGCCGGCAAGCCGGAAGTTCTCAAGTGCTTTTAAGCGGTTGCCGGACAGCAACCTGGCATCACCGGCCAGATGAAGAAGCTCACCCTCGGTGCCGGAGCGCGATGCCAGAGCCTCGTAGTAACCCGCTGCAGCACGCCAGGCGTCCCGGGCAGCGGCAGTATCACCACGGCCATCAAAGTCAGCTCCGGTCGCATAATAATGATCGGCAAGAAAGCGGCTGTAGTTCTGCCAGTTCTGTTGCTGGTTGGCGGCCAGCGCCTGATATCGGTGATCGGCACGAAACCGGGCCACAAAACCTTCCTTGGCTGCCCTGGCTTGTTCGGTGTCACCCGCCATCTGCCAGAAGCCCACACTCTGAGCCATAAACGCCGCATCAGACGGGTGTTCAGGATAAGCGGCTACAAAGGCATCATTAACCGCCACCGCCCTTGCATAACGGCCTTCAACTGCATGCAAGTCGGCCAGCCTGTCATAAAGAATGTGCCGCCATACGGATCCGGGCCGCTCGGCTACCCACCGTGCCAGGCTCCGGTGATCATCCGTACGCGATGCCATCAGCGCCAAAACCCGGAAGCTGTCCTCAATCATATCCAGGCCAGACTCGGGCGGCGCGAGCAGTTGCTGAGCCCCGGGCAGTTGCTGATCAAGCAATTCCATGAAGTTTTCCGCTGCGCGGTTCCAGGCCTGCTCGCCCTGCTTGAACTGACTCCAGCCAAGCATGTACCTGGCCTTGGTCGCCAACTCCTGCCGATTATCAGTATCCAGCAAGGCACGGTATCCGGTTTCGGCCTCCTGATAATTGCCAGCGGAAAATGCTGCTTCGGCAATTCGGAATCTGGCCTCTGGAACCAGGTCGGATGTCGGATACAGGCCCACCAACTGTCGCAGGCGTTGAATGGACTCCTTGTGCTGGCCGGTCAGCGCGTGAGCCTTGGCCATCTGATACAAGAGTTCGTCGAGGCGCCCGGAAAAGGAACCCCGGGCGAGTATGTTCTCGTAGCTATCAAGAACCTCACGATAAATTTCCGCCTCACGCTCTTCGGAAAAACCAATATTCTGGCCCGAGCGATCCCGGATGTTGTTGAGGCGATTCAGCGCATCAATGCGCACTTCCGGTTCATCTGAGCCTTCAAACAACTTCTGATACCGTCGCGCAACTTCCGCTGGAGAAATGGCCGGAAGCGGGCGAGATTCAAACTTGAGAAACACCGGCCGCATATCACCGAGAGTTTCACCGTCTTTACCGAGCTCTACCCGGAACGCCTCCTGAGCCTGAGCCAATCCGTGGTGAAGCGTAACCGCAACCAGCAGCGGCAACAGGCCTGTGCGAACGAAACGATGGGTCATTGGGCGCCCTCCCCGAGGTTTTCCAGGGCAAGGTATTCGTACAGATGGGCAATTTGCTGTTCGGTCCTGTCGACGGCATGGGCCATCCTTCGGTCTTCCCCGACCACAAACGCCAGGGCCAGTTCATCGAGTGCTTTGGCAGCGACCACCCGGGCTTCGTGCACCTTCGCCAACAGCTGACCAGCCTGCGATTTCAGTTTTCGGGCTTCTGCCAACTGCGGGTTAATCTTCCGGGGAATGCTGGCTGACGACGGGTTTCCTGCCTTGAGGTTATTCAGTGCGTCTATGAATACGCCCAGATTATGATCGTTGTTGACCAGGGTCGTCGCCATGTTGTCGAGCATGGCAACGCGGCGCACTGCGGCCTGGGCCGGGGGCTGCTCGAGAAACAAAAACAGGTAGGCCATTCGGGGTTGGGTCAGCGTGCGGCTGTCTGCCAGAAACCACTGTGTATCCGGCCCCCTTGCGTCCTCAACCAATGCTTTATACGCGCCGTCTTCACGAATTCGCTCTGCAAGCTTGTTCAGAGTAACCCGTTCACCCTGATAGGCGGCGTTTGCGGCCAGCCAGGACTCACCCGCCTGACCGGGGTAACCCGCAAGATCATAGCCACGCCCCATGCCAATCCAGGCATCGGACACGCCGGGAAACGCAAGCGGAAATTTTTTAGCGCGATGCCAGCTCTGCATAGCTGCGCGGTGGTTGTCTTTCTCTGCGAGGGCCAAACCGTGGAGGTAAAGAGCATGCGGGGCGTAATAGCTGTCCAGAGTAACTTTCTCAAGAAAGTCGACGGCCTTGTCATACTCTTCATTCGTCAGGGCCAGGTAGCCGGCACGAAGGTGCAGCTGATTCAGCAGGTTTTTACTGCGCGCTGTGTTGGTGTCTTTTGCCGCCATGGCCATGGCAACCCGCAAGGACACCAGGGCCCGGGAAGGGTTGAGGTCGTCCCTTGCGAAGTCCCCGGCCAGGTTCATGTAGCCCAATGCAGCCCAGTAGCCTTCGTCCATAGCCGCAAGGTGTCGGCCCGCGGCATCGGTCCTGCCCTGAAGGCGTTCGCGCTCCGCCAGCCTGAACTTTTCCTGCTGCCGGGCATCACCGTAGCCCTTACGTTGAACAGCCTTGTCACCAGGCTCCGCAGCCGAGACAAACTGCTTAACTCCGTCTGCAAGTTTGGTGAACTCTGACGCAGATACACTAAAAAATGAAACGTCCGGCTCGAACTCTGGCGCTCTGGCATCCAGAGCCATTTTGAGCCCAACCCTATCGGACTGCTTGCGGAATGGATGGCTTATCTCACGGCGCACAAAACGGTTATTGTCAGCGCGGGCATTAACCACGACCTTAAGTTGATGGCTACCGGCGGCCAGATTACCGGTATAAATCTGATGCACACCACCTTGTCCCAGGGATTCCCGTTCGCGGTCATTGTAGAGGTGGGAACTGACCGGCTCACCGTCGAGATAAAGCTCTACAGAGTCCAGCTCCAATGCCTGACGATCACCAAGTGACAGGAACACCGCCACACGGGTATCGGTGAGCGGCAACACAGCCTGTTCCACCGCCTTCACGCCGTCGCTGTGACGGACAACCTCAGTACTCAGGTGATCAATTTCCGAGTCGAGCGATGCAGCCTGTGCACTGGCAACCAGATTTACGGCCAGTAGTAATCCGGATATCCAACGCCCCGGCTTCCGTGGGGCAATCCGGCAGTCTTGTGTTTGTTGTTTGCCGAACATACGTGTCCTGTCATGCGTGGCCGCGCTATCGCTGGCGCGCGGCTGGGTAACAAATCGCAATAAAGAGTAACACCCGCTAACAACCAAGAACGGTATCTGCTTCACCAAATGAAACTTTGACGCGGTTTACACAGTGAAAAGTGTCGATCTATTTGACAGGTCGGGAATTCAAGGCACAGCGGAAAGTAGATAGGACAAAGCGGAATTGAACTTAACTCATTGAATCTATAACTTTTTAATGGACTCCGGCTTAATCTTTGCAGATACAGTAGCGGCGGGGCACCGTAATGGCTGCGCCCGCTTGTATATGCCGAGCTTTGCCGATGCCCTCAACCGCATCGGCTTTTTTTCTGCAGCCGGGTTATTTGGTGAGCTGCTTCATTGCCGACTCAAGCCCTTCAATGGTGAGCGGGTACATATGGTTGTTGACCAATTGCCGGGTAATGCCTAACGAACCGCCAGACCCCCAATAGCTTTCCGGCAACGGGTTCAACCAAACCACTTTGCGGAAATGCTCGGTAATACGTTGCATCCAGGTGCCACCCGCCTCTTCGTTCCAGTGCTCTATGGAACCACCGGGGTGCGTGATTTCATAGGGCGCCATGGTGGCGTCCCCCACAAAGATCACTTTATAGTCCGGGGTATACTTGTTCAGGATATCCCAGGTGCTTGAGGTTTCGTTCATCCGGCGAATATTGTTCTTCCACACACTCTCGTAAACGAAGTTATGGAAGTAAAAATACTCCATGTGCTTGAACTCAAGCCGCGCTGCAGAAAACAGCTCTTCGCACACCCGGATGTGAGGGTCCATTGATCCACCCACATCGAAGAAGATCAGTACCTTCACAGCATTGTGCCGCTCCGGCACCATTTTCAGGTCAAGATAACCTGCGTTTCGGGCGGTAGAGCGAATGGTGTCATCCATATCGAGTTGATCCGCCGCGCCCTGGCGAGCAAACTTCCGCAAGCGACGCAACGCAACTTTGATGTTACGAATGCCCAGGGTAATGCTGTCGTCCAGATCTTTGTAATCCCGCTTTTCCCAGACTTTTACCGCCCTTCCCTGGCGACCGTTTTTCTGACCAATACGGAAACCTTCCGGGTTGTAGCCATTAGCGCCGAATGGAGAGGTGCCACCGGTGCCCACCCACTTGTTACCCCCTGCATGGCGCTCCTTTTGCTCTTCCATGCGCTTTTTGAAGGTTTCAATCAGCTCTTCCAGCCCACCCAGGGACTCGATTTTGGCTTTTTCTTCCTCAGACAAATGCTTTTCGAACTCAGCCCGCAGCCACTCATCCGGAATCAACGCCTGCAGCAGGTCGTCCAGGTTCTCGATGCCATCAAAATAGGCCTTGAAGGCACGGTCAAACTTGTCGAAGTGTCGCTCATCCTTCACCAGGCACACCCGGGCCAGGTAATAGAACTCCTCCATGTCGGCAAAAGCCAGTCGCTGCTGAATCGCTTCCAGCAGGTCCAGAAACTCCCGCAGACTGGCCGGCACTTTCGCACGGCGAACTTCGAGGAAAAAATCGATCAACATAAAGCGAAACTCTTGCCAGAGATCAGTTTCGGCGACGTGCCATAAACGCCAGCTTCTGCAACAGGTGAACGTCTTGCTCGTTCTTCACCAGCGCCCCGTACAACGGAGGCAATGCGGAACTGCTGTCTTTTTCCTGAAGCGCTTTGGCGGACAGCTCGTCGGCCATCAACAGCTTCAGCCAGTCGATGAGTTCGGAGGTAGAAGGCTTTTTCTTAATGCCAGGCACCTTCCGCACATCAAAAAACACTTCAAGCGCATCCCGTACCACCTGCTGCTGAAGGCCCGGAAAATGCACGTCCACGATCTCTTTCATGGTGTCATGGTCCGGAAAGCTGATGTAGTGGAAGAAGCAGCGGCGCAGGAAGGCGTCCGGCAGTTCTTTTTCATTGTTACTGGTGATGACCACGATGGGGCGTTTCCGGGCCTTCACGAACTCCTGAGTCTCATAGACATAGAATTCCATGCGATCCAGCTCAAGCAGCAGGTCGTTAGGAAATTCGATGTCGGCCTTGTCGATCTCATCAATCAACAGCACCACTTGCTCGTCTGCATCAAAGGCTTCCCAAAGCTTGCCTTTGATAATGTAGTTGCGAATATCTTTGACCTTTTCATCACCCAGCTGGGAGTCCCGCAATCGGGAAACCGCATCGTACTCGTAGAGGCCTTGCTGCGCCTTGGTGGTGGACTTGATATGCCAGGGAATCAGCTTCATTCCCAAGGCTGCCGCCATTTCTTCCGCCAGCAAGGTTTTACCGGTGCCAGGCTCGCCTTTGATCAGCAACGGGCGCTGGAGCGCAATCGCTGCGTTAACAGCCATCTGCAGGTCATCGGTGGCTACGTATTTTTCGGTGCCGGTAAACTTCATGTGTCTGTTTCCTGTCGGTTACTTTTTAGCGTTCTGATCTTTTTTGGCCTTATCCTGAGTACTCTGCGCGGACTCATCAGCCTCTGACGGATCGTCGTCGAAATCGGGCAAATCATCGAATTCCGAGAGATCGAAATCTTCCAGCGCGAACTCGTCCAGATCGTCATCCAGGCCTTCAGCGGGCTCATCTTCTGGCAAGTCGTCGACGCCCTCAACCACCTCGTCAACGGCCATCGGAAACTCATCTTCTTCGATCTCATCCACCGATTCTACGGTTTCGGTGACTTCCGGGATCTCTTCATCCTCGGCCAGTTCTGGCTCTGGCTCTGGCTCTGGCTCTGGCTCAGGCTCCGCTGCAGCCTCTTCCAGCACCGGTGGCGCGGCTTCTTCTGGCAAGTCGTCAACGGTTTCGCGGGCCGAGGCCGCCGCCTGGGCCTGCTCTGCCCTCGCTTTTTTCTGGCGAACAGCAAACACGCCAAGGCCAACAACGATCACCACAACCGCAGCAATCGCACCATAGAGCCAGACTGGGATACCCCAAAGGGTTCCATTTTCAGGCTCATGAATGGGCGTGCTCTCTGGCTCCGGCTCCGCGACTGGATCGGCGGGCTCGGGTTCAGCCTCAACAACCTGAGGTTCACTGACAGACGGCTCTGCCGACTGCTCTACCGCATCAGGTACGGAGGTTTGTACAGGTTCAATGCCTGGCTCAGGCGCTTCAGCGGTCTCTGATTCTGGCTCGACCGGCGCCTCGGCTCCTTCAAACGGGAGGTGTTCAATCTGCTCGCTGAGATCCGGCACCAAAGGCTCCGAAACCACGGCGACCGGCGCTTCCTCTCCCGGCACGACAAAACTGGTCATGGCACTGAATTTACGGGCGAAAGTCCCGCCATCAGCAACAACGTCTATTTGATAACGCCCTACAACGGGCAGTTTTTCAACGGTGTCCCGGTATATGCCATCTTCCGGCGGCTGATCTGCCGAGAGAACCTTGGTACCCCGGCGCCCGTCTGCGGCAGTAATGGAGACTTTTACATCCATCACACCGAGGAAGTCTGCATCCTGGATCGCGTTAGCGCCTTCAAAAAAGGCCACTTCCAGATTCACCGGCGTCTCGGCAGAGAACTCTGGCGGGATGGGACTCACCACCATGCGCAGATTACTGACCACGGTTACCCTGCTACCCTGCCCCAGATCGCCAACAATCCGCCAGGCGCCTGCCATGGGCTCGGTGACTGTGATCAGGTCATAGCCGGGCTCTGCAGCCCAGCGCACATTTTCAGGCAGGTTTTCAGGGGTGAACAACTCACCACCAGGCTTTGCCAACTGCAAACTGGAAGGCTCGGACGACGCGCCGCCCGAGAAAATCAACGCCGTAAATTCGGTGACACCGTCATCTACCGAGAACTCGTCGCCCTCGATGGGCACTTGTTCCTGCGGTACAGCGGTATTCAGAGCATCGGCGAACGCCAGGTTCAACGCTTCGGCCGACTGGGCCAGCCTGAAGCTACCACCGGTTGCCTTCGCCAATTGGCGCAAGAACTCAATATCGGCACGTTCAGACAGGCCGACCGTATGGATGGTTGCGCCCTTGGCTTGCAGGACAGGCAGAAGAGTCTCAAGAATCCGCGACTCCTCCGCACGACTCGCCGACTCGCCACCCGGAATGTCGACCTTGCCATCGCTGAGTAAAATCAGATGGGTATTCTCAAGGGTACCGCCAGACAACCAGTCGTTACTGGCTTTTTCAATGGCAAGTCCCAGATTGGTATGAAGCGCTACCGAGTTGATTTGCTCCGACCGCTCGATAGCCGTGTTACGCCATGCCTCATTGACGGTGCCATGGGGCACCAGCATGTTGACGTACTGGCCGAACGTCCACAGCCCGGCTTCGGCGTTTTCGGGTAGCATGCGGGCCAGCAAACGCACCGCAGGGCGACGCAAGTTGTCCGGGTCGGTTTCCTTCATGGACCCGGACATATCAACAACAATGCGAACGTCAGCCCCCGCCGGCAACGCCAGAGCCGCCTCTTGTGCTGTCGCCTGCCACGGCAAAAAAACCACCAAAAGGACTGCAAAAAACCACTGAATTCGCTTCATAATCACGGTCGCCCACCCATTATTTTTTTGATTCGTTGTGCAGGTTACTTGCGCACCAGCCGGTAACGGACCAGGTCAAGAATCCACACCAGCAGCATGATCAGACCCGCAACGCCAAAATTGAACAGCGCCGCACCCGCTGCATCGACATCCCCGAGGATCAGTTCATAGCCCGCAAACAGCCAGGCTGGTATCCACCAACCGGCCAGATCCGGAGACTCAACAGGCGTGAGTATCAGCACCATCAGAGCCGACAAGAGCAGCGTGCGGAAGCCGTAGAGCGGCAAAATCCGGAACAGCGCCTTCATCATGTAAAACAGCACCACGAAAGCGACGGCGTAGGCGGCCCAGAATATTCCATAGGCCAGGGAGGCGTTAGCATCGATCATTACAGAACCCAGTGAATTATATGTTCTTCCCAATCCTCTTCCGGCACAGAGCTTTCAGAGACGACTCTGCCCCGAACCGAAACACCCGCACGATGGACGGATTCAGGATCCCCTGAACGCAGCGGATGCCAGTCCGCCAATGGCCGGCTCTCGGCCAGGGTACGATAGGCACAGGTATACGGCAGCCAGGAATACGAGGCGACGGTTTCCGGTGTCAGTACCGTACACTCGGGAACTTTTTCCAGCCGCTGTGAATACACCGTACACTGGCCAGATTGCACATCCATATACCGGCAAACCAGGTCGGTATGGTAAACCTCTCCGGTATCTTCGTCTTCCAGCTTCTGCAGACAGCACTGCCCACAGCCATCGCACAGGGACTCCCATTCCGGCTGTGTCATTTCGTCCAGGCGCTTCCGCTGCCAGAAGGGAATCTGAGCACTCATTTTTTGCGCTGCTCGACCTTGCGTTTGAAATCGACGATATAGGTATCTTGCTCTTCCGGCATTTGCAGATAAAAATCCTTCTCCGCCAACGCGTCCATAACCTCCTTGCCGGAGGTTCGAGCCAGTTGTTTGTCCGGTGTCAGCAGCAAGTCCATGGCGTGAACCGGCTGGCCAAAGATGGACCTCAGTGGCTCCGGCAGTTCATCCCAGTTCTGGCCGCGACGGACGTACAGGTAGGTGTCGCTTTTTTTGCTGCTGCGAAACACCGAAACAAATTCGCGGTTTGTCATGATCGGAGAAGTTCCTCAATGTCAGCGGCTACGGGAGCAAGCAGTGCTTCGCGCCAGCCTTCAAAAAATGCGTGACCCTCCAGAGACTGGTCCTGGAGAATTCTTTCAATGCGCTTTCTCGGTGCAAGAATTTCTATTGGAATATCATGCTGTTCTGCCACCCGGTTAAAGCATCGCTTTACTTTTTTGTAGAGCGCCTGCTGATCTCGCGTCAGTGGCCTTGGGATCAACTCCAGTGACGAAGTATCAGCCTCTCTGCCGGCACGAACAAGTTCCAGCAGGTGATCCCCGTAACGCTTAACAATACCGCCCGGCACGCCCTGAATATCATTCAATACCCGGAGTGACCCCGGACAACGCTCGGCAATAGCAATCAACAGTGCATCACTCAACACTCGGTTACGGGGCCTGTCGACGCGGTGGCACTCCTGCTCACGCCAGGATACCAGGCGCTGGAGTACGGCTTGTTGCTCCGGGGTGAGCCCCCAGCCACCGCGTAGCTTCAGGTAGTGCAGGCCGGGATCTTCCTGGTTCGCGGCTTCCTCCGCAAACCGGCGGGACTCATCGGCCAGAGCATGTTCAAGCCCCCGCTCTTTCAGCTTATCTGATACCCAGTTGGACAGGGGCTCCAGAAACCGGATGTCGTCGACTGCGTAACGCTCCTGCTCGGGCGTCAGGGGCCGTGAAACCCAGTCAGAGCGAGTCACAGATTTATCGAGCACTTCACCGAACAGGGATTCTACCAGCCTGGCATAGCCCACTGAAAAACCCGCACCCGCAAGCGCAGCGCCAATCTGCAAATCCAGCACTCCGGCTGGCGCTACATTCAGCCAGTGCCGGAACAACTCGAGATCCTCGCTCATGGCATAGAGCAACTTCGGTCGCTGGGCATCGGCCATCATTGCCCGGAAGCCTGCCGATGCCTCGGCCACACCCGGATCAACCAGCCAGTATTCGCCGTTACCGCCCAACTGAACCAGCCCGGGGATCGGATAGAAGGTGGAAACGCGCTCGAACTCGGTATCCAGCGCCACCGGACAACCGGGCGGCAGGCTTGCCAGCCATTGATCCAGCTCTTCCAGCGTGGCCAGCCAGCGAATGTTCTCCGGGGCCGGGGGAACCGGTATGGCGGTTGGCGTTTCAGTCATAAAAAAACCTGGGGGTTATTCTGAAAGGGGTTTACGGCCCCGAAAGGCGTGCGTGAGGGTAAAGCCATCCACATAACCAAGCTCGCCACCTACGGGAATACCATGGGCCAGACGGGTAATCAGGATGCTCTGGTCATCAAGACGGTCTGCAATGTAGTGGGCTGTGGCTTCCCCTTCAACCGTCGGATTGGTCGCCAGTATCAGTTCACTGACGCCCTCTTCGCGCACCCGCCTCAGCAGGCGCTCAATGCCGATCTCCTCGGGACCCACACCGTCAATCGGCGACAGATGCCCCATCAGCACAAAGTAACTGCCCCGGTAATCTCCGGCCTGCTCGATCGCCAGAAGATCGGACGGGCTCTCAACCACACAAAGCGTGCCCGTGCGGCGTTCGGGCTTATCACAGATCCGGCAGATTTCAGTATCTGAGAAGTTCTGACAGCTGTCACACCGGCGCACATTGTCCATAGCCTGGCCAAGGGCACTAGCCAGCCGGGCACCTCCGGAACGGCCTCGTTCCAGCAGGTGAAACGCCATGCGCTGCGCGGTCTTCTGGCCAACTCCCGGCAAACACCGGAGAGACTCGACCAACTCATCAACCAAGGGGCTGAATGCCATGAACACTCCTCAAAGAAAACGGCAAACCTGAGCAGGCTCAGAATGGCATTTTGAATCCGGGCGGCATACCCATTCCAGACATCATGCCCGACATTTTATCCTTCTGGTTCGCTTCGACACGACGCACAGCATCGTTGACGGCGGCGGCCAAAAGATCTTCCAGAATCTCTTTGTCTTCCGACATCATGGAAGGGTCTATCTCGACCTTGCGGACATCGTGCCTGCCATTCATGGTCACTTTGACCAGCCCAGCACCGGACTCGCCGGTCACTTCTGCCTTGGCAATTTCTTCCTGGGCCTTCTGCATCTGCTCTTGCATCTGCTGGGCCTTTTTCATCAGATCGCCCATGTTGTTCATCATTCGGTTATCTCCTGCCTGTCTCTGCGGGTCGGATGCTTTCTTCGACTACCCGGCCCTCAAATCGTTCAACGATGCTTTGTACCAACGGGTCCTGCCGAATCGACGCTTCCGCCGATTTCTGGCGGGCCACCCGCTGCCGCTCCTCAAACGCGGCCGGGGTATGCTCACCCGGCTCACCCTGCTCTATTTTTAACTGTGTGGCGTCACCAAAGCGGGATCTCAAGGCGGCGACGATTTTTTCTTCGTGGCGTTCGTTCAAAAGTCGTGCATGGCCTTCGTCCAGGGTCAGCACAACGGTATCACCGACCATAGCCATGGAACTGTAACTGGCCAGATTGCCCGGCATGCCATTAATGTCCAACTGCCTGAAGTCACGCTCCCACACAAAACCGTCTGCGGTCACCGGTTCCTGTGGCTCAACCGCCGGCGCTGCCTCGGCGACCAGGGGCTCTGGCTCTGGCTCCGGCTCCGGCTGTTGCTCTGGTTCATTGACCGGCACCGGGGCGTTCTCCCGGGTGGCCGGGCGTTCATCCTCAGGCTCGCTGCCAAAAGGCTGATCGCCGGGGTCCGGGTCCCAGGGTGGCGCATCGATCACGGGCGGTTGTGGTTCGGGCTCGGATTGTGGCTCAGGTTCTGCTACAGAAACGCTCTCCGGCTCCGGCTGAGCATGGGCACTCTCGATAGCCGGCTCAGCGACCGCTGGCGCTGCTTGAGGCTGGAGGCCAGGCTCGGGCTCCAGATCAGCACGACCGGCCGTTTCGCGAGTGCCCGACGATAACGCCGGAGGCTCGCGGCGGTCTGCGCCAGGCCGGAACGCCAGCATACGCAACAACGTCATTTCGAAACCCATACGGGCATCCGGCGTTACTGCAAGGTCTTTCCTGCCCATCAGCGCCGTCTGGTAAAACAGCTGGGCGTCTTCCGCACTCAGTTTGCGGGCCAGCGCCTGCGCCTGAGCCGCATCCCCCATGGCGTTGTCTGCGCTGCCGGGTACAACCTGTTCCATCGTGACCCGGTGGAACAAGGAAAGCAGGTCGGCAAGGATAACGCTGTAGTCTGGCGCAAAATCCGCAATGCGATTGATCTCCGCCAGCAATCCCGGGCCATCCCGATCAACCAGCGTGTCGACAATACGCTCAATATCCCTCTGGTCGATGGTGCCCAGCATGGTACTGACATCACTGGCCGCCAGATTCTGATTCCCGAATGCAATGGCCTGATCCGTCAGGCTCAAGGCATCCCGCATGCTGCCATCCGCTGCGCGGGCAAGCAGCCAAAGAGCCGGGTCTTCAAAGGGGACCTGCTCCTCGGTCAACACATGCTTCAGGTGACCCACAATATGCTCGGGTGTCATCCGCTTGAGGTTGAACTGCAGACAGCGGGACAGCACGGTCACCGGCAGTTTTTGCGGATCGGTCGTGGCCAGCAGGAACTTGACGTGTTCGGGGGGCTCTTCCAGCGTTTTCAGAAACGCATTGAATGACTGATTGGTGAGCATGTGCACCTCGTCGATGAGGTACACCTTATATCGACCGCGACTCGGCGAGTACTGAACGTTGTCTGTCAGCTCCCGCATGTCGTCAACGCCGGTGCGCGAAGCCGCGTCAATTTCGATCAGGTCAACAAACCGGCCTTCAAGAATTTCCTTACAGCTGCCGCACTCACCACAGGGATTGGCTGTAATACCGGTTTCACAGTTCAAACAACGGGCCAGCAAACGGCCAATGGTGGTTTTACCAACACCCCGGGTGCCGGTAAACAGGTAGGCGTGGTGCAGGCGCTGGTGCTCCAACGCATGAACAAGTGCTTGCAGCACATGCTCTTGCCCCACCATATCCTCAAAGGTGCGGGGGCGCCATTTTCGGGCTAAAACCTGGTAGCTCATGATCCGTCAACTGCTCTGAAATCAGGGCCCAACAATACCATGGACCCGGTTTCATAAGAAGGATCATGTGCTCAAACCACTGCTTCCGGAGGTGTTATCCAACGCCCGGATGCGACGCCGTTCGTGCTCTTCCTGAAATATTTCCTGCCTCAGTGCTTCAAGAGCTTCTTCACGCTCCTTTTGGGCCAGGCCTTCGCTTTGCAGCACCTGCTGCTTACGCTGCTCATAGTCATTCACCCGGGCTTGCCACCGTTGCCGCTGCTGATCAAGCCCTTCAAGACGGGCGGTTGCCTCTGCACCATAGTGTTGCAGCCGAAGCGCCCGAACTTCTGCCTCACTGGCGCCAGAGGCCCTTAACTTCTGCACCTTCTGAACCATCGACACCACCGTTTCAGAGGTCTCCCGGGTTTCCCGGACATGGTCTGGCAATAACTGGTTCAGTTGCGCCAATGCACGGTCCCTTTCGGCCTCACTCATGCTGTCATCAGCCAGAATCCGCTGCCTGTCGAGCATCAGCCGAAGCCGATGCTCTTCCTGACCATAGAACCCCTCAGCCACATCCGCCCCAAGGTGCTCTCTGCGCAGGCTGTACAAGGCATCAAACGTCGCTTGAATGTTCGTCGAATCGAGGCTGCCATGCTGTTCCATCGCCGTCGCGGCCTCGCGGTACGCCAGATAGTGCTCAAGGATCTCCAGCACTTCCTGCTGGATTGCGAATGGAATTCCGTTATTCGTCATGACGGCCTGCATACGCTGTCGCATCGCCTCTTCGTAACGACGATCCGGCGCCAGGCCAATAAAGAAATCCATAAAACGGCGAAGATCACGGTCGAGGACCAGATTACCGTTCATGTCCACTCGCACTGCACCGTCTACGTCGATATCCGCTACGCGATCGTCTCTGGGTAAGGCAGGCAGCGAGGCGTCAGATTCGGAGGGTAGCGTTCCCGGGCTGACCGAAACGGGGTTGTGAGCCGCAACCGGGCTGGAATCAGCCGGTTTGAGTACAGAGGTATCAAGCGGACTGTCCGATCGATCGCCCATTCCCCACTGGCTATAGTTAAAAATGGAAGCACCAAGGACAGCGATGCCAATACAAACAACGAAGTGACTGCGTTTCATGAACAACCTCTGCGGCGGGCCGTTTGGGCCCGCCTTTCCTGAAAAGCCAGATCAGAGACCGAGGTTCTTGAGGCGGTTCGCCTGCTGCCGATACAGCTCGACTGGATCTGCCGTATTACGTCCGACCAGACCAAACAGCTGATTCACCTGGTCCAGGTGATTGTGGGCGTAATCCACACCCAACACCTTACCGACTTTCATGCTGCACGCGGGCACAAGCCCATCGGAAGGCTCATCAAAACTTGATTTAAGGACCAACAGCAAGGCATCACTCACGTCCAGAAGGTTGGTAGAGATCTTGTTGCCACCCCAGGAGTAATAGCGAACCCCATCCACCACTTCCGCACCATCATCGCCACAGTAGGCAGAAGGCATGCCTGCCGGGAACTGCGCATTGAACTGAACGGAGCCGTCGGTGCTCAGGGAAGCAATAGCCGCACCGGTATCCTGAGGCAGACCACCGCCACCGGAGAACGTATCGACCAACCCGAAAAAGAAGTTGCCGAGACCGTCCAGAGCACCGTTATTGGCCGCATCCGCCACCGGAGTACCCCAGTTCACACCGCCAACACTGGACACCGAGGCGATCAGATCAGGCCTTACGCCCGCCACATAGCGAATGGTAGGGCCGCCGTGACTGTGACCGATAAGATGAACCTTCTCGGCACCCGTCACCGCCATATACTCCTCGATCTGAGCCAGCAGCTGTTCACCACGGACTTCTGTTGAGTTGGCCGCGGAAACCTGGGGAACAAACACTTCAGCCCCACTCTCGGTCAGCGCTTCGGGAACGCCATTGAAATACTCGATCACACCGAACAGCTTGTTGAATCCGGACAAACCATGAACGAGCACAATGGGGTGTTTTGTTTGGGTGTAGGTGTCAGTACTTTTGCCGAACAGCCAGTCGAACCAGCCGGCAGATGCAGGTTGAGCAGCCAGCCCCATGGCAAGGGCACCGGCCGCAAAAGCCATTTTTCTATTCGTCTTTTTCATGTCATTACCTTTTTTGTATTTATTTGGCAATTTGAAAGTAATGAACATTGCGAATGAAGTAAACAGGCAGAACAGGCCGAAGTTCGCAGCAAAACGAACCGGAAAGTCAAAAAACGGTCATTGCAGAGGAGCTGAGTGGGCTCAGGATTCGTTCAAGAATGGGGCAAAACGAGAGGAAAATATGGGGGTGACCCCACCAGCAATTCTCCGGCACACACATCCACCGCTTCGGCTGCTCCCTTCCGGGCCTGACCGGGTTCACGGTTTCATGTTGCGGAGGCACCAATGGGGCCACCATAACGGCGTTCCGGGACATTTCCCCGAAAGCGGCGCGCATAGTATCAGAAGGGTTTTCTGACTACAACGGCTTAAAGCGGCAAAGGCACCTCATCCTGCCTGAACCAACATGCAACACTGTAGCGGGTGCGACGGGCCTGCAGAACCTCATGGGGCACCTCTTCACTCAAGAAAAGCACTGCCCGCCCGGCCTGGGGCCTCACCAGACCAACAGCAGAGGTACCCTCCGGACTGTAAACCCGCAGCTCACCGCCATCCTCAAGGCCCCAGTCTTCATTCAGATACAGCACCAGGCTGACCACCCTGGAAGCCCTGCCCCGAAAGCTGTCGAGGTGATTCTTATAGAAATCCCCCGGCTGATAAGTGGCGTAGTGAGCCTCATAACGCTTGAGCCCCAGAAACAGGCGCTGATTCAAGCCCTCACGAAGCCTGTCAAAGAAGCCAAAAAGTTCCGCCTGCGGTGCACTGAACCCTGCCAGCCAAGCTATTTTATCCCGCCGAATGCTGCGATCCTTCACAAGGTCGGCGCCGCGCCCTACCCCTGCACGCTTCATCGCCTCGGTTTTATGCAGAATTTCAACCTCATGGCGCAAGGCATCGATCAGCCCGACCGGAAGCCGGGCAGATAAATCCATTTCCACCCAGGCCGGCCCGGCAAGGCCATCCGCCAGCTCGTCCAGCCATGCATCATCGATGAGGTCAGCAACAGCATCGCCAACTGAGGCTACCGCCAGCTCATCTCCGGCCAACCTGTCGAGCAGCCCTGCCGCAGGCTCAAGACGGGGTTCCGGCAGCGGGACAACAACCGCGCCAGCATTTTCAGCATCCATTAGAAAGCCTCCAGATAATTGCGCTATTGTATGATCAAACTCGCCCGCGAAGCGCTTTTAATTTAGGCTTTGCTGCAGGCAAATACACTTATGGAAGAATGTACCCAAAATGTCAGAAAGCAGTGACAAGCCGCCGATTTCTGTGAACCCCGGGCAGTGGTCGTTTACCCGATGGAAGACCATTGGCCAGCTGGAGGCACTGGAGGTACACCACCCGCTGTTTCAGGCGACTGTTTTTCTTCAGGGTGCTCACCTCAGCCACTTCTCACCCAGAGACGAAGCCAACTGGCTCTGGCTGAGCGACCTGGCAAAATTTCAGCCCGGCCGCGCCATCCGGGGCGGCATTCCCATTTGCTGGCCGTGGTTTGGTGACCCCGCCCGAAATCCGCCGGCCATCCGTTCTCACATCAAAACAACATCAGCCCATGGCTTTGCGCGAACAGCACTTTGGCGCCTGGAAGATGTCCGCGAGAGCGCCCACGAAGTAGAGATCAGCCTGTCCCTGAATGCTAATGACGACTTTGCCGAGCATTGGACTGGCCATGCGCTGGCCCTGGCAACCTTCAGCTTTTCGGTAAAAAGCTGTCAGATAGCGCTGACCACCACCAACCTGTCCAGAAACCCAATGTCCATCAGCCAGGCACTGCACACCTACCTGCCCACCCAGGACATAGCACGAACCCGCCTGCTTGGCCTGGGCAACAGTCAGTACGTAGACACCCTCCGAGACTGGGAGTATTTCAATCAAGAGGGGCCGGTCTATTTTGAGGGTGAAACAGACAGAATCTACGAAACCGGTGAGCCGCTGATCGTGGTCACCCCCTCCGGTAAACGAAAACTGACATCGGTAGGCAGTGACTCAACGGTGGTATGGAATCCCGGCCTGGAAAAGTCCAGGCGGCTGTCAGATTTTCCAGACACTGGCTGGCAAAAAATGCTGTGTGTCGAAACGGCCAATGCCGCCGCAGATTATCGAGTGTTAAATGATGGTCAGAGCCACACTCTGGGCGTAGTGATCGGCCGGGCATGAACACACAGAACACTGCAGTTCCAGCAAACACCAACCACGACAATGGGAGCCATCATGGGCCTGGCAGCGTTTCTTAAATCCAGACTGGTTCCTGCCGATCTGGATGCACAGGTAGACAAGATTAAAAAACCTATTGGCTCCCTTGGGTATGATCCCTGGGGCTACAACAATGAAGTCATCAAATACGGCTTCGGCATTACCCGCCAGATTTACGAAAAATATTTCCGCGTTCAGGCCAGTGGTGTTGAAAACATCCCGGCCGAAGGCCCAGTGCTGATTATTGCCAACCACTCGGGCCAACTGCCCCTTGACGGCCTGCTGATCGGCTATGCCATTGCCACCCGCAAGGAAAAACCACGCATCCCCCGAGCCATGATCGAGCGCTTTTTCCCGACAGTACCCTGGCTTGGCAACCTGCTGAACGAAGTTGGCGCCGTGCTGGGCGACCCGGTTAACTGCGCAAAAATGCTCGAGAACGACGAAGCGGTCATTGTGTTTCCCGAAGGCGTTCGCGGCTCAGGCAAGCTCTACCGGGATCGTTACCAACTAAAGCGCTTCGGTAACGGATTCATGCACCTGGCCATGAAATACAACGCACCCATTATTCCTGTTGGCGTTGTCGGCTGCGAAGAAACCATTCCCGCCATAGCCAATATCAAACCCCTGGCCAACGCCCTCGGCGTGCCTTATGTACCCGTTGCCTTACCGATTATTTTTCCGGCCAAAGTACACCTGAATTTCGGCAAACCGATGTATTTTGATGGCACCGACATTCCCGAAAAACAAGTGACCGACCGGGTAGAGGCCGTGAAGGCCGAAATAAGCCGGCTGATCGACAAAGGTCTGAGCGAGAGGAAAAGGCTGTTCTGATGACACAAAAACGCAGACCACAGATTCTGGTAACCGGTGCAGCCGGCGCGCTGGCCCAACAGGTCATCAAAAAGCTCAGAGATACATGCGACCTGGTCGCCGTGGATTTCCGCGAACAGGTATACCTGGGCGACGACATCCCCAGCTACTGCATCGATTTCAACAAGCGCGTATTTGAAGATCTGTTTCGCCGATATCACTTCGACGGTGTGATCCACCTGGGCCGCGTTCAGTCCAGCGAACTCACCCGAATGCGCCGCTATAACGCCAACGTACTGGGTACGCAGAAGCTACTGGACCTGTCTCACAAATACGGAATACGCCGGGTGATTGTTCTGTCCACTTACCACGTGTATGGCGCAGTGGCTTACAACCCGGCGCTGATTGACGAGTCCGCCCCCCTGAAAAGTGCCGGCCTGAGTGCCGACCTGATCGATTCGGTAGAGCTCGAAAACCTCGCCAACATTTACCTTTGGCGTTACCCGGAACTGCACATTACCATCCTGCGGGCCTGCAATATCGTTGGGCCAGGCGTGCGCAACACCATGAGCAAGCTGCTCAGCAGTGACCGGGCACCGGTGCTGGCCGGTTTTTCCCCGATGATGCAGTTCATCCACATTGATGACATGGCAGACGCCATCGTGCTGACCTGGAACAAATCCGTAAAAGGCATCTTCAACGTCGCCCCACACGACTGGGTGGCCTACCAACAAGCGCTAAAACTGTGTGGATGCAAACGCATCCCAATCCCGTCCATCCCGCCGACCGTACCGAAAATAATTGCCACTCTACTGAAACTACGCAGCTTTCCTCCTTACCTGATGGCGTTTTTCAAATATCCGGTTGTGATAGATGGACGGAGTTTCGCCAAGGAGTTCAAGTTCACCCCCAAGCGCCCGTTAAAAGAAATTTTCAGCTATTACCGGGATAACAAGAAGCCCGTGTGACCCCTGCACGGAATTCTTGAATTGAAATGGACGTAAACGGGCTTTCAAGGCTACCCTGTACAAGTTAAGTACAGACCGACGGTTCAAGGGAAAGACCGAATGTTCAGGGACCTCAGCGTAATCAGTTACGGCGCGTCAGCGGCTGTCTTTGCCGTGCTGTCGGTTATGGTCGCCACGCGTTACCTTCGGCGTGACCTGGACAGAGCCCTGTTTCTCGCGTCTTTTGTCACCACACTCTGGGCCTCCGTGCTGGTCACCCAAAGTCTTTGGGGCCACCCGGGATTTTTCACCCGCTACCTGCTGGAACTGCTGCGCGACACGGCCTGGCTTTTACTCCTGTTCGCCATACTTCGTGACTCCTTCCGCCAGGCCCGGTTTGCCAGCCAGATCCGGAAAATGCTCGGGATCGCGACCTTTGCACTCATTGTCACACTGATTGCCCTTGGCACCCTTGAGTTCGTGTTCAACGCAGACATTGTTAACGGAAAAACCAAACTGATCGGGCAGATTGCGTTGTCGCTTCTGGGACTTTCACTGGTTGAACAGATCTGGCGTAACTCTCCGGCGCTCGGCCGCTCAAGCATGAAATACCTGTGCATCGGCACCGCCACCCTTTTCGCCTACGACTTCTTCATGTACGCAGACGCCCTGCTATTCGGGCAAGTCGCAGACTCGTTCTGGAACGCCAGAGGGTTCGTCAATGCCGCCCTGGTCCCTCTGTTCGCCATCAACGTCATCAACACTCGCAAACAGCCGGTCGACTTCCAGTTATCACGCTCAGCGGTTTTTCATGCCGGCACCCTGATGATTGCCGGCGCCTACCTGATATTACTCGCCGTCGGTGGGTATTACGTGCGCACGCTGGGCGGTGAGTGGGGAGAAGCCCTGCAGGTACTGTTTATTTCCGTCTCACTCGCGTTCCTTGTGGCGCTGCTGATGTCCCGGCGAATTCGCGCCCGGTTGATGGTGTTCATCAGCCAGAATTTTTTCGACTACAAATACGACTACCGGGAAGAATGGCTGAGAATGACCCGTGAACTCGCCAACCTGAGCAACGACCCCCCCCTTCCAGAACGGGTTGTACGCATACTTGCAGGGCTGGTTGAAAGTAATGCGGGCGCCATCTGGGTCAAAGCCGAACAAAGTGGATACGAGCTTAAAGGCAGCGTAAACCTGGCGTCCCCCAAATACACCGCCATCGACAGCGACTCGGAACTGGTGCGCTTTTTCCAGGAAAAGGAATGGATCATTGACCTATCCGAGTACCGGGAAGACCCGCTCAGCTACAACCTGCTGGAACTGCCGGACTCGATAACCAACACACCCGATGCCTGGCTCGTTATCCCGCTGTTTCTTGGCAACGAGCTTTACGGCATCGCCTTAGTCGGCACACCCTACGCCAGGGTTGAGCTGAACTGGGAAAATTTCGACCTGATTAAAGTCGTCGCCCGGCAAACCTGTAACCTGCTCGCCCAGGCCGATGCCCAGAACCGGCTTTCCCGCGCCATGCAGTTTGAAGCCGTCAGCAAAGCCTCAGCCTTTATGGTTCACGATCTCAAGACCCTGATAGCCCAGCTTTCCCTGCTGGTGAAAAATGCGCCCAAACACCGCAACAACCCGGCCTTTATCGACGACATGATAGCCACGACAGACCATGCCGTGCGCAAAATGTCCAACCTGGTAGACCATATTCGCAAGCCCGCGGACCCACACGAAGAGCAACGCAGCGCCGTAGACCTGACCACCGTTGTGCGGGAACTCGCCGAACACAACAGCCGGCGCACACCCGCCCCCCAGCTTCTGGGGGCGCCACCCCCCATATTAGTCTGCGCGGACAAAGAACAACTCCGAAATGTGCTGGGGCATCTGATACAGAATGCCCAGGATGCAACGCCACCCGACGGCGAGCTCACCCTCAATCTGAAAACCGCCAAAGGCAAGGTAGTCCTGTTTATTCAGGACACCGGTACCGGTATGACCGAAGAATTCATCCGAACCCAACTGTTCAAACCCTTTGAAAGCACCAAGGGCCTCACGGGCATGGGGATTGGCGCCTACCAGGCCAGGGAGTACATCCAGGAACTGGGCGGCAGCATAGACGTCACCAGTGAGCCGGGCGTTGGCTCCTGCTTTTCGGTAAGAATCCCTCTCGCACAGGTGAGTGCCAGCGAAGCAGGCAAAACCCCGAAAGCGCCGGATTATGATGAGCAACCAACGCTGAAAACCGTCAACTAAACGACGCGAACAACCTTTTTGTTGACCCGGCATTGCAAAGTGTCAATGTTCAGTTAAGAATCGTACACATGGAACAGGTTAAGGCTTAGAGCCAACCAGCCGACAGAACACGGAACAAAGGACTGATTGTTGTTGTGAAGCAGCTACTGATTGTAGAGGATGACCCAGGCCTTCAAAGCCAGATGCGCTGGTGCTTTAGCGATGATGTTGAAGTATCGATAGCGGCTGACCGCGAAACTGCCCTGGCTTTACTTCGCCGCCTGGAGCCCCAGGTTGTTACACTGGACCTTGGGCTTCCGCCCGACCCGGGTGGGGCCACCCAGGGTTTTGCCTTGCTCGAAGATATCCTCCGCCTGGCCCCGCAAACCAAAGTCGTCGTGGTCACCGGTAGAGAAGACAAAGAAAATGCCGTGAAGGCCATTGGCATGGGCGCCTGCGATTTCTACCAGAAGCCTCTGGATGGCGACATTCTCACCTTCGTAGTCAACCGCGCCTTTCGCCTCGCCGAGCTTGAAAAAGAAAACCGCGAGCTGGCCAGCCAGAGCACCGGCAACAACATCAAGGGCATTGTCGCCGCCAGCCCCGAAATGCTCGCCATTTGTCGCACGGTCGAGAAAGTTGCGCCCACCGACGTCACCACACTGATTACTGGTGAAACCGGTACCGGCAAGGAACTGCTGGCACAGGCCCTGCACGACCGCAGCCACCGGGCCGACAAACCGTTTGCTGCGATTAACTGTGCTGCTATCCCTGAAAACCTGCTGGAAAGCGAATTGTTCGGCTTTGAAAAGGGCTCCTTCACCGGTGCCACCCAAAGCAAAAAAGGCAAAATTGAAAGCGCCAATGGCGGCACCCTGTTTCTCGATGAGATTGGCGACATGCCAATGGCGTTACAGGCCAAACTTCTGCGTTTCCTGCAGGAACGGATGGTCGATCGCGTGGGCTCCGTTAAACCCATTCCCGTCGATGTCCGAGTGGTTTGTGCCACCCACCGCAATGTTCAGGAACTCATCAGTCAGGGCAGTTTCCGCGAAGACCTTTACTATCGCATCAGCGAAATCACACTTGATGTACCGGCGCTGCGTGACCGGGACGGTGACGCCATTGTCATTGCCCAGTCCTTGCTGAAAAGCCTGGGCAAGCAAATGGAACGGCCCAATCTCAGCTTCTCGGAAGACGCCGCACAAGCCATCAGCAGTTACAGCTGGCCGGGCAACGTTCGTGAAATGATCAACAAGGTGAAACGGGCCATCATTATGGCAGACGGCAAGCGAATCACTGCCGATGACCTTGTTCTGCCGGTAGAGGAAAGCTGCGACACCGACTACCAGCTGAACCTTCGCCAGGTGCGGGAGGGGGCCGAGCGCAAAGCCATCGTTCAGGCGCTCACCACATGCAACTACAACATGGCGCAGGCCTCAAGGTTGCTGGGCATCACCCGCCCCACCCTGTACAACCTGACCGACAAATACCGAATTGAAACATCGACCGCGTCCAGCGGTGCCTGACACATGTTTTTGGGAACAGAACAAGACCCGATATAAAAAGGAACAGGGCATGAACATTCACACCATTATGCGCGCGTCATTACTTTCAGCCGCCATTGCTGCCGGGCTTGCCGGCTGTAGCAATGAGCCGGACATGACTCAGGAAGACATTCAGTACATCAGCCACGTAGATCAGGCCCGGTTTTTCCAGCGCCAGGGTGAGCTCAAAGCCAGCACCATTGAGGCCAGAAGCGCCATACAGCTTCAGCCAGAGCGCGTAGCGCCCTACTTCGTCATCATCGACAACCTGCTAACCGCAGGGGATGCAGTGAACGCCGAGCGCCAGCTTGACCAGCTACTCGACAACATCGATGCCACCAATCTGAGCCAGTCAGACCAGAACGAGGCAGCATTGATTCGCGCAGAATCTCGAATTCTTCAGGGCAAAACCAACGAAGCCATTGAGGCGCTTAACCAGATCAACACACCGTCCAGAGACCAGGAACTTCAGGCAGACAACCTGAGAGCACGCGCCTGGCTTGTCAGCGCCAACCTCGACAACGCCGAGAAAGCCTATCGGGAAGCCGTTGAGAAACACACCAACAACGCGGTCGCCATGGTCGGGCTATCGAGAATTGCCGCCGCCCGAGAACAATTCGAAGTTGCCGCTGAGCAGCTCGCCCAAGCGGAACAAATGGACGCCGAGCACGAAGAGGTCTGGCTCTGGAAAGCCCAGCTCGCGCACCTTCAAGGCCAATGGCCACAAGCCGAGCAAGCCTATATTCGCGCGCTGGAGAGCATCGGCCAATACGATGTCATGACCTACCGCAAGTACCAGACCATCTCCGCACTGGTCACCGTACTTCGCCAGCAAGGCAAATCTGCTGAGGCTTTTGTTTACGAAGAGATCCTTGCCAAATCGGCGCCCGGCACTGTCAAAAGTAACCTGGAAGCCGCCACGGCCGCATACAATGAGGGCGACCTGGACACCGCCGCACGCTACCTGCAGGAAGTGCTCAACCAGGCTCCCGGCCACCAGCAAAGTGCACTGATGCTTGGAGTCATTCGCTTCCGCCAGGGTCGCGCGGAGGAAGCGGAGAAGCTGCTTGAACCCCTATCAAACATGGATGATGCAGATGGCGTTCGAAAGCTTCTGGCCGCGACCCGTATCTCTATGCAAGACCCCCAAGGTGCAAAGTCCATCCTCGAAAACGTCGATAATAAAGAATCTGACCCACAAACTCTCGCACTCGTGGGCATTGCAGCCTTAGCCTCCGGCGACGACCAAAGCGGCCGGCAATTGCTCGAAAAGGCACTGGAACTGGCCCCTGGAAACCACAATCTTCGGCTCAGGTACGCGGCCTACCTGACGCAAGTCCGAGACTACGACAAAGCCCTTGAACAGGCACGCAAGATACCGGACGACGCAGCTGAAGCCGAACAGGCCCAGCTACTGACATCACAAGTACAAGCGTTCTCCGGCAACACCAACGCCGCACGTGAAACACTGGACGCCTGGCTCAAGAAAAACCCGGACAATGTGCCCGCCCTGATTGCCCGTGGAAATCTGGCGAGCAGTCTTAACGACCGTGCAGGCGCCCAAACGTTCTACAACAAAGCTCGTGAACAGGCCCCTGAAGACCCGGCCCCACTTGTTGCTTTGGGCAATCTTGCGCGCAACAACAATGATTCGAGCAAAGCCCTGGCCCTGTACAAAGAGGCTATCGCCCTCAACCCGGATCACGCCGGCGCCATCCAGGCCGCGGCTCGCATCATGGGCCGCGAAGACCTGACCAAGCTGATGGAAGACATGCGCACCCTGCACCCACAGGCCAACGGCCCACGCCTGGTCTTGCTTGAATCCGCGCTCATCAACAACGATACCTCTCAAGCTGACGAACTGACGGCCCAGTTGATGGAACGCGAACAGGAAGATAAACCCAGTGCGGCAGAACCGATGGTGGCAGCCGTGTACGAGAGCATCGCCACCCAGATGGCCCAGCGCAACAACTTCGAACGCGCCCTGGAAATTCTGAACCGAGGCCGAATTCTGTTCCCCCAGGATGAAAGCATCACCCTCAAACTGGCGGCCATCGAGTTCAGCCAAGGCAACACCGCAAACGCAAGAAATGCGCTGCAGGATGCCAAACAGCACCATCCGGACTCCCCCGCCCCCTATCAGGTGGAGGCGAGCTACTACGAAAACGCCGGTGAACATCAACAAGCAGCCGAACTGTACCAGCTGGCACTCAGCAAGCGCAGTTCAGCCGATCTTGAAGTCGCCCACGCACGAGCCCTCGCCAGAGCCGGCCGCGGCCAGCAAGCCATTGAAGCACTGAAGGACGCGGCCAACCGCTTCCCTAATAACCAGCCCATACTGCTCAGCCTGGCGATGAACCACCAGCAAGCAGGCCAGCCCGAAGAAGCGATCAGGCACTATCAGAAACTGACCGAACTCGCCCCCGACAACCCGCTGGTGCTCAACAACCTGGCCTGGTTGTACTACGAAAACGGCAATGAACAAGCTTCAGAGCTGGCCCGAAAAGCCTACGAACTGGCGCCTGAAAATGCCGCCATCGCAGATACCTATGGCTGGATACTGTTTGAATCCGGAAAGCAGGCTGAAAGCCTGGACGTCCTGAAAAAAGCGCACGAGCTGGCACCGGACTCACAGGAAATTGCCATGCATTTGGTTGAAGCCTACCGCGCCAATGGCCAGACAGAAGCAGCAAGGCAGGTCATGGCCAAATTTGAGGGCACCACCAACGGCTAACCTGCTATAACCGGCACGGTGACATAACTAAACGTTCCTACCTGCCGGTGGCGGCCATCACCTACTGCAACAATACTTTACGTATTGTTTCAAATCGCAAGGAAGGTGAATTATGGCTGCTATCAAAGCGTTAGGGCTTGGCACGATTGTCGTAGTCGTCAGCGGCTGCCAAAGCTGGCAATACCGTGATATTGGCGATTTACCGGCTACGGCTGCCGTGCCAGAAGTCAGTGAACCAGGGAAGGTCGATGTCTGGTACTTTGATGCCATCACCGGCAACAATGTTCAAAGTATGCTGGATGCCGAAAAATACCCAGACTCGCCCGATCAGATCGCAGAATTCTCCGAACTCCGACAGGCCGTCAGCCGGGGCAATAACTACGGCACACTCATCCGCGGATTTGTTGCGCCTCCCACAACTGGCGAATACACCTTCTACATCAGCGGTGATGACGAAACCCAGCTCTGGCTGTCCGATTCTCAAAGCCCTGACACCGCAGTCCAGATTGCCATGACTATGTCCACACCGGTGGACAACTTCAGCCGTTACAGCTCGCAGACCTCCGGCGTCCATTACCTGGAAGCTGGGAAAAAATACTACTTTGAACTCAGGCACAAGGAAGGGGGTTGGGACGATCATTTCACCGTTGCCTGGTCCGGACCCGGACTTTCCCAGCAAGTCATCAAAGGCGAGCACCTCTTCAGCTGGGCGACCAAAGGCCCAGATACCAAGCCGGAAATGAGCGCAGAGGACGCCTACGTCCTGGGCTACAAAATCGGCTATTTCGATGCAGAGCAGGGCCTGAGTTTTAGTGGAACCTACCCCCCTCTTGATGAA
Source organism: Marinobacter sp. SS5-14b (assembly GCF_030541005.1). Lineage (GTDB taxonomy): Bacteria > Pseudomonadota > Gammaproteobacteria > Pseudomonadales > Oleiphilaceae > Marinobacter. The sequence continues at coordinate 581,128 of NZ_JASSVM010000001.1, read as the reverse complement.
GACGGTGACAATCTTTATGACAACTGGGAGACGCTGTACGGACTAGACCCGAAAAACCCCGGTGATGCTACGTCCGACACCGATGATGACCTTTTAACGGCCCTGGACGAGTTCTGGGCAAGGACCAATCCACAGCTTGAAGACAGCGACGGGGACGGCCTGCCCGATGGGTATGAGTACGCCTACGGCCTGAACCCGACTGATCCCGGCGATGCCAGCGTTGATACGGATGGCGATGGTTACAGCGCGCTCGAGGAATATCAGGCCGGCACAAATCCTGACGACCCGGCAGAATTCCCGGTAGCCGAACCCATATACGCTGCCGGTTTTGCCGGTCAGTATTTTACCGGCATCAACTTTGACAACTTTATTTACACACGCAAGGACAACGAGGTCAATTTCAGTTGGGGCAACGGTAGCCCATCAGCAGATATTCCCAACGACAGGTACAGCGTTCGCTGGCAAGGCTGGTTCACCCCACCTCACGCGGAAGGCACAAGAGACTACGTTTTCTCCACCACCACTGATGACGGCACAAGGCTCCTACTGAACGGGGCGACCGTGATTGATCAATGGAAAAATCAATCCCCGACCACATACACGGCCACCGCTAACCTGCCAGCCGGAACCCCGGTTGCGGTTACCATGGAGTACTTTGAATCGGGCTGGGGAGCCACCGCCAGGCTCACCATTACCGACTCAACAACCGGTATCGTTCTGCCCGCACTGGATGTGGTTCAGCACCTTGCCCTGGATAGCGAAGTCGCCGAAAGCAGCCTGGGCGACGGCATTGATGACCTCTACAAGCTTCGTTACGGCCTGCCAATCATGCAACCTTCAGCAACCCGCATCCTCAACAACAGCGGCGTAACTGTCTTTGACGCCTATCAGTCCGGCTTGCATCCCTATACCCTGGAAACCGTCTCCGAACCTGAGGCACCCGTAACCAGCGCTCCGGATAACAACGGCGACGCTCTCGGCACCGTCACGCTTTCCTGGACTCCACCGGGCACCCGAGTGGATGGAAGCAGCATCTCGCTGAGCGAAATCAGCGTCTACCGAATCAGTTACGGACAAGACAGCAACAACCTGAGCCAGTCCGTTGATGTGCCCGCGGGAACGACCCAAACCACCATCAACGATCTGCCGACCGGGAGCTGGTTTTTTACTATCAGGGTCATTGACACCAACGGTTTGAGCAGCGAGCCCTCAGACCCTGTTGCATATACCGTCCAGTAATTGGACAGGTCGTCAGATTACTTTACATGAGCGTCTACCAGGAGACATTTTAGTCTTACATTTCAGCAACTTAAAACTTGGCACGACACCTGCTTGAATAGAAGTGAAGTACAACATAGAACACTCACTGGAGGAGTGACTAAAATGAACAAATTGACTCAAGGCTTGGCACTTGCAGCGGCAGTTGGATTCGCTGGTGTAGCACAAGCTGCCTATATCGACACGGTTGCTAACACCAACCCGGCCCAGGCACCTTCTGCGGTTCCAACAAATAACGATTACGCGAACGGCGTTGGAATCCCGGCTGGAGATTTTACTGGTCCGCAGTATTACAACACCACTGACTCCGTTCTTCTGTCCCATTCAATCGAATCGGTGTCAAACGATCCATTTAAACTGACATTTACCTATCTGGGTAAAGAGGCTGGTTACACCGGTTCCTTCCTGTATGAAGGTTCTGAAGTATTTAATACTGGAACTAGCCCACTGGGTGACACATTCAGTGCCATCTACGCTGGCGGGATGGGTAAACTCGACTTCGGCTTCTCATCTTTAGCATGGGGAAATCCAGTCGGTTCCGTATCCAACCAAGGAACTGGAAACCTTGCCGTTGGATATAATTTCTCAATCTTCGAAGCTGGAGAAGACTGGTTCATTCTCAGCCTTGATGACAACAACCAGGTTGACGACAACCACGACGACATGCTCGTAATGGTGAGGGCCTCTGAAGTGCCTGAGCCGGGCACACTCGCCCTGCTTGGCCTCGGTTTGGCCGGCATTGCGGTGCGCATGAGAGGCCGTAAAAAAGCCTGATCGCACATTTTGTGGTATTGTTTAAAGCCCTGCAATTGCAGGGCTTTTTTATTGGTTGCCGCTGAATGAACATCCAGATTATCTACGCAAGCAGTGGGCTCGGGCTAAGAAAAGATGCCCACATCCTCGACTCGGCCCTGACGGTCATGGGACACACTTGTCACCAAGTTCAGCTTCGCCCTACCCCCGAATGGCGGAACAGGCTCTCGCACTTTCGTTATAGAGTCGTCACACGGTACTTCCCGGAACCCGCCAAGCGCCTTTACTACCAATTAAACCGGTGGATGAAGGTTTCTGTATGTAAAGGGCCCAAAGCGGACCTGGTGATACACCTCGAAAACATTCGCCCATCTCATCTCAGCGCTGGCACGATACATTGGCTCATACCTAACCAGGAATGGTTCATTGAGTCTCGAACTCCGTATCTGAACTTTATTGACAGTGTTCTTTGCAAAACCAGGCTAGCAGAAGCGATTTTTTCCAGCAGGCATCCAAGCACTTACTTTTTAGGCTTTACAGGCTCAGCAAACACAGAAGTCATGCTCAGCCTGAATAAGAATTTCAAACTTGCACTCCACGTAGCCGGCAATAGCAGATTCAAGGGAACAGAAGCCTTGCTAGCCTGTTGGCAAAAGCACCCGGAATGGCCAACCCTTGTGGTAGCCTCACAACATATTGACGACCAAAAGACATATCCACACAACCTGACCGTACGAAAAAGCCTAAGCGACAAGGAACTGTCCAATCTTTGGGCGAGGGCTGGGTTTGCAATCATTCCATCGGAAGTCGAAGGCTACGGACAGGCACTTGCGGAAGCCATGAGTTTCGGGTGCGTGCCTATTACAACCGATGCCGCACCCATGAACGAACTGATTAATAAACATCGAGGCTATCTTGTACCTGCCCCTCTCTCGCAGCCATTCAGGCTAGGCACGCGTTACTTTGTGTCGGAAAAAGAGCTGGAGAAGGTCATTTCAGAAGCACTGGAAACAAGTGAAAGCACCCTCCAAAAGATGTCCGAGGCCTCCGCGGAGTGGTATCGACACAACCACGCTGATTTTCTTGTCCGCCTTGAAAATCAGATCAATCAGATGACCGAACAACCTCACGGTCAATCGATGCAAGGGCCGACGGAAACACCGAATCAGCAAATCCCGCCAAACTAGCCCTTGGGTCGCAGTCATCACAACTTAATGCCGCAATTAACAAACTGGCATCATCCCGGTTATTGAAAAATCCTGAGACCTGAGCAAGCTTGGCACGCCATTGATCGGTTTCCCAACGACCCTCAACCAGATAGCTGTACGCAATATGGACTCGCGCTCCAGTCACCCTACTTTTCAAAGTCATACCTTGCACAGGAATATCCAGCCGGTTATCGACACTGAAAAACTGCTCTGGTATCCAAAATTCTCGGTCATAAAGGGAGTTACTGTATTGAATCAGTTCAGCACGGTGACGCTGGAATTCGTAGGTAAAGACGCCAAGGTAAAAGGTTTCATCGATCTCCCCACCTGAATTCACATGCTGACGATCAAATAGGGTTTGTACATACACGCGGTCAGCATTGCGCAACTGGGGACGCCAACCCGTCAGTTGAGCGCCAAACACCGGCGCATATTGACCGCCTAGGTCGATCGAATAGCCTGCGGGATTTTCAGCAATCATCGCGCGCTTTTCCGGCAGCATTGCCCAAGCAGCAGCAACCAAAACAATAATCGAGCTCACAGAGACAACCGTAAGAGCTGAATTGGGGGTTGGTTCCCGAGCCTCAAAAGCTGCCGGCTGCGCTGCATCATCGCGAATTTCCAGTCGACGAGCGAGGAAATAGAGCGGCACTAAGGTTCCAGCAAACACCCACCAGCCGAAGTTATCGTGATCTTCAATAAGACTGGACTGCATGTTGGTTTCATAACCCATATAGATGATCACAAAAACGCGAATCCAGTTAGCGACAAGAGCAAAAGCGACCCCAAGCAAAAACAACATCACCCGAGAACGAACACGAGAAAGATACATCTCGCCATAGATCAGCACCAAGGCCTGCCCCACCAAAAGGTACCGAAGTCCAGAGCAGCCGTTAGCCACCTCAAACGTGCCAACACCAATCAGATAGACAAAAACACCTTCAACCTCAAAGTCTATATCGAGAAGGCCGAGCAAGAATTTGTTGACCGCAACGGTGATCAGCTGAAGATTCCAGGACAAGAAATCCCAAACTGGTATCGTTAGAAAAACAAGCCCAATAGGCACCAGAAAGAACTGGATCTGGCGCCAGCCCATCATTACCGCCAATGCACTGAGCAACATAGGAATCAGCATTAGCTGCTGCAATGCTTGCAGGCGAATCAGCTCCCCAAGCCAGTAGCCGACAAGACAAAAACCCAACGGGATTAGCCAGAAAGGATAAAAAGCAGACACAACGGAATGGCGCACTGAAGTTCGTGCTATGAGGAATAATGAAACCGCCAGAAGCAAAAAACCATGCGAGTAGGACTCATCAAGCTTCAACCAGCGCGTAACGACACCTTCAATTGTCGGGAACGTTAACAGACCAAGTGCGCAAATGGTTGCCAGGTAAGGAAGCAACTGCCTGAATATGGCGGGGGACGGAATCCATTCCCTGTTCATAAATAAACCTGTTTACAGCCTGAAAAAACGGTTAACAGAAGAAACAAGCCCTTGAGGCAAGTAACCCCGGGCGCCGTACGCCAGCTTTAGCAGCGGCGAACGCACATACTCCACCGTAGTGAATCGCACAACACTGCCCTTGAAGTGACTTTTGTAAAAGGTATTTTTGCCAGCCCCCGCCAAGAGATCATACTCTACCACCGCCGGATCCTTAAAAGCCTGCTCGATGGCATAGCCCAGGTGGAGCGTTCCCAACGATAATTTGGGGTGAAAATCTTCTGCAAAACCGGCCTGAAGGTTGTACATGCGATTGCCAGCACAAATATCGTATAAAACCGACACCACCTTCCCCTCAGACGCTAGTACAGAAAGCCGAGCTTGCTGACCTTCAGACAACCGAGCCAATAGAAGCCTATGGAAGCGCACAGCGTGGCTATCAAAACAGGGCTTCCCCCAACGCTCTTGATGGAATTCGTTAAGACGCTCCAGAAAACTGTCGGCGTCTGTCCAGGAATGCCACTCGCCTTGAAGCGCATTTTCAAAAACATTCCTGCGATTATACGCTTTCAGGCGAGTGCTCTTACCCAACTCCACCAGCCAACCCGAATAGTCGCCTGTGACATCTATGACCACCCCCTCGGATTCACTTCGAACCAACCTGGAAACATCCAGTTGCCCGTCAAGAGCAGGCTCCAAATCATCCATTACTTTCCGAGATACATCCGCCAGGATCAGTTCATCCCACACGGCGCCACTGAGGTAACCCGCCAAGGCCTCAAGTGATCCGGCCTTATGACGACTATCGGCGATGAAGCCGATATACTCTGTACGGACAGTTGGCCCAACTTTCCAGGCATTTCCAACAACGTGAAGACGGTTGATGCGCCAACCAACCGGTGTCACGCGCGAATTCGAGTATAAGGGTGCCAAGGCAACAAGTTGGTCTTTTGAATCATAGACGGCCAGCAACAATAATTGCAGACCGAGCTGACTCCCCCAAACTTCCCACCAGGATGCCTGCCAAGGCCAACTCATGAACAAAGGATCCGCATCGCTTCGCTTCAGCAAGGCTTGCCAGTCTGACTGCATGCTTTGAAAGTCAGTGTATGTCAGTGCCCTTACGTGGTACATCAGCCGCGGCCGCCGCCAGGAATACTCACCGCCAACTTCGCCAAGAAACGCCAAGGACCAAGCCAGAACGGATCGTACTTCACGGCCGTCACGAAGCCCCGCCAGGCGCTCCATAACCGCCTAACAGACAGCTCGTAGCGAGCCTTGCGCACATAGAACCGACTCAAACCACGTTTTCGCTCTGATATTGTTAATGCATCAGGAAACGCTTCAATAAAATGATGAACGATCGCCTCGTTTGCTTCGAAACGACTATCTTTGTCGCTGGAAATCTGGTTTTCCATGACGCGGTAATAGCCCAATAACTCGGGCAAATAATAGAACTTATAGCGAGTCGAAAGTCGTAACCAAAGCCCATAATCCTCAGCCAGACGATCATTTTTATCAAAGCCGCCCATATCGACAAAGCATTGCCTGCGGGTCATGGTGGTATTCATGCTTACAAAATTATCGTGCAACAGATGCGGTGTAATACGACCACTATGGCGTTTCATGCGGTTAGTGCCTATCTCACGACCCTGCTCGTCGATGACAATAAAATCGCCATAAACTACGTCACTACTCGGATTATCGTCGAATGCCTTGAGAGATTTTTCGAACTTATCTGGAAGCCAGGCATTGTCTGAATCGAGAAAACATACGAAATCCCCAGTCGCTTCGTCCAGGCCGCGATTTCTGGCGACACTTTGCCCCTGATTTTCCTGATAGAACAGCCGAATCCTGCCATCTTTCAAATAAGGCTCAAGCACCTCTCTCGTATTATCGGTGGACCCATCGTCAACAATCAGCAACTCAAAGTGTGGATATGTCTGAGCAAGAACGCTCTCAACCGCCTCCACGATAAAGTCCGCCCTGTTGTAGGTTGGCGTAATAACACTTATCAACGGTTGACTATCCGACATTACACACCTTCCCTGTCAGTAACTTTCTCGTTCCAGGATTCCCGAGCTGCCTGAAGCAACTCACCATCTGAATCTCCACCCATAATAAACCAGCCTTGGGCACTGCTTTCAGGCTCGTTATCCCCAAGCATCTCTCTGGAAGACCATACATAGAAACGAGGCTGCTCCCTACCCTGATAGAACCCCATCGATTTCATCACGCGCTTCAGTTCGAAATCCGACGTCATAGAGGAAAATGCGTTTGCGCTTGCCCAATAGCCAAGAATCGCTTTAACCAACGCGCGCTTCACCGGCACACTCCGAGCTGGCCCCAGGTAATCGACAAATCGAACCTGCCCGCCGGAAACACGAACAACGCCTACTGCTGTAAGTGCGTGATGCTTGTCTCGAACTTCAACGAAGCGATACCGTCCCAAAGGATGCTTCTGATAACGCCAATCCAGATACTCCCAGTCGCGCACGACTGCCTTTGTATAGCCCGCCTGAACATCCGCCCACAAACGATCAACTTCCCCACTATCTGGAAGGCCGTCCAGTTGAACCGTCTTGAGCCCAGCACCACCAGAACTCCAGTGCATGGCCGCTGTCAGCAGCTGAAAGACCGAAAGAGCAATATCTCGAAGTGTAGCCGGGCGACAAATCTTTTTGAGGAAATGAACCTCATGGCTAGCTTGCCACCCCATTCGCTCCAACACGATAGCCGCAACCGGGCTGATTCCAAACGACATCAGCACCGGTGATTTCGTTGCCAATGCTTCTTTGATCAAACGACCAACACCCTGGCCGCGATAATCGGCGCTCACCTTGAAATCACAACTCCACATAGCATTCGAGATTGCGCCATTCCAAACGATCGAAACAGGGACTACACCATTAAACCCAACGGTTCGCCCATCATCTTCTGCAATAATGGGCTCAAAACCTCGGGTCTTTGCCCCCGGGCTCTCTAAAAACTGGTAATTCCACAGCTCAGCTTTGAACGGCACGTCTGAAAAAAGCTCCAAAACCTGCGCCCGATGCGACTGATCCAAATAGGGTTTAATGTCAGCCAACAGTCTGCTCCAGCCAGGCAAGGAACATCAGTACTCCCCAAAGCTCAGCAGAATAATCTTCACGAGCGCGCAGGTGTTCACGCCAATAGGCCATCACAACCCTCTCATTCAAATAATCCTGCTTCTGAAAAACTGCGGGGGTCAACAAAGATTCCGCCCAAGGACGCAAAGGGCCCCGCAACCACTGCCCGACAGGAACGGCAAATCCCTGCTTGGGGCGATCAACTAACTCGCGGGGAACATGCCGATACAAAACACTGCGCAGCACCTGCTTGCCAACACCGCCTTTAACGTTATAGCCCAACGGCAAGGACAGCGCGAAAGACACCACGCGCGGGTCCAGCATCGGTATCCTTGTTTCCAGGCTACAAGCCATAGCTGCGCGATCTACCTTCACCAGGATGTCATCCGGGAGGTACCAATTCAGATCCCGCCACATCAAGGTTTTCATGGTGTTATCCGGCACCCCACCCGGTAATTGCGCATTCAGGCCGTACGTGCCGTCCGATATGGAATGTTTTAAGCACTCCGGCTCATTCCAGAAAGACACCGACTGCCGATAGTACTCCGATAGATCCTCTGCCCTGGCCATAGCACGCTCTGCTTTCAGGCGGTGGCTAATAGCCAGCAACGAACGATCTCGCTGTGAAGGCACAGCGGCACGAATGGCCCGGCTTGCAACCCCCTCAGGGATTAACGACGCAGCCCTACGCGCAAGAGAGCTCACGCTGAAACGATTTTGCCAACGATTTCCAACTGACGGATACCGGCTATAGCCGCAAAACAACTCATCGCCCCCATCGCCTGAAAGCGCAACGGTAACGTGCTTTCGAGTCATCTGGCTGACAAGAAATGTAGGTAACTGAGAGGAGTCAGCAAACGGCTCGTCGTAAAGCTCCGGTAAACGCGGAACCAGCTCCAGAGCATCATCAGGCTTGACGTAAAGCTCCGTATGTTGAGTGCCAAGGTGGCGGGCGACTTCGGCTGCGTGGATTGCCTCATTGAAGCCGGGCTCGTCAAAACCAATACTGAACGTTCTAACCGGCTGACTGGCTCGGGCTTGCATCAAGGCGACGACTGTTGAAGAGTCAATGCCGCCGGAAAGAAACGCCCCCAAAGGGACATCCGATATCATTTGGTCTTCTATTACATCACCCAGAAGACTTTCGAGTTTATGGCTGCTCTGATTAAAGCTATCCGACGATGGAGCTGCGAAACAACTTTCCAGCTGCCAATATCGTGAGGGTTCCGGACTATAACCCGGCTCAAGGCTTGATAGATCGAAAGAAATCAGCGAAGCAGGCGGTAGCTTAAAGATACCGGGATGGATACTCCAGGGTGCTGGAATCACGTTGTGACGTAGCAGCAGTGCCAATGCCTGAGGCTCGACTCCGCCCTTCCAATCGGGATGCACTCGGAGAGCTTTAAGTTCTGAACCAAACAGGAGTGTTTTGCCTTGCCAACCATAGTAAATCGGCTTCTCACCCATTCGATCTCTCGCCAGTGAGAGGGTTCGTTTTTGGGTATCAACCAAGGCAAAGGCAAACATTCCAGAGAACTTGGCGAGACTTTGCTCAAGCCCCCAAGTCTCAAAGGCTGCCAGCATCACCTCAGTGTCGGAATGCCCCCGAAAGGCACATCCCTCCTTTATCAACGACTCCCTCAATCGCCTGAAGTTATATATTTCTCCATTGAACGCAATGACATAACGCCCCGTGGCGGAGGCCATAGGTTGCGCACCGGCAGGAGAGAGATCCTGAATAGATAAACGCCGGTGTACCAAGCCTGCGCCTAGTTCACCGCTTGTCCATACTCCATCCGCATCGGGGCCACGATGGGCAATGGCCTCTCCCATCTGGCGTAACGTGTTGTTGGACAACCCAGCCGGCAGGGGGCCTACAAATCCAGCAAAACCGCACATTGGCTACGTCCTTCCATACATACGTGCTATCCGGGCGCCCAGATAACGCCTTTCTTCCCTGTTTAATACCAGCAACCAGAAGCCAACCAGCCAGCCCAGGCTACTCAATACAGCCCCGGCAACGATATCGGTGTAAGAATCGTAAACCAGGTACTCACCAACAACCAGCAAAACCAACGCCATGATGCCCGAAGGCACCAATCCGGGTAGCACGGCAGACCGCAAATAATAGAGCACCGTGATACCAAGCTGACGGCAGGTATAACGAAGATATAAGGGCACGAAAATCAACCCCGGGACGACCGATGCGAATGCCACCCCTTCCAAACCAAAAGGATGAACAAGAATGAGGCTTAAGCCAATATTGATAGCCGCCGCTATTGGCGTAAGCTTCGCAAAAATGCCGTGCTTATTGATGGCCGTGAGATAGCGGCTTGCGAAAGGGTTAATAAACGGAAGAATCGTAAAAAACACCAAAAATACAATGATGAGCCTGGCTTGATTACCAAACTCGGAATCCAGCCAAACAGAAATAAATGGCACGCCCAACATTAACGCACCGGTGCCCATACCGAACAAAATACTGACAACGTAGCGAGAAGACATAACAAACACTCGACGTATCATATCATCCTCGGCCTTGGCACTAAGGCCACTGAAAAGAGGCATAAATGCGTGCGTTAATGTCCATCCCATCGTGCGAATCTGTTGGGCCAGATTGGCAGGAATACTGTAGAACGGCACCATTGCAGGGCCCATAATAAACCCAATCACAAGCACGTCCGTCGCATTCTCAACCCGACTGGCAATACCCTGTACAAAAGACTTAAACCCAAAAACCACCAGTTCTTTCAGACGCAACCATGAATAATTACCAGCTTGCACTTTTATTGCCCCGTAGGCAGGTCGGGACAGTATCCACATGAACAAAACATACTTAATTGAAATGCCAATTCCATTAATGGCTGCAAGAAGTAGCAAACCATTCTCAGGCGTTATAAACGTGTATAGCAGCGTTGATCCTATTATTGAATTAACAATCGTAATATTGTTCTTAAGATAATATTTTTGAAACCCCTCCAGATAGCTTTCGGCAACGTAACCAGGGAAGGAGATAAAAAGGTAGGCGCCGATAATTATAAGAAAAAGCGTGTATTTCTGACTTGAACCTCCAGCAGGTGATAGAGAACCAGAGAACCAGATACCCCAAAGGAAGAAAAATAGAAATAGAAGCACGCCGACAATGGCCATAAATGCAAATGCCGAAACATAGACAGACTGGAGTGCGACCTCATCCTGCTCAGCGAGATGTTTGGCGGCATAGCGACTGATAGCCGGCCTCAGCCCTAGATCAAGAATGCCCATATATCCGATAACAGCACCTATCATTTCCCATAGGCCGTAATCGTATTTTCCAAGATTATGGACAAATACAGGGGTCATGATGAAAGTGATCGCCAGTTTGACAAACATGACCAGGACGTTAGACCCGGTATTCACCAGAAGTGTGCGGATCACTTGCTCGCCTCCGGTCGATCGAGCACTGAGTTAAATACGCCCAGAAGGCTCTCTGCCGTTGCCGAGACATCAAAACGTTCTGCCGCAACGTCTCTGAAACTCGAGAACTCTACGGCGAAGTGTTCTTGACGAGACTCAAATAAAGATAGCTGCTCTACCAACTGGGACAGGGAACCTACCTCAAAAATCAAAGCCGGTGTGTTGTTCGTAACTTCCTTCAAACCTATACAGTTTGAGGCGATAAGTGGCTTACCAGCAACCATCACTTCCATCGCAAGCAAAGGACAGGCCTCCCACCGGGATGGCATTACAACAGCGTCCACCCCACGAATTGCAGCGCCCATTTCATCGGTACCGGGGAAGAAGTGAAAGTACTCTTTTAGCTCCCTACGCGCGATATTCTCCTGTTCCTCACGAATGAATCCACCCCAGCCAAAACAGCAAACGTGCAAAGGCCTATGCTTCCCGGAATTGCTCCAACTCTCAACTGCATCAACCAGCAATCCAAACCCTTTTTGGGCCATGAAACGGCCAAAAAAACCAACTACCAATGCGTTGTCGGGAATGCCCGCCTCCCTGCGGAGTGCCCTCGAATCCGCTCCGAGAAATGCAGCGCTCTTAATACCGTTCCTTACTGCAATCACCCTCCCTTTTCCAGCAAGAGCCGGAAAGGTCACCCGAAAATTCTCAGCGGCATCACCGCCAACGGGATTAACTACACGTGCAAGCGAGAACAAGCGGGCCATAATGTACTTCTTGAACGTTCCCATAACGCCCCTGAAGTGCCCCGGCATGAAAACATCATGGGTTGTAATAATATGAGGAATACGAAGAAGCCAAAGTGGGAATGCTGATATCAATCCTGCTGTAAAACCATGTGAATGCACGAGTGCTGGCCTTTTTCTCAAAACAACCCGCAAAAGCACGATCAATAGTTTCAGATTACTTTCCGGTGTTTTCGCCAAGACACTGACATTGCTTAATGGCGCCACCAACGATTCCAAAGCTGCCGATTCAGGCGTTACAAGACTAAACTCAAAGTCTTTCAGGGCTTCGTTACCGTAAACATAAGAAAAATACGTTCGAATCCCTCCACCTGGGTGCCTCGCAAATACAACAACTTGCATTCAAAATTCCCTTTAAAACGAAGAGTTAGCGCCTATCGGCCAGGCCAACCAAGTTACTGAAACGGCTTTTCTGAACCGAACTGACCGGAATACTTTCAACCTCACTGGCGTCCAGTAGGTCCAACAGAACCAAACGATGAAATACGACAACTGCACCCGCAAAGAGATACCAATAGTACTGGGAAAGCCCCCAATAGTTGAAGCTGTATACCGCATACATCCAGAACAAGGCGATCAAAGCTTTGTTCAAACTGACATAGAAGGTCCCAGGCCTCTCCGAGAGCCGAGAGATTCGCTTTTGATTTTCGACAAGCCCCTGGTAGACCTTTAAAAGAAAACGCAGGAAAATCAGTGTTCCAATGATGCCAAGCTCAATCAGCAATTCCGCATACAGATTGTGAGAAGCCTGACGACTGCCCAGTATGTGCGTTTTAGCCTCAGGCGTCGTGCCAAGGCCGTGGCCAACAATCGGCCGCTCAAAGCCCAGAGCGAATTCTCGCATCATTCCCTGAATGCGGCCGTCAGCGGTCGCCGCATTGGACGTCTCAGACTGGCCAACCAACGACAGATAACGGTCTTTCTGCTCATCACTCATCACGTGCCACCCTGCAAAGCCGACCAACACAGCGACAACAATCAAACTGAACTTTCGGCTCGATTCCTTGAACACAAAAAAAGCGACCACGAACAATGCCAACAGGGCCCCTCGCGACTGCGTTAAAATAAGAGCGTACAGTAACGGTGGCATCAACAGCAGATAAAGAAGCTTCGCCTTAAACCCTGATGACCAAAGCAGATAATGAAGAAAAGGTATGGCCGTTACGATCACAAAGCCTAACTCATTAGGATTAATAACATCCGAAGGCGCACCAGCCAGTCGCTGTGAAAACTCCCCATGCCCAAGATGCGTTCTACTGCCCCAATATCCCTCTGTCACGTGCAAAAACAAGGGTTCGAGAACTCGAAATACCTGGCACGCGATAAACACCGTCAAGAAAATCTTCAGTCGTCGATTTGAGTCCACCAAAAGCACGGTAAAATAGAAAAACACGATGGCTTTAACAAAATCTCCCAAGTTATTCTTCACAACGCTACCCGGCCATTCAACCAAAGGCAGTGATACCACCAGATAGCCAATCAACACCAAAAGAGACGCCACAATCGGGTCGCGGGTCCACCCTCGAAAGCTATCGCGCTGAGTGTACAGACTGAAAGAAATCACTAACACCAAAAGCAACGTTGGTCTGATCAACGCATAGGCGGGAATTCTGGCGGATAGGTGGAGAAAAAAATCCACTAGAAAATAGATAAACAACCAAAATGTAAATGCGCTGGCCGAAGCTCTTTCATTAGCCCCTACACTAATCATATCGGGTCTCTAAATGGTGCCCTCTGAACTTCATCCCAAGTAATTCAATACCCGAAACCGCTTTGAGAAACTGAAACTGATCTGAAGAGCTCGCATGTCTGCGCATGGCGTAGCGCTGGCGATGCTCCCCATCGTCGGCAAAAGCCACGACAGCACACGAAAATCCTGCATCCCGAACAAACTGAACCTGCTCTCCAACGAAATCATCGGGCGTTCCGTTTGGGTAACAAAATGAACGGGTAACGTTACCAAGCATTTTCTCCAGCATTTTCCCACAGCCCAGAATTTCGTTTCTGGCCTGCTCGCTGCTTACTCTTGCGAGGGATGGATGGGTGACAGTGTGCCCTCCTACTTCCAGCCCCTCAGCCTGCATCTCTTTCAGCTGATCCCATGTAACGGGCTCGAACCCCTCGGGGGGGCACTTCGGCAATTCAACCTGCCAGGTGCGAGCCATACTCGCCAGACACTCGAGCTTTTCTGCGTCATCCGCCATTAAGAGGATTTGATTGATCCTCCAAAATTCACTCTCAAAATCGTCTGCACTCAACGGTGTTTGAATGTGGAACAGACCGAGGTCGAACGTTGCTTGTGATTTTGGGGCCTTCGTCAATAAATATCGCAATTGATCAGGCCACAACCATAGATCGCCACTCACAAACCCTGTGGTTACATAGAACGTGGCAGGCACGCCATATTTCTTCAGTATCGGCCAGGCAATTGAATAGAAATCCTGGTAACCGTCATCGACAGTAATCGCCACACTGTTCCTGGGGAGTTTATGGCTGCCATAGAGTGACGACGCAATTTGGGAAACCGTTACTGGATTAAGATGCCGCGCTATATACCTTACCTGCCACTCAAACTCCTCCGCACTGACATGGCCACTCTCGGGTAGCCGGGAAAAGCGATGATACATAAGGATACGCGGGCGGCGTGCAGTAATAGCTCGAGACAGGGCATAGCCCCCTGCCTCACCAACGACCTTTACCCACCTCGAGATATTCACCGAACCCCCAATTCTGACCGGCTATAATCTGAACCCGACAACAACCGATCGTACAACCCACAGTGAGCCTCAATCATTGTTTGCAACGCATGCCGGTGTCCCGCACGTTTGCAGCCAGCTTCACCCATGGCGGCCACAGCTCGTGACTCACCATTCAGAACAGTAGCCAACTGCTCAGCCATTTGATCAACATCCCCCATGGGAAACAGGAATCCCGTAACACCATGCTCTACGGCTTCACTGTTTCCTCCCACGTCAGATGCCACGACCGGAAGCCTGGCTTGCATATACTCAACAATGGCGTTCGAATAACCCTCTGACTCCGAGCACAGTAAACCAACATCCATGACTCGCAGAATATTTTTTACATCCGAACGAGCTCCCAAAAAGTGGACTTGCCCGGTAATACCGGCTGTTTCAGCGAGCATACGGTAGGGCTGCGGATCACCCGCTCCTATCAATACCAAATGAGTATCGGGGAGCGTTTGGGTAAGTCTAGCAATCGCACTAATAGCATCACCAATTCGTTTTATGTCACGCAAATTTGCAACCAGTACCACAAACCGTCCACTTTTCGGTAAGCCCAGAGTCTCGACATATCGCTGTCGTTCTTCGCCGATCAAAGGGTGCAGCTCCTCGTCACCTTCAGGGTATCCATTGTAAATCACTGAAACATCCGCATCTGAAAACCCTTCTTTCTGAACAGTGATTCGCTTCACCGCTTCGCTGTTTGCAACAACGCCCCTCACAAAAGCAGCCGTTCGCCGAAGCACCCAAAGGTATTTACGGGTATACCAATACCCCATGTCTCTTCGGGAAATAAGCGTAGGAATTGCCACAAGGCCAAACACAGGAGGACAAAGAACGGATGAATCGTTGAAAAATACATGGCACAGAGCCGTGCCAGCCTGTTTTTGACGGCGAGCAAACTGAAACAATGCCAGCCATGTTTTTATGCTGAAAAGCTTCGAAGTGCCCAATACGTGCACCTTACATGGGATATTGCCCTCGTTGACATAGTCTGATGAACGAAGAACCAACAACTCCGGGACAAATCGATCAGCAGGTAGGTTTGAGATGAGTTGCAGCAACTGGCCTTCTGTTCCTGCATACGGGCTGGAGAACTGATCGATCACAAACAGAACACGAACCGGACTTTCCATTTCCATAAGATGACTTTCCAACGATTCAGTTTGGCTTTTCAACACCCAGAATGACGTTAACAGCGCGCACGGGATCACCGAATCCAGCCAGTAGAATATGGAGAGCAGAGCGCCCAACATTCCCCTGTTTCCAATAGACCTGACCCATTCTAAAATGAAGCAAAGCACGACGTTTTCGAATTGTAGATCGTCTATATGGAAAACGAGCTTCCGCTCTATTTAGTATCTCGAATCCGGTCGACCAACGCCTTTCAAGTCCTTTCTGGCTGATTGAGTTTTCATGCTTTCGATAGTAAAAGCTATGATATCCGGAGTATGCAATTGGAAAGGCCTCCGCAATACGTAATACGAAATCATGATCCTGAGCAGCGCGGAATGACTCTTCTAAAAATCCGATTCTATCAACTACCGCCTTCCTAAACATACATAATCCTGGGGACGGTATGTAGCAGTCTAAAAGCAAATTATTCGGATCACTCTTCTCTACATGGTTATTCCGAAAGAGCGGATAGATGGGATCCAAATTATTATCTACAGCAAAGCCAGATCCATAGACCATAGCGAATTCAGCGTTGTTGGCTAGAAAGCGCGAGTGAGCGTCGAGCGCGCCTTCAGCCAACAAATCGTCACTATCAAGGATCACGACATAGTGCCCCACCGCTTTTTTCAAACCTAAATTAATGGACGCAGCTTGACCTCGATTCTCGTGATTTGGATGCCTCATTACTCTAATGCGCGGATCTTGCAAGTTTTGCAGCCAATCCCATGTGCCATCAGTTGAACCATCATCGATAATCAGGTATTCGAAATTACAGTTTTTTTGGCTAATAACAGAGTTTAACGTTTCCTGCAGAAGCATGACTCGATTGAATGCAGGAGTAATAACGCTAACCAAAGGCTTGTCAGAAGTTAATTCCATTTACTACTCCCTACGTCCATTTTTCCGAATTACCCCAAAAGTTCTGAAAAAATTAGCTTTCATCATCCTCCCTTTTGCATCAGATTGTAAACAGGACTGGCCTGACTTAGGCTTGAAAGGAGCCACGGCTCTGGCTTTACGACGGCCGTTAGACGGGTAAATAGCAATTGCCATTAACATGGCTATCAGCGCCGTCGAAACGCATAACAACCACCTGTTTTTTCAACCCTTTTTCTTGACAATGTGGCACATAGTTTTTTCAGGGTGTCTACAACACTTGCCAGTCACTATTATTCCTGATCTGATAACGCACATCCGCAAGCCTGGATGATGAAAGTGCGCTGGCCAGACAACTGAAAAAAGGCTACCAAGCATCACCTACTTGAGCCTGTAGAGCTTAAACTGTGTGAACCGATAATCGGATTGCAAAGCGGTTTCCAATACCGGTTCGAGATCAGACTCCGACACCTGCAAGCCGCCGATGTCTACCACTAAATTGTCTCTGTAGGGCTTATTAACCAACACATAATCAGCACCAATATCGTCCAGGTATCCTGCGAGGTCCCCATTCACTAAGCGGTTAGCGTACTCGTAAGAATTGACCAAGCCGTCCCCATTCACCAAATGCGCATCCAGAAAAAATCCCGTCCAGCCGGAACCATCCACCTGAAAGACAACATCTGACCGATCAAGGATCGCATTCGCCTGCTTCACAAACGCCAGCGAGTTAATGCGCGCTGGTATGTGCGTTAATTGATAGCCAAGCCCAAACCCCATGCCAAGTATCAGCGCAGCAACCAGCGCCCCAGGTCGGAAAATCCGGAACCACCACCCGCTAACAGGCCAGAGCTTTGCCACTATATAAAAGGCCGGCAGATAGACTGGTAAGAAGTACCAGTGCCGCTGGTGGTTGAAAATTAAATGCGCGGCATAGAAACCTGCCACGGAAATGACAATGGCAACTGCAAGCCAATGCTTGCGAATGACTGCTAAACCAAATGCCAGCACCAGCAACCCAAATGCCAGTAAATTGCGCAGTGTATAGTCCGCCCCTCGGTGCAACAGATTACTGACCAATCGCGAGCCCTCCATATCGGCAGCCTTGAGGGTCGAGGACACCGAAAACATATGGCCGAAAACCAGCTTCATCAAAACCAGCTGTGCCGCAAGACCAAACAGGAGTGCAATCCCACAGCCGAAACCAATACGGCGATCAGTGATCAAAAGATAACAAATCGGCACGGCAAGCATGATTGTAGCGTCAATCCGCACCAGGGGTATCAGTGCGATCAATCCGTAAAGCCAGAGCGGCACGCTCGCCCCACTCTGAACTCGATCAAACAGAACTTGATAGACCGGCAGAATCAGGAGGACCAACAGATTTACTTCCATCAACAGCGAACACATCAAGGACAAAATCCAGACTAAAATCCGGGCCTCGAGACTGTTAAAGAAGAGAATGGTATAGGCAGAGATAACGAATAACGAAAGCGAAAGATATCCCCAGAGCAAAAACTCCGCCTGAGAACTGACCAACTGTAACACCCAGGACGTACTTGCCATAACGCCCATCCAAAGAAGGTGATAACCAGAGGTTTCATGCAGACCATCAAACGTGGAAACGCCAAGCGTCGCAATGTTTCTGGCGATTTCAGCGTAGAAGAAACCGTCATCTTCAATAATCAGAGAAGGAAATGCGGAGGCATAGGGTAAAATAGCGACTGCTGCCAAAGCAGACAACACAGCCAGTAAAAACACACGGGCAACCACCCCAACCTTGTCATCATCCATAATCACTATCCTTAGCCGCTGATTTTCAGTGCCCTACAAAAACGTTCCCGCTACCTCGACTACGAAAAATAGGCCACGAACGCTCCGACAGCGATACCAACAAACACGCCCCCGGCAATTTCTAACGGAGTATGCCCCATACGCTCTCGATGAATGTTACGCTCGGCCATTTGCTCAGTGAGCCGATTGATCGAGGCAGCTTGTTTACCAACCTGCTGCCTAAGGCTTGAGGCATCAAGCATGACAATGAATGCCACCGTCAGTGCAACTCCAAAAGCGGGGTGATCTAAGCCCTCTGATAAAGCAATCAAAGCACACATACTGCTAACAATGGCGCTATGGTTACTTGGAAAACCACCGTAGCCAATCAATCCAAACGCTGGTTTTCCAGCCCGAATCGAATTAACCAGAAATTTAAGCCCTCCCGCCACTAACCAGGCGGTGAATGGCGTAACCGCATACGATAACGTCATACCAGAACGGCCTCGGGCCATAGCGCCCATCCACAGGCAGCTACCCAGAGCACGACAGTGAGCAACAATTGCCAGTCAGAAAAAAGCGCATCCGTTGGAGACTCTCCCCCGTCCATCGTTTCCACGACGTACCAGTATCGAAAAAGCCCAAATAGAACCAGCGGCACAGTTACAACCAATTCAGGACGAGCAGACATAACAAACATACTGTAAAACACCAATGCGCCAGTCGCCGACATCTCGGCATAACGATCAACCAGTGCAACACTGTAACTTCCAAGAACCTTTCGGGCTTGGTCGCCACTCTGGCTGAGTTCCTGCCTACGTTTAACAGCCGCCAGATAGAGCGCAAGGCAAAGGGTAGTTACAAACATCCAACCAGATACAGGTACGGCCAGCGCCATTGCACCGGCATACACCCTCAACACAAACCCGAGGGCGATGGTAAAGATATCGAGAACGGGCTGATGCTTGAGCACAAATGTGTAAGCAATATTCAGTACAAGATAGATGCCAATAACGGAAACGACTGACGGGACAATAAACCAGCACCCCACCAACACCGCATATAGCGCAATTAACAGCCCGAAGGCCATTCCAGGTTTTACCTGGCCGGAAGCGAGTGGGCGCTCGTGTCGCTTACGAGGATGACGACGATCGCCATCAATATCGCTGAGATCGTTAACAATGTACGTGGCTGAGGACCCAACACAGAATAGAGCAAAAGCCAAAAGCGCGCTGGATGCGGATGCTGGATCAAGAAATTCACCCGCAAAAACCAAAGGTGCCAGCACGAAACCGTTTTTCGCCCATTGTTTAGGCCGAACCAGCTTCACCAGCCCACGGACTTGCCGTAGTGGGGACACCGCTTGTGTTGTATCATCCATAAAACATACCTTACTCACTTCCCTGCAGGCACGGTCGAAACATGAGAATCGCGCTAATCTATACAATTCTCGCCGTAATCGCCACCGTCGCTAATATCGGGGCGCAGGACCTGGTTACGAGGTTTTATCAAGGCCCATTACCGGTAATTCTATCAGTGTTCGTAGGCACGGGCGCGGGTCTAGTTGTCAAATATCTACTCGACAAGCGTTACATTTTTGCGTTCCAGAGCAAAAGTTTGTCTCACGACAGCCAAGTGTTCTTTTTGTATTCTATTATGGGCGTTGTAACAACCTTAGTATTCTGGGGCTTCGAGTTCAGTTTCCATCTGCTATTTGAAACAAAGGAAATGCGATATCTAGGAGGAATACTTGGCCTTGCTGTGGGCTACCTGACGAAATATCATCTCGATAAGCGATACGTATTTCGCACGGAGGCGACGTGACGAAGATTGAATCCTGGGGCCGACTTTCTACCCCCGCCCACACCTTGGTAACACTCAGCTCCGTCACGAACGCACCCGATATTATAGCCAATACCAGAGGGCCGTCTCTCCCCTATGGCAATGGTCGCAGCTATGGCGACTCATGCCTGAACCCCAGCGGAACTCTTTGGGAAACACGCACACTGGACCACTTTATTTCGTTCAGCTCCGAAACGGGGTTGTTAACGTGCGAGCCGGGCGTCCTCCTTGCAGACATACAACGCCTGCTCATTCCAAGAGGATGGACGCTTCCTGTAACCCCTGGGACACAACTCATAACCGTTGGTGGAGCCATCGCCAACGATGTCCACGGGAAAAATCATCACCGCCATGGCTCTTTTTGTGATCACGTAACAGCACTTGAGCTCGCCAGGACAGACGGCAAGCGCCTCACTTGCAGCAAAGAGCATAACACCGACTGGTTCACAGCCACTGCCGGAGGGCTTGGGCTTACCGGCGTAATCCTGTCTGCAACGATACAATTGAAAGCCACCTGCGGCCCTTGGCTGACTACTGAAAGCATCCCTTACCACAGCCTGGATGAGTTCTTTCTTTTGTCGGACGAGTCGGAATCTGAGTGGGAGCACACTGTTTCCTGGATTGACTGCACCAGTCAACGCGGAGTCCGAGGTATATTCATGCGAGGAAACCCGTCCCCTAGGCGGGATATTCCCGAAGAACGCCCTCAAAAGCTGTCACTTCCTTTTATTCCGCCCATGTCGTTGGTAAACCGGTTATCGCTGCCACTCTTTAATTCAATCTACTTCCACCAACAATCGAAGCGTGCTGGCGTCCAGATCCAACACTACAAACCTTTCTTCTACCCGCTAGACGCCATTAAGCACTGGAACAGAGCGTACGGCCGCCGCGGGTTTTATCAATATCAGTCTGTTGTTCCCAGAAAACACCGAGAAGATGCGACCGCCGAAATGCTTAATGAAATAAAACGCTCCGGACAAGGTTCAATGCTTGCAGTCCTTAAAACATTTGGGACGAGGCAAGCCCCGGGGCTGATGAGCTTTCCGATGGAAGGTGTAACGCTCGCCCTGGACTTTCCTAATAGAAATACCACCACGCTAAAGCTGTTTGCGCGACTGGATGCCATCGTGCGGGAGGCCCACGGCAGGATCTACCCTGCAAAAGACGCACGCATGCCCAGGGAACTGTTCGAACTCGGCTACCCTAACCTCCCGAAATTCCAGAGATTCAGGGACCCGGGCATCAGCTCCGCCCTATCTCGCCGACTAACAGGAAGTTGACCGACCCGATGAAACACATTGTTATTGTAGGTGCCACATCCGCCATGGCAGAGCACTGCGCTCGAATATGGGCTGAACGCGAAGATTGCCTGTTTTCCTTGATTGCACGAGATCAGGAAAGATGCACTCGCATCCAAAAAGACCTTGAAACCAGAAACCCCAACGCTCAGTGCAGGCTTTATCAAGTCAACTTTACAGACCCCGCTGCAATCTCCGAACTCATTACGCGGGTTTCAGAAATTCCCGTTGATATTGCGTTAATAGCACACGGCACTTTGCCTGATCAGCAGGCGTGCGAAGAGGACCTTAGCCTGTGTGAACATACCCTGACCATCAATGGCAGTTCACCGGTAATGTTCGCAGAGGCTTTCGCCAAACAAATGGCGCCACTGGATCACGGACACATCGCTTTGATTGGTTCGGTTGCCGGAGACCGGGGACGAAAGTCCAATTATGTTTACGGCGCAGCAAAGGGACTCGTCACACGATACGCCCAAGGACTCCAGCACAGATTCGCAAAAACAGGCGTGCGGGTCACCCTAGTCAAACCGGGACCAACCAAAACCCCGATGACGCAGGCAATGGCAAACACTGACTCATTCGCAGACGTCCACGAAGTGGCCCAGCAGATACTCAACGCCATAGACTCTCGCAGAGAAATCGCTTACGTCCCCATGAAATGGGCGCTGATAATGATGATAATCAGGCATTTGCCAAGAATCGTTTTCAACAGAATGAATATCTAACCTTTCCTTATTCCAAAGATCGCTGTTCATTTTTCACGCAACCCCTTTGTAAAATCCTGCAACCGGGACATCACCGCGTGTATGGTGTCGCCGGCAAATCCTCTGGGGAAATTCCAATACATCAGGCCGTCGCTTATCAGATGACCGATGATCAGCTCGATACTGTTTCGCCGATCCTGCTGATCGGGGTGGGTCTTGCCGCGTCCGCGCCGCTTGCCGGTGATATAAATTTTGCAGAGGAAGGTGCTCTCACTGCCACGGTAACCCCGGTCGGCCAGCATATGCTCCGGCATCTTGCTGGTGTGCAGAAGGACTCGCTTAAGTGCCGTATCGACAGTGTGGCCAGCGTAAGGATTGCCCGCCAGGGCCTGGCAATCCAGCACAAAGCCTTCTTTGGCAGTCGCAGTGGCAGACACGGGTCATTGTGATCACCCGACAACCGCTCTAAAACGGAGACCTTGGAATCCGTCGTTTGTTAAGTCATCGAATCAGACGTCGTTGTACTGTTACCAGCAGTAAAGATAGGCTAGATTTAAAAGACTAATTGAGCCTTTTTTTGCAAAAGCGAATACTAATCCGCAATTCTGAAATCAATGGCTCGCTATAGTGGCTTCTCCAACGTAGAGGGTTTATTTATGATTATGAATCGTACCCTAGTCTCATCAACTGCATGGCTCTTTTCGCTGTTAGCGGCGCTCGACGCGACGACATCAGTCGCCACCGAGCCAGCGATATCGGCTATCCAGACAGATTTTGATCGGTCTTCCCTCTCCATCTCAGGGAATGGATTTGGCGACGGACCTAAAGTTATTGTTTACGACACGTTCGATTCAAACGATAGAATTGCAGGTGAGCCCGTTCAGCTTTCTGCATCGCAGATCGGATCGTGGACGGAAATTCATGAGTTCAACATTCCTACCTACTCCAACGTTAGCAGATCAGGCAATAACAGCGCTAAGGTCTTTGATGGAGCGACCCAAAAAACAAACGCAATCAGACTTAAATTCGACGGCACCAAGGAGTTTTATGTCAGCTACTGGATTTATTTAGAAGGACCAAAATACTTCCCTGGTGACCAAGTACAGGCGCCGAGAACCTTCGCAGAAGATAGCTCATTCAAAATGCTATGGGTATTTGACACTGACGTCGTCGGTCGCTCGTCTGACGTAGTTTTACCGACGCACGTCGGGGGAGGTAGATTTTATCTTGCAGGAAACGACGCTAATCTTGTTACGGATGTAGGTAATGAGTGGTGGAGTTGGGATCATTGGATGCGCATTTCTTTCTGGTTGAAAGCCAACCCGAATAATCCAACTGAACCGGGTATTATTCACTTCGACACTCTATCTGAGGATAAAGGCCATACTCAGCGCGTATATAATGTTCCAGTGTTCGATGAAGATGGCCCTGTTGAAAAACAGTATCAGCAAATGAATTTTCCAGGCTGGATTCGTTCCATACAGAATTCAAAGACAAACATACTGTATGACGATATCTATGTGAGCGCAGGACCGAACGCTTCAGCCCGCATCGAACTTGGCAATGCACCATATCTAGATAAAGTTACTCAGTTGGAATTGCTAACAATCGAATCGTGGTCTGACACAAATATTCAAGCAAGAGTGAGCACCGTAGAAAATAAATATATAAAAAACCTTTATCTCTACGTAACTAATGGCAACGGAGAAACAAATATCAAAGGTATTCCATTAATTAGCCCACCTGCTAAAATCGAGTCAATGAGCGTGGAATAAAGAACTCTAGCCAGAGGGCAGTATAGTTCTCTGGCTAAATTCTCACTTTTCTCGTTAACATGCGCCTTTTAATCATATACCAAAAAGATGGGTTTTCCTTCTCTATCAGCGTGTAGAGATTTCTTGCTTCGCCGGACAATACAACCCGCGTTTTGATCACGGCCTTTAGACCGATAAAACCATCCCTTAGCCCCCTGAGATAGTATCGAACAAAACCATCGCGCAGAGAATAGAAAAACATTGAACCCAAGCCGATGAAAAGTTTTCTTATTGCCATGGAAATTGGATAATGACGGGCAGCAAGCCAAATTTGATTTCGTGTATCATAATAATAGCGTCGCCAACTAGATCGCCCCCCCTCCGCATGAGAGTGGCGAACAATGATGTCAGGGCAATAAATGATTGTGGCGCCTTTCTTTATAATTTGAAGAGCCAAATCAGGCCCCTCATGGCTTATAAAAAAACACTCAGGATATAATTCAGTATCGGATATTAAATCTCTTCTAAATATAACCGCCCCTTCGCTAATTTCATACGTTTTAAACTCTACATCACAGAAATCTTCAATTTTTTTATGGTGAATCCAATTTACCTGATGTTCGGTGAGATCATCGATTATTTTAAAATTAATAGCGCAAATTGTGGCATCTTGAAAAAATCTTTCCAAGGCGATATGGAGCGACTCGGCATTAAACCCAAACACATCGTCATCCAATGTTACAATGAATTGACCTGAACTCTCCCTGATTCCGTGGTTTCGACCGCCAACGCCAATGTTTCTTTCCAGATTCAAAACCTTGAGTCTATGATCATAGAGTGGTAATTTTTTCAGATCCGTAGCATTACCATTATTTACAACAATAACTTCAAAAGGATCATAGTCTATTGTCAAAATCTCTTTAACATTTCGTTCGATTTCTTGAGGGCGGCAAAAAGTTAAGAGAACAAAAGAAATAAGAGGATTTGACACAAAGTCTCCTTACAAGGAATTTCAAAACCAGTAATTTATAATACTTTCGATTTTATATCTTGACAGCAACCTTAAAATGACGGACTACCTTTATATTCAGTTGTTTCCCAAGAATCAGTCTTCCATTCCTTCCAGTAAGATCTCGTAGCGCGTCTTGCGCTTCTTTGTTTCATATCCGGCTGAGGAGCAGACGATCTAATCCATAGTAGCAACGAATCCTGGGCAGTCGACGTTGGCATTCTAAGGCTTATTCAAAATTCCCTTGAGCTGTCAGAGCGCTGTAATAGAAACCAAGATATCCAACAGCCATTGCCTCAGATGAATAATTTCTAGCCAGATTGTCATAAGCACAAACTGTTTTCTTGTCAGTATCCTCACTATCAGCGATAGATTCTGAAATGGCTTTACAAATAGTCTCAGGATTAACATCGCTCAGGAGCCTGCCGCCCTGTCCATTACAAAGAACTTTCGGCATTTCGCCAACTACCGAGGCAACCACGGAAGTCTTGAGTGCAATAGCCTCAAGGAGTGTGATCGGCAACCCCTCGGTCAGGGAAGGCACTACCAGCAGATTCGAACGGCTCATTAATGATGGAACAGTACTGCAATACCCCGGCAACAGAACATCACCTTCAAGGTTTAGGTCACCGATCAGCTTTTCAAATTGTTGACGGAACCCACCCTCACCAACAATGATCAGCCCGGACCCGGGCTTTTGTTTCCTGAACTCGGAAAACGCTGAGATTAGCCTGTCGAAACCTTTTTCCTGTGAGAGTCTTCCAACGCCAAGAATGACAACATTATGATTGTCGATGAATGACTTAAAAGGCTCTCCCAATTCTTCTCGCGAGGCCGCCTGAACCTCATCAATATTAAGTCCATTCGGGATTACAACGACATGATCGGTTGACGATTTACCCGGCAACTCGCTCCTCATCGCTTCACCAACAAGGACAACGCCACGCATCCGGCGGATGGCCAACCGGTCAAGAATTTCGTATAACCAAAGCTTGGAAAAACGCGGCGCGTGAACATACCCGTGTAACGTTGCAACCATCGGTATGCGCCTGAAACGCTCCGGATACATTCCCAGAAGAACATTGAACTTGAACCCATGTGAGTGAAGAAGGACGTAACCGCGTTTCTTCGCCCATATCAGTATTTTTCGGGACTCTTTTAGATTCAGGCCTGGCTTCATGCGCCATGGCGTGACTGGCAGCCCTTTGACTCTGGCCTCTTTTTCAATAGGCTTTTCGTCAATACCCGGTTTACCGGCACTCAGGATCATCGGTTCAAGGCCTTGTTTAATCTGCTCCTGAACCAGGCATACCAACATTTTCTCGGCCCCGTAAAGACCACCACTGTCGATCAGGTGCAGGATTCTCACCTTTGGCTCCAATTTTCTTCAATGAGGTGCATCGAAAGCGTCACCTATTGGTCCTATCTTGGCCGCGTCTGCTTATAACAGATTTAATCCAACCTGCATCCAGCCTACCATCACGCAGATCTGTCAATGGCTTTTCAAAAAACCTGTAAATCAAAAAAGAAGAAAAGATTGCAAACCCTGTCCAGATAGCAAAGGTCAATATCTGTAATATCGGGCTATCGAGAATTTTTGGCAGAATAAAAATCCTGAACCCCTCCATCGCCGGGACATGAACCAGATAAAGCGAATAAGACCACAGCGAGATATTGCACACCCACTTTTCCAACGGGCTGTTTCCTTCATCCTTAAATCTCCAGCAGGATAAAATGGGGAGCCAGCAACTAACGCCAAGGGAAATAATCGGAAAAAGGAACAATAGCATCCAGGCTTGCTGATTGATTTCCGGGCTATTTCGAATAGCAACGCCAACACCAAGCAGTAGAGTACCAGCAATGAAAAGTGACAGCTTATATTTCTCAAGAAACTCCCTATTATTCAACCAAAGCCAGGCGGCTACCACACCATAAATAAGCGAGTCCAACCTCAGCAAAGCAACCCGCCGCATCTCGTCACTCCACGTCGCTTCAAAGTGGCTGATGTAGTAGTGCCTGCCGATGAATGACGCGATAACAACCAAAAGGAATGTTGACCAAATCGCAGAAGCTTTACTTTTTGAAATTCGCAAAAAAATCAAAAAAATGAAAGGAACTGTAACATAGAACCATTCTTCTACAGTCAACGACCATGAGACGCTGAAAAATCCTTCATTGGGTCTTATTAAGTTTTGAAGGAAGAAAAGGTATCGCCAATCAAAAATAAAATCGTCTTTTAAAACGCTAAATCCAACGGAGTTGATCACAATAAAAAGATAATAATTAGGAAGGGTGCGCCACCAGCGTCGCTTCCAGAAATACAAAAGATCTTTTATGCCAGAGCTATCCGAAAATGTCTTAAGAAAGATAGTTCCGATAAGAAATCCGCTTAAAACAAAAAAGAATTCGACACCGAGAAAATCAAATACCCGAAAGAACTCATAAATACCACCGAAAGATGGCATCAACACCAAACCATGACCGATAACCACAAGCATGATCGCCATAAAACGTAAAAAATCTAGCCCAAATATTCTGGATGTTCCCATTAAAAAATTTCCTCATCCCTTCCTTGGATTCCAGATCACCTTCTTCTCCCCCCTCAAAAACGCAAAAAACGCTTTGTAAGAGGCCAGATTGAGCAACATGAAGTAATAAGGTATCGCATATACCGCTGAGAGCGATTGCCCGCCTGCTTCTTTCTTCCGGCCCAGCCAGGCCAGTACCAGGAATGCAATGTACGCTAGTGCTGCTGGCTGGTAGATGCCGCCTTTGGGTGCCAGCAGTAGTGTAACAATTGCCAGGGTGATCATCGGAACGAAGGCGCCATAGCGAAGCAGTTTGTGGGACATAAGCTGCCAGGCGAAGATTGGGCCTCCTACCGGATTCATGAGGTGCTTCATATCTTTCAGCGCCCATAGCGCCCGCAGGCTTACGCGCACCCGCATGCTGAACTCGCTACGTCCATCGCTCAGGGCTTCTTCCTTGAGCAGTGCCTCTGGCTCATAAACAACCCGGTAGCCTTGCTCCACCACTTTCAGAGGTTGAACAAAATCCGGTAACTGGTCAGCTCTTAGCGGTTGATAGAGTTCCTTTCGCATCGCATCGATTCCGCCATCAACCCCAACGATGGAGCCAATGCGGGTTTCTTGGTCGCGCAGCCAATTCTCGTATTTCATGTAGGCGCTGCAGCCGTCCCCCACCATGGAGCCGTCGGCGTGCACGTAGACCATCTTGCCTGTCACATACCCCACCCGAGGGTCTGCAAAATTCCGGCACAGCTTTCGTACTGCCTGGGTGTCCCATTGGGAGTTCGCGTCGGAGAACAGCAGGATGTCGCCAGTCGCTGTCGGTACGAGCGTATTCAGGCCAGCGGTCTTGCCTTGCCTCGGTGCCTGGCGAAACAGTCGAACCGGTATTTGGGTGGATGCTGCAACGGCTTCTACAATGCCATCGGTGCCGTCTTCAGATTCGTCGGATATCACCAGCACTTCCAGTTTTTCCAGCGGGTAATCCAGGGCCAGCTTGTTCCGGAGCGTGGCCTCGATATCCTTCGCCTCGTTGTAGGCGGCAATCAAAATCGACACCTTTGGCAGATAATCGTCGTTAGCTGCTATCGGGTTGGATTTCAGTGTAGCAAAAGCTTTCACCGCCAGCGGATATCCGAAGTAGATGTAGAACAACAGCGCGAACGACGCCCAGAACACAAACTCCATCATGCAGCTCCCACCGATTGGAAGGCTTCCAATGTGTTGGTTTGGGTGTCCAGCACACCCTGGTCTTTCAGGACATTGCTCATGGTTGTAAACTGAAATTGTTGGATCAGTTTGGCCAACCGCTGTTCGCACACGTCCAGGTTGTTGTAATGCCGGAACCTGGAGAACCATTTCACGTCAAGACGGGGTTGTCCTGGGTCTACCTCCCAGGGGTGCAGATAAAACACGAAGGGCTTGCCCTGCCGGTTTATCGATCCGAGGCCGAACTTGCTGAACCAATATGGAAACAAGCGAAAGTAACCCCCCCCGGCAATCGGCAGGGTGTAGCCCGGGAACTTTAGCGTGCTCAATGGAAACTCTGCCAGCTCATAACCTTTATCGGTGACCAGGCGGTGCGGCCACCTTGGCGTGCCAGGCATGCCGTACCGATCGTGATGCACCGGAAAGATCGAGGAGTCCCAGGTGAAGCCTTGCTCCGCCAGTATATCCAGCGCCCAGCGGGACTCATTGGTGATGGAGTAACTGGCAGCCCGGTATCCGGTAACAGGTGCACCAAGGATGTCTTCCAGAATGCCTTTGGAGCGAATCGTTTCTTCCCGAAAAACTTCGGGCGTCTGGTTATATATCAATTGGTGGCTGTAGCCATGGCTGGCGATTTCATGGCCGGCTGCGGCAATACGTTCAACCAGTTTCGGCGACCGTTCCGCCACCCAACCAAGGGTAAAGAAGGTGGCTTTAACGCCCGCTTCATTGAACAGGCCCAGTATCCGGTCGGTGTTGGCCTCAACCCGATATTCCATGCTGGCCCAATCGTCGTAGTTGACGGCTTCAGCCAGCGCAGCTACCTGGAAGTAGTCTTCCACGTCGATGGTCAGTGCGTTCTCAATCCGTTGTGTCATGGCGTCGGTCTCACCCACATCCTGTTACGGTTAACGAAACCGGTATTCCAAGCCCAGCAACACCCAGTTCTCTTCATACTCACTGTTTGCTAAATCGCTGACTTTACTTTCATGGCCGGCCCGGGCGTTCAAGCTGAGATCCCGGGACGCTTGGTATTCCATGCCGAGCTCTACCCTTGCTCTGCGATCATCCACGTCGTCGCTTGCATAGGTCTGGTAGTCGTATCCCAGACCGAGCGATGCACTTGTTCGCTCCGCAACGGGTCGCGAATACCGGATATTCAAGCCACTGCTGTCTTCCTGCTCGTTCGATTGGAGATAGTCGGACTGGTTGGCATAAGCTTCAACCGTCAATGAACCGCTATCGGAAAAACGCTTGTTAAGACCCGTTACAATCGTAGTCACTTCCACTGAAATCGAATCTTGCAGGCTGAACTGAAATTCTCCGAAACGGAAATCAAATGTAGACGTTCGATCGGTCAGCTCCCGGGCGGCACGAAGGAACCACTCCGCGCTCGGCGTCAGGCTTCTTGTCAGGTCCAGCTCCCCCACCAGGCCATCGCTGGTTTGAGTGGTGGTGCCAAAACGGGTTTCAATTTCACTCGCTCCAACGGCGCCGGACACATTCATGGTTGCCCAGAGTTTACTGAAGGTCACTCTGGCGGATGTGACGTCTACTTCGGCTCCGGTGTCGTATTCGGTGCGGCTGTATGAGGTGCTAAGGCCGCTGTTCAGGGTTTGGCTGAACGCATGGCTCCAGGCGACCGAGCCGGTATAACGTTCACTATCAGACTCCTCCGGTTCGGAGAATTCTGTGTTCTGATACAACGCCGACAGTGTCAGCCAGTTGGTGTTGTTTAAACGCCAGACGTAACGCGGGCCGGAACTGAACACATTCTTTTGGGTTCGGTTGTCTTGCGTGTCGCTCTGGCGGCTGCTTTGATTTACTTCCCTCAGGGTATTGGCCACATCCCAGTAGAGCTGATTGGCTAATTCACAGTCGCCTGCAAAGTCCATTTCTGCGTAACTTTCGTTATCAAACGTGCTGTCTTGCCAGTATCTATAGCCCAGCGTGCCGGAGAAATCAGAATTACAACGCCCAGGGTCACTGGTATACCCTGCCTTCACATAAGCTCGACTTTCGAGGTCACTGATTTCGTTGCTGCTGCTCTTTCTTGCATTGTCCGTAAACCGGGTATCGAGACCAGCTAACAGTTCGGTCTGACCCGCCAGGGCTGGCACAGCACCACCCAACACGGTGAGCCCCACCGTTGAGACACTCCGAAGCATCCCTGCTCGCTGCCGACTAGCCATTGATAACGGCTCCCACAAATTTGTCCGGGTTAAACGCCGTAGCAGCTTGCTCCGCTGCCGCTGCCGTAATTTTGCCATGGGGCACTACCAGCATTCCGTAATCACACAGCTCAGTCAGAATTCGCGCATCCGGCGATTCCGAAATCGGTGCGGTGTCGAGTACGATGAAACGGTCCGGATATCGGCGGCGAACCGCCTGCAGGAACTGCTTCATTCTGAATGAGGTAAAGAATTCCGCTGGCGTTTCTCGTCGGCTGCCCGCCGGTATCAAGCGTAAGCGGGGGATACCCGTTGGGTAGAGAATCCGGGCAATGTCAAAATCCGGGTCATCCAGGAAGTCGGTCAGGCCGGTCTCCGGCATCACATCCAGCGTGCTGTGCAGGGACGGTTCGCGCAGATTACAGTCGATAATCAGCGCGGTCTTGGCCTGATCAAAGGCAAATGCCGCCGCCAGATTCAGCGCAACAAATGAAGATCCAGCCCCGGAACAGGCCCCGCTCACCACCAGGGTAAAATTATTACCACCGGAAAGTTCCAGTAATTTGGTACGAAGGTTTCGGAATCGGTTTACAAGGGCTCTGTCCCTGGATTCAGGGTAGATGATCCTGCGTTCATCCAGATCGTCTGGCGTGAGCTTTCTTGGCTCCTGCATTCGGACAATCTGTTTACTGATGACGTATTTATCGACGGCACCGGGGCCCAGCTCCAGCGAGCTTGGCACCAGCAATCGGGAATCTTCCTCATCATGCTTTGGAACTTCCGACGGGAAACTTCTTTGCTCCGGCATCAGATAATCTCCAGATAAGCCAGTGCAACAACCGCCACATAAAGCGCAGCCGCAACCAAGGCGAAAATTCCTACAAGCCAAGTCACTTTCCGGTCTCTGCGTTTTTCAAAAGGGGTACGCACTTCAGGTATTTCAATAAGCACCGGCAGCCCAATGCCCTCTTCGAGTTGCTTTTTGGCCCGGATACGAGGATCAACCTGCAACAAGCCGGCGACCGCACCGAACGGCGCGATCATCCCTAACAGTAACCCTGCCATGGCAAACATGGAGAACTGGGGTCCGTTTGGCTCGCGGGGATACTGTGCGGGTTCGTTTATTCGGTAGTTCAACCCCTGCCCTTCGATGTCCAGATGCATGGACACCCGCGCTTTTTCTCTGCGCTTCAGGAGGTCGTCGTAGATTTCGCGGTTGACTTCCATATCACGGGTCAGCTCAGAGTATTGGGCCTTGTTTGCCTGTATCCGCTCCATTCTCTGAACATGCTCGGTCATTAACCTCTCCAGCGACGCTATACGGGTTTCGACGGTGGCCATGTCTGCGCGTGTTGTTGATAGCGCCGCACTTAGTTCTTGATACAGGGGGTTTACGGCCTCTTCACCCGCCAGCGCATTTCGTGAAGGTTCCTGTTGAGATGCAGCAGCTCTTTGCTTGCGCAGCTCCGCAAGCTGCTCCCGCAGAATGACAATATCGGGATAGGAATCGTGGTACTGCAACCTGAGGGCGTCCAGCCGCTCCTCAAGCATTCGGATACGCTCCCGGTAGGCGTCTTCTGTTCTACCTTGACGGATGGTTGGACGTATCCCGGCAAGCTGCCCCGCCAGAGACGCCGAGCGGGTTTTAAGCTCCTCTTGTTCGAGTTTTGCGAGCTCCAGCTGATTTCTAAGCTGGGCCATTCGAGCATTGGCTTCCTGCTCCGTGCCGTCTGTATTTTCAGACAGGAACTGTTTCAGGCGATTTTCAGCCTGAGTCAGTTGCTGCTCGTAGCTTTTAACTTGCTTGTCGATAAAGTCATAGGCGCCGCGGCTTTCTATTCGCTTTCGCTCTTTGGTTTCCTCAACAAAAAGCTGACCAAGGCGCTGGGCGGTGCGAAAAGATTCCATCTGGGAGGTGGAGGTGAAACCAACGCTGAAGTAACTGTCACCTCGGGGCCGCACCGCCAACCCGGACCGGACATAAGCGATCCGGTTTTCGATAGCCTCTGGGTCCATGGAGGCGTTCTCGAAAATACTGGTGTCTGTAGCCACTTTTTCAATCACCGAACGGCTGAGCAGCATTTCCTTGGCAGCTGAGATACGGTCGTTTATTTCAGTGGTCACCGCACGCCCTTCCATCAGCGGCCCGATGATATTCCTGTCGTCAACAAAGATGATCACATCCGATTGATACTTGTAAGGCCATACGAAGCCAGCCCCGAGAATCGCAAAGCTCACGACAACAAAAAGAAGGAACGCAAGCCACTTACGACTGCGTACCTCCCGGATAACTTCCTGTGGTATTTGCGACAGGGGTAATGCCATATCAACCGAACCTCAATTGTTCCTGCAGGGCTGTCAGTTAAAAACTGCGCTCAGGAATGGTGAGAATGTCGCCGGGCCGCATAGAGTAGTTGGTTTCAACCACCCCTTTGCTCAGAATATCATCAAGCCGAACCGGAATGGCCACCACATCGCCTTCCACTTTCCGGTAAAGCATGGCGCTGTTGAGTGATGCAAACTCATTGGCGCCACCAGCACTGAGGAAAACATCCAGCACCGTCATACCGCTGCGATGTGGAACAGAGATCGGCTGGCGAACCGCTCCAGTCACCCGCACCCGGTCAGTGAACTCATGGCTACCCATGGAGGTAACCACCACACTCACCTGGGGTTCCCGGATGTACTGCGCCAGATCCGCCTTGATGGCGCCGGCCAGCTCTACCGGTGTGCGGCCACTGGCTTGCACGTCACCAACCAGTGGTACCGAGATTTTGCCATCAGGTCGCACCGGTACGGATATGCTGAGATCGTCATTGCGCCATACGGACACCTGCACAACATCGGTGGCGCCCAGAATGTATTGGTCAACGCTGTCTCTGGTTTCGACAGCCAGTGCCCGCTGAATTTTCTCAGGGGAAGAAGGGGAGTTTCCGGCACAGCCGGAGAGAAAAGCTACCGCCAGAAAGGACACTAATAGCCCTTGGGTGAGATACTTCCGTGACATCTTTAATCCTCGCTTCTGAGGTCCGTGCTGCATTCCATGTTCCGGGAAATGCTTTGTCCCGAAACTACCTTGATCCTTTTTTGAACAACACCACTTCTACTGTCTGAATTATAACCAACAGATCAAGAAGCAAACTCTGATTCTTGATGTAATAGAGATCGTAGCGGAGCTTTTCCCGGGTATCTTCTTCGTTGTCCGCATAAGCGAAGCAGAGTTGAGCCCAACCTGTTAGCCCCGGCTTTACCCGGTGGCGCTCGGCATAAAACGGGATTTTTTCCGACAGTTGCTCCACAAAAATCGGCCGTTCAGGCCTTGGGCCAACGAACGCCATGGTGCCATTCAGCACGTTAAAGATCTGTGGCAGCTCATCAATTCTGACCTTCCGGATGAATTCACCCACCCGGGTAACCCGGCTGTCGTTCTTTTTCGCCCACACCGCACCGTGTTTTTCAGCGTCGGTCACCATCGAGCGAAACTTGTGGACCCGAAATACCCGGTTGTTCAGCCCTACTCGTTCCTGGCTGTAAAGAACCGGCGATTTCAAGCCGTCTTCCAGTTTGATGGCGAGAGCGGTGAGCAACATGATCGGAAAGGTTGCCAGCAGCAGCAAACCGGCAGAAAAAATGTCCAGCGTGCGCTTGCCGATGCCGTACACCGATGAAACCGTAAAGCCATCGGAGAACACCAGCCAGCCCCGGGTAATCATTTCCAGGGCGACTTTGCGGGACTCCCGCTCGTAGAAATTGGCGCCATCGATGATTTGCACACCTTCCATTTTACATTCCAGAAGGTCCTCCATCGGCAGCCCGCGGCGGCGATCGTCTACGGCCACGACGATTTCCCGCACGGGGTGCCGCAGTACGTATTCGTGAAGAGAGGTTGGCAGGTTGATGAGGTGCTCGTCGGCAATTTCGATGGGCTCGTCAGGCAGCGGTACAAAGCCCGCCATGGTGAAACCCTTTCGATTGAAAGGCGTGGTGAGGTCTTCCAGCAACTGCCTGGCACGATGGCCCGCGCCCA
Organism: Marinobacter sp. SS5-14b; assembly: GCF_030541005.1. GTDB lineage: Bacteria > Pseudomonadota > Gammaproteobacteria > Pseudomonadales > Oleiphilaceae > Marinobacter. Next base: position 546,022 of record NZ_JASSVM010000001.1, on the reverse strand, counting down.
GGACCAGCACCCGGCGTTTGAAAGCTTCATTCCCGACAAGGGCAAAAAACAGAACCCGCGTGATGCCGAGTGAAAAAATCGACAGCACCGTGGCCGATGTCAGCAGGCCAAAGCTGCCGAGATACCACAGCCAGTCGTCTGCAACGAAATAGGCAAAGCCGTGTACCGGTATTGCCAGAATCATGGCCATGATGGTGCGCAGCATCATGCCCGACATGCCCTCTTCCACACTGGCCTGATGCACGCCAAGCGCAATCATGACAATGAGGTTGAAGAGAGAAAATGCGATGACGGAGAGAATGATGAAAAGCAGATTTTCAACAAAGAAACCCACTTCCCCGAAGAAGCGGAAAAACACGGCCAATGCGAAAGCCAGGGCCATGACAATGAAGTCAATCAGGCCAAGTATGACAAAAGGCAGGTGAATATAGTGTCTGAACAACCTGACGTGGGCCACGTCATCTCCTTGTGCGGTTCATACTGCACTGAACTGAACTGATAGCGTCCTTTGCTACACACCGTAACAAACCGTAACAGGATTGTACTTCAATTCATTGAAACTTCAATCGTCACGCGGCCCACATTTTATGGTATTTTGCAATTCACCTCAGGTCAGAAGCAATCTCCCGGCACCCTAACCCACCCTTCCATAATAATCCGCGCGCTGCGGCTCATGATGGCTTTGGTGGCGGTCCACTGGCCGCTCACTTCTTTGGCTTCCGCGCCCACACCCAGGGTTCCCGACGGGTGACCGAAGGTGACTTCGGTGCGGTCTCCGCCACCGGCGGCCAGATTCACCAGCGTTCCGGGAATGGCGGAAGCGGTTGCGATGGCTACGGCGGCGGTGCCCATCATGGCATGGTGGAGCTTGCCCATCGACATGGCACGAACCAGCAGATCGATATCCGATCCGCTGATCTGTTTACCGCTCGAGGACACGTAATCCGCGGGCTTGGCCACAAACGCCACTTTCGGCGTGTGCTGGCGATTGGCGGCTTCTGCCACATCCTTGATCAGGCCCATTTTCACGGCACCGTGAGCGCGGATGGTTTCAAACATGGCCAGCGCTTTGGGGTCGCTGTTGATGTCGTTCTGCAGCTCAGTGCCTTTGTACCCGATATCTTCGGCGTTCACGAAAATGGTGGGTATGCCGGCGTTGATCATGGTGGCTTTCAATGTGCCCACACCCGGCACTTCCAGGTCGTCGACCAGATGACCAGTGGGGAACATGGCACCTTCGCCATCGGCGGGGTCCATGAACTCGATTTTCACTTCCGCCGCCGGAAAGGTCACGCCATCCAGCTCAAAATCACCGGTTTCCTGCACTTCACCGTTGGTGATGGGGACATGGGCAACGATGGTTTTCTGGATGTTGGCCTGCCAGATCCGGACCACGCAGGTGCCGTTTTCCGGGATGCGGTCTTTCGCGACAAAGCCACCGTTGATGGCAAAGGCACCGACAGCTGCGGTCAGGTTGCCGCAGTTGCCGCTCCAGTCCACGAAGGGCTTGTCAATGGATACCTGACCAAACAGGTAGTCCACGTCATGGTCCGGCTGGGTCGGTGCCGCCAGGATGACCGTTTTACTGGTACTGGAGGTGGCGTTGCCCAGGCCGTCGATCTGTTTCTCGTAGGGGTCCGGGCTGCCGATGACTCTCAGCAGGAGTTTGTCGCGGGCTTCACCGGGGACCTGACAGGGTTCTGGCAGGTCTTGTAATCGGAAGAACGCGCCTTTGCTGGTGCCGCCACGCATGTACGTGGCGGGCACTTTGATCTGCGGGGCGTGCATCATGCCGCCCCCTCAGATGCCAGGAAGTTCTGGGCAAAGCGCTGCAGTACACCGCCAGCGGCGTACACGGTCACTTCTTCCGCGGTCTCCAATCGGCAGGTCACCGGTACCCGATCCACTTCGCCGGTCTTGCGGTGGATGACCAGTTCCAGCTTGGCGCCGGGTGCCGGGGTACCTTCTACGTCGTAGGTTTCTGTACCATCCAACTGCAAGGTGTTGCGGGTGGTGCCTTCCTCAAACTGCAGGGGCATTACGCCCATGCCGATCAGGTTGGTACGGTGGATGCGCTCGAACCCTTCAGCGGCAATCGCTTCCACTCCTGCCAGTGCAACGCCTTTGGCGGCCCAGTCACGAGACGAACCCTGGCCGTAGTCTGCACCGGCGACAATGATCAGAGGCTGCTTGCGCTCCATGTAGGTTTCGATGGCTTCCCACATGCGCATGACCTTGCCTTCTGGCTCCACACGGGCCAGAGAGCCCTGCACTACTTCGCCGTTTTCGTCCCGAACCATTTCGTTGAACAGTTTCGGGTTGGCCAGGGTGGCACGCTGGGCAGTCAGGTGGTCACCACGGTGGGTGGCATAGGAGTTAAAGTCTTCCTCCGGCAAGCCCATCTTGTGCAGGTACTCACCAGCAGCCGAGTCCATCATGATGGCGTTGGACGGCGACAGGTGATCCGTGGTGATGTTATCGGGCAGGATGGCCAGCGGGCGCATGCCCTTAAGCTGACGTTCAGCCGCCATGGTGCCTTCCCAGTATGGAGGACGACGGATGTAGGTGGATTGCGGGCGCCACTCGTACAACGGGCTCTTGGCCTGTTCGACGGCGTCCAGGTTGAACATCGGGATGTACACCTGCTTGAACTGCTCGGGTTTGACGAATTCACCGACGATACGATCGATTTCTTCATCCGACGGCCACAGGTCTTTCAGAGTGACCGGCTTGCCGTCTTTGTCATAGCCCAGGGCGTCTCTTTCAATATCAAAGCGTACGGTTCCGGCAATGGCGTAGGCCACAACCAGCGGCGGCGACGCCAGGAACGCCTGCTTGGCGTAGGGGTGAATCCGGCCGTCAAAGTTACGGTTACCGGACAACACCGCCGTTGAGTACAAGTCGCGATCGATGATTTCTTTCTGGATTTTCGGGTCCAGCGCACCCGACATGCCGTTACAGGTGGTGCAGGCGTAGGCCACGATACCGAAGCCGAGCTTTTCCATTTCCGATAACAGTCCGGCTTCTTCCAGGTACAGGCGGGCAACCTTGGAGCCCGGTGCGAAGGACGACTTCACCCACGGCTTGCGGACCAGACCCAGCTCGTTGGCTTTCTTGGCCACCAGACCGGCCGCCACCACGTTGCGGGGGTTGGAGGTGTTGGTGCAGGACGTAATCGCAGCAATGATCACCGCGCCATCCGGCATCAAGCCTTTTTTCTCTTCTTCCAGTGCCTTGTCCAGGTTCACGGCTATGCCGCGATCGTGCAGGTCGGAAGTCGCAACACGGCGGTGCGGGTTGGACGGGCCAGCGACGTTGCGGACCACGGTCGACAGATCAAATTCCAGCACGCGCTCGTACTGGGCTTCGGTCATTTCGGTCGCCCACAGGCCGGTTTCTTTGGCGAAGGTTTCGACCAACTTGACCTGCTCGGGCTCGCGGCCGGTCAGCGTCAGGTAATCAATGGTTTGCTCGTCGATGTAGAACATCGCAGCGGTGGCGCCGTATTCCGGCGTCATATTGGAGATGGTGGCACGGTCACCGATGGTCAGGCTGGATGCGCCTTCACCGAAGAATTCCAGATAGGCGCCAACCACACGTTCCTTACGCAGGAACTCGGTAATCGCCAGCACGATATCGGTGGCAGTGATGCCCGGCTGGCGCTTGCCAGTGAGTTTGACACCCACGATATCTGGCAGGCGCATCATGGAGGGCTGGCCCAGCATAACGGTTTCGGCTTCCAGACCACCCACGCCCACAGCAATAACACCCAGAGCATCAATGTGCGGGGTGTGGCTGTCAGTACCTACGCAGGTGTCTGGGTAGGCAATCGGGTGGCCGTCTTCATCCGGGCGGTTCTGGATCACCGGAGACATTTTCTCCAGGTTGATCTGGTGCATGATGCCGTTACCCGCCGGAATCACATCGACGTTGCGGAACGCCGTGCGGGTCCAGTTAATGAAGTGGAAACGGTCTTCGTTACGGCGATCTTCGATGGCACGGTTTTTCTCGAACGCATCCGGATCAAAACCCGGGGCTTCGACCGCCAGGGAGTGGTCCACGATCAATTGGGTTTGAACGACCGGGTTCACCTTGGAAGGATCCCCGCCCTTCTCTGCGATGGCATCACGCAGGCCGGCCAGGTCTACCAGGGCAGTCTGGCCTAGGATGTCGTGGCACACCACACGCGCAGGGTACCAGGGAAAGTCCAGGTCACGGCGGCGCTCGATCAGCTGCTTCAGGGAATCGGTCAGGGATTCCTTGTCACAACGGCGCACCAGCTGCTCGGCCAGGATCTTGGAGGTATACGGCAGTTTGGCGTAGGAGCCGGGCTGAATGGCTTCGATGGCCTGCCGGGTGTCGTAGTATTCCAGGTCCGCACCTGGTAACGGCTTTCTGTATTCAGTGTTCATAACAATCAGCTCCGCTTCTCGATCGGCAACCATTCCTGGTGTTCCGGGCCGGTATAGTCCGCACTCGGGCGGATGATCCGGTTGTTGGCGCGTTGCTCTTTAACGTGGGCAGTCCAGCCAGATACCCGGGACATCACGAAGATGGGGGTAAACAGCTCGGTGGGGATACCCATGAAATGATAGGCAGACGCGTGGAAGAAGTCAGCGTTGCAGAACAGCTTCTTCTCACGCCACATGACTTCTTCGCAACGGACGGAAACCGGGTACAGCACGGTGTCGCCCACTTCCTTCGCCAGCTTTTCAGACCACTGTTTGATGATGCCGTTGCGGGGGTCGGAATCTTTGTAGATGGCGTGGCCGAAGCCCATGATTTTCTCTTTGCGCTCAAGCATGCCCATCAGGCCGGCCTCGGCTTCTTCCGGGGTCTGGAAGCGCTGGATCAGCTCCATGGCGGCTTCGTTGGCACCGCCGTGCAGCGGACCACGCAGGGAGCCAATGGCGCCGGTAACGCAGCTGTGAATATCCGACAGCGTTGAGGCGCACACGCGGGCGGTAAAGGTAGAGGCATTGAATTCGTGTTCGGCGTACAGGATCAGCGATACGTTCATCACTCGCTCGTGCAGCTCGCTGGGCTTCTTGCCGTGCAGCAGTTCCAGGAACAGACCACCAATGGAATCGCACTCGCTGTTAGCAGTATCAATGCGCACGCCGTCGTGGGCGAAACGATACCAATAGGTGATGATGGCCGGAAATGTGGCCAGCATGCGGTCAATCTTGTCGTCCTGCTCGCTGAAATCGTTTTCCGTTTCCAGGTTACCCAACATGGAGCAGCCGGTACGCATCACGTCCATCGGATGGGCGTTGCTCGGGATTTGCTCCAGTACCAGTTTCAGTGCGTCTGGCAGGGAGCGCAGGCTTTTCAGCTTGGTTTTATAGGCATCCAGCTCTTGCTGGGTAGGCAGCTTTCCACGCAGCAGCAGGTAGGCCACTTCTTCAAACTGGGCATTGGCCGCCAGGTCTGCAACATCGTAACCACGGTAGGTCAGGCCAGCGCCGGTTTTGCCAACGGTACACAGAGCAGTTTCACCCGCTACCTGGCCACGCAGGCCTGCTCCGCCTAGTTGTTTTGCTTCAGCCATGTTGGTCTCCCATAATTTCTGTTTTTTTGAATTTTGGTTATCAGTCTTTTTTCTGAGCGAACAGCTGGTCCAGCTTTTGTTCGAAGTCGTGGTAGTTCAGGAAATCGTAGAGCTCCATGCGGGTTTGCATGAGGTCGACTACGTCTTTCTGGTCGCCCTTGTCCAGGATGTTCTGGTACACCGCCAATGCGGCTTTGTTCATGGCGCGGAAGGCGCTGAGCGGGTACAGGACCATGGCGGCACCGGCTTCGGCCAGCTCTGCCCGGTTGTACAGGGGCGTCGCGCCAAATTCGGTGATGTTGGCCAGAATCGGGGCATCGATGGCTTCAGCAAATGCCTTGTAGTCAGACAGTTCGTGCACCGCTTCGGCGAAGATGGCGTCGGCGCCGGCTTCGATGCAGGCTTTGGCACGGTCAATAGCGGCTTCGAGGCCTTCTTTCTGGAACGCATCGGTGCGGGCGATGATGAAGAAGTCATCGTTCTCGCGAGCGTCAACCGCGGCTTTGATGCGATCAACCATTTCGTCTTTGGAAACGATTTCCTTGTTCGGACGATGGCCACAACGCTTCTGGGCAACCTGATCTTCGATGTGAACTGCAGCCGCGCCGGCACGTTCCATTTCACGGATGGTGCGGGCAATGTTGAGTGCGCCGCCCCAGCCGGTGTCGATGTCGACCAACAGCGGTACGTCGGTTGCTACGGTGATGCGGCGTACATCTTCTACTACGTCGTTCATGCTGGTCATGCCCAGATCCGGCAGGCCATAGGAGGCATTCGCAACGCCACCACCAGACAGGTAAATGGCCTGGTGCCCTACCCGCTCCGCCATCATGGCGGCGTAGGCGTTGATGGTGCCAACGATTTGCAGGGGCTGATTTTCTTTCAGGGCCTTACGGAAACGGGCGCCGGGGGAGAGCTTGTTAGCCATGGTCAATTACCTCTCTGATCAGATTGTTAACACGCCTTGCTGAATTTTTTGTTCAATATTCTGGCGTGCAGCGTTGATGTGTCTCTTCATAAGAAATTCGGCGAGCTCACCATCACGCTGGGCGATGGCTTCGACGATACGGCGGTGTTCGCCCAGCGCCATGTGCGGGCGCCCGGCAGAGGTGCTTAACCGGTAACGATACATGCGCACCATGTAGTAAAGATCACCCAGTAGCATCTGGGCCAGTTTGGTGTTGCGGCTGCCGGTGGCAATGCGATGATGGAAGTCGTAATCGCCTTCGGCCTGGTAGTAGGCCTGGCCCTGGGCTTCTTCGATCATTTTCTCGTGGCTGTCGAGCGTTGCCTGAAGGTCGCGAATCTCCTCATCGGTCATTCGCTCGGCCGCCTGCCTGGCCGCAAGCCCTTCCATCACTTCTCGAATTCGATACAGTTCGATCAGCTCATCGGCGCTGACAGATACTACTTTGACGCCAGCATGAGGCCTCCGGACCAGCAGACCACGCGACTCCAGACGCCCCAGCGCCTCACGCAGGGGGCCACGGGTAAGGTTGAACCGGGAGCACAACTCCACTTCACCGATTTTTTCGCCGGGCGCGAGGTCACCGATCACAATGGCCGTTTGCAGACAATCAAATGCCTCATCGGCGCGGGTCAACGATTGAATAACAGGCTGGCTCATATAGTTGTTAACAATATCTGCTGGAATTAGATGAAAACTACGCCCAACACCATGGATTGTCAACAATGCAAGATGCGGAGTTAGACTATTTGCTGACAAAAGCCACGGCAACCCTTACGCCAGACCAAGCCACCCCTCCCCCTCCACCGGTAACTCCGGTAAACTCCCGGCTACGACTTCCTCCGATCAAATTCAAAGGACGCACACATGATCAAGAAGTGCCTGTTTCCCGTGGCCGGCTACGGCACCCGATTCCTCCCCGCCACCAAGGCCATGCCCAAGGAAATCCTTCCGGTTGTTAACAAGCCACTGGTTCAGTACGGGGTTGAAGAGGCCTCAGAGGCGGGTATCCATGAATTCGGCTTCGTAACCGGTCGCGGCAAACGTGCCATCGAGGATCACTTCGACATCAGCTACGAGCTGGAGCACCAGATTGCGGGTACCGGTAAAGAAGGCCTGCTGACCTCCATTCGCGACTTGATCGACAACAACTCTTTCGCCTTTACCCGTCAGAGTGAAATGAAAGGCCTTGGCCACGCCATTCTGACTGGCCGCAATCTCGTGGGCGACAATCCGTTTGCCGTGGTGTTGGCGGACGATTTCTGCGTAGGCCCTGAAGATGGTGACGGTGTACTCACCCAGATGGTGAAGCTGTACAACCAGTTCCGCTGCTCAATTGTGGCGATTGAAGAGGTGCCCCAGGACGAAACTCACAAATACGGCGTGATTGCCGGCGAGTCCATGAAAGATGGCCTGTACCGCATTACCGACATGGTGGAAAAACCGGCCCCGGAAGATGCGCCCAGCAATCTGGCCATCATCGGCCGTTACATCCTGACTCCGGACATCTTCGAGATCCTCGAACGCACGCCTCCCGGCAAGAACGGTGAAGTGCAGATTACCGACGCGCTGCTGGAGCAGGCTAAAAATGGCTGTGTACTGGCGTACCAGTTCAAGGGCCAGCGCTTTGATTGCGGCAGCATTGATGGCTTTGTAGAGGCCACCAATTACGTTTATGAGAATATCTACAAGAAAGGCAAGTAAGGTGAACGGGGCTTCCCAGCTCCGCTGCTAACGGCCCAAAAGCTGCAACACCATGCGCCGGTTGTCTTCCGTAGCCTTGCGGAACCGGCGCAAAAGCTCAGCCTCCTCATCGGACAACTGAACCCGGCTGATCTCCCGCTCCAACTCATCCAGCGCTACCGTCAGATCATTGCTGTTGCTAAACGCCAGCCCCGGCAATTCCAGCTGACCGGTATCAAACTCTTCCTCTTCCATCACCGTGTCCTTGAAAAGTTAGCTGGAAAAGTGAATCAATCCGGAAATGTATCGTATCTATAGCTTTGCACACAATCTGCCTATACTGAACCCGGAACACCAACGAACAGGAACTCTATGGTCACCCTGGATGCAGATAATGCCTGGAAGCTTATACTCAGCGCCATTAACCGCAGTAATGTGACACTGCCTGTGCCTGGCAGCGATCAGCCTGCGCTTCGGCTGAACGGCAAAAGCTGGGAGCTCGTAGAGCAGGCAACGGAAGACGTCCGAAATCTGCTTTCACTGTTTCTGCCCTTGTGCCAGCCGATTCAGAGCGAGTCCGGCACCCGTGTCATCGGCCAGCTTGGCCAAAGCCTCGACGGCCGTATTGCCACTGTTACCGGGTGCTCACGTTTCATAAACGGGGACGATGGCATCACCCATCTGCACCGCATTCGCGCTCTGTGCGATGCTGTCGTGGTAGGTGCCGGTACCGCAGTAACCGATAATCCACGCCTGACGGTACGCCGAACTCAGGGTGACAATCCGGTTCGGGTCGTGATCGACCGCAAGCGCAGGGTGCCGGCTACACACCACCTGTTTACCGATGGCGAAGCACCAACGCTGCACCTGGTTGGTGGTGAGTATGACCCCGCGAAAAAGCCGGACGAAAACGGCCTGGTGACGACCATTCCCTGCCTGGGAGATCCTGCCAGCCAGGCTCAGGCGCACCCTGAGCTCATTTTGCGGGTGCTGCGAGATGCCGGTTTACACAAGGTTTTCATAGAGGGCGGCGGGGTGACCGTATCGTCGTTTCTGAAGGCTGGCTTGCTCGATCGGCTGCATGTCATGGTGGCTCCGATGATCATTGGCAGCGGTCGCCCGGCGTTTTCCCTGCCCGAAATTGACCAGTTGGATGAAGCCCTTCGGCCCAGGGCGCAGCTGATCAATCTGGGCAGCGATATGCTGTTTGATTTGGCCTTTGACACCACGGCTTTCTAGGCCCCGCCCTGCACCGGGCATCAGGTTTTCCGGAGCAGCATTAAGGCACCTGGCAGGCTGGCCAGAAAAATCACCGCACCATAGCCGACACTGATCGCCACGCCCTGCTCCGCCGGCAAACCAGCAGCTGGCCATAGCATGGCGGCCACGCCCTCACGAACGCCCCAGCCTGACACCGTAATAGGCACGACCATGGCCAACAGAAGCACCAGGCTCAGCGCGGCGACCAGTGCCAGCGCATTAAAACTCTCCGCCAGCCCCATGCCAACGGCAATCAAAGCGAACACCAGCAGATAGCTGGCGAGCACCGCAAGCGACGTTGTCAGTTGTACGCCGCCATTGCGCCAGCCCGCAAAGGCCCGATGCACATCTGTGCCCACCCGGCGCACGTAGCGAAAGATTGCCAAGCCCCTGTCACTGACCAGCAACACCCAGATGACAATGCCAAGCAGCAAGGGAAGCCACAACCAATAGGTGTCGCTCAGAGACACCCCCACGGGCACCTCCGCAGCCCTGAATTGTCCGCTTGCCCACAAGGCGCCCATCACCAGAATCACAAGAGGGACAAGCACCAGTTGGCCAGACAACCGCTCAAGTGCGACGGCATGAATAGCCGGCAGATGCCCGGAGCGCTCTGGCCCGCCCTGCCCGTGCACTTTGCTGTGCCGCCAGGCGCGATTCACATCCCCCACCACGCCGCCCGGCAATACCTGATTCAGAAAACTCGCCAGATAATACTCCCTGACCGCGAAGCCCATAGGAATACCCACGCCCAGGCGGTCAGCAGTAAAGCGCCAGCGCCAGGCCGACAGCACCACCTGAATGACTGAAACGCCCAGGGCCAGGACAACAAACCCTGGCGGAATTGAGCCAAGCCTGGATGCCAGCGCAGGCAAATCAAGGAAGGCAAGCACCAGGCCAAGCAGAACCAGCGTTGTTAGCCAACGCAGTGCCAGTTTTGACCAGGCCCGGCGAGGTGCCGTCAACGGTCTTGTGCTCCGGGTAGTGCCAGCAGATCCAGGTGAGCAACCGTTACCGTCAGAGCCTGGGCAGCCAACTGTGCTCGCCGGTCTTGCAGCCACTGCTCAATCACGTTGGCGGCACCAGCATCCTGCTCAATGGCAGCCTTCGCCCAGCCAGTCATTAACAGGTCGATCAGTGCCGTATCGTTGCCACTCTCACCCAGATGCCAAGTGCTGTTTGCCAGCTGGACATGAAACCCGGCGGCTTGCAGCTGTCGTTCCAGCACACCGGTCGCCTCCGGCCCCAACGCTGCGCCACTGCCCTTGTCGCCGTGTTGGTGGCGATTCACCAGCTCCCTCACCACCCTATCCGAAGGGTGCGGGGGTATGAGGTCAAAGTGGCCACTGTAACTAAGCACTACCAGCACCGCTGAACGCCGGCGCGCAATGGCCACTGAAAAGGCCGCCAGCCAGTTATCCGACACCAGATCGATGAGTGCGGAGGCGGTCACCAGATCGACTTCCGTCGGCAGCACTTCATCAAGGTTGTTTGCGGTCAACTCAACACAAAGGGATTCAGCTGTTACGTCCAGAGCCTTTACCCGGCTCATGGCGGCCTGAAGCAAACCGTTGTCTGGCTCTACCAACGTCCAGCACTGTGGTTCTGGGAGGCGGGGAATCAGGTACGCCGGGTTGGAGCCACGGCCGGTGCCGATATCGACACACTGCAGGGGACGCGGCGAGGCTGAGGCGCCGGCCACTGGCGCCTCACGGTGCCGGCCCGTCAGCCACTGCCCCAGGGTATCGGTCAGCATTTGGCTTCTGGCGGCATGGTCTGCCCGCTCGCGGGTTATCAGCCAATGTTCAGAAAACCGGGCGGGGTCATCGTGCTCGCTGCACTCCATGCCTTCAAGAAAATCGCGTGCGGTATCGGACCACCGGCGAATACCATGCCGGGAGGCCATTGCCTGTTGGGTCAATAACGACAAAACCGATGGCTTGGTGAGCAGAGCACGCAACTGGTCAGCCAGCTCGGAGACACTGCCCGCCGGGTAAGTACATGCACCAGGCTTTCTGGCGGTCAACGCGAGGGCGCCACCATCAGAGGACAGCACCGGCAAACCGCCGGCCAGCGCCTCATCGATGACCATCCCGTAGCCTTCATAGAGCGACGGAAACACAAACAGATCGGCATTGCCGTAGGCCCTGGCGATGCCTGGCCCATCAAGCTCACCCACTAACTGAATTCGCTCGGCCAGCCCCGCCTCCGCAATGGCTGTGTTCACCCGGCCGGCATAATCCGGATCTCGGTCTTGCGCGCCAACCAGAGTGCACTGCCAGGGTAGGTCCGCCAGCGAGTGCAACGCCTCTACCAACTGGCACTGAGCCTTACGGGCGGACAGGTGGCCGACGCACAGCAATCGTGTTTGCCGCGCTTCCCCCTCATCAGGCCATGTTCGGTTAATCTCAAAAAACACATCGTCCACCGCCGGTTGCGCCGTCACAATTCTGGAAGCCGGCACAGCGTAGGCCTGTTCAACCCGTGCAGCGGTGTATGTACTGGTGGTAAACACTCGGCCCACTTGCGCAAGCGCAAGGGTTTCGGCTTGCTGGAACCAGGCTTGTTGAGCCTCACTCAACCCGGTCTCATCAGCCAGAGGATGATGCACCAGCGCCATCAACTGCAACCGGGACCGATGGCGCTGCAACACCTCGGGCATGGCGCCCATCGCCAGCCCATCAAGAACGACCCGCGTACCCTCCGGCAACGAAGCCAGAAACTCATCCATGGCCTTTTCAGCCGCTTGGTCAGGCTGAGGAAAGCGCCCGGCCAAGCCCTTGATCCGTGCCTCCGTGCCCACTTGATTCAATGCCGCCACCAAGCGGCGAACGTAGCGGTAGCCACCGGTGTTCTGGCCCGGATCACCGGGCACGACAAACCAGAGTTCAGATGCCAGCATGGTAACTGGCCCAGGCCAGGTGCGATTCGCCCAAGGTGACTTTGAGGCTGACGATGCCTTTGCCGTCTTCACCTAACCGGCCTTCGTGTATCGCCGCAGCCATGCGATCAAACACCGCCTTCGCCATAAATTCGGTGGTGGTGTTGCGGCCCTTGAATTGAGGCAGGTCGTCCAGGTTTTTCATGTTGAACTCCCCCAACACCTGCTTGAGCACCTCCGAGGCCAGGCCGATATCGACAATCAGGTCATCACTATCCAGAACATGGCGCTCGAAGGTCACATCCACCACGTAGGTTGCGCCGTGCAGCCCCTGCGCCGGGCCAAAGAGTTCACCGGTAAAGCTGTGGGCAATCATCATGTGATCGCGAACGGTCAGGCTGAACATAGGTCTTCCTTTTCAGTAAATGATTCGATGACAGAGGGCATCCGCTGAGGATGAAAACAGGCTATCGGCAACGTCTGGTAACTGGCGGAAATGGCACTCGCCGCTGATCAGCACATCCAGTTCCGGAGCCTTTAACAGTGACAATGCCAGGTTCAATCGCCGCTGGTAACTCCAGCGTGGTTGCCTTGCCGGAGGAATCTGCCCCACCTGACTGGATTTCAACTCCAGGCGGTTGGGATGGAAAGCGTGGCCGAGAGGCACGGTAACCGTTGCATCTCCATACCAGCTGAGCTCAACGATGCGCGCGTCTTGTCCTGCCATGGAAAGGGCAGACTCAAGGCCACGGCTATGGCCAGAGGCGTGGATCACCAAATCACAATCCCGGGCCGTCGCCTCGGTAGCAAATGGCAACCCCAGGGCCTCTGCGGCGGCTCTCCGGGCCGGATTGGTATCAACTGCCAACAAGTCTACCCCCGGAATCTGCCGGACCAGCCAGGCGGATAACAAGCCGACTACCCCCAGGCCAACCACCGCCACGCGATCGCCCACCGCTGGCTGGGCATCCCACAGACCATTGATGGCGGTTTCCATATTGGCGGCCAGAACTGCACGTTCCGGCGGCACACCCTTCGGCAGAATGGTCACAGCGCTGGCGGGCACCCGATAGCACTGCTGGTGCGGATACAAACAGAACACTCGTTGCCCCAGGAGGGATTCCGGGCCCTCAGTAACCTCTCCCACATTGGCATAGCCGTACTTGACCGGGAAAGGAAAGCGGCCTTCCTGCCAGGGCGCCTGCATGCGCTGGTATTCACCGGGTGGCACCCGATTGTTGAACACGAGGGATTCAGTGCCGCGGCTGACACCGGAAAACAGTGTTCGCACCGTGACCATGGAGCCCTCCGTGCACTCCACCTCACTGAACGTAGCGGGCCTGAGCTCACATTGACCGGGGCCGGTCACCCAGAATGCCTGATTGGCAGGTGTGGTCATAAACAGTCCATTAGCAGGTTGGCTCCGTAAGCAAAGAAACACAGTCCGGGCTATAGTCACATAATGCGCTACCCACGCACCAGAAAGGCTATACGGAAACGCAACGATATGGATTCGATTCAACCGGTTTCAAATCAGGTTCCCGGCACAGTCAAAGAGCTTGGCTGGGCCGTGGTTTTACTGGCGGGCGTATCACTGACAATCGCGCACTGGTTCCGCCTGCCAGGCACTTTCCTGATGGCAGCCGGCGTATTGTTTCTGGTTCAGGGCGGCCTCATTCTGGCCTGCTGGCCTGCGGCCCGGCCGTTTGGTTGGGCGAATCGCACCACGCTTTTGCGTTCTGTGCTGGTGATTCCTCTGGTGGCCTGGGCGCCTTTTCTGTCGTCGTCCGGCTCGGCAGACCTGTGGTTCTACGCTGTGGCATGTTTCGTGGCGCTGGTTCTGGACGGTGTCGATGGCAAGGTAGCCCGGGCCACCGGCAGTCACAGTGATTTTGGTGCCCGTTTTGATATGGAGCTGGATGCCCTCTTCATTCTGGGCCTGTGCTTTGCCATGATCGCGCTGGATAAGGCCGGGGCATGGGTGCTCACCCTGGGATTAATGCGGTACTTCTTTATCGCCGCCAGCTCGATGTTTCACTGGCTTAATCATCCGTTGCCCGACAGCTTCCGGCGTAAAACCGTGTGCGTGTGGCAAGTCGTAACGCTGATGATTGCCATCATCCCCCCAATTCCATCCGGCTTCGCCAATTTGACCCTGGCCATTGCCCTGCTGCTGTTGGTCTGGTCGTTTTATCTGGATGTTCGCTGGCTCTATGCAAGGAGACTTCATCATGAACACTGATTTCATCAAAGCCACCGCCGCCGCCGTGATAATGGCCAGCTCCACGGCCGTTGTTGCCGAACCTGCAACGTTTAAAGTGGACGACGAACACTTCTCCATGAGCTTTGAGATCATGCATATTGGCTATGCGCCGGTGATGGGCATGTTCCGGGAGGTTGCAGGGGAATTCGTCTACGACGAGGAAACCGGAGAGCTGTCATCCGGCCAACTGGTCTTCAAAGCCAACAGCGTGTTCACCAATCACGACAAGCGGGATGATCATCTGCGCAACAAAGACTTCCTGAACACCGGCCAGCATAAAGACATTACCTTCTCAGTAAGTGGTTTCGAGCGCACCGGCGACAACACCGGCATTGTAACCGGTAATCTGACACTCCTCGGCCAGACCAATCCTGTTAACGTGAAGGTTACGCTGAATAAGGCTGCAGACTATCCCATCGGCCATAAAGACTACACACTGGGCATCAGCGCTTCCGCTGTGATCCAGCGAAGCGACTGGGGTATGACCTACGGGCTGGACCAGGAACTGGTCGGCGATGAGGTCACACTTCGGTTCGGTTTCGAGGCCATCAAGGACTCGGGCTGGTTCTGAAAACGTGACCAAGGTCACACATGACCGGAAAAGTGACGAATTGTAAGACAAGTTTTTTGCCGTTTTCGACAATCACCGTCTATGGTTGTTTATTGATCAACACCGAGCCAACAACAATAACGGGTGATTAACATGCCTTACAAGGCACTGCTGGCCGTCGCGGCAATGGTGGCAGGCGTTTCCGGAACCATCTGGCTTTTATCCGCAGAGAATAACGGCCAGTTCAGTGCGCTTATGCCGGATAACGAGCCAAAACCATTGCCTGCGACCCGCACGCGGAACACCCCACTGTCCGCCGGTGGCGACAGCTCCCGAACCACTACTCAAGGACCTTCCGACAACGCATTAGGGTTCATGCTGGCCAGTGTTGCCGATCAATACCAGCAGACCATCCGGTACCCCGATTATTCCGTGCCCCTGTCCGCCGCCCAGGCTGACGCCTATCAGGGCAACCGATATCACCCGGTGGACTTGCCCCTTGAAGGGGACGGCCAGTTTACCGTCAGCCTCGACAAATTCCGCTTCACCCGCGGGGAAACCATCGTAGTGGTTGCCGCCCTCAGTGGTCGCCAGACGTTCGGCAATACGCTGTCAGCCACCCTGGAAACGGCAAGTGATCAAAAGCCTGCAGCGTCCACGGTGCTGAAAGCAGCAGAATCCGCTGGCTACTATGAAGGCACCCTCAGCTCAGATCACGAACCCGGCGAATACCGGCTGATCGTGGAGGCCCAGGTGGACGGCCGCCCGGTTCGCCATGCATCGTCGCTAACCATAGAACCACATCTAGGGGACTTTGAGGGGCTGGGGACACCCTACATCTCCGGCAATGATCTGGTTATCCCCGTTGATTTTTCACCTGAATCCAGTGGTTATTACGCGCTCTCCGCCCAACTCTACAATGGCCAGCAACCTCTGGCGCAACTGCAGGCAGAGACCTCTATGGGCGGCAGCAGCGGTACCTTTCAGTTACGCGCCCATGGCAGCGTGATTGCCAACCACACCATCAGTGGCGCGCTTCAGCTTCGCCATCTGCAAATCCGCCAGTTGCCAGCCAGGCCAGGTGATCGTACCCACTATGCCTTTGGGCCTGACGAAGGCTATGAATTTTCCCCGCCGGACCTCGACAAACTCCGTGATGAACCGGCGGTGAACCCCGAATCAGAGCAAAGAGCCGCGTTGCTTCAGCAGCTGGCTGACAAGTTCTGATAACCAAAATAATAAAATCGGAAAGAACGGAGAACGAAATGATTAAGAACAAAGAGCAATGCCTGAGGAAAACAACACTATCGCTGGCCCTGGCTGGCACCCTGTTCACCGGAGCCGCTCAGGCGCAACTGGCCGGGCATAATGTGATCCTGGTGCATGGGTTCATGATGGATGACCTATCTAATCCGCCAGCCAACTTCCAGGACGTGCAGCAAGCCGGGGAAGATAACTGGCGGGATTACTGGCTAAACCGCTCGGAGGCCCGCATCGACTGGGCAAGCGATGGCAGAGTCGAAGGGAAAATTGCACAGCAGGCCTACCAGCAACTTCGACAGATCAGCCAGCAAGGCCTCTGCAATAACTACTGCATCCTGGTGACCCACTCAACAGGCGACCTGGTAACTCGACACATTCTGGAGAATCAAGCTCGCTGGCTTCAGGCTGATGGCCTTCAGCCTTTGAAGATCCTGACCGTGATGGATCTGGCCGGGGCTGGCGGGGGGACTGAGCTGGCAGACCTTGCCGTCAGTGTTGCCTACAACGACAGCTGGTATAACTGGCCGGTCAAGGCCGCAGTAAAAGCGTTCACCGGCATAGACCCGCAACCCGATAAACTCGGAGTGGTGAACGACCTGCAAACCAACGTCGCCCGAAACCTTGCGGTTAACCCGAATGCCATTCCCCGGCTCAGATTTGTAGGGGGCGGTTCATCCTATGGCGGCATCACCAAACCGTTCATTGATGGAACTGACGATGGCGTTGTGCCCACCCACTCCGCTTGCGGTGCAACCTCGGCACAGGGCATTAACTCTTGCTCAAACAACCTGAGCCTTGCAGGAAAGGTATCTGGCCAGAATGGGCCTTCAGGCCTTTACTACAACCACTACCCGATCCTGATGAGCGAGGGAGCAAATCACGGTGATGTGATCAATAACCAGACCGGCAACACCGCCGTTCCTGTGGTGAACAACACGGTATTGGGTGGCCTGCTGGTAGACTTCGCCAGCCGCAGCTACAACAAGCGCGCCTGGTGGCAACTGTGGGGTTCCGGCGACCGGTACCTGGAAGTACCCAACTCCAGCCAGACCAGCTTGTCGAACCTGCTTTACACCACGCTTAACAACTAAATCAACGATGATTGACGGGCTCAGGGATGAGCCGCTACCCCTCGGTTTTCGCTGCTTTATTTTTTAGTTCCCTAACTATAAATTGAACGGGTCTGCCCTCCGCACCCCATGACCTGGTTCAAAAATGTCTGACGCCCATAAATCGGATCTGTTACTGGTTTTAGTCACCTTGTTGGCCGCTATGGGCTGGATGTTTTCCAAAGAAGCCGTCTTGATGATGCCGCCGCTGATGTTCATGGCTGCGCGATTCCTGCTCGCCGGCGGTGTGCTTGCCATTATTGCGCTGCCTTCACTGTTTCGTCTGAGCCAGGATCAGATTCTGCGAAGTATCGGTGTGGGAGCCGTGTTCGGCATCGCGATGACCTGCTGGATCATGGGATTGTTCCATGGCGACAGCATGGGGGAAGGTGCCTTTTTAACCAGCCTGGGTGTGGTGATCGTGCCGATCATCGCCCGCATCGTGTTTGGTGAAGCGCAGCCGCTGAGCACCTGGCTGGCCATACCCATTGCCGTCTCTGGGCTGGCCCTGCTGTCACTGGAAAACGGATTCCGGCCAGATCCCGGCCAACTCTACTTTGTGGCTGCGGCCTTTATTTTTGCGCTCTACTTCACTCTAAACACTCGGGCCGCCAACCAGCGAACTGTCGTGAACAAGCAGGGTAAAACCATCGAGAAAAAACGGGTGCCCGCCCTGCCCCTCACCGCTATGGCGTTGCTGACCGTAGGCACGGTTACCCTGGCAGAATCGGCCATCAGTGAGCCCTGGGCTCCCACCCTGGCCAACCCACAACCCATTCTGTATATGTGGGTGCTGGCCAGCGCCGTCATCGCCACCGCTGGCCGTTTTCTGCTGCAAACCTACGCACAGAGCCTGTCGGTGCACAGCCACGGCGTTGTGATTCTGGTACTGGAGCCGGTATGGGTTGCCCTGTTCGCCGCTGGCTGGTTTGGTGAAACCATGGGCCCCCTTCAACTCGCTGGCTGCGGCCTGATTTTCGCGGCACTTCTGGTGAATCGATGGAACGCGCTCAGCCGCGCCCTCAAAGGGCTTCTGAAAGCAAAAAATACGACGGAAAGAGGTTGACCAGGCGGGGTGAAATCCGTATATTTCCACCCCGTTGCAGGCATAGGACCATAGCTCAGTTGGTTAGAGCGCTACCTTGACATGGTAGAGGTCCCCAGTTCGAATCTGGGTGGTCCTACCAATCCTGCAAATAAAAGCCGCTTACAGCCTTAGCTGAGTGGCTTTTTTTGTTTCTGAGCAACGCAATTCAGATCCGCCCTGTCAGCTAATCCTGGCCACAAAAAAGCCCCGCCATTTTCACAGCAGGGCTCATTCAAGGCGTCAATGCCTACCGGGAATTACCCCCGTGCTTTGCGGCGTGCGACACCGAAACCTACCAGGCCAAGGCCCAGCAAAGCCAGGGAGCCAGGCTCAGGTACCTGTACCGTTCCGCCGGTTACAACCCGCAAGTTGTCATAGCCAATACTGTCGCCTAAGGCACCATCATCAGAAATCACGATGGACGTGATATCCAGTGCGTCACTCAGAACACCCATGAAGTACATGTTGTTCGGCTGAAAATTAGCGGCATAGGAGCCGTATGATCCAAGCAGACCGTTTGTACCATAGGCAGAGATGGTGATGTCGTTGCTGCCATCGGGGTTATAGAAGTCGATGATATCCAGCCCAAAACCCGACACGGCAGACTGGAAACTAATGGTGAACGTGCCGCTACCGGAATTGTTCAGCAGATAGTTCGACGCCGCGTGGGCACCCTCACCTGAATTTAGCGGCGGAGTGGATGTATTACCCTGGCCAGGGCCCGCGCCGTAAGTGATTCCGCCAAAGGAACCGGTGGTGGACATGGAAAAACCGCTGTACTGGTTGCTGTTCAAAGCGCCCAGAGCGTGATCATCAAAATTGAAAACACTGATGGTGCCACCGTCCAGTGCGACCTGATTGGCGAAATCAACAGAATTGGTGGTCGGTGAGTTGGTGAACCCGATCAAACCTGCACTTGCCGCCGAACTCATTGCTGCTGCCGCAACGCCAGCAACCAACATGGGTGCTACTTTTTTGAAAAACATGAACTATTCCTTGTGTAGTGAACATCTTACGAGGCATTCCCGCTGCTCAATTCACCTGGAACATCTTTCTCAACCTTCCAGGCCCTCTGAAAGCAGCACGCTCGATAAGCAAATTCCATTCCCTTTAAAAATTACCATGTATTTTCAATTTATTAGGAATAACACCCAATCTCTCAACCTCTTAAACTGTAAATAACTTCGACGCATACTCGGCTTTTCGAGCAAATGCTCGTTACCAATCCTCTTTCTCTTTATCCTCCTCTTCAAGCTCGGCTTTTCGTTTGCGAATCTTTTCCAGCTTGTCTTTGGGAATCTTCATGTTGGCGCTGTCTCTTAGAAACAAAAGACTGCCAACGATCAGGGCAAACGCAGCGACGATAAACAGCCATCCAATCAGTGGCATGTTGCGGCTCCTCTATTCGGGTTCGCCTTCAGTCTACACCCAGTTGCCGGAACCAGTAACTCACACTGGCTGGATCCGCCCGGTTGACCAGAACGGGGTCAAACAGTGGCCGGGCGCCGGCGCTCCCAAGACGGGCGGCCACATCAATGCCAAAGGCACAGAAGCAGGGATAGTCCCGGTCGCCCAGCGCCAGTACCGCGAAATCTTTGTTGCGGTAAGCGGTAAGAAAGCCATCACCATTCGCCCAGCCATCACCCGTTCTGGGGCTGTCGCCATTCCCTGTTGTGCTGGCGATCACCAGCAGGGCTTTGCCCGGTATCGCGGCTTCCGCCAGCCGATTGAGCTCTGTGATGGTGGCACTTGCGCCTTTACCGCTGAGCTTACGGGCCGTGATCTTGGCCAGTTGTCGGGCGGTACCGGTTTCCGTGGCGTAGACAATCAGGTAGTCACTGGGGCCAGCCGGGCCGGCCGGTCGGATTTGACGGCGATAGCGCAGCAATATCACGCAATATCCAGCCATCGCCGTAATCGCAACGGCTTTTCGGCCGACATCGAATGCGTCCAGGTTCACAACCACCAGTATGGCGGCCATCAGGGCCGCCATCATCGCGTTTAACCACAACATTACAACGGCAGCACTTCCAGGGTTGCGCTGTAACTCAGCCGCCGGGAAGCGTTTTTGAGTTGTTTGGCAGGAGCCTCGGTTTCTGCTTCCAGCCAGTAGATACCCGGCTCTGGCCACACAACCTCGACCCTGCCCTCGGCGTCTGTGGTCAGGCGGATTTCTTCCACCTGGTCCCGGTAACGAATGCCATCACGGATCAACAGAACAGCCAGTCCCTCTGCGGGCTTGCCGTCCAGGTTAAAACGAAACACAGTGGTTTCCCCACTAAACAAGTCATTCGGGTGGGTATCCGGCAACAGCTCCAGCCCTTCTCCGGTGGGGCTAAAACTGTCAACCGTGGGCGCACCCTTGGTAACAAACACCTGCATTCGCCGATCAATTTCACTCAGGCGAAGGCTTTCTGCAGCAGCCGGAATCCCTGCAACCTCGTCGGCGCTCCCCATCCAACGATGGCGTTTACCGTCCAGCTCGTAAGAGCCAGAAATGCCCTGATTATGGATTTCGAAGGTATAGGTGCCGTCCTCTGTGAGTTCCGCATCAAACATCGACCGGTATTTTCCACTGGCCTTGTTTTGGGCCTCAACCCGCGCACCGCTGGGGCTTCGGATCTCAAGTTTGTCCAGATTCAGCGGATGATGCTCGAAATAGAACAGGCTATTGGACACGGCTCCGTCCACCGTCACCCATGCGTTTTCACCGGAAAGCACGGTGGCCGAGGGCAGCATCCAGGCCCGGTGTGCGTGAACGCTGGCGGCGCTGGCCAGGCCAATGACGAGTGCAAGAGTGGTGGAAATGGTTTTAACGTTCATGGTTGAGAATTCCTTGTCAGTCCGGTCGGGTTGATGATCAGGGCTTGATGGTTACAGCGACGGCACCCAGCTCAGTGCTGCCACTGGCGGAATATCCGGTCGTTTCGGAGGCGGGCCAACGGATCGGGACTCGCACGACTTCCCGGCCACCCACCTCCCGGGCAGCTTCGACAGCCAGGGTATAGTCACCGGCCGACAGACGATCCAGCCTTTGGTCTTCCGCCTCAAAGCTGACAGCGTGCATGCCCGGTGCGCGTGTAGCTCCGCTGAAGGCGTCCACCGGCATATCGAGGCTGCGGCCACTTCTCCGCCACCAGAGACGAAGGTCTTTCAGCCATTTATTGCCTTCGTTGTTGCGCATGTCGTGGTCGTACCACACCGCCAGATCCAACTGATGCTGACCTTTGCTGTCTTCCAACCAGACGGCAACGTAAGGGCGATGGTATTCGGCCACCTGCAACTCGGGGATCTCCACTTCCACGGACAGGCTATCCGCCAACGCCAGGGTCGGCGCTGCCAGCAACATGGCATAGAGAGGGCTTCTTATTCGGTTCACGGTCTTTGTCCTCAATGAATGGTCAATACGGCCAGCAAAACCGGTATCAGCAAGCCCAGCCCGGCCACCGGCCAGATACCGGCACGCTCCCGGGCATGCAGCCAGAGAAGGCCGAAGCCCGTCAGGCAGAACACCAGGCACACCACGGCGAAAGCATCGATAAAACCCTGCCACCAAACGCCGGTGTTCCGGGCTTTGTGGAGGTCGTTGGCCCAGGCAATCCAACCCCTGTCAGTGTGCTCGTAAAGCAGTTCACCAGACTCCAGGTACAGGCTCAGCCAGGCGTCACCACCCGGTCGGGGAAAGGCTATATAAAGCTCCGTTTCACTCCACTCAGCCTGGCCTCTGCCCAGGGCAATCCCCTGTTCACGCGTCAACCATTGACCCAGTGCTGACGGCAATTCCGCTGGTGGGTTGGCGGCGAGCAACCGGAGCTCCTGAAGCACCGGTCCCGGCACCATGGCCTGTATTTCCGTTACCCGGGTATTGGCCGGAATATCCGCCGCGTGGTTAAGCGTGACACCGGTAAAGGTGAACAAAATCAGGGCCGGCAAGGCCAATGCAGAACTGACCCAGTGCCAGCGCAACAGGGTTTTAAGCCAGTGGCTGCGATCTATGGCGCAATCCTGTTGCGCGCTGCCGGCCGTGGTCTCTGGTGTGCTTTCCATGGTGTATCCGAGTGATTCGGGACGTTGAGGCTGGAAAGCCTAGACAATTATCAAATGCAACTCAATACGCTTTACGATTACTTTACACACGTTAATGCGAATTATTCTTGTTGAGTGTTGCGATAATTTCATTTAGGCTTGCCCTCCGAAATCGACAGGAATCCACCAGGCAGATCCGTCTAAAAAGGAAAGACCACGTGACCAAGTTTTCGAAGACCTCACTCGCCCTCGCAATTACCGGCTTTGCTGCCGCGTCTCAGGCTCAGACCGTTCATCAGCTCGAAGAGCTGGTGGTCAGCGCCTCAGGTGTGGAGCAGAAAATCACCGATGCCCCGGCATCCATCACGGTTATCCGTAAGGAGGAGCTGGACAAGAAACCCTACGCAACACTGCTGGATGCCGTGCGTGAGGTGGAAGGTGTGGACGTTGGTGAGACCACCGACAAAACCGGTCAGGGCGGCATCAGTATTCGAGGCATGGGTGCGGACTACACCTTGATCCTGATCGACGGCAAGCGCCAGAACAACATCGGCGACATCTACCCGAACAATTTCGGCGGCAACCAGTTCAACCACATCCCCCCCAAAGAGATGATCGAACGCATCGAGATCATCCGCGGCCCCGCTTCCACTTTGTATGGTGCTGATGCCCTCGGCGGTGTGATCAACATCATCACCAAAAAGGTGAGTGACACCTGGACAGGCTCACTTTCACACAGCCGTACCTTTGAGTCAGACGACGACTTCGGTAACGATGACACCACCGAGTTTACCGTGGCCGGGCCCTTGATCGAGAACCGTCTGGGGTTAGCCCTCCGCGGAAGCCTTTACAACCGGGACGCTTCTAACCCCCAGTACGATCCGGGCATTGATCCGAATGGCAACCAGGTTCCACGGGAGCTCGGATTTGGCGGTGGTGGCCGTACCGTCGATAACGAAAACACCAACCTGGGCGCGCGGCTGGACTACCAGGTCACCGACAACCAGAGCCTGACCTTTGATTACGAAACCTCGAATCAGACCTACGACAACAAGCCGCAGGATGGCGACAACCCGCTGGGCACAACCGACAGCATAGATCGGCTGCCGCGGGCGGGCTACGCCCTGGAACAGGAGTTCAAACGCCAGCAGGCCTCTATCCGCCATCAAGGTGAATGGGGATTCGCCAACAGTGATATCTACCTGCACCACATCGAGACCAGCAATGATGGCCGCACCCTGCCCTTGACCGCGGTGGAGCGCTTGCAATACGAGCAAATCAAAAACAGCGCAACCGACGCCGAGATCGAAGCGACTTTTCTACCCCGCCCGAAGCGGGTTTTGGAAACCCGCCAAACCACCCTCAACCTGAAGTTTGACTCCCTGGTAGGCGATCACTTGCTGGTCTACGGCGGTGAGTATATTGATGCGGAAATGGAAGATGGCACCTTCGGTATGACCGGTGCCGGATTCAGCGATGGCAAAACCCAGCCCCACCGGCAGTGGGCGGTGTTTGTCGAGGACAACTGGGAAGTTACCCGGGCTTTCACCCTCACCGGTGGTGTGCGCTATGACCACCACAACATTTTCGACGGCAATGTCAGCCCACGGCTCTACGGCAACTGGGATATCAGCCCGGAGTGGAGCCTGAAGGGCGGTGTCAGCACGGGTTACAAAGCCCCCAAGGCAAGCGACCTGTACGAAGGTATTACCGGCTTTGGTGGCCAGGGCACCCGGCCCTTTGTGGGCACTCCGGATCTTGAGCCGGAAACCAGCGTCAATAGTGAGCTGGCGGTGTACTACCGGCACCCGGAGGGGCACAACGCCAACCTGACGGTGTTCTCCAACCAATTCAAAGACAAAATCGAAAGCGGCGGCTCGATTCTGCATTGCGACGATGCCAATGCGAACCCCGCCAACTGCGTTAATCTGGCACCGGAGTGGAACCAGCTACTGGGAGACGGTTACGAATTTGGCCAGGAAGTGAACGTCGACAAAGCCGAGATCAACGGCGTGGAAATCGCTGGCCGCTACTGGATTCTGGACACCCTTTCCGTTCGGGCGAACTACACCTACACCGACGCCGAGATCAAAAGTGGCGACAACCGTGGTCAGCCTCTGGCGGGTACTGCCAAACATATGGCAAACGCGACGCTGGACTGGCAGGTGACCCCGCAATTCAACACCTACCTCACTACCGAGTTTCGTTCCAAGCGCTACACCAGCACCCCGCGCGGCTGGGATGACAGTATCGACTACCCCGAATTCTACAAGGACTACACCATCCTGCATTTGGGCGCCCAATACACGGTCACCGATAATCTGGTGATCAGCGCACGGGTGAACAACTTGCTGGATGAAGATTTCACCGGTTACAAAACCGTCTACACGACCGATGATGGCGGCGCGACCTACAATGCCAACTACATTGACGACTACAACGTAAAGGCCAAAGCCCGCAACTACTGGTTGTCTGCAACTTTGAGCTTCTGATCAGCCCGCCTCCCCTATAAGGCCGCCGGTAACTCCGACGGCCTTTGCCCATCCCGCAAACTGCTTGTTCCGCCAGCCTGTGCTCCGTACTATTGCCCTGCCCCGTCACACAGACCCGGAACACCAATGCGCAAAGAAATTGATATCACCGTTGATTCATCCCAAACCGCTGTTGACGCCCTCGCTGCCGCCTCCGGACTGCCCAAGCAACGGATCAAGGACGCCATGGCCAAGGGCGCTTGCTGGTGGACTCAGAAAGGCAAACAGGTGCGCCTACGCAAGGCCAAGCGAGACCTCAAACCAGGCACCCGGATACAGTTGTTCTACGATGATCAGGTGCTGTCACTCAAACCCGAACCCCCTACGCTGGTAGACAACCTGGGGCGTTACAGCGTCTGGTATAAGCCGCACGGGCTCTTGTCTCAGGGCTCCCAGTGGGGCGATCACTGCAGCTTGCTCAGAATGGTCGAAGTGGAATTGAATAAGCCCTGTTTTCTGGTGCATCGCCTGGATGCGGATGCTGCCGGGTTGATGCTGGTTGCCCACGATGGTCAGGCCGCCGGCGCCCTCTCCCAGTTGTTCTCTGGCCGCAGCATGACCAAGATCTACCGGGCAACGGTGAAGGGATGGCTGAACGCTGACGATCTTCGGATAGATGATGCGCTTGACGGTAAGGAGTCGGTGAGCAGAATCACAACCCTGCAACGGCATGAAGAGGCTGGTTCGACGCTGGTCAGGGTGGCCATCGAAACCGGCAGAAAACACCAGATTCGGCGCCACCTCGCCGGCATCGGACACCCGATTATCGGGGACAAGCTCTACGGCCAGGCCGACCCCTCAGGATTGCAACTGGAAGCCGTCTACCTGGCGTTCGATTGCCCGCTGTTCAAGCGCAGGAAAGCGTTTGGTCAGACTTTGTAGAAATCCCGATACCAATCCACGAAGTTGGCAATGCCCTCATCTACGGTTGTTGAGGGCTTGTAATCCACATCGTTGATCAGGTCGTCTACATTGGCGTAAGTCGCCGGCACGTCTCCGGGCTGCAGGGGCAGCAAATTCTTCTGCGCTTTCTTGCCGAGCCGCTCTTCGATGATCTCGATAAACCGGGACAGCTCAACCGGGTTGTTGCTGCCGATATTGTAGATGCGATACGGCCCTTTACTGGTTCCCGGGTCCGGCTGGGCGCCTGACCATTCCGGGTTCGGCTCCGCCACGTGATCCAGGGTGCGAATAACCCCTTCCACGATATCGTCGATGTAGGTGAAGTCCCGCTTGTGGTGGCCGTGATTGAACACGTCGATCGGTTCGCCCGCCAGAATCTTCTTGGTGAAAATGAACAGCGCCATATCCGGCCGCCCCCAGGGACCATACACGGTGAAGAACCGCAGGCCGGTGGTGGGCATGTTGTAGAGATGGCTGTAGGTGTGGGCCATGAGCTCGTTAGCCTTCTTGGAGGCGGCATACAGGCTCAGGGGGTGGTCCACATTGTCGTGCACCGAGAACGGCATGGTCTCGTTGGCGCCATAAACCGAACTGCTGGACGCGTAGACCAGGTGCTTCACGTCGTTATTGCGGCAGCCTTCCAGGATATTCATGAAGCCAACCAGATTGGCGTCGACGTAGGCGTGGGGGTTTTCCAGGGAGTAGCGAACGCCGGCCTGGGCCGCGAGGTGAACAACCCGCTCGGGCTTATGCTCCCGGAACAGGGCTTCCATCACGCCGCGGTCTGCGATGTCTTCACGCACTTCGGTAAAGCCTGGTTTGCCAAGCAGCCTTGCCAGACGCGCCTCTTTCAGGTTGACGTCGTAATAGTCGTTAACGTTGTCTACGCCGATGACTTCATCGCCGCGATCCAGCAGCCGGTGGGCCAGGTGTGAGCCGATAAAGCCGGCGGTTCCGGTAACGAGAATCTTCAAGGTCTGCTCTCCATGAAAAATGGCGCCCGAAGGCGCCTTTTAGTTCTTGCTTAGAAGTTTACGCCAATACTGGCAAACGGGCCGGACAGCTCAACATCCAGCCTGTCGTCGTCATCTTCATAATCAATCGCCATCTGACGGTAACCCGCACGCAGTTGCAGCAGGGCAAACTCATACTGGCCATAGGCGTTGACATCGTGCAGGGAGTCGCCGCTGTAGCTGATGACATTGCCTTCGACACCTACAGACACTCCGGTAAACGGCAGGTCAAAGCGGGCAGCCAGGTAGCCCATGGGTACAACGGCGTCGACCGTAGTTTTGCTTACCTGGCCTCCAACAATTTGCTCACGCAGAACCAGTTCACCATCAAATTTGCGAGCCGTCAGGCCCAGGTCCAGATTGACCCAGTTATCCAGCACTTCGTAATAGAAGGTGGCGTCGAGCTGTTCGATGTCAAGATCTGAGTTCACGTCTGCGCCGGCAACAATTCCATCAAAAGCGGCAGGGCCGATCTTGCCGCTACCACTCTGGGAAATACCGGTGTAGTTGATTCGCACA
The DNA here is from genome assembly GCF_030541005.1 of Marinobacter sp. SS5-14b. Classification (GTDB taxonomy): domain Bacteria; phylum Pseudomonadota; class Gammaproteobacteria; order Pseudomonadales; family Oleiphilaceae; genus Marinobacter. The sequence continues at coordinate 518,416 of NZ_JASSVM010000001.1, read as the reverse complement.
TTGGGCAGCACCGGCACCGGATGTTCGAAATGGGCCGTAAAGTTGGCGTTGCCATCGCTGCTCATATTGAGATCTTTCTCGATATCAACGGCAGAGCTCTTGTTCACAACTTCACCGGAGAAATCTGAGTTCCAGTAGCTCACCGTCGCACCGCCACCCAGAACGTCCGCGTTGGCCAAGGGAGCGGCCAGCACCAGCGAGCCACCCACAGCAATCATCAATCTACGCATAACACACCCGTTTTGTTGGTTGTTTTAGCAGGTCAGTCAAAGTTAATGCCGAGACGACGGCCAACTTCTTCGTAGGCTTCGATAACGTCTCCAAGCCCCTGACGGAACCGGTCTTTGTCCATTTTCTTGCGGGTTTCCTTGTCCCATATACGGCAGCCATCCGGGCTGAATTCATCACCCAGAACAATGGTACCGTCACTGCGACCAAATTCCAGTTTGTAATCCACGAGCAGCATGCCTGCGTCATCAAACAGGGCCTTGAGAACGTCGTTCACCTTGTAAGTGAGCGTTTTCATTTGTGCCAGCTCCGACTCCGACGCCCAGCCAAAGCTGACAGCCAGCGACTCATTCACCATCGGGTCATGCAAAGCATCGTTCTTCAAAAACAGCTCGAAGGTCGGCGGGTTCAGTTCCAGCCCCTCTTCCACACCGATTCTGCGGCACAAGCTGCCAGCAGAAATGTTCCGGACCACACATTCAACCGGAATCATATCCAGCTTCTTGACAAGTGACTCGGTGCCAGACAGCAGGCCCTCGAAATGGGTCGGGACACCGGCCGCTTCCAGCTTTTCCATAATGAACGCATTGAACTTGTTGTTCACCATGCCTTTGCGGTTGAGCTGCTCTTTCTTCTCGCCGTCAAAGGCGGAGGTGTCATCCCGGAATACCAGAACGAAACGGTTGGGGTCATCGGTACGGTAAACTGACTTAGCTTTACCGGCATAAAGCTCTTCGCGCTTTTCCATCAAGGTCTCCAAACGACAGGTGGCCTCACCGGCCACCCCGTTGATCAGTACAGGTGTTCAAACAGTTTGGTGAGCAAGTCTGCCCCGGTGTATTCACCATTATAGGTGCCCACCTGCTCGGCCGTAACCACCATGGCATCATTTGCCTGGCTCACGGTTACTGTGTGGGTATGAACCGGCTCCTCGTCGTTGCTGAACCAGGAGAACCAGCCCGGTGAGCGTTCGTCTTCAGTGCGGAAATCTACCTGTACCCAACCTTCGCTACGGTTGATGTCCAGGATGTCTGCGCCAATGTCTTCCAGTGAGCGGTTTACCTCTGCCCAGGTGCGGCCGTAATCCAGCTCTACCTGTATCGCAACAGCCTGCTCATTCTCAGACATCAGGCGCACCAATGGCTTCGCCACCATGCCAGACGCAGCCCTCGAAAAAGACTTGTTGTCTTCCCGCTGCTTGAGGAAGTCTGCCAGGTCACCCAGCAGTTTTTTCTGTTGTTCACGGGACGCCTGATCCTCGTCGGCATCCGCATCCCAGGCAACCAGTCCTTCCGGGCTGTCTGTCAGTTCCAGCACCTGAGCCCGGATTTCAGTGGTCTTTCGCCTGATGCCCGGCGCCAGCCGCAATTGAAGAAGCACCCGGGGCTCGGCCACAGCCGGTTCGTTGGCAAGGCCCAGCATTGCCCGGCTGCCTTTGCTGAAGTTGGCAAGCTCACTCTGCAGAATCCCCAGCTGGGGGCTGTCGTGCGCAACTCCCATGCCGGATTCGTTCATCCAGGCACTCGCCACCGGCCACAACCGACCAGGCACTTCATTGACCAGCAGCCACAGCCTGCCGTCCAACTCCTCAATGACGTAGTTCTGATCGAGAATATCGGAGGTCATATCCGGCGGGCGCGGGATGGTTGACGGGTACATACGGCGAGAATCATCCGATTCAATGCTGCGTACCGGCATGATCTGGTTCAGGCGGGAGCTATCAGCGCCCTCGGGCACCTGGATCGGCGATCCTTCCGGCGCGTTGACATAGGCTTCCGATCGGTCATGTAACAAGCCACAGCCTGCCAGCGCACTCGCCAACAAAAGCCCGGCAGCAGGCCGGGCCAGAGAGACAAGTGTGTAACGGGTTCTTCCAGGAACCTGCATCGGGTTACTCCGGTTGAAGGGGGAAAAGATGGGCCTCAGAGAACACCTGAGGCCTTGAGCGCTTCTTCCACCTCGCCGTGGAACTTCTCGCTGAGCGGCGTCAACGGCAGGCGAATGCCCTCCCCGATCATGCCCATGCGCTGCAGAGCCCATTTGACTGGAATCGGATTGGCTTCCAGGAACAGCTTGCGGTTCAGTGGCATCAGCAAGTCGTTCAGACGACGGGTTTCGTCTTCGTTACCGGCAATAGCAGCTTCACACAATTGCGACATTGCCTTCGGTGCAACGTTAGCCGTCACCGACACATTGCCCTTGGCACCCGCCAGCATCAGATCGGCTGCCGTGGCATCATCGCCGGAATACACCACCAGGCGACCTGCCAGCGCTTCGATCAGCTCGATGCCACGGGGAATGTTGCCGGTTGCATCTTTAATGCCGATGATGTTCGGAATGTCGGCCAGGCGGACAACGGTTTCGTTGAGCATGTCGCAGGCCGTACGACCGGGCACGTTGTAGAGGATCTGGCTCATGCCGGGGACGGCTTCGGCGATGGCCTTAAAGTGCTGATAGAGGCCTTCCTGAGTAGGCTTGTTGTAATAAGGTACAACAAGCAGGCAGGCGTCTGCCCCCAGTTTATGGGCCTCGGTGGTCAGTTCAATGGCTTCCCGCGTGCTGTTACCGCCGGTACCGGCAATGACAGGTACCCGACCATCAACACGTTTTATGATCTGGCCGACAACCCGGCAATGCTCTTTCGGGTCCAGCGTTGCGGATTCGCCGGTTGTGCCCACAGCCACAATGCCATGGGTGCCGTTTTCAATATGCAAGTCCACCAGTTTGTCCAGGTCCTCCCAGTGAATGTCACCGTTAGGATGCATGGGCGTGACCAGTGCGACGAGGCTACCCGTAATCATAAAAACTCCGTCCGAATAAAACCGATATGGTAATGTTGGGCTCGAACTGACACAAGGGAATTAAAGGAGATGTCATGTCATCCGTAGCTTTGAATCAGCCCGTACCCGATTTTCAGGCCCAGGCCACCGGTGATCAGGCTATCACCCTCGCCGATCTGAAGGGTAAAAACGTCGTAATCTACTTCTACCCGAAAGACAACACGCCGGGCTGCACGACTGAAGGTCAGGATTTCCGCGATCGAATCGAACAATTCCGAGCCCTTGATACAGAAATCATCGGTGTCTCCCGGGATGGCCTGAAAGCCCACGAGAACTTTCGGGCCAAGCACCAGTTTCCGTTCCACCTGATCTCAGACAAAGACGAAGATCTGTGTAAACTGTTTGATGTCATCAAGCTCAAAAAGCTCTACGGCAAAGAGCATCTCGGCATTGAACGCAGCACCTTCCTGATCGATAAAAAAGGGGTGCTGCGAACCGAGTGGCGGGGTGTCAAGGTTAAAGGCCACGCCGACGAAGTACTGGATGCCGTCAAAGCCCTGTAACCCGTCCGCCGCCTGACTTACCTTTCCTGCGCCGGGGCGGGAGCAGACTCCTTCACCGGCCAGGCCGCAAACACCGCTTTCAGCATGGTGGCCAGCGGAATGGCGAAAAATACGCCCCACAACCCCCAGATTCCGCCGAAGAACAACACAGCCACAATGATCGCCACCGGGTGCAGGTTGTTCACCTCAGAGAACAGCACCGGAACCAGCACGTTGCCATCCAGCCCCTGGATAATGCCGTAAACCACCATCACCCAGATAAAGTGACTACCCCAGCCAAAAGCGAACAAACCAATCACCGCAACCGGTATGGTCACAACCGCCGCACCAATATAGGGAATGACCACGCTAAGGCCAACCAACAGCGACAGCAACGCCGCATAGGGCATACCCAGAACCTTGAACGCGACGTAGGTAACAGAACCCACAATCAGAATCTCAACCGCCTTGCCCCGCACGTAATTCGCGCACTGCAAATTCACTTCGTGCCAGATACGGAGCATCATCGGGCGCTGCGGCGGCAACAGGCGGGCAAATGAGCTCACCAACACCTGGCGGTCCTTGAGAAAGAAAAACACCAGAATCGGCACCAGAACCATATAGATCAGCAAGGCGACAAGATCCGGGATACTGGATAACGAGAACGACACCAGCCACTGCGTCAGGTGTGCAACCTCGGCAGAGACCTGCTGATAAATGGTGCCGACGGCCTCGGCAGAAATCAGGTGAGGATATTCGTTGGGCAACAGCTCCAGGTAGGACTGCAGCTCGCGGATGATACGAGGCGTTTCACCGGCGAGTGTCGTCACCTGAGTCCACACCAGCGGCAACAAGCCAAATATGAAGCCAATCAAAATACCCAGAAACACCAGAAAGACGCCGATAACGGCCACCGTCTCCGGAACCCCCATTTTACTGAGCTTGGAAACCAGCCCCTGCAAAATAAAAGCAACAATCAGTGATGCAATGGCCGGTGCCAGCATCGCCCCGAACCAGATAATGAAGACGGTGCCAGTCACCAGAATCAGAAAAAGGATGATTGCTTCTTCATCTGAGAAATACTTATTGGCAAGACCACGTAAAATTCTGACCATGAACGACTCCGGAAATTATCCGCCGCACTTTATCACGAACCGGTACTCGCCGTTATCTTCCGTGTGGCTTAAAAGTTCGTGCGCGGATAATTTTATATAGGCTGGAATGTCCCGAGCTGAGCCGGCATCCGTTGCAATAACCTCCAACTGCTGGCCGGCAGACATGCCATTGAGCTCGAGCTTGGTTTTCAGCAGCGGCATCGGGCAGCGCAGCCCGCTTGCATTGAGGGTTCGGTCAGCCATATTGAGTACACACCATTAATATTCATTCAGTAACCGGCAGGCATTATGCCGAGGGTGTTACTCTATTGCATCTCAAGAGTTGGTAATACGGCAACCTGACATCGAGGCATTATCAGATTCCATGAAGCCATTTTTCAAATTCCGCATCGGGCCAGGCTCTATCTTCAGCGTTGCGCTTGTGGCTGTCATGTTGACCGTCTCACCCATATTGAGCGCTCAACCGTCCAGCTTACCCAGCATAGGCGGCAGCGGCGGATTGATCTCCGGCCAGCAGGAGGCCGACATAGGGCAACAGGTGATGACCTCCATCCGCCGCTCTGCGCCACAAATACAAGACCCACTGGTGTATGACTACCTCAGCGCCATGATCTACAAGCTGGTCCCGTCGGCCCCACTGGATAACCGCAACCTCAGCCTTGTGCTGATTGATAGCCCGGCCCTGAATGCCTTCGCCGTTCCCGGCGGCGTGGTGGGTGTGAACGGCGGGCTGTTTCTAAGTGCAACCACAGAACAGCAGTTTGCTTCAGTACTGGCACACGAACTTGCCCACCTCAGCCAGCGCCACTTTGCACGCCGCATGGAACAGCAGGAAACCAGCGCCCCGTTAACACTGGCCGGCATGATTGCCGGCATCGTGTTGTCGGCTGTCACCCAGTCCGATGTGGGCATTGCCGCCATCGCCGGCACCCAGGCAATGGCCGTCCAGAACATGCTGGCGTACAGCCGCGCCCATGAACAGGAAGCAGACCGGGTCGGCATGGACATTCTGGCCAGCGCAGGCATGGACCCAAGAGGCATGCCTGAGATGTTCGAAATCATGATGCGCCAGAACCGCCTCCAAGGTAACCAGATGCCAGAATACCTATCCACGCACCCTCTGACCCAAAGTCGCGTAGCAGACACCCTTAACCGTGCCGAACAGTATCCCGGCGAACGAATTCCGGACGGCCAGGAATATCACCTGATTCGAAGCCGGTTGCAGGTTCACTACGCAAAGTCGCCCAGTGCCGCGGTGGACGTGTTCGAATCCTACCTAAATCAGGAAGACGCAAAGCGCAACGATGCCATTCGCTATGGCCTTGCGGTTGCTTACCAGGAGAATCGCCAGTTCAGCGCTGCCGAAAAGATACTGGCCGACCTGCTGGACACAAACCCCGGCAGAATTACCTTTCAGGTAACTCTGGCCGAAGTCCTTTCAGACCAGGAGCGATATGACGAAGCCCGCGCATTGCTCAAGCAGGCTCTGGCAAGAAATCCCGGCAACTATCCGATCACCTGGGCGTTGGCGGGCATCGAAATAGCCGACGGCAACGGCGCTGCGGCGGCCTCTTACCTAAAGGATCTGGCTCGACAGCGCCCGACCGGGGATCAGATCTGGCTGCGCCTTGCCGAAGCTGAGGGCATGGCCAGAAACATCGTGGGTGTACATCGGGCCCGGGCGGAATATGAGGTGCTCATGGGGGACTTTCGGTCAGCCCAGCGGCAACTGCGCCAGGCTCAGGAAAAGTTACCGGCGGGTTCGACTGAAAGACAGGTGGTGAATGAGCGGCTGGGCGATATCGCCAGCCGCATTCAGGACGCCAACAGACCTTGAAGCGAGCCGCCTGATCGGATCAGGCGTTGCCGGCCGCTTTCAGATTCATGTTGGCCGTGAAATCCAGCATGCGCCGCAGCGGCCGCAGCGCATCTTCCCTGAGGGTCGGATCGACCTGCACTTCCTGATCCCCGGCTTCAAGCACATGCAGCAGGTTTTCCAGCCCGTTCATCGCCATCCAGGGGCAATGTGCGCAACTGCGGCAGGTGGCGCCGTTGCCGGCCGTGGGTGCTTCGATCAACGTTTTATTGGGTGCCAGCTGCTGCATTTTGTAAAAAATGCCGTTATCCGTGGCCACGATGAATGCCTCATTGGGCAGGGTCTGCACCGCATGGATGAGCTGCGAGGTAGAGCCCACCACATCGGCCATTTCCACCACTGAATCCGGAGACTCCGGGTGCACCAGCACCGCGGCGTCCGGATAAAGCGCTTTCAGATCCTCCAGGCCGCGAGACTTGAATTCTTCATGCACAATGCAGGAACCATCCCACAAGAGCACATCGGCGCCGGTGGTTTTCTGAACGTAGTGGCCCAGATGCTTGTCTGGTGCCCAAAGAATCTTTTCGCCCTTAGCATCCAGGCTCTCGACAATCGCCTGAGCACAGCTTGAGGTCACTACCCAGTCTGCCCTTGCCTTAACCGCGGCAGACGTATTGGCGTACACCACAACGGTGCGCTCAGGGTGCTGATCACAGAATGCTGAAAACTCGTCGGCCGGGCAGCCCACATCCAGCGAACAAGTGGCTTCCAGCGTGGGCATCAGCACGCGCTTTTCGGGATTGAGTATCTTCGCCGTTTCTCCCATGAACCGAACGCCAGCCACCACAACAGTGGTAGCAGAATGCTGGTTTCCAAAACGGGCCATTTCCAGGGAGTCGGCCACACAGCCACCGGTTTCCTCAGCCAGGCGCTGGATATCCGGATCGGTATAGTAATGCGCAACCAGCACGGCATCTTTGTCGATGAGCGCCTGCTTGATGCGGGCCTCAAGCTCAGCTTTTTCACTGTCGCTCAGAGGCTTTGGCTCAGCCGCGTGGGCCAGGTGTTCCTGAACAAGGATACGGTCTTGCGCTCGTGTCATCGCTGGATCTCTGAGTTGGACATGACTCGCGAAGTATACCACTTCCGGCACCGAATTCATGAAGCTGCAACACGACGGTGCTAGCCATCAGGCAAAAAAAAAGAGCCCTAAGGCTCTTTTTTCAGGCAATCCCGGTACACCGGTTTTGCTGCGTTGGTGGGTCGTGAAGGATTCGAACCTTCGACCAATTGGTTAAAAGCCAACTGCTCTACCAACTGAGCTAACGACCCATAACTGGTATGCCGGCTTTTCATCCGGCGAACCCCGGGGACTTATCCCGACGCTCTGAATTTGGTGGGTCGTGAAGGATTCGAACCTTCGACCAATTGGTTAAAAGCCAACTGCTCTACCAACTGAGCTAACGACCCAAACGAGGCGCACATATTACTGATATTTTTTTGCTGATCAACCCCTTTTTTCGGGATTCTTCGGTTTTTTTCAACGACTGTTCACGCCGCGTTCAACCCGGTGATTATGTGAACAACCTCACGAAGCCCCAAGAAACTTACGGGCTAGCTCCGCGGCACCGGAATCCGGATAGTTGTCGACGACAGCCTGCATTCGCTTCCTGGCGTCCTCTTTTTCACCCAGCCGGTCCAGGGTCACCCCAAGTTTATAGACGGCATCCGCCGCTTTGCGATGATCCGCATAGCGAGTAGCAACAATGGTAAATGCCTGCTTTGCCTGCTCAAGCTGCGGTTTGGCCAGGTATACCTCACCAAGCCAGTAGTAGGCGTTCACCGTCAGATCACCTTCAGGATACTGATCAACAAACTCATACAGGCGCGTGATGGCCGTGTCGTAATCTTTTTTGTTCCGGATCAGGTCAATAATCTCATTATAGGCCTGCTGCTCTTTCGGCTCCGGAGCACGGTAATCCCGAGCAGCCACCGGCTTTCCCGAGGCACCTGCCGCGACAGAGCCACTACCTGCGGGAGGTGCTGACTTCTGTTCTGCAAGCGCCTTAGACAAGTCCAGAATGCGCTGGTCCAGGTCTACGTAGCGATCCCTGCCCTGCTGCTGCAGCCTGCCAATTTCGTGCTGCTGCTCTTCCACTCTGCCCTGAAGCCGCCGCACATCACTCTGAAGCTGCTGAATCATGTAAAACAATTCTGCCGTTGCCTGATTGTTACCGGCTTTGCGTTGGGCTTCTGAAGCATTGTTCTGGAATGCGGGGGTAGACGACTGTGCAGAAGCAACACCCGCCAGGCCAAGGCCCAGCGGGATCAGCACGGCCGCCATGAGTTGCTTTCTCATGGGAAGGTCCGGTTATTGGCTTGGATTACTGGAAAATCAGTTCAACGCGGCGATTCTGCGCCCAGGCACTTTCACTGGAGCCACGCACAACTGGCTTCTCTTCACCATAGCTTACGGTTTCAATCTGGCCACGGGAAGCACCATTCACCACCAGGAACCGCTCAACTGCGTTGGCGCGGCGTTCACCCAGAGCAAGGTTGTATTCCTTGGAACCACGCTCATCCGCATGGCCTTCCAGGCGAACCTGTTGACGCGGGTTGCTGGCGAGGTATCGGGCATGAGCGACCAGAACATCGCGGGCATCCTGTTTGATTTCAGAGGTATCGAAATCAAAGTAGAAGGTGGTGATGTTGCGCAGCGCTTCCTGCTCGGCCTGTGCGCGGGCTTCCTGGCGCTCTTCGTCACTCAAAGAGGATGAAGACACACCATCGCCCTCGGCTCCGCCATACACGGTAGAGCCGCCTTCCTGGTCAATCGCCGCAACGTCTGAACCGTAGCTGCCGTCATCCATCGTTTCACCGGTGGAGCTACAACCGGCAACCAGGCCAAACGACAACAGCATGGCGAATACTTTGTTTTGTGCAGACACTTTCATAACTCACTTCCTTCTTTGCGATGTTGGCTTTCCAATTTTAACGGGGTGGTCAGCGACTGATCGGCCCCCACGCCGGCTCTCTTACCTCACCTTCCGATGCAGGCAGGCTATAGGCTGCCCCACCGTCAGCTGAAACAACGGTGAGCACACCTTTGCCACCCTGCTGGGTCGCGTAAATCAGCATGCGGCCATTCGGTGACACGCTTGGAGACTCATCCGACCCGGTACGAGTGATAATGGTCTCTTCGTCGGTTTTCAGGTTTCTGCGGGCAATGTGAAACGTGCTCTCCCGCTGGTGCACGTAGTAAACGTATTCACCTTTGGAATCCGGGCGCGCCCGGGCATTGTAGCGACTGCCAAAGGTGATCCTCCTCGGCTCTGCCCCGGGGCGCTCCATGTGGTAGATCTGCGGGCCACCTGACCGGTCGGAGGTAAAAAACACGCCCCTGCCCGCATGATCCCACGCCGCCTCAGTATCGATGGCCCAATGATTTGTCAGTTTGGTCGTGTTCCCGCTAGCCAGATTCATCTGGTAGATCTCTGCATTGCCATCTCTGGACAATGTCATCAGCAAAGACTGGCCATCCGGAGACCAGGCCGGGGCGGAGTTAAGGCCCGGGAAGTCGGCTACTTTGGTTCGCTCTCCAGTCGCCAACTCATGCACAAAAATAACGGGCTTTCCTGTCTCAAACGACACATAGGCCAGCTTCTTCCCATCCGGCGACCAGGCCGGAGAAAGGATGGGCTCACGGCTTTCCAGGCGGACTTTCGAGCGCTGGCCGTCAATATCACTCACCTGAAGCCGATAAACGCTTTCATTACCGTTAATGGCCAGTGTTATGTACGCGAGCTTTGTCGAGAACACGCCAGGTTCCCCGGTTATGGCTTCATAGACCCGGTCACTGATGTGATGCGCAAGGGAGCGGATACCGCTGACAGAAGCACCTGCGGTTTCCCCCAGAATCCTCTGTTCGCGGTTCACGTCGAACAGTTCGTAGCGGGCCTGAATACGTTCGCCGTTACGCGTCAGCTCGCCGACGAGAACATAACGCTGACCCAGCAGGCGCCAGTCCCGGAAATAGACTTCCGAACGTTTGGACGGCAGGCTCAGCATCTTCGAAGGTTCAAGGGGCCGGAATTCGCCGCTCATCGTCAAGTCCGCTTGCACCACGCTGCTCACTTTATCGCCCGCGGGCATGGCACCGCTTTCAGCAAATGGAACCACCGCGATGGGAATGGCCGCATCGGCTCCTTCGGTGATTCTGATCAGCAGCTCTGCCCTGGCGGTTGATGCCACCAGCAGCATAACCATCAGCCAGCTGAACAGCGCCATGTTCCGAGTTGACTTACCCACACTCATTGATCTGGACATACCCATTGTCAGCCTCACCGCAGCCGTTGCGGATTGAATTCAATCGTAAACTGCCGGAAGTAACGTTCAAACGTATCCCGGCTATCTGGCACAGGGTAGCGGTTCAATGAACGCACAGCACCCAGCGCCGAGTTATCAAACGCTGTATTGCCGCTGCTACCGACCAGCGTTACGCTGGCCAGTTCCCCGGTTGGCAGCAGCGTAATCTGTAACCGGGCAGTCATGTTCTCGGTTGCCGATGAAGGCGGATACCAGGCTTGGCTAAGCCGCTCCCGAATCAGCGCCTGGTATTTTTCGCTTTCGCTCAGCATCTGCGCTTCTCTCGCCCTGGCAGCCTCTGCCTCACGGCGCTCCCGAGCCTCAGCCTCCTGGGCCTTGAGGGCCTGGTCCGCCAACGCATCGAGCTGTTGCTCTCTCAAACGGCGCTCTGCTTCCTGACGCTTGCGCTCCGCCTCTCTTCGGGCTTCTTCCTCTTTACGCTGGCGCTCAGCTTCTTCCTTGCGCCGCTGTTCTTCCTGGCGCCGTTTTTCTTCTGCGGCCTTCCGCTTGGCTACTTCCTGCCGCTGCCGTTCCTGCTCTGCCTTCTGGCGCTCTCGTTCTTTTGCTTCGGCCTCCGCTTTCTTGCGGGCAGCCTCTTTCTCGCGAGCCTGTTTTTCTGCCAGCTCCCGAGCCTGAGCTTCCTGGCGCTTCCGCTCCTGCTCCTGTTGCCTGGCCTGTTCCTTCACCTTTTCTTCTGCCTGCCGGCGCGCTTCCGCTTCCTGCTCGCGCTTACGCTCCGCTTCAGCCTGCTGGCGTTGCTTTTCTTCCAGCTCACGCCGCTCCTGGTCTTTACGTCGCTGATCCTGGTCGTCGACCACCGGGCTTGGCTTTGGCTCCGGGCTGATCAGCCGTGCGGAGATACTTCTGGGCTCAGGCTCCTGCACGGGGTTAGTCCAGGACCAGCCCGCAAGCGCAAAGACCACGATCAGCAGATGCAGCGCTACCGACAGCACCACGGGCGACTTCAGAGGCGCGTTATCCGTACTTATGGTGTCCCGCTCATGACCCTTCACAACAATATAGCCACCCTGTTAAGGCCGATCCTGAGGCGCGTCGGTAATCAGGCCAATGCCTGACGCTCCGGCCGCCTGCAATTCGGCCATCAACCGCACCATCACACCGTAATCAACAAACTCATCTCCCCGAACCAGCACTTCACTGTTTGTTCGCTGGGAAAGAATTTTCGCAACCTGCTCACGCACATCTTCAAGGGCCATCGGGTCACTGCTGTTCTCACCCACTTCGAGGTAATAAGCGCCATTGCTGTCAACGGACACGGTGATCGACTCAACGTCTTTGTCCTGCTGAATCGGCTCGGATGTGGTTTCCGGCAAATCTACTTTTACCCCCTGGGTCAGCATCGGAGCCGTCACCATGAAGATAACCAGCAGCACCAGCATCACATCGATGTAAGGCACCACGTTAATCTCTGACATCGGCTTGCGCCGGTGCTCGGGCATCATTCCCATGCCTTTCATATGGCTACACTCCCGTTTACCTTAAACAGCATTACACACCGGCCTGATCTGAGTTATGCACACGGCGGTGGAGAATGCTGGAGAATTCCTCAGCGAAGGTTTCGTAGTTTTTCAGCAGTGCATCCGACATGGTCGAGAACCGGTTGTAGGCGATTACCGCTGGGATCGCCGCAAACAGACCCATGGCAGTGGCAATCAAAGCCTCGGATATGCCCGGCGCGACGGTCGCCAGCGTCGCTTGCTGCACTTGAGCAAGCCCCCGGAACGAGTTCATGATGCCCCATACCGTTCCGAACAGACCGACATAAGGGCTTGTGGAACCGACCGTCGCCAGAAACGGCAAATGCATATCGAGGCGCTCCTGCTCACGGGAGAAAGCAACCCGCATGGCACGCTGGGCTCCCTCCATCACGGCATCGGCATCCCGGCTTTGCTGGCGCAAGCGTGAAAACTCCTTGAAACCGGCCCGGAATACGGCCTCCATACCTGAAAACGGCGTGGGATTGGCATTCACTTCTTTATACAGCTGGCCCAGATCCATGCCCGACCAAAACCGTTCTTCGAACGTCAGCTGCGCTTGTTTGGCCTTTCGGTACACCTGAACGCGCTGAAAAATCAATGCCCAGGACACGACGGATGCCAGCACCAGCAACAACATCACCAGCTGCACCAGAATCCCTGCGTTCGCAATCAGATGCCAGACTGAAAGTTCCGATTCCACTGTATACTCCCAAAAAAGTTTCTATATTTTCAGATGATTAAAAAGACTTCTTAAGAATTTCCTGCATGTTTTCCGGTAACCGCCTGGGCTTACCCGTGTCCAGTGCGACACAGGCCACCCGCACGTCAGCCTCACACAATAACTGGCGGTCCGCAGCCCGCAGAACCTGCTGGCGAAAGGCCATCCACACCCGAGATGACGCAACCGGCTCGGCCGTCACCAGCAGCTGGTCATCCAGCCTGGCCGGCACCACAAAATGCAGTCTCATGCGTTGCACCACATAGCTGATGTTGTCTTCCAGGCCGGCTCTCAACCCTACCCCCTGACTGCGCACCCACTCTGTGCGAGCACGTTCCATGAAGTGCAGGTATTTGGCATGGAAGACAATACCACCGGCATCCGTGTCTTCTATATACACCCTGATGGGTAATTCAAAGGCTTTACCGGCGCTGTGTTCAGTCAAAGCCGTTATTCTCCGTGCCTGATTTCGGCGGCACCACACCGAAATGCTGGTAAGCACTCGAGGTGACCATACGCCCTCTGGGTGTCCGTAACATGAACCCCTGCTGTATCAGAAACGGTTCCAGCACATCCTCGATGGTCCCTCGCTCTTCGCTGATGGCCGCTGCCAGGCTTTCAACACCGACCGGGCCGCCATCAAATTTTTCGATCATGGCGAGCAGGAGCCTACGGTCCATGTGGTCGAAGCCCTGGCTGTCCACTTTCAGCATGTTCAGAGCCTGATCCGCAATCTCTGAGGTAATGCGACCGTCTGAGCGAACCTCTGCGAAATCTCGCACCCGGCGGAGCAAGCGGTTGGCAATTCGGGGTGTACCCCGTGATCGACGAGCGATTTCAAAGGCTCCGTCGTCGTCAATGATGACGGAAGACAACCGGGCTGAACGGGCAATAATATGGGTCAGATCGGCGGTGTTATAAAACTCCAGTCGCTGAACTATCCCGAAACGATCCCGCAGCGGAGAGGTGAGCAACCCTGCCCGGGTTGTGGCACCCACCAGGGTGAACGGTGGCAAATCCAGTTTTATAGACCTTGCAGCCGGGCCTTCGCCAATCATGATATCCAGCTGATAGTCTTCCATGGCGGGATACAGGACTTCTTCAACGGCTGCGCTCAGGCGGTGAATCTCATCAATAAAGAGAACATCGCCTTCTTCCAGGTTCGTAAGCATCGCGGCCAGGTCGCCGGCTTTTTCCAGCACCGGCCCCGAGGTGGTCTTGATGGAAACACCCATTTCGTTGGCAATGATATTCGCCAGCGTGGTCTTGCCAAGGCCAGGCGGACCAAAAATCAGAACATGATCCAGGGCTTCCTGACGTGCCCGGGCAGCAGAGATGAAAATTTCCATCTGCTCACGCACCGTCGGCTGACCCACATATTCGGACAACAGCGTCGGGCGAATGGCCCGATCATGCACTTCCTCGTATTCTCCGGCTTTGGCCGTTATCAGTCGATCCGATTCGATCATGGCAATATCCGCTTGCTAGGAATATACAACGTGCCCGCTGGTCAACCGCGTTTTCAGGTTGCACCAATTGTACAAAGGGCGTGCGTTGAGTCACGTTACGCTCTATACACATTAGTGTCATGATGCGACACAAAAAAGCCGGGGTTACCCGGCTGGAATCATATTTCTCAGCGCCAACCTGATCAGGGCTTCACTGCTCATCTCGGGCTCTGCCACCTTGCTGATCGCCTTCGCCGCTTCCTGTGGCTTGTAACCGAGAGCAATCAATGCCGCTTCGGCCTCCTCTCTGGGGTCCGGCCCCACTGGCACGGCACTTGTCGTATCGCTGCCGGCAGCAGACCCGGGTGCAAAGGGCAAAAACTGCCCCTCAAGCTGGCCGATCCGATCGGTCATTTCAATCAGCAGTCGTTCTGCCGTCTTCTTGCCCACGCCCGGTAACTTTACCAACGCATTCGCATCCCGAGCCTCTACACAGCGGATAAACTGCTGCGCATCCAGGCCTGAAAGTATGCCAATGGCCAGTTTCGGGCCTACTCCGTTGACCTTGATCAGCAGCCTGAACAGATTGCGATCAAGACGCGCAGCGAAGCCATAGAGGCTCTGAGCATCTTCACGAACGGCAAAATGGGTATGCAGTGTAACTTCCTGTCCCGCTTCCGGCAGGTGAAAGAAGGTGGTGTAGGGAATGTCGATTTCGTAACCCAGCCCGGAGCACTCAACCAGTGCATGGCCCGGCGTCTTTTCTACAAGTAATCCTCGGATACGACCAATCAAAGCAGGTCTCCTCTGGCTTTGGTGAGCCTGTTATTGTCGCCGGACACGCCCGCCTCTGGCTTTGCCACCCGCGCCAGCCAGCTTGAGCATGCTCTGGTTCATATGGGCATGGCACAGGGCGATCGCCAGAGCATCGGCAGCATCTGCCTGGGGTTTTCGGGACAAGCCGAGCAAGGCCTGAACCATGTGCTGAACCTGGGATTTGTCGGCGCCACCGGTGCCAACGACGGCTTGTTTCACTTGTCTTGCAGAGTACTCATGTACCGCCAGGCCGCTATTGGCCGCGCTGACGATAGCCGCCCCTCGCGCCTGACCAAGCTTAAGGGCCGAATCGGGGTTCCTCGCCATGAACACCTGCTCGATGGCAAATTCCTCCGGCCGGTACTCGCCGATCAACACCGCCAGGCTATGAAATATCGTTTGCAGGCGCTCAGCCATGGGCTTTTCACCCACCCGGATGCAGCCACTGTCGATGTATTCGATCTGACGGCCTTCGGCACGGATGATGCCGTAACCGGTAATTCGGGAGCCAGGATCTACCCCCAGGATGATTGGCATCCGCCTGCCCTCAGAGGTGCATTCGTCAATCGAGTTCGGAAGAACCGGGAGCGGCAACCACTCCCGGATTCACACCTTTATTCGTTGTCTTCTGACTTGTTGCCTTCGACAGCCTTGGCAGAACGACGCAGGCGAATGTGCAGCTCTTTCAGCTGCTTTTCATCCACATCGCCCGGTGCCTGGGTCATCAAGCAGGTGGCGCTCTGGGTTTTCGGGAAGGCAATCACGTCACGAATCGACGACGATCCGGTCATCAGCATAACCAGACGATCCAGGCCAAAGGCCAGGCCACCGTGCGGCGGGCAACCAAACTTGAGCGCATCCAGCAGGAAGCCGAATTTGGCGCGGGCTTCTTCTTCACCAATACCCAGAATACGGAACACCGTTTCCTGCATGTTGCCGTCGTGGATACGGATGGAACCACCGCCCAGTTCGGTACCGTTCAGAACCATGTCATAGGCGCGGGACAAGGCTGTGGCGGGATTGGCTGCCAGCTCTTCCGGCGTGCACGAAGGCGCGGTGAAGGGGTGGTGAATGGCGGTCAGACCGCCGTCTGGCAGCTCTTCGAACATCGGGAAGTCGACCACCCACATCGGCGCCCACTCGCAGGTCAGCATGTTCAGATCGTGGCCAACCTTGATGCGCAGTGCGCCCAGGGCTTCGTTGACCACGGTGGTCTTGTCGGCTCCGAAGAACACGATATCGCCGTCTTCGGCGCCCACGCGCTCGATGATGGCCATGGCAACGTCATCACCCAGGAATTTCACTATGGGCGACTGCAGGCCTTCAACGCCCTTGGCCAGCTCGTTGACCTTGATGTACGCCAGACCTTTGGCGCCGTAGATGCCGACAAACTTGGTGTAATCGTCGATCTGTTTACGGCTCAGCTCGCCACCTTTCGGGACGCGCAGCGCGGCAACCCGGCCTTTCGGGTCTTTCGCGGGGCCGGCAAAGACTTTGAAGTCGACGCCTTCAACCAGGTCACCGATGTCCAGCAGTTCCAGCGGGATACGCAGGTCGGGCTTATCGCTGCCGAAACGCTGCATGGCCTCGGAATATGGCATACGTGGGAATGCTGGCAGTTCTACATCGAGTACGTCTTTGAACAGTGAACGAATCATGTCTTCGTTCAGGTTCATCAGGACTTCTTCATCGATGAAGGACGCCTCGATATCAACCTGGGTAAACTCTGGCTGGCGATCGGCCCGCAGGTCTTCGTCACGGAAGCATTTGGCGATCTGGTAGTAACGGTCAACACCAGAGACCATCAGCATCTGTTTGAACAGCTGCGGTGACTGGGGCAGCGCGAAGAAGGAACCTTCGTGGGTACGGCTCGGTACCAGGTAATCGCGGGCACCTTCCGGGGTGGCGCGGGTCAGGATGGGCGTTTCTACGTCCATAAAGCCGCGGCTGTCCAGGAAGTTACGGATGTAGCTGGTCACCCGGGAGCGGAAGCGCAGACGGTTGATCATTTCCGGGCGACGCAGGTCGATAAAGCGGTAGCGCAGTCGAACGTCTTCGCCCACATCAACGTGCTCGTCCAGCGGGAACGGCGGGGTGGCGGCCGCATTCAGGATAACCAGCTCTTTACCCAACAGCTCGACCTGGCCGGTCGGCATATTGTTGTTTTCAGTGCCAGCCGGACGGCGACGCACGCGGCCGGTGACCTTAACAACAAACTCACTACGGACTTTCTCCGCCAGGCTGAAGCTTTCCGGGGTGTCCGGGTCAACAACCACCTGAGACATACCGTCCCGATCTCGCAGATCCAGGAAGATAACCCCACCGTGGTCACGACGGCGATGTACCCATCCGCAGAGTGTGACTTCCTGATCAATGTGGGATTCGTTGATCCCACCGCAATAATGACTGCGCATATCGGTTCCCGTTGTTTCTGAATGTGTGCTTGGTTTGCCGCATCGGGCGGGGGGTGTGCTTTCCGAAACACGCTGTGAATACGTCCGTGTACGCTCTGCTCCGCCATCCATGGCTCCGCAAGGTTTCGGAAAGCACACCCCCCGCCCGACGCTACGTCGTTCTTGGCCGCACGGTGTTTAGGCGGCGTCGGTAAAAGCCGCCCATTATAAACACAATGGGGCGGAAAATCAGGGGTACCGGAGCGCATTTGAGGCACGCAGATGACTCTGTGTGAACAGACGGCTAGAATGCTGGGTTTTAGCAGTCGTTGGAGTCGCCATTTTGGCCACCAGAGCAGAGCAGAAACTGAAAACCCGACGGGCATTGATGGATGCCGCCCTGGCGCAACTGAGCGCCGACCGGGGCTTCGGCAGCTTGAGTTTGCGGGAAGTTGCCCGGGAGGCAGGCATCGCCCCTACTTCGTTCTACCGGCACTTTTCCGAACTGGATGAGCTGGGTCTGGCATTGGTAGATGAAGGCGGTGTGGCACTACGGCAGTTGATGCGGCAAGCCCGCAAGCGGATCGCCCGGGATGGTAGCGCCATTGCCACATCGGTGGATACCTTTATGGAATACCTGGGCAACAATTCGAATCTGTTCCGGTTGATGCTGCGGGAACGAACCGGGGTATCAAAGCCTTTTCGGACCGCCGTCAAAGCCGAGATAGATCATTTCGTGACTGAGCTGGCCGATGATCTGCAACGATTTGCCGAGGAGCAAAGCAAGCCGATCGCTGATGCCCGGCTGGTTGCAGAGTCCATGGCAACACTGGTGTTCAACCAGGGCGCCGAAGCGCTGGATGCGTCCCCCAAAGAACGCGAAGTGTTGAAAGCCAAGCTGAAAACAGAATTGCGGATGATTTTGGTGGGCTCCCAGACCCTCGCGCAGTGGCAGCAGGGCCGGGAGTGAGCAAGGCGGCGTTCAGGTGAGCTGTTGCAGCACGGGCTGAAGCCTCTGGATAATATTTGCCAGTTCCTGATCGCCATACGGCACGGGCGCCTGTTTGCCCCATACCGGGCCCGGCCAGGCCGGGTCGCCCTCGAAACGCACAATGTGATGCAGATGAAGCTGCGGCACCATGTTGCCCAGTGCCGCCACGTTCATTTTGTCACCACCGAAGATCTCCATCATGCCCTTGCTCAGAACTGAGGATTCCTGCAGCAGTTTTATTTGCTGCTCCGGCTCCAGTTGATAGATTTCACGAATATCGGAAACCGCTGGTACCAGGATGACCCAGGGCCAGGTGCTGTCGTTCATCAAGCGGATTTCGCACAAGCCGGACTTGCCCAAACGGTGAGTATCTGCCGCCAGCCGCTCGTGTAACTGAAACATCACCTGCCCCCGTTTTTCAGCCCGCCGAGTGGAACTGGTTGAGCCCGCGACCTATGGCGTAGTACGTCAGGCCATAGCGCTCCAGCATTTCAGGCTCGTACAGGTTTCGGCCATCAAAGACGGCCGGCTGTTTCAGTGTTCCGGCAACAACATCGAAGTCCGGTGAACGGAATTCCTTCCATTCGGTGCAGATTGCCAGTACGTCCGCGCCTTTCAGGGCCTGTTCCTTGGTGCCGCACAGAGTCAGGCCGCTGTGGTCGCCGTAGATACGCTGGGTTTCTTCCATGGCTTCCGGGTCGAAGGCCTGCACGGTGGCGCCGGCTTTCCAGAGATCTTCCATCAGGGTGCGAGCCGAGGCTTCGCGCATGTCGTCGGTGTTCGGCTTGAAGGCCAGCCCCCACAAAGCGACGACCTTGCCCTTCAGATCGCCCTGGAAGTAATGGCTGATCTTGTCGAACAGCACATGCTTCTGGGCGTAGTTGACCGCCTCGACCGCATTCAGCAGTTTCGCGTCGTAATCGCAGTCCCGTGCTGTGCGGGCCAGGGCCTGCACGTCTTTCGGGAAACAGGAACCGCCATAGCCGCAGCCAGGGTAGATAAAGTGATAGCCGATACGCGGATCGGAGCCAATACCCCGACGAACTTCTTCTATATCTGCCCCCAAACGCTCAGCCAGGTTGGCCACTTCGTTCATAAAGCTGATCTTGGTAGCCAGCATCGCATTGGCAGCGTATTTGGTCAGTTCCGCAGACCGAATATCCATGAAAATCATACGATCGTGGTTGCGATTGAACGGGTAATAAACCTCACGCAATACATCCGCTGCCTGCTCGCTGTCGGTACCGATCACGATGCGGTCCGGCTTCATGAAATCGTTGATGGCCGCGCCTTCTTTCAGGAATTCCGGGTTGGACACGACATCGAAATCCAGTTCCAGACCCCGATGGTCCAGCTGCGCCCTCACAGCGGCCCTCACTTTGTCGCCGGTACCAACAGGCACGGTGGACTTGTCGACGATCACCTTATAGTCATCCATGTACTGGCCAATGGACTTGGCAACCGCGAGCACATACTGCAGATCGGCAGATCCATCTTCATCGGGCGGAGTCCCCACCGCAATAAACTGCAGAGTACCGTGTTTGACCGCTACCTCAGGATCGGTCGTGAAGGACAGTCGCCCGGCTTCGACCGTGTGCTTGACGATGTTATCCAGGCCCGGCTCGTAAATGGGAATCTGGCCGTTCTTCAGCTTCTCGATCTTCGCCTGATCCACATCCATGCACAGAACATCATGCCCCACATCCGCCAGGCATGCGCCCGTCACCAATCCGACATAACCGGTTCCGAAAATCGTGATTTTCATGCAACTCTTCCTGAAATTCGTTTGAAATCGTCTTAATTTGAGGCTTTTTTCTGCAGCCAGATATTTTCCCAGGCCAATGCGGTGCGCACGATGGTATTGAGGTCATCGTAATCCGGCTGCCAGCCCAGAACTTTCTTGATTCGCGTGTTGTCGGCCATCAATGCAGCCGGGTCGCCGGCGCGGCGGCCGGTTTCGGTGACCGGGAAATCCACACCGGATTCCGCCTTTACCACATCAATCACTTCCCGCACCGTAAAGCCGCGGCCGTAGCCACAGTTCAGCACCTGCGACTCTCCGCCTCCGGCCATATAATCCAGCGCCATCACATGGGCCTTGGCCAGGTCTTCCACGTGGATGTAATCGCGGATGCAGGTGCCATCGCGGGTTTCGTAATCCGTGCCGAAAACGCTCATGCCCTCGCGCTGCCCGGTCACGCACTCGCTGGCCACCTTGATCAGGTGAGTCGCTTCCGGCGTTGCTTGGCCCAGAAGTCCTTCGGGGTTAGCGCCGGCCACGTTGAAGTAGCGCAGAATCACATAGTTCAGGCTGCTGGCCGCGGCCAGGTCCATCATCATGCGCTCGCTCATCATCTTCGAAGCCCCGTAGGGATTGATGGGCGCCAGCGGGAGGTCTTCGGTCAGTACCGTTTCTTCCGGCATGCCATACACAGCGGCCGTGGAGGAAAACACCATGTAGGGAACCTGGTGGCTTTCCACCGCTTTGAGCAGGTTCAGGGTGTTGCGGGTGTTGTTGCTGTAATACTTGAGGGGATTGCTGACCGACTCCGGCACCACAATGTTGGCGGCAAAGTGCAGGACCGCCTCAAACTTATGCCGGGCGAAAACCGCCTCAATCGCCTGCTCGTCCGCCAGGTCGCCCACCACCAGCTCGCCGGCAGTGACCGCCCAGCGATAGCCGGTGGACAGGTTATCAAATACCACAATGTCGTGGCCTGCTGCGGCCAGCTGCCGGACCACATGGCTGCCGATATAACCGGCACCGCCGGTGACAAGTACTTTCACGTAGAATTACTCCTTCCCTGAATTCTGTTTACGCCGCCGTCGAATCTCGGCCCGCCGCCGGCTGAAAAAATCGCTGATAATCTGGCCGCACTCGCCTTCCAGAACCCCGCCTTCTGCATCCACTTGCCAGTTAAGGTGGGCTTCGTCCAGCGTGCACCGGGCAGATTCAACCGCGCCCGCTTTGGGCTCGCGGGCACCATACACAAGACGACTGATGCGGCTGTGCACAATGGCTCCCACGCACATGGTGCAAGGCTCAAGCGTGACGTATAAGGTTGCCCCGGTCAGCCGGTAATTTCCTGCCCTGGCGGAGGCGTCGCGCAAGGCCCGAATCTCCGCATGGGCCGTGGGGTCACAACCGGTAATGGGTGCATTGTAACCCACGCCCAGCTCCTGGCCATGACGGACAACAATCGCACCAACGGGCACTTCGCCTATCGAGGCCGCCCGTTCCGCCAGCACCAGTGCACGAGCCATCCAGTATTCGTCATTCTTTGGTAATTCCGACATAAACGCGGCTCTGCTGATAGCGCCTTATACAACTACGATAGTGGCCAACCCCGAAAGCGCCACGAAAATACCATTATTCGCCTTCTTAACCAAGCGACGGCGCCGGGCACGCCCTCACCAGAAGAAGGATCTTCAGTCTTTAAACTGCCATACATTTTCCCCACTCACTGCCTATAATGACATGAGTCAGTTTCAATCAGCGCAGTCTATGCAAGGCTATCGTTGCCCAGGCTGGCAGTGGCAGCCTTGCACCCTTCAAGGAGAGAACGTTATGAAAGCACTGGTATTTCACGGACCAGGAAAGCGCAGCTGGGAAGACAAGCCACAGCCTGCAATCGAGAAACCCACAGATGCCGTGGTGCGCATCACCCATACCACCATTTGCGGCACCGACCTCCACATTCTGAAAGGCGATGTGCCAGCGGTCACGAAAGGCCGTACTCTCGGCCACGAAGGCGTGGGAGTGGTTGAAGAAGTTGGTGACGGTGTAACCAACATCAAAGTTGGCGATAAGGTGTTGATTTCCTGCGTCACCTCCTGCGGCCGTTGCGACTACTGCAAGCGCGGCATCTATGCCCATTGCCGGGACGGCGGCTGGATTCTGGGGCATTTGATCGATGGCACCCAGGCCGAGTATGTACGCATCCCCCATGCCGACAACAGCCTGTATCCCCTGCCTGCAGGCATGGACCCGGCTGCTGCGGTGATGCTCAGCGACATCCTGCCCACAGGACACGAGATTGGCGCTCTCAACGGCGAAGTCAAACTGGGGGACACAGTCGCCATCATCGGCGCCGGCCCCATCGGACTGGCCGCCGTAATGACCTCCCGCTTCTACTCACCTTCGCGCATCATCATGATTGATCCGGACGAGAACCGCCTGGCGATGGCCAAGATGCTGGGGGCCACAGACACCATCGCCAGAAATCCGATCGAAACCATCAAAGAACTGACCAACGGTGAGGGTGTAGACGTCGCCATGGAGGCGGTCGGTATACCCGAGACCTTCGATATCTGCCAGAGCATTATTCGCGCCGGCGGCAACATCGCGAACATCGGTGTACACGGCAAGAGCGTGGAGTTCCGGCTGCAGGACCTATGGATCAAAAACATCACGGTGCGCACCGGCCTGGTAAGCACTAACACCATTCCGGTATTGATGAAGGTGGTCGAGAGTGGCGATGTGAAGCCTGCTGACCTGGTCACTCACCGCCTCAAACTCAATGACATCGAAAAAGCCTACGACATCTTCAGCCAGGCGGCGAAGGAGAAAGCGGTCAAGATGTTGCTGACCGCCGAATGACGACCTGAAAACGAAAAAAGGCGGCAAGCATTTCTGCTTGCCGCCTTCTGATACTAGTCAGCCCTGCCCCTACTCCCACTCTATTATCAATAAGCCATTTTTGTCTTTTATTTTCAACGGCTTATTATACTGATAATCGGTAACACCATGATAAATACCATGCTCAGAAATTCCTTAAAAATAATTTCATTTTTTACTGACAGCTCCTCTCAACAGGGTCAGAACCAGCCAAACCGGGTAAAAAGCCACCAACCCTGTGGAGACGCCCATCCCCGCTACTGTCAGAAAAAAGGTATAACGCTGACGCTAACCATTTTACCGTATCTCTCCCGACCCAACCTAAAGAGATTTCAGTCCCCCTCGAAGCCTGCCGAAATGCTCAGGGCAAGTGTCGGGAGTTCATTGCGCCCCAATGATACTATCGTGCCCTCGAAAAAACAGCGGGAACAGCCTTAAATGCGCGAACAATTGGAGCGATATCAAGTCTGGCTTTATCTCCTAGTCATCCTGGCCGGCATGACCATCGGCTGGATGTCACCAGAGCAGACCCGTCATTGGGAAGCGCTGCTTTGGCCCGCACTGGGCGTTCTCCTGTACACCACTTTCACTCAGGTACCACTGATACATCTCAGGTCGGCATTTCGTGATCGCCGCTTTCTGGCCGCTTTGCTGACGGGCAATTTTATCCTGATACCGGTGGTCGTTGGTCTTCTGTTGTGGCTGTTACCGGATGATCCCGCTATTCGTCTCGGCGTACTGCTGGTACTGCTGGCGCCCTGTACGGACTGGTTTATCAGTTTTACCCATCTCGGTGGTGGGGACGGTGCCAGGGCCATAGCGGCCGCGCCGATCCTTCTGCTGGTCCAGCTCATTTTGCTACCCATTTATATCTGGCTCTTCATGGGCAATATCGCCATTGAACTGGCGGTTGGCAGCCACTTGCTGCCGGCATTCTTCGGATTGATTGTCACCCCGCTGATCCTGGCCTGGATTACCGAACGGTTGACGGAAAAGCACCCGCGCGCGCAAACACTGGTGGACTGGCTTGGGTGGCTGCCCGTGCCGTTGCTGGCATTGGTGGTGTTTCTAATTGCCGGCTCCCAGGTCAGCCTGGTGATCGACAATGGCGCCCTGCTGTGGTCGGCGCTTGTGGTTTTTGTACTTTATCTGGTTGCCGCCGCTACCATCGGCAAGGGGCTCAGTGAGCTATTCGGGTTCACGCCCACTATCGGCCGCACCCTCACCTTCAGCTTTGGTACCCGCAACTCCTTCGTCATGCTGCCGCTGGCGCTGTCACTGCCGGAGCCCTGGCGTGCCGCCATCGTTGTCATCGTCTTCCAATCCCTGGTCGAGTTGTTTGGCATGGTGGCGTATCTGCGTTGGCTGCCGCGCCTGATCAGGAATGCCGACTGAGCCGGGAACGCAGCCTTACCCGGCGCAACAGGACAATTGAGTCACGTCCTTGGTAAAAGTCTGGGCGCAGAGCTTGAGCCCTTCCACCATGGTCAGGTAGGGAAACAGCTCTTCAGCCAATTCCTGCACGGTCATATTGGCCCGCATCGCCATGACCGCCGGCATGGCGCGAAGATCGAGCATAGCGTCGCCGCCGGCCATATTGATCCCGGCCCGGCTGCCCCCGGCGGCAGCCACATAGACGAACTGCGGTTGGTCGGTGCAATCGCCCGCCACTCAGGGCAGCGCACTACGGACACACGTAACGCCATGGGAGTCCAGTCCTTTCTATGTGGTTGCCTTTCTGCTAGGGTCACGATCAAATTCCGGGACCACTTGCATGATTAAACGCTGTTTCATAGTCGCAATGACGCTGTTGATTGCTTTGCAGTCAGTGGCGTCTATTGCCTATGAAGCACAACCGCACAACCCCGCAATGCCACATTATGATGAGCATTCACACGAATCAGCGGATTTTTCCAGCGAAAATCAGGCAACCAAGTCGTCTCCCGACAGCCCCAGTCATTCAGCGGACCATGGCCATCACAGCCACAGCTGCTTTCACATGGTGTTGCTGGGAACCCTCACAGACATTTCCGGCTTGGCTGCGGGAATAGTACAGTCCGACTACCAAGCCAACTTCACCACCGGGGTTCAATCCTCCCTTTTCCGCCCTCCCATTTCCTGACCCTGCGAATACCTTCGCCACCCGGGGAACAACTGTCATTTAGACTTTCGTAGGAGCAGCCTCATGCTTTTCAGAATGCCCATGAAAACTGGGCGGCGCGCAATGCCGTCCCACTCTATTATCCATGCCTTTTCCCTTCTAGCGCTGGCATTCGGTGCTGCCCTGGCACACGCCGGGGAGAAACCGCTCACTCTGTCCGAGGCCCTCTCGCGGACCATGGCGCAAAACCCCGGCCTCCAGGTCTTCGATTTTCGCCTTCAGGGCCTTGATGGCCGCCGCATTACGGCAGATCAAAATCCTGCCCTGGAGGCCGGCCTGGAAGTGGAAAACTTCCTCGGCAGCGACAATCTGCGAGGAGTTGACGGGGCAGAGTACACCCTATCCCTGTCATCGGTTCTCGAACTTGGCGGCAAGCGTCAGGCCCGCGTCAGCGTGGTTGACTCACGATACGGGCGCGTCGAGGCCGAGCGCCGGGCCGAGACCCTGGATGTGCTCGGACAGGTGACCCAGCGCTTTGTCGCCACCCTGGCCCTGCAGGAAAAACTCCAACTCGCCGCTGAAGCCGTGGCGCTGGCCGAGGCCACCCACGAGATCGTCACCCGTCGCGCCGACCGCGGCGCGGCGCCCCAGGCCGAAGTCCTGCGCGCCAGGGCCGCGCTCACCCAGAGTCGTATTGAGCAGTCCCATCTGCGAGCCGCCTACGAGAGCCGGAAAATGGCTCTGGCTTCCCTGTGGGGTGATACCAGCCCGGACTTTCAAATGCTGGAAGGCGACCTGTTCCAGTTCGGTTCCTCCGACAACTTCGTTGCTCTGTACCAGCGGGTCAGCGACAGCCCGGCCATTCAAATCTACGCCAGCGAACAGCGTATCCGCGAAGCGGAAATTCAGCTGGCGCGCAGCCAGTCCGAGAGCGACATCCGTTGGCAGGTCGGCATCCGGCGCTTCGAAGAGACGGATGATACGGCCTTGACCGCTGGGCTCTCGGTACCGCTCTTTTCCGGACGGCGCAATCGCGGCGAGGTGCAGGCCGCCCTGGCGGCGCGGGATGAGGTCCGATTCCGCCGGGAGGATACCCTGCTGCGCCTCCATTCGCGCCTGTTCGACGCCTACCACTTGCGGCAACAAAGCATCGAGACTGTTGAGCAGATTCGCAGCCAAATGCTTCCCGACCTGACCGAGGCACTCACTCAGACCCGCGAAGCCTATGAAAACGGCCGCTACAGCTATGTGGAGTGGACCGCCGCACAGCGGGAGCTGCTCTCAGCACGGGAGGCACTGGTCGACGCCGCCACCACGGCGCTGCTCAACCAGGCGTTGATCGAACAACTTACGGCGCAGCCACTCGCGACTGTTCCGGGCGCCCCGACGCGCTAACCCACAAATTCAGGATTCACACCATGCAACTGATAAAACAACTCTGTCTGATTCTGGTGGCCACCTGCCTTGCCATCAGCCCCTTACAAGCTGCCGAGGAACAACACGACGAATCGCAGGCAGAGGCCAGGGGGCCTCACGGCGGCATACTGCTGCAACAGAACGACGCCACCGTCGAACTGCAGATCTTCGAGCAGGGGGTCCCACCGGAATACCGGGCCTGGGTCACCAGGGATGGCCGCGCCGTTACTGATGATATTGACCTCAATGTCCAGCTCACCCGCCTGGGTGGGCAAGTGGACACCTTCGACTTCGCCTACCAGGGGGACTACTGGCTGGGGGATGGCGTGGTGACCGAACCCCACTCCTTCGACGTAGAAGTGAGCCTCGCCATGGACGGCAAGAACTACCGCTGGCACTGGGAATCCCACGAAGGTCGCACCCGGATCGCCCCGGCTATCGCCCGAAAAGCGGGTATCACAACGGCCGCAGCCGGGCCGAGTGCCATCGAGCGCAGCCTCACCACCTACGGCAGCCTGACCACGGCACCGCAGCAGATTGCCCGGATCCGCGCCCGTTTCCCGGGCGTGGTCAGCCAGGTGAAGGTCAATCTGGGCGATCGGGTCGAGCGTGGTGACGTGCTCGCTCAAGTCGAGTCCAACGAAAGCCTGCAAACCTACGCACTGCGAGCGCCCATCGACGGGATCGTCATTGAGCGTCGGATCAGCAACGGAGAAATGACCGGGGAGCAACCCCTATTCGCCATTGCCGATTTGACCACTCTGTGGGCGGAATTCAAGGTCTTCCCCGGCCAACGGGCCGAGGTTGCCATTGGCCAGAAAGTCCGACTGAAGGCTGACGGCATTGACCGGGAAGGCACCATCCGCCACCTGCTGCCGGCACCCGGCAACGCGCCCTACACCCTGGCCCGGGTCGAAGTCGACAATGCCGAGGGACTGCTGACCCCCGGTTTGCTGGTGGCCGGGGATATCGTGGTGGAAACGGTGGAGGCCCCCTTGGTGGTTGACAACCGCGCCCTGCAATCCTTCCGGGACTGGACCGTGGTGTTTATTCAGGTGGATGACACCTACGAGATCCGCCCACTGGAGCTGGGCCGCAGCGACGGCAACCTGACTGAGGTGCTGGGCGGCCTGCAAGCAGGCGATCGCTATGTGGTGGAAAACAGTTATTTGATCAAGGCCGATATCGAAAAATCCGGCGCATCCCACGACCACTAACCCAGGAGGCTTTGATGATAAACGCCATCTTACGCTTCTCGGTAGAGCGGCGGTTTTTAACGTTATCCCTTATTCTGGTGCTGGTCGGCGTGGGCGTGTGGAGTTTTCAGCGCCTGCCCATCGACGCGGTGCCGGATATCACCAATGTCCAGGTACAGATCAACACCGAGGCACCGGGCTATTCGCCCCTGGAGGCAGAGCAACGCATCACCTTCCCGGTGGAAACGGCCTTGTACGGCCTGCCCAACCTGTCCTATACCCGGTCCCTGTCCCGCTACGGCCTGTCCCAGGTCACGGTGGTGTTCGAGGAAGGCACGGACATCTATTTCGCCCGCAACCTGATCAATGAGCGCTTGGGCGCCATCAAGAGCGCGCTGCCACCCGGGCTGGAGCCGGAGATGGGTCCCATCGCCACCGGTCTTGGCGAGATCTTCATGTACACCGTAGAAGCCCTGCCCGGTGCCACTCAAGCGGATGGCAGTCCGCTGGACGCTACGGCACTGCGTGAGATCCAGGACTGGATCATCAAACCCCAGTTGGCCCAGGTGCCCGGCGTGATCGAGGTCAACACCATTGGCGGCTACGACAAGCAGTACCACGTCACGCCGTCGCCCCAACGGTTGCTGGAGTTCGGCATCACGGTGGATGAACTGGTCAGCACCCTGCGGGCCAATAACACCAATCGCGGCGCCGGCTATATCGAACGCAACGGCCAACAGCTGTTGGTGCGCTCGCCCGGGCAGCTGGCCACCATTGGCGATATTGAACAGGTGGTGATTGCCAACCGGGATGGTGTGCCAGTCCGGGTAGCCGATGTAGCTGAAGTGGCCATTGGCAAGGAGCTGCGCACCGGCGCCGCCACCCGCGACGGCAAGGAAACGGTGATGGGCACCGCCATGATGCTGGTGGGGGAAAATTCCCGGGCGGTAGCACAGGCGGTGGCCGAAAAGCTGGAGGCCATTCAGCCCTCCCTGCCCGACGGCGTCAAGGTGGAGGCGGTATACGACCGCACAGCCCTGGTGGACAAGGCGATTGCCACGGTGGAGAAGAACCTGCTTGAAGGGGCACTGCTGGTGATCGTGGTGCTGTTTCTGTTGCTGGGCAACCTGCGCGCCGCCTTGATCACGGCAGCTGTCATTCCGCTTTCGATGCTCGCCACCATCACCGGTATGGTGCGGTCTGGCGTATCCGCCAATTTGATGAGTCTGGGGGCGCTGGATTTCGGCCTGATCGTCGACGGCGCGGTCATCATCGTCGAGAACTGTATCCGGCGCCTGTCCCAGGCCCAGCACCAGGGTCAGTTGGCCCTCAAGGAACGTCTGCAATTGGTGTTCGAGGCCACCAACGAAGTGATTCGTCCCAGCCTGTTTGGTGTCGCCATCATTACTGTGGTGTACCTGCCGATCTTTGCTCTCACCGGGGTCGAGGGCAAGATGTTCCACCCCATGGCGGCCACTGTCGTAATGGCACTGCTGGCGGCCATGGTGCTGTCACTGACCGTGGTGCCCGCCGCTGTTGCGGTCTTTATGGGGGGCAAGATCAGCGAAAAGGAAAGCCCGGTAATCAGCGGTGCTAAATCGCTCTACAGGCCTGCGCTGCGGGTGGCTATGAGGTTCCGCTGGCTGGTGTTGGGCGGCGCGACCACGCTGGTAGCGGTCTGTCTCTGGCTGGCGACCACCCTGGGGTCGGAATTTATTCCACAACTGGATGAAGGGGATATTGCACTCCATGCCCTGCGCATCCCGGGCACCGGGTTGGAGCAGTCCATCGAGATGCAATCGCAGCTGGAAGAACGGCTGAAGGCCTTTGGGGAGGTGGACAAGGTGTTCGCCAAGATCGGCACGCCGGAAGTGGCCACCGACCCCATGCCCCCCAGCGTAGCGGACAACTTTGTTATCTTGAAGCCCCGCAGCCAATGGCCGAACCCAGACAAAACCAAGGATGAACTGGTGGCGGAAATGGCAGCAGCGGTGGAAATGCTTCCCGGCAACAAGTATGAGTTCACCCAGCCCATAGAAATGCGCTTCAACGAACTGATCTCCGGCGTGCGCGCCGACCTCGGCATCAAGGTGTTCGGCGATGACCTGGATCAGCTGCTGGCATCGGCCAACGACGTCCTTGAGGTTGTGGAATCCATGGAGGGCGCCGCCGATGCCCGGGTCGAACAGGTGACCGGCCTGCCCATGCTGTCGGTACACCCCAAGCGCATGGCGCTATCCCGCTACGGGCTGACCGTGGATGATCTCCAGGATCTGGTGGCAGCCGGTGTCGGGGGCGAAAACGCCGGCCTGATTTACGAAGGCGACCGCCGCTTCCAGTTGGTGGTGCGTCTTCCCGAAGACATCCGCCGGGATGTGGACAGCCTCGCGGACCTACCTGTCCCCCTGCCGGACGGTGGCTATGTGCCCCTGTCGGAAGTGGCCGAGCTGGAGCTGGCTCCGGCGCCCAACCAGATCAGCCGGGAAAACGGCAAGCGTCGGGTGGTGGTCACCGCCAACGTGCGGGACCGCGACCTGGGCGGATTTGTCGAGGAAGCACAGGCGCGCATTGCGGACGACGTGGACCTACCCGCCGGATACTGGCTGGATTACGGCGGGACCTTCGAGCAACTGCAGTCCGCCAGTCAGCGGCTTGCCATCGTGGTGCCCGTGACCCTCGCCATCATCCTCGCACTCTTGGTGATGGCCTTCGGCTCCCTCAAAGATGCCTTGATCATCTTCACCGGCGTGCCACTGGCCCTCACCGGCGGGGTTCTGTCCCTGTGGCTGCGAGACATGCCCCTGTCGATCTCGGCGGGTGTTGGCTTTATCGCCCTCTCCGGGGTGGCGGTGTTAAACGGCTTGGTGATGATCGCCTTTATCCGCGATCTGTGGCACGAGCAGGGTGACCTGATGAAGGCCATTGTCGAAGGCGCCCTGATCCGCTTACGGCCGGTATTGATGACCGCCCTGGTAGCAAGCCTCGGCTTTGTACCCATGGCACTCAATACCGGCACCGGTGCCGAAGTACAGCGTCCTCTGGCGACCGTGGTGATCGGCGGGATTATCTCGTCCACCCTGTTGACGTTGTTTGTACTCCCTGTGCTCTATGCGCTGTTGCATGGCAGAAGTGCCAGTAACTCCACGCCCACAGGCGACATTAATCACGACACTGATAGTTAACCAACACTCCATCGTGGGGGGGGAATCTCCCCATGATTTTTTCAATGTTCTTTTATTGCGGTTTATATCCTGGAAAGACTATGAACGATCCACCCAAGCAACGAATAGATGACTTGAAAGAAGCCTCACCCTTTCGAACACATCGCATCCACGCCATCAACAGTGACTGGTATTTTTTAACCCGTGAAGGTCAAAATATCGGGCCATTCCCGAACAAAAAAGCGGCCGAAGACAGCCTTGCGGAACTCCTGAAAACTGTCAAAATGGATGAGTAGCCAATGGCCCAAAATCCACAAAGTCGCCAAGGTACAGGCGACCAGGCACAGAGTAAGCTGAATACAGCAGATGCCTCTTTATAAATAGCCACCAACTAGGTTAACCCAATGAGTCACGACCATGTGCATATACCCCCCGAGACCAAGGATAAACGCGTTGCCATCGCCATCTGGGCGAACGGGATCCTGACCCTGGCTCAGATTGGGGGAGGTATCTTTGCCGGCAGTCTCGCCCTTATCGCGGACGCCTTGCATAACTTCTCTGACATGGCCTCACTCGTCATCGCGTTCGCGGCGCAAAAAATTGCGCGCCGCCAGGCTGACGCAAGGATGACCTTTGGCTACGGACGCATTGAAATCGTTGCAGCTCTCATCAACTACACTACCTTGATCATTATCGGGATCTACCTGGTTTACGAAGGTGGCATGCGGATAATCGATCCTCCAGAGGTAAAGGGCTGGTGGGTCGTCTGGCTTGGTGGTATCGCTCTGGCTGTGGACGCCTTGACAGCGTTGCTCACCTATTCGATGCAGAAAGACAGCGTCAATATCCGTGCACTGTTTCTTCACAATCTGTCGGATGCACTCGCGTCGGTCGCCGTGGTCATTGGCGGGACTCTTATTTTGCTCTACGACATGCGCTGGGTTGATCCTGCCATCACCATCGGTATCGCGGGCTATATTCTCTACCTGGGCCTGACAGAAATCGGCGGCACCATCAGAACACTCATGCTGGGTAGCCCGGTGGACATCGATACCGATGCCGTCATTGTTGCCCTCTCCAACATCGAAGGCGTTATCGACCTTCACCATGTGCATTTTTGGCAGATGGGCGAACACGATGCCTCGCTGGAGGCCCATGTGATTATCGAGGAAAGTGCATGGGATCAGCTTGAGAATATCAAATACAGGATAAAACAGGCTCTGGCGCAGGAATTCAACATACGTCATTCAACACTGGAATTCGAGCACCCGGACCACATGCACAAGGATGCCCACACCTATGGGCACGGTTGACAGAAAATTCTCCATAAGCATCGGCGAGAGCGGCGACTATTTTAATAGGCCGCCCAGGCGCGGAATTTTGCCGGCATGAATCCGAGCAGCGAGAAAGGACCAGAGACTAATAGCGCAGTTGCAGAATTCGCCGGGCGCCATTCAGCACAATCAGCCCGATGATCAGACCAATAACCAGGTCGGGATAACGGGAACCCGTCCAGGCGACCAATACACCGGCGACGATAACGCCCACATTGGCGATGACATCGTTAGCGGAAAAGATCCAACTTGCTTTCATGTGTGCGCCGCCGTGCCGGTTTCTTGCGATAAGCACCAGACACCAGACGTTGGCCGCCAGGGCCACAAGACCAAAACCCATCATTAACGCGGATACGGGTTCGCTGCCGAAAACAAATCGCCGCCCGACTTCAGCCAGGACTCCCAGCGCCAGAATCAACTGCAGCCAGCCTGACAAATGCGCCGCGCGCAGCTTGGTGCGAAGGCTGTTCGCCACCGCATAGAGGGCGACGCCATAGACCGCGGCATCAGCAAACATGTCCAAAGAATCCGCTATCAAGCCAGTGGATTGCGCCAGCCAGCCTACCGTCAGTTCAACCACGAACATAACGCCGTTGATGGCCAGCAACCACTTCAGTATACCGGCTTCGACCTGGGCGGTTGCCTCTTCCTTCTCCCTGGCCAGGACTAAATCCTCTTCCCCCGCCGGGGTGGTTTTTTCGAGCGTGGCACCCAGCCCCAGGGAACGCATCCTCTCCTCGATGGCAGCCCCATTGTCGCCATGGAATACCCGCACCTTCCGATTCGGTGTATCGAACTCCAGTAAAACCCGGGGCTCAATACTGTCCAGAGCCATGCGGATCATCCCCTCTTCCGACGGGCAGTCCATTTTTGGTACCCGGTAGTCACTGACAAAGCCATGTTGAAAAGCCGTATCAGTATTCGCTATCCCAGAAGTGGGGGCACTGGCAATCTTGTTGCTCTGGCAGTTGTCATTACACGGGTCAGACATCGAAAAAAGCCCTTGAGAATGTACAGACGGTCACTATAAACTCTATAACAACTATAGAGTCAATCGGAATATTGAGAGATGATAAAAATCGGCGAACTGTCGAAAGTGACTGGCTGCTCCGTGCAAACCATCCGGCATTATGAAAAGGAACAATTGATTGCCTCCGCAGAACGCAGTGAAGGTAATTTTCGCCTGTACGATGAAGTTGCCGTTGAGCAATTACTGTTCGTCAAGCACTGTCGCAGCCTGGATCTCAGTTTGCCGGAGATCCGGCAATTATTGGGGTTAAGCCGTTCCCCCGGCGCACAATGTGATGACGTGAATCGGATGATGGATAGGCATATCGAGCAGGTGGAGGCGCGTATCCAGGAACTAACCAAACTGAACGAGCAACTGAGAATGCTGCGCCGCAGCTGTTCAAACCGTCGGACAGTCGAGCAATGCGGCATATTGCGGAATTTGTCGGCTACTCCGGTTTCGAGCGGCTGACACCCGGTTCCAAAAACTCTCCTGAACGTTCTGTAACAGGGGCATTTTTCCAGCGTGGGCGCCGACCGCAATGGTGAGAGAAGAACTGCACAGCGGAAAACCGGTCAGTCTGTTGAATGACTGGTTTACCACCTATGACGGCTATTACCTGTATTACCCGAGTCGCCGTCAATCATCCCCGCTGTTTCGCTTGCTGGTGGATGCACTGAGGTTCAAATAGAAAAACCGGGTAATTCCAGGTAATTAATCAAAGTCCAAAAACAAACAACCCGGCAATGGCGCCGGGTTGAATGAACGCCTGTCATTGACAGACGGTTACCAGAGAGTGCCCGTCGTTGCCGGCTACTCCCACTCGATTGTTGCAGGCGGCTTGGACGAGATGTCGTAGGTTACCCGGGACACACCGGAAATCTCGTTAATGATCCGGTTGGATACGGTTTCCAGCAGTTCGTACGGGAGCCGCGCCCAGCGTGCTGTCATAAAGTCCACGGTTTCCACGGCACGGATCGCGATCACGTATTCGTAGCGGCGGGCATCACCCACTACACCCACGGATTTCACCGGCAGGAACACGGCAAAAGCCTGGCTGGTTTTGTGGTACAGGTCCGCGCGGTGCAGCTCTTCCAGGAAGATGGCATCGGCGCGGCGCAGGATCTCGGCGTACTCTTTCTTCACTTCGCCAAGGATACGAACGCCCAGACCCGGCCCCGGGAACGGGTGGCGGTAGACCATGTCGTACGGCAGGCCAAGTTCGAGGCCGATCTTGCGGACTTCATCCTTGAACAGCTCGCGCAGCGGCTCTACCAGTTTCATCTTCATGGTTTCCGGCAAGCCACCCACATTATGGTGGGACTTGATAACATGGGCTTTACCGGTTTTGGACGCAGCGGATTCAATCACGTCCGGATAGATGGTGCCCTGGGCCAGCCAGTTCACATCCTTGATCTTCGCGGCTTCAGCATCGAACACATCAATAAAGGTGTTACCGATGATCTTGCGCTTCTGCTCCGGATCGTTCACGCCCTTGAGCTTGGACAGGAACAGGTCTTCGGCATCGGCACGGATAACCTTTACGCCCATATTGCTGGCGAACATGTCCATCACCTGGTCGCCTTCGTGCAGGCGCAGCAGGCCATTATCCACGAACACGCAGGTCAGCTGGTCACCAATGGCCTTGTGCAGCAGCGCGGCGGTGACCGAGGAATCAACACCGCCGGACAAGCCCAGCAGCACCTTGTCGGAACCCACCTGCTCGCGAATCTGGCGAACGGCATCGTCAACGATCTTGGCCGGGGTCCACAGAGCCTCACAACCGGAGATGGTCAGGACAAAGTGCTCGAGGATGCGCTTACCCTGCAGGGTGTGAGTGACTTCCGGATGAAACTGAACGCCGTACAGGTTGCGGCTCAGGTCCTGCATGGCGGCAACCGGTGCGCTCTCAGTGGAAGCCAGCAGCTCGAAGCCTTCCGGCATGGCAACCACTTTGTCGCCGTGACTCATCCACACGTCCAGCAGGGAATCACCAGCCGGAGTCAGGTGGTCGGTAATGTCGGCCAGCAGCGGGCCCTTGGCACGAACCTTCACCTGGGCATAACCAAACTCGCGCTTCTCGGAGCTGGCCACTCGGCCGCCGAGCTGCTCGGCCATGGTCTGCATGCCATAGCAAATGCCCAGAACCGGAATGCCCTTGTCGAACAGGCCTTCCGGAGCACGGGGACCACCCAGCTGGGTTACCGACTCCGGACCACCGGCCAGAATGATGCCTTTGGGATTGAACTCAGCGAGTTCTTCGTCTGTGATATCAAAGGCCTTGATCTCGCAGTAAACCCCGATTTCCCGAACGCGACGGGCGATCAGCTGGGTGTACTGGGAACCGAAATCAAGAATCAGGATACGGTGGTCGTGAATGTTCTGAGCCATGGAGTCCTCGGGCTTTAAAAAAACAACACGGCCCGGAAACCGGGCCGCATCAGATCAGGCTGAATCAACCGATGCGGTAGTTCGGCGCTTCCTTAGTGATGGTCACGTCGTGAACGTGGCTCTCACGCATACCGGCATTGGTAATCCGCACAAATTCAGGCTTGGTACGCATGTCGTCCATGGTGGCGCTGCCGGTGTAACCCATGGAGGCACGCAGGCCGCCAACCAGCTGGTGCACGATGTTACGCATCGGGCCCTTGCAGGCAACACGACCTTCAATACCTTCCGGAACCAGTTTTTCAGCGCCTTTGCTGGCATCCTGGAAATAACGGTCAGCCGACCCCTGACCCATGGCGCCCAGAGAGCCCATACCACGGTAGGCCTTGTAGCTTCGGCCCTGGAACAACTCAACTTCCCCTGGCGCCTCGTCGGTTCCGGCCAGCAGGCTACCGACCATGACGGCGTGGGCACCTGCAGCAATCGCCTTGGCAATGTCACCGGAAAACCGGATGCCCCCATCAGCGATCACCGGAACGCCACGCTCTTTCAGGGCAGCCGCCACATTGGAAACTGCGGAAATCTGAGGCACACCAATACCCGCCACAATACGGGTAGTGCAGATGGAACCGGGACCAATGCCTACTTTCACCGCATCGGCGCCGGCATCCGCCAGGGCGATGGCCGCGTCAGACGTGGCAATGTTACCGCCAATCACCTGAACATCGGGGTAGGTCTGCTTGACCCAGCGCACCCGGTCAATCACACCTTTGGAGTGACCGTGGGCGGTATCGACTACAATGACATCCACACCCGCTTCCACCAGTGCCGATACGCGAGCTTCAGTATCACCACCGGTACCAACCGCAGCACCCACCCGCAAACGGCCCTGCTCGTCTTTACAGGCCAGCGGGTAATCCTTGGCTTTCTGAATGTCTTTAACGGTAACCAGGCCGCGCAGTTCAAAGTCATCATTGACCACCAGAACCTTCTCAATCCGATGCCTGTGCAGCAGCTCTTTAATATCTTCCAGGCTGGCGCCTTCTTTTACGGTAACCAGCTTGTCCTTCTTGGTCATGATGTCCCGGACCGGGGTATCCATCCGGCTCTCGAAACGGATATCGCGACCGGTCACAATACCAACCAGATCGTTACCATCCACCACCGGCAGTCCGGAAATGCTGTTGGCCATGGTGATGTCGACCAGCTCACGGACAGTGGTGTCGGGGGTCACGGTGATGGGATCTTTCACCACACCGCTTTCGTATTTTTTGACCTTGCGTACAGCAGCAGCCTGCTGATCTACGGTCATGTTCTTGTGCATGATACCGATGCCGCCTTCCTGGGCCATGGCGATGGCCAGCTCGGCTTCAGTGACCGTATCCATCGCCGCCGACACCAAAGGAATGTTCAGATTGATGCCTTTGGTCAGCCGGGTCTGAAGATTGACCTGGTGAGGAAGAACTTCGGAATATCCGGGCACGAGCAGAACGTCGTCAAACGTGAGGGCTTCTTCGGCAATACGCAGCATTTGGGTCCGCCTTTTGAACATGCTAAGTTTGGAATTCCTGAGCTGCACCCGCGGCGGTGCAACAAAGCAAAATCCTTAATCGATCTATTATAAAGTGGTGACCGAACACAGTAAACCGCGGGATTTTTACCGATTGGTTGCATCTTTCTGAATTTCCGTTATTTTTACCCGCCGCCTTCGGCTTTTGCGTATGAAAAATCAGGGAGCCTGACCTTTGACACCCTCTTATCCGGACACCCGCCCCAGAGCACTGAGCGTCAGCGAGCTCAATCACCAGGCGCGGCACCTCCTGGAAACCAGTTTCATGCAGGTGTGGGTAGAAGGTGAAATCTCGGGCTTTTCACGCCCGTCATCCGGCCACTGGTACTTCTCGCTGAAAGACCAGAAGTGCCAGATCCGCTGCGCCATGTTTCGAGGTGCAAATCAGCACATCCGCACCCCGCCCCGTGAAGGTGACCAGATTCGAATCCGGGGCAAAGTCACCCTGTACGAAAACCGTGGTGACTTTCAGATTATTGTGGAACATCTCGAGCCCGCCGGCCTCGGGCCACTGCAGCAGGCATTTGAAGCGCTGAAAATAAAACTCCAGGCAGAGGGTCTGTTCGATCCTGCCCGCAAAAAATTGCTACCGACAACACCCAGGCACATTGGCGTTGTCACCTCACCCACAGGCGCTGCCATCCACGACATCCTGACGGTGCTGGCCCGTCGCTGCCCGGCCATCCCGGTAACACTTTACCCCACTGCCGTTCAGGGCAAGGCCGCCACCAGCGACATCGTTAATGCGATTGAAAGCGCTCAGCGCCACGGTGTTGCTGACGTCCTGATCATTGGGCGTGGCGGCGGCTCTCTGGAAGATCTCTGGTGTTTCAACGAAGAAGCCGTTGCCAGAGCCATTGCCAACTGCACCATTCCGACGGTCAGCGCAGTCGGGCACGAAGTGGACGTAACCATCGCCGACTTTGTGGCAGACCTTCGGGCCCCGACGCCTTCAGCGGCGGCAGAGAAGATATCACCCGATCAACAGGACTGGTTGCGTCGGCTCAATGAGCAACATAGCAGGCTCGGACAGTCAGCAAGGCGGCTACTGCAGCGGCTGGACAAGCAACTCGGACACCTGAGCGCCCGACTGAGGGATCCCAGGCGGGCATTACAGGACAAAGCTCAGCGAATGGACGAGCTGGACATGCGCCTGAACAAGGCCATGCGGCAAAAACTGGAGCAACAAACCCTCAAATCCAGCCACCTGGCCCAAAGGCTGGCCACTCAGTCGCCCGGCAAGTCGCTGGCCCGCACCCGGGAGCAGGTCACACAACTGAATGAACGACTGCAACTGGCCATTCGGCAGCACCTGAAGCAACAGCATGAAAAGCTGCATTTCAGCGCACAGACCCTGAATGTCGTCAGCCCTCTGGCAACACTTGGGCGTGGCTACGCCATTGTCAAAGAT
Organism: Marinobacter sp. SS5-14b; assembly: GCF_030541005.1. Classification (GTDB taxonomy): domain Bacteria; phylum Pseudomonadota; class Gammaproteobacteria; order Pseudomonadales; family Oleiphilaceae; genus Marinobacter. The sequence goes on along the minus strand of NZ_JASSVM010000001.1, from coordinate 479,501 downwards.
GACCAGGGCAGCATAATACGTGATGCCTCTCAGCTCTCTGAAGGCCAGCCCATTCAGGCCCGGCTTGGCCATGGCAGCATCACGGCGAAGGTGACCGAAGTCAATTTCACTCCAAAATAGCCGTCAGCCAACCCGGGATACGGGGATGCCTACGCCTATGGTCTACTAGCTCAGGTTTTTAAAGCTCCTAAAGTTGTCGTTAACAACCATAAAACAAAAACGATCCAACTGAGGTGCAGCACATGAGCTACAACTCCGAATTTCGCCGATCCATTGATCAGCGGGATGATTTCTGGCGCGAACAGGCACAGAACATTGCCTGGATCGAGCCACCTGAAACCATCTGGCAGGCACAGGACAACGGCCATGGCGAATGGTTTCCCGACGGCATTATGAATACCAGTGATGTTGCCCTTGATGCCAACATCCGCGCAGGCAGAGGCGATCAGCCCGCTCTGATCTATGACTCACCGGTAACCAACTCCCAGCAGACATTCACCTACAACGAACTTCGCGATGAAGTCTCGCGGTTTGCCGGCGCACTGCGGGCCCGGGGCGTCGAAAAAGGCGACCGGGTCATCATTTACATGCCGATGATTCCTCAGGCCGCCATCGCCATGCTCGCCTGCGCCCGGCTAGGCGCCATCCATTCCGTGGTTTTCGGTGGTTTCGCCGCTCACGAGCTGGCCGTCCGCATTGAAGATGCAACACCGAAAGCTCTGATTACGGCCTCCTGCGGTATCGAGGTCAGCAAAATCATCGAATACAAGCCTCTGGTCGACAAAGCGATTCAGCAGTCCAGCCACAAACCGGATCTTTGCGTGGTGTACCAGCGGCCACAGGTGCAGGCTGCCATGCAAGACGGCCGGGACTTTGACTGGAACACGATCATCGCCGACGCCACACCGGCCGACCCGGTACCCGTTAAATCGACAGACCCTCTTTACATCCTTTACACCTCAGGCACTACCGGAAAGCCAAAAGGCGTGGTAAGGGACAACGGCGGCCATGCCGTTGCCCTGAAGTACAGCATGAGCCTGGTCTACGACGCCAAACCAGGCGACGTGTACTGGGCCGCTTCAGACGTCGGCTGGGTGGTAGGCCACAGTTACATTGTCTATGCCCCGCTGTTTACCGGATGCACCACGGTTTTCTACGAGGGTAAACCGGTCAAAACGCCGGACGCCGGCGCCTTCTGGCGGGTGGTTCAGGATCACAAGGTAAACATTCTGTTTACCGCCCCCACCGCCTTCCGCGCCGTGCGCAAAGAAGACCCGGAAGCCGATCAGCTGAGTCGCTACGACGTCTCATCTCTGAAGCGAATTTTCCTGGCCGGAGAACGCCTGGACCCACCGACTTATGAGTGGCTGAAAGAACACACTGGCCTTCCGATCCTTGATCACTGGTGGCAGACCGAGACCGGTTGGGCCATTTGCTGCAACCCGGTGGGCATTGAGATGATGACCACCAAACCCGGCTCAGCAACGATGCCGTCGCCCGGCTTTAACGTACAAGTCGTCAACATGGACGGCTCTCAGGTAGCCGCTGGCGAGCAGGGCCAGATTGCCGTGAAGCTGCCGCTACCGCCGGGTTGCCTGATGACGGTATGGGGAGATGATGAACGCTTCCTGAACAGCTACCTGAAACCTATTCCCGGGTTTTACAGCTCCGGCGATGGGGGCTTTATTGATGACGACGGCTATGTGTTCGTGATGGGCCGCACCGATGACGTCATCAACGTCGCCGGTCACCGGTTGTCGACCGGCGAAATGGAAGAAGTGGTCGCCTCGCACCCGGCAATTGCCGAGTGCTGTGTTGTCGGTGCCCACGATGATATGAAGGGTCAGATTCCGGTCGGACTGGTACTGATCAAAGATGGCGCAACCATCGACCCGGACGAACTGGAAGACGAACTGGTTGAAATGGTCAGAGACAGAATCGGTGCCATCGCCTGTTTCCGCCGGGCTATGGTCGTTGAGCGGCTGCCCAAAACCCGGTCAGGCAAAATTCTGCGCCGGGTGATTCGTCAGATTGCCGACGGGGAAGAGTACAGCGTACCAAGCACCATCGATGACCCTGCAATTCTGGAGGAAATCAGCGAAAAATTCGGGCACTGAGCCACCCTCACGATTGCGACAAGGACAACACGGGCCAGCCCCCTGAAAAGGAGGCTGGCTTTCGTGCCATAAGACTATCAACCAATTGTTTTTTATCAATAAAATCAAATCAATTAATCATTAAAAAAACAATTGACGCCTCCCAAAGTCGGTCTATACTGAAAATTGCTGTGTATCTCTGCAGCGGTATTTGGCGAATGCGTTTCAACGTCCTGCCCCGGCTTTTCGTTGCCCCTTTCCTCAGAACCCTCCGGACTCCACAGCACAAGATGGTCCCGTGAGGGCAAATTTTCAGTAAGTACAGGAAAGATCAATGTCTGACACCAAAACTGGCCACGTAAAGTGGTTCAACGAGTCCAAAGGCTTTGGCTTCATCGCTCAGGACGGCGGCAGTGACGTTTTCGTTCACTACAGTGCAATTAACGCAGGCGGTTTCCGTACCCTGGCCGAAGGTCAGCAAGTACAGTTTACCGTGACACAGGGACCGAAAGGCCCCCAGGCAGAGAACGTAACCCCGCTTTAAGCGATGACGTTAACTGCCTGATGCCCCTCACGGGCAGACGGAACAGGACGGCCGGCAAATTTGCCGGCCGTTTTCGTTCCAAATCCGCCTTTCAGCTTACTACTTCCGCAACAGCGGTGGCTTCCGGCATGCCTGCCTCTACTTCCCAGGCAACCGCAGAGAGCAGCGCCTGCAAGGTGGCCGATGTTGTGTCTTCCGCCAGGGCCGCGGCACTGCAGTGCCGGCCGTTGGCGTTCAGGCGAATACAAGCCAGCGCATTGGCCTTGGTACCTTCGCCCAGCGCGAACTCATCGTAAGCTTCGACTGCAATGGTCACTCCAAAGCGAGCTGTCAGTGCGTCAGATACCGCCTCAACCGCTCCAAGCCCTTGCCCAGTCAGTGTTACCGAGGCCTTATCCGAACCTACGACCACTTCCGCCCGGACACCCTCGTCATCCCGATGCAGATCGTAGGAACGCAACGCCCAGTCGGGATGAACCTTCAGGTACCGCTCTTCAAATAAACGGTGAATGGTGTGCGAATCAATCTCGCCGCCATTGGTTTCCGCCTCCTGCTGCACCACCTTACTGAACTCGATCTGCAACCAGCGGGGCAAACTGATGTCGTAATCACGCTCAAGCACGTAGGCAACGCCACCTTTGCCGGACTGACTGTTGATACGCACCACTTCTTCATAACGCCGCCCCAGATCCGACGGATCGATGGGCAGGTAGGCAACATTCCAGGTTTCGCCCTCTTTCCGGCGCGCAAGACACTTGCGGATCGCATCCTGGTGGCTGCCAGAGAACGCGGTAAACACCAACTCTCCCGCATAGGGGTGCCTTGGGTGCGTTGAAATCTCGGTACAGGCTTCCACCACCTCAGTGATCTCAGCCATGCCGGACAGGTCCAGTGTTGGATCGATACCCTGGGAATACAGGTTCATCGCCATGGTCACCAGGTCCATATTACCTGTGCGCTCGCCATTGCCCATCAGCGTGCCTTCCACCCGGTCGGCCCCAGCCATGACGGCAAGCTCTGCGGCCGCAACGCCACAGCCCCGGTCGTTATGGGTGTGAACACTGATGCTGAGATGATCACGGTCGCGGATGTTTTCACAAATCCATTCAATCTGGTCGGCAAACACGTTCGGCGTGGCCATTTCAACCGTTGCCGGTAAATTGATAATGACCGGCTGCCCCTGGTCCGGGCGCCACTCAGCTGTGACTGCGTCGATAACCTCGGCCGAGAAGTCGAGCTCGGTGCCGGTGAAACTCTCCGGCGAATACTGGAAGGTCCAGTCGGTATCCGGATAACGAGCGGCTATATCCCTCACGATGCGAGCACCTCGCACGGCAATATCACGTATGCCCTCACGGTCCAGGCCAAACACCTGCTCACGCTGCACGGTAGAGGTCGAGTTATAAACATGAACGATGGCCTGCCTTGCCCCCTCCAGCGCCTGATAAGTGCGCTCGATCAGTTCAGGCCTGGCCTGGGTGAGCACCTGAATTTTTACGTCATCAGGAATCCGGTTTTCCTCAATCAACTTGCGGCAAAAGTCGAAGTCGGGTTGGCTGGCTGCTGGAAAGCCAATTTCAATTTCCTTGAACCCCAACTTCACCAGCAAATCGAACAGCCGTTGCTTCTGGGCAACGGACATCGGCTTGATCAGTGACTGGTTTCCATCCCGAAGATCCACGGCGCACCAGGTCGGCGCTTTCTGGATGACCTGGTCCGGCCAGCGCCGGTCTTTCTTGGCGATGGGCTTGAAGGCGGCGTATTTACGATGATCAAAGGCCATAACGGACAAATCCTTTCACTGATCGATGGAATGGAGCAAGTTTAACGCGTTACCCGAGCCATTTGCTTGCTATTTCAGCGCCATATTTCTATATTTTCGCAATAATCTGTTATGAAAACCCAATCGCGAGAAGCATTATGGCTGACATCGAGAAATCCTTGGTCAAAATCGACAAGATCGACCGAAAAATCCTCGAACAATTGCAGAAAAACGGGTCTCTGACCAATCAGCAGCTGGCCGAGAAAGTCGGCTTGTCCCCCTCGCCCTGCTTGAGGCGCGTGCGGGCGCTTGAAGAAGCCGGCATCATCGTGAGAACCGTGACAATCCTTGACCACAAGAGGCTGGGCCTGGCGCTGACTGCGATCATTCTTATTGGCATGGATCGCCATACACCCGAACGCTTTGCCGCTTTCGAAGAACAGATTGCAGAGTACCCGGAAGTACAGGAGTGCTACCTGATTACCGGCCAGAGTGCGGACTATATGTTGAAGGTGGTGGTGCCGGACATGGACCACTACCACCAGTTCCTGTTGAACCGGATTACCAGAATTCAGGGCGTCAGCGGAGTACATTCCAGCTTTGTGTTGCGTCGGGTGATCGACAGCACTGCCCTGCCCCTGGGTTACCTGTCCTGACGGATCAATTCCGCAAGATAGGCTTTTGCCATGCACTTGAGCTCAGCCACCAACTGTTGACCCTGACGCTCAGGCAGGGTCGCTGCCAATCTGAGAATAGAACCGGCTGAGCGCGGCAATATCAAACTGGCTGTCCATCGGCGCTCTGCGGACAAATCGGGGTACTCCTGCTTTAGCCGTGCATCCAGGTCAGCGGCATTGCTGTAGAGTTCCCGAAGATCCAGTTCACGCAGCTCCGGCATGGCTTCGACGCCGCTCCAGATCGCTGAATAGGCGGGTTCCGTGCGGTAAAAATCGTAGAACTGATCAATCAGCACATCCACCGCATCCGACAGGCTCAACTCCGGCAGCTTTTCCCGCAGGGCCATTTCCATCTTTGCGACATGACCTTCCGCCAGCGCATGAATAATGGCGGCTTTGTTGGGAAAATATCGATAAAGGGAGGCCAGCGACATACCGGACTGCCGGGCAATGGCCGACATACTGGTGCCATCCACCCCGTTTTCATGAAAAATGGCGGCAGCATGTCGGAGAATGTTCTCGACCCGCTCCCGGCTACGCGCCTGAACCGGCTTTCGGCGTGGTGTTACGTCGATAGATTCGTCAGTCATCATCTGTACCTTGTGCAGCAGGCTCCGTACAATAACGCTCACTTCAAGACAATGAAAGGCAGACAAAGGGCAGAGCCTCTGCCAATTAGTCTAAACCCCACTTTTCAAAAAAGCGGAAGACACGATGCGAGCAAGCCGTTACCTGATTGCCACCCAGAAAGAGACCCCTGCAGACGCCGAAGTCATCAGCCATCAGCTGATGCTGAGAGCGGGGATGATCCGGAAACTGGCAGCCGGCCTCTACACCTGGTTGCCACTGGGCTTGCGCACACTGCGCAAGGTTGAACGGATTGTCCGTGAGGAAATGGACAAAAGCGGTGCCCAGGAAGTGCTGATGCCAGCGGTTCAGCCTGCCGAGCTGTGGCAGGAATCGGGGCGTTGGGAACAATACGGTGGTGAACTCCTGCGCATGAACGACCGACACGGCCGTGAATTCTGCTTTGGCCCTACCCATGAAGAAGTGATTACCGATGTGGTGCGCAACGAGCTGAAAAGCTACAAAGAGTTGCCCGCCAACTTCTATCAGATCCAGACCAAATTCCGGGATGAACGCCGCCCCCGCTTCGGGGTAATGCGGGCCCGGGAGTTCATCATGAAAGACGCCTACTCCTTTCACCTGAATGCCGCGTCGCTGGATGACACCTACGAGGTCATGCACCAGACTTACTGCAACATTTTTGACCGGCTTGGGCTGGACTACCGGCCCGTTCAGGCAGACTCCGGCTCCATCGGCGGCAGCTCTTCCCACGAATTCCATGTGCTGGCGTCGTCCGGTGAAGACGCCATCGTTTTCAGCACCGGTGGCGATTACGCCGCCAATATTGAAAAAGCGGAAGCCGTAGCGCCTGCCGGCGAACGACCGGCTGCCACTGAAGAGATGAAAGAAGTTCACACCCCTGGCCAGAAAACCATTGAGGCTGTTTCGCAATTCCTGGGAACGCCTGCCGAACGCAGTGTGAAAACCCTGCTGGTCAAAGGGGAAGCCGATGAAAGTGGTCAGTCCGGGCTGGTGGCACTGATTCTGCGGGGCGACCACACCCTGAATGAAATCAAGGCAGAGAACCTGCCCGGCATTGCCGAACCCCTGACCATGGCAACCGACGAAGAAATAGAGAAGGCCATCGGCTGCAAGCCTGGCTCCATCGGGCCAGTGAACCTCGCAATACCGGTGATTGTCGATCGCAGCGCCGCGCACCTGGCCGATTTCGTGTGTGGTGCCAACAAAGACGACTACCACCTGACCGGCGTTAACTGGGAGCGTGATGTCCCGCTCGCCAGGATTGCTGACCTTCGCAACGTGGTGGAAGGCGACCCCAGCCCGGACGGCAACGGCACCCTGGAGATTCGCCGGGGCATCGAGGTTGGCCATATTTTCAAGCTCGGCAACAAGTACAGCTCGGCTCTGAACGCGACGGTACTGGATGAAAACGGCAAAGCAGTGATCATGGAAATGGGTTGCTATGGCATTGGCGTTTCCCGGATAGTCGCCTCGTCCATCGAGCAGAACCATGACGACAAAGGGATTATCTGGCCAGATGCCATTGCGCCGTTCCAGGTCGCTATCGTGACGCTGAACGCCCACAAAACACCCGTGGTTGCCGAAGCCGGAGATAAGCTCTACGACCAGCTGCGCCAGGCAGGTTACGATGTGCTGCTCGACGATCGCAACGAGCGCCCGGGCGTGAAATTTGCGGACATGGAGCTCATTGGCATCCCGCACCGGTTTGTGGTTTCGGAGCGCGGTCTGACGGCGGGCACCCTGGAATACAAAGGTCGCCGTGATGAGGACAAGCAGGACATTCCGGTGGAAGATGCGCTGGCCTTCCTGGTAAAGGCCTCGCCGAAAGCCGGCCTGTAAAAGCGGGATGAGGTCCGGGCAGTCCCGCGCGACTGCCCGGAACGTCTTAACCGATGGGTCAGCGGGTTCCTACGATCCCGGGCTCCATTTCAAGCTCTACGCCAAACTTTTTCCGCACCGACCCACGCACTTCTTCAGCCAAGGCAAGCACATCATCCCCCGAGCCACCGGAGTGATTGATCAGCACTAAAGCCTGCCGGTTGTGAATGCCTACCCGTGCATTGCGAAAACCTTTCCAGCCAGCCTGATCGATTAACCAGGCCGCTGCCAGCTTCACACCGTCGGTCAACGGGTAACAAACGATATCGGGAAAGCGCTCCTTCAGACCCTCAAACTGTGACGGACTGACCACCGGATTCTTGAAGAAACTGCCCGCATTGGGCAACACGTCAGGATCTGGAAGTTTTCTGCGCCGCACTGCCATCACGGCTTCAGCGACGGCCAGTGGTGTCAGTTCGGCGGTATTCGTCTCTCCCAGATAGTCCTGCAGATCCTGGTAATCGAGTTTGAGCGGGATGTGCCGGGACAACCGCAACCTAACCTCCAGAATAATGTAACGGCCAGGGTTGCGCTTAAACATACTGTCCCGATAGGCAAACTGGCAATCTTCCGCGGTCAGGGTGACCACTTCCATTAATTCACAATCCAGGGCCGTCACATTTTGCAGGGTATCGCAAAGCTCGACGCCATAGGCGCCGATATTCTGAACCGGAGCCGCGCCGGCAGTACCGGGAATCAACGCCAGATTCTCGATACCTCGATACCCGGAACGGGCCGCATACATGACGGCTTCGTGCCAGTTTTCGCCTGCCGCAAGCACCAGCACAGCACTGCCATCCTCGACCTGCTCCCAGCTTCGGCCCCGCAAGGCCATGTGCAGAACCAGGCCATCGAAGTTACCGGCAAACACCAGATTGCTACCCCCGCCCAACACCAGGGTTTCCAGCCGGTGTTCGCGGGCATAATTCAGGGCTTGCTTTAGCTGATCCGGGTTTTCGATATCCGCAAAGTGCCGGGCCGTGGCGGCGATCGCCATGGTATTCAGGTCTTCCAGGCTGACCTCATCCAGAATCTCCAGGGTCTGACTCAAGCCAGTCGCCCCCGTATATCCTCAAGAAGGCCTTCGCTGGCCTCATGAATCAAGTCAAGTACCCTCTCGAATCCGTCCTCACCACCATAATAGGGGTCTGGCACTTCAGCCTGGCCAGACTGGCTGAACTCCAGAAACAGTCTCGGCTCTGTGCCGCCGTTCTGGTGCCACATTTCCCGAACATCGGCCAGGTTCGAGCGATCCATCACCAGAACATAGTCAAACCGATCCAGATCCTCTGCCAGAATCTGCCGGGCCTTGAGATCGCTGATGTCGATCCCCCTGCGCCCGGCCGCGCCCACAGCCCGGGCATCCGGCGCTTTCCCGATGTGCCAGTTGCCGGTACCACAGGAGTCGATCCGAAGCTTACCCGCCAGCCCCTGCTCTTCGGCCAATCGGCGAAACACACCCTCGGCACTGGGGGAACGGCAGATATTGCCAAGGCAAACAAACAATACGCTGGCCTGATCAGGCATAACGCCCTCCTGCTTCCATCAGAGCTCGCACGCGATCCAGGTCTTCCTCAGTATCCACGCCCGGAGCCGGTGGTCGCTCAGCAACATCGACATGAATGCGAGCACCGTTGTATAGCGCCCTTAGCTGCTCCAGCGCCTCAACCTGTTCGGTGGGTGCTGGCGCCCAGCGAACAAACTCCTCCAGTACACTGGCGCGATAGCCATAAATGCCAATATGTCGGAAATAACCCACCCCTTCCGGCAAATCAACCTCTTCAACAGACGCATTGGCTGGCCAGAAATCACGGGCCCAGGGAATGGGGGCCCGGCTGAAATAGTGGGCCATGCCCCTGGCATCAAACACCACCTTAACCACATTCGGATTAAACACCTGGCGCGGGTCGTGAATGCGCTCGCACAACGTGGCTATGGCCACTTCCGGGTATTGCTCCAGGTTATCAGCAACCTGATTGATTAATACCGGAGGCAGAAGGGGCTCATCACCCTGCACATTGACCACCCGATGATCGGCTTCCAGGCCCAGCTTTCGGGCAACCTCTTCGAGCCGATCGGTACCGCTGGCGTGATGCGGCGATGTCATGATCACCTCAGCTCCGAATCTCCGGCAGGCTTCTTCAATCCTGGCATCGTCGGTAGCAACCACCACGCGGCCGGCACGGCTTTCCTGAGCCCGCTCGCACACGTGCTGGATCATCGGTTTGCCGGCAATCATCGCCAACGGTTTGCCCGGTAGCCTGCTGGAAGCATAGCGGGCCGGAATCACGACAGTAAAAGACATACGGGGTCCTGTTTGCGGTTAACTCAGTGCTTGTCCAGGCGTTCATCCGTGCTCAGGGTGCGGGCTTCAACAGCCAACATAACCGGAATCCCCTCGCGGATCGGGAAGGCCATGGCGTCCTGATAACACACAAGTTCGGTGCGGGCTTCGTTCAACTTGAGTTCGCCCTTGCATACCGGGCACGCCAGCATCGCCAACAGTTTCTTATCCATCGTTTGATCTCTCGGTAACTTGAGGGTGCAACGGCTCAGAACATTCCCTGAGCCGTTGCAGAAAGCGTTGTTCAAAAGGTTCTGACAGACAGGCATCAACCGTCAAGACCCAGGCGTTGTCGGGTGCGAATCCCCGACACTTAACGGCGTCTTTGGCCGTCATCACCAACCATTCAAGAGCGCCAGATGCCAGATCCTCAGGCCGGAAACGGTGGTGATCCGGAAAAGCCGCTTCCTGTACGTGCGCACCCAAATGTCTCAGGGTATCGAAGAATCGCGAGGGGTTGCCAATACCCGCCACTGCCCTGACCGACTTGCCTTTGAGGGCTTCCGGTTCAACCTGCTTGCCAGAATTCAGGTTAACCAGAGAAGCAGGCTGAAGCGACATGGCGTGAATATCAGGATGATCCGCGCCGGCAAATTCCTCGATACGATGACCGGGCTGCGGAAACTCAGCACCGTTCACAATCACGAAATCAACGGTTTTCAGGCGCTCCAGTGGCTCTCTGAGCGGTCCGACCGGAATCAACGCGCCATTACCGACCCCCCGCCTGGCATCAAAAACCGCCAATTCGATATCTCTCGGCAACCGGTAATGCTGAAGCCCGTCGTCACAGATCAGCACGTTACCAAGCTGCTGCTCGAGCGCCCAATGCGCACCCCGGCAACGATCAGGGTCAACGACCACAGGGCAGCCAGTGGCCAGCGCGAGCATCAAAGGCTCATCTCCGCATACGCCGGGTGGCGTCGTGTTTTTGACTAATAGTGGATAGCTGTCGCTTTTGCCGCCATAACCACGACTGAGAATCACCGGTTGCCAACCTTCCTGGCGCATGCGCTCAACCAGGCGGGCCGTCAGCGGCGACTTTCCTGTACCGCCGGCAGTGATATTGCCGACAACCACAACCGGCACCGGCAAACTTTCATTGCGGGCCTGCCAGGCTTTTCGTCGTTTCGATTCGGAGATGACGCGATACAACCAGGCCAGTGGCGCCAACACCGCCAGCGGCCGACCCTGGCCGTACCAAAAACGGTCAACCGGGCTGCTCATGCATGCTCACTGAACTGTATCTGGTGCAGTTGGGCATAGGCGCCACCCGCTGCCAGCAATTCACTGTGGGTTCCGGACTCAACAATGTGCCCTTTCTCCATGACCAGTATCCGGTCCGCCTTCTCGATGGTAGACAAGCGGTGCGCAATAACCAGTGTCGTTCGGCCCTGCATAACCGTTTCCAGAGCTTCCTGAATGTGGCGCTCGGATTCGGTGTCGAGTGCCGACGTCGCCTCATCCAGAATCAGAACCGGCGCGTTCTTGAGCAAAGCCCGGGCAATGGCCAGGCGCTGGCGCTGGCCACCCGACAGCATGACGCCATTGTCGCCAATCATGGTGTCGAGGCCGTCGGGCATACGGTCAATAAACTCGAGCGCGTGGGCTTTGGCCGCGGCTTCGCGAATCTCATCCCGGCTGCACTCGCGCAGGGCACCGTACGCAATGTTCGCTGCGATGGAGTCGTTGAACAGCACCACATTCTGGGTAACCAGGGCAATCTGCGCGCGCAGGGCTTTCAGCGAAAACGCCTTCAGTGAGTGGCCATCAATACGGATGTCACCACCGGTGTATTCATAGAAACGAGGCAACAGACTCACCATCGTGGACTTGCCGCTACCTGAACGGCCAACCAGCGCCACGCTCTGCCCTGCTGGTATGTCGACGGTAATGCCTTCAAGCACATTGTCCATCTGATCACGATAGCGGAAGCACACCTGATCGAACTCAAGATGCCCGTCTACCCGGGCTGGTGCATACTCGCCGGGATCTTCCTCAGCCTTTTCATCCATGGTTTCAAAGACATCGTAGGCTGCGGCCACGCCCTTCTGGATTTTGGCGTGCACCGAGGTCACCTGGCGGATAGGTTTGGCCATGGTCGTTGCGGCGGTGATAAACGCGACCAACTGGCCTGTGGACATTTCGCCGCGAATTTCCGGCGACAGCATCGTCCAGACCAGCGCCGCAATAGCAACCGCCACGAGCACCTGAATGACCGGCACACTGATCGCCTGGGTAGAAGCCATTTTCAGGCTCTGTTTGAGGTTGCGGGCGCTGACATCGCGAAACCGCTCACGCTCGTAGTCCTCACCACCGAAGGTACGAACCACCCGGTAGCCGGAAATGGATTCCGAGGCCACATGGGTGATATCGCCCATGGAACCCTGAATGCGCTGGCTTATCTTGCGGAACCGCTTACTGGCATAACTAACCACCAGCCCAATAACCGGGCCGACCGTCAGGAACACCAACGTCAGCTTCCAATTGGTGTAGATCATGAAGCCGAGCAAACCAATAATGGTGAGCCCTTCCCTCAGGGTAATCGTGATGGCATTGGTTGATGCTTCTGCCACCTGCTCTACATTGAACGTCAGCTTGGACACCAGGCGGCCAGCGGCATTGTCATCAAAATATCGGGACGGCAGGGTCATTAACCGGTCGAACACATCGTTGCGCAGCGCGTTGATGACGTTTCGGCCAACGTAACTGATGAAATACTGACTGAAGAAGGTGCCAAGGCCGCGAAGCGCAAAGACCCCGACAATCAGGCCCGTCAGCATCAGCCGGTTCTGGGACGTCGGATTCTCTATCGCCGTGATCACATACTCCATTGCGGCAGCCATACCCGTAGATGCCGCGGCATAGATGACGTTACCCAGAACAGCGAGGGAAAAGGCCAGCCAGAAGGGTTTCACATACGCAAGCAGGCGCTTGTAGGTGACCCAGCTTCCGGTTGGCGGAGCTGCAAGAGGCTCCGGCCTTGAATCAATCACGGATTCTCAGACTCCCGTTCTGTGGTTATGCTCAATTTCGCAAACCCCAGGCGACCAGCCACATCCATGGCCCGGACAACGTATTCGTGGGGAGTGCGGGCATCCGCCGTAATAATAAATGGCAGGCTGTTATCGCCCTCAGCCAGTTCGCTGACACCCCGCTCCAGTGTTTCCCGACGATTGTTGACCAGCGTCTTTTGGTTAAGGATGTATTGACCTTCGGCGTTAATCACCACATCAATTTGGCGAATCTCGGACGAAGCGACCGGATCACCACTGGCTTCCGGCAACTCCACTTCCAGATGACTTTCCCGGGTAAAGGTTGTGGACACCATAAAGAAAATCAGCAGCAGGAAGACCACATCAATCAGTGGTGTCAGGTCTACTCCGACTTCCTGGCTTCTCTGGCGCTTGAACTTCACGGCGTTCAGGCTCCTTCCACGTCGATTTCACGGTCACCATGAACCACTTCCACCAATTTAATGGCCTCTTGCTCCATGTTGACGACCAGCTCATCAACACGGCGAATGAAGTAGCGGTGAGCGATCAGTGCAGGGATCGCCACACTCAGGCCGGACGCGGTGGTAATCAGTGCTTCGGAAATACCGCCCGCAAGGTTGCCGGCATTACCAACACCGGCCAGCTGGATTTCCGCAAAGACTTTGATCATACCGATCACCGTACCGAGAAGACCAAGCAACGGAGTGATCGTCGCAATGGTACCCAACGGATTGAGAAAGCGTTCCAGCTCATGGATAACCTGGCTGGCTTCATGCTCAATACTTTCTTTCATGATCTCACGACCATGTTTGGCGTTAATCAGCCCACCCGCAAGAACGCGCCCAAGCGGGGACGAGCCCTGAAGCGCCTTCAGTTTGCGCCCGTTTAGCTCTTTTTTCTTGATCCAGCGCCACAGCTCATTTATTGATTGTGGCGGTGCCACGCGGGAAGCCCGCAGAGACCAGAACCGCTCCAGAATGATGGCAAGCGCCAGAATGGAACAGGCAACAATGGGCACCATCAGGATGCCACCAGCTTTCAACAGCTCAAACACGCTTGATCTCCCTGAGTAATGACAAGCCGCGCTACTTTAGCATAGCTGCCGGCACAGGCCACACCACGAATGTCACGGTAATTTACATTGGTCCCGGGTAAGGCCCGGACCACCAATCCAGAATGGCGCAGTTTGCCTTGCTTCGCTCATCTTCGGACCTCCCGGTGTCAGGGTTATGGTTATCTGGCCTGAGCAAGCCGTATTCAAAGCAACGGCCCCGGCGTCAGCGTACCTTGCCACCACATCCGGATGGGGATGTCCGAAGCGATGCCGATAGCCTGCGGTATAGATAACCCAGTCCGGTGAAGCGGCCTGAACCCATCGGCGAGAAGAAGACGTTTTGCTGCCATGATGCGGCGCAATCAGAATACGTTGCCCGATAAACCCAACCAGCCAGGCTGAGCCAGGACTCTCAAGCATCTCGGTTTCAACCTTCCGGCTGATATCACCCGTCAAAATCAGATCCACCCCGGACTCAGGATGAAATACCCTCAGAACACAGGAAGCATCATTGCCAGAAGCCTCCTTCAGGCTTCGCCAGAACGACAGTTCGAGCCCGTCGAAATCCAATCCACCTGTGGGGCACGGCCCCACCAAAGACGCAGAGCTGCCCCCAAGCTTCTCCTCAACAACACCGGGTTCGCCGCCCGAGACAAGCGTTACCGGAAAAACCTTCATCAGCTGCGGTAAACCTCCCGCATGATCACTGTCGCCATGACTGATAACCAGATGATCAAGACGCCTCAGCCCGAGGCCTTCCAGGTTTGGTATCAAAACTGATTCCACGGCGGAGAAAACGCCTTTCACCTCAGGGCCCGAATCGTAAAGCAATACCTTGCCACCTGATCGCACAAGAACCGACAGTCCCTGACCGACATCCCATATGCGAATTTCAGGCATCGCTACGGGCGGGTTGGCAGGTGCCGGGGCTTCCAGGTACGCCACAACCAGAAACCACACCACCGTTGAACCGGCAAGCACGCGAAAACGCCCATCAGGAAAACGCAAGGCAACCACCGTAACCGCGGCCATCGCCAGCAATACCGGCGAGCCAACGTCAGGCATGGGAGGTGCCGGTATCGACTGCGCCATCTCCAGCAAAAACCATAACGTCCCAAGCACGCCATCAAATAGCCAAATCGCGCCCTCTGAAAACAGGCCGAGCGTGACCAGCGCTAACAGAGCCCCGACAAACAAGGCCGGCATCACCACCAGAGACACCAAAGGGATGGCTAGAAGATTAGCCAGAAGGCCCGCAACCGGCTGCCCCTGCCCAAACGCTTCCAGAACCGGCCACAATCCGGCAAAAACGGCCAGCTGGGCGATTACCAGCCCGCGCCACCAACCCACAGCCCCCACTCTGCCGTTAAACACCAGTAACAGCACAGCCACAGCACAAAAGGAAAGCCAGAAACCCTGATCCAGAGGCGCGAAAGGATCCACCAACAACACCAGACCCAAGGCGACAATAAAAGGGTGCCAGGGGCTGGTTTCGCGAGCCTTGAGCAGGTACCAGCCACCGACAACAACCATCACCAGGGCGCGCTGCGTGGGCACTGTAAATCCGGCCAGAAGGGCGTAGCACAAACAACACACCAGCACGACGGCAAACACGATACTTCGGGTACGGCGCTCAGACATCGATCCGACCGGCCATGCCAGAAGAAAGCGCCGTGCAAGCAGCCCCGAGGCGAGCGCGACCAAACCCAGATGAAGGCCCGAGATTGCCACCAGGTGAATGGTGCCGGTGGCCTTGAGCGTATCCCAGTGGGAGGCATCCAGGTATCCCCGGTCACCCATCAGCAGAGACGCAACCAACGGATAGTGCTTTGCCTCCCCGAAGTGCCGGTGAATCACCTCAGCCACACCCCGGTGCCAGGCTCTGTAACGACAAAACGCGCCACAGGGAACGTCCACCGCCACCCCGACTTCCCTCACACTGCCGGTGGCCCGCACCCCGTGGCGAAACAGCCAGTCTTCATAGCGAAACCCTTCGGCGTTCAGGCTGCCATGGGGTCGCTTCAGAACAACCTTAAGTTTGAGCAGGTGCGAAGGCAGGCGCTTGTCAGCGTTCCCGTACCAGGCGAGCCGGATTCGGTCGGGGAGCTTGCGGTTGGCACTCATATCCGGTGGGCTATGCCAGCGATACACACACAAGGTAAACCGCAAGCTGTTGAAGCTTCCTGGCTGAGGCAGATCACAAAGGTATCCGGACACGGTCAGCGGAACCCGCTCCATTTCCGCAGGCAGGGAATGCTGTAATCTGGAATCCGCGTGCCAGCCGGCCCACGCAAGCCCTGCCACCGCCCAGAACAGGAAAGCAAAGGGTGCGTGAAGCCCAGAGGATCGAAGTGAGTAGAGAGGTAGCAGTATAATTAGCAATAAAAACAGCCACCAATAAGGTGGCACAACCGCAAACCTATACAGTAAGATAACCCCGCACGAGAACGCGAGAATAGCTGCGGGGCGGAAAAGTGTCGCTCCAGCCCTTCGGCTTAGCTGAGAGTATCTGGACAATCCTTGTCCTCCATTCAAATAAACCGGCAATGTCTGTTTGCCGGTTGTCATTCATACCGACAGGACAGGCCGAACTTCCAATGCCGAAGAAGTTCATGAAACGGTATTTGCCCACCCCGGAAAAAGTGCGGTCGATGAAATCACTGCATTTTCTGGGCGATATCCTTCACGAGCCCAACCTCTGGCACATCAACCGCCACTGCGTTGCCAGGGCCTTCCTGATCGGAATCTGGTTCTGTTTCATACCGATGCCATTCCAGATGGTTGCCGCTGCCTTTTGCGCCATCTGGTTTAACGCCAATATGCCCCTGTCGGTGGCATTGGTCTGGATCAGTAATCCGTTGACCATGCCCCCCATGTTCTACTTCAACTACAAAGTTGGCGCCTGGATTCTTGACCGACCCGTCATGCCTTTCGAGTTTGAACTGTCCTGGAGCTGGATCAGCAGTCGGCTGATTGATATCGGCATTCCGCTGTACCTGGGCTCACTGATGCTGGCGACACTGACGGCCTGCATAGCCTATCTTGCCATTCAGTACCTGTGGCGCCGGAAGATCCGGGCTGACTGGCAAACGCGCCGAAGCCTCAGAATCAAACGCGACCGGGCCGGCAATCAGGCCTCCTGAACCAGCCGCCCCTGTTCCAGCCGCAATACCCGTCCGAGACTTCTCGCCATGCCCATGTCGTGGGTTACCATGATAAACGCCGTACCCGAGTTATCTCTCAGATCCTGAATTAACGCGCGTATACCCTCACCGGTGTGCTGATCCAGGTTGCCCGTTGGCTCATCCATCAGCACGCAACTGGGTTCGTTCACAAGTGCCCGGGCTATGGCAACCCGCTGGCGCTCACCACCAGACAACTCACCCGGTTTGTGACGAAGTCTTTCACCCAGGCCCACCCGCCTCAGCAAAGCTTCGGCCTTGGGTTTTGCCTGCCTGGGTGACAGCCCGCCCAGCGCACACGGCATCATGACATTTTCAAGTGCCGTGAATTCCGGCAGGAGATGGTGAAACTGATAAACAAAGCCCAGGTGCCGGTTACGGAACCGGGCCCGCCCGGCTTCCGAAAGCAGGTGTATGTTCTGACCACAAATTTCGATCTGGCCGGATGAAGGCTTGTCCAGCCCCCCCAACAAGTTCAATAACGTTGTCTTCCCCGCGCCGCTGCTACCGACGATGGCCACTGTTTCGCCCGAGGATACTTCCAGGGATATATCGGAAAAGATCGTAAGCTTTTCCGGACCTTCACTGTAGGTTCTCGTTACCTGCCGGCAGTCGATTACCAGTGGCGCTGGTTTGTTTGCCGTCTGTACATCACTCATACCGCAGGGCCTCCGCCGGTTCGACCCGGGACGCGCGCCAGGCCGGGTATATCGTGGCCAGCAGGCTCATCGCCAGGCCGGCACTGCTGATTATCATGACATCCTGCCATTGCAGCTGGGACGGCAGATAACTGATGAAGTAAACGTCAGCGCTCAGGAACTGGTGCCCCATGGCTGCCTCAAGCCAGGCAATGAATCCACTGATGTTCAGCGCCCCGAACACGCCAAGCGCCGTCCCAACCAACGTGCCGAACACGCCAATGACAGCACCCTGAATAATAAAGATGCGCATGATCCGCCCCGGTGTGGCCCCCATGGTTCTCAGAATAGCGATGTCGGCGGTCTTGTCGGTGACGACCATAACCAGCGTGGACACGATATTGAAGGCAGCCACGGCAACAATGAACATGAGCAACAAGCCGATCATGGTTTTTTCCATTCGAATGGCCTGAAACAAATTGCCGTGGGTTCTCGTCCAGTCGGAGACATAAAACCGGCCGCCGAGGCTGGTGGCGACTTCATTAACCACCCGCGGAGCCGCAAACAGATCGTCCATGAGCAGCCGCAAACCTTCGGCCTTGCCACCGGTGCGCATTAACCGGGACGCGTCGTCCATGTGAATAAGCGCATAGTTACCATCAAGCTCGGCGCCGACACTGAAAATTCCTTTGACCGTGAACCGCTTAAGCCTTGGCAACACACCTGCGGGGGTCACGGAAGCCTCTGGCAGCACCACCGTCAGTTTGTCACCAACCGCCAGCCGCAAGCTGTTGGCCATCAGCTTGCCGATAATGATGCCAAACTCGCCCGGCTGCAGTTGATCCAGACCGCCTTCAATAAAATGATTTTCAATGATTGAAACCGAGGCTTCCTGCTCGGGAAGGATGCCGCTCAGCATGACGCCGCGAACATTGCCGCCGCCGGTAATCATGCCCTGCCCCTGAATAAAGGGTGCAGCCGCCAGAACACGCGGGTGCTGCTGAACACGTTCGTCCAGCTCCTGCCAATCATTGAGCGGGCCGGACGCACCCTGGATCGTGGCATGGGGAACCATGCCGAGAATCCGTTGTTTGAGTTCCCGGTCAAAGCCGTTCATCACTGACAGTACGATTATGAGTACCGCAACCCCCAGCATCAGGCCAATCATGGACGTGAGTGAGATAAACGAAATAAAGTGGTTACGTCGCTTGGCGGCGGTGTACCGCAAGCCAATGTAAAACGATAAGGGTCTGAACATGGGGAGGAGCCTGTCGATACCTTCAGGTCTGTCGTGGTTTAAGAAACTGCTAAAC
Organism: Marinobacter sp. SS5-14b; assembly: GCF_030541005.1. Classification (GTDB taxonomy): domain Bacteria; phylum Pseudomonadota; class Gammaproteobacteria; order Pseudomonadales; family Oleiphilaceae; genus Marinobacter. The sequence goes on along the minus strand of NZ_JASSVM010000001.1, from coordinate 460,411 downwards.
TACTTTATATCAACCAAAAACTCAGCCATCCGGAGACAGGATGCCAAGCAAAGATACATCGGCCCCGGAGACACGCGCGCCTCAGGACCGTCGGGATTTTTTCAGAATACAGGACCGCATCGGCCTTGAAGTTCGCCGGCTGGATAACCAGCACAAGGCCGACCCCGACCTGTTTACCGACACGCCCCTGGAATCTCTTAAAGCTGAATTCCGTCGGCTCGACCAGGATATAAAAACACACCTGGCCAACCTTGCCGAACGCGACCGCTTGCTGACAGGACTGATTAAGTCCCTGAACAGCAAGATGGATACGCTGGCGCGCATTATCGCCTTTGAGCAAAATCCGTTGCAACCTGATGACTGGCAGGATGTGACACTGAGCGAGGGCGGACTGGCATTTTTCAGCCCTTCCTCCAGCTGGCAAGCCGGCGACCGTATTGCCGTGAGAATGACGCTTCCCCCGGAGCTCTACCAACCACAGGCTGTCGCCGAAGTAGTGAGTGCCGAGCCAGACACAGCGGGAGGCGCATGGGTTCAGGCCGAATTCATCGATCTCGACGAAAGCGACCGCCAGCAAATTGCACGGCATGTGATGCGTTGGCAGATTCGACAAAAACAAAAAGAGTAAACTCACGAAAAAGTGCTGGCTTTTGCTAAGCTTTTCGCGATATTACGTTTTATCCATGTGCTGCAGACAATCTGCGGAGAACCAGGCGTCAATGGAGAACCCAATGAAAAACAATCGAAACCTGCTTGCCGCATTCACCATGGCGGCTGTGATGTCAGCGGGAACCATCCCCGCCGTGCAGGCAGAAGATCTCGCCATTCCGGTGGGCAGTCAGGCCGACCGAAGCCAGGTCAGCCTGCCCAGCAACGGTATGAGCCAGGACTCCGTGCGCACCCGCTGGGGCACCCCGAAGGACATTCGTGGTCCGGTCGGCGAGCCGCCTATCAGTCAGTGGCACTACGACAACTTTGTGGTCTATTTCGAGCACGATCGGGTCGTGCATGCCGTCGTAAAGCGCGCTAAAAACTGAGCACGCAACATACAGGTTCAATTTTCTCTGCCCATAGCCTGACGTTCCCTCAGCGGTCAGATAGAATGGCGGTTTTTGCGAACCAAGGTGGCTTAATACAGTGACTTCCAAGCGAGTTTTGCATGCGGAGTGGGCTCCCCAGAGCGCAGTCATGCTGACCTGGCCCCATCCGGGAACCGATTGGGCCCGGATGATGAACGAAGTAGAGCCGGTTTTCCTGGCCATTGCCAAGGCCGTTCTTCGTTTTGAGCACCTGCTCATTAGTTGCGAGTTTGTCGCCCGCCTGCAGCAACTGGACCGGGAGCTGAACGACTGGGCCGAAAGCAACAACCTGCCGGGACGAGTCATCACCGTGCCCGCTCCGGCAGACGACACCTGGGCCAGGGATCACGGCCCGATCACAGTCGAGACAACCGATGGCCCGGCACTGCTGGATTTCCGGTTCAACTCCTGGGGCGGCAAGTTCACCTGGGAGAAAGACGACGCCCTGAACCAGCACCTTGCAAACGCCCGCGTATTTGGTGAACACCCGATGCAGCCTGTCGACTTTGTGCTTGAAGGCGGCTCCATCGAATCCGATGGTGAGGGCACCATCCTCACCACCAGCGAATGCCTGCTGACGCCCTCCCGCAACCCATCCATGGATCGCTCGAATATCGAGCAGCTACTTTCCGAATTACTGGGCGCTGAGCGCATCCTCTGGCTCAACCATGGCTACCTGGCCGGTGACGACACCGACAGCCATATCGATACCCTGGCACGGTTCTGCGCACCCGACCATATCTGCTACGTTGCCTGCCCGGACGTCGCCGATGAGCATTATAGCGCCCTGGCCGCGATGGAAGAGGAGCTGCAGGAATTTCACCAGAAGAATGGCAGCCCTTATAAACTCACCGCCCTGCCCTGGCCGGACGCTATTCACGATGAAGACGGCGAGCGACTACCAGCCACCTACGCCAACTTTCTGATTATCAATGGTGCTGTACTTCTGCCAGTGTACGATGTGCCCCAGGATCAGGAGGCGATCCGGATTATGGGCGACATCTTCCCGGACCGCGAAATCGTGCCGATTAACTGCCGTCCCCTGATACATCAGCACGGCAGCCTGCACTGTGTCACCATGCAGATACCTGCGGGAGTGGTAACCCTATGAGCCAGACGACCTCCGCCAATGCGTTGACCATCGCCGCCATCCAGCAAACCTGCAGCGACGACAAAGCCCTCAGCCTGGCCACATCAGAACGACTGATCCGCGAAGCGGTCAATGGTGGCGCCCAACTCGTGGTTTTACAGGAACTGCACGCAACACTGTACTTTTGCCAGACAGAAGATACCGCCGTTTTTGAGCTGGCAGAGCCCATTCCCGGCCCGACCAGTAACCGCCTTTCCAAACTGGCAAAAGAACTCGGCATTGTGCTGGTTGGCTCGATTTTCGAGCGCCGGATGAACGGCGTTTACCACAACACGTCTGTGGTGTTTGACACAGATGGCAGCCTCGCCGGGATCTACCGGAAGATGCACATTCCGGACGACCCCGGGTTTTATGAGAAGTTCTACTTCACCCCGGGCGACGCCCGCTTTAACGAAGGCCACAGTGGTTTTACCCCCATCAAAACCTCCGTTGGCAATCTGGGTGTGCTGGTATGCTGGGACCAGTGGTACCCGGAAGCCGCCCGGCTGATGGCGCTCGCCGGCGCCGACATCCTGATTTACCCCACCGCTATTGGCTGGGATATGACCGACGAGCCCGAGGAGCGGGCCCGCCAGCTCGAAGCCTGGATAACCGTTCAGCGCGGTCATGCCGTCGCCAACAACTTGCCGGTGATTGCCCCAAATCGGGTGGGTATCGAACCTGATCCCTCAGGCCAGGGTGACGGCATCCGGTTTTGGGGCAACAGTTTTATCTGTGGGCCGCAGGGGGAGTTTCTGGCCCGCGCTGACGATCAGCATGAGTGTATTCTGACGACCACCCTGGATCGTAACCGCACTGAATCTGTACGGCGGATCTGGCCGTATCTCAGAGACCGGCGCATTGATGCGTATGAGGACATTCTGAAACGGGTGAGGGATTGAGGTCTGCATGAAACAGAAAATGGACAGCGTTGTTGCCGAGCTCAACAAGATTTTGCTGGGCAAGGAAACCCAGGTACGCCTCGCCCTGTGCGGGCTTCTAGCTCGCGGCCACCTGCTGATTGAAGACATCCCCGGAATGGGCAAAACCACGCTGTCTCATGCGCTGGCGAAGATCATGGGGCTGAGCTACCAGCGCATCCAGTTCACCAACGACCTTTTGCCCGCCGACGTACTGGGATATTCCATGTACGACAAACAGGCTGGCAGCCTGGTGTTTCACCCCGGCCCCATCTTCGCCCAGGTGGTGTTGGCGGATGAAATCAACCGGGCGTCTCCACGCACCCAAAGCGCGCTGCTTGAAGCCATGGAAGAGCGGCAGGTGTCCATTGAAGGCGAAACGCGGCCCCTGCCCTCCCCGTTTTTTGTGATTGCAACCCAGAATCCCATCGAACAGGGCGGCACGTTTCCGCTGCCGGAATCCCAACTGGACCGTTTCCTGATGCGCTTGCAGCTGGGTTACCCAGACCCAAAGGCCGAGCGAGAACTGCTTGAAGGAGAAGACCGCAGAGCCCTGACAGATCGCCTGCATGCCATTTTGCCTCAATCGGAACTCGAGGCTGCGCAAAACGCGGCGGCGAAGATCACAACCAGCCCGGCTTTACTCGACTACCTGCAACGACTGCTTGAACAAAGCCGCCGGATGCCCGGGCTCATGTACGGCCTCTCCCCGCGAGCCGGCCTCGGCCTGCTGCGGGCCGCCAAAGCCTGGGCTTTTATGGCAGGACGGGATCACGTTTTGCCGGATGACCTTCAGGCGGTTTTCCCCTCCGTTGCCGAACACCGCCTTGAACAGGGCGAAACTGGCAAGAGCAAGGAGCGGGTTCGCCAGTTGTTGACCAGCGTATCGGTACTTGAATAATACGACACTGCCCGCATAGCGAAGGTTAATGACACGGATTGGCTGAAACGAATGGCCGCCCGCGGATTTCATGTTAGCCTTTTGCGATCTTTCACATGCACAGCCCTTGCTACGAGGGCTAACCACGTATCTAAAACACCAGCGAGAAACCCATGCGCACAACCCAACACTCCCGCCTGATCATTCTTGGCTCCGGCCCGGCCGGCTATACCGCTGCTGTATACGCAGCCCGTGCTAACCTGAATCCGACCTTGATTACCGGTATCGAAGTGGGCGGGCAGCTGACAACGACCACAGACGTAGACAACTGGCCGGGCGACAATGATGGCGTTCAGGGCCCGGAACTGATGCAGCGCATGCAGAAGCACGCAGAACGTTTCGAAACAAAGATCGTTTACGACACCATCAATGAGGCTGACCTGCAAAACCGTCCATTCCGGCTGAAAGGCGACGGCGGCGAATACACCTGCGACGCACTGATCATTGCAACCGGCGCCTCGGCCATGTACCTCGGCCTGGAGTCTGAAGAAAAATTCAAAGGCCAGGGTGTGTCGGCCTGTGCAACCTGCGACGGTTTTTTCTATCGCAAACAGAAAGTCGCGGTTATTGGTGGTGGTAACACGGCCGTTGAGGAGGCCCTCTATCTGTCCAATATTGCCGATGAGGTGACCCTGGTTCATCGTCGTGACAAGCTGCGCTCCGAAAAAATTCTGCAGGACAAACTGTTCGAAAAGGCCGAAAACGGCAACGTGAACATCGTCTGGAATCACACCCTGGATGAAGTTTTGGGTGACGGAACCGGCGTCACCGGAATGCGCATCAAGAGTACCGAGGACGGCAGTACCCGGGACATCGATCTGGCCGGGGTATTCATTGCGATCGGACACAAGCCCAACACAAGCTTGTTCGAAGGTCAGCTGGACATGGAAAACGGCTACCTTCGCATCCAGTCCGGGCTTAACGGTATGGCCACACAAACCAGCATTCCCGGCGTTTTTGCCGCCGGCGATGTCGCGGATCATGTTTACCGTCAGGCTGTCACTTCGGCTGGCTTCGGCTGCATGGCGGCTCTGGACGCGGAAAAGTACCTGGATCAGCAGGGATAGGCTGACAACCACAGCATGACGTCGTTGCCCTGGCTAGAAACGGACGAACTCTGGTTTCCACCGGCTGAAGAAGCGCTGGAGGATCCGGACGGTCTGCTGGCTGTGGGCGGCGACCTTTCTGCCGATCGCCTGTTGCTGGCCTACCGAAACGGTATTTTCCCCTGGTTCAGTGATGACCAACCCATTTTATGGTGGTCACCCAACCCCCGATGCGTTCTGATACCCGGAGAAATCCATGTATCCCGGAGCCTCAGGCGCACGCTTAACCAACGCTACTTCCGAATAACCGCTGATCAGTGTTTCAGCCGGGTAATCAGGCTTTGCGCATCAACCCGCGCAGAAGGCACCTGGATCACGGATGACATGATTTCGGCATACTCACAATTGCATCGCATGGGAGTGGCTCACTCGATCGAGGTCTGGAACCCGGCCAACGAGCTGGTCGGAGGCATGTACGGGGTAGCTCTCGGTAGGTGCTTCTTCGGAGAGTCCATGTTCTCCCTGGAGACTAATGCCTCCAAGGTACTGATGGTCCACCTTGCCAACCAGTTGAGGGTTTGGGGTTATCAGCTGATGGATTGCCAGGTCGAAAGCAGCCACCTGCTGAGCATGGGCGCAAGAACTATTCCGAGAACCGAATTTCTATCTATACTCAGGGCATGTGTCGATCGTAAACCTGATCAACCAGACTGGGCCTTCAGCTGGCAATGGCCCGGTCCGGAGGTGTGAATGAGTAACCTCAGAACGCTCGTGTTCTTCGCAACCCCTGCCCATGATTGCAGCTACCTGCCTGACAGGGAAGCCACGACCATGTTTGTGGATCCCAGGGCACACATCGATAAGAAACTGTATAGCCAGTTGACAGCCCTGGGCTTCCGGCGCAGTGGTTCCCATTACTACCGCCCTCACTGTGAACAATGCAATGCCTGCATCCCGGTTCGCCTGAAGGTGGATGAGTTTGTGCCGGACAGGAATCAGCGCAGGGTTCTGAACCGGAACAAAGACCTCGAATGCAGGCTGGTACCCGCAGCCTTCACTGAGCGGTACTACCGGCTTTATGCCCATTACATCGAAGAGCGCCACCAGGATGGTGACATGTACCCGCCCTCCCGGGAGCAATTCACGTCGTTTCTGGTTGAAGGCACCACGGACTCCTGGTTTCTTGAAATCAGCGACAGCGACGAACTGATCGGGCTGGCCGCCATAGACCTGCTTGATGACGGCCTCTCAGCCATTTACACCGTATTTTCCCCGGAACATGAGCATCGCAGCCTGGGCACCTTTGCCGTGCTCTGGCAGATTGAAGAGGCCAGGCGGCGCGACCTGCCCCACCTTTACCTGGGTTACTGGATAAAAGAGTGCAAGAAAATGAACTATAAAACCCGCTACAAACCTATAGAAGCGCTGCAGGACGGCCACTGGCGAGAAATGAAAACACAGTGAATTTTGCCAAACGTTGAGAATTCAGGCAGAATTGCGCAATTTAAAATCACCGAAAAGTATTCCGAACGAGGTTTTTACTGAATGGCGAAATCAGATGTCATTGAAATGGAAGGGGTTATTCTTGATACTCTTCCAAACACTATGTTCCGCGTTGAGCTGTCCAACGGACACGTTGTGACCGCCCACATCTCAGGAAAAATGCGTAAGAACTACATTCGCATCCTGACCGGCGACAAGGTCAAGGTTGAGCTGACTCCCTACGACCTGAGCAAAGGCCGCATCGTTTACCGCGCCCGTTAATGCTCGTGTGACATCTGAAAAGCCCCGCGTATGCGGGGCTTTTTTGTTGCCAAAAGAACTGCCCCCCGGAACTACTCCCGGTCCTGATCAGAGCATTCGCTGGCGCCCGGATTGGTGTAGCAACGTATCTTTCGCAAGATGGTCATCATGTCTTCGTGATAGACCGCAGCGGCCAACTGATTCTTCTGTTCCTTGCCCGACAGCAGGTCAATGCGCACCTGCCTGAGCATTTCCTGATATTCCCGCATATCCTCGGCCCCGATATCCACCCAGCGCTCCGCGGGAATACGGTCCTCAAATTGCCGAATCACCCGGATTGCCTCCGGATAGAGACGGGCGATCAGCTTTCGGGACTCACGCACAAATTCCGGGCTGAATGTACCTTCCCGTGCCACCAACTGAACCGTTACCTGACCAACGGGATACCTGATAATACCGCCCCGGTCACCCGCGCCCCTGAACATTTCAAGTACTTCCCAGGCCGCTGCCGGCGCGTAGCTGATATCGGCCTGGCCCGAGTTGAACAAGTGGGCAAAATTCGAAATTTTCGCCGTTACCGGTTTCGCCCCGACAAATTCCACCATGTGCCGGGCGTCATGATGACCCTCGAAGACGGTAATATGTTTGTCTTCAAGCGCAGCGACGTGGTTTATCCCTCGATCATTCACGAACAGATAGGCGGCCCCCATCGGGGCAACGCCCAGCACCTCATAACCATCCTGGCTAAGGTGCGTGGCAATTCGAGGGCTGGACATGCCGTACAGCAAAACCCGCAGATCTTCATAACGTGGTACCGCGCCAATAGCACTGATGGAGCCGGTAAAATCGTTAAAATGCCGGACCCCCATATCGGTCAAGGCCACCAGATCACACCGGCCTTGCCGGAAATCCCTGACCGCCTGATCCTCATCCGTATAAGGCTGCATGTCCAAGGCCACGCCAGAACTGACAGCACCCCGCTGATATTCCCGGAGCAACTGATACACGAAGCCGTTGGCGCCGGCCACATCGAAAACGCAAAACTGCTTTTTCTCCGGGGCTGCAAGGGCTGGCTGGTAAGCCAGAAAGAACAGACCGGCTAGAACAGTCAGCGTCAGTGGTATGCGACAAAATGCGTTCATCAGGCGCGCTTCCTTATCATTATTCTCGGCAAGCCGTGTACAACCACCACGGTCTACCGCGAAAATTGACAGAAGTCGTCCCGAATTGAATTGACGGTGCGGCCGGGGCATCCGGCCAAATTCGGCCAACAGCCCCTATACAGGTTTTTCAGACAATAAAAAAACCGCTGCCGGCACCGACAGCGGTTATATCCTGCACGAGAGCGTCACATCACAACGCTTCGGCCGGCTCATCCTCGTAATCAAACACCAGCTCGTCGTCCTTCAGCTGAATAAAGACGTCACCGCCCTTCTCAGACAGCCTGCCAAACAGGATCTGCTCCGCCAGTGGCCGCTTGATCTTGTCCTGAATCAGGCGTGCCATCGGCCGCGCGCCCATGGTCACATCGTAGCCCTTATCGGCCAGCCAGGACTTGGCCGCCTCATCCACATGCAATACCACATGCTTCTCGTCCAGTTGTGCCTGCAACTCGGTCAGGAACTTGTCCACCACGTGAGTGATGGTTGCCTTCTGAAGGTCAGCAAACTGAATGATGCCGTCGATACGGTTCCGGAATTCCGGCGTGAAGGTTTTGCTGATCACTTCCATACCATCGGTACTGTGGTCCTGCTCGTTGAAACCGATCGAGCGGCGGGCCATGCTTTCGGCACCCGCATTCGTGGTCATCACCAGAATCACATGTCGGAAATCGGCTTTGCGTCCGTTGTTATCGGTCAGGGTGCCGTGATCCATCACCTGCAACAACAGGTTAAACACTTCCGGGTGCGCCTTCTCGATCTCATCGAGCAGCAGCACACAATGCGGGTGCTTGTTGACTGCTTCTGTCAGCAAACCGCCCTGGTCATAACCCACATAGCCCGGAGGGGCACCGATCAGGCGCGATACAGTATGTCGCTCCATGTATTCCGACATATCAAATCGCACAAGTTCGATACCGAGCACCTTGGCCAGTTGCTTGGTGACCTCAGTCTTACCAACCCCTGTAGGGCCGGCAAACAGAAACGCACCTTCCGGTTTCTCAGGCGCTTTCAGGCCAGCGCGAGCCAGCTTGATGGCGGTCGCCAGGGATTCAATGGCCGGATCCTGACCGAATACCACCATTTTAAGATCCCGCTCCAGATTCCGAAGCAAGTCTTTGTCGCTGGTGGAGACATTTTTCGGCGGAATCCGCGCAATGCTGGCAACTACATCTTCGATGTCAGTAACTTCAACCGTTTTCTTGCGCTTGTCTTCCGGCTGCAGGCGCTGACGGGCGCCCGCCTCATCAATCACATCGATCGCCTTGTCCGGCAGGTGCCGGTCGGTGATGTAACGGTCCGCCAATTCCGCCGCCACCCGGAGGGCCTGGTCGGTATAGGTCAGATCGTGATGTTTCTCGAAGCTGGGCTTCAGCCCTTTCAGAATCTGGTAGGTGTCCTCAACGCTCGGCTCATTCACATCGATTTTCTGGAAGCGACGCGCCAGCGCGCTGTCTTTCTCGAAGATGCCACGGAATTCCTGGAATGTCGTTGAGCCAATGCAGCGCAGCTCACCGGAACCCAGCATGGGCTTGAGCAAATTCGAGGCATCCATCACGCCACCAGACGCGGACCCCGCACCAATGATCGTGTGAATCTCGTCGATGAACAGTATGGCATGGTCCTGCTTTTTCAGATCGCTGAGCAGGCCTTTCAGACGCTTCTCGAAATCGCCACGGTACTTGGTGCCCGCGAGCAGTGCGCCCATATCCAGCGAATAAACCACCGCATCAGAGATAATATCTGGCACCTGGCCGTCGACAATGCGCTTCGCCAGGCCTTCAGCAATCGCCGTTTTACCGACACCGGCCTCGCCAACCAGCAGCGGATTATTTTTACGGCGGCGCACCAGAATCTGCACCACTCGTTCTACTTCCAGCTCACGGCCAATCAGCGGATCAATACGACCCTGGCGCGCCTGCTCGTTCAGATTGGTTGCGTAGCTTTCCAGTGGCCGGGAATGCCCGCCATCTTCGCCCGCTTCGTCGTGGGGACCATGGTCTGCCCCCTCCTGATCTTCGGCCCCCTGAACCCGGGAAATGCCATGGGAGACAAAATTAACCACATCAATGCGGGCAATGTTCTGCTTCTTGAGCACATAGACCGCCTGGCTCTCCTGCTCACTGAAGATAGCAACCAGCACATTGGCACCGGTGACTTCTTTCTTTCCGGAGGACTGTACGTGGAACACGGCCCGCTGTAACACACGCTGGAACCCCAGCGTAGGCTGGGTTTCCCGCTCGCTGTCACTGCTCGGGATCAGCGGTGTGGTGGAGTCAACAAATTCAACCAGCTCATCCTCAAGCCGCTTGAGGTCTGCACCGCAGGCTTTCAGTACGCCCACCGCCGATTCATTGTCCAGAAGGGCCAGCAGTAAATGCTCGACAGTCATGAACTCATGACGCTTATCGCGGGCATTTTTGAAGGCTGTATTCAGCGTAATTTCAAGATCTTTGCTCAGCATGGGCCACCCCTAGGTCTGTCAGTCCGCGCGTTCAATCTCGCAAAGCAGTGGGTGTTCGCATTCCGAAGAATATTGATTCACCTGTGCTGCCTTCGTTTCTGCGATGTCGCGGGTATATACCCCACATACGGCTTTTCCCTGCGTATGGACGAGCAGCATCACCTGCGTCGCCTTTTCTTCGTTCATTGCGAAGAAAGTCATCAATACTTCCACCACGAAATCCATGGGGGTGTAATCGTCATTCAGGAGTACCACCCTGTACCGGGCGGGACGCTTCAGAGCAGGCTTCTCGGGCGCAACACTGACACCTTCCTGACGCCCCGGCTGTTCGTCCTCCCCCTGATTGAATACTAGTAGAGAATTCTCAATTGTCCGCATGGTTCTGTTTACCGGTTATTCGGATTCCTGACTTAATGTGGTTGCCCGACCCAGAGTTTTCAAGGCCAGCTCTGGTTCAGGCGTGCGTTATTTATCAATAAAGTCATGATACCGGTTCCATACCTTGATGAAACACTTATTCAACCGGCTGTGACTCTTGACTCAGAAACCGTATTGGCCGACAGTTAACATGATTTGTAAAATCATGTAATACCGCACAGTCATCGTGTAACACAGCGTAACCGAAAGCAACCGGGTGCGCGCCGGGTCCGGCACGGAACAACCGCGACCGGAGATAAAGCACTTACTCCAATAATAAGAGTGACAGCAAAGGAACAGGGGAGTTCACCATGCCCAGAGGCAAAGTCAAATGGTTCAACAACGCCAAGGGATACGGCTTTATCATCGAAGACGGCTGCAGTGATGATCTGTTTGCCCATTTTTCTTCGGTTCAAATGGACGGGTACAAAACCCTGAAGGCAGGCCAGCCGGTCAGCTTCGATAAAAAGCCGAGTGATAAAGGTGTGCATGCAGTGAATATCGTCCCGGACGAGATCCCTGCGCAGGGCACACAAGAAGGCCAGGATACTCAGGCGGAAGACCAGAGCGTTTCGGGCCGGGACGGATATCCGCCCAGAGCCGTAAACGCCTGACGCAGAGTTCTGGCCGGTTAACCCAGTAATGCCTGCCGGTAAGAACCGGCGGGCTCTTCTTTTTGTGCTTTTTTCAGAAACGCCATTCCATTAGGCTTGTCACTCCGGCACACCCGCAACTGACAGGGACTTGTGAATGGCAAAACTCATCCTGTTCAACAAACCCTTTCAGGTGTTAAGCCAGTTCACAGACGAACGGGCAGAAAATCCTCGCGCCACACTCGCCGACTGGATCAAAAAACCCGGGTATTACCCGGCCGGACGGCTGGATTACGACTCTGAGGGCTTGCTGTTGCTGACAGATTATGGCCCGCTGCAAAACAGGATTGCGTCACCCCGCAATAAAATGCCGAAGACCTACTGGGTTCAGGTCGAGGGTGACCTGACTGACCAGGCCATCGAGCAACTCTGCAACGGGGTCCACCTGAAAGACGGCCCCACCCGGCCTGCCAAGGCCCGCCGCATGGATCAACCCGGTGTCTGGCCAAGAGTTCCGCCGATACGTCATAGGGAGTCGATACCCACCAGCTGGCTGGAACTCACGATCAGTGAGGGACGAAACCGCCAGGTACGCCGGATGACCGCGGCAGTCGGCTTCCCTACCCTGCGACTTATCCGTTACCGAATCGGTGACTGGACTCTGGATCACCTTCAGCCAGGCCAGTTCCGGCTCGAAAGCGTGCATATTCCAGACAACCCAAAGCCAGGCCCGGTTCGGTCCGCAAAACCCAATGCCAGGCACCGCAAAGCCAACAGGAGCACCACACCAAAATGACATGGAAACCTCACGCCACCGTGGCTGTTATTGCAGAAGATAATCTGGGCAGATTCCTGCTGGTGGAAGAAGTCAGCAACGGCAAAGTTGTCTTCAACCAACCGGCAGGCCACATAGAGGAAGACGAAGCCATACTCGATGCTGTGCGCCGTGAAACCCTGGAAGAAACCGGCTGGGAAGTGGAGCCCTCGTACTTTCTCGGCGTTTACACCTACAAAGCGCCAGCCAACGGTGCCACCTATTACCGGTTCTGCTACGCGGCCAAGGCGCTTCGCCAGGTTACCTCGGAGCTGGATACCGGCATCATTGCTTCCCACTGGCTCACGCTTGATGAAATCCGCCACCTCGGCCAACAACTACGCAGTCCGTTAGTGCTGCAATGCATCGAGGATTACCGAAACGGCCGGCAATTCCCCCTTGATGTGGTCATCGACGGACAGACGTAATCATCACAAGGTGATAAAATTCCCGCTTTTAACCGGTTACCAGAAGGCCCATGACCCAGAATCCTGAAACCAAAGCCCCTCAAGATACTCGCGTGATCGTTGGCATGTCCGGCGGCGTGGACTCGTCGGTTGCCGCCTGGCTGTTAAAAGACCAGGGCTACCAGGTGGAAGGCCTGTTCATGAAGAACTGGGATGAAGACGACGGCACCGAGTATTGCACCGCCATGACCGATCTGGCGGATGCCCAGGCAGTGGCCGACGCCATTGGCATCAAATTACACACCGCCAGCTTCGCTGCCGAATACTGGGACCGGGTTTTCGAACACTTCCTGTCTGAATACAGTGCCGGGCGAACGCCCAACCCGGACATTCTTTGCAACAAGGAAGTAAAGTTCCGGGCTTTTCTGGATTACGCGGTTACGCTGGGCGCCGACTATATCGCAACCGGGCACTACACCCGCCAGCGCCCACTCGACGACGGTAGCGGCAAAGCGGAACTGCTGAAAGGCCTGGATCCGAACAAGGATCAAAGCTACTTCCTGCACGCTGTATCCGGTGACCGTATCGCACGTACGCTGTTTCCCGTCGGGGAACTGGAAAAGCCAGAGGTGCGCCGAATTGCCGAAGCCCAGGGGTTTGTCACGCACGACAAGAAGGACTCCACCGGTATCTGCTTTATTGGTGAACGCAAATTTACCGATTTCCTGAAGCAGTACCTGCCGGCCCAACCTGGCAATATCGAAACACCCGATGGCCAGGTGATTGGTAAGCACCAGGGCCTGATGTACCACACCATCGGCCAGCGCCAGGGCCTTGGCATTGGTGGGCTCGCGGAATTCGGCGACGAGCCCTGGTATGTCGCAGAAAAAGACCTGGGCCGTAACGTACTGATTGCAGTGCAGGGAAAGAACCACCCATTGCTGTTCTCTCGTGGCCTGGTCTCGGGCCCCATCGACTGGATTGCCGGCGCCCCCCTGGCACAGCGATTCCGATGCAAAGCAAAAACCCGCTACCGCCAACCGGATCAGGACTGCGAAGTCACCGTCATCGACGGCGGCGTGAAAGTGGTGTTTGACGACGCACAGCGGGCCGTCACCCCAGGCCAATCGGTGGTATTTTATATCCATGAGGTGTGTCTTGGTGGTGGTGTTATTGAACAGACCTGGCGGGACGACGAAGCATTGCCAGAACGCCTCCGCCAGACAGAAACCGTGGGAGCAGGATCATGAGCCGCTCCCTGCACGACCAGACCCTTGCGCTTGCCGGCCTGTTTCAGGCCGCATCCCTGGTTCGGCAGGTTGCCCACCATGGCAGCTGCAACGAAGAGAGCCTGGAAACCTGCATACGCTCACTATTTGCCAGTGACCCCGCATCCACACTCGATGTCTACGGCGGCGAATTGTCGGATATCCGAGAGGGCCTCGACGCGCTGTCAACCTCGCTTGCACAGCAAAGCCGGCCTCAGGATGCTGAAATACTTCGCTATGTGCTGAACCTGATGCAGCTGGAGTCCAGCCTTAAGCGCAGTCCGGATATGCTTGAGGTGATCGGAAACCGTATTGATCAGGCCCGCCACACCGCTGGTCATTTCGGTTACACCCACAGCAACCTGATCGGCAATCTTGCTTCAATTTACAGTGACACCATCAGCACCTTTCGCCTGCGCATTCAGGTCAGCGGCAATCCGCAGGTCCTGCAGCAGGAAGAAAACGCCGCCAAAGTCAGGGCTCTCCTGTTGGCTGGCATTCGTTCAGCCGTGCTCTGGCGGCAAAGCGGCGGTCGCCGCTGGCAACTGATTTTTAACCGCAAAAAAGTGATCAACCACGCTCGCGAGTTGTTGCGCTGATTCATCCTTCGCGCTGGTGTATCATACAGCCCCTGATTTTTTCCGATTCTTTGATGAACTGAGAGGTTTTCGATGGAACTCACCGCCCTGACCGCCATTTCCCCGGTCGATGGACGCTACGGCAGCAAAGTCAGCGTATTTCGCAGCATCTTCAGTGAATACGGCCTGATCCGTAATCGGGTAACCGTCGAAATCCGCTGGCTTCAAAAGTTGGCCCAGCACCCCGCCATTGCTGAAGTTCCGGCGTTCTCCGCCGAGGCCAACGCCTTCCTGGACAAGATGGTCAGCGAGTTCAGTCTGGCCGACGCCGAACGCATCAAGGAAATCGAACGTACCACCAACCACGACGTTAAAGCGGTTGAGTACCTGATCAAGGAGAAAATCGCCCAGATACCGGAACTGCACGCAGTGACCGAATTTGTTCATTTTGCCTGCACCTCGGAAGACATCAACAACCTGTCACACGCCTTGATGCTGCGCGAGGGCCTGGACCACGGTCTGCTGCCCGGGATGGAGAAGGTAGTCGACAAACTCGCCGAACTAGCCAGGGAACACGCCCAGCAGCCCATGCTGTCCCGCACCCACGGCCAGACCGCCTCACCCACCACGGTCGGCAAAGAGCTGGCCAATGTGGTTTACCGTCTGCGCCGCCAGATCAAACAGATCAAAGCGGTTGAACTAATGGGCAAGATCAACGGTGCTGTTGGCAACTACAACGCTCACCTGTCTGCCTACCCGCAAATTGACTGGGCCACCAACGCCAAAGAGTTCATCGAAAGCCTGGGCCTGGACTGGAACCCCTACACCACCCAGATCGAGCCCCACGACTACATCGCCGAGCTCTACGATGCCGTCGCACGATTCAACACCATCCTGATTGATCTGGACCGCGATATCTGGGGCTACATCTCCCTCGGCTACTTCAAGCAGAAAACCGTTGCGGGCGAGATCGGCTCTTCCACCATGCCGCACAAGGTGAACCCCATTGACTTCGAAAACTCCGAAGGCAACCTGGGCATCGCCAACGCCATCTTTGGCCACCTGTCAGCCAAACTGCCGATCTCCCGCTGGCAGCGTGACCTGACCGATTCCACCGTACTACGCAACCTGGGTGTCGGCTTTGCCCACAGCCTGATCGCCTACGAGGCGACGCTAAAAGGCCTGAGCAAACTTGAAATCAATCCGGCCCGCCTGAACGACGATCTCAACAACGCCTGGGAAGTGCTGGCAGAACCCATCCAGACCGTGATGCGCCGCTACAACATCGAAAAGCCCTACGAAAAACTCAAGGACTTGACCCGCGGCAAGGCGATGACACCTGAAGTCATCAAGAATTTCGTGGAGACTCTGGAGATTCCAGAACACGCGAAAGCCGAACTGCGCGCCCTGACTCCGGAAACCTATATTGGTAATGCCGTCGAACAAGCCGGCAACATCTGAACTGGAGCAACACCATGGACATGCTGGGCGGACTGACAGCCTCTGAATTTCTGCGCGACTACTGGCAGAAAAAGCCTCTAGTCATCCGCCAGGCCTTTCCCGGTTTCCAGTGTCCGGTCAGCCCGGACGAACTGGCAGGACTGGCCTGCGAGGAGGCGGTTGAGTCCCGCATCGTCATTGAGGACGACGCTGGCAAACCCTGGCAGTTGCACAACGGGCCATTCACTCCGGAGCGTTTCAGCGAACTTCCGGAGCAAGACTGGACTTTGCTGGTTCAAGGTCTGGATCACTGGGTGCCTGAGATCGCCGATCTGCTGGAGCAGTTCCGGTTTATCCCGAACTGGCGCCTGGACGACATCATGGCCAGCTATGCGCCCAAAGGTGGCAGTGTTGGGCCCCATTACGACATGTACGATGTCTTTTTGCTGCAAGCGCAGGGCCACCGGCGTTGGACCTTCGGCGGCCATTGCGACCACACCTCGCCCCGGGTAGACGGCACACCCTTGCGCATTCTCAGCAGCTGGGACGGCGAAGAAACCGTGACTCTCGCACCGGGCGACATGCTGTATCTACCGCCGGGGATTGGCCACCATGGCGTGGCTGAAGACGACTGCATTACTCTGTCGGTGGGTTTCCGCGCCCCGACCCTGGACGACATTCTGACCAGCTTTACCGACTTCCTGAGCCAGAAGGACAAAGCCTCGGAGCACCTGGACGACCCGGACCTACAGGTGCAGGACAACCCCGGCACCATCGCTCCGGACGTAATTGACCGGCTGGACAGCGTGATTCGTGAACAACTTGGCGATCGCCGCAACCTGGCCCTGTGGTTTGGTCAGTTCGCAACGACACCCAAGAGCCAGGATATCGTGGTGCCCGCCGATGAACCGGCCACCCCGGAGGACCTGGCAGAAGCCATCCGCGCCGGTGAGCAATTACGCTGGAACGAAGGCTCTCGTTTTGCCTATCATGAACTGGACAATGAAACCGCCCTGTTTGTGGATGGCGAACAATACCTGCTGAAAGGTGATGCGCAACCGCTGGCACCCTTGCTGTGCTCGGCTGCCCACGTCAACATGACCGAACTGGCCGAATTTGCCGGCGACGAAGCACTGCTCGGTCTCCTGACCACGCTCTACAATCAGGGCTCGATCTATTTCGAGTAGGCCATGACACCACGATTCCGCAAATACAGCTGGCAACTCGCGCCCAATTCGATCCGTGACATCCGGCAGCGGGTGTTCATAGATGAGCAAAAGGTGCCGCCAGAACTGGAGTGGGATGATACCGACGAGATTGCCGACCACTATCTGGTGGTCGACCGCAACAACACTCCGATCGCGACCGCACGCCTGTTCTCGGCGCTGGAAGAAACCGGCTACATCGGCCGGATGGCGGTACTTCCCGAGTACCGGGGCCGGGGCGTTGGCGAAGCGCTCTTACGCCACCTAATGAGCGAATCCGCCGGACGCTTTCAGGAAATCAGGCTCTCGGCCCAGCAGCACGCCGTCGGATTTTACCAGCGGTGCGGCTTCCATATCTGCTCAGCGCCCTACGACGACGCCGGCATCCCTCACCTGGACATGCGCTGCCTTGCCCCATCACTGGCCCACAAAGTGACCCAGTTGCGACCACAACCGCTGATCCTCGGTGCAGACACCGAAAGCTGGCTGTTTGATCACGAAGACACCATGCTCGGCCTGATGGACTCCCTGGCGGGCCAGGCCGGGCAGCGCCTGTGGCTTTACGATCGCAATCTTGACCATGAGCTTTACGACCGTCATCAACTGCGGGAACTGGTTTCCGCCGTTGCCCGCAGGCATCGGCTAAGCGAGGTGCGACTGCTGATTCATGATGACAAGCCTCTGGTAAAACAGCGGCACCAGCTCGTGGAACTGATGCGCCGGCTAACCAGTCGGATTGAGCTGAGACTGGTTAATCCGGACTACCCCCTCGAAGACCAGCCGTTCATGCTGGTGGATCGCGAAGGAATTCTCTGCCGACACCATTTCGACAAACCTGAAGGCTTCGCAAATTTTGCGGCTGGAGGGCGAGTCAAAGTCAAAGAAGAAGCATTCCAGCGCATGTGGGACACCGCACGCCCCTCACTTGAGCTACGGGAACTACCGCTCTGAACCCAGGTGCTTCGACACTTGTGGCGATTCAAACTGGGCGCCGAAGGGCGCAAATTCGTCATCCACTTCCTCTGCCACTTCGGCAATCAGCTTTCGCAGCCACTGATGGTCAGAGTTGTGCTGTAGCAAAGGGCTCCAGGCCATTTTCAGCTCGAATGGAGGAATCTCAAAGGGGGGCACTTTCACCACCAGATTGGGGTTGTCCTT
Organism: Marinobacter sp. SS5-14b; assembly: GCF_030541005.1. Taxonomy (GTDB): domain Bacteria; phylum Pseudomonadota; class Gammaproteobacteria; order Pseudomonadales; family Oleiphilaceae; genus Marinobacter. The sequence continues at coordinate 442,050 of NZ_JASSVM010000001.1, read as the reverse complement.
CTGAAGCCAGGCCGCCCGTGACGGCAGAGTAGCGATCAAGTCGTGCTGCTCCGCCAGCAACATAGCCACCTGATAGTGCCGGGTGAACACTGAAATTTGTCGTTTTCGGCCCATGCGCCCCAGCGCCTCATCCACCCAGCCCAAACGCTGAACATCCTTGGGATTGACCCCCACCCCAACGCCAAAGCCGGTTTTACTGACCCAGATGTGGCTGGCATCCAGATAGGTATCCAGTGTAAACGGTTCTTTGAGAATCGGGTTACGGGCATTCATCAGACAGGCGAAGTACTCGGTCCACAGGGTTTTCTGGTGGAATGACTGAGGGATCTTGTCAAACCGGTTAATGGCCATATCCAGCCTGCCCTGCTCCACATCGAGGAAGCTCACGTCACTCGGGGTAAGTACATCCAGGGTGACATGAGGCGCTTCCTGGCGAATCCGCCGCAGCACTCGCGGCATCAGACAGGACTCCGCATAGTCACTGGCCATGATCCGGAACACCCTCTGACTTTCCTGTGCAGCGAAGGGCGTTTTTTCCTGCACGGCCTGCTCGATATCAGACAGTATGCTTCGAACCAGAGGCTGTAACTCCCTTGCCCGTTCGGTCGCCGTCATGCCTTCACTGGTGCGCACCAGCAAGGGGTCCGCGAACAGGTCCCGCAACCGTCGCAGGCCATTACTCATGGCCGGCTGGGTGATACCGAGATGGTTTGCGGCCTTGGTGACATTCCGCTCACGAAGCAGCACATCCAGGTACACCAGCAGATTCAGGTCGACACGCGAAATGTCCATCCAGCACTCCTCAAGGCAAGGGATTCGATATCACCGACAACAACTTACATTCACCGCAACAATATACAGAAATTAAATAATTCATGAAATGAATACAGAAACTTACCGCTTACAACCAGAAACGGACGAGTTGCCAAATTTCTGCTAGGCTTTCAGAACGTTACCCAATAACATCAACATCTGGCGATCAGCCTGTAACGATCTGGCCGCTCACTCAAATCCGGAGCCATACCGCCACCATGGAAACCACCACCATCGTGCTAGTACTCGCGGCCATCGTGGCCGTCTCCCTCGCGTTTATCGTCACCAGCCAGATGCGAGAAAAGGCCCGGATTGAACGCGCCCGCAAAACTACCGCGCAGCAAGACATCTACAACAGAGCTTTCCGGCTACTCTCTGAAATTCCCGGACAATACCTGAGCACCGACCTCAAGCTGTTGCTGTTGAAGCAAATGGAAGATGCCTGCAACGAACTGACCGCCCTGAAGTCAGACCAGCCCGTCGCCCAGTGGCTTGACGAAGTGAAGCAAGTCCGCAAACAAGTGGTCGAGAAAACAGACAACCGACCACCCGTAAAAATTGATTCACCTGAAAAGTCCGGTTACGTAAAAGAGCTTTTGCAGAGCCTGTTCAAACTCATTGAAGGTATGCACAAGAGCGGTCGCATTGACTCCGCCACGGCCAAAAAAAATCTGAAGTATGTGCTGTTCCTGGTGCATAAAACCCATGCTGACCTGCACGTTTTCCAGGCCCGCGATTACATCCGGCAGAACCAGATTCGCAAGGCCATTCACGCCTACCACCTGGCCAGCACCGAAATGGGCAAATCCAAGGACAACGCCCTGGCAATGAAAGCGGTGAAGAGCTTCCGAACCAGAATCAAGGAGCTCGAGGCCAGCATGGCCGACGGCAAGGTCGAAGACCACAGCCATTCAAAGCTCGACCGGGAATGGGATCACTTCCTCCAGGATGACGATGCCTGGAAGAAAAAAGCCGATTACGACGATTGAAGCCAGGCGTGCCAGTCAACCCAGGGATGACTTTTCAACGTGTTTAAAAGCTTTCGGCAACGGCTTTCATTTCGACTCACCCGGGACACCGTGCTGGTGGCGATGGCGCTCGGGCTGCTGCTCAACCTGATCCAGATAACCCTCGACTATTTTAACGCCCGCGACGCCATGGAGCAGGAAGTCCGGGCACTGATGGAAATCAGCCACAGCCCGGCCTCCCAGATCGCCTACAACATCGACATACGGCTGGCAGAAGAGCTGCTCGACGGCCTGCTGCGGCACCCCGCCACCATCGATGCCCGTATTGTGGACGGTGACGGTCAGACCATGTCTGCCGCCAGTCAAAGCAGCCCAGCTTCCCCCTACCGCTGGATGAGCGACTTCCTGTTCGGGCCAAGTCGAGTTTTCAATGAGACATTGCAGGTACCTCAGCTGGCAGACCTACCCCTCGGCCAACTCATTCTGACCATCGATACCTATCATTACGGTATCCAGTTCCTGACCCGCGCAGGCAACACCCTGGTGATCGGCCTGTTCAAAAGCCTTGTATTGTCGCTCGCCCTGCTGGCCATTTTTTACTTTGTGCTGACCCGGCCGATGGTGAGCCTGATCAACGCTCTTAGCCAGATAAAAGCCAGCTCGCCAGAGAAAGTCCGGCTACCCGTTCCGGAAAATCATCGCGGTGATGAAATCGGCACCATGGTTGGCATTATTAACGAACATCTGGAGAACATGGAAAGCAGCGTAGCCAGGCTCCGCATGGCTGAAAGCACCATGAAGAACTATTCCAACCAACTGGAACGGGAAGTTGACGACCGCACCCGTGAGATCTCTGAAAAGAACGAAGCACTTCAGCGTGGCAACAGAGCTCTGGTGAAAGCCAAGGAAGACGCTGTTCGCAGAGCCAGGGCGAGGGCCAACTTTCTTGCCAGCATGAGCCACGAAATACGTACTCCACTGAACGGCGTACTGGGCATGCTCGGGCTAGCCCTGGAGAGTGAAAAAGACGCTGGCCAGCGCAACCGAATCGAAATTGCCATGAACGCTGGCGAAAGTCTGCTTGACCTGCTCAATGACATTCTGGACATCTCGAAGGTTGAGGCGGGAAAGCTGAGCCTGGAGAATATTCCCTTCAGTGTGAGAGCGCTGATTGAAGAGTGCGCAACGCTGCACGCTCAGCAGGCGCGCCGCAGGCAGATTGACCTGGTTAATGAAACCGATCCGGACCTGCCGGAAAGCTTTCTGGGCGATCCCACCCGCACCCGGCAAATACTCAACAACCTGCTCAGCAACGCCATCAAGTTCACGGACAGAGGTCTGGTCAAGGTCAGAACCAGCTATTCGACGGGCAGCCTCCGGATGGAGGTCATCGATACCGGCATCGGCATGTCCCGAAAGGGCCTGCACCGCATTTTTTCACCCTTCTCACAGGCCGACTCAGACACCACACGCCTGTATGGCGGAACCGGCTTGGGATTAACCCTTTGCCGGCAACTGATCGAACGCATGCACGGCCAGATTCTGGTGGACTCGAGCGAAGGCACCGGCACCCACTTTACCGTCACCCTGCCCTTGCCCGTTCACGAACAGGCAGGCCAAACCCCGCCGGCAGCGGATCTTGAAGTCCTCAGAAGCACAGGGGTTGCCATGGCGATTCCTCAGGCTCACCCTCACCGTCTGGCGATCGAATCCCAACTGAGGGCCTGGGCTATTCCCGTTCGAAGTGCAAGCCGGCATCCCGAAGGTATCTTGCTGGTGAGCACCGGAGACGACGAAGTAGCAGCCCGGGCGTTTGTGCACAGCTGGCGTGGCCAGGGCGTTATCCTCGCCGATCCAACCGGCACCGCCAAAGCAGATAGCCCACGCCACTGCGTTCTGGCTATCCCACTCCGACGAGAAGATCTTTTCCGGTGCCTGAGCACGGCAGCAGGCCTGAGCACAGAGCACCCGTTACAGAAACTGCCAGGACCTGACACCGCCACACAAAAAGTACAAATACCACCGCTGAATATTCTTCTGGTAGAAGACAACCAGGTGAACCAGCTGGTTGCCAGCAGCCTTCTCAAGAAGCTGGGACATCGGGTTGATCATGCTGAGAATGGGCAACGAGCGATTGAAGCACTGCAGAAGAAAACCTATGACCTGGTACTGATGGATTGTCAGATGCCGGTTATGGACGGCTATAAAGCAACCCAGGCCATTCGCCAGAACCCGGATTGGCAAAACCTTTCTGTGATAGCGGTCACGGCCAACGTGATGCAAGGCGACCGAGAAGCCTGCCTGGCCTCGGGCATGAATGACTACATCACGAAACCTTACAACCGGGAACAGCTGAAAACGGCTATTGCCCGCTGGGCTCCGCTCCCTCAAGCACCTCAAGAAGGCTCCTGAGCTGTCGCCGGAGCTCAACCAGGCGCATTGGCTCAACATCCAGCCCACACAGCAGCCTGCCCGGAACACTGGCGGCAGCGGCGCGCAGTTCTCGTCCTGCATCGGTAAGCACCGCCCGGACCACCCGCTCATCGTCAGTACTTCGGCTTCGCCGGATCAGCTGATGCTCCTCCAGCCTCTTCAGAAGCGGGGTCAAGGTTCCGGAGTCGAGCCGCAAACGCTGACCAAGCTCTGACACTTTCGGTGCGCAACCGACCGAGTCCTGCTCCCACAACACCAGCATCACCAGATACTGTGGGTAAGTCAGCCCAAGCTCGGTCAAAAGAGGCCGGTAACGCGCCGTTACCGCCCGGTTAGCCGCATAGAGCGCAAAACAGATCTGGTTATCCAGCGCCAGCAGCTGGTCATCCGCTGACCTGTCAGAGCAGCTTTTCAATGTCAGCCCGAATGTCCGCCGGCTTTGCAGTGGGTGCGTAGCGGCGAACCACACGGCCCTCACCGTCAACCAGGAATTTGGTAAAGTTCCACTTTACTTTCTCAGTGCCCATCAGGCCTTTCGCCTGTTTTTTCAGGAAGCGATACAGCGGATGGGTACCCTCTCCGTTCACCTCTATCTTGGCAAACATGGGAAAGTCGACACCGTAGTTGAGAGAACAAAATTCGCTGATGGAACTCTCATTACCGGGGTCCTGATTCATGAACTGATTGCAGGGAAAGCCTAAAACCTCAAACCCTTTCCCGCCCAGTTCTTTGTGCAGCGACTGCAGCCCCTCGAACTGAGGTGTGAAACCGCATTTGGAGGCCGTGTTAACAATCAACAACACCTTGCCTCGATAGTCCGCCATGGACACGTCATTACCCTTGATATCCCTGGCACTGAAATCATAGATTGATTCGTCAGCCATGCGCTTTCTCCTTAGTTTCAATGGCAACTCAAATCATATTGTGCACAATCTAATTGCCTGAAACCAGTGCTGCCGGCAATCATTTCGGGCCAGCATCACAGAGATCACTTTAAGGCCTATCCGTAAACTATCCGCAATTCGCCACAATTGGACACTTTTGCCCCTGTCACCTTGGTGCATCACTCCGCTAGAATAGGGAGCTTGCGATATCCGGGAACTCTTTCAGACCGTTTGTTAAGGACACCAGCAAACCATGCAGAACAACTTCAAATCCGCCAAGCTCGACAACGTGTGTTATGAAATTCGTGGCGTCGTTTTGCGTGAGGCGCGCCGGCTGGAAGAGGAGGGGCATCGGGTACTCAAGCTGAACATTGGCAATCCGGCCGCCTTCGAACTGGATGTACCGGAAGAGATTCAGCAAGATGTTATCTACAACATGCACCAGGCACAGGGCTATGTAGAGTCCAAGGGGCTTTTTTCAGCCCGCAAGGCCGTTATGCATTACTGCCAACAGCGCGGGATTGCCAAAGTAGACATCGACGACATCTATCTGGGCAATGGCGTGAGCGAGCTGATCGTCATGTCCATGCAGGCGATGCTCAATACCGGCGACGAAGTTCTTATTCCTGCCCCTGACTATCCCCTGTGGACGGCTGCGGTCACCCTGTCCAGCGGTAAGCCCGTGCATTACCGTTGCGATGAGCAGCAGAACTGGTTTCCGGATATCGAAGATATCAAAAAGAAAATCACCCGCCGCACCAAGGCAATTGTCCTGATCAACCCGAACAATCCGACCGGTGCCGTGTACTCCGAAGAGCTGCTGCACCAGGTCATCGAACTGGCCAGAAAGCACAACCTGATCGTGCTGGCCGATGAAATCTACGACAAAATCCTGTATGACGGCACCGTGCATACCTCCATTGCGTCACTCGCCGACGATGTGCTGTTCTTCACCTACAACGGCCTGTCCAAGAACTATCGTGCGGCGGGCTATCGCTCAGGCTGGATGATCATCAGCGGCGCCAAACATCGAGCCAAAGATCTGATTGAAGGCATCGAGATGCTGTCTAACATGCGCCTGTGCGCAAACGTTCCTGCACAGCTGGCGATCCAGACCGCACTGGGCGGCTATCAGTCCATCAATGATCTGGTGGCACCTGGCGGGCGGCTCTATGAGCAACGCGAAACAGCCTGGAGGATGCTCAATGACATCCCGGGGGTCAGCTGCGTGAAACCTCAGGGCGCGCTCTATCTTTTCCCGAAGCTCGACCCGAAACACTTCCCCGTGGTCAACGATGAAAAACTGGTACTGGACCTGTTGCTGCAGGAGAAAATCCTGCTTGTACAGGGTTCCGCCTTTAACATCGACGACAAACAGCACCTTCGGGTGGTGTTCCTGCCGCGGCAGGACACGCTTGCCGATGCCATGGGCAGGCTGGGTAACTTTCTCGAGCACTACCGCCAGTAAACGGAGCTCAGATGGCCGATATTCATGTGGAGGAGTTTTACAAGGACGTTGCCGTAGCACTGGTACAGCTCTATGCGGCCTTTCCCAGGCGCATCAACCTGTTCGTCGAGGACATCGCAGGGCCGGACGATCCGGACGAATTCGGACTGCACAGCAAGCGACACATGGCCTGTTTCGGCGCCCTGCTCTGGCTCGAGGAAGAAGGGCTTTTGCGGTACGTGGATACCATTCGACAGGAAGCGTTGGACCAAGCGGTGCTGTCACGCAACGCGCTCATCCGCTTGAGCTCGCCAGCGCCGCAGGTGCTGGCCAGAAAACTCAAAACACAGAATCACGCTCAGGAACTGCCGCCCTCGGTGCAGCATGACCTGTCCACCTATATTTCCCTTTTACGAGGCGCGCTGAAAAGCGGCAGCTCCAGCCAGATCAGCCTGGCGGTGCAATCGGCATTTTTCACCGATGCAGAACAAAGCGCCATTCATTAAATCAAGTTAACACTCTTGAAGCGATGAACCAGGACCGCATATCAAGGTCAGAAAGCCTACAACCTTCCGGGTAAATTCAGACAGGAAAAAACCATGCGCATTCTGTTGTTTCTGGCCACCAACCTGGCGGTTATTCTGGTTGCGAGCTTCACCCTCCGCCTGCTGGGAGTAGACAGCTACCTGTCCCAACAAGGGATCAACTACAGCTCTTTGCTGATCTTCGCTGCGGTGTTTGGTTTTACGGGTGCCTTTATTTCCCTGCTCATCTCCAAACCCATGGCAAAATGGAGCACCAAAGCCCGGGTCATTGACTCACCCCGCACACCGGCAGAACGCTGGCTGGTGGATACCGTGGCAGAGTTGGCGAACAAAGCAGGCATAGGCATGCCAGAGGTCGCCATTTTCCCTGCCTCGCAGTCCAACGCATTTGCTACGGGATGGAAGAAGAACGATTCGTTGGTTGCCGTCAGTGAGGGCCTGCTGCACAGGTTCAACAAAGATGAAATTCGGGCGGTACTGGGCCATGAGATCGGTCACGTGGCAAACGGCGACATGGTCACACTGACCCTGATTCAGGGCGTGGTAAACACCTTCGTGATTTTTGCATCCCGGGTGATCGGTTCATTTGTCGATCGGGTCGTTTTCAAGAATGAAAATGGCCACGGTATCGGCTTCTTCGTCGTCAGTATCGTTGCTGAGATCGTGCTGGGCATTCTGGCCAGCACGATCGTGTTCTGGTTCTCCCGCCGCCGTGAATTCCGGGCTGATATCGCGGGTGCGCAGCTGGCTGGCCGAGGCGCCATGATTAACGCGCTTGCCCGGTTGAAACAGGAAAGCGAAGTACCGGATCAGATGCCTGACACCCTGCAGGCCTTCGGCATCAATCGTGGTGCCCGGGCAGGCCTCTCAGCACTGTTCATGACTCATCCGCCCCTCGAGGACCGAATTGCAGCGCTCCAGAACGCCAATCTCTGATCTGCCTGCCCAAACACAAGGGGCGCCGAAGCGCCCCTTGTGTTCTCTACCTGCGACCGCTCCCGATCATATCTTCAGCTTGAAACCCATCGCCCGGAAACTGTCCTGCAACGACTTGCTGGTGCCCTTAAGCTGGATTTTCAGGCTGGAGCATTCCCGACGCACCGGGTAGTCACGGCGCAGGCGGTCAAACGCCTCAGCGCGCTCGTCCGGATTACCCTTCATCGCCAGCCTTAGCCGGAGATCATCTCTTCTCGGGTCATAGCAGGCACGAAGCGCAAGCCGTATGGCTTCGTCTTCAACCGCGTTGCTGGTGAACGAAATCTTGCTCAGCGCAGGCTCCGGAAGAAACTGGCCAGCCTTTTTCCGAACAGGGAGTCCCAGAAAACGACACAGCGCCTGATACACCATCTCGGTGCCTTGCACTTTCCCCTCCAGGCTATAACCGGCAATATGGGGGGTGGCAAGCCAGACCTGACCGACCAGCTCGGGGCTTATGCGGGGTTCCTGCTCCCAAACATCCAGCGCCACCAGAGGCGCATCGCCTTGCTCCAAGCGGCGCATCAGAGCGGCGGAGTCGATCACTTCGCCCCGGCCGGCGTTAATCAGCAGTTGTTCCGAGCCCAATTCGGCCAGTTCGTGATCCGAAACCATATGGTAGGTTGCATGGTTTCCTGTACGTGTCAGCGGGGTATGTAACGTTACAACGTCACATCGAAGTGCCTCCAACAAGCTGACGAACACCTCTTCAGAACCCGCTTCAGCTTCTGCCCTGGGCGGGTCACACAACACCACGTCAAAGTCCAGTCGCTCCAGCGCCCTGGCCAGCTCGCTGCCAACATTGCCAGCGCCAACAATGCCAACACTCAGGGTCGACCAGTCCTCAGTCCCACGCTGCTCGGCAAACTGGGAAATAACCGCCAGAACATACTCTGCCACGCTGCTGGCGTTGCAGCCGGGCGCTGCCGAGAAGCCAATACCCTGCTGCTTTAGCCACTCAACATTCACATGGTCTGTGCCGATGGTGGCAGTGCCTACAAAACGCACTTGTGTGCCCGCCAACAGCTCAGGGCCAACCTGGGTCACCGAGCGCACCAGGAGAACATCAGCATCCTCGACCTGGCTGCGACTGAGATTTCGACCGGTTACCCGACGAATCTCACCGATATCGCCAAAAAACGAATCGAGTAGGGGAATATTTTCATCTGCTACGATCAGCATAACCCGCGCTCCATGCCGCCAATCAATTACGCCGAGGGCGCTGGCCACGCCCACCGGAGCTTCGGCCGCCGGAACTGCGGCCTGCCTGGGGCCTGCGACCACCCCGTTTTCGGGTAATCGGCGCGTTGTCCATAGCCACCATCAGATCTTCTTCCGGAATGGCTGTTTTCAGCTTTTGACTGATGTAGGTTTCGATAGCCGGCAGCGCGTAGGCGTCATCTTCACCCGCAAAGCTGACAGAAACCCCGGTTTTTCCAGCACGGCCGGTGCGGCCAATGCGGTGCACGTAGTCTTCAGCATTTTCCGGAAGGTTGTAGTTGAACACGTGGGTTACGCCGTTTACGTGAATTCCCCGGCCCGCTACGTCGGTCGCCACGAGTACCTGAATCTCCCCTTTCTTGAACTGATCCAGGGTTTTCAGGCGTTTATTCTGGGCGATTTCACCCGACATCAGAGACACCTTCACGCCCTGATTTTTCAGATCTTCCTCAAGATCCCGGCACTGGTCCCGACGGTTTGCAAACACAATCGCCTTTTCGACTTCCGGACGCTTCAGGTAGTTCACCAGTACCGGAAGCTTGTCATCGTCTGATACCAGGTACACGGTTTGCTCTACCCGCTCAGCCGTTTTCTGTTCCGGTTCGATTTCCACAAACTCGGCATTCTGTGTCCACATGGACGCCAGGTTCAGCACATCCTGATTGAAAGTAGCGCTAAACAACAAGGTCTGGCGCTCCTCCTTCGGGGTGCACTTACGAATAATGCGTTTTACATCGGGGATGAAGCCCATGTCGAGCATGCGGTCGGCTTCGTCCAGAATAAGAATGTCCAGCTGATCAAGAAACACATCCTGGGAACCCAGGAAATCGATCAACCGGCCAGGGGTTGCCACCAGAATATCCACGATCTCGTTCTGCAGCTGCTCCCGCTGCTTGTCGTAATTCATCCCGCCGACGACCGTCACCACATTGTGGCCGGTATAGCGGCACAGCTGCTCTGCATCCTTGGCAATTTGCATAGCCAGCTCCCGGGTGGGCGCCAGCGCCAGAACCCGTGGCTCAGACGCGAAGCGGTCATCTTCCGGTATCGGCGTTTCGAGCAGAGTCTGAATCGCCGTGATCAGGAAAGCAGCGGTCTTGCCGGTGCCGGTCTGGGCCTGGCCGATAAGATCTTCACAGGCCAGGGTCCAGGGCAGCGTTTCTGCCTGGATGGGTGTACAGAATTCAAAACCGATTTTGGTAATGGCATCGAGCAGGCGCTGGTCCAGATTCAGATCGCTGAAGCGCAAATCGCCAGTATGCTTTGGGTCAGATGTCATAGAGTCTCAGTTGTCCTTGTTTGATCGTGTTCGATACCCGCTCCAGCGATGCGGACCTTGTCGCAGGTCCAGTTATGCACCAGGCGGGCTGAGGTATTGTAGAAGTGCCTGAGGGCGTCAAAGAACTGCTGTGCCCGCTCAGGCAAACCGTATTCGAGATAGTGGGCAGCCTGATGACAGACCTTTTGCCGGAATAATGGCTCGTTCGCTGCACCACTGCCCGCGAGGTTGTCCACGCTGATATGAAATCGGGAGCCCGCTGCCAGTGACAACAGCCATTCGATGGCCTGGGGCTTAACTTCAACGTTTTCGAAGGCCAGCTGCTGCTCAGGTGTGCGCCCGTCAGGACAATACCAGTATCCATAGTCATGCAATGTGCGCCGATCGTCACCCGCTAAGCACCAGTGGGCGATCTCGTGCAAGGCACTGGCAAAAAAACCGTGGGCAAAAACAACCCTGGCAAGCCCGTCAGGCTTGCTTGCTGGAAGGTATTCCGGTTCGTCACTGCCTTTGACCAGGATTGTCCGATAGCTTTCCCGGAACAGGTCATTGAACAGCATGATAAGATCGTCTGGATTGTGATTCATCGGTTAGCTATTGTGCGACTTTACTGCAGGCAATACCAGAGGGAACTTTCCAGCGCCCCCTGTGTCCATTGCCGGCAGAACGACTTCACGCATTTACGACACAGGATATTGAAAGATTCATGACCGCGTTTCCTGTTTTCCGGCACCTCTTTCAGCGCATCCAGCCCGCGCTCCTGATCGCCGCTGCACTATTCAGCATGATCATCCCCGCTACAGCCACCGCTTCCGGAAATTCCTTTTTCGGTTCCGGAAACAGCGACTTTCTGCCCGTTGATGAAGCTTTGCCGTTCAACTACACCACTGACACCGGCGCCGTGGTACTGACCTGGAACATTGCACCCGAGCACTACCTGTATAAAAGTCGCATCCGAGTGACCGCCGTCACTGAAGGCGTCAGCGTTGGTGAGCCGGAGTTTTCTCTGGCCGGCACTGTCACCGATGATGAGTTTTTCGGTGAAATGACGGTGTTTTTTGACCCTGTAAGCGCCAGAGTCCCCGTCTCCCTGCCTGCCGGTGTGTCCGAAGCAGAGCTTCAGGTGAGTTATCAGGGCTGCGCTAAAGCCGGCTTGTGCTACCCCCCTCAAACCAGAGATGTACTGTACTATCCAGGCAAAGGTGGCGCCCCAGGCAAAGATGGCTCCGGAACAGCTGACAGCGTTACGGCCGACCGTGCTGGCACAGCCGGGACCAGTGATGACAGCACCTCCAGCGCGACCGGGCTCGCCGGCTTCTTGTCCAGCCAGTCTATATGGATGATTGCCTCAGTGTTTTTTTTGCTCGGCCTGGGGCTGACATTTACCCCCTGCGTATTGCCTATGGTGCCGATTATTTCCAGCATGGTGTCCGGCCACAATACCCGTACGACAGGCCATGCCCTGGTGCTAGCCAGCAGCTATGTACTGGGCATGGCGATAACCTATGCGGCCGCGGGTGTTATTACCGGTTTACTTGGCGCCAGCTTTAACCTCCAGGCCCAGCTTCAGTCTCCCTGGGTTCTGGGCATTTTTGCCACCCTGTTTGTGGTATTTGCCCTGTCGATGTTTGACCTGTTCGAAATTCAGTTACCGAGATTTATACGAGAGCCCCTGAACGATGCCAGCCACCGCATGACGGGTACTCGCGTACTTGGAATTTTCGGCATTGGCGCCCTGTCTGCACTGATCGTCTCACCTTGCGTCTCAGCACCTCTGGCGGGCAGCCTTCTCTATATTTCCACCACTCAGGACGCAGTGATCGGCGGCGTCGCCCTGCTCGCTCTTGGCCTGGGAATGGGCGTTCCACTGATCCTTGTAGCCGTGGGAGGGCGCAAGCTCTTGCCAACCTCCGGTCACTGGATGACAGCGGTCAAACACTTCTATGGCGTGATGCTACTGGCGGTCGCCATATGGCTGGTCGAGCGCCTGATACCGGCCTGGACGAGCCTGATGCTTTGGGGCATCTTGATTGCCATAACCGGCGTTCAACTCGGCGCCTTCGACTCAGCCCGTGCCGGATGGGAGCGCACCCGTAAAGGTCTGGGACTGGTCATGTTTGCTTATGGTCTCGCTCTGTTGGCCGGCGCCGTCAGTGGTGCCAACGACCCACTGCGACCGCTGGCACCGTTCGCAGTATCGGCTGGCACGCTTGAGAACAGTTCCCCGAGCCACGCTGCCTTCCAGAGAGTGGAAGACCCTGCGCAGATTCGGGCCCTGTTGGCCAGCGCCCGGGCATCACAGAAGCCGGTCATGCTCGACTTTTACGCTGACTGGTGCATCTCCTGCAAGGTCATGGAACGAAACGTTTTCAATCAACCAGAGGTCATCCAGGCACTTGGGCGCCATACCCTGCTACAGATCGATATGACCGATAACACACCTGAACAACAAGCCTTGTTGAACGAACTTGGGCTGTTCGGGCCACCCGCCATCCTGTTCTATGAAACCAACGGTGCAGAGTTGCCGGGTGCCAGAGTACTGGGCGAAATGGACAAGCAGGCGTTCCTTGCTCATCTGAGCAAACTTCCGCAAGACACCTGATGCCGATCAAGCCTCACAACGCTTGATCAGGTAGAAATATTCGCCACCCTGTTCGCCGTGCTCAAGCAGTTCATGCCCGAGAAACTGGCAAAAACGTGGAATATCCCGGGTAGTTGACGGATCGGTGGCCAGCACCTTCAAGACTTGCCCCACCTGAACGTCGTTAATCCCGGTGTGCAGCATCATGACCGGTTCCGGACAGAACAGCCCCCGGGTATCCAGTTCCGCATGAAAAAACAGATCTGCCAAGTGTGACCTCCTCGAAGCCTCGTGATTTTCAGAATTCGGTGCTAAATTATTGTTTATAGCAACGAAAATACAGGGAGATTTACATGATCCGGGTTTTAATTGAACGCCATATCGCCGAAACCCTCGAAACAGCCTACGAAGATCGCGCCCGAAAGGTGTTGCAGCAGGCGGTCAGCACACCCGGGTTTATTTCGGGCGAAACACTGGTGGATAGTCACGACCCCAACCACCGTATCACTCTGGCAAACTGGCGCTCCGAATTGGACTGGGATCGCTGGTTCCACTCACCGGAGCGACAGGAACTGATGGCAGAACTGACCCCCATGATGGACCGCGATGAAGTGATCACCGTGCTCCAACAAAGCGCCATGCCCTGAGCGGATCAGTCCAGCCGCTCGATAAAACACGTGATCTCTTCCCGGTCATGATAGAGGTGGCGGGCCCGCAGTACGTAGTTAAGGCCCGCCTCATCCAGCCCCCGGGTAATAATTTCCCGGCAGGCAAGCCATTCCTCGTAACGTTTTTTCATCGGTAGTTTGAGGTTAAACACCGTATAGCGGCATAGCTTTCCGCCCACCCAGTCCACCGCAAGGCGCGCCGTTCGCCTCGGTTTATCAATAATGTCACAGACCATCCAGTCGACAGCCCGTTTTGGCCGCCAGTTGTAACCATCCGCTTCAACGTGCTCAACATGGCCAGTGGCCATCAGCTCGGCGCTCATCGGGCCGTTATCGACCGCAGTTACCATCATACCCTGCTGTACCAGCTGCCAGGTCCAGCCCCCAGGCGCCGCGCCGAGATCAACCGCTTTTTTTCCGCCGCCCAGATAGTCCAGCCAACGCTCCTTCGGCAGAAAGACTTTCCATGCCTCTTCCAGCTTCAATGCCGAACGGCTCGGGGCCGCCGGGGACAGGCGCAAGCGCAGAATCCCGTCCGCAAACGGGGACCGATTCTCTGTCAGACTGTAACCAACCACCGCGGTCCCGAAATCGTTCAGAAGAATTTCCAATCTTGCTGTCGCACGGCCACCGGCGTCTGGCTTCAACAAGCCGGCATCCCGCAGCCCGCGAGAAAGTGGTGCAACCCACTTCCGGGCAAAATTACCAAGATCCTTGTCCTGGTTGGTTTCGGGCAAGCGAACCTCGAGCCGGGCACAACGATCGCCGCGCCAGTCTTGATCGTTCAGAAAGCTGACCATTGCGCCAACCCGATCTTTCGCGGGCAACTCGCAGTCCCCGACAATGGCAAACCAGTCTCTGACAAACACCAGCTCTGCCAGTGGCAGCCGAGACATAAGATCCTCTGCCGTTTCGACACCACCGAGGGTAAAGCGTACCTGGCCCGTATCGCGCGATGGCTGGAAGTATCCGAAAACCCCTCTGGCTGCAGCCTGATCTGTTAACTCCTGACCCGCTTCCGTCTCAAAGCCAGGCCTGCACATAAGCATAATCTGTTGCATTATTCACCTTTACCTTCAACCACTGCCGGGATTCTGACGCACCGACAGGCATGAAACTTGAACCTGTTTAACAACAGAATTTGTTAACTATGGCTACACTTTACGCTTCAATTCAAACGGACGTTTTTAATGGTGCTCCGAATCCGGAATCTGCTCCTGACCAGCTTGCTTGCGATGGCCGGCCTTGCCCTGGCCGCCCCCGCTTATGCAACAGAGCAATGCCCGGTCCTGGATGCGAATAACCCCGGCGCGCGAAAAACCATCAACAATCACTTGTGTTATTCCATAACGCAGCCAGGGGAACCGGCCCATTTCGCCTCAACGCCTGAAGAACTGCCGGAGGATATCAGCTGGCGCCCAGCGGCAGGACACGATCTGGTTTTCAGCCACACAGAGTCGAACTATTGGATCAAACTCCGGGTCCGGAACGGAAGTCCCCAGCAGGATTTCTGGTACCTGAAACTGCACTACCCACTGCTGGATGAAGTGACCTTCTGGCAGAAATCCGGTGCAGACGGGTTCGTAGATGCCGCACCGCCTTTGGCCACGGGGGATCTTCAACCCTTCGCCAGCCGGGGCATAGATTACCGTTATTACCTGCTTCCCGTCACATTGGAGGCGCAGGAAACACGCACTATTTTTCTCCGCATCCACAGCAGTGGCGCGCTCAACGTTCCACTGGGGCTGATGACACCGGCTGAGGTGGTGGCAGAAAGCAACCACCTGACTCTGGTGCACGGACTGTTTTACGGTGCGCTTTTGATTCTGGCGGCGTTCAACCTGCTGCTGTTTGTCAGCTCCGGCACTCGCTACTACTTTCACAATGCGTTCTACACCACTGCCATGGCCATGTTCCTTTTTGCCATGGGAGGCTTTGCCAACCAATATTTCTGGCCAGACAGCTCCGAGCTGGCAAACCTGTCTATACCGCTACTGTTAACCATCTCGCCATTGGCGATGACGCTTTTTGGCTGGTCTTTTCTGGAAGTCCCCAAAGGTACAACGTCTGCCGCCGCACTGAGGGCCCTGGCATGGTCGGCGGTAGGCCTGTTTGCTCTGACCTTTGTTCTGCCTTACACCAAATCTATCCTGATCAATACCGCATTGACCCTGATCGTGATTGTGGTGCTCTCGGTGATTGCCTCCATCCGATGGCGCCAGGGCTATCAGGCCGCCTTTTGGTACCTCGCCGCCTGGATGGTGATGGTTGTCGGAGCATTGATTTACGCGTCCGCTGCGTTCGGCTACCTGGGCGATTACCAGGCGAGAGAAGTCATGATGCAAGCCGCGGTTGGCGCTCAAGTGGTCCTGCTGAACTACGCCATGGTGCAGCGTTGGCGCCTGCTGAATCAGAAGTTGCTGGATGTTGAGCACCAGGCACGAACCGAGCTGGAATTGAAGGTACACGAACGCACATCGCAACTGCGCAACACCATGCGGGAGCTTGAGCAGGCCAACCGCAAACTGGAATCCCTGAGCCTGAATGACGCGCTCACTGGCCTGCAAAACAGAAGGCATATGGACAACCTCTTGCCCGAACTGTGCCGGGAGACAAGAAGAACCGGCCAGGCATTGACCCTGGCTCTGATTGATGCCGACCACTTCAAGCGCATCAACGACACCTGGGGCCATGACTTCGGCGACCATTGTCTGCGATTGATCGCGGATATTCTCGGGCGCCACGTGAAGCGCCCACGAGATGTCGCGATCCGGTTTGGTGGCGAGGAGTTTGCCCTGCTCTTGCCCGGGACCGACCGTGATGGTGCCGCCCGCCTGTGTCAAAACATACTCGGAGATATTCGTGGCACCACCATTACCGCACCGAACCATGAGAAAATAACGATCACACTCAGTGCCGGGTTAGCAGAGCTGGTCGCAGGCGAGGAGCCTCAGGACCTGTTCAGACGGGCAGATGAGGCTCTCTATCAGTCCAAGTCCGCAGGCAGGGACACCATCACCTGCGCAAAGCCGCTTCCTGAGCTGCCGACTTCCTCGTCCACAAACTGACGTGTTGCAACCGCGGCCATTCTGATCAAGTCGCTCTGATTCAGGGCGTGGCGCGCCGGAGTACGAAAATCATGATCTCCGCCATCCAGCCAGTGAATGCGGGTTACACCATCAATTGCACCGTGCGCCTGTAACTCTTCGAGCTTACCAAAGGGGTCCCGGGTACCCTGTACAATCAATAACGGCGACGTGACTGAGGACAAGTGGCTTGTACGCCAGCGGTCTGGCTTGCCCGGCGGGTGAAATGGATAGCCAAAACAGACAACGCCATCGACGCCCGGCACGCCCTCACTGGCCAGAACCGAGGCCATTCGACCACCCATGGATTTACCCCCAATAATCAAGCGGCAATGTGAGCCAACCTCAGCGCGAACGCTGTCCAGTTCAGCGCGGAATGACTCAAGCAGGACTGACGGCTTGTCCGGCAGACGCTTCTTACCATCCTCCCGCCGCTTTTCCATATACGGAAACTCGAACCGCACACAGGCCACACCCTGCCGATCCAGTTCAGCCACCAGGGACTCCATAAAGGAAGAGTCCATCGGTGCACCCGCGCCATGGGCCAGAATCAGCACCCTTTCGGGGTTGTTGCTATAACTTTTGGTCGTAATTCTGATCACAACATTCACCTCCGCCCTGTCAGGCGGTATCATTGGCCACCGCGAGAAAACCTTCAAGGCCCTTTTGCAATGCGGAAACTCAGCTCCAACTCCCTGTCCAGACTGCCGATTCCGGCGGATTTGACGGATGTCAGGAGTTGACCTGAATCATTGCAAAGGGTTTATGCTTTCTCCATACTTGCGGCCGCATATTTCCCCATCCTGAACCCATTGGTAAGGCTATGAGCACAGTAAATGCAAACCTGACATACAACTACAAGGTGGTGAGACAATTCGCCATCATGACAGTGGTGTGGGGTATTGTTGGCATGGCTCTGGGTGTGCTGATTGCAGCACAGCTGGTTTGGCCATCCCTCAACCTCGACCTGCCCTTCACCCACTTCGGCCGCCTGCGGCCGCTGCATACCAACGCCGTCATCTTCGGCTTTGGCGGTAGTGCCCTGTTTGCCACCGCATACTATGTAGTTCAGCGGACCTGCCAGGCCCGTCTGATCTCCGATGGTCTGGCGGCATTCACGTTCTGGGGCTGGCAGGCCATCATTGTCGCCGCAGCCATCACCCTGCCGATGGGCCTTACCTCATCCAAAGAATACGCCGAACTGGAGTGGCCGATTGATATCGCCATTGCCGTGGTCTGGGTAAGCTACGCCCTGGTCTTCTTTGGCACCGTCATGAAGCGCAGCACTCCCCACATCTACGTGGCGAACTGGTTCTATGGCGCGTTCATCATTACCGTTGCGGTCCTCCACATCGGTAACAACCTGGCGCTGCCCGCAACGGCTTTCAAGTCCTACTCCGCCTACGCGGGTGTGACAGACGCCATGATGCAGTGGTGGTACGGCCATAACGCTGTAGGCTTCTTCCTGACCGCCGGCTTCCTGGGCATGATGTACTATTTCGTTCCCAAACAGGCCGATCGTCCGGTTTACTCCTACCGCCTGTCTATCGTGCACTTCTGGGCACTGATCGCCACCTACGTATGGGCCGGTGGTCACCACCTGCACTACTCAGCACTTCCTGACTGGGCACAGACTGCGGGCATGGTTATGTCCCTGATCCTGCTGGCGCCCTCCTGGGGTGGCATGATCAACGGCATGATGACCCTGTCTGGCGCCTGGCACAAGCTGCGCACTGACCCGATCCTGCGCTTCCTGGTGGTATCCCTGTCCTTCTACGGCATGTCTACCTTTGAAGGCCCGATGATGTCCATCAAGACGGTAAACGCCCTGTCTCACAACACTGACTGGACCATCGGCCACGTGCACTCCGGTGCTCTGGGCTGGGTTGCCATGATCAGTATCGGCGCGATCTACCACCTGATTCCGAAGCTGTGGGGCCTCAAGGCAATGTACAGCACCTCACTGATTAACGTTCACTTCTGGCTGGCTACCGTGGGCACCGTGCTCTACATCGCCGCCATGTGGGTAAACGGCATTATGCAGGGCCTGATGTGGCGCGCGGTTAACGAGGACGGCACATTGACCTACAGCTTTGTGGAATCACTGGAAGCCTCTTATCCGGGCTACTTCGTCCGCTTCATCGGTGGCGTCATCTTCCTGAGCGGCATGCTGATCATGGCCTACAACGTATACATGACTGTGCGCCAGAAAGAAGCGGCTGCCCAGGATCAAGCGGCAACTCAGGCGGCCTAAGGGAGAGACCAGATGAAACACGAAATAGTCGAAAAAAACCTGGGCCTGATGATCGTACTGATTGTACTGACCATCAGTGGTGGCTTTCTCGCCGAAGTTGTTCCGTTGTTCTTCCACAAAGAAGTGAACGAGCCGATCGAAGGCCTTGAGCCGCTGTCTGCACTGGAACTGGAAGGCCGTGACATCTACATTCGCGAAGGTTGTCACGTTTGCCACACTCAGCAGATCCGTCCGTTCCGTGCGGAAACCGAGCGCTATGGCCACTACTCCGTTGCGGGCGAGTTCGTTTACGACCGCCCGTTCCTGTGGGGCTCCAAGCGTACCGGGCCTGACCTCGCCCGTGTCGGTGGTCGTTACTCGGATGCCTGGCAGCGCCAGCACCTGTACGACCCGCGCAGCGTGGTGCCTGAATCCAACATGCCGGCTTTCCCCTGGCTGTTCGAGGATCGCGTAGACCATACGGCCACCGCAGCAAAAATGAAGACACTCCAGACTCTGGGCGTGCCTTACACTGACGAGCAAATCGCCAGTGCTGCGGAGAAGGTTAACGGTAAATTTGAGATCGAAGCACTGGTCACGTACCTGCAACAGCTCGGTACCGTGATTTCAGAGAAACGGTGATCCAATGGATATCAATGAGTTACGCGGAGTTCACACACTTCTGGTAATGGCAGCGTTCTTTGGCATCGTCTGGTGGGCGTACAGCGCTCACCGCAAGAAAGCCAACGACGAGGCAGCACACCTGCCCTTCGACGATGACGAAGTGGAAAAGCGTACGCTCGAACAGGAAAAAACGGAGAAGAAACAATGAGTACCTTCTGGAGCGTCTGGGTCAGCGTGATCGTGCTCGGTACTGTGTTCGGCTGCTGGTGGCTGCTTTGGGCCACCCGTAAAAGCCAGACCACCGACACCGAAACTGACCGTACAATGGGCCACTCTTTCGATGGCATCGAAGAGTATGACAACCCCCTGCCCAAGTGGTGGTTCTACCTGTTCATCGGAACCTGTATTTTTGCCCTCGGTTACCTGGCTCTGTATCCGGGCCTTGGTAACTTTAAAGGCCTTCTGGGCTGGACTTCCACCAATCAATGGGAGGCCGAGGTTCAGGTTGCTGAAGAAAAATACGGCGAAATTTACGCCCAGTTCGGTAAAACCGAGATTCCGGAACTGGCCCAGAACCAGGATGCCATGAAAATTGGTCAGCGCCTGTTCGCCAACAACTGCTCTGTGTGCCATGGCACCGCCGCTCGTGGCCAGGTTGGCTTTCCCAACCTGACCGACAACGACTGGCTGTGGGGCGGATCTCCGGATCAGATCCTGCACAGCATTGCGATTGGCCGTGAGGGTGCCATGCCAGCAAAAGGTGTGATGCCAAACATGAGCAACGAGCAGGTCGACCAGGTGGTCAACTATGTTCTGAGCTTCAGCGGTCGTGAAAAAGATGCGGATGCCGCCAAGGCCGGCGCAGAAGTTTTCGCGCAAGGCTGCCAGGCATGCCATGGTGCTGATGGAACCGGTATGGAGGCCATGGGCGCTCCTAACCTGACCGACAATACCTGGCTGTACGGTTCCACCTACGAGTGGATCAAAGAAACCGTCGTCAACGGTCGTCAGAACAAGATGCCTGCTCAGCAGGGCCGTCTGACTGATGACCAGATTCAGATTCTGGCAGCTTACGTTTACAGCTTGTCAAACTGAGTCAGACCCGGCCGGGGTAACCCGGCCCGGTCTTTTCAACCCTGTATCTGCCGTGCGCGGGTACAGGCTTGAAAAGATCTGCAGACCCTCCGAGGCCCGCCCCCAGCTTTATCATTTACCGGGAGGTACCCATGAGCAATGAGATTCCTGTTAAACAGGTTGACCCGACCCCCGATCCTTCCGATAAAAAGAACAAGACCGAAACTGTGGACCTGTATGCCAGCCGGCAAAAGATCTATGTGAAAGAGGTCAAAGGATTTTTCCAGAAAATTCGTAACGTCAGCCTGATGGCGCTGATGGGCATGTACTTTCTGTTCGCGTGGCTCACCCTCGATGGCCAGCCGCTGATCCACTTTGACCTGCCCGCGCGGGAATTCCACCTGTACGGCGCGACGTTCTACCCGAAAGATTTCTTCCTGCTGTCGGCCATGCTGATCATCTCCGCATTCGGCCTGTTCTTCATCACGACATTGTTTGGCCGGGTCTGGTGTGGTTATACCTGCCCGCAAACGGTCTGGACCTTTATCTTCATGTGGATAGAGGAAAAGGTGGAAGGCAGCCGCAACAAGCGAATGAAACTGGACAAGAGCCCCACTTCCTCCGAAAAGCTGGCCAAAAAATCCATCAAACACGCCCTCTGGCTGTTTGTGGCACTGGCCACCGGGGTCACGTTTGTTGGTTACTTCTACCCTATACGCGAGCTGATTGTTGACCTGTTCACTCTTCAGGCCAATGGCTGGGCCTATTTCTGGGTGGCCTTCTTCACCGTCGCGACCTACCTCAATGCCGGCTGGATGCGTGAGCAGGTGTGCCTGTATATGTGCCCATACGCCCGTTTCCAATCGGTGATGTTTGACCCCAACACTCGCGTTGTATCGTACGACCCGAATCGCGGTGAGCCCCGGGGCAACCGCAAGAAAGGTGTAGCCCCTACCGAACTGGGCCTGGGCGACTGCATCGACTGCGAGCAGTGTGTTCAGGTGTGCCCCACCGGTATCGATATCCGCGACGGTCTGCAATACGAATGTATTGGCTGCGCGCTGTGCATCGACGCCTGTGATGAGATCATGGACAAAATGGACTATCCCAGAGGCCTGATTCGATACACCACCGAGAACGAGTTGGAAGGCAAAACCTCCAAGCTTTTGCGGCCGAGGACCTTCGGCTATGGCGCCGTACTGGCCCTGATGATTGGCGCTGTGGTATTTATCATCGCGACCCGCGTACCCGCCCAAATGGACGTCTTGCGTGACCGGGGCGCTCTGTTCAACTTCAATGGCGAAGGCCGGGTAGAAAACTCGTTTACTGTGAAGATCCAGAACATGTCCGAAGTGCCACAAACCTTCGAGCTTTCTGTCGAGGGCCTGGAAGGCATCCGTATCCTCACAACCACCAACGTGACGGTGACCAGCGGTGAAAACCTGGCTCTGCCCACAGTGGTTGATGTACCACCGGAATCCCTGTCGTCATCCAACAGTACAATCCGTTTCCACGCAGAGTCCCAAACCGATCCTTCTCTGTTGCTGGAAACTGAAAGCCGGTTTGTCGGTCCAAGGCCACGGTAATCGTGGCTCAAGCCGGACATTCACTCAAAAATTCGAGACTGCAAAGCAATGACCGATAACACCGCTGTATCTCCCTGGTACCGCCAGCCCTGGTTCTGGTTCCTGACCATTTTCCCGCTGGCCGCCATTATGTGGGGCGTGACAACACTGATTGTCTCCTCAAGCCTGGACAACTCCATGGTCAGCGACGACTACTCCAAGGAAGGTCGTGGTATCAACATGGCGATTGCCAGAGACCAGAAAGCAGCAGACATGCAGATTGCCGGCAGCCTGGAGTTCGTGGGGCGCAAAGCCCAGCTGACTCTGGATACCCGGGACGGCCCTGCCGACTTCCCCTACCTCATTCTGAACCTGTACCATCCGACACTGGATGACCGGGACCGGGTTGTGCAGTTCCAGCGCATCGCGGCAGGCCAGTATTCCGGAAACATCCTCGAGGACCTTGACGGCCGCTGGTACTACGATCTCCAGGGCCCAGACAACGACTGGCGTGTTAAAGGCGAGCTCTGGTTACCGGCTGAGGATGCGATCGCTATCGAATCCAAGGGTGCCGAGCAAGGGTGACCGCCCTGGACTGCTTCCACTGCGGTGAACCAGCGGAGGGTGACCCACCGATTACCCTGGAACTCGAGGGCGAGCAACGGCGCTTCTGCTGCCAGGGCTGCAAAGCCGTATGTCAGACCATCCACCAGGAAGGCCTGACCGGTTTTTACGATATCCGCACGAAGGCGGCTGTCACGCCCAGAGAACTCACTCCGTCTGAACTTCTTCGCATTCGTGAGCTGGACCATCCCCTGGTTCAGCAATCGTTTGTCGCGCCGGTCAAGGCCGGCCAGGAAGCACAACTCTTGATTGGCGGCATCACCTGCGCCGCATGCATCTGGCTGCTTGAAAACCACCTGAAACAGAAGCCGGGAGTGCATAGCTTCACCGTGAATCACACCACCCAGCGCGCACGCTTGATCTGGTCGCCAGATCAGACCTCGCTGAGTGACCTGCTGATTGCCATCCATGAACTGGGGTATACCGCCCGCCCCTATCAGGCTGATGCCGCCGAGCAAGCCCTCAAGGCCGAGCACCGCTCCATGCTGATTCGTCTGGCGGTAGCCGGCATCGGATCCTTCCAGAGCATGATGCTGGCGTTTCCGTTGTACTTTGAACTGATCAGCGACCTTTCAACAGAATTCGTCAGCTTTTTCAGATGGTTTGGTCTGCTGGTTGCCACCCCCGTGGTGCTCTATAGCGCCCGACCGTTTTTCCGCAACGCCCGTAGAGATCTCCAGTCCCGGCACTTGACCATGGATGTACCTGTGGCCATTGCCATCGGCCTGGCCTATGGCGCCAGCGCCTGGGTAACGGTATTCGGCGGCGAAGAAGTGTATTTTGAATCGGTCTGTATGTTTACCTTTTTCCTGTTGCTGGGCCGCTATATCGAAGTACAGGCGCGCTACCGGGCGGGGTTGACCGGCAATGCTCTGGCGGGCTTTCAGCCGGCTGTTGCGGCACTGGTGACAGACGGTGAGGCCGAGATCGTACCGGCTCACCAGATACGTACCGGCGACATCATTCGAGTTCGTCCGGGCGAGACCCTGCCGGCAGATGGCGAGATTGTCTCCGGGGCATCCACCCTTAACGAAGCTGCCTTGACCGGTGAGTATCTGCCCGAAACACGGGGCCCCGGAGACACCGTTCACGCTGGCAGCATCAACGGGGAAAATCCGCTGGATATAAGCGTGACCCGAGCCGGCGCTCAAACACGGCTTTCCGGCATTCTGCGAGTGCTTGACCGGGTTCAGGCCGAAAAACCACCGGTGGCCCGCATGGCGGACCTGATTGCCGGCAAGTTTGTCGGCCGGGTGCTGATTCTGGCACCGGTGGTTTGGATTGGCTGGTGGCTCGCCGGCGCCGACAACGCGTTTGATATTACCCTGTCGGTGCTGGTGGTGACTTGCCCCTGTGCGTTATCACTGGCAACCCCGACAGCGATTACCTCAGCGACGGTCCGGCTCAGAAAACTCGGTTTTCTGCCCACCCGCGGCCACACCCTTGAATCCATGAACACCATCAACACGGTGGTGTTCGATAAAACCGGCACCCTGACCCGCGGCGAACTCAGCCTCACTGGCCACCAGATCTCCGGAAACCTCGATGCAGCCACCTGCCTGAAGATTGCCGCAGGGCTGGAAAAACAGTCAGAGCACCCGATTGCCAAAGTCTTCCATGGCATGCCGTCGGTGCCGATAACCCACGTAACCAATCACCTTGGTGGCGGCTTGTCTGGTCAATTCAATGGCCAGCCGGTGTTTATCGGGCACAAGGCCTTCGTTGCCGGGCACACCAGCGCCTGCGAACCCGAGGGCGAGCCAACCGCCGGCATGGAAATCTGGCTGGCCACAGCGGATCAGTGGCTCGCGAGCTTTCAGCTGGACGACCAGGTCCGCGATGACGCCCTGGACGCCGTCCAGGCACTCCAAGGCATGGGCATTCAGACCATTCTGCTCAGTGGCGATCGCTCGGGGCATGTGCAGCAGATTGCCAAACAACTGGGCATTACCCAGGCCATTGGCGAAGCCTCGCCAGAGCGCAAACTGGAGGTTCTGGACGAACTCCGCAGTCAGGGGCAGCGGGTCATGATGGTCGGCGACGGGTTGAACGATCTGCCGTCGATGGCAGGCGCGGGCATTTCGGTTGCCATGGGAACCGCCGCAGATCTGACCCAATTGAAAGCCGATGCCGTCCTGTTGAACGGGCAGCTATTCCAGCTCGTTGCCGCATTGAACACCAGCCAGCAAACCCGCCGAATTATCCGTCAGAACATGATTTGGGCGTTCGGCTATAATCTGTGCGCACTGCCTCTGGCTGCAGCAGGCCTGGTGGCGCCCTGGCTTGCGGCTATCGGCATGTCGGCAAGCTCGCTGATTGTGGTACTCAATGCCCTGCGCCTGAGCAGATCGTCAACAACCACTATTGGCTCATCCGAACCCGCCTGATACCGTACCGACAAACCACCGTTCTTATTGGAGTCAGCAATGCAAGTCGTCCTGTTTCTGGTTCCCCTGATGCTTATTCTGGTGGCTTTGGGCATCCTTCTGTTCTCCTGGGCCGTCAAAAACGGCCAATATGACGATCTGGAGGGCCCTGCTCACCGCATTCTGTACGACGATGACAAGGACATGATCCCCAAGGAAGCCCGCCCCGACCAATACGAGGCCAGGAACGAACCCGTCGAGGAAGATGAAAACCAACCGGACAGCAAGCGCTGATCGCCCGAATGCAACCTGAACTGTATCTGAGCTACTCGAGCGCGTTTTTAATCGGTCTGCTTGGCAGCACTCACTGCCTGGGCATGTGCGGCGGCATCAGTGCGTCTTTATCGATGGCGCTGCCGGTTGGCCGAGGCTTCAGGCTGCGGCAAACACTGTTGTTGCTGGCATTCAATTTCGGGCGTATCGGCAGTTATGCGCTGATTGCGGCGATCATTGCGCTGCTTAGCACCCGGGCTGCAGGCCAGTGGCAGTGGGCAGGTTTGCTGTTAATGACAGTAGCTGGTGTGCTACTCATCCTCATGGGACTGTCCATGGGACAGTGGTGGCAGGGAATTCGCTTTGTAGAGCGGGCTGGCGCACCGGTATGGCAAGCGTTATCGCCACTCACCAAACGTTTTCTTCCGGTCAATAACGCGGGGCAGGCTTTGGCTCTCGGGGCGCTCTGGGGCTGGCTGCCCTGCGGGCTGGTTTATAGCACCCTGGGCTGGGCTGCCCTTCAGCCAACCGTTCCCAGCGCTGCGCTGACTATGTTCTTCTTCGGCCTGGGCACCCTGCCCTCGATGCTCGCGACGGGCTATGCGGCCCAGTGGATCCGTGGCCTGAAGAGCAACCGCAGCGTCCGGAAAATCAGTGGTGTGTTGCTGATACTGTTCGGGCTGTGGACGCTGCCGTTACAGGCACTGCTGCACGCCTGAAGCCTCAGAGGTTCAATACATCCAACCTGCCAAAACTCTGCTCTGGCTCGACACTCTGCACCACCGCCTGGCGCTTTCCGCCCAACCGCTTGCCTTCTTTAAAGTCATACAGGTTGGGGTCTGCAAGGTGAGACGGCTCGACATTGCACAAGGCACGGAACATGGTTTCCAGGCGGCCGGGGTGTTGTTTGTCCCAGTGCTGAAACATGTCTTTGATCACCTGCCGCTGAAGATTTTCCTGGGAGCCGCACAGATTGCATGGAATGATCGGGAATTCCCGGAGTTCGGCATAACGGGCAATGTCTTTTTCTCGGCTAAAAGCCAGCGGGCGAATAACCGTATTCCGACCATCGTCACTGTGCAGAACCGGCGGCATGGATTTCAACTTGCCACCA
This sequence comes from Marinobacter sp. SS5-14b, assembly GCF_030541005.1. Classification (GTDB taxonomy): domain Bacteria; phylum Pseudomonadota; class Gammaproteobacteria; order Pseudomonadales; family Oleiphilaceae; genus Marinobacter. The sequence continues at coordinate 415,277 of NZ_JASSVM010000001.1, read as the reverse complement.
TAGAACATGTTCAGGAACAGGGTTTCAAGCAGGTCATCCCGGTGATGGCCCAAGGCAATTTTTGTCACACCGTGAGCTTCCGCAAAGTTGTAGAGAATTCCTCTGCGCAGACGGGAACACAATCCACAGGTAGTCTTCCCTTCCGGCACTTTTTCCTTAACAATGCTGTAGGTGTCCTTCTCGATGATGTGATACTCAATACCGAGGGACTCAAGGTAGGCAGGAAGAATTTCTTCCGGGAAGCCCGGCTGCTTCTGATCAAGGTTCACGGCAATCAGCTCGAAATCTACCGGCGCACTTTTCTGCAAATTCAGCAGAATATCCAGCATCGCGTAGGAGTCTTTGCCACCGGACAGACAGCACATAACCTTGTCCCCGGCTTCAATCATCGAGAATTCGGCAATCGCCTGCCCCACCTCTCGGCGCAGACGTTTCTGCAGTTTGTTCTGCTCCAGTTTCTGGCGGCGCTCCTGCTCGGAAGCGGTCAGCTGTTCAGGCTTGGCGGTCATTGCTTGGGACATCGAATTAAGCTCACAGGGTAAGTGAGCGCGCAATTATACGCGCCACAAACATTGAGGGACAGGATAGCAACATGGATATGTTGAATTTGAGCCAGGAAACTACCGGTAAGCGCGCACTCAACCGCATTCGCAACCGCAAAGCCATCCTCAAGGCGGCCAAAGACTGCTTTCAGGAACACGGCTACGACAACACCACCATCCGGGATATTGTTCGCCGTACCGGACTGGCCGCAGGCACCTTCTACAACTATTTTTCGAGCAAGCAGGATATTTTTGCTGCCTTACTGGCAGACTTCCTGACCGCGCTCAACGATGACATGAGTGAACACCGCCGCTCGGCATTGTCCACCAGAGAGTTCATCCACTCGGCCTATTATGCGCTCTACAGCGCGACGGCCAGGGATCCTGTGGTCTATGAGCTTGCCCACCAGAATCAGCGCGCCCTCCGAAATCTTTTTGGCGCTGACATGCTCGGGCTGACGATGCTCTCGCTGGAACAGGATGTTCGCACCGCCATGACAAAGGGCCTGTTGCCCGCAGTCGATCCGGATTACTTATGTGCCGCTTTTTTCGGCGTGGCCTACGACATGAGCATGCTGGTCGCCCGAAAAGCTCGCAAATCGCCGACAGACATGAACGATGAGGCCCTGAAGGCCGCTGATTTTTCCACCACACTGTTCCTCGGCGGACTGCCAGCCCTGGAGTCACTTTCAAGCAAAAGCTGACTGGCTTACCATGGTGCCATGACAACACCACTGAACAATCACGAGCCAACGGACACCGACACGCATCAGCTGCGGTGGCTGGAACAGCAGGTCGAGCACCTTCTGGTCGCAGTGGAACACGAACTGCGGTCTGCCGGCCCGCTCGGGCTCAGCGAGCTGGCGCTAATCAAGGCCCTGCAGAGCGACCGGTGGGGTCTGATCGGCGCCGTAGACTTCCTGAACACCGAGCGACTCTATCCGGTTCACTTTCTGCTATTCCACACACTCTACCGGCTCAGAGATCAGCTCCTGCCAGGGGGTGAAGGTATTGATCTGTCCCCGATGCGGCTGACCCTTACTCGAACTGACGACCCTGCGCGTCAATCACTGCCCGGCCGAGAGGATGAGCTCAGAGCTTTTTATCTGGACCTGACCCAGTACTTCATGTCGGGTTCCGCCATCAGCGATATGATGGACGACTTCTGGGCCGGCAGCATCCGGCAGAAACCGGACAGTGTCGCGACCTCTTCGGCCGCTGACACACTGGGCTTTGACGCTTTGCCTCCGCATTTTACCGCCGTCAAACAACGGTTCCGGAAGCTGGTCATGAAAGCCCATCCGGATCGCGGTGGAAGCACGGCAGAGGTGCAGAACCTTAACGAAGCGTTTGCCGTACTCAAGGCCCATTACACGTAAACACCCGCTCTAAACAAACCGTCAATCGGAAGCTCCTGGTCATGACGAACTTCAGAAATCTGATGTCCATATCGGCTTTATCCATCCTGCTGATTACAGCGCCAGCGGCCCACGCCGACCTGGTTGTGCTGCAATACCATCACGTTGATGACAGCACGCCTCAGGCAACCAGCACTTCCCGTTCACTGTTCGAAGCACAGCTTCAGATGATTTCCGAGCTTGGACTGAACGTTATCCCCCTCGGAGAGGGCACCCGGCAAGCCCTTTCCACAGAAGACAACACCGACAACCAGGTAGCCATCAGCTTCGATGACGCCTACGAGTCGGTCTACAGCTTCGCCGCCCCGGTACTCGAACGCTACGATATGCCCTACACAATCTTCGTCAACACCAACTCTGTCGGTGCGCGGGGGTATATGAGTTGGCAGCAGTTACAGGAGCTGGCCAACAACAAGCAGGTAACGATCGCCAACCACAGCTCTGATCATGCCCATCTGGCAAGAAAAAAAGGCGAATCGGAACAAGCATGGAGCCAACGGGTGGACCGCAGTCTGGACGATGCACACACCGCGCTGAAAAAACGGATGGGGTCGAGCGAACCTCTATTCGCTTACCCTTATGGCGAGTACGACGAAGGCGTGGAGAAAAAGCTGGAACAAAGAGGCTGGTATGGTTTCGGCCAACAGTCGGGCGCTATTGGGCGCTATTCTCACCACACCCGGCTGCCCCGTTTTCCAATGGCCAATGCCTATGGGCAACTGGGCAGCCTGAAAGACAAACTCCTCAGCAAGGCGTTTCCGGTCAGTGCCATCGAACTTCCGGATGGTGTGGTAACCCGGAATCCGCCCATCCTGGAGTTTACACTGGGCGACCAGCTTTCACCGGATCGCCTGACCTGCTTTGCCTCGGGGCTGGGTCGTATCGACTTCACAACGACTGGAAACACGGTAACCGTTCAGGCCCCCAAAGCATTGTCGGGCAGAAGGTTCCGCTACAACTGCACACACCCTGCCGGGGATGGCCGATTTTACTGGCTGTCTCAGCAGTGGTTAAATCTGGACGCTCCCGAGGATTAATCGGCAGTTATTGCTCAAAGGTGGCGATGCCCAGTTCGCCTGCAGCCGTATGCTTGATCGCCCGGGGACCTTGAGCAGACTCAATGACCGTCTGCCCTTCCAGATCCTCTTCCCGGGTGTAAACGAGCAACCAGCGCTCGCCCTGCCCCGGAAATGCCGGCACCCAGGCCTCAAGGAAGCCACGGCGCCGCCAGTTTTCCGGGGTATAAGCCATGACCATATCGGTAACCACCCTCACCGGCCGGAATTCCCGGTCAAGAAAAGCCAGACTGGGTATAAAGGCCCCTTTGTGATCATAGGATCGGAGGCGCATCACAAAGCCTGACCGGAAGACACCGGAGGGCAACGCAATCAACTGAAAGGGTGACTCACCGGTGCTGAACACATGGCGGGGCGTATCGTCGTCAAACCCGACACCAAACTCAGTGCCTTCCTGCCATTCCTGGTAGCTTCTGCTGGATAGCGCCTCACAACAATAGGCCGAGAACTGCTGCAAGCCGCTGGGCGGTGCTTGCTCAATACCGAGAATGGCGAAGGCGTCAGGATCGTACCCCTCTACCGGCTCCATCGGGGCTGCAGATTCAGATGGCAGGTATACACTGGCAGGTGTCAGCTCCAGAGGCGCACCATCGGCGCTGGAATTGGAGCCACTGTCAAAGTTCGGCGTGTAGTAACTGACCCGCACGTTGCCTTCGGCATCGAGCCAGGTGAAATAGGGCTGGCGCTGTCCGGGCCTGATGAATCCCTTGCGCGCCAGGGCTTCGCCGTCCGGGTAATTTTCGGTGTTGTACTCGGCGTCGTCCAGGAGGTTGCCGGAACCGCCCGCCCCGGGATCACCCACGGAACTACTCGCTGGCCCGGACTGCGTATCCGGACCAGCCTTGTCTGACTCGGGAATCCGGGTATAGCGGACTCTGCCCTGCTCATCCACCCAGGTGAAATAGCCCTCCCGGTCTGATTGAGCGCCGGTACCACCGCCACCCACCTGACAGCCTGCCAACAACGTGGTGGCAAGCAGCCATAATGGCAAGCGGGCGAAGCGGGTCAGGGCCATCCGGGCATCTCCCCTGTCAGACTCAGAACTTGGTACGGAAACTCAGGCCCGCCATTACCACACGCAATGACGTTTTGATATCCAGGCCGGCATACGGGTTGTATATGATATTGGTGATGTTGTCACAGTTTACGTTACAACTGGTGTCGGCCGGAATGGTTTCGATGGAGTGCAGGTACGACAGGTTCATGTCGATTTCGGTATCTTTGTCCCACCGATACCCCATACCGACACTGTAGAGATTGGCACCACCAAACGGCGCCATGATCGAGCGCTGGTCATCGGGAATCACCGAATCACGAATCTCCACGCCAGCCCTCAGGTCGAGCCGTGACGAAACGTGCAGCTCAGCACCGAATGCCCAGTTCCACTGACTTTTGAAGCCCAAGGGTAACTTGAGGCTGTTCGGTGTGGCGTTATCGGGTGACAGAATTCTGGCCGCATTCAGGAACTCAAGGTCCCGGTCAAAGCGGAAGACCAGAGCATCCCACTGAGCAAAATCGGTCCAACCAATATCCGCATTCAACGTTAACATCGGGTGCACATCAACGCTGACACCGGTCTGAAAATGTTGAGGATACACAAGATCCATGGAAACGTTGCCCGCTTCCCGGGGCGCGCCCGACGGCAGGCTGAGAATCGCCGATGTAATGGCACCGAGGACAGAGCCGTTAACACTCTGCCAGAACCCTGACCAGTCATCGGTATACTGAATCTCGAACTGGCCTTTCAGGTTCATGTCCGCTTCAGAGGTATAGCTGGCACCCCAGCTGAACCAATCAGTCGGTTCCCACATCACACCCAGTGCGTAGGTCGGCGATATGGTTTCCTGCAGATTCAGGCTCATCGCACCGATATCATCGAAGGGCCCGACATTACCACCACACAGAGCCAACCAGGGCTGCAGTGGTTCATCACCGCTTTCGCAGTTGAAGGCATCCTGAAGCACTTCCGCCACGCCGATAAGCATGTTGGGGGCCCGCATGTACTGCTCTGCGGCAAAACCGAAATGGGACAGATGAATGCCCGCCCCGACAGACCACTCATCATTGATCTCATAGCCAACCGTTGGCGAGAGATAGGTGGTTCTCTGAAGCGTGGCAGCCTGGGGCTGATAGCGGCCCGGATCGCTCTTCTCGCGATAGAAACCGGCCGCCATCGGCAGATAAAACGCGTTGGCGAACGTCAGTTTTGAACCTGGCGGATTGATACTGATGCCCGCAGATGGCGCAACCGCTGGCCCGGGTGGCAGTCTCAGAATGCCGTAACCCGGCACATACAATGCCACGTTGTTGGTATGGCTGTGTGTGTTTGCCACCGGGTCACGCTGCTTACCGGTCAGCGGGTCTGTTTCAAGGCCTTTGATGCCAAAAATTTCGTACTCTTCATCGGCAATAAAGTCGGCATCAATATCCAGATAGATACTGAGCAGGTTTACTTCAAGCTGGCGACCATCCAGTTTGGTCAGGCCCGCCGGATTGTAGTGAATTGACATAAGCCCAGGGGGATCAGCGGTCACCGCGTTCCCCAGAGCCAGAGCTTTCGGGTGGAGCGTCAGGTTCTGCGTCAGCTGCGCCTGAGCCCCACAGGAAATGCCGGCAGCAATCATCGTCGCCAGAATGTACTGCTTGTAGCTAGGTTGTCCCATGAAATGCTTCCCCTTCCCTTAGAACGTCTGCAGCTCCAATCACTCTTTGAGGCCGGAGAAATTAATGGGCAGGGATACACCCAGGGAGAAGTCTGGCGCGTCTTCAGTCAGACCAATACCCAGGCTGGTGTTAACAATGGTCATGTCGCTGACACGGGTGCCCAGAGACATGCTCAGGAACCCGGTCATCTGGTCCTGGGCGGCGGCCTGGTCGCCGTTAGCGAATGTCAGAACGGTTTCATCGCTGTAGCTGACTTGAGCAGACACGCTGAGCGAAATGTCATAGGACAGCGAGTAGGCAAAACCGGCAGAACCCGAGACACCGAACCCCGGCTCCACTTCACTGAGCAAGCGACCACCTCGCACCTGCTCAAGACCATCTTCCTTGATGTTGTAGGTGCCACTGACCGAGCCAAACACAACAACCGGGTCCAGAACCTTGGACATACTGACACCGCCACCAATGGAGTAATAACCACTGCCGGTCGACAGCTGTTCCTTGATGTCGATCTCGTAGGGACTCACACCGGTTTTACTGTTCAGCGTACCGAAGAAGGTGGTCGACACTTTGCCAGGCACATAGGCAAATGGCTGCCAGCGACCGGTAAACGATATGTCCCCGAAATCGTAAACACTCAGCTCGTCTTCCGTGTCGTATTTGACGATCAGCGGAACCCGGGTACCCACGGTCAGGTTGTCCAGCAGCCCGTAATCGTAGGAAAAGGAATTGGTGAAGTTATGGGTTGCCGAGGGCACAACATCAAGGTTCCGCACCGAGCCATTGGAGATGGCCAGATCAAGCCGCTGATCACCCGTGTAGGAGTAATCAAACGAATAGTTCAGGGAGTGAGTGCCTTTCTTCTGCAGTGAGTAGTTTTTTTCCGCAGCCAGGAAAACTTCCTCCAACTGTTTGCTGGAATCTTCGTCTCCCTCCTGACGCGAAAGCGCTTCCCGCGCCTGATCCACGTTCCCATCCTGCGCCATGGTCATACTCGGAAGCAGACCGGCCGCGGAAACAAGGATAAAGCCTCGCACAAACCAACGATTCATCCTGACTCCCTACTCTTATTGATTTTATTCCTGTTCCGGGCAAATACCCGGAAATTAGTTACGACGGTAATGAAGCTGTTTGCGTGTATTTTCCACACTGCCGTCGGGATTATTTTTCTGTCGTTCCAGCAAGTTTTGAATCCGTCTTTCGGTGGACTCGTTAAATGCTGGAATCTGCTGCATAGCCAGCAAAGTCATGGTCTGGTCGTCTACAAAACGGAGGTCTTCCTCTTTCAGCTCGAGGTTATCGAGAGGCTTGTCGCTGCCAGGGAAAACGATAAACAGCACATTGTCGTCCCACTTTTCCTCAAACTGGGCCAACGTAAAAGAGATGTTACCAACGGCAGGATCCGCCAGGAAAACGCGCCCGTCCCGAATGGTTCGCAGCACGACAAAGTGCTTGAAACCGGCATGGTCGATTGGAACGATAGCGGGGTGATCCAGTTCCATGAGGTCGTCGATACCGGCACGGAATCCACCAGACGGATAGCCCAGAGCGGTCACCAACTTCTTCATATCCAGCATGGAAAAGGCACGACGCTGAACAATCCGCTCACTCTCACCGTAGTGAAGCAGGCCTTCCATAACCTGGCGCTCTGACAAGGTTCGGCCCAGATAATTGTTCAGTACGGTGGTTAACGCAGCACTCCCGCAACTGTAATCGTAGGCTTGGCGAACGATGTTCCGGAACTTCTGCTCTACTAACGGCTCGACCCGGATATCGGACCGATGCTCAACCGGACTGGAGTCTACTTTGTGCTCCAATACGATAGTGCTCCGATCAAACGGCTCGACCTCGGTGGCTTCCTGCACCATGGTGAAAGTGAGAATGGATCCGGCCAGCACCAGCAGCATTATGGAAAGTCCCTGTTTTTATTAGACGTGCAACTTAGCGGTTACATGTTGTTACCGTAAGATACCGAAATCGTAATCCGCTTAAAGATAACTGTGCCTCAAATCTGTCGCTGCAGGTGAGGCCTGCCAAGGCAGGAGTGAGAACTGGTTCATGAGCACGCCGTCAAACGGCGTCGACTCGGCACAACTTACAACGAGAAAACCAGCCCCACGAGACTGTAGGTAATGAGCGTGACCACTACAATCCCGATAAGGTTCAGTGCAAACCCGGCACGAATCATGTCACGAATCTGAACATGGCCGCTGGAAAAAACGATGGCATTCGGCGGTGTAGCCACCGGCATCATAAAGGCACAACTCGCAGCAATAGCCGCGGGCACTGTTAACAGGAGTGGCGACACCTCCTGCGACATTGCCAACGCACCAAGCAACGGCAGAAACGCCGCCGCTGTGGCGGTATTACTGGTCACTTCAGTCAGAAAAATAATAACCGTAGCCACCAGCGCGATCATCACCAGCGTGGGCAAGGCCCCCGCCACGCCCAGGCTCTGAGCGATCCAGTGTGCCAGGCCCGAACTGCTGATCACACCTGCCATGGCCAGCCCGCCACCAAACAAAAGCAGGACACCCCAGGGCAGTTTGTTGGCCGACTCCCAATCAAGCACAAACGTCCGCTCGGAGGTACTTACGGGAATAATGAACATGGCCAGGGCTGCCGCAATGGCAATTCCGGTATCGCTGAGCCAGGGCATCAGCCCGGCTGACAGTAATGGCCGGAATATCCAGGCTGCGGCTGTGACCGCAAACACCATCGCAACCAGCTTTTCACCGCGACTCATGGCACCCAGTTTTGCCAACTCATCCCGAATCATTTGGCCACTGTTGCCCGACACACCAATACCGAAGTCTTTCCGGGTCAGCCACCACCAGGTCAACACCAGCATCACGATGGTGACCGGCACCCCCAACAGCATCCACTGCGCAAACCCCACAGAAATACCCTGATTCTCACTCAGATAGGCCGCCAGCAGCGCATTGGGCGGCGTTCCGATCAGCGTAGCAATTCCGCCAATGCTGGCCGCATAGGCAATAGCCAACAACAAGGCCGTTGCAAAGCGACGAACGCCGTCCGGGTTGCCATTCCCCATCATGCCGACAACCGACAAACCGATGGGCAACATCATGATGGCGGTCGCCGTGTTGCTCACCCACATACTGAGGAAGGCAGTGGCTGCCATAAACCCGGCAATCTGACGCTTTGGCTGATCACCCACCGCCTTCAGTGTCAGCAGTGCAATCCGCCGATGGAGGTTCCACCTCTGCATGGCCAGGCCCAGGGTAAATCCGCCCAGAAACAGGAAAATGATCGGATTGGCGTAAGGTGCCGTCGCCTGCCCTATACTGCCCAGCCCAAGTGCCGGCACCAGAACAATCGGAAGCAAGGCCGTGGCGGGAATGGGGATCGCCTCGGTGGACCACCAGGTGGCCATCAGCAGCATTAACCCGAGGGCCGCCCACGCCTGGGCGCTCATACCCTCAGGCGCCGGTAACAACAGCGTGATGAAAAGAAATACAGCACCCAGCAACAGGCCGATCACCTGGACTTTCGGCAGCCCCTTGCGTTGCTGGTTTTCGGCCTGTTGCCCGGTCATCTCTTACCACTCGATTCAGGTTAATTTCTCTGCGCAATTTACACAAAGCGTAGTATAAGGCAACACCTGTAATCGCCTGGGGTCTATTTCGCCACCACAGCTTTCGCAGGCATCGCCAAGCCCCTCTTTCAAACGCTCAAGGGCATGGGCAACCTGGGCCAGCTCTGCCCGTGTCTCCAACTCCAGGGAGTCGACCACCTCGTCGTTCTGGGTCTGGTTTGCCTGCTCTTCAAAATCTTTGTCAAGAGCGCCGTCCTCCCTTCGCTGGTGCGCGGTATAGCGAGCCAGTCTGGTTTCCAGGTCTTCTTTCAGGGTTTCGAGTTCCGATATGCGGTTACCCATAGTGTTCTCCAGTAACAGATTGATGGCTTACACCCTAGATAATATGCTGTGCCGTGGATTGACGCCTGTCAAAATTGCGTCATCTACCCTGTGTTACGATGGTCAACCAAAATTCCCTCACAAAGGAGCTGTGAACCATGAATAATGACCTTCTTGAAAAAGCCACTCGCCTTAACGAAACCTTGTTCAGCCAGTTCAGTAAAGCGGCCGAAATGCAGATGGAAGCCCTGCGCCGTTATGCTGACGTCGCCATGGATCAGGCAAAAAAAGTCGCAGAAGTACGAGACCTCGAGGGGCTGAAATCCCTCACCGCAGACCAGGCAGAAACTCTGAAATCCCTGAGTGAACAATTCACCAGTGACTGGAAAGCGTGGCAGGACTACTTTAACGATACCCGCGACCAGGTTCAGAAAGTTTTCGAAGCCGAAGCGAAAGAGCCGGCAAAAGAAAAGCCTGCCAGCCCGAAATCTTCCAGCGGCAGCAAAACGGCCGCCTGACCTCCCCCAGCACAGGTCAAGGCCGGAGTGACAAGAGCACTCCGGCCATTTTCTATCAGGCAACAGGAGCGCCCGATGTTTGGCATGGACTTTGTCGGCAAGACTGCAGATCAGTTGGTAAAATCGTTCGAATCCCGTATCCGTGAGAGTCAGCAGCAGCTGGAAACGTGGCTGGGTGACACCGGATTGATCGACGACGCCAAACTGTCGACCCTCACCGAAATGTCCGATGCGTATCGGGGCATGGCGGAAGACCTTCTGCTTCACCCATTGCGATTTGCCAGCGCCGAGATCGACCTTGCCAAAAAACACCTGTCACTTGCCCGCTACTCACTTGCCAGCGTCACCGGCAAACAGACAAAACCGGTTGCCGAACCGGACCCGGATGACCGACGGTTTCTGGCAGACGACTGGCACAAACATTTGTCCTTTGACGTGCTGCAGCAGGCCTACCTGATCAATTCACGGGCCTTTCTTGACTGGGTGGAGAACATGGAGGGGCTGCCTGGCCCGAGCAGGGATCAAATGTTGTTCTATGCCCGTCAACTCACCAGTGCTCTGTCGCCGTCCAACTACCCGCTCACCAACCCCGAAGTATTGCGCATCACCTGGGAGCGCAAAGGCATGAATCTGGTTGACGGAGCCCGCAACCTGATTGAAGACGTGCGCCACAACCCGAATCTGTTCAACGTGGCCATGACCGACCGTTCGGCGTTTGAAGTCGGCCGCAATCTGGCCACAACACCGGGTAAAGTGGTGTATCAGAACGAACTGATGCAGCTGATTCAATACAACCCCAACACCGAAACGGTGGCACAACGGCCGCTCTTGGTTGTTCCGCCCTGGATCAACAAGTTTTACATTCTCGACCTCACCGAACGGAATTCGTTTATTCAATGGCTGGTCAATCAGGGCCAGACCGTGTTTGTCGTCTCCTGGCGGAACCCAGGCCCCGCACAGAAAGACACTCGCTGGGACGACTACGTCAAGCTTGGCCCACTGGCCGCCATCGAGGCGGTGCAACAGGCCACCAGTGAACAGCAGATGAACGCGATTGGGTACTGCATCGGTGGCACCCTGCTGGGTTCAACCATGGCCTGGCTGGAAAAAAAGAAGCTCACTCCGATTGTCAGTACTACCTATCTGACCACGCTGCTCGACTTTTCAGACCCCGGTGGCATTGGCGTCTTCATTAACGACCACTCCATTCGCGGCATAGAACGGGCCATGGAGCGAAAAGGCTACCTTGATGGCCGTGCCATGGCCTTCACCTTCAACCTGCTCAGGGAGAATGACCTGTTCTGGTCATACTGGACCAATAACTACCTGAAGGGGCTGAAACCGGCAGCCTTTGATTTGCTGTACTGGAACACCGACGGCACCAACTTACCATTCCGCATGCACAGCTATTACCTGCGCGAAATGTACCTGCATAATCGATTGGTTGAGCCCGATGCGCTGACTATTTGTGGCGAAACCATCAACCTGGCAGAAGTTCAGGTGCCGTCGTTCTTCCTCTCTGCCCGCCAGGACCACATCGCCAAGTGGAAAACGACCTACAAAGGCGCACAGGTTTATGGCGGTGATGTACGGTTTGTGCTCTCCGGCTCTGGTCATATTGCCGGCGTGATCAACCCGCCCTACAAGGAAAAGTACGGCTACTGGACCCATGACGGCATCCCGGAAAACCCGGACGACTGGTTCAACGGGGCGGAGCATCACAGTGGCTCCTGGTGGCCGCACTGGAAGGAATGGGTAAAGAACCACGAGGGACCCCAGGTACCCGCCCGCTTGCCTGGAGATGGCAAGCTCGAGATTATTGAGGACGCACCGGGTAGTTACGTGAAAATGAAAGCCGCAGACGCCGCTAAACAGTAGCCAGGCACTCTCATTAACTGATGTATATCAAACGCCGCGCAAACTGCGCGGCATATCCACTTTAGTCCCATTGTTGCCAGGCGCCCTCCGGCGGACACTACGCGATTACTCAAGCCTTTCCTACAACACTAACGGGTTGATAATCCACTAACGGAGGCCATACCAGAATGACTTTCAGGACTACCCTGCTCTCGGCATGTCTGCTTTTTTTCGGTTGCACGTCCTTATCCGCCGAAACCCTGAAAATAGGTCTGAACTATCCCGAAACCGGTCGCTACAAGCACCAGGGGTTACAGCAACGGCTGGGAGCTTTTCTCGCGGTTGAAGAAATTAACCAGGCGGGCGGCGTACTGGGCCAACCACTGGAACTGGTTATTCGAAATACCCGGGGAGAGCCTGAGCGGGGTGCCAAAAACACCGCCCAACTGATCGACCGGGACGGTGTGCAAATGGTGTTCGGTGGCGTGTCGAGCGCAGTAGCCATTGCCTCAGGCAAGGCCTCCAGAGAAAGAGACCGCATCTACTTCGGCACCCTGACCTACTCCAATGCCACAACCGGCAGTGAAGCACACCGCCACATGTTCCGCGAACCCTACAACGCGTGGATGACCGCCAAGGCCCTCGGCCAATACCTGCAACAACATCACGCCAATGACGACTATTACTACATCACCGCCGATTACACCTGGGGCTGGTCCGTTGAAGAGTCCGTTCGCCAGTTCTCCAACACCCAGGACACAGCGCGCCATCCGGGCGTAAAAACGCCGTTCCCGCGGGCCTTGATCACGGACTTTCGCAAGGCTCTTGAGCAAGCTGCCGAATCGGATGCCAAGGTTCTGATGCTGGTGCTGTTCGGCGACGACATGGTGCGTGCACTCAATGTCGCTTATGAAATGGGGCTGACAAAACGCATGCAGGTGGTTGTTCCCAACCTGACCCTCGGAATGGCACGGCAAGTTGGCCCAACTATGATGGAGGGTGTTGTCGGAGCTGCCCCATGGGTGTGGAATCTACCCTACGAAAACGATTATTCACGCGGAAAAGACTTCGTTGAGGCATTTTCGTCTCGTTATGAGATGCGGCCCTCTTCCTCTGCAGCCTCTGCCTACAGTATTGTGTACCAGTACAAGGATGCCGTTGAAAGAGCCGGCACCACAAAGACAGAAAACGTGATCCGCGCACTGGAAGGCCACACATACAGCTTCCTGAAAGACGAACAGCACTGGCGTGAACTGGACCACCAGAACGTACAGTCGGTTTACGTGGTAAAAATCAAACCCCGGGCTGCTATCGTGGCCGATGAATATGCCTCGGATTACTTCGAGATCATCGACGCCATGTCGGGAGAACAGGCAGCCCAGACCAAAGAAGAGTGGGAGGAACGTCGCCGCCAGGCAGGCAAACCACTCCGGCTCTGATACAAGGAGTTAGTCAGCAGTGGTTGAAGATCAGATCAAAAGCAATACAAATACCTCCCCGCTCGGCGGGTTCCCCGACCACTGTGACCTTCTGGTCATTGGTGGCGGCGTTAACGGCACCGGCATAGCCATGGACGCCGCCGGGCGGGGCCTCAGCGTTGTTCTGTGTGAAATGAACGATCTGGCTTCGGCCACCTCGTCCAGTAGCAGCAAACTGATCCACGGTGGCCTGCGTTATCTGGAGCACTATGAGTTCCGACTGGTGCGGGAGGCCCTCGCCGAACGGGAAGCACTGCTGGCAAACGCTCCCCACATCATGTGGCCAATGCGCTTCCGGCTGCCGCATCAGCCCCACCTGCGGCCAGCCTGGATGATCCGCACAGGCCTGTTTCTGTACGATCACCTGGCGAAACGGGAGCTGCTTCCCGGCTCACGAACCATCAGCTTTGGTGCAGACTCCCCTCTGAAGCCTGAAATCACCAAAGGTTTCGAATATTCAGACGGCTGGGTAGACGACGCCCGGTTGGTGGTTCTCTCGGCCGCCAAAGCCCGAGACAAGGGTGCCACCATCCTCACCCGCACCCGCTGCATTCGCGCAAAACGGGAAGACGGCCATTGGCTGGCCACCCTGGAAGACACCCTGCACGGCCACCGCCACAGCCTGAAAGCCAACGTTATTGTGAATGCAACGGGGCCGTGGGTCAGCAGACTGTTTGGCGAAAGTCTTGGTATCAAAGCACCCAAACAGATCCGCATGGTTAAGGGCAGCCATATTGTGGTGCCCAGGCTTAACCAGAGCACTGAGGCTTATATCCTGCAGAATGAAGACCAGCGGATTGTGTTTGTCATCCCCTACGAGGACAACTTTTCACTGATCGGAACCACCGATGTGGACTATGAAGGGAATCCCTCGGAAGCCTGTATCTCGCCCGCTGAAACCGAGTACCTGCTTGATATTGTAAACCAATACTTTCGCAGACAGCTGACAGCAGACGATGTCGCCTGGAGTTATTCCGGGGTTCGCCCACTGATGGACGAAGAGGGCGGCACAGCGCAGTCCGCTTCACGAGACTATTCCTACGAAGTAAACGATGACAACGGCCAGCCACCCCTGGTTTCAGTTTTTGGGGGCAAAATCACCACCTACCGAAAATTGGCAGAAGCAGTGACCGACCAGGTCTGCAAATATTTCCCGGGCGCCGGCCGGTCCTGGACACGCAAGGCACTATTGCCAGGAGGGGATTTCCAGTCCCAGGAAGCTCTGGCACTGAAACTTGCTGAAGAATTCCCCTGGCTGCACCAGCCGGTTATTCACCGCTTCGTGCGCAGTTACGGCACCGAAAGCTATAACATCCTCCGTGATGCAAACCGGCAGGAAGATATGGGCCACTGGTACACCGACACGCTGAGCCAAAAGGAAGTGGATTATCTGATTTTCAACGAATGGGCACTGACGCCCGACGACATCCTGTGGCGCAGAACCAAGCAAGGCCTGTATATCACGGAAGAACAAAAACGCATGCTCGGTGCTTATATCTGTGAGACATCACCGCGCTTTTCCTCTGAATGCGCTGGCCCGGCCCTGTCACAGTAGTTGGCTGACCCGCGCCTGTAGCCGGGGCAAAACCTCGTTCTCAAACCAGGGGTTTCGCCTCAGCCACAGGTTATTCCGGGGGCTGGGATGCGGCATTGGGAGAAGCCTGGGCCAATATTCCCGCCAGGCCTGCACGTTATCCGTCACCAGGCGCCTGTTATCCGGCAGGTGCCAAGCCTGGGCATACTGGCCAATCACCAGGGTCAGTTCAACATGCCGGAGCCTTGCCAGCAATGCCTCCCGCCAGGTGTCCGCGCATTCCGGGAGCGGCGGCAAATCACCGGATTTCCCGGTACCGGGAAAGCAAAACCCCATGGGTAGAATCGCCACGCGGCTTTCATCGTAAAAAGCGTCACGCCCTATACCCATCCACTGCCGGAGCCTGTCACCACTGGGGTCATTGAACGGCACACCGGTTTCATGCACCTTCCTGCCCGGCGCCTGCCCGACAATCAGGATGCGCGACGATTCCGACAACTGAACCACCGGGCGAGGCTCATGGGGTAGTTTTTGACGGCACAGTGTGCAGGCGCGCACGCGAGACACCAGTTGAACAAAACCAAGACTCGCCAACTCATCCTTATGCGATTCCACGATCAGGCCTCCGGAAGTTCGAGTGCCGACGCCGCACCGTACAATCCAGTACAGGGATCGGTCACCACCCACACCGGAGTCTGAGCCAGCAACGGCGTCATCCTGCCCTTGTTTTCGAATTCTTCCCTGAAGCCACTGCCAAGAAAAAACGGGAGCATTGCCGGCACCATGCCCCCGCTCAGATACACGCCGCCGTAGGCGCCCAGTGTCAACACAGCATTGCCCGCCACCCTGCCGAGGATGGTGCAAAAGCGCTGCAGGGTCTCAACGGCCAGGGTGTCAACTCCGGCCAAGGCCGCAGCGGAGATGTCCTCAGCAAGACTCAGAGTAGCCGGCCTGCCTCTGACGACTGCCAGCTCACGGTAAAGATTCACCAGGCCCGGTCCGCACAGAAGCCGCTCTACCGACACCCGGCCAAACTGCGCCCGCAACCGGCCAAGAATGCTCGCCTCGGTTTCATCCCCCGGAGCAAAGTCGACATGCCCCCCTTCCGTGGCCAATGGCAACCAGCCCTGATGTGAGGGCACCAGCGCCGAAACCCCTAACCCTGTGCCAGGCCCCAGGATCAGTTTAGGGCGACGTTTGTCCGGCGCCCCGCCACCGAGGCGAATGAGCGTTGCTTCGGGCACCTGAAGGACACCCAGCGCCATGGCGATATAGTCGTTTACCAGCAGGAACTGCTGCCAGCCAAAACGCCGCTGGATAGAAGGACGATCAAACACCCAGTGGTTATTGGTCATCGACACCGTATCACCGGCCACGGGCGCGGCCACCGCAAAACAAGCCGCCAGCACTTCCGGCCCGTTAGCCCGCCCCATAAAATCCGCTATCGCCGCTTCTGGCCCGGAATAATCAGCACAGCGCAGCACCTGAATACACTCAAGCCCTCCGCCTGCTTGTTTTGCTAATGCAAAGCGCGCATGCGTTCCACCGATGTCGCCAACCAGAATACAGGTGTTGGCTGTCACCCCTCATGCCCCCAGAACACACTGGCGCCCTGCTCAGGGTTACCCGCATCTCGGCGCATCCAGCCGAATAATTCGCGGCCGTAGCCCTGATGCTGGCCCGCCAGGTCTTTTTTCGCACACACTCTCGACGCCAGGGTCGCGTCATCCAGTTGTACGCTCAGCTGCGACCCGTCGGCATCAATGCGAATCACATCACCGTTCTGCACCCTTGCCAGTGGCCCTCCCTCCAGAGCTTCAGGATAGACATGGATGGCCGCCGGAACCTTGCCCGAAGCGCCAGACATTCTGCCGTCCGTCACCAACCCCACCCGAAAGCCGCGATCCTGAAGTACCCCCAGGTAAGGCGTGAGTTTGTGCAACTCCGGCATGCCATTGGCTTTCGGGCCCTGAAAGCGCACCACAACCACGCAGTCACGATCCAGATCACCTGCTTCAAAGGCGGCTTTTAATTCGTTCTGGTCATCAAACACCACAGCGGGGGCTTCCACACAATGGTGCTCCGGTGCCACCGCCGATACTTTAATCACGCCCCGGCCGAGATTTCCCTCAAGCACCTTCAGGCCACCATCCGGGGCAAACGGTCGGGCAACGCTACTCAGTACATCGGGCCGAAGACTGTCACGGGACGCTGCCTGCCATTCCAGACCCTCGCCGCCAAGCGCTGGCATTCGGGTGTACTGGTCAAGGCCTGGCCCCATCACCGTCTGAACGTCCTCATGCAGATAGCCGGCATTCAGCAACTCCTGAATCAAAAACGGCGTGCCGCCCGCCTCATGAAACGCATTGATATCTTCCTGGCCGTTGGGGTAAATGCGGGTTAAGGAGGGCACAGCCGACGACAACTCGGCGTAGTCATTCCAGTCGATGAGGATGCCGGCTGCCCTGGCGATGGCTATCCAGTGGATGGTGTGATTAGTGGAACCCCCGGTGACCAGCAGCGCCACGAGCGCGTTCACGATTGCCTTTTCATCCACCATATCCGCCAGCCCGAGCTTGCCGCCCTGAGGTCGGGAGAGGCGTATTACCTGTTCGGTGGCAGAGCGCGTCAGAGCGTCCCGCAACGGGGTATCCGGGTGGATAAACGCTGCACCGGGCAGGTGCAGGCCCATGAATTCCACCAGCATCTGGTTACTGTTGGCCGTACCGTAGAAGGTGCAGGTACCGGGGCTATGGTAAGACGCGCTTTCGGCTTCCAGAAGTTCATCACGGCCAATCTTGCCTTCGGCATAGAGCTGTCGAACCCGCTGTTTTTCTTTGTTGGGAAGCCCTGAGGGCATAGGGCCCGCCGGTATCAGTATCGTTGGTAAATGCCCGAAACTCAGCGCGCCAATCAACAACCCTGGCACAATTTTGTCACAGATACCCAGTAAGGTAATCGCATCAAACATGTTGTGACTGAGTGCCACCGCCGTGCTCATTGCTATGGTGTCCCGGGAAAAGAGACTGAGCTCCATGCCCGGCTGCCCCTGGGTAACGCCGTCACACATGGCGGGAGTGCCGCCGGCGAACTGGGCCACTGAGCCCATACCATGCGCCGCCTCCCGGATAATATCCGGAAACCGATGGTAGGGCTGATGGGCCGACAACATATCGTTATAAGCGGAGACAATGGCCACATTGGCCCGGTTCATCAGCTTGAGGGCATCCTTGTCACCGGGCTGGCAAGCGGCAAACCCATGGGCCAGATTACCGCAGGACAGGGTGCCCCGATGGGGATCCTGGTCTCTGAGCGCGTACATTCTGGCCAGGTAGCCCTGGCGCGTAGCCCGGCTTCGCTCGATAATCCGGTTGGTCACCTTCAAAATCACAGGCTGCATGGCGCTCTCCCACGTTAATGGACACACTACGTAAGTGTACTTCCTTAGAGACTGTCATTCCGGTTCAATCAACCATACTCAATCCATTTATTGATTACGACACACGTTAAGGACAAACACTATGCTCAGGCGCACCAAAATTGTTGCCACACTCGGCCCCGCTACTGACGGTGAGGAAGCCCTGGCGGGGATCATTGCTGCCGGCGTCGACGTCACCCGCCTGAACTTTTCCCATGGCAGCGCCGAAGAGCATATGGAACGAGCTCGCCGGGTGCGCCAAACGGCCAAGGCACAAGGCCGCTTCGTGGCTCTGCTCGCCGATCTCCAGGGCCCGAAACTGAGAATCGCCCGCTTCGCCAATAACAAGATAACCCTGCAGCGCGGCCAGACTTTTGTGCTTGATGCCGCTATGGACAAAGAAGCCGGCACAGAACAGTGCGTCGGTATTGATTACGAAGAACTGATCAACGACGTATCCCCGGGCGATATCCTGGTGCTGGATGATGGTCGGATCGAAATGGAAGTCACGTCAATAGACAGTCACAGCATCACCTCCAGGGTGCTCATTGGTGGGCCCTTGTCCAACAACAAAGGTCTTAACAAGCGCGGTGGCGGCCTGTCGGCCGACGCCCTGACCGACAAAGACCGGCAAGACATCGTAACTGCCGCCAAACTCGGTGCAGACTATGTTGCGGTGTCGTTCGTGCGCACCGCCGAAGACATGCATGTGGCCCGCCAGTTACTGAAAGACGCAGGCTCCAATGCGGGTCTGGTAGCCAAAATCGAAAGGGCTGAGCTGGCCCATGACACGGTCGCGCTGGATGCCGTCATCGAAGCCTCCGATGCCGTGATGGTTGCTCGTGGCGATCTGGCGGTAGAGATTGGTGACGCCGAACTGGTGGCAGTGCAGAAGCACATTATCGCTCGGGCACGGGTCCTTAATCGTGTCGTGATTACTGCCACTCAGATGATGGAGTCGATGATCACCAACCCGATGCCGACACGGGCGGAAGTATCGGACGTCGCCAACGCGGTTATGGACTATACCGATGCCGTTATGTTGTCTGCCGAGACGGCCGTTGGCGACTACCCCCTGGAAGCCGTTGAGGCAATGGTGAGGATCTGCATGGGTGCCGAGCGCCACCCCTCCATGCACCAATCGAAGCATCGCATCAACGAAAGCATGGAAAAAGTCGATGAGGCCATTGCGCTGTCAGCCATGTATGCAGCCAATCACCTCAAGGGTGTCACCGCCATTATCTGCCTGACGGAGACCGGTGCCACGCCGCTGCTGATGTCCCGGATCAAGTCGAGCCTGCCGATTTTTGCGTTTTCACGACATCACTCGACCCAGCATCGCGTTGCCCTTTTCCGCGGCGTTCAGACGGTTCCTTTTGATTCCGCTGAGCATCCCAACGACCAGGTCAATGTTCTGGCCTTGTCTGAGCTAATCAACCGTGGTGTCGTAACTGACGACGACCTGGTGGTGGTTACCAAGGGTGACTACGTCAACGCACAGGGTGGCACCAACACCATGAAAATCGTGCGGGTGGGCGACCAGATCCAGTAGCGTCTGGCTACTTCCCTCGCCGAATATCCTTCAGACTGGAGCGTGCGATCTCAGCAATCGCCGCCCAGTCTTTGGCCTCGATAGCCGCAGCCGGCGTCAGCCAGGAGCCACCAACAGCGGCGACATTGGCCAGCTCGAGGTAGCTGGACGCCGTGTCTCTCCGAATGCCGCCGGTCGGGCAAAACATGACGTCCGGGAAGGGCCCGGCAAAGGCATTCAGCGCTGGAATTCCACCCGAGACCTCCGCCGGGAAAAACTTGAAGTGCCGGTAACCGTGGATATACCCCATCATTAACTCAGACGCCGTAGCAATCCCGGGCAGCAGTGGCGCTTCAGATGTCACACCAAACTCCAGTATTGCTTCGGTGACTCCCGGCGTAATCACAAACTGGGCACCCGCTGCTTCCACCTCCCGATACTGACCGATTCCGGTAACCGTTCCGGCACCGACCAACGCTTCCGGCAACGCTTTACGCACATCGCGAATGGCGGCAACGCCAAACTCGGTTCTCAGGGTGATTTCCAGTACGTTGATTCCACCGGCCACCAGGGCACGACAGAGCGGAACCGCATCTTCCGGACGATGGATGGTAATCACCGGAATCAGCGGTGAGGCCATAAATGCGGCCTGAATCTGTGCCTTGTGCTCTTCAGATAGCTGGGGCATAACGCGCTCCGTAATACAGGGCCAGGGTCTGGCTCAGGGGCTCCAATACACTTTCAGCCCGGGCTTGAGAAAGGCCCGAACCGGCATGGCTTTCCAGTCAGCCGGGTTATCCGCAGCCCGGCTCAGTGTGTCGAGCTTGCTCTCACCTTTCAGGTGCAGAGCTGTAAAGCGAGCACGGGCCAAAACCGGCATCGTCAGTGTTACCCGCACTTGCGCCTGGGACGGCGGCGTCATCACCGCGACCTTTCGGGTTCCGGCACTGTCCATGGCATCAGACAGCTCGGGGGCATCCGGAAACAGCGATGCGGCATGGCCATCATTGCCCATCCCCAGAACGACAACATCCAGCGGCAGAGGCAAGGTGCCTGCGGCAGCATCCATCGCAGGCAATGCGCTTACTGGGTCTGGGCCGGGCTGCATGAGTGAAACGAACTGGGCTGCACCCGCCCGCCCTTGCAGTAAATGCTGTTTCACAAGAGCCGTATTACTCGCCGGATCACTCTCCGGTACCCAGCGTTCATCTGCCAGCACGACCTTTACTCTGGCCCAGTCCAGATGCTTCTCCCGCAACGCCCGAAAAAACGGCAGCGGGGTTGAACCGCCGGAGACAACGAGAGTCGCCTCCCGAGCCTGATCAAGGCGCCGCTTCAAAAACCGGGCAACATCCTCAGCAAGCACCCCGGCAACGGATTCCGCCGTCTCCATCGAGCAGGTTTCTATACCCACCGGCAAATGAAGCTCAGACATCTTCATACCAGCTCCTGCCGTCCCGTGTGATCATGGCAATGGATGCAACCGGCCCCCAGGTACCCGCTGCATAACGCTTCGGTGGTTCACCGCTTTCGTGCCAGTTACGGATAACCTGATCAACCCAGCGCCAGGCGTATTCGACTTCGTCCCGACGCACAAACAAATACTGATTGCCCCGCATCACCTCCCACAAAAGGCGCTCATAGGCATCCGGTATCCGGTCGGTATCAAAGGTTTCGGAAAAGGTCAGTTCAAGAGGCCCCTGGCGCAACCGCATTCCCTTATCCAGGCCCTGATCTTTGGTTAAAATCTTCAGGGCCATACCTTCATCGGGCTGTAAACGAATAATCAGCTTATTGTTGGCCAGATGCTTCTGATCCGGGTCAAAAATATAATGCGGTGCGGGCTTGAAGTGGATGATGATCTGAGACATCTTCTCCGGCATACGTTTACCCGTTCGGATGTAAAAGGGTACCCCGGACCATCTCCAATTATCGATTTCCACCTTCAACGCGACAAAGGTTTCGGTTTCACTCGATTTGTCAGCGCTCTCTTCCTCAAGGTAGCCAGGCACCGATTGACCATTACTGGTACCTGCCGTGTACTGACCCCTTACAACATATTGCTCCATGATGTCTGGCGTAATCCGTTTCAGGGCCTTGAGCACTTTCACCTTTTCATCGCGAATGCTATCAGCCGACAGATCTGCAGGAGGATCCATTGCGATCAGGCAAAGTAGCTGCAACAGGTGGTTCTGGATCATGTCACGGATCTGACCCGCCTGATCGAAATACCCCCAACGCCCCTCAATGCCCATACTCTCGGCAACGGTAATTTCGACATGAGAGATATGGTTCTGATCCCACTGAGAGGCAAAGAGGTTGTTGGCAAAACGAAGGGCGATCAGGTTCTGGACCGTCTCCTTGCCCAGATAATGATCAATACGGAACAACTGGCTTTCGTGATACACCTCGGCCAGCTCGTCGTTAATGACTCTGGATGACTCAAGGTCATGGCCGATCGGCTTCTCCACCACCACCCGGGTGCGTTCAGTGCAACAGCCCTGGGCACGCAGATTGCGGGCAATGACACCGTACATTCCCGGCGGCGTCGCCATGTACACAATGAGGTGATTGCCGGGGTTTCGCCAGGCATTCAAGGCCAGAAAACCGTCGGTGTCCGTAAAATCGAGGCGCAGATAGTCAACCCTTGCGACAAACCGGCCGGCCAATTCCCGATCGAACTCACCGGCCCTCACCAACGCCTCAAGCTTTACCAGCAACGCCTCGCGAAATGCTTCAGCCGCTGTGTCTCGTCTGGCAATGGCCAGAATACGACTTTCCGGCGCAAGCAAGCCGGCCCGATCCAACTGATAGAGCGCCGGAAACAGCTTTCGCTGCGCAAGGTCACCGGATGCACCAAACAGCATAAGATCGCAGGATGTCTCCATGGGCTCTCACACTCTCCTGCCGGCCTGCGGCCATGAACCATGTCGTAACTTTACCTAAATAATGACACCACATTTCGTATAATCCAAGGCTTCAAGCCACTATGACGTATTTACTACTCGGGAAACCGGATGCACAAGGTATAATAGCTCAACCTCATGACCAAAATTGCCGGCAAATCAGGGAGTAAACCGTATGGCAGCAAGTGCGGTACATAGAGAAGAAAATCTGCTGGAAGAGATACAAAACCGGCTGGAAACACTGAATAAATCGGAGCGCAAAGTAGCTGGGGCCATCCTCCGCGACCCGAGCGCAGCAACCCGGTACAGCATTGCGGCACTGGCACGAGCCGCAGAGGTCAGCGAACCCACAGTGAACCGGTTTTGCCGGGGTTTCTCTGCCACCGGATTCCCGGACTTCAAAATTCGGTTAGCTCAGAGTATCGCCACCGGCACACCGTATGTGGGGCAAAATATTGAACCGGATGACGCCGCTGCCGAGTATGCTGACAAAATCATGCTCAGCACGATTGCCAGCCTGGACAAAGCCAGGCAGGCACTGGACCCTCAGGCCATTGAAAAGGTAGTCGACTACCTGATTCAAGCCAAGCAAGTCAGTTTCTTTGGCATGGGCGGCTCAGCGTCGGTTGCTCTGGATGCCCAGCACAAATTTTTTCGCTTCAACATTCCCGTGTCGTCATACGATGATGCCCTGATGCAACGCATGGTGGCTGCAGGCGCCGGTGTCGGTCACGCCATCGTAGTGATTTCGTACACCGGACGTACCCGGGAGTCCGTCGAAATAGCCCGTCTGGCGCGAGCCAATGGTGCCACGGTTATTGGCATCACCAACCCCGAGTCACCGCTGGCCGACGTTTGCACAACAGTGCTTGGCGTCACCTCACCAGAGGATACGGAAGTATACATGCCCATGTCTTCACGGATCATTCACCTGACCGTTATCGACATCCTGGCTACCGGTGTCACACTGAAACGAGGCCCAGACTTTCTGGCACATCTGAAGAAGGTCAAAGAAAGCCTCAAGGCAACGCGCTTCCCGCTGAATTCATAAGCGAAAAAAAAGGGTGCCTGAGCACCCTTTTTTATTGGCCGACGAATCAGTTCCGATCCACCTCAGCGGTATTTCTCAGATACTGCTGATACGCCATGTATTCACGCTGACCTTCGAGCTGCATGAGAAACTGGCTGACCTGCTGGAACTCGGCGCCGTCACGGTCTACATCGCCCTCATTCACTCCTTCCAACACAATGACGGCTGCCTCACGCTGATCAACGACCGCATCTACCGAAGGCTGGCCACCCTCTGGTCTGGCCATCGCGAAAGCCTTCTGAAGTACAAACGGGCTAAGAGCACCCGCAGCACCACGGCCCTGCTCTTCAAAGCTCTGCCAGCTTCCCTGCTCCGGCTCATCGCCGGATTCAATCACCGCAACCAGTTCATCAGCTTTGGCCTGTAAAGCTTCACGCGTGGCGCGAGCCGTCAGGGTTGCACGGATATCTTCCTTTACATCAGTCAGTTCCAGTTGACGAGGCTCATGGTAAGTTCTGACCCGAGCTACGACGGACACATTGTCGCCTACATCGATCAGTTCCGTGTTATATCCTCCCTTTAGCACGTCCTCGGAGAATACCTGACGAACCAGTCCAGCGTGATCAAAGGGCGCGGTACCACCGGTACGGGCTACACCGTCCACTTCACGCACTTCAAGGCCAAGCTCACTGGCAGGTCCTGCAAGATCATCCGCAGCATAGGCAGCATCAGCAAGTTGCGCGCGCACCTCAGCAAAGCGCTCTGCAGCCTGTTCCCGGGCAAGCTCTTGGCGCAGTTGACCTGCCAACTCTTCGAAGGTGGGAACGTCAGAGCGGCGAACGTCGGCCAGCTGGATCAGGTGAATACCGAAACTGGTTTCAACCGGTCCGGATACCTCGCCCTTTTCAAGGGCAAAGAGCGCTTCTTCAAACGCCTGGTCGTACACCCCCCGACCTGCATAGCCAAGATCACCGCCTTCTCGGGCCGAAACGGTATCGACGGAGTACTCGGCCGCCAGCTCCGCAAACGACTCCCCGGCTTCCAGCCGTTGCTGAATGGTGGTAATGGTTTCGTTGGCCTCGGCTCCCGCCTCAACCAGAATGTGAGCCGCTTTACGCTCTTCCCGGGCGTATTGTTCCGCACGTTCGTTATACCGACTGCGCACTTCATCATCAGACACATCAATCGTTGCAGCCAGCGCTCCCTGAGACAAGGTGATATAGGCAGCATCAACCTGCTCCGGCTCCTGGAACTGGGCCTTGTTTTCCTGGTAATACGACGCTACTTCTTCGTCTGATACTGAAACCCGATCAGCCACATCATCCGCTGAAAGCGCCAACACACGGAAATTCCGTGTCTGGTTTTGCATAGCCAGCAGCTGGGCTGCATTTTCAGGTGCAACCAGTCCGGTTTGGGCAATCGCTGCACGGATCTGATTGGTCACGTAGTTCTTGCGCATGCTGGCACGAAACTCAGCCACACCCATTCCAACGCTGCGCACGGTGGCCGCAAAGCGCTCAGGGCTGTACTTGCCATCGACCTGAAACTGAGGCATCTGCCTGATCAACGCATCAATGTCTGCATCGGACAGCCCCAGCCCCTGATTCTGTGCATCCTGCGTCAAGACGGCTTCCTGGATAAGCGCCTCAAGAACGTCCTGTCGAACCTGATCTTCGTCCACCATGGAGGGGTCCGGATTCTCCATCCGCATCAGACGCTGCTGGGTTTCCAGCTGAACGGTGCGCAGGAACTCTCGCTCTGTAATGTCGTTACCGTTAACGGTAGCCACTTCCGGCTCTCCGGTAAAACCGCCAATAATGGCGTCCATTCCCCAAATAGAAAGAGAGATAATCAAAAGGCCAACGATAACTTTGGCGATCGTGCTCTGGGCGTTATCCCGAATATCTTGAAGCATGTTGTTTCTGAATCCCTGTTCAAGGTCGTGCTGGTGGTTATTGTGGTGAGGTGTAGCCCCGGCTGCCTTTAACGTAAAAAGGCGCACCCTGTTCGGAATGCGCCTTGAATTCTAATGGCAACTTCCGCCAGCGGAAGCTGCCAGAGAAAGATCCGTTACTTAACGGCGTCTTTCAGGGCCTTACCTGCCTTGAATCCAGGCACTTTGGAGGCCGCAATCTTGATTTCAGCGCCAGTCTGCGGGTTACGGCCGGTACGAGCGGCACGGTCCTTCACAGAAAAGGTACCGAAGCCGATCAGGGTAACCTGGTCGCCTTTCTTCAGTGCACCAGTGATGGTGTTGGTCATAGCATCCAGCGCACGGCCAGCTGCAGCTTTAGAAATATCTGCGGACTCTGCAATTGCATCGATCAGTTCGGACTTGTTCACACTAAACCCCTTCGATTTCAGGTTGAAGATGTTATAGGTTGGTTTGTTTTTTCGAGGACGTTCTCGACTATCGCATAAGCGGTCGGAGAATTCCATTCTTCAGTTTTATTATTCCTTGCGGCGATTAACCGGTGTTCGGAATAGGCACATACTGCGCGGGAGCCCTTGGTATTGGCTGCTTCACGGCGAAACAGTTATACCAACGGGCTCTCGGGCATGTCAACAACTCATCCCCGGTTTAATGTGTATTTATGCGTTCTGCAGCATCGCCGGACTCATCATTTGCCTTGGCTGGTGACGCTTTATCGGCGTCATTTTCAACCCGTGGCTTCGGTGGATAAGCCAGCGCAATATCAAGCACTTCATCAATCCATTTAACCGGCCTGATTTCCAGTGACTCTTTGATACTATCTGGTATCTCTTTGAGATCACGAACATTTTCATCAGGAATCAGAACGGTTTTAATACCCCCGCGATGGGCTGCCAGGAGCTTTTCCTTCAGTCCGCCAATCGGCAGCACACGACCGCGAAGTGTGATTTCCCCGGTCATGGCCACATCCGCACGCACCGGTATTTTGGTCAGTGCAGAAACGAGAGCTGTGCACATTCCGATACCCGCACTTGGGCCGTCTTTCGGCGTTGCACCCTCAGGAACGTGAACATGGAGGTCGTGTTTTTCGTGAAAATCATCGGTTACACCAAGCCCCGAAGCCCGGCTTCGAACCACCGTCAGCGCCGTTTGAATAGACTCCTGCATTACGTCGCCCAGTGAGCCTGTTTTTACAACCCGGCCTTTACCCGGCGTTAATGCGCACTCAATGGTCAGCAGTTCACCGCCCACCTGCGTCCATGCCAGGCCGGTCACCTGACCAATCTGGTTGCTCTCTTCCGCCAGGCCATACTTGAACTTTTTAACGCCCGAGTAGTCTTCCAGCATCTCCTGCGTGATCGTCAGCGAAGCCTTGTCGCTGCTCTCGACATGCTCCCGAACAACCTTGCGGCAGATTTTCGCGATTTCCCGCTCCAGCCCCCGCACACCCGCTTCACGAGTGTAATAGCGGATCAGATCACGAATGGTTTCTTCCGGTACATCCAGCTCACCCTTGCGAAGGCCATTTGCAAGAATCTGCTTCGGCAGCAAATACCGAAGAGCAATGTTCACCTTCTCTTCTTCGGTGTAACCCGGGATCCGGATAATCTCCATTCGATCCAGCAACGCCGGAGGAATATCCATGGAGTTAGAGGTACAAACAAACATCACATCTGAAAGGTCGTAATCTACTTCCAGGTAATGATCGTTGAACGTGTGGTTCTGCTCCGGATCGAGCACTTCCAGCAGGGCGGACGCCGGGTCACCCCGATGATCCATACCCATCTTGTCAATTTCATCGAACAGGAACAGCGGGTTCTTTACGCCGACCTTTGAAAGCTTCTGCAGCAGCTTGCCAGGCAAAGCCCCGATGTAGGTTTTACGATGACCTCGGATTTCCGCTTCGTCGCGCACACCGCCCAAAGCCATCCGTGTGTACTTCCGGTTGGTCGCTTTGGCGATGGACTGGCCAAGGGATGTTTTACCCACTCCAGGAGGCCCCACCAGACACAGCACAGGGCCTTTGACCTTCTTGACCCGACTTTGCACAGCAAGGTATTCCAGAATCCGCTTCTTGACTTCATCCAGGCCGTAGTGATCTTTGTCCAGAATCTCCCGGGCTTTCTCCAGATCATGGCGCACCCTGCTACGCTTTTTCCAGGGAACGGCCAGCATCCAATCAATGTAGCCCCGCACCACGGTCGCTTCGGCGGACATGGGCGACATCATCTTGAGCTTGTTCAGCTCCGCTTCGGTTTTCTTCAGCGCTTCTTCCGGCAGGCCCGCCTCCTCGAGTTTTTGCTCAAGCTCTTCAAAGTCGTTGCTGCCCTCGCCCAGGGTACCCATTTCTTTCTGGATAGCCTTCATCTGCTCGTTGAGATAATACTCCCGCTGACTGCGCTCCATCTGTTTTTTGACGCGGCCGCGAATGCGCTTTTCAACCTCGATCAGGTCGATTTCACCGTCAAGCTTGCCCAACAACAGGTCAACCCGCTTACGCACATCCAACGCTTCCAGCAGCTCCTGCTTCTCCGGGATGCGCATATCCAGGTGCGCGGCCATGGTATCCACCAGCCGGTCAATCTCGTTAATGCCAGTCAACGCGTTGGATACTTCAGACGGCACTTTCTTGGACAATTTCACATACTTCTCGAACTCGTCCATCAGCGTTTTGGTGAGAACGTCTTCCTCACGCTCGGGCAACGAGTCTTCGTCCATCAGGATGGCATCGCCAGTCAGGAACTCACCTTCTTCTATACTGGAGATGCTGGCACGGGCGTTACCCTCAACCAACACTTTTACTGTGCCGTCAGGTAACCGCAGCATCTGCAAAACGGTTGCCAGGGTGCCCATGTTGAAAACGTCGTCGGGGCCCGGCTCATCGGTGGACGCGTCTTTCTGGGCGACCAACAGAATTTCCTTGCTGCCCTCCATCGCGGCCTCAAGCGCCTGAATGGACTTCTCCCGGCCGACAAACAGCGGCACCACCATGTGCGGGAACACCACCACATCACGAAGTGGAAGCAGCGGGTATTCCTGCACGGTTTGTTCGGATATAAGGGTCATAGAGAATCCTCTGACAGCATTTTATTCAGCATATCACCCATCATTGGGGCGCAGGCAAAAATTGCAATCTTTTTACGGAGTGAAAATAAGGGCAGGCAGGTTACAGGCAGCCATGAAAAAGGGGCGTTAAACGCCCCTTTTTCAAATCATCCAGCGTTCGGAAAATACCAGATCAATCTTCTGACGCCGCTTTGGCGTGATCGCTTCTCGCGTAGATCTTGAACGGCTCTGAATCGCCGCTGATCACACTCTCATCAATAACAACCTTTGACACATCATGTTCAGACGGAATCTGATACATGGTGTCGAGCAAGGTTGCTTCCATGATCGATCTCAGACCGCGGGCACCGGTCTTGCGAGCCATAGCCTTTC
The DNA here is from genome assembly GCF_030541005.1 of Marinobacter sp. SS5-14b. Lineage (GTDB taxonomy): Bacteria > Pseudomonadota > Gammaproteobacteria > Pseudomonadales > Oleiphilaceae > Marinobacter. Next base: position 386,057 of record NZ_JASSVM010000001.1, on the reverse strand, counting down.
GGGCCACTGCCCTGAGGGCGTCTTCACGGAAGTCCAGTTCAACACCTTCCAGATCAAAGAGTTTCTGATACTGCTTGGTCAGGGCGTTCTTTGGCTCCGTAAGAATCTGCACGAGTGCATCTTCATCCAGCTCGGTCAGCGTCGCCACAACCGGAAGACGACCAACAAACTCAGGAATCAGGCCAAACTTGACCAGATCCTCGGTTTCCACGTCCTGAATGATATCGCCAGCACTCTTGCTGTCGTCCTGGCTCTTCACCGTTGCCGAGAAACCGATGGAGCTGCGCTCGGAACGCTCCTGAATAACCTTTTCCAGACCAGCGAACGCACCACCACAGATGAACAGAATATTGCCGGTATCAACCTGCAAAAATTCCTGCTGGGGATGCTTGCGGCCACCCTGGGGCGGAACCGACGCAACCGTCCCCTCGATCAGCTTGAGCAAGGCCTGCTGAACGCCCTCACCGGACACATCCCGAGTGATGGACGGGTTATCAGACTTACGGGAAATCTTGTCAATCTCATCGATATAGACAATACCGCGCTGGGCCTTTTCCACATCATAATCGCACTTCTGAAGCAGCTTCTGGATGATGTTCTCGACATCCTCACCCACATAACCGGCTTCGGTCAGTGTGGTTGCATCAGCAATCGTAAACGGTACGTTGAGCATACGCGCAAGCGTTTCAGCAAGAAGGGTCTTACCGCTACCGGTCGGACCGATCAGCAGAATGTTACTCTTACCCAACTCGACATCACTCTTGCCCTCGCCGTAACGCAAGCGCTTGTAGTGGTTATAGACAGCGACAGACAACACAATCTTGGCGCGATCCTGCCCAATCACATATTCATTCAGGGTTTCACGGATTTCTGCCGGCACGGGAAGACGATCACTGGTGTCTTCCTGGGCATTTTCCTGAATTTCTTCCCGAATAATATCGTTGCACAGATCAACACACTCGTCGCAGATGAACACCGAGGGCCCTGCAATGAGCTTACGGACTTCATGCTGGCTCTTTCCACAAAACGAGCAGTAGAGCAACTTGCCGTTATCGTCGCCTCTGCCGTTTCTTTCATCTGCCATTGAAATACCTCTGTTCTTCATTGGCCTGCGTTAAAGGTGGATACGCAGGCCAGGGATGATGCGATGACTTTCAGTATTATTTATTCGGTACGCGCTTATCAAGTACTGTATCAATCAACCCGTACTCTTTAGCCTGGACCGGATCCATGAAATTATCGCGATCCGTATCCCGCCCGATGGTTTCGAGATCCTGGCCTGTGTGCTCGGCCAATATCGAGTTCAGGGTATGACGAATCTTGAGAATCTCACGTGTGTGAATTTCAATATCTGAAGCCTGGCCCTGATAACCGCCCAACGGCTGGTGAATCATTACGCGGGAATTTGGCAAGCAGGCGCGTTTGCCGTTTGCGCCGCCGGCGAGCAGAAATGCGCCCATGCTCGCTGCCTGACCAATGCATAAGGTCGCCACATCGGGCTTCACGAACTGCATGGTGTCGTAGATCGACATACCCGCCGTGACAGACCCACCCGGGCTGTTGATATACAGGTGAATGTCCTTATCCGGATTTTCGGACTCGAGGAACAACAGCTGAGCAACGACCAGGTTGGCCATGTGATCTTCCACCGGCCCAACCAAAAAAATCACCCGCTCTTTGAGCAGACGGGAGTAGATGTCAAACGAACGTTCGCCCCTTGCTGTCTGTTCAATTACCATCGGCACCAGACCAGCGCTGGTTATCATTGTAGGGCCATCAAACGGTTTTTGCGTCATGTGTTGCCTGAGCTCCTTAAAGACTATGGGCATGGACTCCTGAGGCAGGACATCCAAATTGTATCACCTGGATACCCTTATACTCTGCCACCACTGAGTCCAGATGAAAACAGCCGGACACGCCGGCTGTTTCCAGAAAGCGACTCCGGACTAAAACGCCCGGGCCATCAACGCTGGGGCTGACCAGCTTTGACTGCTTCCTCGTACTTCATCTTGGTCTCTTTCACCTTGGCCTGGGCAAGCACGTAGTCAACAACGGCTTCTTCCAGAACCACAGACTCAACCTGGCTCTTCTGGTCCGGGCTGCTGTTAAAGTGGGCAACCACCTCTTCAGGCTGCTCGTAGGTGGAAGCAATTTCCTGAATTTTTTCTTCAACTTTGGCGGCGTCTGCCTTCAGGTCATTCTTCTTCACAACTTCCTGGAACAGCAGACCGGTTTTAACACGGCGCTTGGCCTGGTCTTCAAAGATTTCCTTAGGCAGCTGCTGGAAATCGACCTGTCCGCCGAAACGCTGAACCGCTTCCTGGCGCAAACGATCAATTTCCTGATCAACCAAAGAAGCGGGTACGTCCAGCTCAGTGGTCTCCAGAAGACCTTCAACAACGTCGTTCTTGACCTTGTTGGAAACCGCCTGCTTCAGCTCACGTTCCATGTTCTTTTTCACTTCTTCACGGAACGCTGCTTCGTCTACAGCCTCAATGCCAAACTTCTGGAAAAACTCGGCGTTGAGCTCCGGCAACTGAGGCTCTTCTACCTTGTGAATCTTGATATCGAACTTGGCAGGCTTACCGGCCAGGTCTTGATTGTGGTAATCCTCAGGGAAGGTTACCTCGATCTCGAGGTCTTCACCGGCTTTACCGCCGACAATGGCCTTCTCGAAGCCCGGAATCATCTGATCTGAACCCAGCGTCAGGCGGTGCCCCTCAGCTGCGCCACCTTCAAATTCTTCACCATCAATGGAGCCTTTGAAATCGATGGTCACAATGTCCTTGTTCTTGGACTTGCGCTTCACTTCTTTCAACGGCGCCTGCTGACGACGCAGATTATCGATCATGGTTTCGATATCTTTATCAGTCACTTCGGCAACCGGCTTTTCAACGCTGACCTTGCTCAGATCACCCAGCTCGATTTCCGGGAGCACTTCAAAAATGGCCACGAACTCGAGGTCTTTACCCTCTTCCATGGTCTTCGGCTCAAACTTCGGCCAGCCCGCCGGATTGATGTCCTGCTCCTGCAGTGCCTTGATGTAATTGTCACGCATGACCTCGCCCACAATTTCCTGACGGACGCTGTCACCGAAACGACGCTTGACCACGCTCATGGGCACCTTACCAGGGCGGAAACCGTTCAGGCGTACAGTACGGGCAGTTTCCTGCAGGCGTTTCTGAACCGCCTGATCAATTTCCTGGGCGGGCACACCAATCGTCATGCGACGCTCGATGTTAGAGGTCGTTTCAACAGACACTTGCATGGAAGATCCTCAAATTACAGATTCTGTATGTGAATGAAAATTATAACAAAATCCCGAAAAGGGCTACTCACCCAAAAGGGACGCAAAATTAAAAGCCGGTAGTTTATCACGGTTTACCCTGCCGAGAGAATCACCCGACAAACCTGAATAGCGGTTTGAGACCAGCGCCACAACCGGATTAATTTAAAGATGGGGACAAATCAGAAAAAAGAAAGGGTGGTGCGAGAGGAGAGACTCGAACTCTCACAGGTTTCCCCGCTGGAACCTAAATCCAGTGCGTCTACCAATTCCGCCACTCTCGCGCATCCGGCCATATGCTGACATCTGACAACAGCACACGTGGACATCAAAACAGGGGAAAAGTGGGGTGGACGAAGGGGATCGAACCCTCGACCGCAGGAGTCACAATCCTGAGCTCTACCAACTGAGCTACGTCCACCACATCAGAAGAGTGCATTTGAGCACTGACATCTGTCTACTTCAACTTTGCTGGTTTGGCGATTTCGGTCCTGACCAGACCGACGACTCAATGGCGCGCCCGGCAGGACTCGAACCTGCGACCACCCGCTTAGAAGGCGGGTGCTCTATCCAGCTGAGCTACGGGCGCTTGACCGTTCGCCCACCTGAACATCCAGAAAATGGTCGGGGTAGAGAGATTCGAACTCCCGACATCCTGCTCCCAAAGCAGGCGCGCTACCAGACTGCGCTATACCCCGTTTAACTGAACAACAAGTGCTTCAGCAAAGTTGGCGCGCATATTACCGGCGCCTTGGGCATCCGTCAACACGGATTTTGAAAATTATCGATAATTCGTTGATTTTGATGATCAGCAGCTGCCCCGACATCACCCCGGTCTACACCCCTATCACCCGCAACATAACCCCGCTCCACGTTGGCGTTACTGCCGAAGCATGAGACAATGCCCAGCCTTCACTTCACCCTTATTCATGCCCAACCGACAAGATGGAATCATGAGCGCCAAACTGATAAACGGAAAAGAGATCGCCGCCCAAGTCCGGCAACGCGTAGCAACCGGCGTTGCAACCCGCATACAGAAAGGCCTCAGGGCGCCCGGCCTGGCGGTCATCCTGGTCGGCAACGATCCGGCCTCGCAAGTCTATGTCGGCAACAAGCGCAAAGCCTGCGATGAAGCGGGCGTACTGTCGCTATCTTATGACTTGCCGGAAGACACCTCTCAGGAAGCTCTGGAAACACTGGTCGATGAATTGAACGAGAACCCTGCCGTCGATGGCATCCTGGTCCAGCTCCCCCTGCCTTCGCACCTGGACGCTGACCCCATTCTGGTAAAGATTCGCCCTGACAAGGATGTAGACGGCTTCCACCCTTACAACATCGGGCGACTGATGCAACGCAAGCCTGCCCTGCGCCCCTGCACCCCTGCCGGTGTCATCACCCTGCTCGACTCCATTGACACCCCCTACAAGGGCCAGCACGCGGTAATTGTGGGCGCCTCCAACATTGTTGGCCGCCCCATGAGCATGGAACTGTTACTGAAAGGTGCCACCACAACGGTATGCCACCGCTTCACCAATAATCTCGAGAAGTTTGTCAGCGAAGCCGACATTCTGATCGCCGCGGTGGGCAAACCCGGCATCATCAAGGGCGAATGGGTGAAGCCCGGCGCCACGGTCATTGATGTGGGCATTAACCGCATGGAAGACGGCACACTGCGCGGCGACGTTGATTTCGAAGCAGCCTCTGAGCGCGCCGCTTACATCACACCGGTACCCGGAGGGGTTGGCCCGATGACCATTGCCACACTGCTGGAAAACACCCTTTACGCCGCAGACGAGCTGCACGAGGGTTGAAAAAAGACCCAACGACAAAAGATCTACCCCCACAAAAAACCCCGCCGAAGCGGGGTTTTTTGATACTGGAGCCTGTTACTGGCCCGCTTTCACCTTCAGGCGATAAGCGTGCAGCAGCGGCTCTGTGTAGCCGTTCGGCTGCTCACGACCCTTGAGAACCAGGTCCAGCGCTGCCTGGAAGGCGATGCCGTCAAAGTTCGGAGCCATGTTGCGATACGCCGGGTCACCCGAGTTCTGGCGATCCACTACCGCAGCCATGCGCTTCATGGTTTCCATGACCTGCTCTTCCGTGCAGATACCGTGGTACAACCAGTTGGTCAACAGCTGAGAAGAGATACGCAAGGTTGCACGATCTTCCATCAGACCAACGTCGTTGATGTCTGGCACCTTGGAGCAGCCAACACCCTGGTCAACCCAGCGCACAACATAGCCGAGGATGCCCTGGGCGTTGTTATCGAGCTCCTGCTGAATGTCTTCAGCGGTCAGCGAAGACGGATCATCCATCACCGGCACGGTCAGGATGTCGTCCAGCGCGGCGCGCTGACGGTTAGCCAGCTCTTTCTGCACATCAAAGACATTGACTTGATGATAGTGCGTGGCATGCAGAGTGGCGGCTGTCGGCGACGGAACCCAGGCAGTATTGGCGCCGGATTTCGGATGACCAATCTTGGCCTCCAACATACCGGCCATCAGGTCCGGCATGGCCCACATACCTTTACCAATCTGGGCAACACCTGAGAAACCGGTTTCCAGGCCAATGTCCACGTTCCACTGCTCGTAAGCATTGATCCAGGCAGCCTGCTTCATCTGACCTTTACGGATGAACGGCCCCAGCTCCATGGAGGTGTGCATTTCGTCACCGGTGCGATCCAGGAAACCGGTGTTGATGAAGACCGCACGCTCTTTGGCCGCATGGATACAGGCCTTCAGATTAACCGTGGTACGACGCTCCTCGTCCATGATCCCGACTTTCAGAGTAAAGCGGGGCAGGCCCAGAGCGTCTTCAACACGTCCGAAGAACTCGTTGGTAAACGCCACTTCTTCAGGGCCATGCATCTTCGGCTTAACAATGTACACAGAACCCTTGGTGCTGTTCTGGAACTGACCATTACCTTTGAGGTCGTGGATGGCAATCAGGGAGGTCAGCAGACCGTCCATCAGGCCTTCCGGAATTTCGTTGCCGTCTTGCAACAGGACAGCAGGATTGGTCATCAGATGACCCACGTTGCGCACAAACATCAAGCTGCGACCTTTCAGGGTCAGCTCGCCGCCGTCAGCCGCGGTATAGGTGCGGTCCGGATTCATACGGCGAGTCATCTGCTTGCCGCCTTTTTCGAAGGACTCTTGCAGGTCACACTTCATCAGGCCCAGCCAGTTTTTGTAGGCCAGAACCTTGTCTTCAGCGTCTACCGCCGCAACGGAATCTTCGCAATCCATGATGGTAGTCAGGGCAGACTCCATCAGAACATCTTTTACATGGGCACCGTCGTCTTTGCCAATTGGATGACTGGCATCGATCTGGATCTCAAAATGCATACCGTTCTTGACCAGCAACAGCCCGGTCGGCTCGCCCGCTGCACCGACATAGCCCACAAAACCGGACTCGTCTTTCAGCCCGGTTACTTCGCCGTTCTGCAGCTTGACTGCCAGCTTACCGCCATCCACATAGTACTTGGCAGCATCTTTATGGCTACCGGAAGCCAGGGGCGCAGAACTGTCCAGAAGGTTACGAGCCCACTCAATGACTTTTGCACCACGAACCGGGTTGTAGCCACGACCCTTCTCGGCACCGTTGTCCTCCGGCAGTGCATCCGTGCCGTAAAGAGCATCGTAGAGGCTACCCCAACGTGCGTTGGCAGCGTTCAGGGCGAAGCGGGCATTCATCACCGGCACAACCAGCTGCGGGCCGGCCATGGTGGCAATTTCCGGATCGACATTGGACGTGGAGATGCTGAAGTCGTCCGGCTCATTGACCAGATAACCAATGTCCTTCAGGAAGGACTTGTACTCAGCCATGTCCAGCTTCTGACCCTTGTGGTCACGGTTCCAGGTATCCAGTTTTTCCTGGATGGCATCACGCTTGGCAAGCAGTTCACGGTTGCGCGGGGCCAACTCGTTCACGATCTTGTCAAACTCGGCCCAGAATTTTTCAGCGTCAACACCGGTACCCGGGATCGCTTCGTTATTCACGAAATCATACAGATTCTTCGCGACCTGAATGCCGCCGATTTGTACGCGTTCTGTCATCGTTATCTGCCTCAATGGGTTATGTTTCCCGACTCCCCCTTTATGCACCTGACGATGCGGGGGCACTATGATTTGAGCGCCGCATTATACGTGAGAATCCCTATAAGGTCATTCCCGGGCAGCACAATGCGACTTTATGCGCAATTTTCAACTCAGCCGCGGCGCCAGGTGGTGCCTTCGCGGCTGTCATCCAGAACAATACCCTGCTCCAGCAACTCGTCCCGGATGCGGTCACCCTCGGCAAAATTCTTTGCTTTGCGGGCCTCCGCACGGGCCTGAATCATGGCCTCGATATCGGCCGCACTTAACTCACCCCCGGTATCCGCCTGGAAAAAAGCTTCCGGATCCTGTTGCAACAATCCCAGCACACCCCCCAGGCGAACAAGCACCGCAGCACTGCGCTTGGCCTGATCTTCGTTACCTTCCCGCCGGTAGTGATTGATGTCATTCGCCACCGCGTGCAGCACCGCAATGGCACCGGCCGTGTTGAAGTCATCATCCATCACTTCGGCAAACCGGCGGTCGTGATCGCCTTCCGGAACATCACTGTCTTTCGCCGGCGTGATACCGCGCAAGGCATGATAAAGCTTGGTAAGAGTGCGCCCCGCTTCGGCCAGACTGTCTTCCGAATAATCCACCTGGCTCCGGTAATGACTGGACACCAGGAAGTAACGCACCACTTCCGCCGGGTACTTTTCCAGGATTTCGCGAATGGTGAAAAAGTTGCCCAGGGACTTGGACATCTTCTCCTTATTCACCCGAATGGCACCGGCGTGCATCCAGGTGTGCACAAATTTATGGCCAGTGGCACACTCAGACTGAGCGATTTCGTTCTCATGATGGGGAAACAGCAAGTCCGGCCCACCGCCGTGGATATCAAACGTATCCCCGAGGCATTTGGTTGACATGGCTGAACACTCGATGTGCCAGCCCGGGCGCCCCTCACCCCAGGGTGAATCCCAGCTCACCTCGCCCGGCTTGGCCGCCTTCCACAAGGCAAAGTCCGCAGGGCTGCGCTTGGCTTCCTGCACCCCCACCCTGGCACCCGCCACCAGATCTTCCAGCTTCTTTTTGCTGAGCTTGCCGTAGTCCGAAAAGGAATCTACTGAGAAGTAGACATCGCCATTGTCTGCAGCATAGGCATGACCACTGCCAATCAACTTATGAATCATCGCGATGATTTCATCGATGAACGCCGTGGCTCTGGGCTCCTCGCTCGGCGACAGCACACCCAGGCGGGCCTCATCTTCATGCATCGCCTTGATCATGCGACCGGTGAGGTCAGAGTAGATTTCGCCGTTTTCATCGGCCCGGGCCAGGATTTTGTCATCAATATCGGTGATATTACGCACGTAGTGCACATCGTAACCGCGATGGCGCAGGTACCGGCTGATCACATCGAAAGCGACCAGCACCCGACCATGGCCCAGATGGCAATAGTCGTACACAGTCATGCCGCAGACGTACATGCGCACCTTGCCCGGCTCGATGGGCTTAAACTCTTCCTTTTGCTGCGTCAGCGTATTGTAGATACGCATTACTTGCCTCCCTTACCCCAGGAATCCCTCAAGGTGACAGTGCGATTGAATACCGGCTTGCCGGCACTGGCGGTCAGCTCCTGATCGCAGTAGAAGTACCCTTCGCGCTCGAACTGATACGGCAGGTCATTACGCGGCTCGGCCAGGCTCTTTTCTACTCTGGCACCTTTGAGGACCACCAGCGATTCCGGGTTCAGATGATCCATCAGATCACCCTCTTTATCGCTGTCTGGAGACTCGTGGTTGAACAGACGGTCGTAGAGATTAATGTCGGCTTCGACGCTGTCTGTTGCGGATACCCAATGGATGACGCCGTTGGGCTTGTAACCCTCGGGATTAACGCCCAGCGTATTGGCATCGTACTCGCACTTGAGCTCCACAATCTCCCCGCTGTCGTCGCGAATCACTTCCCGACAGGTCATCACATAGCCGCCACGCAGGCGTACTGCCTGGTCCGGCGCCAGCCGCTTCCATTTGCGCGGGGGCTCCATCTCGAAATCTTCCCGATCGATGTAAAGAGTCTGGCTCCAGGTCACTTCCCGCTCACCCATGCCGGGATCTTGTGGGTGCACCGGCAACACCAGGGTTTCAGATTTGTCGGCCGGGTAGTTGGTCAGCGTCACCTTGAGCGGGCGCATCACGCACATGGCGCGGGGCGCCCGGTTATTCAGGTCTTCGCGGATCGCGTACTCCAGCATGCCCACATCGACAGTACCGCCAGCCTTGTTAACGCCGATCATGTCACAGAAGGTGCGGATGGATTCCGGTGTGTAACCGCGGCGGCGCATACCGGAAATTGTCGGCATGCGCGGATCGTTCCAGCCATTGACGACACTCTCGTCGACCAGGCGCTTCAGTTTGCGTTTGCTGGTGATCGTGTAGTTCAGGTTGAGCCGGGCAAATTCGATCTGGCGCGGATGACACGGAATGGTGATGTTATCCAGCACCCAGTCGTACAGCGGGCGATGATCCTCAAACTCCAGCGTGCACAAAGAATGGGTGATAGCTTCCAGTGCGTCTGAGATCGGATGGGTAAAGTCGTACATCGGGTAGATGCACCATTTGTCGCCGGTCTGGTGGTGATCCGCGTAGCGAATCCGGTACAGAATCGGGTCCCGAAGGTTGATATTGGGAGACGCCATATCAATCTTCGCGCGCAACACCAGCTCCCCGTTCTGGAACTTGCCGGCACGCATGTCCCGGAACAGCTGCAGATTTTCCTCGACCGGACGATCCCGGTAAGGGCTGTTCCGACCGGGCTCTTTCAGAGAGCCCCGGTACTCTGCCATTTGCTCTGCATTCAGGGCACACACATAGGCCTTGCCATTTTCAATCAACTCTTCCGCAAAAGCGTACAGCTGATCGAAATAATCCGACGCGTAACGAACCTCATCGGCCCACTTGTATCCCAGCCACTCCACATCCTGCTTGATCGCGTCGATGTATTCCTGGCTTTCTTTTTCAGGGTTGGTGTCATCAAAACGCAGATTGCACTCACCCCCGAAGGTATCGGCAATGCCGAAGTTCAGGCAGATGGATTTGGCATGGCCAACGTGCAGGTAGCCGTTGGGCTCCGGCGGAAACCGGGTAACGACCTTGCCGGTGTGCTCACCCTTGGCGATGGCGTCTTCGATCAGGCTCTGAATAAAATTGTGGGCTTTCTTCGACTCGGCGCTCATACAATCTCTGTCAACGGGAATGGATCATGGAGGAGCTATTCAGAGGCTCCGTGTCGGGTAGGGACAGGCCATTACTGGCCCATCCCCCCCTAAGAACCGTACGTGCGAGTTTCCCCGCATACGGCTCAAGCCTATTTAAGTCAGGCCTTCGCCTGACCGGCAGCTCGCTCAGTAGAGCGCATTCTAATGCCGCTCCACTTAAGAGTCACCTTTGTTCCGCCCTGGCTATGAACCTGGGCGTGGCAGTTGGGATGAAGTAGTACCCGATTCTGTAAGGTATCGGGGCCGCCGTCCACACGTCGAATGATGTGATGGTCGTGCCAGCCTGTTACCTCCGTCACCGGTTGCCCACAGAGTGCACAGAGTCCTTTTTGCCGGATATACAGGCTCATGATCTGTTTACGGAAACGCAGTTTGTGCCGTTGCCGCTGAACTCTGAGAGCTTCCCACTTCAGTTCGTGCTCTACGTCATAGGGCTGATAATCAACCGGTAGACGTTTATGGCGCACGATGGGCGTTCCAGGCAGGTAATACAGTTCCCGGTAGGCCCTCTCCCCTCTGCGATTTATGTAGGGGTACGCAAATACCCGTTTCCGACCGCCTATGTGATGGAAGTATTTCTTCCTGATCCAATTAGCGGACTTATTCGGATGCCTGCGTTTTGCCCACCTCCAGAGTCGCCAGAAAATCAGATTTTCCAGTTTACTGAAGATTTCCTTCGCCACGACTGGGGAATGGTAACTGGCCCACCCCCGCAGTATCGGGTTCAGTTGCGCGATGAGCGCCTCTTGCGTTAGCGCGCCGCTGCTTTTAATGACATCGCTTACCCTCCGATAGAACGTTTTCACGCTCTTCTTTGAGGGCTTGATCAGCAGCTTTGGCTTCCGGTACGGCGATTTCGGCACATACTTTCTGAAATTCCACCCCAGAAAGTCGAACCCCTCGGTGATGTGAGTCAGGTGCGTTTTCGCTTGTGACAGTTCAACGCCTCGCTGTGCAAGGAATTGCTCTATCCAAGGCTTGATGACGTCCGCCAACAGCTCTTTGGAGTCTGCTAGTACGACGAAGTCATCCGCATACCGTATCACATGCACCTTTCTCTTCCCGGCTTTTGTTTTTCCAAGCTGATCAGCCAGATGGCATTTCAGTTGAGCTTCCAGGCCGTTCAGAGTGGCGTTTGCCAAGCTAGGCGAAATGATCCCGCCCTGTGGTGTTCCGGCTGTGGTAGCCGAGTACTGTTGCCGGTCGATAACCCCGGCTTTCAACCACTTTCTGAGGATTGCCTTGTCCATACAGACATTGCGACTCAGCCACTCATGGTTGATGTTGTCAAAGAACCCCTTGATGTCGGCTTCCAGAATCCACTGCGCACCGGTTTGCGGTGCCAGCAGATGGAAAAGCTCCACCATCGCGTCGGCCGTCGAGCGATCTGGTCGAAACCCATAGGATTTCGGATCGCTTGTGACCTCAACAACGGGTTCAAGGGCAAGGAGATGAAGCGCTTGCATGGCACGATCCAGCATGACTGGAATGCCAAGCGGACGCTTCTCCTTTTTGCCGGGCTTTGGAATCCATACCCGTTTTAGGGGCTTGGGTCGATAGCCGCGTTTCTCTGACAGACTTTGTACAGCACACCATTTGGCACTGGGCGTCCCCCAGGTGATACCGTCCACTCCGGGCGTTTTTTTGCCCTGGTTTTCGGTTACTCGTTTAACGGCCAAACATCGGCCGTAGAACGAGCTGACTAACAACCGTTGGAGGCGTTTTACCTTCCGCCAGTTTTCGTCTTTTGCCGCCTGCGCGATTCTCAACTGCGTTTTTCGAACAGTGGTTTCCACCGTGGCCCAAGGAACCTCTTGCCAAGATGTTACCCTGCTGCTGGAAGACGCAGACGTTTCTGGGTAAGCCAGATTTGTTTTCATACTGTCCTCCTTGAGGAATTTAAAGAATCCTCCGGAGGCAGATGTCCCCCGAGGGGGATATCTACCCCCTCGGGTTCGTTGCTTTAATCCTCGCCGAAATCGGCAAGTGTCATCACGCTAATAGACCAGGTGCACGTCAGCCATGGTTTCCCACGTCGGCGTGTTTCAGCCGCTATGCTCGCCATTACAGCCAGCCATTTGCTTTTTGCACCTTCCTACTCCTCACTCTGATCAGCTTCGCTTGCGCGTTGCCTGCCCTTTGCTGGGCCAGAGATCAGGGTTTCCACGTTCCCTGTCTGTCACCAATCCATCCCCGTAGGTTCCATCTATCCACCGGCGGTTCTTCGGTACCGCATCACTTAGTTCCACAGTAATGACCAACCGCGTTGCCGATTTTTGGCTGGGGCCGATAATCGCCGTAGGCCCGTCAATAGTTACGATGGGTTTGTCGATGATTCACATGTGTTAACCGTAGGGAGGGGTCACTAGCCGCACCAACTCCGTGCGATTCGGAGTTGATATCCATCTCGTCGCCGAGTTGGATAATCTCTGGGAATGCGACATTGTCAGACGGGCTTCACACCATCGGGTTGGCCCCAATAGCATGCCGTCGTAGTGAACTCGCAGGTACATGCGAGGATCCGATACCTTTCGCCAGGCAGGCGATCAGCCGGACATTAACAGACAGAGCTTTCGCTCCGCGTGGTTGGATACTAAGCACTCAAGTCTCGCGACTTTAGAGACATTGCACTCAGCAACCTATTTAGAGGGCGCACGAACCCCGTAGGGGTCGTGATCCCCTATAGGTAGGGCTTCGTACTCTGTAACAATTTTTTACAAAAAATTGTCCTTCAGCTTTAAGAAATCACGAAAATCGATCACTTATTGATCGGATAGCCGTAGATTTCTTGTATCGGATGGTCCGATATTTTTCCTGAGCTGTTCGCCCAGTTTAGCTATTCAGCTATGCTTAGTATGCTATTTTCGGCTTCAAATCATTGAATATCAATGATTTCTGGTGCCAAGGCTAGCTACCACCAATCACACGACACGATAACGTGTCGCACGAAACCGTCTATTATACTCACAAATCCGCACAGGACTCATGTACAGGACGAAACTCTTGCGTACAATAGTTCCTTTAATCACTTCTATCCCAATTTACAGGAAACCCTGATGATTCTGCTGAAAACCAATCTCGGTGATATCAAACTCGAACTCGACTACGAAAACGCACCGGAAACCGCAAAAAACTTCGAGCAGTATGTTCGTGACGGTTTCTACGACGGTCTGATTTTTCACCGTGTGATCAGCAATTTCATGATTCAGGGCGGCGGCTTTGAGCCAGGCATGACCCCGCGCAAAACCCGCGATCCTATCCAGAACGAAGCCGACAACGGGCTGAGCAACAAAAACGGCACCGTCGCCATGGCACGCACCATGGACCCGCACTCCGCCACCGCCCAGTTCTTCATCAACGTTCAAGACAACGGATTTCTGGATCACACGGCCAAGAATGCCGAGGGCTGGGGCTACTGCGTATTCGGCAAGGTAGTGGATGGCATGGACACCGTAAACCAGATCCGTGCCGTACGCACCACCATGAACGCCGGCCACCAGGACGTTCCGTTCGAAGATGTGGTTATCGAAAAAGCTGAGGTCCTGGAGGACGCGTGACCACGCTGTTTATCTCCGATTTACACCTGGAAGAAGCGCGTCCGGACATTACGGACGCGTTTCTGGCCTTCCTGAAAACCCGAGCCATGAGCGTTGAGCAGCTGTACATTCTGGGCGACTTCTTTGAAGCCTGGATTGGCGACGATGAGCGCACACCGCTTCAGGAGCAGGTGGCCCAGGCCTTGAAGGCCGTCAGCGACAGCGGCACGCGAATTTTCCTGATGCACGGCAATCGCGACTTCCTGATCGGCGAAGACTTCTGCCACCGAGCCGGTGCCACTCTGCTGGATGACCCCACCGTGATCGACCTGTACGGCACCCCCGCCCTGTTGATGCACGGCGACAGCTTGTGTACCGCGGATGTGGAATACCAGAAATTCCGGGCTAACATGCGCAACCCGCAGATGCAGAAAATGATGCTGGCGCGACCCCTGAAAGATCGACAACAGATGGCTCGCCAGTTGCGCGAACTGTCCACGGCGAAAAACCAGGGCAAGGCAGAGGCCATCATGGACGTCACACCGGAAGAAGTGATCAGAGAGCTGGAAGATCACGGCGTTCAGCTGATGATTCACGGCCACACACACCGGCCGGCTATCCATCAGCTGGAGGCGAACGGCCAGGACGCCCGACGAATTGTCCTGGGCGACTGGGACCGCCACGTTTGGTGGCTCGAAGCAACATCCAGCCAAGCACCCGAGCTGAAAAAAGCCCCGCTATGAGCCTGAGCTGCTGACCGGCTCCTTATAGGTTTCCAGCCGCTTGAGCCAGCCCGGCAGCCAACGCTCCCGCTCGATGGCTGCCTCGGCATTCTCCGCTCGCCGGGCAAGCACCCGGCCTGCGGCTTCCCGAAAGGCATCCAGCACCGACTGCTCTGCCGCTGGCTCCATCTCCAACAGAACCTGCAACAGCCCCCAACCCTGCCCGCGATACCTTTCGGATTCTGCCAGCCCCTCGCCCTTGAAATTGACGTAATCCATCAGCGCGTAGACCCCGCCCGGCGTGACACTGAGGGCTTCAAGATACGCTTTGACCGATTCCCGCTCGGGCTCCGGCGCTGCGGCAATCACCTTGTCCAGGGAGGCCCGGGCACGACGGAAGATAAACTCCGCCTGCAAACCCTGGGTTCCGGCCAGAAACTCTCGCAACTCCGCGACGTCGGTGGAATCTTCTGACGCCTGAAACGCCTCCCGGTCGGGCCAGGGTGCATCAAAGGGTTCCAGGCCGCGCAGCCAGTCCGGCACCGGCACCTGACGTTGAACCATGTACCGGACCAACTGAGGAAAGCTCTCTGTAAACCGCCCGTCTACCCCTGACGGATACCAGATAAAGTGACCAATCCCGAGGGACGGAAAAGCCTCGCCTTCATTCCAGTGCACCAGGCAGTCCAGCTTACCGGCGCATTCATTCTGGAAGATTTTCTGCCCTACCCAGTCCAGCTGGGCCGGCTTCAGCGCCAGCGAAATATCAGCCCCGGCCGGTTCAACCATCGGCTCAGAGCGCTGATTCGCCGGCTGATCGGGGCCGGAATCACAACCGGCCACCCCCAATACAGCCAATAGCACCGAGATCGGAATTGCCTGCCTCACTCGCTTCCCCCTTCCGCAAAAGTCACCTGTCGCCTCTGGCCTGATGATACAGATCGTACCCCAGAGCCACACCCAAAAGCAGGTTATGATTAATACAGAAAACCCCCTGAACCAAAGGCCCAGAGGGTTTCATAATCTTGTCATCTGAGCCCGGGGATTACTGCTCTACAAAGGCCCGCTCGATGACGTAATGGCCCATATCTCCGCCACGAGCTTCCTTAAAGCCCTTATTATCCAGAATGGCACAGGTGTCCTTAAGCATACTCGGGCTGCCGCAGATCATGAACCGGTCCTGCTCGATATCAAAATCCGGCAAGCCCAGATCCCGGGTGATCTTGTTGGTTTCCATGGCATCGGTGAGCCGGCCCTGATTGCGGAAAGGCTCGCGGGTCACCGTGGGATAGTACAGCAACTTACCCTGCACCATCTCACCAAAGAATTCGTTGTCTGGCAGTCCCTCGATCTCACCCTGGTACGCCAACTCGGAAATGTAGCGAACACCGTGCGTCAGGATCACCCGGTCAAAAGCCTCGTAGACCTCCGGGTCTTTGATGATACTCATGAACGGTGCCAGCCCGGTGCCGGTGCTGATCAACCAAAGATTCCGGCCAGGTAGCAGGTTGTCCAACACCAAAGTGCCGGTGGGCTTGCGACTGACCAGAATTTCATCACCCACTTTGATCTGCTGCAGGCGTGAGGTCAGCGGGCCATCAGGCACCTTGATCGAGAAGAACTCCAGCTCTTCCTCGTAATTGGCACTGGCAATGCTGTAGGCACGCATCAGCGGTTTGCCGTCGGTTTCCAGCCCGATCATGACAAAGTGCCCGTTTTTGAAGCGGAAGCCCGGGTCCCGACTGGTCTTGAAACTGAACAAGGTATCGTTCCAGTGATGGACACTGGTTACCGTTTCTTTCATCAGGTTGCTCATGGGAGCCCTCTCAAGGTCAGGATCTTTCAATGTTTAGTCTGCGTACAGTTTACGCTTTTGCTTGAAATCGACAAAACAGGATGTTTTCATAATGCTATTCGATTTTACAAATAAGACAAACTCAACCTGCCGGGTCAATCATGAAATACAGTTTTCGTCAGCTTGAAGTTTTTCTGGCCGCCGCCCATTTCCAGAACATCACCCGGGCCGCCGATTCGCTTTCAATGTCCCAGTCGGCTGCCAGCAGCGCCCTCAAAGAACTGGAAAGCCAGTTCGACATCCAGCTCTTTGACCGCGTTGGCAAGCGCTTGCAACTGAATGAACTGGGCCGGCTCTACCGGCCGAAAGCTGAAGCTTTGCTGGCGCAAGCCACCGAACTGGAGCAAGCCTTCAGCAAGCACTCCGAAGTGGGCGCCCTGAAAGTGGGTGCAACACTCACCATAGGTAACTATCTGGCCGTTGGCGTGATGGCCCAATACATGAATACGCCTACCCGGCCGAAAGTATCTCTGGAAGTAGCCAATACCAGCACTATCGCCAGACGTGTACAGGATTTTGAACTGGATATCGGCCTTATTGAGGGCGAACTGCAGGCCTCGGAACTGGAAGTGATACCCTGGCGGGAAGACCAGCTGGTCGCATTTTGCTCACCTACTCACCCGCTGGCTAAAAAGAAAGCGCTGACCGACGACGACCTCCGGCAGGCTGTCTGGATCATGCGGGAGCAGGGCTCGGGCACTCGTCAGAGTTTCGAACGCGGCATGCATGGACTGCTGCCGGACCTGAACGTACTCCTAGAGCTGGAGCATACCGAAGCCATCAAGCGAGCCGTAGAAGCAGATCTGGGCATTGGCTGCCTGTCAAAAGTAGTCCTGGCGGACGCTTTCAAACGTGGCAGCCTGGTGCCACTTGCGGTCCCCAGGCACAGGACATTTGATCGGCAGTTCTACTTCATATTGCACAAACAGAAATACCGCAGCGCAGGGATAGCCCGCTGGATGTCGCTCTGCAAGGCGCTTTAGCTTGCCTTTACCGGGCCGCTGTGAAACCGAAATTCGGAATCCGGCGCTTCAATCAGCTTTTGTTCGATGGCCATAAACTCCGCCACCCGCTCATCCACCGGACCGCCATTGGCCTGTACCGCCAGCGTCAGGTAATCCTGGTAATGCCGGGCTTCGGATTTCAGCAGGCTGTTGTAGAACTCTGCCAGCTTCTCATCCAGGTGTGGTGCCAGGGCAGCAAAGCGCTCGCAGGAGCGGGCTTCTATGATGGCACCAACGATCAACACATCCACCAAACGGCCCGGGTCGTCCTTGCGCACGAGCTCCCTGAGCCCGGCCGCATAGCGAGAAGGCGTCAAATGAGTGTAGGCCACGCCCCGCTTGACCATGATCGCCAACACCTGTTCAAAATGCCGCAACTCCTCTCTTGCCAGCCGCGACATCTTGTTGAGCAGATTGGTGTTGTCCACATACCGATACATCAGGCTAAGCGCGGTTGAAGCCGCCTTCTTCTCGCAGTGTGCATGATCAATCAGCAGCAACTCTTGATTAGCCAATGCATTCTCAATCCAGGTTGCCGGCGTTCGGCAAGGTAAAAAATCATGTATCTCTTGCAGGGCGTCGCTCATATCATCCGATCGGGTCAGGTTCAGGAAAGCGCGCAGTATAGCGCAGGTACCAGATCCCTCCGACCTCTGTCCAACTTAACTTTGTAAGTGCTTTCCTATAGAATGCAGCGCCGGATCAAGGTGTCTCTGAATAAATCCTGAAACCCCATCAGCGATTTGAGGCGTTATTCAGAGGCTCCTGCGGCCTTTTCGCCAAAAAACTCCCGCCAGGCATTGTGCCAACGGCGAGGGACATTCCAACTGATGAGGGTCCATATCGTGTTAGAAGCCTACCGTGAACACGTTGCTGAACGTGAAGCCCTGGGTATTCCCCCCAAGCCCCTGAACCCCGAGCAGACTGCGGGTCTGATCGAATTGCTGAAGAACCCGCCGGCCGGTGAAGAAGCCACCCTGGTTGACCTGCTGGAAAACCGCGTTCCACCGGGCGTGGACGAAGCCGCTTACGTAAAAGCCGCTTTCCTGACCGCCATTGTTAAAGGTGAAGCAGCGTCTCCGCTGATCGACAGCAAAAAAGCCGTACAGCTGCTGGGCATGATGCAGGGCGGCTACAACATTGCCACTCTGGTTGATCTGCTGGACAACGCTGAACTGGCCGAGCTGGCTGGTGAAGAACTCAAGCACACCCTGCTGATGTTCGACGCGTTCAACGACGTGAAAGAAAAGATGGACGCCGGCAACGCCGTTGCCAAGTCTGTTGTTGAGTCCTGGGCCAACGCCGAGTGGTTCACCAACAAGAACAAGGTTTCCGAAAGCACCAAGATGGTGGTGTTCAAGGTCACCGGCGAAACCAACACCGACGACCTGTCCCCAGCTCCGGATGCCTGGTCCCGCCCGGACATCCCGCTGCACGCCCGCGCTGCCTATAAAATGGAACGCGACGGCCTGAAGCCAGAAGAGCCCGGCGTGACTGGCCCGATGAGCCAGATCGACGAAATCAAGGCCAAGGGTCTGCCGGTTGCCTTCGTAGGTGACGTAGTCGGTACCGGTTCTTCCCGTAAGTCTGCCACAAACTCTGTTCTGTGGTTCTTCGGTGACGACATCCCGGGCGTGCCGAACAAGCGTGCCGGCGGTGTCTGTATCGGTAACAAGGTTGCCCCGATCTTCTTCAACACCATGGAAGATGCCGGCGCCCTGGTTTTCGAAGCACCCGTAGACAACATGAACATGGGCGACGTGATCGAAATCCGCCCGTACGAAGGCAAGATCCTGAACGAAGCCGGCGAGACCATCTCCGAGTTCAAGTTCAAGTCTGACGTCATCCTGGACGAAGTTCAGGCCGGCGGCCGTATCCCGCTGATCATCGGCCGTGGCCTGACCGCCAAAGCCCGCACCGCACTGGGCATGGGCGCTACCGACCTGTTCCGCCTGCCGAAAGATCCGGAAGCCGGCACCAAGGGCTTCACCCTGGGCCAGAAGATGGTCGGCAAGGCCTGTGGTCTGGATGAAGGCCAGGGCGTGCGCCCGGGCACTTACTGCGAGCCGCACATGACCACCGTTGGCTCCCAGGACACTACTGGCCCGATGACCCGTGATGAGCTGAAAGACCTGGCGTGTCTGGGCTTCCAGGCTGACCTGGTGATGCAGTCGTTCTGTCACACCGCCGCTTATCCGAAGCCGGTTGACGTTGAAATGCAGCACACCATGCCGGACTTCATTCGTACCCGTGGTGGTGTTTCCCTGCGTCCGGGCGACGGCATCATCCACTCCTGGCTGAACCGCATGCTGCTGCCAGATACCGTGGGCACCGGTGGTGACTCCCACACCCGTTTCCCGATGGGCATCTCCTTCCCGGCCGGTTCTGGCCTGGTAGCGTTTGCTGCAGCCACCGGTGTTATGCCGCTGGATATGCCGGAATCGGTTCTGGTTCGCTTCAAAGGCGAAATGCAGCCGGGCATCACCCTGCGTGACCTGGTACACGCTATTCCGCTGTACGGCATCAAGCAAGGCATGCTGACCGTTGAGAAGAAGGGCAAGATCAACGAATTCTCCGGTCGTATCCTGGAAATCGAAGGTCTGGAGCACCTGACCGTCGAACAGGCGTTCGAGCTGTCTGACGCCTCTGCTGAGCGCTCCGCAGCCGGTTGCACCATCAACCTGTCTGAAGAGTCCGTGGCCGAGTACCTGCGCTCCAACATCACCATGCTGCGCTGGATGATTGCCGAAGGTTACGGCGATCCGCGTACCCTGGAGCGTCGCGCCCAGCAGATGGAAGCTTGGCTGGCTGATCCGAAGCTGATGCGTGCGGATGCAGACGCAGAATACGCCCACGTGGTCGAAATCGACCTGGCCGATATCAAAGAGCCGATCGTGTGCTGCCCGAACGACCCGGACGATGCGAGGTTCCTGTCCGAAGTGGCTGGCGACAAAGTCGACGAAGTGTTCATCGGCTCCTGCATGACCAACATCGGTCACTTCCGTGCCGCTGGTAAGCTGCTGGAGCAGCACAAAGGCGCCCTGACCACCCGTCTGTGGATGTCTCCACCCACCAAGATGGACCAGGCCCAGCTGATGGAAGAAGGCTATTTCAATACCTACGGCACCGCCGGTGTTCGCACCGAGATGCCGGGTTGCTCCCTGTGCATGGGTAACCAGGCACGTGTAGCGGCGAAGTCGACTGTTCTGTCTACCTCGACCCGTAACTTCCCGAACCGTCTGGGCGATGGTGCCAACGTGTACCTGACCTCTGCGGAACTGGCAGCTGTGGGCGCGGTACTGGGCAAACTCCCGACTCCGGCGGAGTACATGGAGTACGCCAAGGACCTGAACAGCATGTCGAAAGAGATCTACAAGTATCTCAGCTTCGACAAGATGGACGAGTACACCAAGAAGGCGTCTGAGGCTTCTGTAGCCTAAGCCACTTCTTGTAGCTTGTCTGAAACGCCAGCCTTCGGGCTGGCGTTTTTTTTGTGCCTTGGTGTCAGGCAACCGGAATTCCGGCTCTGGAGCTTTGCCGGCCCCGCGGAGGGGGGAGTCTTTTCTTCCGGGAAAAACAACTCGCTTCGCTCAGACATCTTTTTCCCTGCAGAAAAGACTCCCCCCACCCCGTGGCCAGCTCTGAACCATGTGTGGGTTTCAGGCATAAAAAAAGGGCTCCCCGCAGGGAGCCCTTATCAGAACACTGACTTTAATCAGCGGATTCTGTTACCGATTGATATGCTGGTACTCACCAGAATCCTTGGTGGCCAGACTGACCACGACAATGGCGATAAACGCTGCAATGAAGCCCGGAATGATTTCGTACACGCCCGGGCCACCCATAAAGCTGCCGTTCCAGCCCAGGGAGATCCAGATCATCACGGTGGCAGCACCAATCACCATACCGGCAATCGCGCCGGCACCGTTAGTTCGGGACCACATCAGGGACAGCAGGATCAGCGGACCAAAGGCAGCACCGAAGCCGGCCCAGGCGTTACTGACCAGTGCCAGAACCTGGGAGTTCGGGTCAGAGGCGATGACCGCAGCTACCAGACCAACGGCTACAACGCAGGCACGGCCAACGTTGACGCATTCTTTGTCAGTTGCTTCTTTACGCAGGAACAGGCGGTAGAAGTCTTCCGTCAGCGAGGAAGACGACACCAACAGCTGACTGGAGATGGTGCTCATGACCGCCGCCAGCAGGGCTGCGTAAAGGAAGCCGGTGATCAGTGGGTGGAACAGCAAATCAGACAGAATGATAAAGATGGTTTCCGGGTCAGCCACGTCCAGACCGTTACGTACGGCGTATGCACGGCCAAAAATACCCAGAGAGATCGCACCAATCAGTGAGATGGCCATCCAGCCCATACCAATATTACGAGCGATCGGAACATCTTTGAGCGTACGGATCGCCATGAAGCGCACAATGATGTGTGGCTGGCCAAAATAGCCCAGGCCCCAGGTGACGGCCGACAGCCAGCCAATAAAGGTGAGCCCCTCTGTCCAGGACAGCAAGGTCGGATCAACTTCATTCAAGGTCTGGGACGCCTGAGCAAAGCCACCGCCGCCTTCACCGAACAGCACAACCGCCGGCATGATGACCAGTGCCAGCATCATGATGCAGCCCTGAACAAAGTCCGTCATGCTGACCGCCAGGAAGCCGCCTACTACGGTGTAGGCCAGAACCACGCCGAGGGTAATTACGATACCGACTGCATAATCGCTCAGGCCGCCGAAGTTGAAGATACCGGCAAAGGCACTTTCAAACAGCTTGCCACCGGCAACCAGGCCGGATGCGGTGTAAACCGCAAAGAAAATAACAATAACAATGGCGGACACGGTTCTCAGAGACAGAGCCTGGGTCGGGAACCGGTTTGCCAGGAAAGACGGGATGGTGATGGCGTTACCGTAGTGAACGGTTTGCTCACGGAGCCGGGGCGCAACCAGAACCCAGTTAAAAAATGCACCGACAAACAAGCCAATACCGATCCATGCATCCGCAAGACCACTGACAAACAACGCCCCGGGAAGACCCAGAAGCAACCAACCGCTCATATCCGAAGCACCTGCCGAGAGCGCAGCGACCTTTGGACTGAGAGCTCGCCCGCCCAGCATGTAGTCTTCAGATGATGACGTAGATCTCTGCATTGCATAAACGCCGATGGCGATCATGACCGCAAAGTAAGCAAATAGACTGATCCAAACACCAATAGCCATAAGGCTCCTCCGGTTTAATGAGTCGGACTAAGTCCGCTCGCTGAGCGCAGACCAGGCGTACATGCCAGTGAACTGCGCTGTTCTTCTTGTTTACCCGAATTCCATCCCTATTGGAGCGAGGCGCTCCCCGCACAGATTCTCCTTTAATATAGTTGAGCAGCAGCCCTTTGCGACCACAACCAACAACAAATCAGCAACACGGGATCGCAGACGCTATAAGTTAGTAGTACTACGCATTCCCGGCTTACAGAATCCTACGATTGTTTTGCAGAATTCTCCGGTACTCCCGATATTACGAAGAAAATCAGGCAACCTGATCTCTGACCTGTAATCTGGACGGCGTAATACCCTTATATTTTTGCAATGCATTGGTGAGGGCACTTTGAGACGAAAAACCCGTCCGATAGCTGATCTCAGAAACTGAGAACTGAGATGAGGTAAGCAGGTGCACGGCCTGCTCAAGACGAATCTGCAAGAGGAACTGATGCGGCGTGATGCCGGAGACTTCACGGAAAACCTCATGGAAGCGGCTAACGCTCAGACAAGCTTCCTTCGCCAGATCCTGAACCGTCATTTTTCGGTGCAGATTTTTAAGGATATAGCGACGAGTGGCATCCGGGCTAACGCTGTGCCGGTTAGTGTGACCGCTCTTCCCGTCGACAATCCGGTCGGCCATGATGTACAGAATACTCGCTGCAAGGTGCCGGTGGAGGGCCTCATTATCGGGAGATCGATCAAATTCCGCCGCCGCGAACTGCACCAACCCCTGCAGACGGTGGTCCAACTGAACCGTTCGCGGCTTTTCAAACACTCGCGCCATTCGCTCATAATCGGCATGAGCCGGCGAATCAAGAGCCGGGCTCAATGGATCAAGGTTGATGACCAGCACGTGGTTCTGTTGATCGCCACAGTAGTCATGTTTCGCTTCGGTGGGCACCAGGCAGGCCTTCCAGGTATCAAGATAGGAGCCCACGCCATCAACACTCAACTCAGCGGCACCGCGCACGCCAACGACAATCTGATGGTGCTCGTGATTATGCTGATGGGAATTTACCGGAAGTTTGAGAAGCTTTGCATCAAGCATTACTGCTGCCGGCCTTTAATCGAGAATGTTTGTTAATTAAAGCAGATCATTACAGAAAGTGCACGAAAGTCACGCCAACCACACGGAAAACAACAGGACTTACTCTATTTTCGGGAAGCCACGACAAGGGCTCTCAGCAAACCCGTTACACCCTCCGAGACCTGCTCAAGCGGCAGCGCTGCATTGACGATGTGATAGTTCGCTGGCGCCGCTGTTGCTCGCTCAAGGTAGGTATTACGAATACGCTGAAAAAATTCCACAGCCTCTTGTTCGAATCGATCGAGCTCACCCCGGCTCCTGGCTCTGGCCATACCGGTTTCCACCGGCGCATCCAGAAGAATCACGTGATCAGGCCGCACCTCGCCCTGAACCAGAGACTCAAGAATCGCGATACGCTCCTTGGGAACCCCCCTGCCCCCACCCTGATAGGCAAAGGTCGCATCGGTAAAGCGGTCGCACAGAACCCATTTTCCGGCAGCCAGAGCTGGCAGAATCCGGGTATGGAGATGCTGGGCCCTGGCCGCGAACATCAACAGCAACTCCGTCATTTCATTGACTGGCTCCTCACGAGGCGCCAGTAACAACTCACGAATGCTCTCTGCCATGGGCGTACCACCCGGCTCACGGGTCACAATAAACTCGACACCGAGTGATTCGAGAGTATCCGCCGCGTTCTGAAGCTGGGTAGACTTGCCGACACCTTCAGTGCCTTCAAATGTGATAAAACGTCCGCGGGCAGTCATCAATTCTCTCCAGCGTTTTCAGTTTGAGCTTTCGGCGCCGGAGAAGAGCGATAGCCCTCTTTACGATTCAGCTGAAACTCTCTGACCGCCTTCTGGTGTTCCGCCAGTGTTTTTGAAAAGGTGTGACTGCCGTCGCCGCGAGCGACGAAGTACAACGCATCTCCGTCGTCCGGGTGCAGTGCAGCGTAAACTGAATCGCGGCCAGGCAAGGCAATGGGCGTGGGTGGAAGACCGTCGATGCGATAGGTGTTATACGGTGTATAGGCTCGGAGATCCCGGGTGCGGATGCGGCCATCGTAGCTTTCGCCCATGCCGTAAATAACCGTTGGATCTGTCTGCAGCCGCATACCTTTCTGCAGCCGGCGCACAAACACGCCAGCCACCTGCTGGCGCTCGTAGGGCACGCCCGTCTCGCGCTCAATAATGGACGCCATGATCAGGGCTTCATACGGCGTGTCGTAGGGCAAACCTTCAGCACGGTTCGGCCACTCCTCCTCGAGCACACTGACCATTCTGTTGTAGGCACGCTTCAGGATATCCAGGTCGGTTTCGCTGCTACTGAACATGTAGGTATCCGGAAAAAACCAACCTTCGGGATGCTGTCCGCCCGCACCCAGCGCTTCCATAACCTGCTGGCTTGTCCAGTCGGTCGTTACCTTTTCAAGTCGATCGGTCCGGGCCAGCTCAGCACGCAAATCGGCAAAGGTCCAGCCTTCTATAAACTGCACAGCCCACAGCTTGACGTTGCCCTCAACCATGGTCTCAACTACAGCAACCGGTGTCATACCCGGCGCTAGTTCGTAGTCTCCTGCTTTTATGCGCGTCTGTTCCGGGTTCAGCCGCCCATACAGGCGCAGCCAGAGCGAGTCAGACACCAGGCCCCGGCGGGACAGCTCGTGAGCAAGACCATTGAATGACGTTCCGGGCTCCACGGTGAACAGTACTGTTTCATCAAGCGCAACCGGCTTATTCAGTGTCTGAAGTCCCTGCCAGACCCAAAGGCCGGCACCGGCCCCAACCAGCACAACCAGTGCAGTCAAAATTAAAAACAACTTCCTGAGCACGAGCATTATTCCGTTGTTGTGTTAGGGGCACAGATTGTCGCAAGGCGGCCAGCCACAGGCAAATCCTGTCCCGCAAGACTGCGAACCGGAACCACACCCAGCACACTGTTCGTGAGGTACACACCCCGACAACGCCCGCCCAGCAAATCTTCCGGCAACACCGGCTGCTCCATTGCTGCCTCGCCGGCATTCCGAAGGCGCTCAAGCACAAATCGGCGCATCACCCCGGCCACGGCCAACGAATCCGTAGGCGGAGTCACCCAGCCGTCATCCATTTCAACGAAGAGATTGGTTCGGGTACCTTCAACAATATGCCCGGCAGGGTTTGCCATCAGCACTTCAAACAGATCTCCCTGCAACTCACGGGAGGCCATCACCTGCTCCAGCCTGTTGAGGGATTTAATACCTGAAAACAACGGATTTACGGTCAGCGGAATACGGGAGAAATCCACTTTGACACCCTCTTCGGCCGGTAAAGGCGGTGAAGGAGAGTGTGACACAAGGAGATTGGGAAGCATGCCTGGGCCTGGCCGGTAGCCCCGGCCACCAGAACCGCGCGTCAGAATCAGCTTGAATACACATCGGGCGGTTGCCTCCGGACCTGAATAGCGGGCCAGCGCCTGACGAACTACCCCATCAAGCTCAGACCGACCAATCGTAATGCCTAACCGCCTGGCATCGCTTACCATCCGATCAAGATGGTAAGCCAGCATCGGTGCCCGGCCATCGTCAATGCGGATGGTCTCGAACAGCCCATCGCCATAAGCAAGGCCACGGTCATCCGGCGGCAAGCCGCCCTCGTCTGCCCAATAGAGCTGAGCCACGACTGATTCAGCCCTCGTATCGGCTAACGATCAATGTACCGTTGGTGCCACCGAAACCAAAGGAATTCGACAACGCCACACGGGCGTCCGCCTTCCTGCTTTGATGTGGCACAAAATCCAGATCACAGCCCTCATCGGGGTTGTCCAGGTTAATGGTGGGCGGCAGAATCCCATCACGTACGGCCAATACCGAAAAGATCGCTTCCACTGCGCCAGCCGCGCCCAACAAATGGCCTGTCATGGACTTGGTACTGCTCATGGCCAGGCTTTGCGCATGCTTGCCGAATACTGACTTCACCGCAGCCACTTCGGCGACATCACCCACCTGCGTTGACGTGCCGTGAGCGTTAATGTAATCCACCTGTTCCGGCTTCAGCCCCGCATCGCGGATGGCATTGATCATGGAGCGCGCGGCACCGTCCCCGTCCGCCGGGGGTGACGTGATATGGTGAGCGTCGTCGCTCATACCAAAACCGATCACTTCACCGTAAATTGTCGCGCCACGAGCCTTCGCATGCTCCAGCTCTTCCAGCACGACCACACCTGCGCCATCGCTGAGCACAAAGCCATCCCTGTCTTTATCCCAGGGACGACTGGCCTTTTCGGGCTCATCGTTACGTGTCGACAATGCCCGGGCCGATGAAAAGGCCGCCACGGCAGACCGCGTGGTCGCCATCTCGGACCCCCCCGCCAACATCACATCGGCGTCGCCGTAGGCAATGGTTCGTGCAGCATATCCGATGTTATGAGTCCCGGTGGTACAGGCCGTCACAATGGCAATATTAGGCCCCTTGTAGCCAAACCGGATGGCCGCATTGCCGGAGATCATGTTGATAACCGACGCGGGAACGAAAAACGGAGACACTTTCCGGGGACCCGATTTCTCCATCTGGATAATATTCTTTTCAATAAACTCCAGCCCACCAATACCGGACCCAATCGCAATACCAACCCGCTCTCGATCCAGGTTTCCGTATTGCTCCAGGCCACTGTCATCAACGGCTTGCTGAGCCGCAATCAAGCCATAGTGGATGAAGGCATCAAGCTTGCGGGCGTCCTTGCTGGACAGCCAGGGTTCGATATCCAGATCTTTGACGGCACCACCAATACGAGTGCTGTAGTCGGTCGCATCAAAGCGATCGATCGCCCCGATACCACTGCGCCCTGCACATACTGAATCCCATGAGGTTTTTACATCGTTCCCCACCGGAGACAGCATCCCCATGCCCGTGATGACTACCCGTCGTTTGCTCATATCCCGATTCACCTGATTGTTCCGTCTGATTTCTTGACCATTGTGCCGACATTCAGCCAATAAAAAAGCCGTCCTTCAATTTACCCAAAGGACGGCTTTCGCCTGGCTATCTGACCTGCAGAGTATCAGGTGTGCGCGACGATGTAGTCGATCGCGTTCTGAACGGTGCCCAGCTTCTCGGCCTCTTCGTCAGGAATTTCAGTCTCGAATTCCTCTTCAAGGGCCATAACCAGCTCAACCGTGTCCAGTGAGTCAGCGCCAAGATCCTCTACAAAAGAAGATGTGTTCTGAACTTCGGACTCTTTTACGCCCAACTGTTCGCATACGATCTTCTTAACGCGCTCTTCAACTGTACTCATAATGTCCTCACTTTATGTGTCAACCAAGCAACTCAATGATTGCCAGTTTAGTTTAAACCCCACCTGCAAACAAGCAGGGATTCGGTCAAACATGTTGTACGACAAGGGGTTGCACTACAGCCCGGAAGCGGGCTTAACCCATATACATGCCGCCATTCACATGAATGGTTTCTCCAGTAACGTAAGCCGCGCCATCTGAAGCCAGGAAAGCGACTACCGAGGCAATTTCCTCCGGCTCACCCAGTCGCCCTGCCGGTATTATTTCCAGCATAGCGTCACGCTGCTTGTCGTCCAGTTTTTTGGTCATATCTGTGTCAATAAAACCGGGCGCCACACAGTTGGCGGTAATGCCCCGATTTGACATTTCTTTTGCCAGGCTACGAGTAAACCCTTCAACCCCGGCCTTGGCCGCACAGTAATTACCCTGGCCGGGATTACCCATGCCGGCAACAACCGAGCTGATATTGATAATTCTGCCCCAACGGGCCTTGGCCATGCCACGCAACACGGCTTTGCTGGTGCGAAATACGCTGGACAGATTGGTTTCCAGTACCGCAGACCAGTCATCTTCTTTGAGTCGCATCAAGAGGTTGTCGCGGGTAATGCCGGCATTGTTAACCAGAATAAGGGGCGCGCCAGACTGCTCAGCAATCTGCTTCAACCCGGCGTCGATACTCTCGGGCTCCGCCACATTCATGACAATACCGTAGCCGTTATAGCCAGCCGCCTTGAGGCCCTCGGAAATCGACTCAGCGCCTTCAGCGCTTGTTGCCGTCCCCACCACTTCCGCACCCATCCGGGCCAGCTCATGAGCTACCGCCTTCCCAATACCACGGGTGGCGCCGGTGACTAACGCTACTTTGCCTTGCAAAGACATAAAAACTCCGTTTTTGTCAGGACTTCTGGAGCGCCTCAATCGCGCTGGCCAGAGAGTCGGGATCTTCGATGCTGTGCACGGGCAAACCTCGCTCAATGCGCTTTACGAGCCCTGCCAACACCTTTCCGGCTCCACACTCAACGGCTACGCCTACACCCTCGCCCACCAGCGTGCGGATCGAATCGGTCCACAGTACGGGAGAGTACAACTGCTTCAGCAGGTTTGCCTTGAGAGTTTTGGCATCTGTCGAAACGGCCGCATGAACATTCTGCACCACCGGAATGACAGCATCATTAAAGCGCACTTCATCCAGGGCCTCCGCCAGCTGCTCAGCCGCACCTTTCATCAGAGCGCAGTGCGAAGGAACGCTGACGGGCAAAGGCATTGCCTTGCGAGCACCCCGTGCCTTACAAGCCTCAATCGCACGCTCAACTGCAGCCAGCGAACCCGCGATCACGACCTGGCCCGGAGCGTTGAAGTTCACTGCGGCAACCACATCGCCCTCGGCGACCTCTTCGCAGACCGCAACAACATCGGCATCATCCAGCCCCAGAATAGCGGCCATCTTGCCTTCCCCTGCGGGCACCGCATCCTGCATCAGTTCGCCACGGAGCTGCACCAGCTTGACAGCCTCAATGAAGTCCAGGCTCTCAGCCGCCACCAGGGCGCTGTATTCGCCAAGACTGTGACCCGC
Organism: Marinobacter sp. SS5-14b; assembly: GCF_030541005.1. GTDB lineage: Bacteria > Pseudomonadota > Gammaproteobacteria > Pseudomonadales > Oleiphilaceae > Marinobacter. Next base: position 356,218 of record NZ_JASSVM010000001.1, on the reverse strand, counting down.
CACAAAATCCGGCCGCGGCCCGCCCGTCACCATCCATTGCCGCCACAAAGCCACGCTCGCCGTCAACAGCGCAGGCTGGGTCACCATGGTCTGGTTGAGTTCTTCTGCCGGACCGTGCTGGCACAGATGCCAGAGGTCATAACCAAGCACCTTGGACGCATCGTCAAAGGTTTCAACGATCATTGGCCACTGATCAGCGGCAGCCGATAGCATACCAACCGATTGAGAGCCTTGTCCGGGGAATAAAAACGCAGATTTCATAGGCGGAATCTTATCGTCATTGAGGGGTTGTTGGAGATTAGCCAATAGTACAATTCAGGCCAATTATCCGCGATACAGGGCATAAATGCGGGACGACTTTAGTCTCAGCGGCCAGCGAAACACCTAGAGCATCAGATCGTCAAGCCGTTCATTGATCCGGCGGGGCACCTCAAGCTCCACCTCACGAATGGCTTGCCTTATCGCCGCCAGCATAGCCCGGTCATTAGCATTTCCATGGCTCTTGATCACCACCCCCTGCAGCCCGAGCAAGCTCGCGCCGTTATGGCGGGAGGGGTCCATAAGCTGCAATAGACGGCCCATGATAGGCTTTGCCAACAAACCGACGAGACGCCCATACAAAGAACGGGTAAAGGCCTGCTCGAGCAACTCGATCAGCAGGCCAGCAACGCCTTCACCGGTTTTCAAGGCAATATTGCCCACAAACCCGTCACACACTACTACATCAGCGACGTCGCGAAACAGATCGCTGCCCTCGACATAACCTATGTAGTTCAGAGTTTCGCACTGAGCAAGCATGTGAGACGCAAGCCGAACCTGCTCATTGCCTTTTATCTCCTCTTCGCCAACATTGAGAAGCGCAACCCTGGGTTCAGACAACCCACAGATAGCTGAGGCCATGAGCGACCCCATCAGGGCATACTGGTAAAGGTTTTCAGCGCTGGAATCGACGTTGGCGCCAAGATCCAGGACATGGCAGCGGCCGCGAAGAGAAGGGATAAGTTTGGCAATTGCCGGGCGTTCAATACCCGGATACATGCGGATAAGAGATCGCCCAAAGGCCATCAAAGCGCCGGTATTGCCTGCACTGACACAGCCCTGGGCTTCGCCATCACGAACCAGGCCAAGGGTGATTGCCATCGACGAATTTCTTTTGTGTCGCAACGCATGAGAGGGCCGCTCATTCATGCGAACCACATCAGCGGCTTCAACAATGCGGATTTTCGGATGCCCACCATGCAACAAGGCCTCAAGCTCGCTCCGGATACCTACCAGAACAAGACTCAAGGCCTCATTTTCGCGTACCGCTGCCAGAGCGGCATGGACAACCACCTCGGCACCACGATCACCGCTCATGGCATCGATGGCTATGGTGACGGACTTACTCACCGTTCGTCCATTCGACACAGGTCAGAAGGTTGTCGTAACGAGATTACTCGTCGCGCGCTTCAATAACCTGCTTACCGCGGTAAAAACCGTCCGGAGACACGTGGTGGCGACGATGAACTTCGCCAGTTGTTGCGTCTGTGGACAGAGCAGAAACGGGCAGAGCGTCGTGTGAACGGCGCATGCCACGCTTGGAACGGGTCTTGCGATTTTGCTGTACAGCCATGGTATAAGCTCCTGACCTATTAACGAAAACGTTAGTGCTTAGTCGTTTTGAAACCCGCCAGCACGCTGAACGGATTATCCTCTCTTTTCCTTGCCTCGGGCTCGCTGGGTGCTTTTGACGGCTCCAGCGCCTCCAGATCTTCTTTTGCCGGGCACTCATCCCTGTCATGCAGAGGGAAAGGCGGCAATACCAGAAGCAGCTCGTCCTCCACCATCGACCACAAGTCCGCTGTAAAATCCTCAAAGAGGAAAGGCTCCAGCGTCTTTGGCAACCGTTGAGCCTGCTCATCACTGATGACCAGGCCCAGATCAAAACTGGACGTCAGCGTAACCTGCATATCATTCATGCAACGCTGGCATACCAGAGTGACCGGTGCAGACAGTTCGCCTGACACAACCCTTCGGCGCTCGCTATCCTGATAAAAGGAAAGCTTCACGCGGCATTCGCTGCCACCCTGCAAACCCGGTACCGCTTCTCGAAAACGAACGAGACCCTCGAGTGGTACTACCCCCTCAAGTGTCGTGTTTTGCTCTGCCAACCGGCTAGGGTCAACGAATTTCGGCAGTTCGGCGTTCGGTGCTTTGGACATAGGCGCGCAATTTTAGGGACGAGACTGCCCGCTGTCAAAGACTTAATCGCTTTTATGGCGGGGCTTTCTGTTTAAGTAGGGGTATTTTACGATAACGACCCAAACTCACACCCCGAGCCACCCCGCAAAAGGCACAATCATGAAGCCACTCCTTCTCGCTTCCTCATCCCCCTACCGCCGCGGCTTGCTCCAGCGGCTTGGCCTGCCATTTAGCTACGCCAGTCCCGATATAGACGAAACACCGTTACCCGGCGAACGCGCCGAGGCACTTGCCGTCCGCCTGGCAGTGAGCAAGGCAAAAGCGCTAGCCAGCCAACACCCCGACACTCTCATTATCGGTTCAGACCAGGTCGCGGTGCTACCAGATGGTACTCTGCTGAACAAACCGGGAACTCATGAACAGGCGACGGCTCAGCTGGCTCTCAGCAGCGGCAAAAGCGTTCGATTCCAGACTGGCCTGGCACTTCTCGACACCCACACCGGCACCCTGACAACCTGCTGCGAGCCGTTCGACGTTTTTTTTCGCGAGCTATCACCACAGGAAATCGCCAACTACCTGCTCAAGGAGCAGCCATACGACTGCGCCGGAAGCTTCAAGATGGAAGGGCTCGGCATCGCCCTTTTCAGCCGCCTTGAAGGAAGAGATCCGAACAGCCTGATCGGCCTGCCCCTGATCGCCCTCGTGGACATGCTCCGGACGCTGAACATCAATCCACTGCTAACACCCTGACCGCAAAGGCCGTCAGGAGCCAGATCCATTAACGCAATTCCAGGCGCGACTCCAACAGCTGAGCTGCCACACCCTCACCCATCGACACACCCAGCTGCTCTACAAACTTCTGAAAGGGCGAGGGGGTTCGGCTGTAATCAACCAACTCCTCTTCACCGACCAGCTCACGCGCCACCCACGAGGTGCTACCCAAACCGTCGACGAGCCCCAGCTCAAGCGCCTGCTCACCGCTCCAGACCAAGCCGCTGAACAACCTTTCATCGTCGGCCAGACGATCACCGCGCCCATCCTTTACCGCCGCAATAAACTGCCCATGAGTACTCTCAAGAACACTCTGCCAGAAAGCGATATCCTCATCACGCTCTGGCGAGAACGGATCAAGAAACGCCTTGTTTTCACCTGCCGTATACAAACGACGGTCAACACCCAGCTTTTCCATCAACTCGGTAAAACCGAAACCACCCGCTACCACACCGATCGAGCCAACCAGGCTTGCCCGGTTGGCATAGATTTCATCAGCTGCAGCGGCAATGTAATAGGCACCGGACGCCCCAATGTCAGAGATAACCGCATAGACCTTTTTGTCCGGGTATTCAGCTCGCAGCCGCTTGATCTCATCATAAACGTAGCCGGACTGAACCGGACTGCCGCCCGGACTGTTAATCCTCAACACCACGGCCCTGGATTTTTCAGCCTCAAACGCAGCCCGCAGGGAGCCCACGAGGTTATCCGCACTGGCCAGCTCATCCGCTGCAATCGGGCCACTCAACTCAACCAGCGCGGTATGGTGGCCGGTCACCGCATCCATGCCATCGCCGATCGGGGATCGAATCATGAACAGCAAAGCGAACAAATAGGCGAACGTCAGAAACTTGAAAAAGATACCCCAGCGCCGGCTACGCTTTTGCTCAGACTGTAAAGACAGCACCAGCTTTTCAATCAACTTCCAGTCCCGACCTGACTCCGGCGGCAAAGCCGGCTCCTTGCCACCCAATATCCCGCGCTTACCCGACTCCCAATCACTCATCTGCTATCCCTTAACTACCAATGAACGCATCAACTCAAGGCTTACAGCCCGAGAACCCGCCGCAACTCATCAACCGTATTGACGACGGCGTGAGGGTCATACTCCTGCAGCACGTCCCTTTTGTGCACGCCCCACTCCACACCGATCGCCGGCATACCAATCCGACGCGCCATATCGAGGTCATAACGGGTGTCGCCGATCATCACCGCTTCTTCCGGCTGATAACCATAAAACTCAAGAATCTCCTCAAGCATTAAAGGGTCCGGCTTGGAACGGGTTTCATCGGCACAACGGGTTATATCGAAGTGATGGCCCAGACCACTGGTCGTCAACGCCTTTGCGAGACCTTTGCGGCTCTTGCCCGTCGCCACAGAGCAACCCCGTCCGGACCGACAAATATCTGCAACCACGTCGGCCATCCCGTCGAACACATTCTGTGGCGTTGTCATCTTCTGGAAAAAATAGCCAGCATAGCCCTCGCGGATGCGTACAATTTCCTCCCGAGTCAGCCCAGGGTAGAGCTTTTCCAGCGCCTCAATCATGCCCAACCCGATAATATCCCGGTAGGCCTCGCGCTCCAGATTCGGATACCCAAGTTCCGTAGCCGCCTGCTGCAAACTGTCGGCAATGTGGTCTACGGAATCAATCAGCGTTCCGTCCCAGTCGAATATCACAACTTTCACATTCATTTCTGCGCACCTTTACTGCGACGCGTGAGTTCGTCAACCAGCTTCGTGAAAGCACTATCATACGGAGCTTCAAGAAACATAGCTTCCTCGGTGCCAGGTAACGTGAACTCCAGAGCCCTGGCATGGAGCATAAGACGTTCGCCCCCAATCGCCCGAAAGGCCTTGAGGCTGGCATCATCCATATACTTGTCATCACCGGCAATCGGGTGCCCCGCCCAGGCACTGTGCACACGAATCTGGTGCGTTCTGCCCGTGACCGGAGAGGCCTGCACCAGACTGTAACCCTCAAACCGCCGGAGACACCTATACAGCGTCAGGGATTCTTTCCCGTCAGGACTGACCCGCACACGGCGCTCACCATTCGGCATCTCGTACCGCAACAAGGGCTCCGACACACGGGTCACATTATCAGGCCAATCACCGACAACCAGCGCGTGATAATGCTTACGCATACGCTTGTGCCGCAGCTCATCCTGCAAAAAACGCAGAGCTGAGCGCTTTTTGGCGACCATCACAAGGCCGGAAGTATCGCGATCCAGGCGATGCACTAACTCTAGAAATTTGGCCTGCGACCGCGAAGACCGAAGCACCTCAATCAGCCCGAAACTCAGACCACTACCACCATGAACCGCAATACCGGAGGGCTTGTTTACTACCAGCATATCGTTGTTTTCAAAAACGACCGCCGCTTCCACCACACCCTGAACCCGGTCACCGGGCTTGGGCAACTCCGGCCGGGCCTGCTGGACAATCGGCGGGATGCGAACCACATCGCCTGCCTGGAGACGGGTATCAGGCTTGACCCGCCCTTTGTTAACCCGCACCTCCCCCTTGCGCACCACGCGGTAGACAATACTTCTGGGCACACCCCGCAACCTGGCTAACAGAAAATTATCGACCCGCTGCCCGGCCATATCCTCATCAACCGTTAACCACTGAACCCCTTTCTGGACCTGACCCGCCGGCTGGGCACCAGCCTCAGGCCTGTCCTTGGCGACCCCCGCTTGCGGTCGCCCTCTGGCCGTTCTGGTCGGTTGCTTTCGGGAAGCAGATTTATCAGACATGAATAACCTTTGCCGGATCACCCCGGGCGCGTGAATACAGGATTGAACAGCCAATACTTTACTGTTATATTCCGACGTGCTCTGCCGTTTGTCTACGGCCTGAAGAATTCTGTTCAGAAGCCGGAGCGGCAGCAGTATACCGACACTGATTAAGAGATTGAACGCCGAAAGCCCAATCATTACCGGGCTCGGCATGAAACAAACTCCCGGCCAACAGGGCTGACCCAGAGAGGCAGCAACCTGCCCGGGAGATGAAAAACCGACAGAAAAACCGTCAGGCGAAACATCGCGAAGAATCACTGCCACGCAAACCCGGGCCGTCAGCTAACCAATACGACGTGAGACCCAGGCGTTTGTGTGAACCTGAAAACGGATATTATGCGTCAACAGACACTCACCCTATTCGATCCGAACCTGCCAACAGGCAGGCGTAGCATCGGCGGTGGTCTCAGACATACAGGGTCAAATCCCGTAAAGGTATGACTCGTCTGGCCGCCGGTTTGCCCTGCTGTTTAAGGGCCCGCGGCACGCACATCCTGCTTCGCTGATGCGAATGCCCCGGTTTTCTGTCACTAACAAACGACAGGAACCCACTTTTTCCATGAAAAGAATGCTGATCAATGCAACTCACCCCGAAGAGTTGCGCGTAGCGCTGGTAGACGGCCAAAGACTGTTTGATCTGGATATCGAATCCAGCACTCGAGAGCAGAAAAAAGCCAACATTTACAAAGGCCGGATAACACGCGTTGAACCCAGCCTTGAAGCCGCCTTCATCGACTTCGGCGCAGACCGCCACGGCTTTCTCCCCCTGAAGGAAATCTCCAAAGAATACTTCAAAAAGTCGCCCGGACAGATCGAAGGCAAGATCAACATCAAAGACGTGCTCTCCGAAGGCCAGGAAGTCATCGTTCAGGTCGACAAAGAAGAACGCGGCAACAAGGGCGCAGCCCTGACGACCTTTATCTCCCTTGCCGGCCGCTATCTGGTGCTGATGCCCAACAACCCTCGCGCCGGCGGCATTTCCCGCCGCATCGAAGGTGATGAGCGCACCCAGCTCAAAGAAGCCATGAACGGCGTGCAGATCCCCAAGTCCATGGGCATCATTGTGCGCACCGCCGGTATCGGCCGCACCACGGAAGAGCTCCAGTGGGACCTCGACTATCTGGTTCAGTTCTGGGAGGCCATTACCCAGGCCGCCGGCGAGCGTAAGGCTCCGTTCCTGATTCACCAGGAAAGCAACCTGATCATCCGCGCCGTTCGCGATTACCTTCGCCAGGACATCGGTGAGGTACTGATCGACGCAGAGAGCGTCTATGAAGACGTGCTGAGCTTCGTTCGCGCTGTCATGCCGACCTTCGAAAACAAGATCAAGCTGTACAAGGACGAGATCCCGCTGTTCAGCCGTTACCAGATTGAAGGCCAGATCGAAACGGCCTTCCAGCGGGAGGTCAAGCTTCCTTCCGGTGGCTCGATTGTCATCGACCCGACCGAAGCTCTGGTTTCTATCGACATCAACTCCTCCAGGGCCACCAAGGGCCAGGACATCGAAGAAACTGCCCTCCAGACCAACCTGGAAGCGGCCGAAGAGATCGCTCGCCAGCTGCGCCTGCGAGACATGGGCGGCCTGATTGTCATCGATTTCATCGACATGACTCCGGCCAAGCACCAGCGTGAAGTCGAACAGAAAATGCGTGAAGCCCTGGAAATTGACCGGGCCCGCGTACAGGTCGGCAAGATCTCCCGTTTCGGCCTGCTGGAAATGTCACGCCAGCGCCTGCGCCCCTCCTTGGGCGAGACCCGTAGCGAAGTCTGCCCACGCTGTGAAGGCCAGGGCACGATCCGGGGCATTGAATCCCTGGCGCTGAGCATCATGCGGCTGATCTATGAAGAATCTTCGAAGGAGAAAACCTCAGAAGTCCGCGCCATGGTGCCGGTCTCTGTTGCAACCTTCCTCCTGAACGAAAAGCGTAAGCAGCTGGCAGATATCGAAGCACGCCAGGGCGTATCCGTGATCGTGGCACCTGTCCCCAACATGGAAACCCCGCACTTCGAAATCATTCGCATGCGCCAGGATGAAACCACGGCTGAGCACATTTCCAGCCATCAGGTTGCTCACGAATACAATGAACGTGAAGAAGAGGCCGCGGTAGAAGTCACCAGTGCCGAGAAACCCGTTCGCGAGCAAGCCGCCGTAAAAGCCATCCGCCCGTCCGCACCAGCACCTACGCCAACGGCCCAGGCGGCAGCTACCGCTGACACCGAGGAAGGCTCTTTCAGCAAGCTGTGCAAGAAAATTGCAAACTTCTTCCGCGGTGAAACACAGCAGAGCCAGCGAGACGACAACACCAGCTCCGACCGCAACAAGGACCGCCTCACCCAGGCGCGCCAGGATCGCCGTAAATCGCGCGTAGCACGCGACGACCAGCGCTCAGGCGGCAATCGCAGTGGTAACGAGCGTCGCCAGGGCGGACAGGCTGGCCGTAACGACGACAACCGTAATCGCAACCGCAACAACCGGTCTGAAGACCAGAATCGCGGATCACAAGGTCGCCAGAGCCAGCAAGACAACAAGCCTGCCGACAATAAAGGTGGTGACAGCCGTCGTGATGGCCGCAAGGAAGGCCAGAATCGCGGCCAGGGCCGCAACCGTCCACAACGTGATCCGAAAGACCAGAAAGACCCAAAGGATCAAAAGGACGTACGTGAACCCCAGGATGCGCAGAAAGCTCCGGCAAGCGACAAGCCAGGTGGCGATGAGAAACGCCGCAAGCCGCGCCGCCAGCGCAACCGTGATGGCTCAACCGCTGTAGCTGCCGCATCCAGCCCGGCAGACCGCAAGGCAGAGCGTAGCGAAAAACACCAGAAGGACACTCAGCCCGAAAAAGCGGCTGATGAACAGCCTTCCACTGCACCGCAGGTGGTTACTGAGGCCAAATCTGAGCCCAAAGACGTAACAGCTCAGCAGAAGCCGGCCGAGCAAAAGCCTGCCGAGCAGAAGGAAAAAGCTCAGGATCAGCAGCCGGCCGCAGAAGCGGTGAAGGCAGAGCAACCTGAAAAGGCCGAACATCAAACGGACAGCGCGTCCGAGCCCAAGGCAGATGAAGCCAAGGCCGAAGAGGCAAAACCGGAGAAGCGCAGACCGGCACAGCGCCAGCGCAAGCCTCAACCTGCGAAGGAAGAAAAAGCCGATAAAGCCGAGCAGCCAGAAAAATCGGCAGCGGAGACGGTGGCGCCTGCCGACAGTAAAGGCCAAGACAACGAAAAGCCGACGGAAGCGCCCAAGACCGCTGAAACACCGGCCCCCGCTGCTGACGCCGGCGACGCAAAACCGGAAGCCCCGACCGCTGAAAAGAAAGTTGAGGTCCCGGAAAAGCCCAAGGCAGAAGCTGAGACCAAGCCTGAGCAGAACGAAGCCGCCAGCAGCGATGCCATAGACGTTCCGGTTACGCCGGGCCGTGCCTATAACGATCCAAGAGAAGTCCGCAAGCGCCAGCGTGCGGCTGAAGCAGCCAAAAAGGCCGAGGGTAATTGATTATGCTGACCAATTCGGACATCGAAGCACTGGAAGACATCCTCTTTGCAGAGCCATGGGGCGATGAAGCCCTGGACTTTTTCGGCTTGCACGGAGCGGTGTGCGCCAGTGTTATCGGGCCGGTCAGCCTGCAGGTGGAAGAACTCTTCCACCTGGCTACAGGCTCGGACACCTTGCCAGACGGCAAGGTGCCTGAAATCTTTGCCCAGTGCGTAAACACCCTCACTCGTGAAATGACCCAGGCCCTGGATATGGGCCAGCCGCTGGAGCTGCCCGAACCGGAAGACGGCGACCCGATGAACGCGCTGGAAAACTGGTGTGCGGGCTTCGTGGAAACCTTCCTGGAACACGAAGAGTCCTGGATGGATGCGGCAAGTGAGGAAGAGGTGGCCGACCTGATGGTGCCAATCCTGACACTCTCAGGCCTGTTTGAAGATGAAGACTTCCAGCGGGCCCGCGAAGACGAAAAAGTGGCAAGCCAGATGGCCGAAGCTATTCCGGATTCGCTGACCGACCTCTACCTGCTTTTCCACGCGCCGGAATAATCTTACCCGCGTACAGGCTCTCGAAAATGATGCCAGACGGGCTCCAGCCCCTCTGGCATTTTCGTAATACGGCCAAGCTCACACCAGGCAGCTCCCGGGAAGTGGAAATCGCTCCCTTGCGACGCCAGCAAAGACTCCTTCCGCGCCAGCTCCGCAATGAACCCGAGATCACCGCTGGACTGCCCGGAAACGGACACCTCGATACCACGCCCGCCGGCCCGGCAAAAATCAGACACAAGCTCCCTCAAGCGCGTGGCTGACAGCCTGTATTTGCGTGGATGGGCCAATACGGCTATGCCTTCGGCATCTCGAACCCACTGCACCACTTCACTCAACTCCGGCCAGCAGGCTTTAACGTCCCCGGGTTTACCCGCGCCCAGGTGGCGCTTGAAGGCGTGAGCCACCTTGGGAACCACCCCGGCATCGACCAGCGCCTGGGCGAAGTGCGGGCGACCGGGCACATCGCCGCCAGCCAGTTCCGTTGCCTGCTCAAGTAACGAGTCAACCTTCAGGCGGGAAAGCTTGTCAGCAATGATCCGGGCGCGCTGCCATCGGTTCTCGTTCTGGCGTGCAAGTGCCGACAGAAATGACGGACTCGCCTCATCAAAATCCAGCCCCACCAAATGAATGGTATAACTCCGCCACACACAGGACAGCTCGACACCGGCGATCAGTTCGAGGCCTGCCCCGGCTGCAGCTTTGCGCGCCTCGGGCAGGCCAGCAATGGTGTCGTGATCGGTTAAAGCCAGGTGGCTGACACCCTTTTCTGCAGCCCGCGCAACCAGATCAGCTGGCGCGAGAGCACCATCAGACGCAGTGCTATGGCAATGCAGGTCAATGCACGGTTTCGGGTCTTGAGGTATAGTCACAGCCAATCCTGAAAATAAAGTGGCCAACAGTGTATCAGCCCTGGAGCAACAGGCCATAACCCTGATAAAAATGACATTGGAGCGAGCAATGTATTACGCCATCATGAGCGAAGACATCACCGACAGCCTGCCCCTGCGCAAACAAGCCAGGCCTGCCCATATCGCCCGGCTCGAAGCCCTCAAGGCAGAGGGCCGTTTGCTCGTCGCCGGCCCTCACCCGGCGATCGATTCGGAAGACCCGGGCGAATCCGGCTTTACCGGCAGCCTTGTGATTGCCGAGTTTGATTCACTGGAGCACGCCCAGGCCTGGGCCGATGAAGACCCCTACATCGAGGCGGGCGTCTACAAGGCGGTCGTCGTGAAACCCTATAAAGTGGCTCTACCCTGAACAACCAGAGACTGGCGCTTTTTTTGCGTCAGATCAGTCAGTATGAGCGGATTGTAACCCGCCGCTGCTTGAATACCGGTCACTCTGTGACAAAATTGCTGCCTTGTAAGATCAAACAACCGCCTAAACCGGGGAACGCAATCAGTGACACCGCTTCGTCTTGCTCTAAGCTTTCTGCTTATCATCAGCTCTATTTCCGTGGCACAGGCCCGAACCGTGTGGGTAGACGACCAGCTTTACCTTCCCGTCAGGTCCGGTGCCGGCACCCAGTTCCGGATTATCGAGAACGCCGTGCCCAGTGGAACACCACTGGAGGTGCTTGAAACGGGCGAAAGCTATACCAAAGTTCGCACCCCGAAAGGCACTGAGGGTTGGGTTTCCACTCAATACCTCAGCAATACCCCGATCGCCAGAGACCAGCTCACCCGGGCAACCCGTGAACTGGAACAAGCCCGTGAAGACCTCACTTCCCTTCGCCAGCAGCTTTCATCGGTTACCGAAGAGCGGGACAACCTCCAAAATGCAGAGAACAACCTGACAGGGCAAACCGAAAACCTGCAGGATGAGCTGCGCAAAATCAAATCCATTGCGGCAGATTCCATCAACCTGGAACGCCGTAACCGGGAACTACGTGAAGAAAATCAGAGGCTGCACAACGATCTGGAAGTGCTTACAGCGGAAAATGAACGACTGGAAGCCAGTAAAGAATCCGACTTCATGCTTTTGGGTGCAGGACTGGTTCTTGGTGGCGTAATGTTGGCGCTGATCATTCCGATGCTCAAGCCAACGAGAAAAACCGACAACTGGGCGTAAACATGAAAGACTATTCGGAAAAGCGCGATTTTTACCGGATGCAGGTTAACAGCCAGATCGAGATTACCGGCAGCAATGGTGAAACCATCACCGGCATCTGTCGAGATCTCAGCGCGGCTGGCATGCAGTTACATGTTGATAAAGCCTTCCCGCTTGGTGAAGAGCTGAAAACCAGAATGGAGGCTGCGGGCGACCAATTCCCGCCTCTCGAAACGGTTGGGGAAGTCCTGCGCTGCGAACCGGACGGCGACGGCTACCTGCTTGGCATCAATATTATTGAGGTTACTCAGTAACAGACAACCCCATAAAAAAACGGCGGCTGAATAGCCGCCGTTTTTTTATGTCTGCTGCATGCCAGACCCCGGAATTAAACCAGGGGCTTCTCGGACACAATGATGCCGTTGTTGTCGGCATAGACGTACTGCCCCGGGCGGAACGTTACGCCGTGAAAGGTCACGGGTACATTAAGGTCGCCAATACCGCGTTTGTCTGTCTTACGCGGAACGGTTCCCAGCGCCTGAACGCCCAGGTGCGTCTTCCCGATCTCATCCACATCGCGAATACAGCCATAGATGATCAAGCCTGCCCAGCCGTTCTCAGCTGCCTTCTCCGCCAGCATATCGCCCAGCAGTGCATTACGCTTTGAAGCTCCGCCGTCGACGACCATCACCCGGCCATTGCCCGGAAGACCCACCTGCTCTTTAACCACAGAGTTGTCTTCAAAGCACTTTACGGTCACGATCTCGCCACCAAACTGGCGTACGCCACCGTAGTTATTAAAGCCAGGCTCTACCACCTGAACTTCCGGAAACTCGTCACACAGATCCGGAGTAATAATGTTACTCACGTTGCTACTCTCCTTTTTCCGAAATGCTCGCGCTCAATCAATCTTTTCATCGGCCAGGAAGAACCAGGTATCCAGCACGGAGTCCGGGTTCAGCGAGACCGTATCAATACCTTCATCCATCAACCATTTGGCCAGATCCGGGTGATCAGACGGCCCCTGCCCGCAAATACCAATGTACTTGCCCGCCTTCTTACACGCCTGAATGGCATTGGACAGCAGCGCCTTGACCGCGTCATTACGCTCGTCAAACAGATGAGCGATGATACCCGAATCCCGGTCAAGGCCCAGCGTGAGCTGAGTCAGGTCATTAGAGCCGATAGAGAAGCCGTCGAAGTGCTCAAGGAACTGCTCTGCGAGAATCGCATTGGCCGGCAGTTCACACATCATGATGACCCGCAGGCCATTCTCGCCCCGTTTGAGACCGTTCTCTGCCAACAGGCTCACCACCTGCTCTGCTTCGCCGACGGTACGTACGAAAGGCACCATAACCTCAACGTTGGTCAGGCCCATGTCGTTACGCACTTTTTTGAGTGCCCGACACTCCAGCTCGAAGCAATCACGGAAAGTCTCAGAAATGTAGCGGGACGCACCCCGGAAGCCCAGCATCGGGTTTTCTTCGTCCGGTTCGTACAGCGTGCCACCAATCAGGTTAGCGTATTCATTGGACTTGAAATCCGACAGGCGAACAATCACCTTCTTAGGGGCAAATGCGGCTGCCAGTGTGGAGATACCTTCAACCAGCTTGTCCACGTAAAAGTCCACCGGTGACTCGTAGCCGGCTATCCGCTTGTCGACCGTCTGCTTGATGTCACGAGGCAAACCTTCGTAATTCAGCAATGCCTTCGGATGCACACCAATCATCCGGTTGATGATGAACTCCAGTCGGGCCAGGCCCACACCTTCGTTGGGCAACGCCTGGAAATCAAAGGCGCGGTCCGGGTTACCCACGTTCATCATGATCTTGAACGGAATATTGGGCATGGAATCGACGGTATTTTCACGCAGTTCGAAGTCCAGGGCACCTTCGTAAATCATGCCGGTATCGCCTTCGGCACAGGACACAGTGACATTCTGCCCGTCACTGAGAACTTCGGTGGCGTCACCACAGCCGACTACAGCCGGGATACCCAGTTCACGGGCAATAATGGCCGCGTGACAGGTACGGCCACCACGGTCGGTAACAATGGCGGAGGCTCGCTTCATGACCGGTTCCCAATCCGGGTCGGTCATGTCGGTGACCAGAACGTCACCCGGCTGCACACGGTCCATTTCGTTAATGCTGGTGATAATCTTCACCGGGCCGCTGCCGATTTTGTGGCCGATACTCCGCCCTTCCACCAGCACCTTGCCGGTCTCTTTCAGCAGATAACGCTCCATCACGTTGGCCGACGCACGGCTCTTGACCGTTTCAGGGCGGGCCTGAACGATGTAGATCCTGCCGTCATCACCGTCTTTGGCCCACTCGATATCCATCGGGCGCTGATAGTGTTTCTCGATAATCATGGCCTGTTTGGCCAGCTCTTCCACTTCGGCATCCGTAATGGAGAAACGGTTGCGTTCTTCGTGGTCCACCTTGACGGTCTCGACAAATTTACCTTCGCCAGGCTCTGAGTGGTAAATCATCTTGATGGCTTTGCTACCCAGGTTGCGGCGCAACACGGACGGGCGACCGGCTTCCAGGGTGGGCTTGTGAACATAGAATTCGTCGGGATTAACAGCACCCTGAACAACGGTTTCACCCAGGCCGTAGGACGAGGTAATAAACACCACGTCACGGAAACCGGATTCGGTATCCAGCGTAAACATCACGCCACTGGAGGCGGTCTCGCTGCGAACCATTTTCTGGATACCGGCAGACAGTGCCACCAACTTGTGGTCAAAGCCGTGGTGAACCCGGTAGGAAATCGCGCGGTCGTTGAACAGAGACGCAAACACTTCTTTAACCGACGTGCGAACCTGCTCCAGGCCCACCACATTCAGGAAGGTTTCCTGCTGCCCCGCGAACGAAGCATCCGGGAGGTCTTCGGCCGTCGCAGACGAGCGCACGGCCACAGCCATAGTCTCGTTACCGTCTCTCAGTGTCGCATACGCCTCTTTCAGAGCATTTTCGAGCACATCGGGAAACGGCGTGTCGATCACCCACTGGCGAATTTGTGAGCCAACCCGGGCCAGCTCGTTAACGTCGCTGACATCCAAGGCATCCAGAGCTTCATCGATGCGGTCTTTCAGACCGTCGGTCGCCAGAAACTCCCGGTAAGCGTGCGCAGTTGTGGCAAAACCGCCAGGGACGGTAACACCTGCGTTGGCGAGATTACTGATCATTTCACCGAGGGAAGCGTTCTTGCCCCCGACACGGTCAACATCGGACATTCCCAGGTGGTCAAACCAGATAATGTAATCTTCCAAAGCGTGGTCTCCCTTGTATCTGTGTGGCGCGGAGTCTCGAATCTGGCGTGTATGATACTGTAAGCTGCGGGAATTACCTAGGGACTCGCCTTAAACCAGAGTGGATGACACCATGAAAAGAACCGCTTTTTTTATCTCTGACGGCACAGGCCTGACGGCCGAAGCACTGGGCCACGCACTGCTGGCACAATTTGAAAAGATCGACTTCGAGCGCATTACTGTGCCCTACATCGATGATGAAGAAAAAGCCCGGGAGATGGTCAAGCGCATCAACAAGGCAGCCGAGACAGATAATGAACGTCCGCTGATATTCGACACGATCGTGAACAGCACCATCCGGGAAATCATCAGCGACGCCGAAGGGTTTATGGTCGATATCTTCGGCACCTTTCTGAATCCCCTTGAGCTGGAGCTGAGCTCATCATCTTCTTACTCGGTAGGCAAATCCCACGCAATCAACAATGCAGGCAGTTACGAACGCAGAATACATGCGGTCAACTTTGCTCTGGACAACGATGATGGCGCCAGAACCCGCCATTACGACGAAGCAGACCTCATTCTGATCGGTGCTTCTCGCAGTGGCAAAACCCCTACCTGCCTGTACCTCGCACTGCAGTATGGTGTCAAAGCAGCGAATTACCCCATCACCGAAGAAGATCTGGACGACCAGAAAATGCCTGCGGCCCTCCGGCCCCACAAAGAAAAACTGTTCGGCCTGACCATCGAGCCCGAGCGCCTGGCCACCATTCGCAATGAGCGGCGGCCAAACTCGCGCTATTCCTCGATGCAGCAATGCATGCACGAAATCGAGGAAATCGAGCTGATGTACAAACGGGAACGCATTCCCTACCTGAACACCACCGCTTATTCCGTTGAGGAAATTTCCACGCGGATCATGGTCACAACCGGACTGAAACGCCACCGATAAACAAACACAAAAAAGGGCGGAAGATCTTCATCTTTCGCCCTTTTTTGTGGTTCACAAAGCTCGTCAATGCGACCGCGTTAAAGCTCCTGAATACTCAGGCCAAGCTGCTCCGCCGTTTCGCGATTGTCAGGACTGGTCACCACGGCAATACTGGCACTCTCTGGCTTCAGCCAGGTATCGGCCACCCGGCGCAGCTCATCCATGGTCACCCCGAGAACGCGCTCACGGAACCTTGCACGCTGCTCGGGCGAACGGCCAAACAGGTTGTTGTGGAACGCATGGCGGGCCGCACCCGACGGTGAGCGGGGCCGGTCCAGCTGACCGATCACACCGAGAATGGCTTCTTCCAGCGACTGCTCATCATGATCTTCGGTACGCAACCAATCCAGAGCTGCATCAAAATCATCCAGCGTTTCAGCAAAGCGCGGATCACGATAGGAGAAAAAGCGGAATACGCCGTTCACGCTGTCCTGCCCGGCTCCGCCGCCATAGGCGCCGCCCTTCTCACGAATCGCACGGTGCAGATAGCCGTTGCGGAGAAAACCACCCAAAACCGTGAGTGCCCCAGCATCCGGGTGATCCACGGCCACCGTTGGGTAGGCTTTCGCACAGAAATTCACCTGAGTTGAGGTAAGCCAGGCTTCGCGCGTGCTGTAGCTTACAGGCTCCATCGACCAGACACCGTCAGACCGCCCTTTATCCCCCTGCCAACAATGCTTCAGATCTTCCAGCATGGGCGCCAGCTGGGCGTCCTCAGCGATCAACAGGAACTGACGGTTTTGATTGCGAATCCTGTTGTGCAATGCTGCCAGGCTCGCACAGAAATCGGTCAGGGCCTTGTCATCCTTCAAAGACTTGTCCAGCTCCTTCGTGCCCCGAATACCAGCCAGACCGCCCAGACGGAAGCTCAACCACGAACCCGCACTCAGGCCCTGGGCCGCAGCACCCATAGCCAGGCCGTGGCCGCTGCCCGTCACCGCCTGCTCACGACGGGCGCGCACCTGAGCAATAATTTCACGAATGCGCTCTTTTTCATCAAACCGGGCACCGGTGTAAACATCTTTCAACAATTGGGTCAGCGCCTTGCTGTTGCGCGCCAAAGCCTTGCCGCTGAAGATCAGGTAGCCCGACATGGCCTGTACATCATCAATGCGCCCCTTGGCACTGAACGAGGCACCAATTCCACCAGACTCTGCTGAAATACGGTCCTGCATCTGCAGATAATCCAGCTCACCGCAGCCTACCTCTGAGATCAGCGTTGTGTAGTAAGGCAGCAACAGCAATTCTTCTTTACTCAGTGCCGGAACCGGTAACACAACCTGCTGATAAATCAGACCATTGGTGCCACGGGCGTAGAGCGTTGCGCCTGTCTCGGCATCATAAGTGCCTTCTGGCTCCGGCATCTGCAAGGGCACGTCTGAAAGACCGACTTTGGGCAGGATGGAGTCGTCATCCTTGCGCAATTGCCTCTCCTCAAGCGCCGCCGCCCGCTCAACAATCGCTTTCACCTCATCGTCCGTCAGGCTTGCCTTACGCTTGGCCAGAGCCTCCCGAACAGCGGCCTGGTGATGGCCTTCCAGTTTTTCATCCGGCCTCAGGGTCAGGGTTACACGGTGCGGATTCTCCAGCAACTTCCGGCGAATCAGGTTCGGCACATAGGCCGGGTCTTTGATTTTTTCTCTCAACGTTGCCAGAACCGGCTCGAGATCCAGCAGTTCCACCGGGTCACCGCCATGAACCATGGGCGCGATCGCGTGCATGATCAACTGCAATCCATAAGGGAAACTGTCCCCGGCAATCTCTCGCTGGTGCAACTCCAACTGATGCAGAATCGCTTCCAGCCGCTCCTGACTCACGCCCTCTTCAACCACCTTCTGCAAGGTGGACTCGACGAGCGCCTCAAGGTCCTCTCGGCGCGCCGGCTCGGTACCTTCAATACCGCAAACAAAGGTCATTTCCCGGTTAGAGTCTTCCAGGCCGCACATGGGCGACGGCGCATGCCCGATATCAGTCGTTTCCAGGGCCCGCATCAGCGGTGACGCACTGTTCTCAAGCAGAACGGAAGACAGCAGCTGCCCCTCAAGGTTCTCTTGCAAATCAAAGCTGTGGCCCAGCAACCAACCCATCACGATGTGGGTTTTATTTTCGGTGCCTTCGCCCTCACTCACCGCGTAACCCTGTTCAACCCGCATCGGGGCGAACAAGCGCTTTTCATCACGCACGGGCAGTTCAATCTCCAGGCGATCAAAGCGCTTGAGAGCCAAAGTCTCAAACTTTTCATGATGCTCGTAAGCGGGAATATTGCCGTAGGTGGCAAATATCGCGTTGCTCGGGTGGTAATGATGACGATAGAACTTCACGAGGTCGTCGTAGCTCAGATCAACAATGTGATCCGGCTCGCCACCACTGTTGTAATGGTAAGTTGTGGTCGGAAACAGATGGCTGGTCAGGTTCTGCCATAACTGAGACGTCGGTGCGCTCATGGCACCTTTCATCTCGTTGTAGACCACACCGCGGTATACCAGATCGCTCGACGGATCGTCCGGCTTGTCAAATTCCAACCGGTGCCCTTCCTGAGCAAAGTCCAGCGGGTCAAGTTTGGAGAAAAACACCGAATCCAGATAAACCGACAACAGGTTATCGAAATCTTTTCGATTCATGCTGGCAAATGGATAGGCGGTCCAGTCACTGCTGGTAAAGGCGTTCATGAAGGTGTTCAGTGATCGCCGGATCATCATAAAGAATGGATCGCGGACCGGATAACGCTCACTGCCACACAGGGCGGTATGCTCCAGTATGTGAGCAACCCCGGTAGAATCCATCGGGAAGGTTCTCAGGGCCACAAAGAAGACGTTTTCATCGTTATCCGCCGCCAGGTGCAGATGGCGCGCACCGGTTTTCTTGTGGCGATACTCTTCAACCTCAAGGTTAAGGGTACTGATCCGGTGACTGCGAATTTTCTCGAAAGCCGGATGGATTGCGTTGTCAGTCACTGCAGCCATTAAAACGTTCCTGTGTATTGAACAATTGGAGAATTACAGGGTAACACGTACTATCAGATATGATGCATGGAACGGATCCAACAAGGTAGCCTGCCGATCAATGACAGACAAAACCAGCAACTCAAAGCACATAGACGCCCCCGAAGTCGCCGCCTGGTGGGCCGAACGCCGCCAGTATCTGGAGCGTATCCGCCGGGTTCCGGAGATTCGCCAGCGCTTCTGGCGGGAAGTGGCCGTTTACCTTCTTCGGCGATTGTTATGGTCTTACGGCTTTTTCCCGATATTCATTGCCTTCTGGCTGCCATTCGTGATGTCCAGCTTCAACCCGGTTGTCATGGCAACCGACCTGATCCCGGTGCTGCAAGAGTTTGTCGATTCCAATCCCGAAGAACAGGCCACCGCCATCAGTACGCTTATGATCGCCTGGTTTTCAATCGGTTCCTTTTTTCTGGTCTTTGATTTTGTGTTAACGCCGTTCAGGTCGCCCTATCAATATGAAGCGGATGTATACATGAAGTCCTGGGAGCAGCTCAATCATGACCAGCTTCCGGACAAAGTGTGATTTGGCCAGCATTCTGGCCAACTTCAGTGACTTTCTGTTACATAACGTTGCAGACAGTGGTTAAGATGAATCCATAACAAAAGTATCCGGGAAGTTGGGATAAGAGGTTTTACCATGGTCGATTTCAGACCGCTGCTGTTCGTCAACGCGCTTGCACTTATGTTACTGGTTACCGCCGGCTTTGCCTCGGTCCGTCATGACCTGACGATACCGGAAGCCGCCGAGCCTGCTATTACCGCAACCATTGAAGAAGCTGCAGCCCCAAAAGAAGCACCCGCAGTCCTCGAAGAGCCAGCCCCTGCTCTGGTTCAGGCTGAGGCTGAAGTCGCCACCAACACCCCTGAACAACCCCCAATGACCGTGCAGGCCGAAACACAGGCACCCGAGGCCGAAACCTTTGAGGTTGAGCCCATGCCTGAGGAACCGGAAGTGCTCGCTTTTGCCGAGCCGGTATCTGCCATCGCCAAAACCCGAGACGTGCCACCGGTAAAACAACCTGAACAGCCAAAAACAGGCACCCTGGTGCTGCGCTCCAACGTGGTGGATGATCAGGTAACCATCAATGGAAAAGCCTACGGCGCCACAAGACTGGACCTGGAACTCAACCCGGGCCGCTACGAAGTCACCATAGAAAAGCCCGGCTATAAGCCCTGGACCAACGCTGTTGCGCTGGAAGCCGGCCAGGAACTGACTCTGGTAGGCAAGCTGGAAGAATACACCACCGTTAACTATCGCGACGGGGAATGGATTGGCGGCGTCAAAACCGGCGACGGAACCTGGCAGGACAACACGGGCCTGCGCTATGAAGGCCACTTTGTCAGCGGTGAATTCCACGGCAGCGGCACCGCCTGGTATCCGGACGGCAGCCGTTACGAAGGCGACTGGGAAGCCGGGCAGCCGCACGGCGAAGGTCAATGGCGAAGCGCAGACAGCACCGAATACACCGGCCGCTTTGAGCGGGGCGAATTCCATGGCAAAGGCACACTCACCAAAGCCAACGGCGACATATTGACCGGCAACTGGGCGCAAGGGCGCATGCACGGCCATGGCTCACTGACAACCGCGGATGGCATGCTCTACGTTGGCGGCTTCCGCAATGGCGAATTCCATGGTCAGGGTGCCCTAACCTACCCGGACGGCCGGTCTTACAAAGGCGAGTTCTCCAGCGGTACATTCCATGGAAAGGGCTCGGAAGTCTTTGCCGACGGAAAGAAATACGATGGTCAGTATATGGAAGGCAAATTCCATGGCAGCGGACTGCTACGCAACCCGAATGGCAGCTCCATCGAAGCGACGTTCCGCCATGGCGAACCCTACGGACAGGTTCGCCTGACGACAGCGGCCGGTGAGGTATTCACAGCCCGCACCACAGAGCCCGGCGTGTGTTATCGGGACAAGAGTTACAGGGCAACACAATGCCCGCAACTGGAAGGCTGGTAATGACAACCCGGTCGCCGTACCCACGAGTTTTGCAGTAACAGGTTGAGGTAGTGACATGGCAATCAAAAATGCTCTGCTGGTTGACGACTCCAAGGTAGCCCGGTTTGCACTGAGCAAACTGCTTGAGAGCCGGAACATGGAAGTGAACATGGCAGGCTCTGCCGAAGAAGCCCTGGATTTTCTCAAAAGCCACAATCATCCGGATGTGATCTTTATGGATCACCTGATGCCCGGCATGAACGGCGTTGAAGCAACCAAGGCCATCAAGGGCAACCCGGATACCGCGGGCATCCCGATTATCATGTGCACGTCCAAAAAATCCTCGTCCTTCATGGAAGAGGCAAAGAACTTTGGCATTTACAGCATTCTCACCAAGCCACCTCAGACCGACGGCCTCAGCCTCATGCTGGAGCAACTGGCCACCGACGTGGAACACGGCACCCTGCCAGCATCCGAGGATATGCCCGAAGGCTTCGCTCTGGCACCCGACGAAGACGCCATGGATCTGCCGGCCGACGTTTCGGTCGAGATGTCGGCAAAATCGGAAAGCGGCCTCAACGGTCACTCAGGCCCACAGGTTGTTCCGCTGACCAGCGATCTAATCGAGCAGATTGCACGTTCGGCGGTAAAGACTCACATCAACAACCGCCTGCACGAGCTGTTGAGTGATCTGTTTGATGAGCAGTTCGACCACCTCAAGCGTGCACTGGATGAAACCAGAAACAAGCAGGATGCCGCCATTGAAGAGCGTCTTGACGCGGTATCCCGACTGATAGACGAACGTACGAGCAACCTGAGAGACGAAGTGGCGGCTGAGGTGAACATGAACCTTGGCCGAGAACTGGCCCACCTTAAGAAAGAACTGGCAAAGAGCTCCGGCTTTACGGCTGACCATATGGCCGAGATGAAAGACCACATCACCAGCGTGCAAACCATTGACACCGAGTTCTGGCAAACGCTGCAGTCGGAAGCCATCCAACAGGCCCACGAAATCTCCCGGGAAACAGCCGAAGACATCGCCCAGCGCACGATCGACCTGTACGTTTCGCAACAGAAATCGGCCAACTCCCGCATTTACACTCTCGGGCTGGCCCTGAGCCTGGGCATATTCAGTGTTGGCATCGCCTGGCTGTCAGGTCTGTTCGGCTAACATCCGCTTTATCTTCAGCCAATCGCCGGGGGTGTCAGCATCCAGCTCCACCCCCGGAACATGCAACCGGTTTGCCCCGGCCCGGTTCAGAATTCTCCCTGCCCCTGCATCCCCTTCAAGCCTGAAAACCTCTGGCCATAACGCTCTCGGTATCCACGCTGGCACACCGGCCCGCTTGCCATACTCCGCCGCCCACGGCCGCCCGGGCTCACTGCGCGCACGAAAAGCCAGCTCAGAGAGGCCTTCTCTCGCCAGCAATGGCTGATCACCAAGCATTACAAACACACCCAGAGCCCGGGGGCCAAGCGCATCAATACCGGCCTTCAACGATGCGGACTGGCCCGTTCTCCAACCGGTGCAATAGAGCCAGCGTGAGGGCTGCCTGGCACACCGGAACCGCACCAATGGATAACCTGCACCCGCAACCACCAGAACATGGCCCGACAACACTCTCGCCTGATCAACAGCAGCGCCAAGTAAGGTGTCACCGCACGGCAGCACCAGTGTTTGTTTAGCGCGCCCCATGCGGAGGCCGCAGCCAGCAGCCAGCACCAATGCCGGAAACTGCTGATCGAGCTGAACACTCTTCGTGGTTATGATGCCGCCTCCTGTTCGCGGTTCGCTGCAGTAAACTGCTGAATGTCGCGATTTTTGCTAGAATTCCGCCACCATGCAACCAAATCAGCCAGGCCGATCATGAACCATCTCTTCGTCGACAACCTCACCGTGATTGATTTCGCCTATCTGGACCCCAAGCGGGGCCTGGTGGGTGAAAGCTGGATTTCCGACGTGGTACTGGGCGGGGAGCTGGACGACCAGGGCATGGTGTTCGATTTCAGCAATGTGAAACGCACCATCAAGCGCATCATCGATGAACGCGTTGACCACCGCCTGGTGATCCCCCGGGGCTACGAAGGCCTGCACTGGAACGAAGAAACCCCGGACACTTTCGCCTGGGATCTGACCGACGGCAGCCGTATTGAGCACCGCTCACCTGACGAAGCCGTGGTGTGGTTGTCTTCAGACCGGGTCATGCCTTCCGCAGTGGCTGCCCTGCTGGAAAAAGAACTGATGGCAGTGCTGCCGGGCAACGTCACCTCCGTGGAAATCAACCTGCGGGAAGACATTATCGAAGGCGCTTACTACCACTACGTACACGGTCTGAAGAAACACCTGGGCAACTGTCAGCGCATCGCCCACGGCCACCGCTCCCCCATCCGCATCGACCGCAACGGCCACCGGGACTACGACCTGGAAAACCGCTGGGCCAAACTGTGGAAGGATATTTACGTAGGCACGGAAGAAGACGTAACCCGCCGCTTTGTAGGCGATGACGGCGTGGCCTACATCACCTTCGAATACGAAGCCAACCAGGGTGAATTCACCCTCACCCTGCCGGAAAACCGCGTGTACATGCTCGACACCGACACCACCGTAGAGCTGATTGCTGCGCACATTGCCAACGTGCTGAAGGCGGAGTTTCCGGAGGACGAGATTCGTGTGAAGGCTTATGAGGGTGTGGGCAAGGGAGCCATTGCCGCCCGCTAGGGGACTAGGGGGCAGCCCCCAGGGGTCAGACTCCCCAACGGGGGTCTGACCCCTTTTAACTCGGAGAATCGGGCGAACCGGGGAGTCACTTCAGAACTGGGGGTCAGACCCCCGTTGGGGAGTCTGACCCCGGGCCTAAATTCCGGACACAAAAAAACCGCCCGAAGGCGGTTTTTTTGATGGCTATCCGGTGGACTAAACCGTCAAGCCGTATTGGCGTCCCCTAGGGGGTTCGAACCCCTGTTGCCGCCGTGAAAGGGCGGAGTCCTAGGCCACTAGACGAAGGGGACTAGAAATTGGTGGAGCCAAGCGGGATCGAACCGCTGACCTCAACACTGCCAGTGTTGCGCTCTCCCAGCTGAGCTATGGCCCCTCAACGGATGCGTATATTAAGGATCCGCCCTTGGGGCGTCAACACTTGCATCCGCTTTTTTTAAAGTTTTTTGAACATCCCTGTCCGTGTCGTTCAATTATCCAGCAAACCGCTTACTAAATATCCAGGGCAGCGTATTCCTTCTCCACTTTCTTGGTTTCCTTCTTGGAAAACCCACCCATCACATCCAGCGCGGTGCGCAAACGGGCGCGGGTCATATCCGGACCAAGCAACGCCATGGAGTCCATAACGGACCAGGAATTCGGTGTGCCGGCAATTGCCACAAAGATCGAGAACATGAAATCTCCCATCTTCAGGTCCATGGCTTTGGCCAGGGCCTTGATGTCGGCAAAGATGGTTTCCTTGCTCCAGTGGCGCTGGGCTTCCAGCTTCCAAAGGGTGAATTGCAGAACACGCCGAACCTGGCTTTCATCCAGTTTATTGTGAGCGAAATCTTCCGGCTTCAGGTTCAACATGCCGCTGAACATGAACTGGGCCATGGGGGCTACGTCAGAGAACACCTCTGCCCGGCCCTTGATGTGCGGCACCAGAGCTTGCAGGTCATCACGGTTGAACCACCACTGGTGCATGCGCTCCATGAACTGCTCGTCGCTCAGCTCATCGCGAATCCACTGGCCGTTCAGCCAGCGCAGCTTCTCCACATCAAACACCGGGCCACCGAGGGACACACGCTGGATATCGAAGTTCTCGATCATCTCATCCAGGGTGAACTTCTCGCGCTCGTCCGGCATGGACCAGCCCATGCGGCCCAGGTAGTTGGTTACCGCCTCCGGCAAAAAGCCCATGCGCTCATAGAAGTTGATGCTGGTGGGGTTCTTGCGCTTCGACAGCTTGCTCTTGTCCGGGTTGCGCAGCAGCGGCAGGTGACACAGCTCCGGCATGTCCCAGCCGAAGTACTGGTACAGCAGCTTGTGCTTGGGTGCGGAGTTGATCCACTCCTCGCCGCGCAACACGTGGGTGATCTCCATCAGGTGGTCATCCACCACGTTGGCCAGGTGGTAGGTAGGCATGCCATCGGATTTCAGCAGAATCTGGCAATCCACCTGGGCCCAGTCGATTTCGATGGTGCCCCGGAGCATGTCCTGAATCTCGCACACACCCTCATCCGGCACATTCATACGGATGACGTAAGGGTCGCCCGCTTCCAGGCGGCGCTTCACTTCTTCCTGGGATAATTCCAGATCACCCTTGATACCCGGATTCAAACCCTGGGCCTTGCGCTCTTCGCGAATCGCATCCAGCTCTTCCGGTGTACGGAAGCAATAGAACGCATGGCCGGCAGTAACCAGGTCTTCGGCATACTGGCCGTACATGTGCTTACGCTCGGACTGGCGATAAGGGCCATGGGGGCCGCCCACATCGGGGCCTTCATCCCAGTTCAGGCCAAGCCAGCGCAAAGCTTTGAGAATATCCTGCTCGGATTCCGCTGTGCTGCGGGCCTGGTCGGTGTCTTCAATGCGCAGAATGAACTGGCCACCGTGCTGGCGCGCGAAACACAGGTTGAACAGAGCCACGTAGGCGGTACCAACGTGTGGATCGCCAGTAGGCGACGGAGCAATTCGGGTGCGTACTGTCATGAAACCATCCTGAAAATATGTGGCCGGTAAATTAGCCACGCATTATAGCGGCCCTCAACCGGTTTCGCATGAACAGGTTTTGCACCGCGATCACTTTATGTAATATTATAACGTTTCAGTAAATCATCAGGACGCACCGCACCATGAACTTCAGCACCTCTGCCTTTACCCTTGGCTTGACCGCAGCCATTGCCACATTTCCTGCGTCAGCCGCCAACGTTGTCACATCGATCAAACCGCTGGAGTTGCTGGTGAAGGCGGTCGCAGGCGACAGCGTCAGTGTGTCCACGATCGTCCCTCCGGGGTCCAGCCCCCACAACTACAGCATGAAGCCTTCACAACGGCGGGCACTGGAGCAAGCAGAAGCCATCTTCTGGGTTGGGCCGGAGATGGAAACCTTCCTCAGCCGCCTGCTCGGTGGCCATGAATTTGACGGCAGGGTGGTGGCCTTTACCGAAATATCGGAAGGTGAAGACAATCATCGAGAAGACGAACACAGTGGCCACGACGACCATGGCCACGACCACGGAGACGGCGAAGACCCGCACATCTGGACAGACCCGCAACTGGCCCTGAACATGGCACGGGACATCCACGCCAGGCTGATCACGCTGGAGGATATGAAGAAAGAAGAACTGGACGCCAACCTGGCCCGGTTCGAGCAAGACCTGAATGCGGCAGAACGGGACATCAAAGCCAGCCTGGCACCGCTTCAGGGCATCAGCCTGTTCGCTTACCATAGTGCCTTCGAGCGCTTTGCCGAGCACTATGAACTGCAGCTGGATGGTGTGCTCACCCTGAACCCGGAGCTGTCCCCCGGCGCACGGCACATTGCCGAAGTGCAGGACAAACTGCGCCAGGCCAACCAGCCCTGCCTGCTGACCGAACCCCAGTTCAACCGCCAGTGGTGGCGTTCCATCACTGAAGGCCTGAACGTGACCTTCAGCACCTGGGACCCGCTGGCCACCGATATCGAATCGACCAGCGAAGGCTACATCCAGTTCCAGCAATCCATTGCGGACGCTGTACTGGAATGCCTACCAGAACAGGCTCAGCATTAACGGAATGGTGACCATCGCCAGCAAGGTCTGCCCGCTGATGATACCCGCCATCAGCGGCGCGTCACCGCCCAACTGGCGTGCCAGGATGTAAGCCGAGGTGGCGGTAGGCAACGCTGCCAGCAACACCGCTACCTGCACCAGCAAACCACTCATTCCCAGCGCCCAGGCCAGCCCCACCACCATGGCGGGGAAGGCCAGCAGCTTCAACCCGGACGACACCAGGAACGGTGCCGAAGCTCCTCGCAAGGCACTGAGCTGTAAGCCTGCGCCGACTGTCATCAAGCCCATGGGCAGCGCCAGGTTACTCAGGGGTGCCAGAATACCCGCCAACAGCGGATGGAAACCGATCTGGAACCAGCTCCACAACACCCCCAGCACCGAGCCGACAATCAGCGGATTGGTCACAATTGCCCGCAACACCTGAACTACGCTGACCTTATCCTGCCCCGCCACCAGCGAGAACATCAGAATGCACAGCAGGTTCAGCAACGGCACCATAATGGCCACCGCGATGGCCGTCAGCGACAGCCCATCATCCCCCAGCAGCATTCCGCCCGCCGCCAGGCCCACATAGGAGTTAAAGCGAATAGCGCCCTGATACACCGAGGAAAACACCGGCCCGCTCCAGCGCCAGAACATCTGAACCGCCACCAGCACGGCCGTCATCGCCAGCAGCATGGCCACAATCAACAACGCGGTGTCGGCATAGGCCGAGGCCGGCAACCTGGCCTGCCCCAGCTTGAACACCAGCATGGCCGGGAAAAGAATGTAATAGGTAAAGCGCTCCGCCTGGGGCCAGAAATCCCCGCCCGGGAAGTTCAGCCGCCGTAAAACATGGCCCAACATGATCAATACGAAAACCGGAAACAGGGCCTGTACAACTACCGGCATGCCATCATCCTTTTAACCGTTGCCATTTTGCTCTTTGGGGGTTAGATTCAGCCTATAGCATCCTATAACGGACTGATTCGAACAACGTGAACAGCCAGATTTCCTGTATTCACACATCCTCTTTGGCACTGCGGTCTTCCTCTGCGAATACCGGCAGGGCTGCTATCCGCCTCTGATTTCGCTGAATCCACCTTACAACCCCTCCGGATTCAGCGCTTAAAACCAAACATTGTTGAACCATTTTTCCGGAGATTTCTATGTCTGAATTACCCTCTATTACTGTTGCCGAAGAAGATTACAACCGCCTGAGCACGCTGCTCGAGCGTATGGCCGGCAAGTCCGACGTCGCCGACGGCCTGGAAGACGAGCTCAGCCGGGCAGACCTCGTGCCCCTGGCAAAAATGCCCGAAGGCGTGGTCACCATGAACTCGCTGGTGCGCTTTGTGGATGAAGACGCCGGCAAAGAACACGAAATGATGCTGGTTTACCCACACGAAGTGGGTGATGCAGACCACAAGGTGTCCATCCTGGCGCCGGCCGGTGCCGCCATGCTGGGCCTGAGCATTGGCGACAGCATCGAATGGCCCATGAAAGGCCGCAAGCCCATCCACCTGAAGGTGGTGAGCGTTACCCGCGGCGCATAAGCAATTTCCTTTACAAATGTCATAAATTGACATTTCTCCAAATGGCCAGCGGCCTCCGGTGTTAGCCTGAAAGCAAGCTAACGAGACCATCAGGAGGCCGTATGACCGAACAGCGCCACGAAGACTGGGACCCAAGAGCCGCCAGCGTACAGAAAGACCAGATCGGCGCGTACGACGACATGCGCGAACGCTGCCCCGTGGCCTGGAGCGACTACCAGCAATGGACGCTGTTCCGCCATGCAGACGTCATGGCCGTACTGGAAGACCACGACACCTTCAGCAACGCCGTGTCTGCCCACCTGTCCGTTCCCAACGGCATGGACCCGCCCGAACACACCCCCTATCGCAAAGTGATCGAACCCTACTTCGCCCCGGAACCCATGGCCCGGTTCGAACCAATTTGCCGTGAGATTGCCCGTGGGCTGGTAAGCCAGTTGGCCAAGGGGGAAACCGTGGATGTGGTCGATGCCCTTAGCCGCCCCTTCGCCCTGCATATCCAGTGCGCCTTTATGGGCTGGCCTGAACGCCTGCACGAACCCCTGGCGGAATGGGTACGCAAGAACCACCGCGCCACCCTCGCCCGGGACCGGGACGCCATGGCCGCTGTGGCCCAGGAATTCGACGGCTACATTACCGACATGCTTGAAACCCGCCGCCTGGCTGGCGACCAGGCACCGGATGACGTCACCACCTCGCTGATGCGTGAACAGGTGAACGGCAAGCCCATGACCGATGACGAACTGGTCAGCCTGATGCGCAACTGGACCGTGGGCGAACTGGCCACCATCTCGGCCTCCGTCTCCATACTGCTGAACTACCTGGCCCGGCACCCGGCCTTAGTGGCCGACCTGAAAGCCGCACCGGAGCTGCTGCCCGAAGCCATCGACGAAATCCTGCGTATGGACGCCCCGCTGATCTCCAACCGCCGGGTAACCACCCGCGAAGTCGAAATCGGCGGCCGCACCATTCCTGCCGGCGAGAAAATCACCATCCTCTGGGCCTCCGCCAACCGGGACGAAGCCGAATTCGGCAACCCGGACAGCTACTGCCCGCACCAGAACGCCAGCAAAAACCTGCTCTACGGCGCCGGCATCCACATATGCCCCGGCGCCCCCCTGGCCCGCATGGAGCTGCAGGTATTCATGGAAGAATTCCTGAAACAGATTGACTCAGTTCAGGCTGTCGAAGGCCAGCAGCCCGAACGGGCCATGTTCCCCACCGGCGGCTTCAACCACCTGCCCCTCCAACTTGTGGGGTCAGACCCCAATAAAAAGCCGCGCCAGGCTTGAGACCGGGCACGGCTTTTTGAGTTTTGGAGCGGTGATCAGTCTTCGATGAACACCAGACTCTCTTCAGAACCGGCAGCTTCCAGACGACCCAGCGGCTGAAGCTCAAGCCCTTGTTCACGGGCGATCGCTTCAAAAGCTTCGCGGCTGCTTTCCGCCACGCTCACCATCAGGCCGCCACTGGTTTGCGGATCGCAGAACAGCAGCTTGTCGGCCTCGGTCATGCCGGAGATGGCCTTGCCGAACGCCGCAGCGTTGCGGTGGGTACCGCCCGGAATGCAGTCAGCATCAATGTATGGCTGCAGGTTTGGCAGGGTGGGAATCGCCTTGCGGCTGACGATAGCTTTCAAACCACTACCCCGACAGATTTCCAGCAGGTGGCCAGCCAGACCAAAACCGGTGACGTCAGTCATGGCATTCAAGCCGTCTACTTGAGCGAATACCTCACCCACCTTGTTCAGGGTAGACATGCTCTCTACAGCAACGGCCAAGTCTTCCGGCGTCACTTTACCTTTCTTGGAGGCACTGGTCAGAATGCCCACGCCCAGCGGCTTGGTCAGATACAGCAGGTCGCCCGCCTTGGCAGTGTCGTTGCGGATAATGCGGTCTACCGCCACCTGGCCGGTCACCGCCAGCCCAAAAATCGGCTCCGGGGAATCAATACTGTGGCCACCGGCCAGGGCAATCCCCGCCTCGGCGCACACCGCACGGCCGCCATCAATCACCTTCGCCGCAATCTCCGGCGCCAGCTCATTCACCGGCCAGCCCAGAATCGCAATCGCCATCACCGGCTTGCCGCCCATGGCATACACATCACTGATGGCGTTCGCCGCCGCAATCCGGCCGAAATCGTACGGATCATCCACCACCGGCATAAAGAAATCGGTGGTGCTGATCACACCAATACCGTTACCGATATCCGCCACTGCGGCATCATCCCGGCTGCTGTTACCCACCAGCAGTTTCGGGTCATGAAAATCCGGCATATCGGTGTGCAGAATCCGGTCCAGAACATCCGGCGCAATCTTGCAACCACAGCCCGCGCCGTGGCTGAATTCAGTCAACTTGATAGACAAAGCGTCTTCCTTCTTTGGGGTGAAGCAACTTGGTTATCCTCTCAATACGCAACAGTCTACAATGCGGCCTACTCCCCGGCCAATAAAACCACCGGGGTCTGACCCCGAACTTTTTATCCCGCCAAGAGGATAAATGGACTTTATCCTCTGCAGGGTATATGGTTAAGAAAATCCGCTTAAGGGGATAAGTGTGAGAATCACATCACCGGAAATGCTGGCGCAGGCATTGAAGAACATCAGGAAGGAACGTCAGCTCAGCCAGAGCGTGGTTGCTGATAATGTTGGCCTGAAGCAGGCGACCCTATCTGGCTTCGAGAACAAGCCGGAGGCGTCTCGGGTTGAAACGCTGTTCAAGCTGCTTACCGCCCTCGATCTGGAGCTGCACCTGAGCGAGCGCGATGCAAAAAATGCCGAGGCTGGCTGGGACCAGGAGTGGTGAGATGTCACAACTGCTGGTAGCCCTCAACGGAATTGAGGTTGGCATTCTTGAAAAGGCCCGCTCCGGCGCGATGACTTTTCAGTACCTAAAAGAGTGGGTAAACCGGCCTGGCGCGCGGGCTATCTCGTTATCCTTACCGCTCACACTCGCCCCCTACAAGGGTGAGAAAGTCTATAACTTCTTCGACAACCTGCTGCCGGATTCCGATACCCTTCGAGCCCGCATGCAAGCCCGCTTTCGTGTTGCCAGCAGTCACCCCTTCGATCTCCTTGCCAGCGTTGGCAGGGATTGTATTGGAGCCATCCAGCTTTATCCCAATGGTATGGCACTGCCTGACGTTACACAAACCAGAGCCCGGCCGCTAACCAACCGGGACATCGAGAACCTTCTGGAAGGCTACCAGGACGCACCGCTGGGCATGGCCAAAGATCACGATTTCCGCATATCACTGGCCGGCGCTCAGGAGAAAACCGCACTGCTGTGGCACCAGAATCAATGGCAACTCCCTCTGGGGTCGACGCCTACTAGCCACATCTTCAAACTACCGATTGGTTTTCTCGAACACAGCAACATTGATCTGCGCGAAAGCAGCGAGAACGAATGGCTCTGCCTTCAGATTCTCAAAGCCTTCGGCCTGCCAACCGCCAATGCAGACCTGGCGCGTTTCGGGAACCAATGCATCCTGATTGTCGAACGTTTTGACCGGAAATGGTCAAGCGATGGTTCCTGGCTGATGCGTCTGCCACAGGAAGACTTCTGCCAGGCACTGGGCATTTCGCCCGCGCTGAAATACGAAAGCGATGGCGGGCCAGGCCTTCGCCAATGCGTGAAGATTCTTGAAGGCTCGCAGAATGCCAGCCAGGATCGGGACACGTTTTTCAAAACCCAGCTGGTGTTCTGGCTTCTGGCGGCCATCGATGGCCACGCCAAGAACTTCAGCCTGTTCCTTGAACCCGGCTCGGCCTACCGCATGACGCCACTGTACGACGTCATCTCAGCCTATCCGCTGATAACTCAAGGAAGCCTGGCACCGGCACGCGCCAAGATGGCCATGTCTCTTAAAGGCCGAAACCGGCATTATCACTGGGCCAGAATGCTTCCCCGGCACTTTCTCTCAACTGCAAAGGCCATGGGCTTTTCGCCGACGCGGGCCGCCGCCATAATGGAAGAAACCGTGGCTCAAACCGAAGCCGTCATCGAATCCGTCAACGCGCGGCTACCCGATGGATTTCCGGCGAAAGTGGCTGACCCGATTCTCTCCGGCCTTCGAGCACAAGCCCAGAAGCTGGGGTCTGACCCCAATCATTTTATCCCTTTCAACGGATAAGCCGAATCTCCTCCGCACAAACAGGAACCACCATGAACCACAAAGGCCCCGCCACCCGCATCATCCACAACCGACGCCACAAGGATCAGTTCGGCAGCCCCTACTCGCCGGTGTACAACACCACCACCTACCGGTTCGAGAACACGGCGGCCTTGCTGGATGTGATTGAAGGGCGCAGCGAAGGCAACCTGTACACGCGCTGGGGCACCAACCCGAGCATTCGTGAAGTGGAACAGGGACTGGCCGGGCTAGAGCAGGCGGAAGCGGCACTGGCGTTTGGCTCGGGCATGGCGGCGATTTCCGCGACCTTGCTGGCCCACGGCCGCAACGGCATTGTCTGCGTGGGGGACCTGTACGGCGGCACTCAGGAATTGCTTAAGAATCACTGCATGGCACTGGGCATTCCGGTCACCTTCCTGTTCCGTGAAGAACAGAACCGGCTGGCACACGAGCTGGGCGAATCGGGCAAACTGGTGTATTTCGAAACCCCGGCCAACCCGAACATGGCCATTCTGGACATTCGCGCCATCGCCGAAACCGCCCACCAACACGGCGCCCTGGTGGCGGTAGACAATACCTTCGCCAGCCCCATCAACCAGCAACCGCTGGAACTTGGAGCAGACCTGGTACTGCACAGCGCCACCAAATACCTCAGCGGCCACAGCGACATCACCGCCGGCGCCCTGATGACCTCAGCCGAACTGGCCAAACCGGTCGCCGCCTGGCGCAAAAACCTGGGCCAGCTGATCGCCCCGGAAACCGCCGCCCTGCTCTCCCGCAGCCTGCGCACTCTGCCGGTACGAATCCGCCAGCACAACGAAAACGCCATGGCGGTAGCTGAAGCCATGGAACAGCACCCGAAAATCACGAAGGTCTACTACCCCGGCCTGCCCTCCTTCGAAGGCCACGACCTGGCCAAGCAACAGATGACCGGCTTCGGCGGCATGCTCAGTATTGAAGTGGAAGGCGGCCAGCAAGCAGCTGAAAAAGTGGCAGATTCCCTGAACATCTTCCTGCTCGCCACCAGCCTGGGCGGCGTCGAAAGCCTGGTCAGCCAACCCAGCGCCACCAGCCACCACGGCCTGAGCCGTGAAGAACGCCTGAAACGCGGCATCGGCGACGGCATGCTGCGCCTGTCCGTCGGCCTGGAAGACGCCGAAGACCTGATCGCCGACCTCAACCAGGCCATCTCCTGATTCGGGGTCTGACCCCAGATTGCGGAATATCGACTACGCTTTAAGAAACCCTTCAACGGACGAAAGGGGAGCCCAATGAGGCCCACAGCCATTATCACGTTTGTTTTTGCCTTTTTGGCACCACCAACCAGCTTTGCGGACACCCACTCGAGCACCCTTAAGGTGGCGGTCATCGACGACGTTCCCAGCACTCAAATGGCTACCCAGCTGATGGAAACCGCCTACAAACAGCTCGGTATCGACATGACGACCATTGTGGCCCCGTCGCGCAGAGCATTGCTGCTGGCTGACTCTGGCCAGGTAGACGGGGATCTTTTCCGCATCCATAGCGTTGCCGAGGAATACCCCAACCTGGTTCAGACTCCCTATCCGCTGCTGCAAGGCAAGCTCTATGCTGTCGTTCACGATCCCGGCATTCGTACTTTGCCGAAAGCCAAGGACGCTCCGCTGCTGGTCGCCGTGCGAAGAGATATCATCATCTCGGAAATAACGGCCAAGTCCCTTGGCATGGAACCTGTCCCGGCAGAAGACTATGAGCAGATGCGCAACATGCTGGAACAGAAACGGGTAGCCCTGGCACTGGTGGCCGATGTTGAAGGCCTGTCACCGCTGACCCGAAGCGACTGGAAGCACCTGACAGCACTTCCGGAGCCGGTTGCCGAGTTCCAGCTCTATCATTACCTCCACCGACGGCACGAAAAACTCGCACAATCATTAGCCGAGGTGTTGGAGCGATTGGACCGGGAGGGTGTAAAAGAGGAGATTCGGGAGCGCGTTGTCGGAGATTTTCAGCAGGCAAACAATTGAGGCCGGGCTGCCCTGAGGCGGCCCGGCACTACACACTACATCAGGAAGCTTTCTTCAGCTTCTTCTTGAGAGACTTGATCTTGCTCTCATGCTTCTCGACCTTTGCCTTACGGGCATTGATCTTTTTCTTCAGATTCTTCGCATCTTTCTTGGACATAATCTGCCTCCTGGGCATTATCGCGGCTAGTCCTTGGGCTTATGCTTTTTGATAAACCCACGAATGAACTGCCTGATTTCGCGAGCAGCGCTGGTATCCAGCTCTTCACACAACTCAATGAACTGCTCGCGCTCGGTGCTGCTGATACGGATCAGCAACTGACTATCTTTCTTGTTGGGCTTCACCTTTTTTGGCTTATCGGACACTGCGGATACTCCCGAGAAAAGTGAATCTCAAAACTGAAAGATATTTACATTGTATATACGTTTTTGAGGAAAGCAAGGTGGCTTTCGGCTACACACCCAGCCACTCCGCCAGCTGCAGATTGGTCTTCAACCGCAAACGCTGCTGCAGCATACTCTCAAAAACGCTGTCCACCGTGCGACTTTCCCCAAGCAACGGCAGTGCGGCTTCTGCTTCAGAGAAGAACTGTGCTTCGCGCTCAGTATTGATAATGGCTCGCTGCCACCACTCGATCCGCCTCATTGCGAATAGTCACTCTGCTGGCGCCACCCTCGAAAACCTGGCGATTGGTGCCCGGCCACGTGGTTAAATGGGCGGGATTCTTGAGAATGTTCGAAGCCGCCAGTTTGATCGCCCGCATAACCACAGGCGCAAACTCCGCCGATAGTGACAAACCAACCCGGAAATCCAACGGCGACAGTTTACCCAGCTCGAAGAAATCATCCCCGGCAAAGCCCAAACCACGGGAACCCGGAGCCTGCCGTAAATGATGCTTCAGCACCAGCGGGTGGTACAGCATGATCCAGAACAGCCCCACTGCCCCAAGCGGCAGCTCTACCCAGTCATCCGAGCGGTGCAACACCAGTCCCGGCGCACTGTCTGCCATGCGCACCAGGGTTCGCAGCAAGCCCAATTTGTACGTGGAGGATTTGTTGTCATTGATGATGATATGCCGCAGCGTGGGCAATGCTCCCGTGCCATCATCCGGCAGACGGTATACGGCGGTTTCCCACCACACATCCTGGCGTTTCAGCTGATCCGCGCGCGGCGTATCCGGCAGAGGCACAGGCATAACCGCCCGGTGGCGGGCAAAGCTGTCCAGCTCGGATTTTGAGACTTCATAGAACTGCCGCTCGCCATCACCCGGCCCATGGCGAAGGGTAATCACGAGCATGCCAGACGGTGCCAGCAGCTCCGTTAAAATCCGGAACGCCCGCTCCCTGGAAGTTGGAGGAAGGTGCATCCACACCGCCGACACCAGAACCAGATCAAACCGGTAACTGAGTTTGCGGATCTCGCTCAGATCCGGCAGAGAGTCATCTATCCACTGGATACTGCGATGTGCCGTTGCCGCCTCACCCAAGCGACGCAATTCCGCCGCGGGCTCAACCGCCACCACATCCCAGCCACGCTCTGCCAGGGCAAGTGCATCTCGTCCACTGCCGGCGCCCACGTCCAGCGCGAGGCCCGATTTCTTGTCCAAATGAGGGAGCCAATCCTTGTGGACCTGTTCGAAGGTCAGGGACTGGTATTGGGTGAAGAATTTTTCGGCGTGCTTGTTGTAGGGGCCGTAACTCATGCCACCGCCAACTTAGCCGCTTGCTGCCACATAAAGTTCGGCATCGGCGTTCGGAGTTGCCAGGTAATACTCATGGGTTGGGAACCGGTGTGAGACACGTAGTCCACCTCACCGTAATTCACAAACCCCATCGTGCGACCATATTCGTCTTTCGCCTGCTCTCTTACAAACAGGAACAAACGTTTGTTGATGGCTTGGTGTTGAATGTAGTCCTTACCTTTGCCGCGGTCAGGCCGCGCGCTGTTCTGCGACTGCCAGTGGAATAACTGCTCGTTGATGGCGTAGTCGTGGTACATGGTGGTCGGAGAGAACTGCTTTTCGTTTTTTTCCAGGGTGACAAACAGCAGCTCGATATTTTGATCCTGAATGAGATAAACACCTTCCCTCGATGGTGGCTGGTGCTCGAACGTCATGGCACCAAAGCCAACCAGAATCTGCTCTCGGGAATAACGGGCGTGTAATCGCAACGGTACGCCATGTAACTCCGGCATGGCCGGCTGTTCGTGCTTGGTTTTCGCCAGTTTCCAGTCGAGAACGTCCACCAGCTCCTGTTCCAGCCCCAACTTGCTGAGTTCTGCCAGGCTTTGTGCCAGCGAACCAAACTCCAGCTCCGGTCCGGCTTTCTGCCAGAAGTCGTAATGGCACATCAGGGCTTGGCGATTGCTGGCGTCGCCCCAGCTAAACCCGGCCTGGCATAGTTTCTTGAGGAACAGCAGGTACTGGTGATCGTCGCAGATCAAAATCCGGTTATAGATGGCCTTCTTCGCTAGTTTGAATGGCGAGTCATCGGCGACGTCTTCATCTTTCGCTTTGCTCACCAATTCGGCCCAGCTGCCCCGTTTGTATAGCTCGTTCAGGTCGATATGGGGATGATGGGTTATAAAATTCTTCAGCGTGAGTGGCTGAGTGGAGTGCTGTGGGAACTGCCGAACAAGTGTCACCAGCCGCTTCATGGTCAGCGTGGCTTGCCGGATGTTGCTCAGCACCATTTCCTGGGTTTTCTTGGTGAGCTCAATTCGGCAACCCAGTGGCGCATGGGGAAAGCCCTGCTTTAGTTCTTCCGTAATTGAGCGTTCTGACTTACCCACCAGTGCCCGGAATTTATTGGCGAAATCATACTCAGGCCGGGAGTTGCCCACGAAATCCAAAACCGTGCAGCAGTCTTTGTCGTCTGCCAAGCGCAGTCCACGGCCGAGTTGCTGCAGGAAGATGGTCAGGCTTTCCGTTGGGCGCAGGAACAGCAAGGTATCCACTTCCGGGATATCGACGCCTTCATTGAAGATGTCGACCACACACAGAACATTAATTTGCCCGGAACGAATGGCTTGCTGCTTTTGTTGGCGCTCGTGGCTGTTGTCACTGGTGAGCACATCGGCCTTGATGCCGTGTAACAGGAGCTGCTCCACCATGAAGGTCGCGTGTTCACGGCTCACGCAGAAAGCGAGCGCCTTCATGCAGGTTATGTCGGTGACGATTTCCCGCAGGCTGCGCAGGATCTTATCTACCCGGCTCTGGTTGTGGGTGTAGAGGTTGGTGAGCTGAACCACATCGTAACGGCCACGATTCCAGGGAATGGTGCGCAGGTCGGTATCGTCATCTATGCCAAAGTATTGGAAAGGGCAAAGGTGGCGTCGGTTGATGGCCTCCGGCAACCGGAGTTCGGCGGCAATCACGCCTCCAAAATCACTGAGGATATCGCCACCGTCGTGCCGCTCTGGCGTCGCGGTCAGGCCCAGAAGTATCTCAGGCGAGAAGTGCTCCAGTACCGCCCGGTAACTGGAGGCGGCAATGTGGTGCACTTCGTCAATTACGATGTAGTCGTAATAGCCTTCCGTCAGTTTCAGCTGATCCAGCTGGTTGTTCAGGGTCTGAATCGAGACGAACAACTGGCGGTAGTGTTCCGGCAACTGGCCGCCTACCCAGAGTTCTCCGAAGGCGTTATTACGCAGCACGCCACGATAAGCTTCGCGGGCTTGGCGCAGAATTTCTTCCCGGTGCGCCACAAACAGAAAATGGGCGCTTGGCTTTGCTTTCAGGAACCGCTGGAAATCAAAAGCCGAAATCAGCGTCTTGCCAGTACCGGTGGCGGCCACCACAAGGTTACGGAAACGCTGGTGAACGCCCCTTTCCACAGAGAGCTGCTCCAGAATGTCCTTCTGGTGCGGGAACGGCGTGATTTCGAAATAGTGTGAGACGCCTGGTGCATCCAAGCCTTTTTGCTGCTTCAGAGCTCGATTGAGCTTTTCGGTACTCTCAGCCTGACCATCAAACCGCTCAAAATCATCTGAAGCCCAATAAGTCTCAAAAGTGCTGAGAGATTTGTTGATGATGTGGGGAATTTCCTGAGAGGTGATTTTCAGGTTCCACTCAAGGCCGTTGGTCAGCGCCGATCGGGACAGGTTGGATGAACCGATGTAACCGGTGTGAAAGCCTGTATTCCGGAGAAACAAATAGCTTTTGGCGTGCAGCCTTTCACGCTCTGTGTTGTAGCTCAGTTTCACTTCCGTGTTTGGCAGGCTCGCCAGGTACTCAACGGCTTTTGCATCCGTTGCCCCCATGTAGGAGGTGGTGATGATTTTCAGCTCACGGCCACTGGCGGTGAAGGCTTCCAGCTCTTTCCGGAAAATGCGGATGCCGGCCCATTTGATAAACGACACCAGCCAGTAGATTTTATCTGCCGACAAAATTTCGCGCTTGAGTTCCGATTCCAGCGACAGGCCGGCATTGCTGCCTGAGAACAGCTCGCTTTGGGTTAAGCCCGTAAGAGGGAAGATATCTTCAACGTACTGTTTCAGGTTGGCAGCAACCGGGTTTTCCAACTCGTAGAGCGCTGTGAGGATTTTGCCTTGACTATCGAGCAGGTTCTCTTCCAGAAAGCCCTCGTCTGAAATCTGGCTCTTGAGCCACATCAGCAGCTGGTTGGAGAGTTCGATTTGCTGCTGAAGCCGGTCGTCTCCCGACGGCACGGCTTCAATGGCGAATTCCAGAATGTTGGAGAGGAATCGTGACAGCCACACCGAGGCTTCGGCGCTGTTGAGCTGGCGTTCACCAACGTAAAACTTGTCTCTGTCGAGGCGGCTTTCGATGAGCTTGGTGATTAGCTGTTCGTAGATTCCGGTTTGTTGCATTACCTACGTTCCATGTTGATGGCACATCTGGCAAGAACCGTAGCGTTCAACGTCCCGGTTTCCAAGGAAATCTTAAGACTTTCTATCCGGCTCGGCTGAATTTTGCATTTGTTTACGAACCCCACTCCCTACTCACACACTAAATTCCCCAACGCATCCTCCCTGCACCGCCGCCCTTCCCGGTCCCGCCAGTTCCCCAGCGAATCCTTGCGCCACACGTCTTCGCCATCGGAAGACCGATAGTTTCCAAGGCTATCTTTGCGGTAGCGGTTGCCGGTGCGGTTGTCGTTCCAGTTGCCCAGTGCATCTTTGCGCAGGGTGCCCTGTTCGCCGCTGTCGCACTGGTAGCGCATGTTGCCCAGGGCGTCTTTGCGGTAGGTGCAGTTTTCCTGTGCGGGCAACCAGCCGGAGGCCAACACCAATAGTGCTATGGCCAAGGCGATCATCAGGTGTTTCGCCATGGTATTCGCTCGCATGGTGCGCCCTCCTCTGGCGTTGGCTTTCTTCCAGTGTAGTCACGGGGGCGACAGGTAGCGTCGTGCGGTGGTTTTTTTGTGAGTGGGTTCAGGTATTGGCCAGCCAGGCCGCACCGCGCACGCCGCTGGAGTCGCCGTGGGCGGCTTTTACGATGGGTGTGTCGCATTCGCCGCCGAAGACGTAGCCGGGCAGGCGGGCGGGGAGTTCCTGGTAGAGCTGTTCGGCGTTACTCATACCGCCGCCCAGTACGATCACGTCTGGGTCAATCACGTTGATGATGGCAGCCAGGCCCCGGGCCAGGTGTTCCAGGTATTGGTGCAGGGTTTCGGTGGCTTGCGGGTCGCCATCCCCGGCATGCTCAACAATGGCATGGGCGGGCAGTTGCTGGCCGGTGCGCAGTTTGTGGGTGAGTGAAAGCCCGGTTCCGGACAGGAAGGTTTCGTTGCAACCGTGGCGGCCGCAGAAGCAGGGGCGCTGTTGCAGTTCAGCTTCCGGCGTCCACGGCAGCGGGTTGTGGCCCCATTCGCCGGCTACGCCGTTGGGGCCGGTAAGCAGCTGGCCGTTCACGCTTATGCCAGCGCCGCAGCCGGTGCCCAGTATGGCGGCGAATACGGTGTGGTGGTTGCGCCCTGCTCCGTCTGTGGCTTCGGAGAGCGCCAGGCAGTTGGCGTCGTTAGTCAGGGTTACGGGCCGTTGCAGTAATTCTTGCAGGTGTTGCTGCATGGGTTGGCCGTTCAGCCAGGTGGAGTTGGCGTTTTTGATACGGCCGGTTTTGCGGGAAATGCTGCCGGGTATGCCTACGCCTACCGGTATGCCGGTGGTGCCGGCGTGGGCTTCGGCTTGTTGTACCAGGGCGTGGATGGTGTGCAGGGTGGCCTGGTAGTCGCCGGCTGGGGTGGCTACCCGTTTGCGGAAGTGTTCGTTGGATTGGTTATCCAGCAGGATCACTTCGGTTTTGGTGCCGCCCAGATCTATGCCTATCAGCCAGTTTTCCATGAGGAGTGTTTCTCGCGTTGTGGTTACGGGCGCCCAGGCACAACGCTAAAGGAGAGCCGTCCATGGAGCAATGCTAGCTGCCATCAATCTACAGCAGCGCTGCCCGTCAGAATCATATGAGCACCCTTCTCGGCAATCATAACCGTCGGGCCATGGATGTTGCTGCCGGTAATGGTTGGCATGATCGACGAGTCGATAACACGCAAGCCCTTCACGCTATGCACCCGCAGTTCCGGATCCACTACGGCCATGGCGTCCACCCCCATCTTGCAGGAACCTGCGGTGTGGTAAACGGTTTCAATCCGGTTTCGGAGAAAAGTCTGCAGCTGTTCGTCGGTCGTTACGTCTGGCCCCGGAAGTTCCTCGCGGCCAAGGTACGGCTTCATGCCTGGCTGTGAAAGTATCTCTCGGCCAATCCGGATACCTTTGACCAGCGCCGTCCGCTCCTTCTCAGCAGCCAGATAGTTGGCTTCAATTCTGGGTGGGGAGAATGGATTGCTGTCTCTGAGCAGCACCCTGCCCCGGCTTTGTGGCCGCAGATGGCAAATGTGCAGAACATACCCGAACCGGGCCGGTGTGAAGAGGCCCCGGCCGTGCGGTTCCATTCGCAACGCCGCAAACTGAAGTTGCAGGTCGGGAATGGGCTCTTCGGGATCCGATTTGATGAACCCACCGCAGTCGGTCGGGGTGAAGACAAACGGTTCTTTGCGACTGAAATATCGCTGCAGGAAGGTCTTTGTGTAGGGGCCAGGAATGGTAGCGAAGGAGGTTTTACTTGGGTCAAGGCAGCGGATCATGATGTCTGGGTGATCCTGAAGATTCTCGCCAACACCCGGCAGGTCTTTGACGACCGGTATGCCATGTTCTTCCAGCTCCTGCCTGGGGCCAATACCAGACAATTTGAGCAATTGCGGCGAATTGATCACCCCGGCGCTGAGAATGACTTCTTTGCGCGCGAGCAGTGTCTCCGGAGAGCTGCCCGCAGGCCTGGCGCCTTGATATTCCACGCCTGTGGCCCGATTGCCCTCAAACAGAATTCGGGTAACGTGCACGCCGGTCATTACCGTCAGGTTCGGGCGTTCCAGTGCTTCGTCAAGGAAGGAGTATGCAGCGTTACACCGGTGGCCGTCCGGGGTTTGGGTAACCTGGAAGAAAACACAACCCTCCTGGCTGACGCCATTAAAGTCAGGGTTAAACGGGTAGCCGGCCTGCTGGCAAGCTTCGACGAAGGCATGGCTGACCGGAAACCGGAATGTGGTATCCACCACGTGCATGGTGCCCTGATCACCGTGATAGGCATCGGCACCTCGCTGCTGGCGTTCAGACACTTTGAACCAGGGCAGAACGGAGGCGTAATCCCAACCTTTATTGCCCAGCTCTGCCCAGTGATCATAATCCCGAGGGTGACCGCGGGTGTAGATCATGGCATTGATGGAGCTTGAGCCTCCCAGTGCTTTGCCGCGGGGCCAGAAAAAACCCCGCTGGCCATTGGCAGGCTCCTCTTCGGTTCTATACAGCCAGTTGTACTTTCGGCTGTTCATCAAGTACAGCATGTTCAGCGGGTTACAGTTGCGTATCCAGTAATTGCGGTCCGAAGGGCCTGCCTCCAGCAGGCATACCCGGTTGGCAGGGTCTGCCGATAAACGATTGGCCAGCAAGCAGCCTGCCGAACCTGCTCCAACGATAATAAAATCATACATCTGCAATTACCCGGAAGCCGTGAACACCATTATGGCAATCCTGAAGTCTGCCCCAGCGCACTTTCTGTTGCTATTGCATAATTTGCTGCGGGCCAGTGCGTTTCAGTCAACGGGTTATCCAGAATGCTCTTAAGCCTTATCGAATATACCTGTTTGCCTTGATATTGATCAGTGTTTACTATCGCGCACCTTTCAATGCACCAATTCAGGGCGCTTAACCGGTTATGGGATTCAGGAACGAACAACTGCGCTGGCAGTTGGCGAAGGGGCTTCTGCGCGCACTGCACCTGGAGCGCCTGGCTAGCCGATACAGCCGAACCACGGTTATGGCGATCTTCAATCTGGTCAACGGTGGGTTCAGCATCGCCCTGGTGTCGTTTGTGGCACTGGTTACTCAGGAAGCGTTTATTTTTCCGTCACTGGGGGCAACCGCGTTTATTCTTTTTTATGTGCCACTGGCCCAACCCGCATCTCCGAGGAATACGTTGTGCGGGCACCTGATCGGTGCGCTTACGGGCCTGCTCAGCTTGTACCTGTTCGGTCTGCAGGAGCAGCCTTCGGCCTTTATGACCGGGGTTGATCTGCCAAGGGTTGGCGCAGCATCGCTTTCGCTGGGGCTGGCAGGGTGCCTGATGGTGCTCCTCAAAGTAGCCCACCCGCCGGCTGGCGCAACGGCGCTGATCGTCTCGCTAGGTTTGATGCCAGACCCGGCACAACTACCGGTGTTGATGGCCGGTGTCGGCTTGCTGCTGGTTCATGCGTTTCTGATGAACCGCCTCGCGGGCATTCCCTACCCGCTGTGGTCGGTTAACTCTACTGCACCTCAGGGCCAAAAGGTGGCCGCAGCGGACTGAGAAACGTAACGCAGGCGCTATTTCTTCACCCACTGCCCGTCAATCAACACGAACTGGCCACCGGGCGTTTTTTCTATCGCTTTTTTACCCGCCACTGTCTCTACCTGAGTGACCGGGATATCGTGTTTTTCAGCAATGCGGGTGTATTCTTCCCGGCGGGCGCTGTTGATGGCTTCTACCACGGCGCGGGCGTCGCCTTCTGCACGCACGACGTCCAGGTAACCGGTTGGCGTTTCACCCACCAGCCCTTGCTGTTTCGCAGGCTCGAGTTTCTGTTTGGCTTCATCCAGTCCCATGGCGAGTGCTGGCAGCGCCATCGCCAATGCCAGCATAAAAGCACTCAGTTGCATCAATCGTTTCATCGTCAACTCCTTGATCAGCCTTTGGTCATGCCTGGTTCCATTCAGAACAGGCCCTTCTCGCTGAACAGTTCATCCACGTCTTTATCCACTTTCACATAGATTTCGTGCTGAATCTTGACGTTCAGGTTTACCGTAATCGGTTCTTTCGGTGCCGCCATCTGCACCGTTGGTGTACAGGCAATCAATGCCAACGGAAGCATCGCGATGAGCAATGCTCTTATCACAAGCGGCCGGCGCGACCGCGATACATTCGTCATGGCTCTGCCTCCTGTCCGGATTGCTTCAGTCGTTCCTGAACACGTTCAGTCACGGCTTCGTTTACCCTGCCACTGAGCTGCAGGCTGGTTAACAGGGCGGGGATATCTTCTTCAAGATTGATGTTGAGCACCACAGGCCGCCCGCCTCTAACCTCCGGGTTTTGCCCCTCAAGCCTCAAACCCAGTATCAACCTGCCCTTATCATCGTAGTCTATCGTGCTGTCGAGCACCGAATAGTGAAAGTTTTGCAAAGCATCGACCACCTGCGCCATGGCTTCGCTGCTGCCGAGCATGGCCTGCAAGCGTTCCGCCGGCAACCGCAACAAACCTCCGGGAGCAATGGCCGAGATCGTCCCCTGATGAACCTCTATACCGGCACTGCTGACCTGGATGGGAACGAGGCCGGTGAGTTCACCCGTTCCTGAGAAGCCCTCGGCCGGGTATACCTGCAGTAATCGCTCAAGGGAAACTTCGTAGACATCAACAGGCAATGTCCAGGGTTCTGCGCCCAGGTCTATGGCTCCAGGTGCTACACGTAAACGGCCATCAAGAAAATCTGCGTTTGCCTGTTG
Source organism: Marinobacter sp. SS5-14b (assembly GCF_030541005.1). Lineage (GTDB taxonomy): Bacteria > Pseudomonadota > Gammaproteobacteria > Pseudomonadales > Oleiphilaceae > Marinobacter. The sequence continues at coordinate 311,733 of NZ_JASSVM010000001.1, read as the reverse complement.
GACGCTGAGAATTCCGCCGAATACATTGCCCCGGGGAGCACGGTAATCCGCAAGAAAACGAATGGGGCCAATTCCGATGCCGGAATTGATCTGGGCAACTGCCAGGTCACGAAAATGAGCGGTCAGAGTGTCATCTTCCAGGTTAACCAGCAGCCGCCCATTGAGTCCGGTCAGGGCCGTTCGATCCATCAGGCCATCAACGCCGTCCGCATTAAAACTGGCATCCAGCACTAGCGGTTCGTCCGGCTCGATGCGCAATGATGCTTCAGCTTTTACCCGCCCTGCGGTCAGCTCCAGTAACTCAGGCCAATCGGCCAGCGTGCTTGCCAAAGCCTTGCCTCCTGCCCCGCCAATAACCTCCGTGGCAACCCGGGCCGCGAGGAAGTTCCCGAGGACATTATGTATGACGACATCGGCTGCGAGCCCGGAGGCGGATTGCGCCCGACCCTCAATGGTCAGATCGGTAAAAGCGCCAGCTACTTTCCCCTCAAAACGCCAGCTCTGGGGTTTCAGGTACGGATGTCGAACTTCGCCAACGTCGATGATGACATTCCCGGTTACCGTGCTCCGATCTGCCAAGGAACCGGTGCCACCGAGGTTTATCACCAGAGTGACAGCGGACAATTCCACTTGCACTTGCGCAAGCTGAGTGGGCTCGCCATTCGCGTTATGAACCAGGCTTTCAGCCTGCAACACGGAGCCGGTTTTGAAGTGAACGGTAATATTTCGGTTATCCGCCTCCACGGCGTTCACCAGGTCAGCCCGAATGCCAGTGACTTGCCAGTCCCCGGACTGGATATCCGGGAGCGCCAGGCCAATCCGGCCCTGCTGCAGCGCCAGCGACCAACTGAAGGCCAAGGCCGACTGCGACAACACGGAGGATGCCAACAGAATGGCCAGACTGGTCCATCGAACCCACGAAAGAGCGCGGAGTGAGCGCACAACGGGAAACCCAGACCACTCTGGAGGCACTTAGTTTTCCGGTAGTCGCTGAGGCAAGCGAATGAACTCAGCCAAAGGCACTGGCCTGGAGAAGTAGAAGCCCTGCAGCAATTCACAGCTGCGTTGAATCAGATCGCTCTGCTGGGCCTGGTTTTCTACACCCTCTGCCACAACTTGCAGGCCAAGGTGATGCGCCATGGTAATAACGCCCTGAACAATCGCCGCGTTGTCGCGATTGGTATCGATTTGGTTGATAAAACTGCGATCTATTTTCACTTTGGTGATGGGTAACTGGCGCAGGTAACTGAGGCTGGAGAATCCTGTACCAAAATCATCAATAGCAACTTTCACACCGAGGTTGCGCAGGTTTTGCAGTAAGTCGATCGCTTTTTCAGTACCAGACATCAACAGGCCTTCAGTCACCTCCAGTTCCAGCAGGCATGGAGTGACCCCACTTTCCTCGAGTGCCTGGCGAATTTCCTCAAAGAATCCGGTTCGGCGGAAATGCACGGGAGAGATATTCACGGCCACGGTCAGCGGCTCGGTGCGGCCTGCGTTTATGGCTGGCAGGTCTTTGCAGGCCTGCCGGAGCACCCAACGGTCGATATCAATGATCTGCCCGGTTTGTTCGGCCAGCGGAATGAACACCCCCGGTGGCACCAGGCCCCGCACCGGGTGTTGCCATCGCACCAGGGCTTCCATTGCTTTCAGCTCTCCGGTGCAGGCGTCGACAACAGGTTGGTAATGGAGAACCAGTTGGTCGTGCTCGACGGCTTCGAGCAGTTCCCGGCGAAGCGCGATGTGTTCACGCACGGAGGTGCTGGCATCGCTGGCATACCACTCCCAGGTGTTTCGGCCCTGAGCTTTGGCTTCGCGCACGGCGATGTGGGCATGCTGAATCAGCTCACTGCTGCTCTGGGCGGTTCCGCTACCAAAGGCTATGCCAATGCTGGCACTGATGTGCAGGACGTATTCACCTATCTCGAACGGGCGGGATAACACGCCAAGCAAGCCTTCCGCGGCCTGAAGCACCTGCTCTTCCGTAACCTGACCGCTCAATAGCACGCCGAACTCGTCGCCTGCGAAGCGGGCAAGGAAATCGCCGGGTTGAAGCCAGTCAGATAACCTGTTTGCGACCGCCTGAAGCAGCTGATCACCGACTGCATGCCCCAAACCATCGTTGATAGAGGTGAAGCCGTCCAGGTTAACAAGCAAAACAGCAACGCGCCGTTTGGACAGCGGGTAATCCTCTGCCAACCGGGCCTCAAAGCCGGAGCGGTTGGCAAGCCCCGTAAGAAGATCGTGGGTGCGCTGAAAGCGCAGTTTTTGCTCGTTTTCTTTCTGGCGGGTTACGTCCCTCGCGATGCCGTATACCCCCACAATTTCATCATCAACCACGATGGGCAGGTTGGTTACTTCCATCCGGTACTGTTCGCCGCTGGCATGATAAGCGCCCACTTCGTAAGTGTGCGGCAGGCCCTTGCGAGCCTTGCGGAACGCCTGGTGGGTCATTTCCAGGTCTTCAGGGCTGACAAAGCGAGAGTAATGCAAGCCCAGGATACTCTGCTCGGAGAACCCGGTTATTTTTTCAACGCTTGGATTGGCCGCAATGAAGCGACCCTCGAGGTCAAGCTCATACACCGCATCCGGATGGTGCGTGAACAGTGACTGGTATCGTTGCTGGTTAACTCGCAGTGCGTGGTGATCACGCTGTCTTGCCAACGCCAGAGCCAGAAGGCCCGCGGCCCGTTGTGAGAGCACCAACTGGCTCTCCTCCGGCGTATAGGGATAGCGATGGTAGGTCGCAAAGGTTCCAAGCAGTTCATCATCGGTGGTGAGCACCGGAATAGACCAGCAGGATGCCAGGCCTTCCGCAAACGAATAGTCCCGGTAGGGCGCCCAGTTTACGTCGTCTGCAATGCTTCTGGTAATGATGATCTTGCGGAAAAAGGCTGCGGCACCGCAGGTGGCCACTTCGGGGCCTATTTTTCGCCGCTGCATGGCCAGTTTATAGGCCTCTGACAAGCCCTCTCCGGCCACCAAACTGATCGTGTCGTCCGCCGGATCATAGAGCATGAAAGTGACCAGTGCGTCCGGCATTTGCCGGGCCACCATGCCAGTGACGGCTGCGAGAATGTCACTAAAGGGCGCATGATTGGCGATCATGTCCTGAATTTTTTGCTGGTCTGCCAGCTCGACAAGTGTGTTGATCATGCGGTTGCCTGAGAATAAAGCGTTTTGATTTGAGACTATCTTTGGTTAAGGGAAAATGCCAGTTATTCGTGCGAGCCACTCTGGTAAACTACTGCCTTTAGAGCCACTTGATCGTCAGTCCACGCAATGCACCACTGTTGTATACAGGTAATAAACTGAATGCCGACCTCCCCCTCACTGGATGCCAAAACCGGCCACCAAGGCCCCTCCCGCCGCTTTTGCGTGGCCCCGATGATGGACTGGACCACCAGTCACTATCGTTATCTGGCGCGGCAACTGAGCCGGCACACCCTGCTCTACACCGAGATGGTGACCACTGGCGCCTTGATTCATGGCGATACCGCGCGATTTCTGCGCCACGACGAGACCGAATACCCGTTGGCACTTCAACTGGGCGGCAGCGATGCGAAAGAGCTGGCTTATTGTGCAAAGCTCGCACAGCAATACGGGTTTGATGAGGTCAACCTGAACGTGGGTTGCCCCAGCGACCGGGTACAGAACAACATGATCGGTGCCTGCCTGATGGGCCACCCGGACAAAGTGGCCGAAGGGGTAACGGCGATGATCGAGGCCACAGAGCTGCCGGTCACCGTAAAGCACCGCATTGGCATCAATGGCCGGGAATCCTGGGAAGAGCTCTGCGAGTTTATCGAGAAGGTGTCAGCCGCAGGCTGCAAAACGTTCATCGTGCATGCCCGCATTGCCATTCTCGAAGGCCTGAGCCCGAAAGAAAACCGGGACATTCCACCCCTGAAGTATGATTGGGTGTACCGTTTGAAACAGGCCTATCCGCACCTGGAAATCATCATCAACGGCGGCATTAAAACCTTCGATGAGTGCCATGACCACCTGGCCCACACCGACGGCGTAATGTTAGGCCGGGAGGCGTACCACAACCCCTGGCTGCTGGCTGGTGTGGACAACGAATTCTTTGGCCAGCCAGCTCCGGTTGCCAGCCGCCACGAGGCTTTACAAGCCATGTTTCCGTTTATTCAGCAAGAGCTGGATCGTGGTGTGTACCTCACCCACATTACCCGCCACATTATGGGTTTATTTCTGGGCATGCCGGGTGGTCGACAATTTCGCCGGCACCTGAGCGAAAACGCCAACAAGCCGGGCTCCGGCCTTGAAGTGATCGAACAGGCTCTAGCTAAAGTCCGTGAGCCGGTCGGCATCACTGAAAGCTGAGGGCCTACAGACCTTTGGTTGTCTTGTTCCCGCCGTAAGCTGCCGTTATTGTAGTGGGCAGGAAGGCATTCGGGAGCTGGGTGCCGCGATAACATCTGACAACCGGGACGACACAACGAATGACGAGCAAGCTGGACCAACTGAAAACCATGACCACCGTGGTGGCCGACACCGGCGATATAGACGCCATTGCCCAATGGCGGCCGGAAGATGCGACCACCAACCCTTCTCTGCTTTTGAAAGCCGCCGCCTCGGAAGCCTATCGCCCGATGCTGGACAAAGCCGTTGCCTTTGCCGCCAAGCAGGGTGGGTCCCGTGCAGAACAGTTGACCGTCGCCACCGATATGCTTGCCGTCCTGGCTGGTAAAGAAATACTGAGCCTGATTCCCGGTGTGGTTTCCACCGAAGTCGATGCTCGTTTGTCATTTGATACCTCAGCTACATTGAAGCGTGCGCGCCGGCTGGTGGAGTTCTATGACCAGCAAGGTGTCGATACCAGCCGTGTGCTGATCAAGATTGCGTCTACCTGGGAAGGCATTCGGGCGGCCGAGCAGCTGGAAAAGGAAGGCATTCGCTGCAATCTCACCCTGCTGTTCTCATTCGTGCAAGCGGTGGCCTGTGCCCAGGCTGGGGCGCACCTGATCTCACCGTTTGTTGGCCGCATTCTGGACTGGCACCTTGCCAACTCGGGCCGCGACAGTTACCCGCCGGCCGAAGATCCGGGCGTACAATCCGTCACCCGCATCTATAATTACTACAAGGCCAACGGCTACAACACCGTTGTGATGGGGGCCAGTTTTCGCAATATCGGCGAGATTGAGATGCTGGCCGGTTGCGACCGCCTGACCATCAGCCCTGCCCTTTTGCAGGAACTGAAAGATGACCAGGGCGAGCTGACCCGGCAATTGAATGCCGATACAGCCGCTGGTAGCGACAGGCTGGGCACTGTGGATGAAAAGCTGTTCCGCTGGGAGTCCAATGAAGACGCCATGGCTACAGAAAAGCTGGCCGATGGTATTCGCCGGTTTGCGGCGGACCAGATTGAACTGGAACAGCGGGTTCGCCAGATGGCAACCGCAGCCGCGTAATTCACAACCGCATTGAGGCACTGGTTACTGAATGATCGATCGCCTGAAGAAACTCTTCGCCACACCGGCTTCCGAGCCGGTAAAACCGGATTCCCACCAGCTGGCTGTTGCTGCGACGGCGCTGATGGTTCAGTTGTCCCGGGTGGATAACCACGAGGACAGCAGTGAGCTGCAAACCATTGTCGACTGCGCCGTTAAAGCACACCAGGTAACCCGGGAAGAAGCCAAAGAGATTCTTGAAGATGCGCTGTCCCATGCTGAAGACGCCACGTCCATGTATGAGTTTACCGGCCAGATCAACGATCACTTCGATCAGGACCAGAAACAGGCTCTACTGGAAAGCATCTGGCGAGTTGCCTTGGCAGATGGCCGCATCGACAAATACGAAGAACACCTTATTCGCCGCATGGCAGACCTGCTGCATCTTAATCACCGTGAATACATGCAGGCTCGGCACCGGGCGGAAGCCGCCGCCAACTAACTTCAAGGAGACGCCATGTTAGCCATTCTTCACCCCAATACCTCACTGGACAGCGAAGCCTACCGCCAGACCCTGCACTATCTTGAAAACCTGCCAGGGGTCACCCTGCGTGTTCATGAGATTCAGGGTGCCAGCCAGCGACTGACCGAAATCTACCTTCTGGGCGACACCAAGACCCTCGATAAAGAAGAAATCGAAGCCTTGCCAGCGGTGGAGCGAGCCATCCGGATCTCCGAAGACTACCGGATTCTGGGCCGCCATAAAGACGACAACCGCCAGAGTGGCTTCACCTACAACGGCGTGGAGTTCAGCCAGAACAACCTGAACATATTTGCCGGGCTGTGCGCAGTAGATGTGCCAGAGCATGTTGAAATCATGATGAAGGCGCTGGAAGACAGTGGCGAAGTCTGTACCCGCATGGGCGCCTACAAGCCCCGCACCAACCCCTACTCATTCCAGGGGCATGGCAAGGGATGTCTGCCCTGGGTATTCGAAAAGGCCGGGAAACATGGCATCAAAGTGATTGCCATGGAAATCACCCACGAAAGCCACATCGAAGAAATCGACACCTGCCTGGAAAAACTGGGCCGGCCAACTGGCGTGATGCTACAAGTGGGCACCCGCAACACCCAGAACTTTGAACTGCTCAAAGCCATTGGTCGCCAGAGCACCTACCCGGTGCTGCTGAAGCGAGGCTTCGGCATTACCCTGAACGAATCCCTGAACGCCGCCGAATACCTGGCGAGTGAAGGCAATGCCAACGTGATTTTCTGCCTGCGTGGCATGAAAACCGAAGCGGGCCAGCCACACCGTAACATGGTGGATTTTGCCCACGTACCAGCGGTTAAACGCCTCACCCGAATGCCGGTGTGTGTCGACCCCTCCCACTCTGTAGGCACCCGGGAACGCTCACCGGACGGTATTCTGGATGTGATGCACGCGACCGCTCAGGGCGTGATAGCCGGCGCTAACATGGTGTTGGTGGACTTCCACCCGAAACCGGAAAAAGCCCTGGTCGACGGCCCACAGGCACTTCTGATGAACGAGTTGCCAGCCTACATGGAAGATATCAGGCTGTGTCACGACACCTGGAAGAAGCGCCAGGCCATTTATCAACGCTTGAAGGGTAGCACTGCAGAATGATCGTTTATGGTCACCGGGGGGCCAAAGGTGAGGCCCCCGAAAACACGCTACCGGGATTTATCCATGCCTACCGGCATGGGATACGACATTTTGAGCTCGATCTGGTGCTTTCAAAAGACGGCATTCCCGTGCTGGTACACGACCTGACGGTAGACCGTACCACCGGGCAGAAAGGCAGCGTGGCCCGCTACACCGCCGCTGAGCTCGAAAACATGGATGCCCGGCGCAACACCAGTGCGTGGCCCAGGAAGATCGGCATTCCAACGCTTGAAACCCTGCTTCAGCAGTTTGATGACATCGAACACCTGCAACTGGAAGTGAAAAAAGACTCTCGCTCCCGGCTGAACGTTCTTTGCAACCGGCTTACCGAAATTATCCAACGCCGGAATCTGTACCAAACCGCTGCGATAACCTCGACCGACCCCTGGTTTCTCCGGGAAATCCGCCGGCGCGACAAAAACATCCGGATTGGCCTGGTGGCAGAGCGCAGGTTCCCAAAGCCGCTGAATCTGGCGACCCGGCTGGGCTGTGAATACTTCTGTGTAAACTGGAGGATTCTCAACAAGGAAATGGTGGATATGGCGCATAAGCGCAACATGCATGTGTCGACCTGGACGGTCAATCGCATTCACGACATGCTGGCGCTGGAAGATATGGGCGTAGACAGCATCATTACCGACTACCCGACCAGCACCCGGATGTATTTTGATAACCGTGCAAGGTCGCTGCTGAATTTACCCATCAAAGAAACCCCGGAGCCAGCCTGACGCCTGGCCCCCCGGGAGAACGCCTGAATCAGAAAATCCGGTTCAGGCCATTCAGTGCGGCTACCCGGTAGGCTTCCGCCATGGTCGGGTAATTGAACGTGGTGTTTATGAAGTAGTTAAGGGAGTTGGCCTCCCCTTCCTGGTTCATGATGGCCTGCCCGATGTGTACAATCTCGGCAGCCTGGTCACCAAAGCAGTGGATACCCAGAATTTCCCGCGTCTCCCGATGGAACAGCAGTTTCAGCATGCCCACCGCCTCGCCAGTGATCTGCGCACGAGCCAGATCTTTGAAGAACGCCTGACCAACATCGTAAGGCACCTTGGCTTCCGTCAGTTCGCGCTCGGTTTTACCCACTGAGCTGATTTCCGGGATGGTGTAAATGCCGGTCGGCACATCGTTCACAAACCGGAAGTACTGATCCTGCACGATATCAGAGGACGCAGAGCGCCCCTGGTCGTATGCCGCACTCGCCAGACTGGGCCAACCGATAACATCGCCTACGGCATAGATGTGCTCGATATCGGTACGATAATGTTCATCCACAGCCAGCTGGCCTCGACCATTGGGCACAAGACCAATGTTGTCCAGCCCCAGGTTTTCCGTGTTGCCGCTGCGGCCGTTACACCACAGGAAGGCATCCGCACGGATCTTCTTGCCAGACTGAAGGGACAGCACCACCCCGTGGTCGTCGCCCTTGACCGACTCGTACTGCTCGTTGTGACGCACCAACACACCATTGCTGCGCAAATGGTAGCTCAGAGCGTCCGAGATTTCGTCATCAAGGAATGACAGCAGTCGATCACCCGGGTTAATCAGATCAACCTTGACACCCAGCCCGGCAAATATAGACGCGTACTCGGAACCGATAACGCCCGCACCGTAGATGATCAGGGTGCGCGGTGTGTGTGACAGGTTCAGGATGGAGTCGGAGTTATAGATGCGATGGTGCCGGAAATCGACATCGGGTGGCAGGTAAGGCCGGGAGCCCGTCGCGATCACCGCCTGTTTGAAATGAATCGTTTCAACGGACTTGTTTCCACGAATCTCGAGGCGATTCTGGTCGACAAAGGCCGCTCGACCGGTGATCAGATCCACCCGATTTCGGGAATAGAACTGGGTGCGTAACTTGACCTGTTTACCAATCACCTTCTGGGCATTTTGCAGCACCCGCGGAAAAGAAAACCAGCGGGGCTCGCCGATGTCCCGAAACATTTGATTGGTATTGAAGGTGATGATCTGTTTAACGGAATGCCGCAGCGCCTTGGAAGGAATCGTGCCCCAGTGTGTGCAGTTACCACCGACTGCGGGCTTATCCTCAATGATCGCAACACGCTTGTTGTGTTTTGCCGCGTTCATTGCTGCCCCTTCACCGGCTGGGCCGGCGCCGATAACAACTACGTCGTAATGATGCTCTGCCATGCGCGCAGTGACTCCTTATCTACGTCTCTTGAGCGTAGCTTTAGTTATTGAATGTGTGACCGCTTGCGGTTATTGATCTGTTTTGCTGGCGTCGTAGGCCAGATCTTTTGCCTGCTCGGCGTCTCCCGATTCACTCCGGCTTTCTTCACACTTCTGGGTGTTGCCACCACAAATATCACAGGAAGCGCTAATACCCAGAGCACCAATGCCCCCGCAGGTACCGCTGATGGGCTTTCGACCGAAAATCACGCCAACCGACATGCCGGCAATCAGCAAAACAACTATGAACAAAACTAAAAGAAAGGTGCTCATGATGGCCCTCCTTTACTGGACAACGTAAGACGAGAAAGCTGGCGTCTGGTGTACTTCAAAGCCCATCTCCCCTCTTACAATGAAATATGCGGGAATGTTTTCCCGGGTAGCCAGGCTCATCGCCCGCTCAAACCCCATAACATTAAAACCTGTCGCCAACGCATCGGCTGTCATGCAGTCATCGGCGATTACGGTAACCGATGCCAGATTATGACTTATCGGCCTTCCCGTATCAGGATCAATTGTATGGGAATACCGCTGCCCTTCCGATTCGTAATAGTTACGATAGTCACCGGAGGTCGCCATCGACCGATCATCCATCGCCACGATCTTGTTCACCTGCCGCGCCTGCTCGGACGGCTCCTCAATCGCCAGGCGCCACGCTTCGCCACCCGGCTTGCGGCCCCTGGTGCGAACTTCGCCCCCGATTTCCACAAGGTAAGCCTGGACGCCTTCCCCGTCGAGGTATCGGGCAACGACATCCACCCCATACCCTTTAGCAATGCCGGACAAATCGATGTACTGCGGGGGCGCACTGCGAACAGAGCGGGTATCCGCATCGAGTTCCAGAAACTCCCAGCCGGTCACCGCCATCAGCTCAGCCAGCTGAGCTGTCGAGGGAGTGGATTCCGGCCTCGCTTCCGGGCCGAACCCCCAGAGATTAACCACTGGCCCAACCGTAACGTCAAACGCGCCGTCCGTCAGGGCGGACACATCCTGTGCGCGACTGATCACCTCAAACAAGGGAGCTGACAGCTCCATCCAGCTGGACTGATCCTGCTTTCGGTTCAGCTGCGAAAGCTCGGAATCGGGCTTCCAGGTCGACATTGCGCCGTCAACCCGTTCCAACTCGTTCTGAATCCCCTGAGCAAGAGTCTGCAGCTTCGATTCATCTTCTGGCAATACGACGTTTATGTGATAGGTCGTTCCGAAGATCCCACCGGAGATCTCCCAGATTTGTTCATCGTCCTGAAACGAGCAACCCGCCAGGGCAGCCACAGCCAGCGCCAAAAAGGCACTGGCCACAACCACCCTGACGGGTTGATACACGCGGAATGTCATCTGAGTTGATTAACCTCCGAAGTCATCCAGCATGATGTTTTCGTCTTCGACACCAAGGTCTTTCAACATCTTGATCACAGACGCGTTCATGATTGGGGGCCCACACATGTAGAACTCACAATCTTCAGGCGCCGGATGGTCCTTCAGATAGTTTTCGTACAACACGTTGTGGATAAAGCCGGTCGGGCCTTCCCAGTTATCGGTTGGCAATGCGTCAGACAAGGCCACGTGCCACTCGAAGTTTTCGTTCTCTGCAGCCAGACCATCAAAGTCTTCAACATAGAACATCTCACGCACACTGCGCGCACCGTACCAGAAGCTGATCTTGCGTTTGGAGTTCAGGCGCTTGAGCTGGTCAAAGATGTGGGAACGCATGGGCGCCATACCGGCACCACCGCCAACAAACACCATTTCAGCATCGGTCTTCTTGGCGAAGAACTCACCGAACGGCCCCATTACGGTCACCTTGTCACCAGGCTTCAGGTTGAACACGAAGCTGGACATGATTCCTGGCGGATGATCGGTGCCAGGAGGCGGTGTCGCAATACGGATGTTGAACTTGAGAAGACCCCTTTCTTCCGGGTAGTTCGCCATGGAATAGGCCCGGATGGTGTCTTCCTTGTTGATCGCCTTATAGCGCCAGATATCGTGCTTGTCCCAGTCTTCGTGGAACTCTTCCTCGATATTGAAATCTTTGAAATCAATTTCGTAGGGAGGGCACTCGAGCTGAACGTAACCACCGGCACGGAAATCGACTTCCTCACCTTCTGGCAGCTTCAGAACCAGTTCTTTGATGAAGGTAGCCACGTTGTGGTTGGACACCACTTCGCATTCCCACTTCTTCACACCGAAGAACTCTTCCGGCACTTCAATCTTCATGTCCTGTTTCACAGGCACCTGGCACGACAAACGCCAGCCTTCCTTCTCTTCACGGTTGGTGAAGTGAGTTTTTTCGGTGGGCAGCATGGCGCCGCCGCCGTCGAAGACTTTGCACTTGCACTGGGCACAGGTACCGCCGCCACCACAGGCAGAGGACAGGTAAATACCACTGTTGGCCAGGGTACCCAGCAGCTTGCCACCGGCACTGGTTTTCACCGTGTGCTCGGGGTCATCGTTGATCTCAATGGTCACATCACCGGTGCTTACCAGCCTGGAGCGGGCCGCGAGGATAATCGCCACCAGCGCCAGAACGATAACGGTGAACATGACCACGCCGAGAATAATTTCTGTATTCATGGTCTCGCCTTTTCGTTAAACCGAATCACCGGGTGAATTACAGGGAGATGCCCGAGAACGACATGAAGCCCAGAGACATCAAACCAACAGTCACGAAGGTGATGCCAAGGCCACGCAGTCCGTTCGGGACATCGCTGTATTTGAGCTTTTCACGGATACCTGCCAGGGCGATGATAGCCAGGGCCCAGCCAATGCCGGCACCGAAGCCATACACCACACTCTCACCAAAGGTGTAGTCACGCTCAACCATGAACAGTGACGCACCCATAATGGCGCAGTTAACGGTGATCAGCGGCAAGAACACACCCAGGGCGGAATACAGGGCCGGGATGTATTTATCCAGCACCATTTCCATGATCTGTACGATCGCTGCAATGACACCGATGTAGGTCAGCAGACCCAGGAAGCTCAGATCCACGTTTGGCAGGCCAGCCCAGGCCAACGCGCCTTCACGTAATACGCTGTTGTACAGGAGGTTGTTCACCGGCACGGTGATCGTCAGCACGACCACCACGGCAATGCCAAGACCGGTTGCGGCCTCGATCTTCTTGGAGATGGCCAGGAAGGTACACATCCCCAGGAAGAAGGCCAGCGCCATGTTTTCAACAAAAACAGCCTTCAGAATCAAGCTGATATAATGCTCCATCAGAAGGCCTCCTTGGCGACATGGCGAGACATTTTATAGTCCGGCTCTTCAACCTGCTCCGGCTTCCAGGTCCGCAGACCCCAGATCGCCAGGCCGATAATAAAGAACGCACTCGGCGGCAGCAGCAACAAGCCGTTAGGAATGTACCAGCCACCTTCGTTCACCACCGGCATCAGGGAGACACCGAACAGTGAGCCGGCGCCCAGCAATTCACGGAAGAAGGCAACGAAGATCAGGAGTACCGAGTAGCCCAGACCGTTACCAACGCCGTCCAGGAAGCTCAGCCAGGGGCCGTTCTTCATGGCAAAGCCTTCCGCGCGGCCCATAACGATGCAGTTGGTGATAATCAGACCAACGAACACTGAGAGCTGCTTGGAAATCTCGTAGGCATAGGCCTTGAGCACCTGGTCAACCACGATTACCAGGGAGGCGATAATGGTCATCTGCACGATGATCCGGATACTGCCCGGAATCTGGGTGCGTACCAGGGACACGGCCAGGTTGGAAAATGCGGTAACGGCAATAACCGCCGCGCACATAACAAGTGTAACGTTCATGCTGGTGGTAACCGCCAGCGCTGAACAGATACCCAGGATCTGCAGGGCAATCGGGTTATTGCTGAAGATCGGTTCGAAGAGAACCTGTTTGGCTGATGCATCTGCCATGATCAGACCTCCCCTTCACGAAGTTTTTGCAGGAACGGCGCGTATCCGCGGTCGCCCATCCAGTAGTTAACCAGTTGCTCAACGCCGCGACTGGTCAACGTTGCCCCGGACAGAGCATCCACTTTATGCTGCCTTTTTTTTGCATCAACGTTTACGCCACCTTTAACCAGTTTGATCTGCGGTTCAGTGCGATCACCATCATAAACTTTCTTCCCCACCCACTGCGACTTCCAGCGTGGATTGTCTACCTCCCCACCGAGGCCCGGAGTTTCGGCGTGGGAGTAAAAGCCAAGCCCTTCAATGGTGTTCAAATCACCTTCCAGCGAAATGAAGCCATACAATGTAGACCAGAGGCCATAACCATGAATTGGCAGTACCACACGCACTAGCTCTCCGTTCTCGCTCAGCGTATACACCCTGGCAACATTCGGCCGGCGCTTGATGCCAGCCTTGTCTTCCGAGGAAGGAATATCCGTAGACAACTGAGGGTCCGAGGCAGCCTTGTACATATCATATTTCATGGGCTCAGCAACACCAACGGCGGAAGGCTTTACAAATTTACCAGTATCCAAATCCACCAGGCGAACATCGAAACTCTCGAATTTCTGCAAAATCTGCTCTGCAGTATCGCCTTGATCCAGCATACCTGCGGCAGAGAGAATGTTCGTTGTCATATCAAGATGCTGATTCTTGACCTGGGCAGGTCTGAGCATGACCGCCGCGGTGGATACCACGACAGAGAACACGATACTCAGCACCAGCGCAACGATCAGCGTGCGGGAGACGGTTTCTTTAGCTTTAGCCACGAGCAAGCCTCCGTTTGATGTTGGCCTGAACCACGTAATGGTCCATCAATGGCGCGAACAGGTTTGCGAACAGGATGGCAAGCATGATGCCTTCCGGGAACGCCGGATTGATCACGCGGATCAGCACAGTCATCACGCCTACCAGAATACCGAAACACCAGCGACCCGTGTCAGTCATCGCGGCGGACACCGGATCCGTCGCCATGAACATCATGCCAAAGGCAAACCCGCCCATGACCAGATGCCAATGCGCCGGAACCGCGAACATCGGATTGGTCTCGGAACCTATGATGTTTAGCAGCAGCGACATGCCGATCATACCGATCAACACACCTCCGACGATGCGATAGGAGGCAATCTTCATCCCCAACAGGATCAGGCCACCAATCAGAATGGCCAGTGTCGAGGTCTCACCCATCGAGCCCTGAATGGTGCCCATGAAGGCGCTCATCCAGCCAATTTGAGCTTCCAGAGCTTCCAGACCACCACTGGCGGCCCAGCTCAGCGCCGTGGCGCCACTGAAGCCGTCAACCGCAGTCCAGACGGTGTCGCCGGAAATCTGCGCCGGATAGGCGAAGTACAGGAAGGCACGACCGGTCAGGGCCGGGTTCAGGAAGTTTTTGCCGGTACCGCCGAACACTTCCTTACCGATCACCACACCGAAGGTGATACCCAGGGCCACCTGCCACAGCGGGATGGTGGGCGGGCAGATCAGTGCGAACAGTACGGAGGTCACAAAGAAGCCTTCGTTCACTTCGTGCTTGCGCACGGTGGCGAACAGGACTTCCCAGAAGCCACCCACAATAAAGGTAACCGCGTAGATGGGCACAAAGTACGCCAGGCCATATACGAAGTTATCCCAAAGGCCGGCTCCGGCTCCGGTTACCGCCAGGGCGGTAATGAAGGCTTCACGCAGGCCGCCGTCGGCAATCTGGGCGCCGGCATTTTCTGCCAGGAAGCTGTTGGCCTGGAAACCGATGTTCCACATACCGAAGAACATGGCCGGGAAGGTACACAGCCACACAGTGATCATGATGCGCTTGAGGTCTACGCCATCACGCACATGGGAGGTGGTCTTGGTTACGCTCGCAGGCGAGTAGAAAATTGTATCAACGGCTTCGTACAGGGCGTACCAGCGCTCGTACTTGCCGCCTTTTTCAAAGTGATGCTCGATTCCATCGAGAAACTGTCGGATTGCCATCGTATTAGCCCTCGATCTCGATTCGGGTCAGGTTCTCGCGGAGAATCGGACCGTATTCATATTTGCCGGGGCACACGAAGGTGCACAGCGCCAGATCTTCTTCGTCCAGCTCCAGGGCACCCAGTTTCTGTGCCATTTCAGTGTCGCCCACAATCAGTGCGCGCAGCAGCTGGGTTGGCAGGATATCCAGCGGCATAACCTGTTCATACGCACCTACCGGCACCATGGCTCGCTCACTGCCATTGGTGGTGGTGGTAAAGTTGAACAGCTTGCCCGGGTTAAGCTTGGACAGATAGATATTCAGCACCGAGAACTTGTTGGGGCCCGGAGACAACCAACCCATGAACTCACGCTTGCTCTGCTCTTCCAGCACGCTTACCTGGTTGGCAAAGCGGCCGAGGTAGGCGCAGGGGCCTTCGCCGCGACGGCCACCAAACACAGAACCGGAAATAGCACGAACCTGACAGTCAGTCGCCACTTCGCCGTCCAGCAACTCCTGCAGGCTGGCACCCAGACGGGTACGAACCAGGCGGGGCTTGGAGGCTTTCGGGCCAGCAATCGCCACAATGCGGTCTACCGGCACTTCACCGGTTTCGAACAGCTTGGCGATATCGATGACGTCCTGGTAGTTGATGGACCAGACAGTCTTGCTGGCAGATACCGGATCCAGGTGATGGATATGGGTACCTACGTTGCCGGCCGGGTGCACACCGTCAAACTGGTGTACTTCGATATTGTCAGCCTTGGGCACAGAAACATTCGCGCCGGGCTTGCCGGTTACAAATACCTTGCCGTTGGTCAGGCGGGAGATGATGGTCAGGCCTTTTTCAAAAGCCTTGCTGTTCTCGCCGATGATAACGGTGGGGTCTGCCGCCAGGGGGTTGGTGTCCATCACAGACACGAAAATGGAATTCGGTGCGGAATCGATTTCCGGAACTTTGCTGTATGGCCGCGTGCGGAAAGCTGTCCACAGGCCGGACTCTACCAGGTTGTCGACCACCTGCTGGCGTTCCAGGCCGGCAAGGTCCGAATCGTTGTAACGGGCATAGGTTTCCGCATCGTTGCCATCGATTTCGATAACAACAGACTGGAATACACGACGCTCACCGCGATTGATTTCTTTCACCACGCCTGCGGCTGGTGAAGTATAACGAACGCCCTCGGTCTTCTTGTCCGTGAACAGCAGCGTACCGCGCTTGACACGGTCTCCCTCTTTCACAGCCATGGTCGGCTTCATGCCGTGATAGTCAAAACCGATCAATGCCACGTGGCGAATCGGCTTGCCATCTGTAATGGTCTGTTCGGGAGCGCCGCTGATGGGAAGATCCAGGCCTTTTTTGATCTTGATCATTAGCCTCATCCAATCATCAGAAACTATTCTGTGGATTTTAACGTCCGGCCCCCAGTGGCCCAGGAAAGGTGAGAAACGGGGTGCCAGACATACCCAAAATCGCGCTAATTATAGAGATTAAGGAAACCTATTTCCACCGGTAACCAAAATGGTTTTGTCACTCGAAAGTACGAAAAAACCCCGGTAACTCGCGTTGCCGGGGTTTTCTTGAGCATACTGCCCGAGGGCAGCCTACGACTCTAGTCGCGAGCGCGTTTCGGAAAAATCGGATAGGTCACGCCAGCCATCTGGTTAACACAACGGATAACCTGAGCACTGTAACCAAACTCGTTGTCATACCATACGTACAGGATCAGGCGCTTACCATTGGCGATCGTAGCCTGGGCATCAACAATACCGGCATGGCGGGAGCCAACAAAGTCGGTGGAAACCACTTCCGGCGAGTTCACGAAATCGATCTGCTTCTGCAGCTCGGAATGCAGCGCCATATCGCGCAGATAGTCATTAACCTTCTCCACTTCAACCTCTGATTTGAGGTTCAGGTTGAGAATGGCCATGGATACGTTTGGCGTCGGTACGCGGATGGCGTTGCCGCTCAGCTTGCCTTTCAGCTCTGGCAGAGCCTTGGCTACCGCTTTGGCCGCACCCGTTTCGGTAATCACCATGTTCAGTGCGGCACTACGACCACGACGACTGCCCTTGTGGTAGTTATCAATCAGGTTCTGGTCGTTGGTGTACGAGTGTACGGTTTCAACGTGACCGTCCTCAATGCCGTATTCGTCATTGATCGCCTTCAGCACCGGGGTGATGGCGTTGGTGGTGCAGGAAGCGGCCGACAGGATCTTGTCCTCGTCGGTGATCCAGTCATTGTTGATTCCATAAACAATGTTCTTGATATCGCCTTTGCCCGGCGCTGTCAGGATCACCCGGCTGACACCTTTGGACTTCAGGTGCAGGCCCAGGCCAGCTTCGTCACGCCAGATGCCGGTGTTATCCACCACAATGGCGTTGTTGATTCCGTACTCTGTGTAATCCACCTTGTCCGGACCGTCAGAATAAATCACCTTAATGAAGTTACCATTGGCAATCAGTGCGCTGTTTTCCTGATCGACCGTGATACTGCCATCAAAAGGACCGTGTACGGAGTCACGACGCAGAAGGCTCGCTCGCTTTTCCAGATCATTTTCCGCGCCGCCCTTGCGAACAACGATAGCGCGCAGGCGCAAATCATTACCGCCACCGGCCTTTTCCACCAGAATACGGGTCAGCAGACGACCGATCCGACCAAAACCGTACAAAACAACGTCTTTGGTTTCGTTGCGGGCATCACGCTCCGGCTGGCTCGAATATTGACCAACTACCGGTCCGATTTCACGCTTGAGGAATTCGGTCAGGTCGCCGCCTTCCGCCTTGAATTTAACCGCCAGCTTGCCAATATCGACGTGGGCACGACCCAGTTCCATTTCGTCCATTGCCTGCAGGATGGGCAGGGTGTCGTGAACGGACAGCTCGCTATTCTCAACCTGACGAACAAAACGGTGGGCGCGGATAATATCAATGACCGACTGATTAATGATCGCCCGGCCGTAAACAGACGTAACAACGTTGTTCTTGCGGTACAGACGGCCAATCAGCGGGATCATGGCTTCCGCAGTGGACTCTCTATCCATCCAGTTGGACAGGTGCTCGTTGATTTGTTCGTGACTCACGGTTGGAACCTCGTATAGCACTGGGAATAATTTGAGGCGCACATTATCCAACTTAACAGGCCCGACGGCAAATAGGTTTCTGACCCACCTTTGGCTACCCGGCCATGACACTGGCACCACCGGGCGCTAGAATAACGCCGCTGTCGATCCCAGATACGCTAACTCAGGAGATGTCCCCGCCCATGCCCCAAGGTTCAGCCCGCCCGTTTGCAACCAAACCCCTGATTGCACCTGCGGCACCGGAACAACCTGCGGACCACAAAAAGTGGGGGCAACTGCACGGTTGCAGCGATGCGCTGGCCGTTTGCGAAAGCGCCCGTGTGCACAACGGGCTGACACTCGTGGTTACCCGAAGCACAGCGGACGCCATCCGGCTGGAACAGGCCATACGGTTTTTCCTGAACCTGCCCCCCGAAGAAGACGGCGCCACGATCAGTGAAGACGGCCTGGAACTGCTGTCCCTGCCCGATTGGGAAACGTTGCCTTACGATCTGTTCTCGCCTCACCAGGACATTACCTCCCAGCGGATTCGCACGCTTCATCGATTGCCGTCCACCCGTCACGGCATCCTGGTAGTACCGGCCCGCACACTGATGCACCGGCTGGCACCACCCAGTTACCTGCAAGGCAACACGTTGCTGCTGAAAACCGGCCAGACCCTGGACATCGAAAGTTGGCGCCTGCAGCTGGAGGCTGCCGGCTACCATCACGCCGAGAACGTATACGAGCACGGGGAATACGCTGTTCGCGGAGCGATTCTGGACATCTACCCCATGGGCTCAAACCTGCCCTACCGGATCGACCTGTTCGATGATGAAATCGACACACTGAGAACGTTTGACCCGGAAACCCAGCGTTCGATAGACCGCATTGAACAAGTTGAACTGCTCCCGGCCCACGAATTCCCCTGGCACAGAGAAGCCCGATCCGGTTTTCGCAACCGGTGGTTCGAACACTTCCCCCATTCGGACAAGGACTCACCTGTTTATCAGGACGTGAGCAACGGCATCACGCCGCCAGGCATCGAGTACTACCTGCCCCTGTTCTTTGATGAAACAGCCACCCTGTTCGATTATTTACCTGCATCAACACTCCTGTTTACCGCCGACGGCCTGAACGATGCGGTCGAAGCCTTTGACGCAGAAACCCGGGCCCGGCACGAAGACCGCCGGCACGACCGCCTGCGCCCTATTTTGCCGCCTGGCAAACTGTTCCTGCAGCAGGACGAAGTGTTCGGACAATTCAAGCGCTACCCCCGCGTCACCTGCACGCCTGAGCCCATGACGGGTGCAGGCACGTCCAATTGCGGCACCGATACGCTTCCGGACATCGCCATGGATGGCAGAGCAGCCGACCCGGCCGGTCGACTCAAACGCTTCATCACCGAGTTTCCGGGGCGCGTATTGATCTGCGCGGAGTCGTCCGGGCGCCGGGAAGCTCTGATCGAGAATCTGGGTGATCACAAACTGAAACTGGCCACCGTAGCAAACTGGCAAGCCTTTCTGGAGCAAGACAAGACCACTCTGGCGATCACCATTGCGCCGATGGAACAGGGCATGGTGTTACCGGAACAGAATCTGGCGCTGATTACCGAAACCGCATTGTTTGGTGAGCGGGTACTGCAGCGCCGCAGACGAGACAAACCCACCGAGGTGGACGACGCCGGCTACCGGGACCTGTCAGAACTCAGGGTTGGCTCACCGGTGGTTCATATCGACCATGGCGTAGGCCGCTACAAAGGCCTTGAAACCATCAGTGCCGGTGGCGAATCAAACGAGTTTCTGACCCTGGAGTACGCCGGTGGCTCCAAACTCTATGTGCCGGTATCCAGCCTGCACCTGATCTCCCGCTATGCCGGGACAGACGAAGAACACGCCCCACTGCACAAACTGGGCACCGATCGCTGGAGCAACGCCAAACAGAAGGCGCTGGAGAAAATCCGCGATACCGCGGCAGAGCTGCTGGATGTCTACGCCCGCCGTGAAGCCCGCAAAGGATTCCAGTTTGAAGACCCGAAAGAGGCTTACCGGGCCTTTGCCGCCGGTTTTCCATTTGAAGAGACTCCGGATCAGCAGGTCGCCATTCAGTCTGTGTTCGAAGACATGACCAGCGAACAGCCCATGGATCGCCTGGTGTGTGGTGATGTCGGCTTCGGCAAAACCGAAGTGGCAATGCGCGCCGCGTTCCTGGCCACCTGGTCTGGCAAGCAGGTGGCTGTGTTGGTGCCCACCACCCTGCTGGCACAGCAGCATTACGAATCCTTCCGGGATCGTTTCTCCGACACACCGGTATCGATCGAACTGCTCAGCCGCTTCCGCAGCAGTACCCAGACCAGCAAAGCCATGGCCGCTATTGAAGAAGGCCAGGCCGATATCGTCATCGGCACTCACAAATTGCTGCAGGGCGACGTGAAGTTCAAAAACCTGGGCCTGGTGATCATCGACGAAGAACACCGGTTTGGCGTACAGCAGAAAGAAAAGCTGAAATCCCTGCGCGCGGAAGTCGACATGCTTAACCTCACCGCCACGCCGATTCCACGCACCCTGAACATGGCCATGGGTCACCTGCGGGACCTGTCCATCATCGCCACGCCACCAGCCCGACGTTTGTCGGTCAAAACCTTTGTGCGCCAACGCGACGATGCCATGGTCAAAGAAGCCATTCTCCGGGAGATTCTGCGGGGTGGTCAGGTGTACTTCCTGCACAACGATGTGTCGACCATCGAGAAGACCGCCGAAGACCTGCGCCGACTGATTCCGGAAGCCCGGGTGGGCGTGGCCCACGGCCAGATGCGCGAGCGCCAGCTGGAACAGATCATGTCGGACTTCTACCACAAGCGCTTCAATGTGCTGGTGTGTACCACCATCGTGGAAACCGGGATCGACGTACCCAGTGCCAACACCATCATTATCGAACGGGCGGACAAATTCGGCCTGGCCCAGCTGCACCAGCTCCGGGGTCGGGTTGGTCGCTCGCATCACCAGGCTTATGCCTACCTGCTGACACCGCCACCGAAGAGCATTTCAGCCGATGCAAAAAAACGTCTGGATGCCATTTCGGAAGCTCAGGACCTGGGCGCCGGCTTTATGCTGGCCACCCACGACCTGGAAATCCGGGGTGCCGGGGAGCTTCTGGGCGAAGAGCAAAGCGGGCAAATCGAGAGCATTGGCTTCACCCTGTACATGCAGCTTCTGGATGAAGCGGTCAAAGCCATTCGGGAAGGCCGCACACCCAATGCAGAGCTGCCGTTAAGCCACGGAACGGAAATGAATCTGCGTATTCCTGCATTGATTCCGGATGACTACCTGCCGGATGTGCATAACCGACTGATGCTGTACAAGCGCATTGCCAGCGTCAAAGACGATGACGCATTAAAAGAACTTCAGGTTGAGATGATTGACCGCTTCGGATTATTACCGGAGCCGGCCAAGAATCTGATCCGGCAAACCCAGCTGCGATTGACAGCCGAGGCTCTGGGCATCGTAAAAGTGGACGCTGGCAAGGAATGGGTGCGCCTGGAATTCGGTGCGACCACACCGGTTGACCCCCTGGTGCTGGTTAAAAAAGTGCAATCCGCACCGGACACCTATCGGCTTGAGGGGGCCAACAGCTTTCGCTTCCGGCTGAATGATGACTCAACCGGTGGTAAACTCGACGGCATCGCAGCCATGCTCACGGAACTTGGGCCCCAAGGCAAAAAAGCCAAGGCCTCCTGAGCCAACCAGATTCAGCCGGAGTGAAACACTTGCACGCCATCAATTGCTGTTCAAGACCAACCTTGTTGGCAGCCCTGAGCTTTGCACTCGCCTTCATGCCTACCGGTGCAGTACTGGCCCAGAGCAACCCTGATGACTTCTATCGTGCCGAAATTGTGATACTGCAACGGCTGGTTGACCCTGCGGCCATCGACGAAAAGATGACGGGGAAGCCGGTCACTCCGCCCGACGCATCCGCCAAAGCCATGTGGGTTGAAGACGCCAGCGGCAACCGGAATTCAGACCTGAAACTCACCGCCAGAAGTGAACTGCACCTTGGCAACGCAGCCAGCCGCCTGGAAAACAGCGGCAACTATCGTGTGTTGGCTTCCGCAGGCTGGTATCAGAGTTTCCCGCCGAATTATGACGGCACCCCCTTGCGGGTTGCGATCGGTGACTGGCTCGAAGGCGCAGGCCAGAGGGCCGTCGAAGGCCATATCGAAATCGACCGGAAGCGCTACCTGCACGTAGGCGTTCACCTGAACCACTGGCAGCAGGGTGAGGTTCCCGCAGCCAGCAACCCGGTCGCGGACGAGGCCATCACAGCCACAGACGTGCCAGAGGCATCGGGCGCATTACCCCCGGAAACAGCCACGCCCGACCCATCAGCAGCGTCTGTTGATACCCTGCCGGTTATGACAGAGCCCGTACCGGTGGAGCTGGTAACCTGGATAAGAGAAACCCGGCGCATGCGCAGTGAGGAAATTCACTTTATTGATTCCCCCACAATCGGCGTGCTGGTGTTTTTCAAGAAGATGTAGGCAAAGGCGACAGCTGGCCCAGGCCGGCCATTGAGCGTTCCAGAATTCGCTTTATACCCGTCATCCCCTGCTCGATGGCCTCATCAATCTCGGCCATGGTGATGATATGGTCGGATTTACCCGCAGCCCAGTTCACCACAAGCCCAAGGCACAAGTACCGCATCCCCAGTTCCGCAGCAAGGACCGCTTCGGGCATACCGGTCATTCCCACCAGATCACAACCGTCGCGCTCCATGCGGGCAATCTCGGCAGCGGTTTCCAGCCTCGGGCCCTGAGTTGCGCCATATACGCCGAAATCCGAAAACCCTAGCTGCAGCTCACAGGCGGCCGCAATAAGAAGCTCTCGACCTGCCAGGTCATAGGGGTGGGTAAAGTCGATGTGGGTAACGTGCTCCAGATCCCCCTCAAAGAAGGTACTTGCCCGCCCCCAGGTGTAGTCAATCAACTGATGAGGAATCACCACATGGGCCGGGCCCATCTGGTGGTGGATACCCCCCACCGCATTCACACCAACCACGGTTCTTGCTCCGGCGTTATAGAGCGCCTGCAGGTTGGCCCGATAGTTCACCTGATGCGGCGGAATACGATGTGGGTTGCCATGGCGGGCAAGAAACACCACCGCCTGATCACCCAGGCGGCCGTGCACCAGCTTGTCTGACGGCTCGCCCCATGCTGTGCTCACCGACTCTTCACCCACAATCGTCAGCTCGCTCAGGCTGGTCAGCCCGGTGCCACCGATGATGCCCACGGGGTGGCTGCTGGCGCTCTGTGTCATGCTTTCTCTCCGGATTGTTCGTTGTCGCTGTTACCGTCTGACCCGGCGCCCTCGGGCTCAGCGCCCGAGGGCTCGGAGCCGTCTTTCGCAGTGTTGCGGGCAGCATCCCGGCCATCAACCTGCACACCGTTGGGCAAGTGCAGCGTACGCGTTGGGAAGGCCACTTCGGCACCGTGGCTTTCGATAATGTCACTGATCTTCAGCAGCACATCTTCTTTGATCTCATGGAAGCGCACCCACTGAGTGGTCTTGGTGAAGGTGTACACCATGATGTCCAGCGACGAGGCATTGAACGCCAGAAAGTTAACAATGAGTGTCTGGTTGGCGTCGATTTCTTCGTGATGTTTCAGCATCTCACGGATTTCATCGACGATTTTGGTCATGGAGTGCACGTCGGCATAGCGTATGCCGATGGTTTCCGAAATCCGCCGGTTGGTCATGCGGGAGGGGTTTTCCACGGCAATGGTGGTAAAGGTCGCGTTAGGAACGTAGAGCGGCCGCTTGTCGAAGGTGCGAATGGTGGTCAGGCGCCAACCAATATGTTCAACCGTGCCTTCTATATTCCGGTCGGGAGAGCGAATCCAGTCACCGACCTTGAACGGGCGGTCCAGGTGGATAATGAAACCACCAAAAAAGTTGGCGAGGAGATCCTTGGCAGCGAAGCCAACCGCGATGCCCCCCACGCCGCCAAACGCCAGCACACCGGAAATACTGAAACCGAGCGTTTGTAGCGCCGTAAGAACAGCGGTAATGACAATCACTGCCCGCAGCAGCTTGCTGATGGCATTCACGGTGGTGAAATCCATCGGCTTGCGCATCTTCACTGGAGACGTGAGGATCTTCTCAACCTGCTTGACCAGCCCGAACAGCACCCACACCAACACCCAGACGAACCCAACCTGCAACAGGGTGCCATTGGCTTTGAAGACTTCAGCTTCCGAAAAATGATGGGCTACTTCGGCCGCCCAATACACGCCCTGCAACCACACAAACGCCACCAGAGGCTTGCGAGAGGCGTGCAGGATGGCGTCGTCCCAGAGGTTTTTGGTACTGCCGAACTTGTTCTCAAGAAACAGAACCACTCGGCTGACGACAAAGGCAACGACAGCGGTCCCTAACACCAGCAAGAAAATCAGAACGCCGGCACGCCAGCCTTCAGACAATAACCCAAACTGCTGGATCCAACCGTTCACCACTGCCAAGAAATCCCCGATCATCCTGTTCCTCTAATTCCGTCAGCTCATTCAATGACGACGCGCGTACCTGCCTGCACGCGCTCGAAAAGTTCTGCGATATCTGTGTTGCGCATCCGAATGCAGCCATGAGACAGGGCCTCACCCATGGGCTCAGTGTCTGGCGTTCCGTGAATGTATATGAAACGCCGGAAGGTATCGACACCCGGGCCGCGGTTTCGACCCCATTCCCGGCCGCAGAGCCAGAGAATCCGCGTCAGAATCCAGTCACGTTCCGGGTGTGCCCTTGCCAATTCGCTGGAATACACCTCGCCGGTCGGCCGCCGGCCCCGAAAAACCGTATTCAAGGGGCAGCCATCACCCATCCTGGCCCGGATATAGTGCTCGCCTCTGGGCGTGCAGCCGCTGCCGCTGTGCTCACCGGGGCCGTTAAATGCTGTAGACACGGGATATCCGCGCACAACCTCATCGTCAGCGGTCCGCAATTCAAGCAGCTGTTTGGCAATACTGATGGAGATATACGCCCCTGAGGGGCATGAGGTGTTCAAAAGCAGACTCCCTCCGGCGAAATCCAGAGGGAAGCCTACCCGAGGCCGGGGAGATCAGGCAACTGTAACGCCTTTGATGGAGGGTGGCATCAAGATTTTATCCGGTGCTTTCATGCCTGCGGCCAGGAACGGCACCAACCGGGCTGCAATTTCTTCCACCGAGGTTTCAACGCCCAGCTTGTTCTCAAGAATACCGATCAAGGCATCACTGCTGGACATGGTAAAGGCGGTTGCGCCCAGCATGAATTGAATGCGCCAGTATCGATCAACCGATGACAGCTCAGGCGTTGCTTCTTTAAGAAGCCGCATAAACCGCCCGAAAGGCTCATTATATTCCTGCTCGAGGAATTTGCGCAGATGACCCTGTGACTGGGTGTAGGCAAGGCCCAACAAGCGCATAAAAATGGAAATGCCTTTTTCATTACGCTGTGGCATGCGCACCGCACTTTCGGTCAATGCCCAAAGGGTTTGGTTCAGTGTCGGCGGATTGCCCTGGCACTTTTCTTCGAGTTCATCGAAAGCGGTCTCGAGGGTTGCCGAGAAAGGCGAAAGAAAGCGCGCAAACACCGCATGGATGAGTGCGTTCTTCGATCCGAAGTGATAATTGACAGCGGCCAGATTTACTTTAGCCTTACTGGTGATCATACGAAGGGATGTTTCCGAGAACCCCCTCTCGGCAAACAGTTCCTCTGCGGCATCCAGGATGCGATCAACGGTATCAGACTGCGCCATGTTGTTGTCAGTGCCTCTAGCAAACGTCTGTTTGAAACATACGTTTGAGTGCAGGCAATGTCAAGTGCGCGGTTCTGGTGCAGCGGCAACACCTTGCCAGCCTTTGTCTATGGCTTCCTGATTGCCATCGAAAAATGCCTGCTGAACCCGGTTGTAGGCTTTTTCAGCCTCCAGCAAATAAATCAGATAAAGGCGCAGATGCTCACGCCGGGTCAGATAACGCGGCAACACTCTCTGTTCCGATAACTGCAGCAAATCGCTGAATCGGCTATGGCGAAGACCATTATTGTATTCAGACATTCTTGCGCACTGCCAGATCAACCCATCTTTGCCTTCCAGGTGTTCTACATGCTTGCGTGCATCCCGCAACATGCGCTGTCGTTGCATGACAAGATCCAGATAGGAAGGCTTTGACGTGTAGATGCGCCGAACAACAGGGACACCCAGCAACAGAATAATCACAAAAGCACCAAAGCCACCACCGGCCACCCAGGCCGGCACAAACCCCGTCAGGCCACTGAGAAAGATGGTTGCGGCAACCATGGCTGAAAGTGCCCACAGGTCCCGACTGCGACGGGCGGCGGCAAGCCGATAGTTGTCGGGCCAGTCCGACATCGATAGCAAATCAAAATCTATCAGCAACACCCGGTCGCACTGGCGCAACATCAGCCGTAGCTTGCGCTGCCGGGACTCAGCCATCGCCAGCTCAATGTCAGCTTCTGACGGAGCCTGTTCACCGTCTTCAGCCTCACTCACATCCGGCGTACCCGGCGACTCAGGTTCAGACGGTTGACTGACCGCTGGCGTATTATCGGCCATATCGTCAGCACCCTTGCCTTGAGCAGCAACGCCCGGCATCGGGTCTGCGGCTCTGCCGGGGCGGAGTTGAGCAGCAGGCGCATTGGTGTCAGCGGCCTTTGCTTTAATGGAGGTTTCAGCCATGGGGCTCCCTGTCTGAATGGCTACTTAATTGTGTAACGGCCCTGCCGGATGTTTCTTGAGCCCATCAAGATTACAGGCTTTGTTGGCAACCGCTACCGCCAACGGTATCCTTGCGGCATTCACGACGCATCAGGAGACGGGGTATGTTTACCGGTATTGTTCAGGGTATTGCCAAAGTGACCGACATTATTACGGCACCAGGATTGAACACCCTGGTCATCGAATTCCCTGATGACAAAGTTCACGGTGTGACCATTGGCGCTTCGGTGGCCATTAACGGTACCTGCCTGACCGTTACCCGCCAGGAAGGCGCAAAGCTGTGCTTTGATGCCATGCAGGAAACCCTGCGGCTGACGACTCTGGGCGCCCTGGCCAGTGGCGATACCGTCAATTTCGAGCGGGCCGCCCGAATTGGCGATGAAATTGGCGGCCATCTGCTCAGTGGCCACGTACACACAACAGCCCGTGTAGTGGACATCATCCGGCCGGAGAACAATGTCACCCTGTGGTTCGAAGTACCCGACGCCTGGACAAAGTATGTTTTCGCCAAAGGCTACATTGCCATCAACGGCGCAAGCCTGACGATTGGTGAGGTAGACGGAAATCGCTTTAACGTACACCTGATACCCGAAACCCTGAGGGCCACCACGTTCGGCACAATCAAAGAGGGTCAATGGGTCAATATCGAAGTCGACAGCCAGACTCAAACCATTGTCGACACTCTGGCGCGAATGGGCTATGACCGCCCTGCCCCAACGGTTTAACCCTCACCCGGGCGCGATGCTTCAAACACCACGAAGCGCGGGCTGGCAGCCCGCTGCTCGAGGTGCCCGAAATAGCGTTTCAAGGTTCGGTGGTACCCGAGATGTCGGTTGCCCACCATCAGCAGCCGCCCACCCGGTGCCAGGTGCCTCGCAGCATCCCTGAACAGCCTTTGAGCAATGTGATCGCCCACCACACCCCCCTCATGGAAAGGTGGATTCAGCAGAACTAACTGATATTCCCCACTCTCCCGGGCAATACCATCACTGTGATGTAGCTGCGCCCTCGCCAGATGCCCGCTCCGCTCGAGATTGTGTTTTACACTGACCACGGCCTGACTGGATACATCGCTGAAATCGACCGTGATATCGACACGGGTTTCCAGTGCCACCAGCCCGAGAACACCGTTGCCACAAGCCAGGTCCAGAACCCTGGCACCCTCTGGCAAAGCGCTGATGGCAGGGGCCACCAGCGGCAATAACTCCCGCGTGCCGATATCCAGCCGGTCTCGGGCGAAAACTGCGGGCATCGCCTCCACCGGAACGGTGAGCGGAGGCACTTCGTAACCTTTCCAGGTGTCAGGCCAGCCAGACAACTGCCCCGAGCCTCTGCGACACACCACCACCCGGGCTTTTTTTCTTGCCGGTAGCACGGCCTCTGTGCGCACGGCCGCCGAAAAGACATCAACGCTCCGGTCTGGCAGGTGTTTGATCATCCCACCCGCCAGCAAACACCCACTCTCCGACAGTGCGCCATTGATCCAGCGCAACAACCAGGCCAGGTAATCCGCTTGCCGGGGGATGCGCATAACAACCAGATCGAACAGCCCTGACGGCGGATTGAGCCAGCTGCAAGCCGGCAGAGGCGTGGCCCTGTCCGGGTTGCTAGCGCCGTTGATCTCGATGGCACGGCCCAAAGTGGCACTGTCCGCCACAGAAACCGGGGCGTATTGAGCCAACCCGAGGGTCAGTGCGCCGAACTGGTCGTCCACAATCAGCACCCGATCTCCTGACGACAATCGCGTTAGCGCCTCCTCCAGAAGCAGCTCGTCAGCGGCATCCCATGCCCTGAGCGCCTGACCGTCGCCGCTCGGCCGGGTCAGCACCAGCCTTGTGGCAGCGAACTCGAGTATTTCGGTTGTCATTTCGGGCATCCAGTCTCAGCTTTCCTAAAAATCACGGATTTTAGGCTGATTACTCTAGAAATTAACCCTAAGTTAACCCTGTTCACGCCAAAAACCCTTTTTTTGCCCCTAACCCCAGGGGCTTTTTTTTGCCCGAATGTCAGCGAGGCATTCGCTGAAAGGCACGATATACCGTAAACCGGTTGTCCTGGGCCAACTTTTGAACCGGACCAATAAACCTCTGAAGCAGCGACTCGTAGGGTAAAAAGGTGTTCGCCACCAGGCGCAACTCGCCGCCCGGCACCAAATGGTGAGCCACCTGCCTGATGAACTGCTCAGTCATGGAAGTATCGGTCTTCACGCCACTGTGGAACGGCGGATTGGTCACAACGGCCTGCCACCGCCCCTCCAGGCTTGCCAGGCCATCGGCGGCATAAATCTCTCCACGGGCACCGGCCTGGGCATAAGTGGCTCGGGCGCAAGCAACCGCCTGAGCCTGCACGTCCAGGCCATCAACCACGCCGACTTCAGCCCCAGCCAGTTTTCGGTAAGCTTGTAGCCAGACACCAATCACCCCTGCACCACAGGCGAAATCCAGCACCTTCTCGCCGGTCAGCGGCTTTTCCGCCAGGTTTTCAAGTAACAGGCGAGTGCCGTCGTCGAGCTCGCCTTCGCTGAACACTCCGGGAAGTCCGGCAACGGCGACTTCAATTCCGGCGCAGGCCACGGGTGTCCATGCCAGATAATCCGCCAGGCTGAACGCTTCTTTCGGCTGAGTATTGGTGCCGGCCCATACCTGGCAGTGCCGAGCGCTATCGACTTTCAACCCGTCCGGCACCATGGCCAGAAACTGCTTGGCACCCCCTGAAATCCCCTCCTTCTTCTCACCGATCACAATAAGGCTGGCGCTCTGGCGGCCAAGAAAACGAGCCAGCGCCAATCTCAAATCCAGTTCTGCACGGGCTTTGGGCAAAAACACCACCACAGTATCGAAGCTGGCCGGCTGCAGCCCTTCAGGCTCGTAGCCAAAACAAGCTTGCCAATCGGTGTGGGCGGCCAGCGCCTGAAATACACCGGCATGCTCAGTCATGGCCAACCCGTTTGAGGGGCATAGAGGCAACAAACCGGGATCTGAAATACCAAGCAAGGCGATGCGGCCGTTGAGCAGCGATGAGTTGCGGAGCAAAACTTCGTGGGTATTGGGAAGTGAAGACATAGAGAGCCGGCCCATAGATAGCGCTGAAACGGCGTATGCTAACCGGAAAAGGGCCCTGCGTCTGCCTGCCGGCACGGGTTCGATGCCAATGACCGGCAGTTCAGGGCTTTTAGGGTGCTGATGCGGCCACCAGGGGCCTGACAGGTAGAGATTCCGAAGGGTTACTTGTATTGGGCGACCGTGCCAACCCGAAGCGCGTCTTCCGGAGACATTCCCCAATCTTCAGCTGGCCTGGCTTCAGAGCGCTTCTGCTCTGACCTGGAACCGTCCATGGCAGAACCTTCATTCCTGTGAGCCGACAGCGCGCTCAGAGCTTTTTGCATCAGTTCTTTCATGGTATCACCTCCCTCACGTTTACAGTACCTACTGTATCAGAGAGGGAGGCAGCCTTCTGTGATGGGGTTGGGCCCGACAGGTGACGCCCATCACGATTTTTTGACAGTTTTTTACAAATGTTGCCCGGCAGGGTCACCCAGCCTTAACTGTCGACCAGGTTTGCCGAATCTTTTTGCTCCGGATGCTGGTGCATCGTGCTTTGCGCCAAATCCAGCAGCTCCCGCAACGCCACCGAGTACATGGCGTACTCTGGCTCCCGAACACCTTTGAGCTCGGCCAGCATGGCGTTCCATCGTTCAATCATGTGCTGGTTCTTTTGTTGCCAGTTTTCGACGCTCTCTGCCACTTTCTCAGGCTTGCTCGCCAACTTCAGAACGCCCGTCGTCAGCGCTCTCTGCTGCCAGTCCAGGTCCTCCCGGAAGCTTTCCCGGGCCAGCGCCTGCCAATGAGAGCTGGGCGTCAGGATCGCAATGGAGTTGGCAAACCACGTGAGATCCAGCCGGTCGCCCAGATCATAATAGAGGTTGGCAACCGTTTTGAGCGGCATTCCCGTGGCCTCTCGCGCTTCGATAATGCCCAGCGAAGAGTACAAATAACCGGTGCCGGCCAATACCGACGCCAACTCTCTTGGCACGCCGGCATCCACCAGCTCCTGGTTGCGCTTTTCCCAGTGAGTTCTGGCCTGTTCGCCGAGGTACTCCGGCAAGTTAGACGTAATGGCCCAAACGCTGTCGGCGAACCGCTCCATGTGGCTCTGAATGTTGAGTTCTGCCCGGCGATTGCGCAGCAGCCAGCGCACCGAGCGTCTCATCAGGCGCATCAGGTCCTGCATCAAGTCCAGTTGCAGTTTGGCCGGTACGTGATAGTCCAACGCTTCGATCTTGTCCCACCAGTTATCGATACGGAACACGTCACGGGTGATGATCCAGGCCAGTGCAATAGAGGCCGCATCGGCACCGGTTGACTGGGCCAGGCGTTCAACAAAGGTAATACCCATGTGGTTTACCATGTCGTTCGCAATTTGAGTCGCAATGATTTCCCGGCGCAACTGGTGTTCACCCAGTTCTTTCTTGAACTTCTGGGTAAGATCTTTCGGGAACACCTTGTACATCTCACCTTCCAGCAACTCGTTATCCGGGAGACTGCTGTCGATCAGGGTTTGCTTGAGATCACCTTTCACGTAGGAAATCAGTACCGAAAGCTCCGGTCGGGTCAGGCCTTTTTTGGCAAGCTTGCGCTCGGACAACGCCTCATCATCCGGAAGGAATTCCAGGCTCCGGTTAAGTTTCCCCTCGCTCTCGAAGGTATTCATCAACCGACGATACTCTTCCAGGCGCGGCGCGGTATCCAGGCTGGCAATGCTGATGGCCTGGGTCTGGCGATAGTTGTTCTTCAGCACCAGGGCGGATACGTCTTCGGTCATGTCTTCAAGCATCACGTTGCGCTGCTTGCCTGTCAGATCGCCCATGGCCACCGCACGGTTGAGCAAAATCTTCATGTTCACTTCGTGATCTGAACAATCCACCCCACCGGCGTTATCGATGAAGTCGGTATTCAGGCGACCACTCGTCAGTGCATATTCGATTCGCCCTAACTGGGTAAAGCCGAGGTTACCGCCCTCACCGACCACTTTACACCGCAGTTCACGGCCGTTGACCCTCAAGCCATCGTTGGCTTTGTCACCCACATCAGAATGACTCTCGGCGGCCCCTTTCACATAGGTGCCGATGCCGCCGACCCAAAGCAGATCAACCTCGGATTTCAGGATGTGGCTGATCAGCATGTTCGGGGGAACACGATCTGCTTTAATGCCCAGCAGTTTTTTCATCTCCGGGCTGACCGGGATGGATTTTGCGCTGCGACTGAAAACTCCGCCACCTTTGGAAATCAGCTTGGGATCGTAATCGGTCCAGGCTGAACGCGGCAGTTCGAAGAGGCGCTTTCGCTCTTTATAGCTTTTAGCCGCATCCGGGCTCGGGTCAATAAAGATGTGAATGTGGTTGAAGGCCGCAACAAGTCGCGCTTTCTCGGAGCAGAGTAACCCGTTGCCAAACACATCACCCGCCATATCGCCGATACCAATGACGGTAAATTCGTCTTCCGCCGGATTAATGCCCATTTCACGGAAGTGCCGCTCAACAGACACCCAGGCGCCGCGGGCGGTGATGCCCATTTTCTTATGGTCATAGCCATTGCTGCCGCCGGAGGCAAACGCATCGCCCATCCAGAAGTCGTACTCGGCCGCCAGGCCGTTGGCAATGTCGGAGAAGGTCGCGGTGCCCTTGTCTGCCGCGACGACCAGATAATGGTCGTCTTCGTCATGACGAACGACGCGGGCGGGCGGCTGAATGCCGGCATCGACCAGGTTGTCGGTGATATCCAGCAGCCCCCGGATAAAGGTTTTATAGGCGGCAATCCCCTCCGCCTGGAAGGCTTCCCGATCGGAAGGGTCTGGCAGCCGTTTGGCCACAAAGCCGCCCTTGGCTCCCACCGGCACAATAACGGCGTTTTTCACCTGTTGGGCTTTTACCAGGCCCAACACTTCGGTGCGGTAGTCCTCAAACCGGTCTGACCAGCGCAAACCACCCCTTGCGACCTTGCCGCCACGCAGGTGCACACCTTCCACCCTGGGTGAGTAGACAAAAATCTCAAACATCGGCATGGGCAGCGGCATGTCCGGAATCCGGGTCGGATCGAACTTCACGCTGATGTAGGGCTTGGTCTGGCCCTCTGCATCCGGCTGGTAATAGTTGGTTCGAAGCGTAGCCTGCATCAGCTCCAGATAGAGCCGCAGCACGCGATCTTCACTGAGGTTGTCGACGTCATCCAGGCCGGCATTGAATTCTATTTCGAGTTTCTGCTGGGCTGCTTCGCACTTGCCCTTGCTCTTGTAGCGGTCCGGGTTGAAGCGAACTTCAAAGTATTCGAGCAGAATTCTGGCCAGATTGACGTGGTTTACCAGGGTATTGGAAATAAACGTCTGACTGTTGGAGAACCGAATCTGGCGCATATACCGGGCATAGGTCCGCAGCAGCGCAATCTCACGCCACCCCATGTAGGAGGACAACATCATCCGGTTGAAGGCGTCGTTTTCCGCTTCACCGTGCCATACCCGGCGGAACAACTCTTCGAAAATAGGGCGAATACGGTGGATATCAACCACATTACCGGTGTGAGCCTGCAGTGTGAAATCGTGAATCCAGACCGTTTTCCCGGTGCGATCAATCACTTCGAACGGGTGTTCGCCAATCACCCGGAAACCCAGGTTGTCAAAAATAGGCATCACGTCAGACAGGGGCAGCGGCTCATCCGGGTAGAAGAGTTTGAAATGCAGAGTACTTTCGTCCTCTTCCAGAGCGCGATAGAAGCTCATGGCCAGGTCATCATTGCGGGCAGCGGCGGTAATGTGCTCCAGATCGATGGCGGCCCGTCTGGGTGAAAACATTTCGGTGTAACTGGCCGGGAAACCGCCCGCCCAAACCCGAAACAACTCGTTGCCCTGTTCCTCGCCGAACGCTTCGTTCAACGCTTCATTGAGCCCGTCACGCCAGGACTGGGCAAGCTCAATGACCTTGTCGCGAATCTCAGCCAGCGGCAACTTGCGATTTTCCACCTGTGCCGCCCGTATCGTGAACTGGACCCGCGCCAGCGGTGATTCAGAAAAGTGGGTGACAAATTCAATGTCTTCCGCATCCAGCGTTTCTTTTAACACTTGCTCCACCTTCAGGCGCAGCTCGGTGTTGTAGATGTCCCGTGGGAAGAATGCCAGGCAGGTGACGAACTGACCGTAAACGTCCTCCCGCATGAACAGCTCTATGCGACGACGCTCCTGAATGTAGAGTATGCTTTTGGCGACCTGCAGCAGCTCTTCGGTTTCAATCTGGAACAGCTCGTCTCGCGGGTACAGCGTCAGAATCTGCTCAAGCTCCTTTCCGGCATAGTCATTGCGCATGAAACCGGAGCGCCTCATGACCGCCTGGAACTTTCGACGCAGCAGCGGAATTTCATCCGGGCGCTCGTTATACACTCGTGCGGTGTAGAGCCCCAGGAAGCGACGTTCCCCGACGACTTCGCCCTTGCCATTGAATTTTTTGACCGCAATGTAATCCGGGTACGCCGGACGATGAACACGAGACCGCTGCGCCGATTTCGCGAAGATGAAGATATCGTCCGTACGGGTCATCTCATGGCGAGTGCGCTGAGGCAGTTCATTCAGGCGCACTTTGTCCGGGCGCTCATTATTGACCCGGAAAATACCGAGTTCAGAATTCTCCACACGCTGCACCACCAGGCCCTTCTTATCTTTAACGAAATCGTATTCGTCGTAGCCCAGAAAGGTGAAATGATCCTCCGTCAGCCAGCCCAGAAACGCCCTGGCTTCTTCCTTGTCCTCTGCGCTGATACCAGCCGAAGTGGCATCCAGCTCTTTGGTAATTTCGCTGACCTTGTTCTGCACAATCGGGAAATCATCAACGGCGATGCGGACTTCATGCAGCACATTTTGCAGGGTTTGCTCCAGGCTACCGAGATCCTCAGGAGCACTGTGCCGGTCGATCTCGAGCACGATAAAGGCTTCATAACCCGCAGCCGCCGATTTTTTTGAGCCGTGCAGCTTTTTGAGCTTGCCCGATTTCTCCCGCTCAACCTGCAGAATGGAATGCTGAATGGAGTGGGTGCCGATCTCTCGCTGATTGATGGCCATGCGCAGAGAGTCGATCAGAAAGGGCATGTTCGGGTGCAGAATAAAGATAACCGTGTGGGTAGACTGCCACCCATCGCTTTCAAGATCCGGGTTAAAGACCGAAATCGGCGTTTCTTCAGCACTGCGCTTCTGCAGAAACTGCCAGGCTGCCAGCACTGCACCATAGGTATCCGAAAATCGACGGCTTACAAGTTCTTCCAGCGGGATGTGGGCATAATGAAGCCGCGCAAATTCGGCAACCTTTTTCGCTTCGGTTTTCACCATTTTGCCTGCGAAAGCCTCTGCCAGTTGTTCGAAAAACTGCTCTTTGCTGGCAATTGTCAGCGCATTCATATCCGACCTCTGGGTATTTGTGTGAAAGAAACGTAATCAGGGTATCGTCACATAAGCATAGTCAACCCCTTGATTTTTGCCGGTCAGACCTCAAAACTTCGGCAACTACTTAGGCGCAATTCTTTGGTGCCACAGGACCTTCAGAAACCAAGAGCAGTAGATCTCATGTCGTTACAGCAAACATTCGGTGCCCTCAGAGCACAACTGGCAAAACGCATCATTGGCCAGGACAAGCTGGTAGATCGCCTTTTGATTGCCCTGCTGGCCGATGGCCACCTGCTGGTAGAAGGCGCCCCCGGGCTGGCCAAAACCACCGCCGTGAAGGCGCTGGCGGACCACCTTGAGGGCGATTTTCACCGCATCCAGTTCACGCCCGACCTCTTGCCATCCGACGTAACCGGCAGCGAGATCTATCGGGCTGAAACCGGGCTGTTTGAATTTCAGCGTGGCCCCATCTTCCATAACCTGGTACTCGCCGACGAAATCAACCGCGCCCCCGCAAAGGTACAATCTGCCCTGCTCGAAGCCATGGGCGAGCGCCAGATCAGTGTCGGCATGCAAACCTTCCCGCTGCCCAAACTGTTCATGGTAATGGCCACCCAGAACCCGATCGAACAGGAAGGCACCTACCCGCTGCCGGAAGCTCAGCTCGACCGTTTTCTTATGCATGTGGTGATCGATTACCCGAGTGCCGATGCCGAGCGACAGATTCTGCACCTTGCCCGCAGCGACTACCGTCAGGGAATCCCGAACGTAGACATTCGTCTAACAGAGGATCAGGTGATGGAGGCCCGAAAGGCCATCTCGGATATTTATATGGCCGAACCCGTTGAGCAGTACCTGCTGGCACTGATTCTGGCCACACGGGATGCGGCAGCACTCGACCCGGAACTGGCCCGCTGGACCGCTTTTGGCGCAAGCCCCCGGGGCACCATTGCACTCGACCGATGCGCACGGTCCCTGGCCTGGCTGGATGGTCGGGATTACGTGACGCCCGACGACATCCGTGCCATGGCATTTGATGTGCTTCGACACCGTATTCTTCTGACCTTCGAGGCTGAGGCCGAAGGAATGACTGCCGATGCTGTGCTCCAGCGTCTGATTGACCGGGTTCCGGTAACGGCCTGACACCATGGGCGATACCGGCGCAGGCACACACGTTTCGTTGCAGGACCTGGTTCGGCTGCAAGCCGATGCCCGAGCCCTCAAGTTGCCCTCTGTTCGCCAGGTGCGTGGTCGTCAGGCAGGCCTCCGGCAGTCACGCCAACGTGGCCGGGGCATGACCTTCGCTGAAGTCAGGCAGTACCAACCCGGCGATGACATTCGCAGCATTGACTGGCGAGTGACGGCCCGGCGCCAATCACCCCATACCAAGCTGTATGAAGAAGAACGTGAACGCCCGGTTCTGCTGATTGCAGACCTTGGGCCAACTCTGTTTTTCGCCAGCGCCGGCGCCTACAAACAAGCGCGCTGCGCGCAGATTACCGGGCTTCTGGCCTGGCTGGCGCTCTGGGCCGGAGACCAGGTTGGCGGCCTGGTTTTCAACAACCAGTCGCTGGAAGTGTTGCGGCCGGCCCGACGCAAGAAATCACTGCTACGGCTGCTGGACACGCTGGCCAGGCAACAGTACCAACCTGAGTCGCCTCCTTCGCTCTCGCTGCCCGACGGCCCAGGGCTGAACACTGCGCTGGCCGAGGCCCGACGAGTTGCCCACACCGGCAGCCGAATTTTTATCATCAGTGACTTCATGACGCTCACTCCGGACACCACCAGCCTGCTGGGGGCACTCGCGCGACACAACACCGTTAGCGCGTTGAGAATCATGGACCCACTGGAAAAGGAGCTGCCCCGCAGTGGCCGGTTTGCCGTGGCCGGGCCGGAAGGTCCGGTCTGGTTCGATGCCGCCAACCCGGATTTCCAAAAAGCCTGGCACGACAAAGTCACCAGCCATGAGCAGCAACTCTCGAACTGCTTCCGAACCTCCGGTGTGCAGGCGGCCACCATCATGACCGACGACAACCCGGCCGAGGCTCTACGACTTCAGCTCGGGCCGGGAGGACGGATAGGATGAACGGCCAGGATCCATTAGCACAATTGCGCGACATACACTTGCCGGCAACCGGCGGCTGGTGGCCGCCAGCGCCCGGATGGTGGGTAATCGCGGCCCTGGCGCTGATCATTCTGGCGGCGCTGATCTGGTGGTTCCGCAACCATCACAAACGCAATCAGTGGAAGCGGCAGGCCAGAACGGAACTGGCTGAGCTGGCCAGACAGGCGGAGCACGCCCGTCATGAGCCGCGCTGGTTCAGTGAACTTAACAGCCTTTTAAAGCGCGTTGCCCGCAAAACCCACGCCAGCCGACACCCGGAATCCATGACGGGTGATCAGTGGATCGATTTTCTGCTCGAAACACTTCCCAAAGACCGCATTGCCTCAAGGGACACAGCCGAAGCGCTGGCGGCAGCCCCGTGGCAGCCAGAACCGAATCTGGAACCGCGTGATGCCCTCGCCTTTGCCTCTCTGTGGCTGGAGGCCCAGTTATGATCAGCCTTGCTTACCCATGGGTGTTGCTGCTGACACTGGCGCCCCTTGTTTTGCTGACGACAAGGAAAAAAAGCGAGCCCGTTGATGCTCCAGTGATCCCTGTCGGGCACTGGTTATCCGGTATGCCCGGCGTCACAAATACCGGTCAGTCCACTCCTCGCTGGCGCCAATTGCTGGTTCTGCTCGCCTGGCTGTGCCTGGTTCTGGCCCTGGCTCGACCCCAGCATGTGGGCGAACAGATACAGATGCCGGTCACCGGTCGGGACCTGATGCTGGTAGTGGATATTTCGCCCAGCATGGAAGAACAGGACATGGTGTTTATGGGCCGCAGCATTAACCGGCTTCAGGCCGTTAAACGCGTGCTGGACGATTTTATTGACCAGCGCGAAGGCGATCGGCTGGGATTGATTCTGTTTGGCACAGAACCCTATGTTCAAGCCCCCCTGACCTTTGACCGGGAAACCGTGCGAACTCTGTTGAATGAAGCCGGGCTGGGCATGGCCGGCAGGGCAACCGCCATCGGCGATGCCGTCGGCCTGGCCGTTAAACGGCTGCGGGATCGTCCCCAGGAGCAACGGGTGGCCATCATGCTGACTGACGGTGCCAACACGGCTGGTGAAATCACTCCCGACAAGGCCACAGAAATAGCCGACGCCGCCGGTGTACGGCTGTACACCATCGGTATCGGAGCTGACTCCATGCTCCAGCGAGGGCTTTTTGGTTCCAGCCGGGTGAACCCCTCCCGAGATCTGGACGAAGAGTTGCTGACCCGCATGGCCGAGCAGACCGGTGGTCGTTATTTCCGGGCCCGGAGCCTGCCAGAACTTGAAATGATTTACGACAGCATTAACCAGCTGGAACCGGTGGAGCAAGACGGGCAGTACTTTCGCCCGGTAACGGAACTCTATGTCTGGCCCGCCGGGATAGCCATCGCCATCTGGCTGATATTATTAGCCAACCGGCTGGTGAGCGGCCGTTACCACCCGACTGATGCTCTGGGGGAGGTTGACCGTGGCTGACTTTCATTTCCTGCGCCCGCTCTGGCTTTTTCTGATCCTCACATTGCCGCTGCTGTACCTGGCGCAACACCGGTTAAGGCAAGGCAATACCGGCTGGGCTCGTTACATTCCCCCCGCACTGCTGCAGCCGCTGATTCGACGCCGGGGGGAGCAGGCAGGCCAAAAACCCTCGTCCCCTCTGTTGGCGGTGAGCCTGGCGGCCGTGATCCTGGCTCTTGCCCTTGCGGGGCCAAGCTGGCGCCAGGCACCTACGCCCCTTAAACAGCCGGAAGACAGCCTGGTGATCGCTCTGGACCTTTCACTCTCCATGCTGGCCACTGACGTAGAACCGGACCGCCTGACCCTAGCCAAACGCAAAGTGCGGGACATTCTTGCTGAACGCCAGGGCGGCTTGACCGCACTTCTGGTGTACTCCGGCGATGCCCATGTTGTCACGCCCTTGACCGAGGATCACCGGACGATAGAGGCGATGTTGCGAGTGCTGGAGCCCACCATTATGCCGGCCCAGGGCAACCGCACAGACCTGGCAATCGAGCAGGCTGTTCGATTGCTGGAGAACGGTGCGCCCGGTCGCGGCCGCATTCTGCTGATTGCCGACGACGTACCGGCAAAATATCAGATACCGGTAAGCAACCGGCTCAACGCCACGCCTTACACTCTCAGCACGCTGACCGTGGGAACCGAAGAAGGTGGCCCCATCCCCCTTGCTCGCCGCGGTTTTATCCGGGACGGCAACAACATCGTCATCACCAAGGCAGACCCGACTGGCCTGGCCGACCTGGCCCGCAGTGCGGGCGGAAAAAGCCATGAACTGACCCTGAATAATACCGATATCCAGGCCCTTGAACTGGAACCCGATGTGACCGGCGAGTGGGCCGAAACCCGGGACGGGCTGACCATCAACCGCTGGCAGGACGACGGCTATTGGCTGTTGTGGCTTGCTTTACCACTGCTCCTTTTGGGCTGGCGCCGGGGTGCTTTCGCGATACTGGCACTGTCACTTCTGCCCCTGACTGTGGGCTCGCGCCCCGCACTGGCACTGGACTGGGGCAGCCTGTGGCAACGGGAAGACCAACGGGGGCCGGAGTTGATTGAACAGAACCCGGCACAAGCGGCAGAACTTCTCGAACAACCGGGCTGGCGGGGCTCGGCGCTGTATCGTTCCGAACGCTATGACGATGCCATTAAGGCATTTTCTGAACTCCCGGGCGCCAACGGCCATTACAATCGCGGCAACGCCCTGGCTAAAGCCGGAAAACTGCGGCCAGCCCTTGAGGCTTATCAGAAAGCGCTGGCGGAAAACCCGAACCATGAAGATGCCCGGTTCAATCAGGAGCTGGTGCAGCAAATGCTGAACCAACAGCAACAGCAGCAGAACCCCGGGCAGGAGGGTGACCAGAACCAGGAACAGAATTCTGACCAGCAGAACCGCTCCGACAGTCAGAACAGCCAGTCGCAACAGAGCAATGACGGCCAGCCCGGCGACAACCGTGAGAGCCAGGACAGCAACCCGCAAAACCAGCAGCAACCCCAGGATACACAGAACGCCGAACGTCAGGACGATCCCGGCCAGGCATCCTCTGAACCACAAGCCCCGGAACCAGCCGAAGGCGAGCAACCCACCTCTGGCCAACCATCCGACCCGCAAGCCGAGGCTCAGCCCCGTGCCGAAGCACCGGTACCGGTTACCGAGCAGCCCTTAAGCCAGGGTCAGGAGCAATGGTTGCGGCGCGTGCCGGACAACCCCGGAGGACTGCTGCAACGCAAGTTCCTGCAACAATATCAACAGCGCCAGACTCAACCCGACGAGGGCGATACACCATGGTAAAACACGTTCTGTCATCCCTCTTCTTTTGCCTGCTCCTGTTGGCGGGCCAGGCTTCTGCCAATGAGCTTATCGTCGAGCCGGATCGCACGCAGCTTTATGAAGGCGAAGTGCTGACCCTCACCGTCAAAGGCTCCATGGAAATCGAGATCAACCTGAGCAACCTGTTCAGTTTTGATCTGTCACAGCTCCCGTCCCCGGATATTGAAAAAGTAGAACCCGACTTCGAGATTCTGGCC
Source organism: Marinobacter sp. SS5-14b (assembly GCF_030541005.1). Lineage (GTDB taxonomy): Bacteria > Pseudomonadota > Gammaproteobacteria > Pseudomonadales > Oleiphilaceae > Marinobacter. The sequence goes on along the minus strand of NZ_JASSVM010000001.1, from coordinate 270,697 downwards.
CGTAACCAGCGTTACAGTGTGCAAACAGTCAATAACGACATGGTCGGTGAGATCACCTGGACCTACCAACTGGCCCCTGCCCGCACCGGCAAGCTCACCATACCCTCACTGACGTTCAAGGACTCCACCTCAGAACCCGTAACGATCGACGTGGTTGACGACACGCCCCCTGATCAACCCGCACCCAGTCGGGACAGCTTTATAGAGCTGTCTGCAGACAAGGCTGAAATGTACGTGCAAGAGCAACTGGTTCTCACGGTGCAGCTGTATTTCTCCGGCAACCTGATTCGCGGAGAACTGTCTGATCCGGACCATCCGGACGCCATTATCGAAGGTCTTGGCAAACAGCGGGAATTTACCACCCAGAGGGATGGCAGGCGCTACCGTGTGGTAGAGCGGCGCTATGCGATATTTCCGCAAAGCCACGGTGAGCTCAGCCTGCCCCCGATCCGGTTTGAAGGTCAGGTTCGGGATGCCTCCGGCCAACTGCGCTTCCTGCGGGATACACAACAACTGTACAGCGTCCCTGTCAAACCGGTGCCTGCCAACTACCCGGACAATCACCCCTGGCTGCCCGCGACCAGCCTGGCGCTCTCGGAAGAAGGACTGCCGTCTACACAGGAACTCACCTCCGGCAGTAATCTGAACCGGAAAATCACGCTGCAGGCGTCCGGTTTGCCTGCTGAAGCACTGCCCCCGCTGCCCATTGAGTATCCGGCGGCGATCAGGCACTACCCTGAGCAACCCCAGCGAAACACCGAGCCCACACAAGACGGCTTGCGATCCACGCTGCAGCAGGTGTCGGCACTGGTACCGGTGAATGCCGGTGACATCGTTCTGCCAGCCGTCCGTATACCCTGGTGGAATACCAAAACCGATCAGTTGGAAGAGGCCATCCTGCCAGAAAGGCGCTACTTGATTGACGGTGAGAACGTTGCCGCCGCCGAATCTGTCGCCGATGAATCGGCAATATCGGATAACACGATCAATGACGTCTCGGGGCCAGAGCCCGTTTCACCCACGGACACCCGCTCCCCCTGGTTGTGGAGCACCTTGGTACTGGGCAGCTTGTGGCTGGCTACACTGGTGCTCTGGTGGCTGTACCGGAAACGTCATGGCAGCAAGCCGGAAATGGCAGAGCCTCATGACGACAGTGAAAAGGCAGCGTTCGAACAGCTGACCGCCAGCATCCACCGGGGGTCACCCGAGGTCTCCCGGATGCTGCTGCGCTGGGCACGGCTGAAATTCCCCCGTCAGGGCTTTGTAACCGCCGAAGAGGTGGCAAGATTCAGTCACGATCAGGCTCTGGAAAAAGCGCTCAGAGAGTACCAGAGGGACCTCTACGCGTCGGGCAGTACCAGCAACGGGGGTATGGATAGAACGCTGAAAGGATCGCTGCTAGAAGCCGTCTCTCGGCTGAGGGAGCACAAAGAGACGGTTAGCCGGGAGGATGGACTGGCGCCGCTCTACCCGTCCGGATTATCAGGATAATCGGACGGGCCCGAAATAGTACTGACGGTCAGTTGGTGAGCTGCTGATTAATTACCAGCTCCACCCGCTGGCTTTCAGCCCCCGGTGACAGTACCTCGGCTTCGACCTGGCCCTGCCAGTCGCCCGGCTGCGGGTTGATGGTGCCACTCCGGCTCAACCTGGCCACAATCACCACCTCTTGCGCTGAAGAAATCGTCGCCTGCGGTGACATGGCATAGCTGTCGTCCAGGCGAATATCCGCAGGCAGAGCGCCCGCATTCAAACGGGCAACCGCAACCGGTGCGCCGCTCGAGGTTCCGGCGGCGCGGGCAAAGATAAACAACGTGGTATCGGCCGGCACCTGATCCAGGAAGGCATCGTCCAGTGACACCCGGAGGTCAACACCCGCTGACGGCTCAGCGGCTTCAGCGCCGGGCTCTGCGGGTGGTGTTTCTCCCAGGCGGGTGTAAGCTTCGGCGATGCCCCCGCGAATAGCGGCAATTTGGGGGTGATCTGGCGCAACGTCGACAATGGCCCCCCAATACTCGATCGCTTCCCGATAGTTCTGCTGGCTGAAGGCGTGTATCCCCAGCAGCCCCAGCGAATTAACTTCGTCCGGGTTCAATGCCCGGGCGTTGGAAATCGCCTGCTGAACATCCGCAGTCATCTGCCCTTCGGTATCAAAAAACAGCGCCTGTGCCGACAATCCATAGGCAACCGCACTGGCACTGGGGTCTTCAGCAACCACGCCGGCCAGTCGCTGATAGGCCTCAGCTGCATCCCGGTACTTTTCGATCCGCATGTACGTTTGGCCAAGCATGGCCCAGCCGTCGGCATTATCCGGGGCAGCCTCCAACCGCTGTCTCAACTGGTCGGCCAGTTCCGCCATACGAGCGACCTGGTCATTACCCGATGCGTCCATCTGCTGCATGGTGATGAACTGTTCTACCTGATCCATCGAGCCCCACTGCTGATACGCATAAAAAGCAACGGCCGGAATCAGCAGAATGGCCAGCAAGCCCACCGCCATGGCGCTGCGCCGGCCGGGCACGTGCTTCTCCGGTACTGCATGCTCAGGTACATCATCGAGCATGGAGCCCGCCAGTTCGTCTTTCAGCTGCTCGTAGGTTTCATCATCAAGAACTCCGGCTTCATGCTCCTCGTCCAGTTCCCTGAGGCGCGATTTATAGGCCAGCAGGTTCTGGTTTCGGAGATCAGACTCAATTCTTGATTTCGGCCGGTGGAAAAATACCGGGTAAAGTACAAACGCGAGGGCAAACAGAATGAGTACCGCTGCGGCAATCCAGAATGTTTCGGTCATGGAGTCATTGTCACCGTTAGAAATGTGTTGCGCGGATCAACTTAAGATTGCTGATCCTTGTCTGCCAGCATCTGTCGAACCCGAGCCTTTTCTTCCTGGCTCAGGGCAGGCTCTTCCTGATCTCGCTTTCGGGAGCGCATCGCCACCCCGGCAACAATCAGAACACCACCTATGACGGCAATGGCAGGAAATGCCCAAAGTACAATCGTGCGTTTGTCGACCGGTGGTTTGTATTGGACAAACTCTCCGAACCGGTCGACCAGATCGCCAACAATTTCATCGTCTGAAGCGCCCTCGCGCATCAGGCGGTAGACCTGATCGCGCATATCTTTCGAGATCGGGGCGTTGGAATCGGCAATGTTCTGGTTCTGGCACTTCGGGCAGCGAAGCTCAGCAATCAGATCCCGGTATCGCTGCTCTTCTGCCCGGGTTTCGAAGTCGTAAACTTCTGCTACCTCAGCGCGGGCAACGCCCGCCAACGCAAGCAAAAACATCAGGGCAGTCAGGTAACGCATCAACTTTTCCCCCTGGCCTTGTTGATCACGGGCAGCAGAATTTCTTCCCACACCTGCTCATTGACGACGCCCACATGGCGGTACTGAACCACACCCTCAGCGTCAATTACGAAGGTTTCCGGAGCGCCGTAGACCCCGAGATCAAAGCCGAGTGAGCCCTGCGGGTCGAAGATGATCTGCTGGTACGGATTTCCCAGGCGCCCGAGGAAACGGAATGCCGTTTCCCGCTGATCCTTGTAGTTGAGCCCGATAATGCGAACGCCTTTCTCGTTTGCCAGCTGCATCAGGTATCCATGTTCATCCCAGCAAGCCGGACACCATTCCGCCCAGACATTCAGCAGCGACACCTCACCCTTGAGCAGCGACGCATCCAGCAGCTGCTCGGGGTCGTTCAGGCTCTGCAAACTGAAGTCCGGTACCGGCTTGCCGATACGCGCTGATTCCAGCTTGGTTGGATCCTTACCGATACCTGCGGCAAGGAAAACACCGACCGCAACGGCAAAAACCAGAGGCAAAAAAAGCAGCACACGCTTCATGACGAAGCCTCCGCGTGCTTGCCGGTCACAAGGTTGCCCGCCCGTGCCTTATCCGCGGCTTCGTTACGGGCTTTAATCCGGTAACGTTTGTCCGCAATTGCCAGGAAACCACCTATCGCCATGATCAAGGATCCTAACCACAACCAGCGCACCAGAGGCTTGTACTGCACACGAATCGCCCAGGCCTCATCCGAAATACGCTCACCGATGGCCACGAAGATGTCCCGGAACAACCCGGCGTCAATGTCCGCCTCGGTCATCACGCTCATACCCACCGGATAGTTACGCTTTTCCGGGTGCAACTCAGACACCTTCTTGCCGTCCAGCAGCACATCGAAACTGCCGTATTGAGCCGTGAAATTGGCACCCCGGCGGTCTCCGATCTCTTTGAAGAGAATCTGGTAGTCACCCACCATCGCTGAGTCGCCCGGCACCATGCGCACATCGCGCTCAATACCGTAGTTCGAAACCACCGTCGCACCGGCCATCACCATCGCAACGCCCAGATGGCCAAGCACCATGCCCCAGTAACTCCGGGTCTGGCGCTTCAGACCATGCAGTCGCCCTTTACGGGATGACGACTTGTCCCACAGGTCCCACAGGGTGGCAACCGTCACCCATATGGCCGTGAACACACCGGCAAAGGCCCAGGGCTTGAAGTCGCCGTACATCTTAATGACCGCGACACTGGCAACCAGACTTACCGCGAGGGGCCACAGCAGTTTACGGCCCAGCCATCCGCCATCGGTCTTCTTCCAGCGCGAGAAGATGCCGGTACCCAACAACAGGCCCGCAGCGATTGCGAGCGGGCTGAAGGTGGTATTGAAAAAGGGCTCGCCAATCGACAACTTGCCCATATCCAGATAATCCAGAACCAGCGGGTACAAGGTGCCGATGGCCACCAGAAGCGTTGCGGTAACCAATAGCACATTGTTCAAAAGCAGGAAGATTTCCCGTGACAGTGAGCCATAGCGGGACCGCACGTGCACCACAGGAGCCCGGAACGCATAGAGCGCCAGACTGCCGACCACGGTGATACCCAGCAGCATCAACAGGAACGAGCCACGCTCAGGGTCCGAAGCGAACGCATGTACCGAGGTGAGAACGCCGGAGCGCACCAGGAAGGCGCCCAGCAAGCTCAGTGCGAAAGTCACGATGGCCAGCAATACGGTCCAGCTTTTGAACACGCCGCGTTTTTCGGTCACCGCCAGCGAGTGCATCAGCGCGGTGCCGGACAACCAGGGCAACAGGGATGCGTTTTCTACCGGATCCCAGAACCACCAGCCGCCCCAGCCAAGCTCGTAGTAAGCCCACCAGCTGCCCAGCGCGATGCCGATGGTCAGGAACGACCAGGCAATGGTGGTCCAGGGCCGGGACCAGCGGGCCCAGGCCGCGTCCAGTCGGCCATTGATCAGAGCAGCGAGAGCAAAGGCGAAGGCCACGGAAAAGCCGACATACCCCATATACAGCATAGGCGGGTGAATGATCAGCCCAATGTCCTGGAGCAAGGGGTTGAGATCCTGACCGTCAGTCGGAACGTTCGGGAGCAACCGATCAAACGGATTCGAGGTAACGATGATGAACAGGAAGAAGCCCACGCACACCATGCCCATGACCGACAAAACCTGCGACACCATGGTCGAGGGCAACTTGCGACTGAATACAGCCACTGCCAGCGTCCAGCCCGTCAGCATCAGAATCCACAACAGCAGGGAGCCTTCGTGACCACCCCAAACCGCACTGAATTTATAGAACCAGGGCAGCATGCTGTTGCTGTTGTTGGCCACGTAGGCCACAGAAAAATCATCGACGATGAACGCGTGAGTCAGTATGGCGAACGCCAGTCCGGTGAACACAAACATGCCGGATGCCAGTGGCCGGGCAAACGCCTGCAGACTGTCGCGCCCGGTCAAAGCGCCCGCCAGCGGCACAACAGAAAGCAGCACCGCCAGCAACAGTGCAAGAATCAGTGCAATTTGTCCGAGTTCCGGATACATCAGGACTCTCCTACGTCAGAAATAAATTGGGGCTCAGTAGGCCGTAGTTTCTGCAGCTTTATCTACGTCTGCCGCTTTGTTCTGTGCTTTTGAAGACTTCTCCAGAGCGTCCGCCACTTCCGGAGGCATGTAGTTCTCGTCGTGCTTGGCCAGTACCTGATCCGCCACGAAGACACCCTCATTGTTCAGGCGCCCCATAGCAACCACGCCCTGCCCTTCGGCAAACAGGTCTGGGAGGATGCCGACATACTCAACCGGGACAGACGCCGAGAAGTCCGTCACCTTGAACTCTACTTTCAGGGTCTCGGTGTCACGTACCACACTGCCGGCTTCAACCATACCACCCGCACGGATGCGCACATCCACCGGCGCATTGCCGGCCGCAATTTCAGTCGGATCGTAGAACAGATTGATGTTCTGGCGCAGCGCGTAGGTTGTCAGGCCCACCGCAATGGCCAGGCCGGCAACGAGGAAAAGCACAATAGTCAGTCGTTTTTTGCGAATCGGATGCATGGGTTACCTGCTGGTCAATCCTGGGAAACTTCTACTCGGGTAAACGTAGCCGGTGCCTTTGGCTTCGGCTGGCCAACCTTGCTCTGCTGTTCGTAGCCGCGTTTGCAAATCTGATAGATATCCTGATGGGTCCTGAACGACCAGAACATCATCCCGGCCAGCAGAAGCACGAACACGCCATAACAGACCCATACATAGGGGCCGTGTCCTTCCATGACAAGAAAGGCTGAAAAAGAGTCGAATGCCATGGGTTACTTCCCTCCCGCCAGTACCAGGTCTCTTACCCACCGGGTGCGTTGCTCACGTATCAGAATCTCCGTTTTCATCCTCAGGCACGCCAGCCAACCGAACAGTAAATAGAGACCAAGAATCGCCAGCACCAAAGGCACCCACATTTCCACCGCCATGGAGGGCTTTTCAGTCAACTTGAACGTCGCCGGCTGGTGCAGTGTATTCCACCAGTCCACCGAATATTTGATGATAGGGATATTTACTACCCCCACCAGTACCAGAACCGCAACGGCGCGGGCTGCGGACTTTTCATCGTTGATGGCTCGGTCCAGTGCGATGACGCCACCATACAGGAACAACAGGATCAACATGGAAGTGAGACGGGCATCCCACACCCACCAGGTACCCCAGGTAGGTTTGCCCCACACAGCGCCGGTAAACAGCGACAAAAAAGTGAACACCAGACCGACTGGCGCAACGGCCTTCACGAACACATCGGCCAGCTTCATGCGCCAGACCAGAGTGACCACGGCAGAGAAGGCCATCATGATGTAGATAGACTGGGCCAGAAAGGCAGCGGGTACGTGAATAAAGATGATCCGGTAACTGTTACCCTGCAGATAATCTTTCGGCGCAAAGGCCAGCCCCCACACAATTCCCGCCACTAACAGGAGCAAGCCACTGGCCAGCAGCCAGGGCATGAAGCGGGTTGCAATTCCATAGAACCACTTGGGGGAACCCAGCTTGTGAAAAAATTGCCACATCAGTTGGTCACCGTCTTGCTAATAACTGTTCGTTGTTGCCCTGCTGAAAAACCGTCAGCTGTTGGACAGGCTGATTCTTAACGCTGCTGCGGCGGCAAACGGCGCCAATGTCAGCGCCAGAAACAGAAAAGCGCCCATTAATGCCAGATAGCCGGCTACCGGAGAGCCTTCTGCCGCTGCCGCCACCGTTCCGGTACCGAAAATCAGCACGGGAATGTACAGCGGAATAATCAGCAGTGACAAGAGCACCCCCGCTGAACGCAAGCCCAGTGTCAGGGCCGCACCTATGGCGCCTACCAGGCTCAATACCGGTGTACCGATCAGCAGCGTTAGACACAAAGTTGCGACGGAGTTCCCGTCCAGATGCAACATTAGCCCTAAAACCGGTGTCAGCAGCACCAGCGGCAGCCCGGTCAGCATCCAGTGCGCCATGGTTTTTGCCAGGACCAGCAGGAACAAAGGCTGCGGTTGAAGCATCAGTTGTTCCAGCGTGCCGTCATCAAAATCGTGACGAAACAGATGATCCAGGGACAAAAGCACTGACAACAGTGCCGCCACCCAAAGGATACCGGCTCCTGACTGTTTCAGAAATGCCACTTCCGGGCTGACTCCCAGGGGAAAAAGGGTTACCACCATGGTGAAAAACAACAGTGGATTGAGCAGGTCCTGCCGTTGCCGGAAGGCCACCCGCACATCTCTGGCGAACACTGCAATCATCGCCCGAACCGGACCAATGGCGGCATCCTCAGCCTTTAACGACAGTTGCACATCAGCATTCATCGTTTTCTCCCGCCCCCAGCGTGATGAACTTCATGCCTGGCAACTGCAGATCGTGATGGGTAGTAACTATCACGGCGCCACCCTCGGCAGCACGCTGCTGCAGCAACGCCTCAATGGCTTCTACACCGGCCGCATCGATGGCGGTGAACACCTCATCGAGCAGCCAGAGTGGCTCATCGGCAATGAGCAAGCGAGCCAAGGCTACCCTTCGTTGCTGACCTGCAGACAGATTGCGGCAGGCCACGTGCTCGAAGCCCGAAAGGCCGGTACCCGCTAACGCTTGCAGCAACACTTCGTCACTGACGGGCCGGCGGCCGGCCATCAGTGCACGCAGGTTTTCCAGTGGCGTAAGCAACGGCTTGATACCCGGACGGTGGCCAAGGTAAAGCATGTTACGAAGATAGGATTCGCGATTCTGCTCACGCGGCTTGCCACACCAGTGCAACTCTCCGGACCAGGCATCATTCAAACCTGCGAGAATTCGCAGCAGGGTAGTTTTACCGGAACCATTCGGACCCTCGACACGGGTTACCGTACCGGGCAGTATGGAAAAGGACAGATTCTGGAACAGCAGGCGCGAATCGCGCTCACACTCAAGACTGACGGCCTGTAGTAACGGCTCGGGCATCTGGGTTCCGTTTCAGAGCGATGGATGCACAGCGGGCATCGGGTGTATGTATGAAGGCCACGCAGGTGCCAACATGAAATCCGGGCAGTCACTGCCAACGCGGCGTATTATAACGAAAGCGTTCGCGGATTACTCTTGCCTGACATCAAAACAATGCCAATGAAACTGAACCCAGGACAACCACCTGTTCCAACGGCAGACCCGGCCAGCAAGCAGCCGGTGCAGGGCCAGAGTGCTACGGCCCGACAAACGGCAATGCCAGACCTTGCCTTGTCTGCCCAACAACAACTGACCCAGATCAAGCTGGCGAACCGGGAAACCGCGCTGGCGAGAGTGGCCGAAGTGCTGCAACAGAAGGGTGGCGGTCACGAGCTGATTCTGGAGTTGAAAGGCCGCTCTCTGGCGGTGGCCGTTGGCAACCGGCCACCGGACCTGACAGCGGGCGATCTGATCAAAGTGAGGCGCGCCGGAAATGAACTGCAGCTGCTGGGAAAACTGGCGCCCAACCAGGAAGCCGGCATTGCCCGGGCACTGGCACAGCGCTTACCCTGGCAACAAAATCTGCAAGCGGGACTGGCTCAGTTGCTGACGAGCCTGACAACCGGATTGAAACCCCAACCCCAGCCTGGCCAGCCTCCTTCGTCCAGCAGCGTGCAACCACTGCCCGCAGCAGCCAGACAGGCGCTGGAAGGGCTGACTAGCCGCCTGCCAACCGCCAGCAGTTTGTTGCCCGGCGCAGGAAAATCCGATGGCAGCGCGGCTCTGGTTAAACAGTGGCTGGCCGAGAGCGGCATGTTTGCAGAGTCCCGGCTGCTTCAGACCACACCCGGGCAACCCGCGCCAACAGACTTCAAGTTGGCACTGGCCCGTATCGTTACCGCTTTACTGGCCAGCCAGGGACAAGCTCCGGAAACCTTCAACCGTTTAACGCCGCTGGCCAGCCCGGATCTGATGCACGCGCCACTGCAATTCCCCCGGTTGAGCACTACGCCAGCCCAGGGCAGCGCAGAACCCGCCAGCGTTGCCCAGACCCTGCGCATGCTCGCCGGCATGCTAAACCGGATTACCGTGAACCAGCTACACAGCCAGACCCTCACCGCCCGTGCCGGCGCGGAACCCGGCACCCCAGCCACGACCATGCTGATAGAAATTCCCTGGCTGACGCCCCAACAAGAACCGAGAATGGCGCAATTGCGAATGGAGCAATACCCTCAAGGCGGGGATACCAGAAACCGGCCTGAACGTGCATCGGTCAGCGAATGGCGGCTGAGCCTGGCGATGGACCTGGACCAGGCCGGCCCGCTGCATTTTGAGGTTGCGTATCGCCACCCCAGTGTCAGTGCGCAGATCTGGGCCGAGAAGCAATCCACCCTGCGCCAGGTGCATCAGGAGTTGCCGTTACTCAGGCAAAGCCTGACCGACATCGGCCTTGATGTCGCGGATCTCGAGTGCCGGAGGGGAAGCCCGCAGCAAGCCCAGACCCGGCTGGAACATCGCCTTGTGGATACCAAAGCATGACTCAGGAGCACACAGCAAAGAACCGGCCCGGCTCAGAAGCACCGGCCGCCGTTGCCTTGAAATACGACGGCGAGCGGGCCCCAATTGTTTCAGCCACGGGTACCTGGGAGTTGGCGGAGGAAATCGTTCGCATCGCCAGAGAGCACGATGTTCCGCTGTATGAGAACGCCGAACTGGCCGGCATTCTGGCCAGGCTGTCACTGAACGAGGAAATTCCCGAAGAACTGTACCGGGTGATTGCCGAGATTCTGGCATTTGCGTTTCACATCCGGGGCAAAACGCCAGGTGACGCCCGCCCCAGCGGTGACGACCACTCAGTTGATCAGTGACCGCAGCGCCCAGGCTTGCTGCCAATGGTCGCCCTTTCGTTGTGCCACTACCGTCTCGAAGTAGTGCTTGAGGCGCCGGCGGTCATCTGGCTGGTCTTTCAGCGCCGAGCCGATGATATGGTGAATCATGTGCTCCACCGTCATCGCGCCACCGCCATAATACCAGGCATTCAAACTCGCGGCATGGGCGACCGATACAGCCTCGGCCGTTGACAACGCGGCGCCCGCAAGACGATCGGTGCTCCGGCCGTCCAGAGTCTGGCCATTGCGGAGTTCGTGGAACAGGGTGACCAGAATTTCCACAACCGATTGATCCAGGGCCACGTCAATGCCGGCCCGGAGGTTGGCTTTGCGAACTTCTTGCATCACCACGTCCATCTCATCCGTCAGACTCCGGATCGGCCGAATCTCTTCAAAATCCATCCTGCGCTTGAGGGCCGCGCTCATTTTGTGCACGCCTTCGTCCACACTGTTGGACGTGGCCACGAGGTTAAAACCTTCCCGGGCCAGAATCACACCGTCTTCGCCGGGCAGTTCCGGTACCACCACAACCCGGTCAGATAATACGGAGAGGATGGCGTCCTGCAACGATTGCGGGCATCGGGCGATTTCCTCAAACCGGACCAACCGCCCTTCCATCATGCCGCGAAGTAAAGGCGACGCCACCAGGGCGTTTCTGGTCGGCCCCTCGTTACGCAGAATGGACTCGTTCCAGCTGTATAAAAGCTGACTCACCTGACTGATCGCGCCCCCCTGCAGAGCCAATGTGGAGTCCCCGGAAATGGCCGCCGCCAGCAACTCTGACAACCAGGATTTGGCCGTTCCCGGCTCACCGACCAACAGGCAGCCGCGACTGGTACACAATGAAATGATAATGCGTACGACCATCGCCCGGTCGGCTACAAACTTGCGTTCAATACCAAGCTTTTCATCACCCAGCAGAAATTTTTCAACGCCCCTGGGCGATAACTTCCAACCCGGTGGGATCGGGCCGGGATCCGTCGACATCAGCTTGTCCAGCTCATGGCGGTAGGTAACCTCCGCCGGCTCACGCTGCGCGGCCTTTTTCGCCTGTCTGGTATTTTTCATCCGTTACTCCTCCGGCCGCCGCGTACTTCCGGAGCCATACGCTCCCTGGGGAGAATTCTCGGCAGTTCCGACATCGGGATAATCCCTTCAATCACATGATCCAGCGCACTGTCTCTCATGGTCACCAGGCCGGCATCCAGTGCTCGCCAGCGCAGCTCGCCAATCGGTGGCTGGCTGGAAATGGCGTTGCGGATATCGGCGTCGACCTCCATGTATTCAACGATGGCCACCCGGCCGTGAGTACCTCGGCCATTGCACTTATCGCAGCCCTCTCCCTCAAAGCACCGGAAATCCGTCGGTGCGCCCTGGGGGAAAACTTCCGCCAGAATGGCTGGATCTGGCTTTGCGGGCTTCACACAGTGTTTGCATATGCGCTTGGCGAGGCGCTGCGCGATGACCGCCAGCAGCTCACCCGCGATGGAATTGGGATGAATGCCCAGATCGTAAAGGCGCTGGAGTGAGTCCACGGCGTCGTTACAGTGCAGCGTCGACAGCACGACGTGGCCGGTTTGCGAGGCCCGAATCGCTTCCAGAGCGGTTTCCTGATCCCGGATCTCACCCACCAGAATGACATCCGGATCCTCCCGGACAAACGACCGCATGGCGTCAGCAAAGCTGAAGCCGATCTCCGACCGCACCCGGGTTTGTTGGATGTTATCGATAGAATACTCGATCGGGTCTTCAACCGTGATCACCTTTCGGCGGCCATCATCTGCCAGGGTCTGCAGTCCGGCATACAACGTTGTGGACTTACCCGAGCCCGTTGGCCCGACCACCAGCACCAGCCCGGCCGGGTTATCCAGCAGTCTCGTGTACCGGCTGCCAATGGTCGGTGACATACCCAGCTCGGCAATCGTCATGGCCCGGCCCGTCTGGGGCAACAAGCGGATGATGGCGTTTTCGCCGTGCAGAGAGGGCTGTGTCTGAATCCGCAGATCGTAGCTGGTTTCGCCTAACTGCAGTCGCGAACGGCCACCTTGCGGCAATCGGTGCTCGGCAATGTTCAGCTCCGCGCGCAATTTGATGACGTTGATAACGCCCCGGATTTCCCGGGCCGAAAGCTGGTATTGCGGCAGGTCATGCAAATCACCGTCTACCCGCAGGCGGATGCGAACCCGGTTTTCATATTGCTCCACATGAATGTCGCTGGCTTTTTCGCTGACGGCATCGAGCAGAATGGCTTCATACACAGACACCAGATATGGGCTGATACTTTTGCCACCGTGTTCCTCACCCAATAGATCCCGCTTGCTGGCACCTTCGTCCTTTTCCTGAACCGTTGTGCCGTGCTCTGCGACAAAGCGACTGCCTTTAACCGTAAGGTCAAGCGCTGACCAGACCCGACGAAAATCGGTCGGGGTGACCAGAAGGCAGGTGATCTGCTGGTGGGGCGTAAGTCTCTCGAGTTGATCAGTGTGGGCATCCGGGTCGTCAGTGACGACAGTCAGCATGCCATCGCTCTCGGCCACCGGAATCATCCGGGACAAATCGAGAAAGGTTCTTGAGAACCGGCGGAACAATTCGGATTGAAGGCTGCTCAACACTTCATCGGCATCGGTGAACACCATGCCCCGTTGCTGGGCAAGCGAGCGGTACAAATCGATTTCTTCAAGGTTCAGCTTGCGGCGCAGAACATCCAGCACCCGCTCATTTTTGGTCGCGGCCTCGGCCCGTGCCTGAGCGAGCGCCGCCTCAGTCACCACCCCCAAATCGATCAGGATCTGTTCGGCATTGCGGTTGAAGTCTACCCAACCCAGGGTTCTAACCCGCTCTAGCCGAGCCCCAGTGCGCTGAAACATGGCAAGGCTGGGGACCGGGCCCGCGCGCCCTTCGAGGCAGACAAGACTGCCACCCTCCCGCAGGCTCTGCAGCAAAACCTGCGGGTCCGAAATGAAGGTGGTGCAGAGTATCAGGTCACAGAGTTCGTCGTGATTAACGCCACTGTCTACCGACGCTTCAATAATATCGATGTTGTGCATGCCGTAGCGGAAAAATCGCTCGCGGGCCTTGTCGGCCAACACCGGGTTGCGATCGACATAGATTACCCGGTGGGCCAGCTCGGCGAGAACGGCCGTCAGGTAACCGGAACCGCCACCAACATGCATAACCAGATGATCCGGTTCAATCTCCGGCAGCAGGCTGAGCAGGTGGTGTACGGTTTCTTCGCGGGGAATCGAGTGGCCGGTAATCGAGGGAACAATATCAGCTCCCGCCACAAAATCCGGACGGGAGACGGAACGGAGGGCGTCAACGGCCCTCGGATACAGTTTTTTCATTCAGCAGCATCCGTAGCGACATCGGACCTCAGGCCGCCTGACGTTTCTTTAACGCTGACACCAGTTCGGCCTCGGGGCGGGAAATTCCGCACGTATTCATAAGATCGTCGATATCAGCGCCAAGATCAACCAGCCGTGCGGCTTCGTCATAAGAAATTCTGAGGGGGTCGTTCTGGCGCATTTCGTCCAGCGAGTTACGCAGCTCATGCAACTGGCGTTCGCAGGCAACCAGGCGTTGGCCAACCCCCATGCTGCCGCTGGTTGTGGCGTGCAGTTCTCGGCCGAGGGTATCACACCGGTTTTTTACAGAGGCTTGCAAGGCCCGGATACGACGACCATGGATAACGCCCTGCACGAGTACCAGGGCGATAGCCGCAGCGGTCAGGCACCAGGGAAGCCAGGAAGGAATGGTAAAGCTCATAGTGGACGTCTCCGTTGTTTGTGGCCACGGCAGACGTCCATCAATAGCGCTGAGAGGTTACCCGGTTACAGCGCTGCGATTTCAGCCCATTCGTGGTCTGACAGCATTTTGTCGAACTCGACGAGAATAATCAGCTCGCCATTCTTGTTGCACACACCCTGGATGAACTTGGCACTTTCCTCGTTCCCCACGTTGGGCGCGGTTTCAATTTCACTGGACTTCAGGTAAACCACCTCGGCAACCGAGTCCACCAGAACACCCATAACCTGGCTGGCAGATTCCATGACCACGATGCGCGTTGCATCGGTGACTTCCGCATCCGCCAATCCGAAGCGCCTGCGAGTGTCGATCACCGTAACCACATTGCCCCGCAGGTTGATGATACCCAGAACGTAATCCGGGGCTCCCGGCACCGGCGCAATCTCGGTGTACCGCAGCACTTCCTGAATCTGCATGACGTTTATGCCGTAAGTCTCATCATCCAGCCGGAAGGTCACGTACTGCAGTACCTGATCGTCCTGGGCCTGATTTTGCTGTCCGCTCGGGGATGCCATAACGCTTTCTCCTTCTCGGCTGCCCGGCGGGCAACCTGATCGTCAAAAAATCATCATCAGTGCCCAATACTATAGTTAAGGGCACAAACCGTGCCAGCATCACACGGTTTCATTCGGTAACTGTTCTGTTCAGCTCAAGTCCAGATGGTGCTCACGCTCTGCACGCACCAAAAGATTTGCCATGGTGCGCACATCAATCAGCGCACACATGTGGTCAATAACGGTACCCGCCAGCCAGGGCCGCTGGCTTCTGGCGGTGCGCCAACGCACCTGTTCCGGGTCCAGCGTAAACGACTGCGCAACATTATCGCACGCCAGCCCCCAGTCACTGTCGTCCAGGCGGATCACAAACCGGTAATTTTCCCGAGCGTTTGGCGGCACACGGCCGGCCATGATCCACTCCGCCGTATCGACCACTCGCAAGTTGTGGTCACTCCCCGGCCGGATGCCCATGTACCAACGGGGACTCCCGGGAATGGGCCGGATTTCCTCTTCAATACGGTGTATAGCACCCAGAAGTACCAATGGCACCGCTAATTGCAACCCGGCCACCGTAAAGATCAGGCACTCGAAAGGCTGTCCTGACCAATCCGGCCTGGTTGGCGGTTCATCGGAAGCCGGCGGTGCCGGTTTTTCGACAACCGGCGCGGGCGTGGCTGCAACAACCTCCTCACGGACAACCGCAGCAACCGGTGCAGGTGCAGGTGCAGGTGCAGGTGCAGGTGCAGGTGCAGGCTGAACCGGTTCTGCCCGAACTTCAACGACGTCTTCCTGTTCCGCAGTGCTGGTTGCCGTGTGAAGCAATTCATCAAGGTAGCTGGCAATGGCGGCTTCCGGCGCAGCCAGATTCGCCAATTTTTTGTCAGCCATGCTGACGCTCCTTCACCGCACCGGTCCGGGCCAGAAGATCGTCCAACAAATGATTGTAGGCCCTCACCCCGTGAGTAGACGGGTCCAGTACCGAGGGCACTACCCCACTCTGGCTGGCATCACGGAACTTTGTGTCCACCGGCACCGCGAATCGCCAGAGCGTATCCACATACGTTTTACGCAACAGGTTGAGGCTCTTTACCGAAGCCTGGGTACGCCGATCATACAGGGTTGGCACAATGGTATAAGGCAGCTCGTTTTTCTGGGACCGCATAATCATTTGCAGCGTGTGCAACATGCGTTCGAGACCTTTGATCGCCAAAAATTCCGTTTGTACCGGAATTACCAAGTGCTGGGCGGCCGCCAGCGCATTGACCATCAACACGCCCAGCGAAGGCGTGTTGTCGAGAATCACATAGTCAAAATCATCCCAAAGTTGGGCCAGGGCCCGGGACATGATCAGCCCCATACCCTCAACCCCCACCATTCTGCGCTCAAGGGTAGCCAGCGCTGTGCTGGCCGGCAGCAAAGAAAGCCCCGGGCAGCTGGTGTCGGTAATGAGCTGGGCGGGGAGGCCCTCCGGCACCTTGCCCTGGTTTTGAAACAGGTCAAACACACTGTGGGCAATGGTATCGGGGTCATATCCGAACCAGGAGGTAAGAGAGCCATGAGGGTCCAGGTCAACCACAAGCACCCGCTTGCCGCGCTGAGCAAGCAGGCCGCCCAAAGCAACCACCGAGGTTGTTTTGCCCACACCGCCTTTTTGATTGGCTACTGCCCAGATACGCACGCTTGATACTCCAGTTACAGGCCAGCGCAGCGAAAACACTGCACGCTGATGATGTTATCGGCAAAGGTTCCGGCAACTTGAAAACAAAGCCACCCCATAAGCGGCAAACCGTTGCCGATCCGGATTATGAGAAAGAGTTAATACAGGAAGCGTGCCAGGTCAGCCATACGCATGTGCCACCAGAACCCACCGGCACAACCGGAAAGGTTAGCGCACAGCACCGCGAATACTGGCGTCTCGCGAGATCAACAGCACAACCCGCCGGTTGCGGCGCCGGCCCTCTTCGGTGTCGTTCCGTGCCAGAGGCTGGTACTGACCGTAGCCAACCGCTGCCAGCCTCTCCGGCTCGACACCTTCCATCATCAGCATACGTGCAACCGCCGCTGCCCGGGCCGTGGAGAGCTCCCAGTTTGAAGGGAACCGGTTGGTGCGGATGGGTTGGTTATCGGTAAACCCTTCCACTTTTATGGCGTTGTCCCGATCACGCAGCACGTTCGCTATTTTCTCGA
The DNA here is from genome assembly GCF_030541005.1 of Marinobacter sp. SS5-14b. Lineage (GTDB taxonomy): Bacteria > Pseudomonadota > Gammaproteobacteria > Pseudomonadales > Oleiphilaceae > Marinobacter. The sequence goes on along the minus strand of NZ_JASSVM010000001.1, from coordinate 253,586 downwards.
TGACTTTGAAGGAGTCGTAATGGGGCTCGGCATCACCACTGCTGAACAACATGCTGTTCGGCAGGTTCAGTTCAATCCACTCATCATTGCGCTCAAGACTGACCACCCCCTGATTGATCAGGTCATCAAACTCCATGGCGAGCTGGTCAGCCATGGCCCGCAACGCTTCCGCCCTGTTCTGTTCGCTGACATCGGGATTTCCCGGCGCCTCCGTAACCGCAGGTGGGATAACCTCTTCGCGGCTTTGCTCCGGCGCACTCAACAACGGGTCACCCACCGTCACTGGCTGCAGAGAGCGCTGAGGTGCATTGAAGACACCGGAGAAGGTTTCCGAGAGAACTTTATACTTGCCTTCGTTCACTGAGGAGACCGAATACATCACCACAAAAAAAGCAAACAACAAGGTAATGAAGTCTGCATAGGAGATCAGCCAGCGCTCTTTGTTGTGAAGATCATCCTGTGGGGGCTTTCGACGACGCATGGGCGACCCGGCTCCTGGTGATTGCTTACTGCAGGAAGCCCCGCAGCCGCAACTCGATGGATTTGGGGTTCTCGCCTTCAGCAATGGCAATAATGCCGTCAATCATCATGTCTTCGTATCGCGTGCGCTCTTTGACGATGCCGCGCAGCTTGCTGGCCACCGGGAAGAACAGCAGGTTCGCCAGCGCAACGCCGTAAATGGTTGCCACGAACGCCGTTGCAATGCCGCTGCCCAGAGATTGCGGGTCTTCAAGATTGGTCATGACCTGGATCAGCCCCATCACCGCGCCAATGATACCAATGGTGGGCGAGTAGCCACCCATGGCCTCGTAGACTCTGGCCGATTCGATATCCCGCTGCTCCCGGCATTCCAGATCCACTTCCAAGGTGCTACGAATGGTTTCCGGCTCTGCGCCGTCGACCAGCAATTGCAGCCCCTTCCGGGCAAACTTTTCCGGCTCCCGCTCCGCCAGCCCCTCCAACCCCAACAGGCCTTGCTTACGGGCTTTAACGCTCCAGTCAATGACCTTGCCGATACCGTCTTCAAGGGAGATGTAGGGCGGAATAAAAACCCAGCGCCCCTGACTGAACGCCCTCTTGAGCATTGGCCAGGAGGTCTGAAGAATGGTCGCCGCCAGAGTACCGCCAATAACAATAAGCGCTGCAGGGCCGTTGAACAGTGAGCTGATCGCCCCACCTTCAAGCAGATTGCCGCCCAGGATGGCAACAAACGCGAGAATAATGCCCAACAGGCTCAGAATATCCATCAGCTAACGCCTTCAACCAGCCGCGGGCCAACTTCATCAAGCGGCAGAATCTCATCAGACAAGCCCGCTTTGGCCACCGCCATGGGCATGCCATAGATCACCGAGGTTCTTTCGTCCTGAGACCAGACCACCGAGCCACTCTGCTTCATCATGCGGCAGCCCTCTTTGCCATCAGCACCCATGCCGGTCAGGATCACACCCAGCGTTTTGCCAGGAAAGCTCCGTGCCAACGAGCCAAAGGTTACATCCACACAGGGCTTGTAGTTCAGGCGCTCGTCGCCGGGCAGAATTCTGGCTCTTGCCTGCCCACCCCGGCTTTCGATCATCATTTGCTTACCACCCGGGGCCAGCAAGGCGAGGCCCGGCTTCAGTACATCACCATCCTCCGCCTGACGGACTTCGATCTTGCAAAGTTTGTTCAAGCGTTCGGCAAAGGCCGGAGTGAAGCTTGCAGGCATGTGCTGAACCAACACGATCGGCGCCGGGAAGGACGCCGGTAAAGCGACCAGAACTTTCTGCAGTGCAACCGGGCCACCGGTTGAGGTACCGATACCCACCACACTGTAATGACGAGTCGGGGTTTTGCGCCCGTGCCGGCGCGGCGGTTCGGAAGGCGCAGGCTCATGGCGTGTGTCGCCGCCAACAGAAGGCCGGGCTACTGGCCGGGCCGGACGTTCCGGAGTCTCTCTGCGAGGCTCTGGCGCGGGCGATGCCGGTCGCGGTGCCGGTGTCGGGGTTCTCCCACCCGGCCGGCTTTTTGCCACGTCCAGGATGCGCTCGATCAGAATTTTCTGAAGCTGGCTGGTGTCCCTGGCAATCTCTTCAAAATTTTTCGGGAGGAAATCGACCGCACCGGCTTCCAGTGCATCGAGCGTTACCCGGGCACCTTCGTAGGTGAGCGACGAGAACATGAGCACCGGAGTCGGGTGCTTTTTCATAATCTCCCGGAGCGCCGAAATGCCATCCATAACCGGCATTTCGTAGTCCATGGTGATCACATCCGGCCGTAATTTCTCCGCCAGTTCTACGCCTTCCCGACCGTTGGTTGCGGCTCCGACCACTTTAATCTGACCAGAGGCCGTCAGGATTTCCGTCAGTCTTTTCCGAAAGAAGCCTGAATCATCCACGACCAGGACAGAAACTGTCATCAAGTTCTCCTAAACAGTCCCGGCTATGCCGGTGTTATCCGTAATGCTGAAGCAGGCTGGGAACGTCAATAATCAACGCAATCCGGCCGTCACCGGTAATGGTTGCACCGGCCATGCCGGGCGTACCCTGCAATGCTCGGCCCAAAGGTTTAATAACGACCTCTTCCTGGCCAACCAGCTGATCCACCACAAATCCGACCTGCTTGGTGCCCATGGCAACAATCACCACATGGGCATTGTCAGGCTCTTCCTGGCCCGCCGCACCGTGAACCAGCCAGCGCTTGATGTGGAACAGCGGAAACACCTTGTCGCGCACCACAATACACTCCCGGCCGTCCACAATATTGGTTTTTGTGAGGTCGAGGTGGAAAATTTCCACCACGTTGACCAGCGGCAGTGCAAATGACTGGTCGCCCAGCATGATCATCAAGGTTGGCATGATCGCCAGGGTGAGCGGTACCTTGATGATGATGCTGGTACCTTTACCCTGTTCGGACACAATGTTGATCTGCCCGTTGAGCTGGCCGATCCGGGTTTTCACCACGTCCATACCGACACCTCGACCAGACACATCCGAGATCTGCTCTTTGGTCGAGAAGCCAGCCGCGAAAATCAGGTTAAAGCATTCGTTGTCGGTCAGCCGGTCTGCGGCATCCTGCTCGTACAGGCCCTTTTCAACGGCTTTACGGCGGAGTACGTTCGGGTCCATCCCGGCACCGTCGTCGGTGATGGAGAGCAGAATATGGTCCCCTTCCTGCTCTGCCGACAAGGTCACCGTTCCGGCTCGGGGCTTTCCGCCCTTTTCACGCACGTCGGGCCCTTCAATACCGTGGTCGACGGAGTTTCGAACCAGGTGAACGAGCGGATCGGAAAGTGCTTCCACCAGGTTCTTGTCGAGATCGGTGTCCTCGCCATGCATCACGAGGTTTACTTCTTTTTTGAGGTTGCGGGCCAGGTCACGCACTACCCTCGGGAAACGACCAAACACCTTTTTGATAGGTTGCATTCGGGTTTGCATGACCGCCGCCTGGAGATCTGTGGTCACCACATCCAGGTTGGAGACGGCCTTGTGCATGTGCTCGTCTTCGCTTTCGGAGCCCAGGCGCTGAAGCCGGTTTCTCACCAGTACCAGCTCGCCCACCATGTTCATGATGTCATCCAGGCGCTTGGTATCAACCCGGACCGTTGTCTCTCCGGCAGGCGCCGGTTCCCGGGCCGGTGATGCCGGAGCCGCCGGTTTTTCAGCCGGTTTGGGTTCCGGCATCGACGCTGCCTTTGCTACCGGCTTTTCAGGTTCCGGGGCAGAGGATGAGCTGGCCGCGGGCTGGTCAGCGCTTACGCCCGGGCTGCCGCCCTTCCCATGCAGCTCATCCAGCAAGCTTTCAAACTCATCGTCGGTAATCAGATCCGGGCTGTTACCGGCCGCCGATTCGGTGCCCTGGCCTTCAGCGCTTTCGGTCGTTTCGGACTCAGCCGGGCCGGTGAACTTACCCTTGCCGTGCAGTTGATCCAGCAGCGCTTCAAACTCGTCGTCGGTGATGTCATCACTGCCTGAGCTCGCCGGGGCATCATCAGCTGACGCAGGCTCGGAGCTGGTACCTTCAGCCGGGGCTGCCGAGGATTTTTCATCGGCCAGTGCATCCAGCAATTTCTCGAATTCTTCGTCTGTGATGTCACCGCCATCACCCTGAGCAGCTGTCGGCTCCGGCTGTTCCGGTACAACGGGCTGAGGAGGCGCTTGTGGGGTTTCGGATTCGGGCCGGGCAAGCTCGTTCAGGGCCGCAATCAGCTCATCCGGCGCTGGAGTCAGCTCCTCACCGTTGCGGACTTCCTCAAACATGGAGTTAACGTTGTCGAGTGCCTGTAGCACAACGTCCATCAGCTCTGAGGTCACCTTGCGCTTGTGGTTGCGCAAGATATCAAAGACGTTTTCCGCCGAGTGGCAGCAATTGACGAGGGCTTCCAGCTGCAGGAAACCGGCTCCACCTTTCACCGTATGGAAGCCACGGAATATGGCGTTAAGCAGGTCGCTGTCATCCGGATGCTGCTCCAGATCAACCAGCTGCTCCGACAGCTTTTCAAGAATCTCGCCGGCTTCTATCAGGAAGTCCTGCAGGATCTCTTCATCGGCATCAAAGGCCATGGGTAACCCTCTTTATTATTCAGAAACCGAGACTGGACAAAAGATCGTCAACGCCGTCCTGCCCCGATACTACATCTTCCCGCTCATTTGCCTTGATCTGAGGCCCTACTCCCTTTTCGGCCGATTCTTCCCTTTCTTCAATCTGATGTACGGTGCCCGTCAGTTGATCCACATGGCTTGCCATCACCACCAGCCCGAGAAGGTTCTCTTCGACTTCTTTGACCAGGGCGGTAACTTTCTGGATAACCTGTCCGGTCAGGTCCTGGAAGTCCTGAGCGAGAAGGATCTCCGACAAGTTGTTGTACAAGCTGTCCGATTCTTCGCTAAGGGTACCGAAAAACGTGTCTATACGGCCGTAAAGTTCGCGAAATTCCGCAGGCTCCATTTCCCGCCGCCGTAGCTTCTTCCACTCAACGCTCAGGGCCTGCGCCTCATCGCGCATGGCGTGCGCAACCGGCATGCTTTCCTCGACCAGGTCCATAGTCCGGTTGGCGGCCTGGCCGGTCATCTGAACCACATAAGCCAGACGATCGGATGCATCCGACATCTTGGAGAGTGCTTCTTGCTGCTCCGCATTTCGGGGATCGATCTGGAAGTTGCGGATAGCCTCGTGAAGGCTCCGGGTAAGCCTGCCGACCTCCCGGTACAGACTCTGATCACGAACTTCGCTGAGTTCATTGATCACGGTCATCGCCCGGGCGAAATCTCCGCTATTAACGCTGTCTACCAACTCCGAAGTCTGCTGCTGCAGCTTTTCCGTCACCTCAGGATCGAGGCCGTGGCGGGTCTGTTTGCTGTCACTCATGTGAGCCATCCGACCTCTGGTTACTGGATACGTTCAAAGATTTTCTCAATTTTTTCCTTGAGAACTGCAGCGGTAAAGGGCTTGACCACATAGCCATTTACGCCAGCCTGTGCTGCCGCCACAATCTGATCCCGTTTTGCCTCTGCTGTGACCATCAGAACCGGCAGGTTCTTCAGGTTTTCATCAGCCCGGACGGCTTTGAGCAAATCAAACCCTGACATACCAGGCATGTTCCAGTCCGTCACCAGGAAGTCGTACTTGCCGCTTCTCAGCATCGGCAAGGCCGTGTTGCCGTCGTCGGCCTCATCCGTATTGGTGAAACCCAGATCCCGTAGCAGGTTCTTGATGATTCGTCGCATTGTGGAAAAATCATCCACAATGAGTATTTTCATGTTCTTGTCCAATGGGACCTCCAGTCAGTAACACCCGGATTTAATTCAGTCTTCCCGAAGTCTAGCAGGCTGTGCATCGCACGGCATAGCCAGCTTCCAGATCAGTTATCATCATGTTCGTGCCAGTCCGACAGCCGCCCCCTCAGGCGCAAGGCTGCCTGGCTGTGGATCTGGCTTACCCGGCTTTCGCTGACCCCAAGCACCGCTCCGATTTCCTTGAGGTTCAGTTCTTCCTGATAGTACAAGCTCAATACCAGTTTTTCCCTTTCGGGAAGACCTTCAATGGCTTCCGCAAGGCTTCGCTGGAAGGCACTGGTTGAAATGCCATCCAGCGGGTTATCGCTGGCGTCTGATTCGTCTATCGGCAGCTCGCCGGATTCATTGAGCTCATCCAGGCTAAAAAGTCGGCCGCTGTTGGCATCGGCCAGTGATGAGTGATAGTCGGTGAGGTCCACACCCAGTTCCCGGGCAACGTCTGCATCCTGGGCTTCGCGGCCGGTACGGTCTTCAACGGTTTTGATCGCAGCCGCTATCCGGCGGGCGTTCCGGTGCACAGAACGGGGCACCCAGTCACCCTTCCGGATTTCATCCACCATAGCACCACGAATACGAATACCCGCATAGGTTTCGAAGGTGGCGCCCTTACCCGAAGAATAACGCTGGGCGGCCTCAAGCAAACCAATCATGCCAGCCTGCATCAGATCTTCAAGCTGAACGGAGGCCGGCAACCGGGCCATCAGATGAAGGGCAATTTTCTTGACCAGGGGCGCATGATCTTCGATCAGCCTCGAAGCACTTTTCGCATCCGCCTGGTGATAGATTCCCAGATTTTTCGCCAATGTCATGTATCCGGTTTCTTATTGGACTGGATTCAAATCAGACTTCGACGAGCCGCTCCACGAAAAACTCGAGGTGCCCCCTGGGGGAGGAGGGCAAAGGCCAGCTGTCCACCTTGTCAGCCAGAGCGCGGATAGCCAGAGAGGCTTTTGCCCTGGGATACGCATCCAGAACCGCTCGCTGCCGCTGGACGGCTTTTTTTACAGCCTCGTCGTAAGGCACGATACCTACGTATTGTAGTGCCACATCCAGAAAACGCTCGGTGACTCTGGTCAGTTTTTCGAACAGATGACGGCCTTCCTGTTCACTGCGCACCTGGTTGGCCAGAATTCGAAAACGGTTGGTGCCGTAATCCCGATTCATCAGCTTAATCAGCGCATAGGCGTCAGTGATGGAGGTAGGCTCGTCGCACACCACCAGGAGCAGCTCCTGGGAGGCCCGCAGAAAGCTGACGACGGCTTCAGAAATACCCGCCGCGGTGTCGACAATCAGTACATCAATCTGATCACCCAACTCACTGAACGCGTTGATCAGCCCCGCATGCTCCATCGGGCTTAGCTGAGTCATCCTCTGGGTGCCGGATGAAGCAGGTACGATCTTGATACCACCGGGGCCGTTCACCAGCACCTCTTTCAGCCCGCACTCGCCGCTCATCACATCCTGCAGGTTCCGGTTGGCCGTAATGCCCAACAGCACGTCAATGTTGCCAAGCCCGAGATCGGCATCCAGCAGCACGACTCTTCGGCCCTTTTCAGCCAGCGCGATGCCCAGGTTGACCGATACATTACTCTTACCGACACCGCCTTTGCCGCCGGAAACCGCAATCACCTGAACCGGATGTGGTTTGCTCATACTGTTTCTTGTCTCTTACTGCGTTCTTGTACAGGCATGACGCCGGCGTCTGTTTTTGCTGTCTATACTCAGGCTCCTTCAGCCACAACCTGAGCGTGATGCATGCCCCTCAGCCGCTCTACCCCCATTCGAACCAGGGGAACGGCCTCTGCCCGGTGCAAATCTTCCGGAATTTTCTGGCCATCTGTAAACCAGGCCACAGGCAGACCGGTTTCCATGACAAACCCCAGAGATTCACCCAGCGTAAGAGCCTCGTCAATCTTGGTAACGATACAGCCTGCAAGGTTTGCCATCTTATAGCAATGCCACACGGATTTCATGATACGCGGCTGGCTGGTAGCAGACACCACCAAATGTGTATGAATATTGTGATCGCTGCGAACCAGCTCTGCTAACTGCTCCTGATAGCCACGGTCTGCACTGGTCAGGCCGGCGGTATCAATCAGCACAAGGTGTCGGTCCGACAGCTCGTCCAGAATATCGTCCAAAGAATGACTTTCGTCCACCACTCTTACCGGTACGTTCAGGATACGTCCGAATACAAACAGCTGTTCGTGAGCAGCGACCCGATAGCGATCGGTGGTGACCAGCGCCAGGGAGTCCGGGCCATGCTCCAGCACATAGCGTGCGGCCAGTTTACCGATCGTTGTTGTTTTGCCAGAGCCGGTCGGACCGACCAGCGCATACACGCCACCAGACTCCAGCCAGTTTTCCCGGGCGGTTCTGAGGCCGGTCGCGAGCATTTTCAGGGATTTCTTCCAACCCTCTTCCAGCCGACCGTTACGGTGCTGTCGTGACAGCGACGTGGCCAGCTCTGCCCCCAGGCCAAACTCCTGCAACCGCTCGGCCAGCCTCTGCTGGACAGCACTGTTAGCATTGGTGGCGGTAGCAGCGGTGACCGTTGCAGCACTGTTAGCGCCAGCGGCCTGGCCACTGATCAATTCACGCAGGGAACTGATCTCGGCTCTCATCGTGGCCAACTCACTTCCGTAGCCACCCTGCTGCTGGCCGGAGGCAACCGACTGAGCGGCCGCAGACTGCTCCGGGAACTCCAGCTCATCCTGCGACAAATCCTGCAAGCCCATCTGCGAGTATCGCGCGCCCGAGGCGGCTCGTTTCTCTCGAACCTCCTGAATACGGCTCCGGGACCGGTTCAACTCATCCTCAAGCCGACGGTGCTGGTCAGCCTGCATCTCGGCGAGACGGGAACCGTTGGTCGCTTCAGCTGCACTCTCACCCAGGCGCTGGCGCGCCATGTTTTCGTCGTAATCCAGAGCCGTCACAATTTCGACACCTCCGTCCACCCGGCGATTGGACAAAATAACGGCATCCGGCCCCATTTCGTGACTGACCTGTTTCAGGGCTTCGGCCATGGACTGAGCAAAAAACCGTTTAACTTTCATAATGTTTCATCCTCCACCGGCAAGCTGACACCAGCTGACCGCGTTACTCTGCCCGCCATTACTGGCCCACAGAGGCGACTATCGTGATCTGTTTGTTATCTGGAATTTCCTGGTACGAGAGCACATGCAGGCGCTCTACCCCATAGCTGGCGAACTTGGCCAGGCCCGGCCTCAAAGGGCCGGAAACCAGCAGGATGGCAGGTTTGCCCAGCATTTCCTGGCGCTGAACGCTGTCCTGGAGAGAGCGCTGCAGCTTTTCCACCATGTTGGGCTCCAGCACCATACCAATGTCATCCTGTCCGCCAGATTGTTGACTTTGCTGAACAGACTTTAGCAATAACTGTTCCAAGTCTGGGTCCAGGGTAATAACCGGAATTTCGGCATCGTTGCCGCAGATGCTCTGCACGATCATTCGGCGCAAGGATTGACGGGCCAGAGTGGTCAGCACCTTCGGATCCTGACTCTTCGGATGAACGTTCACGATCGCCTCGGCAATCGAACGCATATCCCGAACCGGCACCTCTTCTTTCAGCAGGTTTTGCAGCACCTTAAGCAGAATGCTGATGGAGATGGTTGTGGGCACCAGCTCTTCGGCCAGCTTGGGTGAAATCTTTTCCAGCTGATCCAGCCACTTCTGAGCCTCTTCATGACCGATTAACTCGTGGGCATGTTTCTGCAGAATCTGATTCAGGTGAGTGGCCACCACGGTACTGGCATCCACCACGGTGTAGCCCAGTGTCTGGGCCTGATCCTTCTTGTCCGGCTCTATCCAGATAGCATCAAGACCAAACGCCGGGTCTTTACCGGCAATACCGTCCACTTTGCCGAACACCTGGCCGGGATCAATCGCCAGCTCCCGCTCAGGGTGAATCTCGGCCTCGGCGATGGTGACCCCCATCAGGGTAATCCGGTACACATTCGGCATCAGATCCAGGTTGTCCCGGATGTGCACAGACGGCATCAGAAAGCCCATATCCTGTGACAGTTTTTTGCGAACGCCTTTGATACGACTCAGTAGCTGGCCGCCCTGGGATTTGTCCACCAGAGGAATCAGACGGTACCCGACTTCCAGCCCGACAATATCGACGGTCGCCACATCGTCCCAGCCCAGTTCCCGGGTTTCTCCCGGAGCCGGCAGAGCCTTACCCTCGCCGCCCTGATCCGGGATCACATCGCCGCCCTGACGAACAGCCCCGCCGGACACAGCGCCACGGCCTGCCCAGGAACCTTCTTCTTCAATGATCTGACGCTGTTTCTTCCAGATCATCCATGCCGCACCAGCCGCCAGAGAGCCCAGGCCAAGAAAGGCCACATGCGGCATACCGGGAATCAGGCCCAGCAGAATCAGAATACCGGCGGCAATGGCCAGAGCCTTGGGCGCATTGAACATCTGCTCAAGAATCTGCCCGCCCATGTCCTGGCTCGAAGTAACCCGGGTCACCATGATCGCCGCTGCCGTAGACAGCAACAGTGACGGGATCTGTGCAACCAGGCCATCACCGATGGTCAGCAGCGCGTAGCGCTCCATGGCCAACGTGAAGTCAAGACCGTGCTGCATCATACCAATGGCGACACCGCCAATGATGTTGATCGCCAGAATCAGCAAACCGGCGACGGCGTCCCCTTTGACGAATTTTGAAGCACCATCCATTGAACCGTAGAAATCCGCCTCCTGCGCAATTTCCGAACGCCGCGACTTGGCTTCGTCCTGGTTAATCAGCCCGGCATTGAGATCAGCATCGATGGCCATCTGCTTACCGGGCATGGCGTCCAGGGTAAAACGCGCACTGACCTCAGATACCCGGCCAGCACCTTTGGTAACAACCAGAAAGTTGATGATCATCAGAATGGCAAACACCACCAGACCGACGGCATAGTTACCGCCAATCAGCACGGCACCGAACGATTCGATCACCTTACCTGCGGCGTCGCCCCCCTCATGGCCATTGAGCAGAACAATCCGGGTGGACGCCACGTTGAGGCCAAGGCGCAGCAGCGTGGCAACCAGCAGCACCGTGGGAAAGGACGCAAACTCCATGGGCCGGAGCGCATAAACACACACCAACAGGATGACAATGGACAGCGTGATGTTGAACGTGAAAAACACGTCCAGCAGAAAAGCCGGCATGGGCAGAATCATCATGCCCAGCAAACCCATCAGCATCAGCGGAACACCCAGGTTGCCCCGCGTCAGGGTTTTGACGTTACTCAGAACTAACGCTCTGTCCATACTGCCCACTTCTCCGCTTCACTGTACTTTCGGGTCATTCCGGGCGATACCGGGGTCGAAAATCTGACGCGCGGCGCCTGTTTGAAGTGGTTATCGCAAGAACCGTACCAGCCATGACAACTTTTGATATTCCAGAGCCTGAGAGCGCCTGACGCGAGGCCCGAGATACGGTATCCTTGCGCCATTTAGTTGATCAGAATCCACGCCAGACCATCCGAACACACAGGTGACCCCAATGCCTATCCACGAAGTGAAGCACCCCCTGATCCGCCACAAACTCGGACTGATGCGCCGCTCCGACATCAGCACCAAGAATTTTCGTGAACTGGCTCAGGAAGTTGGCGCACTGCTGACCTACGAGGCAACCAAGGATTTCACCCTGCAGGAAAAGACCATCGAAGGCTGGGCCGGCCCGGTCACGGTTGAGCAGATTCACGGCAAGAAAATCACCATCGTTCCCATTCTGAGGGCGGGCCTGGGCATGCTGGACGGCGTACTCAGCCTGATCCCGGTCGCCCGGGTCAGCGTAGTGGGCCAAATCCGCAACGAAACCACCCTGGAAGCGGAAACCTATCTGGAAAAACTGGTGGGCGAACTGGACCAGCGTATGGCGTTGATCATCGACCCGATGCTGGCAACCGGTGGCTCCATGATCTCCACCATCGACCTGCTCAAAAAAGCCGGCAGCACAGAAATCCGCGCACTGGTGCTGGTTGCCGCTCCGGAAGGTGTTGAAAAGGTCCTGGAAAAACACCCGGACGTGTCCATCTACACGGCGTCTGTTGATGAACGTCTGAACGAAAAAGGCTACATCCTGCCTGGCCTGGGCGATGCCGGCGACAAAATCTTCGGCACCAAGCAAAAGGACGTCTGACCATGCAGGACCACACCAACGACCCGGTCTGGAAACAGGCCATCGCCGGCTCCCAGATGCTGCTGGTTGCCTTCGGCGCCCTGGTACTGATGCCGCTACTGACAGGCCTTGACCCTAACGTCGCCCTGTTCACCGCCGGCATCGGCACCCTGATTTTCCACCTGGTTACCGGCGGTCAGATCCCCATCTTCCTGGCCTCATCCTTTGCCTTCATTGCCCCGATCATGGCCGCCAAAGGCCAGTTCGGCATGCAGGAAACCATGGGCGGCCTGATGGCTGCAGGCATTCTCTACATCATTCTGGCTGGCGCCATACGCCTGCGCGGCACCGGCTTTGTTACCCGCCTGCTGCCACCCGTCGTCATTGCCCCGGTCATCATGACCATCGGCCTGGGCCTCGCGCCGCTGGCCGTGCACATGGCCTCCGGCCGAACCGGTGACGGCAGCGCCCAGCTGGTGCCCTACGACACCGCCATCTGGATTGCCATGATGTCGCTGAGTGTCACCATCGTGATGTCGGTCTGGGCAAAAGGCATCTTCCGGCTGATCCCGATCATGTTCGGCATCATCGTGGGTTACATCCTGTCGGCATTCGCCGGCATTGTTGACACCACCGCCGTCCAACAAGCCGCCTGGTTCGCTGTACCGAACTTCGTCGCACCCGCCTTCAGCTGGGGCGCCATCCTGTTCATGATCCCCGTCGCCATAGCCCCCGCCATCGAACACATCGGTGACGTACTCGCCATCGGCAACGTAACCCGCAAGAACTACCTGGAAAAGCCCGGACTGCACCGCACATTACTGGGCGACGGCCTGGCCACCAGCGCCGCCTCACTGCTCGGCGGACCGCCCAACACCACCTACTCCGAAGTGACCGGCGCCGTCATGCTGACCCGCAACTTCAACCCGAAAGTCATGTGGTGGGCAGCCGCCACTGCCATCGTCCTGGCCTTCGTAGGCAAATTCGGCGCCGCGCTGCAGACCATCCCCGTCCCCGTCATGGGCGGCATCCTGTGCCTGCTGTTCGGCTCCATCGCGGTCGTCGGCCTGAACACCCTGATCCGCCACCAGGTAGACCTGTCCCAATCCCGCAACCTGGTGATCGTGGGCGTGACTCTGGTGTTCGGTATCGGCAACATGGTTCTGGGTACACTGGAAGGCATTGCGTTGTGTGCCGTAGTGGCCATCATCCTGAACCTGATCCTGCCGGGCGAGAAAGAAGCCTGGGGTAAAAGGATTCAGGAGCCAAAGGTTTAAGCAAGAAAAGTGGTCAGATCGGCATCAAGCGCGGCCAGGCCCGCCTGACTTACCAAGACTTATTGATTCCTATACTGACCAAGCTTGCAAAGCAGTGTTGGGTGGGCCTCCCAAAAATCTCGTAGGCCATGGACGGCCGGAGCGAAGCGCACAGGACGTGCTTGTAGCGTTTTTTGGGAGGCCCACCCAACACTGCGAACGCCATGACTAACAGGCTAAAAAGAGCCAAATTCCAACATCAGATATCCCGCCGCATCTCCGGCGGAATCGGAAAGTCAGGCATGCCCGGTTTGGGCCCACGCCCCTTACGGAACTGACGCAGCTGGAACACATAAGCCAGCACCTGAGCAATTGCCATATACAGCCCGTCCGGAATCTCCTCGCCAATCTCCGTATTGTGGTACACCGCCCGAGTCAACGGCGGCGTACGTAACACCTCCACCTTGTACTCCCGGGCAATCTCCATAATCTTGAACGCCACCTCATCCGCGCCCTTGGCCACCACAACCGGCGCCCCCATCGACTTCTGATCGTACTTCAACGCCACCGCATAATGCGTCGGGTTGGTAATCACCACATCCGCCTTGGGCACATCCTGCATCATCCGCCGCTGCGCCATCTCCCGCTGCAACTGACGGATCTTGCCCTTCACCTCTGGCTTGCCCTCCGAATCCTTGTACTCATCCTTCACCTCCTGCATCGTCATCTTCAGCTTCTTGTGGTGATCGAAAATCTGAAACGGTACATCAATGACGGCAATAATGATCGTGGCACAGGACAAAAAGAAAAAACTCCAGCCCAGCGTCCAGAGCACATGCTCCATAGCCGGCACCGCCGGCTCCTCCGCAATGCTCAGCAAATCCTCCGTACGCAGATTCAGAATCAGAATTGCGATCGACATAACCAGGCCCACCTTGGCGATCGCCTTTACCAGCTCGATCAGCGAACGCATGGAAAACATCCGCCCCAGCCCTTTGATCGGATCCATACGATTGCCCTTGGGCGCAATCGCTTTGGCGCTGAACAGCAACCCGCCAATGCCGATAGAACCTGCAATCGCAGCAATCAACAACAGAATCAGAATCGGTGCCAGGGCGAGCGCAGCTTCCTTGGCGGAGAGAAACAACTGCACACTCATATGACGGGTATCGAAAATCGCCGAACGCTCAATCACAAAGGCATCCCGCATGATGCCTTCCAGAGCCGCAGCCAGCGACGTACCAAACAGCAACAGACCGCCCGCCCCCGCCAGCAAAACCGCCATGGTTGCCAGCTCCTTGGAGCGAGCTGTCTGCCCCTCTTCCCTGGCCTTCTCAAGCCTTCGTGGGGTAGGTTCTTCGGTTTTCTCCTGACTGTTGTCGTTTTCCTCAGCCATCGCTAGCGCCCCTGCAATTGACGCATAAAATCGAAGGTTTCCCGGGTGTACTGATCAAAGTGCGGAAGGAAGTTGCCGTGCAACACCCAGATGGCAAACAAACCGAAAATCAGACCAATAGGGAAGCCCAGAGCAAAGATATTCATCTGCGGCGCTGCCCGGGTCATCACACCAAACGAAATGTTAACAATCAACACCGCCGTCACGGCTGGCAACGCCAGCAGCATGGCCGACGCAAACATCCAGCTGATGCGATGGGCAAGCTCCCACACACCGCTCTGCCCCAACCCGTCCATCCCGATCGGCATGCTGTGAAAGCTTTCGATGAACACCTCAAATGCCACCAGGTGGCCATTCATAAGCAGAAACAACAGCGTGATAGTGATGGTATAAATCTGGGCAAGTACCGGAACATTCACACCATTGGCGGGGTCCACCATGGAGGCAAACCCAAGGCCCATCTGCATGGCGATCATCTGACCGGCCACCACAAACAACTGCCACAGCGCCGTCAAGGCAAAACCGAGGCCCACACCAATGAGGATCTGCTGCAGCGTAATCACCACCGCATCGGCACTCAGCGCTTCCACCCGGGGCACATCAGGAATCATGGGAACAATCAATATGGTCATCAACAACGCCAGCCCCAGGCGCACACGCGCAGGCACCAGCTGGGTACCGAAAATCGGAATAACCATGAGAAAGCTGGCCAGCCGGAACAGCGGCCAAAGGTGCTGCCCCACCCACTGGCCAAGCAGGTCTGCACTGAACTCCGCCGGTATCATGGGTCAGCCGATCAGGTAAGGAATGCGGGAGATAAGCCCGTTGGCGTGGTCCAGCAAGGTACTCAGCATCCAGGGGCCGGCCGCGATGATCACGATCAACGTGATCAGCAACCGGGGCAGAAAACTCAGGGTTTGTTCGTTGATCTGGGTAGCGGCCTGAAAAGTACTCACCACCAGGCCAATCACCAACCCCGGGCCAATGATCACCGCGGACAGAAGCACAATGAGCCACAGCGCTTCACGAACGATATCGATAGCGGTTTCAGGTGTCATGTCCGGCCTCCTATATGCCGTAACTGGCGGCAAGGGTACCCATGATCAAGGCCCAGCCATCCACCAGAACAAAGAGCATAATCTTGAACGGCAGTGAAATGATAATGGGTGACAGCATCATCATACCCATGGCCATCAAAACACTGGCCACCACCATATCGATGACCAGAAACGGGATAAACAGAATAAACCCTATCTGGAAGGCGGTTTTCAACTCGCTGGTGACAAAGGCCGGCATCAGCACCCAGAAAGAAACGTCCTGAGGGGTTTCGTATTGAACGTCGGCCAGCCGCATGAACAGTGCCAGGTCCGACTCCCGGGTCTGTTCCAGCATGAACTTCCGAAACGGCACACTCGCCAGTTCAACGGCTTCCAGCGAAGTCACTTCTTCCTGGAGATAAGGCTGAAGGCCTGCTTCATTGGCCTCCTCCAGCACCGGTTTCATGATGAAAATGCTCAGAAACAGCGCCAGCCCGAGCAGGATCTGATTTGAAGGCGTTGCCTGCAAACCCAAGGCCTGGCGCAGGATGGCGAACACCACGATGATGCGTGTGAATGACGTCATCATCATCAACATGGCCGGCAGGAAGGTCAGCGCCGTCATCAGCGCCAGAATCTGCAGGGTCACCGAGTACTCTTCTGTGCCGTTCTCGCCGGGCTGTACCGAAAACGCCGGAATACCGGGCAAATCTGCCAGGGCCAATGCCGGAGCCAGCAGGCCCGTGATCAGGGCCAGAAATGGAAAGTAACGTTTCATAACTGCATTGACCATAGCGCTACTCTTTGTGTTCGGGCGCGGCCCGAGACTTGCCCATCAGGCTCTGCAGCTTGCGCGCGAAGTCGCCCGATGCCGCGCTGCTGACATCGACCACCGGCTCATCAAAAACCTGGAGTGTTCGTATGCTGCCGGGCGTAATACCCAGCAATATCTGCTGCCCGCCCACTTCAACCAGGGCAATGCGCTCCCGGGTGCCAATAGCCAGCACAGAAACCACGCGAATGGCGCTGTTGTTCATGCCGGCCATACCGGTCATTCTGCGAATCAGCCAGGCACAGCCGTAAATCACCGCGATCACGGCCACCAGCCCCAAACCGAGACTCATAATGGTGCCGACCGTATCCGGCGTATTGCGGGCCGGCTCTGCTGCAGGCTCGGCGAAGGCACGCACACTGACAAGGGCAGGCAGAAGCCCACGCAGGATAAAACCCACGTTACTTCTGCAACCGCTTGATACGTTCGCCCGGGCTGATCACGTCGGTCAGCCGGATGCCGAACTTCTCGTTCACCATCACCACTTCGCCGTGGGCAATCAGGGTGCCATTAACCAGAACGTCCAGAGGCTCACCCGCCAGCCTGTCCAGTTCGATGACCGAACCCTGGTTCAGCTGGAGCAGGTTGCGAATAGGAATCTGCGTGTTACCTACTTCCATCGAAATGGTGACCGGAATATCCAGAATAACGTCAATGTCAGGCGCTTCACCGGAGCCTGAAAAGCCGCTATCTTCGGCAAACTCTTCCATCGGCGCAGCTCGCACGTCCTTGCCGGACGTTTCCAGGGCTTCTTCACCTTCAGCCTCGGCCATGGCCGCCGCCCATTCATCCTCCCGGGCATCATCCCCGTCGGCATCCCCTGACTCGCCCATTGCGGCCTCCCACTCAGCGGCAAGCTTTTCGTCTTCACTGAGTTCTTTTTCGTCTTTCTTGTCGTCGTCAGCCATTGCGTCCCACCTTCAGTTGTTTCTTCACCTTGGGCAATACAGCCCTTTCATGAATTCTCAGCGCGAGCTTGCCGTCGCGGGTTCCCATGGTCGCCTTGTAGATCGGAATACCGTTGGCTGTCACCGTCAGGTGTTCCTGGATCTCAACCGGGATCACATCACCGGCTTTGAGCTTGGCGATGTCCCGCAGGGAAATCCTGCGCCGGCAAACCGTCGTATTGATGGGCACGCTCACTTCTTTGATGTCTTCCTGAAGCGCATTCACCCAACGTTCATCAATGTCATCAATGTCGCTCTGAACACCGGCGTCCAGCACCTCACGAATTGGCTCGATCATGGAGTACGGCAAGGCAAAGTGAAGCTCGCCGCCACCGCCGTCCAGCTCGATATGAAAGGTACTGACCACCACCACTTCACTGGGGCTGACAATGTTTGCCATGGCCGGGTTCACTTCAGAACTCATGTACTCGAAATCAACATTCAGTACGGCGTGCCAAGCTTCCTTCATATCCTGGAACACCTGGTTCAGCACCATCTGGACAATACGGGTTTCCGTTGGCGTGAATTCGCGCCCTTCGATCTTGGCGTGGCGCCCTTCCCCCCCGAAGAAATTGTCGACCAGCTTGAATACCAGCTTGGCATCCAGAACAAACAGCGAGGTACCACGCAGCGGCCGAACCTTGCACAGGTTAAGGCTGGTGGGCACGTAAAGGGTATGAATGTATTCGCCGAACTTCATGATCTGAACGCCACCGGTTGAGACGTCGGCGTTGCGGCGGAGCAGATTGAACAGGCTGATCCGGGTATAACGGGCAAAACGCTCGTTAATCATTTCGAGCGTGGGCATCCGGCCACGAACAATACGGTCCTGACTGGCGAGATCGTAGGTCTTTACGCCCGCTTCGTCAGTTTCATCATAGGTATCGATGTCACCATCATCCACCCCGTGGAGGAGGGCATCAATTTCGTCCTGTGACAGTAAATCCTGCATACCTGGTCCTGCCCTGAATGTGGCTTATTGCACTACGAAGTTCCGGAACAACACCCGCTCAATGGCAGGCTCTCCTTCCTGCGCAAGCACCTGATTCACCGATTCCAGCATTTTTTCCGCAAGCGCAGTGCGCCCCCCGGGAGTTTGCAACTCGGTAAAATCACTGCCCCCCAGCAACATGACCAACTGGCTCCTGATCAGAGGCATGTGCACATCTGCAGCAGCCAGTGCCGCCGGATCTTTCGCTTCCAACGATACATGAACCTGCGCATACCTCTGCCGCCCCTGGGCCTGAACGGTTGTCACCAGGGGTTTTTCGATATCGGTGTAGCTGCTGGGCACAAACGTCGGTGTGGACGACTCAGGCTCGCTTGCCTCACCCATTCCGGGCAGACTGCCATTTAAAAACCAGAGCGTGCCTGCCACTGACAGCCCTACGGCCAACAGGATAATGACCACAAGGGCGATAATGGCCTTCAGCTTGCCCTTTTTCGCGGGTGCTTGTGCGGTGTTGTTTTCTGCCATGGTGTCCGCTTTGTCAGATTATCGTCACCCTGAAGGATTCAGGGGGCGTTTATCAAGAACAATGCAAAGGACGGGCCAGAAGCACCATCCCTCCTGCTCAAACAAGCA
This sequence comes from Marinobacter sp. SS5-14b, assembly GCF_030541005.1. Lineage (GTDB taxonomy): Bacteria > Pseudomonadota > Gammaproteobacteria > Pseudomonadales > Oleiphilaceae > Marinobacter. The sequence goes on along the minus strand of NZ_JASSVM010000001.1, from coordinate 234,623 downwards.
GTTTAGCGTTGCGCGGAGGGATGGGCAAAGACGTTTATGAAAGGCAGGCAAATCGCCCCCGTGTTAGCGGGGTATCAGGCGAAAATATCGACTTCTCCCTTCCAGGCCAGATCAAGCTGCCCAGACTGAGGCCCTTGATCTTCGGCTTCATGAGTCGCCAAGGATCCACCTGCATAGCCAGAACCGGCGTTTTCGTCAGAGTCCCCGCTCTGCTCACCCGTTTGCCGGCCGGGCTGATCCGAGACATCGAACTGGCTGAGCGACAACCCCTGCTCCCCCAGCATATCCCTGAGCCGGTGGGAATGCTGCTCCAGTTGCTCACGAACAACCGGATTGGCCGCATGCACGGTAACGGCCGCCTGATCATTCTGCACCCGTACTTTTACTTCCATCGGGCCCATGTCAGGCGGCGTGAGGTGTATTTCGGCCACCTGCATGTTTCTGGCGGTCAGCCAGCTCAACTTGCCCATAACCTTATCACCCCACTCCGCCTGGCCAACCGGCACATCCACGGTAGTGGCATAGCCACGCAGAGGGAGTGCAGCATCCGGTGTCAGCTTGCCCTGCTGCAAAGCCTGCTGTGCGGCCAGATCCATAGATGCCTGAAACCTGGGGGCGGCCAGCAAGCTGGCAGGGTCTGCCGGTCGTACGGTTTCAGTCGTGACATTCGCCGCCAGCAAATCCGATAACTGGCTTGCAGGAGTCATACCCGGAGTACTGGCGCCCTGACCGTTGATAACCCCCGCCAGCATTGGCTTTCCAGGCAGACCTCCGTTCATTAATGGCTGGAAGGCTGCCGCTTCGCCATTCACGGCTGCATTCGCCGCAGCGCTGGCTGGCAGCACCAAGGACTGGAGATTGGCAAAGGTAAGCGGTGCAACGGCCTCAGTCTGCGCCTCAGGCGGGTGATCAATAGCTTCCTCAGCGGCCGCCACGGCATCGTTGCTTGCCTGTGCCTGATCGGTGCCAGGCTGACCGACCGCCTCGCTGGCGTCATTTGTTCTGGTATTACGGTTATCGGCTTCCGCTTTCGCGTCAGCTTGACGGGCCTGTTGCTTATCCCGGGCGGACTCTGCCTGGTCCCGACGTTCAGCACGTTTTTGCTCCAAACGGTCCTGCTCCGAACGGGATACCTGGTCAAAGCGGCTTTCGCCGTTGTCTGCACTGCGACTGCCAGTGGCAGCCTTTGACCCTGCGGCGTCCTGTGGCATGCCGGGGCCTGAAGTCTGGGGAAGAATTGTCTGTTGCATGGCAACCTCTTGCCGCTTTAAGTCTCAGAGTCACCCATAAGGGGAGGCTTAATCTGAGTTTGCAAAAGTGATGCCAAACAAGGTTTTTGCCGCTATTGATTAAAGTGTTGCAGGCGCCAGGCGACGTCTTCGAATTCCTTTTCAATCCTTGTCATGACGCCCGGCGCCTGATCAAGCTGGTCATTTTTACCCAGCTTTTCGGCATCAAAGCACAGCTCACCGAGTCGTGGCGCGCCAATGTTGACGCAGCTTCCTTTGAAGCTGTGAGCCGCTTTTGAAAACTGATCTGAATCTGCATCGGCAAGGGCATCGCGCAGGCTTTGAATTCGTGTGCGCGAATCCTCCAGATACGTCTGGATCAGCACGTCGAACTCATCTTCCATCACATCCTGCAGCTCCGCCAGAGCTTCTTCATCAAGGTGAGGTTTATCGTTCATTACTTATCCTCGCGTTTGCTGTCTGATCCATCATGAGCGCCGAGGGCGTTATCTGGAAACGTCCAATCATAGACTATTTCAACGCAGTTACCCGGCCCATGTACGGTCAATTCCTTCGTCATACGCTTCAGTATCTCAAGACCACGGCCCGCATAACCATTACCGGGGCCGGTTTTGGCCGGCGACCTGGCACCCTGGACATCAATGTCAAAGCCCCGGCCACTGTCCTCACACCGAATTCTGAGCCTGCCCGCCCCGGGCCGGGATTCATGGCTCAGTGAGAACCGGATGTAATGGCCATCGATTTCAGTCAGGCGGCGTTTTCGCTCCTGATAATAGAGACTGAAGCCCTTGGCCGAACTTTTCCACTCGGAGGACAGCTCCAGCACGCCATGCTCCAGAGCGTTGTTGTAGAGCTCAGACAAGAGGGTATAGATCTCGCCGCTCCTGCGCCGCAAGCCCGGTACTTCCATACAAATATGCAGCAACAACGGCAGCGGATTGAAGTCCGCCAGGGTGCGTTCGCGAATCTCGTACACACAGTGCCATTCGCCCGGGCCGGACAAGGAAGATTCAGGAGACTTTTCAAAGGACTCCGCCTGCACGCTGCCGGCGATCACTTCGAGGCTACACAAGGTTAAATCGTCCGCCGGCTCCGGCCGACCGGTAAACTGACGCAGGTGCATCGTTAACGCATCAAAGGGGTGTTCCTCCGCCTTCAGGCCTGCCAATACCCGGCGCACACCCTCTTCACCAAAACACCGGCCCTGATCATCGCAGGACTCCGGGAAACCATCGGTCATCACCACCAACCGGTCTCCCGGCAACGCGTCCAGCACGTCCATTGACGCAGTGAAGCGATCCGGCGCCAGCACACCCAAGGGCAGATGTCTGGAAGGAATCGCCACCCGTTCGCCGTTCTTTCGCACCAGCCAACCATCTGGCAGTCCGCCGTTCCAGGCCCTGAGGGCATTCTGCTTACCGTCGGCCTCAACCATGACACCACAGCAGAACATGCCAGTGGGCAAGATCCGGCACAACTTGCGATTAATCTCGCGCAGGATATCCGCAGCGCCAAAGCCTTTTTCGGCCATGCCGTAGAATACCTCTGCCACTGGCATGGCACCAATCGCCGCGGGCAAGCCGTGGCCCGTGAAGTCACCAAGGAAAATAACGATTCCTCCACCGGGGCGCTGAGCAGCAAACAGGACATCGCCATTGAACACAGAGAGTGGTGAAGCGTGATAACGAATATTCGGGGCATCCAGGCACCCGGTGTGAGCCACATTGTCAAAAACGCGCCGGGCTACTTTTTGCTCCGATAGCAACTGCTCATTCTGACGGCGGATCTGATCCCGCTGCTCGGAGAGCGCATGGTGCATGGAGCGCATTCGGTTGAAGGCGTTGATCTTGGCTTCCAGGATCACGCGATTGTAGGGCTTGACCAGAAAATCGTCGCCACCCGCTTCCAGGCACCGGGCGAGTTCGCCGGCATCGGAGAGCGAGGTCAGGAATATCAACGGGACCAGGCGCTCGCCCGCCAGGGCCTTGATCTGCCGGGCGGCTTCCATGCCATCCATTCGGGGCATGAGCGCGTCCAGCAACACGATATCCGGCTGAAACTCTGAGAACCGGGCTACGGCCTCAATGCCGTCAGACACCTCAACGACCTGATGTCCCAGGCGACGCACCAGAGTCGCGAGAATCAGCCGGTCGCTGTCGCTGTCTTCCGCAATCAGTACCTTCAAGGCAGGAGCCTCAGCGGATGCTGAAAAGTTGCTCAAAATTCGAGATGGAGAGAATGCGCCGGACATCGCCGTTGCAGTTTTCGATCACCACACTGGCGCTGTCACCGCCGGCATGATCCCTCAGCAACAACAGCATGCCCAATGCGGAACTGTCCAGATAGGTTGTATCGGAGAGATCAATAACGTAGTTTTTTACCGACGGATCGCTGTGCTCATAGGCGTCACGAAACGCCTGATGAGTACTGAAATCAAAACGGCCCTGAACCCGGATTGTCAGAGTGTGGCCGTCATCACTGCGTCGCGTATCTATCGGCATTCGCGAACCTCCCTGCATTTACCGCTAACGATCATAGCTGATCCTTACTGTCCGCTGAGCTGCTTGTTTGTCTAAGGATAGACAAATTAACGGAAATTGCATCTGTCGTTTGGGGCGGGATGACAGGCCGGGAAAGGCGGTCTCAGCGCGGCCTTCGAGCAAAGGCCCTGCCAGCTGCTTCGTCCGCCAGTTTCTGCTCTTTCGAGTCCTGCTCACGCTGCTCTTGCTGCCGGCAGGATTCAATATACTTTTCCATGCCCCGTTTACGCTCCCAGGCCTGCTGCCATTCCCGTCGCCGGGCTTCAAACAACTGCTCGGCCTGCAGGAGCTGACGCTGCTGCTGGGCGATCACCTGGTCAAGCTGTGCAATAAACGCCTGCCAGGCCTGCAAACGGGCAACAGGTACTACGCCCTGCTGGCTTGCGCGAATCTGATTTCGGTACTCCTGCTGGTAGCGCTCCAGGTTTTCTACCTGTTCTTTGTGCGCGTCTACCTGTTTGCGGGCCTCGCCCATCAGCTCCAGCGCCGCCTGCTCCTTGCGCTCCTCCAGGGTAAGTACTGCTTCAAGGCGCCGGGAACGCAGCATCAGCCTTCTCTCCGCTCAGCGTTGGGGCCGGGTACGGCGTTTTTCTGGCGTTCGGGCGACCGGCGCTCAGGAACCACCTCCAACAACTGGTCGATACTCTGTTTCAGTGGTGCACTCTCGTTCAGTTCCTGTTGAAGGAACTGGCGCATGTTAGCGATATGCTGGATGGCAAAGTCTGTTTCCGGATCTGAGCCTTTCACATAGGCCCCCACGCTGATCAGGTCGCGGGCCTGTTGGTAACGGGAGTAAACCTGTTTGAAGCGCTGGGCTCTTGAGAAATGTTCGGGGTTTGTGACCTGCGGCATTACCCGGCTGATGGAGGCTTCCACATCAATGGCGGGGTAATGGCCCTCTTCAGCCAAGCGGCGAGAAAGCACGATATGACCATCCAGAATCGCCCGGGCCGCGTCGGCAATCGGGTCCTGCTGGTCATCGCCTTCTGTCAACACGGTGTAAAAGGCGGTAATCGAGCCACCGCCCGGTCGACCATTGCCGGTTCGCTCCACCAATTGCGGCAATTTTGCAAAGACCGACGGTGGATAACCCTTGGTCGCGGGAGGTTCGCCAACAGCCAGGGCAATTTCACGCTGTGCCTGGGCATAGCGGGTCAGGGAGTCCATCAGCAGCAAAACCCGCTTGCCCTGGTCCCGATAATATTCGGCAATTCTCGTAGTCAGCATGGCGGCACGCAACCGCATCAGCGGCGAGTCATCCGCAGGCGATGCCACGACAACCGAACGGGCAAGGCCCTCTTCGCCCAGAATGTCTTCGATAAACTCCTTCACCTCACGGCCCCGTTCGCCAATGAGACCTACCACGGTGATATCGGCATCGGTAAACCGGGTCATCATGCCCAGCAGCATACTCTTACCCACGCCGCTGCCCGCAAACAGACCCAAACGCTGCCCCTGACCAACCGTCAGTAACGCATTGATGGCGCGAATACCCACGTCCATCGATTGACGCACAGGCGCACGGTTCAGGGGATTGATGATGTCGCCTGTCAACTGGACCCGCGCTTCCGCCTGCAGCGGCCCTTTGCCGTCCAGCGGATCACCGGCGCCATTGACCACGCGGCCCAGCATTTGCGGACCGACGGGCACACGACTGGCGGACGATAAAGGAACAACCCGGGCGCCCGGCTTCAGGCCCTCGATGGCGGTCAGTGGCATCAGGTAAACCTTGTTCTCTTCGAAGCCCACCACCTCGGCTTCAACGCTGCCCGTTCCTTCTCCCTGAATCACACAGCGATCGCCGACAACCATCGGGCATCCCACGCATTCAAGGGTAAGACCAACCATCCGCGTCAGGCGGCCGGAAAGCTCCGGCTCTGGTTCCGGGCTGATGGCACCCTGAAGCTGTCGAAGGCGATCAGCCAGTCGGGAGGTCATCGCCCTCTTCCTTCTGCGCAGGCTCAGGCGACGGCACGGCGTCAGGGCTCATGGCCGAATCACTGAGGACATCCCGATGAAAATCTGTCAGCTCTCCCATTCTGGAGTCTGCCAGTTCGCTCTCGGGGCCGGTGGCATCCGCGAGTTGCTCTTCAAGCATGCCCTGAACCGCACGCTGGAAGCGCTTTTCGACCGTGTAATCCACCAGACTGTGAAGTGTTTCCACTTTGCAGCCGCCGGGCATCAGGCTGTCGTCTTCAACAATCACCGGAGCAACGTCCAGGCGCTCGGTCACTTCCCGAACCGGCTCAAGATCATCCGGATGAATATGGATACGCACATTATCGGCCGCCGAGGGCAGCGCCCTAAGCGCTTTGCGAACAACCTGACGAATCTGGGAGGAGTCGATACTGAGCTCGCGATAGACCACGGCACGGGCCAGCACCGTCGAGAGATTGACGAGTGCAGATTCCAGCTCTTCTTCGTGGCGTTCGATAGGCAACAACAACTCGCCCAACAAATGTTCCAGCCGGTCCAGTTTGGTGGCGACTTCCTGGCGGGTTTCTTCGGTGGCCTGTTGACGCCCCTGTTCCCTGCCCTCCACTTCAGCCGCGGCAAAGCCTTCCTGATGGCCTTCGCTACGCCCCTGGCTGAATCCTTCCTGGTGCCCGGCTTCGAGCCCTTCACGAAAGCCGTCTTCCCGCGCCGCCTCACGGATCTCAGCCAGGTCTGCGGCGGTAAGGGGCTTCACCTCCTCTTCCTGCGCAACCTGGTTGCCACGTTCATCAAGCAGGGGCAGCTCCCAGCGTTCCCAGGCGGTCATCTGTTCTTTGCGGATAGGTTTGGCATCCTGATCGGAGTCTTTCATCACATCATTTCTTCACCGGCACCGCCGAGCGAAATTTCGCCAGCCTCCGCCATTCGACGGGCAACGGTGATGATGTCTTTCTGTGCGGATTCCACTTCGCTGACCTTGACCGGACCTTTGGCTTCCAGATCATCCTGAAGCAACTCTGCGGCCCGCTTGGACATATTCTTGAAGATCTTTTCCTTGACCGCTTCGTCGGAGCCCTTCAGGGCTACAACCAACACCTCGGATGACACTTCCCTGAGCAGGGCCTGAATACCCCGGTCGTCAATATCCTTGAGATTGTCGAAGACAAACATGAGATCTTCGATGGTGGTGGCAAGGTCCGGGTCCATATCCTTGATGGAGTCCATCAGGGTGCCTTCGATCGCCCGGTCCATAAAGTTCATGATATCAGCGGCCCGTTTAACACCGCCAATACGACTGGTCTTGGCCGCTGAGCCACCCGAGAACTGTTTCTCGAGAATGTCGTTGAGCTCTTGCAGAGCCTGGGGCTGGATGCTTTCGAGCGAGGCGACCCGCATCATGACATCCAGGCGCACACGTTCATCAAGGGTTGCCAGAATTTCGGCGGCCTGGTCCGGGTCGAGGTAGGAAATAACGATGGCCTGAATCTGTGGATGCTCGTAGCGGATGATATCGCCGACCGCCCTGGGCTCCATCCATTTCAGGGTGTCCAGGCCGGTGGTGTTTCCGCCCACCAGAATGCGATCAATCAGGCTGGCGGCTTTGTCGTCCCCCAACGCCTGGGTCAGCATCGCACGGATGTAGTCGTCGTTACCCACACCCAAGCCGGTCTGCCCGCCGACGGCGTCAACAAACTGATTAAGCACATAGGTTACGTCATCCTTGCTGACGTCCTGCATCTGCGCCATGGCAACGCCCACGCGCTGAACCTCTTTCGGGCCCATGTGTTTCAGCACTTCAGCGGCATCAGCCTCACCCAGCGACATCAGCAGGATCGCAGCCTGCTCTACCCGGGAGATTTTTCTCTGCGGCTTTTTGGGAGCAGCTTCACCCTGCTGGAGGTTTTGTTCAGTCATCGACGTTCACCCACTGGCGCATAACCTGTGCAACCCTGGCCGGGTCTTCTGCAATCAGGCCTTTGAGTGCATTCAACTGCCTATCATAGCTGTCTGTAGCGCCGGGCAAAAGCAGTTCATCCTGAGATGCCATGGCGTCTCTGAGGGCACTGCCCCCTTCAATGCTGTCGAGCCCGCCGTAGCCGTCGTCTTCCGAGCCTTCTTCTCGTTCACGGCGGCCACCACCAGACAAACTCTTCAAAGTCGGGCGAAGCAGGCCCAGCACCAGAATCAGAATGACCAGCCCGGCCAGAACCTGTTTCATCAAATCCCAGAACCAGGGCTGCTGCCAGAATCCGGGCTCCTCAAAGGTCACGGCTTCTTCTGGCGCAAAGGCGGTATTCATGACGGTTACGCTGTCACCCCTGGCAGCCGAGTAGCCTACGGCATCCCGCACCAGCATTCCAAGCCGCTGAAGCTCGGCTTCAGGCCATGGCTCGTAGGTTACCTCGCCCGTTTCCGGATTCACCACTTTCATGTCGTCGACCGCGAGGGCAACGGTTACGCGTTTGACCGCACCCAGTTCCTGGCGGGTATAGCTGACAGTGCGATCAATCTCATAGTTTCGGGTCGATTCCCTGCGGACATTCACCGGGGGTGCAACGGCTTCTCCATCTTCACCGGCATCGGCGTTGGCCACTTCCGGCACGGTTGCCTGCCCGGGAGGCTGATTGGAAAGTGCGCCGGGCACACCGGCCATGGCACCGCCAGCACCACGCTGCTCAGAAAGCTCACGCTCGCTGCGCACCGCTTGCTGTTCCGGATTATAGAGTTCTTCTGCCCGTTCAACCGCGGAGAAATCCAGGTCTGCAGACACCTCCGCACGATAACGGCCGTCACCAACAATCGGGGAAATCAGGGACGCCACGCGTCGGGTCAGGCGCTCTTCCACTCTGCTGGTGTATTCATACTGATCTTTCATGCGATCAGTCTCGCCCCTGGCTTCATCGCCGGTCAGCAGATTGCCATTCTGGTCAACCACCGTCACCTGAGCACGGTTCATCATGGGGATACTGCCCGCCACCAGGTTCACGATGGCGCGAATCTGCTCCTGCTCTGGCCGTCGACCAGCAAACACTTCCAAAAACACCGATGCGGTCGGTTCACGGGCATCCCGAATGAATACCGAACGTTCCGGAATGGCCAGATGCACACGGGCATTCCGGACACCGCGCATACTGGCGATGGTGCGCGCCAGCTCACCTTCCAGGCCACGACGGTAGCTGATGGTTTCCATGAACTGGGAGGTGCCCAGGCCCCGATCCTGATCCAGTAACTCATAGCCTATGGTTTTGCGATCTGTGACCCCTTCAGCCGCCAGCTTCAACCGGGCGTTGTACACCTGTTCCGAAGGCACCAGCAGTGCGCCGGTACGCGGGTCCATTTTGTAATCGATACCGCTGCTTTCGAGAATCGTGGTTACGTCTTGCGGATTGTAGGCCGACAAATCGCCAACCACCGGCTGGTAGTTAGGCTCCTGAGCCCACAGCACCACCGCAACCCCGAGGGCAACGCTGGCCGCCAGCCCCACCATGAGGCCAATCTGGCGCAACAAGTGCAGACGATTGAACCCGAGCAACAAGTTGCTGCGGCTTTCGGATGCATCTGAGTCCTGGGTTGCGGGCAGGTCAGACGCTGCGGTTTGGGCGGGTACGCTTGCCATGCTACTGCTCCGTTATCAGATCGGCATATTCATGATGTCTTCGTAGGCCCTGACTACCCGGTTACGAACCTGGGTCAGCGCTTCGAAGGACACACTCGATTTCTGGGCGGCAATCATCACGCGGGTAATATCGACGTTGGGATCGCCCATTTCGTAGGCGGTACGCAGTTCACTGGCGTGACTCTGTACCTCGTTCACACTGTTCACCGCGTTGCCGAGCATGTCGTTAAAGCTGGGGACTTCCCGGGTGTCCTGGACCTGCCGCGGGCCATCAATGCGACCGCGCACGGATTGATTTTGTTCGACCTGCTGATTCTGCATCATCTGGGATCGCAGATTCCGGATCTCGGACAAAACATTGTTAATGTCGGCACGCTGAACCATATCACTCTCCAGAACACCCAGGCGGGCATCAGTTATTCATTCTCTGAGACGGTTAAAGCAAACGGCAGGCCAAAACCACTTTAATTAATGTTTTCATGGAATTAACAACAGGAGAGAAGGGTTCAGACAAACTTTTGACAGGAATATGGCGGGCTGAGCGCGGCCGAACGCCGTGGCCGACAAAAAAGCGGCACCCCGAAGGGTGCCCGAAGGAGTAGAGGTCTGAGAAGGTCGAACGATTTAAGCGGCCGCCAGTTCGGCGTCGAGATCAATGCCGGCATCACGCATCTGCGCGAGCTTATAGCGCAAGGTTCTGGGGCTGATGCCCAGCTGCTCGGCAGCCCGGTTACGGCGGCCACGCTCCTTTTTCAGCGTCTGGATAATGATACGGAACTCCTGCTGACGCAGATCATCCCCCAGCGAACCGGCAGCATCTGTGACCTGCTCAAGACTTTCCGGGCGGATTTCCGGCGCCACGTCTTGTTCGAGCTGGCGCTCATGGATTTCGGGCTCAGCAAACGGTGCCGTTGGCTGCGTGAACTCGGAGGAACCGGTAATGCCCATCTCCAGGCACAGATCACCGGCGTGAATAACGTTGCCCTGATGCAGCACCAGTGCCCGCTGGAGGGCATTATCCAGCTCGCGCACATTACCAGGCCAGCGATAGGCCAACAGGGCCTGGCGGGCGTCTTCAGCCAGACTGATACCGGTAAGTTTCATCTTCCGGCAGTGCTTCTTCAGCAGCGACTTTGCCAACGGCATGATATCCAGCGTGCGCTCGCGCAACGGCTGCCAGCGCATCGGAAAGACCGTCAACCGGTAGTACAGATCTTCCCGGAATTTACCGTCACGCACATAGTCCGCCAGGTCACGGTTGGTGGTGGCGAGAACCCGGACATCCAGAGCGATGGTCTTTCGGCCACCGACCCGCTCAACTTCACGCTCCTGCAAAACCCGGAGCAGCTTGGACTGCAGCCCGAGATCCATCTCTGAAATTTCATCCAGCAGGATGGTGCCACCGTTGGCCTGTTCGAATTTGCCTGGTGAGGATGCAACCGCTCCGGTAAAAGCACCTTTCTCGTGGCCGAACAGAATGGCTTCCAGCATGTTTTCCGGGATGGCCGCACAGTTAATGGCCACAAATGGCTGATCCGCGCGAGGTGACCGCTGATGAATGTAGCGGGCCAGCACTTCTTTACCGGTGCCGCTCTCGCCGGAAATCATCACCGTCGAATCACTCGCCGCCACTTTCGCCGCAAGCTGGAACATGCGCTTGCTGACCGGGTCTTCAGCCACAGGCTCATCGCCCGACTTCTGGCGCACGCCACCAACCACTTTACTGACAGCCTCCACCAGAACCTGCGGTTCAAACGGCTTGACGAGGTAATCAATAGCGCCGGACTGCATGGCAGACACCGCATGGCTGATCTGACCATACGCAGTAATCAGCATCATCGGCAGACCCGGGTAAAGCCGCTGCACCTCCGCCAACAGTTCGTGACCGGAAAGGCCAGGCATGTTGACATCACTGACCACCATATCCACCGGGTTGCGAGCCAGGCTGGCGAGCGCTTCCTGACCATTTGCCGCTTCACACACCTGAAACCGGGCCAGTTCAAGGGTTGTTACCAGTGCTTCCCGCAGGTCCTGGTCATCTTCCACTATCAGAATCTGAGCCTTTGCCATGTCTATGCCTCCACCTGCTCTTTAAACCCGGCCAGCCAGCGTGGGCAGCCGCATAACGGCCACTGCCCCACCCTGTCCGGCAGATTGAATCGAAAACTCGCCCCTGTGGGCCTTTACCACCGCCTGAACCACCGCCAGGCCCAAACCCGTACCATGGGATTTCGTGGTGTAAAACGCTTCCATGATTTTACCGGTCTGCTCCGGCTCAAAACCCGGGCCGTTGTCCACAACCCGGATTTCCAGCCCGCCACCGGAAGACGACACCTGCAGCCGGACTTCTGTCGCACCGGCTTCCAGGCTGTTGTTCACCAAATTCGTGCAGGCACCGACCAAGGCATCGCGGTTGCACATCAACCGACATTGACGGCCAACGGAATTATCCAGAGCCACTGCGGCACCGGGCGCCAGCTTCAAGCCATCAACGGCGGACGCCAGCGCTGCAACCAGCTTGTCGGCAGACAGCTCTTCTGCCAGTCGGGTCTCGCCCCGGGCGAAAATCAGCATGTCCCGCACCTGCTGCTCAAGGTGCGTCAGGCGAGACATCAAGCGAGAGGCACAGCGCTGACGCAACTCTTCATCGAGATCCGGCTGGCTCAGGTGGCCGCCATAAAGAATGGCCGCAGACAGGGGCGTGCGAATCTGATGCGCCAGAGACGCTACCATCTTGCCCATGGCAGACAGGCGCTGGGCGTGGGCAAGCTGCGACTGCAGTTGCCGGGTTTCGGTAAGGTCGGTCAGCAGAATGAGCTGGCCAGGCTGATTTTCCATTGTCCGGATTTCGATACTGACCCGGCGGCCGTCTTTCAGAGACACCTCATGGCCATCGTCGCTCCGCGGGGAAAAACAGCGTGTGATCACGTCAACCCAGCGTTCACCGTCCAACGGCTCACCAAGCAGCGCCATCGCTGCAGGATTGCACTGACTGACAACGCCACGCTTGTCGAGCACCACGACACCGGCCGGAAGTGCTTTGAGCAGCGTCGAAAGGCGGTCTGCCAGTTGCTCTTTCTCTTCCAGTTCCTGCTGGCGCTGGCGAGATTCGTGGGACAATTCCCCAGACAACTGGTTAACCCGAGACTCAAGCGTTCGATAGGAATCCGTAATCTGGCGCGACATCCTGTTGAACAGCTCCAGGGCTGAATCCACCGCCTCGTCGTCTTGTTGAGGAAACAGTGCCGTTACCTTGTCATTCGCATCAGCAGCAGCGTTCACACCCACCTGGGTGTGCCCCGGTTCCAGAACAAATTGTGCCTGATTCATAACCTTCCCCCTGAGACCAACCCCTTACAGGCCAGACCACTCGGATGTTTCGTTTGGAGTCAGTTATGCCAACACTGTGCCATCTTTAATTTTTGTTTATATTTCAATGGGAAAGAATTGTAGGGAAGGGAGAGGTGACGGCTTTTCGTCGGCTTTATCGAGGTGTGGCGCCCGCAGGTTACGAACCTTTGACGCCACACCGAAGGGGATATCAGGATTCGTCGGAGTCGTCCCGAAGGCCGTACTTACGAACTTTCTCCACCAAGGTGGTTCTGCGAATCCGGAGTTTTTCAGCAGCCCTGGCAACAACGCCGGCAGCTTCATCCAGCGCCTGCTGAATCAACTGTTTCTCGAGGTTAGAGAGGTAATCTTTAAGATCGATGCCATTAACCGGCAACAAAGCTGGCGCATCCAGACCGACCAACCCCGGTATCGCTGACGGCATGCCATTGTCCTCAACGGGACGATTTTCATCATAATCATCCACATATCGAAACTTCTTGGGCAGCTCCTGCACACCAATCACGCCATAGGGGTGCATGATCGCGAGTCGCTCAACCAGGTTCGCCAGCTCCCTCACGTTGCCGGGCCAGTCATGGCGGCAGAGGCTCATAATGGCTGCGGAATTCATTCTGAGGGAGCCGCGCTTTTCTTTCTCCATCCTCGAGATCAACTCGTTGATGAGCAGAGGAAGATCCTCAACCCGCTCGCGCAGAGCGGGCATTTCAATGGGGAACACGTTCAGGCGGTAATAGAGATCTTCCCGGAATTCGCCACCTTCAATCATGCTTTCCAGATTCTTGTGAGTCGCGGCAATAATGCGCACATCCGCAGACTGAGTGCGATTGCTTCCCACCCGCTCAAATGTGCGCTCCTGCAGCACCCGCAGAATTTTGACTTGCATGTTCAGCGGCATATCACCGATTTCGTCGAGAAACAGCGTGCCACCCTCTGCCAACTCAAAGCGCCCCACCCGAGCCGTGATTGCGCCGGTAAAGGCCCCTTTTTCGTGACCAAAGAGCTCGCTTTCCAGCAGTTCGGCAGGAATGGCACCACAGTTGACGGGAACAAAGGGTTTGTCGCGACGCGAGGAGTGATAATGCAGGTTCCGGGCGACCACTTCCTTGCCCGTACCAGACTCCCCGGTAATCAGCACACTGACGTCTTTATCGGCAACCTGCTCCATCAGCTGACGAACCTGCTGCACTCGCCGACTGGTACCGACCAGGCTACGAAAAAGCTGAACACCGCGTTGCTGGCCACGCTCCCGCGAACGGCTGAACTGACCACGGTAGATCTGCGCCCGATAGAGCGAATCTACAAACTTGGTATAGTTCAGCGGCCATTCCATCCGGGCGATCAACCGCGCCGCATCCTCATCCGAAAGGTCCGCAGTATCCAGGTCACCCACCAACAAAATGGGTAATCCAGGTACAGACTTACACACAGCCGCAATGGCGGCCTCGGCACCGGAATCCTCACCGTTAATCACCGCAACGGATGCACTTTCCCGTTGTTCCGCGTCTTCACTTGCCAAAAGCGCCAGTGCTTCGTCACCAGCCAGAACCTGCTCTTCACCGACGAATTCAAGAATGGTCACCAGATCACGGCGCCGGGTCTCGTCTTCGCTGAGCACCAGCACTTTGTTATTTTTCGACATGCACAGAAATCTCTGTCGGGGATTTGAGCGGTATTTAAGACTGTCCGGCGTCAGGAGTCAATTTTATGACGCCATTTCCAGAGCCAAGTCAACTTCATCATGGCGCCAATCGTGGCACCTCACTACTTGGGCCGGCCTGAGGAAACGTTTTCGTAGGCTTTGGCGGCGGTACGATTCTTACTAACACCGCGCAGCGACTGGCGAGCCTCTTCTCGCGCGCGGGTCGCGCTCTGCTCGGCCTCGGCTACAAAGCGATTCAGCGACTCCAACCGCTCCTTCACCAGCGAGGGCTCAACCTCACCATGCTCCATCAACATCATGAGCGGCTCCACAGCCGGTTTCACCCTGTTATTGAGCTCCGCCAGTGCGTCCCAGTCTTGTGCTTTCAAGGCGTCTTGCAGAAGGGTTTGCAGATGATCGAGTTCTGCCAGAAGGGATTCGGAATTCGCCATGGGCTGTCTCCTGTTACATGAGTGAACACAGACCCCAGGCATAACCCGCAATGCAGCCGCCACCCTGACGGGTGGCGGCCAGGCAGGAAAGTATTACCGGCGGGCCGCTCGACGGGCAGCCGACGCGGTGAATTCATTTCCGCGATAGCCAGGGGCAAAATCGTAAGCCGGATAGCCGTCGTTCAGACCATCAACGTAGTACCGCTGTGCTTTCAGATCATACGTCATTTCCAGAGTAGTCCAGAACACCGGCACACTGTAGTGACTGATGTTATGAGCTTCGGAAACCCGCCAGAGCTCTCCAGCCTCGTTGTACTCCTCTGATGCCAGAATCTGCCAGCTGTCCTCATCAATGTAGAAAACCCGACGATCGTATATGTGGCCAATACCGGTCCGGCGCTTGGCCTCCACGACCCAAACCCGGTGCAGCTCGTAACGGGCCAGGCTCTGATTGATGTGATTGGCTCGGATGATGTCGTCCGGGCGAACGTCTGCATCATGCAGCTTGTAGGCATTGTACGGAACCAAAAGTTCTTTCTTGCCCTTGAGCTCCCAGTCGTACTGGTTTGGTGCACCGTTGTACATGTCTTTCTGATCAACCGAACGCAACGAAGACGAGTTCGGCAGATCGGTTTCATAGGCCATGTTTGGCGAACGGCGCAAGCGGCGAGAGCCTGCATCGTAACGCCAGGCAAGGCGTGGCGAACGAATCTGGTCCAGAGTTTCATGCACCAGTGTGATGGTTCCCGCCAGGGTGCTTGGGGCCAGGGTTTCCGTCTTCAGATAGAAAATTTTGTTATCAATGTCGGCCAGGTCTGCGCCATCTCTGCTGTACGCGAAGAAATAGTCATAGTGGTTCACAACAGCATTGAATGAGCCGTCACGCTGGGGGGTCGCTGATGCACTGCGGAAGGACACTTCCTCGCCCCGGTACCGGAGGATGTGATTCCAGATCACCTCAAGTCCGTTCTGGGGGATCGGGAACGGGCTGGTCATAATGGTGTTACGAACGCCATTACCGTTATCCAGCAGTTCCGCAGTAACCGCATTCTCCAGGAATTTTTCGTAAACGTGCTCCGGGAAGGCGGCGGTGCGGCGGGTCTCGTACACCGGCATAACGAAATCAGGGCCATACTGCGTCAGCATTTTGATATGGCCATCCGTCAGGTTGTCGCGGTAAAGCTCCAGATTGTCCTGTGTCACCACAAATAACGGCTTGTCTTCCGGGAACGGATTGATTTCCACGGTTCCTTCGCGCCAGTTGGCGGGAGGGGTTGCCAGGCCACCCTGCCATTCTGGGATGGTACCCGCAGCGTTGCCAGCGCGCTCAGCACCAACCGGCGTCAACTCACCCTTCAACCGCTCTGCTTCCGCGGGAGAAACTTTGGCCCAAACCGGACCGGAAACGCCCAAAATTACTGCTGTAACGGCCGCATATAGACGGTTTCGCATCCCTTAACCTCCAACATGTGTCTCGCGAGTGATTGAATTTCACCCAAAGTGCGCTCTTTTTGCCAAATTCAAACGCTTGTTTCAAGTGAATGTTTGTAGTTTCTTGTGACAGAGATACCCGGCAAAGCAGGGAGAAATGCCTGACCAAAAATGATACACTGCCCGGCTTGATCAATGGCGCAGCTCTCCTTTTGGCAGGTCGCTTATGGCATCACAATGGTATTCGCTGGTTTCTCAAAATCTGTATATGGCCAAAATACTGTTGGCACAGCTTGAACACGCTGATGAACACGCACAGGTTTCAGGCCAGCCGCCAGCGGCACTCAGAGAAGCACTTACGCAGGGAGCCACGGAACTTTTACTTCGTGGCAGAAGTACGCTGCTGATCATGATAGCGCGTTATCACCAGCAAAAACATGCAACGCCCAGCTCGCTTGCCGAGCTCAAGGCACTGATTCCCTACGAGGTTCAGGAAATCGAAAACCTTGAATTGCTCTGTGATGACCATCGCAGCTGGTGGAACCACCTCGGGCAACTGGAAAGATCCATGGTGCAGCCGGCAGCCCCGAAAAAAACCGTGTCGGCCGAAAACATCATTGCTATATCTGCAGAGGAAGGGCCGGATCGCTCATCTGAACGCTTGCAGCAAACCCTGAAAGCAATGGCAGAATTTGCCCGCGCACTGGAAGACCAGCACGGCGAATGGTGAATCTCACCACAGCCTGCCAAGCAAGCAAGACTCAAGAACAGAACGCATCAGGATAAAGGTCTAAAGAATGTCACCATCGTTTTTCGAGATAGTTCAACTTTCTGACGGCGACTACGCACTGCGCCGGATAGATGATGATGCAGCTCCGCTAGTTCGCATTTCATTCTCGCCAGAAGCGCGGGAGATGATGGAAGACCGCGACATGAATGTCGCCAAGGCCATGATCGCGGCAGGTATCGAAGCGGCGGGCACCATTGCCCATGATGTCGACTGGGACGACGACGAAAACGAGCTTCCCGACTCCAGGCCCCATTACACACTTCACTGATAATACTTATCTCTGGCGAAGAATAACCCCATGGCTATTGCCTTGCGCCGATGCTTTTTGCAGAGATTCAAACGCCGACCGCGCCAACTTGTTGGTCCATAGAACAACGGCATGACAGGTACCCGCACCCAGCGCCAATTCAGCAAGCTGTTGTGCGGGAATGTCCGCCGTTGAACGCAGCACCAGAATTTCGCTGGCAACAATACCGTGCATTTTCTGCCATTTTCCAACCAGAGCTGCCGGTGGATCTATCCAGGCAAGCCACCGCTTTTCCTGGTTGAGCTGAGTGAGCATGGGCAGCAGCATCTGGAAGTTTTCAACCTGCCCTTCCGGCAATATGATCTCGGTTACATTGCCGCGAAACTCTGCCGCCTCAGGTGATGAGCGGCGAACGCCTGACCGTCTGTATCCAGAGGCGACGGCTTGGGCCGGCACAACGGCCGCCGACTGAAACGCTACGTTCTGATTGAAACTCAACTGTTCCATAACTCACCTACCTGCGGTTAACGCAAAACAGATTTTCGGATTCTCAATGCAGCTCTGAACGCCGGATGACACCCACGCCCAGACCCTCAATAAAGAGCTCCTGTTCGGTTAGATCCACTTCAATGGGACCAAACTCTTCGTTCTCTGCAATCAGCCAGACTTTATTACCTTCTTTCCGGAACCGCTTGACCGTAACCTCGTCACCCACCCGGGCCACAACAACCTGGCCGTTGTGAACATCCTGGGTTCTGTGAACCGCCAGCAGATCGCCATCCATGATGCCGATATCCTTCATACTCATACCCCGAACGCGAAGAAGATAATCCGCTGTCGGAGAGAAGAAATCCGGCTGAAGGGCGCAGTGATCCTCAATGTGCTCCTGGGCAAGAATGGGGCTACCGGCCGCCACCTGACCAATCACCGGCAAGCCCAGATCAGGCTCAGCTTCAGGCAACCGGATGCCACGACTGGCACCGGGAACCATCTCAATCGCACCTTTTCTTGCCAGTGCCCTGAGGTGCTCTTCCGCAGCATTAGCTGAACGAAAGCCCAGCTCCGCGGCGATTTCTGCACGGGTAGGCGGATAACCGGTCTCATCAAGGTAGCGTCGGATAATGTCCAACACCTGGGACTGTCTGGCGGTCAGCTTCATCAAGGGCGCTCCGGGTCAACGTGCCTGGGTTTTTATACAGTGATTTGACTATATACAGTGTTTTATCCAGTGTAAACCCTGCTCTTTACTTTTTCTTATCGGTAACAGGCGATATATTCACGGTATGTTAAGGTGAAGTTCAAAGCCTTGATAAGGATGCAGAGCCTCACCATGACCCCCCATCACCGATGCAACATGCCTGATCACACTCACGGTGCCGACGGGAGTGAACGACGAGTCGGCGTAGAAATTGAACTTTCAGGATTGAGTTATGACGCGCTGGTCGAACATTCGGGGCGCCTCCTCGATGGCACACCCGAGCTCAAATCACGTTACGTGACCAGCCTGCAAACTGACGCGGGCACCTTTACCATCGAACTGGATTCAGACCCGATCAAAGACCTCGATCTTGCCGACAAGCGGCTGCCCGAAGCCGTACGTGAATTTGGCACCCACGCCATGGATGTGATCGATTTCGCCGCTGAAAAGATTGTGCCGCTCGAAATCGTCGGGCCACCTCTGGCTTTTTACCGTCTCGATCTCGTCGAGAATCTGATGGATGAGCTTCGGGAACTGGGTGCGGTTGGCAGCCGCGAGGCAATTTACTATGCCTTCGGACTGCAACTGAACCCGGAGCTCCCGGATCTCGAGCCTGATACCATCGTGCGCTATCTGCAGGCATTTGCCGCTTTGTACGACTGGCTCAAATCCCGGCATCAGATTGATATCAGTCGGAAGTTTACTACCTACATAGAACCCTGGAGCAGCCGGTATACCGAAAAGCTGATGGCCGATGACTATGCGCCGGATATCAAAACGCTGATGTCGGATTATCTGCACTACAACCCCACCCGCAACAAGGCGCTCGACCTTCTGCCCCTGTTTGCGCACCTGGATGCCGAACTACTTGCCGAGTATGTTGATGACCCCCGAATCAAAAGCAGACCAACGCTTCACTATCGCTTGCCGGATTGCGACATCGATAACCCGGATTGGCACTTTTCGTCGGTGTGGAATGACTGGGTGATTCTGGAGCAGGTGGCTAATCACCGGGAGCACCTGGCCGAACTGCGGCATGAATTTCTGGCGGCCAGGAAGTTCAGCCTTCACAACCTGACGCATTCGTGGGAGGAAACCACCGCACACTGGCTGCAAGAGCGCGGCTATGTCTGATCACCAGGAAGCCCCGGAGCTTCCCGGGCTTACCATCGGCATAAGCGGCCCGCCCCGCCGGAGCCTTGCCCATCGCCTGATCAGCCTCGGACTGAAGCTCCATGGCGCTCGCACTCACTATATCCGGCCGGGGTCCCGCACCAACGTGGCCCTGCTGGACGGGCTGGTGTTGTCCGGCGGCACGCATGTACACCCGGAACGTTATGATCAGCAGCCGCAAGTGACAGCGAGTTACAGCCCGAAGCGGGATGAAACCGATTACCGGTTGCTGGAGCAGGCGGAAGCCTTGGGCATTCCGGTGCTGGGCATTTGCCGCGGAGCCCAATTCATCAATATCTTTCAAGGTGGCTCTCTGTGCCAGAACGTCACCCCACTGAGGGTCAGAACACGGCACCGCCCTCTGTTGCTGCCCCTGCAAACCGTTCATCTGGTCATCGGAAGCCGTATTGGCGCACTCATGCCAAGTCATAAGATTGGCGCCAACCGCATTCACAGCCAGGCCATCAAACGACTTGGCCGTAGCTTGCGGGTGACGGCGGTAGATAATGACCTCTTTGTGCAAGCCATTGAAAGCACCGGTCAGCAATGGATGATGGGCGTTCAATGGCACCCGGAATACCTTCTTTACCACCCTGGCCATCGACGCATTTTCAGCCATTTTGTACAAGCTGCCTGTGCGCGAAAACTTCAGCGCCTCGAAAGCGATAACCCCCCAAAGACTTCAGAAGGAAACTGACTATGTCACACCCTTATCGAGCACCTGGCCTGGCAACGGTTGTGCTGGCCTCCGTTCTGGCTCCGGTCGCTGCGTCAGCAGGCGAAGTCAGCCTGAGCGGCGAAGGCATTGTGAGCTATACCCCAGACAGCGCCCGGCTTCAGTTTACCGCCAGCGCCGAGCACAAGCTGCCTGAAAAGGCCTCCCAGCAGGTCGCGGATACCATGACACAATGGCGAAAAGGCATTCAGAACCTGCGTGACCAGCTTGATGATTACTCAGATGCTGACGTCAATCTCTATACCCGCTCCCTGCCAATACAGGAGCACGGGCAGAAACCAGAGCAGCTTGCGGTAGCCAGCCAGACGGTCAGCTTTGCGATCCGTGATCTTGAGCTTTTGAACCCGCTGCTGGATCAGGCACAAAAACTTGGACTGCAATACCACCTGGGCAGTCATCAGTTTTTCCACTCAAACGAACCAGACCTTCAGAGACAGGCTCTGGCGCTCGCCATTAAGGATGCCAGAGACCAATGCACATTCGTGGCAGAGCAGCTCGACAAAAGCTGCGGAGACGTTGTTACCATCAATATCAGTGGTGGCCACCGGCCTGTTCCGATGATGATGGCTGAGGCAAAATCCGGCGGAGACACAGTCTCCAGCGTGGGCCCCAGGGAAGTTCGTGCCAGTGTCAGCGCCACCTTCGAGCTGGATTGACCCGCCAGGCACTCAGAAATCCCGGGTATAGAAAATATCCAGTGACGCTGCCAGCCCGCTGGCAGCCTCCAGGTAGAAGTAGCGGCCGAGATCATAGCGCAGTGCCACGGTGGTGATCGGCTCGAAGATGCCCACTCCGTAACGCAGACTGAGCTCATCCGTAATATAACCACTGGCAACCACGGCAGCCTGATCGCCGGAGCCTTCCGCTTCAAGAATCAGGTTTTTTATGCCCAGCTCCTCACCAATACCTTGCGTGAACTTGCTGGTCTGAGTGAGCCCGAGCGATATCGCGGCCTGGCTCATCTGCCCTTCGTCCCCTCTGCCGCGAGGTGGACGGCCCAGGATCACGTAAGACAACGCATCGCTCTGGGGCATTGCAGGCTCGGAAAACACCTCGGTTTCCGGTGCGCTGACCGGGCCGCTCAGTCTTATACCCGCGACAACCGTATCGACTTCCCGCACCGCTTCAATGTCCAGGTAAGGTTCGGTAAGCGCGCCTACAAACACCACCCTCGCCCTGCGCAGATCCAGCTCCTGGCCAAAGGCCTCGTAACGGCCGTTTACCAGCCGCAAGGCGCCCCGGGTATCCATGTTGTTGCCGATGCGCAGCGTTCCTTCCAGATTTCCTGTCAGGCCAAAAGCATCAAAACCCACCTCTTCTTCGCCAACCACCACGGTGATGTCCATCAGCATCGCGCGGATGGTCGGCTCTTCTCGCTGAACACCGACAACCTGCTCATCTTCCGAGACCGAAACCGCCGACTCGGGCAACCCCTTTATCTCAATGCTGCCTCTGGGCACTTCAACCCGGCCGGATACCGCCAGCTCGCCGCTGCCAAACCGGATGTCCAGATCAGGCGCCACTTCCACGCTGGCATAGGGTTCAATATTAACCGGTAAACGGTTCCCGCTGACGTTCAGGGCAAGCTCTGGTTCCTGTTGCCAGTTCAACGTCCCGGAAAGCTGTCCCTGACTTCGGTCGTTACTTTGCCAGCGACCACTGATATCCGCCGAGTAGCCCAGAAATTCCAGCACAAGCACCACCTCTTCCAAGGGCAACGGCAGTTTTGTGTCCTGAAGGCGGCCCTCAGTAAGCGCCAGCTCGCCGGTTATTTCCGGTTTTAACAAAGGGCCGGCGAGCGTCCCTTCGCCATTAACCTGGCCTTTGACCTCCTCCAGCCCGGCAAAGGCCGACAAGAACGCCAGGTCCAGATTTTTCAGGCTGAACTGACCGTCGACCGTTCGCTGCTCCGAGATAGGATCAACCGCCAGGCGAGTACTGAATTCGCCCAACTCAGGGCCGCTCAGCGCAAACGACAGCTCAGCCTGCTCAGGCTTGAGGAGCGCATCGACCGTCAGTGTCCTGTGGCTCAGCTTCTCCCACTTATCGAGTACCAGAAATTCAAAGGTGCCCTCTCCCGCGTCCACGCTGATCCGCCCGTCCGGGCCAGCGTCGGTATACGACAGTTCGATGTCAGCATCGAGCATAGCGGTCCACCGGAAGGTTTCCGGGAACAGAGGCTCCAGAGCGAGCGCGGGAAACCGGGTAATCTGATAGGCAATCCGGGGATCCGGCCAGAGTTGCTGCTCTCCGGCACATACCGAGCTGTCTTGCCAGCGCCAGCAATGCGCACCAAAGCTCAACACCCCGTCGGCGCTATAAACAAGGTCGGCAGGCTGGTCCAGAACCCAGGACTGGCCCGGTTCCGGCACATCGATTTCGCCGCGGGTCAGAGCGCCGCTCCAACTGGCAAGGTTCACGCCCAGACTGCCGACAAAGTCGAGCAGTAGCGACACTTCAGGGTGGCTTGCAGTCAGCGAAACCTGATGGTTTTCGCGGGTTCCGTTGACCGACAGCATGACTTCATCAACGTCCTGCCCGGAAGCCTTGATGCTCTTCGCTGCCAGTGTAGCGTCAAGCACTTCACCAGCGGCGAGTTCTGCCTGTATCTCTGCACTGCCCACCCTCAGAAGATCTTGCCAGGCCAGTTCCTGAGCACCCAGGCTAAGTGTCGCCTGAGGTTTCTGCACATTACCTGAAGCGGTCAGTTGAGCTGACAGCTCACCCTCAAGCCCGGGCACAAGAGCGCCAGGCTGCGGCAACAGGACTGCAAAGTCCGCAGCGATGTCCGCACCGTAGCGACCACTCCCGGTCACTCTGTTCTCACCAACCGTCAGCAGAAGGTCATCCAGCAACCAGTCAGAACCATCACTGGTCAGCCTGCCCTCGGCGTTTGCCTCTTGCTGCTGCCATGTTCCCTGCAGTGCCCAGTCGGCAGACATTGCCGGCAGTTCCCCTTCCTGAAGCTCGCCTTCACTGTTCACTTGCCCGTTCAGGCTGGACTCCAGAACCGGCAACCAGTAACCCGGGTTAAACTGGTTCAGTTCCAAGGCGGCCTGCCAGGACAAAGGGCCGGAAAATCCCAGTTCCCCATGCCCGGAAAGAGAGCCAGCCCCGGTGGTCATCTCCAACTGACGGATACTCAGGGATTCGAGATTGCCATTGACGCGGGTCCTCAGATTGGCAGAGCCCAGTGGCCCGCTTACTCTGGCACCCAGATCGGCATCATAGCTACCGTCACGGTAGGTCGCCTGCCCTTGCAGTGCCTCCAGCACAACGGGCGGCGGCTGAATGCCGGGTATCAGGCCATACCAGGGGAACGCATCCAGATTCAGCTTGGCGTTGGCTTCAAGACCCTCTGACCAGGATACCTCGCCTCTGGCCTCAAAGGTTCCGGGTTGCTGTCGCTCGCTCGCGGCAGGGCCAGACAGCGAAAGTACCAAATCTGAGACATCCCCAGTGGTGACCACCCCCTTCAGGGCAAGGCTGATTTCCCCGGTGGTTCCGGGCAATACGGCACTGGACTCTGCTGCAAAACCCTTTGCCAGTGATCCGTTCAGGCCCACAACCAGTTGGTTAAGAGTGAGGGTTGGTGGCAGGCTGTCATGGGCCAAAAAGGCGGGCGACTGCACCGTGAGGTTTGCCGGCAGGCTGTTATTCAGCGGCTCCACCTGTCCGTTCAGGCTGGCATCGAGGTAGCCTTCGCTCTGGCCCGTAACCCTGAGCTGCCGGACACTGCCGGCAAGGTTCAGCCCAATTTGCCAGGCGTCGCCCGAGGGCGGCGGCAGCTCGGCCGTGACGTTTATATCGAGAGGCCAGTCTCTGCGCATTTCGGCCCGACCGCTTGCGGTCACCCGAATGCCGCCTAATTTATAAAATGCATGATCAATCTGAAGGCTGGCACCGGAGGCACTCGTGCGTAATTCAACCCGATCCCAGATGGCGCTTTCGTTGACCGTCAGTGGTCCCAGATCGACATCCCTCACATTAAGCGCAAGCGGCAGGTTAATCTCTGGCAGAGTGATGGCCCCGGATTCATCGCTCTCATTGCTTTCAGAAGGCTGAACCCCGACCTCAATGCGCGTTGCCTTGAGGGTTTCAAGACAGAGCGTCAGTTCAAACAGGCAGCTTGGTGACCAGTCCACCTCAGGGGATTGCACCAGAACCCCCACACCATAACCTTGCCACTCAAGGCTCTCGGCCTGCCACTGCCCCAACAACGAACCGTTGCCGGCCTTGGTGTTCAGCCCCGGAATTTTCTCTATCGTCCAGGCGGTGCCGGTTTCGGTATTGAGTGCGACAAGAACCAGGCCCACCAGCAACACCGGCAACAGCAAAACCACCGCAAGAATGACCAACAACCAAAACCACCAGCGCCGGCGCAACGGCACCCTGCCGGTCTTCGGCTGGCTGTCATGATTCGGCTGAGCATTCTTCGTTGTCACAGCTCCGGCCCCATAGAAAAGTGAATTCGCCAGTCGCCACCAAGGGATTCGTTCAGCCCCTGAGCGATATCCAGTCTCAACGGCCCAACCGGACTCACCCAACGAATCCCAACGCCAACCCCCGTTGCCAGCGGATCAAACACATCGTCTACCGCGTTGCCCTCATCAACAAATGCCGCAACACGCCAGTTTCTTGCGAACTCGTACTGATACTCGGCACTGCCGACAATAAGATAGCGCCCGCCCACAGCCACACCATCCGAACCCTTCGGCGACAGCGTTTCATAACCATAGCCCCGCACGCTTTGATCACCACCCGCAAAAAACCGGAGCGATGGCGGAACATCAGAAAAGCTGTTGGTGGCCACACCCCCAAAATTGAACCGAGCCAGGAAGCGGTGGTTGTCTGCCAGCGTGTACAACCCGCGAGCCAGTAGGTTGACATGCAGTATATCGGCATCGGAAAGCACGGCGCTGTGTGCGCCCGTCACGTCAAGTTGCAGCCGGTATCCTCTGGAGGGATCAAGGGGCGAGTCGGCCTGTAACTTTGAATAGCTCGCACCTGGCAGTAGCAAGGTGGAATTGCCTCTTTCGTCTTCGCCGATGGTAAATCGCTCGCCTTCCCAGCGCATGGACAGCACCTGCATCCAGCCATTGTCCAGCTGATGACGCCACTGCTGACCGAGCGTCAAACGCTCAGACTCCACATCTTCAATGTGCTCACGCTGATAACCGCTACTCAGGCGAATGGAATCTGTCATGGGTGGGTCCAGAGGCAATTCGTACCAACCGGTCAGGTTTTGGCGCGGCACTGACAGTTCGGTCTCCAGGCCGCGGCGATGGCCCATAGGGTTGATGTAATGCTCGCGCCAATTACCCCGCAAGCGGGGCCCAACATCCGTGGAAAAACCGACACCCGCTGCGATGGAGCGACGTTTTCGGGGCGTCAACACAATGTTTACCGGAATAACCCCGTCGTCGGCCCGGTTTGGCGAGGCCTCAACATCCACCCCGGAAAAATAACCACTGTTGGAAAGGTCACGGCTGAGCTTTGCCACCTCGCCTGCGTGAAACGGCTCACCCGGTTCAAAGGTGACAAACTGATCCAGTAAGGCCTGCTCGAAACCGTGCCCTTCCCGAAAGGTAACCCGGCCCAGGCGATACCGCTCTCCCGTGCGGAAGGTCAGACTGATATCCGCTGTTTTTTCAGAAGGGTCAACCTCAAGCGTTCGGGTTGCAAACTCTCCGTCAAAGTACCCTAAACGGCTGGCCCTGTTCTGAATGATCTGGCGCAGGTTGTCGTATTGGCCATGATTGAGCACGTCGCCCACCGCGGGCTGATCCGGAAGCTGGTATACGAGTTCCGGGTCATCCCGACCTGGTCCTTCAAACACAACCGTGCGGTTCTGTATTCTGACAGGGTCACCGGGCGCCACCGTCAACAAGAGTTCGGCCAGGCCGTCACTGTCGTCGCTTACCGTCCAGGTAATCTCCGGATTGTAATAACCCAGCGCCCTGACCGCCTCTTCAACCTGGGCAATTGCGGTCGGTGCGTAGCGCCGTAAACCATCAGCGGTTCGGCCCTCCACTTCCCCCAGAAAGATCCTGGCATTGTCTTCCAGGGCACTGTAATCACCCTCAACATCAACCTGCACCTGATTCGCCACACTCAAACCGGAATAACACAGCACAAACAGCCGGAAGGCCGTGAGGGCAGCTCTTTTTCGGGTAACGGCTGAAAACATACGGCGTTTTGGTATCCCAACCAGGTTTGGTGATGAATCCCTGTCACAGGAGCGAGAGTTTACCGGTACCCCAATGGCCGTGCCACGCCTGGCGCAACAAAATCACAATTGGCCACATTGCCAACCGGCATGGCGGCCTCCGCCAATGGCCAAGGCGACAATCGGCGCCATGCTCAGGGCTACAGTATCTCTCATGCGCACCCCAAATCAGGAGACTGCCGTGCCCAAGGACCCCATAGGCCTTGCCCTCTCAATTATGAACCGGATTTCCGGAAATCCGCTATTGGACCGGTTAGGGCTTCGGTCCCCACTTGAAAAAACCGCATACCACGGCACCCGCGCGGGTTTTCGTACCATTGCGTTGGCGGGCCGGGAATTCAATCGGGCTCGCAACTGGCTTCCGCAAACACGCTTGCCCGCGCGCAAGCAAGGTGAGCTCTTTGATCTGTCGCTGGATGACGACCAGCTGATGATCACCGACAGTCTTCACAGGCTCTCCCGAGAGGTGCTCCGCCCCAACGCATGCGAAGCTGATGAATCCGGCACATTTCCTGCCCGGATTATGGCTTCAACAGCCGAACTGGGCCTGACCATGTACGCAGTACCTGGTGAGTTTGGCGGTGTTGCCGAGCAGCAGTCTCCGGTCACCAGCGTGCTGATTGCGGAACAACTGGCCTGGGGCGATATGGGGCTCGCCCTGGCGCTGCTGGCACCGTTCAGTGTAGCCCAGGCCATTAGTCAGTGGGGCACCGGTGAGCAGCAGTCACGTTACTTGCCAGCTTTCTGTGAAGACCATCCCCCTATGGCCAGCATCGCTCTGGACGAACCAACGCCCTTGTTCGACCCGATGCACCCCGCCACCACCGCCATTGCAACCGCCCATGGCTATCGCCTCAACGGTGAAAAAGCCCAGGTTGTCATGGGCGGCCAGTGCGATCTACTCCTGGTTGCCGCAGTACTTGACGGCAAACCTCGCATGTTTATCGTGGAGACGGCTGGCAGAAACCTGCTCATTACCGACGACGACGGAATGGGCCTGCGCGCCACAGGTGCCGTCAAAATCTGTTTCGACAACACGGAGCTGCCAGCGGATGCACTGCTCGGCGGTGATGATTTCGATTATCAGGCATTTATCGACCGGGCCGCTCTGATGCGCTGTGGGCTGGCCGTGGGTACTGCACAAGCCGTACTGGATTACGTGATCCCCTACTGCAACGACCGGCACGCGTTTGGCGAACCCATCAGCCACCGGCAGTCTGTCGCGTTCATGATCAGCAATCTGGCGATTGAAATCGACAGCATGCGTTTGCTCACCTGGCGCGCCGCCAGCCGGGCAGAAGCTGGCCTGGCGTTTCATCGCGAAGCAAGCCTTGCGCGATTACTGTGTAACGAAAAGAGCATGGAAGTCGGCAGCAACGGTGTGCAATTGCTGGGCGGCCACGGATTTGTAAAAGAGCACCCGGTTGAGCGCTGGTATCGAGACTTGCGTTCTGTCGCCACCCACCACGGCGGCGTTCACGCCTGAAACAGAGGAACACAGCATGAACCTAGAAATTCCAGGCAAGTTCGCGCCGATTATCCACCAGGCCCGGCAAGTTGCGCGGGAAGTCTTCCGGCCAATCTCCCGAAAATACGACCGTGCAGAACACGCATACCCTAAAGAGCTGGATCTGTTTGCCACCATCATGGACGGCATGAACGACGGCGCGGCCGACGGTGGGGCGGGTGCAGGCCGCCTGGCCCGTTCCGGGGGCGAAGGCGCACCCGGAAACCGCAACGGCACCAACATGAAAACCGTCCTGGGCCTGACCGAATTGTGCTGGGGTGATGTTGGCCTGGCGCTGTCGATCCCCCGCCAGGGCCTGGGTAACTCAGCCATCGCCGCTGTTGCCAGCGAAACGCAGCTGAAACGGTTCGGCAGCACGTGGGCTGCCATGGCAATCACCGAGCCTGGGGCCGGGTCAGATTCCGCAGCCATCCAGACAACGGCCACCCAGGACGGCGACCACTACATCATCAACGGCGAGAAGATCTATGTAACCGCAGGCGAGCGCGCCAATGCCGTCGTGGTCTGGGCAACCCTGGACAAGTCCCGGGGGCGAGCGGCCATCAAATCGTTTGTGGTGGAGAAAGGCACTCCGGGCATGAGCGTGGAGCGGCTGGAAAAGAAACTGGGCATACGAGCCTCTGACACCGCAGCCATCCGCTTCGACAACTGCCGCATTCCCAAAGAAAACCTGCTGGGAGACCCGGACATCAGCGTCGACAAGGGCTTTGCCGGGGCCATGCAAACCTTCGATAACACTCGCCCAGTGGTGGCAGGCATGGCTATTGGCGTGGCGCGGGCTGCGCTGGAGCGTACCCGTGACCTACTCGCCATCAGCGGGTTAAACCTGGATTATCGGCAACAAACCTGGCACCTGCCCGCCGCAGCCCGGGAGCTGCACCTGCTGGAAGCCGAACTCGAAGCCGCCAGGCTACTGACCCTGCGCGCAGCCTGGATGGCCGATAATGGTCAGCCAAATTCCCGGGAAGCCTCCATGGCGAAAGCCAAGGCCGGACGTGTTGGTAGCCAGGTCACTCTGAGGTGCGCAGAGCTGTGTGGCAGTCTCGGCTATGGCGAAACCGAATTACTGGAAAAATGGGCCCGGGATTCAAAAATACTGGATATTTTCGAAGGCACTCAGCAAATCCAGTTGCTGATCATCGCCCGACGACTGCTTGGCAAGTCGTCCTCAGAGTTAAAATAGGCTACTCTGTCAGGGACTTATATTCAGTCCCTGACACGTTTACAGGTAGCCACAATGCTCAGGATAAACCGCGAGAACCTGAAATCCAGCCATCAGATGATCTGGTTCCTCATCGATTTTCTGATGCTGGGCCTGCTGATTATCAACCTTGCGTTTATTATCTGGGACTCCATCTATAATTTCATCGCCGTGCAGAATCTCCTCAAGGAGCACCTGCCTGCAGCGCAGTCTGCCTACCACCCCATCCACGAAAACTTTATCTTCTACGACCTGATCTTCGTATGGATATTTCTCAGTGAGTTTTTTATTCGGTGGGGTTATTCCATCAAGGCAAAGGTTTACGATCGCTGGTACTTTTACCCATTCATCCACTGGTATGACCTGGTAGGCTGCATCCCGGTCGGCAGCCTGCGCTTTTTGCGAATACTGCGGATTATCTCGATCGTATACCGGCTGCATCAATACAAGATCATCGACGTCACCAGTACCCGGCTGTACCGATTTGTTGCGTTTTATTACGACGCCTTCATGGAAGAGCTGTCGGACCGCATCGTCCTGAAAGTCCTGAGTGGCGTTCAGCATGAAGTCCAGCAGGGCTCACCCCTGTTCGACAGAATCCAACATGACATTTTGTATCCGAGACGCCAAATGCTGTCCGACTGGCTGTCAGACCGGATTGCCCTGGCAGCACAGCAGGGTTATATACCGAACCGGGGGGCGTTGCGAGCCTACCTTGAGCACCGGGTAGACAACGCTTTGAAACAGAATCTCGAGTTGTCACGACTTAAGTATCTACCGGTGGTGGGGCCCACCATTCAGGACACCCTGGAGAATGCTGTAGGGGATATCGTGGCCAACGTGATTCACCAGATTCTGGATGATCTCGCCTCCTCCACCAACCATGCGTTTATTGAAGACATCGTAAACGTATTTTTACCTGAGCCAGGTTCGGCAGCCGCCAGCGGAAATACCGAGAAGGAGGCACTCATCGCTCTGATTACCGAGATCATAGAAGCGATCAAGACACAGGTTCAGGTTAAGCATTGGCGCAGGAACCTGCCCTAGTGTCCCGTAGTGGGCAAGCGCCCTGCGTCAGCGCCATTGGGCCGGTGAATAACTGAACACCGGAAGCGACACCCGCCAGCGAATGGCACACATCCTCATCAGCAGCCCCAGACTGAAAGCTGCCAACAGCGTAATATCTTCATCAACACCCTCGCGCAGCAGCGCAAGATACGCCAACGCAACCACCAACGACACACTGGCGTAGAGCTCGTGGCGTAATACCTGAGGCGTTCGATTGCACATAATATCCCGAAGAATGCCACCAAAAATACCGGTGGTAATGCCCGACATCACGATCACCGGTGTTGCGTAGCCAAGCTTCAATGCAACGTTGCACCCGATAACGGTGAAAGCCACCAGCCCGATAGCGTCGAGAACGAGAAACAACTGGTGCAGGTGGCGCATGAACCGGGCAATGACAATGGTCACCAGGCCACCCGTAATGGTCAGATAGATGTAGCCTGGATGCTGGGTCCAGGTCACCGGGAAATTGCCCAACAGAATGTCGCGCACTGTGCCGCCCCCGAGAGCGGTCAGAAAAGCGATAACAGCAACCCCAAAAAGGTCCATATTGCGCCGGCCCGCGGCCAGGGCTCCCGACATGGTTTCCGCCGTGATGGCTATCAGATAGACAGAGGTAAGCACACAGATCTCCTGCGTTCTATTGGCCTCTCCCCCTGTCCCTGATACCTGAGAGTTTACAGGAATACCCTGCTTGCCCCTTCGGTGGACTGCCGGGGCAGTCACTCTCCAGACGGCTGTTGATGTTGGTCGCAGTACATGAGCCTGAGCGTTTATGGGAGGTTGCGCCTTCGGCGGAGTGCGAAAGCACTCTCTCTCCTGCGAGGGGGCGCATTATAGCGCCCAAATACAAAAAAGGCAGATCCGTAAGGTTCCCATAACCCGCTTTGATCACGTGGTCGAGTTAACGGCGAAAATCTTCCAGAAAATGCAGTAGCCAATTAATCCCGGCCAGGTATATCGCCAGTGCTTCCTCTCTGTATTCACCATGCCCATGCGTGGCCCGCGGATGAGCAATCCGATAACAAACACTGCCGCCGCCGTGGAACTCCCAAAGTTTCCTGGGTACCACCGGATCAACGTTTTCATGACCGTCGAAATGATCATTGAATAGACTTCGAATGATCGGATCAATCTGATCGTACCCGGTGGCAAAAATGATGAAGTACGGTTTAAGCTGTTTGATTTGCGCCGCAAGCAACTGATTGGAAAGCCTGAGCACCTCTGAAAGCTCACCATTGGGTCGATCTATCGGTAACCGACCATCGTAATCCCAGGCAAAGAGATTGGCGTACACCAGAGCTTTGGGATCCACATCCAGCTCTCTTGCCAACCGGAAATAATATTGCTTGAAACGACTGCTCGTCTTGGTGACAACACGACCGCTGGCACTGAGTTCGAGAGGATTAAAGTATCGCTACACGGGCTCGGAGCCTTCGGCTGTCGCACTTTGATACGCCTGTTCCAGCGCATCGAAGATATCTTCCGGCACTCTGTACCGGTATTGCTTGCGCCGGTGGTTGGAGATGCGGCCATTCTGGTCCAGGCAAAACATTACCAGCCTGGAAAGATCAGTGTTGGGTATATCGAAGACCCGGTCTATGCTGCGGTAGATTTCGTCGTATCGGGTAAGGAATACGGTTTCTTCTTTCAGGTGTTGTTCAATAGCCTGCTTGGTTGCCCGGGCCATAAATTCGGCGCAGTGGGTGCCGTCCCAGTATCGGTAGAGGGCTTCATGGCCCTTAAATTCAAACTGGAACTGGTTTTCGTCGATGTAAGTAACGTCCCAGTATTGCCTCGCTTGCTCCGAAAACGCTTGCAGCACACCAAGATATTCGGACTCATTCAGGCGTAGCACGATGGATACGGGCAACACCAGGCCGTTTTGGAGGGCCCCACGCTGGCACAGTACCTGGTGAAACAAAAACCGGGACAGGCGGCCATTGCCATCCATGAAAGGATGAACAAATACAAAGCCGAAGGAAACGATACTTGCCAAAACCAGTGAGTCCACCTCTTCCGGTGGCTGGTTTGCCAATGCCATCAGCTGTTCCATCAAGGAGCGCGACAGTTCCGGAGCTGGCGGCACATAGGTAACCCCCAGCGCTCCACGCAAGCCGTTACTAAGGTAATTCTGTTCCGTTCGGAAGGACACAGCCTGGGAGAACACGTTGCTGATAACGGCGTTTTGCAGGTCTACCAGGTAGTCTTCATCCAGTTTTCGGGGGCTGTGGGCCTGTTTCAGAAGGTTCACGAAGCGGGTGGCTTTATCTTCCGACGGTGCTTCGTTTTCAATGGCGTAGGAGTCCTTGGTTTCGTGCAGGTAGGCCCAGGCCAACGTGCGGTTCAGGATGTCTTTCGGAAGTGACTCGGTAAACTCCGTGGCTTTTTGCAGCAAGCCTTCATCAAGCAACGCCTGAAGCTCTCCGGTTCGCCGCACTGTGATGCAGTAATCCAGTGTGCCCAGGCCATTGAATATCACTCGCCAACGGGGATTCTTCTGTCCCTGGCCGGTGATGTAGGCCTTGGCGTTAAATAACGGCACGTAAGCTTGCCGAATGCTCTCCGTGGCGCGTTTAATCGTCTCTCCGGTAAAGTGCTCCCACAGGAAGCAGGCCTTGCGCAAGTATTGGCTGTTTGGGGCGGAATCAAAGGCCTGGCGGATCTCAGACTCTGGGATGGCCGGCAACGCCTGTGCCAGTACCTGCAAGTTGATGCCTTCGTGTTTGATGGCAAACAGAACGTGGCCCAGACGATCATTCGGGGACGGGACCAGCTTTGCGGGCACAGCTATGGTCTGGCCGATGAATTCCTTGCGGGTGACCGAGCGCACTTCCACAGAGATTGCCGGCTCTATTGCCGAGATACTGTCCTGATTGATGAGATGCGCGTAACCTGCGTATTGCATGTTATCCCTTTCTTCCGCCCGCCAGAACTTTATTTACACTCATTTCACTTTATTTACACTTTTTATGATCTCACTAATATTTTTTACACACAAGGATGGGGTGGCCGAGTCGTCCGCTGATGGATTATTTGGCGTGTGACATAGAAAGACTTACAGTCAACAACGAAGAGGGGCCAAAATATCCAAATCGGAAATTGGCACGCATAGGGCACGGTGAGGGCACGGAGAAAATTCCAGAGTCAGAAAGCAAAAAAGGCAGACCAGTAAGTTACTGATCTGCCTTTCTTTTATATGGTAGCGGGGGCAGGATTCGAACCTACGACCTTCGGGTTATGAGCCCGACGAGCTACCAGACTGCTCCACCCCGCATCAAACTTTTTGTTGGCCTTCGGGGCTAACCCCGATCAACGAGGCGCGAATAATACGGCCTGATGCCGGCAGTGTCAAAGGAAATTACGAAATCCCCGTCACTTAGCGCTCAAGAATCGCCGTAACGCCCTGACCGCCGGCGGCACAGATTGAGATCAGACCACGGCCGCGGCCCTTCTGCTCAAGCAGTTTCGCCAGGGTGGCGACAATGCGCCCCCCGGTGGCGGCAAACGGATGACCCGTGGCCAGGCTGGAGCCGTTTACGTTCATTCGCGCGCGGTCGATGCTGCCTAACGGCTTAGCCAGGCCAAGACGCTCCTTGCAGAATCCGGGGTCCTCCCAGGCTTTCAGGGTAGACAGAACCTGCGCTGCGAATGCTTCGTGAATTTCATAGAAATCGAAATCCTGCAACGTCAACCCGGCTTTGGCCAACATGCGAGGCACCGCATAAGCCGGCGCCATCAACAAACCTTCTTTTTTGTCCACAAAATCGACCGCAGCCACTTCAGAGAAGGTCAGCCAGGCTTTCACCTCCATGTTGTGCTCTTTCGCCCACTCTTCACTGGCCAACAGCACACAGGATGCGCCGTCGGTGAGCGCGGTGCTGTTGGCCGCGGTCATGGTGCCATTCTCACGGTCAAAGCAGGGCTTCAGAGTGGCCAACTTTTCCAACGTCGTGTCCGGGCGAAGAATGTTGTCTCTTGCCAAACCGGCCATGGGTGTCATCAAATCCTCGAAAAAACCGGCTTCATAAGCTTTTGCCAGCTTCAGGTGGCTTTCCCAGGCCAGCCGATCCTGGTCTTCCCGGGGAATGCTCCACTCTTTAGCCGTTACCTGGCAATGATCGCCCATAGACATACCGGTGCGGGGTTCACCATTTTCCGGAATTTCCGGCATCAGATGGCCGGGACGGAAACGGCCCAGTATCTTAAGTCGCTCTTTCGCGGATTTAGCCCGGTTAAGGTCCAGCAGAATTTCCCGCAGGCCTTCACCCACACCAATCGGTGCATCCGATGTGGTATCGGTGCCACCGGCAATGCCACATTCGATCTGCCCCAGTGCAATTTTGTTGGCCACAAGAATCGCGGCCTCAAGACCAGTACCACAGGCCTGCTGAATGTCGTAAGCGGGGGTCTCAGGCGCCAGACCGGAACTGAGTACCGATTCGCGAGTCAGGTTAAAGTCCCTTGAGTGCTTGATCACAGCACCTGCGACAACTTCGCCCAAACGCATGCCCTCCAGACCATACCGATCCACCAGGCCTCGCAGGGTGGACGTCAACAGCTCCTGGTTGCTGATTTTACTGTAGGCCGTATTGGAACGGGCGAAAGGCGTGCGATTGCCGCCCAGCACTGCGACGCGGCGAATACCTGAAGTGTTCCTGGCGATTTCGGATTTGGTCTTGGTACTCTTCGGGGCCTGGGCCATAGTGAATAATCCTTTATAACGATGAGGGGTTAGGGTTGGAATTGGAGTCGAAGACGTTGCATTGAAGTCTAACGATTACCCGGCGCGGCTCATTGGCAACTCTGACAACCGCAATACTGCGTTCAGTCAATCCAATAGCCTGAAGAATCTTTACCCTTTAGGCTATTAGATACTCAAGCTTATACAAGGAAGCAACCATGTCTGACCTCTATCTGAAACTCGTGAATACCCCCGTGGGCAAAACCGCCGCTCAATCTCTTGGCCTGCCATCACCGAACCCGCTGAAACGCCTTAAACGCGTCGACCAGCCTTTTGTTGAAGGTGATGTTCTTATTGGCGCAGGCCCCGGCGCAAAGGCGATATCAACACTGGGCGCCATTTTGGCAGCCAGTCCGGCAAACCTGCACCACGCCACCGGAACAGAAATCTTGTCGGAATCCGCGAAAGCCGGCAACAAGGCCAAGACCTTTGACCTCAGCAGCCCGGTGGACACCAAGCTTTCTGCACTGATCTTCGACGCTTCCGGCCTGAAAACCCCTCAGGAACTCCGGGCGCTGTACGATTTCTTCCACCCCACAATTCGCAAACTGGCTTCGAATGGCCGGGTACTGGTCATTGGCCAGGACCCTCATTCCTGCCGCAAAGCGCCTCAGGCTGCAGCCCAGCAGGCACTGGAAGGTTTTGTGCGCGCAGTAGGCAAGGAAATCGGCAAAAAAGGCTCCACCGCGAACCTGATATGGATTGCACCAAATGCCGAGAACCAACTCGACTCCAGCGTGCGCTTTTTCCTCTCCGCCCGGTCAGCATACGTTTCTGGCCAGACCGTGCGCATTGGCAAGGCCGACGAAGCCAAAGCAACCAACCCGGTTGCCGCCCTGGCCGGCAAAGTTGCCCTGGTTACCGGCGCTTCCCGGGGTATTGGTGCGTCCATTGCGGAAACCCTTGCCCGGGACGGCGCAACCGTCATAGGCCTGGACATCCCACCAGCCCTGGAAGAGCTGCAGAAAGTAACCGGCGCCATTAAAGGCAAAGCCATGGCCTGTGATATCACTGACGAAAAGGCGCCAAAGCTGATTGCAGACTTCATTGAAAAGGAAACTGGCGGGGTAGATTTCGTGATCCACAACGCCGGCATAACTCGCGACAAAACCCTTGGCAACATGCCTGAGCACTTCTGGGATATGACCATTGCAGTGAACCTGACGGCGGAAGAGCTTATTGACGAAGAGCTCGCTCACCGAGGACTGCTGAAGGACAACGGTCGAATTGTGTGCATTTCTTCCATCAGCGGGATCGCCGGCAACTTTGGCCAGACCAACTATTCCTGCGCCAAGAGCGGCGTGATTGGCTACGTGGAAGCTATGGCGAAACAGCTCAAGAACGGCATCACCATCAACGCCATAGCCCCGGGATTCATTGAAACCCAAATGACGGCCGCTATGCCCTTCACCATTCGCGAAGCAGGCCGGCGGATGAACAGCTTGTCGCAGGGCGGTCAGCCGGTAGACGTGGCCGAGGCCATTGCCTGGTACTGCAACCCGGCGTCGGCGGGCGTGAACGGTAACGTAGTGCGGGTGTGTGGCCAGTCCCTGATTGGCAAGTAAGCCTCTCACTATGGAAAGCCGGGGGCGCATGGCCCCCGGCTTTTTTATAAGACCGCAGAATTCTCTGAAGGCAAAAAAAAAGCAGATCCGATTGGATCTGCTTTTTTTCAAATCTGGTGGGTGGTGCAGGGATCGAACCTGCGACCCTCGCCTTGTAAGGGCGATGCTCTCCCAGCTGAGCTAACCACCCGGGAAAAAGTGGCGGAGCGGACGGGACTCGAACCCGCGACCCCCGGCGTGACAGGCCGGTATTCTAACCAACTGAACTACCGCTCCGCATTGATTCAACCCATTGGGTCAAACCGGTTGCCAGACAAACACTCTGGCGGCTGCTTAAAAGTGGTGGGTGGTGCAGGGATCGAACCTGCGACCCTCGCCTTGTAAGGGCGATGCTCTCCCAGCTGAGCTAACCACCCACTTCGGAGCTTTACTGTACTTCAAGCTCTAAGCAGTCACTTGCTACGCTTGACGCGCTTGCTGATTCAGCGTTGCTGCATCAACCAAGTGAGACGCGCATTTTAAGCATTTCACTCTGAGAGTCAAATGTTTTCCGGAAAATTCCTGAAGTTTTTTCGATAACCACAAAAACTGAGCGTTTTATGATCGAAATCAGCGAGTTGACCTCACCTCCCACCCTTCGGAAAGTCTTTGACCTCGGCCGTTTTCTGCCCTGCCCGCTCACCTTTCGAGCGCAAGGACAAATCGCTAACCTGAGCCCTGCGCTCTTCCGGAACAGCCTGCGCTGCCAGGGAACGGTTAAGATCATCCAGCCTCGTCTTTACGTCCAGCCAGGATTCTTCCAGGTAGGGTACGAGTCGCCCAGCCACATGCTCAACCCGAGCAAAAACATCATCTTTGAGTGACATCAGTTGTTCTCACTTACTGCCAGATCGCATTCAGTGTAGTCACTCAACCGTTAAAAAATCCACCAGCCGCCACCAGATTCCGCTTCGCGGCGCCGTTCACGCTCCTTCTCAAGGCTGGCATACTGTTTTTCCAGCTCGTCCAGCTTGCGATCAGATTCCAACGGAACCGTGGGGCCGCCACCAAATGGCCAGTACCAGGA
Source organism: Marinobacter sp. SS5-14b (assembly GCF_030541005.1). Classification (GTDB taxonomy): domain Bacteria; phylum Pseudomonadota; class Gammaproteobacteria; order Pseudomonadales; family Oleiphilaceae; genus Marinobacter. The sequence goes on along the minus strand of NZ_JASSVM010000001.1, from coordinate 196,864 downwards.
GGCAGGTTCATACTTGCCCTGCGCCTTGAGCCGCTCAATTTCCAGCTCCCGCTCTTCCTCAAGAACAGCCCTGCGCTTTTCGTAATCGGCATCCTGATTAACCTCAACGATCGAGGTGGCCGCATGGTTTGGCGCCAGCAAATCACTGTTCAGGAAAAGGGTAGATACGATTTCTCCAGACTGCATGGCGTATTCCCGGGTTACCAATTGCAAATCACCGGACGCCAGTGGGTCTTCCGGATCCAGACCCGGGTAAGGACTCTCCGGCTCGGTCAACTCGTTGTAACGCAGGTAATAAATCTTGCCAGCTTCCACATTAATAGTGGCATCTGCAATCAGGCTAAGACTGAACGAATTCAGGCCTTCAAGCCCGAGCAACGGGCGGCGCATGGCTAAATGGCGCTCCCCAGGCGCCACCTCCAGCCAGGTGAAGCTGTTATTGCGAATATTGAAGTAATGCTTGTCGTCGATATAGACGCTGGGGGATTCAATCTCATCCGCCGCCCACTGGGAATGGGTGCGATAAAAGTACAACAGCGCATTCTGCTGATCCCAGGCGTCGGTATCGATGTGTACAAAGTTATGGCCAGACACTGGGTGCAGGAAACCACCCACACTCTTGCCGATAGATTGATATACGGTACAACCGGACAAGGCCAGCGCACACAGAAGCGCAGCCACGTTTTTTACGAAAGGTGCTCGGATTCTCATTGTTTTACACTCTTCATCCTTTCTCGAGTAGGCAAATCATAACAACTGCCACCCCGGAGAAATGAGAGCTACCGCAAGGGATGAATACAAACCGTTACATTCACCCCTGTCAGCCCTGAAACCGATTACTGGCCTGCGGAACCCGAGCGAAGTTGATTCACCTCTTCTGAAAGACGCACCAGCCGCGAGGTCAGCTGCGCACGGGATGCATCAACGGCCTCCACCACCTTTTTTACTTCCGCCAACTGACTCCTCAGTGCGCGTACCTCTCCACCCCCGGCCATCGAAGCAACGTCATCTTCCAGTGCCGCAATACGGCTTTCCCGGCCATCAATACCGAGCTTCTGCTCCTGCTCGAACCGACGAACACGACTATCCACAACCTGAGCCACATCCCCCATCTGCTGGCGTAGAACACCCAACTGTTCTGCCGACGTTTTGTCGGCCTGCTCCAGCGAGGCCACTGAGCTATCGAGCCGACCTGAAAGCTGCGCGAGATCGCCGGCCAGGCCGGTACGAACCCGCTCCAGGGAGGCCGTTAAATCCGAAACCGATTTGCGAGCCTCACCAAGCGCTTCATCCAAAGCCCCAAGCTGCTGCTGATGCTCATCCAGACGCTTTTTGTTCCGCTCATTGGCTATCACCCAAAGTTTGCGAACCTCACCGTCGGCAGCATCCAGGCGCGCTTCGTTTGCCGCAATCTTCTCCTCCAATGACGCGCCCCGTTCCTGCAAGGACTCACCGGTTTCAGAAAGCTCACCTTCAAAGCGCGCCAGCGCCAACTTACTCTGCCTGGCCCAATAATCTGCTTCCTCCAACTGCCCTTCGAGCGCGGTAATGCGTTGCTCCTGAACATACCAGCCGGTACCCGCTGCAACCGCCACCGCAATCAGCAGCACCCAGACCAGCACCGAGCCACCGCCACCATGACCACCCCCTTTGGCTGGCTTCGGCGCCTTTGACGACTCCGGTGGCTTTGGCGGTTTTTCCTTTTTGGCCGCGGACTTTTCTTTGCCTGCCACCGGCTTTCTCGGCTCCGCCCCACCAAAGGGTGCTTCAGCTCTCAGCTCATCGTCATCCGGACGGATCGGTTCCATTACAGCTCCTGACTATGGATAGTTAAAACAGAGGCCTCGATAATACCCGCACCTGACCAAACGTTAAAATGACGAACGTTACAGGCGCCCCGACAAGGGCGCGGTCTCTGTTGCATGGCAAGTAGGCAGACCCTACAATGGCCGGCTTTCCAATTATCACAGGACAGTTGCATATGCAGCCGCTTGTAGGACTCATCATGGGCTCGAAATCCGACTGGCCCACCATGGAACACGCCGCCGACATGCTCGACAAACTCGGCGTACCCTACGAAACCCGGGTAGTCTCAGCACACCGCACACCCGACCTGCTTTTTGACTACGCCAAAACCGCATCCGACCGCGGCCTGAAAGTCATCATTGCAGGCGCAGGCGGTGCCGCACACCTGCCCGGCATGGTTGCTTCGCAAACGTCTTTGCCGGTACTCGGTGTCCCCGTACAATCAAAGGCCTTGAACGGATTGGACTCTCTGCTGTCCATCGTCCAGATGCCCGGCGGCATTGCCGTCGGCACTTTGGCCATCGGTAAAGCCGGTGCCACCAACGCCGGCCTGCTGGCTGCCCAGATTATCGGCACCTTCGATGACAAAGTGCGCAAGGCGGTAGACGAGTTCAGGGCAACACAAACACAGACTATTTTGGACAACCCTGACCCCAAGGATCAGTGAAACCAGCTCACTCCACCAAGACAAGAGCCGAAACACTGGCAGGAGATCCCGAATGAGAATTGGTGTTCTAGGTGCCGGCCAATTGGGGCGCATGCTGGCCCTCGCCGGATACCCTTTGGCCAAAGAATTTGTATTCTATGACATGTCTGGCAGTCCCAGCGCCGGGCTCGGCGAAACCATCGTGGACCGCGACGGCAAATACCTGGACGACTTTCTGTCCAGAGTTGACCGAGTCACCTACGAATTCGAGCACCTGCCCGTAGACGTTGCCGAACAACTGGCCAAGCACAAACCGGTGCACCCATGCCCTCGCGCCCTCCAGGTATGCCAGAACCGCGAAGCTGAAAAAACACTCTTCGGGCAGTTAGGCATCCCCACTCCGGAATGGAAAACCGCCGACAGCGCTGAATCACTTAAAGCAGCCGCAGAGGCACTGGGCTGCCCGGTAGTGGCAAAATCCATCACCGAAGGGTACGACGGCAAAGGCCAGGCCGTACTCAAAAGCCCGGAAGACGCTGTCGATGCCTGGGCCAGCATAGGCCACCCGAAGGTCATCGTAGAGAAGTTCGTCAACTTCAAGCGAGAAGTATCCATCATTGCAGTACGCGGCGAAGACGGAGACGTTGCCTTCTACCCCATTGCCGAGAACACCCATCACGAGGGCATTCTGCGCTACTCGATCGCGCCCGCGCCGGGCCTGCAGGCACACGTGCAGCAAGATGCGGAGCGATACATCAAAGCCCTGCTGAACGAACTTGGCTACGTTGGTGTTTTAACACTGGAACTTTTCGAAACCGACGATGGACTGGTCGCCAATGAAATGGCGCCACGTGTCCACAACTCTGGCCACTGGACCATCGAGGGCGCCATGACCAGCCAGTTCGAGAACCACATCCGTGCCATCAGCGGCCATGCCCTCGGCAATGTAGAGGCCCGAGGCGTCAGCTGCATGATCAACATCATTGGCGAACACGGTGAGATCGAGCGCATACTGGAGCTGCCCTACGCTCACCTGCACCTGTATAACAAAGGTGAACGGCCGGGGCGCAAGTTAGGGCACGTAAACATCCTGGCAGACAGCTACGAAGAACTCGTCTGGCGGGTAAGGAACTGTGCGCAGTTCCTGCCGGGCAGCCCCGAGTTTAAAAGCTCTTTAACAGCAAAGGGTTGATTTAACTCAAACCGCCCTTATATTGCTTGTACGAACATTCATAAACACAGAGAGACAGGGAGAACGACCTCATGGCATTTGAACTTCCCGCACTGCCTTACGAAAAAAACGCACTGGAACCGCACATCTCTCAGGAAACACTTGAGTACCATTACGGCAAGCACCACAACACCTATGTGACCAAGCTGAACGGCCTGGTTGAAGGTACCGACAATGCCGGCAAGTCCCTGGAAGACATCATCAAGAGCGCCAGCGGCCCTCTGTTCAACAACGCAGCCCAGGTTTGGAACCACACGTTCTACTGGCACTGCCTGAGCCCTAACGGTGGCGGCGAGCCGACTGGCGCAGCCAAAGAAGCCATCGACAAGGCTTTCGGATCGTTCGAAGAGTTCAAGAAAGAATTCAACGACAAAGCCGCCAACAACTTCGGTTCCGGCTGGACGTGGCTGGTCAAGAAAGCAGACGGCAGCGTTGCAATCGCCAACACCAGCAACGCCGAAACACCGCTGACAGGTGCAGACAAGCCAGTGCTGACTGTTGATGTATGGGAACACGCTTACTACATTGACTACCGGAACAGCCGTCCTAACTACCTGGAAGCTTTCTGGAACCTGGTTAACTGGGATTTCGTGAACGAAAACCTCGCGTAAACCGGTTTGTGCCTCTGACAGCGTCAGCTGTCATTGCCAGAAACAGAAACGCCCGCCTGGCATGTGCCCGGCGGGCGTTTCTGTTTCTGAATGCGACCAAACTGCAACAAATCGATACATGTCGCACCAAGATAAATGTAAAAAATCAGGCATACTCAATGACGATCGGATCAGCCTGAACCATACTGTCTAAGGGGCTGACCTGAGAGGTTCATAGGCTCCAACAACAATCACGACAAACGAGCTATCCACAGCCGTATGCAAAAAGCGTTTCATGTAGAAAACCACCTGGGATTCCGGATTCTGCGCTGGGTGCTGATCGTCGCCCTGCTCAGCGGCATTGCGGTCAGCACCGTGCAAGTTGTGCTGGACGCCCAACGGGTCTCTTCAGAGCTTGAGCGGCAGGCCGCCCAGACCATGACCATGGTTCGGGACGCTGCAACCCAGGCCGTTTTCAGCATCGATGAAACGCTTGCCCAACAAGTGGTAGACGGCCTCTTCGCCCTTGAACCTATTCACATGGCAAGCATTACCCACCCGAACGGTGACGAACTCGGCGGTCGGTTGAGGCCACTTCAGGAACTGGATTTCCGCCCAATCACCGATCTCTTCTTTGGCAGTGTCCGGGAATATCGCGAAGCGCTGAACCGCAGCACCAACACCGATATCACCTATGGCTACCTGGAAATTCATTACGACACCGCGCCAGTGGCGGAAATCTGGCTCAGTCGCGCACTGGTCACTTTCACTTCCGGTATTGTTATTGCCCTGATTCTGGGCTTTGTCCTCTTCATCGTTTTCCACCTGTTACTGACAAGCCCGCTACTCCGAATCGTTCACTCCGTTAAAAAGGTCGACCCGGCCCATCCGGATGACCGCCTGCTGAGCGTTCCAAAAGGGCATCAGGCTGACGAACTGGGGCTTTGGGTCAATGCCACCAACAACCTTCTGGTGGCCATAGCAGACAGCCAGCAACGACACCGTGAAGCGGAAGACAGGGCGAGCCAGCTCGCACGCTTTGATTCTCTGACGGGCCTGCCAAGCCGTGATGTGTTTATGGAAGAGTTACGGCAGGATATTCAGGCAGCTCAGGCTGAACACGGTTCTGTGGCACTGATGGTTTGTGGCATAGACGATTTCAAATCCGTCAATGACCAATGCGGGTTTCGAACGGGCGACACCATCCTGCAAACGGTCGCCAGCCGAATGAGCGCCAACCTGTCCTCAGACCGCTTCAGTATCGCCCGTCTGGGCAGCGACCAGTTTGTGATTGTTGAAAAAAAACTTCGGGATGGTTTTCAGGCAGCGGAAACCGCTGAAAAAGTACTCGCTGGCTTCGCCTCGCCTATCAATGCCGGCAATCACCGCATATCCATGACAGCCACCATAGGCATCGCACTGTACCCATCGGATGCCGAAGAAGCCGATCGCCTGCTACAAAGCGCAGAACAAACCATGGCTCTGGCCAAACAGAACGGCCACAACCACTTTCAGTTTTACGTCGCCAGCATTGACCAGGCAATCCGCGAGCGGAAGCAAATGGAGAAAGACCTGGCCCGTGCACTGGCCAATCACGAGTTTCATCTCGTTTACCAGCCCCAGATCAACCTGGAGACCAAACGCATCATCGGCGCTGAGGCTCTGCTCCGGTGGAATCACCCGGAATATGGCCTGGTCCCGCCAGACACGTTCATTCCGGTATCAGAAGCCAATGGTTCCATCGTCGACATTGGTCAATGGGTTCTGGAACAAGCCTGCTGGCAAGCCGCTCGCTGGGCAAGTGAAGGCTTACACCTGAGGATTGCCGTTAACCTGTCCGCCGTTCAGCTACGGCAAGACGCCATCGTCGACGACATTCTCGCCACCCTGGAAAAACACAAGATCCCTGCGGGACGGCTGGAGCTCGAAGTCACCGAAACAAGCTTCATGACCAACCTGACCGATGCCGTGGCCAAACTGCACCGGTTGCACCGAGCGGGCATCAGCATAGCGGTAGACGATTTTGGCACCGGCTATTCATCACTCACCTACCTGAAGCAGATGCCGGTTCAACATCTGAAAATCGACAAACAGTTCATCCGTGACCTGCTCGTCAACGAGGAAGACACCCGAATCGCCAACACCATCATCGATCTCGGCCGAAGCCTGAATCTGACGGTGGTTGCAGAAGGTGTGGAAACTGCAGAGCAAGAGCACTATCTGACCCAAAGAGGCTGCAAACTGGCCCAGGGTTATTTCTTCAGCAGACCCCTGCTACCTAAAGATTTTGAGAGTTTTATACAGACATTTCACGCCAATATCGTGGAAAATGACGCCTGAAATCCAACCCCTTGAGGATTAGACATGGGAACAACCACTGTCATCGGCCTTGTCGTAATTGCCGTTGTCGTGTTTTACCTGGTTTTTATCTACAACAACCTGGTATCTCTGCGTAATCAATTCAAAAACGGTTTTGCCCAGATAGATGTGCAGCTTCAGCGCCGGCACGACCTTATCCCCAATCTCGTAGAGGCCGCCAAAGCCTACCTTGATCACGAGAAATCCACGCTTACCCAGGTGATGGAAGCTCGTAACAATGCCGTCAGCGCCCAGAAAGATGCCGCCAAAGACCCAGGCGACAATACCAAGATCCAGCGCCTTGGCAGCGCAGAAAACCTGCTCACCAAAGCCCTGGCAAACTTCTATGCCGTGGCAGAAAACTACCCGGATCTGAAAGCCAACGAAACCATTCAGCAATTGATGGAAGAGCTGGCCAGCACGGAAAACCGTGTTGCTTTTGCCCGTCAGGCCTACAACGACGGCGTGATGACCTACAACATTTTCCGCGAGAAGTTCCCGAACAACATTGTGGCAGGCATGTTTGCTTTCAAAGAGACCGCCCAGCTGCAACTGGAAACCCCGGAAGCCCGCCAGGCCCCAAAAGTCAGCTTCTGAGGCCTGATTCATGGCAAACCCCGGTTTCTTTCAGCGCCAGGCACACGCCCGGCGCAACACCGGCCTGTTGATCGTTCTGTTTCTGACTGCCGTCACCCTGATCACCCTGGCCGTTTGCCTGGTTGGCTACATGGTCACCCGCAGCCAGAGCTCTCCCCTTCCCTTTCACCTCTGGTTGTTATCAAGCCACGGCCTGGCGACGGCAGCGGCCGTGGTCACGCTGATCAGCGTTGGCTCATTAGTGCGCTGGATAGACCTGGGCGGGGGTGGCAGCCGGGTGGCCCGTATGGTGGGTGCGCGACTGATTGAGCCAGACACAAAGAGCGCGGAAGAGCGGAAACTCCGCAATATTGTGGAAGAGATGGCCATTGCCAGCGGCGTCTCCGTGCCCGAACTCTACGTTATGGACAGCGAAACCAGCATTAATGCCTTCGTCGCCGGCTACACCCCTGGCGAAGCCGTTATGGTCGTCACTCAGGGAGCCTTGTCCCAACTCAACCGGGATGAACTGCAGGGTGTTGTCGGTCACGAGTTCAGCCACATCCTCAACGGCGACATGCGCATCAACGTTCGCCTGATCGCCTTGCTTGCCGGCATTCTTATGATCGGCCAGATCGGTCAGTTTTTACTGCGCGCCGGCTTTTACAGCAGTGGCCGCACACGCAGCCGCGACGGCCGTGCCCAGGCAGCCCTCGGCATACTGGGGCTGGCCCTGATGATCATCGGGTATGTAGGGGTATTTTTCGGTCGACTGATTCAGGCCGCGGTGTCACGTCAGCGAGAAATGCTGGCCGACGCGTCTTCGGTGCAGTTCACCCGCAACCCGGAAGGTATTGGCAGCGCCCTGTTCAAAATCGGCCTGAAAAGCGGATACCTCGATTCCACAAGCCACGCCAGCGATATGAATCATATGTGTTTTGGCGAGTCGGCCCGGATGAAATTCACCTCACTCCTGGCCTCCCATCCGCCGGTGAATGACCGGATCAACGCCATTCAGCCGGGCTTGCTGGCAAGACTGCGCAGCCGTTTGAGAGACACCGAGCCAGGTGCCAACCTTCGTCAGACCGGAGCTCCTGCTGACCGCACACGGCTGGGCGACCTGGTCAGCCAGGTTGCTGAACCTGTTCGAGGCAGAGCCGGTAGCCGGCTTTCCCCCTTGCAGTCATCCTTTAACGAAAACCTGCAGCCACCGCCGACCAAACTCTCCACCCGGGTAGGAACAGTGACGCCAGGCAGTGAGGCCTACGCCGCCCGCCTGCTGGACCAGCTGCCCTCCACATTCCGAAACCTGCTCTACACCCGGGCTGGTGCAATCCAGCTTTGCTATGGACTGCTGACTTACCATCTTCCTGACGCCACCCAGAAGGAACATCTTTCACTGATAGAAAAGCACTCCATGCTGGGCCTGCAAGAAGAGCTTCTAGGCAAGCTTCGGCCGACGCTGATCAAGCTCGGGGAAGCGGCCAGGTTCCCCGTCCTCGAGCTGGCCATGCCTGCCCTGCGCAAACTCGACCCGGATGAGCGCCACGCCCTGCTGACCAATGTGCAGAGACTGGTCGCCGCCGATAATCGGCTGAGCCTGTTTGAGCTGGCATTGACCACCTTCCTGAACAGGCACCTTGCGCCAGGGGCAGAACATGCAGTACCGGTAAAACACCGAAATTACCGATCCGTGCTTCCCGCCATAGAGCGTGTACTCAGCCTGTTCGCCCGGGCCGGCAGCACTTCTGAGGGGCAGTCCGTCAAGCTGTACCGTGAAGCCATGGCCGGCTTCTGCAACGGCACCGCCGAAGTGACAACCGGCAAAGTGTCCGTCAACGAGCTGAAAGCCGCGCTGGAAACCCTGAGCCGCCTGTCGCCACTCCTAAAGCCAGCCATCATCGACGCCTGCGGACACTGCATCATGCACGACGGAAAAGTGGACGTGCGGGAATATGAGCTCATGAGGTTAGTGGCAGACCAACTGGACTGCCCAATGCCCCCGCTGTAAAACCGGGGTCAGACCCGGGGTCAGACCCCGGCCCGTAATGACATGCCCGTGAGGTTATTCGAAGGCAAATAAAAGGGGCCAGTTCCCGGCACGGCCCTGAAGCCTGAGTTCTGTGCCGGGGACTGGCCCCATCGGATGCTTCTGTTATTCAGTATGTTTTTACTGGCGGCGACCTTCAAACAGCATATCCACCGACGCCCCGGTCTCCGGTGCCGGCAAACCAAGCTTCTCCCTCACTTCCAGGTTTACATCCCACAAGCGGTTAAACTTCTCGGTGGTGGCCGCGACGGCGTCTTCCTTGCCAAGCATGATGGTCGGGCGCAGGAACACCAGCAGGTTACGCTTTATGCGAGTTTCAGACTCGGACGAGAACAGTCGGCCGAGCACCGGGATATCACCGAGCAGGGGTACTTTGCTCTTGTTCACCTGATAATCGTCTTTGATCAAGCCGCCCAGAACCACAGTTTCGCCATCGTCGGCTAAGACCGTTGTTTTGATTTCACGTTTGTTGGTGATCAAATCCGAGGCGCCATCTACGGTGGTCGTGGAAATGTCTTCCGTGGTTTGCTCAACCACCAGGCGCACCAGGCCATCGGCACTGATGGTCGGGGTCACCTTAAGCGAAAGACCCACGTCTCGGCGCTCAATCGTGGTAAAGGGGTTCGTCGTGCCATCGCCTGTGACCGTGGACTGACCAGTGCGGAAAGGCACGTTCTGGCCAACGATGATTTCCGACTCCTGGTTATCCAGAGTGATGATACTCGGCGTAGACAGCAGATTCGCTGCAGCGGAGGATGACAGTGCCTGGATCAGCACACCCCAGGTTATGCCGTTTTCATCACGGTTACCCGCACCCAACGTAATACCCCCGCCAAGTTGCGGGATGGTGTCGCCTACCAAGGCCCCGATGACCGAGTTCAGGCCAACCATACCCTGACCACTGGTCAGATTGGTGCCCAACACCGGAAGAGATGAAGCAGATTCATCGCCTGCGGCTAACTGCACACCCAACTGGTCACCCAGCTCATCGCTGATCTCGACAATTGCGGCCTCAATCATCACCTGAGCACGACGCACATCCAGCTGGGCAACAATTTGCTCGGCTTCTTGCATCAATGACGGGTCGCCCCGAACCACCAGGGCATTCAAGCCTTCGTCTGCGAATACCGCAAAATTGTTATTCGGATTGCTGCCCGCGCCCCCGGCCGCGCCAGTGCCACCTCCGCTGCTTTCTTTGATCGCCTCGCCCATGACGCCTTTGAGAATTTCCGTCAGGGTTTTGGCGTCCGCATGGCGTAACCGAAGCACCTTGGTTGTACCACCACTGGCAGATGGCTGGTCCAGCTTGCGGATCAAGCCACGCATTTTGTCCCGGAAGGTTTCATCACCACGCAGAATCAGGCGATTGCTTCGCTCATCGGCGGTTACACTGTACTTGCGTGCAACGTTGTCGCCACCGGCCCGGCCCAATTCATCCGGTGCCAACTCCTGCAGCAGCTTGACCATATCACCAACCCAGGCTTCGCTGAGCTGGATCACCTCAACTTCGTACTTCGAGGGACTGTCCAACTCACGAACGATTTGCTCGATACGCTGAATGTTGGAGGAATGATCACTGACGATCAGAGCATTCGCCGCCGCAACACCGGCCAGATGACCATACTTGGCGACAAGAGGACGAAGAATGGGCACCAGTTCAAGCGCATTGGCGTTATCAATCTGAATAACCCGTGTAATCAGCTGCTCAGAAGGCGTTACATCAAACCGGTCCAGCACCTCAGCAGACTGCTTGGCATCCACCTGCTGTACTACCTTGACCACTTCTTCGCCCGGAATCGCAGTGAACCCGTGTACGTTCAGCACCGCCAGGAACAAATCGTAAATTTCATCCTTGTTCATCGGCGCACTGGAAAGCACCGTCACTTTACCTTTAACCCGGGGGTCCACCACAAAACTGTAACCGGTAATATCGGCCACCTGGGTCACAAACGCCCTGATATCTGCATCCTTGAGATTCAGCCTCCAGGTTTCTTCCTGAGCATGTACCATCGATACCAGTGGTAGCAGTAAGGCAAACAAGAGAGCCCTGAGGATATTGGTCTTGTGGTTATACATCTGGCGATATCGTCCTGTTGTAGATTACCGGATCAGCGCCATTGCTCGGGTATGGCATAGCTGACCGTAAGTAGGCTTCCGTCACGTTCTATTTCAATATCCAGCCGGGGCTGGCTGCGCCAGTCGTCGAGCAGCGCTTTGTCCTGTTCAATGTCGCCCAGTCGCTGCCCGTTGACTGCGGTGATCACATCACCCGGGCGGAGATTAACAGCATTGAGCATCGCGTTCGATCCGTCGTACACATAACCTGACTGCCCCGCATCACCCGCCGGGCTCAGACCATAAACTGACAGGGCCGCGGCACCCTCAACGTCGAGCTGGGCTCTGGCGTTCGCCAGGAAAGCCTCTGGCGATTCGGCGGGCTCTGCCTGAGCGGTCTCTGCCAACATACCCTCAACACCCAAATCTTCCTCAAAGGCCAGCGATTCATAGCGCCCGCCACGCCTTATAAGCACTCTGTCGGCCTCTACCTCGGCCAGCTCCGCATTACCCGGCAGGGTATCGCCCACCCGGTAGTATTCCGTTTCACCATTGCTCCCGGCAACTATAGCACCGGAGTCTTCCGGGCGCTGCCCTATCAGCACGCCTTCCAGCCTCAAACGAAGGCCTGTTTCCGGCGCAGAGCGGCGCACCACATCGGCAACACCTGTCTGGGATTCCGGGCGGCCAAACAACTCGTAACCTGCAATCGGCGCAAGGTGAACGCCTTGCCGACCATCGGCTTCCGCCGATACCTGGCCATAAATTTCCGGTACCGGCCTGTCCTGCCAGGCAAAAAGCCAGGTGACTCTGGCCAGCTCCACAGCCAGGTAGACCACCAGAAGAATCAGTAGCAAGTTTGCCAAAAGCCGCGAAACCCGCTCCTGAGCATGTATTGATACACCGGCCATATTACAGCCCTCCCGGCAGCAACGGCTGCCGTACCCGGAACACCACGTCGCCCGGGCGGGCGGTATCGGGCCAGGGTTGCTGGGCCAGATCAACCATGCGTTTATAAACACGAATTTCCATCATGCCATCCCAGAGGATACTGGCATCAGCCGCCGGCCCATCACCGCCTTGCTCTGAGATGTCGAGCGCGACGCCGCCATCAACGGTATCCAGGTTGGCCTGCATGGGCGGAAACTGTGCCTGCCCTGTCTGGTTACCCATCGGCCAGGAAACCATGCCGCCGTTCCAACGCCCCAAACCCTGTGCATTTTTCAAACGATCATCGGACCACGCCAGGTTCAGGCGATCAATGCTCACCTCACCCTCAATCATCGCGCCGCCACTCTGTCGAATCAGGCCCTCAAACTCAGAAACCTCCACCGTTCCATTGGCAGACACCTCAAAATTACCGGGCCATCCCGCCGTAGCAACCCCTTCCAGCCGGGATTGTGACGAAGACACTGAAAATTCAATCGGCAACGCCAATTCCGTGAAAGAAGGCCAGGAAAACTGCCAATGAACTCTCGCCGGGAAGCCACCTACGACGACGCCAGCAGCACCGCCCCATAACGTTCCGGAAACTTGCCTAACCTGAACCTGAGGCGGCAACGGAACCTGATCGGAAAGCTGATGCCACACCCAGCCCACGGGCACGCGCACGACCAGCATCACCCCGAACACCAACAGACCAAGCAACAGGAGCAAGACAAACTTGCCTGGGCCGAAGAAAGGCTTTGATGGAGACTCACTCATACGTCGTGCACATTTGGAAACCGGTAGCCGAGTCTAACAAAGGCTGTTGCCAAGTTCATGATTAAAGCAATAAAAAACCCCACACCGGTGTGAACCAGCGCGGGGTTTTAAGGGGTCGATCAGGCCAGGCCTCAGGAATTGAGACCTGGTCGGGATCTGGCCGGCATCACATCATGCCGCCCATGCCTCCCATACCGCCCATGCCACCCATGTCCGGCATGCCGCCACCGGCTTTCTCGTCTTCCGGCTCATCTGCAACCATCGCCTCAGTGGTGATGATCAGAGAGGCCACAGAAGCCGCAGCCTGCAGTGCAGAGCGGGTTACCTTGGCAGGATCCAGGATACCCATCTCCAGCATATCGCCGTATTCTTCAGTGGCAGCGTTGTAACCGAAGGCGCCCTGACCTTCTTTTACCTTGGCTACAACAACAGAAGACTCACCACCGGCGTTGAATACGATCTGACGCAGCGGAGCTTCCATGGCACGGCGCAGAATGTTTACACCGGCTTTCTGCTCTTCGTTGATCGCATCTACCTTGTCCAGCGCAGCAATGGCGCGGATCAGGGTAACACCACCACCAGCTACGATGCCTTCTTCAACGGCAGCGCGGGTAGAGTGCAGCGCGTCTTCAACGCGGGCCTTCTTCTCTTTCATTTCCACTTCAGAGCCAGCACCGATCTTGATCACAGCAACACCGCCAGCCAGCTTGGCTACGCGCTCTTGCAGCTTCTCTTTGTCGTAGTCAGAGGTGCTGTCTTCGATCTGCTTGCGGATCTGCTCAACGCGGGCTTCGATGTCGCCCTGCGCGCCGGCACCGCCGATCAGAGTGGTGTTTTCCTTGGTCACGTTAACGCGCTTGGCAGTACCCAGGTCGTCCAGAGTGGTGTTCTCCAGAGTCAGGCCCACTTCTTCGGAAATCACAGTACCACCGGTCAGAATGGCGATGTCCTGCAGCATTTCCTTACGACGGTCACCAAAGCCCGGCGCTTTAACAGCGTTGACCTTCACGATGCCACGCATGTTGTTGACAACCAGAGTGGCCAGCGCTTCGCCTTCGATGTCTTCAGCGATGATCTGCAGTGGCTTGCCAGCCTTGGCGACAGCTTCCAGCACCGGAAGCAGCTCGCGGATGTTGGAGATTTTCTTGTCAACCAGCAGGATGTACGGATCGTCCAGCTCGGCAGACATGTTGTCCTGGTTATTGATGAAGTACGGGCTCAGGTAACCGCGATCGAACTGCATACCTTCAACCACGTCCAGCTCGTCTTCCAGGCCACGGCCTTCTTCAACGGTGATCACGCCTTCTTTACCAACACGCTCCATCGCGTCTGCGATGATGCGGCCGATTGTCTCGTCGCCGTTGGCAGAAATGGTGCCTACCTGGGCAATGTTGCGGCTGTCGTCGCACGGAGTGGCCATCTCGCGAATGGCTTTCACGGCTTCAGCGGTGGCTTTGTCGATGCCGCGCTTCAGGTCCATCGGGTTCATGCCGGCGGTGACCGCCTTGATACCCTCGCTCACAATGGCCTGAGCCAGAACGGTTGCGGTGGTGGTGCCGTCACCGGCAGTTTCGTTGGCCTGGGAAGCAACTTCCTTGACCATCTGGGCGCCCATGTTCTCGAACTTGTCTTTCAGCTCGATCTCTTTGGCGACTGATACACCGTCTTTGGTCACGGTAGGTGCGCCAAAAGACTTCTCCAGAACCACGTTACGACCTTTCGGCCCCAGAGTTACCTTAACCGCGTCTGCCAGGACATTTACGCCTGCAACCATACGCTTACGGGCACTATCACCGAATTTAACTTCTTTAGCTGCCATGTCTTCTGTTCCTGTTCGTTAAACCGAATTTGAACCCATCGGATTAATGAGCGTTATTGCCTGTCGCTTATGCGATCACTCAAGCACGCCGTAAATGTCGCTTTCGCTCATGATGAGCAGCTCTTCACCGTCAACCTTTACGGTGTTACCAGCGTACTGACCGAAAACCACGGTGTCACCGACCTTGACTGCCAGTGCACGGGTTTCGCCATTGTCCAGAATGCGGCCATTGCCCACAGCGATCACTTCGCCCTGGGACGGCTTCTCTTTGGCATTACCCGGCAGCACGATGCCACCTGCAGTTTTCTCTTCCTCTTCCTTACGGCGCACGACAACTCGATCGTGTAACGGACGAATTTTCATTGCTCTGCTTCTCCAGTAGCCACATTCATCATGCGGCAATGACAGTTACATGTTTAAAAGTGTCTGACCGGAAAACCCGGCCCGACAAATTGCCCGGACTGCCAAGCAACTGAAAGACAGTACTTTTCAGCCCGCGGCGAATCTGTGCAATCTAAATGGGGCTCGCCACTGTGTTTTCAACACCCCTCAACGAAAAAAATTACTTTTTTTCGAGCTTGTCCCGGTCTGAATCGGTCTGATCCTGAAACTCACCTTCAATAATGTCGCCGTTGGCATCCCGATCAAACGGCCGCTGCGGTCCGAACGGCCCATGAGCGTCAAAAGGCCCCTGCCCGAAAGGCCCGGCACCACCGCCAGCCCGAAAGAAAAAGCTCCGGCTTTGAGCCTGCCCGGCAACCGTCATCCGCGTCAGCGCCTTGGCCGCCAACCAATGCCGGGACCCCGGCAACAAACAGGCAAAACCCACCGCATCGGTAATAAAACCGGGCGTCAGCAGCAGCGCACCGCCCACGGCCAGAATCAACCCCTCGGCCACCTCCTTCGCCGGCAGCTCACCGCTGTTCAGTCGCTGATTCGCCCGCAACAACGTTGCCAATCCCTGCTGGCGCAGTAACCAGGCACCAATCACTGCGGTCAGTAACACCAGACCGATGGTGTTCAACACCCCGATCATGCCGCCGACTTTGATCAGAACCACCATCTCGGCGATGGGCAAAATAATGAAAAGAAACAGGAAAACGGGCAAAATGCCTCCTAATAAAAACGCTCAGACACACAGAGAACCTAAAACCACCTCTGAACTTAATTAGGGCAAACCATGAAACTTCAAGATTCCGTTATTGCAATCACCGGCGGCGGCCAGGGACTGGGCCGCGCCATGGCCGAATACCTGGCAGCCAAAGGCGCCAAAATCGCTCTCATCGACCTGATGGAAGACAAACTGACCGAAGCAGCAGAAGCCTGCAAAGAAGCCGGCAGCGATGCCAAAACCTACGTGTGCAACGTCGCTAAAGAAGACGATGTTGAAGCCACCTTCCAGGCCATCATCAACGACTTCGGCCACCTGAACGGCCTGGTGAACAACGCCGGCATTCTGCGCGACGGCCTGCTGGTGAAAGTTAAGGACGGCAAACTGGAAAAACGTATGGAGCTGGCCCAGTGGCAATCGGTCATCGACGTCAACCTCACCGGTGTTTTCCTGTGTGGCCGTGAAGCCGCCACCCGCATGATCGAAAACGGTGACCAGGGCGCCATCATCAACATCGCCTCCATCTCGCGCGCCGGCAACATGGGCCAGAGCAACTATTCTGCCGCCAAGGCCGGCGTGTCTGCCCTGGTACCGGTCTGGGCCAAGGAACTCGCCCGCTACGGCATCCGCTGCATGGGCATCGCCCCGGGCTTCATCGAAACCGAGATGACCGCCTCCATGAAACCGGAAGCCCTCGAGAAAATGACCGCAGGCATTCCGCTCAAGCGCATGGGCAAGCCGGAGGAAATTGCCTCTGCCGTGGCATTCATCTTGGAGAACGACTACGTCTCCGGCCGCATGATCGAAGTGGACGGCGCCCTGCGCATCTAGCCGGAAGCTGATAGTAAGCCCTGAGACTCTGAATGGACACGTTCGAGAACGAACCCACTAAAGAGCAGAAAATCTGGCAGGTAGTGGCCGCAATCCCGGAAGGGAAAGTGGCCAGCTACGGTCAGGTAGCCGCCATGGCCGGCCTCGGCCGGCAGGCGCGCTTTGTTGGCCGGGCCCTGGGCACGCTGCCCTCCGGTCACAGGATTCCCTGGCATCGGGTTATCCGGAGCAACGGTCAGATCGCTTTTCCTGAAGGTACGGAAACCTGCCAACTCCAAACCGAGAAGTTAAGATTGGAAGGTGTGGATGTGAATAAAGGAAGGGTAAAGATGAAAGACTTTCAGTGGCAGCCCTGAGCCGAACGCCCAGGGCCGCACTGATATTACTGCAGACTCAGATCAAACCGCCTTGGCAGCAATGATCTTGTCGTGCCACTCAACCGGGCCGGTCTGGTGCACAGAGCTGCCGCGGGAATCTACCGCTACAGTGACCGGCATATCTTCCACTTCAAACTCGTAGATGGCTTCCATACCCAGCTCTTCGAAGGCGACAACTTCTGCCCCCTTGATCGCTTTGGACACCAGGTAGGCCGCACCGCCAACCGCCATCAGATACACAGCGCCGAATTCTTTGATGGCGTCGATCGCTACCTGACCTCGCTCAGCCTTGCCGATCATGCCGGTCAGGCCGGTTTTCTCCAGCATGGTACGAGTGAACTTGTCCATCCGGGTTGCGGTGGTGGGACCTGCCGGGCCAACCACTTCTTCACGGATCGGATCTACTGGGCCCACGTAATAGATGAAGCGGCCTTTAAGATCCACCGGCAGCTCTTCGCCGCGCTCAATCATATCCACCATCTTCTTATGGGCGGCATCACGGCCGGTCAGCATCTTGCCGGACAACAGAACAGTTTCACCCGGCTGCCAGTCTTTCACGTCTTCCGGGGTGACGGTGTCCAGATTCACCCGGCGAACATTGGCGCCTACTTCCCAGGTAATTTCCGGCCAGTCGTCCAGGCTCGGCGGTGTCTGCAGTGACGGGCCAGAACCATCCAGCGTGAAATGGGCATGACGAGTAGCCGCGCAGTTCGGAATGATCGCCACCGGCTTGTTGGCCGCGTGGGTCGGGAAATCCTTGACCTTCACATCCAGCACCGTGGTGAGGCCGCCCAGGCCCTGAGCCCCGATACCCAGCTCGTTCACCTTCTCGAACAGCTCCAGGCGCAACTCTTCCGCACGATTGGATGCGCCACGAGCCTGCAACTCATGAATATCGATCGGCTCCAGCAGGGACTCCTTCGCCAGCTCCATGGCCTTCTCGGCCGTACCGCCAATACCGATGCCCAGCATGCCGGGCGGACACCAGCCGGCGCCCATCTGCGGCACCATTTTCAGCACCCAGTCCACCACCGAGTCAGACGGGTTCAGCATGGCAAACTTGGACTTGGCTTCGGAACCGCCGCCCTTGGCCGCAACGTGCACTTCAACGGTGTTACCCGGAACCATCTTGTAGTGAATGATGGCCGGGGTGTTGTCCTTGGTGTTCTGACGCTTACCGTCCGGGTCTGCCAGCACGGAGGCGCGGAGCACGTTGTCCGGGTGGGTGTAGGCGCGACGGACGCCTTCATTGATCACATCGTCCAGCGGCTTATCGCACTCGAACTTCACATCCATACCGATATTTACGAACACGGTCACGATGCCAGTGTCCTGGCAGATCGGACGATGGCCCTGGGCGCACATGCGGGAGTTGATCAGAATCTGGGCGATGGCATCCTTCGCCGCCTGGGACTCTTCCCTCTGATAGGCCTCATAAACAGCCTGAATAAAATCCTTCGGGTGGTAATAGGAAATGAACTGGAGCGCATCGGCTACGCTTTCGATCAGGTCGTCCTGGCGGATTACGGTGGTCATAGTCGCCTCATCAGCTTTCTGATTATCGGAAGTGCGCGGAGCCGCCGAAGCAGCCCTGCTTATAAAGGAAGCGAGAGTTTACCAGAAAATTCTGCAAGCGAGTGATGAGACGGAAGGCGAAAGGGCTATCACCACCAATGGGAGAACCTATGGTGACGGCATGGGCATTTTCGAAACAAATTGTTAAAACCGCCAGTCGCGGGCACAGCAACACTCGACAAACGTCCAAAGGCCCACTATTTTTCAAGGAGGCCACTCCAACCGTGCGAGGAGCGACTCCAAAAGCAGAATCACACTTTTGGCTGATCAACACTTGCCAGACTGTCGCTATAGTCGAAGCTACAGAAATTGGCTTAAAGTGCTGGCTACAAATTCAGACAACAAGCAGAACAGGCAAAAGAACGGAATTCAGGGGCCGACCGGTTCCGTCTAAGCCGGATATAACGACACAACAACAGGAAAAGGTTCCACCCATGTTCAAGAAAACTCTAATAAGTCTTGCCGTGGCTTCTTCCCTTGGGTTGACGGGCTGTTTAGACAGTGGTTCCACCGGGAACAATGCGAATCCGGATTATCAGATTACTGACACAACTATCGACCGCAGCATAGTACGACCTATATTTGACCCTAACCCCCTTTCGGAAACCTTCAGCGTACCCACGCATTTTGACCTTCTGCTACTGTTAGGAGCGACTCAGGACGCTAACCACGACTTCACCGCCCCCGCTTCCGGCCCTGAGCCTGTCAAAAGCGCGCTGAACAGCCTGTCTGGATTTTCCACAACCAGCGCTTTTAACGTTCGTTTTGATGGGGAACTGAATGCAGGTTCTGTAGTTGCTGGTCAAACCGTTTTCTTGATTGCGCTTGAGACAGACTCCCCCCTCAAGGGCACACCTGCAGAACTGGCTCTTCCGGCCGTCAACCCTGCCGATATCGCCGGACTCGCCCCGGACGCGAGTCAGCCTAAGTTCCGTGCAGAAGCCGTCAACGTTGATAACGGCGTTAACAATGCGATTCGCATTACCCCACTGGAACCTCTTGAAGAAGGTCGCAAGTACCTTGTATTGATCGGTAACGGCGTAAAAGGTGCCAATAATAAGAGCATTGACCAATCTATCCAGGGTCGCGCTCTCGGCGAAGGCACCTTGGGCAACACAGCTCTCGAAAATGTAAAAGCCATTGTCAGCGGCCTGAACAAGCTCGGCACGTCAATTCTTGCGCCTGCGGGACAAGAGGTCGCCCTTGCGTATTCATTTACCACGAACGCAGATTCACAAGTACTGCGTACAATGATGACCCCCCTGGTCTCCGCTACAAAACTGGGACAGCAGATCGGCTTTACCGCACAGTTAAAAGCTGTGAGAGATGTCTACACTGACCTGAACTTTTCGCAGCTGACCACAAAGTTGAAAGAGCTGGGAACCAAGGCAGCACAAGTCGGCGCCGGAAAACTGGACATCAGCACACTGCCGCCCGAGGAACAGCAGGTCATTGGTAAACTTAGCCAACTGTCCGCAATAACAACTGAAACAAACCTCACCGCTGCGGTGACGGATGAAGTTAATAACGGAACCATTCACCTGCCTCAGCCACGCCCCAACCTGTTCCTGAACAATAAGCCGGCTACCGATCTGCTGACCATTCAAGGGCTGGCATTGCAGGCAAGTCAAAGCGGCACACCGAACCTGATTGTGGACGCTGCAGCACAGGTCACTGTTGCCGAAGGTGCTATACAACTGCCTTACTTCCAGCACCTGCCTGGCACTTCAGGTAGCGGCCTTACCGACGGCAGCTGGCAGGGCAACACCACTCTAGAAGCAAATCTAAACGCAACGCTAAGCCCCGATGGCAACGATCTATTCCAGTTCCTGCGCGATGGCCGGAACGCCGATGGCTCCGTTGGTCCGCTGAACGTGAATGGCAACTTCCCATTCCCGGAGAAGCAGGCTGATACAACCGTGCCTATCGTTGTTTTCCTGCCCTCACTGGAGGATGCCAACACAGCAGACATTGAGCGTCCAACCACTTGTGGCGATCCGGTCGCACCTAACGGCATCACTATTTTCCAGCACGGCATTACCGTTGACCGCAGCGCATCCATGCTCCCTGCCATTCTTCTGGCACAGAAGAGCTGCCAGGCGGTTGTTGCCATTGACCAGCCACTTCATGGGCTTGGCGGAAGCACCGTCGGAACAGTCCCTGGTTTGACGCCATTGGATGAGAGCGCCGTGCTGGCAAATGCCCAAGGAACACTCCAAGCCTATTTTACAGCTCTTGGTGGCGCAGCAAATGTTCCTGTAGCATGCAGTGCTGCAAACCTTGCAGATCCAAATACCCCAGAAACCATCCAGTTCGCCTGCCTGCAAGTTGATGGCATGAGCAAGCTGCTTGAGGCCGACTATACCGGAGAACGTCACTTTGGCTTTACCAGAGATATGGCGGCAGCTGGCGTTGCCGCAAAGAGCGCAGCGGACATTACCGCAGTGTCGTCTGGAAGCCTCTTTATTAACCCTGGCAACATGCTTAATGGCCGAGATAACCTCCGGCAGAGCGTGGTGGATCTCATCAACGTAGCGGCAACCGTAAAACTGATGCCTATCATTGATGTGACTGGCTACGATCAAACTGGAACCCCCACTGGTGTGCCAGATGGATTAAACGACCCCATCCTGAAAGATGTAGGCTCAGTTAACTTTATCGGCCACTCTCTCGGCGGCATCTCAGGTACCGTATTCGCCGCGCTTAGTAATGACCCAGTACTGAACCCGACACTTAACGGCCTGTATGCTTCAGCCGGCAAGAGCATCACCTACCCGAAGCTCGACTCTGTTGTGCTGCACAATACCGGAGGCCAGGTCACCCGCTTGCTGGAGAACTCCCAGACTCGCTCCGGGGATCTACTTGATGGCCTTGCTGCCAACGGCATTACGCAGAAGACCTCAAACTTCGAGAACTTCTTCTACGTATTCCAGTCCGTGGTTGATGGCACTGACTCAGTAAACTTCTCACTGGAGCTTGGCAACTCAACGGATAACCTGCTCATCACCTCTGTGACCGGTGACAGTACGGTTCCGAACGAGGCAAACGTCAACCCTCTTGGCAACGCTTACCCAGCACCACTAGCGGGCACAGAGCCAATGATGGCCCTGATGGATATTGGCCAAGGCGGATTGGAGTTGGCTGATCGCAGCGAAGGACTGTCGCTTGTCGACTCCGACAACAATACAACTCAGGCGTTACCTGCTGCCTCCTTCTTTGCCGGCACCAATCCCTGCACCCAGGCCAATCACGGCACCTTCGTGGGACCGATTGTTGACAATGAAAATTGTGAGGGTGGCAAAGCAGTTACCAGTACAGCCTTCGCTGCCATGGTTGCTCAAACCATCGGAGCAGTGTCTGGCTCGGGCCTCGCCTTTGGCGGTGACGCAACAGCAGCTTCGGTTCTTGGTGCAGAATCGGCCGGAGCCATCGGCCTGTCTCTCGGCGTGAGCCCAACTCTGGACCGCGCATTGGACCAGGACAAAGCCCAATAAAACCAAATATAAGTTAGCTTAATGAATACAGCCCCGGCACATGCCGGGGTTTTTTTTTATCCTAGTATGCATTACCTAATCCCTCCCCCTACCATAACCGCACGTTTGTACCACTTTCCCAAAACCGCTTGTCCCCATGGACGTTAAACGATCAGGAGCGATCTCATGCGTGCAGCACCCTCCCCAAAAACCTTTGGCCTGTTAGCTTTTGTTGCAATACTGGCGGCATGTACCGCTGCCGTCACCCCGGAATGGGTGGCCACGTACAATCACGGCGCTACATCCAGCGATAACCGCATAACCTGGCTAAACGATATGGTTGTCGACAGCTACGGTGATGTGCTGGTTGCTGGCACAGCCAACCAAACCGGTCTGTCCGAGCGGCAGGAAGAGGCCGTGTTCGTCAAGTTCTCCCCAACCGGTGATCGGCTGTGGGTGGGCACTGCCTCGCTGCAACGCACTGACGACAACGGTTCAGCACGGTTTTTCGATGATACCCGAGCGCTGGTAGCAGACAATCAGGGCAACCTCTACAGCATTGCGATCACCCAGCGTACAACCGATAACAGCACCGGGTTCACCTCTCATCTCGTTAGCTTCGACCGCAACGGAGAGCAACGTTGGACCCGAAAGTTGAGTGATCAGGAAGACATGCGAGCGCTGGCTATTAATGGTGATCAGGTTGTCGTTTCCGGGCTTTCAACCCAGCGTTTCAGTCTGACCGGCGACAAGCTTTCACACGTTGACCACCCTGAACACTCCGCCTGGCACATTGCATTCAGCAGCAACGGAAACTATGCCCTTACAGGGGGCTGGAAAATCAGCCTGTTCTCAGCTGCCGGTGAACTGCTGTGGCAAGCAGACGCCGACGAAGAGGGCACGGCACTCGGGGAATCACTCTTTACCATGGACGGCGACTTGATCACCACGCAATCTGTGGAACCTCGTGGCGCAGGCCTGGTAACCCGCTGGAACCAGAACGGCCAGAAGCTTTGGCAAAAGACCCTGACAGCACCGGCGTCAAGCTACGGCCTGATGGGGCCGGTTCTGGTGGCGGAAGACTATCGGGGCGACCTTTATGTTGTTACGTCTAACGCTGACGGGCGCCGAATCGCCAAAATGGATGGCCTGGGCGGCTTCTACTGGAACAAAGCCAATCGCAACGGCATTGTTCAGGATATGGCGTTGATCAATGGTGAGGTGTTTGTAGTCGGTGACGGCCGCAATGAGAAATACGACACCAACGGCCAGCTGGTTGCAGAAAGCAAAACCGGCCGCGCCGTGCAGATTACCCAGGGCCGTGTGGCTGTAGATGGCGATCACATTTACGCAGGGTATGCAGCCACCATGGACGGCGGCATGGGGCTGCACGTCTCCCAGTTCAAGAACCGATAACCCTCCGTTAACGGAATAGAATGGGGTGGCCCAGCTGATTCTGGCTGTGGCCATCCCCCCGATCCCCCTCAACCACCATCCTCCGCGCCTTAATCTGAGGATGCTCCGCCGCTTCCTCAATCGTCAGCACAGGCTCCACGCAGGCATCCACCTCGGCAAAAATCACCCGCCACTCGGCAAACGTCTTGGCCGCTAGCCTTTCCTTGATAACCGCCTTCAGCTTTTGCTGATGTTCTGGATTCTGGCTCATCGTCAAGCTCTTCATCTCGCCAATACCCAGTGTGTCGCACAGCCGCGCTGAAAACTGCGGCTCCAGGCTGCCCACGGAGAGCCAGCGGCCATCACTGGTCTGGTAGTAATCGTAGAAGGTGCCGCCGTTGAGCATACCGCTCTCTGGCTTCTGAGGCTGCCCGCCTGCCAGAGCGGCCGAGCCGGCCATGGCGTTCAGGGCAAAGGCGGCGTCGGTCATGCTGATGTCGATGAAAGCGCCCTGCCCGGTTTGCTGGCGCTGGATCACAGCGGCAAGAATGCCCATGACCGCGTGGTGGGAGCCGCCCGCCACGTCGGCGATCTGAATACCCATGGGTGGCGGGCCGCTGTCGGCACGTCCGCAATGACTGGCAACGCCAGAGAGAGCCAGGTAGTTGATGTCGTGGCCGGCACGGTCTTTGTAGGGGCCAGTCTGGCCATAGCCCGTGATGGCGCAATAAATGAGATTGGGGTTGATCGCCTTGAGGGCCTCATAGCCTATACCCAAACGATCCATCACACCGGGGCGAAACTGCTCCACCACGATGTCGTATTCCTGCACCAGTTCTTTGACCTTCTCCACACTGCCTTCCTGCTTCAGGTTGAGCGACAAAGTCTGCTTGCCCCGGCTAAGGTAGGAATAGGTGGTGCTGAACTTGCCATCAAAGGGGGGCATGACCTTGGTCAGGTCTACCCGGTCTGGAGCTTCTACCCGAAGCACTTCCGCGCCCATGTCTGCCAGCATCATGGTGGCGTAGGGCCCGGGCAACAGGGTGCTGAAATCCAGAATCTTGAGGGTACTGAGTGGGCCTGACATGGCGGTCTCCTTTAGGTATGGCGGGTGCCGGTTGGGTCGGTCTCGTTATTCGGGTTTATGCTGCCGTGTTTTGCCATCGGGGCCAACTGCCGGTTCCTTCATTCCAATTGGCCGTTTCTTCCATTTAACCAACATCTCTGGTGGTTGCATTGTCTCACCGGCCACTTATGATGAACGTCGTTTCTACGGATGGTTCTGGTTATGTCTACCCTTACGGTTTCCAAGCATTTTGTCGAGGCATCCCTGTCGGGGGCCGAACGTCTCGGGCTGGATGCTCGCCTGTTGCTGCACGAAGCCGGCATTTCACCGGATTTGCTGCGCATTGAAAAAGCCCGGGTAAACAGCGACCAGTTCAGCCGGTTGATGCAGGTTATCTGGAGCCGGACCGACGATGAGTTTATGGGCATGGGGCCACGGCGAGCGCGGTATGGCACCTTTGCCACGATGTGTGCGCTGGTAATCAACTGCCAGACGCTCGAAGAAGTATTCCAGCAGGCATTCCGGTTCTCCCGGCTATTTGAGCCGATGGTCAGCATGGAGCTTGAAGCCAACGACACCAATGCCCGCCTGGTGAGCCGCATCGAGGGTGAACTCCACGACCCCGCCTATTTCCTCCAGGAGAGCATTCTGGTGATCTGGCACAGGCTGGGCAGCTGGCTGATCGGGCAGCCGGTGGAGCTGGAGAAAGCGGAATTCAGTTACCCTCGGCCGGAGCATGGTGATGAATACCGGCACATATTCCGCTGCCCGCTGTCGTTTGAATCCGATTGCACTGCCCTCACCTTCAGCAAGCGCTTTCTGTCTGCCCCGGTGATTCGAGACAAGCCGGAGATGCGGCAGTTTCTGAAAACCTCGCCTGCGGATTTACTGTCACGCCCTGATGAAAGCAACACCTGGACGGGCCGTATCCGTGGATTGATTGGTCGGGACTTTTCGAAACCCATGCCCGATTTCGACTGGATAGCCCAGGAGCTGCACACCAGCCCGCAAACTCTGCGGCGGCGTTTAAAGCAGGAGAACACATCGTTTCAGGAGATCAAGGATTTACTGCGGCGAGACATGGCCATCTACTACCTGAGCCATCAGGAGCTGCCCATTAATGATATAGCCGAACGGGTCGGTTTTACCGAGCCATCCACCTTCCACCGGGCGTTCAAGAAGTGGACCGGTGTTACCCCGGGCGCCTGGCGGGAAGGCGAACGGGGTGATCTGGCACACTGATCAGCTTCAGGCGCCGCCGCTGCCCTGCTGCAAATTACGGATGAGGCGGCCCAGGGTCCGGGCAATGTCACTGACCTGCCCCTGGTTCTGTGCCAACTGAAACAGACGGGAGCCATCTCTGGGATCGTAGATCCAGCAAGCACCCACTGCCGGCTCACAGTCCCATCGGGGCTGCGGGTTCACCCCGTAGACCGGTAACGAGCTGGTTGTTCGAACAGTGGTGCCGTCTATCTCCCTACGAATTTCCTGAATGTTCAGAGCACTGTCGTTCAGGGTGACCCGATACTGAATATCCGCCGGCCGGTCCAGCCGGACGACCGTTTTGTCCTTTCGCCAGCCGGTGGCATCCAGCAACGCGTTAAGGTGAATGGTCAGGGCTTCCCGATCGGATTTGGCAAGATACAGGCGTTTCAGGGTTTGCACATCTTCCCCGCCAGCAGGCTCAATGATGGCCACCGGCTCCTTGACCCCGCCATCACCTTCCGCAAGCGCGCGGGCGGTCGCCTTGCTTTCCTTTTCAATGTCAGTGATCAGCTTCAGGGATTCCTGATAATGCTGCCCTTCTGCCCCCACGCGACTGACGTAGGCCTCCAGGGCGGAGCGCGCCTCGTTCAGGCGCTGGGCTTGCAACATGGCTCTACCACGGTAATAGAAGTAGTCGGCCGGCTTTTCTCCTTCCATGGTCTGCAGGCGGTTCAGGTATTCGCCCGCTTCGCTCCAGCGGCCGGCACTGACCGACTCTTCGGTGGCCAGCATCAAACGACGGATTTCATGTTCCGGCTCCAGAGCCTGAGCCTGCCCGGAAAACACCACCAGGGCGGAGGACAACACCATGCCGGTCAGCCATAAACGGGCTACCGGCGCACGCCGCTTACTTGTTAAAAACATACCGCTACTCCTGCTTGCTTTCTGTGCTGTCTTGCAACGCTTCTGCCGGCTCAACCTCGCGGCGGGGCTCAGCGGGTTGAGATTCATCCATATCGTCGGGATCATCAGCGTCCACTTCGGCCTGGTCCACGATATTTTTGGACAATTCCTTCTTCACCCGAACACCCAACTCAACAAACCGGTTCGCTTGAGAAATGAGATTACCACGGCCTCGGGTCAGGGTATTCATCGCATTATCGTACGTACCCTGGGCGGTGTGTAGCTGGCTGCCCAGGCGCTCCATGGCTTCCACAAATACCCGCAACTTGTCATACACGGCACTGGCCCGGTCGGCGATGCGACGGGCATTCTGGCTCTGGCGTTCATAACGCCAGATGTTTTCTATGGTTCGCAATGTGGCCAATAAAGTGGTAGGTGTTACCACAATAATCTTTCGTTCGAAGGCTTCTGCGAACAGGTTCTCGTCCTGCTGGAATGCCGCCACAAAAGCCGGCTCAATGGGCATGAACAGGAACACAAAATCGGGCGAATGCAGGCCGCTGAGCTGGCTGTAGTCTTTCTCACTCAGAGTACGGATGTGGTTGCGTACCGCTTCTACATGCTGCTTCAGGGCGTCTGCCCGGGCGTCGTCATCCTCGGCGATCACCCACTGCTGGTAGGCCACCAGAGACACCTTGGAGTCCACCACCAGATTGCGCTGATCCGGCAGGTGCACGATCACATCCGGTCGCAGCAGCTGGTTATCACCGTCCCGATAGCTGCCCTGAGTTTCGTACTCCACGCCTTTACGCAAACCCGAGCGTTCCAGAACCCGCTCGAGAATCAACTCCCCCCAGTTGCCCTGAACCTTCTTGTCGCCTTTCAGGGCTTTGGTGAGGTTGGCGGCTTCTTCGGTGATCTGCCGGTTCAGATCCTGAAGGGATTTGATTTCACTGCGCAAGGCCTGGCGATCACGGGTTTCGGTGGTGTACACGTCTTCAACCCGCTTGCGGAAATCCTGCAACTGGTCCCGGAACGGGTTGAGCAGAGAATCCAGGCTGGCTTTGGATTGCTGGCTGAAGCGTTCACTTTTCTGGTCGAAGATGCGATTGGCCAGGTTCTCGAATTCCTGCTTGAGGGCATCCCGGTTCTTTTCCAGCAACTCCAGCTTCTCGCCCGTGTTTCGGCGTTCTTTCTCGAGGGTGACTTCCTGCTCCCGCAGGTCTGCCTTGAGTTCGGAAACCTGGTCCCGCCAACCGTCAATCGCACGCTCCAGTTTTTCAGCCCGGGTTTGCTGCTCACTCAACGAGCGTTCCAGGTAGCCCACTTGCTGGTCGTGCAAAGCGCTAGCCTGGTTTACCTCGGCCAGTTGCCGGCGCAACCGACTGCGTTCCACCAGGCTGCGAAACAACAAGCCCAAAACCAACAGGCAACTAACCAACAACGCGACCAACCCGCCCGCAGCGATGTCTGGCCGGGCGATGATGATTTGGGTAAATGCCTCAAGCACGGGCCATTTCTCCTTGAAATGCGGTGGGTTTATTCAATACTGATAGCAAAGACCAAAGCCTGACAGTCTACCCCAATGCCGGAACCTTTTGCTCCATACCGGGACAAAGCCTCAGAGACGGCATCGACTGATTGGCATTTAGCGCAATTGCGCCGTTTGTTCTATGGACGCAAGATAAAAATTCATCTAAAACCATGGAACACATCGTATAACGCTTTAGTGGTCAATTTACTGGGCGCCCAATGGCGGGAACAGAGCATGTTCAAAGAACTCTGGAGAAAACTCGGAGCAGATTTCCTGCAGGCCAGCAGCCCGGAGGACGATCCGGAGTGGGCGAAAGAGCAGCCATCCGGCCGTAGAAGCGGCGTGAAGCTCCTGCCCCATATCACCCATACTGGCGAGTTCCACCTGGAACGGGTAACCACGTTGTTGCGTGCACGCTACGGACAATCGTTTACGGCCCCGGATAACGCCGCCGAGGATGACCGCACCCTGAAAGAAGTGATCGGCTTTGCATCCCGCATTCAGGATCAGGACATTCAAAGAGAGCTGCTGCTTTTTTACCTGAATTGCTCACCGGTTATTCAGGAATACCTGCGCTCGGAAACCCCCCTGGGCAAAGGCCCGTTCCTCGGCAGCTAAACCCCGCCTTAACCATCTGTAAAGTCGCGATACAGGCGGCTTGTAGTATACTCTCCCACCTGACCGACAACACATCCAGTGGCTGCCCGGAGTCCAACACCGGTTTATAAGCGCAGCCAATTCAGGGGACATTCATGGGTTACACGTTCTTGCGGCCCCGGATTTTGCTCGCATCCGGGGTATCAGCACTGATGATTGCGCTGTCCGGGTGCGCAGCGGATCACTATTTCATGGTGCCTAAGGAAGGGGTTGAAGACATCCGCACTGCGGTCAACAAACAGCGCGCCACGCTGGTCACAATGGAGAGTAATGCGGGGGTGCGCCAAGAGCAGTTGCTGAACCAGAGCCAACAGGCCACCCAGACCATTCTGGACGCCATCTCGACCCAGGTCGAAAAGCCTAGCTGCCCGCCACCCGTGGTTCGGCAAAGCTGCCCCCCGCCCCCTAAAGACACCGGTCGGGCTGATCGCCTGAAAGGGAAAGTGGTAGTCGGAGAAGTCGAAAAACTGTTCCTGGCAGACCCGGGCATTGTTTACACCGCGCGTATAGACAGCGGTGCCGAAACCTCTTCCATTCATGCTCGCAACGTTAAACGCTTTGAACGGGATGGTGGCAACTGGGTGCGCTTTGAGGTGCCGGTCCCCGGAGCGGAAAGTGAACAATGGGTAACCATGGAAAAAGAAGTTTCCCGCCGGGTGAAGATCATCCAGTCGGCAGCCGACGAAGCAGAACGCCGTGTCGTGGTTGAGCTTCAATTTGCCATTGGCGACCACCAGCAGGTTGCCGAATTTACCCTGGCAGATCGTACCAACCTGACTTACGAAGTGCTGATTGGCCGCAACGTACTGCGCGACGTGATGCTCATTGACGTAGGCAAAGAGTTCGCCACTGAACTGCCAAAGTCTTACGTTGACCAAACTTCCACGGGAGACGACGCATGACCGTAAGGTCCCGCATCCCTTTCTATGTGGCTGTATTTCTCCTGATTACAGCGGGCATATCCTTCGCCACCTGGCGCCATATTGAGCTTGGCATCCCGTGGATGACCGGAGAACAACGTCCGGTGTGGATGATTGAAGCCAGGGTAGACTTTGAAGGCCAGGGCGACCCCGCCCAGGTTAACCTGCACATTCCCCAACAACCACCGGGCTTTCGCATCCTGACCGAACAGGCCGCCTCGCCCGGCTATGGATTCTCAATTCTGGAGAGCTCTGGTAGCCGGCGCGCAGAGTGGACCAAACGCGAAGTCACCGGGCCGCAGACGTTGTATTTCAAAGCCCAGTTTGTTCCGGATGAAACCGCGCCCGAACAGCGCCCTGCACGGCCCCCCCGGCCCCAGGCAGTCTTCTGGGAAGAGCCCCAGGCAACGGCCGTGCGCGAACTACTGAGCCAGGCAACGGAACGATCAAGCTCTCCGGAAAGTATGACCCGGGAACTGATTCTGTTGATGCAGCCAGACAACCGCACCCAGAACACAACGCTGCTGGTATCGGATGAAAACTATCTCAGACTGCTGGTTCGCATGCTTAACCACGCGGGCATTGCCGCTCGCACTGCCGACGCGCTGAAGCTGGAAGACGCCCGCCGCCGGCAACAACTGGTGCCCTTCCTGCAGATCTACAACGGCAAGCGCTGGCTGACTTTTGATCCGCGCACGGCCGAACAGGGGGTTCCGGAGAACCTGCTGCTATGGCGACAGGGTTCGGAATCTCTGCTGGATGTACTGGGTGGTGACAACTCACAAGTGAGCTTTTCCATGCTTCGCCAAACGGTACCGGCACTGCAGCTGGCAACCCTGGAGGCAAGTTCCAACGGACTGAGCGTGCTGAGCTTCTACCAGCTTCCCATTGAAGAACAAAGCATGTTCCGCATGTTACTGCTGCTACCCATCGGCGCACTGATGGTCGCCTTCATGCGCATTGTTATTGGCGTGCGAACCTCCGGCACCTTCATGCCGGTGCTGATCGCAGTAGCCTTTGTTCAGACCACCCTGGTGCCAGGGTTGATTGCCTTTCTCTCGGTGGTGGCTATCGGGCTTTTGCTCCGAGGCTACTTGTCGAGCCTTAACCTGCTATTGGTCTCACGGATTTCCGCGCTGATCATTCTGGTCATTTTCATCACCGCCGGGTTGAGCATTGTGGGTTACCAGATGGGCTTTAATACCGGCATGACGGTCACCTTCTTTCCCATGGTGATCATCGCATGGACGATTGAGCGCATGTCGATTCTGTGGGAAGAGGAAGGTCCCCGGGAAGTTCTGGCACAAGGCACCGGCAGTCTGTTTGTCGCCATCTGCGCCTACCTGGCCATGAGCACGCCTCTGGCGGGCCACCTGACGTTCAACTTCCCCGAACTGCATCTGGTGATCCTGGGGCTAATTCTGTTGATGGGCCAGTACACCGGCTACAAGCTCAGCGAACTTCGGCGTTTCACCCCGATGAAGGCCTACGACTGACATGGACTGGATTTCCCCTCGCAGTCTGACCAGGCTCGGAATGCTGAATATGAACCGGCGCAATGTGGATTACATTGCCCGGTACAATGAACGCTCATCCTACCCACTCGTCGACAACAAGCTAAAAACCAAGCTGGCCGTCAGTGAGTACGGCGTGACAACACCAAAGCTGCTGCAGGTAGTTCGCCAGCAACATGAGATTTCCCATTTCCGGGAAATGGCGGAAGACCTTTCAGGGTTTGCCATCAAACCTGCCAAAGGTTCCGGCGGCAAAGGCATCACAGTGATTATCGGGCGAGATGGTGATGACTTCGTCAAAGCATCCGGCGCACGCATATCCGTGGCGATGCTTGAGCGGCACCTGACCAACATTCTGGCCGGGCTTTATTCCCTGGCCGGCACGCCGGATGTCGCGATCGTAGAAAACCTGGTGCAATCCTCTCCTGCTCTGGCGAAGTATTCGTTCCAGGGGGTACCGGATATTCGCATCATCGTGTTTCAGGGTTATCCGGTGATGGCGATGCTGCGCCTGGCCACCAAGGCGTCGGATGGCAAAGCCAATTTACACCAGGGCGCGGTGGGCGTGGGGCTGGATATTGGCACTGGCAAGGGATTGAACGCCGTCCAGTTTAACCGGCCCATCACCTTGCACCCGGATACCGGCCTGACTCTTGAAAACATTCACATTGAGGCATGGGAAGACATGCTGGAAATGGCCGCGCGCTGTTATGAAGCCACCGGGCTTGGCTACATGGGCGTGGATTTGGTCGTCGATGCCCAGGAAGGCCCGCTATTGTTGGAGCTAAACGCCCGCCCAGGGCTTGCGATTCAGATGGCCAATGGCTGTGGACTGCTGCCCCGGCTGAAGAATATCGAAGCTCTGAAACGCCCCCATTTCAGCCCCCGGGAAAGGGCGCAGTATGCGATGGAAGCGTTCAGTAGGCGCTGAGCCCTTCGGGCTCAGGCATAAAAAAACCGGGACTGATGAAGCCCCGGTTTTTTTATGCGACGGTTACCTGATCAGGTCAACTCGCCCCGCTGTATTAACAGCTTTCTTTCATGGGTCAGGCCTTTCATCAGACTCCAACACATAACAAGCAAAACGACCGTAAACGGCAGCCCCGCACTGATGGCAGAAGCCTGAATTGCGCCGAGGGCATCAGCACCTCCACCGAAAATCAGAGCAGCGGCAATCGCCCCTTCCATCACAACCCAGAACACACGCTGTGCGGTCGGCGCATCGGTTTTACCACCTGCAGTGATGCTGTCAATAACCAACGACCCGGAGTCAGAGGACGTAATAAAGAACACCAACACCAGGACAATACCAACAAAGGACATGATGGCGGTCATCGGCAGGTTTTCGAGCATCTGGAACATCGCCAGCGGAACCTCCTGTAAGCCGTTGGCCGCCAACTCACCAATGCCGTTCTGCATCTGATCCAGTGCCGAGCCACCAAAGGTGCTCATCCACACAATGGTAATCAGGGTTGGAATGATCAGCACTGCGGTCACAAACTCACGCACCGTGCGCCCTTTGGACACCCGGGCAATAAACATGCCTACGAACGGTGACCAGGAAATCCACCAGGCCCAATAAAACACAGTCCAGGCACGCATCCAGCCTTCGTCTTCACGGCCAAACGGATTACTGAGCGGTACAAAATTGGCAACATAGCTTGAACTCGTCACCCAAATCGTATCGATAATAGCCATCGTCGGCCCGGCGAATATCACGAACAGCAACAGGACAGCCGCTACAACCATGTTGAAGTTACTGAGCACCTTAACACCGCCGTCCAAGCCGCGAAGCACCGAGATAAGCGCAACGAACGTGACACCGGTAATGATCGCCATTTGCACGTTTACGCCTGACGAGGTGTCAAATAAATAGTCCAGACCAGAAGCGGCCTGCTGTGCACCAAAGCCCAGCGAGGTTGCCAGCCCGAAGATCGTAGCCACAACCGCCAGCACATCAATAATATGCCCGGGCCAGCCCCACACACGATCACGCAACAACGGAAAGAAAGCCGAGCGAATCGTCAGCGGCATATTCTTGTTGTAGGCAAAAAATGCCAGCGACAGTGCCACCACTGCATACACAGCCCATGGATGCAGGCCCCAATGATACATGGTGGCGCCCATGGCCAAGTCCCGGGCCTCGGGCGTTTCCGGTGTCACATTGAATGGCGAAAGGTCCCAGTGCCCGGTGTAATAGGCAACCGGCTCTGCAACCGCCCAGAACATGAGACCGATACCCATGCCGGCCGCAAAGAGCATGGCGAACCAGGACATGGTCGAGAACTCAGGCTTTGCATCCTGGCCACCCAGGCGAATTTTGCCAACTGGCAAAAAGATCAACGAGAGACTGAACACCACAAAGACATTCGCACTCAGGATAAAGAACCAATCAAAATTGTTGATAATCGCGCCTTTGGCGCCGTCCAGGAGTGCTTTCGACTCTCCTGGAAAGATAAGGGTGCCAATAACGAACAGCACCACAATGACTGACGTAACCGGGAACACCCAGTTATGCAGATCGAGACCAAAAGGATTGACATTATCCTGGCCTGCGACGTAATCCGTCTGATATTCGTCTTTCACTACCTCGCCCACGTTGGAGCCTCCTGGTTTTGGTGTGATTGCTGAATATTGCGTGAGTGTCAGATCGTGTGAACCGACCTTCAAATGTTACAAGCGCGTCATCTTATTAGTTTGAGCTCAAAACATCAAAGCAAGTTAAATGTCGCATCCACAAACATAAGCATAGACCAGCTTCAGAAAACACAGCGTAAATTTAGTGACGTATACTTCAGCCATCAACGCGCTCCGGCCTACCAGAGGTAACTATGGCAAAAACCACCACCTTTCCTTTTCGCTACACCGCTTACGCAATCAGTGTTGCCGGGCTGGTCATCTCACTGCCGATCACCCTGTGGGCTGGCTCCGGCTACATCATCCCGGCAATTTTCGCGGCCCTGGCCGCCCTCGGCACCCGGGATCTGCTGCAACGCAGCCATACAGTCAGCCGCAACTACCCAATCATGGCGAACTTCCGATATCTGTTTGAATCTGTAGGCCCGGAAATCCGTCAGTACTTCATTCAGTCCGACACCGAAGAGCGCCCGTTCTCCCGTGAGCAGCGCACGATCGTGTATCAACGCGCCAAAAACGTTCTCGACAAGCGCCCGTTCGGGTCCCAGTTGGGCATGTATGACGAAGGATTTGAGTGGATGAACCACTCGCTGACACCCACCAAACTGACTAACAGCAACTTCCGCATCCTGATTGGCAAAAACTGCGACAAGCCATACAGCGCCAGTGTTTTCAACATCTCGGCCATGAGTTTTGGCTCGCTATCCGCCAACGCCATCCTGAGCCTGAACACCGGCGCAAAGAAAGGCGACTTCTACCACGACACCGGCGAGGGCTCTATCTCCCGCTACCATCAGCAGCCGGGCGGCGACCTGGTATGGGAGATCGGTTCGGGCTATTTTGGCTGTCGCCATCCGGACGGCAGCTTCAACCCCGATATGTTCCAGAAAAATGCCGCCCTTGAGCAGGTAAAAATGATAGAGCTCAAACTATCTCAAGGAGCAAAACCAGGCCATGGCGGTATTCTGCCCGGCGAAAAAGTCACTCAGGAAATTGCCGAGGCCCGGGGTGTCGAGGTCGGCGAAGACTGCATCTCGCCCTCCAGCCATTCTGCGTTTTCGAACCCGATCGAACTGCTTGAATTTATTGAGCAGTTGCGTGAGCTGTCCGGTGGCAAGCCTGTGGGCTTCAAACTTGCCATAGGTCACCCGTGGGAATGGTTCGCCATCGTCAAAGCCATGCTGGCGACTGGCAAGAAGCCCGACTTTATCGTGGTGGATGGCGGCGAAGGTGGCACCGGGGCGGCACCGCTGGAGTTTATCAACCGGCTGGGCATGCCGATGACGGAAGCGTTACTGTTGGTGCATAACACGCTGGTTGGCACCAACCTGCGTGAAGACATCGCCATCGGTGCTGCAGGCAAGATCACCTCAGCCTTTAACATCGCCCGCACCCTGGCGCTGGGTGCAGACTGGTGCAACGCTGCCCGCGGCTACATGTTTGCCCTGGGCTGCATCCAGGCCCTGAATTGCCACACCGGGCGCTGCCCCTCCGGCATTGCTACCCAGGACCCTCGGCGAGGCAACAAGCTGGACGTGCCTCTGAAAAGCGAGCGGGTATACAACTTTCACAAGAACACACTGGATGCCCTGCAGAATCTGCTGGAAGCCTCCGGCCTGAAACATCCCTCTGAACTGGGGCCGGAGCACATTGTGCGCAGGGTATCCAAAACCGAAGTGCACAGTTATCTGGACCTGTTCCCCTTTTTGGAGCCGGGAGCCTTGCTGGAAGGAAAAACCGGGCTGACGGTGTTTGACAAATACTGGGAAAACGCCGAGCCAGATACCTTCGAGCCGCCGGAGTTCATATTGAAACTGAGGGAAACCAAACTGCGCTAGTTTCGGCAAGAAAAACGCCCACCACCTGTTTATTTTTCCCGGGGGCTGGTGTAGACTTCGCTCCCGCTAAGCCACTGAGATAAACCTGTTTTATCGTGGCTTGCGGATTACGGGGCGTAGCGCAGCTTGGTAGCGCACTTGCATGGGGTGCAAGGGGTCGTAGGTTCAAATCCTACCGTCCCGACCAGAATTCCCTACACAAAGCCTGGACCAAACGGTCCGGGCTTTGTTGTTTCTATACCCTCTACCTCATCGCCTTGAGGGCACCGGCCCACTTGGCCATTTCTTCGAGCATCGCTGAAGCCGATCCAGTGTGGTGGTCACCCGCCTGAAAATTCCGATTGTCATCCAGTAGCTCCCAGGGCATCTGAACCATCACGCTTTCGACCATGGGCATCATCTTCACCGTGGTCACCAGCTGCTTGGCCATCTGCGCCGACCGCAGGCCCCCGGATACGCCACCGTAGCTGACAAACCCACAAGGCTTGTAATTCCATTCGTTGTACACGTAGTTCAGTGCATTGATGAACGACGGCGGTGGGCAAAAATTGTATTCCGGGATCACAAACACGTAGGCATCGGCCTGGGCAACACTGTCGGACCAAGCTTTGGTGTGGTCATGCTCGTATTTTTGCATGCGGGGGTGGTTGGGCTCGTCGTAAACCGGCAAGTTGAAGTCCGCCAGGTCGACCAGATCACTGGCAAAGCCGCCCTGCTCGTTGGCAAAGCCATTGAACCACCGGCCAATTGAAGGCCCTATCCGGCCTGGGCGGGTGCTGCAAATAATCGTCTGAAGCTTGAGCGACATAATCGTTCATCCTTGTGGTGAGAAAACTCGTGGGTGCTAAAACTATAGTCACCCGATCACGCAAAAGATAACGGAGAGATCAGCAACCTTCGTTCAATTTGCCTGAACAATACAGGGGTATGGGACTTGTCATTTCAGGCCGGGGTCAGACCCCGGGTCTGACCCCGTTTTTCTTTTACTCCGAGGAAGCAATCAGGCTGGCGTTGCCGCCGGCGGCGGTGGTGTCGATGCAGAGGTGCCGTTCGATCACGTAGCGCTGGTCCAGCTTGTGCTCGTTGATGATCGGCAAGAGTGCACCGTCGCGCTTGAGCAGAGCCTGCCGATACTGCTTGAGCAGGGGCTTTTCTGCGACGCTGACCACGGCTTCAAAGCCTTGCAGTGTGGCAAGTGCTTCTGGCTCCAGAACACCGTCGCAGGCCACCACGGGCAAGCCTGCTTTGATGGCGTCGGCCAGCGCCTTTTCAGCACCCGGAGCCACCACGACCACCTTGTTACCTTGCGACAGAGCCGTGCTGGCCTGTTCTATTGCTGATTCAGCATCCGGCCCCAAACAAAGCACAACACCGCGAGCATGGCAGGACAGGTGGTTTTGCTCTCCGGTTGGCCCCGGCATTTCCTCGTGGCCAAGATCCAGGGCAATCGGCACGTAGTTGAAGAACACCTTGAGCATTTCCTGGCGCCCTTCGGCGATCGGCGCGTCGATCTTACCTACTTGGTCGATCAGCTTCTGCGCCTTGCCAGCGTTTATGGCCTTGCCTTCAACCGCGGTTTTCTCAACCACCTCACCTTTGATAAAGCGGCGCACATACTGCGGCCCGCCGGCTTTCGGGCCGGTGCCTGACAAACCTTCACCGCCAAAGGGCTGGGAGCCGACAATGGCACCGATCTGGTTGCGGTTAACGTAGGTGTTACCGACCTTGATGCGGCTGGCAATGTGCTCGATCCGGCGATCAACCCGGCTGTGAATGCCAAACGTCAGGCCATAGCCCTTGGCATTCACCGCATCCACTACCTTGTCGATGTCCTTCGCTTCGAAAGTCGCCACGTGCAGAATCGGGCCAAAGATTTCCTCTTCCATCTCCTCGATGCCGCTCACTTTGAGCACAGCGGGTGAGACGAACAGGCCTTTCTCGGGCACCGGCAACTTCTTCAGCAACTTACCCTGCTGCTCGAACCTGGCGCAGTGGTCGTTGATCTTCTTGCGGGATTCTTCATCGATGACCGGACCCACATCGGTAGACAGCAACCAGGGATCGCCAATACCGAGTTCTTCCATGGCGCCGTAGAGCATTTCCAGCAGGTTGTCGGCAATGTCTTTCTGCACGTACAACATTCGCAACGCCGAGCAACGCTGCCCGGCGCTCTGGAACGACGACGCCAGTACATCACGCACCACCTGCTCCGGCAGCGCGGTGGAATCCACGATCATGGCGTTCATACCGCCCGTTTCAGCCACCAGCGGCGCATCGGGGGCCATGTTCTCGGTCATGGCTTTGTTGATCAGTTTTGCGGTGTCAGTGCCACCGGTGAAGCACACACCCGCAACCCGTGAATCGGAGGTTAACGCAGCGCCCACGGTGCCACCGTCACCCGGCAGTAGCTGGACTGCTTCTTTCGGAATGCCGGCTTCGTGCATCAGCTCAACCGCCCGCACGGCCAGTAAAGATGTCTGCTCCGCGGGTTTGGCCACAACGGCGTTACCGGCCGCCAGGTTCGCCAGAATCTGGCCGGTAAAGATAGCCAGCGGGAAGTTCCAGGGCGAGATACAGCACATCACACCTCGGCCCTGGCCTGCATCCTTATAACGAATGCCTTCGTTGGCGTAATACATGGCGAAGTCCACGGCTTCGCGAATTTCCGCCACGGCATCCAGCAAGGATTTGCCGGCTTCACGGGTGGTCAGGGCGAATAATTCGTGAACATTCTCCTCGTACAGGTCGCCCACTTTGCGGATCAGCTCTGCCCGCTGTTCCGCCGGAACAGTTGACCACTGACTAAAGCCCTCCTGAGCCGCATCCAGCGCAGCACTGACATCAGCTTCGGACGCATAGGTAATCCGACCTACCAGATCGTCCGGATTGGCCGGGTTGCGAACCTCTACCACCTGATCACTCGAAGCGGGAACAGCCATCACCGGGCCACCCTGCCACTGATGGGTTTTGTATCGACCACGCCCTTCGTTGAGCTCGGCCACCGTGACGGGGTCGGTAATATCCC
This sequence comes from Marinobacter sp. SS5-14b, assembly GCF_030541005.1. Lineage (GTDB taxonomy): Bacteria > Pseudomonadota > Gammaproteobacteria > Pseudomonadales > Oleiphilaceae > Marinobacter. The sequence goes on along the minus strand of NZ_JASSVM010000001.1, from coordinate 157,967 downwards.
AGCCTTTGGAATTACGACGCTGATCACCGAAGAGGTTGGCCGGGCGCACGATCGCCTTACTGGAAATGTCTTTGCCAAGACCAACCACGACATCAACCGGGTCTTTGGCAATCTCCTCCGGCGTGATGCTGGTGTCGACAATCTGGTTCACAAAGGAGCTGTTGGCACCGTTTTCCAACAAGCGGCGAACCAGATAGGCCAGCAGGTCTTTGTGGGCACCCACAGGCGCATAGATGCGGCACGGCACCTTGCTGTCTTCCAGCACCTGATCGTGCAGTGACTCGCCCATGCCATGCAGGCGCTGAAATTCGAATTTGTCACGACTCAGATCTTTCGCCAGTTCCAGTACCGCAGACACAGAGTGGGCGTTATGGGTGGCAAACTGCGGGTAGATCCGGTCTGTCATGCCCAACAACTGACGGGTACAGGCCAGATAGGAGACGTCACTGCAGGCTTTACGGGTGAACACGGGGAAGTCGGTCAGGCCCATCACCTGTGCGCGCTTGATCTCCGCATCCCAGTAAGCACCCTTGACCAGGCGCACCATGATGCGACGGTCAAGCTTTTGCGCCAGCCCATACAGCCAGTCCAGAGTCTGGGACGCCCGTTTGGCAAAGGCCTGAACCACAATGCCAAAGCCATCCCAGCCTTTAAGCTCGGGCGCGGACAAAACTGCTTCAATGACGTCGAGCGACAGGTCCAGCCGGTCCTGTTCTTCGGCATCAATATTGAAACCCATGTTAGCGGCAGCGGCTTTTTTGGCCAAAGTCAGAGCGCGAGGAACCAGCTCGTCCATTACCCGCTCTTTCTGACCATATTCATAACGGGCCAGCAGTGCCGAAAGTTTGACCGAAATACCCGGGTTGGTGCGCACATCGCCTTCACAGCGCTTGCTGATACTGTCGATGGCATCGGAGTACGCCTTGAAATACCGCTCCGCATCTTCGTCGGTGCGGGCGGCCTCACCCAGCATGTCGTAGGAGTAGGTATACCCCTGCGCTTCTTGCGCCTTGCCATTGTCCTGAGCTTCTTCAATGTCTCTACCCAGCACAAACTGCCGGCCCATTTCCTTCATAGCCTGGCCTGCGGCCACGCGAACCACCGGCTCCCCCATACGCTTGACCAGCCTGCGCAGAGTATCGCCCACGCTCTGGCGCTCGGAGTCTTTAAGCAGGTTGCTGGTCATCAGCAACGCCAGGGTGGCAGAGTTGATCAGCCCGGATTTGGCCTTGCCCACATGGGCGCCCCAGTTGCCCGAGGTGATCTTGTCTTCAATCAGGTCCTGAATGGTCAGGTTGTCCGGTACGCGAAGTAACGCCTCGGCGAGACACATCAATGCCACACCTTCTTTGGTGGTCAACCCGTACTCGGCGAGGAATTTTTCCATAATGGTCGGGCGCGCGCCGTTTCGAACGCTGCGAACCAGGTCTGCGGCCCGGGCGGAAATAGCCTTACGGGTGTCGTCCGACAACTGAGCTTCAGCAATCAGCCGGTGAATTACTTGATATTCGTCCGTCAGATAATTGCTGCGGATGGCGTGGCGCAACTCATTCATATCTGGCGTCGCGGATTGCTGTGAACTCATGGGGCTACCCTCCTGATTATTTTTAACGCTGTCCGCATTCTAAGCCAAGGCGGAATATGCTATTTTCCTGTTCATTGGCATTTTGCCTTAATATTTTCCTTTATTAGCCAGCGATGAATTACCACTAATCCTGCCAAATCGGTAGAATCAGACGCATCAGCCTCTCAACAACAAACTGATCGCTTTACATTAAAGGATAGCAGCCATGCCGGATCTCGACAGAATCGACCATTCAATCATCCGGGAGCTGCAGAAAAACGCCCGCATGACGGTGACGGACCTCGCCTCTCGGGTCGGGCTGTCTAAAACGCCTTGCCAGGTACGCATGCGCCGACTGGAGGAGCACGGGTACATCACCGGCTACAGCGCCATGGTCAACCAGACCAAACTCGGGCTATCTCATGTGGCGTTTGCACAGGTCACACTGAATGACACCAGCAGCAAAGCACTCGCCACCTTCAACACTGCAGTGAAGCAGATTTCTGCCGTAGAGCAATGTCATATGATGGCGGCCAACTTTGACTACCTGCTGAAAATCCGAACAAAGAATATGGCCGAGTACCGCCAGGTACTGGGGGAACAGATATCGAGCCTGCCTCACGTATTGCAAACCAGCACCTTTGTGGTGATGGAAAGCGTGAAAGACCGGGGCCTATAATGAATGCCTCAGCCCCGACCACATGGGTGGCCCTTTAGCATGCGCATTGTTATCGCCCCGGATTCGTTCAAGGAGTGCCTGACAGCCGAAGAGGTGGCAAGCGCCATTGCCCGTGGCTGGCAAAGGGCAGCTCCGGACGATGAGCTGATCAAGATCCCCCTGGCGGACGGCGGCGAAGGCACCACAGTGGCACTGACAAGAGCCTGCCAGGGGCAGCTACAGTCTGTATCCGTCACTGGCCCTCTGGGCGATCCCGTGACCGCCCACTTCGGTCTGATCGGAAATGGTGAAACAGCCATTGTGGAGGTAGCTGAAGGCAGTGGCCTGCACTGCGTACCGCCCCATAGAAGAGACTCAATGAGGGCTTCCAGTTTCGGCACGGGCGAGCTGCTTCTCGCAGCACTTGCACATCACCCGGCCACCCTGATCATGGGGCTCGGTGGCAGCGCCACTACGGACGGTGGCGCAGGTCTGTTACAGGCACTCGGCGCCCGGTTGCTGGACGAACATGGCGACGATATCCCCCCGGGGGGCCAGGGGCTTGCGAAGCTCCACAGCCTGGACCTCAAACCGGCCGCCCAGCGCTTTGACGGGGTCCGCCTGATAGTCGCCTGCGATGTCACTAACCCTTTGCTTGGCCCCCATGGCGCGGCGGCCGTGTTTGGCCCGCAGAAGGGAGCCACTGCTGCACAGGTTGCCGAGCTGGACAATAATCTTGCGCACTTCGCACGGCTACTCGACGCACAGGGCCTGGACATAGCCGGCTTCCCCGGCAGCGGCGCCGCAGGTGGCATCGGAGGCATGGCCGCTGGCATTCTTGGCGCAGAACTCCGTCCCGGCATTGAATTGGTCATAGAAACGCTGGAGCTGGAAGGCCAGATCAAGAAGGCCGACCTGGTGATTACGGCGGAGGGATCGATCGATGCGCAAAGCGCCTCTGGCAAGACACCGGCAGGCGTCGCGGCTCTGGCAAAAAAATACGGCGTGCCAGCCATCGGCCTGGCCGGAAAGCTGGGTGGCGATCTCAACGAACTGCATGACCTGGGGTTGTCAGCGGCATTCTCTATTACACCCGCACCGATGGACCTCCAGCAGGCCTATGCAAGCGCTGATTTTAATCTGGAGCAGTCGTCGGAGCAGCTGGCAAGGCTTGTCCACCGCCTTTCCGGCACCCCCTGATTGAGAAGCTCAGGTGCGGATCAGAGAGTTCGACAAGCCCGACAGGTCTATTTTTCCCCGCGCAAGCTGAACCTTGCCCCTGCGCTCCAGCTCCTTCAGTAGTCGGCTGACTACCTCCCGCGCGGTACCAAGCTCCACCGCCAACTCCTGGTGCGTGATCGTCAGCAACTTTTGCCCCTGGCCCGCCCGGGCCTGCAACCATTCTTCAAGCCGCTCATCCATTCGATGAAAGGCCACTTCCTCAACCAGCATCATCAGATCATCCAGGCGACGGCCATAAGATTCCATAATGCCCAGGCGAAATTCGGCGGACTGATCCATCAACCGATCAAACAGGCCTCTGGGGACCATGGCGGCCTCCGACTCTTCTTCAACCACCGCTTCGGCCCGATATCCCCGCCCGGTCATCAGACAGCCGATCGACAGGGTGCAGATATCATCCGGGCCCATCCGGTAAAGCACGATGCTGTGCCCTGATGCCCCCGTCATCTGTACCTTGATGCTGCCACCCAACACCAACGGCAAACCACGACAATGCTCTCCGGCACTGAACAACACCTGCCCGGCTGGAAAACGCATGGTGCTTATGCCGTCGAGTGCCTCGCTGCGCAAGCGATCACTGAGGGTATTCAGAATACTGTGCTTTGTCATTGATGGCGCCTGGATTGCCAATGAAGTTTCTCCTGTGTGACTTTATCACTGAACCGCGACCACCACAGGAATATAGTCAAGCCATCACCCGACATCACACAGGAGATTCAGAGATGACGGTAAACATGGGTTCAGCAGACCGTATAATTCGTGCCATCGTGGGCGTTGTCTTGATCGCTCTGGTATTTGTAGGCCCGCAAACCGCCTGGGGCTGGGTTGGCATAGTACCACTTGCCACTGCCTTGATCGGCAACTGCCCCGCCTACTCCATCTTCGGCATCAAGACCTGCAAAACCAAATAACGCGCAGTCAGGCCTTCCTGAACGCAGAAAGGCCGGAGTGCTGAAGCACCCCGGCCTTTCCTGATCGTCCTGAACAACCGCGACGGTCGTTGTTAACGCGCGGGCGCGTTCAGTACGTCCAGCACTTCTTCAAGCTCGGTAATCATCTGCCGGATCAGTTGCTTGTACTGCGTTGTGTCATCCTTGACCTCAGTGCTGCTCAGCTTTTGCTTGGCACCACCGATGGTGTAGCCCTGATCGTACAGCAGGCTTCGAATCTGGCGAATGGTGATCACATCGGCGCGCTGATAGTAGCGGCGGTTACCCCGGCGCTTGACCGGCGACAACTGAGGGAACTCCTGCTCCCAATACCTCAGTACGTGCGCTTTTACCGCACACAGATCGGCAACTTCACCAATGGTAAAGTAGCGCTTCCCCGGAATGGTGGGGAGTTCGTTGTTATGACTCGGTTCCAGCATACGCTTCTACTTTCTGTTTCAATTTCTGACCTGGTCGAAACGTAACTACGCGTCGTGCACTGATAGGAATTTCTTCACCCGTTTTCGGGTTCCGTCCCGGCCGTTGCTTCTTGTCCCTGAGATCAAAGTTGCCGAAACCCGACAATTTAACCTGCTCGTTATGGCTGAGTGCGCCTCTGATTTCATCGAAGAAAGCCTCGACCATTTCCTTGGCCTCCCGCTTGTTGAGACCCAACTCTTCATACAAGCGCTCTGCCATGTCCGCTTTCGTCAAAGCCGCCATCTGTCAACTCCTCAGTGTTGCCCCCAACTCTTCCTTCAGGGCATCAATTACCCCATTGAAGAGCGAATGCACTTCGTCTTCATTGAGCGTGCGTTCGGGATGCTGCCAGAACAGGCTGAGCGCCAGGCTGCGATTGCCTTCACCCAGGCTTTCGCCCTCATAGACATCAAACACACGCAACGCCGTGAGGTGTTCGCCGGCATGCTTACGGGCCACATGCTCAACCTGAGCGAACGCCACATCGTTTCCGATAATAATAGCCAAATCGCGCCGAACTTCCGGGAATTTTGAAATATCTTTGAAATTAGGCACATATCCAGAAACGATCGAATTCAAGAATAGCTCAAACATCAGGATCGTGCCATTAAGTTCAAGATTTTTCTGAACTTGTGGGTGCAGTGTTCCCAGCCAACCCACATGCTCACCATCCCGCAGTAATTCTGCGGTCTGGCCCGGATGCAATGCCGGGTGCTGACTGGCAATAAACTGGATTTCGATGCCGAGCAGCCGGAACAAACCTTCCAACTCTCCTTTTACATCAAAGAAATCCGCTGTTCTGCGACCGTTTACCCAGTTTTCAGATGTCTGATGACCAACCACTACGCCCGCCAACATGGGCTGCTGATCAATCTGATCGCCGTTTTGCTCGAAGCGCAGCCCGGATTCAAAGAGCCGGATACGAGGCTGCTGGCGGTTCTGGTTGTGCAAAACGGTTTTCAGCAAGCCGCTCCAGAGTGTCGTACGCATCACCGACAGGTCGCTGGAAATGGGGTTTGCCAAGGCAATACCTTCCCGCTCCGGGTCAATCAACTGCTGCACCTTCGGATCAACAAAGCTGTAGGTCACTGCCTCCTGGTAGCCCTGCGCCACAAAGTAGTTGCGGATAGCTGAAAGTGGACGAACCGCCTCTTCACGGGCGCGCAAGCCCAGGGAGCCTGTCGGTTCGGTGACCGGCAGATTGTTGTAGCCAAAAATGCGCCCTACTTCTTCGATCAGATCTTCTTCAATAGAGATATCCGGGCGGAAGCTGGGCACACTGATCCGCCAGCCGTCCTTCAGTAATTTGTCGACATGCAGGCCCAGGCGGGACAGAATTTCTTCAACCGTGGTGCGGTCAATTGCCAGACCCAGCACATCCGCCAGACGCTTTTCACGCAGGTCAATCGCTCTGGGCTTGGGCAAGTCTTCCCAGCTGGCCACTTCAACAATCTCACCCGGCTCGCCGCCCACGATGTCCATCAACAGGCGGGTTGCTCGCTCCATGGCGTCGCGGGCCAGCTCGTAGTCAACGCCGCGTTCGAAACGGTGAGAAGCATCGGTATGCAAACCGTACTGACGCGCCTTGCCAGCCAGCATTATCGGTTCGAAGTAAGCCGATTCCAGCACCAGGTCCCGCGTTTTTTCGCTGACACCCGAGTGTTCACCACCCATAACTCCGGCAATCGCGATCGGCTTATCGTGATCGGCAATCAGAAGCGTCTCAGGAGTAAGGTCCACTTCCTGGCCATCCAGCAATACCAATTTTTCTCCGGCCTTGGCCATGCGAACCACGATACCACCCGCCACTTCTTCCCGGTCAAAGGCATGCATCGGCTGGCCAAGCTCCAGCATCACGTAGTTGGTGACGTCGACCGCAGCATCAATAGAACGGATACCGGAGCGGCGCAGTTTTTCCTGCATCCACAGCGGCGTTTCTGCCTGCAGGTTGACGTTGCGCAGGATGCGGCCCAGGTAACGGGGGCAGCCTTCCGGCGCTTCTACCCGAATGTCCGGCACATCGGAGTGCACCGCTTCAACCGGCAGGATCTCGGGGGCATTTACCAACAGGCTGTTCAATACACCCACTTCACGGGCCAGACCCTTGATGGAAAGGCAGTCGCTGCGGTTGGGCGTAAGATCCACATCAATGGCGATATCATTCAGCTTAAGGTATTCCGCGATGTCCTGCCCCACCGGTGCATCTTCCGGCAACTCCATCAGGCCATCATGGTTCTCCGAAAGGGCAAGTTCCGATTCCGAACAGAGCATGCCTTCAGAGGGCTGGCCGCGTAGCTTGGCCTTCTTGATCTTGAAGTTGCCCGGCAGAACCGCACCCACAACGGCGAAAGGCACTTTCAGGCCATTGCGCACATTGGGAGCACCACAGACAACCTGAACGGTCTGCGTGCCGTCACTGACCTGACACACGCGCAGCTTGTCGGCGTCCGGGTGAGCTTCGACAGAGACGACTTCGCCCACGACTACGCCGGTGAATTCACCCGCTACCGCTTCAAAGCCATCTACTTCCAACCCGGCCATGGTGATCTGGTCCATCAGCTCCTGGGAACCAATGCTCGGATTAACCCACTCACGCAGCCACTGTTCACTGAATTTCATCGTTCTTGCCTTGTCCTGATGCCATTTATGCGGTTGATTCGGAATCCTGCTTGCGCCGTTCTGCCCTTCGGCTTAACGAAACTGACGCAGAAAACGCAGGTCGTTTTCGAAGAACATGCGCAGGTCTTTCACGCCATAGCGAAGCATGGCCAGGCGCTCAACGCCCAGACCAAAAGCAAAGCCACGATATTCCTCGGCATCAATACCGCAATGCTCGAACACCTTCGGGTGCACCATGCCGCAGCCCATGACTTCCAGCCACTTGATACTGCCATCCGGTTCCCGACCCCACTCGATATCCACTTCGGCAGAAGGCTCGGTGAACGGGAAATAAGATGGACGAAAACGCACTTTCAGGTCCCGCTCGAAGAACACCCGCAGAAATTCTTCCACCGTACTCTTCAGATCAGCAAAGCTGACGTTCTTCTCAACCAGCAGGCCTTCAACCTGGTGGAACATGGGGGTGTGGGTCATGTCGGAATCGCAGCGATAGACCCGCCCCGGGCAAATCATCCGGAACGGCGGCTTGCCAGCTTCCATGGTTCGGATCTGCACCGGTGACGTGTGGGTGCGCAGCAACGTGCCCGGATTGAAATAGAAGGTGTCGTGCATGGCACGCGCCGGGTGGTGACCCGGAATGTTAAGGGCTTCGAAGTTATGGTAATCGTCTTCGATTTCCGGGCCCTGCTCCACGCTGTACCCGGCGCGGGCAAAAATTTCTTCAATGCGCTCGAGCGTCCGCGTCACAGGATGCAAACCACCCAGATCCTGACCACGACCCGGCAGGGTTACATCGATGGATTCACTGGCAAGCTTTGCCTCAATGGCGATCTTTTCAAGGTTCGCGCGACGGGCATTGATGGCCTGTTCAACCTGACCCTTGGCTTCATTGATTTTCTGGCCGGCGGCAGGACGCTCCTCCGCAGAAAGTTTGCCCAGGGTTTTCGCCTGTTGGGTGATCACCCCTTTTTTGCCGAGGTATTCCACGCGAATGTGATCAAGTGCCTGAAGGTTGTCCGCTTGCTCTACCGCGTTCAAACCATCCTGAACCAGTTGCTCCAGGTTATCCATTGACCCTGCTCCAAACCAGAAATGGGGTAGGTTAAAACAAAAATAGGGGAAGAGCGTGCCCTTCCCCTATCAGAAGGCGCCAGCATGATGTCATGAGGCGCCCGGATCGATCCGTAATCGATGAAAGAGCTTAAGCGATCACAGGGATGCTTTGGCTTTCTCAACAACAGCGGCAAACGCCTGCTGCTCGTTCATAGCCAGATCGGCCAGAACCTTACGATCGATTTCAACATTCGCTTTCTTCAGACCAGCGATCAAACGGCTGTAAGACAGACCGTTTGCACGGGCGCCAGCGTTGATACGAGCGATCCACAGTGCGCGGAAAGCGCGCTTACGGTTACGACGGTCACGGTATGCGTACTGACCGGCTTTGATAACCGCTTGCTTGGCAACGCGGAATACACGACTACGAGCGCCGTAATAACCCTTGGCCTGCTTGAGAATCTTCTTGTGACGACGACGTGCTACCACGCCACGTTTTACACGAGCCATACTTTAGTCCTTTTACCTTAATATCTGAGCAAGAATGTTTGGCAGCTTGATCAGCAAGCCGTCATACGCTTGATTGACGCCACGTCAGACTTGGCAATCAGCTTGGTGCCGCGCAGCTGACGCTTACGCTTCGGGCTCTTCTTGGTCAGGATATGACTGGTGAAGGACTGCTTGTGCTTGAAGCCAGTGGCGGTTTTCTTGAACCGCTTGGTAGCTCCGCTCTTGGTTTTCATCTTAGGCATTTTTTAAAACTCCGCATTCTATTTTTGAGTAAAACAATTGTGCCCCTGAACGACAAATCCCCCGCCGATGCGGGGGACCCATCACAGGATCAGGTTCACTTCTTTTTGCGGGGCGCCACAATCATGGTCATCTGCCGGCCTTCCATTTTCGGCCGCATCTCAACCGTTGCGATTTCTTCAAGATCTTTTTCGATCCGCTCCATGAGCTTCATACCGATTTCCTGGTGTGCCATCTCACGGCCACGGAACCGAATCGTAATCTTGCCGCGGTCCCCGTTTTCAAGGAAACGTACCAGGTTGCGTAGTTTTACCTGATAATCCCCTTCTTCAGTTCCTGGACGGAACTTAAGCTCTTTGACTTGCGTCTGCTTCTGTTTCTTCTTGGCAGCCGCCTTCGCTTTCTTCTCGTCGAAGATCTTCTTGCCGTAATCCATTATCTTACAGACGATCGGATCGGAATCCGTAACCTGCACCAGATCAAGGGTAGCTTCTTCGGCCATTCGAATGGCCTCCTCGATCGATACAACACCAACCTGATTGCCTTCGGCATCGATCAGTCGGACTTCAGTTGCGTCAATATTCTCATTGATAGGCGCTTTTGGAGTACGCCCACCCCGATTCGCTCGCTGTTTAATAATCAGATCTCCGTTTTGGTTCTGCCTTTACGTTGAATGTCACCAGCCAGCAGCTGTTCAAACGCTTCAAGCGATAGGGTCCCTAAATCTTCGCCTTTGCGGGTGCGCACCGCAACCGCATTGTTCTCGACTTCTTTGTCGCCAACAACGACAAGATAGGGCACCTTGTTAAGAGTATGCTCGCGGATTTTAAAGCCGATCTTCTCGTTTCTCAAGTCAGCATTAACCCGATATCCCAAAGAATCCCATTTTTTGGCCAAATTCTGACAGTAATCACGCTGATTATCGGTGATATTCAGTACCGCAATCTGGGTTGGCGCCAGCCAGGTGGGGAATGCACCTTCGTATTCTTCGATCAGTATACCGATAAACCGTTCAAAAGACCCGAGAACGGCCCGATGCAGCATAACCGGCGTTTTCCGCTCGGAATTATCAGCCACATACTGGGCGCCCAGACGGCCCGGCATAGAAAAATCGACCTGAATGGTACCACACTGCCATACCCGACCGAGACAGTCTTTCAGAGAATACTCGATTTTCGGGCCGTAGAAGGCACCTTCGCCCGGCAACAGCTCCCAGTCAACACCTTCACGATTGAGAGCCTGCTCAAGTGCCGCCTCGGCTTTGTCCCAGACTTCATCAGAGCCAACACGCTTTTCAGGGCGGGTAGACAGCTTGTACAGGATCTCCGTAAAACCGAAATCCTCGTACACCTCGTGCAGCATCTTCATGAAAGCTGACACCTCTTCCTGAATGGCGTCTTCTTCGCAGAAAATGTGGGCATCATCCTGGGTAAATCCACGCACCCGCATCAGGCCGTGCAGCGCGCCGGAAGCTTCATTCCGGTGGCAGGAACCGAATTCCGCCAGGCGCAGCGGCAAATCCTTGTAGCTCTTCAGGCCCTGGTTGAACACCTGCACGTGGCAGGGGCAGTTCATGGGCTTGATGGCATAGTCGTGTTTCTCGGACTCGGTGGTAAACATGCCGTCCTTGAACTTGTCCCAATGCCCGGATTTCTCCCACAAAGTACGGGACACCACCTGCGGTGTCTTGATTTCCTGGTAGCCATGCTGGTGCTGCTTGGCCCGCATGTACTGTTCAATTTCCTGATACAGCGACCAGCCATCCGGGTGCCAGAACACCATACCCGGAGCTTCTTCCTGCATATGGAACAGGCCCAGCTTCTTGCCAATCTTGCGGTGGTCCCGCTTCTCCGCTTCTTCCAGGCGATTCAGGTAGGCCTTGAGCTCTTTCTTGTTGCCCCAGGCAGTACCGTAAATCCGTTGCAGCTGCTCGTTATTCTGGTCACCACGCCAGAACGCACCCGCCACCTTGGTCAGCTTGAAAGCTTTCAGCTTACCCGTGCTGGGCACGTGGGGCCCGCGGCAAAGGTCAATAAAATCACCCTGACTGTAGAATGACAGGTCTTCCTCACCGGGAATGTCCTCGATGATGCGGACCTTGTATTCCTCGCCCATTTTTTCAAACAGCTTGACCGCATCTTCCCTGGACATAACGGAACGGGAAACCGGCAAGTCCTGCTTGGCCAGTTCTTCCATCCGCTTTTCGATACGCGCCAGGTCTTCATTGGTAAACGGGCGCTCGTATTTGAAATCGTAATAGAAACCGTTTTCGATCACCGGCCCGATGGTTACCTGGGCACCCGGGAACAGCTCCTGTACGGCCATCGCCATCAGGTGAGCGGTGGAATGGCGGATCACATCCACGCCGTCTTCATCGCGTTCCGTTACGATGGCCAGCTCGGTGTCGTTCTCGATCCGGAAACTGGTGTCGACCAGCTTGCCATTCACTTTTCCGGCCAGAGCGGCTTTCGCCAGGCCTGCGCCAATATCGGCTGCAACATCGTGAACGGTAACGGCTTCTGCAAAGCTGCGATGGCTGCCATCCGGCAGAGTAATAACGGGCATGGTGCTCTCCTGTGGTTTCTCAGCGGTGATCTATACCAAAGATCACATGTTTGCCGGCTTCCGCGATACAAACCGTGGGCCGAATTGTGCAGGAGTTTACCAGAAAAAAGCCCGGCAACAATGCCGGGCTTTTTTCAGCGCGCTTGACGGGCGGCTAGGCCGCCTGAGGTTGCGCCTCCTCCCTTGCCTTCCGCTTGAGCTGGCCAAAAGCCACCAGCGCCAGCAGCAAGAGTGCGGGAATGAACATCAACTCTCTGGGCGGCCGTTCAAGCTGTGCCTGGACAGCCTCAATACTCCACCCGAACTGGATACCGGCCTTCTCGGCAGCGCTACCGAAATTGACGAAGTCTACGGCCAGAGCGCCATCAAACTCTGACACCTCCAACCCGGCAGCTGCCATGCGCTCGGTGGCGGTCTCGCCTGCCGGCATGTCAAGCTCAACATAAGTGGTTATGTCACTACCATCCAGAGACATGCCGGACACCCGGAAAACAACCGACTCATCAACCGGCGCGGTTTCCACATACTCCATAATCGCCGCACCCTGACGCTCTTCATAGGGCGGATAGACCATATCCCACCAGAAGCCTGGTCGAAACATGGTAAAAGTGATCAAAAGCAGTGCCACCGTCTCCCACCACCGGGTTTTGGTGAACCAATAACCTTGCGTAGCCGCCGAAAAAACCAACATGGCTGTGACGGCACTCGCGATGGTAATCAGCAGGTCAACCCAACCGGTAAGCCCTATCAGTAATAACTGGGTATTGAAGATAAACATGAACGGTAGAATGGCCGTCCGAATATCGTAGGTGAACCCTTGAATACCCGTTCGTATGGGATCTGCTCCGGAAATGGCGGCCGCCGCGTAGGCGGCCAACCCAACGGGTGGCGTATCATCCGCCAAAATGCCGAAGTAGAACACGAACAAGTGCACGGCTATCAGCGGAACCAGCAAACCATTCTGCGCGCCCAACGAGACGATGACGGGCGCCATCAAGGTGGACACCACTATATAGTTTGCAGTAGTGGGCAACCCCATCCCGAGAACCAAACTGATCACGGCCGTAAAGATCAGCATCAGCATCAAATTACCGCCGGAAAGGAACTCTACAAACTGAGTCATCACAAGGCCGATGCCGGTGAGGGTAACGGTTCCCACAACGATACCCGCCGTTGCCGTAGCCACGCCAATGCCGACCATGTTGCGACCGCCCGTGGCGAGCGAATGGAACAAGTCTGAGATGCCGCCGACAAATTCAGCCAATAGCCCGCTGTGGTTACGGAAGAAAGCTTTCAACGGCCGCTGGGTCACCACAATAAAGATCATGAACAGGGTTGCCCAGAAGGCGGATAGCTGAGGGGAGAAACGCTCAACAGTGAGGCACCATACCAGCACCACCACGGGCAAAAGATAATACAGACCGGTCTTTACCGTTGGCCCTACTTCAGGAAGCTCACCCATTTCCTTCTCGGGATCATCCTCCTCAAGCTCGGGGAACCTGGTGGCATAATTCACAAGACCTGCGTAGGCTGCCAAAACCGCCGCACCCAATATCCACGTAGCCGAATCACCAAAATAGGCCTTGGTCCAGCCAATACCGTAATACACTGCAAACGTCAGAATAATCAGCCCGAGCAGCACCACCACCCAGGTCAACATTCGCTGAGCAAGGGTTGGGCGGTTAAGCCGCTCAATACCGTGCATTTTCAGTTTGCACGCTTCCAGATGAACGATATAGATCAGTGCCACATAGGAAATGAGCGCAGGCAGAATGGCGTGCTTGATCACTTCCAGATAAGAAATACCGACGTATTCCACCATCAGAAACGCCGCAGCCCCCATGATCGGCGGTGTCAGCTGGCCGTTTGTCGAAGCCGCAACTTCCACGGCGCCCGCTTTGGTGGCAGGAAAGCCTACCCGCTTCATCAGGGGGATGGTAAAAGTTCCCGTGGTAACAACGTTGGCTATGGATGAACCGGAGATCACGCCGCTGAGACCACTGGAGACCACAGCCGCTTTTGCCGGCCCCCCTTTCATGTGCCCCAGCATGGCGTAAGCCACTTTGATGAAGTAATTACCGGCTCCAGCCCGCTCCAACAAGGCACCGAACAGAACGAACAGGAACACAAAACTGGTAGAAACCCCCAGGGCCACACCAAACACACCTTCCGTGCCCAACCATTGATGGGAGGACAGCTTGCTGAGACTCACCCCCTTGTGTGAAATAACATCCGGCATGTAAGGGCCGGCCAAGGAGTATCCAATAAACACCAGCGCCACGATGGTAAGTGGCAATCCCAGTGCTCTTCGCGTCGCCTCCAGCAATAGCGCAAGCCCAACCAGAGCTACCCATAGATCCTGGGTAATTGGCGCGCCAGGGCGCTGGGAGAGCTGGTCATAGAAGACATAAAGATAAGAGGCAGCGAACGCGGCCGCCAGTGCGAGCACCCAGTCATATATGGGCACCTTCGTGGAGTGCACACCCTTGATCATCGGGAATGCGGAAAACGCAAGAAACACGGCAAACGCAAGATGAATAGAGCGCGCTTCCGTTGAGTTAAATATACCGAAGTTCAGAATGAACGGCAGGGGAGATGCAATCCAGAGCTGGAATAACGACCAGCACACCGGCACGATGAATAGGATTACAGCCGCAGGCCCGGCAAGCGCCCTGCCTCCGATTTCCGTCTGCAATACCTGATCAACCTTGGCAGCATCCACACCCGCCCCGGTACCCGGGTCATTCTTTGCCATGGAATGTTCCTGTGATGTGAAGAAAATCTGGTTGAATAAACAGAGCGGGCCTTAGCCCGCTCTGTTACTTTTCTGGCTGATCAGTCGATCAGACCAGCTTCACGATAGTACTTGGCGGCACCCGGGTGCAGAGGCGCACTCAGAGCGTCAGATACCATTTCTTCTTTCTTCAGGTTGCCAAAGGCCGGGTGCAGGCGCTTGAAGCTGTCGAAGTTCTCGAAAACGGCCTTCACCACTTCATAGACCACTTCCTCAGGGACGTCCGTAGACGACACGAAGGTTGCGGCAACACCGAAGGTTGTTACGTCCTGATCCGAGCCACGATACATGCCGCCAGGGATTACTGCCTTACGGTAGTATGGGTTATCTGAGATCAGCTTTTTGCTGGCCGTGTTGTCTACGTTGACCAGAACGCTGTCGCAAGAGGTTGTCGCTTCCTTGATAGCACCGGAAGGGTGGCCAACGGTGTAAAAGAAGGCATCAATATTGCCATCGCACAAAGCCTGGGACTGTTCAGCAGCCTTGATTTCGGCGGCCAGACCAAACTTGTCCATGCCCCAACCCATTTCTTTCATCAGCACTTCAGCTGTCGCACGCTGGCCGGAACCCGGGTTACCCACGGAGACACGCTTGCCTTCGAGGTCTTCAAAGTTCTTGATACCAGAGCCCTTACTGGCAACCACGGTGAATGGCTCGGGATGCAGCGAGAATACCGCGCGCAACTTCTCGTTCTTGCCGGCTTCTTCGAACTGGCTGGTGCCGTTGTAGGCATGATACTGCCAGTCAGACTGGGCAACGGCCAGATCAAGCTCGCCTGCACGGATGGCGTTCAGGTTATAAACAGAACCACCGGTACTCTCAACAGAGCAGCGAATACCGTGCTCCTTCCGATCCATATTGACCAGTCGGCAAATGGCACCGCCGGCCGGGTAGTAAACACCGGTCACACCGCCGGTACCGATCGTAACGAAGCGCTGCTCCTGAGCAGAAACGGCTGTGGACGCGGCGCCCATGCTGACGGCAGCTGCAACAGCAAAAGCGGACGCTTTAAGTTTCAGTGTCATGTGTGCTCTTCCTTTTCTTGGTCATTATTGTCAAATGCCCATTCGTCGATACGGGCAAATATCCGGTTCGTGTTAGAACATAGAACACTTCAGGCCATAAATAAAGGAAGGATTAGCACGCTAACCAGCTGAAGAGACAACAAAAAAGCCCGCAGAAGCGGGCTTTTTTGAGGTTTCAGGCAGCGATCAAGACTTGGCTGCCCTGGCTTTGGCCAGCATTTTGTCTGGCCTCAACAGGAAGCGAGCCAGTGCGGGCAGCAGCCAGATTGCGCCCACCATGTTCCACAGGAACATGAAGAACAACAGGAAGCCCATGTCTGCCTGGAACTTGATGGGTGAGAAAATCCAGGTCACGACACCAAGCCCAAGTGTCACACCGGTAAAGATAACGGCCTTACCCGTGGAGCGAAGGGTTTCATAGTAAGCGTCCTGCAAGGTTTTTCCTTCAAGCAGGAACTTCTCCAGCTTGCTGTAGATATAAATACCGTAATCCACACCGATACCGACACCCAAAGCAATAACCGGCAAAGTCGCCACTTTGATACCGATACCTGACACCGCCATGATGGCTTCACAAAGGACAGACGTCAGCCCCAGCGGAATCACGATACAAGCCACTGCGCGAATTGAGCGGAAGGTCAGGAAGCACAACAAACTCACTACGCCATAAACCAGCAGCAGCATGACGTCCTTGGCGCTCGAAATAACCTCGTTGGTCGCCGCCTCAATACCGGCATTACCCGCGGCCAGCAGGAAGGTGTGCTCCTCATTGCTGTTGGCCTGCGCAAACTCTTCAACGCGCTCAATCACGGTCTCCAGAGTCTCGGCCTTGTGGTCTTCCAGGAATACCAGTACCGGGGTCAGATCGCAGGTGGTGTTGATCAGGCCTGCAGGGGCATCTCTGATGGACGCATTAATGATGGTCTGGTTGCGTGAAATTTCGAACCACTTCCAGTTACCCTCGTTAAGCGCCTTGGTGACCAGCTTGGACACATCCGCAAGCGATGCAGAACCCTGAACGCCCGGAGTGTTCTGAAGCTCCCACTGAAGACTGTCCATGGCCCGCAGCACGTTGTACTGGGTACATTGCTCTTCCGGCGTTTTCACCATCACAACCAGAACATCCGCACTGGTTGAGTAATTATTGATGATGTAGGCGTTATCTTTGTTGTAGCGGGAATCAGGGCGCAGCTCAGGCGCGCCCTGATCGAGATCGCCCACCTTCAAGTCCTGCTTGTAGTACATCCCAAGGCCCAGACCAATGACCGCAATCAGCAGTGAAATAGGCGCAACACCGGGGTGAGAAAAGTAGGACATAACACGCCATTTGCGGTCCTGCTTGTCGCCATGATTCTGCACATGACGCACACCACCCTTGGAAATGCCTACGTAAGACATAATCAGTACATGCAGCACCAGGTTGGTGATGATGACAAAGGCAACGCCCAGGCCAGCGGCTACCGCCAGATCACGGATAACGTCGATTTCAATGAAAACGAGCGTCAGGAAGCCCATCGCATCCGAAATCAACGCGAGCATGCCCGGAATATACAGCGCACGGAACGCTAATCGTGCAGACGTGATGGCATCGAAACCTTTCGCAGATTCTACCGCCATCGCATTGACGATCTGCACCCCGTGACTGATACCGATGGCGAACACCAGGAAGGGTACCAGCACCGAATAAGGGTCCAACCCATAACCAAGCAGTTTCAGGGCACCCAGTTGCCAGAACACGGCAATAATCGAGGTAAACACCGGGACCAGGGTTCCAGCGATACAACGCGAGTACCAGAACAACAGCAACGTTGTCAGAAGGATGGTAATGCCGGCGAACCAAGCAATAGAACCGATACCTTCAATCAGATCACCCACTTTCTTGGCAAAACCAACGATGTGAATGCTGATGTTCGGGTTCTGCTCCTGGTACTTGCTACGGATTTTTTCTTCCAGCTGGCGGGAGAACTCGGCGTAATCCAGCGCTTCACCGGTTTCCGGATTTTTCTCGTACAGCGGTGCGTATACGATGGTCGAGCGGAAGTTGTCAGATATCAGACGACCGACTTCGTTCGAGCGCAGCACGTTCTGACGCAATTGCTCGAGGCTATCCCGGGAACCGTCATAGTTGTCCGGAATGACCGTACCGCCTTGAAAGCCCTGCTCTGTCACCTCTACCCAGCGGACATTTGAGGTCCACAGAGACTTCAGACCAGAACGATCAACGCCGTTGAGATAAAACATCTCATCGGTGATCTGCTTCAAGGTCTCCATGTACTCGGGATTGAAGATGTCACCGTCTTCGACGGCCACGGCAATACGAACAAAGTTGCCAAGGTTGTCGAGATCGTCCCGGTGATCAAGCATATTGACGATGTAGGGATGCTCCAGCGGAATCATCCGCTCAAAGCTCGCATCCGGCTGAATTTTTATAGCGTTGTAACCAAGAAACACTGTTAACAAAAGGAAGGCAATCAGAATCACCGCCCTGTTGTTAAAAATCAAACGCTCAAGAAACGGCTCCGCTTTTGGCGTTGTCAGGTAATGATCACCCCTGTCATGCATCGGGTCAGACATTAATAAGGCCCTCTATCCATTAATCCGTTGATGCCACACCAGGGCGTTATTTAAGGTTCCGGCCGCGAGAATCGGTGAATTTCACACCACCCTCACCCACCAGCAAAAGATCGGTTCCAGCCAGCGGAACCACACTCATGACACTTTCCCGGTCATCCCGGAAGTAGGCGCGAAAGCTTTCACCGCCATTTGCACTCATCAGCACTGCACCGCCGTTGCCCACCAGAGTAATACGGCCGTCTTCCGCCACTGCGGCATTGTTCAAGGTTGCGTTGCCCTCGTTCGGAACCACGGTCCAGCTGCGACCAAGATCACCAGAGAACAACGTTGTGCCGCGCAAACCAAACGCCAGCACTTCGTTTACCTGCCCGGTGCCACTCACCCCAAACAGAGAGCCAGCATAAGGACTTTCACGCTTTTTCCAAGTGGCACCGTTGTCTACTGAAACATGGATCTGGCCAGCTTCACCAACGATAACCAGGGCACCACCGGTGACACGAGTGATGCTGTTGTAATGGAAGTTCTGAGGGTTCTCGACATTGGAAGACCAGTCCCGCCAGGAGTCACCACCGTCCTGACTTCTCAGGATCATGCCGTAGGCACCAACAGCAAAACCGTGGCTGTCATTTTCAAACCACACGTCCAGCAAGGGGTTTACCGGGCCGATATCCATATCCGACTGGGCGTTCTCCATGGCGAAAACCAGATCATCCAGAGCCCACTCGAGATCCGCCTTTTGATCTTCGGGAGCTTGTTCGATCTGCTCTTCCATCTCGGCAATCTGCTCTTCCTTGCTCTCGATGGAAAGCTCGGCAGCCTTGAGCCCATCAAGCTGCAACTGCCAGCTGGCACCCGCATCTTCGGAATGCAGCACAACACCACTGTGGCCAACAACCCAGCCGTGATCGCTGGTACCGAAATCCACGGCAGTCAGAGTCACAGACACAGGCACTTCTGCCTGGCTCCAGGTTTTCCCCTCATCGTCGGAGTAAATAATGTGCCCTCGCTCACCAACCGCCACAATACGGTCACCAGCACGGGTTGCATCATTCAGCAGCGACTCCGGTGCCAGCTCGGTGGCCCGGGCCGGAGTCTCGATGATATCTGTGAGCGCAAACGCTGCAGGTGCTGCCAATGCCATGGAGAGGCCCAGACAGGCAGAACCCAGTGTCTCGCACATGAACCTATTAGCCATTCAGATTGCCTTTACGTTGGTTGGATCGTGAAGCGCCTGCCGCAGATTCCAGGCAGCTTTTTGCAAACAAACCGGCAGCCATCTGGCCGCCGGTGTACTTCATGCCCGCACAAAATGCGCCAGGCCCCGGGCCCGGCGCATTTCATCAGCGTACGCTGCGCCTACGCAGGGACGCTGGCGAGAAATAACGCTTATTCGGTACTTCGTCAGTGAATACGCGGGTATTCGGTTCTTCGGTATCCAGGCCGAGCACGTGATAGCGGCGAGCCTGAAGGTCGTGATATACGTCCAGAACTGTCCATACACCCGGCAGCTCATAGTAATTTTTCGGAATACCCATGGTCACACGCCACAGTTCGCCGCGGCCATCGTACTGATCAAGCAGAACGGTGTTCCAGCTGTCCGCGTCGACGTAGAAACGACGTTTACCGTAAATGTGACGCTCACCCTGTTTGAGAGTGGCTTCCACCACGTGCACGCGATGGAGTTCCCAGCGGGTCAAATCCGGGTTGAGATGAGACATGCCCAGGATGTCTGAATAAGGGGTGCCTTTCTCGCCAATACGGTAGTTGTTATAAGGGATGTAAATTTCCCTCAGCCCCTCGTAGTTCCAGTTATAGCGGTCCATGGCACCGTTGAAGATGTCGGTGTCATCAGCGGTACGAAGGTTGTCAGCCGCCGCGATCGGGGAGTCATACCCCAGGTTTGGCGCACGACGCACTCGACGCTGACCCGCGTTATAACCCCAGCCATTACGTGGATTAATAATCTGGTTCAAGGTTTCGTGAACCAGGATCGCGCCCCCGGCAAGACGAGGTGGAGACTGGGTAAACGACAGGTAGTAAAAAATGATGTTATCGAGTTCTTTCTCGCTACCTTCAGGGTTATAAAAGTTGAAGAAGGCCTCCTGCTGCGAGGTCACCAGGCTATACTCACCGTTGGTCTGGACGGCCACTTCGCTTGCTCGACGCGTGAGGCTTATTCCACGCCAGCGAGTCAAATGATTCCAGACCACCTGCCAGGCTTTCTCTTCGTTTGAGCCATGGAGTATCGGGAACGGATACCCACCAAAAGCGCCCTTAAGACCTTCTGACTCACCGACGATCTCGGCATTTACTGCATTTTTCTTGGTATTTTCAGCCACCCAGTCTGGAACGGCGTGGGTACGGCGAGATTGATAGACCGGAATGCGGAACGTAGTCGGGTAGGTATCCAGCATGGCCCTGACACCATCGGTCAGGTACTCATCGTATTGTTCTTTGTTGGCCGCTGTGATCGTAAACAGCACCTGATCGTTCGGGAACGGGTTGATGTGGTGCTGACCGCTACCCTGATAGCCCGCAGGTGGCTCTGTAAGACCGCCCGTCCAGGCCGGAATCGTGCCGGCCTCGTTACCCGCCTTCTGGGAACCAAAAGGCGTAAGCTCCTGCCCCAGGCGCGCCGCCTCAGCGGCGGACACTGCGGCATGAGCCGGGGAAACTGCGAAGGAAAGAGCCAGCAGCCCACCCAGGAATACGGTTTTGTTGTATCTCATTGTGCAACCTTTAATTCGTCTGAAAGCCTCTGCAGGGCTCTATTGTTATTGTCTGATGCAACTCGGACTTTCCATCAGATTAGCCGATTGAACAATAATGTCTATCGATCAAAAGTGCGATTTTGTATCTGCTTGTGACCCACTCCCTTTCGCTGGAGCATGAACATCCGCCGGTGATCAGGCCGCCTGAGCGCGGTCATCGGCGGATCCGCTCAACCGGACCTAGTCCGCCAGGCTTTTGTGAACGACTTCGTAGACGTCGCCGGAAAGCTCGCTCTTATCACGAATCCGCTCAAGTGCCGCTTTCATCTGCCCACTGTAGTGTGGGGCAAATTTCTTCCAACGCGTCAGTGGTGACACCAACCGTGCGGCGATCTGCGGGTTACTGTCATCCAGCCGGCACACCTGATCAGCCAGGAACTGATAGCCGCTGCCATCCGGGTTGTGGAAGGCCGCCAGGTTCTGGCCGGCGAATACGCCGACCACAGAGCGCACTTTGTTGGGATTCTTCCAGTCAAACGCCGGGTGCTCCAGCAATTGCCGAATCTGGGCCAACTGGCCCGCCTGGTCGCTCGACGCCTGAACCGAGAACCACAACTCCACCACCTGCGGATCGTCACGGAAACGCTCGTAGAACGCCTCCAGCGCGTGATTGCGGTCGTCTTCAAAGCCGGAGTTCACCAGAGCCCGGAGGGCTCCCAGGCGGTCTGTCATGTTGTCGGCGTTGTGGAACAGCTCCAGGGCCAGTTCGCGCCCTTGTTCGTCATCCAGGTGCAGAAGCCAGGCCAACGCGGTATTACGCAGACTACGCTGGGCAATGGCATCAGACGTCAGCTGGTATTCGCCCGGCACCAAATGGCGCTGATAACAGGCCAGCAGGTCATCCCTCAGTGAGGCCGCCAGATGGCTCAGTACCCGCTTGCGCGCTGCGTGAATGGCTGGCACATCAGCCCGCTCTGCCAGCTCTACCAGATAGGCTTCAGACGGCAACAGCAGCATCTTGGCCACCAGGGCCTGATCCAGTGAGGTGTCGTTCAGCAGCTGGCGATAGGCTTCCACCAGTCGCGGCTCCACTTCCGCATCATCCGGCGCCTTGATCAGAGCCTGAATCACATCCACCGCCAACCTCTGACCCGCATCCCAGCGGTTGAAACCGTCCGGATCGTGGCTCATCAAGAACAACAACTGCTCGCGACTCCAGGGGTATTGCACCCTGACCGGGGCTGAGAAACCTTGCAACAGGGATGGCACCGGGCGTTCCGCCAGGCCGTGAAACTCAAAACTGTGCTCCGCCTCGGTCAGCTCGAGCACCCGCTCTGTGGGGCCACCCTGTTCCCGGGCACTCAGATTGAGCGGCAGTGACTGGCCAGCGCCGTTCAACAGGCCCACGGCAAACGGAATATGCTGAGGTTTCTTGTTGCTCTGTCCCGGCGTGTCGGGAATGCTCTGGCGAACATTCAGCCGATATACACCACGGCTGTTGTCGTAATGGTCGGACACCGTCAGCACCGGGGTACCAGCCTGCTCGTACCACAACCGGAACTGGCCCAGGTCACGGCCGGATGCATCCTCCATGGCACGGACAAAATCGTCAGTGGTGACTGCCTGGCCATCGTGGCGTTCAAAGTAAAGATCGCTGCCTTTGCGGAACAGTTCGTCGCCCAGCAGGTTATGAATCATCCGCACCACTTCTGCCCCTTTCTCATAAATCGTCAGGGTGTAGAAGTTGGAGATTTCCATGTAGGACGCGGGCCGAACCGGATGCGCCATAGGGCCGGCATCTTCGGCAAACTGGGCGGTGCGCAGTAGAGTGACGTCTTCAATCCGCTTGACCGTGGGCGAGCCCATATCGGCGGAGAACTGGGAATCCCGAAACACGGTAAAGCCTTCTTTAAGGCTCAGCTGGAACCAGTCCCGACAGGTTACCCGGTTGCCGGACCAGTTGTGGAAATACTCATGGGCGACGATGGCCTCGATGCGCTGGAAGGCGGCATCGGTGGCGGTGTCCTGGCTGGCCAGCACACAGGACGAGTTGAAGATATTCAGGCCCTTGTTTTCCATCGCGCCCATGTTGAAGTCGTCCACCGCCACGATCATGAAGATGTCGAGGTCGTATTCCCGGCCATAAACCTCTTCGTCCCAGCGCATGGAGCGCTTGAGGGCGTCCATGGCAAAATCGCACTTTTCAGCGTTACGGGGCTCAACATAGATACGCAAGTCGATGGCGCGGCCGGAGCAGGTGGTAAAGGTGTCGCGCTTTTCCACCAGATCCCCCGCAACCAGCGCAAACAAATAAGCCGGTTTGGGGAACGGATCTTCCCAGGTCACAAAATGGCGCCCGTTATCGAGACTACCCTGCTCGATCGGGTTGCCGTTGGACAACAGGATCGGATAAGCATTTTGGTCGGCTTCAATACGGGTGCGGAACCGGGCCATCACATCCGGGCGATCCGGATAGAAGGTGATACTGCGAAAGCCTTCTGCCTCGCACTGGGTACAGAACATGCCGGAGGACTTGTACAGTCCTTCCAGGCGGGTATTGCTCTGGGGTTCGATCCAGGTCACCACGCTCAGTTCAAACTGCCCAGGTACGCCACGTACGATCAGCTTGTCGCCCTGATCTTCATAGGCGCCCGCCTCCAGTTGCTCGCCATCGAGGGCCACACCCTCCAGTGTCAGGCTGTCGCCATCGAGTTCCAGCGGCACATCGCCCTGAGCGGACTCCGGGTTGCGGCGCATCGCCAGGGTACTGTGTACCCGGGCGCCATCTTCAAACAGCTCAAAACGCAGATCCACGTGGTCAACCAGATAAGCAGGTACCTGGTACTCACTCAGATAAATGGTTTGTGGCTGGTTGGTTCGCATTCACACTCTCCAAAAAATAGGCATGGCCGGACAAAAACGTAGCGGGCTCAGTCAAGAACCCGAAACCGGACTTCGTAGCCGGTAAATTTCCGAATATTAATAACGCCGGTATCGAGCATCAGGTACTGCCCTTTGATACCTTCGAGCAGGCCTTCCACTTCCGGGGTTTTGTCAAGGTTATGGGTTTTCACTTTCGACGGCCACACCTGCACCGGATAACCGAGCCCGAGTGAGGCCTCGTCCACAACTCGCAGGCTGTCTTCGCCATGCTGCCGCTTCAGCTCGGCGAGGTCATCCTCGATCAGCGCCAGTATGCGCTCGCGTTCCTGCACCAGATCCAGCTCCGGCACATCGCCCTTGAGCATCGCGCGCCAGTTGGTGCGGTCTGCCACGTGGCTCTTGCAAGCCACTTCCGCCAGGCCCGCCAAATAGCGGCTGGCTACGCGAAGCATGGGAATCGCATCCACCGCACCCTGGTCAATCCAGCGAGTGGGTACCTGGGTGCCCCGGGTAATGCCGACTTTCAGGCCACTGGAATTGGCCAGGTAAACCACGTGCTCCACCATGCAATTGGCTTCGCCCCACTCCGGCTCGCGGCAGGTGCCCAGATGGAAATGGCACTTTTCCGGGCTCATGATGCAGCTGTCACAGGCCGCCAGTTTGCGGAAGCAGGGGTAACAAAACCCCTGATTGAAGCTCTTCTTGGTGGTGCGATCACAATGGATGCAGCGGATTACGCCGTCGTAGTCCAGCCGTACCTTCCGGCCCACCAGTTCGTTCAGGGGAATCCGGGTATCGCCCACGGCCAGTGTGTAGGCCACGGGCTCGCCGGCTTTCGCCGGCATTTTTCGCAGCCGGCCGGTGACATCAATAACCTGGCTCAAACCTTAACCTCAACAAACTGGTCCGGGTTCACATCGTTGTTCTGGCGGTCTTTACGAAACTGCACGGAGGGGTCACAGGCGGTGCCCGCTTTTTCGCCACGGTCAAGATAACCCACTCTCTCCTGTTCCGGGATGTTGTGCTTGTTTTCGTAATAGATCACCGCTTCCAGACAGATGGCGCGCTGCTCACGGGAAATTGCGCGGCCATCCGGCCATTTGCCCAGCTCAATGGCTTGCTTGAGGCTGCGGTAAACCGTCGGATCCAGCCGCTCAATCAGTTCGTCGTAGGTCACAACCCACCTCCTGAAAATCTGTTCATTGAAAAATCGGCAAATCCGTTTGACACATGCAAATGATAACGCTTATCATTCTCTCACCAAATGACAACGGTCGTTTCATTTGGTCTCTCTCATCAGGAGCTATACGCTCTTTTCAGCCTCACCTTTCCGTGGGGCTTTTTTTATCCCCAGCGCTTGCCTCGCAGCGGCGATAACAGCGCCACTGCGAGTCCCGCAACAAAGCCACCCAGGTGGGCTTCGTTTGCCATGCGCCCCAGACCCAGCATTTCCGGCAAGGGCGTGAAGCCAATCACCATCCACACCAAAGCAAAGGTAATCAGTGCCGGTGGAAACTGAAACCGCCGGCGACGGCGCTGGCTCAACCAACAGTAGCCCAGAATGCCATACACAACGCCGGACAAGCCGCCAAACAAAGGGCCAGAGACCAGATACTGAAGGCTATTGGAGGCCAGACTGGCCACGACAAACAGCGTAACCAGCCGTGCCCGACCATCCATCCATTCAATCTGACTACCCAGGAACCACAGCATGACCGAATTGAAGATGATGTGGGTCCAGCTGAAATGCAGAAAATCCGGTGTGATCAAACGCCAGATCTGGCCACCGGCCAGCGTGGCCGACAAGGCATCTATCCGCCCGGCCAAAGTGCTGAACGCTTCCCACGGGAACTGCCGGGGGTCCACCAGCATCAGGTTGGCCGCCAGGGCATTCTGGCCCATACCGGTCAGCCACACCATCACCACCGCTACGACGATCGTTGCCACCACGAATGGGGCATGGGCGGGCGAAGGCTGCCAACGTCCCTCCGGGGTGATCGGGAATGAGGTCTGATTATCCAAGCTTATCTCCGTGCCTCAGCGTGCAACACTGTCTTCACTGGTCGGGTAATCGGGCTGTTCTGGCCGGCCGACTTCCACCCATACAAACTTGTCTCGGGACAGCACCTTTTCATCGTCCATCCGATAGGCCACCAACTTGCCATACTTCACCGCACTGTAATCAATACAGGCGACATTCTGTTTCAATGGCGCGGGGCTGCTGTCCATCCAGTAATGCCCGACAAACACCGGAGGCGCATCCAGCGGATAGCTGATCAGTTGCTTCCGTTCTGCCTCGGTCAGCTTCATTCGCGCTACTTCGGGCGGTAAAGGGTCTGGCTGAAACACAACATCAGCGTAGGTTTGTGGGTTGTCGGCCCAGAACTTGGTACGAAAGAACTCGCGGATATAGCCATCACGCCCGGTAATTTTGACGCCCTCCGGCAATCGCAGGTCTGTCCCCCGCAGGAGGGTATCCATCACCTGCCCTGCAAACGACTCAATCGCCGCCGAGGCATGCAAAAAGTCCTCATCGATGCAGGCACCGCCCTGACTGTCACGAAACTTGTCAATCAGGCCCTGGTCCCAGCACGCATGCACCACCCGAAAATCATCTTCATCAATGAACAAAGGAATGGTGTAAAACCACTCAAGAAACTCATTCCACTCATGAGGGTACGCATCAAACTGCTCAAGCGTTTCCTTGATCAGGCGATCGTGGCGGGCGTTGTGCTCCCGAAGGAACTGTTTTCCACTACCTGGACGAGCCCGGGTGCAGTAGCCCAGTGCGTTATATTCGTGGTTCCCCATAACAATCCGGGCGGCGCCATGCTCAACCATATCCCGGACCAAATGAAGCGACTCCCGAATTCTGGGGCCCCGATCAATGATATCGCCAATGAAAATGGCCTGCCTGCGCGGGTGCTGGTAAATCCCGTTGAGCTTACGGTAGCCCATCTGATCCAACAGCCGCTCAAGGGTGTTTGCACACCCGTGTATATCGCCAATAATGTCATAGCCGCGACTTGCGGCTGTCTTGATTCCCGCCATATTCAACTCGCTGCTATTTCGCTTGCCCAACCCAGCTTGTCACGACAGGTGGCATAGAAGTTGTGATCAGTCGGGTGGATAAGACGGATCTTGAAGGGCTTTTTGGTAATGCGAATGATGTCGCCTGGCGCACAGGCGATGTTCATCTGGCCATCAAAACTGATCTGCGGGTAGGTTTCGTTGGTCTCACCAATGACCAGCTTGATCTCACTCTTACCGTCCACCACGATCGGGCGGCTACTCAGGGTGTGAGGGAACATGGGCACCAGCACAACGGCATCCAGCTTGGGGTGCATAATCGGGCCACCGGCAGACAACGAATAGGCGGTTGAGCCCGTTGGTGTCGCCACAATCAATCCATCAGAACGCTGGCTGTAGACGAAATGGCCATCAATGTACAAGTCAAAGCCGATCATTCTGGTGGATTTGCCCGGATGCAAAACCACATCGTTCAGGGCGGAGCCGAATCCCAGGGGCTGGCCATTGCGCTCTACGTGGCCATCCAGCAAAAACCGCGATTCTTCAATGTATTCGCCAGCAAGAACCTGGGCCAGCCGTTCCTCAAGGTCCGAAGGGGAAATGTCAGTAAGAAATCCTAGTCGCCCACGGTTTACGCCCAGAATAGGAATCTTGGATTTTGCCAGCTCCCGGGCGGCACCCAACAAGCTGCCATCACCACCAACCACAATGACGAGATCACAAATTTCACCCAACAGCTTCTTGCTGGCCACCTGAAGCCCATGGCCCGGTATCATCGTTGAGGTGTCTTCTTCGATGATGACCTGGTAGTCGTTTGCAATCAGATATTGTTTGAGTTGCCGCAGTGACTCAACCACCTTGACGCTGCCCATGCGCCCGATGATTCCGATATTCCTGAACTGGTCCATGAAGTATCCCGTGATGCCTGAATGAGACAGAAGCAGCCAACGGCAGCCCCGATCTGTGACGAACAGATCTACAGTCTAACGAAACTCGGGCAGATACTGAAAAAAGTTAAAGCTTCAGGCTTTGTGAACATCACAGCGGTCGTCCACTCCGGACTGGAATTCGGCCGGTTGGGTAACCCGCATGATCGGCTCCCCACAGACACTGCCTGCATCATCCTTATGATTGCAAAGCGGGTTTTCATAATGGGCAAGCCACTCTTTGTAGGCCGGCTCATTCATGCCACAGCGCTCCGCGGCATAGGCCAGTGGGTTCCGGAAGTAGGTTTCGATATCCTCATACGGCAGAGTGATGTGCCCGACGCCATGATGGTAAGCCACCAGAAAGACCGTCTGGCTGCGCAAGTGATGCAAAAGGGAGTCTTCCGGGGGCTCCCGATGTTTGAGCTCGTAGTTTTCCTGCTCTAGTGCGACAATTTTTTCATCCCGGAGCTCCAGTTCTCGCTGCTTTCTTTCCAGCTGTTCCTGCAGTAACACCCTTTCAGCGTCCGAACTTGAACCTTTACCAGGTTCAGCATCACCTTCGACCATGCTTTCCTGCATTGAAAGGTACTGTTCGTTACGCTCCGAAAGCCTACGCTTCAGCTGCTCATTGGTCAGACGAAGGCGCTCATGCTTTTGCTCGAGATCGGCCATTTCGCCCCGCATTGCCTGCATGGCGTGTCGATGCTCCCGCTGAAGATCGGCAAGGGAATCTCGCTGAACACTCTGAAGGGTTTTAATCCTGAGCCGGTGCTCCCGAAGCAACTGCGCCATTCGGGCCCGCTCTCTGCTCCCATCTACCTGGCTTTCAAGAGGTGCGGCCGGGGTTAGAACCGGGATGTTCTCTTCCACTGGCTCTGCTTTGCGAAACCGCAAGGCATTGGCGTCCACCGTTTTACGAATCGTTTGAAAGTGATTACTGCCCGGCGTCATATCCGGGTCCCAAAGTTCCTCGGCGAGCCTGGAGTCAGGGCACTGGCTTCGGCACACCAACCGGATCGGGCCACCACCCATATCAGGGCCTTTGGCGCCTTTTTCGGCCAAAGCTTCAATGGGAATATTCCAGTTGCTGTCGGCGCGACCTTCTTCGTCGAACCATATGCGGAAGAAAACCAGGGAGGCGACAGTCAGGTCAGGGTTCAGGTTGACCAGAACAGCGCGAACGTCCGTTTCGGCAAGGTCCGAAAGGCCGACATAGCCATCCAGAAAGGCGCCGAATTCTGACAAACGCATCTGGCGGGCAACCTGTGCGCCGTCCATAAAAAACACTGCCGAGTGGACGTCAGCAGCCTGGCTGGCATTAACCATTAAACCTTCTCCGTGCTTCGGGAATCCCATCGGAAGACGCTTGTGATCGCATTCAGGTTCCAAATCGAACCCCATCCGAACATAGTCTAGTCAGACACGCCCCGAAACACAGAGAAAAACTGCAACGTTTTGTGATCAGGTCAGATTTCTGCTGCCAGACGACTGCCCTGATCAATCGCACGCTTGGCATCCAGCTCGGCAGCCACGTCGGCACCGCCGATCAGATGCACTGGCAGACCGGCCGCTTCAAGCCCTGCTTGCAGCTCTCGCAGCGGTTCCTGCCCGGCACACACAATGATCGTATCAACCGGCAACAGCTTGTCCACACCGTGCTCGGCACCCTTTGGAGTAACCGTGATGTGCAGGCCCTCGTCATCAATCTTGCGGTAGGTCACACCCGGCACCATCTGCACATCCCGGTTTTTAAGCGAGGTACGGTGAATCCAACCCGTGGTTTTACCCAGATTTTTGCCAACCTTTGATGCTTTCCGCTGCAGCAGGTAAACCTCACGGGCCGGCGCCGGCACTTCCGGCGTCATACCCTGAATACCGCCCCGATGCTGAACCGTCAGATCAACACCCCACTCTTTCATGAAATGCTCGGTGCTCAGGGATGGCGACTCACCTTCATGCACGATAAATTCGGATACATCAAAGCCGATACCACCCGCTCCAATCACGGCCACTTTCTGTCCCACCGGCTTACGCTTGAGCAATGCATCGAGGTAGCCAATCACCATCGGATGGTCGATACCTTCAATATCAGGAGTACGGGGCTTAACTCCGGTGGCAAGCACTACCTCATCAAAGCCGCCGGCTTTCAAGTCCTCTACTGATACGCGCGTGTTGAGGCGCACATCCACACCGTGTTTATCGAGCATGACACGGAAATAACGCAGGGTTTCGTAGAATTCTTCCTTGCCCGGTATGCGTTTCGCCACATTGAACTGCCCGCCAATCTCACTGGCATCATCAAACACCGTGACCTTGTGACCGCGCTCGGCGGCAACCGAAGCAAAGGCCAGGCCGGCCGGACCGGCACCGACAACTGCGACAGATTTCGGTGTTCCCGTCTTCACATAGGCCAACTGGGTTTCATTACAGGCACGAGGGTTCACCAGGCAGGTGGTCAGCTTACCGCTGAAGGTATGATCCAGGCAGGCCTGGTTACAGCCGATGCAGGTGTTGATCTCATCAGCCCGATCTTCCGCCGCCTTGAGCACCAGGTCTGCATCTGCCAGAAAGGGCCGCGCCATGGACACCATATCGGCATCGCCTTCGGCGAGAATTTTCTCGGCCACATCGGGCATATTAATTCGGTTGGTGGTCACCAGCGGAATGCTGACTTCGCCCTTCAGGCGCGCGGTTACCTTGGAGAAGGCGCCACGAGGTACCGATGTCGCAATGGTTGGCACACGAGCTTCATGCCAGCCAATGCCGGTGTTAATGATGGTGGCACCGGCCTTTTCAATTTCCTTGGCAAGATGCACCACTTCTTCCCAGGTGCTGCCGTCTTCGATCAGATCAAGCATCGACAACCGGTACACGATGATGAAGTTTTCACCAACACGCTCGCGCACGCCCCGCACGATTTCCAGAGCCAGACGAATCCGGTTCTCGTAACTACCGCCCCATCGGTCGGTTCGATGGTTGGTGTGGGACACAATAAACTGGTTAATAAAGTAGCCTTCAGAACCCATGATCTCTACGCCATCGTATCCGGCTCTTTGGGCCAGCGCGGCACAGTTCACATAGTCGTCAATCTGCTTCTGAATGCCCGCTTCGTCGAGCTCTTTTGGCTTGAACGGGTTGATCGGTGCCTGAATGGCTGAGGGCGCCACCAGTTCCGGAGAATAGGCATAACGACCAGCATGGAGAATCTGCATGCAGATTTTGCCGCCTGACTCATGCACCGCCTGAGTGATCACCTTATGCTTGTCGGACTCTTCTTCGGTACTCATCTTGGCCGCGTGCTGAAAAACAGCGCCTTCACTATTGGGGCCGATACCGCCCGTCACAATGAGACCAACGCCACCACGAGCCCGCTCCGCATAAAAGGCAGCCAGGCGCTCAAAACCGTTCTTTACCTCTTCCAGGCCTGTATGCATAGACCCCATCAGAGTGCGGTTGCGCAAGGACGTAAAACCCAGGTCCAGAGGTTCAAGCAGGTGCGGGTACTTGCTGGTGCCAGCTGTTGCAGTCATTGGTGATCTCCTCATCGTATTATCGGGACGGGCAAATCATGGCTCCCGTTGTTATGACGCCTACACTAACCAGCATCACCCAATGCAACAATATCCCCAAACAACATTTAATTATCTTTAGATAACATTGATAATAACGCCATGACCAAAAATCCTCACCATAACCGCAACGCCCTCGGCAACATCAGCCTGCTTTACGTTCAGGTATTGTTGCGAGCCACAGAAGCCGAAGGCGGCGATACGCACAGGCTCAAGTCCCAGTTCCGTCTTAGCGATCAAGCCCTGGCGTCACCGGAAGCCAGGATCAGTATTCCGAGGTTCATGCGCCTCGGCCATGCGGCGATCACTCAGACCGGAAACCCGGCCCTTGGCCTGCGCATGGGCGCTCTTACCCGGCCGATTGATGCCGGCATTGCCGGGATGGCGGCCGAAACCGCTGAAACGGTCGGGCAGGCAATGGCGACGCTGAGCCGCTATTCCGTGCTGACAAGCCAGAACTCCAGGGGAGAGCCCAGCCTGAATGCGGAGCAGCGTTCAGCTCGCTTCTACTCGATCCAGCCCTACAATCTCTACAACTACTTCGTGGTGGATTCCATTCTGGCCGCCTGGACCCAGCTGATTCGACATATAACCGGTCGGTACGACGTGCTGGAGCGGGTTCGCATCGAGTACCCCTCTATCGGGCTGGACGAAGTTTTTGAAAGCTGGTTCCGGTGCCCGGTAGAGTTTGGTGCGCCGGAGAATGCCATACGACTGAAAGAAAGCGTGTGGCGGCAAACGCCCTCGCAGGCTCACCAAGGCATGCATGAAAAACTGACCGGCTGGTGCGAGCAGGAATTGGCCCAGATACGCAAAGGCTGGAGTGTGGCTGACCGGGTGCGCTACCTGATGACGCCACTGCTGAGAGGCGAAACACCGACACTGGAAACGCTGGCCGCAAAACTGGGCACTACGCCGTGGACCCTGCAGCGGCAACTGGCCAGCGAAGGGACCGGGTTTCGGCAGTTGCTGGACGACACCAGGAAACAACTGGCGAGGGATTATCTTCGGGAAACGGATGCATCTTTGTCTGAGATTGCCTGGCTGCTGGGATTTGCTAATCCACCGGCTTTTTACAAAGCCTACCAACGCTGGCATGGGGTCAGTCCGGGCGAAAGCCGGAAAAAATCAAAACAAGGGAATTAAGCTAAAAACTGAGAAATAAGGGGGGGGGGGAGAAAATGGCGGAGCGGACGGGACTCGAACCCGCGACCCCCGGCGTGACAGGCCGGTATTCTAACCAACTGAACTACCGCTCCGCGCGGGTTGTCTGAACAATGCTTTGATTGCTCGGTGACAACGAGGGCGCATTATAAAGAGCCCCCCACTTATGTCAACGATTTTGCCAAACTTTTTTTCATACTTTTCAGCACACCACCCATTACATCGCATCAACCATGGCATCTTTGCCTTGCGCGGTTTTTCGGTATTCAATGGGCGTCATGTTCGACCAACGCTTAAACGCACGGTAGAACGTGCTGGGTTCTGAAAAACCGGTCAGATACACAATTTCATCAATGGATTCGTCGGTCGTTGCCAACAACTGCCTGGCGAGCCTGTAACGGAAGTCCGCCAACACCTGGTTGAAGCTGGTTTCTGCTTCCGTCAAACGGGTTCTCAGGGTTCTGGGCTTGATTCCAAGGCGCTCCGCTACCGCATCCAACGTCACCTCACCACTGTCCAACAGTTCGGCCACGATACGCTCAACCTGCCCTACAATGTCTTTCTTCTCGAGCCGCGCAACTTGTTCACTGGCAAACCGCTCGTGCAATGCCAGCAACTCAGGCTCGGCATGGGGTGATGCGTGGGATAACATTTCTGCAGGAAAATACAGACGGTTTTCTTCGGCCCCGAAGACCACCTCACAACCGAGGACTTCCTTTACGTGCGCCTCACTTCGGTTGCAGTCGTGCTCAAATTCGATGCGCGACGGGTAGAAGTTGCCATCAGTAATGGATTTAAAAAAGGTGATAAGACCCTGAACAAAACACTCGTTGAAATGCCGTAGCCTGCGCACTTCATCTGAGGCCGTATCGAGAACCATGCAGGCTTCATCGCCTTCAATCAGGAAGTCGGTCTTGGCAGCATCGCTCAGCAGGCGCTGATAGTTCTGCGCACGGCGAAGGCCCTCTCCAAAAGTGGGACTACTGAGAAAAAGATACTCCAGCACCTGCCCCTTGTAGGCCGGCAGCAGAGTGCCAAGATGGAGGCCGACATCCGGATCACCGGAAACATCTTCAACAACTTGCCAGAAATAGAGCTGGGCGTTGTGGGGAGTTCGGAGCTGGTCGGTGAATACGTAACTTTCATCAACGCCAAGGCGACTAAAAATAGCATCGGTGTCGATACCTTTCTTTTTCATCGCTTCATAAATCAGGCGCAACATCACACCCGCATCACGTAATTCCTGCATAGTATCCCGCTTTTTTATTTATTGGTTACTACTTTGACCCGCCGGACAGAGCCCGCAGTTGGCCAGGTCAATGCCCGATGGGACTGGGTTTGACAGACTTCCGGGCAACCACAACCTTAGTCGTATATTAGAGCATATCAGGCCACAGACGCACAGTTGTACCAGAATCTGAGAAAAACCGGTAACGGTTCAACGGATGCGATAAATTTTCCGGCTTTAAGTCCTGTAACGGAGACAGTAGAGATGTCAGAGCCCTTCATTTACCACAGCGCCCCACCCTCATTACTGCCGCTCTTCGGACGAGCCCTGTTACCAAAACAGCAAAAGGCGGGAGAAAACACCCGAATACCGGATTTACAGGCAGAGCTCGTTGGCATGTCCACGAACACCAAAGCGCTGCCACAATACCTGCAGGTGTGCGGCTTTGAAGCCGGCTCCAAACTCCCGGCCACCTGGCCCCATATCCTCGCCTTTCCGCTGCACCTGAAGCTCCTGACCGACAAACGTTTTCCGCTGCCGTTACTGGGGCTTGTGCACCTGCGCAACAGCATCACCCAGCACCGGGCGATAGGATCGGGGGAGAATCTGGATATCCGGGCGACCCTGGCCAACCAGCAGATGACAAACCGGGGCATCGAATTTGATCTGATCACCGAAGCCCGATCTGCAGGAAAACGGGTCTGGGAGGAAACCAGCACCAACCTGTTTCGCATGGCCACTCAGAAAGCCGGTACACCAAAGTCAGCACCGCCTGAGTTGGAGAGCTTCCCTTTCACGGAACTGATTACCGCTCCGGAAGACATCGGGCGCCGGTACGCAAAGGTTTCCGGAGACCGCAACCCCATCCACATGCACGCGCTGAGCGCCAAGGCGTTCGGGTTTCCGAGAGCAATCGCACACGGCATGTGGAGTAAAGCCCGAATCCTGGCGCTGCTGGAGCAACAGAGTCATTGGCAAGGCGGCGCTTTTACCATGAGCTGCCAGTTCAAAAAGCCACTGTTATTGCCGGGAAAGGCGCAGCTCAACTGGCAGGAGAATGAAAACGGGTGGGACTACCAGCTACTCAATGCCAGTGGCAGCGCACCGCACCTGAACGGGCGCATCGACTGGCTTTAAGCGAAAGCTGAGGTTACGGAGCCGTGCAGAGCTCACCTTCAACCCCCGCTATGGGCAGAGTGAAGTAAAAACAGGCGCCGCCATCTTCGGGGCGCTCATAGCCAATTTCCCCACCCTGCGCCTGAATCAGCGAACGGCAGGTGGCCAGGCCAATGCCCATGCCGTCATCTTTGGTGGTGTAAAAAGGATGGAACAATTTTTCCTCGGCCTCTTCAGGTACACCGACACCGTGATCACGTACCTGAACCCGAACACAATGATCGCCACAACGTCGTGCACTCACCTCAACCGGTGCGGATGAACCTGCGGTGCGGGTGGCCTCCAACGCATTGCGAATCAGGTTGAGGGTGACTTGCTGCACCTGAATGGGATCGCCTTGAACATCGGGCAGATCGCCTTCAACCTGAACCTCGATACCGCCTTCATTGTTGCGCATATCGACTTCGGCGAACTGTCGGGTATCGTCCAGCAACCCCGGAACCGACAACACCTCTTTTCCGGTTGCCGGTTTCTTCATGAAACGGCGAATACGGCGAATGATTTCGCTGGCCCGGTGAGACTGGGCTTCAATCTTGTCCATGGTTTCCCGCAGCAGAGCAAGATCCGGCGCGTCTTTGGCCATCATGCGCTTGGAAACCCGGGCATAGTTTGAAATAGCCGTCAGCGGCTGGTTAACCTCATGGGCAAAACCGGCCGCCATTTCACCCATGGTGGTGAGCCTTGAGGTATGGGCCAGCTGATCGCGCTGCTCCTGAACCAATGTCCTTGCCTCGTCCAGCGCCTGCTCATTCTCGAGCTCTACCGTAATGTCCCTGAACACGACAACAGCACCGTGCAATTCACCATCGTCGAGCTTGGGCGTAGCGCGATATTCCGCTGAAAAACCGGTGCCGTCTGCCCTGAGCATTTGAATGTCGCGCTGATTTTCCGCCACACCCTGCTGACAGGTCGCCATCACCGGCAGGCTGTCTTTGCAGGCGGCCGCTGTCGCAAAATGAAGATCAAAGAAGCTTTTTCCAATCAGCTCTTCGGCAGTACAGCCCATAATCAGAGCCGATGCCGGGTTGGCAAACTCAATGATGCCGTTCTCGTCCAGGCCGTAGATGCCCTCGCTGATCGAGTTGAGAATGCGCGCCTGATCACTCTGGAGCTCGCGATTTCGTGCCTGCAGCTCCCGCTCCAGCCTGATCACACTGGCGTGGGTTTTCACCCTGGCAATCACTTCCTGAGACTGGAAAGGCTTGGAAATATAATCAGCGCCGCCCAGGGAAAAGCCCTTCACCTTGGCCTGCAAGTCATCCAGTGCTGAAAGGAACACGACGGCGCAATCCGCGGTGTCCGGGTCGGCCTTCAGGCGCTCGCACACCTCATAGCCATCCATCTCCGGCATCATGATATCCAGCAGAATGACTTCGGGGCGATGGCGGTGGGCAAGATCCAGTGCTTTTTCACCTTCGTTGGCGATAAGCAGTCGGTAGCCTTTGTCTTTCAGGGTCTCGTAGAGGACTTTCAGGTTCTGCGGATTGTCATCCACCAACAGAACCGTGACCTCTGAGTTCTCACTGACAACTTCAGTCATAGCAACGTAGCCGGTTATAAACGTTCTGGCATGATGAACACACCAGTCGGCTCAGTCGATAAGGTCCTTTACGGACAGCACCATGCGCACCAGGTGTGCAAGGGAGTGGGTGCCCATCTTGTGCATAACACGGGAACGGTGGATTTCAACAGTCCTTTGGCTTATCTCTAGCTCGATGGCAATCACCTTATTGGCCTGGCCCGCGATCATCCTGTCCATGATTTCTCGCTCGCGAGGCGTCAGGCTCTTCACCCTGCGAATAATTTCCTGTTTTTCGTCCAGGGATTTGCGCTGTTCCTTATCCTGTTCCAGCGCAGCTTCTATCTTTTCGAGCAGAGCTTCTTCACGGTAGGGCTTCTGAATAAAATCCACCGCGCCTTCTTTCATGGCATCAACTGCCATAGGTAC
Source organism: Marinobacter sp. SS5-14b (assembly GCF_030541005.1). Lineage (GTDB taxonomy): Bacteria > Pseudomonadota > Gammaproteobacteria > Pseudomonadales > Oleiphilaceae > Marinobacter. The sequence goes on along the minus strand of NZ_JASSVM010000001.1, from coordinate 121,076 downwards.
ATCGCCGTGACCGGTCACAAAAATAATCGGCAGGATGGAGTGCTTTTCATTGAGCTTCTTCTGAAGCTCCATACCGTCCATGCCCGGCATCCGAATATCCAACACAATGCAACCTGCCATCTTGTCTGAGTACTCTCTCAGAAATGCGCCTGCATTTTCGTAGGTTTTCACCGGCTTGCTATCCGATTTCAGCAACAACTCCAGTGAATCGCGGACAGCTTCATCGTCCTCTACCACGTATACGGTCTGCTGGATATCAGTCATGGATGTGCACTCTCCTGTCCGTTTTATTTTAGGGCCGATCAGTGAATGGACGGATCTTTTTGATCGTCCCGGGCATGCTCCTGCCGCTCATGTTCGCGCATTTTTTCAAGCCGTTGCTGGATAATGCCAAAAACACTCTGCTTAGGGTACCTGCCTTTATCATCGGCCTTGCCGGCAGGTTTACCCAACAACAGTGTAATAGCCTCTTCCACACGGGCAACCGGATAGACGAAAAACTTGCCGGCCCTTGCGGCCTGAACCACTTCGCTATCAAGCATCAGGTTCTGGACATTGGTCTGGGGAATGATCACACCCTGGGTTCCCGTAAGGCCACTTTTAAGCTCACAGGTTGAGAAAAAGCCTTCGACTTTCTCATTAACACCGCCAATCGGTTGAACCTCTCCGAACTGGTTTACCGAACCGGTAATGGCCAGATCCTGCCTCACAGGTATACCAGACAGCGATGAAATCAACGCAACCAGCTCCGCCAGCGAGGCACTGTCGCCATCAACCTCCCCGTAATTTTGCTCAAAGGTAAGGCTGGCCGACAGATGCATAGGATCATTGATTGCGAAATGCGACGCCAACCAGGAGCTCAGGATCATGACACCCTTGGAGTGAATATTGCCGCCGAGCTTCACATCCCGCTCGATATCGATAACCGCCCCATCACCGTAGTAACAGGTGGCGGTTACCCGGTTGGACATACCAAACTCGAAGCCCCCGGTAGACAATACCGATAGCGCATTGACCTGGCCTACGCAACTGCCTGTCGTCGTCACCAGAGTTGTACCATCCCGAATGGAATCGTAGAAATGGTCACGAATACGGCTGTCCCGGTACCGGGCACTCTCCAGCGCTCGCTCCACATGCACCTCAGTGATCAATCTTGCTCCGGCCTGGCGAGCCCAGAAATCAGATTCACGGAGCAAATTGGCGATATCAGCCGCGTGCAGTGACAGCCTGTCCTGATGGTCGGCCATACGGGCACTGTGTTCAATGATTCGCGCCACCCCTTTGTTATTGCAGTGAAGCAGCTTCTTTTCCACCACCAGACTGGCAATGAACTTCGAGTACATCAGCTGGCTTTCGGTGCTGCGATACATCTCATTTTCGAAGTCCGCCGTCACCCTGAACAACTCGGCAAACTCAGGATCGTACTCCTGCAACAACATCCAGGTTTCCCGGTCACCGAACAGCACAATCTTCACATCCAGAGGGACAGCTTCCGGCTCAATGGAAATGGTGCCGGACAACGTCAGTTCACGTTCCAGGGAATTGATCTGGATAACATGGGACCTTAACGCCCGCTTCAGCCCATCCCATACGAACGGCTGCTCAAGCACCTTGATGGCATCCATCAGCAGGTAACCGCCATTAGCCTTGTGCAGGCTGCCAGGGCGGATAAGGGAGAAGTCTGTGAAAACGGTGCCTTTGTAAGTCACATTTTCCACATAACCAAACAGATTATGATAAGTGGGGTTGTCCTCCACAATCACCGGGACTTCATTGGTGCCCTGATGCACCAGAACGTTTACCAGATACCGACGCGGCGCCTTCTTATCCAGGGAAGCGTAAGCAATGGCGGCCTGCTCTTCATCGTCATCCAGAAAAATATCGAGATTCTCTGCAAGGTCTTTGCGAACGGCCTCCAGATACGCCACCACATCCGGTAACTTCTGGTATTTCTCGACCAGCTCGTCAACCTGATGACCGGAAATGCCTTCAAGGGTTTCCTGGTTGAGTGCCTGTTGCTTCTCGGCATACTCCAGCTCCCAGTCCGCCAGCTTTCGAAGCACCTGCCGCAGTTTTTTCTCAAGCTTGTTGATGACCTCCTCAAACTTGTCCCGCTGCGCATCGGTCAGCGCCTGGAAGCTCTCAGCGGTGTGGGGTTCGTCACCGTTCATCGCAACCAGCCGGTAGCCGCCCGGCGTGGTAACGGTCAGGCTGACCTTTTTGCGCCTCGCCTGAGCGGCCACCTTCTCCAGCTCGTCTTCCTGCATTTTCACGTAGTCACTCTTGAGACGCTCAGCACGCTCAAGAAAACTGTCACCCTCGAAGGTCTGGGGAATCATCTTCACCAGCCGGGACATCAGTTTTTCCATGTCCTGCTTTAACTGCGTGCCCATGCCCGCCGGGAGTTTCAGCAGTGTCGGATTCCGGGGCTCTTCAAAATTGGCGACATAACACCAATCGTGGCTTTGCTGCTCGGTGTCAACATGATGCTCCAGGTAACGAAGCATCATGGTGCGCTTGCCCAGCCCGTTGCGGCCAACTGCGTAGACGTTGTAACCGCCGTGAGGCATGGCCAAGGCAAATCGCACCGCCTCCTGAGCACGATTCTGGCCAACAATTTCAGCCAGAGGCTCAAGTTGCCGGGTCGTCTTGAATGGCAGGTCTTTCAGAACACAGGCTTTGTAGAGCTGATGCAGTGGCAATGACTTCAAGTTGGGTTCCCGTCGAGGTCGGTTTCTGGTGATAACTGAACCTGCCATTGTAGTGTTTGAGCTTCAGGCTGTCGCGTACCACTTCCTGTTTTATCCGATCAGGCCTGAGCACCCCTTCTTTGCCAACCCTGTCACAAAAACCCGCTTGGTCGTTTTTCAGGCAGGCCGCCTATTACTACACTTTCAGGTCCGGACGGATTCCGGGCACAAACAAGTACAACAAGCGTGATGGTCAATGAAATGACAAAAGGTTCCACAGATCGCCGAATCAAGGAGCGTTTCCCGGCGTCCTGCCTGACAGTTCAACTCCGGGAGCGGGGGTTCTTCGGGCGCGGAAAGCCGTCAATCGCAGTCACCTGTCTGGATCTGAACCGATATGGCATGGCGGTGCTTTGCCCTCGGCCAATGGATGCTGGCGTGCGCTTGTATCTTGAGATGCAGGGTAAGTACATCAGTGAATCCAGGGTGAGCGCGCGGGTTGTAGCTTGCGAGCCATACCAGACCGGGTTTCGTGTGAGCATGCAGTTCAGCTACTGCCTGGACAAGAATGGCTATTCCCGGTCGGTCGACAATGCGCTTTCCCGCATCGAGGGCTTTTATAACCGGTTTGCCAGTTAATCACATCAAGCCGGCATCCAGGCTGGCAGCCAGATACAGGCCCAGTTCGCGGCATTGTGACTCAAACTCTTCTTTGTAATCGCCTTGACAGACCAGCGGCTCCTGCACTTGCTTCCAGCGGAGTCCGGTAGTGATGCTGTCTATGGCCCGACGGGTACCGGTGCCGTCGTGGCCAGCGCGGATGTAATAAGCGAAGGGCAAGCCTTGGGTTTTTTCGAGGCAGGGGTAGTAGCTTCTGTCGAAGAAGTCTTTGAGGGCGCCAGACATGTAGCCCAGGTTTTCGGTGGTGCCGAGAATGATGGCGTCGCAGGCGAGCACGTCTTCAGGGCCGGCGTCCAGTGGCGCTTTAACAACCACTTCGACCGCTTCAATATCCGGGTTACGGGCACCTTTTTCTATGGCCTCCCGTAACCGCAGGGTATTCGGAGACGGTGCATGGGCTACGATTAACAGTCGCTTCATGTAACGTCTCCCTCTTTCTCTGTTCTCTTTCTCTGTTCTCTTTCTCTGTTCTCTTTCGCTGTTACAGCAGCTCTCCATTCGCTTCGGCCACGGCCTCAACCGCTTCTTTCTTAACCGGCTTCGGCATCAGCTTGTCGCGAACCTTGGCTTCGATCTCATTCGCCATATCCATATTCTCTTCCAGGTATTTGCAGGCGTTCGCCTTACCCTGGCCGATTTTGTCACCGTTATAGGCGTACCAGGCACCGGATTTGTCAACGAAGCCTTCTTTCACACCCATGTCCAGAACTTCGGCCATATGGTAGATGCCCTTGCCGTACAGGATCTGGAATTCGGCCTGTTTGAACGGCGGAGATACCTTGTTTTTAACCACTTTTACGCGGGTTTCGTTACCGGTTACTTCGTCGCCGTCTTTAACGGCGCCAATGCGGCGGATATCAAGGCGCACGGAGGCGTAGAATTTCAGAGCGTTACCACCGGTGGTGGTTTCGGGGCTGCCGAACATAACGCCGATCTTCATCCGGATCTGGTTGATGAACACCATCAGGCAGTTGGCGTGCTTCACGTTACCGGTCAGCTTACGCAGCGCCTGGGACATCAGGCGGGCCTGAAGGCCTACGTGGCTGTCGCCCATCTCGCCTTCGATTTCTGCCTTGGGTGTCAGGGCTGCCACGGAGTCGACGATGATCACGTCTACCGCATTGGAACGCACCAGCATGTCGGCAATTTCCAGTGCCTGTTCGCCAGTGTCTGGCTGTGAAACCAACAGGTCGTCCACGTTAACGCCCAGTTTCTCGGCGTAGATCGGGTCAAGTGCGTGCTCGGCGTCGATGAAGGCACAGGTTTTACCCTGCTTTTGAGCTTCAGCGATGACCTGCAGGGTCAGGGTCGTTTTACCGGAGCTTTCCGGGCCGTAGATTTCGACAATCCGGCCATAAGGCAGGCCACCAATACCCAGTGCTACATCCAGACCCAGAGAACCGGTGGACACCGCAGGAATGGCTTCGCGGGGCTGATCGCCCATTTTCATTACGGCACCTTTGCCAAACTGGCGTTCAATCTGGCCGAGTGCTGCACTGAGTGCTTTTTTGCGGTTGTCTTCCATTGTTGCCCTACCCCTGTTTACCGGAACTGCTGGCCCCGAAATCTGGCGCACAGCAGTAAGATTCGAAAAGGACACACCGGAGGCCGTCCAGTGTTTTCCTGTATATTTGAACAGTATTAAAACATATGCGTTCGCGCAGACCAACCCCTGTCTGAGTGAAAAAGATCACAGCTTTTCAAGAAACGCGGTAACCCCTTGCAACGCATACAAAACTGACTGTCGTCGCACCTGGTCGCGGTCGCCGGCAAAGCACTGCACGCGGGTTTCGGTGTTGCTCGGGCCAGTGCCCCACGCAAACCAGACTGTGCCGACTGGCTTTTCCTGGCTGCCACCACCGGGGCCGGCAATGCCGCTGACGGCAACCGCCAACTGGGAGCCCACAGCCTGAACGGCGCCCGCCACCATCTGCCGGACAACGGGCTCACTGACCGCGCCGTGCTCAGCCAGCATAGGTTCCGACACCCCCAGAATGGCCTGTTTGGCGTCATTGCTGTAGGTGACAAGCCCAGCCATGAAATAGCCCGAAGAGCCGGCACGGTCAGTCAATACTTTGGCCACCCAGCCACCGGTGCAGCTTTCGGCTGTGGCGATGGTCCACCCTTGTTGCTCGAGGAGCTTCCCCAACTGCTCGCCCGCCTCGCACAGCGCCCGATCTGAAGCTTGCATGATCTATCTCCGGTTTTTGTCTGTCCTGTGTTTTCGTCACTTTTCCAGGCGGCGCGGAAAACCGCTGACAAAGCCACGATCAATACGGTCTTTCAAGGCCCAAACCCACTTTCCGGCGACCGCAAAAGGTCCGTAGCTGCCCGTCGCCGTTTTGTCACCGCAGGCAATAAGATACAACGTGTGAGTGCGCGGCTTGAAGGCGGCAAGGCTGCCGCCCTCCATGGCAGCCATCAGATTTGCAGCCAGCACCGGACCTGCACGGACTGCATGGACACCGGAACGGCTCAACGCCTGGTCAGTTCGAGCACATACATCACCTGCGGCAAATACCTTCGGATGGCTCGTGCTCTGGTGACGGGCATTCACAAGCACAAAGCCACTGTCATCCGTCTCGAGACCGCAGTCGGAGAGGAACGAAAACGGCACAGAGCCGGTCACCGCCATGACCAGATCCGCCACCAAGGAGCGACCGTCAGACAAGCTCAGTACCTGCCCCGCTCCGGTTGCACGCAGCTCCACCACATCAATGCCGTACCGGGCCAACTGTCGGGACGTCAGCCTTCTCATGCATTGGCCGAAATCTGGCAACAGCCCTTGAGAGCCCGTAATCAGGGTCATGTGCGGAGCGCCTGTCACTGCCTGTTGACCGGCATGGGCTACGGCCATCGCAAGCTCCACACCGGCGGCTCCGCCCCCCATAATCACCAGTCGCTTTTCGGCAAGGTTGCCGGATGCCGCGAACTGCTGCCACTGTTGATGAAAGTCCTCCAGTGGCTTGATGCTGATGACCTGCCCGGCATAACCCGTCAAGCTCGTCAGATCGGTTTTAGCGCCAACATCGATCGAGAGAAAGTCGTAGCTCATTATCTGGCCGTCTGCCAGACGAATCTGGTTGTGATCTGCCATTACCGCCACAACACTGCCCATCATCAGCTTGCCACCGGCAGCGGTAACCAGTGGCTCAACTTCGATACGACACTGCTCAATTCCGTAATGTCCCGCAATCCAGCCCGGAATCATGCCAGAGTAGTATTGCCATCTTGATGGCGTAACCACGATCAGCTCTACGCCCTGCAGCCTGCTTTTCCGAAGATGTTGTAGCACGATAAGGTGTGCATGCCCGGCCCCCATCAAAACCAGTCGTTTCATGGAATCTCCGCTGACAATCGACTAAACAGTGCTGGCAAAGGTATTCTCAAGGCTGACCCTTCTAGCTGGCGTGTGACTTCCCGTTGCCCGCCCGAACACTCAAACGTTACGGAGCACCGCACACAAGTGCAATGCAATCTGACCAAATTCCGCTTCGGCACCTTGTGATGACTGAACACTCCAGACACCAAGCCAACAACACTGGGCTCGCCATCATTGTACCGGTGCTGAACGAATTGAAGGTGCTGCCAGACCTTCTCAAACACCTTCAACACTGGCAACAGAGGGGTATTGAGGTTGTGCTGGTTGATGGCGGCAGTTCGGACACCACTGTGGAAGCCGCAAAAGCCGCCGGTTTTCGCGTTATCACGGCCACCGCCGGCCGGGCCCTCCAGATGAACGCCGGTGCCCAGGCCAGCGCCTCGGCCAACCTGTTGTTTCTGCATGCTGATACGCGGCTACCGGCGAATGCGGATCAGCACCTGCAAGCAATCTTCAAAACCACGCCCCAGGCCTGGGGTCGGTTTGATGTTCATATTGAAGGTTGCTCACGGTTGCTCCCGCTGATTGCTCTTCTGATGAACATTCGGTCCCGACTCACCGGCATTGCCACAGGCGACCAGGCAATATTCATGAGCCGTGAACTTTATAACCGGGTCGGCGGTTATCCCGAGCAGCCATTAATGGAAGATATTGAAATCAGCAAACGCCTTAAACAGATCTGCGCCCCGGTGTGCCTCAAGCAAAAAGCGACAACCTCCGGCCGCCGGTGGGACACCCACGGCAGCTGGCATACCATTACACTGATGTGGCAACTGCGCTGGGCCTACTGGCGCGGCACACCGGCAAACCAACTGGCGGAGCGTTACCGATGACCCCAGTGAGGATACTCATCATGGCCAAAGAGCCCGCTCCCGGGAAGGCCAAAACCCGACTGATTCCGGCCCTGGGTGAGGAAGGTGCAGCGGCACTGGCCAACCGGCTATTGAATCATGCACTGCAGCAGGCCCTGAGCGCCAACATCGGCCCGGTTGAGCTCTGTATCACCCCCAACCCGAACAACCCGTTCTGGCAGACCCTGGACCATGCCGGAGAGTATGAGTTTTCCGCACAGGTTGAGGGTGATCTGGGCAAGCGAATGGCGACGGCAGCCCGCCGGGGTTTGAGCCGGGGCACACCCGTACTGATCATTGGTACTGATTGCCCGGACCTGTCAGCTCAACGGTTGCGGACGATGGCCGAGTCACTTCACACCCACGACTGCTGCCTGTGTCCGGTCATGGACGGCGGCTATGCCCTGATCGGGCTGCGCCGGTTTGATGCAAGCCTGTTCAGCAGTATTCCCTGGAGCACCGAGCAGGTCGTAGACATAACCAGAGCACGGATAGAATCTCTGAACTGGTCTTGTTACGAAAGCGAATGCCTGAGCGACGTAGACGAGCCGCAAGACCTCGACCGACTGGCCGAATATTATCCGCAGCTTGCCACTGACAGGGCTTGAGCAACACGGCAAGACCCGCGCATCAGATTCCGGTTTCAAAGAGCCTTCGGGGACACAACGGCTCGTGGTAACATCCCCTCCTTTTAAACCCTGGCCCTAAAGAAACCGAGGACCTATGACGGCATCCGAGAAGCACCCGGCCCAGTCGGATTTATCCCAGCACACGCCGATGATGCAACAATATCTGCGAATCAAGCGAGAGCACCCCAACGAGATGGTGTTTTACCGCATGGGGGATTTCTACGAGCTGTTCTACGACGACGCCAAAAAAGCGGCCGAGCTGCTCGACATTACCCTGACCGCCCGGGGCCAGTCCGGTGGCAACCCGATCCCGATGGCCGGTGTGCCGTTCCACGCCGCTGAAGGCTACATTGCCCGAATGGTGCGCGCAGGCCAATCCATTGCCATTGCCGAACAGATTGGCGACCCCGCCACCAGCAAAGGGCCGGTTGACCGCAAGGTCGTGCGCATCGTGACCCCGGGCACCCTCAGCGACGAGGCATTCCTGGAGGACCGTCGGGACAACCTGCTGGCAGCCATCTACAGCCACAAAGAGCAGTTTGGTTTTGCCTCTCTCGACATTTCCAGTGGCCGCTTTGCCGTCGCAGAACTGGAAAGCCTGGAAGCCTTGCAGGGCGAACTCCAGCGCCTGCGCCCGGCGGAAATCCTGATCAGTGAAGACTTCCCCTACGGCGACGTACTGGAAGGCTTTACCGGGGTGCGCCGGCAAGGCCCCTGGCTGTTTGAAGCGGATTCAGCGCGGCGGGTGATTACCCAGCAACTGCAGGTCAAAGACCTCACCGGTTTTGGCTGTGAAGATCTGCATCTGGCCATCTGTGCTGCGGGCTGTCTGCTGCAGTACGCGCGGGAAACACAGCGCACCGCCTTGCCCCACATCCGCAAACTCACCCGGGAGCGCCGGGAGGATGCAGTGATTCTGGACGCCGCCAGCCGCCGCAACCTGGAGATCGACACCAACCTGATGGGTGGCCAGCAGTACACCCTGGCCTGGGTGATGGACCGCACCGCCACAGCCATGGGCGCCCGGGAACTGCGCCGCTGGCTCAACCGGCCGCTGCGGAATGTCGACGTTGTGCGCCAGCGCCAGCACGCGGTCTCCGCTCTGCTCGATGGTTTTCACTACGAGCCGGTACACGACCTGCTCAAGCGAGTCGGCGATATCGAACGCATTCTGGCCCGAGTTGCGCTGCGTTCGGCCCGGCCACGGGATCTGGCACGCCTGCGTGACGCTTTCGAGACACTGCCGGAGTTGCAACAAGCCCTGAAACCGGTGAGCTCGCCTCACGTCGCCAGTCTTGCCAAGTCCGTAAGTGAGTACCCGGCCCTGGCAGACCTGCTGACCCGGGCCATTATCGAAAACCCGCCCGTGGTCATCCGCGAGGGCGGTGTGATTGCCGAAGGCTTCGATGAAGAGCTGGACGAGCTGCGTAACATCAGCGAAAACGCCGGCCAGTACCTGCTGGATGTCGAAACCCGGGAGCGGCAGCGCACCGGCATTTCCACCCTGAAAGTGGGCTACAACCGGGTGCACGGCTATTACATTGAAATCAGCCGAGCTCAGTCAGACCAGGCACCGGTGGATTACATCCGCCGCCAGACCCTGAAAAACGCCGAGCGCTTCATCACTCCGGAACTGAAGGAGTTCGAAGACAAGGCTCTGAGCGCCAAGAGCCGCGCCCTGGCCCGGGAAAAAGGCCTGTACGATGAGGTTCTGGAAACCGTCGCCGAACAACTTGCACCGCTGCAGGATGCCGCCCAGGCCCTGGCCGAGCTCGACGTACTCAGCAACTTTGCCGAGCGCGCCACCAGCCTGCGCTTCACCGCGCCGGAGTTTACCGAGCAACCCGGTTTTGATGTGGAAGAAGGCCGCCACCCGGTGGTGGAGCAGCTGTTGGACGAGCCGTTTGTTCCCAACAACCTGTTGATCGACAACAAGCGCCGCATGCTGGTGATTACCGGCCCGAACATGGGCGGTAAGTCCACCTACATGCGCCAGGCCGCGCTGATTGCCCTGCTGGCCTACACCGGCAGCTTTGTGCCAGCCAACCGGGCGGTTCTGGGGCCCGTGGACCGGATCTTTACCCGGATGGGTTCGTCCGATGACATTGCCGGTGGCCGCTCCACGTTTATGGTAGAAATGACCGAAACCGCCAATATCCTGCACAACGCCACCGAGCACAGCCTGGTGCTGATGGATGAGGTCGGCCGCGGCACCAGCACGTTTGACGGCTTGTCGCTGGCCTGGGCCACCGCCGAACATCTGGCAAAGGAGATTCGCTGCTACACCTTGTTCGCTACTCATTATTTCGAACTGACCCAACTGGCCGATGACCTGGAACACGCGGTGAACGTTCACCTGACCGCCACCGAACACGACGATTCCATCGTCTTCCTGCACAACGTGCACGACGGCCCCGCGAGCCAGAGTTACGGTCTTCAGGTAGCAAAACTCGCCGGTGTGCCCCAGGATGTCATCCGCCACGCGAAGGCGCAGCTTGCCCACCTGGAAGGAAGCGCAGCCAATCCGTCCGTTCCGGTACAGGCGCGTATCGAGGAACCCGCCCCCAAAGCCGCCAGGCAACCGGCCAGCACGCAAGCGGTTTATCAGGGAGATATGTTTGCGATGGCAGAGCCAAGCGCAGTGGAAGAAGCCCTTCAGCAACTGGATATTGACGACCTGACACCCCGGGATGCCCTGAACCAGCTTTACGAGCTGCGGGCATTGCTGAAGAAATAACAGGAAACTGGGCCAAACTTGATCTGTGTAATAAGGTTATAGCAGGCCAAAGCTTGCGGCTGCGCGGGGCGCTCCCTACAATATCGCGCACAAATTATAGAAGGGGCCGGATTTTCAAGGCTCCTGATGAGACTGAACGTTCTACGAACCAGGGATCTGACTATGGCGTTTATCGTTACTGATAACTGCATCAAGTGCAAATACACCGACTGCGTGGAAGTCTGTCCGGTAGACTGCTTCTACGAAGGCCCCAACTTTCTGGTCATCGACCCGGACGAGTGCATCGACTGCGCGCTGTGCGAGCCTGAATGCCCGGCCGAAGCGATTTTCTCGGAAGACGAGCTGCCGGCTGATCAGGTTGCCTTTGTTGAAATCAACGCCGACCTGGCGGGCAAGTGGCCGAACATCACCGAGAAGAAAGATCCGCTGCCAGACGCCGCAGAATGGGATGGCAAGCCAGACAAGCTTCAGTATCTGGAGCGCTGAGCCCAGCCGTTACTGATAACAAAAAGGCCGGAAGATGTTCGTCTTCCGGCCTTTTTGTTGGCGCAGGCTTCAGGTGGCTCGGTACGATCAGTCCACCAGCAGTTTCTTGACCGCGGCTGAGCGGTAGAAAGCACCAAGCCGCCGACGCAGTAACGCTTCAACGTAGCCTTCCTCTCTCAGCACGTCGACCACCGGTAAAGCCAACTCTGCCAGCTCCGTGACAATCACTTCACGGGTCACGCCAACGTCCTGAAGTAAAGCGATGACGGGTTTACTGCCATATTTTGCATACAGGTGCTCAACCGCAGCCTGTGCGCAACCTTCGAAATAGGCGGTTTCCCGGAAGTGCAGCCAGAAGTCATACCCCAGCACTACAAACTCCTGAAGCTCCACATCGCCCAAGCCGTCTTTGAGCTCCGAAATGGTGGATCCTTCGAGCGTCACCCAGGCCGCCATCACGCTGTCCCTGAGCTCGTCGTCCGTGAGCGCCTTGTGCAGGAATTGTTCGCTGCGTGTGATCAGCCCCGGCAAGCTGTCGGACAACCAGGCCTTGATGCGCCGTTCAAAGGTTTCGTCCAGCCCTGGCACCGCTTTATTGGCCATTTTCTTGCCAAACTTCATCATCGAACCCACACCCGGAACCGAGCGGGTCAGCAGGTTGTCTTCATAGAGGTAGTTCACCAGCCCGTGGTAAACCACATTGGATACCAACTCCTGATACACCGGATGCGCCATGATCCCGGCAATAATGCGCTCCCGCTGCTGGCGAAGTTCCAGAGCTTCTTCAATAAAAGCACTGGCCTGATCACGGGACAAGATCTCACCCAAAGTGGTGTCTGCCTGCACCGGCGCGCTCATTACCTCAGTCGCCATTTCTGCGGCCAGCTCCGGTATCCCCGCATCGAGCTCCATATCGATAACAATACGCCGGATCACCCCCATCACCTGCTCGGAACTGACGAGCTGCTCCAGAGGAACCGTTTCAGCATGCTTCAGTAGCTCATCAACCTCAGCCTCCAGAAACTTCCTCAGTTTGGCACCTTTGAGAGAGGCCATCTCATGCTTAACGTGAGCCTCAAACAGAGTATCGGCTAAGTTGGGCGTAGGTTTGGTCATAACACTGGCATCCTTTGGCACGGTTCCTGAAATATGGCATGAGGCTATCACGGAAACCCGCGAGCCGGGTTTGCCTGAATTACCGGGAATGGGGTGAGAAAGGGCCAGTCAAGCAGACTGGCCCCAAAGACTACTGAAAATCGCTGAATTCATGTGGTTCGGAAGCCAGCGCGAGGCAGATGCTGCCCGGCCCCACATAGATTGCACTGGTGATTCCCATCTGGGACAGCAGCAATTCGACACCGTTGCTTTCGCAGGCGTCCCGGAGACGATTCAAGCCCGGCAGGTCCTCAATCTCGGTCCAGCTCAGACCACAGGAGAGACTGACATAGGGCGTCAGCAGGCCGGCCTCCACCCGGGCACAGGCGTAATTCATCACTTTTTCGACCGCCACATTGAAGTCACGGGTTTTTGCGACCGGATTACCGGCAGCACCCTGCCCAAAAATCACCGGAGTGATGTTCAAAGCCTTTCCGAGAAAGGCTGCAACAAAAGACACACTCTTGTCGCCCCGGCGACGCGCTCGCTCGCGGATGTAATGAAGATCTCGGGGAATCACGCATGTGTAGATTTTGTCAGTAAAGGTTTCCACCTCCTGCCGCAACGCGTTCTTGGGCATCTTCTGGCTAATCAGTCTAAGCGTGTGTGCCGCCAGCAAACCCTGGCCGGCAAAGATCTGTTTGCTGTCGATGACCCGCATGGAAAACTTGCCTTCCAGGCCTGCCGTCTTGCGCGCTTCTTCGTAATTGGCCATGACGGTGTTCATGGCCTCACTGGCATTCTGGAAGATCAGACTACGGCTGCGAGTCACGGTTTCACAAATAGCCACGTCAAACTGGGTAACAATCTTTTCCATGAACAAATCATGGATCTGCTGTGCGGAAAACGCCTGGGTTTCCGCCTCATGGCCCTTATCCAGAAGCCCACTCTGGTAGAACTCCTGCGTTTTCACCGGGTCATGGGTATCAATATAGGTTTGACCATCAATGATGGCGGTTACGGGCAGAACAAACAGATCGTGTTTGCGGGCAAATTCGTAGGGTAGATCACAGGCGGAATCAACAATCAGACCAACTCGCATGCGGCATGCCTCCAGATTCAGGCTACTCCCGAACCGGGGCGCCCTTTTTTGTCATTATTTTTAGGGCCAACAGTGTTGCACAAACTGGCGAAAAATTCAGCAGCCTGATTAAGTCAAACAATAAAAAAGGGAGGCACAAGGCCTCCCAAGGACACACAGTGGGTTGATGCCGCCGCCGAACACGGCGGCATCAGGTTCAGTGTTCTTTTGCCGCTTCGGCCCCCGGTGCCTCCGGGTCTGACGTGAAGCCGAGCAAGTGCGTACGTTCGATGAGGAAGTACAGGATGGCACCGGTGGCCAATCCCCAGCCTGCTCCGTAGACTGCCAGCACCACACCCATGGTGCCCGCAATGCCCCGCTCGGTGTTGTTCTCCAGTTGCTCCAGGCCCACCATCAAACAGATGTAGCCAGTCAGCAGCAGAGTCAGGGACAGAGCGATCGGCAGCACCGGCTGGAAGAAGCTCACCAGTGGCAGCACAAACAGCGCGATAAACCCGGTGATCCAGAAGGTGCCACCACCGCTGTAGATGGAGTCCATCGCATTACGACCGTACTTGTAACGCTCCGCCATGGTAGCTGTTACCGCCGTCCAGATCGGACCGGCGAGGCCTGGATAGGGTGCGAAGAAGGCGTGACCACCGTTACGGATCGCGGTGACCAGGTGAACGCGGTCAACGCTGTTGTCGATGTCTTCGTCTTTACGCAGGTGATCAACACGGTTCATCAGGGACTGACCAACCACGATGTCACCAAAGGCGATAACATAAGCGATTACGGCGGTCGGAATGGCGTACAGGAAGATGTTCAGATCCGGAAAACCAACGCTGAACGGCAGGTAGTTCCACAGTTGATCAAAAGCCGGCTTGGTGATGCCCCACTTAACATCGGGTACCGCATATTCACCGGTCGCAAAACCCACCAGAATGGCGACGATCATACCCGGCACCATGCCGTAGTTGGCGATTTTCCGGGCCAGAGCGTTGGTATCCACGAAGCCCTTGAACGACACCGAGAACATCAGGTAAAGGCAAACCAGCCCACCGACGATCAGGGAGATCGGGGTATTGGCCAGACGGCCGCCGGCCTCGATCTCACCCATCAGAGCGGCAATACCGGCACCGATGATGATACCGCCTTTCATGGAGCGTGGGATCCAGTTCACCAGCTTACTGCCGAGGCGAGTGACGCCAAGAATCAGGAAGATAAGGAACACCAGGAACTGCAGTGCAAACAGTGCCTGAATGGCCTCTGGCCCTGGCTCGTAATCCGAAAGGAACAGAAGAACCACGGGAATACCGGGCGTAATCCAACCCGGCACCAGGGGCACACCCAGCAACGCGGGCAGCATGAAGCCGATGCCACAAACCACCACGTAGGCCAGGGCAACGTCGTAGGGGACACCCAGGTATTTTTCCAGCAACGGAATCATCGCCAGACTGACCACGAACATGATCAGTGCCTGCACCATCTCCGCGAATTCCCAGCGGTAATGGACAAACGGAAGACGTACCTTGAACGGACCAGCCGGCCAGAACGGCTGTTCTTCACCGTTTTTTCTGTGGAACATTTGCATAATACTACCTCCGGGCACGCCTGCTCAGGGTGCCAGTCAATGTTGTTTTTGTGGTGAGAGTCGGTGGCACCAGCTGGCGCCACCGTTCAGGAGATCAATTCAGTTCTTTGGCCTGATCCCGCAACACGAACTTCTGGATCTTGCCGGTCGATGTTTTCGGCAATTCCGAGAAGACAACGGTTTTGGGTACCTTGAACCGAGCCAAATGCTCACGACAGAATTCGATGATGTCTTCTTCAGACACATCGCCTGCCTCAGGCTTGAGGGTGACGAAAGCGCAGGGTGTTTCGCCCCACTTTTCGTCCGGGCGCGCCACAACGGCCGCTTCCATGACCGCCGGGTGACGGTAGAGGGTATCTTCAACCTCAATGGTGGAGATGTTCTCACCACCGGAGATGATGATGTCTTTCAGACGGTCCTTGATTTCCAGGTAACCGTCTTCATGCCATACCGCCAGGTCACCGGTGTGGAACCAGCCACCACGGAAGGCTTCTTCCGTTGCTGATGGATTCTTCAGGTAGCCTTTCATCACGGTATTGCCACGGAGGAAAATCTCACCAATGGTCTTACCGTCCTTCGGTACCGGCTGCATGGTGCTGGGGTCGCCAACCATGGTGCCGCCCAACGTGTGATAACGAACGCCCTGACGTGCCTTGATCTGGGCGCGCTCGCGCAGGGGCAGCTCGTCCCATTCGGACTTCCAGGCACACACGGTAACCGGGCCGTACACTTCCGTCAGGCCGTATACGTGAGTCACCTTGATACCCAGTTCTTCGATGGCACCAATCACCTGGGCTGGGGGCGCCGCACCGGCGGTCATGGATTTCACTTCGTGATCAATGCCGGCTTTGGCTTCCGGAGAGGCGTTCAGCAGAGCATTCAGGACGATCGGCGCGCCGCACATGTGGGTCACCTGGTGATCGCGAATCAACTGGAGAATCTTCTCCGGATCCACCCGGCGCAGGCACACGTGGGTACCCGCCATGGCCGTGATGGTCCAGGGGAAGCACCAGCCGTTGCAGTGGAACATCGGCAATGTCCACAGGTACACCGGGTGCATATCCATCGACCACACAGCCTGGTTACCCAGCGAATTGATGTAAGCACCGCGATGGTGATACACCACACCCTTCGGGTTACCGGTAGTGCCGGACGTGTAATTCAGAGAAATGGCATCCCACTCGTCGGCCGGGAAGGCCCACTGGAATTCCGGATCGCCTTCCTGCAGAAACGCCTCGTAATCGAGATCGCTTACCTGCACGCCTTCGCCATACTCCGGGTCGTCGACATCGATCACCAGCGGCTTATGTTCAAGATGACGAACGGCATCCTTGATCACCTGACCGAACTCGCGGTCGGCAACTACCACCTTGGCCTCACCGTGCTCCAGCATGAAGGCGATCGCGTCGGCGTCCAGGCGAACGTTCAGCGTATTCAGCACGGCACCCACCATCGGCACACCAAAGTGGCATTCGACCATGGCGGGAATGTTCGGCAACATAACCGCAACCGTGTCACCCTTGCCAATGCCCCGCCCCTTGAGCGCAGAGGCCAAACGACGGCAACGGTCATAAGTCTCGGCCCAGTTGCGACGGATGGCCCCATGAATGATTGCAGGGTAGTCCGGATACACACTGGCCGTGCGCTCGATAAAATCAATGGGGGACTGGACAGCGTAATTGGCGTCCCGGGGCGTCAGGCCCTGGTCAAAGATCGAAGTCATTGGCGTGGTCCTCTAATCTCGGATGTTGTTCTTATGGCTTATGGCGTATTCAGAAGAATAGCCAAAGCAGCTATACTTCAAATTGCCGAAAATGGTAGAACACAGCAACAATGCTAGAAACTCTACCATGGTATTATAGGATTTTTACTATAACCTTATGAGTAAGCCTAAACAGCCCGTCGCTTTCAGCCCACTGCTGGCCAAAGACCCGCACCCCACCCTGATCGTGACCGCCAGGGCAGAAGTGCTGGCCACGAATGCTTCAGCGGATGCTTTACTAAACAAAGCACAGCTCGATACCCCTGGCCAGTTACTGCCGGTAAACGCCGAAGCGTTAGTCAAATCAGCGTTGGATCAGGGCCGCGCCATCGAAAATGTCGAGTCCCGGTTTGCGGGCACCATCTGCCTCTGGTGTTTCATTCCCGACCAGGACAACCAGCAGGTGCTGGTGCGTGGACGAGAGGCCACTCAGGACATCATCACCCGGGAAGAAGCGCTCCGCTCCAGCCGCCTGTACCGGCTGATCACCGAGAACACCACCGACCTGATCTCCCGGCACGCTCCGGATGGCCGCTTCATTGACGCGACGCCTGCTTCCTGGCGACTGCTCGGTTACTGGCCGGAAGAGTTACGTGGCAAGGCGCTCGAAACGGTGTTCCAGGGTGAGCATGCGGCTGAACAGCTGGCTCTGACCCGGCACCGGCTGGGGGAAGACGGTTACGCCACCATGACCCTGGAAATCCTGCACCGTAATGGCAGCCGGCGCTGGTTCGAGATTGCCAGCCGAGCCATTCGTGAAACCTATACCGGTGCCGTGGTGGAAGTGATCAGTGTCTCCCGCGACATTACCGCCCGGGTGGAGTCAGAAGAACAGACCCGCCTGCTGGCGGACGAACTGGCCCACACCGCGCGCCTGGCAACTCTGGGTGAGCTGGCCTCCAGCATTGCCCACGAGATGAATCAGCCGCTCGCCTCCATTGTGAATTTTGCCTCAGCAAGCCAGCGTTTTCTGAAAGAAGCGGACCAGCAGCCGGAAAAACTCACCAAGGTGGACGACGGCCTGCAGAAAATCGTGCACCACGCAAACAGGGCATCAGAAGTCATCAAGCGGTTGCGGGCGTTTCTTCGCAAAGGTGAGAAACGTATGGGGCCGATATCACTGAACGCCGTGATCACAGACGTTGTCCGACTGTGTCAGTGGGAAGCCGACAAGAACGGCGTGCGGCTGTATGAAAACCTGGCGGGTGACTCCCCCGTCATTACTGCAGATCCGGTGCTGCTGGAACAGGTATTGATTAACCTGATCCGTAACGGCATCGAGGCCAACGTAGAGGCGAATCCGGACCCGGGCAACGCCGGAGCCTCGCGCATTGTGGTCAGCACCTGCGTGAACGACCAGCAGGAAACCCTGATTCAGGTTTCCGATGAGGGGCCAGGGCTGAGTGACGAAGGCATCCGCCAGATGTTCCAGCCGTTTTACACCAGCAAACCCAAAGGCCTCGGTCTCGGGCTGTCCATGAGCCGCTCGATTATCGAAGGTTTTGGTGGCTTCCTCGATGCCACCCGACTCGAAACCGGAGGTCTGGCGTTGATCTGCCGGTTCCCCGCCAATAACCCTCGCGGCATTCCGAAAAATCGCTCAGGAGTAGATCCCGATGTCCGGTAATCCCCAGTCTCCAGCCAACACCGTGTATGTGGTCGACGACGATGCCGGCATGCTGGAATCCACGCAATGGTTACTGGAATCCGTAGGGCTTGAAGTTAAAGCCTACAGTGACGGCCGGCAGTTTCTGGAGGCGGTGGAAGGTTGTCGCCCCGGCTGCGTGGTATTGGATATCCGGATGCCCGGGCTGGGGGGGCTGAATGTGCAGGAGGAACTGCAGAAGCGGGACCTGGATGTGCCCATCATTTTTATCTCCGGGCACGCCGACGTGCCGATTGTTGTGCGCGCCTTCAAATCCGGCGCTTTCGATTTCATCGAAAAACCCTTCAACGAACAGCTGCTTCTGGACAGCGTTCAGCAGGCGCTTCAGCAGGCGACATCGGCTCAGGAAAAGAGCCCGGCCAGCGCCGATACCGAAGCCCTCATCGACACCCTCACCCGCCGGGAACGGGACGTATTCCTGCCTCTGGCCCAGGGTTACACCAGCCGGGAAATTGCCGAGCAGCTGGACGTGAGCGTCAAAACCATCGACCTGTACCGGGCCCGTGTAATGAAACGGCTTGGTGCCGATCGACTACCAGATGTGACCGGCATCGCCATTGCCGCCGGCCTGCTGGACCCCGAGCACCTGCGCGGCGTTCAGGCGCCCTGATCGCGAATCTCGTGGGCCAGGGCACCCAGTCGGATAACCGCCTTTTCAATGCGTTCGCTCCAGGGATTACCGCCGTTCAGTCGCAAGCAGTTCTCGAATTTGTTGGTGGTGGAGAACATCAGGCCAGGCGCCACGTTGATGCCTTCCTGCCTGGCCCGACGGTACAGTTCGGTGCCTGACACACCCACCGGCATCTGAACCCACAGCACAAAACCGCCCTGAGGCCGGCTCACCGCGGTACCCTCCGGGAAAGACCGGGCCACCGCCGCACGCAGCCGCTCAATGCCCTCACGATAATGCTGCCGGGCCTGACGCAGGTAACGGTCGTAACCGCCCTGCTCAAGAAAATGCGCCATTGCCAACTGCGGAATGGTTGAGGTGGCCAGGTTCACGAAATATTTGTGTTGGCGGGCGCTGGCCATGTGGCGCCCCGGGATCATCCAGCCCAGCCGAAGACCAGGCGAAACGGTCTTCGAAAACGAACTGCAGAAAATCACGTTGTCGGAGCGATCGAAGGCTTTGGCCGGCCGCGGACGCTCACCCGAGTGATAGAGATCGCCGTAAATATCATCCTCGATCAATGGAACATTGGCGGCCGCCAGCATGGAGACCAGCTGCTGCTTGCGCTCGTCGCTCATCCGGGCGCCCATCGGATTGCTGTGATTGGGCACCACCACGCAGGCCTTCAGCGGCCATTGCTCAAGCGCCAACTGAAGACCCTCCAGGCTCATCCCTTCGGATGGGTGGGTAGGGATTTCAATCACCCGCAAGCCCACCACCTCCAGCGCCTGCAGAATGCCCGGGAAAGACGGCGATTCTACCGCAACAATGTCCCCGGCCTGGGTAACCGCCCGCAACGCCAGAATAATCGCCTCCTGCGCACCATTGGTGGCCAGCACATCTTCCGGTGACACCGGCACCCCCAGGGTTGCCATACGCTGGGCAATCTGGCGCCGGAAACTTTCCTTGCCGGGAAAGGCGTAATCCAGCGTTTCCAGCCCGCGCCTCGCGGCCCAGATCGTGCTCTGCTGGATCTGCCGGACCGGCAGGTAATCCGGGTGAGGAATGGCCGTTGCCAGCGGCACCATCCGTTTTTGCTCATCCGCACACAAATCCAGCGTCATTTCCCGGGCAGACACCGGCAAAGGCCGGGTACGCTGATCCGGCATGCTCGGCTCCGGCACATCCCGGGCCGGCAGACACACGAAATAACCGCTGCGCTCCCGGGCCTGAAGAAAACCACGGGCTTCGAGGGTCTGATGTGCCTGCAGCACGGTAGAAATGCTCACCCCGAACTGTCGACTGAGAGCCCTGACGCCGGGCAGGCGATCACCCGCCCGATAAACGCCATCCGCAATCAACCCCTGTAACTGATCAGCCACCTGATTATAGAGCGCACCCATATCCGCCTCCCGCCATCACAATCCATCGATTCATCAACCTATTGGACCAGAACCACCGACAAAACCGGCAGTACAGATCGGCTATTTTCTGTACGGCACAGATGCCAAAAGCCGACGACTGTACCGGTTCAATAACAACTTAACTGAATCTGTTATGGAAGTCTGGCCCGGCAGACAATGAGATCCGGATCAGAGAAGAAGGAGCTTCACCATGGCAACAGCAACCTCACCGCTGGCCCAGGCAGCCGATGTAAGACAATTACGCACCCGGCGCAGCCGTAAGGATGTGCTTGGCCTCTCGGACACCCGCGCAACGGCGCACCCGACCTTGTTACAGGCGTTCCAGACACTTGCGCAGGCCGGATACCATGTCAGCCAGACCGGACCGACGCACTGGATCATCCGGGGCAGGACGCCCTTGCCCGAATTTCATTGCTACAGTGAAGGCGAAATACAACAGTTCGCCGCTAGCCGAACATGACACAAGCCAATTCAGCGCCCACAGGACAAACCATGCAGACACCGATCTTCCAGATAGACGCCTTTACCAACACACTGTTCGGTGGCAACCCGGCCGCCGTCATGCCGCTGCGTAGCTGGCTGCCGGACGACGTGTTGCAGGCGATAGCCGCAGAAAACAACCTGTCGGAAACGGCGTTTCTGGTAGCAACACCGGAGCTCGATGACGCCGACTTTCACATTCGCTGGTTCACTCCGACTGCAGAAGTGCCGTTGTGCGGCCATGCTACGCTGGCGTCGGCCTGGGTGGTGTTCAACAAGCTGGAATGGCCAGGGGATACTGTTCGATTTCAGTCAAAGTCCGGACCGCTGGCGGTTTCGAAAAGGCCCGGCGGCTGGCTGGAACTGGACTTTCCTAACCTGCCCTTCGAGCGCTGTCCTACTCCGGCACTGATTACTGAAGCCCTGCCCGGCGCACCGAGTGAAGCCTTTTTCGTACCCAACGACACCAACTACCTGGTGGTTCTGGAATCCGAGGCGGAGGTCAGATCCGCCGCTCCGGATATCCGCAAACTCGGACAGCTGGGCAATCAGGGCCTGATTGTGACGGCTGAGGGAGAACACTGTGATTTTGTCAGCCGATACTTCGCACCGGGCGTGGGTATTGAGGAGGACCCGGTCACAGGCTCGATACACAGTGTGCTAACGCCCTACTGGGCCAAACGCCTGGGCAAGTCCAGTCTGCAGGCGCGGCAACTCTCGGCCCGGGGTGGTGAACTGCGCTGCGAACTCAAAGGCGAACGCGTAGCCATTGCCGGCCAGGCGGCGTTCTTCATGGAAGGCTCCGTGCAGCTACCCTGAGGCTGATATACTGCCCGCCGGTTTTCTATCAGCGGCGGGCAGTCAATGGCAGTATCCACATCCCAGTATGACGTGATCATCATCGGCGCCGGTGCCGCCGGGCTGATGTGCGCGGCCACCGCCGGCTATCGCGGCCGCAAAGTGCTGGTGATTGACCACGCCAACAAGCCCGGCAAGAAGATCCTGATGTCCGGCGGCGGCCGCTGCAATTTCACCAACCTGAACAGCACGCCGGCAAATTTTCTCTCGGACAACCCCCATTACTGCATCTCGGCCCTGAAGCGTTATACCCCGCAGGATTTCGTCGAACTGGTGGACCGCCACGGGGTGGAATACGAAGAAAAAGCACCGGGACAGCTGTTCTGCAAGGACAGCGCGAAAGACATTCTCAATGTGCTGTTAACCGAGTGCGAGTGGGCCGGTGCGGAAATCCGCATGAACACCGCTGTTTCCGGCGTTCAGGCCTCCGGTTCCGGCTATACGGTCAAAACCAGTGCCGGCAGCCTGACGTGCGAATCGCTGGTGGTTGCCACCGGCGGCCTGTCCATCCCTACCATGGGCGCGACCGGTTTCGGCTACGAACTGGCAAAGCAGTTCGGGCTAAGGGTATTACCCACCCGCGCCGGGCTGGTGCCATTCACCCTGCACCCGGAGCTGAAGCAACAGCTGGCGCCCCTGGCCGGCGTAAGTTGCCCCGTGGACGCGAGCTGCCACAAGCAGCATTTTCGCGAGCCCATGCTGGTCACCCACCGGGGCCTGAGCGGGCCTGCCATGCTACAGGTATCCAGTTACTGGCAGCCGGGAGACGAGCTGCACATCAATCTGCTGCCGGCACAAACCGTCCAGGACGACCTGTTTGCGCTGCGCAAGCAGAAGCCCCAGTCCACCATGGCGCAGTACCTGAACCAGCACCTGCCCAAACGCTTCGCCCAGGCCTTCAATGAACTTCAGGGCTGGAGCCGGCCGCTGCAGGAATACCGTAACCAGGACATCGAGCAGATTGCCGACACTCTCGGCAACTGGATCATCAAACCCGCCGGCACCGAAGGTTACCGGACCGCCGAAGTAACCCTGGGCGGCCTGGATACCCGTCAGTTATCGTCAAAAACCATGGCCGTGCTGGAACAGCCCAATCTGTATTTTATCGGGGAAGTGGTGGATGTAACTGGCCATCTGGGCGGGCATAATTTTCAATGGGCCTGGGCTTCCGGCGTGGCGGCAGGCAACGATGCCTGACGTTATTACAGGTACTTTTCCAACGGCCACCAGGACAAGAACTTCGACGTCACCCGCCGCCAGAAACCCACACCCGGCTCGTGATCGATCCGTTGCCCTGAAGACTGCCAGACCAGATCGCCTCGCTCATCCAGGCTGACCTGCCAGCTGTTTTCCGGCGCCATGGCGTAGCGGATGTCATTGGCAACGGTTTCTGCCAGTTCCGGGCTGTGGATGATCAGTACGGTCTCGCCATTAAGGTACATAGACCGTAGGTTCACATTGAACGAGCCGATAAACAGGGTTTCCCGATCAAACACCACCGCTTTGGAATGCAGGCTGACCGCACCCTGTTCGCAGGCTGAATGGCTGGCAACCCATTTCAGACAAGCTGGGGCGCCCGGGCGAAGCTCATACAACTCAATACCCTGCTCCAGCATTTCCGTCCGCCAGCGGGCATAACCGGAATGATTGGTGACCAGATCGTTGGAGGCCAATGAATTGGTGATGGCCGCAATCTCAAGCGCCGGGTGGGCAAGGCGGCTCAGATCTTCCAGTTGATCTTCTGCCAGAATCAGATAAGCCGATTCGATCAGCACCTCCGATTCCGCTGCCTCTACCAGCCGATACAAGGCTTTCGCAGTATTCTGTCGGGCATTGGCCGGGGCTTCCGGATCTTCTGGCGGTGGATCAAAAACCAGTTCACCCGGTGCCTGCACCATGCCCGCAAACCAGCCACTCAGCAGAGTTTCCGCTGCTTGTCTGTTTTGCGGTGGCGCTGCCTGAAAGGTCTTCGTTCCAGAGGGTTCCCGGGTGAGGCGTGCCAGTGCATCTGATGCTTGTTCGGATAATGGCAACGGATACAGGTCGGCCAGTGGATACGCCCACTGGCTATTCCAGTAGGCCTCGAAATTATCCGTCATTTCGCCGGCCATCGGGCCCAGAGCCATCACATCCCGATCCCGAAAATTCAGTGTCGGGTGCTCATCGAAATACTCGTCGCCAATGTTGCGTCCCCCCGCAATACCCACGTAACCGTCCACCACCAGGGTTTTGTTGTGCATGCGACGGTTGATTCGGTCAAAATCGACCAGCAGGGCCAGCAAACGGCTAACGCCACTGCGGGATCTGGCAGGATTGAAAATACGCACTTGAATGTTCGGATGGCTACCCAGGCTGGCAAACAGAGGTTCCTTGCCGGCGGCATTGATATCGTCCAGCAGCAGCCGCACCTGCACGCCCCGATCTGCCGCTGCGACCAGGCGGCCGGCCAGATAGCGGCCGGTAGCATCGTCATTCCAGATGTAATACTGGGCATCAATATGGTGGCTGGCAGCCTCAATCAGAGCAGCACGCACAAGAAAGGCATCCCGGCCGGTGTCGAGCAGCTGGAAACCGGAATCCTGAGAGCCAGGGGCGAGGTGTACCTGGCCCTGATCCGTCAGGAAGGAGTCCGGCACCGGCGCCCTTCTAAGGTCCGGCTCATGATCCATCGGCTGCAACGCGGAGGCACACCCGGTTACCAACCCCAGAATCAAACACAGACTCAGCGGCGTGAGAATTATTCTCGTGAGTTGACCGGGCATGGCGTAGTTTCCTGCCTAACGAAGAATAACCAGGGGCTTCTTCGCGGTTTTCAGCATGGTGGTTGTGGTACTTCCCACCAGGAACTGGCGAATCCGGGAGTGGCCATAGGCGCCCATCACCAGAATGTCGATATCGTGCTCGTCCTGGTACGCGTGCAGCGCAGGCTCAACATCACCGTCACGAATAGCCGGGGTAATCTCCACACCCAGCCCGGCCAGCATTTTCTCTGCCTTTTTCAACTGCTCCCAGCGGTCTGCAGAGTCGGTACCAATCATCACCAGATGCACGGGCATGCCCTTCAGCACCGGGCTTGCCGCCAGCAATTCCACACCCTTGAAGGCAGTGTCGCTGCCATCGAACGCCAGCATGGCGCTTTTGGGCTGAGCAAACTCATCCGGTACCAGAAGAATCGGACGATGCACGCTGCGGATCGCGGTTTCCAGCTGGCTTCCGATATGAATGTCACGATCGGAGCTGCTTTCGCCGTGCAACCCGACCACAAACAGGCGGGTTTCTTTTTCGAGAGCCATCAGGGATTCGGTCAGGTTGCCATGGCGTTGGCGCTTGACCGCTTCGGCGGCACCTGCCGCTTTTACCCGGGCTTCTGCCTCATCCAACATATGGTGGCCGTGTTCAAGAGCAAGCTTCGCGCGTTTTCGATCCAGCTCAGCCAGCTCATCCAACAACTGCTCACGACTGCCCAGGCCAATGCTGCCCGCCAGGTCCGGCTCCGCCGGATAGCGCTCCTCATCGAGCACGTGCAACAGCATCAGGGGTGTGTCCATGTGCCGGCTGGCCCAGGCGGCGTAATCACACACCGCTGGAGCTGCCCGGGAACCGTCGATACAGGCCACTACTCGTAACATGTCTGCCTCGCCTTGGTGATGTTTCTCGTTCTTATTATGGCTTTGTATACCTGAATTTTCTTTGGTCGCGGTCATATTCAGTGCCCCATCAGCTGATCAACGGCATCGGGCTTGTCGTGCACCCCGAAGCGATCAACGATGGTGGCGCTGGCCTCGTTCAGGCCTATCACCTCAACATCCGCGCCCTCGCGGCGGAACTTGAGCACCGCCTTATCCAGAGCACCAACCGCGGTAATGTCCCAGAAATGTGCCCGGCTAAGATCTATCACTACATTATCCACTGCTTCCTTGAAGTCAAAGGAATCGGTGAATTTTTCCGAAGAACTGAAGAACACCTGCCCCACCACGGTGTAGCGGCGAGTGTCAGTTTCTTCGTCCCGTTCGGAGGTCACCAGCATGTAGTGGCCCACTTTGTTGGCGAAGAACAACGAGGCCAGCAGCACGCCCGCCAATACGCCGAACGCCAGGTTGTGGGTGGCCACGACCACGACCACCGTCACCACCATCACAATATTGGTGGAAAGCGGGTGGTCCCGGAGGTTCTTGATGGAGCCCCAGCTGAAGGTACCGATGGAGACCATGATCATCACCGCCACCAGTGCGGCCATGGGAATCTGCACCAGCCACTTGTCGAGCACCAGCACCATGATCAACAGGAAGACGCCCGCCGTCAGCGTTGACAGCCGGGTACGACCGCCTGATTTGATGTTGATGATTGACTGGCCAATCATCGCGCAACCGGCCATACCGCCCAGCAGACCGGAGCCGATATTGGCAATACCCTGACCTTTACACTCACGGTTGCGATCGCTGGTGGTGTCGGTCAGGTCGTCCACGATGGTGGCGGTCATCATCGATTCCAGCAGGCCAACGACTGCCAGCGCCACCGAATACGGCAGAATGATCCTCAAAGTTTCAAGGGTAAGCGGCACATCCGGCCACAGGAAGATTGGTAGCGTATCGGGCAGTTTACCCATATCACCCACGGTACGAATGTCCATATTCAGTGCCATAGCAACACCGGTCAGAACAACGATGCACACCAGAGGAGAAGGAATCAGCTTTCCCACCGCAGGTAGCAGCGGGAACAAATAAATGATTCCAAGGCCGGCGGCGGTCATGGCATACACATGCCAGGTAACGTTAGTCAGCTCTGGGAGCTGCGCCATAAAAATCAGGATGGCCAGCGCGTTGACAAAGCCGGTCACCACCGAACGGGAAACAAAACGCATCAGGCTGCCGAGCTTCAAGTAACCTGCCGCGATCTGAATCACCCCTGTCAGCAAGGTCGCGGCCAGCAGGTATTCCAGCCCGTGTTCTTTCACCAGAGTGACCATCAACAGCGCCATGGCGCCGGTCGCCGCCGAGATCATGCCGGGGCGGCCACCGACAAACGCGATGATGACCGCAATACAGAACGACGCATACAGGCCGACTTTCGGGTCAACACCCGCGATGATCGAGAAGGCAATCGCCTCGGGAATCAACGCCAGGGCCACCACGATACCGGAGAGCAGGTCGCCGCGAATATTCGAGAACCAGTTTTGCTTGAGTGCATTCACCATGGTTGGGGATATCCAGTTTTACAAAGAAAAGAGAAAAAGTTACCAGGCGCCACCAGGCCGGGCACGGGCAAACCTCAGGAAGCCTGCGGGGTATTCTGGCCGGGGCCAGTGAAGAATGGATGAAACGCTAGGGCGGAAGGATCGTCACGGTTTGGGGAGCTTCGCTTTGATTTTAGTCAGGTTACTGTTGATTCGGGGGCGCGAAGCTTAGCAGATGCAGGCACGAAAAGTAAGGCGACCCTCAACCGGTTCAGCTTAAAGGTGACCTGACCGCCGGTAATTGCCTAGAATGCAAAGCAAAACCGTTTTTTCACCGGATGCCTCCAGATGGACGATGTAGCAAACCAGTTTATCGCCTCAAACCAGACCACCATCCACCTGGCTGTGGCGTTGCTGCTTGGCGCCATCATCGGACTGGAGCGGGGGTGGGACGCACGGGAACAAAAGTCCGGCGAGCGTATTGCGGGCATACGTACCTTCTCGCTGGTGGGTTTGCTGGGCGGCATCTCCGCCGTGCTTGCCACCGAAATTACTGTCTGGGCCTTCCCGGTTCTGCTTCTGTGTGTCGCGGCCATGGGTCTGGTCGCCTACAGCGAGCGCCTGGACCACATTCGAAACTTCAGCATTACCGGCCTGGTGGGCATGCTGCTGACCTTTTGCTTCGGCGCAGTGGCCGTGGCGGTTGACCCGGTTATTGCCACAGCCGCGGCCGTGGTGACAGCCATTATTCTGGATAACAAACAAGAAATTCACGGCTGGGTACAGAAACTGCAGGCCCACGAGCTGGATGCCGCCCTGAAGCTGCTGCTGATCTCCGTGGTGATGCTGCCCCTGTTGCCCAATGAGCGAATGGGCCCCGGCGGTGTGCTGAACCCAAGGGAAATCTGGTGGATGGTGGTGATGATTGCCTCTATCTCCTTTGTCGGTTATTTCGCCATCCGGGTGGCCGGAGCCCGCAAGGGTATCCTGTTCACCAGCCTGTTTGCCGGCCTCAGCTCCTCAACCGCCCTGACCCTGCACTTCGCCCGTCAATCCGCCAAGAACCCCGACTTCAATCCTCAGTTTGCCGCCGGCATTCTGATTGCCTGCGGCACCATGTTTCCACGGATTCTGGTGTACTGCCTGGTGATCAATGCCGCCCTGCTCCCTCAGCTGATCTGGCCAGTGCTGGTGATGACCGCACTGCTTTACGGTCCGGCATTGGTTATCTGGAGGAAGAATTCAAAGCAACAGCAGGTCAGCCAGCCCAATCTTTCCCAGAACCCGCTGGATCTGTCCTCCGCGCTGGTGTTCGGTTTTCTGCTCACAGCCATACTTCTGCTGGGTGAATTTCTGAAGAATGCCTTTGGTGATGCCGGCGTCTATGCCCTGGCCGCCACATCGGGTGTAGCCGATGTCGATGCCATAACGCTCTCCCTCACCCGCATGTCCAATAACGGGCTGGCCATGGACGCCGCTGTCCTGGGCATCGTCATTGCGGCGGCGGTCAACAACCTGGTGAAGTCTGGCATTGCCTGGACCATCGGCAACCGCGAGGCGGGCCTGCTGGTGGCTGTACCCATGGTGCTTTCGCTCGGTGCCGGCCTGCTGGTTGCGTGGCTGCAATAACGAACTAGCCAGCCTTGCGGAACGTCAGGTTGTAGCGGAAGCTCCCCGTCAGCGGGTGCTGGCCGGCCTTGAGCGTCAGTACGCCGTGGTAGTTCAACCTGGCCGAGCCACCCCACACCGCCACATCACCATGCTCCAGCACAATGCGTTGCGGCCGGTCGCTGCGCTTGGGCCCACCAAACTGAAACACGACGGGCAATCCCAGAGACACCGAAACGATCGGCCAGGACATGTCCGTTTCGTCTTTGTCCTGGTGCAACCCCATCTTTGCTCCGGGCTGATAGCGATTGACCAGGCAGGCATCCGGTACGAAGCCGGGGAAGCCTGCTGCCGCGGCGGCCTGCTGGGCCAACTGGCCAAAACTGTCGGGCATGGCCGGCCAAGGCTGGCCGGTTTCAGGGTCACAGGCCTGATAGCGATAACCTCCAGCGTCCGTCACCCAGCCCAGCGGCCCGGCACAGGTCATGGCTACCGACATAGAATATCCGCCTGGCGTCACCATATGTCGAAACGGCGCCTGCCCGGCGATATCCGCCACTGCGCTCATCAGCGCGGGTGCGGCAGCGCACGCAAATCGCCGCAAAATCACCAGGCCCTCGCACGGTCGCTCCTGCCACGGCAGCTCATCATCGGAATCAAACAGGTCAAAAGTCATAAGCTGATCATTTTTATTGAGAAAATCAGGACAACAAAGTCAGAGCGTCTAAACTGACAGCAAGTACCAATATCTATCAAGGGCACCTCATGCAACCTCACCGTCAGCTCGCTCAGGTTTCACTGGCCTTCCTTATTGCGTTCGCGATTACCCTGGGCATGTTGATTCTGACCATTGTCCTGGTTGGCCAGAGCTTTCGGGGCATGGAACAGGCCAAGATCACGGCTGCATCAGCCACTGCGCGGCAACTGGCCGTCAGCGTGGATGACCGGATACAGGCCATCACACAACCACCGTCCACCGCCCTTGCCGTGCTCCGACACGATCCCCTAACCAACGCTGACACATTAGAGCAACGGCTGGAACGTTTGCCGGTTGTCGCCGACATTCTCTCCAGCAGCCACATCGTCAGTGCCGTTTACGCTGGCTATGGAAACGGCGATTTCTTTCTGTTCCGAAAGTTACAAAGTTCCGGCGCCGCTCAGTTTCCGGACGCGCCAGTCAACAGCCACTTTCTACTGCAAAGTCTGGTCCGCAGCGAAACCGGCCACCAAGGCAGCTGGCGATTCTACGATCGCAACCTGAACCTGATCGAGCATCGCGAACTGGCCAGCTACGACTACGATCCCCGCCAGCGGCCCTGGTATCAAGCCGCACAGGATTCAGATAGCCTGCGGCTCTCCGCACCTTATGCGTTCTTTACCACCCGGGAAACCGGCATCACTCTGTCTCAAAAGGCAAGCGGTAACGCGGCAACCGTTCTGGGCATCGATGTTACCGTTACGGACCTCGGCGCCCAACTGGTCGAACTGAAACAGACCCCCGATAGCCGCATTGCCATTCTGAACACATCGGGCCAACTGCTTGCCAGTTCGTCCCAAACCAACGAGCCAGATGACGCGGTTATCCGCGCGCTGATGCCTGAAAACGAAGCAGGCATCAGCCAGTTCACCCTGGACGGGCAAGACTGGTATGGCATCAGCGAACCCCTGGAATCCCTGCCGGGCGAGGCGCTGGCCATCGTCATTGCCATTCCTTCGGATGAGCTGCTGGCCGATGTCTGGACGGCCCTCACCCGGCAGACCCTGATTGCCGGCGCCATTGCCCTGATGCTACTGATCGTGGGCTGGGCACTGGGGCGGCAGGTAGGCAAACCGATTGAGCTACTGACAGGACAGGTCAGCCGACTTTCCAGATTCCGGTTTGATACGCCCGTCAGGTCCAACTCCCGCATACGGGAAGCGTCAGAATTGAGCATTGCCCTGGACGACATGGCTCACACCATTCGCAGCTTTCAGAACATTTCAACCGTGCTGAACCGGGGGCAAGACCTCAACCAGCTGTTAAAAGACATTCTCGAGCAGCTTGTTGGCATCGTAGGGCAGAAACGGGGCGCGGTGTACCTGTTCAACAGTCGCGAGCAGAAGCTTTACCTGTCGGTGAACCGGGATCTGGAGCTGCCTGCTTCCGTTCACCCGATCACGCCCGACGCCGATGATTACGAAGTCATTCGGGAGCTTCGCAGATACATTCCCGGTCATCCGGTGTTTGCGATTCTCAAAAACCGACGCAAAAAGCTGATCGGCGTTCTGATCATAGAAATCGAGCACGGCAATCAAACCAACCTGAGCGATGATCTGATTACCTTTGTGGATGAAATAGCCGGCTCCGCCGCTGTCGCCATAGAAACCCGAGAGCTGATCGAAAGCCAGCAAGCCCTGCTTGACGGCATCATCCGGCTGGTGGCCAATGCCATTGATGCAAAATCACCTTATACCGGGGGCCACTGCGAGCGAGTCCCCAAACTGGCTCAAATGCTGGTTGATGAGGCTGAAAGAAGCGGAGAAGGCGCCTTTGCACCGTTCAGAATGTCTGAAGACGAACGCTATGAGTTCCACCTGGCCGCCTGGTTGCATGACTGCGGCAAAATCACCAGCCCTGAGTACGTGGTCGACAAAGCTGTAAAACTGGAAACCATCCACAACCGAATTCATGAGATCCGCACCCGGTTTGAAGTGCTGCACCGGGATGCCGACATTGCCTACCTGAACGCACTCCTCGCCGGTGAGAATGATGCGGATGCGGCGGCCAGGCGGGATCAGGCCCAGGCAAAGCTGCAGGTTGACTATGCCTTTCTCGCGCAAGCCAACCAGGGCAGCGAATGGATCTCTGATGACGACGTGGAGCGTATAGGTCGAATTGGCCAACGGACCTGGTTGCGCCACTTCAGTGACCGAATCGGGCTATCGGGAGATGAGGAACGGGCCCTGACGAACACGCCCGAAGCCCCCTTGCCCGCGAGCGAAACCTTGCTGGCTGACAAACCCGGACACATCAGGGCCTGGGGTGATCGTATACCACCAGTGCAGAAAGACGACCCGCGCAATCACTGGGGGTTTGACATGAAGCTTCCGGACTGCGAATACAACCGGGGTGAGCTACACAACCTGACCGTGCGTTCGGGCACGCTGACCGATGAAGAGCGGTTCAAGATCAATGAACACATCGTGCAGACCATCTGCATGCTCGACGCCCTGCCCTTGCCTGACCGCCTGGCCAAGGTGCCACGGCTTGCAGGCACCCACCACGAGCGCATGGATGGAAAAGGCTATCCTTGCGGCCTTCAGGCAAGCGACATGACCATCCCGGAAAAGATCATGGCCGTTGCCGATGTGTTCGAGGCACTCACCGCAGTGGATCGTCCGTACAAAAAGGGCAAGACACTGACCGAGGCCCTCAGCATCATGGCCGGGATGGTCGACAAAGGGCATATTGACCCGGAAGTATTCAGGCTGTTTGTCCGTTCCGGCACCTACCTGCGCTATGCCGAGCAGCATCTGCGCGCCGAACAGATTGATCCTGTGGATGAAAGCCTGTTCATGCAGTAGCCGCGAAAAACCCGTATATTCCCGATACTGATTGTTACTTGAAGGATAGATGAATGCTTTTTGCAATTATTTTTGGTGGCCTGATTGGTTATGCCGTCGGCCGCTTCCCAGGATTTCTGGTCGGCGCGGCGATCGGCGCTTTCCTTTTCCAGCGCATAAAACAACGCCTGATTGGCAAAATCCAGAATCTGCAAGCCGGCTTCATCGAATCCATGTTTGCGGTGATGGGCGCACTGTGCAAAGCGGATGGTGTGGTCTCGCGGGACGAGATTCAGATGGCGGAAACCATGTTTGCCCGGTTCCGGCTGAACGAATCACAAAAAGCCATGGCCAGAGACGCGTTCAATCGGGGCAAATCCCCGGATTTTGATCTGGATGCCGAGCTTAACCAATTTTTGCAGTCCACTGGTCGGCAACCGGCATTCCTGCAAATGTTCCTGCAGGTTCAGGTATCGGCTGTTGCGGCCGACGGCGTGGTACACCCGGCCGAGCACGAAATGCTCGTGCGCATTGCCCGGGGGCTTGGTTTGCCGGAAAGCCAGGTAGACCAACTCGAAGCCATGCTTCGCGGCGCCCACGCGGGCCAGGCCGGAGGCAGTCCCAACTACTCAACCGGTCAGCAATTGGAGGATGCCTACAAAGTTCTGGGAGTGTCGCCCAGTGTCTCGGATACCGAGCTGAAGCGGGCTTACCGCAAACTGATGAGTGAAAACCACCCGGACAAACTGGCCGGGCGAGGCATGCCGGAAAGCATGCGGGAAATGGCGGAGGAACGTACCCGTGAAATCAGCCATGCTTACGATGTGATCAAAGAAGCCAGGAAGACCGCTTCGTAGCGGTTCAGAACCAGCGAGGAACGCGCCGGCAGTAGGCCATGTAGTCTTCGCCAAAGCGCAACGTCAGGGCTTTCTCTTCTTCCCTGGCCTGCCGGCCGATAACGACCCCCCCCACCACCAGGCACATCAACGAGAAGACACTCGGCAGTGCCAGAAAGAACCCAAGCTGGCCCGCCATTACCGCCAGAAACAGCGGGTTTCGGCTTCTGGCAAAGGGGCCCGCAGTCAACAGGCGGCCCCTGTTTTCCGGATCAATACCCGAACGCCAGTCATCGTGCATGTACGCCTGAAGGTAATTCACTGAGGCGAAGGCCGCCATCATCAACACCATACCCGCCAGCAATATCGGCCAATAATAAAGCCAGGGGAAAACACCCAGCCAGGCATCGATATCTGCAAAGATGCGAACCACACACACCAGCAGAATCGCCGCCCTAAACATATTGAAGGTATGCCGGTGCCACCAGGTGGCTCTTCCCCGCCGACCGTAATGAATATGGGAAAAGCCCAGGCGCGCATACAACCCCAGGGTTCTGGCGCTGAACTGAAGTCCAATCATCAAAAAATAAATGCCGAGAAACACTCGGACAGCGGGCTCGATCACATGCATGGTTCTTTCTGGGGTCAACAAATCGGAGGACAGCTTACGGCCTGGCACAAGTGATTAAAAGTGATGCTGATCAAACATTATTATGGAAGCAACGCGGCACACTGTGACGCCATACCCAAAATGACATGTCATCACGTTTGAAGCTGGGTTATGGTTTGAGGCTAACTGACCGCCTGGAGTATCGAATGGACTTTATTCAGCCTGCCTCCTTCAATTGTTTTCGGGATGATGCGCTCGGGGCATCAGATGCCACCGAGGTTGCGGCAAGAATCCGAAGTGGTGAGGTATCCGCCTTGGACGTTGTCAGCGCAGCGATCGAACGGTCCAGGCTGGCTCAGGTCACACTCAATGGAGTGGTCGCAGAAGCTTACGATGGCGCCCTTGCACAGGCTGCAAAGTTGGCATCATCAGACGCGCCCTTCGCTGGCGTTCCGACCTTTATCAAAGATAATACCGACGTCAAAGGACTGCCCACCGGCCATGGCTCCGCCGCCGTTCCGCGCCAGCTCGCCAGCAAGACCAGCCCCTTCGCCGAGCAGATGCTGGCGCAGGGTTACCTGTGCCTGGGCAAAAGCAGCATGCCGGAATTCGGTTTCAACGCGACGACCGAACCGGCCCACGGGCAACCCACCCGCAATCCCTGGAATCTGGCCTATTCCTGCGGCGCATCTTCCGGCGGTGCTGCCGCCATGGTGGCGGCCGGCGTAGTACCCATTGCCCATGCCAACGATGGTGGGGGCTCCATACGCATTCCCGCCGCCTGTTGCGGCCTGATCGGGTTGAAGCCCACCCGCGGGCGGGTTGTCGATAATGAAGCTGCCAAAACCCTGCCCGTGAATATTGTGAGCGATGGCGTGGTCACTCGCTCTGTGCGCGACAGCGCGGCTTTTATCGCCTACGCCGAACAGTATTTTCACAACCCGAAACTGCCTGAAGTTGGCCAGGTTCACGGGCCGGGTCACAAACAACTCCGCATCGGCCTGGTACTGGATTCCATCAACGGCTATCCAACCGACGCCGAAACCCGGCTCACCGTTGAACAAACGGCCAGGCAGCTGGAAAAGGCCGGTCACATTGTGGAGCCCATGGCGGTTCCCGTAGCCAAGTCGTTTCCGGATGACTTTGCCTTGTATTGGGGCATGCTCGCCTTCGGCCTCAAGCTTCAGGGTCGTAAACTCCTGCACCCCGATTTTGACAAACGAAAGGTAGACGGCCTGACCAACGGGTTGGACCGCATGATGCGAAAGCAGATCTGGCGATTACCTGCGGCTATCTGGCGGCTGAAACGATCCTGGCACGACTACGCCAGGGAAATGGCAGGATACGATGCAGTTCTGACACCGGTACTGGCCCACACCACACCACCGCTCGGCTACCTGAGCCCCACCGTGCCCTTCGACACGCTGTTTGAAAGGCTGATGCAGTACGTCAACTTTACCCCCCTCGCCAACGCCACCGGCGCACCGGCGATCTCGGTGCCCATGGGCTTAACCGAAAACAATCTGCCCATATCGGTTCAGTTCATGGGGCGCCATGGTGATGAGCGCACCTTGCTCGAAATCGCCTACCTGCTCGAAGCAGAGCAGAGCTGGCCCTCCCTGGCGGGCTACTGAGCTTAAGCCTCAGGCCAGTGCAGCAGTCATAGCAGGATCATCACTGCTATCACTGCTGCAGGCTACAACCCGGTTCCGACCTTGTTCCTTGGCGGCATAGAGGGCGCTGTCAGCGCGGGCAAAAAGGTCTTTGGTGGCATCGGCCCGGGCGGGCGATGCACTGCATACCCCAATGCTGACGGTCAGGTGAAGTATCTCTCCGGACACCCGGAACGCTGTTTTTTCAATCTCTCGACGAATGCGCTCTGCAACACGGAGCGCGCCCTCTTCAGGTGTATCTGGCAACAATACGACAAATTCTTCACCGCCGTAACGAGCGGCAAGATCCTGTGGCCGAGTAACATGGTCTTTTACGCACTTGGCAACCATCTGCAGGCAATCGTCGCCCACCAGGTGGCCATAGGTGTCGTTGAACTTCTTGAAGTGGTCAATATCCAGCACCAGCAATGACAGCATCTCTTCAAACCGGTATGCGTGAACCACTGCAGACTGGAAGGTTTTATCAAAATGCCCCCGGTTTTTCAGATTGGTCAGGGGGTCTTTGGCATTCAGTTCCAGCAACTGTTCATTCAGTGCTTCCAGATCACGGGTGCGTTCTTGCACCCGTGCTTCCAGCAACGCATTGGCTTCGCGCTGGATGTTCAGGGACTTTTCCTGGGCAAGTCGAGCCTTCCGCTCTTCACGCAACAGCCGCTGCTGAGCTGCAAAGGCTTTTTTCTTCTCGCGGTTCAGGCGGTCAGCCAGAGCAATTGACAGCAGAATAACGCCCAGCGCCGAACCCACCTGTGTGGCGTTTTCCGTCAGCAAATTGCGCGGCAACATCGTGAACTTGCTCAGCGCCAGCACGATGCCACCGAACAACATAAACACCCAGGCCACGGTGTAATAGCGGGCGGCGGGATCTTTCTTGACCCATCGCACGACACTCAATAGCAGCATGGTGGAGCAGCCGACAAACGCCACCAGGATGGAAGGCAGAATCATATGCTGATAAGGAATGAACAATCCCGCGGCTGAGAGCATACCGGCGATCATGACCATCGCCATTGTCCAGCGGTTGAGCCAGGGATGGTTTTCCCGGGTGACGTTGATAAAGCTGATGCTGAACGCGCCGCCGAAAAACACCACAAGATTCAGAAAAACGATGATCGACTGGTCGTTCCACCAGGTCGCCTCTGGCCAAAGAAACTGAAACGCCACACCATGCAGGCATGCCAGGAACAACGGCATAGCGGCAATGTATCCGACGTAATAGAGAAAGTTACGTTCGCCAACCGCCATGAATACAAAGAGATTATAGAGGATCATCACCAGTACAATGCCGTAGTAGATCCCCTCAAACAAACTCCGGCCTTGCTCAGCGGCATAGAAGGCATCCTGATCCCAGAGCGTCAGTGGCAACTGCATAGAACTGGTGGTGGCAACGCGGATAAGGATCGTTGTCGTCTCGTCCGGGGCAAGGACCATGGGAATAATAAAATTCCGGTGGTGAACCGGTCGATCGTAGAACGGCTGCTTATCGCCCAACACAAGCGGTTGCGACAGGCCGTCTGAAGACGCCGAATAGAAGGTTATTTGGTCGAGAACCGGATAACCGATTTCCAGAAAGTTGATGGCTTCCACCGCCAACGAATTGCTCAATTGGACCCGGAACCAATAGGCCTCGCTCCCGTAGCCAAGGCTAACGCTGTCGTTGCCGTTATGGGTCCACGCGGTTTCAGGCAACGAACGGACGTCCTCAACGGACACGTCTCCGCTTTCCACCCAGTAGTTAACAAACTGTGAAAGTTCCAGGCGCTTGGAGTGCTTGCCCCAAACGGCAGACTCAGCCAAAGCAGCGTTGGGTACCAAAAGTGATAGCGCGAATGCCAGCAGAAGTGCGAGTCTGTTCACTGTGTGCCCCGGATTATTGATTTTTTTTATATCTTTAGGCCTGAGTATGCACCAAACCGCCTGGGAGCACAGTCCGCCAGAACCAATCGACGCAAAATGACATAAAAAGATACAGAAGCAGTGCCACGACTGAGCTATTTATGTCAGAACGACTCCGGAATCGGGGAATATGCCCAGCACGGTCACGAAACTCGGCTCCGGCTGCGCATCTAATCTGACCGGCTCCCCCGTGACTGGATGGTTAAACGCCATTGCGATGGCCGCCAACATCAACCTGCCCTGCCCGAAGCGTTCGGCAAAATACCGGTTATGCCGGCCACGGCCATGATTGGCATCACCAATGATCGGGTGATTGATGTGTTTCATATGGCGCCGCAACTGGTGTTTGCGGCCGGTTTTCGGAAACAGCTCAACAAGGCTGTAGCGACTGGTAGGATAGCCTTCGATTGCCACGGGAATTTCCGTGGTGGCCAGCCTCCGGAAATGAGTCAGCGCCTCCCTTACGGGTTGCTCCTGCCCTCTCAGGCGCCGATCTTCCGGTTCATCCCTCAGGGGGTGGTCGATGATGCCAGCTTCCGGCGCCCAGCCCCGCACCATCGCCAGATAGGTTTTCGCCACTTCCCCCGCCATGAAGGCCTGCCCCATCGCTCTGGCGGTATCGGGGTCTCTGGCAAACAGCAGAAGGCCGGACGTCGGGCGGTCCAGCCGGTGCACCGGGTAGACATGCTCACCACCGTTCAGGGCGCGCGCGTACTGCAGTGCAAACTCGGTTTCATGTTTGTCGATCGGGCTGCGATGCACCAGCAAGCCAGAGGGCTTGTGGACTGCCAGCAGCCACTGATCACTATAAATTTCCCGCAGAGGGTTCAGTATTGTCATGCATGGCCGATAATAGTGTGACTCAGAGGCAGATAATGACTGCCCGTTCCGGACCTCCGGATCATACCGCTCTAAACCGACCTGAAACAGGACTCCGTCCAATGCCCTGGTACTCAAAAAGCATCCTGAACCGGATTCTCACCATTGTTGTGCTTGCCAACGTGCTGATCGCCGCGGTGGCTGGTGTCTATTTCAACAGTTCACTGAGCACCCAGACTCGTTACGACCACCTGGTCAGCGAAGAAATGGTGCAGGCGTTGGAAGCTCAAGACATCCTGAGCGACTTCAAAACCCAGGTTCAGGAATGGAAAAACGTGCTCATTCGTGGTGCCGATACCGGTCAGCGCGAGAAGTACTGGCGCAGCTTCCAAAATATGGAGGCCAACATTCAGCAGAAGCTGGACCGACTGGTTCCCCGGCTCACCGATGAAGACGCCAAATCCCTGATGCAGCGTTTCAAGAAAGCGCATCGGGACATGGGCGAAGCCTACCGGGACGGTTTCCAGGATTTCGTCGCTTCCGGCTACTCGCACAGTGCTGGCGACCAGGCCGTTGCAGGCATTGACCGGGAACCTGCCAAGCTCATTGACGAAGCGGCAACGAGTATCCGTGACTACGCCGTAGCGCAGTCAGCCGACCTGCGCGACAGCTCGGCATCTGACACCTGGTTGATGGGCAGTCTGCTGCTGGCCGCCATTGTACTCGGCACCCTGGCTTGCCTGCTGGTTCTTGTTCGTTCTGTCGTGCGCCCGACCCAGGAGCTGATCGTCAAACTGGACAAAATTGGCACAGGTGACCTGTCTGATCCCGTCACCCTGAAGCGACCGGACGAACTCGGCCGACTGGCCGACACCGCCCGGGCGTTACACCGGTTCCTGTCGGATACTGGTGAGCTGATGACGCACAACGCCGAACAATTGGCGCAAACCGGAGCGATGATCCGCGCCAATGCGGATGCGGTGTCGTCACAATCTGACCAGGCCCATCAGCGCATTGACCAGATTGCTACCGCCATGAATGAAATGTCGGCTACCGCCCAGGATGTTGCCCACCATGCCGCTTCGGTCGCCAGCCAAGTGGATGAAACCACCAATCAGACCCGCCACGCGGACAGCCAGATCAATCAGGCAGTGACCAGCATGAACCGGCTGACTGACCAGATTCGCAGCTCGGCGGAAACCGTGGCCGACCTGGCTCGCAGCGGTCAGCGCGTGGGTGATGTCATGCGGGTGATTCGTGAAATTGCCGATCAGACCAACCTGCTGGCCCTGAACGCCGCCATTGAGGCTGCCCGGGCGGGCGAAGCAGGCCGCGGGTTTGCGGTGGTTGCCGATGAGGTGCGAAACCTGGCCGCGAAAACCCAGGCTTCGACAGTCGAGATTGACCAGATCATCGCCAGCATTCAGACCGGCTCCAAAGATGCCACCGAATACATGCAGGCGTCAGAAGTGGTTGCCAAAGAAAGCAGCGATTCGGTGGATGCCGTTCGTCAGACCCTGGCGGACATCACCCAGCGGATGGTCAGTGTCAACGATGCTACCACTCAGGTAGCGACCGCCGCGGAAGAGCAGACCAGTGTTAGCGAAGACATCAACCGCAACGTAACTGAAGTGGCAGAAATCTCGGAAGCCATGCACCAGGCTGCGGAAGACAACCTGCGCACC
This sequence comes from Marinobacter sp. SS5-14b, assembly GCF_030541005.1. Classification (GTDB taxonomy): domain Bacteria; phylum Pseudomonadota; class Gammaproteobacteria; order Pseudomonadales; family Oleiphilaceae; genus Marinobacter. The sequence goes on along the minus strand of NZ_JASSVM010000001.1, from coordinate 81,210 downwards.
GTCCCGGAACTGGAAGCCATGGCCGGAAAAGCCCAGGAACTGGCCGGCCGCATTCGCCACTGAGTCTAAGGCTGACGAAGCCGGCTGATCAGCGCACGGAAGCGCTGGCCCGAGCGTTCCCCAAGAACCAGCAAGGCCGGGGTCAGCAACAGCGTTAACAGCGTGGCAAAAGCCAGCCCCCCGGCAATGGCACTGGACAGTTGCATCCACCACTGGGTAGAAGGTGCACCCAGGCCCAGTGAAGGCTCCAGAAGGTTCACGTTGATCCCCAGTACCATTGGCATCAGCCCGAGTATGGTGGTGATGGCGGTCAGCAACACCGGCCGAAAGCGCAGGCAACCGGTTTCCAGCGCCGCCTCATAGGCCTCCTTGCCCTCTTTTTTCATCTGGTTGAAGGTGTCAATCAGGATGATGTTGTTGTTCACCACAATGCCTGCCAGGGCAATAATGCCCATGCCGACCATCACGATGCCGAACGACTGGCCATTAAGCAGCAAGCCCAGCAGAACGCCGGCGGTGGACAGCACGATGGCAGAGAGAATCAGCAGGGTCTGGTACAGGGAATTGAACTGGGTTACCAGGATCAGCAACATCAGGCCAATGGCCACCAGGAAGGCGGAGGCCAGGAAGTTGGACGCCTGCTGCTGATCTTCATTTTCACCCCCAAAACGGACCGTAATCCCCTCTGGCGGTTCGGGCATTTCTGCCTGCAAGACTTTCAGCAACTCATCCATCCGGCGGCCCGGCGCAACATCCGACTTGATGGTAATGGTCCGCTGGCCATCCACCCGAACAATGCTGCCGGTTTTGTCTCCGGGCTCCAGAGTCACAAACTCGGACAACGGCACCTGGCCCCTCGGCGTGTTGATGGTCTGCCGTTGCAAGTGCTCCAGCTCACGCCAGTTATTGGGCACACGCACCGCAATGTCGACTTCGTCCCGAACGTCCTCAGGCCGGTAAGTAGCCAGCACCAGACCATTGGTGACCAGCCGAACCGCGCTGCCAATACTCAGCACATCGGTACCGAAGCGGGCTGCTGCCTCGCGGTCTACTTCCAGGCGCCACTCAATGCCGGGCAGGCTGCGGTCGTCCTCAATATCAACAAACCCGCCAATCGTACGCATCCGGCTCTCGATCTCGTCCACAAATCCGTTCAGCTGGCTGCTGTCCATACTGCTGACCAACAACTCAACCGGCTTGCCTTCCGCCGGGCCACCTTCCTGTTTGCGAAATTCCAGTTCGATACCGGCTATATCCGCGGTGCGTTCCCGAAAGCCGTCGAGTATTTCGGTCGCGGTACGGCGAGTGAACCAATCGTTGAACTGAAACTGCAAAACCCCGATCACATCCGGTGCCATCTGATTACCCGTGGTGAGCATGGAGCGGGCATACAAGGCTTTGACTTCCGGCATGTTCTGCAGACGGCGCTCCACCTCCCGAACAATCGCATCACGCTCCCAGATCGACAGATCGCCGCGGGCGCGCACTTGTACCTGGGCGGAATCCGGCTCGACACTGGGGAAGAACTCAACGCCGTGATTGAAGCGGCCATAGGCTGCATAGATGATAATAATCAGCACCAGTGATCCCAGCAGGGTCAGGCCGGGCCTACGCAATAGTGCACCCAGGGTATTCCGGTACAGAGCCATGAAACGCCCTTCGGTGGCATCCTGATGCGAACGCCGACCTCCGCTGACACCACCCATAACCGGCAGGAACACCAGCGCCATCGCCAACGACGCAATCAGGCAGATCAGAACCGTCATCGGCAGGAACTTCATGAACTCGCCTACCACGCCAGGCCAGAACAGCAACGGCACGAAAACCGCCAGCGTGGTCGCCGTGGAGGCGATGACCGGCCAGGCCATCCGGGATGCAGCCTCCACCCATGCAGTTTTGACCGGCTGACCATCGCTCAGGTTACGGTCGGCCAGTTCGGAAACAACGATGGCTCCGTCAACCAACATTCCGGCCACCAGAATAAGGCTGAATAACACAACAATATTGAGGGTGAAGCCCATTCCCCAGATCACCAGAATACCGGTCAGGAATGCGCCCGGAATGGTCAGGCCGACCAGCAAAGCAGAGCGCGGGCCCATGGCCGCGATCACCACAATAAGCACAAGAACAATGGCCGTCAGTACGTTGTTGAGCAGGTCAGACAGGATATCGCGAACTTCCTCGGACTGATCCATGATGTAGCGGATTTCAAGCGTCTCGGGCAACCTGGGCCGGGCTTCATCAATCAGCGCCCTGACCTGCGCAATGGTTTCAATGATATTGGCTCCGGAACGCTTCGACACTTCCAGAACCAGAGCCGGTTCACCATTTATCCTGGCAAAGCCGGTTGGGTCCTTGAAGGTGCGCTGCAGCATGGCCACGTCACCGAAGGTCACCACGGCGTCACCATCCACTTTAATGGGCATGGACATCACATCTTCGATCGTCTCAATCACCCCGGGCACTTTCAGTGCCATTCTGCCATTGCCGGTATCCAGGGAACCGGCGGCCACCAGCTGGTTGTTGCGGGTAACCAGTGCGGCCAGCTGGTCAAAATCGATGCCATAGCTTTCAAGCACCTGAGGATCTACCACAATTTCCAGCAGGTCTTCGCGATCCCCGCCAATGTCTACTTCCAGGACTTCAGGAATGGCTTCGATCGCATCCTGGAAGCGCCGGGCGATGGTGATCAGTTCGCGCTCGGAAAGCGGGCCCGAGAGGCCGACCGACAACACCGGAAAAAGCGACACGTTAATCTCGTGCACCCGCGGCTCATCCGCCTCCTGGGGCAACTTGCTACGGGCAGTGTCGACCTTCTCACGAACATCCTGCAGCGCTTTGTCCGGATCAAAACCGGCATCAAACTCCAGCATGACCGAGGCATGGCCCTCGGAGGCGGTACCGCGCATTTCCTTGATACCTTCCAGGGCACGCAGCTCCTGCTCCATGGGACGCACCAGAAGTCGTTCCGCGTCCTCCGGGCTGATGCCATCCAGAGTCATGGCCACATAGATCATCGGGATAGTGACGTCCGGATTGGATTCCTTGGGAATCACCTGGTAGGCCGCCATACCGCCCAGCAGAAGAAACAGAAAGGTCAGCAAGGTGGTGCGGCTTCGGTCCATCGCCGCAGCGATCAGTGCTCTCATGGTGATCAGCCCCGCTGGTCAGAACGGTCGACAGGCAGAACCGTTTCACCGGCGGCGACAAACCCCGCACCGCGGGTAATCAACCGTATTTCGTCTGGCAGGCCAGATACCCAGGCGCCGGAGGTTGAAATACCGAGCAATTTGACGGTCTCGAACACCACCTCGTTTTGGCTGTTCACGTACTTCACGCCGGGCCGGCCATCATCATTAAGGCTCAGGTAGGCAGGTGAAATGAAAATCGCTTTCTGTTCCGGCAGCCGGATATTGAGGTTCGCGGTGCCACCCGCGGCTTTTTGCAGGTTCGGATTTTCCACCACCACTTCGACCGCAAAACTCCGGGTGTTCGGGTCGGCGGCACTGGCCACAAAACTGACCACGCCCGCCAGGCGACTACCATCCAGAAGGTTCACCTCAACCGCCTGCCCCGGCTGTACGTCCTTAACCGTTTGCTGTGGAATTCGCCCGGTGGCCTTCAGGCGGTCTACCTGCACCAACTCAAACAGCGGAGTACCCACTTGCACCAGCGCGCCCGGATCAACTTCACGGCGATTCACCACACCATCAAACGGCGCTTCGGGCTGAAGGTGCTCCAATGCCAGTTCAGCCGCTTTCAACTCAGCCCGGGCTGCGGACAACTCGCTTTGCAGGCTCAGTATTTCCGTTTCAGCCGCCAGGTTGCGAGCCTTAAGCTGACGCGCAGCGGACAGGTCCGCTTCCAGCTTACGAATTCGGGCTTGCCAGCGCGCTGCCACCGCATCACGGCCATCGGTAGACAGGGTCAGCAGCGCCTGGCCTACTGTAACCTGATCACCCAGGGTCACTTGAAGGCTTTCAACGGTTCCCGCTACGCGGGCGCTGACCATCACCATCTGCCAGGGCTCAAGCTGACCCTGCAGTTTCAATTCTGGCTGATAGGATTCAGACTCAAGCGTTTCCACTTCAACCCGAGTCAACTCCCGCTGCTCCTGTTCGGGCTCTGGTGGAACCTCGTCGCTCGCAACTTTAACCTCGCCGGTTGCCATCCAGATGACCAAGAGCACGACAACCAGAATCGACAGGCCCAGGGAACTCCATTTCGCTTTTGTCATCACTCACTCGCTGTTAATGAATTATTGCTGGCCGCGTCATAAAATTTGGGGCCGCCCGGCAAACCGAAAATAAAAGGTTGCAACCGGTTAAAAACGTAGGTTAGATTCTACACACATTGTTTGAATCAATTCAGAGCAGACTGTCGATTTTATGAATCTCAACTCAGTGGTTGTCCTTGTGAAGCTAGTCCTGGTGGTCGTGGTACCGTCCGGGGGCTTTTGCGTGGACAAGCAGGTGAGATAGCGACAACCTGACCAAGACACCAGAAACCCCCGGCACCGCAAGGTCCCGGGGGTTTCTTTTTGCGGCAAAGAAAAGGAAAAAACGACCATGAACGGCGCACAGCACATTCTTGAAGCGTTCCACCGCCACAACATCAGCACAGTTTTCGGCTACCCGGGTGGCTGCATCATGCCGCTATACGACGCGCTGGTGGACGATGTGGGCGTGGAACACGTGCTGTGCCGCCACGAACAGGCCTGCGCCCTGGCGGCGGATGGGTTTGCCCGCGCCAGCGGCGAGATTGGCGTGTGCATTGCCACCTCAGGCCCCGGCGCTACGAATCTGATCACCGGTGTGGCCAATGCCTACATGGACTCGACACCGCTGCTGGTCATCACCGGGCAGGTGCCCTCTGGCCTGATCGGCACCGATGCCTTCCAGGAAACCGACATTCTGGGTATGACTCTCGGCATCGTAAAACACAGCTACCTGGTGGACGATGCAGAGGCCCTGCCCGCCATCATGGAAGAGGCCATTGCTCTGGCCCAGAGTGGCCGGCCCGGGCCGGTGTGGATTGATATTCCAAAGGACACTCTGCTGGCCGAGGTGGCAACGCCGTCCCCGGTGACAGCACAGGAAGCTGAAGCCAACTGTCCGGATATCACCCGTGCCATGACTCTGTTGCGCACCGCAAAACGGCCCTTACTCTACAGCGGCGGCGGGGTCTCTTTGGCCCGCGCTGAAGAGAGCTTCCGCGCCTTTGCTAACGCGTCTTCCCTGCCAGGAGTTGTCACACTCAAAGGCATCGGCAATCCCGGCAAACACAATCCGCACAACCTGGGCATGCTGGGTATGCACGGCTCCCGCGCCGCCAACAAGGCGGTGGACGAGTGTGATCTGCTGTTTGTGGTCGGCGCACGCCTGGATGATCGCGCCACCGGCAAATTGAATACCTTTGCGCCAAATGCCCGACTGATCCACATCGATGCCGACAACGCCGAGCTCAACAAACTCCGGCCAGCCGACCTGGCCATACGTGGCGACCTGGATCGCATTCTGGCGGCGTTTACCGATGCCTTGGCAGCCGAACCACTGGCGATCAGCGACTGGCAGAAACAGTGCAAAACCTGGTACACCACCGGCGGCTTTCAGGCTGCGGATAATGAAGAGGCGCTGGCGCCGATCGCCGGCCCGGCCTTCATCCGCCAGCTGTCCCGAATTGCCCCGGATGACACCATCATTGCCTGTGACGTTGGCCAGCACCAGATGTGGGTGGCCCAACATTATGAGTTCGATCATCCGCGTCACCACCTGACCAGTGGCGGACTGGGCACCATGGGATTCGGCTTGCCGGCGGCGATTGGTGCGCAGTTTGCCGACCGCAACAGCACGGTGATCAACGTCACCGGCGATGGCTCGTTCATGATGAACGCCCAGGAGCTGGCAACCATTCGCCGTTACAACCTGCCGCTGAAGCTGATCATTCTCGACAATCAGTGCCTGGGTATGGTGCGCCAGCAGCAGGAGCTGTTCTACAACAACCGGGAAAGCCACATCAACCTGGACGACAACCCAGACTTTGTCGCCATGGCTCGAGCGTTTGATATTCCGGCCCTGTTCATCGAGCGCACCGATCAGATTCGCCGGGGCATCGAGACCATTCTGGCCTACGACGGGCCAATGCTGCTGCACGTGGCCATCAGCCGGGAGGAAAATGTATGGCCAATTGTAAAGCCCGGTGGCAGCAATAAAGAGATGATTGATGAAACCCGTCGCACCAATACAAACGCTAAGGAGCAGGTAGCATGAGCCCGCAGGCGGACAGTTCTATGCACAGTTACACTTTGAATTGCCGGATGATTCAGGAGGCGGCGGCGTTGGAGCGTTTGTGCCAGGTCGTTCGCGTTCGGGGGTTCCGGATTTCGCGGATGTCCATGGAGTCTGCCGATGACCACCTGGACATCGCCCTGACGCTCTCCGGCAGCCGGCCCATTACCATGTTACGCTCTCAACTGGAGAAGCTGCATACCGTTGTCGATGTGGCCCTTCAGGAACAGGGGGCATCGGTTCGGTCGGTTTCGGCTTAGGGGTCTTGGGTGGGGTTCTCGCCTGCTGGCTTGGGCTCCTAGCCTGTGGGTTTGCGGGCGGGTACGCGGGGTGTGGGGTGATTTTCTTCTGGGAAAAATAACTCGCTGCGCTCAGACATTTTTTTCCCTGCCAGAAAACCACCCCAACCCCCCCCTACCGACGGGCATTTTTGGTACGGGAGTTTTTGACTCCGGCGCCTGTTGAAATTGTGCTCTTATCGGCTTTGTGGGTTTTGCTGGGGAGAGACAGATTCCGTTTACAGAATTTAATTGAGAGGTTTTGCTCATGACTACGGACAAACGACGTCGCTATTCCGCGCCGGTGGTAGATGGCATCAACAAGTCGGCCAGTCGTGCGATGTTGCGGGCGGTGGGGTTTACGGATGAGGATTTTCGGCGGCCTCAGATTGGTATTGCGTCCACCTGGAGCAATCTGACGCCGTGCAATATGCACATTGACGGGCTCGCCCGGGAAGCCGCCAAAGGCGCCGATGCAGCAGGGGGTAAGAGCCTGATTTTTAATACCATCACCATTTCCGACGGCATCGCCAACGGCACCGAAGGCATGAAGTACTCGCTGGTGTCGCGGGAGGTGATTGCAGATTCGATCGAAACCGTCGCCGGTTGTGAAGGCTTTGATGGGCTGGTGGCCATTGGCGGGTGTGACAAGAATATGCCCGGCTGCCTGATGGGGCTGGCGCGGTTGAACCGCCCATCGGTGTTTGTTTACGGCGGGACTATTCAACCGGGGGAGAACCACACCGATATCATCTCGGTGTTTGAGGCCGTTGGTGCCCATGCCCAGGGCAAGATGGATCTGATTGAGGTGAAGCAGATCGAGGAAACGGCGATTCCGGGGCCGGGTTCCTGTGGCGGCATGTACACCGCCAATACCATGGCCTCGGCCATTGAGGCGATGGGTATGAGCTTGCCGGGAAGTTCGGCGCAGAATGCGGTGTCGGATACCAAGCTGGCCGATTGCGAGGCCGCCGGCGCGGCGGTGCTGAAACTGCTGGACGCAGACATCAAACCGTCTGACATCATGACCCGCGAGGCGTTCGAGAATGCGATTACCGTGGTGATCACGCTGGGTGGCTCCACCAATGCGGTGCTGCATTTGCTGGGCATGGCAAGCACGGTAGGGGTTGAGCTGTCACTGGACGACTTCGTGCGCATTGGCAAACAGGTTCCGGTGCTGGCCGATTTGCGCCCATCGGGCCATTACATGATGTCTGAGCTGGTCGCCATCGGTGGCATTCAGCCCCTGATGCGGATGCTGCTGGACCGGGGTCTGTTGCACGGCGACTGCATGACGGTGACCGGCAAGACCCTGGCCGAAAACCTGGCAACCGTGGCGCCCTATCCGGACGATCAACAGATCATCCGGGCCTTTGAGAATCCGATCAAAGCAGACAGCCATTTGCGGATCCTGTTCGGCAACCTGGCGCCGGAGGGCTCGGTGGCCAAGATTACCGGCAAAGAAGGCACCCACTTCTCCGGTCGGGCGCGAGTGTTCCATTCTGAAGAGGAAGCCCAGGAGCGGATTCTCGACGGCACCGTAGTGGCCGGCGATGTGCTGGTGATTCGCTACGAAGGCCCCAAAGGCGGCCCGGGCATGCGAGAAATGCTCAGCCCCACCTCCGCGATCATGGGCAAAGGTCTAGGCAGCGATGTGGCGCTGATCACCGATGGCCGTTTTTCCGGTGGCAGCCATGGTTTTGTGGTCGGCCACATCACCCCGGAAGCCGCCGTCGGTGGCCCGATCGCACTGGTGGAGGATGGCGACACCATCACCATCGATGCGGTGAACAACTCAATCCTGCTGGAGATCTCTGACGAGGAAATGGAGAAACGGCGCAAAGCCTGGACGCCACCGGAGCCACGATTTACCCGGGGTGTTTTGGCGAAATACGCTCGCACCGTAAGTTCTGCATCTACCGGGGCTGTGACTGACTTGCCATAGTTTGGCTTGGGCTCCTGGCCGTCTGCCTGGGCACCCATCTTTCTGGGTGTTCAGGAGGGTACGTGGGGTGCGGGTCTGGAAAAAAGACGCTTGAGCTTCTCCACAAACTATCAGGTGGCCACTGTCGGGAACACAAATCGCGCAGTTACGAGTTCACCCAGGTCATCATCACCTGGCTTCACCCACATTTTCTGGGCAAATACCTGATGGCGCTTCACCGCAAAATAATGTCAAGGCGCAGTGTCGTCCTCCGGACTCATTACCTTGGTGCCCCGACAATACCCTTCTGGAGGGTTGTCAGGATCAATAATCGGCCACTCCGACAGTTTGGGGCACCCCATTCATAAGCTCCAAAATGAATCGGTCCAAGGTCCCTGTATTCTAAAAATCTTCGCTCAGTTCAAGACCATTAAAATCTCTTTGTGCGTAGATCGATTCGTATTGAAAAGACAATACAAACTCAAATGGAACTTGCTCAGATAGATTTAGAACAATTTTTTTCACATCATCAAAGGGCGCCTGCAACGTAGCATCAACGTCAAAATATATCCTTAATCCAACCGACCACTCTGCGCCCTCCAATCCCTCAGCTAATATATCTGAGTCCTCGATATTAGCATTTACTGACATCATCGCATTCGTGTTAGTTAACTTCACAGAAAATCCTGATTTCGTCTCAGAATAGTCTGAACACTCAACACCCGATAACGCCCCTTTTACATCTTCGATACTGACGCCCTTGGCAACCTCCAAATTCAGAGTAATACTCATGTTAAAATCTCCTCAGCAATACAATTTCACCATCAATCAGATATAAGTTTTTCAAACCATTCACCGGCTTTTCATCCAGGAACTTCAAAATATCAGCTGAAGACAATGGGGAGTCAGTAATATTAAGAACTATATCCGGCGCCTGATGCTCAACCTTGTGTATCATGTTATCCCTAATAGTGTTCGGATTTTTGGACTTAGGCGAATAGACATCTGCTGGCCTACTGTTGATATCCAAGTCCGGATTTCCTCCTTTCTTGCCCATATTAGGTAAATGAGCCACATCCAAGCCTCTATCGGATAAGATTTCTGCTGATTCATTTTGTCTAACTAGAGAACGAACCATATCAGCATTCGCATTTGGGTGGGGCAACTCTGGCGTCCCTCTCAATGTGCCCGGTTTTACGGTCATTAACTCAGCGCTTGGAGTTTCAGGCTGAGCCTGGATACCCTCTGGGCGCGGCTTGGCTTCAGCTTCAAAGTGGTTCTTGTTCTTTAGATCAGCATCTCGCCACACCTTACGTAAACGCTGAAGCTTGAGCGCCTCACCAAACTTACGGAAAGAGGCTCCAAGTGCGGCCAATACGCCGGCGTAGCGAGCGCTGCCAGATGCTTGGGCGGCTTTGCCTCCACCAAAAACGGCGGGGCCCAGAATTGCGCTTAGAACTACCTCAAACACCAGTGCACCACCCGCATGGGTGTATTCGGTATGGTGATGTATTACAGCATACTCAGACAGAAACTCGACGAGCGCCGTCCTCAGTTCGTCATCGAACATCACCAGGCTGGCCAATTCGTATGCTTCAATCAGATCTTCCGTGCTGATATCCGCAGGTGAAAACCCGATGGTAGAAATCCACCGATCGTGGCGCATTTCGTTCCACGCCTCAATGAAGGCCTTACCCCATCCACTGTCTGCATTGCCTTGACTGGCAACTCCACGTCGACTTTAGAACATCAAGCGCAAGTGCGGCAGGACTATTCAAGCTGTACATGCCAAAAACATAATCAACTGTTGCGCCAGCCGCATCAAACGCACTCTCAGCGAATGCACCGACGCTCACCACGGCTTTCTGGTACCAGGGCAGCACCTGGTATCCCTGCGCCCTGGATTCGGTTTCCCGCCGTTCCTCCCCCAGCAGGCGATCGAGACCCGCAATGATAGCTTTTCGCTCATGACGTACCGTGTCATCGCTTGCATTGGAGCTCAGCCGAACCGTTGCATATCGACCGTTAAGACCGTCGACGGTGGCGGCGCCCTGGTGATCCAACACGCCTGACAGGCTGTCCAGATCTGTGCCCACCTGAAACGGCAAATCGGCAACGCCCGTGCCATCCGGCCAGCGATACTGAATGGTCAGTTTATAGGGGCCCTTCCCGGGAATGGGTGCCGCAACTGGCTCCGAAGCCCGCTGATAATCCTGTTTGGCGGGAGCGTGCAGCGAATCTGAACGCATGGTCAAACCACCGCCCGTACCCGTTGGCCATTGCTCACGCAAACGGCTCACCAGGGGCTTCGGCAGGTCTGAGCGAAGATGATCAGGACTGGCATTATGTTCTGTGAAAAGTCCGAACGATGCGCCGCCCTGCCGGGCAAGCACCATTTGCCCGCTTTGCAAGGCATCGAGTATTCCCTGACGCTCACTGCTGGATGCTTTTTCCAGAACCCGGAAACCAGAATCCGGCGAGGGCTCTATATGAGCGCCCTGATAGCCTCGAGAGAAATAGTCCTGTGCGATGGAAATCGCTTCGGAGGGGTGCAGTAACGACGGCAGAATCCTTTCGGTAAAGCCGTAGCCACCGGTAACGTATAACTGGTAGGACACAATTCCGTTTCCTTGTCCGCTTGTCTATCCATGTGCTCTCCTGAGCAGGCCGAAACAATACGTCCACTTCTTCCGTAAAACAACTTCGCCGACCAATCTCTATTCATACAGCAATGCCCGCGGAATTCCTTCAGCAGGCATCGCTGTTACAAAGATAAAAAAACAGCAAGTCATTAACTTAGTGAACCCGCCAATGCCCGTCGGCGCGGGGTGGTCGGTGGATTTTTTGCCGGAAAAAGATGTCTGAGCACAGCGAGTTGTTTTTCCAAAAAAAATCCACCGGCCACCCCGCAAGCCCGCCCGCACCCTGGAAGGCTGCAAGCGGGCAAACTCAAAGCTCAGCGACTACCAAGCCTTATAAGGCAAGAACTTCCCGTTCATGGTCACCACCACACGATCACCCTTCGGGTTTTCCTCTTTCTCGATGTCCATGGTGAAGTCGATGGCGCTCATGATGCCGTCACCAAACTTCTCATGGATCAACGCTTTCATGGTATCGCCGTAAACGCCCACCACCTCGTACAAGCGGTAGATCAGCGGGTCCTGGGGAACGCCACCTTCCCACGCTTTCTTCGGGCACACCTGCAGGGCTTCGGCAATTGGCTTGTCCAGGCCCAGCGTCTCGCAGAGCGCGAACGCCTTGTCTTCGGCCAGGCTGTTCATGCCCAGACAGGCGGAGGTGGTGAACACCGGAGACATGCCGATGGATTCAGCAATGGCTTCCCAGGTCATACCCTTCGACACTTTGGCTTCCAGGATTTTTGCGGTCATCAGTTCTTTGTTCATCATGTTCATTTCCTCTTGTGGACATTCAAGGTCAAGCATTCACCGCTTGCGCGGTGGTTTCGTTGTGAGTATCAGGCGTGGCAGGCACCGGTTGAGGTGCTGCATCGCCTGCACTGGGATCAATGACTCTCGGGCTGCCATCTCGCTCAGGCAGCGCCGAGCCACTGCGGTTTACCAGAAAATCCACCAGGTAGTGCCGGATCTTCTGATGGGCAGGGTTCTGGAAAATGGTCGCGCGAGAGCGAGGGTGCGGCAGGTTCACCTTCACGCTCTCGGCAATGCGGGCATTGGGGCCGTTGGACATCAGGAAGATGCGGTCAGACAACAGAATCGCCTCATCCACATCGTGGGTGATCATGAACACCGTCTGGCGGGTCTCTTCCCAGATTTTCACCAGCTCGTCCTGAATCACGCCACGGGTGAGCGCATCCAGTGCCCCGAAGGGTTCGTCCAACAGCAGCAATTCCGGCTGAGTGGCGAAGGCGCGAGCGATACTGACACGCTGGCGCATGCCCCCGGAAAGCTGGGAGGGTTTCCGGTCCATGGCATGATCAAGACCGACCATTTTCAGATAGCGCTCACTGTGCTCGCGCACTTTGTCTTTGGACCAGCTCGGCCAGCGCGCCTTAACAGCGAAGATGATGTTGTTCAATGCGGTCTTCCAGGGCAGCAAGCTGTAGTTCTGAAACACCACGCCCCGCTCCAGGCCCGGGCCTTTTACTTCTTTACCGTTCATCACCACGTTGCCTGAGCTGGCTTCATCCAGACCCGCCAGCACGTTCAGAATGGTGGATTTGCCGCAGCCGGAATGGCCGATGATGCACACAAATTCACCTTTCTGGAGGGCAAAGCGAATGTCTTCAAATACCGTCAACTCGCCGCCCTGGCCATCGGGGTAAACCTTCGACAGGCCATCTACTTCCAGGAATGACTTACTCATAACAGTTCTCCAGTCGGAGGGGTTTGGCGGGCGCCATTAACCAGGCGCCCGGCCCACTCATTCTTTGTATTCAACCAGCTTCTGGGCCTTGCCCAAGGCCAGGTCGAGCAGCATGCCCACCACACCGATCATCAGGATGGAGAAGATCACACTCGCCAGGTCGAGGTTGTTCCACTCGTTCCACACGTAGTAGCCAATACCGGTGCCACCCACGAGCATTTCCGCGGCCACGATCACCAGCCAGGCAATGCCGATGGAGATGCGCATACCAGTCAGAATGGTCGGCGCGGCGGCCGGCAGAATCACCGTAAGTGCGGTTTTGATCGGATTAAGCTCATGAGTGCGGGCCACGTTGACCCAGTCCGAGCGCACGTTAGCCACGCCGAAGGCGGTGTTCAGCAACATGGGCCAAATGGAGCAGATAAAGATCACGAAGATGGCCGAGGCGTCTGAGTCCTGAATGATGAACAGGGCCAGCGGCATCCAGGCCAGGGGCGAGATCGGTCGCAGCACCTGAATGTACGGATTCAGTGCCTTGTACATCAGCGGTGACATACCGATCAGAAAGCCTAATGGAAGCGCAATCGCCATGGCCGCCAGGTAACCGGTCAGCACTCGATACACTGAGTAAGCCAACTGGATGCCAATGCCCTTATCGTTGGCGCCGGCGTCGTAGAACGGGTTAGACAACTCCGCCCAGGCCACCTGGATGACGGCCGAAGGTGGTGGCACACGGGATTCTTGCCCCGAGACGCCCATCAGTAACTCATACTCGGAGGTAGCCTCCGTCGCCGCGGGCGGCTGGGTAGACATCTCCCAGAGCCCCAGCGCCAGAATCAGGAACGAAATCGACAGCAACGCTGCCCTGATATTAAGAGACGCCATCATCACAACCTCCCGATCGCAAAGCTGCGGGCGTACTCTTCGGCCTTTTCAGGGTCAAAGGTCTTGCCCATGATGGTGTGATTCTTATAGGTGGTATCCGGCGCGTCGTAGCCCATCTCACGCATCAGCTTGCCGGTTTCACCCGCCAGGTAGACCTGTTCTGCGATGCCTTTGTAGTCCACATCACCCTCGATGTAGCCCCAGCGTTTCATCTGGGTGAGTATCCATACACCCATCGAGTGCCAGGGGAATGGATCGAAATCGATACGGTCCGGCACATCCTTAACCTCTCCCAGACCATCCGCGTATCGACCAGTCAGCACTTGCTGGATCACCGGGACTGGCTGGTTCAGGTAGTTTCTCGGGGCAATGGCCTCGGCAATCTCTTTGCGATTCTCCGGCTCATTGGAGTACTGGGTGGCGTCGATGATGGCGCGCAGCAGGGCGCCGTAGGTATTCGGGTTATCGCTGGCGAACTTCTGGCTGCAGGCAAAGGCACAGCAGGGGTGACCTTCCCAGATGTCTTTGGTGAGCATGTGAATAAAGCCGACTTTCTCCCAGACGGCACGCTGATTGAACGGGTCTGGTGACAAATAGCCATCCAGGTTACCGGCGCGCAGGTTGGCGACCATCTCAGGTGGTGGAACCACCCGGATCTGAACGTCTTTGTCTGGGTCGATACCGTTTTCCGCCAGGTAATAACGCAACAGGAAGTTGTGCATGGAATACTCGAACGGCACCCCGAATTTGAAACCTTTCCACTGTTTGGGGTCGCGCTTGTCCATGTGGTCCACATGCAGCACGATGGCCTGGCCGTTGATGTTCTCAACCGCCGGCATGATGAAGGGCTCTGGAGTAGAGCCAGCGCCCATGGTCATGGCCAGTGGCATTGGTGTCAGCATGTGTGAGGCGTCGTATTCACCCGCCAGTGACTTATCCCGGGCTACGGCCCAGCCGGCGGTTTTCGTCACGGTCACGTCCAGACCATAACGCTCATAAAAACCCATGGGGGCCGCCATGATGATGGGCGTGGCACAGGTAATGGGTACAAAACCAACGTTCAGCTTGGTTTTCTCAAGCTTGCCGAGCGATTCCTTGACCGCCGCCTTGGCTTTATCCATCGGGAACACCGAACCCAGCAACGCAGCCGCGGTGCCCGTTCCCATCATCTTCATAAAGCTGCGGCGGCTGTGATCGTTGTGGCCAAACACGGAACGCACCACTGCGCTCTCTATGGCGCGGTCCATCATGGCTTCGGAGTCCATCGCCGCTGCCGAGGCCGGGGTCGCCGGCTGCTTGAGATTCAGTGATACCGACGGCGTCTCCTGCCCGGGCTGGCATTCGGGGCAACCGCAGGTCTTCGCATGGATCAGTGATTGGTCGCCATCAAACGGGTTACCAAGGCTTTTTGTGGTCATGGGGCACTCTCCCTACTCTCAGATGGTTTTTGCACTCTTTGGGTGCAATAAAAACTCTGGTACGGCCCTGGCGGTATTCAGGCCAAGGCCAATTGCACGCTCTGAGGAAGCTATTGCGGGGTTCGTGCCAACTTTTTAAATTTATACATCCACCTGTTTTAAAAGGACTTTTTTATAAACCGCAATACAACTAACACTACGACATTTCGTATTTAACGATTTATCGTAGTGTTGACTCCGACTTTTCGTAGTTGGCACAGGCTTTGTTTAGTACCTCACATGAGCCAAATGGACGCCCAACATGCCCCAATCTGAACAGACCGAAAATTATCGCTGGGTTGACCACCTGCCAGAAGCTGCCTTGCTGGTGGATGCCGGGCAGGATCTGATTCTTGCCGCCAACAGCGCCATGGGACGAATGGCTGGCACAGACCGGCAGTCCATCACCAACAGCCCTTGCACGCAGATGTTCCCGGACCAACGCCCGCAACTGATCAACTTTACGGAAGAAACCCTGTTCCGCAGCCACGGCTGGAGTCGGGATTTCAGCCTGAAACATCGGGATGGCCACACCGTCGAACTTGAGATTTCATCGTCTTGCGTCGGCGAAGCCGAATCCCAGACCATCCTGCTGTTGCTCCGAGACCGCCGGCAACTGAGAACACTCCGGGAGCGTCATGAAGCCAATCACTACCACCGGGGCGGCTTGCTGGAATGGCGACGGGTAGAAGAACTGTTCAAGGATATGGAGCGTGAGAATCAACTGATCCTGCACGCCGTTGGTGAGGGCATTTATGGTGTAGACGCCGAAGGCCGCACCACCTTCGCCAACCCCGCAGCCGAGCGAATGCTGGGGTGGCGCATGGATGAATTGATGGGCCGGGTAATCCACCGAGTGGTGCACCATTCCCACGAAGACGGCAGCCTGTTCCCCTTGAAAGACTGCCCCATTTACGGCGCCTTTCGGGATGCCAGCATCAAACGCGTCGGCGACGACTGGTTCTGGCGCAAAGACGGCACCGGCTTCCCGGTGGAATATACCAGCACGCCGATTCTGGATAACGGTCACCCCGTGGGTGCTGTTGTGGTGTTCCGCGATATCTCCCCGCGCCTGCAAGCGCAACAGGAATTGCAGCAGGCACTGGAGGAAGTGGAAAACCTGAAGCGCCGCCTGGAAATGGAAAACGCCTACCTGCAGGAAGAGCTCAGTGCCGAATTCCATTTTCATGAGATTCTGGGCCAAAGCGACGCCATCAAGGCCATCGTGCGGCGCATCGGCATGGTGGCGCCGACCGATGCCAACGTACTGATCACCGGTGAATCCGGCACCGGCAAAGAGCTGATCGCCCGCGCCATTCACCAGGCCAGCACGCGGCGTGACCGACCCTTGATCCGGGTAAACTGCGCGGCCATTCCAAAAGAGCTGTTTGAAAGCGAGTTTTTCGGCCACATCAAGGGAGCCTTTACCGGCGCCATCAACGACCGCATTGGTCGATTTGAACTGGCCGACGGCGGCACGCTGTTTCTGGATGAAGTGGGTGAGATTCCGCTTGAACTACAAGGCAAGCTGCTGCGGGTACTGCAGGATCAAAACTTCGAGCGCGTGGGCGAGAACAAGACCCGTGCTGTGGATGTACGGGTGATTGCCGCCACCAACCGGGATCTGAAAACAGAGATTCGTGAGAAGACCTTCCGGGAGGATCTGTACTTCCGGCTCAACGTGTTTCCCATCGAGTCTATTCCGTTACGCCGACGGCTTGAGGATATACCGATGCTGGCCCAGGAGTTTCTCAACCGCGCCTGCCAGCGATTCAACCGCCCACCGCTGGCTCTGACTGATCGTGACGTTACCACTCTCAAGGGCTACCACTGGCCCGGCAATGTCCGGGAACTGGAAAACGTTATCGAGCGGCAGGTGATCACGGCCGACGGCCGGCTCGATCTCGACCTGCCCAGCCCGGACAACGGCGCAGCGCAGCCCACAGGCACCAGCACACCCGCCCGCCACTACAACGGCGAATTACTGACCGAGGACCAGATGCGAGAACTGGAAGCCCAGAATCTTGTGCGGGCACTTAAAATGACCGCTGGCCGGGTATTCGGGGATGACGGTGCCGCCGCGCTGCTTTGCGTTAAGCCGACAACGCTGACCTCACGTCTCAAAAAGATGAAGCTCGATCCCCGGCAGTTTCGCTCTTAGGATTTCGCGTTGGGGGCTGGATTTCGGCTGGGAGTTTGATGCTCTGGATTTCTGGATTCACGGGCGGGTACGCGGGGTATGGGGTGTTTTTCTTCTGGGAAAAATAACTCGCTTCGCTCAGACATCTTTTTCCCTGCCAGAAAAACACCCCACACCCCCCTACCGACGGGCAGCACAGGAAGACCAGGTTAAAAGACAAAAGCGAAACGAAATGAAAGGAAAGACGATCGCAGAGCCAGATCGACGGACAGCCCAGCAGTGCTCGAAAACAACTATGGTTTTAACTAGAGAAATCCTGCCAATGCCCGTCGGCGCGGGGTGGTTGGTGGATTTTTTGCCGGAAAAAGATGTCTGAGCGAAGCGAGTTGTTTTTCCAAAAAAAATCCACCGGCCACCCCGCAAGCCCGCCCGCAAAAGCGGAAGGCTGGGAGCCCAAGCCCGAATATCACTCCCTCAAGCTTAAATCAGCTCCACAGCCACGGCAGTAGCTTCACCGCCGCCAATGCACAGCGATGCAACACCACGCTTAAGACCACGCTGTTTGAGGGCGTTGATCAGGGTGATGATGATCCTGGAGCCCGATGAGCCGATGGGATGACCCAAGGCGCAGGCGCCGCCGTGCACGTTGACCTTTTCCGCAGGTAATTTCAGCTCATTGATGGCGGCCAGGGTGACCACCGCGAAGGCCTCGTTGATCTCGAACAGGTCTACATCAT
This sequence comes from Marinobacter sp. SS5-14b, assembly GCF_030541005.1. Taxonomy (GTDB): domain Bacteria; phylum Pseudomonadota; class Gammaproteobacteria; order Pseudomonadales; family Oleiphilaceae; genus Marinobacter. The sequence goes on along the minus strand of NZ_JASSVM010000001.1, from coordinate 63,158 downwards.
CCAGCGTCCAGCCGGCTTTCTTCAGCACTTTTTCGATGGAGCCGATGGGGGCCAGTGTGAACTCTGCCGGCAAGCGGGCATGGGTCGCGTGGGCCACGATTCTCGCCTGAGGGATCAGGCCGCGGGCGTCGGCTTCGGCGGCAGAGGCCAGTACCAGCGCAGAGGCGCCGTCGCTGATGGAGCTGGAGTTGGCGGCGGTTACCGAGCCGTCTTTGGCGAAGGCCGGTTTCAGTTGCGGGATCTTTTCGGGCTTGGCGTTGCCCGGTTGTTCGTCGGTGTCGACCTCGGTATCACCGCCTCGGCCCGCGACAGTCACCGGGGTAATTTCATCCCGGAACCAGCCGTTCTGGATCGCCGTCAGGGCTTTTTGCAGGGAACCGATGGCGAACTCGTCCATGGCCTGGCGGGTGATGTTGAATTTATCTGCAGTGCGCTGGGCGAACACGCCCATCAGGCCGCCTTCGTAGGCGTCTTCCAGGCCGTCCAGGAACATGCTGTCCATCACCTGACCGTGGCCCATGCGCATTCCGGCGCGGGCTTTCGGTAACAGGTACGGTGCCTGGCTCATGTTTTCCATGCCGCCGGCGATCATGATGCTGTTGGTGCCGGCTTTAATCTGGTCGTGGGCCATGATGACGGCTTGCATGCCGGAGCCGCACATTTTGTTGATGGTGGTGCAGCCACTGCTATCCGGAATACCGGCAGCGCGGGATGCCTGCCGCGCAGGTGCCTGGCCAAGGCCGGCGGGCAGCACGCAGCCCATGATAATTTCCTGAATGTCTGCCGGCTGCAATCCCGCGCGCTCAATGGCGGCCTTGATGGAAACGGCACCCAGTTCCGGTGATCGCACCGAGCTCAGAGAGCCCATCATGCCGCCCATCGGGGTTCTGGCGGAGCCTGCTATGACGATATCGTTGTTCATGGGTTTTATTCTCCTTCAACGGAATCTGATTGGTATTCTTATTTTGCTCATCGGTCTTGTTTGGGTTCCTAGCCTTCCAGCCGTGCGGGCGGGCTTGCGGGGTGGCTGTTGAATTTTTTTTGGAAAAACAACTCGCTTCGCTCAGACATCTTTTTCCGGCAAAAAACCCAACAACCACCCCGCGCCGACGGGCATTGGCGGGTATTCGCTAAATAACTGCATTTGTTTTTTCCCTTGGTATTCCCGTGCTGCCCGTCGGTAGGGGGGTGTGGGGTATTTTTCTGGCAGGGAAAAAGATGTCTGAGCGAAGCGAGTTGTTTTTCCCAGAAGAAAAATACCCCATACCCCGCGTACCCGCCCCTCAAACAGCAGGCTAGGAGCCCAAGCCAGATCCCTCAGCGCCCAAGCACCGACCGTGCAATAATCTCTTTCATCACCTCTGAAGTGCCGCCGTAAATCCGCTGCACCCGAGCGTCGATAAAGTTCCGGGAAATCGGGTATTCGGTGGTGTAACCGTAGCCACCAAATAACTGCAAACAACCATCGGCCACCCGGCACTGCATCTCCGTGGCGCTGTACTTGGCCATCGACGCCGTGGGCGCATCCAGCTTGCCGTCTTCGTATTCGCGGATGCACTGGTCAACAAACGCCTTGTTGATGCGGTAGTCCGTCTCCATACGGGCGATTTCGAAACGGGTGTTTTGCAGCTGGCTGAGCTTCTGGCCGAACAGCTCCCGCTCCTGGGCATAGGCAATGGTCAGGTCCAGGGAGCCTCTGGCGGCGGCGACGCCCAAGGCGCCGATCACCAGGCGTTCGCGAGGCAGTTCGCGCATCAGGTACATGAAGCCCTGCCCTTCCTCGCCCAGCAAAGCCGATGAAGGAATGCGCATGTCAGAGAAGAACAGCTCGGAGGTATCGCCGGAGTGCTGGCCGATTTTGTCCAGGTTTCGACCTTTACTGAAGCCCGGCAATGAGGTGTCCACCAGGAACAAACTGATGCCTCGGGCCCCGGCTTTCGGGTCGGTTTTGGCAGCAACGATCACCATGTCGGCGTGCTGGCCGTTGGTGATGAAGGTTTTGGAGCCGTTGAGGATGTAATCGTCACCATCCTTTACCGCACTGGTGCGCATGGCCTGCAGGTCGCTGCCGGCACCGGGTTCGGTCATGGCGATGGCGCCGACGGCTTCGCCGGAGACCATCTTTGGCAACCATTGCTGGCACTGGGCCTCGTTGCCGATGTGGCTGAGGTAAGGCGCCACGATATCTGAATGCACCATCACATTGGTAGACAACGCCCCGAAGCCCATGCGGGCCATTTCTTCGCCTACCACCACAGAAAACTGGAAAGGCGCACCAATGCCGCCGCAGTCTTCCGGCACGTCGACACACAGTAGACTGGCGTTGCCCAGGGTATTCCATAGCTCCCGTGGCACGATCCCGCTTTTCTCCCAGGCTTCATAGTGCGGTTTCACTTCGGCTTCCAGAGCCTTGATCACCGACTCCCGGAACATGGCCAATTCTTCTTGATCGACGTGGTTGGTCATATCACTCACCTGTAGTTATTCGTTCGCTTGTGGCGAATCCTGTTGCCTGAACCCGCTTTTGGCAGGTGGTTTTCATCTATTCACTTAGGCGCCATTCTCAGCGCGCAATCCAATCGAATAACTTCGCCATTCAAAATCGGATTCCGCACCATCTGATCAACCATCATGCCGAACTCTTCCGGCTTACCCAGACGCTTGGGGAACGGCAGTGTCGCCGCCAGGCTGTCCTGCACTTCTTCAGGCATTCCGGCCATCATCGGGGTCATGAACAGACCCGGAGCAATGGTGTTCACGCGGACACCTTCACGGGCAAGCTCCCGGGCCGATTGCAGGGTCAGCGCTACCACGCCGCCTTTCGAGGCACTGTAAGCCGCCTGACCAATCTGGCCTTCGTAGGCCGCAACCGATGCGGTGTTGATGATCACACCCCGCTCGCCGTCGGCATTGGGTTCGCGCTGCGCCATATCCGCTGCGGCCAGGCGCAGGATGTTGAAGGTGCCGATCAGGTTCACCTGGATCACCTTGTTGAAGCTGTCCAGCGGCATCACGCCCTCGCGGCCCAGAATCTTCGCCGCCGGGGCTATGCCCGCGCAGTTCACCGCAATGCCACAGGGGCCATGGGCATCGCGGGCGGCTTTCAGTGCGGCTTCCGCACTTTCTTCCGAGGCCACGTTGCATTCGATAAAAATGCCGCCCAGCTCGGCCGCCACCTGTTCGCCACGCTCTTTGTTCAGGTCCAGAATGGCTACTTTGCAGCCCGCTGCGGCCAGTGCGCGGGCGGCACCTTCTCCAAGCCCGGAGGCACCGCCGGTGACAATAGCCGGTACGTCTTTGAAGTCCATAAGTTACTCCTTGCAATTCATTCCGTGGGGCATTTCGGCCCCACTCATAATTGACGTTTACGTAAACTTTAACCGAGAAGCACTGAAAAGGAAACGTCAAAAGGTTGATGGCACCATCACCCCAGGCGCTCGACAATCAACGCAATACCCTGCCCGCCACCGATGCACATAGTGATTAGGCCGTAACGGCCACCGGTACGTTCCAGTTCCGCCAGGGCTTTGATAATCAGGATGGAGCCGGTCGCACCCACCGGGTGGCCCAGAGCGACCGCGCCGCCGTTCGGGTTCACCTTGTCTTCCGGCAGGCCAAGCTCGCGGCTGACGGCCATGGCCTGGGCGGCGAAGGCTTCGTTGGATTCGATCACGTCCAGGTCTGCCACGGACAAACCGGTGTTCTTCAGAACCTGGCGAACCGCCGGAATCGGGCCCACGCCCATCACTTCCGGGGCTACGCCGGCAAAGGCGTAACCCACCAGTCGGGCGCGGGCTTTCAAGCCCCGCTTTTCGGCTTCGGCGGCGCTGGTCAGCACCATGGCGGCGGCGCCGTCGTTAAGGCCGGAGGCATTGCCCGGGGTCACAATGCCGTCTTTCTGGAACGCGGGTTTCAGGCCAGCCAGGCTTTCAACCGTGGTGCCCGGGCGCACGTGTTCGTCTTTGTCGAACACGACTTCCTTGCGACCCTGTTTGACGGTAACCGGCACGATCTGGCCATCGAAATAACCTTTCTCGATGGCATTCGCGGCCCGACGGTGGCTTTCAGCAGAAAACGCGTCCAGTTCTTCCCGGGTCAGGCCCTGATTGGCGGCAATACGCTCGGCGGTCATACCCATGTGACCACTGCCAAACGGATCGCTGAGGATGCCCAGGGTCAGGTCTACCGCGCGGCCATCGCCCATGCGCAGGCCTTTGCGAACGTTCGGTAACAGGTAAGCACCCTGGCTCATGGATTCGGCACCACCAGCCAGCGCCATGCGGCTGTCGCCCATCACAATCAGCTGGGCCGCGCTGATCACCGACTGCACGGCAGAGCCACACAGGCGGTTCACGTTGAACGCCGCCGAGCTTTTCTCCATACCCACATTCAGGGCAATGTGCCGAGCCAGGTAAGCATCCTGCGGACCGGTGGTGATGATATGGCCGAATACCGAATGGTCGATATCCTCGGCTGCCACGCCAGCGCGGCTGATGGCCTCGCGAGCGGCGGCGGTGCCCAGTTCGGCCGGAGCCAGTGAGCTCAGGCTGCCGCCAAAGCTGCCGATGGCGGTGCGGGCACCGTCCAGAATGACTACGTCTGTCAGTTTCATGTGTTTCTCCTGAATATGAGTAATCGAAAGGCTCACTTGCCCAGCATGGAGCGGGCAATCACCTCTTTCATGATTTCCGAGGTACCGGCGTAGATAGTCTGCACCCTGGCATCCACAAAGAACCGGGAAATCGGGTATTCCAGCGTGTAACCGTACCCGCCGAACAGCTGCAGGCATTCGTGGGCAATATCACACTGCATTTCCGTCAGCATCAGCTTCAGGATGGCCGCGTCTGTCGCGGTCATGGCGCCCTGGTGGTATTTGCTGACGCACTGATTGAGGTAGGCGCGAGCCATATCAATGCGGGCCCGGGCTTCGGCCAGCTTGAACCGGGTGTTCTGGAAATCGGCAATGCGCTGGCCGAAGGCCTGGCGTTGCTGCACGTAATCCAGCGTAAGAGCCAATGCGCCTTCGGAGGCACCGATCGCCTGGGCACCCACACCCAGGCGCTCCCGGGGCAGCTCCTGCATCAGGTAGGCGAAGCCTTTGCCTTCTTCTCCGAGCAAAGCCTCCTCAGGCACGATCAGATCCGAGAAAAACAACTCTGCGGTGTCACTGGCATGCTGGCCGATTTTCTTGATGCCCTTCCCCCGGCTAAAGCCCGGCAGGCTGGTATCCACCAGAAACAACGACACGCCTTTGGCGCCGGCTTTTGGGGCGGTCTTGGCGCAGACAATCACCATATCGGCATGCAGGCCGTTGGTGATAAACACCTTGGCGCCGTTAATGCGCCAGCCGCCCTCGGTGCGTTCCGCCGTGGTGCGCATAGCTGCAAGATCACTGCCGGCACCCGGCTCGGTCATCGCGATGGCACCCAGCACCTCGCCGGAGATCATCGCCGGCAACCAGGCCTGTTTCTGCTGTTCATTACCCAGATGCAGGATGTACGGCATCACAATGTTGGCGTGGATGTTGTAACCGGAGGCCAGGCCACCAAAGCCCATGCGGGCGATTTCTTCTATGGCCAGCTGGCTCACCTCGAAACTGGCCGCCGCACCGCCATACTCCTCGGGCATATCAATGCCGAGCATGCCGGCCTGCCCCAGCGTGTTCCAGAGTGACCGGGGTATTTCACCGGCTTCTTCCCACTGCTCATAAAAAGGTGTGACTTCCTGCTCCAGCGCCCGGACAATCATGGCCTGGAAAAGTTCGGTATCTGCCTGCTCTGCTGACATTAGCGCCCCCGCGATTGGATTCAGACAATAAGATGGACCATCATTAAACTCCGAAAGCCATGGGGCTAGAATGACCCTTCTGGCCGAATTTATTGACCTGTTACGCGGCTTCGCTGACCACTATGGCCAAGGCTCACATTGCCAACCACTACCTTCAAGCCACCCTTCGTGGCGCTGAACGCCAGGGCTACAATGGCCAGGCACTGCTGGCGCAGGCCAACATACCCGCCAGCTGGCTGAATACCCCGGAACAGCTGATCACCGAACACCAGCTGACCCAGCTGGTGAAATCGGTATGGCGAACCACCCAAGACGAATTTCTGGGACTATCGACTGAGCAGTGCAACAACGGTACCTTCGCACTGATGTGCGAATACTGCCTGGGCTCGGCCACACTCGGCGCAGTGCTCAGAAAAAGCGCGCATTTTTACCGGGTGATCTGTCGCAATCTTGATATTGCTCTGGAAGAGCAAGGCAAGCAGGTGTTCTTCCGCCTGCACCTGAAAGACGCAAGTAATGATACCGACCACCTGCTGCAGGAATTCCTGATTCTGATGTGGGAGCGGCTGTCCTGCTGGCTGGTCGACCAGCAAATCCCCTTCGCCTGCACCCAGTTCAACTACCTTGCCCCGGCCCACGAAGCCGAGTACCGGGCCATGTACCCGGGCGAGCTGAAGTTCGGGCAGCCAGTGTGTGGCTTCCTGCTGCACGAGAAATACCTGCAACTGCCCATCGTGCGCACGGAAGATGAGCTCCGGCAGTTCCTGCAGGCTGCACCCGCTTACATCCTGCACCGCCCCAGCCAGGACGAAAGCCTTCGCTCCCGGATCAACGCACTGTTATCCAGATTCAACTACCGGGACATGCCGGGGCTGGAGTCCATCAGCCGCGAACTGCATATGACGCCCCGCAGCATCGGCCGAAAATTGCAGGACGAAGGCACCTCGCTACGCAAGATCAAGGAAACCCTGAGGCGGGAACACGCCATCCGGCTTATCACGCTGGAAAACCTGAGCATCGCCGAAGTCAGTGAGAAAGTCGGTTTCTCGGAAACCGCCTCCTTCTCCAGAGCCTTCAAGCGCTGGACGGGCTCCTCTCCGGCCCGCTGGCGCGGCAACCTTCAGGGTTAACGTGCGTATTTGAACGCCAACCCGCTGGTCACAATTTCACACTCAAAATACTTTACGTTTACGTAAACTTTATCTAACCTAAGTCTAACAGAGGATATCAACATGAGCGAAAAGCGAACCTTCAGCATCAGCGAGCTCTCGCAAGAGTTCGACGTAACAACCCGAAGCATCCGGTTCTATGAAGATCAGGGCCTGCTCAAGCCCGCCCGGCGCGGCCAGACTCGCATCTTCAGCACCAAAGACCGGGTTCGGCTAAAGCTCATACTCCGTGGCAAACGCATGGGCTTCTCCCTGGCGGAAACCAAGGAACTGTTCGACCTGTGGGACGAAACCCTCACCGGCAACGAAAAGCAGTTGCTGAAAATGCTGGAAATCCTGAGCGACCGGCGAGCACAGCTCGAACAGCAGAAAAACGACATCGCCCAGGCAGAAATGGAAATCGACACCGCCGAAGCCCGGTGCCGCGAATCACTGGAAGAACTGCAGAAAAAAAAGAAGCAGCAGGTCGCCACACCCAAAGAATCCGAACAAACCGCCACCTGAGGGTGGCTGCGAACTCAGAACCCCATTGAATAACAACAAGGCAGACAACAATGAAATCACAATACTCAGAACTCAACTTCGGCCTCGGTGAAACCCTCGACATGCTGCGCGAACAGATTAACGGCTTCGCCGCCGCTGAAATCGCACCCCGCGCCGAAGACATTGACCGCAACAACGAGTTCCCCATGGACCTCTGGCGGAAAATGGGCGACATGGGCCTGCTGGGTATCACCGTGAGTGAAGAATACGGCGGCTCCGACATGGGCTACCTGGCACACGTCATCGCCATGGAAGAAATCAGCCGCGCCTCCGCCTCTGTTGGCCTGTCCTACGGCGCCCACTCCAACCTGTGCGTGAACCAGATTCACCGCAACGGCACCGAAGAACAGAAGCAGAAATACCTGCCGAAGCTGGTCAGCGGCGAACACATCGGCGCCCTGGCCATGTCTGAGCCCAACGCCGGCTCCGACGTCATCTCCATGAAACTCTCTGCCCGCGACGAAGGCGACCACTTCGTGCTCAACGGCAACAAAATGTGGATCACCAACGGCCCCGACGCAAACACCTACGTCATCTACGCCAAAACCGACGTCAAAGCCGGCTCCAAAGGCGTCACCGCCTTCATCGTAGAACGCGACGCCCCCGGCTTCAGCCGCCACCAGAAACTCGACAAACTCGGCATGCGCGGCTCCAACACCTGCGAACTAGTGTTCGAAGACTGCAAAGTACCCCGTGAAAACATCCTCGGCGGCGAAGGCAACGGCGCCAAAGTCCTGATGAGCGGCCTCGACTACGAACGCCTGGTACTCTCCGGCGGCCCACTGGGCCTCATGCAAGCCGCCATGGACGTCGTCGTCCCCTACATCCGCGAACGCAAACAATTCGGCCAGGCCATCGGCGAATTCGAACTGGTACAGGGCAAAGTCGCCGACATGTACACCTGGATGAACACCGCCAAATCTTACGTTTACATGGTCGCCATGTCCGCCGACCGCGGTGAAACCACCCGCAAAGACGCCGCCGGCGCCATCCTCTACTCCGCCGAAATGGCTACCAAACTCGCCCTGGACGCCATCCAGCTGCTGGGCGGCAACGGCTACATCAACGACTACCCCACCGGCCGCCTGCTGCGAGACGCCAAACTCTACGAAATCGGCGCGGGCACGTCTGAAATCCGACGGATGCTGATCGGACGAGAGCTGTTTCTGAACAAATAGAGTTTTGCGCGGAAATCACTGACCGACTCAAACGAGGCCCTGCGGAAAGCACAATTACCCAGACGGCCAGCACCTAAAGTCAGACAAGGTGCTGGCAGGATGCCCTTCCGGGAATCTCGAAGGCCATGGATGGCCGAAGCGAAGCGCACATGGATGTGCTCGTAGCGTTTCCCGGAAGGGCATCCTGCCAGCGCCGCGCCCCCACAAAAGGGCCGATGCACGGACTATTAAAATGACGATACTCCAAAGCAAAATAAACCCAAGGTCAGACGAGTTCCTGGCCAACCAGAACGCCATGGCCAAAGCCGTCGCCGACCTGCGCGACAAAGTCGCCACCATCCAGCAAGGCGGCGGCCCAAGCTACCAGGAACGCCACATTGCCCGCGGCAAACTGCTGCCCAGAGAACGCATCAACCGCCTCCTCGATGACGGCTCGCCATTCCTCGAAATCGGCCAGTTCGCCGCCTACAACGTCTACGACGAAGAAGTCCCCGCCGCAGGCGTCATCGCCGGCGTAGGCCGCGTGTCCGGCACCGAATGCATGATCATCGCCAACGATGCAACGGTAAAAGGCGGCAGCTACTACCCGCTCACGGTGAAAAAACACCTGCGCGCCCAGGAAATCGCCCTGCAGAACCGACTGCCCTGCATCTACCTGGTCGACTCCGGCGGCGCCAACCTGCCACGCCAGGACGACGTCTTCCCCGACCGAGACCACTTCGGCCGCATCTTCTACAACCAGGCCCGAATGTCTGCCGACGACATCCCCCAGATCGCCGTCGTTATGGGCCTGTGCACCGCCGGCGGCGCCTACGTACCTGCCATGGCGGATGAATCCATCATCGTGCGCGACCAGGGCACCATCTTCCTGGCCGGCCCGCCGCTGGTGAAAGCCGCCACCGGTGAAGTGGTCAGCGCCGAAGACCTGGGGGGTGCCGACGTACACTGCAAAATCTCCGGCGTGGCCGACCACTACGCTGAAAACGATGCCCACGCCCTGGACATCGCCCGGCGCTGCATATCCAACCTCAACCGCCGCAAACCGGTGGACGTGGAAATCCGCAAACCCAAAGCGCCCCTGTACAGCGCCGACGAAATCTACGGCATCGTCGGCACCGACTTGCGCAAACAGTTCGACGTGCGCGACGTGATCGCCCGCATCGTCGACGGCTCCGAATTCGACGAATTCAAACGCTACTACGGCCAGACCCTGGTTACCGGATTCGCCCACATCCACGGCTACCCGGTGGGCATCATCGCCAACAACGGCATCCTGTTCAGCGAGTCCGCGCAAAAAGGCGCGCACTTCATCGAGCTGTGCTGCCAGCGCAACATCCCGCTGCTGTTCCTGCAGAACATCACCGGCTTTATGGTGGGCCAGAAATACGAGGCTGAAGGCATCGCCAAACACGGCGCCAAAATGGTCATGGCCGTGGCCTGTGCCAACGTACCGAAAATCACCGTGCTGATCGGCGGTTCTTTCGGCGCGGGCAACTACGGCATGTGCGGCCGCGCCTACAGCCCGGACTTCTTGTGGATGTGGCCGAACGCCCGCATCTCCGTGATGGGCGGTGAACAGGCCGCCGGCGTGCTCGCCACCGTCAAACGGGAAGGCATGGAGCGCAAAGGCCAGGACTGGAGCAGCGACGAAGAAGCCAAATTCAAGCAGCCGATCATCGACACTTATGAGCACCAGGGCCACCCCTATTACGCCAGCGCTCGGCTGTGGGACGACGGCGTGATCGACCCGGCCCAGACCCGTGAAGTGGTTGCCCTGAGCCTGTCTGCCACCCTCAACCGACCCGCCAAGCCAACACGCTTCGGCGTGTTCCGGATGTGATGGAGGACATCGCCATGACCGATCAGGAACCAGCGGTTCGCCTCAACCACCGCGCCAAGGGTGTCACCGAGGTAATCCTAAACCACCCTGACAAACGCAACGCCTTTGACGACGTGATCATCCAGCAACTGATCAAAGCGCTGGAACAGGTAGACGCAGACAACAACACCCACGTTGTCATCCTGCGCTCCGAAGGCAAACACTTCTCCGCCGGGGCGGATCTGGGCTGGATGCGCCGCATGGCGGACAACAGCCGACAGGAGAACCTGGACGACTCGCGGCAGCTGGCGCGGCTGATGAACGTGCTCAACCACCTGTCCAAGCCGGTGATCGGCCTGGTTCAGGGTGCCGCCTTTGGAGGCGCTGTTGGTCTGGCCGCCTGTTGCGACATCGTATTGGCCACCGAGAAAGCCAGCTTCTGCCTGAGCGAAGTCAAACTGGGCCTGATTCCCGCCGTGATCAGCCCCTACGTGGTGCGCGCCATCGGTGAGCGCCAGGCCCGGCGCTACTTTATTACCGCGGAAATCTTCACGGCCCAGCAAGCCGAACTCTTTGGCCTGGTGCACGAAGTGTGTGAGGACGAAGCCGCCATGGAGCGCCGCTGCGACGAACTCCTGCTGCAGCTGGCCCTCAATGGCCCCGAGGCGATGAAAGCCGCCAAAGATCTGGTCTTCGCCGTCAGCCATAAAGTCATCAGCAAAGACGTGATCGACGACACCGCACAACGCATCGCGGACATCCGGGTGGGTGCAGAGGGTCAGGAAGGGCTCAACGCCTTCCTGAACAAACGCAAGGCCAACTGGGTTCCGGAGGAATAACAACAATGTTCAGCAAAATCTTAATTGCCAACCGCGGCGAAATCGCCTGCCGGATTATCCAGACCGCCCACCGCATGGGCATCCGTGTGGTCGCCGTTTACTCAGATGCAGACGCCGACGCCCGGCACGTGGCCATGGCCGACGAAGCCTTCAACATCGGCCCGGCCGCCAGCTCGGAAAGCTACCTTCGGGCCGACAAGATCATCGAAGTGGCAAAGGAAAGCGGCGCCCAGGCCATCCACCCAGGCTACGGTTTTCTGTCCGAGAACACCCAGTTCGCCGAAGCCTGCGAAGCCAACAACATCGTGTTCATCGGACCGCCCTCCTCGGCCATCGCCGCCATGGGCTCCAAATCCGCCGCCAAAGCCATCATGGAAAAAGCCGGCGTGCCCCTGGTGCCGGGTTACCACGGTGACGACCAGTCCCCGGATACCCTGCGCATCGAGGCCGAAAAGTGCGGCTTCCCGCTACTACTGAAAGCCGTCGCCGGCGGTGGCGGTAAAGGCATGCGCGTGGTCGAGCGCATGGAAGACTTCGACGATGCCCTGGCCGCCGCCAAACGGGAATCCAAGAACGCCTTCGGCAACCCGGACATGCTCATCGAACGTTACCTGACCCAGCCGCGCCATGTGGAAATTCAGGTGTTCTGTGATCAGGAAGGCCACGGCGTGTACCTGGCCGAGCGCGACTGCTCCGTGCAGCGCCGCCACCAGAAAGTACTGGAAGAAGCCCCGGCGCCGGGCCTGAGTGAAGAAACCCGCAAAGCCATGGGCGAAGCCGCTGTCAAAGCCGCCCAAGCCATCAACTACGTGGGCGCCGGCACCGTCGAATTCCTCTACGACGTAGACGGCTCCTTCTTCTTTATGGAAATGAACACCCGCCTGCAGGTGGAGCACCCGGTCACCGAAATGGTCACCGGCCAGGATCTGGTGGAATGGCAGCTGAAAGTGGCCTGGGGTGAGCCGTTGCCATTGGAACAATCCCAGGTAAAAACCCGGGGCCACGCCCTGGAAGCCCGCATCTACGCCGAAGACCCGGACCAGGATTTCCTGCCCGCCACCGGCAACCTGCGCTACCTCAGCACGCCGGATGAAAGCGCCCACGTGCGGGTGGATACCGGCGTGACCGAAGGCGACGAGATCAGCATCCATTACGATCCGATGATCGCCAAACTCATCGTGTGGGACGAAACCCGCGACCAGGCCATCAACCGCATGGTCCAGGCCCTGGAGCACTACCGCATTGCCGGCGTCAAAACCAACATCCGCTTCCTGCACGCCCTGGCCGATGCCCAGCCGTTCCGGGAAGCCGACCTGACCACCGGTTTTATCGACGACCACCGAGAGCTGTTGTTCCCGAAATCAAAACTCGATACCCACAAGGCCCTGGTACTGGCCGCCGGCTTTGTGCTGGAACAGCGCAAATCCCGGGAAGTGATCAGCACAGATCCCTGGTCGCCCTTCGCCCGCCAGAACAGCTGGCGCATGAACTCCGAATACGCCCAGCCATTACAGTTGCAGGTTGGCGAAGAGATTCACGACCTGAAAATTCTGGAGCGGGACGACCGCTACCAGGTCTACGTTGGCGGCAGTGTGTACAACCTCACGGCCAAACTGGACGACGACTACCTGCAGGCGGTCATCAACGGCCATCGCATCAGCATCCACGGCAACCTGCACAACGACCAACTGGTGCTGTTTTACGAAGGCGACACCTTCAACTGCACCGTCTACAAAGAAACTTACGGCTTCGAAGAAATGGCCGGCGACGGCAGCCTGGCCGCGCCCATGAACGGCGCCATCGTGGCCGTGCAGGTCAAAGTGGGCGACACGGTGACCGCTGGCCAGAGCCTGGTAATCATGGAAGCCATGAAAATGGAACACGCCATCAAGGCCCCGGCCGACGGCGTGGTCATCGAGATCTTCTTCGCTGAAGGAGACCAGGTGTCCGAAGGCGCCGAGCTGATCGCCATTGAAGTGACCGAAGACGCAGAAGAGGAGGCCAGCTGATGGCCTTTCCCAAACAGGTACGCCTGGTTGAGATGAGCCCCAGGGACGGACTCCAGAACGAGCCCGGCGCGGTGATTGCCACCGCCATCAAAACCGGCCTGATTGACCGCCTGGCCGACAGCGGCCTGAGCCACATCGAGGCCGCTAGCTTCGTGTCCCCGAAATGGGTACCACAAATGGGTGACGCGGCCGACGTGATGGCCGGCATCAACCGCAAGGCTGGCGTTCGCTACTCCGCCCTCACCCCCAACCTGAAAGGCTTCGAGGGCGCGCTGGCCGCGAAAGCAGATGAAGTCGCCGTGTTCGGCGCCGCCTCCGAAAGCTTCACCAAAAAGAACATCAACTGCACCATCGCCGAAAGCCTCGAACGCTTTGCCCCGGTGATCGAACAAGCCCGCCAACACGGCATCCCCGTGCGCGGTTATGTTTCCACCGTCATGGGCTGCCCGTACGAAGGCGACATCGCCCCGGAACAGGTGGCTAACGTGGCCAAGGCCCTGTACGACATGGGCTGCCACGAAATCTCCCTGGGCGACACCATCGGCGTGGGCACCCCGTTAAAAGCCAAACGCATGCTCGAAGCTGTCTCCGCCCACGTACCCATGGACAAGCTCGCGGCCCACTTCCACGACACCTACGGCCAGGCTTTGGCCAACCTGTACGCGGTGCTGGAAGAAGGCGTCTCGATCATCGACGCCTCCGTCGCCGGCCTAGGCGGCTGCCCTTACGCCAAAGGCGCCTCCGGCAACGTAGCCACCGAAGACGTGCTATACCTGCTGAACGGCCTGGGTATAGAAACGGGCGTTGATCTCGAAAAGTTAGTAGCCACCGGCGACTGGATCAGCAACCAACTGAACCGCCATAACGGCTCAAAAGTCGGCCAGGCATTAGGCGGAAACTGCCAATGATCAAAGTGGAGGGCGGGTACTCCTTCCCGGGACTGTCTGCAGCATGGATGCTGCAGCCAAGCGTACAAGGACGTATTCACAGCGTGTCCCGGGAAGGAGTACCCGCCCTCCACCACCCAGAATCAAGCAGGCTAGGAGCCCAAAAATGAGCAACAAAAACGTAGTGGCCCTCGATCTCCCCATCCCGGAGATCAGCGACATGCCCGAAGACACCCAAAAGTACTTCCAGATCTGCCAGGAGAAACTCGGCATGATCCCCAACGTACTCACCGCCTATAGCCACAACCTCAAACAGCTCGAAGGCTTCACCCGCCTCTACAACGAACTCATGATGGGCGAAAGTGAACTCAGCAAACTCGAGCGGGAAATGGTGGCCGTTGTCGTCTCCTCAGAGAACAAATGCTTCTACTGCCTGGTCGCACACGGCGCCGCCGTGCGGGTACTGAGCGGCGACCCAATCCTGGGCGAACACTTGGTGATGAACTACCGCAGCGCCAAACTCGACCAGCGCCAGCGCGCCATGCTCGATTTCGCCTCCCTGCTCACCCGCACACCCGCCCTCGTCACCGAAGAGCACACCCAGGCCCTGCGAGACGCCGGCCTCAGCGACCGGGGCATCTGGGACCTGAGCAACCTGATCGGCTTCTACAACATGTCCAATCGCGTGGCCATCGCCAGCGATATGCAACCGAACCCCGAATACCACAGCCAGAGTCGCTAGCAGGAATCCAACCCTGCTCGCCCTCAACTACAAAAACAATGGAGGCAGAGAAATGAGCAAGACTCTCCCAAGCTATACCAGTGGCATCGCCGACAAGCCCCTGCTGGGCATGACCATTGGCGACATGCTCGACCGCACCGCCGACAAGTTCCCCAACAACGACGCCTTGGTGTGCTTGCACCAGGACATACGCTGGACCTACAAAGAGTTTGTCGAGAAGGTCAACGAAGCCGCCCGGGCCTTCATGGCCATCGGCGTCAAACGCGGCGACCGCGTGGGCATCTGGTCCCCCAACCGGTATGAATGGACCGTTACCCAGTTCGCCACCGCCAAAATCGGCGCCATCCTGGTCAACATCAACCCGGCTTACGGCGTGCACGAACTGCAATACGCCCTCAACCTGGCCGGCATCACCACCCTGGTCACCGCAGACGCCTTCAAAGCCTCCAACTACCGGCAAATGATCTACGAGCTGGCGCCGGAGCTGAAACGCAGCGCCCCCGGCAAACTCAAAGCCGATCACCTGCCAGACCTGCGCGCCGTGATCAACATGCACGAAGACAAACACGAAGGCATGTGGACCTGGAAAGAGTTTATCGGCTTCGCCAATCAGGTCTCCGAGACCGACCTGAGCGAACGCCAGGGTGAGCTGCAGTTTGATGACCCCATCAACATTCAGTTTACCTCCGGCACCACTGGTAACCCGAAAGGCGCCACCCTCACCCACCACAACATCCTGAACAACGGCTACTTTGTGGGTGAAAGCCAGCGCCTGACCGAGAACGACCGGCTGGTCATCCCCGTGCCCCTGTACCACTGCTTCGGCATGGTGATGGGCAACCTGGGTTGCATCACCCACGGCACCGCCATGATCTACCCGGGCGAAGGCTTTGACCCCAAAACCGTACTGCAGGCCGTGCATCAGGAAAAAGCCACCGCTCTGTACGGCGTACCCACCATGTTCATCGCCGAACTGGCCGACCCGGAGTTCGACACCTACGACCTTTCCACCCTGCGCACCGGCATCATGGCCGGCTCCATCTGCCCGGCTGAGGTGATGAAGAAGGTCAACGGCAAGATGAACATGAAAGAAGTGCAGATCGCCTACGGCATGACCGAAACCAGCCCGGTCTCCACCCAGACCAGCTCCCATGACCCGTTCGAGAAACAGGTCACCACCGTAGGCCGAACCCAACCCCATCTGGAAACCAAACTCGTCGACCCCGGCACCGGCAACGTGGTGCCCCGGGGCGAAATCGGCGAACTCTGCACGCGCGGCTACAGCGTGATGCTGAAATACTGGAACAACGAAGAGAAAACCCACGAAGCCATCGACAACGCCGGCTGGATGCACACCGGCGACCTGGCCACCATGGACGAAGACGGCTACATCCAGATCGTTGGCCGCATCAAAGACATGGTGATTCGCGGTGGCGAGAACATCTACCCGAAAGAAATCGAAGAATTCCTCTACACCCACCCCGCCATCGAAGACGTGCAGGTAACCGGCATACCCGATGAAAAATACGGCGAAGAACTCATTGCCTGGGTAAAACTGTCACCCGACGCCGCACCGGTCACCGCAGAAGACCTGCAAGCCTTCTGCAAAGGCAAGATCGCCCACTTCAAGATTCCAAAGAACTACAAGTTTGTGGATGCCTTCCCGATGACCGTCACCGGGAAAATTCAGAAGTTCAAGATGCGGGAGATTTCCATTGAGGAGATGGGGTTGAGGAAGTAGGCCATCCCCTGCTCCAGTCGCACCCTTCAAACCCCGGCCTTGTGCCGGGGTTTTCTGTTTCTGCGGACGACTTTGCCTTGGGGGGAGTTGTAATCATGAAGCGCGCTTCGTTTTACGCATCGATATTACGAGAATTCTGGCCAGCTGCTTTGCAGGGGTATGATTCATGGGCTATTTTGTTGATTAGCTTACAAACCAAGGCGTGATTGTGGAGCGGTCGCGGGTTTGTTGGCGGTGTGACCGTTATCTAATTACCGTTATGTATTACTGCCAAGGAGTAGGTTCTTTTGCCTGATTTGAAAACCATTGGCCTTTTTCTCGTTACCGCATTGGCAGAAATTGTCGGCTGTTATTTGCCTTACCTCTGGCTGCGCGAGGGCAAAACTATCTGGCTTTTGGTGCCCGGCGCGCTGAGTCTTGCGGCATTCGCCTGGTTACTGTCATTGCACCCCACCGCCGCTGGCAGGGTCTATGCTGCCTATGGTGGCGTTTATATATTCATGGCCATACTCTGGCTATGGGCGGTGGATGGCATTCGTCCAACCGCCTGGGACTTGGTTGGCTCAGGTGTTGCCTTGTTGGGTATGGCAATCATCATATTTGCGCCGCGCACCACATAATCAGTGCATTAAATTCGTTCCGGCCCGATGGGCCTCTTCCGGGAATTTGGCCTGAGCAATGCGCAGAACATATGAGCCTTCTCCCCAGCTGAGCTTGAGCGTTAACTGCCACGGAAAGCCACAATGAAATTTCAAGTATCGAGCAACCTGGACCTCAACCCAGAAGATGTCATGGGGCTGCTCACCATGGACGGAGTGAATGGGGAACTGGGCCCTTTCGTACATATGACGGCGCCTCCGGAATGGTCAAGCAAGGCAATTTTCGAGTGGCCCACAGGCAAAGTGCTCTTTTCAAGCTGGATACTTCTGTTCGGTATTTTCCCCATAGATCGACACAATTTCTTTCTGCAAAGTGTCGATCGTCAATTGGGTTTTGCGGAGAAGTCCAGTTCTTTGACCAATAAGTCGTGGCACCATCGTCGAAGTATCGATAGAAGCGGGGCATCATATCGGGTTACCGATACCGTCGAGTTCCAGTGTCGGTTACCTTTATTGTCATACATTCTGGCACCTGTTTACCGGTTCATCTTCAAGCACCGTCATAAGGTGCTGAGGTTATACTACGGTGGTAGCGCCAGTTAACCAGTCAATTAGGACGTGGACTTCCCCCAATTCAGTGGACACGCATCGCCCGGGATGCCAATAGGCACACACTCTGCTAGACTCGTCCTATGAAGCAAGTTAACTGGAATGCTGAAAAGAACCAGCAGTTGATGAGCGAGCGCGGAGTTTCCTTCGAAGATGTCCTGTTTGCTCTTCAGTCTGGTGGTTTACTTGATGATGGACCTCACCCCAACAAGGACAAGTATCCGAACCAACGCCTGCTTGTAGTTCGGGTTGACGATTACGCCTGGCTGGTACCGTACGTCGAAAATGATAGCGAAATTTTTCTCAAGACGGTCATCCCCAGTCGCAAGGCCACCAAGAAATTTCTAGGGAGGTAGCATGGCTAAGACCAAATTAGATCCCGAAGAGCAAGAACTGCTGGAGGCTTACGAATCCGGAGAGTTCGAGTCAGATCTGGATGCCGATCGTCGGGAGTACTTGACGAAGGCAGCGGAAGAAACGTTCAAGAAGGACAAGCGGATCAATATACGCATCTCCAGTCGAGATCTGGAAGCACTGCAACGTCGAGCCCTAGAAGAGGGACTTCCTTACCAGTCCCTGGTTTCCAGTGTACTGCACAAGTATGTATCCGGCGGCCTCAAAGACATCTGTGCTAACAAGTCGGGCCAGCGGACGCGCTAAAGCGCGCCACCGCCTTCTGCGTTAGCCAGGAAAGATAGCACGGTAATAACGGGTACTTCTTGAAAATGCTGGCGCTGGTAAAAGCACTCTCGCAAAGAGATTAATCGCCAAGCAGCCAGCCCCTCGCCTTTCTCTTGACGAGGTGCATTTCACAACGGGGCCCAGCGGCGTCCGATCCAAGTCTTTTCCATTGGGGCTTCGTCTCCACTCCAAGGCTACCCGTGTTGATAGCGCCAGACCGAAACGAAGACACGGAGCGTCCTCCTGAAAACAAGAGGTCTAACCCGATACGTTTGCTGATGCTCATATTTGTTATCTGAAACAGAGAAAGCCCGGTTTGGCTGTGGCAACCTATGCGAACGGTGTACTTCAGGGAAGAATAGTATTTATGTCAGGAAAAGAGTGTCGTGAACAAAGTCCACAAACAATTTCCATAAGTCGGCGAAGCCCTGTTCTGGGCTTTAGTGTGTCATACAAAAAAGTCATTCCAATCCCCGGCCTGAAACCAAAGTCCCGTGAGGAGCTGGGATATCCGGGAGTTGGCCGTTGGACGCGCAGTGCGCAGGCAACAGGCTCAAAGATTCAGTATCTTGTCGGGCTGTTTTTTCTGCTGTTGCCACTGATTGTCTACGCGGTAACGCTGGGCAACTATTTCCATCCAAATTTGTTGTGCGGTCCGTTTTTCGGCATTTGCATGCTTTCCTCTGGACTGAACACCACCCGGAAACTGTTCAAATACGGCGCCACGCTACTTAAGCTGGACACGGAACCTGAGGTCGGTGGCAACGCTTCAGGAATCATACGTTTCCTGAAGCCTCTGCGAGGGAACCAGTCAATAGACGTGGAGGTGAAGCTGGCTTGTTATGAGAAAGACGCAATCAAGAATGGTGATTATTCGTCGCGTGACGCCGAATACTGGAGCATAAAGCAGCAGATCCGGGTGAAACCCGAAGGCAGGGAGCGTGTTGTGCTGTTCAGTTTTGATATACCTTCAGGACTGCCCGTTAATGACTTTCCATGTTATTACTGGCGACTGGAATTGCGGGGAACGCATGGTCAGAAAAGCCTGTATCGCTCCTGGCGCATGCCGATCGACTCCACCAATAGTGACCGCTCCGAATAGGACTGAGAGGCCGCGCGGAGTGGTGATTTGCCCCTCCCCCGGAAATACCGGAGAAAAGTGCGGGGTATGTGAAGTGGTCAATGAAACCGCATAGACAACAAGGAGGTACCGCCTTGAAAACCATAGGCCTGATCGGCGGAATGAGCTGGGAGTCAACTCAGACGTATTACCGGCTAATAAACCAGAAAGTCAGAGACGAACTCGGCGGGCTCCACTCGGCAAAACTCGTTCTCTACAGCGTGGATTTTGCCGAGATAGAAGCATTGCAACACCAAGGGGATTGGGAAGCGACAGCGGACATACTTGGCTCTGTCGGGCGGTCAGTTGAATCGGCAGGCGCCGACTTTCTGGTTCTCTGTACGAACACGATGCATAAGGTCGCCCCCGAGATTGAACGGGCGGTGAGCATTCCCCTTCTTCACATTGCAGACGCCACCGCCAAAGTCCTCAAAGAGGATGGGGTCACCTGTGTGGGGCTGTTGGGCACACGATTTACGATGGAGCAGACGTTTTACCCGGGTCGCCTCCAGGATCACGGCATTCGGGTTGTTGTGCCAGATGAGCCCCAGAGAGAGTGCATCCATTCTGTGATTTACACGGAATTGTGCCGGGGGGTGGTCAAGCCTGAGTCAAAACGCGCGTATCTGGACGTAGTGACATCATTGGCTGAGCGTGGTGCTCAAGGCGTCATCCTGGGGTGCACGGAGATCGGGCTGCTGATTCAGGGCTCGGATACCAACGTCAAACTCTATGACACCACAGAAATACATGCCGAACAGGCGGTTCAGCTTGCCTTGGGACTAACCCCGGTTCCTGGTCATTTACGGCAAACATAACTCCCCATGGTGCGCCTCCCCCACATAGAACGCCGGTTTGGTTCCGGGAAACGCCCAGAAAGGCGTCATTTCCGAGGAAGGAAACAGGTTCGGGAAGCGCGGGTCTCTCAGTGAGGGGCCGGCAATGGTTTTCTCCTGCACCATGGAGATGTACTGGTCGATGGAGTTCTCCAGGGTGTTGCCGTTTATGATGACTTCCGCGCCAAGCGCTTTGGCGTAATCGGCCACGCCGCTGGCACTGGACAGGTGCGGCGCATAGGCGTCCACACTCACTCCGTTTTCACTGGTCACCCAGAGTCCTTCGTCGGTATGCACAACGATGGAATGGTTGCCTTCGGTATGGCCGGGGGTGTGCACCAGCGCCACGCCGTCGCCCAACATGACGGAACCGTCAAACTGGATGACTTTGCTCTCGGCAATGCCAGCGATGCCGTTGGGGCAGTACCAGTCCGCCTGGTAGGGGTTCAGATCCTGGGTGGAAGCCCATTCCCGCCAGTGCACCAGCAGTTTGGCATTGGGGAAAACGGCGGGCTCGGTACCCGTGCCTAACCAGCGGCGCAGGTCCTGGGTGTGCAGGTGGTCGTAGGTGATGTAGTCGATGTCTTCCGGCTTCAGGCCGATGCTGGCAATGATCTCCGGAACGGTGCTTTGCCTCTGGGTGATCAGTTTGGTGAGAAAATCCGGGTTCTTGTCCTGCAGGCGTCGGAAGAACGGCGTTTCGCCGCCCCTTTCGTGGTCGGAGGGTGAAACCAGCAGGGTCTTTACACCGTCGGGGGTGTCGAACTGCACCACAAACAGGCGATTCTGGATGTGCATGAATTCCACCCATTTTTCCCGGGAAAAGGCGTTGCGCAGGCCGAAACGGGAGGGGTAAGGAACCTTGATCAGATCAAACGAACGAAAGTAGCGAGCCTTGGGCCCGGCCAGCATGGCGGCACGGAAGGTTTCTGCTGCAGCGCGTGTGTCTTCCACCCGGGCCTGCTGGCCGTAGGCGTTGCGCGACCGGTCAAAATCGGTGATTTGCTTGAACGTGGTCATATGTCTTTTCTCCCTGCGTTCATCAGAAGTTGTCGGAACTAAAATTCTTGCGGCCGCGCTTAAAGGCGCGTCGGGTCATGTGCAAAAAGAAGCCGGGCATGACGTTGCAAACCTTACCCACGATGCCTTCATGCCAGGGTAAGAAACACTCCAGCGGGCGTTTCGCTAGTACCGGGCCCAGGATTGTTTCAGCCACTTCTTGCGTGGTGAGCGCCCGCTGCCCGGAAAAGGTCAGCGCGGCATTGTCATCGCCCCGCTGCTGTTCCAGCATGCCGGTTTTGACCGGGCCAGGGCCCACCAGGGTGACCGCAATGCCATGGGGACGAAGATCACCGGCTGCGGCAATGCTGAACCCCCGCACCGCAAACTTGCTGGCGGCATAGATGGTCGTGCCTGGTGTGGCATACAGAGAGGCGATCGAGCCGACGTTGATAATGTGGCCTTTGATACCTTGAGCGATCATATGTGCGGCAATGGCGTTGGCACCCAGAATGGCACCCTGCACATTCACGTCCAGCATCAGGCGAACGTCCTCACTCTTGATATTGCCCGTGCGCCCGCTTCGCAATACGCCGGCCACATTCGCCAGCACGTCGATGGCCTGGTCTTCACTCTCAAGCTTGCGGACCAGGCATTGCCACTGGGCGTCGTCGCGCACATCCAGAGCTTCGCAGCGCACGGACGGCTGGTTTTCCCAGCGCTGCTTGAGCGCCGTAATATCCACATCGGTCGCGATAACCTGATGCCCTTTATGAACCGCCAGCTCAGTCAGGCTGGCACCGATACCGTTGGCTGCGCCGGTCACCAATAGCTGCATGTTTCCATCCTCGTAACCCTGTTGTTGTAGGCCTACTTTGGCGAAATGGTGAGCGACTTGCTTGACAGGGCCTGCCATCAATTTAACACTTTACGCCAAATGGATTGACGGATATCCAAGATGCCCATGAATGCTCCCCATCGACGCCGCATACCGGCCAGTTTCGCTTTGGCTTTGTACGAGTACCTGGACGCAAAGGGGCTGGATAGCGATGCATTGCTGCCACAATCCCGGCCCTCGACAGATATCGCCTTGAATGCCGATCTACCCATCGATGACTGGCGTCGGCTGCTAGAGTGTGCAGCAGGCCACCTGAATGACCCGCTACTGGGCCTCCATCTTGGGCAGACTCTGAGCCTCCGCCACGTTGGAGTGCTGGGCTATGTGATTATGGCGTCGCAGAATCTGGGGGACGCGCTGAATCGCCTGAACCGGTATCAACGGCTGGTCTACGACGTGACCCCGATGGCAATCAGGGCCAACGGTGGTGGAGTAGAGCTTGTCTGGGATGCCGAGCATGGCCGGCCGGGGCCGCTGGTGGATGAGACCGCGATCACGGCGCTGGTGCACCTGTGCCGGGGCCTGACACGCCCAGGGTTTGCGCCGGCTTATGTTTCTTTTATCAACCCGACGCCCGCCGTTATCGGTGAATACACGGAGTTTTTCGGCTGCCCGGTCGAGTTTGAGCAAGTGGATACGGTGATACGTCTGGATGCGCAAACTCTGTTGGAGCCTCTTCAAACGGCAGATCCGGCCATGCTCGCCATTCTGGAGGATCAGGCGGACGCCCTGCTTGCGCGCCTGCCGGATCAGTCACCCTTGATTGATGAGGTGCGCCGTCGCATTGGGCGACTGCTACCTGAGGCCAGTCCGGAGATTACCTGTGTTGCCGAAAGCATGGACTTGTCTGTGCGTACCCTGCAACGCCAACTCACGGCCGCCGGCACCAGCTTTCTGAAAGAGGTGGCGGCGGTGCGCCAGGAAATTGCGGAACGCTATCTGCGCGAAACCCGCCTGGGGCTGGTGGATATTGCCTTGCTACTGGGCTACTCCGAACACAGTGCATTCACCCGCAGTTTCATCCGCTGGACGGGTATGACACCGCAGGCATATCGGCAGCGGCATGGCTGAGCGTTAAACAGAGCGTCGGTTTATTTATCCTGATCCGGGGCCGCGATTTTGACGGCCCGATACGGCTCACCCTGCTCCGTCTGAAGCTGATAATCGTAAGCCGCCTGCAGACCGGTTTCGTCCTCACCCTCTTCTTCTGAGCCCTGTTCAAGGGACCGCGGGTACAGCGGCGAAAGCAGTGCCGCCAGAATGCCAATGGCCGCAAACATGGCAAACGCATCCGCGTAACCGAACTCGTTCACCAGCATACCGACAATCGGCGAGCCAGCGGCCTGGCCCAGCGATACGGCCATAAAGGGCAACACCGGCCCCATCGACAACCGGCCGGGTAACAGGCGGATACCAGTCATCAGGTACAGTCCGGTCAGGCTCATATAGGCCAGGCCAAACACCAGCGCAGAAAACACAGCAATCATCAGGTTGCCGGGGCTGGCTGCCAGCAGCGCCAGGCTTGCAGACAGCATCATCAGCATCAGCGCCTGGGTGATGGGTGGGTTATTGCGATCGGCAAGGTCTGCAACCACCGCACCGCCCAGGCCAGCAATGCCCACACCCAGCCACAACCAGCCGGTGGCACCCGATGGCAAATCACCGAGGGTAACCGCCATATCGGGTGCGAAGATCCAGTACGCCGAGGAAACAAAGCCCATAACAAAGGCAAACAGCGAGAGCCGAAGCAGGCGTATCCACTGCAGGGTACTGATCGGAATGGGCGGCGCTGCGTTCGCTGGCGTGACCCTGGACACCGACGGGATGAAATACCAGGTTGCCAACACCCCGATAACCGCCAGCACTGCAAACGAGAAATAAGCATAGCGCCAGGCACCGGCCAGGAACAGAACCGCGGGCACCGCAACGGCCACCCCCACGCTGGTGCCGGCGTTCATCACCGAACTCACCCGCCCATGCAAGGAGCGTTTTACCAGCGCCTGCATGGCGGCGGTCAGTGCCGGCATCATCAAGCCCGTGCAGATACCGCAGGCGAAGACGCCCGCTCCCAACGACAGAACACCCGACGCCTGGCTGATCAATACCAGGCCAACCGCACCAAAACCGCCCGACAGTACCGCCGTGTTGCGGGCACCCAAGCGATCCGCCGCCAGCGGCGCGACCAGGGTCGCCAGAACAAAACTGATGAGAGGTAGCGCACCGATGATGCCGATCATGTCTGCCGACAGTTCCAGCTCTGCCCTGATCGGCGGTACAAACAAACCAAACGCAAAGCGAGCCAGTCCGAAGCTGATCGCGATCAGGGCCGCACCCAGAAGTGCAAACGCGGTACTTGAAGGAAACCTCATGTCACCTCCGCCCGGCACGCCCGACGGTCGTCAGGGTGCAGGTACTTTAGTGTCTCTTTACGCTTTCAACATGAGTCAGCATAGACAAGAATCAACGCATCAGCTTGATGATTGGTCTTATCCGGGAACAGGCGGGCAACCAAGCAGGGTATACCGGGTATGCCCTGCACCGGCATAAAGACTATAATCACGGCCCGAGCCAGACCCACTCTCCTTTTGCACTCCAAGTCCCAGGCCTATTACTGTGAGCACCCCCCATCGAAGTAAGAAAAGCCACGCCCGGCCAGTACGCAAGGGGCTTCACCCTAGAAATGTGCACAACCAGGGCTATGACTTCCCTGCTCTGGTTAAAAGCCACCCCGCACTCGCCCCCCATGTGAAACCCAACGCGCACGGCAATCTGTCCATCGATTTCGCAGACCCAGTGGCAGTAAAAACCCTCAACGCCGCGTTATTAAACCGGCACTACAACGTTGTCGATTGGGATATCCCGGAAGGCGCGCTCTGCCCGCCAATACCGGGCAGAGCGGACTACATCCATTACATCGCGGACCTTTTAGGTTCCGGGCTCGATCAGCCCGGCATCAAGCTGCTTGATATAGGCACTGGCGCAAACGGAATCTACCCGCTACTGGCGTGCCAGATTTACGGGTGGCAGTGTGTCGGCAGTGACATTAACACCGAGTCGCTTGCCAACGTTGCCAGGATTATCGCCAACAACCCCGCACTCAAAGACCGCTTCACGCTGCGCACGCAGCACGATAAAAACCACATGTTTGAAGGAATCATTCAAGCGGGTGAGTTCTTTGACGTCAGCGCATGCAACCCACCCTTCCATGCCTCGCCCGAGAAAGCATTGAAAGGGAGCCAACTTAAACTGAACAACCTGGCCCGCAGTCGCGGTGAACAAAAAGCAAACACCCAATCCCCCACGTTGAATTTTGGCGGATTGGGCGCAGAGCTTTGGTGTAAGGGGGGCGAACAGCTGTTCCTTAAAAAGCTGGTAAAGGAAAGCCAGGTGTATTCAACTCAATGCCGCTGGTTTACCAGCCTGGTGTCCAAAGCTGACACTGTTAAGCCCTTAAAAAAGCTGATTCGCAAGCTCGGCGCCGTTGATGTACGGGAAATAGAGATGAAACAGGGCAATAAAGTGACAAGAGTATTGGCCTGGACGTTCATGTGAGCGCAGCGCTGGCAGGTTTTCCCAAAGCAAACTGGTAAGCGGTTTGACCCGAGAAGCCTGCCTGCGTGAACCCGGATTACTTCGCCGTCGCCACCTCCTGCTCAGAGACGATTCCCGTGGTAACAAACTGCTGCACTACGGATGCAATGGTGGGGTCCCTGACAATTTTCCGATGCCCCAGATCATTGGCAGACCAGACTGTCGCGCCCGACAGGGTCCGCTTAATGGTCGCAACCGCCTCGTAGGGTATCTCGCGATCGTTGCGGGCGTGCACCAGCAACGGGGCGGGAGTGTGGCCCGCCATCAGCCGCGCCACATCCAGGTCGCGGGCGGACCGCCCGACTTCGCGTTCCACATGGCGAACGAAGCGCTTTGTGCAGCCGGTCGACAATCCCATAAAATTGCAAAATGCGATCAGCGTGTCGTACAGGCACGCCGGGGACGAAACCAACGCATAACGCCCCAGGTTCGCCCCCGCCTCCCGGGCAATGGCCAGCGCGACCGCGCCCATAGAATGACCGACGGCGCCATCAAAGGGCCCCAATTCCCTGTCGGCGGCGACAATCGCCTGAGCGAAGGCTACCGGGCTGGTGCGCTTACCCTTGGACCGGCCATGAAGGGGTGCATCGATGGCAATCACCTGACAGCCATCGGCAGCCAGTGCCGACGCCAACCCGTACATTTGGGTAGCCCGGCTTTCCCAGCCATGCATCAGCAGTATTTTCCGTTCGCCGCTTCCCCAGCGGATTGCGCTCAGGCCATCGCCAAAGCCGAAGCGTGTGCCTTGCTGCTCTGCCTCCTTTTCCCACTCCTTTAACGGAAAGGTCCTGGGGCTCAGGAACAACCGAGCATTGTCCCGAACCACTTTCTCGGGCATGACCATTCCCAGGGCCCGGTTCTTCATGCGTATTAGCGTGATGCCGTTCATAACGATTTCCTTTTGTTGGTGTTTTAAAGAGGATCAAAAGGCGGTTTCCCAGCCCAACAGCAACCGGTCTGTGTCCCGGAACTGGCCGAACGGACCTGCCCTGTCACCAAAAAAAACATCGGCCCCAGCCCATATTTCCCAGTGGTCAGTCAGCTGATAGCTGACCTTTCCCCGCACCTGTCCATCCTGGTAGTCCTGGTTGAGCAGAGCGAACAGCTCAGTCTCCAGAGTTTCGTTCCACGACTTCTTTTTCAGCAGGAGGGTGTGGCGCAAGGTGGTACGCTTGCGGACAATCCGGTCGTCATAGTCCGTTAACGTGCTTTGGAACCACTGGTAGCTGATCATCCAGTTGGTGATACCGTGATAATCCAACCCGACCACTGACGCGACTTCCGGCGTGTTATGGATGCCTCGGTTCTCAAGATCCGAACGCACCTGATATGAATCGCTGATGCCGCCAAGCTCAAGGCGTAGCACCAGATCTCCGAACGCGTTGCTGGCCGTGATACCTGCCAGGTGGCTGCGTTCATAGGTAGGCGCCACCCTCACCTGGCCATTGGCAAACGCCCGGTAGATCACCGGGTTGTCCTGGAAGTAATAGAAATAGTTGGTTGAAAGGTCCCACCCATTCACAAACGCCGACCAGCGCACTCCGGTTTCGAGGTTGCCCCCGGCGGGCCGGCGGGTCCGTTCGACGGTTACCGGCACGCCGGTTGCCGGAGCGGGTACTAACTCAGGACTCGTCATTTCAAACGTACTCCCGGGGTCTGCCAGTTCGTTAAACGTCAGATCCGGAATGACCAGCAGCTGAACGGACGAGTCCACGCCGGTGGGTATTTCGAGATTCAGCATGGAAGTGGGTATGCGGGAGTCTTCAAAGTCAGGCAGATTGAACTCCCGCAGGCTCTGGGGGTTAATCACGTCAAGTACTTTCAGGCCGTCAGCCTGCCCCCAAACCACCTGCTGTTTACCCAGCCGCATACTGCCCCAGCCAAGGTAGTGGTCGGTGTAGGCTTCGGCCAACTCGAGCCGAATGCTTGGATTCTCCTCGATCGGCCCGTTAATGCGGGAGTAGTTATCTGGTCGTCGAGTGTCGGTGTCCAGGGCATCAGCCAGATCCATTCGGCCCCGAGGTATCACGGTAAAGCTTGTCGTTTTACCAAGAGAGCCTGTCCATTCCAGATCAAGCACCGCCTCGGTCTTGCCGATATCACCGCGCTCCCATTCGTAGGCGGCCTCGGTGGTCAGTTTCGCCCGCACATCCGCCAACGCCGATGGGTAAGAAAGGCTCAACACCGAGCAAGCGAACACCCAGCGTATCCGATTGAGAAATAGTGGCGATGACATGGCTTACAGTCCTTTGACCAGTGCCCGGGAGGTAAAGAGCCTGTCACGCACTGCGGTCTGATAATCCACATCTGAGAACAGGAACCGGGAGCGGTGTCCGGTCAGGTGGTTTTCAATATCCAGCTGATGCCTGGTCCAGATACCATCCACCTGCCGGATGTCTGACGCCCTGTAGGTTTTCAGGCGATTGCCCTTCGGGTCCCAGAATTCGTTTTTGACCACAACCCAGTTGTCGGTATTGACCCACAACCGGGTTTTGCCATACCCCAGCTCATCGGCGATCTCTTTGGTCTTTGGAATGGCCTCCACATGCAACACGTCGATCACTTTACCGTCGACTTCAAGAGTGCCTTGTCCATCGACGGTAAAGGTGTAGTCATCCCTGTCCACGCGACCGGAGAGCTTGATGTCTTCGTAGGTAAAATCTGTTCCCAGGAAGTAATCTCCCCGGTTAGATGCGGAAATGCGACGCACTTTTCTCAAGGCCGGCAAGTAGAGCCACTGGTCGTCATCCTTGTCGGCATCGGGATAATCGTACGTGAGAAACGCCGTCCCCCTTACGTTAGCGGGCTCCTTGAAGAACAGGACGGTTTTCTTCTCTTGCCCGAAGTACTTGCGGTAACTGGTCACATGGCGCTTCCGCTCCTTACCGCTTGAGTCCGTCAGGATCATGGCCATTTCACTGGTCGCATGTTGGCCTTCGTCCACCGCGTTGATGCGTTGCGCAACCTCACTACCGTCCGAGAGTTGGTCATTTGCCTCGGCCGGGGCCGTGCCGATCAATCCGGCAGCGCCAATTGCCGCCAGCATCAGGATCGGAAGCAAGCCGTTCACCGAGCCCAGCACACTGGCAGGGCGCTGCTGCGTTTCGCTTTGGGTAGCTGCCTTGCCAAAGATGAATGCCGGCCGGACCACCATCACCAACGCCGGCAGCAGGGTTATCGCGGCCAGGAAACTCATGGTCACAGACAAGACCACCACCGTTCCGAAATGGGTCAGGGGCACAACCTTGGAGCTGATCAAAACACCAAAACCAAAGGCAATGGCCAGGTAGTTAAACAACAACGCCCGGCCTGTGGAGGTGTAGAGCTCGGCCAGTAACGTCGTCATATCTGCGACGCCCTCTTCCACCAGCGTCTTGATGCGCTCCAGGGTGTGGATGGAGAAGTCGATTCCCAGTCCGATCGCCACGGAGGCAAACATTGAGGTGCCAATACCCAGGTTGATGCCCAACAGCACCATCGCCGAGTAAACCACGAGGATTGAACACACCACTGGAACCGCCGCCATCAGGCCCGCCGACAAGGATCGGAAAAGCAGGGCGGAAACCAGGCACACAAAAACCAGCGCCACAATCACCCCCAGGAAGTGGCTCTGCCCCAGGTCTTTTATCCAGTGGTAATTAACATTAACCCGACCACTTAACGTTGCGCCCGCCTTATCGCTATCGAACTGGGTATCGATGTAGCTCTGAAGCGCTTCAATCACTGGGCGGGTGGCGACAAACTCTGCGGTATCGAGATGCAGCCGGATATTCGCCAATCGGTAGTCGTAATCAATCACTTCCTCGAAGTCCGATGGATCACCACTGGCGGCGTAGAGTAGAAAATACTGAGCCACCAGAGCGTCGCTTTCCGGCAGGGCATAGAAGTCCTGCCGGCCCTCATTGAGGGACTTGTTCATCTGTTTCAGATAATCCACCACCGATACCGAGCCATTCACGTGTGGAAGAGTCTCGGCATAGGCCTGCAGCGCTTCGACGCGACGCAACACCTCAACATCAAAAAGGCCTTCCACTTTCGGCGTGGTGATAACGATATCAAGGGTATTGGTGCCATCCAGATGCTCATTGATCCGCTTGTCCGCCTGGTAAAGGGGCTCGTCGGCATGAAAGGTGTTGATGCGGTTTTCATTGACCTGCAACTGCGTAGTCAATGCAATTCCAACCAGCGCCAACGCGGAAAACACAGCGATCGTAACCGTCGGTCGACGTGTCGCCAGGCGACCCAATACGTTCACACCACGGGAAAAGACATCACGCCGACTGTTACGCTCCAGCTCAACCCAGCGCTGGCTGACCGTGGGCTTGAACAATCGGATCAATGCAGGAAGGACAAAAATCGAGTAGAGCCACGCCACTAGGACGCCAAACGCGGTAAACAGACCGAAGTACTCGAACGGAGGCATGTAGGACGACGCATACAAACCGAGAAAGCCGGCGATGGTGGTCAGCGTGGTCAGGGTGACCGGTCGAAACATGACCAGAACGGCCTCTTCAATACAATCTTGCAGCGACCTGTCGGGGTTTTTCGCCTGGCACTCGTAGTAGTGGCTGAGGATATGGATGGTGTCGGCCACCGCGATACCGATCAAAATCACCGGCATGGCGTTGGTGATCACGAAAAAAGGCACGCCGCTGTAGGCCATGAATCCGACCGTCATCAACACCGATGCCGCAATAACGGCATTGCCGAGTAACGCCGGAAGCAATCGGCGAAACGCAATGATCAGCATGATAGTGATGATCAAGCCCGCCATGGGGTTCAGGCGACTGGCATCACGATCAATATAGTGCCCCAGGAAGCCAAGGACAGCGCCTTCTCCTGCCACGTGAATACTGACAACAGGATCGAGTTCAATCGCATCCGTCAGCGCAACAATAGATTGGTAAGCTTCCTCTGCCAGTTCATCATCGTAGAGCTCAGCAACGATGACAGTCATGGCATCGTCATCCGACACCAGCATGCCGTGGTATAACGGAAAATCACCCACGGCTTTGCGAACAGCCCCAGGGCTGCCGCCATCCTCCAGGAGCTCCAGGAAAGGAGTGACTTCAAGTCCATCGGGTACGCCGACAATGTTGCTTTCGGTGGCAAGGCTGATGGTGCGCGCCGCGTTGACGCTGTCTAACTCGTTGACCTGATCGGTCAGGTTGGCGACCAGTTTCAGGGTTTCAAGGCGAAAAACACCCTCTGTCGATAGATCTTCAATGGCAATGACCAGGGGGTCACTCAATCCAAAGATCTCCTGAACTTTATTCTTATAGAGCAGTGCCGGGTTGTCCTCCTCCAGAAAGGCATCTGCACGGCTGTCCTTATAGATTTTGGTCAGGCCACTGGCCAGGCCAGCCATTAAGAGCAACCCGAGGATCAACACCATCCATGGGCGCCTTACACCAATCAGTACGATATTTTCCTTCATCTTGTTGTCCTCACGTCGTTACATGTATATGCATCCTTATAGATGTATATGCATGTATCTGTCAAATTTTTACTGTAATTTGATGACGGCGTCGGCAACGTCCAGCAACTGGCCACTGAGCTCAGCTCCGAGTTTCTCGGACACGCTTTCCTGAGCGAGCGTCCACTTTTTCAGGGCCTTGTTGAACAACTCGATACCGTCATCGGTCAATGACACCAGAGTTACTCGTCGGTCCTCAAGGCTTGGTGACGTGGCGATATAACCGGAACGGATCAAGGGTCGCAGATTGCGGGTGAGTGTTGTCTGTTGCAGTACCAGAACTTCCTGCAGGTCTTTCTGGGAGGTTTGCTTCATGTAGAAGAGTGTACGAAGGATCGAAAACTGGGCAATGGTCAGCCCCAGTTCACGCAGATAACTGTCGTAATGATTGGTCAGTACGCGATTCGCCTGCCGCATTTTCAAGTTAAAACAAGGCTTTATTTCCACACCCCCCTTCTCCCTGTCGCGAAATAGTCGACCTAATATAGCAGCTTCAACATGAAAACTCCCCGCCGCACGAGCAAACTGCCTCGACAGGGAGCAAGAGGACCAATAGACAAGAACAGAAATCAGCCGGGGGCAGCCTTCATCCGCTCCGCCAGTTCATCGTCCAGCGCGTTGGCTCGCTTGGCAGCGGCGCCAGGTTCTTCTCAGGAAACTTGCCTGCCAGATAGGCGCAGATTGCAGCCACTTCGGTCAACAAGACAGAGCCATGCCTGATCGCGGGCCTACGGGTGACACGCTTGCTTAACTGCACTCAAAACTAAAAAGCCCTTACTGCGCGGGCAGACAAGGGCTCTTGGTCAAGCTAAAACAGGAACGCCAACGACTTATTTGGCGCTTTTAACCGCTTTTCTTCGGGAGACGGTGATACCCGCAAGGCCCAAGCCAAGTAAAGCGAGAGTGCCGGGCTCAGGCACCGTTGCTGCTTCACTGTAGTCCGTCTTACCAGAGCCGAACATAGCCTCCTGACTGAGAGTATCGAATCCGACTTTACCCGACATGAATGCTGTGTCAGCAATGCTAGCCGAAAAAATCGTAGACTCGCCTTGCTTGATACTGGCAAAGATATTGCTGCCGGACCGCCCAACCTCAAAGTCGTAAGCAACACCACTACTCCATGTTGTGGCATCCGAAGCCAGGATTGTTCTGACACCACCGACTTCCTTATAAAGACCAATACCGTTAAAGCTATAGGTGCTGCCTAAACCACCACCATTCCATCCGAGGCCGTAAGAATTATTGCTGTCCTGCCAGCCAAAGACGACGCCCATATAGTCGTTATCGTTAATACCTTTGACGAGCGTGCTGAATGTGAAGTTACCTGCAGACTCAAAGTCACTTACCAATGCTCCGTTATAATTTCCACCATTGGTAATGGCATTTCCAGAAGCACTCCAATTCGCATTATTTGTAATATCGTAGACAACGGTTTTTTCTGAACTCCAATCAGCAATGATGTCACTTTCGCTGATGAGTGCGGCCTGAAGTGATGACCCGACCAATGATGCGCCAACGAACGCAGCTACTTTTTTTATTAGAATATCCATAACCTTAGATGTTCTCCGATACTTATAAGTTTAATACCATGTTCGGTAGTGTATGCTTCCCGAGCCGGCACAAAACCGCAAAGATCATTCCACAACAAAAAATAGCTATGCTTTACACTGTGATAATTTATATCAAAAACACCACCTGTAAATAATTTCGACACATATTAACAAGCTCTCGGCCCTCTGATTCACCCGTCGGTCACCCCAGGTTCTTTCGCATGAACTTCTGAATCTCCCCCACAATCCCACTGCGGAACGCCAGCACGGTCAGCACAAAGATGCCGCCAAGGATCGGGTCAACCCAGTCCCGTAATGGCCCCTGGGACAACTGGTATTCCACGTTGACCACAAAGGTGGAACCGATCACCGGGCCAAGCAGTGTGCCCAGGCCACCCACCAGCGTCATAAGGATGACTTCACCCGACATATGCCAGTGGGCATCGTTCAGCGAGGCGAGCTGGAATACCACCGACTTCAGTGAGCCGGCCAATCCGGTCAGCCCGGCGGAGATAACGAAGGCCAGTATTTTGTAGCGGTCCACGTTGTAACCCAGTGACACGGCCCGGGGTTCGTTCTGCTTGATGGCTTTGAGCACCTGGCCGTAGGGGCTGCTGACGATTCGCTGCACCAGCAGGTAGCAGGCGATGAACACCGTCAACACGAAGTAATACATGTTCATGTTGTCGGACAGATCAATCACACCGAACAACTCGCCTCTGGGAATACCGTGCAGACCGTCTTCGCCGCCAGTGAATTCTGACTGCACGAAGAAGAAGTAGACCAGCTGGGCCAGCGCCAGCGTGACCATGGCAAAGTAAATTCCCTGCCTGCGAATCGACAACAAGGCGAACACAAGCCCCAACGCCGTCGCCACCAGGGTGCCGGCAATGATCCCCATTTCGGTCGTGAGGCCAGAGTAGTTGCTGAGCAGGTAACCAGTGGTATAGGCGCCGCTGGCGAGAAACGCCGCGTGGCCAAACGACAGCAGGCCGGTGAAGCCAAACAGCAGGTTAAAGGCCACTGCAAACAATGCGAAGCACAGGATTTTCATCAGGAAAACCGGGTACAACGCGAAAGGTGCTGCCAACAACAAAAGCAGCAAGGCGCCGTTAAGCAGCATTTTTCTGCGGTCCTGTGACTTTTGCTGTTCTAGCATGGCCTTGTGAACGTCAGCGGAATTGATGGGCTGGCTCATCATTATGCCTCCTTACCGAACAGGCCGTTGGGTCGGAACATCAGCACCACCACCATGACCAGGAAAATGACCGCGGAGGATGCGGGCGGATAAAAGGTTTTGGTCAGGCCCTCTATCACCCCCATCAAAATGCCGGTGATGATTGCCCCGCCAATAGAGCCCATACCCCCGATGACCACCACGGCAAACACTACGATCAATGTCGTCGAGCCCATGGTCGGTGTGACCGAGTAAATGGGGGCGGCAAGCACGCCGGCAAACGCCGCCAGTGCCACACCAAAGCCGTAGGTCAGGCTGACCAGCAGCGGCACGTTGATGCCAAAGCCCTGCATCAGTTGAGAATCTTCCGTACCCGCCCGGAGATAGGAGCCAAGCTTGGTTTTTTCGATCATAAACCAGGTGCCAAAGCACACCAGCAGCGCCACCACAATCACCCAGGCGCGATAGTACGGTAGGAACATGAAGTCCAGGTTGAAGCCGCCCTTGAACACATCAGGCATGGCGTAGCGCAGACCGGAAACGCCGTAGATATTGGTGAGCACACCCTGAAGAATCAGCGCCACCCCGAAGGTGAGCAACAGGCTGTATATGTGATCCTGCCCGGCAATACGCCGTAGCAGGAAGTATTCGATTAGTACCCCAAAGACGCCCACCAGCAAGGGCGCAAGAAACAGCGCAACCCAATAGTTGACGCCCAGAGCGTCGAACAGAACAACCGTCACCAGAGCACCGAGCATATACATGGCGCCATGGGCGAAGTTGATGATCTTCAGCAGGCCGAAGATGACTGCGAGACCCAGGCTTAACAGGGCGTAGAAGGCGCCATTGATGATCCCGATCAGGAGCTGGCCGAGAAGCACAGCAAGAGGGACGCCGAAAATCATGGACATGGGTTTAACTCCACAAGCAGCACGTACGTTGGTATTGAGCGTGTTGGCCCGGCGGTTTGCGGGGCGCACCCTGCCCTGTTGCGGGGTGCGCCACAGCAACCGTCAGCCTCAGTTGTTGACCAGTTTGCACTTGCTCTCGGAGAGTGGGCGGTAGGCTTCATCGGCCGGGATGGTCCGCAGAATCTTGTACAGATCCCATTCGTTCTTGGACTCCTCGGGCTTTTTCACTTCCGCCAGATACATGTCGTGCACCATCCGGCCATCCTCACGGATGCGACCGTTCTTGGTGAACATGTCGTTGATGGGTGTGTCCATCATCTGCTTGCGCACAGCTTGAGCATTATCAGAACCCGTCGCCGCCACAGCGTTCAGGTACTGCAGGGTGCTGGAGTAGATACCGGCGTGCACCATGGTAGGCCGTACACCGGTTTCTTTCATGAACCGGTCTGACCATTCGCGGGTCTCGTCGTTCATGTCCCAGTACCAACCGGTCGTGAGCTGGATGCCCTGAGCGGTGTTGACACCCAGTGCGTGTACGTCGGTCAGGAACAGCAGCAGGGCTGCCAATGTCTGGCCGGCCTGAGTAACGCCGAACTCACTGGCGGTGGTGATGGCGTTGGTGGTGTCTGAACCCGCATTGGCCAGGCCAACCACATCCGCGCCGGAAGCTTGGGCCTGCAGCACGAAGGATGAGAAGTCCTGGGTCGGGAACGGATGGCGCACAGAACCTACGATTTCGCCACCGTTGGCTTCCACTACACGGGTGACATCGGCCTCAAGAGCATGGCCGAAGGCGTAATCCGCAGTCATCAGGTACCAGCTTTTACCGCCCTCTTTCACCACGGCACTGGCGGTGCCGTTGGCCAGCGGATAGGTGTCGTACACATAGTGAATGTGGTTGGGGGTACAGTGCTCGTTGGTAATGCTGGAGGCGGCAGAGCCGGAGACAATGCCCAGCCGGTCGTTTTCCTCGAGAATCTTGCTGACCGCGATGGTGACTGAAGAAGCCACCATACCGGCCACCATATCGACCTTGTCGTTCTCTACCCAGCGGCGAACGGTGCTGGAAGAAGAATCCGGGTTGTTGCGATCATCGGCGCTGACCACTTCAATAGTGGCGCCATTTACCTTGCCACCGAAATCCTTGATGGCCATTTCCAGAGCCTTGAGGCCGTTAGGGCCGGCCAGATCACGATAGGTACCAGACATATCCGCCAGGTAGCCAATCTTTACCGTGTTGTCGGAAATGGCTGCCTGAGCGCCACCCACCATCAGGGCTGATGCAACGGCTGAGGTCAGAAGCTTTTTGGTCATTGTCATTGTTGTATCTCCGCTACTGTCTTGCGTTGGTTCGTGTTGTTGTTGGTTTTGTTGCTTTCGTTCTATCCGGAGATCAGACCCCCAAATAGCCGTCCAGCACCGATTGTTTAGCACTCAGTTCATCGGCGCGGATTTCTTCCACGATCTGCCCATGCTCAACCACGTAATGCCGGTCAGCCAGGGGGGCTGCAAAGTGGAAATTCTGTTCAACCAGGATGATGGTCAGGCCCTTGTTTTTCAGAGCCATCAGCACCTCGCCCAGCTTCTCGACAATCACCGGGGCCAGCCCTTCGGTGATTTCATCCAGCAAGAGCATGTTGGCACCGGTGCGCAGGATTCGGGCCATGGCCAGCATTTGCTGCTCACCACCAGACAGCTTGGTGCCCTGGCTGAACCGACGCTCATACAGGTTGGGAAACATGTTGTAGATTTCTTCCAGGCTCATACCACCGCTGCGTACCACGGGCGGCAGCGTAAGGTTTTCCTGGACGTTGAGTGAAGAAAAAATGCCCCGGTGTTCGGGGCAATAACCCACACCCAACCTCGCAATATGATGCGGCGCGCACTTCATGGTTTCTTCGCCGTTGATCATGATGGAGCCGGTACGGCGACCCACCATGTTCATGATGGCCTTGAGCGTGGTGCTGCGACCGGCACCGTTGCGCCCGAGCAGGGTGACCAGTTCGCCCCGTTTAACCACCAGGTCAATGCCGTGAAGAATGTGCGATTCACCGTAGAAGGCGTGCAGCCCAGACACCCGAAGCTGTTCGTAGTCTTTCTGAGAGTTCTGGGTCATTGCGCCGCCTCCGCCTGCTCTGCAGGACTGCCACCGCGCTCGCCGCTGCCATCACTGCCCATATAGACTTCGCGCACTCTTGGGTCGGCAGACACTTCCTGATAATCGCCCTCCGTCAGCACGGCCCCCTGGGCCAGCACGGTAATGCGATCACACAGTTTGCTGACCACGCTAAGATTGTGCTCCACCATCAACACGGTGCGGCCTTCGGCGGCCTTGCGTACCAGTTCCACCACCCGGTCGACGTCTTCCGAGCCCATGCCCTGGGTTGGTTCGTCCAGCAGCAACAGCTTTGGCTCCATCGCCAGAGTGGTCGCCAGTTCCAGCGCCCGTTTGCGGCCATAAGCAAGTTCAACGGTGGTGGTATTGGCGAATTCGGTCAGGCCCACGGACTCGAGCAGTTCCATGCAACGCTGGTTGAGCTTGTTCAGGGAGTTACCGGATTTCCAGAAGCTGAACGACGTGCCCTCTGCGGCTTGCAGAGCCACGCGGATATTCTCCAGCGCGGTCATATGGGGAAATACAGCAGAAATCTGGAAAGAGCGAACGATGCCCTTGCGGGCAATGGCGGCGGACTTCAGGGCGGTGATGTCTTCACCCTGATAGAGAATCTGGCCCCGTGTGGGGCTCAGGAACTTGGTCAACAGGTTAAACACCGTGGTCTTGCCGGCACCATTAGGGCCGATCAAGGCGTGAATATTGCCCTGACGGATCTGCAGGTTGACGTTATCAACCGCCACAAATCCTTTGAATTCCTTGACCAGGTTACGGGTCTCGAGAACGAACTGTTCACTCATGAGCCACTTCACCTTTTGTTATTGTTGTATTTCTCAATTAGCCTACAGATTAGATTGACGTATACGTAAACGTCAATAAATAACTGCGTTATTTTTCCGGCGGTATGGAATAGGTCATGGTGGAATGTGCGACCGGCTCTTCCACACCTTCGGAATACACAAAAACCTCACCTACGCCCATGGTGCGACCCACCTTGAGCATAGTCGCCCTGGCCCAAATAGGCGCATGGGCGACGGGCTTTCTGAGAAAGTTAATGTTCAGGTTGGCAGTCACCGCCAGCGGCACCAGGCCAATCCGGCTGAGCAGCGCGGCGTACATGGTCACGTCCGCCAGCCCCATCATGGCGGGGCCAGCTACCGTACCCCCGGGCCGAAGATGCTCTTCGTCCACGTCGAGTTTCATTTCGGCCCAGCCATCGCCCAGTTTCTGCAGGGTGCCGTAGGAGGCCCCCTGCGGAAACTGTACCTCAAGGAAATGGCTCAACTCCTCAAAGGTAATCTTCATGCACCGGCTTCCTCCTGGGCACGATTGCGCAGCACAAACCGCTGGATCTTGCCGCTGGGGGTCTTCGGCAACTCGTCTACAAATTCGATTTCCCGAGGGTAAGCGTGGGTCGACAGACGGCGGCGAACCAGCTCCTGGAGCTCCTCTTTGAGCACGGCATCGTCCGCAGGCTCCTGGCCGGCCTTGATGACGACATAAGCCTTGATCACCGAACCCCGCTTTTCATCTGGCTTGGCCACCACGCCGGATTCTGCCACCGCTGCGTGTTCCAGCAGTGTGCTTTCCACATCTGCAGGGCCTACCCGGTAACCGGCGGTGGTGATGATGTCGTCGTCTCGTCCGCTGAAGGAGAAACTGCCGTCGCCGTGGCAGGTCACCATATCGCCGGTCAGGTAATAGCCGTTCACAAACGGATCTTTCTCGCCCCAGGTGTAGCCATCAAAATGGAACAGCGGAGAGGCCTGAATATCGACCGCCAACTGGCCGTTTTCACCTTCGCCCACGACTTCGTTCTTTTCATTCAGAGCAACCACCTTGTGGCCGGGGGAGGAGTACCCCATGGCACCTTGTCGTACCGGATGTTCCAGGCCGTGGAAGTTACAGCAGGTCATACCGGTTTCGGTCTGGCCGTAATGATCTTTCACCGGACAGAAGTGGCGCTGCTTGATCCAGTTGACCACCTCTGGATTCAGGGGCTCACCGGCACTGCTACATACCCGCAGGCCCAGGTTCTCGCCTTGCGGCAACACACTGTCGTTGGCCTTCAGCAAGCGGTAGGCGGTGGGTGCGGCGGCCAGGTTGGTGATCCGGTATTTGCGGATCATGGCGTAGGTGGATTCCGGGGTGAACGGGTTGGGGTTGAAATGGGTGGCATGGCCCATCAACAGCGGCCCGGTGACGGCGTAATACAAACCATAAGCCCAGCCTGGATCGGCCACGTTCCAGAACACATCGTCTTCACGCAGGTCGATGGCGTATTTCATGTAAACGTAGAATGCCAGCAAGGCTTTCGCGGGCACAGCCACCCCTTTTGATTTGCCCACGGTGCCGGAGGTGAACATCTGCAGAAATGGATCGTTGCCGGTGATCATGGCCGGTTCGAACTGATCAGACTGCTGCGCCATGGTCTGATCGAAATCGGGCACATCCGCTCCGGTCGCAGCGGCATTCACACATAACACCGGTGGGCAGTTATTGACCTCGGTGAGCTTGGGGTAGTTGTCCGGATCGGTAACCACCAGTTTGGTGCCGGCCCGTTCCAGGCGGTATTCAATGGCGCCAGAACCAAAAGCTGTAAACAGTGGCTGGTAGACCGCGCCCAGGCGAAGTGTTCCGGCGATCACGACCAGCAGCTCCGGCCCTCTTGGCAACAAGGCCGCCACGCGGTCGCCCTTGCCCACGCCCAGGCTTTGAAGGTAATTGGCAAACCTGGCAGAAGCCGCTTTGAGCTCGGCGAAGGTAAGCGCACCGTCGCCACCGTCGGTCGTTTCGTAGTACAGCGCCACCTTTTGGGGGTCTGTGGCCCACTTGTCGCAGATTTCATGGCACACGTTCAGGCCGCTGTCGAGGCGACCGTCCAGAATCTCCGCTTCCAGAGCGGCCACATCAAAGTTGTTGTACACCTCGGCGTATTGCGGAAGGCTCATTGTGAACTCCTGTTATTGTTGTCTTCAGCTGCACAAGATTTAGACAAGGTTTAGCACACGTTTCACTTTACGTAAAGGTAAACTAAAGGCTAATAAAAAGGGGCAGCTCAAGCTACCCCTCTGTAATTAATCCGGTTTGTAAAGCCGCTGAATGCTTGAAAAATCCAGCTCTCCGTTGCCCTGCCCCGCATGCAGTTGGAACAGGTTGCGGGCCAAAGAGCCCATGGGAATGGACGCCTGACTCTTCACCGCATTATCAAACGCCAGCCCGAGGTCCTTGGTCATCAGATTAACAAGAAACCCGCCCTGGTAATCCCGAGACGCCGGCACCCCTTCCATCACACCCGGCCAGGGGTTATACACGTTCAGCGCCCAGTTACCACCGGAGCTCTGTTTCATGATTTCCGACAGTACCGCAGGGTCCAGGCCATTTTTCGCGCCCAGGGCCAGGGCCTCGCTGGTGCCGGCCATCAGGATGGCGAGCAGCATGTTGTTGCAGATTTTCGCCACCTGCCCGGCGCCATGGGGGCCGGCGTGGAAGATGTTCTTGCCCATCCCCTCAAGAATCGGCCTGGCCTTGTTGAAGGTACTTTCTTCACCCCCGCAGATGAACGTCAGGGTGCCGGCCTTGGCCCCGCCCACACCGCCGGAGACGGGTGCATCAATGAATTCCAGATGCTTGGCGGTGGCCGCTTCTGCCACCTTGCGTGCGGTTTCCGGAGCAATGGTGGAAGAGTCAATTACCAGGGTGCCGGCTGGCAGCGCCTCCAGCAGTCCGTCGTCACCCAGATAAACCGCTTCTACATGCATGCCCGCGGGCAGCATGGTGATCACGCATTCAGCGCCTTCCGCTGCCGCCTTGGCAGACTCGGCGGTTTTCGCCCCCTGTGCGACCAGTTCGTCAACAGCGGTTTTGGAGAGATCAAACACCGTGACCTCATTGCCGGCCTTGACCAGGTTGGAGGCCATGGGCCCACCCATGTTGCCCAGGCCGATAAAGGTGATTCGTGCCATCGTTGTTCCCCTTATTGTTTTCGTTCAGCGAAAGAAACTGTCTATCCATTGCGGCTCAATCTGCCCTAGCGAGGCATAGCGCCAGCGGGGCTGCATGTCTTTATCAATCAGCAATGCCCGGATGCCCTCGGCAAACTCACCTTTGCTCAGGCAGTTATGAGACATCACCAGTTCGTTATCCAAAACCTGCTTCAGGCTGTGGTGGCGGCTGCGGTAAAAGTGCTGCCACATCAGCGCCAGCGAAGTGGGCGAGGCATTGCCGATGCCTTTGGTGGATTTACCCAGCCAGTCGTCACGGGCGCTCAGTTCTTTAAGCTGGCTGACCACTTGCTCCGGCGTGTCGGCATCGGTCGCCCGGTTAATGTCATCCAGATGCTGGCGCACGGGCGAGTCCGGCAGGGCATCCTGGCTTTGTTGCTCAAACCGCCGGAGCACGCTTGAGATAACCGAATGAGCATTACCTGCCAGCCAATCCGACGCTTTCAATGCCTCAACCACATCATTCTTGAGGTCATGCCTTACAAATCGATCCGCCATGCCCACAAACAAGGCATCTGCGCCGTTCATTCTGGCGCCGGTCAGGCCCAGAAACAGGCCGGCACGCACCGGCATACGGTTAAGAAACCAGCCGGCACTGACATCCGGGTACAGTCCGATACTCACTTCCGGCATGGCCAGTTTGGAGTGTTCTGTGACTACCCTGTGGGATGCCCCGACCATCAACCCGATGCCGCCACCCATGGCAATGCCATTACCCCAACAGATGATCGGTTTGGGGAAGGTGTGTATCTGATAATCCAGCTCGTATTCCTCGCTGAAAAAATGCTCGCCGTCGCCCAGTTTGCCGGGCTCGGTCATGCTGCGGTACAGGGCGACAATATCTCCGCCCGCGCAGAAGGCTTTGTCGCCTTCGGCTTCCAGCCAGACCGCACACACTTTGGGGTCGTCAGCCCAGCGCTGTAGCTGGGGCTTCAGCAGATGGATCATGTCCATCGACA
The DNA here is from genome assembly GCF_030541005.1 of Marinobacter sp. SS5-14b. Taxonomy (GTDB): domain Bacteria; phylum Pseudomonadota; class Gammaproteobacteria; order Pseudomonadales; family Oleiphilaceae; genus Marinobacter. The sequence goes on along the minus strand of NZ_JASSVM010000001.1, from coordinate 20,921 downwards.
GCGAGTTGAGGTTGCGGGGTGTGTTCAGGCGGGCCACCGCAATCACTTTGTCGCCGGCCGCCTGCCATTCCTCGAATACCATCGGTTGGTCGCTCATAACTGCCTCGCCTGTTACCGGTTCTTCCACTCGGGTTTGCGCTTGTCGAGGAACGCATTAACGCCTTCTTTCTGGTCCTCGGTGTGGAACAGTTCTACGAACAGCTCCCGCTCCATCCGCCAGCCATCACTGTGGCTGCGACCCTCCCGGGCACTCATCACCAGCTGTTTGCAGCGGGCAATGGAGGACGGGCTTTGTTTGCAGGCGCCCTCCGCCAGTTGCAACGCTTTTTCCAAAGCCTGGCCGGAGGGAACAACCTCCTCCACCAGGCCGATCTGCAACGCTTTGGCGGCATCCACCCGCTCGCCGCACAGAATCATGCGCTTGGCCCAGCCTTCACCCACCAGCCAGGGCAGGTTCTGGGTGCCACCGGCGCATGGCAGCAGGCCGACACTGGCTTCCGGCAGTGCCATCTGGGCATGCTCTTCGGCAACGCGGATGTCGCACGACAGCGCGCATTCCAGGCCGCCACCCATGGCGTAGCCGTTGATCGCGGCAATGGAAACGCCCCGGAAGGCGGTCAGGGCCGCGAAGGCTTCACCAAAACGCTGGGCCATTTCGTTGGCCATGGCCCGGTCGCCGTCGGCAAAGGTTTTGAGGTCGGCTCCGGCGGAGAAGAACTTTTCGCCCTGCCCGGTCACTACCAGGGCAAAGATATTCCGATCCTGGTTGAGTTGTTCAACCGTCTTGGCCAGAGCCGCCAGAGAGTCGGCCGTCCAGGTGTTGGCCGGCGGGTTGGCAATGGTGATGATCGCGATGTGGTCGCGTTTCTCGAGTTGAATCAGGTCACTCATCATAGATTCCTTGTGTAAGTCGTTGGCCGATTACTGGATGGCTTCGGCGACGCCATCGTCCAGCAGCCGGCGGGCAATGATCAGACGCATGATTTCGTTGGTACCTTCCAGGATCTGGTGTACTCGAAGGTCTCGCACATAGCGTTCCAGCGGATACTCCCGGATATAACCATAGCCGCCATGCAGCTGAAGGGCTTCGTTCACCACCTCAAAACAGGCGTCGGTGGCGAAGCGCTTGGCCATGGCACAATGCAGAGTGGCTTCCGGATCACCGCTGTCCAGTTTGAACGCACCCAGGCGCACCATCTGGCGTGCAGCCACCAGGTTGGTCGCCATGTCCGCCAGTTTGAACTGCAGCGCCTGAAACGCCGCCAGCGGTTTACCGAATTGCTGGCGTTCATGCAGGTAATTGCGGGCCCGCAGCAGCGCCGCCTGGGCGCCGCCGAGTGAACAGGTGGCGATGTTCAGACGGCCACCGTCCAGGCCTTTCATGGCAATGGCAAAGCCGTCGCCTTCTTGCCCTACCCGGTTGGTGGCCGGAATGCGCACGTCTTCCAGCGTCACCAGGCGGGTTGGCTGGCTGTGCCAGCCCATTTTCTCTTCGTTCTTGCCGTAGGACACACCCTCGGCATCGGCCGGAATCACAAAGGTCGAGATTCCTTTGGCCCCACTGTCGGCATCGCCGGTCCGGGCCATCAACACCAGAATATCGGTGGCGCCGGCGCCGGAGATGAACATCTTGCTGCCATTAATCACATAGCTGTCGCCGTCCCGTACTGCGCGGGTACGCAGGTTGGCCGCATCCGAACCGGCCCCCGGTTCGGTCAGGCAGTAGGACGCCAGCCATTCGCCGCTGGCGAGCCGGGGCACGAAGGCCTGCTTCAGATCATCAGTCCCAAAGCTCGCCACCATCCAGGTGGCCATGTTGTGAATCGTCATGAAGGCGGCCGTGGAGGGGCAGGCCATGGCCAGCTCTTCCACGATCACCGAGGTATCCATGCGAGACAGGCCCATGCCACCCAGGGCTTCCGGGGTATACATGCCCATGAAGCCCATCTCCCCCGCGGCTTTCATAACGTCAACCGGGAAGATGTGTTCGGCATCCCATCGCGCCGCGTGGGGCGCCATGGATTTTTCTGCGAAAGCCCGGGCCGCAGCCCGGAACGCCAACTGGTCTTCCGTCAGGTTAAAGTCCATCGCTTGGCTCCTGCTTGTCCGGCCGCTGCGCGGTTAGCGCAGCTGAATGGAGAAGTTGGCTTCGGAGGACGTGGCCTCACTTGAGAACCAGCGCGAGGTAACTGTTTTGGTTTCGGTGTAGAAGCGGACAGCCTGCTTACCGTAGGCATGCTGATCGCCGTAGAACGAACCCTTCCAGCCAGTGAACGAGAAGAACGGCAGGGGCACCGGAATGGGAATGTTCACACCCACCTGGCCCACATCAATCTCGTGCTGGAATCGGCGGGCTGCGCCACCGTGATTGGTGAAGATCGAGGTACCGTTGCCATAGGGGCTCTGGTTGATCAGCTCAATGGCCTCACCCAGATCATCAGCGTTCATACAGGTGAGAACCGGACCAAAGATTTCTTCATTGTAGATATCCATCTCCCGCGTCACGTTGCTGAACAGCGTTGGCCCTACCCAGTTGCCATCCGGCAGACCATCGACCGTGCAGTTGCGGCCATCCAGCAACAGGGTCGCGCCCTGGGCTTCTCCGGTGGCGATCAAAGCTTCAATACGCTCCTTGGCTTTCGGGCTGATGACCGGGCCGTAGCTGGCACCCGAATCGTTCCAGGCACCGGGGCGCACTTTTGCCATAGCCTCTTTCAACTCCGGAATCCACTCCTGAGCCGCGCCCACAAACACGGCCACAGAAATCGCCATACAACGCTGGCCAGCGGCACCGACTGAGGCGCCAACCAGAGCATTGATTACCTGCTGCTTGTCGGCATCCGGCATGATCACCATGTGGTTCTTGGCGCCGGCGAAGCTCTGTACTCGCTTCATGTGGCGGGTGCCGGTTTCATAGATGTAACGACCAACCGGCACTGAGCCCACAAAAGAAATCGCCTTGATGGCGGGATCGGTCAGCAACGTATCCACCTGCTCTTTGGCACCATGCACCACCTGCAGCACGCCCTTGGGTGCGCCGGCTTCTTCAAACAACTCGGCCAGGCGCATCGGGGTCATCGGGTCCTGCTCGGACGGCTTCAGGATAAAGGTGTTACCGCAGGCAATGGCCATGGGGAACATCCACAGAGGAATCATCGCCGGGAAGTTGAACGGGGTGATACCGGCGCATACGCCCAGGGGCTGAATCCAGGAGTGGGTGTCCACTTCGCGGGCAACGTTCTCAACGGTCTCGCCCATCATCATGGACGCAACGTTGGCGGCGTGTTCAACCACTTCAATGCCACGCCAGACATCGCCCTTAGCATCGTCGAAGGTCTTGCCGGTTTCCTGGGACAGGACTTCAGCTATCTCGTCGTGGTGCTCTTTCAGCAGGGCCTGGTAACGCAGCATCACACGGGCCCGGTCTGACACCGGCGTTTCCTTCCAGCTTTTGAACACTTCTCCGGCCTTGTCGATCGCCAGGCGCATTTCATCAGCCGTGGCGCACGGTACTTGAGCAATGACTTCGTTAGTGGCGGGATTGGTGACGTCGATCCAGTTCTGGGTCTGGCTCTGAACGAATTCACCGGCAATGTACTGGGGAATCTTCTTCATCGTGGTGGTCCCTGTTTGTTGTTGTTCAGGAGAGCCTGGCTCACTCGGGCACAGGCGTTATTTGAATCAAGCGTAGCACGGGGTTTACCAAGGTGTGATTGACTAAGTTTCGATCATGATGGATTATTTTTCGATGCAGACAGTTTCCAGAAACACACAAGTCACCCAAACCTCGCAATGGCCCGTGCCATCGGACAGCGTGCGTTATGTGGTGCCTGAGCCCAGTATTCATATGCTGGCCAGCCATCCGCTTACCCGGGAGCTTTATCCGCTGGCGTTTGGCCACTACCGGAAAGCTGTGGGCCACCACATGCACCGGGAGCACCATCGTGACAATCTTTTGATCTACTGCACGGAGGGTAAGGCGTTTCTGAATGTTGGCGGAGAGCCCTATACCGTGCGTGCCGGGGACCTGCTATTGCTCCCTGCGGGCGCAGCCCATCGCTACACCTCAGATCCTGACCACCCCTGGACCATTCACTGGGTGCATTACACCGGCCCACTGGCTGAAGCGTTTCATTCGCATATGGGCTTTGATAATCAGACTCGCATTCGCCACCTTGGCCGCCAGCCGCGTTTACTGGTCGACTTCAATGGCCTGTTGTCGGTGCGGCAAACCGGCTTCCGTTCGCAAGGGCTGATCCACGCCAGCAACCGCTTGCGACAATTGCTGGCGGCGGTGCCCCTGAATGCAGACGAAACCGATCACGCCAAGCAGGCGGAACTTGAAACCATCCATAACTACATGCGGGAACATCTGGAAGATCGCCTGACACTCAACCAGCTGGCCGAACTCTCCAGCCTTTCGCCGGCGCATTTTGCAACCCGCTACCGGGAGCAGACCGGCACTTCGCCCATTCAACACTTCCTGCATCTGAAGGTAGAGCGGGCCTGCCAGTTGCTGGACACCACCAGCCAGAGCTTTGCCGACATCAGCCGGCAACTGGGTTACGACGACGCCTATTACTTTTCCCGCCTGTTCAAGAAGGTAATGGGGAAGTCCCCCAGTGACTATCGCCATACGGCCCGGCACTGATAAATTGACCCACCAGGAAAACCTGCAACGAACACAACTGGAGCCCCCATGCAGCCACTGGACACCAAAGTTATTGAACAAGCCCTGCACTGGTGTGACGAGGGCCATGATTTCTGGTTTTGCACCGTGGTGAGCACCTTCGGTTCTTCACCCCGCGAGCCCGGCTCCTGGCTGATCGCCAGGCGAGACGGCGCTCATTGCGGGTCACTCTCTGGCGGTTGTGTTGAGGAAGATTTTCTGGCCCGCCTTAAGCAAAACGCCTTCACAGGGCGCATCAATCGCATTCGCTACGGGGCCCCCGGTGGGCCGGACAACCCCAGAGTGGCACTCCCCTGCGGCGGCATACTCGATGTGTTGATTGAGCACTGGACTGCATCCTCCGATACCCGAGACCATTTTCTGGCGCTCCAGGCTGCGTTGGCAGGCCAGGGAGCGATCGCTCGCCTGGTTTCAACGGAGACTGGCGAAGCGCACATTGCGCCCGAGCTGGAATTGGGCCCCCGGGTCACTGAGGATACGGACCAGGCCATCCTGCGCTTGCGCGTTGGCCCAGTCTCACGGTTGGTTGTTGCAGGCCTGTCACCGGTCGCCAATGCGTGTGCCAGCTTCGCCCACAGCCTTGGATTCGAGGTTATTGTGTGCGACCCAAGGCCAGAAGAAGTGCGCCACTTCAACCTCCCGGGCGTATCACTTCAACAGGAATTGCCGTCCGTGTTTATCGCGCGGGAGGGGTGCCACCAGGCGACCGCCGTCGTCGCCCTGACCCACGATCCGCGCATTGATGACACGGCCATGATGGAAGCGGTGAAAACCCAGGCGTTTTACATTGGCGTGATGGGATCCCTGAACACATCAGGCAAACGCCGGGAGCGCCTGGCTCGCGTTGGTGGCCTGACTGAGCAACAGATCAACCGCATCCACATGCCCGTTGGTTTGAACATCGGCAGCAAGACGCCGGCGGAAATTGCCCTGGCGGTGATGGCTGACATTATCCGGGTCCGACAAGGCATTCCTCGCAACCAATTATAAATGTACAGGTTTGACCGTTGAATCGTTGCGATCATTAGGCTCAAATGGGCGCTCGCAACCTACCCGCGGCCGACCAACTGAGGCGTGCATGCACTCTGACCGTCAACAAACTGCTCATCTTCAAAGCACCGCTGAAGTCACGGACATGATTCGCCGGGTCGCTCAGCAGGACCGCGAGGCCTTCGGGCGCCTTTATGAAGCCACGGCGCCGAAACTTATGGCCACCGTGCTGCGTATCCTCAAAGACCGGAGTTGGGCGGACGACGTAATGCACGATACCTATGTCAAGATATGGCATAAAGCCGACCAATTTGATGCGAAGCTATCGTCCCCGATTACCTGGTTGGCCGCCATTGCAAGGCATGGCGCTATCGACGAACTGAGACGGCACCCGGCAAGACGAGAAAGCTCCGGCGACGAAATTGATGACATCGCCGATTCAGCACCCGCGGCCCATGACCAGATAGCAGACCATCAAACGGTAAAGCACTTGAACCATTGTATTGACCAGCTTGAGAAAGATCGCCAGGACATGGTCCGTCTTGCGTATCTGAATGGTTGGTCTCGAGATCAGTTGGCGCTGCATTTTGACCAGCCGATCAACACGGTGAAAACGTGGCTGCACAGAGCCCTGAAACAGATCAAAAGGTGCCTTGAGCCATGAGCGAACGCGACGATCTGGAGATGCTGGTTGCGGAGTTCGTTCTGGGAACTCTGCCCAAGGAAGAGCGCGAGTCATTGCAGGCTCGCCGCACCCGGGAGCCTGAGATTGAGGCTCTGATTCAGCAATGGGAAACCCGACTGGCAGGCATGCTCGACGCGATTGAGCCTGTTGAGCTTGGCCCGGATCTGTTGGCCCGGATTCAGCGCACGATTGAACAGCAGCAATCCGCGCCAGAAGCGACGAACCCGACGCCAGACAACGTGGTCAGCCTCCGTAAGCAGGTCGCCCGCTGGCGCTGGAGCACTGCCGTCGCCTCGGCAGCGGCACTGGTGCTGGTTGCCGTGCTGGCGACTCAGCCGGAGCCCGAGCCACAAACTCAATCCTTTGTAGCGGTGTTCCAGCACAACGATGAGCAACCGGCGTTTCTGTTGACCGTGGACCTGGACAGTCGCCAGTTGAACATCCAGCCGGTCACCGCTGAACCGAAGCAGGACAAGTCTTATCAGCTTTGGATTGTGGCGGAGGGGTATGGCCCGAACCCACGATCGGTGGGCGTGATGAGCGACAACTTCACCCTGGACCAGGCTGCTCTTCGTGAATACGACCCGGAAACTCTGAGGGACGCCACCTTTGGCATCAGCCTGGAACCCAAAGGTGGTTCGCCCACAGGGCAACCAACTGGCCCGGCTATTCACGGTTTCCTTTACCCCACCGCTGCCAACGAGACCTCCGGGCAACAATAAATCGTGAACGCGCCTGAAACTTTTCAGGCGCCGCTCCGTAGCTGCTTGTACTCCCATCAAAACAAGGTGATGGATGGGTACAACCGAACCTAAGGAGCACACAATGAAGAAGCACATCAAAACTACTGCATTCCTCGCGGCCACCCTGGTTTCCGGCGCATTCGCCTCTGGATCAGCGCTGGCGATGGATCACAGCAACAAAGTGGGTGTCTGGGGCGATGACCAGTCGGTATCCGAAGGCACGGTAACCGCCAAGAAAGTGGTGACTGAAGAGAACGGCTGGCTGGTAGTGCATCGCACCGACGAAGCCATGAAGCCCGGCCCGGTCGTAGCCTTCGCCCCCCTGAAAAAAGGCAAGAATATGGACGTCGCGGCCATCCTGACCGAAGAAATCGCCAACGGCGACAAGCTGATGCTGATGATTCACAACGAAGAAGGCGGCAGCAAGACCGGTATTTTTGAATACACTCTGGGTGCCAAGGAAGACGGCCCGATTCGTCGGGATGGCAAGCTGGTGATGACGGTGATTACTGCTCAATAAACTTTACTTCTGGCCTTGTGATCGCGTGTATCACAAGGCCAGAAGCGAATGGTAGTCCGCCCGAAACCGGGCAAAGCTCAAATACCGCCCCCGATGATCCACCAACTCCATGGCATCAAACGCCTCCACAAAGGCCCGTGATTCACCCGAGCTGATCAACCCGCGGTAATCACCCGTCCAGTCCATGAACTGGACCAGATCCAGCAGCAGGGTCATTTCCAGAGCACCGTTTGCTCGTTCCAGGTAGCGATAGGCCAGTGCGTAGTGCTCGAAGCGGTAGCTGACACTACTGGCATCGTTTCTGGTTGCGTCTCGCAGGGGATCATAGTCGTAATGCTGGTAGGCAGGTGCCACGGGATAACCCGACACCAGAGCTGCCTGACCTTCAGCAAACCAGTACGGCAGCAAAGACGTGGATGCATTGTGGCGGCTCAGGTTTTCCTGAACGTGGTGGGCCAGTTCATGGGTAAATATCTGCCCGGCCTCATAGGGCCAGCTTCTGTGATACGGGGCAATGGCTACAGCTGCCAGGGTGCCAGAGGCAAGGTCGGCATTGGTCACCCTCGGGCTCAAGCAAGCCACCACCTGTTCCGGGTAGGGCACCGCAGAGCTGCGCTCACCCACAAAATCACGCCAGCTCATCTTGAACCGGTTCAGCACGTCGTCTATGCGAGTGTTCAGTTCTGTTGCAGCGGCCCGAAAGGTGTTCTCGCTATAGGCCGGCGAACCATAGACACGCACCCGCCCGTCATCGGTCTCGAAATACAGAGTGTCGCCAACGCATACTTCGGCCTCACTGTTCAGGCTCCAGCGACCACTGGGAAAGTAACGCCCGGTGTCTCGGGCATCCAGAAAATAGCCAAGGCTATACCGCGTCTCGTCATGATCATAGTACCGATCTCTCGATGTGGCACTCACTTTACAGCCAGACAGTGTTACAGCGGCCAGCACCAGTAATGCTGCTGTCCACAACCTCCGCGACTTTTCCATCTGTATGCTCCGGGCTCTGTTATATGGAGCTATATTCGCGAAGATCCCGCGCTGTGTCCGTCAACCGGTGTAAAGAGCAGGTAAAGACAGTTACGGCCTGCAGTTCCGCCCCAGTGCCCCCTATACGCACAACCCCCAATCCCCGCATTGAAATTTTTGTAGCGCGCGCCGGGTTCTCGTGTTAAAAATCGCTCGAATCCCACCAAGAACCGCGTGCGTCCTGCGCGCTTTGTATCCATCCCTTTTAAGTGAGGGACACCATCCAATGTTGAAGTTGTGTAAGCCACAGGCGCTTGCCGCCGCTGTTGCGTTGTCTCTGGGTGCCTCCTCGGTTTTTGCAGCCGAGGAAGTGCGTGTTTATAACTGGTCTGACTACATCGCCGAGGACACCCTGGCGAAGTTCACAGAAGAGACCGGCATCAAGGTTATCTACGACGTTTACGACAGTAACGAGGTGCTGGAGGCCGCCCTGTTGTCTGGCCGCTCCGGCTATGACCTGGTTGTGCCCTCTAACCACTACGTAGCCAAGCAGATTTCTGCCAAGGCTTTTGTCGCACTGGACCACGGCAAGCTGCCGAACATGGCTAACCTCAACCCAGACCTGATGGATGATCTGGAAAAGGTGGACCCGGGCAGCCAGTTCTCCCTGCCTTACCTGTGGGGCACCAACGGCTACGGCTATAACGAAGGCCGCGTTCAGGAAATTCTGGGCGAGAACGCTCCCACCGATTCCTGGGCTCTGGTATTTGATCCGGAAGTGACCGGCAAACTCGCCGCCGGCGGCTGTGGCATTGCCATGCTGGATTCCGGTGAAGAGATGGTGCGTGCCGCCATGGCCTACATTGGCCTAGACCCGAACAGCAACAACGCCGACGACATCCGCAAGGGTGGTGATGTGATCAAGGCCGTGCGCCCGAACATCACTTACTTCCACTCGTCCCGATACATTGGCGACCTGGCCAACGGTGACCTGTGCGTGGCTGCCGGCTACTCTGGCGACATCCTGCAGGCGGCTGCACGCGCCGAGGAAGCCGAGAATGGCAATGTGATCCGCTACACCATCCCCAAAGAGGGCGCGGTGCTGTGGTTTGACATGATGACCATCCCGGCCGGCGCGCCGAACGTGGAAAATGCTCACAAACTGATGAATTTCCTGATGCGTCCGGAAATCATCGCCGATGTGACCAACTACGTGTGGTACGCCAACCCGAACAAACCGGCCAACGAGTTTGTGGACCCGGAAATCCTCAATGACACCAGCATCTACCCCACCGATGAGGTGATGAAGAAGCTGTACATCATGGAAGGTCGGCCTCAGGACGCGCAGCGCCTGATGACCCGTACCTGGACCAGCGTGAAATCCGGTCGCTGACGGTGGCCGTGATCAACAATACCTCCGCGCAAGCGGAGGTGCTCCTCAGCATCAAGGGTATTTCCAAAAGCTTCGACAGCACCCTGGCGGTGGACGACGTGAGTCTGGACATCCACAAGGGCGAGATTTTCGCCCTGCTGGGTGGTTCCGGCTCTGGCAAGTCCACCCTGCTGCGCATGCTGGCGGGTTTTGAAACCCCGGATTCCGGTCGCATTGTGCTGGACGGCCAGGACATCACCGCCCTGCCCCCTTACCTGCGCCCCACCAACATGATGTTCCAGTCCTATGCCCTGTTCCCCCATATGACGGTGGAGCAGAACATTGCCATGGGCCTGAAACAGGACAAGCTGCCGAAAAACGAAATTGCCGACCGCGTGGCCGCCATGCTCAAGCTGGTGAAGATGGAAGCCTACGGCAAGCGCCGGCCCCAGCAATTGTCTGGCGGCCAGCAGCAGCGTGTGGCCCTGGCCCGCTCGCTGGCGAAACGGCCCAAGCTGTTGTTGCTGGACGAGCCCATGGGCGCGCTGGACAAAAAACTGCGCACGGAAATGCAGCTGGAGCTGGTGGATATTCTGGAGAAAGTGGGCGTGACCTGCCTGATGGTGACCCACGACCAGGAAGAAGCCATGACCATGGCCAGTCGCATTGCCATCATGTCTTACGGCCGGATTGCCCAGGTGGGCTCCCCCATCGATATCTATGAGAGCCCGAACAGCCGCATGACGGCGGAGTTCATCGGCTCGGTGAATATCTTCGAGGCGAACATCCTGGAAGACAACTCCGACAGCATCTCGCTGACCAGCGACCTGCTGGACGCTCCGGTGTTTATCGACCGGGGCGTGACCACGCCTGCGGAAACCACGGAAACCCTGATCGCCCTGCGCCCGGAAAAGATCTACCTGACCACAGAGAAACCCGAAGGCGACACCAACTGGAGCTGCGGCACGGTAGACAACATTGCCTATCTTGGCGACATCACGTCTTACTACGTGAAGCTGGCCAGTGGCAAGCGGGTACAGGCCACCATGGCCAACGTGGAACGCCGGGGTGAGCGGCCTACCTGGGGTGATCAGGTGTTCGTGTCCTGGGAAGCCTCCAGCCCTATCCTGCTCTGGAACTGACGCCATGACGAAGAAGCTTCTGGCAACCCCCTTCGCGGAGCGGGTGCGTGCGGTGGTATTCCATCGCCGGGTGGTATTCGGCGTGCCGTTCGCCTGGCTGCTGCTGTTCTTCCTGCTGCCGTTTGCGCTGGTACTGAAGATCAGCCTGACCTCGGCAGTCATGGCGATTCCGCCTTATGAGCCGGTGTTCCGGTGGGTGGAGAACACCCTGTCGGTGGTGGTGAACTTTGGCAACTACCTGTTTCTGGCCTCCGACAGCCTGTACATCGCCGCTTACTGGGGCTCCGTGAAAACGGCCTTCCTGGCCACCCTGTTCTGCCTGCTGATCGGCTACCCCATGGCCTATGCCATGGCCCGGGCGCCCAAGCACTGGCAACTGGTGTTCCTGCTAATGGTGATGCTGCCGTCCTGGACCTCGTTCCTGATCCGCGTGTATGCGTGGATGGGCATTCTCGGTAACCAGGGCCTGCTGAACACGTTCCTGATGTGGCTGGGGCTGATCGATGCGCCACTGAAAATGCTGAACACCAACTTTGCGGTGATTCTGGGCATTGTCTACGCCTACCTGCCGTTCATGATCCTGCCCATCTACACCAATCTGGTGAAGCTGGACGTACGCCTGCTGGAAGCGGCGTCGGATCTTGGCTGCCGTAGCCTGACTACCTTCTGGGCCATCACCCTGCCGCTGTCCAAGGCCGGAATCCTGGCGGGCTCCATGCTGGTGTTCATTCCTGCGGTGGGTGAGTTTGTGATTCCGGAACTACTGGGCGGGCCGGATACCCTGATGATCGGCAAGGTGCTGTGGGAAGAGTTTTTCAACAACCGCGACTGGCCGGTGGCCTCTTCGCTGGCGATTGTCATGCTGGCGCTGCTGTTGATTCCGATTGTGCTGTTCCACCGTTTCCAGGCTCGGGAGATGGAAAAGAATGGTTAAGCTGAAAGCCCCCGGCTTCTCAAAATCCATGCTATTGCTGGGCATGCTGTTCCTGTACCTGCCAATGGTGGTGTTGATCGTTTACTCGTTCAACTCCTCGCGGCTGGTGTCTGTGTGGGCCGGCTTTTCCACCAAGTGGTACGGTGCGCTGTTTGCCAATGAACAGATTCTGTCTGCCGTGTGGATGAGCCTGCGCATTGCCTTCTATTCCGCCAGCATGGCGGTGTGCCTGGGCACCCTTTGTGCCTTTGTGATTACCCGGTTCAAGAAGATGCGTGGCCGCACCCTGCTGTCCAGCATGATCACGGCGCCGCTGGTGATGCCGGAAGTGATCACCGGCCTGTCGCTGTTGCTGCTGTTTGTGCAGATGGCGCAACTGATCGGCTGGCCGGTGGACCGTGGCATGGCCACCATCTGGATTGCCCACACCACTTTCTGCAGTGCTTATGTGGCGGTGGTGGTGAGCGCGCGCTTGCGGGAGGTGGATTTGTCCATTGAGGAAGCGGCAATGGATCTGGGTTGTACGCCGTTGAAGACTTTCTTTGTGATCACGCTGCCGGTGATTGCGCCGGCGCTGGTTTCGGGGTGGTTGCTGGCGTTTACTTTGTCGCTGGATGATCTGGTGATTGCGAGCTTTGTGTCCGGGCCGGGGGCGACGACGTTGCCGATGGTGGTGTTCTCCTCCGTGCGGATGGGGGTGTCGCCGGAGATTAATGCGTTGGCTACTTTGATTATTGCGGCGGTTTCGGTGATCGCGTTTATGGCGTGGTTCTGGATGCGGCGGGCTGAGAAGCGGCGATTGCGGCCTCGCTGAGCTTGGGTTCCAATCCGTGTAGTTCTGGGGGCGGGCTGGGAGGTGGGGAGGGATTTTCTTCTGGAAAAAACAACTCGCTTCGCTCAGACATCTTTTTTCCTGCCAGAAAATCCCTCCCCACCTCCCGCCGGCTTAACTTTATGGAAACCTCTCCCGCCGGCTTTTCTTCGTTCGCCTACATGGCTTGTCTGCGGAATAGGTTCTGCAGGTTAAGGCACATCTTCTGATTTGAGGACGTGAGTCAGGCCGGTGCATTCCACCATGGGGTCGTCGTAGTTCACTACTATGTCGGACTTTGCGATGACGTAGGCTTTGCCGGTTATGTTGTTTTTGACGACCTGATACTCCCTTTCCTTTTCCACTGCAGTGAATTCTCCGATAAAGCCGGTTTCCCTCAGGGATATGGTTTCGAGTTTGTCGCCGGGTTTGATTTGGCCTTCGAGGTTCATTAACGCCAATCTTGCGGAGGTTCCGGTGCCTGTGGTGCTTCGGCAGATGACTCCGGGGTGAACGTAGGTGGCAGATCTTGATCTGTAGCAGCCTTCAGCCACGTGTTCTACGGGGCCCATGAAGTGGAGGAACGGGAGGGGGCCTACGTCGCCCAGGGTGTAGTGGGAGAAGCCTCTTTCGGCCTGTATGGCTTCGACGATGGCGTGGGCGGTTTGGGCTAGTTGGTGCTCTTCGTCCAGTGTCAGGTCGAAGCCGAGGGATTTGGCGTCTACCAGGGCGTAGAAGCCGCCGCTGTAGGCGACGCTGTAGTTGACCTTGCCGATGCCGGGTACGTTGATGCTGGTGTTGTGGGTGTGGATGTAGCTGGGCAGGCCTTCGCAGGTGATGGCTTCTACTACGCCGTTGTGCACGGTGGCTTCTATGTTTACCAGGCCGGCTGGGGATTCGAGTTTGAAGTGTTGCTTGCCTTCCTGTTTGGGGACTATGCCGGTTTCCAGAACTGCCGTTGCCGTGCAGATGGTGTTGGAGCCGGAGTAGATGGGGTAACCCATGACTTCCATGATGATGTAACCGGCGGCGGCTTCGGGGTTGGTGGCGGGCACCAGCAGGTCTACGGACATTTCGGGGATGCCGTAGGGTTCTTCCAGCAGCAACCGCCGCAGGCCGTCGGCGTCGTCGCGCAGGTATTCCATCTGGGCCCTTACCGTATTTCCCGGCAATTCGATGATGCCGCCGGTGACGATTCGGCTGACGTCACCGCCGGCATGGGTATCCATCAGTTGAATGGTGAGTTCCGGTTTCATCTGCCCGCCTCCACGGCAAAGGGTTGGCCGTGTGCCGGCCACTGGGCATCCGGCACGATCACGATCTTGCCCAGGTAGTTGCTGCCACGGTTCACGAAATACTCTTCGGCTTTGTGCAGGTCAGACAGCTTGAACGCGCCGTGCAGGACGGGTTTCAGCTGGCCATCGCGTATCCAGGTCATCAGCTGGTTTGCTTCTTCGCGGGTGCCGTGAGACACGCCGAAGATCTGCACCTGGTACAGGTAGATTCGGGTCCACAGGATTTCGCTGATGTTGCCGCCGCTGGCGCCGGCGATGCTCAGGCGCGGGTAGGTGCTGCGGGCGTTCATGTCGAAGATCATGGCGTCGATGAACTTGTCAGTCATTTCGCCGCCTACCAGGTCCATCACTGCGTCCAGGGGTTTGCCATCCGTTTCGGCCTTCACCCGGTCTACGAATGTGTCCATGTTGCTGCGATCCAGCACCGCTTCGGCGCCGAGGTCGAGCAGTGCTTTTGCCTTGTCTTTCTGGCTCAGTGCGTAGGGAATGGCACCAATAATCCGGCAGAGCTGGATTAATGCCGTGCCCACACCGCCACTGGCACCCGTGACCAGCACCCGCTCGCCCGCCTGTACATTAGCGGAGGTGAGCATGTGGTAGGCGGTCTGATAGGAACACATGCCCATGGCCGCCAGTTCGGCATCCGCCAGCTCCGGGTTAGGGATGTGATGGAACTGATCGGATGGCAGGGCGACGTATTCGGCATAGCCGCCATCGGCACCATGGCCGTAGTAATCCGGGGTCAGATTGATGTCGGTGCGGTCGTTGGCGTAGATGTTGAAGTCCAGCAGGCCTCGCTCCCCGATACGTTGTTCGCTGACGCCCTCACCCAATGCGACTACACGGCCCACAATATCGGCACCCTGAATGCGTGGGAAGGTCAGCGTGGGTTTGCCGCCCATCTGGAATGAGGTCATTTCGCCCTTTTTGGTGGGGTACAGGCCTTCACGGGCTTTGCGGTCGGTGTTGTTCTTGGCGGTGGCGGTTACCTGGACCAGAACCTGGCCGGCCGTTGGTGTGGGCACGGGAAGGTTCTGGTATTGAAGTTTTTCGATGCCGCCATGGCCGGTAAGCACCATGGCTTTCATGGAGGTCGGGATCATTGGGCAATTACCTTATAGACCGGGCGAAGTCGTGGAATCTGTTTCAGTACCACCTGAATAACGGTCATCAGAGGGACCGCCAAAAGCACACCCACGGGCCCCCATAGCCAACCCCAAAAAAAGATGGAAACGAAGATGATGACGGGGTTGATGGCCATGCGAAAACCATGAATCCAGGGTTCCAGGAAAAAGCCTACGATGGTGGTTAGCAGGATGAAACTCAGGGGTGCGACGGCCATCATCCAAAGGGTGTCCAGCATGATTGCCGAGACTATAGCCAGTAACGCAATGGTCAGCATGTTGCCCAGGTAGGGAATGAACCTGGCCAGACCGGCTATCAATCCCCACATGGCAGGATCGGGCAGGCCAATAGCCCAGCAAATCAAGGCAGTGAGCACACCAACAGACGCATTGCTGACACCCAGCACTGCCAGGTACTGGGCAATTTCACGCTGCGAATAATGGGCGATTCTGAGAACCGTTTTGCGCTGGGGGCGTGGAAGCTGTTTGACAAAATTGCGAACCAGCCGATCGCCGCTGACCAGCAGAAAATAGGTCAACGCCAGAGCCAGGGCCAGCCCTGCAACACCATCGCGGGCTTTGGCCATCAACTGACTACGCCAGGATTCGGTTTGCAGTACGACCGTTGTAGGCTTTTTCTCGGCACTGTCTGACAATCCTTCCACCGACTTTTCAACTTGCTCGGCCGAGCGGCTCACCTTGTCCAACTGACGCATGATCTGGCTGTCGCCCACCAGCAAACGGGAAATACCTTGAGGCGCTTTTTCCGCCCATTCCAGCGCCGGGGTAGCTACCGCTGCGCCAATGCCGACAATGCCGGCCAGCACCAACAACACCAGAACCAACGAACTGACCACTCTCGGCACCCGGAATTTCAAATAGGCTTTTTTGACCAACGGTGCTAACAGCATACTGGTCAGAACGGCCAGCGTGATGGGCAACACGATCTGGTGAGCAAGGTACAGGGTGTAGAGAATACCGAGCGTAAAGAGCCCGTATATGGGCGTGGATAACTCGGACAGCGAGAGCTTCACCGGTTGTTTTTCAGACGCATTGTTTTCGGGTAAACGATCATCCATGGAAAACCAGACCTTGGTTAGGGACCCAAACCTGGAAACCGGGCCACTGAGGGTTTCAGCCCGTTTGCTCGGGACTCAGAAAAGTCTAGTCTATCTGTCACGGGAGTGGCCTGCATTACCCCCGAATAACAAATACCGAATGAACCGCCAGGCACATGTCATTCGTACATCCTAATAGTCTGATGAAACCTGACGAGAGATAGTGATGGACGGTGATCTACCCAATCTCGAACCGAATCTATGAGAGTTGGGCAGACCGGCGCTACGAAAAGAAATACGCTTGCGCTATGAGGGCCGCGCCGTAAGGCGGCTCACCCTGCCATTTTGGGGAGAAACGAGGTATCGACCCAGTACTTCTTCAAGTTGCTCTCATCCACCAGTACCGGCAGAGTGTCATGCTTGATGTAGTCGGTCGGATCAAACCAGATATTGTCGCTGCGGAAGATGTGCACCTCTCCGGTTTGGGGATGCTGCCATTGGCAGACTACCTGGAAAGGGCTGCGGCCATTGACGACCAGGCCAGTATTCCTCTCTACTGACTGGAAACTGGCGGGCACCTCTACCCCATTTTTCTGAAGACGGGACTTTGATCGGCCTTTCACAACGCCAACCAATATCATACCGCTTCCAATCAGGCCGAATACCAGGCCAAGACCGCCGACAATAATTGCCCCGCCCCAAAGGGAAAAGAAACCGTTGATTCGGGCACTCTCGGGTGCGGACGTTTCGTAAAGCACCGAAATTCGCTCGCCCCGACTGTACGATGCCGGGTTCGAGCCTGAGTTTGACTGAAACTCTACCTCGCGACCATTGCTATCCTGAAACACAACAACCGGGTAGTAAGCCCTGGAATCGCTGGAGCGGGAAAGAATCAGGTCAACAACCACGCCCTCGGTTTCGACCGCGCGATCAACAAAAGAGCTGGTACTGCTATAGAGGGCATAGGCGCCGAATAGCATGCCGGCACCGATAACAGTAAAAACGTACTTGAGGATATTGAGGGCTTTCACCGATTCATTCCTTTTAATCGATTGGGGGGATAATGTGCAGCGCCAGGCTGATGAAGATGTGCATTCTACGCATACAGACTGGCGAGTCTCAAACGCGGTTCAAATTTTCGGGACGCAGAGACTCTCGGCGAATCTGAAATGGACGAAATCCGTTGATTAGCCCCTCATATCGGCTGACCGATTTCAGCACCGTCCGGGACAAGAGACGGCATCTGGGGCTCACGGTCCTTCAGCATGTTTGCCAAGCGGCGCTCTCGCACCTTGTGAACAGAGGGATCAAGCCTGAGAACCTTAAGAGGCACAGGATCACCTTCGCGGAGCTTATCGAACGTCTCGACTTTACTCAGATAGAAGGCCCCGTTGTGATTTTGGCCTTTGAACTGAAAATTGAACTCAACCAGAAGGTTACACTCGTAGTGTCCCTCTCCCTTTGGTTCATTATTGTGGTCGTACTCCTGATAAAACTGGCAGTCCGCTTCTTTTTTTGTCAAAACGCCATCCAGCTCTATACCGTGTTTACGTAACAAAGCCTGGCCGTAGTCGTGGCCAATACTCGAGTAGGTGACTACGATAGAAAGTAGAACGATGCCAGCGCCGATCAACGCGAAAAAACCACCGGCAATCATAGCGCCCCAGTCGCCAAAGTCGGCGTAGAAAATGCCACCGCCTACCATGGCGGCAATCAGCCCGAAGCACAGTATCGCCAACGCAATACCGAGATTAACCTTAATTACTGACCACAGGAGCGACCAGTCAATCTTGTTTTTTCTGAGCATCTTTCTGGAATTGGTAGGTTAGTTAATGTGTTCTGGTATAAGAAAACCTTGCGCCTATATCCCGAACTTGACTTCATTTTCTCAAGGGTTTCATCATGTAAATCCAGCCGTCGTGCATCTCCCATAACTCACTATCCCGGACTTCAAGGTTTATGAGCGCCTCCTCGCCGGCATCCCCTTTGCCATAAACGTGAACAACCTCTATAAATTCCCGATCCAACCCAAACCCGTAAAAATCACTCCAGCGATTTGGACTGATTTCTCCCTCTCGCTGTGGTGGGTAACACGCAAACTCATACGAAGGATCTTGAATGACCACATCTCTGACTTGAAAGGCATTAAGATCAACCAAAACCTTTTCGCCAACATGAGCTTTCGCGGAAGCCTCCGAAGTGAGCCCTCCACGATACTTGATGACATCATAGATCACATAACTAGTGTACAGGTCATCCAAAGACCGATCTGAACATAGTAATTCGCCATTCTTGGCGCCAAAGGCGAAACAGCCTGATGAAATCAGGCCCAATGTGAGGCCTACAATGAACCTGATCAAAAAAATCACCCTTTAATACATCATACCTATTAGAGAGACATTCATCGCGACCAGCCTGCCAACATCCCGACAAAACTCAGCTTTATCTCATCAGCATTTTTTACATATTTACCAGACAATGATACCCGTGCCAAAACTCCCATATAAGTAATCAGGAGGTCACAGCTTGCATTATGCAAAGCGCCCGAAGAACCAGAGGACCAACAACCAGCAACCCATTCAGACTCAGCTTTGCCACCACTCAGTGGTGACGTTCTAAAAAACTCCCAGAAAACAGGGTATCCAGACGCTGGATAAATCCTGAATAGATCTGCTTTGTTATCAAACTCGATAACTCTTTCTTTGAACAGCCCTTCTCCATACCATGCCGCTAACCCGCTAGGCAAAACAGAAGGTTTTCCTGACATGTCATTACGCTCGCTAATCAGAACCACAATATCTGATTCAGCATCAATGGTAGTGTCCGGATTCAACTCGAGATCTGTCAGGGGAATTTTCAAAACAACACCAGAACCCGTATCCAGCTCATTAATAGCAACCATCGACATTGGAAGGTCCGCCAACAAATAATCGCTGGGTATAAGATAGGACACATTGCCTAACTCTAGCCGGGTCTTTGAACCAACCTCTTCAGAATAGTCTGACGTACAGCCTACATAGAGGAATGGTACGCAGAGAGCAAAAAGCGACTTCAATATCCTAATTCTTGCTTGCACTCTATCTCGCTTTACCGTGTCAGGGTTTTACGCATCCGCTCGTGAAGCTCGTCCAGCTCCCTCTGCTTTTGCGCCATGTAGTCTTCTTCGATATCGATCAGACGCGTTGTTGTGCCGTTTGGGCCAGGAGCCCCTGCACCACTGTAATCTCCTCATGAGCTTTTCACCACGATGAACTACCAATAGCGCACATGAGTATTTACGATTTAATTCACAGCTTCGGCAATCTCCGTGGCCCATGAAAAGCAAACTCTGTAAACTATGACCGTCAAAAATCTTCGGAAAGGACACCGAACCCACCATGCAGATCTCGCTTATCCGCCGTCTTTCTCTTGCCGCTGCCGTTATGCTTGCCACCGCTGGATGCAGCGCTTATTACGAATACCAGGCTAAAGATATGGTCGAGCGCCAGATGGACGCGATGGTGTTTGTCGAGGGCGGCGAATTCATGATGGGAAATCCCGGTGGATGGAGTGTCCGGAGTGATACGTTGCCCGCTCATAGGGTCGTTCTGGATGATTTCCATATTCAGAAATATGAAGTGACACAGGGGGATTTCGAGCTTTTTCAGGCAGTGACCAGCTACGAGAACTCCCATCCCTTCTACGACAAAAAACGCGACGAAAGGCCTGAACGGTTCGAATCTGAACTACCAGCTGCAGCTTCCTGGGAGGATGCGATGGCCTTCTGTCAGTGGCTGGGCGATCAAAGCGGTGAGCCCGTCACACTGCCAACCGAGGCGCAGTGGGAGTACGCGGCCAGGGCGGGAGGCAGAATGATTCGGTATGCAACAGAAAACGGTGAAGCGCAAGAAGAAGTAACCATGGCCGCGGGCCCGACCTTTCATGCCCGGGACGGAAGGCCTTTCAATGAAATGCTACCGAATCCACCCGGCACGTTCCCCCCCAATGCCATTGGTCTTTATGACATGTCGGGGAATGTTGCTGAGTGGGTTCGAGACTACTACCGAGAGGACTATTACAGTCAGTCTCCGGTCAACAACCCGGAAGGGCCAGAAAGAAGGCTAAGAGCTGGATTTGAAGGAGACACCTACACGGTTCATGTCCTGAGGGGTGGCGATTACCAGGATTTCATCGGTAACACTACAGTGACGCGCCGCGAGGGCGTGACAACTCTTGGCAGTCGACGAACAGGTTTCCGTTGCGGTTATTGAGAAGCAGATGCAGAGAAACAGTTTCATCCGTATAAGTTACGAAGCCATTCTTCAGTTTTTGCAGACTGCTGTGATTTAAACAATCTTTGAAACATAAGAATGGCGTAATTCGTTCTCAAATCATTAAAGTCACCTTTGACACCATCTTTCCCCATACGTTTTAAGACTTCGATAAACTCCCGGTGACTCGTAACCGTTTCTAAAATTTTAAGGGCAGTGTAGTGGTTCAATGATTCCGGACACCAACGTAGGTGGTAAGATCGCCACCATAAACGAGGTGTCTGATGACCAGAAAGCGACGTTCTTTTTCTCCTGAGTTCAAACAGGAAGCAGCCAGC
>NZ_JASSVM010000019.1 GCF_030541005.1 Marinobacter sp. SS5-14b | reverse complement strand
AACTCAGAAGTGAAACAGACCTGCGCCGATGGTAGTGTGGCGTTGCCCATGTGAGAGTAGGTCATCGTCAGGCGCCTAATACCCAAACCCCCGATAGCTCCGCTGTCGGGGGTTTTTTATTAGCTTAATCAAAACATGACCAAACGCACAGCCACACGCCGCAAACAAAGTTAACATATCGTAAAGACTGGCCACGCAATTACAAAAAGAGCCAGCATCAGAGACGCTCATCAGTCATCCCGTTCATACTGCCAACAACAAAAGCGGCTGTTAGGTGCGACTATGAGTAAAAAGTTATCGACCGTGCTGGCTTTAGCCATAGCTTTGCCTGTAACAGCAGTTGCGGGGCTTAAGCCTATTTCCGATGAGCAGATGTCGGAAGTCACCGGCCAGGCGTTCGTTTCGATTGACCGCCAGTATCATCCCGATCCTGATGACAACACGTCCTACACCCGCGTTAATCTTGGCATGGATATCGAAATCCAGACCAATATCGATACCTTGGAGCTTGGTCGCTACGAAAGAGCGGGCGAGAAAGCAGGGTCATCCGACGTCCTGATCAAAGATTTTTCGCTCGGTTACATCAATAATCGGGCTTATTATCAGCAGAACAGCAAAGCGGCCCGGCAATATCGGCCGGACGGATCCGCTTACGCGGAAAATGAAATTGTCCCGTTCATGATCGAAAACCCTTTCTTTGAGTTCGCCTTCGATGAGGCGACCAGTGAGGTGGTCGGTGTCCGCCTGGGATTTGGTGACGCGATGGGCGTGCTCTCAGGGAAAATCGAGACACTGACCGGCAGCGTTAACATCGATATCATAGATCGGGGAGAAGGCATGTCTGCCGCGAGTTCCAGCGGCAACTTTTTTGATCAGGCGATTGTTTTGCTGACGCCCCTTTTGGCGGGTAGCAGCCCTCTCTCGACACGCGCGCAGCTCGTTTATGGCGAGCCGGGCGATCCCCGGCTGGGTGAACTTGATCCTATCCGGTCTGAACACATCGGTGTGCCAAACGGTGAGCGCTTTGTTCTTGCGGATGCCAATAGCTTTACGCGTTGGGCATTGAAGAATCTCATTGGCTGGGGCGCGAGCTCTGAAATTGAAGTTCCAGACTGTTCCTTTTTTAGCTGTGGTTCGGGCGATATATATGTTTACGCTAATAACTGCACAGTCCTCGGAATTGATGCCTGCTTTGATCTGGATATGTATAACAGCTTTCCAATAGGGCAGGTTGAAGAGGTTAACGGCGAACGCCGCATTACCGGATCCGCTGATGGTGCATTTATGTCCTTCCAGACGAAGGATCTCGACTGGATTAAGGACGTCAAAAAGACCGATCTGACTGTCGAAGACTTTGTTCGTGCAACTTCCGGGGCATTCTTCAATATTCCCAATGGTGCCACCGAAGTGAATCTGAACGAAGCGCTGAACGGAACTGATCGGTATCGCACCGAATACATTGACCGTGGCCGGGGGTTGTTCTGATGGCTACCGATACCCGGTCCCTTTTGATCCGCTACAGTCATTGTTTGGCGGCCATCATGCTGTCGGTTGCCTTAGGCTGGCATTCACCCCTACAGGCTGAGCTCCAGACGCTGGACGATGCCGAGTTGTCCGAGGTTGACGGAGCGGGTATCGGGCTGGTCCTCGATAACTTTACCTTCTCGCACGGTACCGATCAGCCTGGTGAAAACGGTGAGCAGGGAAGAATATTTCGAATCACCGGCATCAAAAGCACGGACGGGCGTGACGTTGATATTACTGTAAATCATCTTTATATCGCCGGAGCCGGCAGCAACTATGGCGAAAACCTCACACCCGTTAATCTTGGTCGTCTGGTTAATCCGTGGCGAATCGGGGTGGTTGATGGCAACGACATAGGCGTCCCAAATAAGGCGATTCTCGAGTTGGCGGCACCGTCGAAAGTGATGGCCAGCGAAGGGTATGACTGCATGGGGGCATCAGCGGTTGCTGGCTCCGGTACTTGCTCCAGTAGGCCCGCTACCGACGATTGGCGCGGTGAAAGGGCTGATATTGGGATGCAAATGAATGTGGCGGTAGGTGGTGACCGGTCTTCGAATCTCAACCTGCACGCCCAAAGCGCGGTTATCGATGGCAGCTATATTCGTTTATGGGGTGACGATGAGCGCCGCCAGATGGCCGGCCAGTTCAAGCTGAACCTCTATTCCCCGGAAGTGTCTATTAATGCCTGCTCGCAGGATGGCAGTGTCTGTGGGTCACGGATCACGATGGCCGATTTTGCCTTGGAGCTGGCCATTGGCAATAGTCTGCAACCAGTTTTTTTCGATGTTGATGGCGGCGGTAACTTCATTCTTGAGGTTGATTCAATCGCTCGGCCAGCTGTTGGTCAGATAGCTGCCAACGGCCAGCGATCCGGCAGCAACGCTGAGACTTGGGATTACTATAATTCTTACTATTCCAACCCAGACCTTCGCAGCAACCTGCGAATAGGCAACTTCAGTGTGGGAGATCGTGACTTTGGCTCTGCTCGTGTCGAAGGAATGCTGATCCAGCACCTCAAGATTCAGACAAAGGACCTGGCACCATGAGCAGAGGCACGTTTAGATTCAGTCTTGCGTCACTGGTGTGTTTTGGCCTGCAGGCTTTACCTGTGAGTGTGCTGGCCGAGATGGCGCCGCTGGGTGATGATGCGTTATCGGACGTCTCAGGCCAGGGTGGCATCTATCTTTCAGGTGATATCAGTATCAATGAAGTGGGTGGGCCGGTTGAGAACAGTTATTTCGGGCGCTGCGAAGAGCAGGACAAAAAGTGTGGAGCTCGCTTTGCCTACCGCCTGAAAGAAGATGGCGGCTGGATGGTGCTGGATGAGATCAGAGGAAAGTTTTCCTTCGAAGGCCTGACATTGCGTGTGCGTTCAATCGATTCCGGTTTCGGTGGTGACGGAGAGGTATTTGATCGCGATGTGATTGAACTTGGGTTGCCCGACACGGTTCGATTTTCCGATGTCCAGTTCAAGTTGGCGGCAAGCAGCACCGCTCGTCCAACGGATCCTGGTTTCCAGCAAACGGATATCTTTGCGATCGAAATGCAGGGAGATGTCGTTATGCAGGGTAATCTCCTTGTCTTTCCTGATGGCAATCCATAGCCGGGGAGTTCTTCTATGACGAATGTACGCAGAGGTCCCAGGCAATTGATGAATGGTTTGAGGGCGCTACCTTTGATGTGTTTCGCCGCGGCAGGCTATGGTGATATGCGCCAGCTTGACGACACGGCGCTCTCCAGAATTCAGGGGCAGAGTGGTATTACTCTGGAGATGGACCTCAATATGGCCGCTGACAGTCTGTCTTATTACGATGATGGACAGGCTGTTCGCCTTGAAGGCTTCAAGGTGGGATCTTCGGAATCCCCGGGCCAGGGAGCGCTGCACAGAACACGCATCGATATTGGTGCGGATGCGTCTTTGAACCTCGAATACCTGGTAGAAGATCGCAGGATTGAGTTTTCTGATATTCGACTTGCCGGAGCTCCCGGGCTGAGCATGGGGGGCGTGTTTTTTGATCACTCGCTGGAAGGGATGTTGACCATCCGCCAGGGAGGGGCTGTTGGCGGCAATGGTTACACCTTTGATACAGCGTACACGATGACCGGTGGTCGCCTAGGGTACAGGACCAACGGCAATGCGGTGTTCCTTGACGATATCACCATGAGTGTTGAAGCGTTAGGCGTGACCCTGGATGTGGTCGGTAACACCCTTGAGCTGGTGTCACCGATGGTAAAAGGTAACTGGAGTGTGGGTGCTATCAGGTTCAGTGATAACCCGGTGTACCATGGTGCAAGCTCTGGCCCCGGTGGTGTGCCACTTGCCAGCTACGGCGCGTTGGAGAGTTCTTTTGAACTGTCCTCTAGAACCGGTATCACCGCCGGTGGGCGCCAGGGGCAGGGGTTGAGAATTGATCACGAGACAACGATTCATACCGCCTCGTTCCTCTATGTAGACGATGGCAACGCCTTGGCCCTGCGAGACATTACGGGCAATTACCGAATTCACGACCTGCGGCTGGATGTTGACGAGGATTGGGAAGGGCGCGCAGCCGTTGCGTTAACCCTCGGAAAGCTCGACGGCCAGGTTAATATCGGGGCGGTTGAGCTCGGTAGCGGCGGGCTGAGCTTCGGTTCAGTCAACCTCAGTTTTGTCCTTGAAGATCACGTGTTCAATGGCAGGGGCTACACCAATGCACTGTATCTTCAGGGCGGTGGCCATCCCGATGCCGGGCCTCAAGGCCTTCGGCTTGCCACCGAGTGGAGCCTCAGGCTGGCTGACCTGAGTTATACCGAAGATGGCAATCGAGTCATCATCAGCGGCCTGCAATCCTGGGGGCGAGGGGATGTCACGGTGAATGTAACCCGTGATGAGGTTCGTAATGGAACAAGATTCTATGACGGATTAAGGGTTGGCTTTGATGGGCTCAAAGCTGGCTATCGAATCAACGGCTTGCGGGTGGGTAGTGATGATGCGCCGCTTCAGGGTGGTACCGAGTTGTTGCTGGCTCTGGGTGTTTACCCGGCCTACGAATTTGAGTTGGATGGCCACGTAACGCTTGGGGCGGGTGGAGCGTCGGGCGATGGGTTAACGATTAACTCAGATATTTACATTAGGGACGGCAAGGCCGCTGTTATTGCTGCGCCTTATGATGAAGGAAATGGTGAGATTCCTCAGAAAGGACTTTGGTTAACGGAAATGACCTACGAAGGTCACGTTCGCAATATGACGGTGGACGTTACCGAAGAGGGCCTTGTAATGGAAACCGGCGAAGCCTGGAGCGATATGGATGTAGGCAATGTCCGGGTTGGAACGAGTACAGATGGAGCCAGTTTCGGGCGGTTGAAATTGCAGAGTTTCGAGCAGGGTAGCTCTATGGTGATCTCTCCCGGCGGGGCCGGTAATGTGTGTGTCGGCGGCACGGGAAGTTCATCCTCCTCCTGCAGTGATTCAGGCGGTTCCTGGGAGGCGCGAGGGGAAGAGGGGGTCACTATTGCTATGAAGAAGATTCTTGCCCGTGCCGAAGGCCCGGATAAAAGAAATGCGGTTTTGTGGGAGACAAACCGGGTTGTTGATGGTCAAGGAAAAGCCATTAACGGCACCGGAACCCAGTTGCTGATTAATGATATTCACACCAGTGACGGTGGCGACTTTAACGGTGACGGAATCGATGACAACACCTACGGTATCCGCACGGACCTCGCCGTGGATATCTATCAGACCAAGGTGACCAAAAAGGACAGCGGTCCGGATTCCAGGGGAGTTGTCGGCAGTCGGGGGGATGAGAAGATCATGGATCCAAACGCACCCCAGGGGTATCGGTATGTTTCGGAACCCGGGCAGGCTGAGCTGGTTAACCGGCCGTTGGGGTTTGCGGTGAAGGCAGAAACCCGTTTCAAGGAATTGTCGATCAATAATATCGATCTGATTCATCGAAACGGAGGTGCCCAAACTGCGGTGTTTGGTGCCAAGCTGCAAAACTTTGATATTCGGGCCAATCTGACTGCGACGCCCATTCCATAGGCTTTTGGGCCACGCGGTATCGACAATTAAAAGGGCAGCCCTCACGCTGCCTTTTTGTTTTTTACGCCATCCTGTTGTTTAATCCCCGCTGATTCATTCCTTGTCTGGATAGCACCCCATGAAGCCCAACGCATTATTGGCCTTGCTCAGCGATCGTCGTATTCACTCAGGAGAGTCATTGGCAAAGGAGCTCGGGGTTTCCCGCACAGCCGTCTGGAAGCAGATAAAGAGGGCGGTATCAGAGGGGCTCGAGGTTAAAACAATTCGAGGGCAAGGTTATCAACTTGTATCAACGCTCGACCTGTTAGATCGAGACCGTATTTTGGCGGCGCTCCCGGAAGAATGTCGAAAGCTGGTGGCACTGACGACGCTTTCAGAGGTAGGTTCGACAAACGCCGAGGTGGCGAGGCAGTTGGTCAGCGCGAACGGCTTGGTGCCCATTGTCTTAGCTGACGCCCAGACCGCTGGAAGAGGTCGGCGAGGGAGGAACTGGTCCAGTCCCAGGGGCGAAAATCTGTATCTGAGCCTGGGGCTGACCTTTCGGGGTGGCTTTGAGGTGTTGGACGGTCTTAGTCTGGTTTTGGGGGTTGCCGTTGCCAGGGCGCTCCAGAGCCTTGGGGCTGATGACGTAGGCCTTAAGTGGCCGAACGACCTGTTCGCGAGAGGCCAGAAATTTGGTGGAATTCTTGTAGAAATTCAGGGCGAGCTTCAGGAGGGCCAGGTTCAGGTTATCGCCGGTATTGGCATCAACGTACATATGAAAGAGGCGCCTGGCATTGACCAGCCATGGACCAGTCTGGCTGGAACATGGCCGGGCCGGGCGTGGGTGAGAAATGATCTCGCGGCTGCAATCATAGACGAGGTTGTCAGCATAGTTAATGTGTTCGAGTCAGGCGGCTTTGAGGCGTTCAGGGCCGAGTGGCAGGCGCGTGACATTTTCTTTGGACAACCTCTGGTTGCAAGGGAGGGAACGTTGGCGGGTCGTGGAGCCGGAGTCGACAACACCGGAAACTATCAATTGGAAACCGAAGCTGGCCTTGTGTCGGTCAGGGCAGGTGACATCAGCTTGCGGGTAGTTCCATGATCCTGCTGATCGATGCCGGGAATACCCGGGTAAAGTGGCGTCTGGCCCATGGCTCTGTCATCCAGGCAGAGGGTGTGTCAGTACTGGACTCTCCGCAGCCCTTCTCCGGATTGCCTGTGTTAGAGAGGGAGATACACAGTGTCGGGGTGTCGTCTGTAGGGTCCGAAGCCGGTCAGCGAGGCTTGGAGCGTGCGATTCGCCAGATCACACCAGCACCCGTTTCTTTTTATGGGTCCGAGGCTCAGCGCGATGGATTACTGAACTCGTACCGGGATGTCAGCAAAATGGGTTCTGACCGCTGGTATGCCATGCTCGCATGCTGGCAGTCGGTGAGGGCTGGCTTCGCGCTGGTCGATGCGGGAAGTGCAGTGACGGTGGACTATGTAGGGGAGGACGGCTGTCATCTGGGCGGGTTTATCCTGCCTGGTCTGCAAATGATGCGGCGCAGTCTCAAGCTCGACGCTGCCAGAATAGGGTTTGAGTTTGATGATCAGCTCGACACCCGCCCCGGCAGGTCGACTGGAGAGTGCGCAAACCATGGGCTCGCCTGGCTAACCCAGGGCATCATTCGCCAAATACACAGTGACGTCGCTGGGAGTCGCCTTGGGCGTATATTTTTGACCGGCGGTGATGCCCACCGCTTTCATAAGTTGGGCCTGAAAGCCGATATTCGTGAGGGCCTGGTGCTGGATGGAGTGCAGGCGGTTCACTCTTTGGCGTGTACTCAATGAGGTGGGCGGCTTTAATCCTGATGACCATCAACGTGGCTCTGTGGTTTGCCCCAGGCTGGGTCGAACCTGATAACGTAGTTCTGGACGGAAGTGGGGTGTTGCCACGGGTGATCAGTCTTAAGCCGGACTCGCCGGAGGCGTCGACTGTTGCCCCTGGGTTGGTTTGCGTCAGCCTTGGCTGGTTCGAATCCCCGGAGCGGGCGGCATCTGTTGGAAAGGAGCTGGGGCGAGCCTATCGTGTTGAGTCGCGGGCGGAGGAGTTGCCGCCACTGCATTGGGTGCTGATCCCGCCACAGCCTGACGAGGCTGCCCGGAATCAATTCAGGAGCCTGGCAATCCAGGGGGTTGAGTCATACATCGTGGCGCAGGGCGAGTACCGTAACGCCATCTCGCTGGGTTTGTTTGAATCACTGCAGGCCGCTGAATCGGTGTTGGCTGAAAAAAAGGCGGCAAATTTAAATGTAGTGCTGGCCAAGTTCCCCCGAAATCGGATAGGATACGCGCTCGTTTTTGACGTGGAATCGGGTCGGGAAACCGAGACGGTTCAGGCGGTTGAAGCGGAAACTGGTATTAAATTCGATTTGATCGAAAGCAAGACCTGCGAAGGTGTTGCAACGCCAGAAAAAAATCCGTAGTATACCGCCCTCGCTGAAGAGGCGAATGTGAGCTGGCGTAGCTCAGTTGGTAGAGCAGCTGACTTGTAATCAGCAGGTCGGGGGTTCGATTCCGTCCGCCAGCTCCACTTTTAAGTTTTGAGCAGATCCGTATTGCGGATTTGTACGGGAGGGGTTCCCGAGTGGCCAAAGGGATCAGACTGTAAATCTGACGGCTCAGCCTTCGCAGGTTCGAATCCTGCCCCCTCCACCACTTATTGCTCGCGGGCATCGTATAGTGGCTATTACCTCAGCCTTCCAAGCTGATGACGCGGGTTCGATTCCCGCTGCCCGCTCCAATTTGGTTTCAATGCTCATGTAGCTCAGTCGGTAGAGCACATCCTTGGTAAGGATGAGGTCACCGGTTCAATTCCGGTCATGAGCTCCATTTTTATCCGGTCAACGTTACGATCCTGGTTGATTAGGGGGTTTGGTCGAATGTCTAAAGCAAAATTTGAGCGTAGTAAGCCGCACTTGAACGTGGGAACCATTGGTCACGTTGACCATGGTAAGACCACTCTGACAGCCGCCCTGACTCGTGTATGTCACGAAGTTTGGGG
>NZ_JASSVM010000018.1 GCF_030541005.1 Marinobacter sp. SS5-14b | reverse complement strand
GGCGGCGACAACTTCGCCAGCACGGCGGCTTTACGTTCTTCGGAATAACGAGGCACTATCAACACCTGAACCGCCCAACTGGTTAAAAATTAAGTAGTGCCAACTATCCTGCCAGAGGGGGACTCCCCGCAGAGGCTGATCGCAAATCTTCATCGGTTAGAACTCTAGTGGCATTCAGCCCAACCACCCAGTCGCCTCTACTGTAAACCGGCTCAGATTGAGCGTTGGCCAGGCTCGCAGCAAGTGAAAGTAAAAGGAACGCCACTAACGAGACTTTACTAATTATTTTAGGTTTCATTTTTTATTATCCTTTTTGGTATTAAAACAAATTGGCTTTAGGTAAAACTGCAATTTTTCGTAACACAAATGCCACTCATTGAAGCTAGCTTGCCGGTTTATTGACTAATACTTCCCCATACTCAGAACGCAGCTTGTTTTTTAATACTTTCCCAGTGGCATTGCGTGGCAATCCTTCCACAAAGATCGCGCGATCCGGGATCTGCCACTTGGCGACTTTCCCTTGATAATGAGCAAGAAGTTCCTCCTCAGTAATATTTGCGTCGGGTATTTTTACTGCCAACAGGATCGGTCGTTCGTCCCATTTATCATGGGAGGCCGCCACTACGGCAGCTTCATTGATGGCAGAATGGCCCATTGCGATTCCCTCCAATTCGACTGTAGATATCCATTCACCACCAGATTTAATAATATCTTTTGAGCGGTCACGTATTGTCATAAATCCATCATCATTGATCGAAGCAACATCACCTGTCTCGAACCAACCGTCTTCCTCAAGAGTCTGATTTGGTTCAACACCGAAGTAATCGGCTACCACCCAATGACCACGGATGCGGAGATTTCCCTGAGCAATGCCATCTTCGGGCAGTTGATGGCCGTCTTCACCCACAATTTTGAGCTGCACCCCGTAGGGAGGCCGTCCCTGGCTTTCACGGATTTTGTTTCTTCCTTCCTCCGAAAGAGTATTGTGTTTCGACAGCAGTGCATTGACGGTTCCGATCGGTGATGTTTCTGTCATTCCCCATGCATGGACAACTTCTACGCCATACTTACCACGAAACTCCGACATCATTGAGGGCGGACAAGCGCTACCCCCTATCACCGTCCGTTTAAGCGACTGTGCCGAGGAGCCAAGCTCGTCCAAAGCCGAGAGAAGTCCCTGCCAAATTGTAGGCACACCCAGCGCAATCGTTACGCTTTCTGAATCGATCAGCTTGACCAAACTTTGTCCATCCAGGCCAGGACCAGGCAACACCAGTTTGGCTCCAACCATCGCCGTAATGTAGGGTACCCCCCACGCATTTACGTGAAACATAGGAACAACCGGCATCACCACGTCCCGTGCCGATAAATTCAGTGCGTCGGGTTGAGCAGCTACCAGCGCGTGCAGAACGGTGGAGCGGTGTGAATAGAGCACCCCTTTGGGATTTCCAGTGGTGCCCGATGTATAGCAGAGGCTTGAAGCCTGGTTTTCGGCGATTTCAGGCCAATTCGCGTTAGGCGTTCCTCGCTGGAGAAACTCTTCATAAAACAACAATCCTGGAAATTGCGCTGCAATTTCTTCGTCCGGTTCGGACATCAATACAAATTTCTCAACCGTCTCCAGTCGGTCTCGGATATTTGAAACAATGGGAAGGAACGTTTTGTCAAAGAATATGACTTTGTCTTGAGCATTGTTGATAACGTAAACGAGTTGTTCTGGAAACAGTCGCGGGTTAATGGTGTGACACACCATCCCGCCACCAGAGATGCCAAGGTAACATTCCAGGTGCCCCACGTTATTCCAACAAATGGTCGCGCACCGATCCCCCTGGACATAGCCTGCCGTTCGAAGCGCTGACGCAAGTTGTCGCGACCGCTCCGAAACAGTTGCCCAGTCAGATCGACTGGGATTTCCATCCGTTCCTATCGACACAATCTCAGCGTCTCCATGGTAGCGAGCAGCATGGTCGATCAAGGAATTCACGGTGAGCTCCATGTTCATCATTTGGCCAAGCACGTTTATCTCCTGTCGTTTTTGTAGTTGGTTGACGCGAGTATCTGGCGTCATTAAGGTCCAATGTAGAAGGCATAATCCGGGTTTGAACCTAAACATTTCCCAAGAGGATGTCGGCTGCATTTTCGGCAATCATCATGGTGGGTGCGTTGGTGTTACCGGCAACCAAACTGGGCATTATCGAGGCATCGACAACTCTTAGCCCTTCAATCCCTCTGACTTTTAATTCCGGATCAACGACTGAATCCGGATCCGCGCCCATACGACAAGTGCCAACGGGGTGGTAAATAGTCTCTGCATTTTCCCGGATAAAGTCCGCAATCTGACCGTCCGAAGACACCGAGTTTCCGGGCTTAATTTCTCGTTTACTATGTAAAGCCATTGTTGGTGCCCCGAGTATCCGTCGTCCAAATTTAACGGCCGAGATCATTGTTTTGATGTCTTCGGGGTTACTGAGATAATTGGGTTGAATCAACGGGTCGGCCAATGGGTCAGGGCTTTTGAGACCTATAAAACCGCGGCTTCTGGGCATTAGATCGCAAATATGCAAGGTGTACCCATACCCGGCCATCACTTTTCGTCCATGATCCTTCAGGTAAGTTGGCAAAAAGTGGAATTGCACATTTGGCCGTTCGCACGAGCGCTCGGATTTAACAAAGCCTCCGGACTCGGCAACATTACTGGTAAGAAATCCACGTCGCGCAAAGATATATGAGAATAATGCGCTCACGCCCCGAAACAGGAAACTGGGAGCAACGCCAATGGGCAAACGTGAGTTCGCCGCGTGCATGATCGTAATATCCAAATGATCAACCAGATTCTGGCCGACCTCAGGGAGATGATGCACAAGGGGGATCCCGTGTTTTCCAAGCTCTTCGCTATCACCGATTCCCGAAAGCATAAGTAGTTGTGGTGAATTAACCGCACCACCAGACAATATGACTTCACCGCCGTTATTGAGTCTAAGCTGGCGATATTCGCCCCCCTGGTTCAGTGTCACGCCGACTGCCCGCTTACCGTCCATTACCACCCGGGTTACCCGCGCGTCCGTTAGCACATCAAGATTAGGCCGGTTCTCCGCGACACGCAGAAATGCCTGCGCTGAACTCCAACGGCGACCATTTTTTTGTGTCACCTGGTAGAGTCCCAATCCCTCTTGCGTCTCTCCATTAAAGTCCGTGTTTATCGGGAGCTCTACATGAGGTGCCGCTCGAACAAAATCTCGACTCAACGGATTGACTGATTTGAGTTCACTTACGGTGAGCTCACCGCCCTCCCCATGGTAAGAATCTGCGCCAAAACGTTTATTATCTTCCAGTCGACGAAACAATTTTAAAGCGCGATCCCATCCCCAGAGGTCTGTCCCGGCAACTTGACCCCAGTGGTCATAATCGGCTTTGTGACCTCTGATATAGACCATGGCGTTGATAGAAGAGGACCCGCCAAGTGTTTTCCCACGAGGCCAAAACAGGCGGCGCTCCTTTAGATGTTCTTGAGGTTCGGTTTCAAGAGCCCAATTCAGCTTTTTACTATTGGAAAGGAGTGCTATACCTATAGGCATATGTATGAGTGGATTTTTATCCTTTGGGCCCGCTTCTAGCAACGCTACTCGCTTTGAAGAGTCCGCCGTAAGCCGATTGGCCAATACACAGCCCGCCGATCCCGCACCGACAATAATGTAATCGTACATAATAACTCTCTTATTATTTGATTATGCTCAGCCCAGAATACGAACAGCAGCCTCTATAAGACGCCGGACCCAGGCTGTATAGGGTGGAAAAAGAAGATGCATAAGAGAATGTTTATCCTCCATCAACGCCTTTTCATGCGAAAAAGCGCGGAAACCGTATTCACCGTGTGCCGCCCCTATCCCGGAATTATTAACTCCACCAAACGGCAGACCCGGATGTAGAAAATGCACAACTGTAAGGTTGACTCCTACAGCGCCGGAGCTCGTTCGCTCGATAATATCCGTGGCAAAAGACTCGTTTTTGTCGAATATGTAAAGCGCAAGCGGTTTAGGGTTATCGTTGATTTTCTTGATAACCAGATCAATATCGTCGAATTCAATAACGGGTAAGATCGGGCCGAATAACTCCTCACGTGAAATATCCATGTCGCTGGATACATTTGAAATCAACGTCGGAGCAATAAAATTCTCTTCAGCATCTGTAACACCGCCCTCAAAGACTCTTGCACCTTTGTTTTTGGCATCATCTATCAGGTTTGAAACTCGCTGGAAATGACGTCGATTTACAATCCGGCAATAGTCGGCGGTCGATTTCTGGGCTTCTGGTGTTTTTCCATAGACTCGCCCAATTTCCGTTTTAAGTGCTTCATTGAATTGATCTGCGATATTAACGTGCACAAAAACATGATCTGGGGCGATACAGGTCTGTCCATTATTGGCAAACTTACCCCAGACAATGTTTCTTGCAGCCCTCTTTATGTTGGCATCTGGGCCAACAATGGTCGGGGACTTACCCCCCAATTCCAGCGTCACTGAGGAAAGGTTCGTGGCGGCAGCCTCCATGACCACCTTGCCTACCGCAGGACTGCCCGTGAAGAATATGTGGTCGAAGGGTAAGGCCAACAGTTTCTGCGCTACCGCGGCATCACCCTCAATCACGGAAACCAGATCGGGAGGGAAGGTTTCGGCGACAATGTTGGCAATCACCTTTGAGGTATGTGGTGTCATTTCCGAGGGTTTAATGATGGCTCCGTTCCCTGCAGCCAACGCTGAGACGAGAGGCCCGAGCGCAAGATTGAGCGGATAATTCCACGGTGCAATAATCAGGCACACTCCCTTTGGTTCTGGCCGAACATAAGATTTCGTGCCCAGAACACCAACGGATGCAGCCACTCGCTTCGGACGCATCCATTTACGCAAGTGTTTTTTAGTGTGTCGAATTTCCTGAAGCACCGGCAGGAGTTCAGTTAATTTGACTTCTGGAGCGGGTTTTCGAAAGTCCGCCGCGCAAGCCGCAATGATGTTTGATTCGTGGCGTTTAATTGAATCCCGCAGCTGGTCGAGCTGCGCTATTCGAGCCTCCAAGGTAAAGCTTCCGCGACGCGCAAGTTGTGCCCGCTGTAGGGCCGCGAACGTTGAATCAATCGTATCGCTGGTTGACACATTGGTCACCCCAACCTCCGCCAGACTAGCAATCTGCATTATAAAATCACCTCTTGCCGAACGAGACTGTTGTTATTTTCAATCGGATTACTAGTCTTCATAGAGGACATAGTCCTCTTTTGTGGCACCACAGTCCGGACAGCACCAATCGTCTGGAATATCTTCAAAACGAGTGCCGGCAGGGAAGCCTTCGGCTTCATCTCCGAGAGCTTCATCGTAGATATGGCCGCAAGTGATGCAGACCCACTTCCGATAGGTATCTTTTTGAGTCGAGTCTTTCGGCGATTTTGAAGAGTTAGGCTTGGGTTTCGCTTTGGGCTTTGTTTTATTTTTAGCTGAAGGAGTAGATGCGCCCGTTGCTTTCTGCGATGCTCCCTCGGTCTTAGCTTGGCTGGCAGGGCGGACCGCTGTATTGGTTGCGGACACCGAAAGTTCCGGGTTCGCTTCTTGAAGCGCAACGAAGTCAACCTTATCCCTGACGGCACAGTCTGGACAGGACCAGTCTTCAGGAATTTTTTCCCATGTCGTTCCTGCAGGAAAGCCTTCGTGCGGATCACCAACCACTTCGTCGTATACATAACCACAATCAGGGCATTGATATTTAGCCATCTAGAGCACCTTTCAAACGATATTATTGTCTTTGTTTTGGTAGCGCCCGACGCGCACCCTCTTTCAGGTGCACGTCAGAGGCTCTTTTTCTGCAACGTAAATAAAGTAAACGAGGTATATAAGTTCCGATTAGCCGATCATTTAGCCGCGGCGGTATCGACTGATTCAGAATCAGTCCCACCAAATTTACGCTCATAGAATTCACGCTTGCCGGGTTGAATCTGAATCTTATCGAGATCTCCTTTAGCCCAATCCAGCACCCGGTGGTCCATTATCGAACGAAACCATGAGGGAAACATTGCGGCCAGGAACATCCCGGGATATCCCGATGGTAAGGAAGGCAGGTCTTTGAAGTCGCGAAGCGATTGATAGGACCTTGTAGGATGGGCGTGATGGTCGGAATGTCGTTGCAAATGAAACAGAATCAGGTTCGACATAATATGGTTTGAGTTCCATGAGTGGTGCGGTTGTTGACGCTCATAACGTCCATCCGACATCTTCTCGCGCAGCAATCCGTAATGCTCAATGTAGTTGGCGCTGGTCAGCTGCCACCAGCCAAAGGCCATTTGAATGGGCAAAAAGATCAGCATTAACGGGCCAAAAAACGCCAGCAATCCCGCATAAAGCACAGCGGTCAAAATCATAGGCTGAAGAACTTCGTTCTCCAGGCTCCAGACACTTTTTCCACAACGACTGAGGCGCTGTTCCTCTAAATCCCATGCCCGCTTGAAAGCACCGGGAATTTCACGCAGTGAGAATGAGTAAATGGACTCACCCATGCGGGATGTCGCCGGGTCCATCGGCGTAGCCACATCACGGTGATGCCCCTTATTGTGCTCAATGAAGAAATGACCATATCCGACCACGGCGAGGACAAGCTTCGCCATCCAACGGTCAAACGTTTCTTTTTTATGGCCAAGTTCGTGGCCTGTGTTCAGAGCCAGGCCATTCACGATTCCCAGGGAAAGGGCCAATGCCAGAAACTCGAAAACACTCATTGGTTGCGTGGATACCCACCAGGCACTGACAATCAAGGCGGCATAGTGAATAGGAACCGTCAAGTAGGTCAGTACCCGATAGTAACGATCCTGTTCAAGCCGAGGCACAGCCGACTCGGGGGGGTTTGAAAAATCCTCTCCAAACATGGCATCAATCAAGGGAACTGCGCCATACCAAAGGATCAACACCAATCCGTACCAAATGCTCCATCCAGTCTGGGATACCAAATAAAGGCCAATAAGAGGCGTCGCTGGCCACAGCACAGAAAGGACCCAGAGGTGGCGTTTTCTGTCGACATAACCTTCGGCATCAGGGTCTCTCTGAAGAGACTCTGTTGTTAAGACATTTTCTGACATTGACATTAGGATCACCTTATTGTTTTTCAGCTTGATCATTTTTCTACATTGTGCGAACACCGAGTCCCTCAGGTGAACTGACAAGTTGTAGGCATGAACAGGTTTGGCCAGAACCGGATATCAAACAACTACCCTAAGGGGTAGTTTTCGCACTAGACATCTATCAATATGCTTTCACCCCATAGCGCCCTCGCGTTTCGGGGAGACGAAGCAGGAGATCGGATTGTCATGACCCGCCATAGCTTGGAAGACTGGTGTCGGAGGATGTCTGAAAGGATGTGGGCTCGTCAGTGTTTCATTACTCAAGGGTGTTTAGACCGCTATTGCCTGAGCGCTTCTGCTACGCCTGAATCAAAGGTAGTTCTGTATCGGGCCCCGCCAGGCTATGGAAAATCTGTACAAGTGGCCTTTGCAGCAAACACTCGCGAACTGGAACTTGAGAGCGTCGTTTACATCAATACCCGATCTTTCCCTGACTCATATGGCGTTAATGACAGTTTGTTTGCAGCGTTAGTTTTATATCAAATCGAAGGAGTTGAATCTTGGCGCACGATAAAAAGTGACATCGACACCATCGAAGCTCTTCGAAACGCACTGTGTAATGCAAAAAAGACGATAAGAATTTGCCTTGATGGGATTGGCGAGGCTAAACATACCGCGGATTTGATTGAGGATTTAATCTGTGAAACACCGAGCAATGTGAAATTTTTCATTGCACCGAGTCGCGTCGGGGCGTTGGCGCGTTTGTCTATGATGACGGGTGTTGTAACGTATGGTGCTGATGAACTTGTATTTACAGAAGAGGAGGTTAGTGAATTATCGGGTATGGGTGGCCCCGAAGCCAGCAACATCATAAAAGCCACCGGTGGATGGCCAGCACTTGTCAGGCTTATGTGCCAAACCCCAAACCCAAATCTCCCCGCAGCGACTTGGCCGGAAACTCGCTCGTATTTCAGGGACAACCTCTTAACTGCATTACCCGATAGTACGAGGACCTTTCTTTGCAATGCAGCGATGCTCGAAGTAATCAGCGCTGAATGCTATGGCTATGTCTATAAGACAGAAGAGGCCGACCGGGAAATTACGTTTCTTAACGAACATTATGCTCTTTTAGCTCCCACCGGAACTTCTGGTGATCGTATGGATATGCACCCTGTGCTGCGAGAGTATTTGCGTAGTTTATTTAACACCACCCAACGAGAACGTCGCTCGTATGTACTGAAACGGGTCGCGTTCTGGCATTGGCGTAGGGGAGAGTACCTCCATTCAATCAATGCAGCTCTGGAAGCCAGTGACCATCGTTGGGCTCGCGTCGTAAGTGACAGCATTATTCTGGACGTGGCTCTGAGGCAGGGTGAAATCGAAGTACTTCGCACCTGGTTTGGAAAAGTACCGGCTCGTACGATAAAAAAAATCGCTGCCTTGAGCATAGGTTACGCGTGGATTTTGTATTTCAGCCAACAAGCTCGTCAAGCAGAGGAAATACTGGTTAGTTCGCTTCATCCGAGCTCCAGGGGGGTGGGCAATCTTGATGAGGAAGGATGGCGGGAATTGGTTAATGCGATAGGCAAAGCTACACAGGATGAATTACTGGAGAGTCAGGTTCTCTGTCAAAAATGGATAGACTCCTTTGGCGACCGTAACATGGTTGGCAAAGGCGCAGCACTTACTTGCCAGGCATTCATTGCCTCCAGTGGACGCCATTTTGAAGAGTTGGAGCGATTGTCCCATCGAGCGGCTGTGGCCATCCAGTCATCCAATCAACATTACGCTTTTATCTGGCTTAAAACTGCAGAAATTCAGGCTGAACTGTTCAAGGGTGACATCGCCCGAGCAATGAGTGTGTTGATCCAGGCGAATAAAACAGCAGAAAAGATTCAGGTGCCAAAAACTTTTTTAAATAAAATGTTTGGCACCCTTGAGTTACAAATCCTGCACGAACAGAACCATCACCTGGTTACCCAGGAATCTGCACAGGCTTCGTTCGATTTCGCTTTGAACTATGGCGTTACAGATATTCTGTGGGGGTGTACACAGGCCTACAGCCGTTTTCTGTACCACCAAGGGTTCCGAGATAGAGCCATGGCCTTGTTGGAACAATCCCGCTTAGCCTCCTGCGAGCGAGAGCTCTCTCGTCTAAATATCCTGACTAAAGTTCAGTTAGCTGAGTTTACTCTCCTGAACAACGAGGAATTGGGTCCACCCATACTCCCCGATGAATGTGAGCTGACGTTCCTGCCAAATCAAAACCAGGCCATTCAAGCACGTATGGCCCTGGTAACCTCAATGTATAGACTACGGCTTGGGAAACAGTTTGGTGTCGCCGAAAAATATGCCAAACAAGCACTACAAAGCGCCAGCGCAATTTCAGACGCTAGAACCAGGATCGCCGCCCACTATTGTCAGGCCCTGGCAGCGTTTGCCCTCGGCTCATCAAAATCGGCGAAGCGCATGATTCTTGATGCAAACCTACTTTCGGAACATTTGAACTGTCACTTCACACGGCTCTGGATCAAAGAAGCGCTACTTTCTCTTAGCCCCCTTGCTCAGGATCTTTTTAACGATCTGCCAGACGACTCTGAAGCTAAAGCTACGAAGGATCCCGATGTCAGAATAGAAGACTCCAGCGTGCCACCTGTGCCCGGCAATGCCCACTCAACTATCACGATAAAGCAGATTTCTCTGTTGAAATGCGTAAGCAACGGAATGACCAACAGAGAGATCGCTGAACGGCTTCTCGTGACGGAGGATACCGTCAAATGGCATATGAAGAAGATTTTCAGCGAACTTAAAGTAACCAACCGGGTTCAGGCAGTCACTGAAGCTCGACTGCGCGGACTTTTATAGTGCTACAAAAACAAAAGAGGAATCGAGCGAATATGCAAAAAATAGTTATCATTGGCGCTGGAATAGCCAGCCTGACCGCCGCAGAGGCTCTCCGCCAGAATGGATTCGACGGAACGATTACCATTTTGGGCGAGGAAAACACGCTGCCTTACCAGCGTCCCCCGTTGTCCAAAGCCTATTTGACCTCAGATGAGTTGCCCTCGCCAACTCCGATCCGTTCTCCTAATTTCTTTCGGGACAACAAAGTTGAATTTGAACAAGGCGGTAAAGTAATAGCGCTTGAACGATCGGCAAAGCAAGTAGTGATTCAAGGCGGCAGGAAAATTAAATACGACACGCTGATTTTGGCAACAGGAGCGAGGCCACGTCCTATTGATTTACCTGGTGAGAGCGCAAAAAATGTTTTCTATCTCAGGAATCTTGACCACTCCGCCGCATTACGTAATGCCCTGTTAGCCCCGGAATGCGAGAAGGTGGCCATTCTCGGCGCGGGTGTTATCGGGCTTGAAGTCGCCTCCGCTGCCAATCTACAGGGAAAACAAGTCTCTGTGTTTGAGGCCAACAGCCGAGCGATGTGTCGAGTAGCGTCACCATTAACAAGTAATTTTGTCAGAAACCGCATGGCCTCCGCCGGCGTAATGTTCTACTTCAATGCTAGCGTCAACCAGATTCTCACTGAGGGAGACCGAGTTTCCGGTATCCGTTTGTCCGACGGCACTACGAAACCCGCAGACGTCGTTGTTATCGGTATAGGAGCCATCCCCAATGCTGAACTTGCGCAAGACGCAAACCTGGATTGCGACGGTGGTATTATAGTAGACAGCGGCATGCGTAGCTCTGACCCTGACATATTTGCGATCGGAGATTGCGCTAAAGCCGTCAACGTTTCCACCAATACGTAAGCGTCCGGCCATCACACCTTGTCAGGCGTAGCCGGCTTCCAGTTGTGGGGCAATAGCTCGTCGATGGCGTTGTTTTTCTGCGTCGGCAGGCGCGTCAGCACATCCTTCAGATAGGCA
>NZ_JASSVM010000017.1 GCF_030541005.1 Marinobacter sp. SS5-14b | reverse complement strand
GTCGCCCCATCAGGAATTGTGAGCCCGTCGGCTCAACCACGTTGAACCCGGAAAAACGAGTGGTAGAGAAAGACGTCGCTTAAACAGAGAAATCAGTGCCAACTGTCTTGAAAAACACCGGCCGCAAAAGCATCCCAATTTGATTGCCTTGCGCAACGATTCTACCCGTTGGATCTCGTGTAACATTCATAGATACGTCGTAATTCCCTAATGGATATCCATCTTTGTGGAGGACGAACTGGTCTCCGTTGCCAATCGTGTTCACGAAGGCGATAGTGATTCCGCGGCCATCTTTGATGGGTTCTTCTGCCATAAGGCTCTAACCTCTTTTGACGTAATTAACATAAACCCGTGCGAAATTAGATAATTCCCATCAGTTTCGCCAGCGTCTGCACGTGAATAAATGTTACTGTAGTCCATTCTATTTTAAAATCTCCGTCTTAGTAGCACCTAATCTATGGGTTTCAAAATCAACAGTTTCATTGGCCCAAATTTGATCGGCTTTGATTTTCAAGTATGGAAAGACTTCCCACTATATATAGACATCGGACCTATTTTTCGACCGTAAAACAGGCCGCCGAAAACCTTTGAATATCAACCGGTCATTGCCAGAAATATTTATTCACGGGCTTTAATTCTGATCACGCAATAAATATTTAACTCGTAGGTCCGTTACAAAGCGCCATTATATTAGCGAAAAACTCATCGTACCTAATTAGATAAAACTTGAGCAGAATTTACCTAAATTTCAGCTCTATCCAAAAATAATGCTAAATAAGAAGTATAGCAAATATAATCCTGAAGCAATCGCTAGAAATATAATATAGCCAAGAATTTTACCAACGATAATAGACGCAATTGCTATTACAAAAAATATCCCGATCAAAAAAATCCAAACCGCTGCATATCCACCAAATAATCCGAAAAAAAACAGAACTGAACCTTCGAAAAGAGAGGCATCCAAAAGAAAACCTCCAATCCCAAATAAGAGTGAGAAGAACACTCCTGAAACCACTGCTATGCTATTTGTGATCTCGATTACTCTGTCGGTGTCGAAGTCAAAATCCAATTTAGTTTACCTGAGCGATGAGTTTATATAAACAGCCCCAATTATTTTACAAAAACATATTCTCAATATTTTTTTCACAAAATAAACTCTCTAGAAGTCGTCGAAGCTAAAAAAAGACGGGGAAATTCCCATTCAAAATATGAGAGAATTAAAAGCTTTAGATGCCGAATTTTTCGACATCTAAATGATTGAATAAAATATTAAATTTAGAGCAGCGTTGTCAAAAAATTACCTTTTCCAACAGGTCTGCCTTTCTCGTCTCTTGTTTCATTGGATTTAGGATCATACCTTCCTTTCAAAACACCTTTATTATCCCTTATCTCTAACTTCCCGTCTGACAATGTTTTTATTCTACCTAGCAGTACGCCTTTGTTGTCTCTTAGCTCTTGGTCTGCCATATATTTCTCCATATTGTAGGGCTGAGGAAAACTGCGACTTACGCCCCGTGTTCAGTCGCAGCCTGATGCTTGCATAAACAGCGGTTTGGGTCGAAAGCCCTAGAAACCGCCCTCAAAAGCGCCTCACAGACACGTACGGAACCACTCTCGATTCATAAAGTTTGTTATCCAACTATTGCCCTCGATCCTGATCAATGGGCGAACAGTGCCGTTCGTCGCCGACGCATTCCGCTCACCCTCTTTACGCACACTTCGTCCGTAAATCAGTGGTGAAACGACCGCAATTCAGAACAGTGTAGACCATCGGAGGATCCTGCTCAGCGCTCAGCGTTTACTCTAATTGCTCCGAGAGCGATAAACCACAAACACCAACAGCCAACTCAGAAATCCTCTCTCTCCACGCCAGAGTCTTTAACCACCGTTTCGGGATAGCCCCAACGCCCCAGGCCGCCCCCGCAATCTGCCCTGTTACGGCCCCAACCGTATCTGCATCGTCCCCAAGATTTACGGCATTGATCAAAGCATCCTCAAAGCATTCTGAGTGATAGCAGCTCCAAAGAGCCGCCTCAAGAGTATCGATTACATAGCCGCTGGATGAAATCTGATTGCGAGTATAGTGCTTGAAGAATCCGTGTTTGATACGGCCGATATTCATTGCCCGTTCCCCAGTGTCCGGCAACTCTTCCAGCAGTACTTTCAGATCTGCGCCTTCACGAAGTTCCCATAGAATTGCGCCCAAAAGCTCTGCGGCATCCAGACAGTCCACACTGCTATGGGTTGTTCGGCTACTATTCACCGCATACTCCAACGCCGTTTCCCGATCACCAGCGGCGATCACAGCCGGGGCTAGGCGCATGATACCGCCGTTACCGCTAGCAAACGGATTATCGGTTCCCGCATAGCTAACCACCGTTCGGGAAAACCGGCGCAGCGCATTTCGGGTGGTGTTGCCGATATCAATGCATTTTTCCTGGCAGGCCATATAGCCATCATTCATCCATCGCACGTAACGGCTCAGCTGATCTTTTGAATCAAATCCGCCAAACTCGATCAAGCTTTGTGCTAGGCAAAGAGCCATGGCTGTGTCATCGGTCCATTCGCCGGGTTTCACATGAAAGGCGCCTCCGCCGATCATTTCGGTATGTAGTGGGAAACTGTCACGCCGACGAAATTCCACGGTGGTGCCTAACGCATCACCCACAGCCAAACCAAGTAATGCACCTTTGCTGAACTCATTGATATTCGTCACACGCTTCTCCTAATCGATGTAAACAGATTAACGGACCATCACGTCAGATCACGTCGCATCCAAGAATTTCCTGTTGCGACGCCGTCTGACGGAATAAAAGTTCATACTTGAGCTCTCTTTGAGGAGATGCCTATGACAAACGACCAAACACCCGCCATCACATACGACATCATTGGCGATGTACACGGCCACCACGACAAGCTGATCGCGCTACTGCAAAAGCTCGGATATCAAAAGCAGAACGGCGCCTGGGCCCAGATCGGTTATAGAGCGGTTTTTGTTGGTGATTTGATCGATAAAGGCCCGAAACCTGCAGCTGTTTTGAAAACTGTTAAAGCCATGATCGAGGCGGGGGCAGCAATGATGGTCGTAGGTAATCACGAACTGAATTGGATCCAGGCAGCCGCGGACCACACCGGGGATATAATAGCCTTCATGGATGCCACCGAAAGACATTACAGCCGATGCCAACTCACGAAAACTTTCAAGTATGAACCGAAACAGCTCATCGAGACCTTTCAATGGCTGCGCAACCAGCCGATTTACATCGAACAAGATGACCTTCGCGTGGTTCATGCCTGCTGGGACGAAGAGGCTCTCACAACCCTGAAAGTTGCGGGTATCGATTGCCTGGACGACAAAGCGCTGGCCGGATACCGTGACACCTACTCGGATATCTATTTGGCGATTGACCGCGTCGTAGCTGGTTGCGCCCATCAGTTTCCGCCCAGCCAAAACCACAACACTACATTCCGAAGCACGCGCCGTCGTATCCAGTGGTGGCCGGAAGATCGCGTCGCCATAAATCCGATTGAACTACCTATATACGCCTGCAAGACCAAAGGGCCCGATGCTGAAAAAGCACCCGTGTTCTTTGGCCATTATGCGATGGTTGGTACGCCAGACACCGTCGGCCCTAACATCGCCGGAGTGGACTACTCCGCAGCCTACGGAGGCAAACTCACAGCCTATCGCCACAAAGCCGGTCAACCGCTTGATCGCGAGCACTTTGTTACCTAAAACCGAGCGGGTCGGGCAACGGCTCTGCTAGTCAGTTTCGTAATTACAAATCGGACTGGACGTTGTTGTGGCGAAACTTATTCCTCTTTTTGAATTCATTGACCAGAATGCTCTACCCAACAGCGAGCGACGGGTACTCCAGAATCTTAACAAGCTGAATTTCCCGAGTCTGGAGGTATATTTCAGCCTGCCACCGGCGCGCGGAAAAACAGGGCACGTTCCGCAGTGAGGTTGACTTTATACTCTTCCACCCTGCCCACGGCATACTAGTTTGGGAAGTCAAAGGCGGCGGAATTTCCTACCGGAATAACTAAAGGCTTTCCGAGAGTAACAGTGGCACCCGTCCCATCAAAGATCTGGCCAATGTACCGGCCATTGAAGTGCGAGTGGACCAGATACAATCGCGGCTGGTTCAGTTAAACAACTCACAAGTCTGAGCTTTGGAGCTATCGCGTTTCGTGGCGCGGGTACCGGGAAAACATTACTCGCCCTGTAAAAGGCAAAAGACCTGACCTAGGATGGCAAGCACGTCTTGGCGTTGTGCCTCAACAAG
This sequence comes from Marinobacter sp. SS5-14b, assembly GCF_030541005.1. Taxonomy (GTDB): domain Bacteria; phylum Pseudomonadota; class Gammaproteobacteria; order Pseudomonadales; family Oleiphilaceae; genus Marinobacter. Next base: position 10,087 of record NZ_JASSVM010000017.1, on the reverse strand, counting down.
GCCCTTGCAGCTCATATCCACGATGTTCTGTGGGAGGCGGACGAAGAACTCGAAGGATAGATTACCACCTCCAGTTTCCATGACTTCGCCAGAGCTCTGATTGAAAAAGCAGGCTTGCCTTGGTAGCCACCCGAGGTTGCCGAGAACAAACCCGAAATTTACGAGGAAACCGTACTGACCTTGCTTGGCCGATGCCGCGGCAACATTGGAGCAGAACTACGACGCTCTGCTGGTGGACGAGGCTCAGGACTTTAACCCGCTTTGATGGATTGCACTGGATTCCGTTCTGAAATCGGATTTCCAGGTCATTCTGTTCGCAGACCCGCCTCAGAATTTGTACGGCCGTGATTTCGAAATACCTTCAGATGTGCTCACGGGCATGCTGCCCTACCCGTTCCAGCTTATGCACAACTGCCGAAATTCCCTCGAAATTGCCGAGTGACTGAGCAACCGCTTTGATTATGCAAGTGTGCCTGCACCACATTTACCGGCCGCCAACGAAGGGGTCCGGGAGCATCAGTGGAAGCACATCGATGACCAAACCAAACAGCTCAAAACGGCCTGGCAAGAACTCAAAGAACGAGGCGGCAAAGCAGACCAGCTGGCCATTCTGAGCCCTTATCGCCCCGAAAACTCCAGCGGCATTCGCGCCTTGCAGTAACAGTTCCCTGATGAGGCCTTTGCAGTCAGTACGATCAGCGGCTACAAAGGCCTGCAATCCCCCTTCGTGTTCCTGGTAGACATGAACACCGGCGCCTTCGCCTCCCGCGAAGACCTCTGTTACGTGGGCGCCACCCGCGCAACCGTAGGGTTACAAACCTTCTCCCGAACCTGACGGGGTCTGACCCCAAAGTTGTTAGCGTCATAGGTTGTCGCATCCATCCCTCATACTCGTTTCACGCTAGCCAGAGGGGGGGATTTAATGGCGGACTATGAGGATTACATCACCAGAGACAGTGTGGGCGGAGCAAGTATTGTGGGGTTCCAGGGTACGGCTCTGGAAGTTGACGAGCCCGGTGTTTTTGCACTTGATATCCTTGATGCTCCGAACCTGGAGACTATTCACTTCAAGCGCTTGAAGTCCCTCAAGCGTCCTCATCTGGTGCTGAGTAACCTCGCGCAACTTTCGAATCTTGTCCTGCCCTCCGGGCATCCCGGCGCTATTGTCCACTACAACGCTGAAAAGGCTCCGAAGCTGTTTGTGATCAGTGGTGCCGTCAGTGAAATCGATGCAGCCTGGAAGGACGTCCAGACTCGACTCGAATCAGCGCCGGGCCGTCAGCACTGGACCCGGGTGGTTTGCTGCCCGGCCACCCACAAGCCAGCCGAGCCCTCCGGGAATGGCCTGGTGATCGTCACAGGGGACATGCCCCCTGAACACGATCAACTGGCTCTGGGTGCAGATAACGACTGGCTACTGTTGCAGGTAAACGGGCTGCGCCATGTCCAGGTGAACACATCCGGCAAAGTGGTCCTGCAGCAAGTTCCCGAGTTGCGCACGATTAATGGTTCCGGCCACGGCCTGTCACTGGAGGTATACGACGCCCCTGCCCTCAAGCGAATCTCCGGTACCGGCGAACGAGCCATCGTCTATCAGAGACAGGCACAGGCTAAAGAGCTGACCATTGCAGACAACTGGAAACACGCCCGCATCCACAGTAAGACGCTCTGCAGTCTGAATTTCCCCGACGGTGAAAGCCTGGCTCTGCACCACTGCAACGCGCTGCAGCAGGTCAACCTGCCGCTGGGAATGGATGTAGAGTGCTTCGGTGCGTTGCCCGCCCCACTGATGGCGAGTGCCCGTTTTTACTTCGACGAATCTTCGCTGAACACTTGTATGGACCGCTTCAAAAGCGGAGAAGCCGGCCAGCTACACGGCATATTGAGTATTCTGGCCAACGCCCACGAGCGCGAACAGGTGGCGCTCAGCCTGCAGAAAATCCGCGAGCTCTGTGAGCTGGGAGTGGCACCGGGACTTATCTGGCAAACCCGGCGTGAACTGGCCGCAAGGCATCGGGATAACCGTGGCAAATCAAAAGGCGCGAAACGCCCTTTCAACGAAGCCGCAATGGCCAAGGCCGATCTCTACTGGCACTGGAAATTCCCGGAGGATTTGGCGCCCCAGGGCTGGGAGGCAGATCTCAAAATCTGGCAGTACTGCCAACCAACAATCTCGGCCGCCGCCGACTACGGCGACATTATCGCCTGCACCTGCAGTAACGACACAGCATTAGATTCTCTGCTGCGTCTCGCTGCAGACATCCGCAATGGCAACGACCTGTTCCACCTGGCTATCCGTTGCATGGTGGAGTACCTAAACAAAGGCGAAGACTACCTGCTCAACCGGAATCGAAGCCAGCAACGGGATCCGACCCTACGTATCGTCCGCCTACTGATTGGCGACCGGGCAACCGGAGATGACAAACGCACAGTGATTGCCTTTCTGTGCGATGTACTGCCCCTCAAAACGCTGGTCCAGTCAGTACCACCGATCGTTCATCTTTGCCCGGGGGTATTCCGGGGCGTGCTGATGGCGCTGGCCAGAAAACCCGGGGGCTGGTTCGTGCAACGTATCGGCACATTTCCCTTCTACAAACAGGGCAACAAGATCGAAGAATACCGGCGTCGACTCATTCAGATCGCCCTCGCCCCCTGTGTCGCGGAAGACGGGGACGAGGCAGACATCTGCCAGGAAGCCGGAAGCACCTATTCACTGTTTGAAGGAGAAGCCTGATATGACCGACCAAAACCGCACCACACGTTACGCCACACCAGCCCAGATCAGCGGCATTCTTGGCCACCAGCTGTCGCTGCTCGGTGAACAGCCGGAACTGGCGCACCAACTGCCGCCGATCATGCTATGGGGGCCGCCCGGCGTGGGCAAAAGCTCCATCATCCGGGACGTATGCGAAAAAGCCGGTGTCGGATTCATCGACATTCGACTGTCACAGCGTGAACCAGTGGACCTTCGCGGCTTGCCGGTGCCGGATGGCGATTCCGTAAACTGGCTTATCTCCGGCGAATGGCCCCGGGATCCGGATAGCCGCGGCATCATTCTATTCGACGAAATCACGGCGGCAGACCGTTCTTTGCAAGTAGCTGCCTACGAGCTGATCCTTGATCGTCGCCTGGGCAACCTTTACAGCCTGCCAGATGGGTGGCTGATGGTTGCGGCCGGCAATCGCGCCGAAGACCGCGCTGTCGCGCAAACCTTCTCCAGCGCCCTGGCCAACCGTTTCTGCCACCTGAATGTAGAAGCCGACCTGGACAGCTGGTGCCAATGGGCCGCCGCCAACCAGTTACACCCGGACATCATCGGGTTTGTCCGTTTTCGCCCCGAATGCTTCTTCAATATGAATGGAAGCGTCGAGCAAGGCTGGCCCAGTCCGCGCAGCTGGACGCGCGTTGCCAGCACCCTGGCCCACGCTGGTGACAGCCTGAATGAGGACACCTTGAGTTTGGTCATTCAAGGGTTGGTTGGCTCAGCTGCCGCTACCGAGTTCCTGGCGTTCCGCCGCTGGAGCAAAGAACTTCCGGACATCCCCGCCATGCTTCGCGGTGACTGCCCCGTTCAAATTCCGGAGCGTGCCGACCAGCGCTTTGCCTTCTGCAGTAGCCTGGCCCACCACATCTGGAAAGGCCCAGCGAATCAACAGCAGAAACGCCTGGATCAGTTCTTCAAGATCAGTCAGGCGCTGACTTCGGACTTCGCCACCCTTGTCCTGCTCGATGCCACGGCTGCAAACGGCGATGCTTTTCAGGAGCAAAAAGCCATGGACATGTTCTGCCACCCGGCATTTGAAGCCTGGAGCAACAAACACGGAAAAGTGTTCAACCAGCACATGGAGAAAGTGGCATGAGCGCTATCAAATGTAGCGAGCCACAATGGCCAAGTGACGAGGACCAGGCACTGAAGCAGGCCTTGCGGAAAACCTGCGAACAGGACCGCGCCCTGATGATGACGGCCCAGCCCTTCACTGCCATGCTGGCCATGCAACTGAACCTGATCCCCGTGGTGGATAGCCGACTGCCTACCGCCGGCACTGATGGCAAAAACATCTTTTTCAACGCGCGGTTTATGGCCAAACGCAGCGAAGCAGACCGGCGCTTTATTCTTGCCCATGAAGTCTGGCACTGCGCTATGGGTCATTTCAGGCGACAGCTTGGGCGGGACTCATCACTGTGGAACCAGGCCTGTGATTACGAGGTAAACCACATCCTGAGCGCTGAGCTTGGCCATTGCCCGACCGATGCCTTGTGGGACCGTCGATTCCAGAACCTGTCCGCCGAAGAAGTTTATGCCCGACTGCGCGATGGAATAGAACAACCCAGGAAGGGCCAGGCTGTTCTGGACACCCATGATCTGGAAAACGCTCAAAACACAGACCGGAATGACCTGGTTATCGACCCGGACTTCAATCCGGAAGCACCAGCCACCAGCCAGGACGAACAGGCCCTGAGCGAAGCCTGGCGCCAGCGATTAATTGCCGTTGCCCAGCAGCGTGAAAGAATGCCGGGCAACCTGCCAGGGCATCTGCGCCGCATTGTCGATCAAATCCGGGAACCACTGGTCCCCTGGCAAAAACTGCTCACCCGCTTCCTGCAAAAACAGCAAGGCGGTGACCGCCAATGGCTGCCACCTTCCCGAAGGCACGTTCATCGGGGGCTTTATCTGCCTAGCCGTAAAGGTAGCTTCCTGGAGCTGACCGTTGCCCTGGACAACTCCAGTAGCTGCGCCGGGGATATACCTGCCTTTCTGGCAGAACTTAAAGGACTGTTGTCCGCCTTTAACCGGGTCAGCCTTCGGATGATGGTCTTTGATACAAAAATACACAGCGACCAGATATTAACCGAACAGGACCTCCACCGATTGAACAAACTGGAAATCATCGGGGGCGGCGGAACCGATTTCACCCCCGTGTTCGAAGCCTGTCACCAGAGCCCACCACAAGCCTTGATCATTCTGACGGATGGCTATGCGATGGCTCCTGAGGATGCCCCGGGATATCCAGTCTTATGGGTGCTCGCGGAAGATGGGCAACGCCCGGTAAAATGGGGAGAGAAATTATCAATTGGGGGAGCGGGCTGATCAGGAATGGAACCCGATTCCACGCTTACCAACCTCACCCGACTGCAAAACCTGCTCCTCCTCCAACGTCTTCAGAACACGCCTCAACACCGGCCGTAACCCCAAAAGCTGTATCTGGTTCAAAGCAGTCTGTACCAGGCCCGGCGTAATGGCAGTGAAGTCTGCCAGTGCCGACTCCGACAGCTCTGCCACTTTGTCAGGATCCGCCACGCAGGCGGCTAGCAATCCCCGCAACTGGGTGCTGTCCAGATACCCGAAACGTACCTTTAGCTGAAAGCGGCGCATCACTGCAGTATCCAAGCTTTCCATGCGGTTGGTTGTGGCCAGGAACACGCCCTTGAATCGCTCCATACACACCATGAACTCATTGGTCATAGCCACTTCCCAGGATCGATAAGCAGTATCACGGCTGAACAGAAACGTGTCTGCCTCATCCAGAAGCAGCACCGCGCCAGTGCGTTCGGCCTCTGTAAACATACCGGCAATGTTCTTCTCCGTTTCGCCCACAAAGCAGGATTGCAGGTCACTGCCGCTGACCAGGTTAAACGGGCGGTCCAGGCGCTTTGCGAGTTCGCTGGCGTAGGCCGTTTTGCCAGCTCCCGGCGGGCCATAAAGGCACAGGCGTGCCGGCTGGCGACGTCGAAGCATGCGTTCTACATTGCGCAGGTTGGGGCTGGTTTGCAGCCAATCCGTGGAAAATGGCAGGGAGGCCTGGCTTTGCTCTTTCGGCTCAACGCTAACCTTCACTGGCTCACCCCGGGCAAGGCTCAGACGATCTTCCAGAACGGACACCAGGCGCTGCTGGTTACGCTGCGGCTGATGCACGGGCAACAAACTCCCTACGTCACGCAGATTATTGGCCAGGGCCGGCGTCATCCAAGGCTTTTTCGCCAACGCAGCCACCCAGTCAGGGGTAACCGGCAGACCATTCAGGGTTCCCGCCACATGACTTTTCCGGCGCGTGCCGTCATCCTGAATGGGCAACACCAGGGTAAAGCGGCGCAAAAAAGCCGCATCCATATGGTCAACCCGATTGCTGATCCAGATGGTGGGTACGCGGTTTTGTTCCAGCAGCTTATTGAACCAGCCTTTCGCCAGAGCACGATGGTCCCGGAAGGCGTCTTCCATTTCATCGAACAACACAACCACCTGCGAACGATCTTTCAGAAACGACTGAGCCAGACACGCTGCATCCAGTCGAGCGGAACCGGTCAGTGCTCGCTTGTCTTCCCTGCTCGTTGGCACTTCAAGTAACGGTAAATCCATACTTGCGGCCAAAGACAGGGCCAACTGGGTTTTACCGGTTCCGGGCGGACCATACAGAAGAATATTGGCCCCCGGTGCACCAGAGTCCACGACCCGGCGAAGGTAGTCGATAACCAACTGTAAATCGCCCATACCGGAAAACGCAGACAACGGGAACGACGCCGCAGGCGCCTGCGGACATATGGTCTCAAAAATCAGCCGCGCAACGTCACCATCTTCTTCGCTTCGCTCAGTCAGTACCTCCATCAACCGGCCCAGCAGAGGACCAGGCATGATCAGGTCACCCACTTCAGCCCTGGCATGCATTCTTTTCTCTGACAGCAAACCCGCTACCGTCAACGTTTTTTCAGCGTCCAGGGCATCGGAGACTGCCGATACAGGCTCGCGTAATGCCCAGGCTATTACACGCAGGGTGTGATGGACATCCACCGTCATCACGTCGTTGATGACATTGCGGAACCAGTGGAACTGGCTGCCCAGAATGATAAACGTCAGCATTTTCAGTTCTGCCGGTTTAAGATTCAGCCGCGCTTGTAACGTCTCAAGCAGCCTATCGAAACCCAGAACAGGCGGAACTGTCGCCGACGCTATCTGCTGCTCCAATGCCTGCTGCCGGTTCTTAAGGGCGGCCATGAAGTCCTCCATTTTTTCCGGCTGGACATCGAACAGTCCCAGCAAATTCGCCTGATAGCTGGCATCCTCCCGGTCGAAAGAGAGCTTGGCATCCGGCGCGCCCATCAGGCGGCACAGGTATAATTGCAGCAGCATCCTTGCGTCCGGGCTGGGGTTGTCTACCCCCCGCGTTACATCATGCTGATCAGTCAGATCACTCCACTTCATTCACCATCCTCCTGCTGCCAAGGAAAACAGTGTAGAGGCCCTTCGCGACAATTCCTGACGCATCCGACGGCAATACTGGCTGATATCGGCCATTGCCCGTAAACTGACTCGCTAAATGACCCAATACAGAACACCAGAATTGGAAACTCCATGAACCTGAACGAACGCGCCACCGGCGGCCTGATTGCGCTAGCCTGCGGCGATGCCCTGGCCAACCATGTGGAATTCAGCCCCCGGGGCAGCTACCAGATTACAGGGATGGATTATCGCAGCGGACCCTTACCCACCGGGCAGTGGTCTGACGACACAGGGCTGGCCCTGTGCCTGGCGGAAAGTTTTATCGCCGAGAGCGGGTTCAATCCGAAGGACCAGATGTTGCGGTACGAAGGTTTTTACGAGCGCGGCGAAGGCTGGCCCGGAAAGTACCGCCTGGCGGCCGGTAACACCCTCGCCCAGGCACTCAAGCAATTCAAATACACCGACGAACCCTTCTGCGGCTCCACCCACCCGTTAGCCGCAGGCAACGGCGGCCTGATGCGGTTACTGCCTGCGGTTCTGGCAGCCTACCCGGATCACGATCGCATCCGCCAGTGGGCCAGGGAAAGCACAAGAACCACCCACGGCGCACCTGAATGCCTGGAAGCCAGCGAATGCCTGGCCCTTATTCTCGCCAGCCTGCTCAACGGCGAAGACAAAGCCACCGCCCTGCAAGCCGCCAAATCCGGAACCTGGGCCAGCCCGAAAATCCGCGCCATTGCCGAGGGCCAGTACCAGAGCAAAGCCGATGCGCTGATCAAAGCCAAAGGCTACGTAGTAGACACCCTGGAAGCCGCCCTCTGGTGTTTCGCCGCCACCGATACTCTGGAAGTCGCCCTGCTAAAAGCTGCCAACTTGGGCGATGACTGCGATACCGTGGCCGCCATCGCCGGGCAACTGGCCGGCTGCCACTATGGGAAGGCGGCCATACCGGCGGACTGGCTGGATAAACTGGTGAACAAGGATCGCATAGAATGGCTGGCGCAGAGCCTGATCGACCTGAACCCTGACACAACCGCCAACCCGGAAGGCTGAATACCCCATGAGCGATCAGCTGAGACGGCAAATCGAAATCCTCAAGTTGCTGCCCCGCCCCGGCCTGGCCAAATCAACCGGGGATATTCACAAACAGCTAAAGGAAAGGGACCACGATGCTTCCAAACGCACCGTAGAGCGCGACCTGGAAAACCTGCTGGAAGTGTTCCCCATGTCTGTCTACAAGGAAAGCAAACAGGGCACCAACGGACGCACCAATTACTGGCACCTCACATCCCTGAAAGGCCTACTACCGGAAACCCTGCTGAACGACAACGACGCCGCTCTGGCACTGACGATGCTAAAGCAGCAGGCCTACAACCGCCTTCCTCGCAGCGTGGTAAAGCGGGTAGATTCTCTTTGGCAGCAAGCCACCACAACGACAGAGACCGACCAAAACGCACAACGATGGATGCAGCTTCTGCAATACCTGCCGGACCCCATGCGGCCGGAATCCCCAGCCATAGATTCAGACGTACAAAGCACCATCGAAGAAGCACTTGCTAGTTCCGATGCGCTAAATCTAACCATGCTGACACTGGATGGAGAAATCGAATTCAAGAAGCTGCTGCCCCTTCGGCTTCTGCTACAAGAAGAAATCCTGTACTTGCTGGCCGAATACCCTGATGCCCAGAGCATGGACGACAGTATCCAACTGCTACCCCTGCACAGAATCACCAAAGCGGAAGCCCGCCTGAGTCATAACGACAGCTCCCTGGAACCTGACCTGGCCCAGGCCCACGCCCTGGGAATGGAAGACAGCATACGATTGGTGATCCGGATAAACCGGCCACTCGCCGAGGCCCTGTTCAACCGCCCAATCGGGCGCGAGCAAAGCCTGATGGAAGATGCAGACAACCCGGGCCATTACCTGGTGACCACCTACATCGACAACAGTCCTCAGCTACGGCGTTGGTTAACAAGACGCAATGGCAAGGAACTGGAAATTGTGGAGCCGGAGGACTTAGTCTGAAATACTCTGCCGCTGTGCAAACCGCCGCAGTGACTTCTCTAGCGGCACCAACCAGAAATCCACACCCTCAAAGCGGCATAGTCCTGATTCGTCTTCCAAAAAAGCGAGCAATCGCTGATACCGGTGACAGCCGTCACCCGGCGCAACATGCAGATAGATGGCTCCAAGGTATGGAGTGGCTAGCGTCCCAGGAGAACAGTGGAAACATGGCTCCCAGCCGAAACTATGATCATCGAGCCAATGAATAATCGCCTGCCGCTCCGATATACGCTCCCAAGGTGTATCTTCTGCCGACACGGGCTCAGGAATGTTACGGAAGGACAAAAACAGAATGTCCCGCTGCTCGCGGTTGCCTATTTCGTCGGTGGTAGCGATCAGTTGTGGCATCATTGTCAATCCCCGAAGCTTATTTCAAAATACGTTATTATAAATCGAAGGCTATAAGCCAGCGATGGAATTACTGGCCGTGTTATCGCTGATTTTGAAACCTGTTCAACATCTCTTTAAGCGATCTCGACAGAAGGTCTAGCTTGGTCTATCGTTTTTATTAAGTTAATAAGTCGTAGTGGCTTACGTCCGCTCAACATTCTCAACGTACTAACTGTAAGCTGTTGTCACCGCTCAGGGTTTAGTCAAAGTTCAAGCAGAGCAGGAATACTCAAGCGTAAATATCTTAAGCCAAGAATAGTCAGGACTAACATTGCAATTAATTATCAGAAGATCACTATGTAGTGGTTCAATGATTCCGGACACCAACGTAGGTGGTAAGATCGCCACCATAAACGAGGTGTCTGATGACCAGAAAGCGACGTTCTTTTTCTCCTGAGTTCAAACAGGAAGCAGCCAGC
>NZ_JASSVM010000016.1 GCF_030541005.1 Marinobacter sp. SS5-14b | reverse complement strand
CCATCAGAGCTGAACCGGTGATGATCGGAGTGTCGTCACCCGGGAAGTCGTACATGCTCAGCAGGTCACGAACTTCCATCTCAACCAGTTCCAGCAGCTCTTCATCATCAACCATGTCCGCTTTGTTCAGGAACACAACGATGAAAGGAACGCCGACCTGACGGGACAGCAGGATGTGCTCACGCGTCTGCGGCATGGGGCCGTCAGCTGCGGAACAAACCAGGATAGCGCCGTCCATCTGAGCCGCACCGGTGATCATGTTCTTAACATAATCGGCGTGACCAGGGCAGTCTACGTGGGCGTAGTGACGAGTCGGTGAATCGTACTCAACGTGAGACGTTGCGATGGTGATACCACGCGCACGCTCTTCCGGTGCGTTATCGATCTGATCGAACGCACGCAGTTCACCCGTACCCCAAACTTCGTGACATACACGAGTCAGGGCGGCTGTCAGAGTGGTCTTACCATGGTCAACGTGACCAATGGTTCCCACGTTCAAGTGCGGCTTACTACGCTCAAATTTTGCTTTAGACACGGTTATACCTCTTCCTGTTTCTTAAGTCCTGGGGATCAACCCTTTTTAATGATCGCTTCGGCAATGTTCGAAGGAGCTTCCATATAGCGAGAGAACTCCATCGCATAAGACGCCCGACCCTGTGTTGCAGAGCGCAGGTCGGTGGCATAACCGAACATCTCTGACAACGGCACTTCTGCGCGAATGGTCTTGCCTGCAGGCACGTCTTCCATGCCCTGCACGAGGCCGCGACGACGGTTCAGGTCGCCAACAACGTCACCCATGTAATCTTCAGGAGTAACAACCTCAACCTTCATCATCGGCTCGAGAAGAGCAGGATTTGCCTCAAGCGCACCTTTCTTCATCGCCATGGAACCGGCGATCTTGAACGCCATCTCGTTGGAGTCAACGTCATGGTAAGAACCATCGTACAGGGTCGCTTTGATACGCAGCAGCGGATAACCGGCAATACAGCCGTTCTGCATCTGCTCAGCAATACCCTGCTGTACCGCAGGAATGTATTCCTTGGGGACAGTACCGCCAACGATCTCGTTCACGAAGATAAAGTTTTCGCCATCTTCATCATCCAGCGGCAGCGGCTCAAGCTTGACCTTAACGTGACCATACTGACCACGACCACCAGACTGACGAACAAATTTACCTTCCACATCTACCGGCTTGCGAATGCACTCACGGTAAGCAACCTGCGGCTTACCAATGTTGGCCTCAACCTTGAACTCGCGACGCATACGGTCAACGAGAATATCCAGGTGAAGCTCGCCCATACCGGAGATAATAGTCTGGCCAGATTCTTCATCGGTACGCACACGGAAGGACGGATCTTCCTGAGCCAGCTTGCCCAGCGCCACACCCATCTTCTCCTGGTCGGCCTTAGACTTAGGCTCAACCGCAACCGAGATAACCGGCTCCGGGAACTCCATACGCTCGAGAACGATCTTGTGATTCTCGTCGCACAGGGTGTCACCGGTAGTGACGTTCTTCAGACCGATCGCAGCAGCGATATCGCCAGCCATAACTTCTTTGATTTCTTCACGGTCGTTGGCGTGCATCTGAACCATCCGGCCAACACGCTCTTTCTTACCTTTTACAGAGTTGAAGACCGCATTGCCAGATTCCAGCTTACCCGAATACACCCGGAAGAAGGTCAGAGTACCAACGAACGGATCCGTGGCAATCTTGAATGCCAGAGCGGCAAACGGAGCATCGTCATCGACAGGACGAGTCTCTTCAGTGCCTTCATCATCGACCTCACCACGAATCGCCTTAACTTCGTCTGGCGCCGGGAGAAACTCGATAACATCATCCAGAACCGCCTGAACGCCCTTGTTCTTGAACGCGGAGCCACAGGTGGCAAGCACAATGTCATTTGAAAGAGTACGTGCACGCAGGCCCTGCTTGATTTCTTCAAGCGTCAGCTCTTCGCCTTCCAGGTACTTTTCCATGAACTCTTCGTTGGCTTCGGCAGCGGCTTCGGCCATGTACTCACGGGCCTTTTGCGCTTCTGCCAGCATCGACTCCGGGATGTCCTTCATCTCGTAAGTCATGCCCTGGTCAGCTTCGTTCCAGTAGATCGCCTTCATGCGAAGCAGGTCAACAATGCCCTCAAACTCGTCTTCAGCACCGATTGGCAGCTGAATCGGCACCGTTGTTGCGCCCAAGCGCTTGCGAATCTGCTCGACAACGCGCATGAAGTTAGCACCGGCACGGTCCATCTTGTTGACGAACACCATGCGAGGAACTTCATACTTGTTGGCCTGACGCCAAACAGTCTCGGACTGCGGCTCAACACCAGAGGAGGCACAGAACACCACGACAGCACCGTCAAGCACCCGCAGAGAGCGCTCTACTTCGATGGTGAAGTCAACGTGCCCTGGGGTATCGATGATGTTGATCCGATGCTCCGGATACTGCTTGTCCATACCCTGCCAGAAAGTGGTAACAGCGGCAGAGGTGATAGTGATACCACGCTCCTGCTCCTGCTCCATCCAGTCTGTTGTGGAGGCACCATCATGGGTTTCACCCATTTTGTGACTACGACCGGTGTAGTAAAGAATACGCTCGGTTGTAGTGGTCTTGCCCGCATCCACGTGCGCACAGATACCAATGTTTCTGTAACGTTTGATAGGAGTTTTGCGTGCCACGATATAAACCTCGGCTTGTTAGAAACGGAAGTGAGAGAACGCTTTGTTGGCTTCTGCCATGCGATGTACGTCTTCGCGCTTCTTCACTGCCGAACCTTTGCTGTCCGCCGCATCAAGAATTTCGCCAGCCAGACGCTGAGCCATGGACTTCTCACCACGCTTCCGTGAGTATTCAACGAGCCAGCGCATTGCCAGCGCGTTCTGACGGGAAGGCCGTACTTCTACAGGCACCTGGTAGGTAGCACCACCCACACGACGGGACTTAACTTCAACCATCGGCTGGATGTTCTCCAGGGCCTTCTCGAACATTTCGATCGGCTCTTCTTTTGATTTCTCGGCGACAATGTCCAGAGCGCCGTAAACAATACGCTCTGCAGTAGACTTCTTACCGCTTTCCATCACGTGGTTGATGAACTTGGCAAGACGCGCACTGCCGAATTTAGGATCGGGAATAATATCCCGTTTTGCTGCAACTCTTCTTCTAGGCATCGATAAGCCCTTATATATAAAAGGTCTTCAGGAACCCCTGAGATAGCACACGGCTACTCAGCCTTACTCTTACCGTTCTGACAAGCAACGATAAAAGACACCCACTCGGGACATCAGGACTTGGGTCGTTTTGCACCGTACTTGGAGCGACCCTGCTTACGGTTCTGCACACCCTGGGTGTCCAAAGTACCGCGAACAGTGTGATAGCGCACACCCGGAAGGTCTTTTACTCGACCACCACGGATCAGCACAACACTGTGCTCCTGAAGGTTGTGACCTTCACCACCAATGTATGAGGAAACCTCGAAGCCGTTGGTCAGACGAACACGACACACTTTACGAAGTGCTGAGTTCGGCTTCTTCGGCGTTGTGGTGTACACACGAGTGCACACACCACGGCGCTGAGGACAGGCCTGAAGAGCAGGAACATCGCTCTTGGCTACCTTGCGCTTACGAGGCTTACGCACCAACTGATTAATCGTTGCCATGTAAGCAAACTCCAAAAACCATACCAATGAAACTTACCCCCAGTTCAGGGGGTAAAATTTAAGGGACGCAAGTTTAAGCCTGCGCCCGGACTCAGTCAAGACGACTGTTCTCTTTTTAACCACCCACCGGGTAGGTATCTACCCGGGGGTGACTCGCCCTCAATCAACTTTCGCGATTGAGTTCGGCGCTCAGAGCTTCTTCCACGTCTGCCGCAGTTACGCCCTGCTCTTCCAGGTCACGCTTGCGACGGCGCGCGCTGTGGTAAGCCAGACCCGTACCAGCCGGAATCAATCGACCCACTACAACGTTTTCTTTCAAGCCGCGCAGGTAATCACGCTTACCGGTGACCGCACCTTCGGTGAGTACCCGCGTGGTTTCCTGGAACGAAGCGGCAGAAATGAACGATTCTGTTGCCAGCGAAGCTTTGGTAATACCCAGCAGCAGACGATCGAATCTTGCAGGCTCTTTGTCTGCAGCGTTCGCTTTCTCGTTCTCTTCCAGTACGTGGGTAATTTCTACCTGATCACCGGACAACAGGGTTGTATCACCCGGATCGGTGATCTCTACCTTGCGCAGCATCTGCCTGACGATAACCTCAATGTGTTTATCGTTGATGACAACGCCCTGCAACCGGTAGACGTCCTGGATCTCGTTGGTGATGTATTTCGCCAACTCGACCACACCCAACAGACGCAAAATGTCATGGGGATTGGACGGGCCATCGGAAATAACCTCACCCTTTTCAACCGTTTCACCTTCAAACACGTTCATTTGACGGTGTTTCGGAATCAGAACCTCGTAGGCATCTGCATCCTTGGGCGTGATAACCAGACGCTTCTTGCCCTTGGTTTCCTTGCCGAAGGATACAACACCGCTGATTTCCGCAAGAATGGCGGACTCTTTCGGGCGACGAGCCTCGAACAAGTCGGCAACACGCGGCAGACCACCGGTGATGTCGCGGGTCTTGGAGCTTTCCTGCGGAATCCGGGCAACAACATCACCCAATTCAACCTTCGCGCCATTGGCCATAGTCACCAGGGCGTTGGCTGGCAGGAAGAAGATGGCTGTGCCACCACCCGGGAGCTCTACCTCTTCACCAGAATCATCAATCAGCTGGATCGCGGGACGGATATCCTTACCCGCAGCCGGACGTTCCTTCGGATCGATAACTTCCATGGTGGAAAGACCGGTCAGCTCGTCAGCCTGGGTACGGACAGTAATGCCCTCCTCCATGTTGACGAACTTGGCAGTACCCTTTGCTTCCGCAATGATCGGGTGAGTGTGCGGATCCCATTTGGCCACCGCTACACCGGCCTCAACCACATCACCGTTCTTAACGGAGAGTACTGCACCATATGGGAGCTTGTACCACTCACGCTCACGGCCCTGCTCATCAGCAATCGCAAGTGCAGAAGAACGAGACACCACTACCAGAGAGCCATCGGTCTTTTCAATAGACTTCAGGTTGTGCAGGCGTACGGTGCCACCGTGCTTGACCTGAATATTATCGACCGCAGACGCCCGGCTTGCCGCACCACCGATGTGGAAGGTACGCATGGTCAGCTGGGTACCCGGCTCACCGATGGACTGAGCAGCAATAACACCGACAGCCTCGCCAACGTTAACGCGATGACCACGAGCAAGATCACGGCCATAACACTTGGAACAGATACCGTGACGAGTATCGCAGGTTATCGCAGAGCGAACCCAGATCTCATCCACACCGGCTCGCTCGACCATCTCAACGGTTTTCTCGTCGAGTAAGGTTCCAGCTTCAACAACGGCGTTTTCCTTGTCGGTCGGTGTAAACACGTCACGAGCCGTTACACGACCGAGAACGCGATCACCCAGAGGTACAACAACATCGCCACCCTCAATGTGCGGCGTCATCAGAAGACCTTCGCTGGTACCACAATCTTCACCGGTGACAACCAGATCCTGCGAAACATCGACCAGTCGACGAGTCAGGTAACCCGAGTTCGCGGTCTTCAGTGCGGTATCCGCAAGACCCTTACGAGCACCGTGAGTCGAGATAAAGTACTGAAGTACGTTCAGACCCTCACGGAAGTTCGCCGTGATCGGCGTTTCGATGATGGAGCCATCCGGCTTGGCCATCAGGCCACGCATACCGGACAACTGACGAATCTGGGCAGCGGAGCCCCGCGCACCGGAGTCGGCCATCATGTAAACAGAGTTAAAGGACTCCTGCATCAGATCCTGGCCGTCTTCACCCTTCACCGGCTTGCCATCGGGGCCAATAACCTGCTCTTTGGACAGACGCTCCATCATCGCCTTCGACACTTTGTCGTTGGCGCGAGACCAGATATCGATAACCTTGTTGTACTTCTCACCCTGGGTCAGCAGACCAGACGCGTACTGGTTTTCGATGTCCTTCACTTCGTCAGAAGCCGCATCAACCAGCTCGTACTTCTCCGGAGGAATCTCGAAATCGTTAAAGCCGATCGAGATGCCGGAGCGCGTTGCATAGTGATAACCCATGTACATCAGCTGGTCAGCAAAGATAACGGTCTCTTTCAGGCCAGCATCACGGTAACAGGTGTTGATCAGGTTCGAGATCGCCTTCTTGACCATCGGCTTGTTAACGATGTCGAATGGCAGGCCGTCCGGCACGATATCAAACAGCAGCGCTCGGCCAACCGTGGTATCGACAATTCTGTACGCTTCAGTTCTGGTGCCATCCTCGGCAATGGCCACTTCTTTGACCCGGACTTTCACCTTGGCCTGAAGATCAACCTTGCCCGCGCCATAGGCGCGATGGGCTTCCTTTACATCCGCAAATACAATGCCTTCGCCAACTGCCGCGTGACGGTCGCGAGTCATGTAATACAGACCGAGTACAACGTCCTGGGACGGCACAATAATCGGCTCGCCGTTAGCAGGAGACAGCACGTTGTTGGTCGACATCATCAAAGCACGGGCTTCAAGCTGGGCTTCCAGAGTCAGTGGTACATGCACCGCCATCTGGTCGCCGTCAAAGTCAGCGTTGTATGCTGCACAAACCAACGGGTGGAGCTGAATTGCCTTACCTTCAATCAGAACCGGTTCAAAGGCCTGGATGCCCAGACGGTGGAGCGTCGGAGCACGGTTCAGCAGAATCGGGTGTTCACGGATAACCTCATCGAGGATGTCCCAAACCACGCCTTCTTCACGCTCAACCATCTTCTTGGCGGCTTTGATGGTCGTCGCCAAACCGCGGTGCTCAAGCTTTGAGAAAATGAACGGCTTGAACAGCTCAAGTGCCATCTTCTTGGGCAGACCGCACTGGTGCAGGCGCAGGTACGGGCCTACCACGATCACCGAACGACCGGAATAGTCGACACGCTTACCAAGCAGGTTCTGACGGAATCGACCCTGCTTACCCTTGATCATATCGGCAAGAGACTTCAGCGGGCGCTTGTTGGTACCGGTAATGGCACGACCACGGCGACCGTTATCCAGCAGCGCATCAACCGCTTCCTGAAGCATTCGCTTCTCGTTACGCACGATGATGTCTGGCGCGTTCAGCTCAAGCAAACGCTTGAGTCGATTGTTCCGGTTGATAACACGGCGGTACAGATCGTTCAGGTCAGAGGTGGCAAAACGACCACCATCCAGCGGAACCAGCGGACGCAAGTCCGGCGGCAGCACTGGCAGTACCGTCATGACCATGTCGCCCGGCTTATTGCCGGAGAACAGGAATGCCTCAAGAATTTTCAGGCGCTTGCTGAACTTCTTGATCTTGGTTTCGGAGTTGGTCTGGGGAATCTCTTCACGCAGCCTGTCGACTTCAGACTGAAGGTCGATGGCTTCCAGCAATTCCTTGATGGCCTCGGCACCCATACGGGCATCGAATTCATCACCGAACTCTTCAAGCGCTTCGTAGTACTGCTCATCGTTGAGCAGCTGACCCTTTTCGAGGGTCGTCATGCCCGGATCAATAACGATGAAGCTCTCGAAATACAGAACCCGCTCGATATCACGCAGGGTCATGTCCAGCATCAGGCCGATACGGGACGGCAGAGACTTCAGGAACCAGATGTGCGCGACCGGACTGGCCAGCTCAATGTGACCCATGCGCTCACGACGTACGCTCGCCAGTGCAACTTCTACGCCGCACTTTTCACAGATAACACCACGGTGCTTGAGGCGTTTGTACTTGCCGCACAGGCACTCGTAGTCCTTGATCGGGCCGAAGATCTTGGCACAGAAAAGACCGTCACGCTCCGGCTTGAAGGTACGGTAGTTGATGGTCTCAGGCTTTTTTACTTCGCCAAAAGACCAGGAACGAATCATGTCAGGCGAGGCCAGTCCAATACGGATGGCGTCGAATTCCTTGCTTTGATTCTGGCTCTTGAGAAGATTCAGCAAATCTTTCATCAGTAAAAGCTCCGGATGGCGTTAATCTCGGGCGGGCACAGAGTGTGCCCGCTCACGCTGCCAAAAAAACGATTCGGCTCAGTCGGATTCCAGCTCGATGTCGATACCCAACGAGCGGATTTCCTTGACAAGAACATTGAAGGACTCGGGCATGCCCGGCTCCATACGATGGTCACCATCGACGATGTTCTTATACATCTTGGTCCGGCCGTTGACGTCATCAGACTTGACGGTAAGCATTTCCTGCAGGGTGTAGGCGGCACCGTATGCCTCCAGAGCCCAGACTTCCATCTCACCGAAACGCTGACCACCAAACTGAGCCTTACCACCCAGAGGCTGCTGGGTAACCAGGCTGTATGAGCCGGTAGAACGTGCGTGCATCTTGTCGTCAATCAGGTGGTTCAGCTTGAGAATGTACATATAGCCTACGGTCACCGGGCGATCAAACGCATCGCCGGTGCGGCCATCGTACAATTTGGTCTGACCGGTGGTATCCAGCCCAGCCAACTCAAGCATCCGCTTCACCTCGGCTTCCTTGGCACCGTCAAATACCGGTGTTGCCATGGGCACGCCGCCACGAAGATTGTTGCAAAGCTCAACGATCTCTTTGTCAGTGAGACTGTCAAGATCCACTTTGAACACTTCGTCCGAGTGATTGTAGATGTCATCAAGCAACTTGCGGAGCTCAGCGACCTTGCGCTGCTCATCCAGCATGCGGCTTATCCGCTCACCGAGACCTTTAGCTGCGGCGCCCAGGTGGGTTTCAAGCACCTGACCAACGTTCATCCGCGAAGGAACACCCAACGGGTTCAGAACGATGTCTACGGTGTTACCGAACTCGTCGTAGGGCATATCCTCAATCGGCATAACCGCAGAGATAACACCTTTGTTACCGTGACGACCGGCCATCTTGTCACCGGGCTGAATGCGACGTTTGATTGCCAGGTAAACCTTAACAATCTTGAGAACGCCAGGTGCCAGATCGTCGCCCTGCTGAAGCTTGCCTTTCTTGTCATCAAAGCGCGCTTCGTGCTCTTTTTTGCGTTCTTCGAGACCTTGCTCGGACTTCTCGAGCAGTTCGTTCAGGGCTTCGTCTTTCATCCGAAGCTTGAACCAGTCCTGGCGTGGCAACTCGGCCAAATAGGCCTCGTCAAGCTTGGCGCCCTTTTTCAGCCCCGGACCGCTAATGACTTCCTGCCCCTTGAGGCCCACCATCAAACGTTCGAAGGTCGCACCTTCAACGATACGGTACTCGTCCTTCAGATCTTTCCGGTACTTGTCCAGCTGCTCTTTTTCGATCGCCAGAGCCCGGGTATCTTTTTCGATACCATCGCGGGTAAATACCTGAACGTCGATGACCGTACCACGGGTCCCCGTGGGAACGCGCTGTGAGGTGTCCTTCACATCGGAGGCTTTCTCACCGAAGATGGCACGCAGAAGTTTCTCTTCCGGCGTCAGCTGGGTTTCACCTTTCGGAGTCACCTTGCCAACGAGGATATCGCCCGGGCCCACTTCGGCACCGATGTAGACGATGCCGGACTCATCCAGCTTAGCCAGTGCACTTTCACCCACGTTCGGGATGTCAGCGGTGATTTCCTCACTGCCCAGCTTGGTATCCCGAGCCACACAGGTCAGTTCCTGGATGTGGATGGTAGTCAGTCGATCTTCCTGAACTACTTTCTCGGAGATGAGGATGGAGTCCTCAAAGTTGTAACCGTTCCACGGCATGAACGCGATGCGCATGTTCTGGCCGAGAGCCAGCTCACCCAGATCCACAGAAGGGCCGTCGGCGAGCACATCGCCGCGAGCAATCTCATCACCCTGGCGCACAATTGAACGCTGGTTGATGCAGGTGTTCTGGTTTGAGCGGGTATACTTGGTGAGGTTGTAAATATCCACACCAGCATCACCCGCTTCGGTTTCAGCGTTGTTCACGCGCACTACGATACGGGCGGCGTCAACGCTCTCGATCACACCACCCCGACGGGCAGTTACACACACACCGGAGTCCTGAGCTACAGTTCGCTCAACACCGGTACCAACCAGTGGCACCTGAGATATCAGAGTCGGAACCGCCTGACGCTGCATGTTCGCACCCATCAGGGCCCGGTTGGCGTCGTCGTGCTCGAGGAACGGGATCAGAGACGCAGCGACAGACACAACCTGGCGCGGCGATACGTCCATGAAATTAACCGCTTCTGGCGGAGCCACGGTAAATTCGTTCTGATGACGCACGGTAACCAGCTCGTCCGTCAGACGCTTACCTTCATCGGTAGCCGCACTGGCCTGAGCGATGATGTAGTTGCTCTCTTCAATCGCAGAGAGGTACACCAGCTCATCGGTAACGACGCCTTCAACCACTTTCCGGTACGGGCTTTCCAGGAAGCCGTAGGAGTTGGCACGGGCATAGGTTGCCAGAGAGTTGATCAGGCCGATGTTCGGGCCTTCCGGCGTTTCGATCGGGCACACGCGACCGTAGTGAGTCGGGTGAACGTCACGAACCTCAAAGCCTGCGCGCTCCCGGGTCAAACCGCCTGGGCCCAACGCAGAAATACGACGCTTGTGAGTGACCTCGGACAGCGGGTTGTTCTGGTCCATGAACTGCGACAACTGGCTGGAGCCAAAGAACTCTTTAACCGCGGCAGCAACCGGCTTGGCATTGATCAGGTCCTGAGGCATCAGGCCTTCACTTTCAGCCAGGCTGAGGCGCTCACGAACGGCACGCTCAACACGTACCAGACCAACGCGGAACTGGTTTTCAGCCATTTCGCCTACGCAACGCACACGACGGTTACCCAGGTTATCAATGTCGTCCACCTGGCCCTGACCGTTACGGATAGCGATCAGTGTTTTGAGCACGTCGATAATGTCGTCGTGAGTCAGCGTGCCTTCGCCGGTGCTTTCTTCGCGACCCAGGCGACGGTTCAGCTTCATCCGGCCAACACCGGACAAATCATACCGCTCTTCCGAGAAGAACAGGTTGTTAAACAGGTTCTCCGCAGATTCTTTGGTCGGCGGCTCGCCAGGGCGCATCATGCGATAGATTTCGACCAACGCTTCCAGCGGAGTGCGGGTCGGGTCAACACGCAAGGTATCCGACATGAACGGACCGCAGTCCAGGTCGTTGGTGTACAGCGTCTCAATCTCTTTAACACCGGCGTCAAGGATCTTGGTGATGACTTCCTCGGTCAGCTCAGTGTTGCACTCAACCAGAACCTCGCCAGTGGACTGATCGATCATATCCTTGGCAAGAACCCGGCCGTAAAGGTATTCGGTCGGAACCTCAAGCTCGGTTATACCGGCTTTTTCAAGCTGCTTGATATGGCGGGCAGTGATCCGGCGGCCTTCTTCGGCGATGACATTACCTTCTTTATCCTTGATATCGAAGGTGGCTATGTCACCACGCAGACGGCTCGGGACCAGCTCGAGGTTGCACACCTCGGCACCCACAGCAAATTTACTGGTTTCGAAGAACATCTCCAGCATTTGCTCTGAGGTATATCCCAGGGAGCGAAGCAGAATAGATGCTGGCAGTTTCCGGCGACGGTCGATACGAACGAAGACCGAATCCTTCGGGTCGAACTCGAAGTCCAGCCAGGAGCCACGGTAAGGAATCACCCGTGCTGAATACAACAGCTTACCGGACGAGTGGGTCTTACCCTTGTCGTGATCAAAGAAAACACCTGGCGAACGGTGAAGCTGGGAAACGATTACACGTTCGGTGCCGTTAACAACGAAGGTACCGTTTTCGGTCATCAGGGGCATTTCGCCCATGTAGACTTCTTGCTCTTTGATGTCCTTGATCGCCTTGTTAGACGATTCCTTGTCATAAATGATCAAGCGGACTTTCACCCGCAGCGGCGCAGCGTAGGTTACGCCCCGAAGCTGACATTCCTTGACGTCAAATACTGGCTCGCCGATTCGATAGCTCACATACTCGAGCGCGGCGTTGCCAGAATAGCTGACAATCGGGAATACGGATTTGAACGCTGCGTGAAGACCGGTTTCCCGGCGATCTTCTGGCGCAGTTTCCATTTGGAGGTAGTCCCGGAACGAATCCAGCTGAATAGACAGCAAATAGGGGACGTCCATCACGGAAGGCAATTTACTAAAGTCTTTGCGAATCCGCTTTTTTTCAGTGTAGGAGTAAGTCATCTGCATTCCCCAGCTTTAGACCTGATACCTGGTATCAAGAAGCAATCAAATGTTCTGCTTCGGGGCCGAGTTGCTCGGCTTATCGCGCCGTCTTGAACAAGACTCTGGCTGTAGGTTATAGATCTGACATCAACCTGCATTAGCACACCAGACTCTATAGCATATACAACAGAAAAAGGCCGGTGGCATATAGCCACCAGCCCATCCGCGCTTACAGCGCGGTGTCGATCAATAACCGACTATTACTTAAGCTCAACAGAAGCGCCTGCTTCCTCAAGCTTCTTCTTGGCTTCTTCAGCCTCGGCCTTGCTTGCGCCTTCTTTGATGGTAGAAGGTGCACCGTCAACCATTTCCTTCGCTTCTTTCAGGCCAAGACCTGTCAGTTCGCGAACAGCTTTGATGACGTTAACTTTCTTTTCGCCAGGACCGGTCAGAACAACGTCAAACTCAGTCTGCTCTTCAGCAGCTTCGCCAGCGGCGGCAGCAGCAGGAGCTGCAGCTACAGCGGCCGCGGCAGAAACGTTGAACTTCTCTTCCATAGCTTCAACCAGCGCAACAACATCCATTACGCTCATTTCAGCAATTGCATTCAAAATATCGTCTTTAGACAGAGCCATGTGACTTTCTCCCAAAAATATAAAAAATGGTGTTCAACAGAATCAAGCAGCGTCTTGCTTCTGATCTCGGACTGCAGCTACAACACGCGTAATTCTGCCCGGAATATCGTTCAGAGTGCGTACAAGCTTGGTTACTGGTGCCTGTGTAACGATGGCCAGTCTTGTCAACGCTTCGTGCAGCGTCGGCAGAGTAGCCAGGCGATCGATCTGGTCCGCACCCATCAGCTCACCGCCGACGGCCAGGGCCTTGATTTCGAAAGCCTCTTTCTCTTTGGCAAAATCCTTAAGCAGGCGCGCAGCGGCACCCGGATCTTCCATTGAGAAAGCCAGAATGGTTGGACCAACCAGCGCAGGATCAATGCACTCAAACTCAGTACCTTTAATGGCAATCTTCGCCAGGTTGTTACGAACAACCTTCAGGCGAACATTTTCGGCACGAGCTTTGGCACGAAGCGCCGTCATGTCACCAGAGGTGACACCACGATAGTCAGCCAAAACCACAGACAGAGCAGTACCAGCAGTCTCGTTGACTTCAGCGACGATCGCCTTCTTGTCTTCGAGTCTAATTGCCACTGGATTTCTCCTCGATTTCGCCGGGACAATCCCGGCAAACCCATCATTGCCCCAAAAAACAGGGCGCCTAACGGTGTTTGGGTTCAGAGAGAACGTCTTCACACCGTCTGCGCAGGCGTTGCTTTAACCCTTCTGATCCTTGCATGCAAGGATCTCAGGGGCCTGCGGTCTTTGACAGCCTTGGCTTCCGCCCAGACTACAAAGTAACTACCGCTCAGAACCTCAGACGTTCAGAGTGCTCTGATCGATAGTCAGACCAGGACCCATTGTCGAAGAGATAGTGATCTTTTTCAGATACACACCTTTAGACGACGCAGGTTTGGCCTTTTTCAGGTCTGCAACCAGAGCTTCAAGGTTTTCCTTGATGGTCTGTGCAGTAAATTCAACATTACCCAGCGGAGCGTGGATGATACCGTTTTTATCTGTACGGTAACGAACCTGACCCGCCTTGGCATTTTTCACAGCCGTCTCAACGTCGGCTGTTACCGTGCCGACCTTCGGGTTCGGCATCAGGCCACGGGGACCAAGAATCTGACCCAGCTGACCAACGACACGCATGGCGTCCGGGGTTGCGATAACCACGTCGAAATCCATGTTGCCTTTCTTAACTTCTTCAGCCAGATCGTCCATACCGACGATGTCTGCACCAGCTGCAGTCGCTTTCTCGGCATTCGCACCCTGGGTAAATACAGCAACACGTACTGTTTTGCCGGTACCGTGAGGGAGCACTGTGCTGCTACGAACAACCTGGTCTGATTTACGTGCATCAACGCCCAGATTAACGGCAACATCGACCGACTCTTTGAACTTTACGGTCTGACCCAAGTCGGCCAGCAACGCAACAGCCTCGTCGACAGTGTAAGCGCGAGTGGAGTCAACTTTTTCAGAAATCAGCTTTTGACGCTTGCTCAGCTTTGCCATCTTACAGACCCTCCACGTTCAGGCCCATACTGCGGGCAGTACCGGCAATGGTACGAACTGCTGCATCCAGATCGGCTGCAGTCATATCCGGCTCTTTGGTCTTGGCAATTTCTTCAAGTTGAGCACGCGTAACCGTACCAACTTTGTCAGTATTCGGACGACCAGAACCACTCTTCACGCCGGCGGCCTTCTTCAACAGCACAGCTGCAGGCGGCGTCTTGGTAATGAACGTAAAGCTGCGATCACTGTAAACCGTGATAACAGTAGGAATCGGCAGGCCCGGCTCAACGCCTTGGGTCTTGGCATTAAATGCCTTGCAGAATTCCATGATATTTACGCCGCGCTGACCCAGGGCAGGACCAACGGGGGGACTTGGGTTGGCCTGACCGGCAGCAACCTGAAGCTTGATGTAGGCTTCGATTTTCTTTGCCATGATAGCTCTCCTGTGGGTTCAAACGCCTTTCGGCTCCCCGGTGATTACATCCGCTTAAAGCAGACACAAAAAGCCCGCGTCGCCGTTGCGCGCGAGCTTTAATTTTTTCAGACTGCCGTCAGTCCTTCTCGACCTGACCAAACTCCAGCTCTACTGGAGTTGAGCGCCCAAAAATGAGCACAGCAACCTTGACACGACTCTTGTCGTAGTCGACTTCCTCTACCACACCGTTGAAGTCCGCAAACGGCCCTTCAACAACGCGAACAACCTCGCCAGGCTCAAACAATGTTTTGGGCTTGGGCTTGTCCGCTCCGCTTTCGACGCGACGAAGTATCGCCTCAGCTTCGCGCTCGGTGATTGGAGCAGGCTTATCCTTGGTGCCGCCAATAAAACCGAGGACACGAGGCGTGTTTTTTACAAGGTGCCACGATGCGTCATCCATTTCCATCTGGACGAGTACGTATCCGGGATAGAACTTGCGCTCACTCTTACGCTTCTTCCCGTCTCGCATTTCAACGACTTCCTCGGTCGGAACCAGGATTTCGCCAAACTTGTCTTCCATGCTCTCGAGAGCAATACGCTCTTTAAGAGTGCGCATCACGTGCTTTTCAAAGCCAGAATACGCATGAACGACGTACCAGCGCTTAGCCATTGCCACTCCTGTTAACCGATAAAGCCGGCGACAAGCCAACTGATCAGCGAGTCCATACCCCACAAAATCAAAGACACAACCAGCACAAAGACAACCACAATGATTGTTGTCTGAACCAGTTCAGGCCTGGTGGGCCACACAACCTTCCGGATCTCTACGCGAGCCTCTTTAAGCAAGGTCGCAAAACGGCGACCCCGGCTGGTCTGAAGCGCCACAAACGCAGCAACAACCCCCAACACCACGAGAGCCAAAACCCGGTACAGCACGGACTCGGCACTGAAATACTGATTACCGACCACACCGACGGCAATCAAAACGAAAACAACCAGCCACTTCACAAGATCGAAACGGCTGGCTGACTGAACGGCTCTTGACTCCATAGGAATCAGCTTATGTATCCGGATGTTAAAAAATGGCAGGCCAGGAGGGAATCGAACCCCCAACCTGCGGTTTTGGAGACCGCTGCTCTGCCAATTGAGCTACTGGCCTGCACCGAAACAACTCAGTGCAACAACAAACGAGTAACCCGAAGGTTACTCGATGATCTTGGCAACCACGCCGGCACCAACGGTACGGCCACCTTCGCGAATCGCGAAGCGCAGACCATCTTCCATGGCGATCGGAGCGATCAGGGTAACAACCATCTGAACGTTG
>NZ_JASSVM010000015.1 GCF_030541005.1 Marinobacter sp. SS5-14b | reverse complement strand
CCTTGGCCAGCTCGGCAGCCATAGCTTTGAGTTTTTCTTGGTCCACTTGTGTACCCACGATGGTATCCTTTTGAAAAGATTACTCAGTCGTGGGCAGTTACACAATTTGGTTTACAGGCTCTCCTCAAGAAACGCTCCGCCTTTTACCGTAAATCCAACGGATTTCCTGTCTCTCTTCATGCATCTTGTGACCCTGGGGGCAGAACCAAACGTCTGTCCAGGAAGAGCTGAGCCTGCCCAAGTGGCTCTCATCGGTCTTAGACATTGCGACTTCATCAACCCAGCTTTCACAGTGATAACACCATACGTGGGCTTGGCCTGCCTCGACCCAATCAGCGATGGAGCCTCGAACATCGCAGAAGACACTCCGTGGTAGGTCTGTTACCTTCCCATCTTTGATTCGGGCTTGCTCAAGCCATAGTGGCATGGCCCGGCGTCTCACCTTGGCATCCCAAGAATAAATGGTGGTCTGTTCTGCCTCTTTGCGATACCACGCCAATAGCTCATGGGCAGGCAAAACAACGCCACATGAATACTCGCCTTCACCGAGTTCTGGAGATGCCACAAGCAGGAACTGGTGGCAGGGCGGCAGGGTCTCAAGGAACGCCTGAACCTCCCGGTCCATTCGCTGTTGTTCTCTGTGAGGTTTGCTGAAGGCCCGCTTCAGGGACTCCCATACAAATGCCATCGCTTTTCCTTTCAAGCCTCGCCGCACTTGAGCCTGGGCTTCGAGTGCCGTTCTGCTGTTCGGCGGTGTACACCTCGTTGCTGCAGTCCAGCGGGAACGCAGCGCCAACTTCGATAGGTGCCCCTCTGGCCCGTCGCAAGCTTGCTATAACCCTGTCCGAACGTCGGAAAAGCTCAGTGCGAAGGTAATATAGGAATAAAAACTCTCCATTTGAGAAGTACTCATGATCAACCATTCCCCGCCAGGAAGAACTAATAGGGCGCCCAACATCGAAGCAAGTACTTGGCCTGTCAACTCCTCTAATCACTGAAATCCCGAAATTACACAGAACACTGACTTCTGCATCGTGAGTAATCTTAGCCCCGAATACATTCAATCTCTTGGGGAAAACAAATGAACTCAGACCAACGTATTATGGATTTCAGCGTCGAAACCGGACTTTACGTCAACATTCCACTAGTGATCATCCTCTACCTGAACAAGATTAGGTCGGAGATCTCCACCACTGCCCTCCAGCTGTACATTTACTACCACTTTCTCTGGCGGAACAATGACTACCAAACCAGCTTGTCGATCAACGCATTGGCTTCTGCCTTGAATTCAACTCCGTCAACGATAAATCGTGCGAATTCCCAGTTGGTAAACGCCGGCTTGATCACCCGTCATGGTCGGTCCCTACCAACAGGACAGGGTACTAAAATGAGAATCTCTTCCACGACTCGACCAGCGATTCCGGATGCTTTGCTGGAAGAAATTCACAAAATGCCGGTCCGACAACCCTTTATTCACCACGAGGCGGGAGAAATTTGGAGCTTGTCTGAGTTTTTGGAGAAAATCGAGCGGGATGGCACAGCGACAGAATCTGATCCAATCCAGTTCTTCTACGACATGGTCGATCGTCTTAGCAATTTGGTTCAGACCGGCGCTGTAGACGCTACACAAGAGAAATTGGAATCCCTGGCTAGGGAGGTAACCTGGAGCGTCTTCGAAGGTCAATTCAGCCGCAGCGAAGGCTTCCAGAGCATTTCTCACAAAAGGAATGTGGCCTTGAAGAAAATCAGACTGAATGAATGGAAGCGTCCTCGTGGCTATCGGAAGGGTTACTTAGCGGGCGTCAGTAGTTCTAATAGAAAGGGAACGCAAACGGACGAAGTCCAATTCTGAATCGTAACGATCATTTGGTTAGCTCACAGAAAGCAGAATTCTTGGTGCTTTCGACATGAGCAAGCAATGGTCAGCCAGCGGTGCCGAATAAAAACACTGGCAGCACGCCACGAGTGACCTCCGCTCGGGGGCGTGCAACACTCCCTCAGTGCCCTGGGTAACGATCCCAAAGTCGGTCATCATCCATGAAGGTCTGCCACTTCTGACAAGTCCACAGATCCGATGCCACGGCTTCAATAACCTCACGGAGCTCTAGAGGCTCCAGCCATCGCTGTGGAATTGCGCCAGTTCCGAGCATCACCCCAAGAATGCTGCCGGTAATCGTGCCCGTTGAATCCGAATCACCATCGTGATTTACCGCCAGCACAATACCTTGTTCAAAAGTTTCCGAAACTAACGCGCAATAGACAGAGATGGCGAGCGCTTCTTCAGCAACCCAGCCCTCGCCGAGCTCCCGAATTGCGATGTCGTGAGGAATATCAGACTGGCTGAGCTCAATCGCTTTGTCCAAGGCAGTCAACGTTTCCTCATGCCCTAAATGTGCCGCCAGAATCGCCTTCGCGGTATCGAGAGCCTCTCGCAACGTCTGTCCATTCAATAATTCGAAAATCATAACCGACAGCGCACCACCGCTTAGATAGCCACTTGGATGGCCATGGGTAAGCCCGGCACACAGACACCCTTCTTTGAACACTCTCTGGACGTCAACATTCCGCTTGAAGGACCACCAGAACAGTCCCACAGGGGCAACGCGCATTACCCCTCCACAACCTTTACTGTCGTTACCTGCAATGCCCGGGAGGCCAGAATAATCTCTCAAGGCACTCAGGCAGGTCATACCCGGGGCGCGCTGGTTGTGCAGCCTCCGCTGCTGGAACAGCCAACCATCTCTATCAGTTTTTACTGCGCCGCTGTCATAGCCTTGAGTAGCCAGCCAGCGCAAATAGGCATTAGCAACCGTGTGACCAAAGTCCGTTACACCCTTACTAACACCCCGCATCTGCCCCCGCAACAAACCTTCTGCGGTGAATAGGGTCATCTGTGTGTCGTCAGTAATTTTCCCTTTGCCACCGTAGGCTTCGGCGTAGTCCCTGATGCCCGACGGGCCGAATCGATCTATGATTTCGTCCCGAGACATAAACTCCACCGAAGCGCCAAGCGCATCACCGATGGCTCCGCCCAAAAGGCAAGCGATATAACGATCTTGCGGATCTGGCCCAGACGTTTTTTGGAGGCCTCGCAGGTAGTTCAAAGAATGATCATCAAAATGCTGGTTGAGCCAAGTATCCGAAAGCGCCAGAAAAAACACCAACCGCTGGGTACCAACAACCTGCCCAATCAAAAAATGGTCACTGCGCTGAATTGTCTGAATGGAATACACCTTATCTTGGACGCCCTCTGGATAAGCCGCATGGAAAAACGACAAATCGAAACGTCGGGAGCCATTTCCCGCTAACGCCACCTTATCAATTCGGATGGGCGAGTAGCGGCGAATATCAGCACCAAACTCCGGACTGATAATTTCCATTGCGTACCAGTTTCCTGGCTCTAAAGTGAAACGACTCATTCAGTAATCCAGCCTAACCCAGCGCATTTTCAATACCCTTTTCGGAGACGCTCGCCCCATTTCCTTTCATCATCCGATGCTTCAGAGGCGCCAGATTAATCACTAAAGCATTCCGAATTCTCGTCCAGTCATCCGCAGAAAACTCCCTCCTAACAAGATTATCCAAGAGCTCTTCCTGCCTGGGCTGACCAAATGCCAGGCGGTACAGCGATAAAATCTTAAGTGCCTCGTCTAAACGAGCCTCTTCACGGCTCATGGGCATCATCGGAACCAGTCGTTCAATTTGCGTAGTCCCCGACGGAATGTGCCAATACGGCGTCAAATCACTCGTCCGGTGCTTAGAGACGCGGTCAATTTCTGAAAACAGGTTTTCCCAATAATCTCCGCTGTCACCCGGCTGATCCAGGTCCAATCCGTGAGAATTCGCATACTCAGTCGCCCGGCGGCGCACCACTAGAGACTTATAGCGGTTTACGCGCCCTTCCCTTTGCTCAATATCGATCGGATTCGATGGTAGATTCCAATGAACCACTCGGTTGCAATACCAGTGAAAATCCAGGCCTTCCTGGCCGATCGATGTAGAATTCAGCATGAACGGCTTGAATGGCGAATTAAAACCGTCTCGGATGTGCTCAACGCGAACCTGCTGCTTGTCATCAGTAGCGCTCTGTATGCCCAACGGAACAGCAAAATGGCATCGCAACGAGGCGTTCAGAGGGGTTAAATGACGCTGGCCATCGGCGTGGCCCAAGTACTGAAAAGTCACGGATGAAGTCTGAAAGCCCATGACGCCTGCAAACCGTTCTGCTGCCTCGCCAGCGGACAGACCGCTGCCCTTCAACAGGTGCCCGTATTCATCGATCATGGCCTGAAAGCCACCTCGGGCACAGTAGTGCAGGATTTTGCGAGACTTCCAGATACTGCTGAGCTGGGAGGCGTTCTTTAGTCGTGTTCCTGATTGCTTTTCGAGGACGGCAATAGACTCGGGCTTGTTGAAGAGAGTGAGCACACCGAAAGCAACGCCAACGGCCGCCCTTAATTGCTCCGATGGCCCTATATCCCAAAGTCCTGAGAACATGCGAATCGCGCATACTCCAGGCCCTGAGACCGAAAGCAAAGCAAGATAATCGGCCAGGTCGTTGGGCATTTTACCCAGCATCTTCTGCCCACCCAGAAGCTGCTCCAGGCTGTCCGCAATCTCATCCAGATGTTTCCGCCGCCCTACATCCTTTGAACTTTCCCGCTCTGTCTCCAACCACTCCTGCCAGTGTTTCAATTCACCGCTAAAACCACTGACATGATCCAGCAACATACCGGCATACGCATACCAATTATGATCCTCAGGACCCTCAGACTCATATTGGCGGAGGCTCTTCAGCCTATCCCCAAATCGCGCTCTCATCTGGGCCAGAACCTCTTCCAGCGTCGTATCACCACGGACTAATGTCTCTGCCGCCAACACCCGCGAGGGATAAATCAGTGACCACCCTGTTAGCGCGTTCTTACCCTCCAGGCGAATGAGCGGAACACTCCGCTTCTTATCCTCGACAAAATATTTAGAGCGGCTGCCTTTTCTTTTTTGAAGACGTCTCTCGATTTCGTAGGACAACAATCCACTCAAAGCCCTTGGGACCATTGCCCAAGCCGAGAACAGCAGAGTTTTGGTGAAGTTCTGGTTGGCTGCAAATGCGCCCTGCAAAGGGTAATGAGGAGCGCTGGGGGGAATCCACAGCAATTCCTCGACCCTGTCATCCAAGATCCGTTTTACCAGCCCACGAACTTTTGCGTTCGGTGCCTCTTCTGAGAGGTTTAGTCGAAAATTGGCAATACGCTCCCGAGGCAACCAACTCGATGCCGACTTTCCGAGAGCGGACCGGACCTTGGAGTTCCTTAAATTACGCTCCAGTCTATCTCTGAACGAATAGCCACCAAGAAAAGACAGGGCCCACGGAGCGGACTTGTAGAACTCCATGAGTTGATGACCGTGTCGTGCCTGGGACACCTCATCGACGGTGTCCGCCAGCCCGGTCATTGCTGCAAATGATTTAATATCGCTTTGACTGAAGTACTTCGCGCAATCGAGGCGCTCTGATTTAAATACCGAGTCAACGTTGTCACCAATCTGCCCCCGCTCGGTACGGGCAATAAAATCCGAAAGGGCTCGTTCTACTCTTAGCTTCTCAGCATCCGAGAGATCCTCAACTGAAAACGAATCATCCCGCAGACGCAGTATCGTCGCTAAAAGATCCTTCCTGGCGGCCTCATACTCGGACAGCCGTTGCTGATCCGAATTCATCAGAAACGTCAGGAGATGGCGGAGTTCTTCCTGGTGAGACGCTTCGACTTCATCGTCTTCTATGCGGCTCAGCGCCTTGAAAGGCGTGGCCGATAACAGCAGGATTTTTCCAGGGCTATCACGCTTGAACACCTCCTGTGCGATTAGGGCATTTTCAGAATCCCTCGACATATCCAGAAGCGTATCAAAACGCTGAAACTCATCCAGGATGAATAGATCTGCGCGAATGTGTCGAGCACAGGTTTTCGCCAGCCTGGTCCGCAGTTCCGAACGCAGTCGATAAAAGGAAGCTGAACTGACATCCGATGCTGCTCCGGCAACGCTATCCAGAAGCTCATTCCAGGTTTTTTCGGAGTCGTCCGGCAAGCATCCACATAATCGAAGACCAATTGCCTCCAGCGCATCGATGTACGAGCAACCGGAAACCTCAAGCCAATCCGCAAGGTCCTCTGCAAGCGATACCTCAGATTCAAGATCACTTAAGAATTCGTCGACAAGATCGTCATTCAGCTCATACCAACCCTGAAACCATCGTTCTCGGGTATCCCAAGTGCTCTGTTTGACTTCGCTGCGCATGAGCCGGTCCAGTACCGGTTGATAAGGCTTCAGTAGGTTGTGCCTCATCAAACACTGGAAAAGGATATGCCGTTCCCATACGTTGCCATCGCTATTCGTGAGCGAAAACGACGTGGAGGGCGTCAGTGAACACACTTCAAGCAATTGGCCATTGGCACCGTGCTTCTCTCTGGCTGCCAACTCCACCAAACGACCGAACGAGGGCTCACGAACATATTTCTTGGCAAGATCGTCACTGAACACCGCCAGCTTCTTACGGTTCTCGTTTGCTAAGGCCAGGTTGGAACAAATGTAGGTGACGCGAAAAGGTGGTCGAGGGTGCTCGATCTCGGCGGATTCCACGCCTTCATTGATCTGCCGGCGAAGCATTTGTGCGATGACGCCCTTAGCGACAATGGTTTTGCCCAAACCAACTTCATCAGCAACAAGAATCCGCTCGCTGTGTCCCTTTGAAAAGAAATTTTCAATTACCCGCTCCACTGAGGCCCGCTGAAAATCCTTCAGACCGGCCAGTGTTTTGTCGATTTGCTCGAAAACCTCATGCATAAACCAACACTATCCTTAGCGCTTTTGGGGTGAAAAGTGCCGCCACAACTGAGCAAACCTTGCTGGGAGTGGCACAGAAGTCCCCTCAAGCCTATCGATCATTTTTTGAATTCTCTCAAGCACCTCGGTGTCCCGAGCAGCGGCATGCATCAACTGTTCAAAAATCGGGGAGTCAACGAACAAGGTGGCCAAGGCACCGGCCTGACCATTGTCGCTATCAAAGCCAAACCACTCATTTTTATCCGGATGTCGTTGTAGGAGAAGACGAATGTAATTCAGAAATTTATCTTCCGTATCCACCAACTGCTCGATAATACGCCGCTCGCGGTCCGTGCCTGCTGGTAAATTCAAGTCAGTCTGAATAACCAAATGCTCGGTTTCAGCGCTTGCCTGCGAGGTGATTTTGACCGCCAGGAACGCGCTTAGCTGGTTTATATTCAAATTGGTCCAACAGATGGGATTGCCCAGAGGCCGATGGGATCCTCTCACCGGCAGAAGGCCCACTTCCACCGATAGCCCCTCTGGCAGTTTCGGCATTTCGTCGATCGAAAGCGCTAACTCAAAAAGCGTGGGATCGCTCTCTGCTTCCCTGGCAGATAATGTCCAATTCGCTTTGATCAGATCAAACGAGAGAACGCGAAACAGATCGCTCTCACTTTCGCCGTCACTCTCTGGCCGCTCTTCGAACTGGTGCTTCACAAACAGTCCAATTCCGGGATTGTCTTCATCAATCCACTGTTCTAGCAAAGCGGCCGGTCCAATCGAAGTGCTCTTCCCCGTCAGCCGGACCATCAATTCGGTATTGCGTGGATCTGTGCCTGCGCGACCCAGGGCTGCAGCTGTCGCATTGGCAGACCCAAGATGCCAGTGGCATGTTTGCCCTCTCTCCAAAACGATCAGTTTTGCATGGAGATTCTGCCTGTCAGTCCCCATCTCCAGACGTTCTTCACCATCAACAACATCGGTGTTAATAGAAAAACAGGACCAATCTTCAAGCTTCTCCGGTCCTATCTCATCAAGCTCTTCACCTCGACTGAATAACCAGCGATTACCCTCCGGAGCTCTTTGAGCCAACTCATCTAAAGCCCCTACGCCACCGACAGAATCCTTCAGAAATGGGGAAACGACCAATATCGAGTCATTCGGGCTGAGCATATCCAGTGGCCGCCCATACCCGGGTCCACCAGCAAGAATTCTGGGATCTCTAAAGTTTTCAGGTGGGTGCCAGTTGATCCGGCCAAGCTCCTTTCTGATAAGCTTGCCAGGCTCAAAGGAAGGATCCTGCAGCAGCAGATCCCTCACCAGCTCATCCCACCCCTGGTGGGCACTGTCAATTGATTCGCGAGAAACCTCCCCGTCCAAAGACAAGGCCAGGTCCCAACTTCGATCAAATGTGAGGTTTCGGGAAAGCACGATCAAGCGATAGCGAATCGGACGTTTGGGGGCGGTGTACCGGAGCAGCCAAAACTTTGGATGGAAAGAGGAATAAGCCACATTCCCTGGCATTACCGGCTGAAGCCAGGGCTCTAGCAAGGCAAACAGGCGATTATAAGAAGCAGGTAGCTTTATTTTTCCCGCCTGATAAAAAACCTTCAGGCGGCCATTAAGCTGCCCAAGGGCTTCCAACAGTGCCAGGCGCTCACCCTGGATTTCTCCTTCCAGGGTGTCATGGAAACATAAAGCGACCGGCACAGACAGAAGTGCATCCAAGTCAAGCGTGTAGGTTGCGGCGATGGCTGAATCGAGCTCGTACCCCTCCGGTGGTCGTAACTCCCAGCCATAATCCACTCGTTCGGATTTCGGATTCAGCATTCAGCACCCTGTACCACATCCCTCAGAATGGTCCTGGCTGTCGGCCAGCGGTAGCTCAAGGAGTCCATCCCCTGCCAATGCGGCGCATCACCCAGGTTCTTCAGCAAAACTGACCGACGGCCTTTGTTTTTCTGAGCTCGGTTTTCCACCAGTCTATCCAGGCTGCTACTAGTCTGATTCTGAAAAATAGCCTCATGCCATTGACGCAGAAACTCACGTGCATTCAAATTGATTCGGGCTCCGCCAGCGGTGGCAGCCTGCAACCAGTCATCCACACTGGAAGCCGAAAACAGATTCCGCTCCCTGGCTTGCTCAAGCCATTCCGAAAAGAGTTCCTCGCGTTCAGCCTCCAACGCCGCGTTCCCGGAGTTTCGAGCAATCAAAATATTGAACCGGATATGCGCTCCGTTAATCGCATCACTGAACTCTTCCGCCAGCTCAAGGGCGTGCCGGCAAGGTGCAGAGACATCCGGCCTCCCTTTAACCCATGCAACAAGTTCAGTAAATGTCAGAGCCTCCCCACTATTTCCTACCAACTCTTCGGCTAAACCGTGAATCAGAAACTGGGATACGACGCTGTTCCGGATGGCGGTGGTATGAGTCAGCTTATCAATGAGAAATCGGGCTTCGGACTCGGAAAGGTGAATCGAAACATCATTCATCCAGCCTGACTCAAAAACATCCAGGTGCACGACAGAACGATGCGAAAGGGCATCAGAGTCATCTTCCTCATGCTCGGTGGCACGAGGAACCGATTGGGCTTGCCCAACCTCCCGGGAGAACTCTGCAAGGGATTTTGCGGTATTCACAATCCCGAACTGGCGAAGGCCGTTCCAATAGACCGATGACGGCTTTCGGGCCACTCCCTGTTCGCTCCCGACCATTTCCGAACCGATAATACCGCTCTCAGCTGAACCATGCCTCTCTACCAAAAGCCTGGCGACCTCGTTCTCCTGCGACTCCAGGTAATCCCTGAGTGATGTCCGGCGTTGTATCCTGGCATCCAGCTCCATGTAGTCGCGGATAATTCGGGGCACTGTGATGAAATATTTGGCGCGCGTCTGGATAGTTGAAAACCCCGGAAACAAGAGGTCGGCAAAAGCATCGCGGATCTGCCCTATTCCCAACTCGTCCAAGGTTCCCGGCTCCTGCAACATTGCCAGGACCTGCGACACTTTTTCCCTGTCAGTGGATGAGAAGTCCACCCAGCCAATACTGCTCATAGCAACTCCAAAGGCTATCCAATCAGATAGGTTAGCAACGAAAAGGCGCACCGGTCATTCAAGCACAGACCAACGACAAAGGCTGTCGCAATCCCCAGATACACTTTTAGTCTATCGCTGAATGCGGTCGAGCCCTAGAATTAGTATTGTTTACAAACACATGCACGGCACCTGTACTTATCTCAGAAATTGTTACCTTGCTTTCCAAATCAGGTATGCTCTAGCACAGTGCAATGGCAATAAAAACGACAGACAAGGGATTCTGCCTCGATGGATGTTTTCGAGTACCGCGACGCCGTCATTTCTGACTACAAAGCCTTCACGACAAGCTTCACCAAGATTAAGGCTCCAGACATTAAGCAGTTCGTTCAGTCGAGCTACGATGACGGCCAGTACTGGCCTGCTCCACTGATCCAGCTGAACCCCTCGTTTGTTAAAGGCAATACCGTCGATCAGCTATGCAACGAGGGCATACTTCATCCCCAATGCGAGGATATTTTTCGCTTTGGGCGTGATGGGAAAGGCAACCCCGGTTTCAGCGCCCCACTTCACAAACATCAGGCAGAAGCCGTTACCATTGCTCAGAAAAAACAGAGCTATGTACTGACTACTGGCACGGGCTCCGGTAAATCGCTCTCCTATATCCTTCCCATTGTAGATGCCGTTCTGAAACAGAAGCAGCCCGGAGACTCTGGCTCCATAAAGGCAATCATCATTTACCCGATGAACGCCCTGGTGAACTCTCAACTTGAAGAATTGGATAAATACTTCCAACACCTTGGCAAAGAAAAACCCGTTACTTATGGGCGTTACACCGGCCAAGAAAAGGATGAAGAGCGCCGCGCAATGGCGCAGAACCCGCCAGACATCATCCTGACCAACTTTATGATGTTGGAGCTTCTCATGACCCGGCAGGATGATCTCGATCGGACTGTCATGCAGGCGGCAAAAGGGCTTAATTTTCTGGTTTTGGACGAACTGCATACATACCGCGGACGACAGGGGGCGGATGTCGCCATGCTGGTGCGTCGGGTCCGTGAGGCGCTCAACGCTGATGTCTTGTGCATTGGTACTTCTGCAACCATGGCAAGTGAAGGAACTCTCGCGGCCCGCAACGAGACCGTTGCCCGAGTAGCAAGCAAGTTATTCGGTGCGGACGTAAAGCCAGAAAACATTATTACGGAAACGCTGCAGCACATCACGCCCTTTGATCAGAAGCCATCACAGCAACTCCTGTCAGAAGCACTTAAGGCTCCAGTTCCTAAAAGCCCCGACTTTAAAGCACTGCGAGAACATCCGATTTCCGGTTGGGTAGAGCTAACACTAGGTCTGCAAAAAGAAGAAGGGAAATGGGTGCGCGCCAAACCACAAAACCTCAAATGGGCTGCGCAACAGCTATCAAAAGATTCAGGCCAACCCGCGGATCTTTGCGAGAGCTATTTAAGAGATTTCCTGTTGCTGGCCTACAAAGTCACTGATCATCAAGGTAAGCCTCTTTTCGCCTTTAGGCTTCACCAGTTCATTTCCGGTGCAAACAATGTTTTTTCCACCTTGGCCCCAGAGGGCAAGCGGGAATTCGATTTAAGCGGACAAATTTACAAACCGAATGAGCGTGAAAAGCGCTTCTATTCGCTACATTTTTGTCGTCAATGTGGCCAAGAATACCACCCGGTATGGCACAACGATGAGGAGGGTCAACCCTACCTTGCACCTCGCCAGATTAACGAAAAAGACAACGAAGATGACAACCAAAACTGGGGCTTCTTTATGTTTGATCCCCAGCGCAGCTGGGATGACGGAGATCCAGAACGATATCCCGAAAATTGGTTTGAAGAAAAAAAGGGCGAGCTCAAGCTTAAGGGAAACTACAAGAAATTCTGCCCAAGGGAACTGTATGTTTTGCCCAGCGGCAGATTGGACCATGAAGGAACACCCGGATGGTTCATTCCGGGCAGCTTCCGCTTTTGCCTTAACTGTGGCGTCACTCACCAGGCGCAGGGCAAAGACTCGAATCGCCTAACTTCGCTCAACGGTGAGGGGCGTTCCTCAGCCACTACCGTTTTGGCCATATCCTCACTGAGATACATGCTCGAACGGGATACCCAGCTTTCTGAAGAAGCGAAAAAGCTACTCGGATTCACTGATAATCGGCAAGACGCATCGCTTCAGGCGGGCCACTACAACGATTTCGTACAAATCCTGTTACTCCGGGCTAGCCTGCTCGCCGCCACGCAGCAAGCCCCGGAAGGCTATCTCACTGACAGCAACCTCTCGCAAGCCGTTTTCAATGCCCTCGGCTTCGACAAGGATGGCTCTGATTATCTGGAAAACCCTCTAGCCAAAGGCCCTGGCCGAAAGAAAGCCGAAGAGGCCATGCGCAACGCGCTTTCGTACAGACTCTACTTCGATTTGCGTCGTGGATGGCGATTTAACAACCCGAATCTTGAACAGCTCGGCCTATTAGATATCGACTACGAAGGCCTAGATGAGTTAGCAGAGGACCAAGAAGAGTGGGAAGGGTTGCCATGCACCGAGCTGGCAAAGATCAAACCAGAGAACCGAAAAGCAGCTCTGCGTGCTGTTCTCGACACTATGCGCCGCGGGTTATGCGTAAAAAGTAGATTCCTCGACAGCATTCAACAGGAGCAGATTCGCTCTCAAAGCTTCACCTACTTGAAAGAGCCTTGGGGCTTCAGCGAGGAGGAGATGCTCCAATCCAGCGGGTACCTGCTGCTGGGCGGAAAACCTAAAAACCTGAAGACCAATCCCAACTTTGTCAGTGGCTCCAGCCGATCAGCACTTGCACAGCTACTCAAAAAGTCGGCTGTCTGGGGCGACGACCTGGTCCTGTTGCCCAAAATCAACGACAAATCTTATCCGGACCTCATAGAAAGCCTGATGAAAGTGCTGGAATCCTATGGGCTGGTCGAAAAGGAAGAATACGACAAGGATCAAACTGGTTACCAGCTACTGGGTGAGTTTCTGCAATGGCGCGCCCACGATAAAGACATCAAGCTCGACCCGACAGACCCTTACCGTGCTGACAACGCCTATTTTCGTAGCCTGTACACCACACTCTGTGAGCTTTTGAAAACCGGTAACCGAACACTGTTCGACCTCGAAGCACGGGAACATACTGCCCAGGTGAACCCGGAACAGCGAGAAGAGCGAGAGAAAGCTTTCCGGTCGGCTGAGCTACGCACCCTATTCTGCTCCCCGACCATGGAGCTCGGCGTAGACATCGCAACCCTGAACACAGTTTACATGCGTAACGTCCCCCCCACGCCTGCAAACTATGCTCAACGTTCGGGGCGAGCTGGGCGATCTGGACAACCCGCGCTGGTCCTCACCTATTGCGCAGCGCTTAGTCCACACGACCAATATTTCTTCACCGACCCGGTTCGTATGGTTCACGGCCATGTCAGTGCACCAACACTGGACCTGGCAAATGAAGAACTGGTGGCCAGCCACCTCCACGCCGTGTGGCTCAACGAAACGAAAAAAGCCCTACCCAAAACGGTCAATGACATGCTGAACATGTCGCAGCCGGAAACCATGCCGTTGCTGGATGAGTTCCGCCAGCAGATGGATACAGATGAAGTTCGGGTCTCGGCAGCGCAACGTGGCCTCAACCTCATGAAGATGCTGGAAACTGAACTCATCGCTGCACAAGGGGTTTGGCTAAGCAGTGAGGCCAACATTCAAACTGCTTCCTCGGAGTGGCTTAACAACCAGATCAAAGGTTCCTTCTACAGCTTTAACAATGCGCTGAATCGTTGGCGAGAACTCTATGCATCTACCCAAGAACAGCTGAATAAGGCTCACGCCGTTATCTCCAATCCGGCCGCTGGTGAGCGGGACCGAAAAGCTGCTGAACGTCGTTATAACGAGGCTCGCACACAAATCAGTCTCCTGTTAAACGCTGAGTCTGGCCAGAACTCGGATTTCTCAACCTATCGCTACCTGGCCAGCCAGGGGTTCCTGCCTGGTTATAACTTCCCTCGTCTCCCGTTACTGGCTTATATACAGGGCCGCCGTGGTAGCGTCGGCAGAGACAGCTTCCTTGCGCGCCCGCGCTTTCTGGCCATATCGGAATTCGGCCCTCTCAGCCTGATTTACCATGAGGGATCGCAATACCGGGTAAAGAAAGTGATGCTCGGCGTCCGGGATGGACAGGATATGGATAGCCCTGGTCTGGTTAAAGAGGAGGCCAGGCTATGCCCGGCATGCGGCTATGGCCATTTCAAGCAACAGCTGCATAATGAACTGTGCGTTGCCTGCGGCACCCCCATCGAAGGTGGTAAGCGCATCGACAACCTCTACCGGATCGAAAACGTTAGTACTCAGCGGGTTCTGAGAATTACCTCTGATGAAGAAGAACGCCAGCGCCAAGGCTATGAAATGCAAACCACCATGCAATTCGCTACTCGCGAAGGAAAAGCACGCGTTGTAAACGGCGAAGTTCAAAACAGTCATGGCGATAAACTGCTGGCCATCCAATATGCCCCTGCCGCTACGATATGGCGAATCAACCTGGGTTGGAGACGACGGAAAGAAGAATCCATATACGGTTTCAACATCGACACCACCACCGGCATGTGGAGTAAAGACGAACAAGCGCCACAAGACGAAAACGATGAAGCCTCAAAAGAAGAGCGTTACATCGAACGAATAACACCCTACGTCGAAGACAGGCGTAACATCCTGATGGTTCACCCTGATGGCTTCATGGATACCGGTCTGCTTACCAGCCTGCAGTACGCCCTCAAACGCGGAATAGAAGAAGAGTTTCAGATTGAAGAATCTGAACTGATGGCAGAGCCACTACCAAATCGGGCAGACAGGCGCGCTGTGCTTTTCTATGAGTCTGCCGAAGGCGGTGCAGGGGTTCTTACCCGATTGCTGAGCGACAGCACGGCGTTGTCCCGTGTCGCCAGGCGCGCCTTGTCCATTTGCCATTATGAACAGAACGAAAGCGGCCAGTACCAGAACATCAATAACGACTGTGAGGCCGGCTGTTACCGCTGCCTTCTCAGCTACTACAACCAGATGGATCACATAGAGATCGACCGTCAGAACCCGGAGTTGGTAATGCTTTTGGAATCGCTAATCGATTCCACCATTGTTACCTCAACCGACGGCCGTAGCTACGAGGACCACTATGAAGAGCTCCTGAAATTGAGCGGCTCCACCCTGGAAACAGCATTTCTAGCTCATTTGAAAAAACAACGGCACCATTTACCGGATGAAGCCCAGAAGCTAATCGAAACCTTCAATACCCGGCCGGATTTTGTTTACAGGGACCACAATGCCGTCGTCTACATTGATGGTCCTCATCATGAAAATCCTGGTCAGCAAAAAATCGACGCGACACTCACCGCCGAGCTGGAAGATAACGGCCTGACCGTAATTCGATTCAGTAAGGAGCAAACGAGCTGGCCAGCCATTATTGCCAAATACCCGGATATCTTTGGAGCCGCCCAAGCATGAGTAATCTAAATTTCAATCCTGGTTCTATCGTTCGAGCCAGGGGACGTGAATGGGTTGTGCTACCCCAGAGTGAAGGGAAGATTCTGCATCTTCGGCCGCTTGGTGGGGGTGAAGAAAAACCAACAGTCCTGCTGCCTGAACTGGAAAGGCAGCCGGTAGAGCCAGCAACTTTCCCATACCCGGACCCAACGCACGCTGGCATACAATCCGCCGGATTGCTCCTGCGTGATGCCCTTATGTTGAAACTCCGGGCGGGCGCTGGTCCTTTCCGAAGTTTCGGGAATATTGCCATCGAGCCACGGGCCTATCAGCTCGTGCCACTTATGGTAGCTCTCAAACATCAGGTTGTTCGCCTGCTGATCGCCGATGACGTAGGGATTGGTAAAACCATCGAAGCCGGGCTAATAGCGCGCGAATTAATGGATCGCGGTGAGATCCATCGACTCGCGGTTCTGTGTCCGCCCCACCTTTGCGAGCAGTGGCAGAAGGAGCTAAGCAACCGGTTCCATATTCAAGCCGAGATTGTGCGCTCAAGCACCGCTGCTCGACTGGAACGTGGCCTACCTGCAGGTACGTCGATTTTTACCGAATACCCCTTCACCATCGTGTCCCTGGATTACATCAAAAGCAAAAACCGCCGGGATGCGTTTGCGGAACAGTGTCCCGAATTCATTATCGTAGATGAGGCCCACACATGCTCCCGCACTGGTCAGGGCCGCCAGCAACGATACGAGCTACTGCGTGATCTGGCGGACAACCCAGAACGACACTTGTTAATGCTTACGGCCACGCCCCACAGTGGCGACGAAGAGGCGTTCTACAACCTGCTTTCCTTGCTGAACAAAGATTTTGCCAAACTCAAAGACATCACCAACGCGCAACACCCTTTGCGCCAGAAACTGGCCGATCACTTTGTTCAGCGACGGAGAGAGGACATCAAAGAATGGCAAGAAGGCGGCCTCTTCCCTGAACGTTTCACCGCAGAAATTACCTACAAGCTTTCAGGTGAATGGGCAGATATATTCCAAGAGGTATTGGATTACGCCCGAGAACTCGTGGAGAGAGAGGAAGAAGGTACCTTAAAGGCCCGCATGAACTGGTGGGCTGCTCTTGCTTTGCTTCGGTGCATATCGTCTTCACCCCAGGCAGCCATTAGAGCTCTCAACACACGGATTGATAACGCCTTTGGTGGTAACGAAACGGAATTGACCGAATTACAGCAGGCCGAAGTACTGGAAACCCAGGGCACTACCACTGTCCTAGATGGCGGTGAGGATCTGGACAGCGCTGACGACGTAGAACCCGGCGCCGCAGTTACCGAAGACTTGGCCAGGCTGGAGGCACTTGTAGATCGGGCCCGGGCTCTTAGATCGAACAACGACCCGAAGCTTAAGGCACTGACCAAACAACTAAAACCAATGTTGGAAGAAGGCTACAATCCGGTCGTTTTTTGTCGATACATTGCGACAGCAGAATATCTTGCCGACCAACTGAAAAGTGCCTTCAAAGACCGCAACGTCATCTACGTAACTGGCAACCTGACACCTGCCGAGCGTCAGGAAAAAGTTGAGGCTCTCAAGGATAGCGACAAACCTCCACTGATGGTCGCCACTGACTGTCTTTCAGAAGGGATCAACCTGCAAGAACAATTCACGGCCGTTGTACATTATGACCTGAGTTGGAACCCCACCCGTCACGAACAGAGGGAAGGCCGAGTAGACCGCTTCGGGCAGCAGGCAGATAAGGTCAAAACCCTCATGTTGTACGGGGAAGACAATCCCATCGATGGTGCAGTTCTCCAGGTCATCATCCGTAAGGCTGACAACATTCGCAAAGCACTAGGGGTATCGGTACCGGCGCCTGAAAATGAACAACGCTATATGCAAGCCATCCTCAACACGGTGCTTTTGCGTAATCAAGGCATGACTTCAACCGGGGACTTGTTTGCCGATGATGAAGAGCTTCAGCAACTGGAAACCGAATGGGAATCCGCCCGGGAGAAAGCTCGCCGCAACCGCACGATCTTCGCTCAAAACCGGCTTAAACCGGAATCCGTGATGCCAGAATGGCAAAAAGCTTTTGCCGTACTAGGCACTAACGAAGATGTGGAGCGTTTCGTTCGTAATGGTATGGAGCGACTCGGTGCTCCCCTGCACCCACAGTCCAATGGAACATGGCAGGCACCCCTGGCGCACCTGCCCCTTACTCTGAAAGAACGGCTCGGCACCGCCGGGTTGATGCATCTGCGCACCATGGACTTCACTTACCCCACGCGGGGGCGCGCCGAGTTTATTCACCGCACCCACCCCTTGGTCAGCCACTTGGCAGATTACTTGTCGGAACTTGCCATGGCTGGCGAAGAAACCCAAATTGTCGCCCGTGCTGGAGCTATCTTCACCAGGGAAGTTGAAACCCGAACCACCATATATTTGTTGCGATTGCGCAGTCGTCTGACCATTCGCCGCACCCAGAACGATATGACACGAGCCCAAGAAATGCTGGCCGAAGAAGCTTTAGCCGTTATGGTCAACCGGCAGGGTGAGCCGGAGCTGCTTGAAAAGGCAGATATGCTCCGGCTGATGCAACTGCCTGTGAGCAAAAACATGGCGGACG
Organism: Marinobacter sp. SS5-14b; assembly: GCF_030541005.1. GTDB lineage: Bacteria > Pseudomonadota > Gammaproteobacteria > Pseudomonadales > Oleiphilaceae > Marinobacter. Next base: position 14,130 of record NZ_JASSVM010000015.1, on the reverse strand, counting down.
AGGCCCGTACTCGTGAGCTGAATCGAGCCGTAGATGCCCTGCAGCATCTGACACCTCGATTCGACGCCATTGCGCACCAACGCGCTGAGGCCGTTCTGGCCGACCACCGCCGCACCCGGGAAGCCGCCGATGCCCGAGGTAGCTACAGCGTACAACCTCAGCTGCCGGTGGACGTGATGGGCATATACGTATTGGTACCAGACGCAGGCCTGCTCTAACCCAGCACTCACTTGGCACATAAGAAAAGAAGTAAGGAAGACGATCCATGGCAAGCGCAACACAACAAGCCTTTGAGTCTATTCGTATTGTAGGTGGGCTTCTGGGTACCAAAATTCTGCATGATTTGCGGCAATTCAGCCTGCCTGGTCAGGACCGTCAAGCTTACGGCCTAGAGCCAGGTCTTACCTTTAACGATGAGATAGGCCGCTACTGGATCATTGCCCGTGGCCGCTGGCGGGAATTTCAACAAAAGAGTCAGCGTGAGGATGTCACCAGGAAAAGTGTCACCGTTAACGATTGGCTAGTCCCTCTTCTGACTCGTGTTCTCGGCTATGAGATAAGCCCCTGCCAGCAGAAGAAAATGATTGGTGAACGGGAGTTCCCGATCGGCCATGAGTCCTTTTCCGGCGCCGTTCCCATTGTTCTCTGTGGGTCGGATATAGACCTGGATACGAGCCACCCTCTGTTCGGCCAGGAAGGTCGTAAACGCTCTCCGACGGGGTTGGCACAGGAATACCTAAACGCACGGGATGATAGCCTGTGGGCCATTGTGAGTAACGGGCAAGTGTTACGGCTACTACGCGACAACCCCGCGATGACCCGCCCTGCCTACTTGGAAGTGGACTTCGCGAGACTTTTTGAAGAAGACAACTACGCTGACTTTGCCACGCTCTGGCTGCTACTTCATTCCAGCCGCCTCGCACCGCAGAAAGACCTGCCGGAACATTGCTGGCTTGAACAGTGGCGGGAAAAGGGGCACGACGAGGGCGAGCGCGCTCTAGATAAGCTGCGATATGGAGTAGCCGATGCCCTGCGCCAACTGGGAACCGGCTTTCTGGCGCATCCGGCTAATACCGACCTGCGACAAAAACTCAGTGCCAACGAATTGAGCACTGAAGACTACTTTCAGCAGGTGTTGCGTCTTGTTTACCGTTTTCTGTTCCTGCTTACCGCCGAAGACCGGTGCATCGCATTGCTGCCCGTCAATCACGAGGGCCAGGATTATCGATCCGCAAGAGCACTTTACGAGACTGGCTATTCCATCTCCACACTTCGGGATAAAGCCCGTCAGCGCAGGCATTACGATCATCATACCGATGCCTGGGATTTGCTCGGAGTCACCTTTGACGGATACGCCAACGGCCAGCCCCTCCTCGCTCAACCTGCACTTGGTGGGCTGTTTGCTCCCGATCAATGCGAAGATTTATCGAATAGCCAGATCGAGAACCGGTACTTGTACAGTGCTTTGTTTAACCTCTGTTACTTTGAGCACAAGGGCATACTCGCACGAATCAATTACCGGGATATGGATACCGAAGAATTCGGCTCGGTTTACGAGTCTCTGCTGGAACTGATTCCCCAACTCCATACCGAAGGCCAATGGCGCTTCAGTTTCATCGGTGATGGCGAAGACGAGGCAGCCGCTTCCGGCCATAGTCGAAAACTGACCGGCTCCTATTACACCCCAGACTCTTTGGTACAGGAGCTGATTAAATCCGCTCTGGAGCCTGTAATCCAAGATCGATTGGAGACAAATCGCCAGAACCCGCGGGAAGCCCTACTCGGAATTACCGTATGTGACCCAGCGTGCGGCAGCGGTCACTTTTTGCTTGCTGCCGCCCGACGACTGGCCACGGAACTTGCCCAGATCGACGCCGGCTCAGATCAGGCCACCGAAAGCCACTTCCGTCATGCCCTGCGGGATGTGGTCCGCCATTGCATATATGGGGTCGACCTCAACCCAATGGCTGTGGAGTTGTGCAAAACAGGCCTGTGGCTTGAATCCATCGAGCCCGGCAAGCCCCTGAGCTTTTTGGATGCACATATCCAATGCGGCAACGCACTGGTGGGAGTTCTGGAGTCAAAACAGCTTGAACAGGGAATTCCAGGCGATGCTTACAAGGCATTGTCAGGCGATGATAAGAAAGTTTGTGCTGGTCTTAAGAAACAAAACACCCAGGCCGGTAAAAAATTGGCTATCAGTCTGCGCATGGTTCCTCAAACCTTTAACGAGATGGAATCTATGCCTGAAGACACCGTGGAACAGGTGGAGGCCAAGCGCAAAGCCTTTACTCAAGCCCAGGCCGGCCAGACCTATCAAAACGACCGCTTAAAGGAAGACCTGTTCACAGCGGCCTTCTTCGCCCCAAAAACCGAGGAGACAGCATCTCAGGTACCTACCAACAGCCACCTGCGATTGATTGCCGAAGGTCAGCCTTTGCCTGAACCGGTGTTAGAGATAACCCGAGAGCTAACCAGAACACACCGTTTTTTACACTGGCCACTAGCGTTTCCTCAGATCTTTGGTGAGGATTCCCCAGGCGGTTTTGATGTCGTGTTGGGCAATCCACCTTGGGAGAGAATTAAACTTCAGGAGCAAGAGTTCTTCGCGTCCCGGGCGCCCGAAATTGCAGCGGCTAAAAATTCCGCAGCGCGCGGGGAAATGATTGCCGGATTGGCTGAAAGCGATAGCCCGAACATGCGCAATCTTCACCGGAAATTCTTGGCTGCTAAACAAAACGCAGAGGGCAGCAGCGCCTTTGCAAGGCTTTCTGGTCGCTTTCCCCTTACAGGCCGAGGAGATGTCAATCTTTACGCCCTTTTTGCAGAGCACTTCGCTAAATCAATAAACCCCGGAGGTCGATCGGGAGTTATCGTTCCCACAGGTATTGCCACTGACGATTCGACCAAGTTCTTTTTCGGATGGCTAGCAGATGAAAAGCGCTTGGCGAGCCTCTTTGATTTTGAAAACAGGGAAGCCATTTTTGACGGTGTTCACCGATCATATAAGTTTTGCCTCCTAACAATGGGCAAAGGTCTATCGGCAGCCGACTTATCATTTTTCCTGACCCAAACAACACAACTACCGGATCCTCGGCGCCACTTCACGCTGACGCCAGAAGAATTCGCACTGATCAATCCGAATACGAAAACCTGCCCGGTATTCCGTGCTCAGAAAGACGCCGAAATCACTAAGAAAATGTATCGCGCTGCACCGGTGCTAATTCGTGAATCCGAGGATGACAAGCCCGATGAAAATCCATGGGGAATTCGTTTCTCTAGGCTCTTCGATATGTCAACCGACAGCCGACTTTTTAAAAGTGCAAAGGAGATAGATGGGGCTCAGTGCTCATTTCTGCGGCTATACGAAGCAAAAATGGTCCATCACTACGACCACCGCTGGGCCACCTACGAGCTGGAAGGCGAATCGAGCCGTGACTGCACACAGGAAGAAAAGAAAAATCCGGGTTACCAATCCCGGCCCCGGTACTGGGTGCCAGAAACCGAGGTAACGCTAAGAACAGCCCAAGCTCCCAAAGCAGTTCTGGATGCCTGCAAAAAAGAAGATATCCAAGCTCTCAATGAGGCCTTGACGTATTGGTTGGCGGGATACTTCTTGAGCCAATCAGACACCGATTCAGCTTTGGCGCTACTTAATGAAGAGCCCCAGAGCACTAGCGGTGATATGTTTGATAGCGGTTTGAACCAGAAGGCTCAAGCTGCGCTGGAAACGAGTCAACAATATCCACTGAATAATCAGGAGCAGCGTTGGCTCAAGTCTGCTTTAGCAGATGGAGAGGAAATTTGGCCACTGGTCTGGACGCTTTTGAAGGAACGTCGACCTAAGTATTTGCTGGGCTGGCGGGATATTTGCCGTTCCACAGATGAGCGGACAGTTATTGCTGGGGTGATTCCCCTCTCTGCCGTCGGCGACACATTTTTATTGATGTTCCCAAAGGTCGAAAGAACCGAACTGGTCGGATGCCTTCTGGCAGATCAATGCTCACTGCCCCATGACTTTGTCGCTCGACAGAAAATTGGGGGCACCCACCTTAAGTACAATATGAAGCGTCAGATCGTTACGCTACCTCCAGAAGCTTACAGCCAAGACAACATTGAATTTATTAGAAACCGAGTTCTTGAACTGGTGTATACGGCCCATGATCTCAAACCGTTTGCCGAAGACCTCGGTTACGCAGGTGACCCATTTCCTTTTCACCCACCCCGTCGACACCAGCTCCAGTGCGAGCTGGATGCCTACTACGCCAAACTCTATGGTCTAACTCGTGATGAGCTCCGCTATGTCCTTGATCCTTCTGATCTCATGGGCGAGGAGTACCCATCTGAAACCTTCCGCGTGCTGAAAAAGAATGAGATTCGAGAGTTTGGGGAGTATCGAACCCAGCGGTTGGTACTTGAGGCTTGGGATAGATTGGAAACAGGAGAACTGCAATGAACCTGTTTCAGAAACTTCCAGCTCATGTCATCGGCCAGATGATCGGCATGGCGAAGCATCGCGCAATCTATGCGGCGCCTTCCATCAATGATTCCGTCGCAGGCGCTCTTGTTGAGCAGAGCAGAGACCCACGGTTACAGGTTGAGGTTATTCTGGACTACGACGAAGACCTGTTTAGGTTGGGCTATGGTCTGGCTGAATCGGTAAACATGTTACGTGACGCTGGCATCAATGTCCACAAGGAACCGGGACTCCGAATCGGCTTCGTGATCATTGATGATCAGGGCTGGGCGTTCTCGCTCCCCCCTATGGCAGTGGAATCTCAATCCTCCCATGACCACATTAATGGATTCGAGCTCACCCCCGAGCAGATTGAACGTTTTACCCAGTCCATCGGTATTGCCAATAAGGATGAAGATCGAAAAGAATCTGAAACACACCATCCTCAGGCCGAGATCGGACGAGAGACACTGCCGGATCAGGAAGTCAGCGAAACTACCACGAAACTCAATCGCAACCCGCCCCAGGCTTTCAACCTCCAGCGCCAGGTACGTGTGTACCAGTCGCGCCTCCAGTTCGTCGAGATGGAGCTGGAGGGCAGTAAAATACAGCAGCGCACCATCCGCCTTCCCAAACAACTGAAACAGTCCATTTTCGACAATGATCAGGAAATCGAAGAGCGACTGAATGCCAGCTACAAGCTCATTGATGGGAAGGCATCTGAAAAACTATCCTCTTTGCGCAAAGAGGCCGAGACCCTGCGGGATAGGTACGCGCCAAGCCTGGGTAAGCGGCTTGGGCGGGTGCTTTTAAGCACCAAAAAGAAGGAATTCGTGTACAAGGTAGAGGATCTCCGAGAACGCATTGAAAAGTATTGCAAAGAAGAGCAGCAACAGCTTCAGGCGTCTATTGAAAGGTCCCTAGAAGGTCTTGCAAGCAACCTCGCCCCAGTTATTGCTGAGCGCCCACCTCAGGAACTGGCCAGTCGCTGCGAAACAGTGACAGAGGAGATTAGCAAAGAGTATTTACTCGATATCCTTTGGAAGGTAGCGCCGTCAGCGCCAGACCTACTGAACAAAACCAAGCTCCACCTGACCTTTAAGGACGTGACTCTGGAAATGCTTCGAAACCCCGAATTCCAGCAGAGGGTGAAACAAGAATTCCGATACGAAGACTGGCTGAAACCGTTTAACGAATTCACAGCAGCCCAATCAAAGACAGATTCGCATCAGGATTATTAAGTTGCCGGACTTGATTCGCGATCATCTTATCGGGGACGCTTGCGAGTAAACCTATTTATCGTCGTATTCCACGCCGACCATGGAAGCATCTAACTACAAGAAGGACACCGTGTGATGGAACTAAAACAGCACATTACTGATTTGGCACGCGATACACTCGAAACCTTTTCAAGGATTGAATCTGTAGCCAAAGAAAAAATGGAATCCACCAAGGATGTTAATTCGACAGCCTTCGCCCACACGAACACCTTCACCGGCACTGAAACAAACCAAACACTCGACAGGATCAACCGTGAAGCGCGCGAGGGCTACTCACAGCTTACAAGGGAGCCTGCCATTGCCCGCCTCATTTTAGAGGACGAGAACGCCAATCAGAAAACCGTGTACGTTGCTCGAAAATATCAGGTCCCCCTGGGCGATCACGGCCTTCTGGCAAGCTACAACGCGCCTATGGGACGTTTAGCTTCGCTTCCAATTGGTGATGCCGCAGAAGTGAATGGCGTTGAGTACACGGTGATTGAGGCCTGCAAACTCTATCCCGCGCTTCTTGAGAGTGGATGGGACTCTAAAGACTCAAAGTTTGACCACGAAGAACTTGGTCAACAGAGTATCAGCTCCCTCCGAGCCCTACTCCGAAAAGTCGACAGTACCGCTGCCGATGATTTCGATGCCATGCTGGCGGGAGAAGAAACTGAGGACTTGATCAAGAAAGGCTTGGTTCATGAAATCCGTCGCACTATGGGATTAAGAGACCAACCGATCCTGGACAAGTTTCAGGATGAAATTTTCAGGCTTCCGCTGAATAGCAAACTTATGATTATGGGGCCACCCGGGACAGGCAAAACTACAACTCTGATCAAACGTCTTAGCCAAAAACTAGACTCAGAGCTCATGGAGCCTGCTGAAAAACGGTACGCCCAGCCCGATTCATCAGGGCGAGAACACAGCAAAAGCTGGATTATGTTCACACCCACTGAGCTGCTGAGAATGTATCTCAAGGACGCCTTCGCTCGTGAAGACGTTCCAGTGTCGAGCAACGAGATCGTGACCTGGGAGAACTACCGCAGAAAACTGAGTCGTGAAAACTTGGGGCTTCTTCAGTCCTCTACCAGCCAAGGCAAGTTCATTCTTAAAGATCAACTAACTACGCTGAGCCAACAGGTAATTGAAGATCCTATTAGCTGGTATGAGGCGTTTCGGGACTTCCACTCAGAACGTTTATTCAAACAGTTCTCAGTTGGATTAAATCTACTGGAGAGTTCCAAGGGGTACGTGAATGCTGAGTTGGTGCGGTCCATTCGAGATATCGTTGAGACCCAAGGCTATAAGAAGCTTGTCGACACATTTAGCAAGTTGACTCGGCTGGAGAGTGTGATCCAAGAGGCCTTGAAAGATCTCAACGAGCAATCAGAAAAACAGTTAAAGGAATTAGCCGGCCAACAGTACAACCAATACACCCCGTTCTTTCGAGAGCTTGCGTCATTCATTGATCAACTTGAAGTTGAGGATGATGAAGAAGAGGACGACTCCGTTTTTGATGGAGAAGATGAACCTGAAATCAACACTGAATCAGAATCAGCTACTGGTAATACGAGTAATAAAGAGGCTTTCAACGCTTACAAGAAGGCTATTCGCTCTCTTGGCCGCTCGCGATATCAAAAGCGCTCGCTTCCTAAAACAGGTAGGACTTATGCGATCGTCGAATGGCTTAATGAGCGAGTCCCGACAAATGAAGAACTTTTGATTGTCGGCGAGCGCGCTTCCATTCGCAATGCCCTCAATCGCTTCAGCAGACCCTATCGCCGCTTCGTCCGGGATGTGCCTGCCAGCTACAAAGCCTTCCGGAAAAAAGCATGCTCGGAAACATCTTTTTATATCAAGGCTCCGGAAAAACCCAAACATATTTCTGCCTATGAGCTGGACGCAGTTGTACTTCTTGCGCTGGAGAATACTCGGAAGCTCATAGCAGAGCCGGTTATTTCAAGGAGCAACAACGGCTCCTTGCCCTCGTTCCTACAGAATCATTCAACAATGTTCCTTAACCAAATACTCGTGGACGAGGCCACCGATTTTTCAGTGCTCCAGTTGGCGGCAATGAAAAATCTATCGAGTCTTAACGCAGAGTCCTACTGCGCCTGTGGCGACTTCAACCAGCGAATCACTGGTGAAGGCATCCGATCCAAGGCCCAGTTAAATTGGTTGGCCAAAGATCTTACGGTTCAGAACATCAATGCCGTATACCGGCAAAGCCGTACATTGAATCGCTTGGCAGGTGAGCTGCTAACTGCGACTGGGGGCGACTTATCTGCCCTTGGCGAATTACCAGAATCTACTGTACACGATGGTCTGATGCCTACGCTGATCGAGCACTGTTCGGATATTGACTCCACCAGTGCTTGGCTAGCTGAACGAATCCGTGAGATCGAGTCGTTAACACCGCCGCTCCCCACCACCGCTGTACTGGTTCAGAATGATGATCAGGCAGAACAAATGGCTGAGGCACTCAATGAAAAGCTAGAGGACTTCAACCTGCGCGCCGAGGCTTGCGTCGGCGGCAAATCATTGGGAGAAGGAAACAACGTGCGCGTTTTCTCAATTGAACATATCAAAGGCCTAGAATTTGAAGCGGTCTTTTTCGTGGGAGTCGATGAGCTCGCCGAATTGGTTCCTGATCTCTTCGACAAGTATCTGTACGTTGGCTTCACCCGGGCTGCCACGTATTTGGGGATGACCTGTAATCAACAGCTGCCAGAACCTTTGAGCCAGCTTCGGTCTGAGTTTACGGAAAGTTGGGACAGTTAGTGGCTACCAAAACTTTTAGAGCGTCACCACTGCTACAAAAGACTCGGACTTTTGGTTGGTAGGTGGATATTGATGGGTAGCAAACGACACGTTCGTTTGCGTAGAATCGACCGTTTTCCCCGCCATAAGGGTCTGTCTACTCTGGAACCCTGAGGATACGTATTACAGGAGTTTTCGTCAGATGTCGTTACAACAAAGATTAGTCGATGAACTGAATCTGAGGCCGGGCCAGAAGGCCGTTCAGCTGGCGACAAAACTTGGTGTCGATAAAAGGGAGGTAAACAGCCTTCTGTATGGGCCACTGAGCGCCCAGTACTCACAAGACTCCCGATACTGTTGGTGGCCTCTAAAAGGCGCCTCAAGCAAACCAGGCTCCGGACCTGGTGAGGCCTCGTTTACAAACACTTCGCTATCTCGCCTGGCTAGGTATTATTTGGCTTGCCTGAGTCAAGACGACATCGGTGAAGTAAGCACTTGGGCAAGGCCATTCCAGAACGATTTCGATTACGTGCCTCTCCCCTCTCTACCGGATGATGACATCAATGCCCATCTCCAGACGCCGGCCGGTAGCCAGTTAACCAATAAAATGCATCGGGATAGAAATGCCAAAATTCTTTACCTTGGTTATCCGATTGCCATTAACCGGTTCACCTCCAAAGCGGGAAACGATATCTATCGTCTGGAGCCATTATTTCTCATACCAGTTCAGTTTGAAGGAGCCAACAACCGTGGAATGGCCTCGCTTTCAAATGACTTCCCGATTCTAAACACCGCGGTTCTGAAACGTTTTACAAATGCCGATCGGGATTCGCTAATGGATGAGCTCCTCAGCTTGGAGGATGAGCTGGGCTTTAGCGATGGGGCAGAGGTTCCAGAACTGGACGAGGTTGTACCAAGGTTACAGGCACTTCGCACCGAGTGGCCTTGGAGAGAGGTCTGCAACCCAGAGGAACTGTCGGCATCACAACCCATACCAACCCTGAGCGAACCAGGCATCTACAATCAGGCTGTTCTGATGCTAGCCGAGCGTAAGCCTTACACTCAAGGTTTGGAGACAGAACTGCGAGATCTGGCGGTTCTCAAAGAAGAACAGTATGAGGGCACCGCGCTCGGGCAACTGGTAGGCAATCGCTTCAACAGGGAGGAGGAACCGCCTCTTGATAAAACACTGCTTGAAGTTCTGCCCATGAACCTGGAACAGCGAATGGCCGTTGGCCAAGCCCTTTCAAAACAACTCACGATCATCACCGGACCTCCCGGCACCGGCAAATCTCAGGTGGTCACCAACCTCTTAATCAATGCCGCCTGGCAAGGCAAGAAAGTACTATTTGCCAGTAAAAACAACAAAGCCGTCGATGTTGTTGAGACCAGGGTAAATACCCTTGGTCCACGACCTTTGTTGCTGAGAATGGGCTCCAACGCTTATCAGCTGAAACTCAAAGAGTACCTGCAGGCCCTGCTCTCTGCCGCAGCATCAGAAGACGAGAAGCTTGAATATGACCACTGTGTTGAGGCGCACGATGCTTTGATTCAGCAGTCTGAATCGCTTAAGAAAAAGCAGGCTGATTTCATAGCTCATCGCAATACCGTCGACAAGCTTGAGCAATCTATCGAAGAATATCGAGAAGAGCTGGGTGAAAAGGTGTTTGCGCGCGTGCGGTCTTTGGATCTGGAGGCTTTCGAAAACCAGCACCGAGGCCTGGAAAAAGCAGTACGGCAGGCTGACAAGACCCAGCAAGGATTTTTTACACGCCTGTTCTGGAACAACGCTAGGAAAAAAAGATTCGAGCAGCTCAACGAAGCGATTACCGGCTTTCAGACGTTCACCGAGGCTCTTGAGCTAAAGGCTCCGCCGTCGGTCGTTGACGACGAACATGTCACGCAATGGGCCGACGTCAGCAGCAATATCAGCGAGTTATCAGGCAGAATCAGTCGGATTAAAAAGTACTTTTCAGCACTGACTGAATTGCAGCAAGGAACCTCTCTTGAAGAGATCAATACACGACAACTGAAACTGTATGAAAGCATCTCGGCAAATTCAGACAAGCTCTGGAAAGGCTGGCTCAAGGTTAGCCCAGCCAAACTAACCGCGAGTGACCGAACACTATTGTCCCGATACGTTTCGGTACTTCAGATGATAACGGACTCCGGCGGCGGCAAAGTTCAGAGGAATGTTTGGAAACAATACTATGAACTGACGGAAAAGGTTTCTCATCTCCTTCCCTGCTGGGCTGTCACGTCGCTCTCTGCTCGCGGGAAACTTCCCTTTACAGCGGGCTACTACGATCTCGTCGTATTCGATGAAGCCAGTCAGTGTGACGTAGCCTCAGCGCTGCCACTGTTATACCGAGCAAAGTCGGCAGTCGTAATCGGCGATCCAAAGCAGCTCCCACATATCAGCAGTATTCACAAATCGCAGGATATGCAGTTGCTGGACCGGTTCGATCTGACGCAGGATTTTATCCAGTGGGCCTACTCTTGGAATTCACTGTTCGATACCACCAGCTCTTACGCCAATGCTGAGGACATTGTAAACCTGAAAGATCATCACCGTTCTCACGCCGATATCATCAACTTTTCAAATGAGTTCTTCTACGAGGGTCGACTGCGAGTAGCAACTCAGTACGACCGGTTGCAGCGCCCTTCCCGTAAAAGCCCAGGTGTTAGGTGGCAAGATATTAAAGGCAAAACGATTCGTCCCAGCACTGGAAGTGCCGTCAACAAGCAGGAAGCACAAGCCATCGTCGAAGAGCTATATCATTTGGTGGTGGAGCAGCGTTATCAGGGCTCGGTTGGTGTTGTCACCCCGTTTCGTGCACAGGCAAATCTAATAAAGGAGCTGTGTTTCAAGGATAGAACACTTTCATCGATGCTCGATGAGCGCGGCTTCCTCTGCGACACCGTCCATCGTTTTCAGGGCGATGAGCGAGATGTCATCGTTTTCTCACCAGTGGTTTCTGAAGGTGCCTCCTTCGGAACTACAACGTTCCTAAAACGAAGCGGCAACCTTTTTAACGTTGCCATCACCAGGGCTCGGGCCATGCTTTTGGTAATAGGTGACTCCGAGGCCGCAAAGTCCAGTGATGTCGAGTACCTGTCTGAATTTGCTCGCTACGTTGAACAACTTAGCGAGGAAAAAATCAACTCCGATCTCCATCTGCAGCAGCCTGGCAGGCCAGAGTACCCCAGCATGGTGGACCGTTCCAAAGTATCTGACTGGGAGATTGTTCTCTATAAAGCCCTTTATGAAGCCGACATCCGCACCATCCCACAATACCCCGTTGAACAATACCTTCTGGATCTGGCCATTGTTATTGGAGAAAAGCGATTGGATATCGAGGTAGACGGTGAGCGCTATCATCGCCTTTGGACCGGTGAATACTGTCGCCGGGATCAGATTCGCAACCAACGTATGTATGAGCTCGGGTGGGATGTGCTCCGGTTTTGGGTTTATGAAATTCGTGACGATCTGGATGGCTGTGTTGAACGCGTTCGTCAGTGGGTGGATTCGGCAAACAAAGACACGGGTCCCGAGGTTTCAGCTGTCGTTTCAGACACCTTCAAAAATTACTAGGGATAGAGCTTTGAGTTCTTCCTGATCAAGATCAAGCGAACTTTCGAAATGGCAACGGAGAAAAAATATGGCTCGCCCGGCAGCGGAACAAACGGCAGATCATTTATTCAAAGCTGGCGAAACTTGGCTGAAACTCAGTTTAGCTGAGGGCCGATCCGTATTTTCGAACCAAATAATTTGGACGCCCGATAACATCCAGGCCTTGGACACCTGGTTTTCCAATAACCTTGATGCAGGCGAAGGTGATTTCTTCGAGAAACTGGAAGTTCAGCTGTCCGAGTGTGACGCAGAGGTTAAGAAACTCGCCGCCGAAATTCTATGGCTAATGCTGCTGTGCCCGAAAAACATAAGTGCTGGCAAGAAACGCGAATCGATCTTAAGGGTTTGGGCATGGTCTGGGGATGAGCTGCCTGCTGACCACACCTTACTTTCAGATGAAACGCTGGCAGGAATTGGTAACGCGGGCACCAGTTTCAATACTAACCGTTGGCGCGAATTGGCTTACTGTGTTGAGCTTTTCAAGCGAACATTCCAGTTGTCCGCGACAGAGCGACTCCAGTTGTTCGGGGATTACAACCAGCTGGCGGCCTGGTTGGGTCAGATTCCTGAGAGTGAGCGGCGGCAATTCCGGCACATGTTGCTGTACCTCCTCCACCCAGACCAAATTGAGCGTATCTTTAGTAGCGGCGAACGGAAGACCATCGTTAGTATATTCACCGGTAAACCGCTAAGAGTTGTGAATAAGCTTACTGCAGCCGAGGTAGACGCTCAGATTCGAGAAATTCGTCAAGCAAAGGAAGCCGAGTTCGGCACTGAAAAACTGGATTTCTACCAACCTCCTTTGAAAGAACTCTGGAAGGACCAAACCACCAAAAGCTGGCTGTTTGCATGGAATCCAAAAAATTGGGACTGGGAAACGCTGCCCAAGGATATCGCCCAAACTAGAGAGGGTAAGCCGGTTGTAATGAAATGGCGTTGTGCCAACCAAGCAGCCTCTCCGGGCGACCGAGCGTGGCTGATCCGGCTTGGCGAAGAGCCCCGGGGCATAATGGCGACCGGTAACGTTGTATCAGAGCCTTACGAGGCCGAGCATTATGACGTTCAGAAAGCCGATCAAGGGGAAGCCTGCCTGTATGTCGACATCGAGCTGACCGCTATTAGGGACGTATTCAAAGATCCTTTCATCACGATGAGGGAGCTCGGCACCATCACCATTGATCAACAACAGTGGTCACCACAGAGTTCTGGCATTGAGATCAGATCACGGAGTGCGGCCTTGCTTGATGAGCTTTGGCAAAGAAAACCCCTCAAGGCGACAGAAAAAGTCTCAACTACACAAAGGCAACGTATAGTCGCTGAGCCAACGAACAAAATTCTCTATGGGCCGCCCGGCACCGGCAAGACGTTTACCTTGAACAAGCTGAAGGAACGTTACATTGTAAAACAGGCGTCCATTTCCCATGAGCAGTGGCTGTCAGAGCAACTCAAACCAGTGAACTGGTTTGATGTAGTATTCATGTGCCTGTATGACCTTGGTAAATCAGCCAAAGTGAAGGAAATTGAGGGCCACCCCTTCTTTATTCAGAAAGCAAAGGCAGTTGGTCGGCGACAGCATCTTAAGGCTCAGATCTGGGCGACTTTGCAATCCCATACCGTTGATACATCCACTTCGGTGAAATATAAGAACCGGGTAGCGCCGCTGGTTTTTGATAAGGATACTGACAGCCGTTGGGCCCTGGCTGGCAACTGGCAGGACGACTGCGAGGACCTTATCTCACAGACCAAAATTCTAAAAGAAGGCGCTCCCAATCAGGCAGACCAGATTCACTACGCTTTCGTTACCTTCCATCAGGCATACAGCTATGAGGACTTTGTCGAAGGCATTCGTCCAGTACAGGATGCAGAAACTGACCAAGTTGCCTATCGGGTAGAGCCTTGTAGTGGTCAACTAATCCCGGACAGTATTTTAAGATTTTCCTCAGCTGCAACAGGCGAAATGCCGCCGTTAAACGCGTGAGGCCGCTGCCGGTTGTAGTAGTCCATCAGATAGCCACCAA
>NZ_JASSVM010000014.1 GCF_030541005.1 Marinobacter sp. SS5-14b | reverse complement strand
TTACGCTTCTTGGTCTGGTACTCGGCTTCGGAGAAGGTGATCTGATCCATGGTGGCAACGAATCCTGTGCAGTTGACGATGACCGTATTATCGCTGATTTTGAGACTTATTCAGAGCCTCCCTAGTGGATGGGCGGGAGCAACGCTATCCCATTTGGGAGTCTTCTCAGGGGGCAAGACTCCGAGCAAATCTCGGAGTGAATTTTGGAATGGCGATATACCTTGGGTAACCCCCAAAGACATGAAAAGCGCCGAAATTGCCACCTCTGAAGACCACGTGACACAAGATGCATTGAACGCAGGAGGACTAGCACTTCTTCCTGAGAACGCAGTTCTCTTCGTGGTGCGAAGTGGCATACTCAGACGGATGTTTCCAACTGCGGTAACTCGGGTCCAGTGCACCATCAACCAAGACCTTAAAGCGCTGCAACTGTTTAAACCAGAAATGGCCCGCTACATACAAGTCCTGTCATGGGGCTTTGAGCGTTTCATTCTGGAAAAGCTAACGAAAACGGGCACGACTGTGGAAAGCCTGAAGTTTGGCGACTTTGCGAATCAGCCCTTCCCGCTTCCCCCTTTGGAAGAACAACACCGCATCGTCCAAAAAGTCGATGAACTCATGGCCCTCTGCGACCGGCTGGAACAGCAAACCAGCGACCAGCTCGAGGCCCACGAAACCCTCGTGGACACCCTGCTCGACACCCTCACCCAGTCCGAAAACACCACCGAACTGGCCGACAACTGGGCCCGCCTCGCCGCCCATTTCGACACCCTGTTCACCACCGAACAGAGCATCGACAAGCTCAAGCAGACCATCCTGCAACTGGCGGTGATGGGGCGGTTGGTGGAGCAGGATGTGGGGGATGAGTCTGCGGAACAACTCATCGAGCGCATAGCAGCTCAAAAGGCAGAAACCGGAAACGGAAAGCGTAGGACTTCAAAACCCCCAAAGAGCGGAACCGCTGAATCGCAGCCATTTCAGATCCCCTCTACTTGGGCGTGGGTGCCTCTTCGGCAAACCGGTCTCACTTCCACAGGGAAAACCCCAAGCACTAAGAACGCGAGCTTCTTTTCTGGCGACATTCCATTTATCGGGCCAGGACAAGTCACAGCTGCGGGAAAGATAAACGCGCCAGAAAAACACCTTTCAGAGGAGGGAATCCTCCAGTCCGAGGAAGCGCTTCCTGGGGATATTCTGACCGTGTGTATAGGGGGTTCTATAGGCAAAACTGCGATAGTAACCGAGCGCTGTGGATTTAATCAGCAGCTGAACAAAATTAGACCTGTTCTCGTTCAGCCCCGCTATCTCTTGGCGGCAATAAACGCTGATTTCTTTCAACACTCTATTCGTGAAAAAGCCACCGGCTCTGCGACCCCCATCATTAATCGGTCGAAATGGGAGTCCATCGCTATACCGCTGGCCCCTCTCACTGAGCAGAAACGCATCGTCCAAAAAGTCGATGAACTCATGGCCCTCTGCGACCAGCTCAAGGAGCGGATAAACCAAGCCAGTGAAGCTCGTTGCCAACTGGCCGAAGCCGTGGTTGAAAACGCCCTGAACTAACCGGAAAAGGATGACCGCGCAGTGTATGAAAAACCGTGGCTTAGCTACCGCGAGCAGCTCGATAAGTTAAAGAACCGGGGACTTGCGGTTACCGATGAGTCAAAGGCACTGGAATACCTGGAGCGTATTGGCTACTACCGCCTGAGTGGGTACTGGCATCCGTTTCGTGAACGCTCCGAGCTGTTTTGCCCCGTTGGTGCGGGGATTCCAAAAGGGAAAAAGACGAAGCCTACCAGCACCGTTCTGGACGGCTTCAAGCCGGGCGCATCTTTCGAGGCGGCCGTGCGCCTGTACGTATTCGACAAAAAGCTTCGCCTTCTTGCGCTGGATGCGCTCGAGCGTATTGAAGTGGCCTTGCGAGTCGATATATCCCACACGCTGGGAAAGCATGACCCATTCGCCTACCTGAACCCGGACATTCTGTTCGAGGGGTTCGCCAAGGAGGCAGACGCTAAAACAGGCTTGCCCAGACACGTGGATTGGATGAAGAAGCAGGCCACACAAATCGCCCGCTCCAAGGAAGACTTCATCAGGCACAATAAAACCAAGTATGGCCACCCGCTGCCTATCTGGATTGCCTGCGAGGTATGGGACTTCAACACGCTGTCAGAGCTCTAT
The DNA here is from genome assembly GCF_030541005.1 of Marinobacter sp. SS5-14b. GTDB lineage: Bacteria > Pseudomonadota > Gammaproteobacteria > Pseudomonadales > Oleiphilaceae > Marinobacter. The sequence goes on along the minus strand of NZ_JASSVM010000014.1, from coordinate 43,642 downwards.
GATGGTATGCGCCCGGAAGACCAGGACACCATCGCGGATAAATACGGGATTCAGAATGGCCGTACTCTGGCCTCCTGGCTACGGAGTCTGAACTACTTACGCAACGTGTGCGCCCATCACAGCCGCTTATGGAACCGTAACGTGGTAGACCAGCCACAAAAACCGCCCAAGGACGTTGTGCCGGACTTTGATAACGCCTGGACGCGTGGCAACGAACATATTCTTGCCCGGCCTTTTCTGTTGCTGTGTATTTGCCAGAAGCTATTGAGCTCTATCAATCCAACGTCCAGTTGGTGGCAACGGCTCTCTGAATTACTGGCAGAATTTCCCGAAAACGAATCACTTGGGATTGGCTGGGGTGCCTTTGGCGTGTCGGATGAATGGAGAGGCTGGGAGTGTTTCCCGAAAAGCAGGCAATAAAAAACCCCGCAGCAGCTTCACTGCAGAGCAGATCCACCGATTGGGGCCGTGTTGCGACAAATAATAGACACGAGTGGTGCATTACTCAAGTGTGGCGTACCACAAATTACAAAAAACCCCCACGTAAGCTCCTGTCGAAGCCAAGAGGCAGGGGTCGTGTTAGCGGAAAGATTATGGATTACGCCGTCGCTAATCAAGCGGCGGTTCGATAAAAATGGGGAAAACATAAAAACGGCTGGATGATTCGCGCCGGCTGTCCGGTAAGCCGGCACCATCCCTAAGGTATAAGCTCCAGCTCCCTCCGAATCTCCTCGGCCGTTGGCCTTAACTGGGCAAGCCCCTTCCTTGCCCGCTGCTGACCGAGATAGTACAAGACAGGCGAAGCCACAAAGACCGAAGAGCTGGTGCCAATCACAATGCCGAACAGCATGGGCAAGGCGAAACTCGCCACCGCTGCGCCACCGGCAACCCCCATGGGTAACAGCGCCAGAAAGGTGGTTACCGAGGTAAACACCGTGCGGGTTAGCGTTGATGAGATACTGTCGTTCAGCAGTTCCAGCATGGGGCGATCCGGCGTCTTGCGGATGTTTTCCCGGATTCGGTCAAACACCACCACCTTATCGTTTACCGAATAGCCCATCAGCGCGAGCAGCGCTGCCACCGCTGTCAGGTTGAACTCCACGCCGGCGAGCGCGAAGAACCCGATGGTTTTGGTAAGATCCAGCGCAATGGTCAGTGTGGCCGCCCAGGCAAAATGGGACTCAAACCGGAACCAGAGGTACGCCAACATGCCTGCGCCGGCCAACAGAATGGCCAGAATGGTGGCATCGCTGAAACCGCCGCTGACTTTTGGCCCCACCATATCCACTTTCGGGAACTCCGCGGTTGGCTCAACAGAGGTCACAGAAGCTTTAAGTAAGGCAACCTGCTCCGCCGTTGCCCCCGGCGTGCCCTGCTCTGCCGGCAGTCGGATCAGGAAGCGCCCGTCTGCGCCCGCTTCCTGAATGGCCGCGTCTTCAAGGTCTTGCGCCTGAAGCGTGGTTCGCAATTGATCAACAGTGACTCCCTGGGCCTGCACCTCCACAACCGTACCGCCGGTAAAGTCGACGCCGTATTTCAGTCCCGGCTGCACAAACAGAGCGATTGCCGCAATGGACAGCACCGCCGAGACCATAAGGCCGATCACGCGACCGCGCATGAAGTTCACGCCCCGCTCACTCAGGCGGTCAAGCGAGGCAATGCCCGAAATCACCAACGGTTCCCGCTCGCGACCCCGGATGCGCCATTCCATGATCAGGCGAGTGACCGCTATGGCCGTAAAGAGGGAAGTCACCAGGCCTATGCCAATCGTAACGGCAAAGCCCCGGACCGGGCCGCTGCCAAACATGAAGAGCAGGCTGACCGCGATCAAAGTAGTGAAGTTGGAATCCAGAATCGTTCTGTAGGCCTTGCCGAACCCCTCTCTGAGGGCCATCCAGGCTGGCTTGCCCCCGCGGGATTCTTCACGGATACGCTCGTTGATCAGAATATTGGCATCCACCGCCATGCCAATGGTGAGGATAATTCCAGCAATCCCCGGCAGGGTCAGGGTCGCCCCCAGCAGGCTCAATATCCCGAACACCAGCCCGACGTTCACCGTCAAACCAACACAGGCAATCAATCCCCAGCGTCCATAAAGCCCTATCATGAAAGCAATCACCATGGCCGCGCCCAGCAAACCGGTGGTCAGCCCCATGGCAATGGCATCACTGCCCAGATCCGGGCCCACGGTACGTTCCTCGATCACATGCAAAGGCGCGGGCAAGGCACCCGCTCGCAGCAGCAGGGCCAGGTTACTCGCTTCTTTTGTGGTAGACCCGCCGCTGATCTCTCCACTAGCGCCAATGGCGCTGCGGATAACCGGTGCGGTAATCACTTCACCATCCAGTACGATGGCCAGGGGCCGACCGATGTTGTCCCGGGTCATATCCCCGAACAGCCGGGCACCCTTGTCGTCCAGCTTGAAATTGACCACCGGCTCGTTGGTATCCGGATTGAAAGCCATGCGGGCGTCACGGATGTGCTCGCCAGCCATGGCAACCCGTTCTTCCAGTTTATAGTCTCTGTCTTCGTGGGCGCCCGGGAGGATAATCGTAGCGGTATCGTCCTCCGCTATTCCCCGGGCCGCCCAGTGAAAGGTCATTTTCGCGGTGGTACCGAGCAGTTCACGAATCTCGCTCGGGTCGGCCACGCCCGGCATCTGTACCAGAATGCCGTCGCTGCCCTGGCGAGTAATGCTGGGCTCCACCAGTCCGGTTTCATCAAGTCGCCGCCTGACCACTTCCAGGCTTCGCTCCACCGCATCCCGGGATATACCCACCCGCCAGGACTCGGTCAGCGTCAGCACCAAACGCCCGCCGTTGGTATCAACGTCGAACCGGCGCGTGCCATCCGGTGTGTCCGTTGCCAGTTTTCGAGCAAGGCTGGCCGCTTCAGACACCTGTTCGGGCTGGCGCACCGGCAGCTCGATACCCCTATCAGTAATCTGGAGGCGCCCGTATCGAATGTCCGCCTCACGCAGGGAGGTGGTCAACTCGGCGGCAATGGCTTCATGCTCGCTGGCAAACAGTTCCTGGATATCCGCTTCCAGAAGCAGGTGTGAGCCACCCTGAAGGTCCAGCCCCAGGGAGACCGTATTCTGCTGGTACCAGTCCGGAAGCATGCCGGACAATGTGGGGGAAAGAAGGTTCGGCAATGCACTCAGCAACCCGAGCACAATCACCAGGCCGTAGACGACGGCCCGTGTATGCAACGATTTCATGGGTAATCCTCGAAGAAAACTTCACTCACAGTGATGACTGCCCAAATGTTCAGCCATGAATAGTTGGAGGATTACGCCAGAGGGGGTGCGCGAAGCAGCGGGATCAGAAAACGGGGGGTGGTAGAAGGATAGACCGCAACAGCGGAGCTAGCAGGGGTTTGGCAGCAAAGCCCGGTCGACAACACCGACCGACTTTTACACCCGACATCAGGAAAATCCGGACCATCATCGGCTGCATCACGCCTTACGTTGCCGCACTGAGCCCAAAGAGACTCGGTATGACTGGCAACCACCAGATGATCCAGGGGTTCAACAAATCCATGGCCAACTCGGGCAGCAGAGGCCTGCTGGTGCGTAACCGAGGACAAAAAGACAAGCAGCAACGCCAGTAGTGGAACCACTACCAGAGGCGTTTGAACTGGACCACGAAATAAACGATGGTTGGCGTTGATCATGCAGCTGTCCCGGAAAGCAAAAAGAATCTTGCGGTGCGATTTGGGCGAAGTCAACGGAATTCTATGGCCAGTTGAACACGGATTTTCCGGTCTCCGGCGCGGTCAAACCAACCGGTTGAAGGGGCGCTCTTGCTGGCGGCTTTCCTGGGCTATACGGTGTATCTGCTGTCTGTGTCGTTCGCGCCCACCGTTTTTTAGCGCGAGAAAGTTCTGCGGTGCTAGTATGAATCCTGAGATAAAAAGGACCATGGTCATCACCCTACGCAAGGAGCGCGACGTTATGCACCGCTACAGACTGCACGCCCGCTGCTGTTTTCGATCGATCTGCCTGGTGTGGGCGATGCTTTTCTATTGTGTTGCCCTGCCGGCCTTTGGCCAACAACATGATGAGGAGAGTAGTCAGGACACGACGGAGGAAGTTGGCGAGTCTGCTACCGAAGAGAAGCAGGAGGAGCCCGAAGAAGCCAGGCCCGCTGTCCAGCCCGCGCTGGAACCGGAGACTGAAAACCCACCCCAGATTGAGCTGCCCGACACCGAGACGGCGGATATTCGCCAACAGATCCAGGCCCTGAGAACGTCACTGGACCAACGGCTGATCGCGGTTGAATCCACTAGCAAGCGACTCAGCTACGCGGAGTCGCTGCTCAACAGGCTTGAAGATGAATACAACAGCTTCGAGCTCCGCCTCGAAAAAGCCGGGCTGGATCTCACTGGCAGCTACGCGAATCTGCTCCAACAACGACTTGAACGTCTTCAGCGCCAAGGCATCGCGGAAGACCTGATTAGCGACATCCAAAACCAGCTGTCAACAGCGCGAGAAGAACAGCTTCGGCTGGAAGAGTTCGAGGCTGTTATCGACCCGGGAGATGACGCCCGCGATCAACTGAGGAGCCAAAGGGCCAGTCTGATCCGCCAGCTGCACAAGGCCGTTACTGAACACATTCAGGTGCTGAACGACTATTACAACACGGTATCGGCGCTGCAAAAACGAGTAGAAGCCTACCAGACGTTGCTGCAGCAGCGCCTGTTCTGGCTGCCCAGCGCCCCGGCAGCAGGAGCCGACACCCTCACAGAGCTGATCAGCGCTGCGGCCTGGTTCGCCGGCGAGTCACGTCTCAAGGACTTCCGCGTTGCCGTCAGTCAGTCGATTCAGGAGCGTGGCGGCCGCATCGCTTTCTTGATCACGCTTCTGGCGCTGCTACTGATCAAGCGCGGTGTCATTAAGCGCAACCTGAACGCCAACAGTCAGCATGTTGGGGTTGTGGGTCATGATCGTATTAAATTTACTTTGTATGCACTCACCAACAGTTTCTTGCTGGCACTGCCGGGGGTATTGGCTTTCGCCATTGCTTCCCTTTTGCTGATGGAAGGCAACGAGTTTTTCTCCGCCCTGTCCAACGGCCTGACTGCCGCCGCCCTGGTCACCCTCCTGCTGGCCTTTATTCATCACGTGGCTCGCCAGGGAGGCCTGGGGGACACCCACTTCAACTGGCACGTTGATTCTCTGCAGGCACTGCGCCGGGAACTGCCATTTCTTCTCGCCGTCATTGTTCCGATCACGGTCATTATGCCGACCACCGCCACACCCGGCGGTTCCGAGTTTGAAGACAGTCTGGGGCGATTGCTGTTCACCGCCGCATCCATTGCGCTTTCGGTGTTCGCGCATCGCATTATGAGTGCCGTCCGGGCAGACCGACCACAGAGCAAAGGCCTGCTGGCCCTGCACATTCTGGCCGTTACCACTCCGCTGATACTGGTGGTGGCATCGCTCCTCGGATATCACTACACCGCCCTGGAACTGGAGCGGAACCTGTTTATCAGCATCTGCTGGATCGCCTTCAATGCCATGCTGTTCTATATCGGACTCCGGGCGCTTTCGGTCAGGGAACGTCGGCTTACCCTGGCACGGTTACGTGAACAGCGAGAGGCCCAGCGCAAACTCGCCGAAACCAAGGAAGCGGCCGAATCCTCTGGCGAGGGGGTACCGCAAATGCTGGACATGCCGGTGATGGATCTCAAGGACATCAACCAGCAGAGTACCGCACTCTTGCGCATCCTGGTTTCCGTTCTGGTCATCACCGGCCTCTGGCTCCTTTGGGCCAACCTGATTCCAGCACTGCAGCTGTTTGACAACATTACGCTCTGGACCATCGCCACCGACCTTGACGGCGGTGACCCACTGCCCATTACGCTCGGTGATCTGTTGCTGGCGCTGTTCGTCGGCATTGGTACAGTGATGGCGGTCAGAAACCTGCCAGGCACCCTGGAAGTCATGTTGCTCAGCCGGATGAAGCTTCAGCCCGGCACGGGCTATGCCATCACCACCCTTACCACCTACACTCTGGTGTTAATCGGCGTGGTGGTATTCCTCGGGGTGATCGGGGTGCAGTGGTCCAAGCTGCAATGGCTGGTGGCAGCCCTCGGGGTTGGCCTGGGCTTTGGCCTGCAAGAAATTGTTGCCAACTTTGTGTCCGGCATCATCCTGCTGTTTGAACGTCCAATCCGGGTCGGCGATACGGTGACCATCGGCGGCATCACCGGGACTGTTTCGCGAATCCGCATTCGGGCGACCACGCTGGTCGACTGGGACCGCAAGGAGCAGATCATCCCCAACAAAACCTTTGTAACCCAGGACCTGACCAACTGGACGTTATCGGACTCCATAACCCGCGTGATACTGCAAGTCGGTGTAGCCTACGGCTCCGATCTGGATCAGGTGCAGGAACTGCTGGCGGACGTCGCTCAGAACAACGAGAGGGTGGTGGATGACCCCGCACCGGCGGTGTTCTGTGTCAGTCTCGGAGACAGCCGTATTGATTTCGAACTGCGAGTGTTTGTGAAAGACCCGATGGACATTATGCCCCTGACTCACGAAATCAACGCATCCGTTACTCGCGCGCTGCATGATGCAGGCATCCAGATACCCTTTCCGCAGCGAGATATTCATGTGCGGACCGTTGCGGATTCCTGAAGCCGGGCGAACCTGCTCACTCTTCGTAGATCATCTTTCGCACCATCCCGCCATCGACCACAAAGTTCTGGCCGGTGATGAACGACGCTTGCGGTGAAATGAGATAAGAGACCAACGCAGCAATATCGTCAGGAACGCCAACCCGGCCTGCGGGATGCTGATGATGATCGCGCTGAGACAGTGGCTCTACCTCCTCCGAAACGCCCTGCCAGGCCCGGGTATCAATCCAGCCGGGGCTGATGCAATTCACCCGGATATCGGGCCCCAGGCTCACCGCAAGGGCATGAGTCAATGCAACGATGCCACCTTTGCTGGCGGCATAGGCTTCCGTGTCCGGCTCGGATTGCAGCGCCCGGGTGGAGGCCATGTTTACGATGGCACCCTGGGTTTTCCGAAGATACGGAACCGCGTGTTTGGTTACCAGAAAGGGGCCTGTCAGGTTTACGTCGAGCCGGCGCTGCCACTGCTCCAGGCTGAGCGTTTCTACTGGCCCGGTATCAGGATTCGCAATCGCGGCATTGTTGATGACGGCATCCAGGCGCCCGACCCAGCTCACCGCAGCCTGAATAATACGTTCCACATCCGCTTCGGAGGCCACATCTCCGGGTAGAAAGCAGAGGGCGCCGTCCGCGCCTTCAGCCAAGCGCCTACCAACAGCCTGGTCGGTATCGCAGAAAGCCACCTTCCAGCCGGCTGCGGCCAGGTGCAGCACGATACCCCGCCCGATCCCCTTTGCCCCGCCCGTAACCAGAGCCACCTTTTGTGTTGTATCCAACTCAGTCTCCAATAACCCTAACCTGTGCGCAGGGCACGAAATCAGACCGGCCCATGGTCAATCGCCGACAACGCTTCGTTCACTTGGAACACCTTGGCATTCACCACCGGCACACCAAAGCCTTTCAGCCTGGCCGTATGCATCTCAAGATATTTTCTGGCACTGGCTTCATCTTCAAACAGGTAGATACCGCCGGCTTCTTTGGTATCGGCGTTCTCGGTCCAGAGCTTCCAGATAAAGCCCGGCTCCCGGGCAATGGATTCCGCCAGCTCCTTCATGGCAGCCGCCATGTCCTGACCGAACGGACCATCAAACGGAAAATCAACCTGCAATAATGTCTTCATATGCACTCGCTCCTGGCGGGTAGGTAACGCAATGTGATAGTACTTGCAGTCTAACAGCGATTATTCAAGAGGAATTGGCTGAAAACACCCTATGCATCAGGTTAGAATGCGGCCTGTCCTCGCCACCCGGAATGTCACATGTCCCGCTTCGAAGAAATTGGTACCGCAACCATTCCCGGTAACGGCACCCGGTTGCGCCTGCTGCAACGTAACGACGAATTCTCCATCAAGATTGCCGGCGCCCCCGGTGAGCTGATGAACAGCCGATTGCATGGTTCGGAGGATGCCCTCGCTACCCTGGCCTGCGAACGGCTGTCACACCTGCCCCAGCCACGGGTATTGATTGGCGGGCTGGGCATGGGATTCACCCTCGCTGCGGCTTTGTCGTCGTTGGGCGACACCGCGCAGGTCACTGTAGCGGAGCTGGTTCCGGAGGTGGAGGAGTGGAATCGCGGGCCATTGGGTGCTGCGTCCGGTTACCCGTTAAACGATGCGCGAGCCCGGGTACACATTGGTGATGTGGCGGAGTTGCTCAGACAAGGCAATGGAAACTGGGACGCCATTCTGCTGGATGTGGATAACGGCCCGGAAGGCCTTACCCGCAAGGAAAACAACTGGATTTACTCGCCTGAAGGCATAGCCGCTGCGCAGAAATCCCTGAGTTCCGACGGTATCCTCGCCTATTGGTCTGCTGGCCCTGAACACGCGTTTACCGAGAGGCTCCGCCGCGCCGGGTTTTCAGTAGAGCCCGTCGTCGTCCGTGCCCTGCGCCCCGGCAAGGGTGCAAGGCACACCATATGGCTCGCCTGGTAGTATCCGATTCAGCGACGAGCCGGAACGAACCACAAGCCTATCCGCAGCAGCCATCGCACCACCAGCATCAGCGGTAAAAGCACCAGGAACCAGCCCGGCACCTGCACCATCCAGGGTGGCACACCCAGTACCTTGGCGGCGCCAGCAAACAAGTCATTCAAGAGTACCGGGTGAGTTACCGCCACATAGGCCAGCGCGGCAAATGCCGGCCAACGAGCGTTACTGACCATTACCGAGGCCATTCGACCGGCCCTGGCCACACGGGTGGTGAAGGTGGCTGACCGGGCAGTCACTGTGGTTGCCCGCGCAGTGGTTGCGGCCGCCCTGCCCGCTTTCAGGAATTTCACGGCACTGCCAATGATGACAGCATCCACGGCGGCCCAGCCCAGATCGCTTACGCGAATTTCCTGGTCGGTGCGATAACGGGACTCCAGGGTGCGGATACCGCTGGTGAAGAATTGAGTCACGCCTTCCGTAATGCGTTCGGTCCATATCCACTCAATGCTGCCGTTCGGCGCCACCAGAAACTGACCGGTAAAATCATGGCCTTCCTGATTCGCAAAATTAATCGCGTACCACGCTCTTTGTTCAGGGCTCAGCGTTACTCCGTTGCCGGTGATGCGATTCAGAAGTTCGATGGTTTGTACCGGGTTCTGATAGAAATGAATCGCCGGTGGAATCAGGTTCTCGCCGTGGGTTCTAAGGGCCTGCCTGAACTCCGGCTCTTCGCCGAACAATCCGAATAACAGGCGGGTGTGCACCGGGTAAACATGCAGCGCGGACTGAGCCTTCAGCCAAAGCAGTTCGTCTTCCCGGTAATCCAGCAGCAAGGCCTGAACCGACAAGGGTTGTTCCAGCAAACTCGAATGACGTCCAAACTCGTCTTCGGCCTGCAGAATAACCAGCCGCTCTTCAACCTCCATCGGCTTTGAAACGGCCACGATCAGCGCGGCAGCCAGCAGAGCGGCAACTACGAGCCACCAACCCCTTCGGCGGCGTTCTTTGCTAAGCGGAAACAGCTCTGCTGTCATGGGAAAACCTTGGTGGTGATGGTACTGAGCCTTCCTTATACCCTAAGGCCAATCCGAATGGCTGACAAATCTGGCCGATCGACAAAAGGCGTGATTAAAAGCTACCACAGACGGGTTCAACAAATAGCGAAAACAGCTACTATGAGCCTGTAGATCAATCATACAGAACGGCAAGCATGGATATTCTTGAGCAAAAGCGCCGTATCATCACCACGGCCATCATAGCGGTTGTTCTGACGGGCATTCTTATCGCGGCGATCGTGTCCGCCCCGCTGATCAAGCAGATTCACACCAATGCATCGCAGGCCGCGGGCAGCGTTGCCGATGCCAAAGCCGAAAACATGCGGGCCCTTTTCGCCCTGCACCAGGACATCGCCCGACAAACATCCAGCCGATCAGAGCTCGCGCGGGTTCTCGCCGAGCAGGCCAATGGCGGGTTGTCCGCCAGTGACGTAAAAGCCTATTCAGAGCCTCGCCTGCAAGATGCCGCCGAAGGCATCGAAAACCTGGCGGCACTTGTCCGCTATAACGCCCTTGGTGAAGAAGTTGTGCGAATTGGCCCGATGGCGGATGCATTGCCCGCCACAATCCCGGTGGCACGCAGCACGGATATTCGCATGTTCCAGCTCGCGAACGATTCGATCAGCCAGCCCTTACTGAGTGCGTCCTACCCCGTGCGGTATCAAGGCGAAGTGGTTGGAATGGACCAGCTTCTGTTCACCCTGGAGTCTCTGGAAAGCGTGTTTCAGGCGGATGAAGACACCCGAGTCTGCCTGATCGACTCCGATAAAACCAAGCGTCTGGTGCTGAACCCGGCAACAAGAGCTCTCGAGCTGGTGCCACCGGATGGGTGCCTGACACCGGACGGATACGTCACCACCGACGAGCAGCCCGAATTCTTCCGTTCAACCACCGACGATGGCACCCGGGTGCTGGCCTTTGTGCGCCAGGTTGAGGGCACGAACTGGGAACTGCACATGCACTCGAAAATTTCCCGGGTGTTTGGCGATGTCGTCCGGGATATCACCCTGAGTGTATTGGCCATTCTTTTGTTGTCGGGGCTGGCTGGCCTGGTCGTCTGGCGCTCTCTCCGGCCAGTCTTGCATGCATTGGTGTCACAGGCTTCCCAGATTGCCAAATCCACCGAAGAGTTGCGGCTGGCCTATCAAGTGTTTGAGCATACCCATGAAGCCATTGTCATTTCGGATACATCCCTGAACATTATCCGCGCAAATCCCGCTTTTTCCGAGGCAACAGGCAAAAGCGTCAAAGCCCTCAAAGGTGCCTGCGTACTTGAGTTCCTGGAAACGAGCCAAAGTCTAGACCTGCTATCACAAGACATTCACCGCCAGCTGATTGCTGAAAATGCCTGGCAGGGCGAAGTATGGCTGAAAGCACAGGGGGGTAACCCGGTCCCGAACCTGCTGACCATCTCCCCGGTAAGAAACGAGCGCGGCCAGATCCATCAGCTCATCCAGACTTTCAGCAACATCTCCGAACGGGTAAAGGCTGAGAAGCAAATGATCCGGCTGGCACATTTTGACAGGCTAACCGGCCTGCCAAACCGAACCGCGCTGGACAACCACCTGGACCAATCGATACAGCGGGCGCGCCGTGACGACAGCCACTTCGCCCTGATGTTTCTCGACCTGGACAAGTTCAAGCCGGTCAACGATACCTACGGCCATCAGGCGGGTGACGAGCTGCTCCGGATTGTGGCGCAACGACTAAAACACTGTATCCGCAGCGGGGATGTGGTCGGGCGCCGCGGAGGGGACGAGTTTGTCATCATCACCGGCCCGCTTCAGGGCGAGGACAATGCCCGGCATATCGCGGAGAAAGTGGTCCAGGTGTTGAACGAGACGTTCCACGTCCAAAACGTCAACCTTCAGATTGGCGCATCGGTCGGGGTGGCCCTCTATCCGGACAACGGCGTAACGGCGGAAGACCTCCTGAAAAAGGCCGATGCCGCCATGTACAAGGTGAAGTCCAGCGGGCGTAACAACATGGCCTTTGCCTGAGTCTGCAGCCAGACGAGGCAAACGAGGCCATAAACAATTCGATCAGGCCTGCTCGTATTCCCTGACCAGTTCCTCCAGGAAATACATGCCCGCGGAACTCAGAAAGTAACGGCTGGCACCGCTGCGGAACAGCAGGTTGCGCTTGTCCAGGTACTCCAGTGCTTCCGGCAGGCCTTTGTCGAACCGGGCCGCTCGCAGAATGTCCTGGTACTCCTCATCAGCCCCCATCGTCGCAAGATCCTGCTCTCCGAGCCCCGCATCGGGGCGCCCGAGGTAGTCCAGATCACGACCACTGCGGGCAAAATAACGGCCGATCAACAGCAGAACCACCTGCACCCGGAAGGCATTTTCATCATGTTCTTCGGTTTCGTCGTCGCTGCTTTCCTTGAGGAAGAAGAAAGAGCCGTTTTCGTTGAACACCAGCTCACAGCCCAGGTGCTCGTAGAAGGTTCGGAAATGGGACAGATGGTTATACAGCACGTTGTACAAAGGGTTCGCCACCAGTTCGGAGCGATTGCTGTCCCAGAATTCCCGGACGACCACGCGGCCGGCCTGAAACTCCCGATACAGTGCGGCACTGTGGGCTGGCAGGATGTCATCGAAGCTGCTGGCTGACGAATGCGGCAGCGGGTTGATCGGGTCAGTCATGGTGGTTCTCGGCGGTTAACTCAAGGCGGCGTTTGCGGTACACAAACTGCTCGTTACTGATCTCTGCACTCTCGGCCGGTGCAAGCTCGGATTCCAGAGTCCGGAAGCGGTTGGTGGTGACCACCTGAAAGCCCTCCGGTGGTGTGTTCACCAGGCGGTTCAGGGCCGCCAGCAAATCCGGGAAACGATAGCCCGGAATAAACCCGTCCAGACGACCGTGCAGCTCCCGCACCAGGTCCGTCGTCGGTCGAAGCTCCAGGGCTTCCAGCCATTGATAGAGCTGATTGATACGCTGCACATCCACCCGGGCATGGCGGCCGCTGCCAGCCACCTCCTGCAACACCGGCACTTCCGCCTTGCGGCGCAGGTCGGCCAGGCGCAGGTCGAGCTCGCTGAACAAAAGCTGGTAATAGCTGGATGAGTTACCGAAGGCATAATGCTTCGGCCGCTGCTGCGCCCTGAGGCCAATCAGGAAACCGGTGCTGCGGGCAAAGTTGCCCCCTTCCAGCCATTTTCGGCGCAGGCTGAGGGTTTCGGTTTCGCCCTTGAGCTCCCGCAGTTTGGTGTAGAAGTGTTCCATAGCGTTGTACTGCACCATGCCCCGGCGGGTTTTGCGCAGGAAGTGTTCGACCTCCTGGGCGACGGCCTGAATGGGTTTATACAGCGCATTCAGGCTGAGCGATGAACGGAACAGCTGGTCGGCCAGGCTGTGGTCGCCGTGGTGTTCCAGCAGGCGCACCATGGCTTCCAGAGTCTCAAACAGGTTGCTGCCGTCTGGCAAACGAGTATCCGGGTTCAGGAACACCAGCGTCGGTTTGATGTGGCGCTCATACAGGGTGACTATCTGCTCCAGCAGGTTCTGCCGGAACTCGAGGTACTTGTCCGGCGCGCGGCTGGCATCGCCAGACAGCTCGGCAAACTGGGCGCTGATGGTCTGCATGCGAAGAACGTTCTGGCGTAACAGACCGATCAGTTGGCTGACCCGTTCGTTCAAGTCATCCCTGAGCTCCGTAAAGTCCGGATCCGCCTCGCTGAAACTGCTGAGTTCAAGCCGGTTGCGCACATCCCGAAGGGTCACGAGATGGCCCCTCAACCTGGCATCGGTCAGCTCCTGGTAAAGCGAGGCATTGCAGGCCCGCATCAGGTTAATCAGTGCGTCCTGCAAGATCAGCCGGCGTTCGCCCTCGGCTTTGATGATGTCGATCACCAGGCCCGAGCGGAACAGATTGTCGGTTGTCAGCGCCAGGCGCACCCGGTCCTTGTCTGCCTTTGACAGGGTGCGGGTGTAGTCCATCACCTCCGCCACCAGATCGCTCTCCCGCACATAGCGGGCTTCGTTCCGGTCCATGCGCTCGATCAGCCGGAACAGGATTTTCGGGTGGTCGAACAGCAGGCGCGTGGTGTCCAGGGTACTGAAGCGCTTACTCATCCACCGGCTCCAGCAGGCTGTTCTGGGTGTGGTCGGCCCAGTGGCTCAGGGCTTCGCCGCCAGTGAAGCCCTCGGCACCGCCCCAGAACACCAGTGTGCGCTGCGGGCTGTAGGGCCGTGACGTGCGCATCTGGCCCACTTCCAGGTGGCGACCAATCAGGTAGATGACTTCGGCACTGGCACTGTGGGTCGCCGCTGAGAACAGATTGAAGCCCTGCTGGCTCAGGCGCTGCAGCAACCCGGGCATCTGGCTGACATCCACACTGGCCAGTTCATCCAGCACCATCGGGAACGACAGTTTGACGCCCGGGTACAGCACCCGCTTCAGCAAGCGGTAAACCAGCTCCAGATTGATCAGGGCGGTGGTGGAGGTGGACTGGCCCTTTTTGTCCAGACTGGTGGCGTGTTCCTTGCGGGTACGATAGGAAATACCAGTGATGACTTTGTCCATGGTCAGGCGCTTGCTGCCCTGCTCTCCAAAGAAGTCCGCCACGAAGACCCGCAATCGGTCATAGAAGGCATCCGACTGCAGGTGGTTGCCGTAAGGGTCGATGTTGTTGGCTTCTTCCACCAGGTTGCGGAATTTCGGATCGGTGTGGATGTCCACCCGGATTTCCACCAGATCGTTGATCTGCACCCCTTCCAGCTCCCGGTTGAGCTGGGCCTCAAAACGGCTGATGAATTCGTGGTTGGAGGTCAGCGCCTGGCGATAACTGGCCACGGTTTCGTTGTGAATGGAAATCTGCTCTTCCAGCACTCGCCAGCGTTCGGTCAGGGCAGCAAACAGGTCGGCCAGTGCCTTGAAGGTGTCTCGAATCACCGCCGAAGCCGGGCTGTCTTTTTGCAGTTCGCCGTCAGCATCGTCAAACACGCCCACGTATACAAACTGACGCAGGTGATCGAGAATTTTCCGGCGCAGGTCTTCCAGCTCATCCAGCCGGCTTTGCAACTCCTCAAAAGCCGCAGCCGAGACCTGTTCAAAGGCTAACGGCTGCTCGGCTTGAAGGGCCTTCAGATGCTGGAAGCGATGCTCAGCGGTGCCGACGCTGCGGCTCAGTTGGGCCAGTTCCCGCTCACGCTCTTCAATACGCTCTTTCTCAGCCCGGGCTTTGGCGGCCTTTTGCTGAACCGCCTCCAGCTTTTCCTGTTCCAGCCGGGCTTGCTCATCCAACCGGGCCAGGGTTTCTTCGGCGGCTTTGCGTTCTTCGGTGGCATCGCGCAGGATGGTTGCCGCGGCCGGGTAGCGGGCCAGGGTTTCCAGATCTTTATCGATGGCCCGGATTTCCTTTTCGGTTCGCTCAATCAGACGGGGACGATCCAGCTCTTTGTCGGCGGTGTCGGCCAGTTCCGAGCGCTCTTTCTCCAACCCGTTGAGTTCATCCTCCAGCCGCCGGCGCTGTTCGGCGTAGTCTTCATGCCGGACGGTCTGGGCCGGATACTCGGTATCAAACCAGTCAAACCCTTGACCGTTGGGGGCAAACAATCGAGAAAATGCCTCAATGGTGGCTTTGCTATCGGCATCCAGTGTCTGCCCCGGGCTAGCCATCATCAATTTCGGGTCCACCGCGCGCAGGGGCGCGGCCACCGCCTCGTCCAACTGGTTCTGCAATTGCCACTGCTGTTTGCTTTCGCGCTCTGCCAGCGCGGCCAGCCGGCTTTCCATGCTGCGCTTCTGGGCCGCAAGTTGCTCGAGCCGAACTTCCGCCTGGGCGGCACTTTTCAGGGCGTTGAGATGGCCCTGCTTTCGCTCACGGTCTTCCCGCAGTACCTCGTCAATTTCCTGCAGCGTCATGGTGCCGTACTGGGCGGCCAGCAACTCACCGTTTTTCTGGTCCTGTTCGGCCCGGTTCAGGTTGCGCTCGGCTGCTCGCACCTCCCCTTTCAGGCTGCTGGTTTCCTGCTCCAGCCTTTTCAGGGTCTGCACCACGTGTTTGAGGATGTCGTTCTGATCGGTGTAGGCCTCAACCGCGGCCCGCCGCTGAACGCCCACCTGTTGCAGTGCCGCAGCCAGGCCATCCCGAAAGGCGGCGAAATCGTGCTGGCTTCGCAGCAGGGTCTGATACTTCTGGTAGTCGTTGTTCAGCCTTTCAAACCGGGGGCGCTCTTTTTCAATGCGGTTGAGCTGGGTTTGCTGCTGTTTGAGATGCTCATGGTGGTTCAGGAATTCATCGATATTGAAATCGAAGGCATCGTCGGAAAACTTCTTGTCGGCTTCAATAATGCTCGCCACGGCGTTGGCCATAGCCTGGTCATCCGCCTTCATTTCAAACAACAGCAGTATCAGGGTGCGAAGCGACTGAACCTTGCGCTCATCAGATTCCCCCAAAGGCAACACCGAGTAGCGCACCGCGTCTGCATTCATCAGTTCGCTACTGTAGAGCATGGTTTTCAGTTTGGCTGGATCGTTCACAAACCGGGTGTCTTTCGACAACTTTTTCAGGGCGTCCGAGAGCCGGCTGAAGGACAGCTCCGGCACTGCCTGGCCAATGCCCTCCGGGTCGTCGCCGTTCCAGAACAGCGGGCGCAACTGGTCATAGGGCACGGGCACAAACGCGCGGCCATAACTCAGCTGACTGCTGTTGTCCCGGTACAGAATCTGGCAATGAGTACCGGCCGGGTTTTCCGCCTCAACAATCAGGAAGCTGAACTGGCTGGGGAAATAATGCTGGTAGCTTTCTTCGTTGCTGTAGAAGCTGCCGGCGCTGGCATTGCGGAAGGCAAACTTCTTCCGGCTGTTTTTAAAGTTGTTTTCCGGCAGCAGGAACAGGCGCAGGGAGTTCAGCAAACTGGATTTGCCCAGGTTGCCCGGCCCCAGAATCAACCCGTGATGGGTGACCGGAATTTCCACGTAACAGAAGCCGGCAGAGTCCACCAATACCAGGCGGCGAATGCCAAAAGTGAAAGCGCTTGGGCTCGCCTGTGAATCAGTCATCCAGAATCATCTCCTGTTCCATGAATTTGCCGGTGGCGCGAAACGCCCGGGCCAGATCAATAAACCCGAGATCTTCCGCCAGGGAAACCGCTTTTGTAAACCGTTCTGTGGATTTCGGCGCCATCCGGAACCGGTTCAGCCAGGGCTGCCAGTCCGCAGGCTGAACAAAGCAGGCTCTGTCGCCCAGATAACGGGCCATGGTAGCAAACATCTGCAGGCCTCCGGCATCGTAATCGAAGGCGCAGAACACCCGGCGATAACCCGCCAGCCATTTCAGCGTCGCGGCCTGGGCAATCCGGTTGCCGCCACCCAGCAGCACATCACAACGGGTCAGGTCCAGCGGGCTGCCGGCCGTGTCGCTGGCAAAATCCAGCATTTGCCGGTAGTGATAGAAGTTCTGTTCATTCTCGATCACCAGTGCATCGGCAGCAGGCTGAAAACCGATATTCACGTCGTCACCGGCAATCACCAGAGTATCGGGCCGCGGCCCCGGCGACGCCTCGTGATAGGCCAGGATAAAACTCACGCCGGTGGTGTGCCGGTGGGAGTCGCCCTGCCGGGCCGCTTCCACCCGGCTGGCCGGTATGGTGGCCATGGCGGCCAGCTCGACGAAGGCTGCTTCATCCTCAACCGTCACCCGCCAGCGATTGGCAGACACTTTCTGTGTGCTGAACATCTCTCGATGGGAACGGCGATACGGCTCAGGCAACGACTTCAGAAAGGCCGTGTAATTCACCGGCTCACCTTTGCGTATTTTTTCCAGATAATCGTTCAATCCATCACCCGTTCCAGTCAGCTTGAAAACTCGAGCCCGAAGCCAAATACCATTACCATAGCGCCAAAATACTACCCGAGGCTGATTATGTCCCTGAAATACCGAATTGTGCCGGTAACGCCTTTCGAACAAAACTGCACGCTGATCTGGTGCGAAGAAACTCGCAAAGCGGCGGTGGTCGACCCGGGCGGAGACCTCAGCCGTATTCGCGCCGCCATTGAGGCGGAGGGCGTCACCGTTGAGAAGATCCTGCTGACCCACGCCCACATTGACCATGCCGGCGGCACCGCCGAGCTGGCCAAATCGGCAGGCATTGCCATTGAGGGGCCACATAAAGAGGATAACTTCTGGATTCAGGGGTTACCGATGCAGGCCCAGATGTTCGGATTTCCCGTGCCTGAAGTGTTCACCCCCGATCGCTGGCTGGAGGATGGCGACACCGTCACCGTGGGCAACCAGACCCTGGAGGTATTGCACTGCCCCGGCCACACACCGGGGCATGTAGTGTTTTTCCATCGGAGCTCGCAGCTGGCGCTGGTGGGTGATGTGCTGTTTAACGGCTCCATCGGCCGCACCGACTTCCCGAAAGGCGATCACGCCACCTTGATCCGTTCCATCCGTGAGAAACTGTTCCCGCTCGGCGATAACATCGCCTTTATCTCGGGGCACGGGCCCATGTCCACCTTTGGACAGGAGAAGGCCACCAACCCGTTTGTGTCTGATCACCGGGGTTAAAGCACCCCGGCCGAATTATTTCTGGGACAGGCGGAACTGCTCTACGGTTTTGCGGAGGGTTTCCGCCATCGCCAGCAGGTCGCCGGCAATGCGGGCGGTTTCCTGAGCGTCGCCGGAGGTTTGCTCCGCTGAGCGGCTGATTTCGATTACGTTCTGGTTGATGGATTCAGACACGTCGCTCTGCTCGTTGGCGGCGTTTTCCATCTCTTCATTCAGCCCGGTAATTTCGCGGACCGCAGCGGCAATGGTCTGCAGTTCGCTCTCCACTTTCAGAATGGCGTCGACCTGATGTTGGGCCATTTCAGACGCATGGCGCATAGTGCCCACGCATTCGACCACTTCTTTTTTCAGACCGTTAATGGTCTTACGGATTTCTTCCGTAGAATCCTGCGTGCGCGAAGCCAGTGCCCGCACTTCATCGGCAACCACCGAGAACCCTCGGCCCTGCTCACCCGCGCGCGCTGCCTCGATGGCCGCGTTCAGGGCCAGCAGGTTGGTCTGATCCGCTATTTCGGAGATCAGCTCCAACCGGGTTGCCATTTCCGTGGTGCGCTGGTCCAGTTGCTCGATGCGATGCGCGCCGTTTTGGACCTCGGTATTGAGCGATTCAATACCCTGCACAGCGTTACGCGCAAGCTGCTCACCGGTTTCCGCCGCTCGAGTGGTATCCGCCGATTTCCGAGCCGTGGTCACGGCATTTTCCCGCACCTGAACAGCCGAGGCTGCCATCTCCGTGGTGGCGCTGGCCACCTGGTCGGTGTTGTCTTTCTGGGCCAGCACTTCCCGTTCGGTGGTTTCAGCCTTGGCTGAAATGGTTCTGGCCGCGGTTTCCACCTGCGCGGCGTTTTCCATCACGGTGTGCATACTTTCCCGGATTTTCGACATCATGCGGTTGAATGCCCTGGACACCGAACCGATTTCATCGTTTCTGGCCACGTCCAGCTCAATGGAAAGGTCAGAGTTACGGGAGATTTCATCCATTCTGTCGTGCAGTCGGCGCAGCCGGGAGAACACCAGGCGGCCCAGCACCACGGCCGTCAGCACGAAGATCACGACAAAAATCAGAATCTGGATACCACCACTGAACATCAGCTGTTGCTGCAGCCTGGCGTCGCTCTTGGCCAGAGAATAATCCACGCGAATGGCGCCCAGCACATCCCCTTCCTGGCTTTGGTGGCAGCCATGACAATTCACACCCTGGTAATCGGCCCGCGCGATGACCGGTTCAATCAGCGTGTAGACCCGACCCTCTTCATTGCTGGAATAATGCTCAACTCGCTCTCCGCCCAGTGCCTGAACATCCAGAGCTTCACGGCGCTGCTCTTCGGCACTGCCGGCACCGAACATGGCATTAAGCTGATCGCTGCGAATAACCCGAACATCCAGAACCTCCTCCGGAGCCATCACCTTCTCGCGCAGCATATTCCGGTTGCTGATGGTGCCAGTCACCATCATGGTGTTGAGCCCGTCGAAAAACGATTTCGCCAAACCGTCAACGTACTTGTGGCTGTATTCCTCGAGGTGAGACCGCTGAGACTGCGCGCTGAATACGACGGTAAAAACCAGAATCACGGAAAACGCCGCAGCCAGTGCTGCCAACAAAAGAAAGCGGATTGAATATTGTTTTTTCATGGTACCCCGGCGGAGGACGATCAACGGAAACGCTAAAAGGTATGACGGCGGTCTGGCGGATAACTTTATAGATATCGCTCAACTTTTTTATGACTCAGGTCAGCCCGCCTGCAACTTCGGCGCGGCCTTGCAAAGTTTTACATTTCACAACTGTCGCGCTTGAAAACCAAGCTGGCCCGAAAACTGCTTAATCCTCTCAAAGCTACTCGAGCAACAGAATTCCGGCAGATCTTGACCGCCCAGGGGGAAACACACCATGTCTTTGCTGACATCTCTGATTCAAGCCAGCACCCGCTTTCAGCAAGCCATGGACAACCGCCAGGCTCCGGCTGAACAGCCCGGGAATAGCCCGGTTAACGAGGCCCATAAACCGGAGGCGGCCGGCAGTCCAGGAGGCGACCGATTCACCCCTTCAGACCAGGTGGGGCAAGACCCGGCCAGCCTGAAAACCCGAAAGCTGCCGCTGAACCAATACAAACAGACCGTGGCGCAGGATTTGTCTTTTATTCGAGATACCCTGCGGCACAAACTTGCCGAGTACAATCTTCACCCGGCGACCGCGGTGAATGTCAGCAAAGGCGAAAACGGTAAAACCGTCGTTGAAGGCAAGTTTTCCGATGAGTTGCGGAGCAAAATAGAACAGGATTTGAACAACAATCGCAGCTTCTCTGAGGCCTTCAGCCGCCTCAGCGTAAGCGAGCCCACACTGCACTTTATGGATAACGCCCTGAAGCTGAATCAGGCTTACGGTGTGAGCAACTCTCTGCTGAACTCACTGGTCAGTGAAAACCAGCAATTCAATGGTTTGCAGGATGTGCTGCACCGATTCGACAATCTGCGCCGCAACTCCAGCTCCGGCGCAATGGCGGGCGCTGACCCGCAGCGTTACGCGTTCAACCTGAACACCCGGGCCTGATCAGGCCCGGGTGTTCGCCTCATATGGCACCCATTAAACCTGGAACGGTGCCGGATCGCCCTTACCCACGCGAGTCACTTCCGGTACATCCCCGGTGAAGTTCACCACGGTCGTCGCTTCCATGCCGCAGAACCCGCCATCAATAATCAGGTCGAGTTCGTGCTCCAGGGTATCCCGAATCTCGTACGGGTCTGTCATGGGCTCGGTTTCGCCTGGCAGAATCAACGTGCTACTCATAATCGGCTCACCCAGTTCGCCCAGCAATTCCCGAACGATCTCGTTATCCGGTACTCGAACACCGATGGTCCGGCGCTTGGGATGCAGCAATCGGCGCGGCACCTCACTGGTGGCATCCAGAATGAAGGTGTAAGCGCCGGGGGTGAATGTTTTCAACAATCGGTACTGAGTGTTGTCAACCTTCGCGTATACGCCGATATCCGACAGATCACGACACACCAGGGTAAAGTTATGCTTGTCGTCGAGCCGGCGAATACGTTTGATCTTGTCGGCCGCTTGCTTGTCACCCAGGTGACAGCCAAGTGCGTAGCCGGAATCGGTGGGGTAAACAACCACGCCGCCCTTGCGAATGATATCCACCGCTTGCTTGATCAAACGTTTCTGCGGCGTTTCCGGATGAATCTGAAAAAACTGGCTCATGAATCGGCTCCCTGTTTCAATTTTTCGGCCATCGAGGCATCCCCTTTTGAGCCCCCCATGCAATTCGGCGAATCGGGCGTCGCCTGCCCGGACTCAGCCCACTCTTCCGGTGTGTACAGGTGCAGTGCCAACGCATGTACCGGCCCGGCCATTTCATCAGCAAGTATCTTGTAGACCATCTGATGCCGCCTTACCTTCATGACACCGTCAAAAGCACCTGAAACCAGAGTCACCTTGAAGTGCGTTTCAGAATTCGGTGGTACCGAGTGCATATGGCTCTCGTTCTCCACGGCCAGCAGCGCCGCCTCCAACGCATGGTTCAGCTTGGTTTCAATCGCATTCTGGACATTCATACTCAATACACTCTCCGATCCGTTTAGTGACCAGTCTACTACACAATTCCACCCGCCCCCGAGCCTTGACACCAAAGAGGTAAACCGCCACATTCCCAAGCCATTTTCAGAACACCAGACACCATGCACCTGTACATAGCCGAAAAACCCAGCCTGGCACGCGCCATTGCCGCCGCCCTCCCTGAACCACACCAGAAGGGCCAGGGCTGGATTCGCTGTGGCAAAGGCAAAACGGCGGTTACCGTTAGCTGGTGCATCGGCCATCTGCTGGAACCTGCCGAGCCCGCACGCTACAACCCGGCCTGGAAAAAATGGCGCCTGGAAGACCTGCCCATGTTCCCGGAACACTGGCAACTGTCTCCCAAGGACAGTGTAAAGCAGCAACTCAGCGTGCTGGAATCGTTGATTCAGCAGGCTGACCTCATCACCCACGCCGGCGACCCTGACCGGGAAGGCCAGTTGCTGGTGGACGAAGTCATCCGGTTTTTCGGCTCAAAAGCACCGGTAAAACGCGTACTGATCAACGATCTGACCCCCAACGCCGTTGCCCGCGCCATTGCCTCGCCCCGGGAGAACAAAGAGTTTCGGCGGCTGTCTCACTCGGCCCTGGCCCGACAGCGGGCGGACTGGTTATACGGCATCAACCTGACACGCTTTTATACCCTGACTTACCAACATCAGGGTGAGCAGGGGGTCTATTCCGTCGGCCGGGTACAAACTCCGGTTTTGGGCCTGGTGGCCGAGCGGGACAACGCCATCGAAAACTGCCAGCCCAAGCCCTGGTTCCGCATTGAGGGGCAGTTCCAGGCAGCCGATGAACAATCTGACCAACGCCCGTTTACCGCACGCTGGCTGCCTGATGAACAGTTCCAGCAGCACCTGGATGAAGAGGGTCGGCTGCTCAGCCGCGAGATCGCCGAACAGATCGCTCATGCCGTCAACGGCAGGCCCGGAAACATTATCGAATCCCGGTTCCGGGATCGGCCGGAGCCACCGCCACTGCCGCTGTCGCTGTCGGCACTGCAAATCGAAGCGGGCCGACTGTTTCGCATGGGTGCCAAAGAGGTGCTGGACACCGCACAGAACCTCTACGAAAAGCATCAACTGATCACCTACCCGCGCTCCGACAGCCGTTATTTGCCGGAAGGCCACTTCAGTCAGCGGGAACAGGTTATCCGCGCGATTGGCCGGACCGCACCGGAACTGGAAAGCATCACCGGCCAACTGGACACCCACCGCAGATCTGCCGCCTGGAACGATAAGCAAGTCGATGCCCATCACGCCATTATTCCGACGGTACGACCGTCGGCCAATGCAAAACTCACCGAAGCGGAACAGAAAGTGTACGGCCTGATCGGCCGGTATTACTTGATGCAGTTTTGCCAGGACGCCGTCCACAGGGAAGGCAAACTGACAGTGCAAGTGCAGGATCACAGGTTTCGGGCAACCGAAACTGCCTTACTCACGCCCGGCTGGAAGGCCCTGGAACTCAAGCTCAAGGAGAGCAACAAGGAGCCGCAGAAACCACCACTGCCCAGGCTGGAACGCAGCGAGCCGGTCATCTGCAACAGCGCCAGCGTGACCGAACGCAAAACTCAGCCCCCCCAATACTTTACCGATGCCACTCTGCTTTCGGCCATGACCAACATAGCCCGCTTTGTCGCCGATACAGAGTTACGCAAAACCCTGCGAGAGACCGACGGCCTGGGCACAGAAGCAACCCGGGCAGCCATTATCGATACCCTGTTCCGGCGTGATTATCTGTTCCGTGAAAAACGCTATATTCGCGCGACCGACAAAGGCAAGGCACTGATTGCCGCACTGCCGGACTCCATTCGCACACCGGACCGAACCGCGGTTTGGGAAGCCACGCTGGAAGGCATTCGCCGCGGCGAGGATGACCCAAAAACCTTCCTCGACAATCTGAAAGCGGAAATTCTGGCATTCATGAACCGGGTGGAGGCACCCAAAGACCCCCAGCAACAGGAGCAGAGCATCCACTGCCCCAAATGCCGGGCGCCCATGGTGCAACGGGAGGGCAAATTCGGCACCTTTTACGCCTGCACGAGATACCCTGATTGCACCGGCACTCGCCCTTTGGAAGACAATCAACCCCAGGACGGAAGCGGCCAAAAGCCGGTCCCATGCCCTCACTGTTTTTCACCTCTGGTTCGGCGCAAAAGCAAAAAAGGCTGGTTCTGGGGCTGCAGTAATTTCCCGGGCTGCCGACAAACGGTCGATGACGATAACGGCAAGCCCGCCCTGCGTTTACGGAATTCTACATAACGATACTGAACGCAGGCTCATTTTCTGGAATAATTGCACGATACTGCAGAGTGGGCCGTTTCCGCTCTGCGCACAGGCAATCTGAACCAGGCAACACGATAGAGGGCCAAGCTAGATGCGCATTGCTCTGCTGGAAGACGAACTTGAACAAGCGCAACACATCCAGTCCATTCTGTCCGAGAAAGGGCACGACTGCGACAGCTTTGCCACCGGTCAATCCTTCCTGGGTGCTGTGCTGCACCGCAGTTACGATCTCATTATTCTCGACTGGCAAATACCCGACATGACCGGCATTGAAGTGCTGGAGAGCGTTCGCGCTCACCTGGACTGGCCGGTGCCCGCGGTGTTCCTGACCCAGAGAGACAGCGAAAGCGACATTGTGCGCGCCCTGGATGCCGGTGCGGATGACTACATCGCAAAGCCGGCCCGCGCAGCGGAGCTGGTAGCCCGCATCAACGCGCTGGCGCGCCGCACCCATCCGGAAAGCGACAAGGAGTCGCTGGTCTACGGTCCGTTTGAAGTCAACACAAACCAACGCAGTATCCAGCTGCACGGTGCGCCGTTAACCTTGACCGACAAAGACTTCGACCTGACGCTGTTCCTGTTTCAGAACCAGGGGCGCCTGCTCACGCGGGAAGTTTTGCTTGAACGGGTGTGGGGCCTGACCAGAGACATCAACACGCGCACAGTTGATACTCACATGAGCCGACTGCGCCGGAGACTGGGGCTCAACCCCGAGAACGGCTTTCGTATTAAAACCATCTATCAGCGCGGTTACCGGCTGGAAGCCGTCAAACCGGGCGAGACGAGCGAAGCTGTCAACGAACGAGCCGCTAATGCCTGACCTGATCCACCACGCTCTCCGCCAGTTCATCGTGACCGCGCTGGCCACACTGATGGCGCTGCTGCCCAGCCTGGCCGTAGCGGAGCTGTCCATTACCAATGGGTCAGCAGCCCTGGCCAGCCAGCCAGTTGAAACCGCACCTGAGTGGGTTTATACCCTGCGCCCTGGTGATACCCTGGCCAGCATTTCCGCGTCTTTACTCCAGAAATCTGCCAACGGCCAACGCCTGCTGGCGCACAACGGCCTGGCGGCCAACACCCGGCTTGAAAGCGGCGACACCCTTCGCATACCGGTGTTCTGGCTGAAACGTCAACCGGAACCCGCCAGAGTGACCTCAGTCAGCGGCAATGTTCAGCACATATCCGGCTCTGACGGCCGCAAAACACCGCTCACCGGGCAATCGCTGGTGCGCGTTGGCGACGAAGTACTGTCTGGCGCCGGCTCCGCCACGCTTGAGCTTGCAGATGGCTCCGAACTGCGCATTGCCCCCAACACCCGCCTGATGTTCAATCGGCTGACCCAGTACGGCAAGGCCGGCATGGTCGACACCCGCCTGCGACTGCAAAAAGGGGAAGTGCACACCCGCGTCAAACCTCTCATTGAGGGTGGGTCCCGTTTTGAAATTGAAACGCCCTCGGCGGTGGCAGCCGTGCGCGGAACCGTCTTTTCGATGCAAACCAACGCCTCTGGCAGCAGCATTCAGGTAAAACATGGCGCGGTGGATTTTGGCCGACCCGGCCAAACCCGAAGAGTGCCAGCCGGATACGGTGCCAGTGTCGAAATTACCGGCACCCGAGGCATGAGCATTCGCCAATTGCCGCCGGCTCCGGCCATCAACGCGATTGGCCCGGTGCTTGATCGACTGCCCGCTGAACTCAGCTGGCAGCCCGGCCCCACGCCAATGCACCGTGTCGATGTATTTGAAAAAGAGTCCGGCGACTGGGTTCAAAGCCGGGAAGTCACCGGCAACCGGTTCACGATTGGCCAGCTCGACAACGGCGAGTATGAAATTCAACTGGCCGCTCTGGACCACAAGGGTATCGCCGGAATGCCGGCGACAGCCTCCGTGGAGGTTGATTTACAGGCCATTGAACCTGTCCTCCAGGTTCCAGCCCCAGGCGAAAGTGTCAACGACGACATGCCGGAATTCCGCTGGCAGCTTAACGGCACGAACGAACTCGCCCGGGTTGAAATCGCTGAAGATGACAGCTTCCAGCGGCTGATCACCACCAGCGAGTGGGCCCCGGAAAGCAAAGCCCTGCCGTCCCGCCCGCTGAGCCCGGGCAGGTATTTCTGGCGGGTAGTGACCGAAGCTGGCGGCAATTCCGTCGCCACGTCCGAACCCCGGGAGCTGATTGTCAACGGCACCCTGCCACCGGTCAGAATCATCAATGTGAACTATCTGGACAGCCAGGTGCGGGTGTTCTGGGAAAAGGCCGATACCGCCAAAGAGTACCGCCTTCAGCTTTCCGAGGAACCCGCATTCCGCAACATCATCAAGGAGGCAGACGTAGCGGATACCACAGCGGCCTTGCGCCTGATTCCCGGAAGAAGGTATTTTGTGCGCGTCAAAGCGCTCTCCGAAGGCCCACTCGCCAGCCGATGGGGCCCCGGGCGGGAACTGTATCTCGAATAGATCGCTGCAAACCTAACGACGATTGCAAGGCCCATGATTAGGGACTGGTTAACAATAAGAACAACACCTTGGTCCCTGGGCCTGCTGCTGCTTGGCACCCTCGCCCTGTTTCAGCTAACCGGCCTGCCCGAACGACTCAACCACTGGATTTACGACAAAGCCATTACCAACTGGCGGGCTCCGGTCAGCAGTCAGGTCATCATTGTTGCGATTGACGAGTTCAGCCTCGGGCGGCTTGGCCGCTGGCCCTGGCCCAGAAGCACCCACGGCGACTTGATTGATGAACTGCACGAATCCGGCGCCGAAACGGTGGTACTGGACATCCTGTTTCCGGAACCCTCAGCGCACGACCCCCGGCTTGCAGACGCCATACGCGGCCACGGACAGGTGGTACTCCCTCTTCATCTTTCCGCCAGCACCCAGCACCAGCTGATAAGTGAACAGATGCCCGTCCCTCAGCTGGCTGAGGCCGCCCAGGCCATGGGCCATGCTCATATTGAGCTAGACAGCGACGGCGTTGCGCGCGGCATATACTTGCGCAACGGACTGGCGGGGCAACTCTGGCCTACTCTGGCCCTGGCGCATCAAACCGTCGCCGTGCGACAAACCTCTACAGGCCTGCCCGGTTATCTCAATGTCCGGGAGAACTATCGCCGGGTACCGCTGGCAGGCGGCGCCGGTACACTGCCAACCATCTCTTACGCCAGCGTCATTGAAGGTGCCTATCCGAAGGGTCTATTCGCAGGTAAAACGGTATTCGTGGGTGCAACCGCCGCCGGCTTCGGGGACATCCTGCCCACCCCTTTTTCGGGGCTCAGCCAGCCAATGCCAGGCGTGGAGTTTCACGCGAACGTCTACTCGGCCAATCAACAGGGGCTGCTGATTACCGAGGCACCCAGATGGCTGTCGCCGTTGATCAACCTGCTCGTTCTGATGATCTTGGCTTTGCTGCTGCCACGGCTGCGACCAGCGGGCACGGTAGCTGCCTGCCTGTCGATGTTCCTTACTTTGACAGCCGGCTACCTGTTTTTACTGCTGCTTTTCAGGCTGCATTTACCCGCCGCCCACACTCTGCTGCTGCCACTGATTGCCATGCCGATTGCCAGTGGCCTCAGGCTTGCCATGACCAATCGTTTTCTGAACCGGCAGCTGGATAACATGGCGCGCACCCCTAAACTTTCGCTGCCCCAACCTGCAAACCGACAACCCGCACAACTACTCACCCACTTCCGTGCATTCCTGCAGCCCGAGGGCTGGTTTCTGGCTGAAGACAACGAGATCCTGGAAGCGAAAGGCATGACACTGGCACAGGCACCCTACCTGCCGGAAACCGGTCGGTGGGTCCATCAGCTGAATCAAAGCTGGATACCGCTGACACGAGGCCATTCCAGATATGTGATTGGCTTGACCCTGAACAACGATCTCAGCCGTGAAGTCACACAGCGTTATCTCCAGCAACTGGTTCTGGAGCCCGACACCCATCGCCAACCCGGGCGTCACCCCCGGGAAAACATCTCAGCCCGCATCGAAAAAGTACAACTGGCAACCGAACGCCTGACCCAGATGCAGGCATTTATTCAACGCAGCTTCCAGCACATGCCGGACGGTATCATCGTCACCGACGAGCTGGCCGTCATCCGGTTCACCAATGGGCACATTGAAGACTGGTTTCGTGAACCCATGCCCAGCCTGAGCGGCATGCCACTGACCAGCTTGCTGGAAGGCCACGACCCCAGAGACAACCCACCCTGGCATGAAACCGTATCGGAAACCCTGACTCTCAAGGAAAGCCGCACGGTAGACCTGAAAGTTCACGGCAAGGACTTTCTCATACACTTTGCTCCCTTCGCCCTGCCCGGCAGTGGTCAGTCTGGCATTATTGCCAACATCTCGGACATTTCCGAACTGCGGGAACAGCAGCGCCAGCACCGGGAAGCCATCGACTTTATTTCCCACGACGTTCGCTCGCCACTGGTCTCTCAGCTGGCTTTGATCGAACAACTCAAGCGGGAGCCGGGCCATATCGACGAACACCAACTGGATCAGCTGGGAAAACTGGCAAGGCGCAGTTACAGCCTGGCAGAGGAGTTCGTGCAACTGGCCCGTGCCGAGCAACTCTCGGAAACCCGCTTCTACGAATGCGAGCTGCTGGCCATCGTAGAAAATGCCAGAGACAGCGTGTGCGAGCAGGCTCTTGAGAAGGGTATCCAGCTGCAACTGACCGGTACTGAAGATCTATGGCTGAAAGGCAATGCAGAACTTCTTGAGCGGGCGGTGATCAATCTGCTCACCAATGCGGTTCAGTACAGCCCGTCCGGCACCACGATCAGTGTTGAGGTTTATCGAGCGGGGCACCTGGCCTGCCTGGCTATTGCCGATGAAGGCTCGGGCATAGACACCGACGAACTGCCCTACCTGTTCGACCGGTACCACCGCCAAAGGCGCAGTGAGTTAGCCGGCCATCACGGCACAGGGCTGGGGCTTTCGTTTGTCAAAACGGTGGTGGAAAAACACAAAGGTGACATCACGGTCGACTCGACCCTCGATGAAGGCACCACGTTCACTCTGAAACTGCCAATGGCCGATCCAATGAGTTAACCGGCCACCCTGCAGCAGACCCATTCAGGACTGAATAGTCTTACTGACCGGCTCGGACGGTTCACTAATCAGGCCCTGGGTATCCTGAACCTGGATGGTAAAGTACCAGGTGCCCGCAGCCAGATTCTCGACCGTGTACGACATGTCGGCATAAGACTCAGCGTTATCCACCACCACTTCACGGCTCAGATCATCAGCGCTCTGGCCATACCGGATGACGTACTTATCCAGCTCGCCCATGGCGATGCCGTCACCATTCACCCGGGTAGACGGTGCCGACCAACTCAGTACAGCAGTATTCGCAGCGGCCTTGGTACCCTCTGATGCCACCACTGAATTACCACTGGAGGTCGAACCAGAAGCAGACGTGCCCGCCTCATCGGAGCCACCTCCGCCACAGCCTGCAAGCAACATCCCAACTGTAAACGCGGCAATCCATGCCTTTGACACTTTGATGACGCGTTTCATATGCTTTCCGCACCGGTTTTCCGTCGATTTTGTGAAATTCTATAAAATCGAGGCGCAAACCGATGCGAATAGCATCATTTTTTACCCAGAAAAAACGTCACTTTTTTGACCATTAAGGAGAGAAAGAGCGCCTGAAACTCAGCTAAACTTGAGGCCGGGCGCCAAGGTTTCCGGCATAGACAACCGATCAGTCTCCATGCCGGCAACCGGATACGAGCAATAATCCGCCGCATACCAGGCACTTGCCCGATGATTGCCGCTGGCACCCACGCCGCCAAACGGCGCGGCACTGGAAGCACCGGTCAGCTGTTTGTTCCAGTTCACGATACCCGCGCGAATCCTGCTGTAGAACTCATCAAAACGTTCCTGACTGTCACTGAACAAGCCGGCCGCCAACCCAAAACGGGTATCGTTGGCCCGACGGATTGCTTCATCAAAATCCCGGTAACGGATAACCTGCAACAGCGGGCCAAATATTTCCTCATCGACCACAGGCCCCGCCGATGTTACATCAATCAAACCCGGCGTCATCAGGCCGGTGCCTGCCCGCAGCTTCTCGCAGGGCACTAATGGCAATGCTCCCTGTTTGAGCAACCGATCCTGGGCGGCCAGAATGCCAGCCGCGGCGGCCTCAGAAATAACACTTCCCATAAACGGCGCCGGGTCATCGAAAGCTCCACCGACCTGTATCGCCCTGACCGCCTCGGCAAGCGTTGCGATAAAGTGTTCGCCCCACTTACCCTCTGGAACCAACAGGCGCCGCGCACAGGTGCATCGCTGACCGGAGGTAATGTAAGCCGACTGAAGGGTTTCATAAACCGCAGCCGCAATATCCTCCGGCTGGTCTACGATCAAGGGGTTATTGCCCCCCATCTCCAGCGCCAGAATCTTGCCCGGGTTGCCGGCAAACTGTTTATGCAGAATGTGCCCGGTCTCGGAACTTCCGGTGAAGAACAGACCATCAATGCCCGGGTGGTTGGCCAGCGCGATGCCGGTTTCCTTCTCGCCCTGCAGCAGATTCAACACCCCTGCCGGCAAACCCGCCTGCAGCCATAGCTCTACCATTTTTCCCGCCACGGCGGGAGTGAGCTCGCTGGGCTTGAAAATAACCGTATTACCGGCAATCAGCGCCGGCACTATATGGCCGTTGGGCAGGTGTCCCGGGAAGTTATAGGGGCCGAACACCGCCACCACACCGTGGGGCTTATGGCGCAGCACGGCACGGGCACCGGCAACCTCGCTGCTGCGCTGGCCTGTGCGCTCGTCATAGGCGCGAACCGAGATCTCGACCTTCCCGATCATGGCTGCCACTTCGGTGCGAGCTTCCCACAAGGGCTTACCGGTTTCCGACGCAATACACACGGCTACGGCTTCTTTTTGTTCACCCAGCAACCCGGCAAACTGCCGGGCAACGGATACCCGCTGCTCCAGTCCTGCCGCCACCCAACGGATACTTGCCTCCCTCGCCGCGGCCACGGCCAGTTCAACCTGCTCCAAATCCGCGGCGCGCCCCTGCCAAAACACCTCTCCGGTGGCCGGGTTCAGCGATGAAAACGCCTTACCTTGCCCTTCCAGCCATTTACCATCGATTAAAACGGGGAGAGTCATTGGTTTACTCCTTTCCAGATAGCGACGATTAACGGTGGTTGTGAACCCGCTGCATGATGATTAAGAGTAGCAGACCGGCTACCCCTTCAACGCCTGAATATCCACCGGCGGCACGCCAAGGTCCTGCCACTTCTCAGGATGACAAGTGAACAGCAGTATCTGGTGCCGGCTGGCGGCATCGAACAGAATGCGCTTCATATCTTCAAGGCGGCCACGATCACTGTGCACCAGGGTGTCATCGAGAATGACCAGGGTTGGCCTTCCCGCATCCCGCAACAAATCCGCGTAGGCCAGGCGGCTGATCAACCCCATCTGCTCTCGGGCACCAAAACTCAATTCGTTCATCTGCCCCAACTCGGCGCCGCGGGTAAAGGTGCCCGGCCTGAGTTGTTCGTCCACCTCCAGAGTAGCCTGGGGAAACAGCACCGACAGATAATGATCAAGATGTTTCTGCAGAGGGGCCTGCAGGCGACGTGTCAGTGCCTGCCTTTTTTCCGTCAGCAATGTCAGCAGAAGATCCAGAGCCCTGGCCCTGCGATCAAGTTCCAGGTAGCGGCGATTACACTGTTCCAGCTCAGCCTGTTTGTCATTCAGCTGCTCTTCCAGGCCCTCAGCGCCCCAGGCCTCCAGCCTGACTCTGATATCCCTGAGTTCACGTTCCCGGCTTTCCTGGGTTTGACGAAGAGTGTTGATAGTGTTTTGGTAGCGCTCAATATCCTGCAGAAGGAGGTCCGGGCGGGCATCCCGGATTTCTCGCTCACGATTATCGAGACTGGCCTCCAGTTGCACTGTTTGTTTGACGCTATTTTCGAGGTCCTGTGCCAACGCTTGCAGCTGTTGCTGGCGCTCAGGACTTTGCTCTTCATCGGCCAGGCGCTGCCACTCTGCCTTCGCATTTTCCCTGGCCTGCTTTCGGATCAATAGTTCATTCTGGTAGCCCCGCTCCCCCGACTCCGCCTCGTCCAACTCCTTGCCAGCCCGGACGAGGGCGGCCTCCGCCTCGGCGAGAGCTGGCACGCTCTCGCCCTGCTCCGGTCGGGGTGTTGCCTGCAGCTGAACCTTAGCGCTCTCGAGTTCGCTTTCCACCTGACTTTGGCTCGACAACAACAACGCCACACCCGATGGCGCAACTTGATTCAGCAACTCTTCGGCGTGCTTCAGTGCCTGCTCCGCCGCCTCAAACGCCAACAGTCGGTCTTCCGCCTGTTCCACGGTATCCACACCCATGGCTGTGCGTTGATCATCAAACGTCTGCTGGAGAGTCTTGAGCTTTCGGCGGGTGCTGGCCAACTCGTCGCCACCCGGGGCAATCACCAGGGTGCCGACACCCGGAACACTCAGGCTGGATTCTTCCAGCAGCTGTTGCTCACCCTGCCCTTCGAGGGGCTCGTCGTTGAGGGACAATGCAGCGCCGGGTTCCAGTTGCCAGCTCAATCGCGTGGCAATGGTGCTTGAACGAATACTTGCTTCGTTCAACTGATGCGCAACCTGCTTCAGGCGTTTTACGTCGGCCGCACCAATACGATTTACTCCCAGCTGCTGCCGGGCCTGATCGACCTGATTCTGGTAGTCACGAGCCTTTGTCAGATTGCGGGTCAACAGCTGTTCTTGCTGTTCCAGGCGCTGAATGTCCACCTCAAGCCGACCCCGTGTTTCCAGCAGTCGCGCGAGCTTTATCTTCTTTTCTGCGGCGGCATAGGCTGCTTTTGCGTCACTCAGGCGATTAGCCACAACCGGGGCTTGCTGTTGAGCCAGGCTGAGCTCCTTCTCCGCCTTGTCCAGTTCCGTTTTCCGGGCGACCAGTTGCCGGCCAAGACTGTCCTGGTGCTCCTTGTTTTGCTGTAACAACCGGTGATTTTGCTGAAGCTGGGCAAGCGTGGCTTTTTCCTGGCTCTGCTGCTGCTCCAGCCGCTCGACCTGCTGGTAACGCGCCCGCGTCTGCTCCAGTTGTCGCTGCGCCTCCTCCCATGGGCGCTCTGACTGCGCGCGCTCATAGTCCTGCGACAGCTTGCCCAGCCGGTCAACCTGTTCCTGATAGCCCACAATACGATCACCTAGCTCAGCAATATCCTGCTGATGCTGGGCCCGGTCTCTTTCCAGCTGAAGGTAATCCCCCCGAGGCTTACCTGTACCGGTCAGCAGAGTGTCTCGCTGGGCTCTAATCGCATCAATGAGCTCATCGCCGCCGGAACTGGCCACCTCGCCAACGAGCGAGTTAAGCGCAGATTTCAGATGATCCCCGGCGTGCTCTACCGATTGCTCAAGATCCTGACCGGTACCCTGCTCAACCCACAGCAAACCGGGAATCCCCCAATGCTCCGCTTTGCTGACACCCCTTTTGGGGTACTGGTAGCCCAGCAATTCTGCGAGCTTTTCTTCGGCATCGTCTTCGCTGTAACTGTCGGTGCCGACGGTCAAATCGCAGCGTTTTCTCTGCAGAAAACTTTTGGTAAGACGCCAGAGCTGGCCCTGATGCTCAAAATCCAGCTCAATGGTGGGCGCTGCGGCCGAGTCACCCCAGGGGCGCAAGTCATCAACGGCGGTTGAGCGATAACGTTCAAAAAAAGCCGCACGAATGGCCCGCACCAAAGTGCTTTTGCCGGACTCATTGGGGCCATGAATGAGGTTCAGTCCGGGCTGAAGACCACCCAGCACAAAGGGCTGCCGGAACTGGCGCAGGTGCTCGATGCGGATGCGTTGCAGCTTCATTGGCGGGATTCCTCCTCACGGCCTTTTAACAACCCTGCAAGAATGGCCAGAGCATCCCGGGCGGCTTCGCTCTGATCGCCTTGCTGCCGGTCACGCAGGTTTTCGATGACTTCACCAACGTATCCATCGGCCTTCAACCCGGCAATATCGTCGTCTGTCGGCTCAAGCTGCAGCTGGCTGCGATCACAACGGATGCTCCGAAACCGGGCTTCCGCTACCGACAGTGCTCTCAGTAGCCGGGCTTCACCCGCCAGGGTGATTGAACCTTCAAGCCGAAGGTCAACCACAGAAGGATCCGGTAAGGTTTCCAGCCGCTGTAGCAGTTGATCAAGGTCCGACTCCACGGCAAGGGCCTCCCGCCACTGGTGCCACTGGTAACGACCCGTTGGTATCGAGGTGACCTCCGGCTTTGCACCCGGGCCTGCGCTGCTGACCACCAGGGCATAACCTGCCTCGTTATTCCGGAACCTTTCGGGCTCGGGCGTCCCGCTGTACCAGGTGCGGTCATTGACCTGCTTGGTGCCGTGCCAGTCCCCCAGGGCCAGATAGTCCAGCCGACTCACGTCGCTACGGTCAGGTACAATCGGATTGGTGGCATCGATATCTTCAGATAACAGACCCTGAACACTGCCGTGCGCAAGCCCGATTCTGAGCAGAGATTCCGGGGTTTCGTAATGGCTGAAAGCTTCGGTCAAATCGCCGTAGGTATGGCGCTGAGTTAACGGGGCGCAGAGTATCGCCAGGCCCTGGGGTTTCAGCGTAATCACCCCTGGCTCGAGGGCCAGGTGCACATTTTCCGGAACCGCACCGAGGCGCTGGGCCCGGGTCCACACGCTTTCAGCCAGGGCCGCATCGTGGTTTCCGGGGAGCATGACCCAGGGGCCGGAGAAGCCGCGGGTGGCATTGAACACCCGACGAACGGTGCGGTCAGACACGGTCTGCGCATCGAACACATCGCCGGCAACCAGCACCGCATCACACTGATGTTCGTTGGCCAGTTGCGCCAGCTTTTCGATGGCCTCAAACCGGGCCTCCACCAACGCCGCTCCGTCTTCCGTTTCAAAGCGGCTGTATGAGCGCCCCATTTGCCAGTCAGCCGTGTGTAAGAACGTCGGCATGCCATCCTCCATAGACAGGTCTGAAAATTTGCGCCACCCGGGCGTCAATTGACAACACTATACCGGAGTCATCGCATTCGCAGGTCAGGAAAGCCCTTCGATAACCGCCTCAGTCACCTGGTCCTGGTTCAGGCCCGCCCCCTGGATGGTCAGGTCTGCATACTTCGAATACAAAGCGAATCGCTCCTCAAACAGCTCAGCCAGAGACTGATCAGGGCGCCGGGAGATCCCCCGAAGGCTGTAATCGCCAATTCGCTCAATCACAAGCTCCAGAGAAATATCGAGGAACACCACCGTGCCGTTTGCCTTGAGGTGCGCCATGGCGGCGTGGCTGTAGACGGCACTGCCACCGGTACTGATGACCTGCCCCTGAACATCCAGATTCAACAACACTTTTTCTTCGATGTGGCGCAGGGCTTCGTAGCCATCCTGATCAACAATGTCCTGAAGGGTGCGGCCCGCTTCCTGCTGGATGAGCAGATCGGTATCAACAAACCCCAACCCCAACCGCTTGGCAACGAGAACCCCCACCGTGCTCTTGCCGCTGCCCGGCATGCCGATAAAAATGAGATTACGAGCCTGACCGTTGATCATCCGGCGCGCTCCTCCGCCGCCCGACAGGCAGCCGCAGTGAACAGCACGTCCGTGGACGAGTTCAATGCGGTTTCAGTGGAGTCCTGAACCACGCTGATCACGAATCCGATAGCGACCACCTGCATAGCCACGTCGGTGGAAATACCGAACAGGCTGGTCGCCAGGGGAATCAGCAAAAGCGAGCCGCCGGCAACGCCGGAAACACCGCAGGCCGCCAGCGACGACACAACACACAGCAACAGTGCGGTGGGGAAGTCCACAGGAATACCGAGTGTGTTCGCGGCCGCCAGGGTGATCACAGAAATCGTGATGGCGGCACCGGCCATGTTGATGGTTGCACCCAGCGGAATCGAAATGGAGTAGGTGTCCGGGTCCAGCTTCAGGCGTTCACTCAGCTCCAGGTTCACGGGAATGTTGGCAGCAGAGCTGCGTGTAAAGAATGCGGTAATGGCGCTACCCCGCAAGCAAGCGAATACCAGTGGATATGGGTTCTGACGGGTTTTCAGGAAGACGATCAGTGGGTTGGTGACCAGTGCCACGAACAACATACAGCCCACAATCACGCCAAGCAGACGGCCATAATCCAGCAGCGCACTTATTCCGGTGTCGGCAAGTGTGTTGGCCACCAGGCCAAAAATGCCCAGCGGCGCAAAGCGTATGACCAGATGAACAATACCCGAGACTGCATCTGACAAATCGTTAAGCATGGCGCGGGTGGATTCGGCGGAATTCCTGAGCATCAACCCCAGGCCAATCGCCCAGGCAAGAATAGCGATGAAATTGGCATCCATCAGAGCACTTACCGGGTTGGTGACCACACTGAGCAGCAAGTTTTTGAGAATGTCGATGATACTGCCTGGCGGGTTACCGCTGACTTCCTGCAAATCCAGAGAGAGTTCGGTGGGAAAGATAAAACTGGCAACAACCGCCACCACGGCGGCCAACAGAGTGCCAATAACATAGAGCAGAATAACACCCCGAATATGGGTAGGCTGGCCCTGCCGGTGACCGGCAATCGCCGCAGCCACCAGCACAAACACCAGAATGGGCGCCACGGCCTTCAACGCCGAGATAAACAGCTGCCCCAAGAGTGAAAATGACCCAGCGGCCTCCGGAGCAAACAGAGCAAGCAGCACGCCCGCCACAATACCTATGGAGATCTGGAAAATGAGCCCCAGGTTCAGTAGCGGGCGAACGAGAGTCTGCAGCCAAGCGGGCATAAGTAAGCTCCTATTGCTTATCAGAGAGCGGGCACAAATGCTTCACAGAACTATCTGCCACCCGGAAAGCAAAAAAGGCAGATCAGTAAGTTACTGATCTGCCTTTCTTTTATATGGTAGCGGGGGCAGGATTCGAACCTACGACCTTCGGGTTATGAGTAGGAAGCCTGAGGTACATGTTCTATGTCCTTATTTTTTCTAATTTGTGTCAAATCCACATGATAGCTATGATTATAGCAAAATCAAGCACCGGATTTGACGTAGATTTATGGCTAAAGACGGCATAACCGATTGGCACAAGAACGGGGTCGTGCCCCTCACCGAAACGACCGTAAGGCATCTTGCCTCTCGACAAGAGGTGCTCCGAAATTGGGCGCAGCAACAAGAGATCTCTGATGCGCTTGAGGCAATAGCCCTTACCTTTGGGATGTCAGAAGGATTTACCGTTATTGGCAACCTAAGCCAAGAACTGTCTCACCCTGAATCGGCCGAAATACTTAATCAATGGTCCGACGACCCAATAGTAGAAGAGCTTCAGCGGCTCAATGTCATTTACCGAAACTCGCCTGAGATCGTCACTCAATACCCACCTTATCCTCACCACGGAAACGTACAGCAAACCGCCAATCGGATGAGAAAAGAGGGAGCGGATATTGCTCAGAGGCACTTCCTATTACACTTGATTGTCACACCGCTTGCTGGTGACGGTGCAGAGTCCTCGATTCAATATATGCTCCGGAGGGCCCTTCGCCTCTGGCTGATATTTCAGGCTCTCAAAAGAACCGTTCGCCACCAGTACTGCCACGATCACCTGATCCAGAGAGCCGCCAGTTTTATCACCAAAGGGGTTTACCATAAGAATTGGAAAACCATAGACAGCCTCCTGGATCGTTGCCATCAATTACTAGGGCAAAAAGCCTCCACCCTGAGCCAATTCGCGATCGCACTGGAGCACTCGGCTCTTCAACTTAAACTTCAGAACTCCGAACAAAGCTCACAACGGTTCCTGAATGTGGTGGTTGCGATCGCTCAGGGAGAATGCGACCCACTCGAAGCCGGCTCTGAAACCGCCCAAATCACATGCGCGTTCGAGCGGCTGAAAACGGTAGAAGCATTACCTTCAGCGCTAACTTATGAGGGCGTTGCTTTTCAGAATTTTGATCTGCCTCAGGAGCAACAGGAGACCGATGACGATCCGGAGCAGGCGCTCCTATTTGAAGTGGATCCGGAGGAGAGTCCAGAGCGGCAGAGACTGACAGGTCAAAGTATACTGCTCCAATCTGCGGAACTGTCACACTATCTGCCCTGGTCCTGGGAGAAAGCACTTCCTCCGGAAATCACGGCATTGGAGGAATGGATAGAGAGCGAACTCAGTTCGAGCAGTCCCTTGTCAAATTTAGGGGGAGCCACTATTTGGCTGGCCACCCATCTATCCCGATCCCTACCGTATGTGCTCGAGTTTTCCATTTGCGAAAAGCCGGAGTCAGAGTGGTCTATCTCACCCGACTTTCGTTGGGCACACCGGCTCCCGCCAAGACGTCACAGCTCATGGTATCCAGAGGAAAAAGCCCTCCCCTGGATTAGGCGATTTGAAGATAAACTAACCTTGGAATTGCCTTCCAAGGTTCGGAAGGCCCTCCAAACGGCGCATAAGAATGCCCAAAATCACTGTCTAGCGCTGCATGACGTTTGGTATTCCGTAACGGGACAAGACCCGGAAGTCTGGTTTAACGAGGTAGCACGCAAACATTTCCCTCGCCTTTCAAGCGGCAAACTTGGCAATATTTTGCCTCAGCAAGTCTTCAATCGCACTTCGGACCACTCATTGGCTCGCCTGATATCAGCCCACCCACGATCAGCGCTGCCCGCGGCATGCGGGTATTCGAACTGGGATATTGGGGCTGTTGAGAGTGGTTTTCAGCTTCCAGTGGCGAAAAAAGAGGAGAACATCGGCGCAAGGGTTAATCTTCTCGGAAGCTTGCTCGATCCAATCGAATCGACCCTGGTAACCAGCATTGATGAAGCAACGAGAAGACTTCATGAGTCACGGACCCAGGGTGATCTGATCGCGTATCACAATACCTTGGCGAAGTACGTCGTGATGGCTCTGTATGCCGCCTCCGGAAGTCGATACCTGACGGATCCATTCGAGTCCCTTGACGCTTTTTGTGAGTCCCCACCAGCTGTCTATATCAACGACAAAGCGGATGGAGGACTCCATAATGGCCGGTTAGTCCCGCTACCCGATGGCGCGCTGGACATTTTATCCGCATATCGTTCCCATTTAGGCCAGCTTGCCGAGCGAATGGATGCCTGCCGTCCGGAACTAGCCCCCAAGATTAGATCCCTTTTGACCGAACCCACAGCAGAAATTCCACTATTTTTCTTGCTCGACAAAGAATTAAAGTGGCACCCAATCACAAAAACCGGCTTGCCAGGCGAGGACTTGTTCCAGTGGCCATTGCCGTCCAATCTATTCCGACATCGGTACACACAACAACTTGCACGAGAGGGCGTTGACAACGAGGTTATCGATGGCTGGATGGGCCACGCCGAACGCGGCGCAGCCACCTATGCAGACACGTCGGCTCGATGCTGGATGGATGACTTCATCAGCTATAAGTCCGCCGTCAACCGGTGCTTTGACCGATTGGGTTTCAACATCCCCATAGCTGCTGTGCCTCCACTGCCGGTTTTGGTCAAAAAGAACAGTGATGCCTCCTACTCGGAACCGTCGGTTTTCGGCTATAAAAAACGGGCTCGCAATCGACGCGCCGCCTTTCGAGATGCCATTCGCTCAGCTCACGAGGAGCTTGATTTGTTCATCGGGGAACAGTCCGTTGACGACCTCTCACCAGAAAAAATAGAACAAATGACCAACTTAATGCTGGTGAAGCCAAACGGACTCCCCCATCCGCAAGCAGTGCTCCGGTTTTCAGTACTGACGAAGCTCCTGGATGCGTCCCAAAACGAGCATAAAAGATTTGTGCGGCGCCGAATGACCAGATTTGAGAGTGAGCGATCCCTCCTCTCGCAACGTTGCACCTCTGCTCTTGCCCTGATGCCGTCGCTCGAGCAATGGGCCTCCAAGACCAAGCAGTCTATCCAAAAGTCCAAAATCTCGAAGACGGAATCGCTCGCTATTGCCGCAGCTCTATTGGCGATTAACAAGCGGCTTACATACCGCCGACTGCTTCAAGATGTCATGCAGGGGCGGAATTACCGTCTAATCCAACATAAGAAGCAGGTCTTTTTCGAATACAATGAGCATCTCGATCCCACAGACTATTGGATGCCCGTTCAGCGACACGAAATTGATTACAAGACAGCCAGCCTGCTTAATCACGGTATGGCCGTTAAGACGGGCGTCGACATTCAACAGGCCCCCTGCCCCAAGCATCTGGAACCGGTCGCTGAACTACTTCAGAGCAAAACCCAAAATCGGACGAATGAGCCCACTAATACAACTCTGGGCTGGGTCTTAATGGAGCTAGCGGAACTCATCAGCCAGGCTAACCTTATTCAGTTGCCTGGTCCCGTTGCAGCCGCTCTCAGTGAACGTTGCCCGCCGACCAGTCTCGGAATATGCGACTATCTGAGACTAAAGGAAGGCGTCATCTATTGCGTTCCCGACACTCAGAAAGAATCAGACTGGTTCCCTTCTCTTAAATCCATATCGATTCCTCACTGGGAGGACCCAAAACTCGGCGGAATTGATCTTCAACACAATGCCAAGTCATTCTTCAAAGGCCTCGAGGTGATCCTGGGTGATTACACTAAATCGACCAAAAACGCGAAGGAGATAGCCGCAAGGATCGACCGTTACAGCAAGGAGCACTCTCTGGAAGTCAGTACCTCGATTCTGCTGGTCGGTTATTGGTTGGCTGATCGAATTCGCAAAGGCAAGGGGAAACCTAACGCGAAACATTCTCCCTATGCCAAAAGCTCCCCTAGTCGCTACCTCACCTCGTTAAACCATGCTTTCCAAGGACTCGCCTACGACGTCGATCTAACAGTGGAGGATCAGGACTCGGTCACTGATTTATGCTCTGAGATGCTGCGCCTCAATAGTCGAGGCTCCAGGAATCCCAAGTATTTTAGTGATCGACTTAAAGAGTTCTTTGGTTGGGCAGGCCAACACGGCATCGCTGAACCCCACTGGGACGAGCTTGATTTAGGAGAGGCCCATCGTTCAGTGAAACCAGGCGTATTCACAGAAAACGAATACCTACAGTGTTTAAATAGAATCCTAAACAGTAATCATCCCGACCGAGACGCCCCCATCTTGACTGCCTTCGTGTTGTTACTGGCCTACCGTTTTGGCCTCAGAGCGCAAGAAGCACTTGGGCTAAAGCGTCGGGATTGGTGCGAGTCCGGCGGACTGCACTGGATACTGGTTCGGAACAACAGCCATCGTGGGCTGAAAACGCCCCATAGCCGACGAGCCGTTCCCCTACTGTTTACAATAACCGCAAACGAAAACCAGTTGATCGATGCTGTCCTAGCGCGCTTTGAAAGCATTGCCGGCAAGAAAGATAATGCGCCCCTCTTATGCCACCTCATCGGCACGAAAGTCGGAGTTACTCCGCTGAAAGACGCGATTCCATCGCTCATTACTCAGGAATTGAAAGAACTAACGGGTAATTCCAGGATCAGCCTGCACCATGCCAGACATTCTTTTTACAATGTCTTGGCGCCTGTGCTGTTAGGGTTGGAAACTAGCTCATCGAGTGTACTGGCGAATAAACTCAACCCAAACCAACTTCGCCAACTGATTCTGGGCGACAATCACTCGGTATCACGTCGGGC
This sequence comes from Marinobacter sp. SS5-14b, assembly GCF_030541005.1. GTDB lineage: Bacteria > Pseudomonadota > Gammaproteobacteria > Pseudomonadales > Oleiphilaceae > Marinobacter. Next base: position 2,045 of record NZ_JASSVM010000014.1, on the reverse strand, counting down.
GGCCATGGCCTTGGCCCGAGCTATGGGGCATTACTCTCCCGCCACAGGCTTCCGCTCCTACAATCACCTATTGGCAGACTGGGCAGATCATCTCACTCCAGTATCTAGTCAACGGGTCCGCCAGCTCTCGCACGCCATTCAAGTAGGTGATTGGCAAGTCGCCAAGCCCAAGTCTTCCCTCAAACATCAATTCTTCATGGAACGAGAGCCACTTACACCAACGTCTGTTGTTCGCTTCATGCGACTTTTAGCACTTGGCCGAAGTTACGAAGAGGCCGAGCGAATGCTTCAGTTGCTGCCCGGCAACGCGCACAGACTGAAAATACTCTGTGAAGCAGCAAACAAAAAACTGCGTTTCAAAGTCCGAAGCGCTGCCACCCGAAAGCAAACCTGGGTTTATGGTAATGAGCAGTCGAGATTTCTTCTTAAGAGAATCGACGACGGTGCCTGGACCCGACTGATGGAGTGCGTTAAAACTTTCCCACCGTTGGACGAGATAAAGGTAGAACTGCCACCATTAAAGGCCGTTCCAAATCTGGTTGGCCGGAATGGTCATATTTTGATGGACCAGCCCGAAGAGTGTCAGCTCGTAAAACTGGTGCTCAAGCTGTTTCAAGTTACTTCGCACCAATACATTGTACTAGCTCCTCAAAACAATCCGGATGTCCAAGACTTTTTAGAAACAGAGGGATTTCAGGTATCTAACCAGTATGATCCTGACACCGGCATTAAGCGTCAGCTGGATTCCCGCTCCTACCGAGCCCCCAAAAAGCGCGATTCGCATCAACGCAGTGCTGAGTATGGAGGCATGATTCTCCACGAGACTTCACTCGGTAATATCCATCGGCGGCACGAACTCGTGATTGCGCTTTTAGTCGTCGCGGCTACCTACTGCATAGATTAATCCCCGAGAATATGCACGAATAATGATTCCGAACCTTCTAGTAAGAGCAGTATTGAGCTAATTCAACGCCGTCACTCCAGGTTGAACGCGCCACACAAGTCGCCTGCAGGTGACACATCCAGGCTAATGAGTGTCAGGGTAACTTTTCTACTACCAACATTATCCTGCCGATAGCCACGGTATCGAACCCGAAAGCCATTAAGGTAAGCCTCAGCAAACGTCTTGAAAAAACCCTGATGCGAACACAAAAACTCCAGCGGTCTCGTTGAAGTGTCTGCGTCATTGTCCGGTATGAGCGAAAGGGAATTCTTCGAAAGTGAAAACCCGTCAAGCCTCCCTACTCCCTCGATTTCTTCCACAATCGGTGCAGTATGGTGAAGTGGGGGCAGCTTTCCAGTAACGGCGATTCCTTCAAGGTCCTCAAAACTGCTGTGGACATAAAAGCCACTTTTTATAGTGGTGCTTCCATATTTTTCGCGATATTTGACGGCCTTCTCTTTGAGAAAATCAACCTCTCTCCGTTCAAGAGCGGGCTCCGGCTCAGCATGAAAAAGCGAAGCCTGTCCAAGGACTTCATGAGCTAGCACGACCACCGCTTCCCTGAATCGAGTGATTTGCTCATCCTTTACGTCCTCACCCTTAAGAAAAATTGCTGTGAATAACGGAAACCCAAAAGAGGCGGCTGGGTCCAAATAAGAGCTACTTTTAACACTCAAGTCCGTGTTTGGCGCCGTTATATCGGCGAAGCCGTTCAGTGCATCCATGAGGAAAATCTCGAATGACTGGCGCTTTGGGTTCGCAATGTCGCTACTCTCGAACTCAATTAAGCTGCCATGCGGTAGCACTGTCGGCCGCTCAGATGGGCGGATAACCGCGACCACAGACATGAGATCTTGGCGTTCCGAAACGCTTGTGTGTGCATTAGTCTCATGAATCATGGTCTGCTCTCCTGAGTTTTTCCGACGGTAGGGAGGCCCTCCGAACCCATCTAATCAAAGCGGAAATCAGATTAGCCAGGTTTCCCTATGTGTCAGCGTAGTTGTCGCCTGAATATTTCAGAGGACAACCATGCCCCATTATTCACCGGAACGTAAAGAAGCCATTCTCCAGAAGATGGCCCCACCTCACAGTCTGACTGTTG
>NZ_JASSVM010000013.1 GCF_030541005.1 Marinobacter sp. SS5-14b | reverse complement strand
CCGCTTCCGAAAACCGCCGAAAAACTCACCGGCTTACTGCTAATTCGAGGTGCGCATTCTACACTGAACCGCCACCTTGTCAACCGCTTTTTCGAAGAATCTTTGAAACGTTTTCTTCAAGTCTTTCAAGCAGTTATCGCTTAAGTTCTGACCCGTTTCAGCGGGCTGCCCCTCAAGCGAGATGCGCATTCTACAGACCTCAGACCTGGTGTCAACGGTTGCTCTGAACTTTTTTCAAATCTACCGTTTTGGTCTAGCGAGCCAGGCCCGACGCAGGCACCTACAGCTCGACAATAACCTTACCCGCCACATCCAGGGCCCGGCTGCGCGCTTCATCTATAGTAGTGCCACGCGCCAACGCGACACCCATTCGACGACGCCCCTTAAGTTCCGGCTTTCCGAACAAGCGCACCTGAGTATCCGGTTCTGACAGGGCATTCTCGAGGCCAACGTAGGAAACGGACGCCGAATCCCCCTCCGGAAGAATAACCGCAGACGCCGTCGGGCCTTGCTGCCTGATGACAGGGACCGGCAGCCCAAGGATCGCTCGGGCATGCAGAGCAAATTCGGATAAGTCCTGGGACATTAAGGTAACGAGACCGGTATCGTGCGGCCTGGGCGACACTTCAGAGAACCAGACCTCATCACCTTTAATGAAGAGCTCTACGCCATAGATACCGTAACCCCCCAAATTTTCAACCACCGCGCGAGCAATTGCGGCGGACCGTTCGAACGCCAGTGACGACATCGGATGTGGCTGCCACGATTCCCGGTAGTCCCCGTCTTCCTGGCGATGACCTATCGGATCGCAGAACGATATGCCATCACGGTGCTTAACAGTCAGCAGCGTGATCTCGTAATCAAAGTCGATGAAGCCTTCAACGATGATTCGCCCGCGACCGGCACGGCCTCCGGTCTGCGCGTATTCCCACGCAGAGTCAATGTCGGCTTCTGTTTTAACCGTACTCTGTCCTTTGCCGGAAGAACTCATTACCGGCTTAACAACGAGCGGTAAACCGATGTCTTCTACAGCCGCCAAGTACTCTTCCCGACTTTCCGCAAAACGATATGGCGATGTTGCCAACCCCAGCTCTTCTGCAGCCAGACGGCGAATGCCCTCCCGGTTCATCGTCAGGTTCACCGCCCGGGCCGTTGGGACCACCCGATACCCCTCTTCCTCCAGCTTTACAAGCTCCGCGGTTGCGATGGCCTCGATTTCAGGAACAATCAGGTCCGGCTTCTCGCGCTCAATAATTGCCCGCAAGGCCTGTCCGTCGAGCATATCGACGACATGACTCCGGTGCGCCACCTGCATAGCCGGGGCATGGGCATACCGATCTATGGCGATGACTTCAACACCGAAACGCTGCAATTCTATAACCACTTCTTTGCCCAACTCTCCAGAACCGCAAAACAGAACGCGAGTGGCATTGGTTTTCAGAGGCGTGCCGATTCGGACGGTATTTTCACTGACGGTCATTCCGGTCTATATCCTGTTCTTTTCAGATTAGAAATTTTTTCTCGCGTTCAGCGACTTTCACAAGCACTTCACGACGCTCTTCTTCTGTCATTGACGTCCAGCGAAGTATTTCGTCACTCGTGCGCTGACACCCGATGCAAACATCGCTCTCATTCAAGGCACATACAGAAACACAAGGAGAGCGCACTTTATCCCGAACCTTCATCGTCAAAGCTCAACTGTTTGCAATTTCGTCAAATAGCGCTGTGCATTGAGAACATAGTGTTGAGCACTCATCTCCAGCATCTTCTTCTGACTGTCGTTCAGGTCACGTCGAATCTTGCCCGGAGATCCCACAACCATGGAGCCATCCGGAATCTCCATCCCTTCAGGAATCAGAGTATTCGCTCCAATAAGGCAGTGCTTTCCAATTTTCGCGCCGTTCAGCACTACCGCATTAATGCCGATCAGAGTGTAGTCGCCGATATCACAGCCATGAAGCATGGCCTTATGGCCAACGGTTACGCCCCGGCCAATGGTCAGCGGAATGCCGGGATCGGTGTGCAGCACCGCTCCATCCTGAATATTAGACTCCGGCCCGACCGTAATCATGTCGTTGTCACCGCGAATAACCACGTTGAACCAGATGCTTGATTTTTGCATCATTTTGACACTGCCAATCACCGTCGCGTTCTCTGCAACAAACTGCCCGTCGCCGGAAAATTCGGGGGTACGGTTATCCACACGGTAAAACATGTATTCCTCCAACAGGCCTAGCGTGGCGGCTCTAGAATATCGATACGTGCATCGTACACAGCATTCAGAAAATCAACCAGAACCACCGCAGACAACCCCCATATCTGATACCTCTCCCAGCGGTAACAGGGAACATACAGCGTGCTGTTCAAAAAGCTCAGGGTATCGGTGCGCTCTCGCTGATCTTCCAGGAAAAAGGAAATCGGCACGCGGAACACGCTCTCGATTTCGTCTGGGTTGGGTTCCAGGGGGTGGTCGGCTGGCACTACGCCAACGTAAGGTGTTACCAGAATTCGATGCAACGACATCACCTGGCTCAACGGGGCAATTACCTTGACCTGTTCAGGCGGCAAACCGATTTCTTCATGGGTTTCTCTGAGCGCGGTAGCGGCAAGTGAAGGATCGCCGGGATCACGCTTACCACCCGGATAGGCGACCTGGCCACGGTGTGTTTTCAGGTGGGCAGACCGAAGCGTGAAAATCATCTCCGGGTTGGCAGGGTTATCGGTTACTGGCACGAGAATGCCCGCCTCTGGGTAATCCAGCGCCAATAGCCTGGGCGCGTAGTTGGACAATTTTTCCGTTAACAGATCCTGCACTCTTTACTCCGGTAACATCGCGATATTGAGTGAGACACGGGCAGCCCTGATCGTTAAACTGACTACCAACGGACACTTAGTATACGGGGAAAACAATGAAGTATTGCAGCACTTGCGGCCAACTGGTTGAACAGCGGATTCCCGAAGGCGACAACCGATACCGTTATGTCTGCGTTAGCTGCGACACGATTCACTATCAGAACCCCAGGATCATCGCCGGCACCGTTCCGGTTTGGGATGGACGTATTCTTCTGTGCCGAAGAGCCATCGAACCCAGATACGGTTATTGGACGCTACCAGCCGGTTTTATGGAAAATGCCGAAACCACCATGGAAGCAGCAGCACGGGAAACACGAGAAGAGGCGCTGGCCGAAGTTCATATTGACGGACTTTACTCTGTTATAGATGTTCCCCACATTAACCAGGTCCATATGTTCTATCGCGCCACGCTCGTGAACGGAAATTTTGGCGCCGGCGAAGAATCACTCGAGTCCCGGCTGTTTGCTGTGGAGGATATTCCGTGGAGCGAAATTTCATTTCCGACCGTGAAGCGAACCCTCGAGCTGTTTCTCGACGACATGAAGTCAGGCAACTACGGTGTTCACATCACTGATGTCCGGCATCCGATGGCCAAAAAAGATTAACTACAGCGACTCTAGCCGGAACACCTCGTACGCCGGTTCTTCGTAAGGGTGAGCCCGCTTCAATGCGGCAAGCGCATGACTGATCAGCCCTTGCTCACACACCAACTCCACCTTGAACTCCCGAACCGTTTCCAGCTCGCCCTGACTGCCCAGAAACGGGGTGCTACCAGCCAGCGGCCTGAACTGCCCTTGCCCTTCACACTGCCAGGCACAGCAGTCGTAATCACCAATTTTTCCTGCCCCAGCCTCAAACAGAGCTTGCTTTGTTTGCTCCAGATGACTCTCGGGTACGAAATAGCAAAGTTTAAACATTTGGCCACCTAAGATTGTGCAAGTTTTATTCAAATCAGGATTTTCTGAACTTACCCACAAAATCTGTGGATAACTCTGGGGAAAGATTTGGGGAATCTGCTCTGAACCCCCATGATTACTGGCCTTCCCTCAAATTGACGACAAAATCGCCCGTTTAATTTTATTATTATATTTCAATGACTTAAATTGACAGACTAAAAAATGAACGTAAATCTCGGGCTTTGGTCACAGATCCACCAACACCGCCCTTAAAATGTGCATAAAAATATCCAGTCAAGCCCTTGACCACCTGTTTTTGAAACTTTTTACCGCAAAAACTGAATATTTTTTAACCAAATTGATCTACGTTATGCAAATAAAAAAACCGGCCTGACAATGCCCCAAAAAGGAACATTACCAGACCGGCTTTCAGCAACGCCGGATCTGACAATTCAATCAGCCAAGCCAGCGCCGGGCATTTCTGAACATACGAATCCAGGGACCGTCTTCCTGCCAGCCATCCGGCCGCCATGAATGCTGCACAGCCCGGAACACCCGCTCCGGATGAGGCATCATAATGGTCACGCGACCATCACGAGTGGTCACGCCCGTTATCCCGGCCTCTGATCCGTTCGGATTATAAGGATAGCGGGCAGTCACCTGGCCCCGGTTGTCCACATATCGCAGTGCGACCAACTCGCTATCAGCCAATGCACGGGCAGAGTTGCCAGAAGCAAACTCTATACGACCTTCGCCGTGGGCCACTGCGATCGGCATCCTGGAGCCTTCCATGCCTTCGAGGAAGGCGGATGGAGAAGGCGCAACTTCAACCATAACCAGGCGAGCTTCGAACTGTTCCGACTGATTGCGCACAAAACGCGGCCAGCCCTCACTGCCGGGAATAAGCTCGTGCAGGTTTGACAGCATCTGACAACCATTACACACGCCCAAAGCCAAGGTGTCCTGACGGTTGAAGAACGCCGCAAACTGATCACGAACACGGTCATTGAACAGAATGGATTTCGCCCAGCCTTCACCAGCGCCCAGAACATCGCCGTACGAGAAGCCACCGCAAGCAACCAGGCTCTGGAAGCTCTCAAGAGCAACCCTGCCGGAAAGCAGGTCACTCATGTGTACGTCGACAGACTCAAAACCAGCCCGGTCAAAGGCGGCCGCCATTTCAACCTGGCCATTTACACCTTGCTCCCTGAGCACCGCAACCCTCGGGCGCACCCCGGTATTAATGAACGGAGCAGCCACGTCTTCGTTGATATCAAAATTCAGCGCTACGTTCAGGCCAGGATCTTCTGCATCCAGCAGGTTCTCGAACTCTTCACCTGCACAATCGGCATTATCACGAAGCGACTGGATTCGATAACTGGTTTCTGCCCATAACCGCTGCAATTCAACCCGCGACTCGTCAACGACACTCTCGCCAGCAAACGTCAGGCGTAGCCGGTCTTTGTCGTTCAATGTACCAACGACACCGGTATGGTCTCCAAGCCCCGCGGCGGAGAACTGCTGCAGAACAAATGCGGTGTCTTCGCGGCGAACCTGAATAACCGCGCCGAGCTCTTCATTGAAAAGCTCGCGGGCGAACTGGGAGCTGTCTTCAGCAAGGCCATCCAGCTTGATATCCACACCGGTTCGGCCAGCGAAACTCATTTCCGCAACCGTGACAAACAATCCACCATCGGACCGATCATGGTACGCCAGCAATTTGCCATCGGCATTCAGGCCCTGGATAACGGCGAAAAACGCTTTGATGTCTTCGGGATCATCAAGATCCGGGGCAACCGCGCCTACTTTGCTATACACCTGCGCCAGAGCAGACCCGCCCAGACGGTTCTGACCCGCAGCGAGATCAATCAGAATCAGATCGGTTTCACCGGCATCGGTCCGAAGCTGCGGCGTCAGCGTGCGGGCAACATCCGTCACCGGCGCAAATCCGCTGACGATCAGCGAGAGCGGTGAGGTCACGCTCTTCTGCTCGCCGCTGTCTTCTTCCCAGGTGGTCTTCATGGACATTGAATCTTTACCCACCGGGATGGTAATTCCCAAAGCCGGGCAAAGCTCCATACCCACCGCACGCACGGTTTCGTAAAGATTTTCATCCTCTCCCGGATGCCCGGCAGCGGCCATCCAGTTTGCGGACAGGCGAATATCCGAAAGCTTTGCGATCGGCGCAGCAGCCAGATTGGTTATGGCTTCGCCCACGGCCATTCGGCCTGATGCCGGTGCATCGATGACCGCCAGCGGTGTGCGCTCACCCATTGCCATGGCCTCACCCGTTTGCACATCAAAAGATGCTGCAGTCACCGCCACATCGGCGACCGGAACCTGCCAGGGGCCGACCATCTGGTCACGAGCAACCAGACCGGTAATTGTGCGGTCACCAATGGTAATCAAAAAGCTCTTGGAGCCAACCGACGGTAAACGCAGAACGCGCCGGATAGCGTCGTGAATATCAATTTTCGTGGAGTCAAAAATGCGCTTGGTAAACGATGCCCGGGTAACGCTCCGGTGCATTCTTGGAGGCTTCCCGAACAGCACCTCCATCGGCAGGTCTACCGGCTTGTCATTGAAATACGAGTCACCCAACTCCAGATGATGCGCTTCGGTCGCTTCGCCGATCACCGCATAAGGACAGCGCTCGCGCCGGCACAGGGCATCGAAACGCTCCAGGTTTTCCGGAGCCACCGCAATAACGTAGCGCTCCTGGGATTCGTTGCTCCAGATTTCCAGCGGCGACATACCCGGCTCATCGCTAGGGATATCACGCAACTCGAACTTGCCGCCACGCCCCCCATCCTTGACCAGTTCCGGCATGGCGTTGGACAAGCCGCCAGCGCCTACGTCATGGATAAAGCAGATCGGGTTGTGGTCGCCAAGCTGCCAGCAGCGATCGATCACTTCCTGGCAACGACGTTCCATTTCAGGGTTATCACGCTGAACTGATGCGAAGTCCAGGTTCTCATTGCTGGAACCGGAATCCATAGAGGATGCCGCACCACCACCAAGGCCTATCAGCATTGAGGGCCCGCCCAGCACAATCAGCTTGGCACCAACGGGAATCTCGCCCTTTTCAACATCCTGTTCGCGGATATTGCCCATGCCTCCGGCAATCATGATCGGTTTGTGATAACCACGAACCTCTTCGCCCGCCGCCCCGGGCACTTTTTCTTCAAAGGTACGGAAGTACCCGGCCAGGTTTGGCCGACCAAACTCGTTATTGAAGGCTGCACCGCCGATCGGCCCTTCGATCATGATTTCCAGCGGAGAGGCAATTCGATCCGGCTTGCCGTAACCAATTTCCCAGGGTTGTTCATCACCCGGCAAATTCAGGTTAGATACGGTAAAGCCCGACAGCCCCGCCTTGGGCTTTGAGCCCCGCCCTGTGGCGCCCTCATCACGGATCTCACCACCGGAACCGGTAGCGGCACCGGCAAAGGGCGCGATGGCCGTCGGGTGGTTGTGCGTTTCTACTTTCATCAATATATGAATCGGCTCACGGTTATAACCGTAAACTCCGGATTCCGGCGCAGGGAAGAAACGCCCGGCCTCGCTGCCAACAATCACCGAAGCGTTGTCCTTGTAAGCCGACAGCACGCCTTCGCTGTTCATTTCGTAGGTATTCTTGATCATCGCGAACAGGGACTTTTCCTGTCCTTCGCCATCGATATCCCACGACGCATTAAAAATTTTATGCCGGCAATGCTCGGAATTCGCCTGAGCGAACATCATCAGCTCTACGTCGGTCGGGTCACGCTCCAGCTTGATAAAGGAGGTCACAAGGTAATCAATTTCGTCATCGGCCAGCGCCAGGCCGAGGCGGGTGTTTGCCTCCACCAGCGCAGCTCGCCCTCCGGAGACAACCGGCACCCGGCCCAAAGGTCTTGGCTCCTCATGGCTGAACAGCAGTTCGGCACCGCCCATTTCGTGGAAGACCTTCTGAGTCATGCGGTCATGCAGCAGCGCCGCAATTTTTTCGCGCTGCTCCAGCCCCAGTTTTCGGCCCGACCGGACAAAGTAGGCAATACCTCGCTCAATCCGGCGAATCTGCCGCAACCCACAGTTGCGGGCGATGTCGGTGGCCTTGCTGGACCAGGGGGAGAGCGTACCCGGGCGGGGAACCACCAGGAACAACACGCCGTCCTGTGCTTCCACTTCAACACTTGGACCATAGGTCAGCAGCCGGTCCAGAATCGCCTGCTCCGAATCGGACAGGTCATCATCTAGATCTACAAAGTGCATAAACTCGGCATAGACATGCGTCACATCCGGAACCATTTCCTGGATGCGGGAATGCAGTTTGCGGGAACGAAAGGGCGAGAGCGCTGGCGCGCCGCGAAGCTCAAGCATGATATCAACCTGTATCGCGCGAATCGGGGGACGTCTTTCTGAAAGGCGGCATCATACTTGAAACCGACGGCGGGATACAGGGCAAGCTTCCCCCTTTCCTCGGTGTACAATTGACATTCTTTTGCACACTTATTAATCAGGTCGATTGACCACGGCGCCGCAAGAAGGGATCATCGAATAATTGCAAGGATAGCCTGAGGCATCAAATAACAGGATAACGGTTCATACCAAGCAGTTTCCTGAGCATTGAGCTTTTGCGGAGAGCAAGGATTTGGCAAGTATTATCAGTATTTTGGGAAGCAGTAGCAGGTCCATAGCTGTAGCTCTCGCGGCCATTATGATGGTCAGTGGCTGCTCTCAGCCGAGCGCCCTACAGGAAGTAAAAAACGAGGGCGTGCTTCATGTCATTACCCGGGTTGCGCCGTCTATTTACTACGAAGGCCGGGAAGGATCCACGGGCTACGACTTTGAACTCGCGAGCAGGTTCGCTGAAGAGCTGGGTGTCGAGCTCAGAGTTCGAGTGGCCGAAGACAACTCAGAAATCCTGTCTGTACTGGCAAGGAACTACGCTCATATTGGTTTGGCCGGCCTTTCCGATCGCCCGGACTTTAAAAAGCAATACAGAGCCGTACCGATCGGAGTCAGTGCCCAATCGATTGTTGTCTATCACCGGGACTACCCTTCCCCCTCCTCCCTCTCCGACCTCACAGAGCACACCTTGCATCTGCTTGCCGACAGCAACCACGAGCACCTGATCGCTCCGGGGGCCGACACCGGAGGTCCGAAAATCCGCGTGCATCCAGGCCTGGACGCCGCAGCGCTGCTGACCAAAGTACAAAACGGCGAGTTCCCATATGCCGTCATATCCTCGAACGAACTCGATCTGAACCACGTCTTTTTCCCCATGGTTAAAGAGGGGTTCGCACTGAATGAGCCTCAAGAGCTGGTGTGGTTATTCCCCGCAGCGCAAGACGACTCCCTGACCAAGGCCGCCGAGACGTTCATGACACAGGTTCGCGAAGACGGCTCCATGGCACAACTTGCAGAACGGTTCTACGGCCATCTCGATCGCTTGAATTACGTCGGTGCCCGCACTTTTATGCATCACGTGGAGAACAGACTACCCCGGTACCAAAGCCTGTTTGAAAGCTATGCACGGGAATCCGGCATGGATTGGCGATTGCTGGCAGCCATCGGTTACCAGGAATCCCACTGGCGCCCGAACGCGGTCTCTCCTACCGGGGTTCGCGGCCTGATGATGCTCACCCGAACGACAGCAAACTATATTGGCATCAATAACAGGCTGGACGCAGAAGAGAGCATTGAAGGTGGCGCCCGTTATTTCCGGATGGTGCACCAGAAAATCCCTGATCGCATTCAAGAGCCAGACAGAACCTGGTTCGCCCTGGCATCCTACAACGTTGGCTATGGCCACCTGGAAGATGCGCGCAGGCTGACCGAGTCTGCCGGCAAAGACCCGGATCGCTGGATGGATGTTAAAGAGTTTTTACCGCTGCTGGCCCAGAAGGAGTGGTATTCAAAAACCCGTTTCGGCTACGCCCGAGGGCATGAGCCGGTCGTTTACGTTCAGAATATCCGGCGCTATTACGATGTACTGGCCCGCATATCCTCGAACGAGCAACAGGAACCCGACGAGCCGGAGCAGCAGCTGGCCTGGATTGAAGCCCCTAAATACTCGGAGGGCGAGGCCGAAGAGGCCCCACGTGATAACCAAGAGCCCGACCTGAGGGCATCGCTGCCACCAGAATTAGGCGCGATACCGCCGACTCTCTGAACCTCAGGCCTCCGACCCCCAGATCTCATCCAGATCAGTGATATTCAGGGCCATTTCAATCTGAGCAGAAGAGAACCCGCGACGAGCCAGAAACCGGGCTTGCCGAAACTTTTCCGGTAAATCCTTTGCTACCGACTGAAGGCCGAATCGCTTGTCCCGCAATTTGGCAGCAAGGCGGCACCAATCGGAGTCAGTCATGCCGTCCAGGCACTCAGGCCGCTGGTTAACCCCCCGCTGCTGCAACTCCGCCATAATTCGCACCGGGCCATAGCCAACGTCAATACGCTGGCGGGCATAAACATCGGCAAACCGCGCATCGTTCAGCCAGCCTTCGTTCTCATAGTCGTCCAGCACCAAATCAATCACATTTTGATCAATCCGCCTCTGGCGTAATTTCAGCGACAGCTCATGGCGGCTGTGCTCGCGCCTCGCCAATAAGCGCAGCGCCACCGAACGGGCCTTATACTCCGGATCATCCTGTTTTGAATCTTTTCCCATATAGCCCCTTCCCGCATGCGCCAGCGAAACGCTAGACTAGCGCCCGAATCTCATTACTGTCCGGCACTCACCGGAGTGCTGATGGCCGGTGGCGACCTACTTTGCCGCCACCGCAAACTGGTTTCAATCCCGAAGGATACCTTTTATGGCTGCATTCATTCAGAAACTGTTCAAGTCCCGCAAAGCAAACCCGGCAACCAGCCCAAGAACACCCTCCAAATCTGAAGCAGCCCAGCCAACAGAGGTAGACCACCGAAAGGTCCTTCGGGAAGCCCAGGAGCAGCAGTTGTTGAACGGGCCCGGGCAGCCAGAGCTGGCCGACCTTGCCCTGGAGGGTGTAACCGCGTCCATCAGACTTGACGCCGCAAAAGGCCTTCGTGAAGAGGCCCTGCTACAGCAGGTACAGAAACAGTCAAAAGGCCGCGACAAAGGCGTTTATCAGACCGTCCGTCAGGCACTGCAAATACTGCGTGACCAGCAGGCAAGTGAAGCCGCCACACGACAGAGGGTCAATGATCTGGTCAGTCAGGCGCGGGAACAGGCCAGCAGCGAAAACACCAAACTCTTCAAAGCGAGGCTGGAGACCCTGCAGGAAAACTGGCGTGCGGTTGAAGAGAGCGCCTCCACTGAACAGGTGCAACAGTTTCTTGAAGCCGTGCATCAATGCCGCGAACGTTTGCAACAGATGGAGCAGGCCCGGCAGGACGAGGAGCGACAGCAGGAGCAGGCTCACCAACGGTTTGAAACCCTCGAGCTTCTGGAACGGACACTGGCGGACCTGAAAAGTGATACGTCCAGCGAACTCCCGTCGCCTTCTGCACTGGACGCACTCCAAAAGACCCAGGAAAACCGTTGGCTGGAAGCAACCAGAGACACCGATGTAAGCAAACAGGAACAAAAAGCCTACGAACAGCACATGCTGGCTCTGCGGAGCTACCTGAACGGTGTGCGTTGGTTGGCCCATGAAAAAGACACCATCAGCGATCTGGCCCGAGTAGCCGAAACCAACGAGGCCACGGATGACCACCGTAACCAGGCAAGCGAACTGCTGAAGCAACTGGAATGGCCATCCGGATTCCCGCAGCCTGTCAGCCTCGCGCCGATCCGCCAGCTGGCAGGAAAGCCCAAAACACCGAAGCCAGCAGACGGGCGCCAAGAACAGCAACTGGCATCGGCCACCAAACTGAAAGACACCCTCCCCGAACTGGAAGCGGCCCTTGAGGCCCGGCAGTTCAAGGAGTCCAGACAGCTGATGAAAGCCGCGCAAAACCTGTTTCAGCAGCTGGACGACCGTAACCGCAAGAACCTGCAGGCCCGGATGCAGTTACTGCAGGGACAATTTCGCGAACTCAGCGACTGGCAGGGCTTCGCCACTGAGCCAAAGCAGATTGCCCTGTGCGAGCAGATGGAGTATCTGGCGGAACAGCCCATAGAGCCGGAAGCCAAAGCCGAGCGAATCAAAGACCTCCAGAACGAATGGCGCGAACTGGGCGGCTCGTCAGACAGAACGCTTTGGGCCAGATTTAAAGCTGCATCGGACAATGCCTATGAACCCTGCAAAGTCTATTTTGAAGCGAAATCGGACCTTAAACAGGCAAACCTTCAGAAACGCGAAGCGATCTGCAACGAACTCGCTCAATTTGTGAACGGCGCTGACTGGACAGCTGTTGACTGGAAGGCCGTTGAGCGCATTCACCAAACCGCTCGCCAGGAGTGGAAAAACGCATGGCCAGTTGACTTCAGGGACAACCGCCAGGTGCAGAAACAGTTTGATGATCTGCTAAAGCAGCTTGAGCGCCCGCTTGATGAAGTGCGCAAACAGAACGAAGCCAGGAAGCAGGCCATCGTCGAAAAAGCCAGAGCTCTGATTGAACACGAACCGCTACAAGAGGCGATGGATCAGGCCAAAGCACTGCAAGCGGAATGGACGGCTGTCGGCACCACCCGGCATCGGGAAGACCGAAAGATGTGGCAGGCCTTCCGTAAAGCCTGCGACGACATTTTCGCGCGCCGTGACGCCCAGCGCTCAGAGCGCCAACAAGCCAGTGAACAGGCCGACCAGGCCGCCGAGGAAGTGCTGAACCACTACCAGGCCATTGACGCAGACGCAGAAGACCGTGTGTTGGCAGAAGCGCGGGAAGCCCTGAACAAACTCGCGAACGAACCGTTGTCTAACGCCGTGAAAGATCAGCTGCAAAAACTGAAACAGCGCCTGAACCAGATTGCAAAAGACCAGGCATTCCAACAAAAAGTGTCGGACTGGAAAACACTGGTGACGGCCAGAGCTCAGCAGCAACAGCCAGCTGAGCCGGCACCACAACATTGGAGCGCCCTGCTTGATGGCATCAAAAACGTCAACGGGCGGGATCTGGCCATAAGAGCGGAAATCCTGACTGGAACGCCAACCCCCGACCAGGATCAAAGCCGCAGGATGGAAATTCAGGTGCAACGCTTGACGGATGGCATGGGCAACAGCGAGACAGCTTCCCCCATTCAGGAACTGGAAAAGCTGATCGCACACTGGTGCCTGCATCCAGAGGCCGAAGACATCACACCCGAGAATGCCGCTCGCCTTAACCAGGCGCTAACAGCAATGCGACCAGACGATTAAGCACCGTCCCGCTGATGCTGCTTCACAAAATCCCTGGCCTGCCTGACCGCGACCAGGGATTTTTCTTTCATATCTTTTAATTCTTCATCCGCAAGATAAAACATCATATCGATCGTATGCCGATAGTATCGAGCCGGCAGGCGGTTGAGGGCTACGCACATGACATCCGTAAGGTAATCGGCGGTGTCGGAATCCTGCCGGGTCGCGTCTATGGCATCCAATACCAGCCGTTCGTAGAAATTATCGATTGCATCTCTGAGTGACATGACAACAACTACTCCTGAAAACGGGCATGGGTTATCTGTTCAACATAGAAGGCCAACGGCGACCTGTCATTATCCCTGAGCAATTTAGCCAATGGGATTGGCAGCCGCCGTCATTACCACTGGCAACCCTAAGCAGCTATGGTTACTGCACTTAAACTGCCCGGACAAACATCAACAGAGGAACAACCATGACCACCGAGGCGTACATTTTTGATGCCGTTCGCACCCCCCGCGGCCGCGGCAAGAAAGACGGTTCGCTGCACAGCGTCAAACCCATCAGCCTGCTCACCACCGTCCTCAAGGCCCTGCAGGAACGTAACCAGCTGGATACCGCCCAGGTGGACGACATTGTCATGGGCTGCGTTACTGCCGTAGGCGACCAGGGCGCAGACATTGCCAAAACCGCCGCACTCGCCGCCGACTGGGACGAGAAAGTGGCCGGCGTTACCCTGAACCGTTTCTGCGCCTCCGGCCTGGAAGCCGTCAACCTGGCTGCCATGAAAGTACGCTCCGGCTGGGAAGACATGGTGGTAGCGGGCGGCGTTGAAGCCATGTCCCGCGTACCCATGGGCTCCGATGGCGGCGCCTGGGCCACCGACCCGGAAACCAACCTGCACACAGGCTTCATGCCCCAGGGCATCGGGGCTGACCTGATCGCCACTCTGGAAGGCTTCAGCCGTGAAGATGTCGATGGCTTTGCCGTGAAATCCCAGCAAAAAGCCGCCAACGCCTGGGACAAGGGTTACTTCGCCAAATCCATCGTACCGGTCACCGACCAGAACGGCGTGGTGATTCTGGACCGCGACGAGCATGTGCGCGGCAACACCACCGTGGAATCCCTGGCCAGCCTGAAACCCTCGTTCCAGATGATGGGTGAGATGGGCTTCGATGGCGTGGCTCGTGAAAAATATCACTACGTGGAAAATATCAATCACGTGCACCACGCGGGCAACTCCTCCGGCATTGTCGACGGTGCCACCGCCGTGCTGATTGGCAGCGAAGCCAAAGGCAAGGAACTGGGTCTGAAGCCCCGTGCCCGCATTGTGGCCACTGCGGTCACCAGCACAGACCCCACCATCATGCTCACCGGCCCTGCCCCCGCCGCCCGCAAGGCGCTGGAGAAAGCGGGCATGACCGTGGACCAGATCGACCTGTTTGAAGTGAACGAAGCCTTTGCCTCAGTGGTGATGCGCTTCCAGAAAGAACTGTCCGTTCCGGACGAGAAAGTGAATGTGAACGGCGGCGCCATCGCCATGGGCCACCCGCTGGGTGCTACCGGTGCCATCATCCTCGGCACCCTGCTGGATGAACTGGAGCGCCGTGAACTGCGCTACGGCCTGGCCACCCTGTGTGTGGGCGGCGGCATGGGCATTGCCACCATCATCGAGCGCGTCTGAACGCCACTTTCAAATAAAAGGAACCGACCATGAGTGCCATCCAATACGACCTGGGTTCAGACCAGATTCTGACCCTGACCATCGACATGCCGGGCCAGTCCGCCAACACCATGAACGGCGAGTTTCGCACCGCCCTGACCGACACCGTCAGCAAGGTCAAAGGTGATCTGGACAAGATCAAAGGCATCATTATCGCCTCCGCCAAAAAAACCTTTTTCGCCGGCGGCGACCTGAACGAGCTTCACAAAGTCACCCGCGAGCAGGCCAAAGACTTCGAGGCCATGATCAACAGCCTGAAAGCCGATATGCGGGCGCTGGAAACCTGTGGCAAACCGGTTGTGGCAGCTATTAACGGCACGGCCCTCGGCGGCGGACTGGAACTGGCGCTGGCGTGTCATTACCGCGTTGCCATTGATGGCGACCGCACCCAGCTGGGCCTGCCGGAAGTGACTCTGGGCCTGCTGCCCGGCGGTGGCGGCACCCAGCGCCTGCCCCGGATGATTGGACTGGAAGCTGCTTTCCCGTTCCTGATGGAAGGCAAAAAGGTTAATCCGAAAGCGGCCCTGAAAGCGGGCATCGTGAATGAACTGGCCAGCTCATCGGAAGACATGATCGCCAAGGCCCGGGCCTTTATTGAAGCTAATCCCAAGTGCCAGCAACCCTGGGACCAGAAAGGCTTCAAATTCCCCGGCGGCGCCCCGCATCATCCAGCCATGGCGCAGAAACTGGCCATCGCACCGGCCATGCTGCGGCAAAAAACCAAGGGCTGTTACCCTGCCCCTGAGCGGATTCTAGCAGCAGCCGTGGAAGGCGCCCAGGTGGACTTCGACAACGGCAGCCTGATTGAAACCCGATACTTTGCCGAGCTGGCCACTGGCCAGGTTGCCAAGAACATGACCGGCACCTTCTGGTTCCAACTCAACGCCATCAAGGCCGGTGGTAGCCGCCCGGATGGTGTGGATAAAGAAACCTTCAGGAAAGTGGGCGTACTGGGTGCCGGCATGATGGGCGCCGGCATAGCTTACTCCACCGCCAGCCGCGGCATTGAAGTGGTGTTGAAGGATGTTTCTGTTGAGAACGCGGCGAAAGGCAAACGCTACTCCGAGAACCTGCTGGCCAAGAAAGTCAGCCGCGGTCGCATGACCGAGGACCAGAAAGACGAAGTACTGGCCCGTATCACGGCCACAGCCTCCGCCGAGGATCTCGAGGGTTGCGACCTGATTATTGAGGCGGTGTTTGAAGACAGCGACCTGAAAGCCAAGGTTACCCAGGAATCGGAACCGAAATTGGTGACCAACGGTATCTTTGCCTCCAACACATCCACCATCCCCATTACCCAACTGGCCAAGGCCTCCGCCAAGCCGGACAACTTCATCGGCCTGCACTTCTTCTCCCCGGTGGACAAGATGCAGCTGGTAGAAATCATCGTGGGCGAGAAAACCTCCGATGACACCTTGGCCCGCGCATTCGACTACGTGCAGCAGATCGGCAAGATCCCCATCGTGGTCAACGACAGCCGCGGCTTCTTCACCTCCCGGGTGTTCGGCACCTTCGTGAACGAAGGCATCAGCATGCTGGCCGAGGGCATTCACCCCTCCAGCATCGAGAACGCCGGTTTGTTAGCCGGTATGCCGGTAGGGCCACTGGCAATTTCTGATGAAGTCAGCATGACCCTGATGCAGCACATCCGCGCCCAGAGCCGGAAAGACACCGAAGCCGCAGGCGGCACCTGGCAGCCACACCCGGCCGAAGCGGTCATCGATGCCATGGTCGACACCCACGGTCGCAAGGGTAAAGCCGCCGGTGCCGGTTTCTACGAGTACCCGGAGAAAGGTAAAAAGTACCTGTGGCCGGAACTGGAGAACCTGTTCGTAGACCAGGCCAAGGCTCGCAGCGTGCAGCTTCAGGAGCTGAAAGACCGCATCCTGTTCATCCAGGCCATCGAGACCATCCGCTGCCTGGAAGAAGGCGTGCTGAGAACCGTGGAAGATGCCAATATCGGCAGCATCTTCGGCATTGGCTACGCGCCCTGGACCGGCGGTGCCATCCAGTTCGTCAATCATTACGGCGTTCGCGCCTTTGCCGAACGGGCCCAGCAACTGGCGGACCAGTATGGTGAGCGGTTCACACCGCCAGCGCTTCTCCTGAGTAAAGCAGAGAACAACGAAAACTTCGCCTGAACGGTAAGCGACCGGAGGCCTCCTCCGGTCGCTTACCCCCTCCTCTTTACTTTCTGTTACCTGCCCCCATCTAAAACCCCGGGCCGCAACGTATATGGACATATTGTCACGAAGCTATACGCCTGGCCTATGGCAACAGGTGTAGCGGTTGCCTACAATAAATTGACTAGTCACGGGTAATCATTCTGCCAGCAAAGCTGACATGTTCCGGTTTCCCAGTATCACCAGGTATGCCTATATGACCATCGCGGAAAAAGCCATGACCCGTAACCACCGTCCGGCCCTTATCAAAAAAGCCGGAGTTTGCGTTGCGTTAAGTCTTGCCCTGCTCATTCCCGGCTTGTCCGGCCTTCAGGCAAAAGTGGAGGATTCGGCTGAGTATCAACCGGTAGCACCTACCATTGATCAGGCCCGGGCCAACATCCTGATTGCCCGCCAGCTGCAATTTACACACTTCCGCGACCTGGGCATCAGCGATGAGCTGTCGGGCGATGTGTTCGATGCCTACCTCAACTATCTGGACGGCCAGCGAATCTATCTTACCCAGCAGGATATTGATGCGTTGTCCGGGGTCAGAACCCGGCTCGGGTCTGCCCTGAAAACCGGCCAGCTCCAGCCGGGCTTTGACATCTACAACCTGGTTCAACAACGGGTTATCGAGCGGCTGAAGTTTGCCCAGGGAATTATCAATGATGGCATCGAAAACCTGGATTTCAGCGCCATCGACAAGATTCGTGTTGATCGCTCAGAGGGCCCCTGGGAAGCTGATACGGCTGCCCTGGACGAGCTCTGGATCAAGCGAATCAAAAATGCCGTGCTGGCCCAACGCCTGAACGGTACTGACGACGAAGCCATTACAGAAAGCCTGCTCCGCCGATACGAAGGCCAGCTCAAGCGCGCCTATCAGGCCCGCAGCGAAGATGCCTTCCAGGCTTACATGAACGCCTTTACCGGCATGTGGGACCCACACACATCGTACTTTTCCCCACGCACCTCCGAGAACTTCAATATCAACATGAGCCTGTCGCTTGAAGGCATTGGTGCGGTGCTGCAGTCTGACAACGAATACACCAAAGTGGTTCGCCTCGTTCCCGGTGGCCCTGCGTCCAAGCAAGGGCAGCTCCAGCCAGCGGACAGGATTGTCTCAGTAGGCCAGGAAGGCGATAAACCCGTTAACGTGATCGGCTGGCGCCTTGACGAAGTGGTGGACCTTATTCGCGGCCCGCGTAACTCCACGGTTAGTCTGGAAGTCATCCCGGCAAACGCCTCCGATGAAACCGTCACCCGGAGCATCGCTATAAAGCGTGACGAAGTGAAGCTGGAAGAGCAAAGCGCCAGCAAGGATGTCATCGAATTCGACAGACAAGGGGAAACCTATAGAATTGGTGTGATCACCATCCCCACCTTCTATGCAGACTTCCAGGCCATGCAGGCCGGCGATCCGGACTACAAAAGCACAACCCGTGACGTCCGCAAGCTCATTAACGAGCTCAAGCAGGATGGCATTGATGGCGTGGTCATGGACCTCCGTAACAACGGTGGCGGTGCCCTGCACGAAGCGAACGACCTCGTCGGCCTCTTCATCGACAAAGGCCCCACCGTACAGATCCGCAACGCCAACAACGACGTTCAAGTGCTGGACGATGAAGATCCCGCCGTGGTCTATGACGGCCCGCTGGTGGTTCTGGTCAACCGTATGAGTGCCTCAGCCTCGGAAATCTTTGCAGGGGCCATTCAGGATTATGGCCGCGGCCTGGTGGTGGGCTCTCAAACCTTCGGCAAGGGCACCGTTCAGGCGGTTCGCCCGCTGAACCACGGTCAGTTGAAAATTACCCAATCCAAGTTCTACCGGGTCTCCGGCGGCTCAACTCAGCACAAAGGCGTGATTCCGGATATCGAAATTCCGTCCCGGATCGACAAGACCCGCATCGGTGAAGACGCACTGGACCATGCGCTGCCATGGGATCAGATTGAAGCGGTGCCACACACCCGTTATTACGATTTCAGCGGTGTGATTGACGAGCTTCGTGCGCGCCACGACGAGCGCTTTGCCGCCAGCCCTGAGTTCAGCCTGCTGCAAAGGGAAATCGAGTTTCTGAACCAGCAACGGGAGATGGACTACGTAAGCCTGAATCTGGAAGAGCGTACCGTTCATCACAGCCAGATTGAGAATACCCGGCTAACCATCGCCAACGCTCGCCGTGACCTCCGGGGTGAAAAGCCATTTGAAACACTGGAAGATCTCGAGCAATGGCAGGATGAGCAAGCCGCCGACCTGGACACCACCGACGACGAGCTGGATTTCGTGATTCGCGAAGGCGGCCACATCATGGCCGACCTACTGGAACTGGACCAGCGCATGGCGTCAATCCTTACGCCCACCCAGTTCGCGGCCAAAGCCGAAGCTCCCATAGCACAATGACACAGGGCACAGCCTCTGGGGGCCAGCAAGACAGCCAGAGAAAGGCTCAGGCGTTCCGGGACATGCTGCTGGACGCACTGCATGCCATGCGTTCCATGGAAGCCGCAGAAGGTGTGGCAGGCTCCGAAGGCCGCAACAAATCGCCAGATGGCTTTCTGGAGCGTATCGTCGGGTTTACCGGTTCGGCGCTGAGATTCGGAGCAAGGGCGACCGACACGTCCCTGCGAGTGGGCCGAGCACTCGTGAATTCCCAGGATCAACTGCGGACCATGCTGGCCGCCGGCCAATCGCTCAAAGATATCCGCGAAGTCGCGGGCCTGACGCTTTCCGAAATGAGCGAAGCGCTGAACCTGAAAGACAAGTCCCTGCTTGAAGCCATTGAGAACGGCACATCTACGCTGTCTTTCGAGCTGATTCTAAGGCTCGCGGCTCTGATTGCCAGAAACGACCCCATTCCATTCATCATGCGCACGACCCGGAATTACAACCCGGAGGTCTGGCAGATCCTGAACGACTGGGGCATTGGCCGCGTTCCACTACAGTTCGAGCGGGAGCGGGAATTTATTAACATTTTCCGACGCCACGATGACGCCCGGAACCTGTCCGACGAAGGTTTCCGGAAGGTGCTTGAGTTCACCCGCCACAGCTTTGAAATGTCCATGCACTTTATTGAGCAGCAAGAAAAGGACGTTGCAGAGCTGAAAGCCAGCCTCCAGCCCCGCGACTCAACGCACAGTAAAACGCCCTCAGGCAAATAACGACTTCATCCCGGCTTTGTCCGGGTTTCGCACCGCACCCTTTTCTGTGACGATGGCATCAATCAGGCTGGCTGGCGTCACATCAAACACCGGGTTAAACACCTCAACCCCTGCAGGTGCCAGCGGAATACCGCGAATTTCCCGAATCTCTGTGCCTTCGCGCTCTTCGATCGGAATGTCTTTGCCGGAAGCCAGCGCCATGTCCACCGTGCTGGAGGGCGCCACCACCATAAACCCGACGTTATGATATCGAGCCAGGACCGCCAGGCTGTAGGTTCCGATTTTATTGGCAACGTCGCCATTAGCGGTAATCCGGTCAGCCCCGACAATCACCCACTTAACCTTGCCACTGGCCAGAATTGCCGCCGCCGCGCCATCGGCATTCAGGGTAACGGGGATCTCATCCCGCGCCAACTCCCAGGCCGTCAGGCGACTGCCCTGTAGCCAGGGGCGAGTTTCATCGGCAAAGACGTTTTCAAGCAGCTGGCGCTCATGCAACCGGCGAATCACGCCTAGCGCTGTGCCATAACCGCCGGTCGCCAGCGCACCGGTATTGCAGTGTGTCAATACGCTGATCGCCTGTTCCGGGTGCATAACGTCCAGAGCATGGTCTGCCATGGCCAGGTTGGCGGCCAGGTCTTCCTCATGGATTCGCACCGCCTCCGAGGCCAACTGCTCCGCCGCCTCATCCCGTGACTGGCAGGCCAGAAGTACCCGTTCCATGCGCTGCAAGGCCCAGAAAAGATTGACCGCCGTAGGCCGCGATTTCGCAAGTGTATCAATGGCCTGCGCGACGTCCCCTTGCCAGTCAGCGCCGCCGGCGTGACGGGCTGCCAGCGCCACGCCATAGGCGGCACTGATCCCGATCGCCGGGGCACCGCGCACCACCATATCCGTAATGCACTGAGCAACCGCAGAGGCTCCTTCCGCCGTAATCCAGTGCTCATCTGTGGGTAGCAGCCGTTGGTCCAGAAGCTCCAATTTGTCGCCATGCCAGCGCATGGCGACGGTTCCCATCGATCGTTGGTCCGTGGAATTTGCCATTAACAGCTCCGTATGCGGTCGTAAAAAGCGCAGTATAGCTTTTTCCAACTGCGTTTATACCTCTTCTGCCCCTGCGCCCGGGGTAGTTCTGCCGGTGCCGGCTGGTTATACTTGCCCGTTGAATTTATTGGCACAGTGAGCCTGTGCCCCGCACCTTCAAGGCAGGTTAATGACGGCAGACACCATCACCGCAGCCGATACCCGGATCAACGCCCGCTGGCTGATTCCCGTTGAACCTTTTGGCGTGGTGCTGGAGCACCAGGCAGTTATTCTCCAGGGCAGCCGCATCGTTGCCGTTGTGCCCCAGGCCGACGCCGATCAGGTGTTTCGCACCCGCGAAACCCTCAACCTTGATCAGCATGTGGTGCTGCCCGGGCTGATCAACCTGCACGGCCATACCGCTATGTCATTATTCAGAGGCATGGCGGATGACCTCCCGCTGATGACCTGGCTGAATGACCACATCTGGCCCGCCGAAGGCAAATTTGTCAGCGAGCAGTTTGTGCTGGACGGCACCCGTCTGGCGATGGCGGAAATGCTGCGCACCGGCACCACCACTTTCTCGGACATGTACTTCTTCCCGGAAGTTACCGCTCAAGCGGCCCACGATGCAGGCATGCGGGCGCAGGTTTGCTTTCCACTGATGGACATGCCCACGGTATGGGGTTCCGGGCCGGACGAATACCTGCGCAAAGGTGCAGACCTGATTGCCCACTGGCAGCAGGACACCTTCATCATGCCGGCGATCGGGCCCCATGCGCCTTATACCGTATCAGACCAGCCACTGAGAGCCGCCGTGGAACTGTCGCACCAAACCGGCGCGGCCATACAGATTCACCTGCATGAAACGGCATTCGAGGTGGAGGAAGCCTTGAAGGCATCTGGCCAGCGCCCGATTGCCCGCATGGCGGACCTCGGAATTCTGGGCAGCAACAGCCAGTACGTGCACATGACCCAGATCAGTGATTCCGATCTGGCGCACCTGACCCATGCCGGAGGCCACGTTGTCCACTGCCCCGAGTCTAATCTTAAGCTGGCCAGTGGCCTGTGCCCGGTTCAGAAGCTGATCGACAGCGACATCAACGTATCCATCGGAACCGACGGCGCTGCCAGCAACAACGATCTGGACCTGTTTGGCGAGCTGAAAACCGCCGCCATGCTCGCCAAAGTAGTCGCCGGCGATGCCTCCGCCCTGTCGGCCCACAAAGCACTGGAAATGGCCACCCTGAATGGTGCCCGGGCCCTGGGCCGGGAACAGGAACTGGGCTCACTGGTGGCGGGCAAGCTGGCCGACCTGATCGCTGTCGATCTGAGCGACCCGTATCTGCAACCGGTGTACGACCCAGCCTCACACCTGGTGTACAGCAATCACGGCCGGGCAGTAAGCCATAGCTGGATTCACGGCGTACCTCAATTACAGGATGGCCGCCTTACCCGAATTGACGTGCCAGACCTGATGCTGCGGGTCCGCGACTGGCAAAAACAGATTCTCAGTTAATTTTTTAATCAGGTGCAAACCATGAGCAACCAGAACGTAGACCAGAACGAGATTGCCAAGTTTGAAGCACTGGCCAGCCGCTGGTGGGATCCGACCAGCGAATTCAAGCCGCTGCACGACATTAACCCCCTGCGCCTGAACTTCATCGACGAGCGGGTATCGCTGGCTGGCAAACGCGTGCTCGACGTAGGCTGCGGCGGCGGCTTGCTGTCTGAAGGCATGGCTCTGCGTGGCGCCCACGTGACCGGCATTGACATGGGCGAAGCACCGCTGAACGTAGCGAGGCTGCACGGTCTCGAATCCGGAGTAAAGGTGGACTACCGCCAAACCACCATCGAAGAGCTTGCCAGGGACCCGGAACACGCCGGCCAGTATGACGCGGTGACTTGCCTGGAAATGCTGGAGCACGTACCCGACCCCGCTTCCGTGATCAAGGCGTGCGCCGCCATGTTGCGCCCGGGCGGGCACATGTTCGTTTCCACCATCAATCGCAACCCAAAATCCTTCCTGTTTGCCATTGTCGGTGCGGAGTATGTTCTGAACATGCTACCCAAAGGCACCCATGAGTGGAAAAAGTTCATTCGCCCCTCGGAGATGTCGGATCACCTGCGCCATGCCGGCCTGGAAATCCGGGAGCTGACCGGCATGACTTACAACCCCATCACCAAAGTCTACAAGCTGGGCCGTGATGTCGACGTCAACTACCTGATGCATGCCCGGGATATCCGTGAAGACTGAAACCAGACCCTCTGCGGTGCTGTTTGATCTGGACGGCACCCTGATCGATACCGCGCCGGACTTTATCCGCTGCCTGAACCAGCTCCGTCAGCAGCATGGTCTGGAACCTCTGCCGCCGGAACACATCCGCCGTTCGGTATCCAACGGTGCCAGAGCCATGATCCGGGTGGGTTTCAAACTTGAACCCGACCACGAAGGCTATGTCGAAAAGCACACCGCTTTTCTGGATCTATACGAAGCCGGCGTGGCCGTCGAAACCACCCTGTTCGAGGGCATGGATGCCCTGCTGAAAAGCCTGGAAAGCAGAGGCATTCCCTGGGGCGTTGTGACCAACAAACCCGCACGGTTTGCCACGCCGCTGATTGAAGCTCTGGGACTGGCACACCGCTGCGCCACGTTGATCTGCCCGGACCATGTGACCGAACGCAAACCCCATCCCGAGCCGCTGTTTCTGGCTTGCCGCGAAATCGGCGCCGCACCGGAGCAGGCAATCTACGTGGGGGATCACGAGCGGGATATCGAAGCCGGCCGTAACGCCGGCATGCACACCATTGCCGTGCGCTACGGCTACATTGAACAACCGGAAACCGTTGATCTGTGGCAAGCCGATACCATCGCAGACACAGTCAGCGATCTGTCAAAGCTGTTACAATAGCGCCCGACTTATTTCATCACCGGCAGTCAACACCGCCGGAACTTGCCTGAACACGGAGACAGGTTATGCATGATTACCAGGCACCCGCCGATCTTCTGAAAGACCGCATTGTCATGGTAACCGGAGCCGGCAGCGGCATTGGCCGCGCCGCCGCCAAAGCCTATGCCGCACACGGAGCAACGGTCATCCTGGTTGGCCGCACCGTCGCCCGGCTGGAAGAGGTTTACGATGAAATCGAAGCGGCTGGCTATCCGCAGCCAGCCATTGTACCCATGAACTTCGAAGGGGCTGCGGTCAAGGAATACGAAGAACTGGCCATGACCATCGAAGAAAACTTCGGCCGGCTGGATGGCCTGCTGCATAACGCCGGCATCCTGGGCTCACGCAGCCCGGTGGAACTGTACGATCCGGACACCTGGAACAAAGTGATGCAGGTAAATGCCACCGCACCGTTTCTGCTCAGCCGGGCGATGATTCCACTGCTGCGCCAGTCTGACAGCGCCTCGATGATTTTCACATCCTCAGGTGTTGGCCGTCAGGCCCGGGCTTACTGGGGCGCGTATGCGGTGTCCAAGTTTGCCGTAGAAGGGCTATCCCAATTGCTGGCCGATGAACTGGACGACGAACGCAATAACATCCGCGTGAACAGCCTCAACCCCGGTGCTACACGCACCGGCATGCGTGTACTGGCCTACCCGGCAGAAGATCCAAAAACAAACCCGGACCCGGAACAACTGATGCCCGTTTACCTGTATCTGATGGGCAAGGACAGCCAGGGCATCACCGGGCAGCAAATCGACGCGCAGCCTAAAAAATAATGGAACTGCTGTTTTACACCACGTCCAATTGTCATCTGTGCGAGCTGGCCGAAGCCCTTCTGGTCAATACACCCATGCCGGAACCCATCCCGGTGGATGTGGTCGATATTGCCCAGTCTGAAGCCCTGGTAGAACGCTACGGCACCCGCATCCCCGTTTTGCGCCGCAGCGACACGGGCGCAGAGCTGGGCTGGCCATTCAATCAGGATCAGTTACTGATGTTTTTGCAATGAGGATCTGCTGACATGCTGATGATCATTTCCCCCGCCAAAACGCTGGATTATGAGAGCCCGCTGGCGACGGAAACCTATACCCAGCCGGACTATCTGGATGATGCCTGCGAGCTGATTGATCAGCTCAAGGAACTGGAACCCCACCAGGTCAGTAACCTGATGAGCATCAGCGACAAACTGGGCCAGCTCAACGCCGAGCGTTTCCGGGACTGGCACACGCCGTTTACCCCGGACAACGCCCGCCAGGCCATTCTGGCGTTCAAGGGCGATGTCTACACCGGGCTGGATGCCGAAAGCTTCAACGAGGACGACTTCGCCTTTGCCCAGAAACATCTGCGCATGCTCTCGGGCCTCTACGGCCTGCTCAAACCGCTGGATCTGATGCAACCCTACCGGCTGGAGATGGGCACAAAATTCGAGAATAGACGGGGCAAAGATCTCTATGCCTTCTGGGGCAGTAAGCTGACCGACGCTCTGAACCGGCAGTTGGCGGAAGACGATCAGGTTCTGGTTAACCTGGCCTCCAACGAATACTTCAAAAGTGTTCAGACCAAAAAGCTGGATGGCCGCCTGGTCACGCCCCAGTTCAAAGACTGGAAAAACGGCAAGTACAAAATCATCAGTTTCTACGCCAAGAAGGCCCGGGGCCTGATGTGCCGCTACGCCATTCAGAATCGCATTACCCAGGCCGATGACCTCAAGGGCTTCAATCTGGAAGGTTACTACTTCAGCGAAGAACAATCCGATAACAACAACTGGGTCTTCCTGCGGGACGAGCAGAAATAGTCGTCCCACCATTCGCACATTTCAGTTTCAGTTGATATCGGAGTATCCATGAACGAAGCAGTATTTTCACAGATCGCCATGACGGTGTTTCTGACAGGTCTTATTATCTGGATGGGCTTTATCGTATGGGACCTGGCAAAGAAGTCCCAGGCTGGAAAATTCGGCACTATGGCGCTGTTCACCGTGCTGGGTGCCGGCGTTGTCGGTTTTATCGTTAAAACCGTGCTGGTTGAGATTATGCAGATCTGAACATGCCCTCCCGGTAACTTTACGGCTGCCGACGGGTGGCCGTATCATCGCTCCCCTTCTTGAAAGCCCTGACCAAACAGCAAGGACAAAAACCCATGTGGTTTCGTAACGCCCGAGTATTCCGTTTTACCAAACCGTTCGACATTACTGCCGAAGCCCTCGAAGAAAAATTGCAGGCCGATGCGTTCAAACCCTGTGGCCCGCAGGAAACCATGCGCCAGGGTTGGGTTTCTCCACTGGGAAAACACAGCGACCTGCTGGTTCACAGTGCCAACGGCTACCACCTGATCGCCCTTCGAAAAGAAGAGAAAATTCTGCCCGGCCCCGTGGTGAAAGAAGCCGTTGAAGAGCGTGCGGAAGCGATTGAGCTGGAGCAAAGCCGAAAGGTTCGCCGTAAAGAAAAAGATGAAATCAAGGAACAGGTCATGCTGGAAATGCTGCCTCAGGCCTTTTCCCGTAATCGCCGGTGCTACGCCTATCTGGCCCCGAAAGACGGCGTGATGGTCGTCGACGCAGGCTCCGCCAAGCAGGCCGAAGATCTGGCGTCCACGCTGCGCAAAACTCTGGGCTCCCTGCCCGTGCGGCCGCCAGCGGTTGAACAGGCGCCCGCGTTCACCTTTACCGGCTGGCTGAACGAAACCATCGACCATCCGGCCTCCATTGAGCTGGGCAACGAGTGTGAGCTGAAAGACCCGTCCGAAGACGGTGGCGTGGTGCGCTGCAAAGGGCTGGACCTGAAAGCCGATGAGATTCGCAACCACCTGGAAGCCGGAATGCAGGTGACCAAGCTGTCTCTCACCTGGGACAACAACGTACACCTGGTGCTGGACGAAGAACTGGGTATTCGCCGCCTGAAATTTGGCGAAACATTGCAGGAACAGCTGGACGGTGTGGATGCTGACGACGCGATCGCAAAATTCGACGCAGCCTTCACCATCATGACCCTGGAGCTGTCCAGAATGATTCCCGGGCTGCTGGAGGCCCTTGGCGGCGAAGATCGCTCGGCCATCGTTGAAGACTGAAACCATCAACGCTGACCAGAGTAACCGCGGGGGTTAATGCCCCCGCTTTTTCAAACGTTCTTTCTGCCAGTCTTTTTCCGGCTCGTTCAGCACCAGGCGCAAGTCCATCACCTCTTCCTCCGGGTTGAACTTGATCTCGAAGCCCAGATGCTCGGCCAATTGCAGCATGGGCCGGTTCTCAGGCAGTACGTTACCAATCATTTCCATGGTGCCCCGGGCACGGCAGTAAGCAATCATTTTCTGCATCAGCGCCACGCCCAGGCCCTCGCCTTTCATGCGGTCGTCCACCATGACCGCAAACTCACTGCGCAGGTTGTCGGCATCCGTCCAGGTACGAACCGTACCCAGAGTTTCCTCTCCTTCACCATCTTCCCTGGGGGCATTGGCAATAAACACCATCTCCCGGTCGTAGTCGATCTGCACCATCTGGGCGACGTCTTCCCGGGAGAAATTCTTCCGGTACTGGAAGAAACGGTAGCGGATGGACTCAGGGGACTGATGCTCATGGAACGCCCGATGGGCGGGCTCATCTTCCGCGAGTACCGGCCGGATGATCACCCTGCGGCCCGACCGTGGCAACACGATCCATTCTTCAAGCTCGCGCGGGTAGGCCTGAATAATCGGCCGGCCCGGCTTGTCGTCCAGGTCGATGGCAATACTGACCGCCACCGCGCCTTGCTCATTGAACAACAGCGGGGCGATTTCCAGCCCCCGGATTTCGGGAATGTCGATCACAATCTGGGACAGTTTCACCAGAGTTTCCGACACCGCTCGAATGTCCTCCTCTGGCTTCAGGCTGTGTTCTTTGAGCAACTTGTACATGTAGGTCCGGCGCAGCAGCTCGCGGGCCAGAACCATGTTCAGCGGCGGCAGAGCGATTTGCCGGTCACTCATAATATTGACCTGGGCGCCAGCCGCACCGCAGACCACCAATGGCCCGAATACCTCATCACGGGTGATGCCCACACTGAATTCGATGCCACCCACGTGCTGATAGGAGCGCTGCACCGCAAACCCGAGAAAACCGCTTTTCGGGAAATGGGTCTGATACTCCTCGATCAGGAACCGGCAGCTATCAATAATCGCCTGTTCGCTGTTCAGTTTTTTGACAGTGCCTTTGTAACGCCGCTGAGTCGGGCTGAGGTCAAGGAAAGGAAAGCAGACCTGCTCATGGATGACCGTAATGTCGATGGGCCGGCGTTCGACGGCAAACATCTCCAGAACCTCATCCACATCGTCACAGTAAACGGTGTCAATCGCAGTGATGCCATAATCCTGAATGACCCGTCGGGCCTCGCGGTTGGAGAGGTGTTTACGGCCATCCCGTATGGCCTTGGCCACCAGAGTACGTGTGTTGGCCCTATCCGCGAAGTGGTCAGTGAAGGATTCCGGCGTTTCCGTCAGCAGCCGTTGAACGCGCTGATGCTTCACGTGCTGCATGAAGGCCATAACCGCCTTCTCCGGATTGAAAAACGACGGCAAGCCCGCGCGATAGAACTCCTCCCGGGAATCCATTACGGTGCTCTGTCCCAGCCAGCAGGTGAATATATTGAGGCGTGTACCTTTGGAGGCCTGTACCACTGCATCGGCAATCTGCAGACTGTCCTGAACTAGCGTGGGCGCGTACATCACCAGTACGTTGGCGACGTTCGGATCTTTAGCGAGGATCTTGATGGCCTGGGCGTAAAGCTCCGGAGAGGCGTCGTAGTTCAGGTCAATGGGGTTTTTTCGGGTCCAGTAGGGCGGCAACAATTCGGCAAGGGCATCAATGGAACCTTGCGACAAATCTGCCAGTTCCCCGCCCAGGTCCGCCAGGCGATCAACCGCCAACACCCCCGGACCCACGCCATTTGCCATGATGGCAAGGGATTCACGCCGCAAGGGGCGCATTCGGGTGAGGGTTTCCAGGGCATCAAACATCTGGCCCAAACCGTCCACTCGCAGCACACCGGCCCTTTGCAGCATGGCATCGTAGATCGGATCGCTGCGCTTGATGCCCGCCGGCAGGCCATGGGCAATCCACTCGGACTCCGGCACACGGCCAGACTTAACGGCAATCACCGGTTTGGTGCGTGACGCCACCCGGACCGCCGACATGAAGCGCCGGGGGTTCGGAATGCTTTCAATGTGCAGCAGAATGGCCCGGGTTTGCGTGTCCTGGGCCAGGTAATCGATCAGGTCGTCGTGGTCGATGTCCATGCCATCGCCCAGGGTCAGAAAGTAGGAAAACCCGACGCCCCGGGCAAAGGCCCAGTCCAATACCGAACTGGCAATCGTGCCGGACTGCCCAACAAAAGCGACCCGACCGGGAATCGCACCCATGTGGGCATAAGTGGCGTTCAAGTGACGCGCGGGAACCATCAGGCCAATGGTGTTGGGGCCCAGCACCCGGATACCGGTTTCTCTGGCTGCATCGCGCACCGAGTACATCAACGGCTGACCGGTTTTACTGTGCGTGCGTGACATACCACCGGTCATAACGATGGCCGTTCTGACGCCCCGCTCTCCAAGCTTACGAATCATCTTGGGCACGGTATCGGGCGGGGTACAGATAATCGCGAGGTCCGGGCTGAAATCCAGTTTGGACACCTTGCCTACACAAGGCACGCCATGCACGTTGTCATAGTCGCTCTGGTTCACCACCACGATACGGCCCGGATACCCACCGCCCAGCAGGTTACGCAACACCATGCCACCGAGATTGTCTGCCCGCTCGGACGCACCGATCACAGCAATTGATTCAGGGTTGAAAAGACTTTCCAGATAGCGGGTACTCAAATTGACTCTCCCTGACC
The DNA here is from genome assembly GCF_030541005.1 of Marinobacter sp. SS5-14b. Taxonomy (GTDB): domain Bacteria; phylum Pseudomonadota; class Gammaproteobacteria; order Pseudomonadales; family Oleiphilaceae; genus Marinobacter. The sequence continues at coordinate 17,327 of NZ_JASSVM010000013.1, read as the reverse complement.
TTCTCGGCGGTAAATTGGGTAAGAATCCCAATAAAACAGGTTACTTATCAATGTATACCTTATCTTAGATGGCTATTTCATGATGTAAATCTGCTATCACTGTTATTAGACCAAAGAAAGACGACATACTTCGGTTATCCCTGATAACATCGACACAATAACAATCAGACTCGGGCTCAGACGTTCAGTATGACCACCGCATTCTTCTCCCACAACGACTGCATGAAACACAACATGGGCCCGGAGCATCCGGAAAGCCCCGAGCGCATCGCAAGCATTCTGGCGTACCTCGCAGACACCAACCTGCAACAGGAACTCGACTGGATACGCCCGGAAGAAATTACCCGCGACCAACTGCTGACCGTACATCCGGAATCGTACCTGCACCAGCTGGACCTGATGCAACCTACCCGCGGCCGGGTATTCACCGACCCCGACACGGCCATGATGCCCGACACCCTGCGCGCTGCCAGATTGGCTGCTGGCGGAAACGTTCAGGCAGTGGATATGGTGATGAGCAGCCAGGTCACCAATGCCTTTGTCTGCGCCAGGCCCCCCGGGCACCATGCCGAACGGGCAAAATCCATGGGGTTCTGTTTCTTCAACAACATCGCACTGGCGGCTATGCGCGCCCTTACCTTCCATCACCTGGAGCGGGTGGCCATCATCGATTTTGATGTTCACCAGGGCAACGGCACGGTTGATATTGTCAGTGGTGATGAACGCATTCTGATGTGTTCCAGCTTCCAGCATCCGTTCTACCCGCACTCCCACGTGCACCGTCAGGCAGACAACATTGTGAATGCGCCCATTGAGGCAAATTGCTCTGCAGCGGAGTACCGAAAAGCCGTGGAAGCGGTTTGGTTGAAGAAGCTTCAGGATTTCCGGCCTCAGCTGGTTCTGATTTCAGCCGGATTTGATGGCCACAAGCTAGACCCGATGGCGGAACTGAACCTGGAAGCAGAAGATTACCGCTGGCTGACCGAGATGCTGGTAAGCGTGGCACATGACCACGCCAACGACCGAATTATTTCGACGCTGGAAGGGGGCTACCATCTGAAAGCGTTATCTGAAAGCGTCGCCGCTCATCTCGAAGTGATGAACGCCGTTTACTAGCCAGGTTGGTGGCGGCAACATTCAGCCCGCAAACTCGCCACCCATGCCACTCGCCTGCTGAAGTTCGGGCCGCTCTCCTTCACGCTGCAAGCGTATGGTCGTGCGGCGGTTATCGGCGTGACGGCGTGACACCGGGAACTGGTCCCCGTGACTTCGCACAATCAGCAGATTTTCATCGATACCTCGAGCTTTTAGATAGTCTGCGACAACCGTTGCCCGCTCCTCCGACAGAGCGCGGTTATCGATACGGCTACCCAGGCTATCCGAGTGACCATCCACCAGAATACGCTCAACAGTCGAATCCGCCATCACATAAGTGACAATGTTATCCAGCAACCTTCTGTCGGCCTCAGAGAGACTGGTGCTACCGCTTGCGAAAGGCACCCGGGAACGCCGGATCTGATCATAATTCACGGGCAGCAGCCAGGCCACGCATTGCCGGTAACCGGAGTAGGGCCCGGAGAAGTTCACATTCGACAAATGAACACGAACGGGCCGATCATCGTAACGAGCGGCTCGGGTCAAGGTTGGCTGCATCCCCTGCAACAAGCCCTGAGCCATCAGAGTCGCCTCGCGATTGCCAACACTTACTGCACGGCTGCCGGATGAAACATCCACCAAACCAACGGGACGCGGAGCCACGCCGGGGCGCCAGGCCGGAGCCTCAACGACCAGGCGGCCTTTTCCCGGCCGCATCATTGGCAGCTCCGATTCGAGGTGAAAAGCAAGCTGCTCTCCGGCCCTGTGACTGAATACCGCACGCCCATAACCCGGTACATCGTGGGTCAGGGAGCATTCAAACACCGATTCAGAGAGATACCACTGGCTGTTTTCAATACCCGCGCCATAGCTCGAAGCCGCCACCGGCGAGGCCGACAGCCACAGCGGCAAAGCAGCCGCATAAGCTGCCATCGTCAACCCTGTAGACCTGCGATCAAACATGGCCATAAAAACGCCCCGAATTACATTAACTGTTCAGCTCTTCGTGTAACGGCAAGGGTGGACATTACTTGAGCCATCGTAACCAAATTCAGATTGAAAACATTCAGGCCTGCCTTCTGCTATAATCCGCGAAATTTTTTGGCTGCTTTGCGGATACTTCATGACCAGACAACTGACCATCACCCGCCCTGACGACTGGCACTTGCATGTACGCGATGGCGCTGTGCTCAACAGCGTTGTGCCTGCCACTGCGGCCTGTTTTGGCCGGGCAATCATCATGCCTAACCTAGTGCCGCCGGTCACCGATGCCGCTGCCGCCGAGTCCTACCGGGAGCGCATCCAGGCGGCCGCGCCAGATACCGGCTTCAAACCTCTGATGACCCTGTACCTGACCGAAAGCACTACGGCGGACACCATTCGCGAAGCCAAAAACGCCGGTGTCGTCGCCGCCAAGCTCTACCCCGCTGGTGCGACCACCAACTCGGCGTCCGGCGTGACCGACATCCGCAATATTTACCCGGTGCTCGAAGCCATGGCCGAGTGCGGCATGCTATTGCTGGTACACGGGGAAGTGACCGATCCAGACATCGACATCTTCGACCGGGAAAAAGTATTCCTGGAACGCGTTCTGGCACCAACCCTTGCGGCCTTCCCGACACTAAAGGTAGTTTTGGAGCACATCACTACGGCAGAGTCGGCCGCCTTTGTGCGCAGCCATTCAGGTGGCAACCTGGCCGCAACGCTTACGCCTCAGCATCTGATGTACAATCGCAACCACATGCTGGTGGGGGGCATTCGCCCTCACCTGTACTGTCTGCCGATTCTCAAACGCAACAAACACCAGTTAGCGTTGCGCGAAGCCGTTGCCAGTGGTGATCCGAGATTTTTCCTGGGAACGGACTCCGCCCCCCACGCCCGCGACAAGAAAGAAGCGGCCTGCGGTTGTGCCGGATGCTATTCGGCCTACGGTGCGATTGGTCTTTACGCCGATATTTTTGAGGAGCTGGGTATTCTGGACAAGCTGGAGGCGTTCGCCAGTTTCAACGGTGCCGATTTTTACGGACTGCCCAGAAACACCGACACCATCACCCTGGTGCGCGAATCCTGGACCATGCCGGAGCAGCTACCACTGGCCGAAGGTACCATCGTGCCGTTAAAAGCCGGTGAAACCGTTCACTGGCGCATGGCGTAACTTTTTAAACAACACGAACATTGGAGTTCGAGTGTCAGACGAAAACAAACAGCCTCACCCTATGTCCCAGCGCTTCCGCGGTTTTCTACCCGTGGTTGTGGACGTTGAAACCGCCGGCTTCAACCCGGAACGGGATGCTCTGCTGGAAATTGCCGCCGTCATGCTGACCATGGATGAGAATGGCCTGCTGCACCGCGGTGAAACCTACCTTCAGCAAATCGACCCTTTCGAAGGCGCAAACCTGGAGCAGTCTGCACTGGATTTCACGGGCATTGATCCCTGGAGCCCGGAGCGGGAGGCGGTTCCTGAGTTAGAAGGCATGAGTGAAATCTTTTCCCCTATCCGCAAAGCGGTCAAAGCCTTCGACTGTAAGCGGGCGGTTCTGGTTGGGCACAATGCCACCTTCGACCACAACTTTGTGTTCGCCGCTGCCATGCGGGCAGACATCAAACGGAACCCGTTCCACCCCTTTTCCACCTTTGACACTGCCACGCTTGCAGGCCTGGCGTATGGCCACACGGTATTGGCCCAGGCCTGCAAACTGGCCGGCATTCCGTTCGACAACAAAGAGGCCCACTCTGCCGCTTACGATGCTGAAAAAACCGCCGATCTGTTCTGCGGCATCGTCAATCGCTGGCAGGAACTGGGTGGCTATCCGCCACCGGCCATCAGCGCCAGCGACGCATAGGCCTCCCAACTGCATTTTGCAGGCAACAAAAAACCCGCACATGGCGGGTTTTTTGTTGCCTGCAATCCGGCTTACCAGTAAATGCCTCGCATAATGGCGGCAAATGCCACCTGCTCGGAAGACACCTTAGGCTTTTCACCGGACTTACTGCCCGCGGCTGAGGGCGAATCCGGGAACATACGGTAACCGGTGTTCATGATGATCTCGCCCATCTTCGGTGTCAGCGAATGCAGTACAGACGCAAACACACCCAACCGGGTAGCGATACGCTTCGGACGATACACAATCGCATCCGCCACCATCTGCGCCGCTTCCTCAGGAGACAGCGTAGGCACAGAATCGTAAATCTTGGTCGGTGCGATCATCGGCGTTTTAACCAGCGGCATGTTGATGGTGGTAAACGTCAGATTACGGTCAGACCACTCAGCCGCGGCACAGCGGCTGAACGCATCCAGCGCAGACTTGGACGCCACGTACGCAGAGAACCGGGGTGCGTTGGTCAGAACACCAATCGAGGAAATATTCACCACGTGGCCGCGACGGCGTTCCAGCATGGCTGGCGCAAAGCCCATGATCAGCCGCACAGAGCCGAAGTAGTTCAACTGCATGGTGCGCTCGAAATCGTGGAAGCGATCGAACGACAATGACAGGGATCGGCGAATAGAGCGACCAGCGTTGTTGACCAGAACATCCACATGGCCATGGTTATCCAGAACCGTCTTCACAAAGCGGTCACAGTCTTCCATATCCGAGAAGTCACACTGGTAAGCATGAACACTGCCTCCCTTGGCCTCCAACTGACCTGCGACTTCATCCAGCGTTTCTTTGGTGCGCGCACCAATCACCAGAATGGCACCGGCTTCTGCCAGCTTTTCTGCGGTGGCCAGGCCAATCCCGGAGGTGGCTCCGGTCACCACACAGACCTTGCCTTCAACGGTGCCTTTCAGGGTGCGGTCCTTGAACAGATCCGGGTCCAGGTTGCGCTCCCAGAAGTCCCAGATTACTGCGGCATAACTCGGCAGACGTGGCACTTCAATGCCCGTACCTTTCAGCACACGCTCCACTTCCCGGGTGTCAAAACGGGTCGGGTAGTTGATGAACGACATAACGGACGGCGGAATGCCCATGTCATCCAGCAGCGCGCCGGTAATGCGCTTGACTGGCGGAAGATTCTTGATGCTCTGACGAATAAACGGCGGAATGAAACCGAACATGCGAGAGTCGATCCGCATACCCATACGTGGCGCATGACCGGCCTCGGAGAAAATATTGAGAATCTCACCCACTTTGTATGGGTCGGTGTCGACCAGATGGAAGCAGTTACCGTCTTCACCATCGAGATGGGCAATGTGGTCCATGGCATTCACCACGAAATCCACCGGCACGATGTTCAGGCGACCGCCTTCAATACCAATGGTGGGCACCCACTGCGGCAGGGCGTGGCGAATCTTCTGAATCATCTTGAAGAAGTAATACGGCCCGTCAACTTTGTCCATTTCACCAGTTTCAGAGTGGCCGATCACCATCCCGGGGCGGTAAATACGGAACGGTACCTTGCACTCCTCACGCACCACTTTCTCGGATTCGTGCTTGGTGCGCAGGTAGGGGTGATCCAGCTTCTCCGCTTCTTCAAACATATCTTCCCGGAAGATACCTTTGAACAGGCCGGCAGCGGCGATCGAAGACACGTGATGGAAATGCTTGGCTCCCATTGATTCCGCTGCCTCGACGGCCGCACGGGTGCCCTCAATATTGGTCGCGGCCTGGGATTCCTCATCGGCGCCCATGTCGTACACGGCAGCCAGGTGGAAGAAGTGATCAACATTTCCCTTCAGGGCTTTCATGGCCTTGGCATCGATACCCAGGTTTTTGCTGGTGAGATCACCGATCACCGCCTTCACGCGGCTTTCGTCTACACCCCAGCGCTCACGCAGCTTCGCCAGCTTATCCTGTGACTGCTCGCGAACCAGAACATGCACTGTGCCACCACGGGCCAGCAACTTTTCAACCAGAAAACGACCGATAAAACCGGTGCCGCCTGTCAGGAAATAATTCATAGGTAATCCGTCCTGCCTGTTACTTATTAGTTGTCGTTTCATCGGGCCACACACCACTAAGACTAAAGTCTTAGGCGAACCCACAATGCCGGCATTCTACTTAATTGCATCTTTCATGTATCGAACTTTATTAGAGCATTTACTCTGTAACTCTTTGTTTTTGTTAGAGCCTTTACTCTAAAATCACGCACAACCAAGCTGCGTTATGCCCACGTAATCGACACAATGCATTTGAGATTAGCACATGAGCCAGAGCCTGCCTGCCCGGAGCGCAGAATTACCAACGGGCAATGCAACCATCGCCCGGCAATGCCATAATCGGGAACTTCCGGCGCCTTCGCGCGTCTCTAATCCCGTCAACAACACCAAGGTTTGCCAAACCAGCCATGCAGAACGACAACCCGAACACCGAACGCTACATTGCCATAGCCCGCGCCTGTCTGAAGGCAATCAATGACACCGCAGCCAACAGCGGCTCCCGGGAAGAAAAAATCCAGGCGGTGTACCAGGCCATCGACAAAGCCTTTCAGTCAGAATTCGCCGAGTACCGGCAGTCGGTCGCCATTATGGCCAGCGTGCTGGAGCGCATCGCCTCCGGGCAACTGGACGCCGACAAAGCCGCCAGCCTGGCCCGCCAGACGCTGGAGCAACAACCGGCCAGTACAAAAACCGGCCAGATGCACTGACCTGACTTTTCACGCGTGACCCCCGGATAGATGAGGCCCTATGACCGCTGACCGCTCCCTGTTCCAACGTTTGTACCGTTTCCAGCTTCTACTGCTGTTGGTGATTGGAAGCTTGCTGCTGAATGCCACCGCTCTGGCCAGTACCTCACCCAGCAAAAGCCCGAACGATCCAAACAGCTACCGGTATCTGGAACTGGACAACGGCCTGCGTGTCATCCTGGCCTCGGACCCCGAGGCCGATAAAGCCGCCGCCTCCATGAACGTGGCGGTCGGCAGCGGCAACGATCCGGCAGATCGTGAAGGCCTGGCACATTTTCTGGAGCACATGCTGTTTCTGGGTACCGAGAAATACCCCGATGCCGGCGAATACCAACAATTCATCAGCAGTCACGGCGGCAGCCACAACGCGTTCACCGCGTTTGAAGATACCAACTATTTTTTCGACGTCGAAAGCGAGTTCCTGGAACCGGCGCTCGATCGCTTTGCCCAGCAGTTCTCCCATCCGCTTTTCACCTCGGAGCTGGTCGACCGTGAACGGAACGCGGTTCACTCGGAATACAGTGCCAAGCTGAAAGAAGATGGCCGACGCCTTCTGTCTGTACGCAAAGCCGCCGGCAATCCGAGCCATGCCTTCAGTCAGTTCGCCGTCGGTAACCTCAGCACCCTGGAGAACACCGAAGACAACCCTCTACGGCCCGACCTGATCGAGTTCTGGCAACAGAACTACTCATCCAACATCATGACGTTGGCGGTTTATGGGCCCCAGCCGCTGGATGAACTGGAACGCCTGGTTCGAGATCGATTCAGCGCCATTGCCAACCGCAACCTGGAGCCTGTGGAACACACCGAGCCCCTGCACAGCTCGGAGCGCCTGCCCGAACGGATCAGCGCGGAGACCCTGAAAGACAGCCGAAGCCTGGCATTGTCGTTTCCCATCCCCTCACAACAGAGCAATTACGCCACCAAACCGGCCTCCTACATAGCGAATCTGCTCGGGCACGAAGGCCCTGGCAGCCTGTTCGACGTGCTAAAACGGGAAGGATGGGTAGAGTCTCTCTCTGCGGGCCTCGGCATGGACACCGGCGAACACGCGACGCTGGACATCAGCATGTCGCTTACCCGGGAAGGCCTGAAGCGGCAAGACGAGATCATCGCGCTCGTCTTCCACTACATCGACCAGATCAGAGCCGAAGGCATTGGCCGCGAACGCTTCGACGAAATGAAGCAACTTGCGATGATCGATTTCCGCTTTCGGGAACGGAGCGAACCGGTTCAGGCAGCCATGAGACTCTCCGGCCTGCTTCGGGACTACCCGCCAGAAGACATCCTGAGCGCCCCCTGGCTAATGGAAAGCTACGCACCGGAGCAATACCGAGCCATTCTGGACCGGTTAACCCCAGACAACCTGGTGGCCTGGGTGTCTGCGCCGCAACAAAACTTTGAGACACCGCTGTTTACCGAATGGTACAAAACGCCCTGGCAGCGTGAACCACTGGACGTTCAGACAGATACAGATCTGCAACTGGCCAGACAACTGGCCTTGCCCGAAGCAAACCCGTTTGTACCGGATAATCTTGACTTGGTGGAGGGGCACACCATGCCCCAACCCATTCTGCTGGGCGAACCCAACGGCCTGGACATCTGGTACGCCCGAGACACGCGTTTCAACACACCCAAAGCCAACGTCTTCATCAGCCTGCGCACACCCGCGGCTCGCGCCTCGGCCCGCAGCGCTGTCCTCACCCAGCTGCTGGTAGACGCCATTACCACCAACCTCAATGCCTGGGCCTATTCCGCCCGGCTGGCAGGGCTGGATTACGCCGTTTACCCGCACTTGCGAGGTGTCACCATTCGCGTGGGCGGCTATAACGACAAGCTGCACAAACTGGTCAACCGCATCCTGTTGGAATTCTCGGAACCCAACTTCACCGAACAGCGATTCCACATTGCCCGCCAGCGCCTGATTGACGGCCTGGAAAACAAAGCCAAAGACCGGCCGGTTCAGCAAACCTCAGAATTTATTCAGACTGCCCTGCTCGCCGGCACCTTTCCAGTCGCTGATAAGCTGGCGGCCGCCAAGGAGGTAACCCTGGACGAACTGATCAGTTTCGGCAACGAACTGGTGCGGGTAACCGACCCGGTGATGCTGGCCCACGGCAACCTGACTGCGGCGTCTGCCCTGAACATGGCGAAGCAAGTCCAGGCTATGGTACTTAGCAATCGTGAGCGCGCAGTAGTTGAACGCGCTCAGGTTCGCCAACTACCAGACGGGCAAACCCGGGCAACGCTTGACGTTGAGCACCCGGACACCGGATACACCCTGTACCTGCAGGGTAAAGACACCTCCTATGCAGAGCGGGCCCGCTACCAGCTACTGGCGCAAATTATCAGCAGCCCCTTTTACGAAAACATCCGAACCTCACGACAGCTCGGCTACATCGTTTACGCCTCCGCTTTTGAGATACTGGAAACCCCGGCCCTGGGCCTGGTGGTCCAGTCTCCGGAAGCCAGTGGCAAGGAAATCGACCAAGCCGTGGTCGAGTTCGCTGACAGCTTTCAAACCGCCCTGGCAAAACTGCCTCCCAGCCAGCTCAACCGGGAAAAGCAGGCCGTTATCAGCAAACTCATGGAACGGGACCGGCAGCTCGGTGAAGTGTCTGGGCGGTACTGGCGGGAAATCGATCGGGAGAACTACCAGTTCGACAGCCGGGAGCAGCTGGCAGCGGCCATTCGGGAAGTGACACTGGACGAGCTCACGCAAACTTACCACGAAGCCCTGATGGAACGAGCTCGGGCATTACAAGTGCTGACCGGTGAAAAAGTCACCAATCAGCACGAAATTCTGGAAGAGCTGCGCCAACGCAAGCCTGTGGCCCCTTGAGCCACAGGTCTATGGCGGCTATTATACCGCCTCTTCTGAAATGCCTCCGTAGCTCATCTGGATAGAGCGTCCCCCTCCTAAGGGGAAGGTAGCAGGTTCGAGTCCTGCCGGGGGCACCATTCCCAGTTCATTCATAAAGACAATTCACGCCTGTTTCGTGAGTCCATTTCCCGTGAAATGCTCGAAAGTCCTCATCCTCATCCATTTCAGGCTCCACTGGCTCAAAACCGGGAATATCTGACCACCAGGACCGACACTCAATTGCTGCACTTTTATCCGCATCATATACTTCGAAGCGAGTCGTTTTTTTGGCTAAATTGTGGAAATACTTGAGTCATATCCCTCCCTCGTTTTGGCCCCACTTCCTTTCTAAAACTCTCCTCTCTCATGACGCTCAGCGATGTCTTTAAAGGCATCCAGCAAGCCCTGCTCAAACAACCACGGATCGCCCATTTTGAACATCTGGCACCAATTGTCATCGGGACCCAAAGTTGTATGTTCAAAGCGATTCACATTATCCAGTGAGTATCCCGGGATCCCCTTTAGCATGCTGCCGTACTGGGCTCCCCGGGTTACCCCCAGCGTTTCACCGTCAACTTCTTCCTCGATAGTGATAGCACCTCGGGGAACAGCGTTAGGGTGATCCGGGTCGAGAAAAAAGCGCTTGAGCGTCTCTACAAACCATCTGGCAGCGCCAATTGGAAACTCATATTGCGCAGTAACAAATTCGCCTGGATCATCATCACCAAGCTTAACCCACACTTTCTGGGCAAAGATCAGGTGACGCTCCACAGCGAAACAATGCCAAGGCGCAGTGTCGTCCTCCGGATTCATTACCTTGGTGACCCGATGATAGCCCTCAGGAGGATCTTCAGGATCAATAATCGGCCATTCGGGCAGTTTCGGGTACGCCATTCTCAAGCTCCAAAATTAATCGGTTTTAGGTCCACCAACTCCACCCACTGGGTTCCACCTTCTATACCCATCATTTGCCGGAAGGTTTTGGGGTTCTTATGCAGGCTGAATGCTTCCACAGTGCCATACACCGGATGTTCTGTGGTCGAGTTGGTCGTTTTGGTCAGGCCATTACCAGTAAAATGCTCATTTGCACCTGTATTGTCCTGAATACTAATTCGAGTATTAAATTTCTTGATCTCGTCCTGGCCAAGCCCCGCCTTTCTCAAATATGCGTTACGTATTTGCGGGTTTTTCCATGCAGCTGGAGGCATGTTACTGATTAACGGCTCATACTCCCCCGAATATTCTGGCGTCATAACATCCTTAACCAATCCGGGATTTTCGACCTTACCGGGCAGCTTATCCTCAACAAACTTTGTTAAATTTCCGTATGTGGGAACAATCGTTTCAGCATCCGCATACTTCACCGCATCTGCCTGATCAACGATCGCCAGCTTGTACTTGGCGCCCGGCTTGAAGTTCACACCCATCGCTTCAGAGATCAGCTTGGGGTCCGTATCCAGGTGCGCAATCTGATCAAAACTCGTTGACCAAATCTGCACACCGGCAGGGCCTTCCTTTCCCAACCTTCCGTTGTTCGGGCCATTGAGGTTGATATGAGGTTCCTCCACCAAACGAACGATGTACTTCTCATCGCCAAAACCCTCTGCGGCAATTTGGTGTAGCTGAGCCTGGGTGTATTTAGGTGGGGGTGCCTTGCCGTTGGCAATGATGGCGGCTCGAGCATCCTGCAGAATTTTTTTGGCTTCACCTAGCGACTGAGGTAGTGCCTTCTTCGGCCTGCCAGTTGTGCGTTGTACGGCAGGCTCAGCCTCAACCCCCTCCGGGCGCGGGGAGGCTTCGTCTTTAAAGTGATTATTCTTGCTCAGATCGACATCCCGCCAAACTCTGCGCAAGCCCTGAAGCTTAAGGGCTTCAACAAACCGGCCAAAGGCGGGGCCGAGCCCTGCCAGTATCCGGGCATGGCGAATACGGCTGGAAGCCTGGGCAGCATTCCCGGCCCCCAACGTTGTTGCCGCCAGCAAGCCCGCCAACACTAACTCGAATGCTACTGCACCACCAACGTACGTATACTCGGTATGGTGCTGGATAGTCGCGTAATCGGTGGTGAAGTCTTTCAACGCTGTACGTAGCTTCTCATCAGTCATCACCATAGACGCCAGCTCGTAGGCCTTCGCTAAATCTTCACTGCTAATGTCTGAAGGAGAGAACCCGATGGCACGAACCCAACGTTCTCTCCGGCTTTCGTCATACAGCGTACGGAATGTTTCGTACCAACTATTAGCTCCATTCTCTTTATGGGCGGCCCAAGCCGCATTAAGCCCATCCAGAAGGGTTTTGGTGGTGTTGCTCAGATCACTGACACCCACCACAAAATCAAACAACCCCATTCCAGCATCATAGGCACCCTGAAAAAGCGCTCCAGTGCTCACTAATCCCTTTTCATACCCGAGCAGTTCCTGGTAGACCATTTCCCTAGCGGCGGTTTCCCTCCGCTCCTGCTCCAGTAACCGCTGCAAACCGGCAGTTATAGTATTGCGTTCCTGACGAACCGCATCGTCCACGGCACTGGAACCCAGCCGAACTGTCGCATATCGGCCATTCAAGCCCTCTACTGTGGCGCTGCCCTGATGATTCAACGTTCCTGTTACGCCATCAAGATCTGTACCCACCTGAAACGGCAAATCTGCAACGCCGGTACCATCGGGCCAGCGATACTCAATCGTCAGTTTGTACGGGCTTTTCCCTGGAAGGGGCGCTGCAACCGGCTCCGGGGCCAGTTGATAATCCTGTGTGGCGGGAGCGTGCAGCGAATCTGATCGTATGGTCAACCCGCCGCCAGTGCCCGTTGGCCATCGCTCACGCAAACGACTCACTAGGGGCTGCGGCAGATCGGAGCGAAGGTGATCAGGGCTGGCGTTACGCTCCGTGAAAAGCCCGAAAGGCGCACTGTCCTGGCGGGCAAGCACCAGCTGCCCGCTTTGTAAGGCATCGAGTATTCCCTGGCGCTCACTGCTGGATGCTTTTTCCAAAACCCGAAAACCAGCATCCGGTGCGGGCTCTATATGAGCGCCCTGGTAACCACGAGAAAAATAATCCTGTGCGATGGAAACCGCTTCGGAGGGGTGCAGTAACGACGGCAGAATCCTTTCGGTAAAGCCGTAGCCACCGGTAACGTATAACTGGTAGGACACAATTCCGTTTCCTTGTCCGTTGATCTATCCCTTTGCTCTCCTGAGCGATTTGGAACATACCTCTTGCGGTATCAAGAAAGCAACAGCTCTGCGTGATCAAGCACACAAACCTTCTGTAACCTACCGATATGGGCTAACCTAAAGCCACAAAACCACGCAAAACCAGATGGTTGCAAATCGGAAGTAACGGCGGCGAGCACATGGACAAGAAAAAGCTCACAGAGCGGGACATCTGCACCAAGTACATCAACCCAGCCCTGCAGAATGCGGGCTGGGACATGCACAGCCAGGTGCGAGAGGAAGTCTCGTTCACCGCTGGCCGCATCATCGTGCGTGGCAGACTGCACACCCGTGGCAAACGTCGCCGGGCCGATTACGTTCTCAGTTATAAGAAGAACATGCCCATTGCCATCATCGAAGCCAAGGACAACAACCACAGCCTGGGCGATGGAATGCAGCAGGCTCTGGCCTACAGCGATGCCCTGGACGCGCCCTTCGTGTTCAGCAGCAACGGCGACGGTTTCCTGTTCCACGACCGCACCGGGCACTTCGGCCAAACCGAGACTACCCTGAGCCTGGACGAATTTCCCTCCCCCGAAACCCTCTGGCAGCTCTACTGCCAGCACAAAGGCATCCACCAGACCGCCCGGCAAACGGTCGAGCAGCCGTACTACGATGACGGCAGCGGCCGAACACCCCGCTATTACCAGACAGTCGCCATCAACCGCACCGTAGAGGCCGTGGCCCGTGGGCAGAACCGTATTCTGCTAGTAATGGCCACCGGCACCGGCAAGACCTTCACCGCCTTTCAGATAATCTGGCGGCTGTGGAAATCCAAGCAGAAGAAACGCATCCTGTTCCTGGCCGACCGCAACATTCTGGTAGACCAGACCAAGAACAACGACTTCAAGCCCTTTGGCCAAGCCATGACCAAGGTCACCAACCGAACGGTAGACCCGTCCTACGAAATTTACCTGTCGCTCTACCAGGCCGTTACCGGCAGCGAGGACGAGCAGAACATCTACAAACAGTTCTCCCCGGATTTCTTCGACCTCGTGGTTATCGACGAGTGCCACCGGGGCAGCGCCTCCGTGGACTCCGCCTGGCGCCAGATTCTGGAATACTTCTCAGCCGCCACCCATATAGGCCTGACGGCTACACCGAAGGAAGCCAAGGAAGTCTCCAACATCGACTACTTCGGCGAGCCGGTATACACCTACTCCCTGAAGCAAGGCATCGAAGACGGCTTCCTGGCACCCTATAAAGTCGTGCGCATCGACCTGGACCGCGACCTGCAAGGCTGGCGCCCCAGCAAGGGCCAGACCGACAAGCACGGCGAGCTCATCGAAGACCGCATCTACAACCAGAAAGACTTCGACCGCCAGCTGGTTCTGGAGAAGCGCACCGAAGTGGTCGCCAGGAAAGTGACCGAATTCCTCGAACAAACCGACCCCTACCAGAAAGCCATCGTGTTCTGCGAAGACATCGACCACGCAGAACGCATGCGCCAGACCCTGGTAAACCTGAACCCGGAGCGAGTGAAAGAGAACCGCAAGTACGTCATGCGCATCACCGGCGACGAGCAGGAAGGTAAGGCCGAGCTGGACAACTTCATCAACCCGGAAGAGCGTTACCCCGTCATTGCCACCACAAGCAAACTGATGACCACCGGCGTAGACGCCCAGACCTGCAAACTCATCGTCCTGGACCAGCGCATTCAATCCATGACCGAGTTCAAGCAAATTATCGGCCGTGGCACCCGCATCAACGACGACTACAACAAGCACTGGTTCACCATTCTGGACTTCAAGAAAGCCACGGAACTGTTCGCAGACCCGGCGTTCGATGGCGACCCGGTGAAGGTCTACGAACCGAAAGGCGACGATTCCATCGTCCCAGACGATGAGCACGAAGCTCTGGCCCCAGACAACACCGAGTTGCCGCTATGCGAAGAAGCCGAGGGCTATGAAGTTGAGCCCGGCGAAACCTGGCACAGCGACGACAGCACACCCGCCTGGCCCACTGGCGACGAAGAAAAAACCAAGCGGGTGAAGTACGTGGTGGGCGATGTGGAGGTCAAGGTGATTGCCGAGCGCGTCCAGTACCTCGGCCCAGACGGCAAGCTCATCACCGAAAGCCTGAAAGACTTCACCCGCAAGAAAGTGAAAGAGCAGTACGCCACCCTCACCGACTTCCTCAAAGGCTGGAACGAAGCCGAGCGCAAACAGGCCATCATCGAAGAACTGGCCGAGCAAGGCGTGATGTGGGACGACCTCATCAAGGACGTCAGCAAGAAACTGGGGGCTGAACCCGACCCCTTCGATGTCATCTGTCACATCGTCTACGACCAGCCTCCTCTGAGCCGCAAGGAGCGGGCCGAGCAGGTGCGTAAGCAGAATTACTTCAGCAAATACGAAGGCGCCAGCAAAGAGGTTCTGGACGCCCTGCTGGACAAGTACACCGACGACGGCATCGAGCCTATCGAAGATGTTAAAATCCTCACCCTCGCGCCCTTCAGTCAGATAGGCTCACTCATGGAACTGGTGGACTCCTTCGGGGGCAAGCCCGGCTATACCGAGGCCGTGAAAGACCTGGAAGACGAGCTTTACCGGCAAACGTCCTGACCCGAACTTATCGCTTTACACCATTCCGAACACGCAGGAACTGAACACCTATGTCTATCAGCACCACCATAAAATCCATCCAAGACATCATGCGCAAAGACGTGGGCGTGGACGGCGACGCCCAGCGCATCGGCCAGTTGGTCTGGATGCTGTTCCTGAAAATCTTCGATGACCGGGAACAGGAATGGGAGCTGATCTACGACGACTACAAATCTCCGATTCCGGAAAACCTGCGCTGGCGCAACTGGGCCGCGGACCCGGAAGGCGTGACCGGCGACGAGCTCAAAGACTTCATCGACAACACCCTGTTCCCTGGCCTGCAGAACCTGGAGCCGGCCGGTGACGACTACCGGGGCGTGGTTATCCGCAACGTGTTCGAGGACGCCTACAACTACATGAAGTCCGGCCAGCTCATGCGCCAGGTCATCAACAAGCTGCAGGACGGCATCAACTTCAACAAATCCGCCGAGCGCCACGAGCTGGGCGATATGTACGAGCAAATCCTCAAAGACCTGCAGAGCGCCGGCAACGCCGGTGAGTTCTACACCCCGCGGGCAGTGACCGAGTTCATGGTCAACCGGGTAGACCCGAAGCTGGACGAGAAAGTGATGGACCCGGCCTGCGGCACCGGCGGCTTCCTTACCTGCACCATCGAGCACAAGCGCAAGCACTACGTCAGCACCCCGCAGGACGAACAAACCCTGCAGAAGAGCATCCATGGCGTTGAGAAAAAGCCCCTGCCGCACCTGCTGGCCACCACAAACCTGATTCTGCACGGCATCGAAGTGCCGGACCAGATAAAGCACGACAACACCCTGGCCCGCCCGCTCATCAGCTGGGGCCCGAAAGAACGGGTAGACGTTATCGTGGCCAACCCGCCCTTCGGCGGCATGGAAGAAGACGGCATTGAAACCAACTTCCCCAGCGCCTTCCGCACCCGGGAAACCGCCGACCTGTTCATGACTCTGTTCATCCACCTGCTGCGGGACGGTGGCCGCGCCGCCGTGGTGCTGCCAGACGGTTTCCTGTTCGGCGAAGGCATGAAAACCCGCCTCAAGGAAAAGCTGCTGGAAGAGTGCAACCTGCACACCATCGTGCGCCTGCCCAACGGCGTGTTTAACCCCTACACCGGCATCAAGACCAACCTGCTGTTCTTCACCAAGGGCAAGCCCACGGAAACCGTGTGGTACTACGAACACCCCTACCCGGAAGGCTACAAGAACTACAGCAAAACCAGGCCCATGAAGTTCTCGGAGTTCCAGACCGAAATCGACTGGTGGGGCACCGAGGCCGACGACTTCGCAGGCCGGGTGGAAACCGAGCAGGCCTGGAAAGTGTCCATCGACGACATCAAGGCCCGCAACTTCAACCTGGACATCAAGAATCCCCATGTGGGCGAACAGGTCAACCACGACCCGGACGAACTGCTGGCCAAGTACGAACAGCAACAGGCCGAAATCCAGGAAATCCGCCACCAGCTGAGGGACATCCTTGCCGACGCGCTTTCTCATAACAGCAGTGAGAACGCGGACGGGGGTGCGGTGTGAGTGCGCGGGAGCTGATTACCGAGCATCTGGATTTGTGGACTGGGGCGGTCACGAAGAAGTCCGGCAGTGGCCGGGGGAGTAATGGCAAAGTTGAGCTGACTGGGGTTAAGAAGCTGCGAGAGTTGATTCTGGAGTTGGCTGTTCGCGGTATGTTAGTCGAGCAGGCCCCCAACGAAGCACCCGCTAGTATGCTGCTGGACGAAGTAATGGAGGAGAGAAAGCGACTGACAAACGAAGGCCAAATTAGAGGTCAGAAATGCCTTCCAGCAACGGAGCTTGATAGGCTGCCCGCCAAATTACCTAGGGAGGGTCTGATTAACGCCTGATTTATCGCTGAATCGCTTTTCAACTCGAAAAAAAGCCATTCAAGCGCGATTTTGGCGTTATCACCCTCTGTTTTGTTCGATTTTTGCCTATTTCC
>NZ_JASSVM010000012.1 GCF_030541005.1 Marinobacter sp. SS5-14b | reverse complement strand
GCGGCGTTGGTAGGGCTTGGTTACGCTTAAGTCGTTCATGTTAAGTGTCCACTAGAAAATAAGTGGACACTATCCTGACGGCGGCAGCGCCTGGCTCAAGATGGGATTACCGGACGCTTACACCAATACACCCATCCGAATAGAAACTATTCACAATGCCATGCTTCAAGCACAAATTGCGGCGGCTCATATTTGTGGTAAACCGTCTCCGCCTGCCTCTCCTCCTCGTTTTTGGTCAGATCTCAACGGCATGAAAGTCCAGTGTATTGGAATCGCCACTGGATACGACCGAATTCAGCGGCGTCCCACAGAGAGTGACAATGCCTGTGAATTCTGGCTCTTTTCCGGAGACCGGATGATCGCAGCTGAAACGGTCAATCTTCCCACCCGGCAAGCCAAGCTATCTAAAGCTCTCTCCGGGTAAGTGTAAGCGAGATGGGATGCAACTCATTCTCATCTCTGAGATTTCTATGTGTCGAGCCTCGTGACTGAGCATATCCAGCTGCAGGGGGATTCTGGCCCTCCCACAAGCTCTGCTGTAGAGCAGGAGATACAGAATCGCCCAGCCCAGCTGTGATGGCCACAGTGACCAGTCATTCACCCGGGGCTTACCTAACGACCAGGAAAGTGGAGCAATTGCCAAAGCGATTATTCAGATGGGACATAGCCTAGGACTCGATGTACTGGCCGAGGGAATTGAGACCAAAGAGCAAGAAAACCATCTCCGAATCCTTGGCTGTGATGCGGGACAAGGCTATCTATATGCTAAGCCGCTCTCAGTCAAAAGGTGCGAGGAGTACCTACAAGTTACTGACTGGGTTTAATTGGCCCGATGGTGGTCATCGAATCAATTTGGGATCACCGAACGCTTAGTGTGCGCCGGCGTTATCGCACCATCTGAACGTTCGCTTTGCGACCACGCTGTACATTGAATTTTTTCGCATCATTCAGGCTGCACACTGCAGATCTGGTCTGTGTTTCCTAACTTCTGCGATCAGTATTCACCCACCGCCGAATCCAATCCAAAGCACCTTCCGAAGGGCTGGAATTACACACCCCACGAACCTCGCCAAGCACCCACGTCTTGTTGTGGCACTCAAGCGATATGGTCAAGCGCTCCGGGTGGACCATCCGGTAAATGAACACTTCCCCGAGTGCGACCGGCACGTCATAGCTGCCTACGCAATGGCGCATGGTTGCCCCTTCTTCCAGAAGCTCCAGCCAGGAGCCCAACGGCTCTATAACATCGATTGGGGCAAGGGGCGGTTTCGGATAGTCGCCGTGCTTCTCAGAAAGCTCCTTCGCCAGGTCTTGGCGCTTCTCTTCGGAGTTTCGGTTGTTTGCCCGGTTAAAACGTTCAACTAAGCGGTCATGTTGGTCCTGAAGGGTTTCTCGGGAATGGATTGCTGCAAGGGCCTGTTCGTTACCGCCGGCCATGGCGAGCGAATCCCGAATCATCCGGCATAGCCAGGACAACTCCACTGCCGAGGTATGTTCATCCACCAGATTCAGCAATCCGGGCCATAACGGTTGTCGAATGCGATTCAGCAAACGAAGGTGGTTCACATGGAGGTGAGGGTGGTGCCGCATCAAGGCTAAGTACTCGGGGTTCTTAAGTGCGGCGCGAATATCTTCCAGCTCCCAAGGTAATAGGGGCGACAAGGCCAGGCGACGGACTAATCGAACGAGAGATTTGCTACCTGGCAGCCCAATTGCTTTAAGAATATTGGAACGCTTACCGGCCAGAAACGCGTTAAACCGCTCGAGTGACCAGGACTGTTTTCGCGCATGGTCGACCGCCAGGATAAACAGTAGAGGAGCATCCTCGACCAATTCCCGAGCCGCTGCAGAAGCCGCACAGGCCTGTGCGAGCACAAAGTCCATGGCGGGCATCAACGCAGTGACGGCCGATACACCTTTCGGCAGGGCATCACACAGGCGCCTTCCTTTATCATCTTCCAGCGTAAACAGGGGTAACCCGGGCGGCTCCAGGAACTGGCCCGACGCAATCTGACCTTCATCGTTATAGCTGGCCCAATGCAGGGGTTGCTCTGAATCCCAACGATTAACCTCAACCCGGATCGGGTAATTGAGTATCTGGCTCAGGTCGTAAACGATGCCGGGTGATTTCATGCCTACGTGATCCATATCTGTTCGAATAGAGCAAGATAATAAAGTAAAGCGACATACACAGTCGCTCAGTCTATCGATACTAGGTGGGAATGCTGGTTAAACGAGTAAGGCGACATGAATTTTACAAGTACGCTGCTTTTAGTTGCGGCCCCGGATATAGCTTTAACGTTTCCTGAGCCTCGCTTCCTCTTTGTGGATGACAAAAAGGCTAAGGCAATGTCCCACCTGAGTCTCGCTACGCAGTATTTGGCGGGCCCAGATCGCTGGCATGGAGTCGAGAGCTTTCTTTGGGAAGCAATGGGGTGGCTGGATGTTGCGTCGGAGAAACTTAAAGACAAAAGTCTGATCGTCGTCCTCTTGAATGACTCGGACTATGTCCGCGAAGAAAAGTGTGTATGTATGGTCGCTGTAGAGGACTCGCCATATTACTTGCTAACCATCTTTATCTCAGATAGTGCGGGTCAGTGCACTCGCACGGATGCAGCATACATCATAGAGTCTACGAGGTTTGCGAGCCTGAACATGGAGCGAAGCCAGCTGAACAGGTTTATCCAGGCATTGACCGCCGGCAGCTCTTTGACGTCCAATTGGGCTAACTTTCACGCAGTGTCTTCAATACTAGTTGAACAAGGACTGATCAATGGATAAGAACGAACACGAGGTTATAACGCTTAACTACCCAGAGAATCTGTATGGCGGCATAATGGTGTGTGGTTATAACTTTGGTTTTTCTCGAGAAGATGAAGTGAATGAAATGACTGGCATTCAGGAGGAGCGAGAAGAAAAGTCGTTCTTCTCGGATCCGGCAGTTAATGGTACCCGGTTTAGGAACAAATTAGTCGCGCTAATTCAAAGTTGGGGCGTGCCACTTCAGACAGATCCATGTCATGCATCTGGCTTTGAGCGGTCATTCTTCCAGACAAATTGGATTATGAC
Organism: Marinobacter sp. SS5-14b; assembly: GCF_030541005.1. Classification (GTDB taxonomy): domain Bacteria; phylum Pseudomonadota; class Gammaproteobacteria; order Pseudomonadales; family Oleiphilaceae; genus Marinobacter. The sequence goes on along the minus strand of NZ_JASSVM010000012.1, from coordinate 45,729 downwards.
CCAGACTCGTTCAATCACTGGCGCAGAAAAGATCGACATTGAAACGCTAGTCGAGAATTCTGAGAGCATCTTGAAATTGATTGAGCGTCGGGCCCCCCGAGTCATTCTCTTTGTGGGAAGCCAGCTCATCGAAGCGCTTAATGACATAAGGATTCGCGGTGATGTTGAGCGAATTTTGGGAGCTCGGCCGGGTAATGCTGTACATCACGTCTCGGATGTCCCTACGACTGGCCGGCAATTTAAAGTGCTTATCCAACAATTTCCGCATACAACAGTTGTTAGCATTCCCCATGTAACCGGTACCCAAGGCCTAAGGGACGACTACATGGAGGGTTTTGCTCCCTTGATGCGTGAAATATTGCTCGAAGAAAGTGTGGTGGAACAGTAACTGGAGCTGTGTCTCGAAGGGGGGTGATTAATGTGCGGTCGGTACAACGTAACCGACTCTCCGGAAGTCCAAACGCTGATGGAACAATTGGGGCTGCCCGGTGTCGCACCCAGACCCCAGCACAACGTCCCACCAGGCGGAATCGGCGAGTTTGTCATGGAAGCAGCGGATGACCGGTACCTGCTACCAGGGATCTGGTCGGTATTAATTGAGCCGAACCCGAACGGCTATGGTTTCCGGCCCAACCCGAAATTCCACACCTTCAATGCCCGCGGCGATCGGCTGACCAGCAGTCCACTTTGGAAAAAAGTGTATCCGACCAAGCGTTGCATTATTCCAGTCAGCGCATTTCACGAATGGAGAGGTAAGCAGGTCTACAACATTCACCCGCAGAATGAAGCCACGGCACTGGCGGGGCTCTGGCAATCCTGGCATTTCGGGGACGAGCAGGTGAATTCCTTCACCGTCATCACCCTGCCGCCGCACCCGAGGTTCAGCCACATCCACCCGAAAAGCATTCCGCTGATGCTGCGGCCGCAGGAGTTTGATTTGTGGCTGGATCCTGAGTTTCACGCGACGGATGCGTTTCAAGGGCTGATGAGAACCCATATCTCCGCCCCGCTGGTGTGTGAGCCGGTGCGGAGTACCCATATCCTAGAGCCGGTGGGTGATGTGGAGGTTATTCCCGCTGATGGTTAGTTGGTTTTAACGAACCCACCAGGAAATAAAAAACACCGGCGCAACCACCAGGATCGGAATCTTTAACCACACCGGGAAGGCTTCCCATTCCTCCCAACCGACACCGTGGTCATTGAAATAGCTGATGCACAGCATCGACACCACAACCCAGAGCACCGCACCCAACGCAGCTAAAATCAGAATCATCACGCACCTCGCTGGATGTTAAAGACAAACGTCATCGCATTGGCTTTGCTGATGGTTAGCACGTGAATGCTGGCGGCATCTTCGTGCATCTCCAGATTGAGCAACTCCAGCACAGAATTCGAATAGCGAAGCTCCTCAAACCATCGAGCATAGAAATGCTGAACCGCTGCGGAAAGATCATCTGACTGGGTGACGAGCTCACAGCGCAGCAGGGCATCGGGGCAATCGGGCTGCTCGCGAATGAACGATTGCTCGCTGAACAGCGGGTCGTTATGGATCAGGGCATTAAAGATGTCGTGCTGGAACCCCAGCATGGTGGAGTCGAAATCGTAGGTTTTTGGGGTAAACCCATGTTCTAGCAGGAGGGCGGCAAATTTGTGTTTGTTCAGGGCAGGGTTCCTTGTGTCGTTGGCAGAGTTGGCCATTGGCTTTACTTGACCAGCACAAGAATCTAGCATGACGTAGCGTCAGAATGTGTCGCTTAAGCTGTCGACTTCGAGAAAAGACAAGGATCCCGCCATGTCCAGCACTGCCGTTCGCTACCTCACCATGCTCCGGATGGTGCCCCGGTACCCAAGATCCATCACCACCACCGAACTGGCGAGCCGCCTGGAAGAGCAGGGCTTTTCGGTAACCATGCGCTCGATCCAGCGGGATCTGGAAAAGCTGAGTGGGGATTTCCCTTTGTTGGTTGATGAAAACTCCCGGCCTTACCGCTGGTCGTTCGACCGCAATGCGACCATGGACATCATACCGGCGCTGGATCTGCCGGCAGCCCTGACCTTTGAACTGGCGAAGGCCTACCTCTCACCAATGCTGCCGCCAAGGGCACTGTCCCACTTAAAGCCCCACTTCGATGAAGCCCACCGCACGTTGTTGCGTGAAAAGACCCCCCTGGGCCAGTGGCCAGACCGGGTGAGGGTGATCAATCGGGGGTTGGGAGGTGCGCGCCCGCCCGTTGATGCCGATGTTCTGGAAGCGGTCACCGAAGCCTTGCTCCGGGAATACCAGTGCAAACTCACCTACCAGGCTCGCAGCTGGCCGGAACCGGAAGAGATTGTGGTGCATCCGTTCGGGCTCATCTTCCGGGACCCGAATGTGTACCTGATCGGCACCATCGAAGGCAGGGAAGGGGTTCGCCAGCTGGTGCTGCACAGGGCTACGGCCGGTGAAGCAGTGGAAGAGCTCATCGAGCGCCCGGAAGATTTTGATCTGGATTTGTACATCCACTCCGGCGCCATGGGCATTCTGAAATCCGATGAGCCTGTGTATCTGAAGTTACGCTGCGACAAACCGGTGCTGAACCACCTGATCGAATCCCCACTGGGATTTGATCAGATCACCACCGAGATTGATGACCAGACCTTCGAAATGGCCGTCACCGTGGGCGACACCCAGGACCTTCGCTGGTGGCTCACCGCCCAGGCGGTGCATTGCGATATTCTGGAGCCGGCGTGGTTGCGGGAAGAGATTGAAGCCACGCTTAAGCAGGGGCTGAAGCGGACGCGAAGGACCGGTAACGCATGAGTCATTCCCCCACGGCTTCAACAATCACCGTTTTACCTTTGGCCCGTGCATAATTCAGGGCGGACGCGGTACCCCGGGATTTGCCATCCCAGAAGGCGATCACCAAATCAGCCGTATCGACGATGGTACGGTTACGAATCGGGCCGGCCCCACGGCCGTATTGTTTCCAGTCGGGTTTGATCACGGTAATAGGCAGCTTGTGTTCCCGGGCTAGTTGCTCCGCCAGAGCATCCGCGCCTTTTGCGCCGCCAGAGATGATGTGCGCGGGCAACCAGCGTTGGAGTACACGCTCCAGGCGATCGTAGTCATTAAAGTGGCGAGAACCAATAACGGCGATTTTGCGCATAGCGAGCTCCACAGGCTGGTAGACAGGACTGAGAGCTTAGCGCCAGTTAGCGACTATCCTTGTCGCTTTGAGCATGATTCGCCACCCCAAACGGAATATGTACCATCGGAACATTCCCCGCATCCGACTGCAGATGGCTGCGCTGGTCATCAAAGAACATATGGGGCTTCAGCACATTCAGAATGCGGTCTTTCTTCATGCCGCCCAGGAAGAAGACCTCATTGGCATCCACGCCCCAGTGTTCCAGGGTGGTAATCACACGTTCGTGAGCAGGGGCGCTACGAGCGGTGACGATGGCCGTGCGCAGGATGCGCTGGTAATCTGGATTGGCTTTCTGCGCCTCATCCTCCAGTTGCTGCAGCAGTGACAGCTTTCTGAACAGGTCAGCCAGCGGCCCCGGGCTGTGGGGAATGCGGGCCTTAGAGGTTTCGTGGGCGTGGAATGCTTCCAGCTCTCCACCTTTATAAACCCGCTCCGACGCATCATCGGCAATCACCCCATCGAAGTCGAAAGCAATACGCAGCTCGAAATCGTCCTCGTCATCCACCACAGGGGATGGCAGCACCGTGCCTGCCGGGTATTTGTAGTCGATGGCTTTCAGAACATCCTGTTCATTGGACGACAGGAACAGCGACGCATTGAACGCCGGAATGTAGGGGTAGGGCGATTTGCCCTCCAGAAACGCCGCTCGAGAGATATCCAGCCCATGGTGCTCAATCGACCGGAACACCCGTTTGCCAGTAATTGAAGAGTTGCGGGACAAGAGCACCACTTCTACCGGCGCGGTCTCCGGAAACCGTTTGTTGATGTTCAGGAACCGCCGAACAAATGGAAACGCCACCCCCTTGTCCAAGGGGACCTCCAGATGCTCTTCCTGGTAGTCCCGGTAGGCAATGGCACCCTGCTCCTGAAACACCCTGTCAGACTCAGACAGGTCAAACAGGGCGCTGGAGGCTACAGCGATGACGAGCTTTTCTTCTATGGGGTAGGGCAAAGCGAATTCTCCAATTCATCCTAAGCGGCGCGACGCTTCTACACGTGCAACGTCCCAGCTGGAATCGTCGGTAGGCAATCCGTTAACTCCCAGTGGTGGCACCCCGTGCTCTTTCCGTCGGGCGTTTACCTTCTCGGTGTAGTCCACACTCATAGGATTAATACCGCGGCGACGGTCGTTGGCGTCTGCGATGGAGTCCATCATGGCATCGTATTCTTCCGGGAAGAGTTCGTAGTGTACATCGTGGACCAGCTTGTTGAGCTCATCCAGCTTCCGGCACTCCTCCTCGGATAGACCCTCGCGTTCTGCGGTGCGCTTCTTGAGCATTTCTTTTTCGGCACGATTCATCGTTTTCTCCCTGTTCAGTTCAACTGCGATCAGTCTAGGCCAGTTGGGCGACACATATTGTCGCAGCCGTTCCTTAGAATGAACTTATCAACAAAGGAGGGATGAATGAGCACCCACTACACCGCTGAAAGCATCTCCCGTGCATTGTTCCACACAGATCCTATGCACACGTGCTGCGCAGAGAATGACTGCTTCGATGAGTACGACGCGGTGGCCCGGAGTGTCAGTGAGCATCTACAGAATGGTGAAGCCTTGGAACATGCCTTTGCCCGTGCGCTCGGAGCCTGGTTTTACGATGATGAGGGTCTTCCAGTGCAACCCGCTGTGATTAGGCTCGTCATTGAATGGCTTGAGAAAGAGGGACGACACCATGAGTGAACTTAGAACCGACCTGAAAGCCGGATTGAAGGGAAAGTCCCATGCCGCCATTCTGATAGCCATGGGCTACCGAAACCCGACTCCTGCGAACATCAAGCGCCTGGAGAACGTACTGGCCAGTAAACATCTTGGCCTCGAGGGAGGAGGATTTGACCTTAAATACAGTTCGGCAGAGTTTCTGCTGGCACTGAGTAAAGTGGCAGGTCTTAAGGGGCAGGAGGCTCACCATCGGATCAGCCACCTTGAGCAACCCCTCTCTGAAGAGTGGCATGCATTCAAGCCATATCTCTGGGTAGATACCAACTTCAAACGCACCAGCCAGCCGATCTTCGCCCTAGCCGCGTGTGAGTCATTCCGCCACCTGTTCTTTCCGAAGGGTTTCTGGCGGCTACCACTGGAGCAACAATTGGCCAAAGCGGGTGAAAAGATTCGTGAACACGTGCGCGAGACCACCGGCACTCTCGGTATCTGGGGCAAGATTGAAGCTTACTGGTTTGTCCCGGCGCCAGGCCAAGCCTATGTCCTGTCGACTGAAGGTGACGTGATTGGCGAAAAACACTTTGCAACATGTAAACAATAGTTACGTTTGTTGGAATTCGCTCCAACTTCACGCAGTATTGCTTATACTCGGAATGCAACGCAGCCTAACTTTTCTGAACTTGGCGGACCGGCTGCGCAGAGAGATTTACCAAACAAGGACGAAAGATGTACGACCTGATCGGCGATATTCACGGCCACGCCACTGAACTCAAAGCCCTCCTCGCCAAGATGGATTACCGCGAAACAGACGGCGTGTGGCAGCACCCCGAGCGCCAAGTTATTTTCCTGGGTGACTTTGTAGACCGCGGCCCGGAACAGGTAGAAACCGTCACCATTGCCCGAAACATGGTCGAGAATGGCCAAGCACTGGCGGTCATGGGCAACCACGAATTCAACGCAGTAGCCTGGGCTACGGAAGACCCGCAAAACCCTGGCGAATACCTTCGCCCCCATATCGAAAAGAACCTGAAGCAGCACAGAGCCTTTCTGGAGCAAGTAGGTGAGGGCAGCAAACTGCACCACAGCATGATCGAGTGGTTCAAATCCTTACCGGTGTATCTGGACTTGCCGGAATTTCGAGTAGTACACGCCTGCTGGCACCCGGAGCATCTTGCGGCCATAGCCAAGTACACCAATAAAGAAAATCGGTTACTTCCGACCGCTTGGGAGGAGGCAAGTCGAAAGGGCTCAGAGGCGTACGAGGCTGTTGAGACCCTGCTTAAAGGCTTGGAAATCCGGTTACCACCCGGACACCATTTCCACGACAAGGATGGTAATCCGAGATATGACATTCGAACTCGCTGGTGGCAGCAAGAGCAATTAACTTACCGAGATCTCGCCATGGTACCTGGGTCGGAGATCGCCAAGATTCCACATACTCCGGTTGAATCCGATGTACTACCGGGCTATGACGGTGAAAAACCGGTTTTTGTGGGGCATTACTGGATGTCTGGAACTCCAGAGCCTTTGAGTGAGCATGTTGTTTGCCTTGACTACAGCATTGCTGGAGAAGGTAAGGGGAAGCTCTGCGCATACCAGGTTAATGGAGAAGTGCAACTCGACGCAGATAGCTTTGTCTGGGTCGAAAGTAGCCGTTAAGAGATACTCTCAGATAACAGTTAGCCAATTGGCATAGGTGGACATGCAGACCTATCGTGAGTTGTTGAAAAGCCTTCGGCGATTACAGTCGTTACAGCAAGATAGCAATCGGATTAATAGGAAGGCGGAAGAAAAGCGGGAAGAACTGGCAGCGATCAGAAAAGAAGCTCGGGCCGTAACAAAACAGGCCGCCGAGCTCCACAGGGAAATTACAGCAGAGGTTTGTCAGCAAGCTCTGAATCGTCGTGAAGGGATTCCGGACGACCTGGACGAGTTCTGTTATGAAGTTGAAAAATGGATTAAAAGGGCTAAGCGGATCAGGAAGGAACAAAAGGTGGTTTATTTGGATGGCCGGGACCTGGACATACCGGATATGGACGTTCCTGGCGAGATAGAACCGCCAAAAGCTTGTTACCCCTGTAACGTTTTTCAGGCTGTGAGCTTAGCCATCGGAAACATGCGCCCGGAGTTAGAGGATGTAATCCGTGCCCGGTATGGCATCCACAGGAATGAGCGCCAAGGCCAAACGCCGGGGCTTATTACCTACCATTGGTACATTGCGCAGCAGCTAAATATCAGCCCAAGCACTGTAAGCCGGCGCCTTCGTGAAGCCAAAAGGTTCCTGTGCCATCCCTGCCGGTCGGATCCGCTTCGAGCGGCCATGGAAGCGAGGCCCCATAGAACAATATGTTGTGCCTCAGAATACCTTGTAAGGTCAGTTTTGGGAGCGGATTAACATGTTCGGGAATCTGGGTCCTGCATCTAAAAGGAGATAGCGCGTGATAGCTGAGTGGCCATCAGAAATAATAAAACCTGGTGATTCAGTTCGCCTGAAGAATGCCCCTGATCGCACCGGAACTGTTACCAGCCAGTTAGACGGTTCACCTCGCAGGCCCAGAGTCTATGTGAATTTCGACGGTGAAGGCTCGGAACCAGTTCTGTTCTCGAACCTTGAGCCAGTTGATGATAGGCCCATTGGTGAATACGAGCGTTTTCAACGAGGTTTGTTCGGGGGAGTGCGCCACCTTCGAAAAGAGATTACCTACCGCAGGCTAAGTGGAAAGCTCGCCAACCTGATATATAGCCTTAATACAACTAACACTCAGTTTTTCCCCTATCAGTTCAAACCAGTACTCCAGTTTCTTGACTCACCCAGCAACGGCCTGTTGATTGCCGACGAAGTTGGTCTCGGTAAAACGATCGAAGCCGGCCTGATCTGGACTGAATTAAGGGCGCGAGAGGATGCTCGGCGGTTACTCGTGGTTTGTCCTGCCATGCTCAGGGAGAAATGGGTAGAAGAGTTGGCGAACCGCTTTGGTGTAATGGCCCAATGTGTAGATGCAGGCGAATTGCTGACAAAACTCGAGTCAGTCAAGGCCCGACCCCACCAGGATTTTGCGTTGGTTGCTAGCATGCAAGGGCTAAGACCCCCTCGCGGGTTTGCGCAAGGTAACTCCAAGAACGGTGCTGCAAAACTTGGGCGCTACCTTGACGGTCTGGACGGAGATGACCCGCTTCTTGATTTAGTCATAATCGATGAAGCGCACTACCTTCGTAACGAATCTTCCCAGACAAACAAACTCGGCCAGCTTTTGCGGCCCGTCGCGTCTAACCTTGTACTTCTCTCAGCCACACCGATTCAGCTCAGAAATAAAGACCTGTTCAACCTGTTGAAGCTGCTTGATGAAGACTCATTCCCTTATGAGCATTCCTTCGAGGATACCCTGTACGCCAATGCACCGCTCAAGGACCTTCGTGAGAAAGTCCTTACGGGGGTAGCAACAACAGAGGACTTTGAGGAGGCGCTGAACCAAGCGCAATGGCGCTCTATGTTCGGTGAGAGCCTTCAACTTGAGCACCTCATAGAAAATCCTCCGACGGCCGATCAGCTTAAAGATCCCAGGTCCCGTTCAGAGTTGGCAGACCAGCTCGACAGAATCAATCCGCTCGGTAAAGTCATTACCCGAACACTTAAGCGAGAAGTTAACGAAAACCGAGTTATCAGAATGCCTCGCGCCGTTGTGGCACCAATGAGCTCGGTGGAGCGTGATTTCTACCAACAGGTAACCGAGGTTGTTCGGGAATACTGTGCAGACAATCAGCTGTCTACGGGCTTTATACTGACTACTCCTCAGAGGCAGATGACAAGCTGTATGGCAGCAGCTTGTCGAGGTTGGCAGGCCAACTTCGATAGCATGTTCGGGGACGATCTTGACGAGCTGCTATACGAACTTGATGGAGAAACAGAAGGTAGTAACGAGCCGCCGGCCTCAATGGGAGAGCTTGTTAAAACCCTTGCCTTGGTAGGAAAGAGTATTGGTAGTTATGAATCACTCAAAGCCTCGGATACCAAATACAATCAACTAATCAGTGCCTTGAAAGACTACTGGGCGCAGTACCCGGGCAAGAAAATTATATTGTTTGCATTCTACAAAGGCACTTTGAGATACCTTCACGAAAGATTATCTGAGGAAGGTATTGGCTCGCTGGTGCTTCATGGCGGCATGGACAAGAACGAAGTGATACGCCAGTTCCGTGGAGACGCGCAATACAACATCCTATTGTCATCTGAGGTTGCGGCCGAGGGTGTTGACCTTCAGTTCTCAAGTGTTCTGATCAACTACGACCTTCCCTGGAACCCGATGCGGATCGAGCAGCGAATCGGCCGTATCGACCGGATTGGCCAGGAAGAGGATCGTATACATATATGGAACATGATCTATGAGGACACTATAGATCAGCGTGTGTATGACCGGTTATTGGATCGGCTCGATATTTTCCGAAATGCTATGGGAAGTATGGAAACTATCCTTGGAGACCAGGTGCAGGCGCTAACCAAAGAGTTGTTGGGCCACAAGCTTACGCCGGAGCAAGAAGCCGAAAGGATTGAGCAAACGGCTGTTGCATTAGAAAAAAATCGGCAGGACCAGGAACGCCTGGAACGGGAAGCTGATCAGCTGATAGCCCATGGCGACTTTATCCAAAAAAAGGTTCGCGCTGCCAGAGAGCTTGGGCGTTATATCTCGGGAGAAGATCTCTACATCTATACCCGTGATTTCCTGAATGAGCGATACCCCGGGTCTTTCCTGATCCAGTCAGAAAACAATCCAGACTGGTACAGGTGTGAACTTTCCACCCAGGCCCGCGCAGAGTTTGGTGTCTTCCTCAAAAACCATCACCTTCAGGGTAAAACGCGGCTTCTGGAGCATAGCCCGCCGGAGTTGTTCTTCGACAACCAGCAGGCGCGGCCGATTAGCTCTGTTGAGCGTGTTACCCAAGATCATCCGCTGATTCGTTTCGTTACGAAGACGATTGAGCATGAAGGGGATGCTGCATCTGAATATCCCGCACATGCTATTTCAATTCCGTCTCTGGCTGTGCCAGGCGTAGAGCCGGGTATTTATGTTTATACCGTTGCTCGCTGGTCAGTGGGCGGTGCAATTGACACTGAAAAACTGGCCTATGTAGTTAAAGGGCTGGATGGCGAAACCCTGGATGAGGAGAGTGCAGAACTTCTGGTCAATACCTCCGCACTCAAAGGTGACGACTGGCGCTCTGTGAAGAATGAAATAGATACAGAAGAGGTGGCTGAACTCTTTGACGTTGCGAGAGTGGGGCTTGAGCACAGCTTCAGCGAATACCGGCAGCAGATGATTCGGGCCAACACAGACAGGGTCAGGATGATGGTAGCGAGCCTGGAAAAAGAACTAAAAACAAAAACAGCCAGAAGCCAGGAGCGGATAAACGACTACCGCCAAAGTGGAGATCCTAAAAAAATGAAAATGATTCGTCCGGAGGAAGGCAAGAAGGCGAAACTCAAGACCCGCCTGACTGACCGCATCAAAGAAATTCAGCTTCGGGAGAAGCTAACCGTGGGTAAAAAATCCATTGCAGCCGGAGTAGTCAAAGTCTCCGCATAAGGATGTGTTATGAGCATGAAAGACGCAATGGCGAAGGCCTACGAAAAAGCAGGAAAGAAACTGCCGGTCTCGCATAAAAAAAGAAACAAAAAAAGGCGTCCTTCCAAGGTGCGTGATCACAAACGCCCCGTTGAGGTTAAGCAGGAATGGAGCAAGGATTCAAAACCCGTTGTTCGCAGGCAACGGATATCCGAGGAAGGTCTAGATAGCCGCGCGCCAAAAGCTCCCCCGCAGCCCGCGAAGCCTGCCACCTACGAGGTAGATATCGCCCCGGATGCAGCCGCGACTTTCAGTGCCAATGATAACCGCTCAAGTCATTGCCTACTTGTGGAGAGTACCGAGAATCTGAGCGGAATGCTCGGAGTCATGAATGCAGCGGCACCGGAAGAGGAGTTATTTCTGGGCTTTGATTTGGGAACCTCATCCCTCAAGGCCGTCGTTGGTGATCGAAACCGTCGCGTGCACTACGCTGTTCCGTTCCGGGATGCCGTGGGAATTGATCAGTATCTGTTGCCCACTCGGCTTTATCAAACCAGTGGCGTCTATACGTTGGAGGGTGTGTCACAGCCCGACAACCAGAATCTCAAGTTGGATTTAATGGAAGATCCCACAAATAACCAGGCCCGACAGCGGCTGGTTGCATTCATAGCCCTTTCGCTACGCCAGATCAGCGCGTGGTTTCAGACAGCTCATGGTAAAACCTACGGTAGTTCGAATCTTTTGTGGTCTTTGAATTTGGGAGTGCCTGCAGCTGAGTCTGGCCGGCTTTCAGATGTGATGGAATTACTGGGGTGGGCTGGCTGGATCGCCGCGACATCAGAAGCTCCAATTGATGACGGGCTCATTGGTGATGCCATGGAGCGTGCGGAACAGCTGCTTAATGGGGAAGCAGATCCAGCACAGACAGAGGATGTAGAGGTCGGTACCGTTCCGGAAATTGCCGCCCAGATATACGGCTATGTTCGCTCCGATGCCTTTGACCGCAACGCTCAAAACCTGTTCATTCTGGCAGACGTCGGCGCCGGCACCGTAGATTGTGCCATGTTTAAAGTCCGGCCGGATAAACACAGCGAGGAATTCTTGTTCTACGAGAAATCGGTAGAGCCTTTGGGTGTAACCAGTCTCCACATACACAGATTGGAGTGGTGGCAGCAGGTATTCACTGAAGTGGAGCACGCGCCAGATAAGCTGGTGGATGCCATTGATGCAGAGCTGAAACAGATAGACGCAACCCGCCCGGTACCGGATAAGTTCAGTAAGTATTTTAACGGTGTTACCGTTAAGTCCTCTCCCAAAGGCCCACTTGGGCTTCACAACCCGGACGCGGAATTCGATCAACGCCTGAGGGCGCAGGTTCAGGACGGCACCTTGGAGAAAGGCAGGCAGACCGGCGGATGGCATGTAGAGGCCCTGAAAGACACGCCGTTTCTGCTTTCGGGTGGCGGTTCTCGTAACAAGTTCTACGAGCGAATCAAAGAGGGCCTTCGCCATCATCCTAGCCTTGGCTATCTGCGCTTGAACCCCAAGCCACTCGTTTTACCATCGAACATCAAGGCTCCCGGCTTGGCCCGGCAGGACTGGGATCGGCTCTCCGTAGCCTACGGTCTGAGTTTTGGCAGTGTGGGAAAAGCTACATTTGTACCAGCGGTTAGCACTTAGGCTCGCGGAGTTCTTCATTATTGGCACCAATGCGCCTAAATATGTCGCATTAGCAGGATATCTTTAGCATACGAAGCTTGGCCCCAAGCCCAAAAAAACGGAAGATGTCCCATAACTCATAAAGTTACGACTCCAGGTAAAGGATCTGACCTTGACAGTTTTCACCCCAGGCATGCGCGTAGAATGCCGAGACGCAGAGTGGCTCGTTACCCGAGTAGACGCAGCCGGCAGTAACCAGCACCAGATCGTATTCTGCACTGGCGTAGACGACCTAAACCGTGGCCACGAGGCTGCGTTCCTCACCCAGTTGGATCGGCTGAAGGAAGTCGACCCGCGCAAAACCGAGCTGGTGCGGGATGAAACCAAAGGCTATTCCACCGCGCGCTTGTTCCTGGAAGCCCAGTTGAGGCAAATGCCGCTGACAGACCCAGAGCCACACTTTGAAGACATGGGTGCGTTCACGCCCATGGATTACCAGAAAGAGGCCGTTTACCGGGCGCTCCAGCAAATGCGACCACGTTTGTTGCTGGCGGATCAGGTGGGCCTGGGTAAAACCATTGAAGTCGGCATGATCCTGAGCGAACTGATTCGCCGTGGGCAAGGGCAGCGCATTCTGGTGCTTGCGAAGAAATCCATGCTAACCCAGTTCCAGGCGGAACTTTGGAACCGCTTCGCGCTCCCGCTGGTGCGGATGGATTCCGATACCCTCTCTAAATTGCAGCTGAAGATCCCCGCGTCCAAGAACCCGTTTGAGGTGTATCACCGAATCATTATTTCTATAGATACCCTCAAAGACATCGGCCGGTACGCGCACTTTCTCGAAAACACCCGCTGGGATGTGGTGGTCATCGACGAAGCCCATAACGTATCCGGCGGCACCAATCCCGAGCGCCATTTGAGCTACCGCCTGGCACGGCGTTTGTCGCGGCGCACCAACAGCATGATTCTCACCACAGCCACCCCCCATAACGGTAAACGCGAAACCTTCGGGCGCCTGATCAGCCTGCTGGACCCGTCAGCGGTGCCAGACCCGAAGCTACAGGAATACGAAGCGGAGGATATCGCTCCCTTCTTCCTGATGCGGTTTAAGGAAGATGTGAAGGAAGAGGCCGGCAGTAACTTCTCCGAGCGGGAGGTTATTCCCTTGCCCCAAACCACGGTTCAGGCAAGTGAAGCTGAGGAGGATGTATACCAACAGCTGGCACATATCCGCCAACTGGTACTGGATAAGCAGATTGATGCCCAGGCCATTGTAAGTTGGGGGATGTACAAAAGCTTCCTCTCCAGCCCCGAAGCCTGTCGCTCCACGGCTGAGAAACGATTGGCTTATCTGCAAAAGTCCGATCCGGACAGCCGCGAAATTGAGGAGCTTGAAGAGCTGTTGCGCCGCCTGGAATATTTGAATGTCCAGCAGTCCGCCCGTTTCAAGCTCCTGGTCGAACAGTTGGCCGCCATGGGGTGGGATGGCAGTTCCAAAAGCCCGCGACTGCTGATCTTTACCGAAAGCCGTATAACCCAGGAATACCTTGCTCCAGCCTTGGCAAAGCACTTCGGGCAAAGCTTCAGCCCCAGGCAGGAAAAACAGCCAGAGCAAACGATTGCCGCGATTCACGGCGGCATGTCAGACAACGCACTGGCTGCCGCTGTTGAAGCCTTCGGTACGGGCAACAGCCCGGTTCGGTTGATGTTGGCCACAGATGTGGCATCCGAAGGTGTGAACCTGCACCACCAGTGCCACAACATCATCCATTACGATTTGCCCTGGTCCATCATCACGCTGATCCAGCGAAACGGGCGCATCGACCGTTTTGGTCAGAAGTATCCGCCCATCATTCGCTACCTGATGGTCGAGACCGAATCCGGGTTGCTGGAAGGGGACAGTGAGCTGTTCTCGCGCCTGGTCTCCAAGGTCGAGGAAATCAACCGTTCGACCCGTACCGGCGAAAGCGTATTGAAGCTATACGATGCCCGGAAGGAAGAAGAAACCTTCGGCGACAGCCTGGTGAAAGGGGATACCGATCTGCTGGATCGCGAAACCGGCGAAGCAGAAACCGGTGATCTCGAATCCACCCTGAAAGCCGCCAACGAGCTGGCCCATCAGGATTACGCCGACTTCCTGAGCCGTATGCTGGGTGGTGGTGAACCCGACGAGGATGAAGTCGAAGAGGCGGCCGCAAACACCGATAATTCCCGCATCCGGCTCCTCGACAACGGGCAATTCTTCGAACAGGGCTACCGTGTACTGAAAGAACAGATCGGTGGCCCGGACTGGCACCCTCTGGAACACACCGGGCAACAGATCATCTTCACACCACCAAAGGAGCTGGCCAAGCGTTTGGGTGCCCCATGGGTAGATTCAGAAATGGTCTACGGTGCCTCGGCCATGCCGGAAGAAGCCTGGCCAGATGACCAGCAGCTGTTCTTTACGGATAAACCCGAGCGGGTAGACCTGGCCATCAAGGCAGCCCTTGCCCAGAAAGGCCAGTGGTCCAAAGAACTGCTGCTTACCGAGCAGCACCCCGTTATGCAGTGGCTGGCGGAAAAACTGATGATGCTGCAGAAGCGCGGCGAAGCACCGTTGATTGCGTCCCCATTTTTGGAACCGGGCGAATTGCTGTTCTGCTTCATAGGGCAGGTCAGTTCCCGCGCCGGCACACCACTGATTGTTGATCCCCATGCGGTTTCATTCCGCAAGGGTGGCCAGTTCCAGATCCGGCCACTCAAAGAGGCGTTGGATGAAGTCAATTTCGAACAGCTGGCGAATACCGGTAAAACCGGCACCCTGCCAGACCACCTTCTGAAAAGCTTCCTGGGATCGGCGGTGGACCAGAGCGTTACCCACCTCAAGAAGCTAAAAGACCAGCGCAGAGCCCAGATCCGCCCAAGGCTGGATGAAGAGAACGCCCGCCTCAAACACTGGTTTGAACGCTGGGCCGAGCGCATTGATGCCCAGCTGGCCAACCTGCCGCCCGAAGGGCGTCGCGCCACACAGTTACGCCAGAAGCGCGAAGAAATGGAAAAGTACCTGGAAGACCGGCGCGAAAACTGGGAACAAACCCACTACCGCGCCACTGATGAAGCCACCACCCGCCTGGTACTGGTAGTAGAGGGAGTGAAGTAATGTCGTTGGATACCGCGATCAAGAACGTAGGCGACTACTACGCCGCCCATTACCTGGCAGATAAAAACGGCTTCAGCAAAGACATTGCTGACAAGGTCAAAGGCTGGAAAGAGCAGGGTAGCCAGTCTGCCCCGAGAAAACTGGCAGGCCTGAGCGAAACCTACTTCAAAGCCAAAACCGAAGCCCTCAATTACGACGACCCCCTGCTGCGGGTCCGGGCAGAGAACGACATCATCAATCGCTGGCACCCGGCTCTGCTGGAGGCCCTTGGCTACCAGCCCGAACCCTTCGGCCTGGTGCTGGAAAGCGAGCAGAAACAAATTCCTGTACTGCACCGCCTCAACCGCCACAACCAGCCCTGGTTGGTGATTGCAGAAGCCCCGTTCTGCCTGACCGACGGCGACAGTGATGAAGAACCGCTGGAACAGGATGTTATTGCCAGAACCCAGTATGTTGATGGCCTGCCCACGTTCCAGGGCAGCTGGGAAAAAGCCATTGCCCTGCTGCACAAGCAGGAAGATGCTCCGCGCTGGGTCATGCTGCTGGCAGGTGGTCGCATATACCTGTTCGATGCCCACACCTTTGCCCAGGGCCGTTACCTCTGGACTGACCTGGACGAGGCCTACGGCCGGCGCCAGGCAGCCACTTTCGAGGCCATTGCTGCGCTGCTGTCTGACGAAGCACTGGTGCCTCAGGGTGAAAGCGACGAAGTGCTGCATGAACGCCTGCGTGAAGGCAGCCTCAAAAGCACCCACGGAGTATCCGAGAAACTGCAGGGTGCCGTGCGCGATGCCATTGAGGCCATTGCCAATGGTTGGGTGGAAGCTCGCCGGCAGAACAACCTGGGTTATCGCCAGCTCAGTGAGCGGGAAGAACCGCTACCCAATGGCAGCCGGGAAATTACCGCCGAGCAGTTACGCCATGATGCATTGATTTATGTGTACCGCCTGCTTTTCTGCTTTTACGCCGAAGCCCGTGGCGGGGAACTGGGCATACTGCCCATCAATGACGATGTGTACCGCCTGGGCTACAGCCTGGAGTCCCTGCGCGACCTGGTGGATGCCAACGAACCCGGCACCACCACCGAGAACGGCACCTACATTGCTGAACACCTGCAGTGCCTGTTCCAGCTGATTTACGACGGCTTCGATCCGCAGCGGGACGGTACGGAAGAGGAAACCGATGAAAACCTTTTTGGCCAGGCCCCGAGGCAGGAAAGTCTGTTTGGTGCCCCTGCCGGTGAGCAGCTGTCGCTGACCGGCAACGGTGGCCGCCGATCCAAATATACCCCGGGCAAAGTCTTTGCCATCCAGCCACTGACAGCCACGCTGTTTGACCCTCAGGCAACGCCACTGCTAAGCCGGGTGAAACTACCAAACCGCATTCTGCACAAGGTCGTGCGCTGTCTCAGCCTCGGCACCTCTCAGCAAAGCAAACGCATCGGCCGCATTAACTATGCTGAGCTGGGCATTGTCCAGCTGGGCTCGGTCTATGAAGGGCTGCTGTCGTATAAGGGCTTCTTCGCCACAGAAGACCTGATCCAGGTGCACCAGAAGGCGAAGAATGGCAAACCCATGCTTGATAACGCCATCGATGCCAAGGTACCTACCTGGTTCGTTCCGGCCACGCGGGAAAGCGAATTCAAAGCCGGGGAAATTGTGCTGGAACACCGCACCGAGAAAACCCGAATCTACCGCACCGGCGAATTCATTCTGCACCTGAACGGCGTAGACCGGGTAAACAGCGCCTCTTACTACACCCCGGAAGTGCTTACCCGAACCCTGGTAGAAGAAGCCCTGAAAGAGCGACTGAAAGACTTCGGCCCAGAGCAAGCTGACGACATCCTCAGCCTGAAAATCTGCGAGCCGGCCATGGGGTCTGCCGCCTTCCTGGTGGAAGCCATCGATCAGCTGGCTCATCACTATCTGGAGCTGAAGCAGAAACAGCTGGGTAAAAACATCGACCCCAGCAACTACGAAGACGAACTGCGCCGGGTACGTCACTACATCGCTGTTCACAATGTCTATGGGGTCGATTTGAACCCGGTCGCAGTTGAGTTAGGGGCTCTGTCTCTCTGGCTCTCCACCATTCACCGCCTGAAAGTGGCCGATGGCGATGAAGACAGCCAGCCCCTGTTCCAGCCCGCCGCTACACCTTGGTTTGGCTTGCGCCTGCGAGCTGGTAACAGCCTGATCGGTGCCCGCCGCAGCGTCTGGAAAAAAGACCAGCTGTTGCGGGGCAAACACTACGGCAAGAATGCCGAGATCCCGCGTCAGCTCAAGCCCGGTGAAGGCCGCCAATCCGGCGAGATTTACCATTTCCTCGTGTGGGATGAAGACATGGCTCCGGCGGCCAGCGACAAGCTCATGAAGGAGCACTGGCCGGATGAATGTGACGCGATCAAGACATGGCGAAACAAACAGGTCAAAACCAAACTGTCAGTGGAGGAAGTGACTCGCCTAGAGCGCCTGAGCGAGCGCATCGATGAGCTCTGGAAAGACTACAGCATCGACCGCGAGCGGGCGCTAGCGGACACGGCCTGCACCTCCAGTGTATGGCCAACGCCCCAGAACAGTCTGGAATCCCTGCATAATGGCCCAACGCTCCGCCGCCAGGAAGGAATTAAAGCCAGCCTGGAAGCCGAAAGCGGAGCCTTCCAGCGCCTGAAGCTACTGATGGACAGCTGGTGCAGCTTCTACTTCTGGCCTCTGGACCAAAGCGACAATCTACCCTCCCGAGAGGCTTGGCTGGCGGCCGCCGAAGTTCTACTCGGCATTGGAACGGATGATCTGGCCACACGTGCCATGCTGGATATTCAACTGGGTGAGGAAATTGAGTTGGAGGCGCTGTTTCAGGCCAGCGAGCAGAAGCTGCCAGATGCGGAGCATCTGAGTGAGCTGGTGCCCTGGTTTGGGGTAGGGCGCACTGCTACGGCAGAGCAGAACTTTCATCACTGGGAGCTGATTTTTACTGAGGTTCTGGGGCCAAAGGTTCAGGAGGACGTGGCTCCGAATGGCTTTGATCTGATGTTTGGTAATCCGCCTTGGCTGAAGGTTAGCTGGAAAGACTCGCCGTTGCTGAGTGAGTTTGAGCCGCTGTTGGGTGTACGGGACGCTAAGTCCGCCACTTACAATCGCGAGCGTTCCAAGCTTCTCTTGAATGAAAGGCGTCTATTTACCTATCGCTCTGCTTTCGAAAGGGAGGAAGGCAGCAACGTATTTCTCAATGATATTACTCTCTATCCAGCCCTATCTGGAATTCAGACTAATCTCTACAAGAACTTTATTGAGCGAAGTTGGGAATTGCTTGGCGGGCAAGGTATTGCGGGATTGCTACATCCGGAAGGCGTCTTTGATGACGCGACAGGGGGTAGGTTTAGGGACTCGTATTACAAGCGGTTGAAAGCTCACTTCCAATTAAAGAATGAGTTGATCCTTTTTGATGAGGTTCACCACGTCCTAGCGTTCAGTATCAATATATATTCTGGAAGCGAAGGCGAAGTAGATTTTATTGCTATTTTCAATCTATTTGACCCGAAAACGATCATGCAATCCATGAAGGGAACGAAGGAGCTGGACCCCGTTCCTGGTATCAAAAATACGGAGGGAGGTTGGGAAACCCGGGGTCATCCGGAGCGAATTCTTAGGATTACAAAAAAAGAGCTTTTACTCTTTGCAGAACTCTTTGAAGAGCCCGGAACCTGTTGGAAGGAAGCAGGTCTCCCTCAGGTTCATAGTTCTCACCTATTAAAGGTCCTAGAAAAATTTTCTCTGGCACCACAGAGGTTGGGGCACTTAAAGGGCCAGTATATTGCGCTAGAAATGTTTCATGAAGCCAATGCCCAGCGTGACGGCATCATCACTCGCAAAGAGAATCCTAGCTTTCATCCTTCCAAAGCTGATGAATGGGTTATCTCTGGGCCCCATCTTTATGCAGGCACTCCATTCAACAAAACTCCAAGAACCGTTTGCACTGCCAATGGTCATTACGATGCTATCGATTTGGAAAATATTCCAAGCGATTATCTGCCCCGTGCGGTTTACCGTCCTGGAGATGAGAAAGGCGACCTTAGCTCGTTTCATAGCGCCATAGTGGAGTGGCCAAAGCCACGCAAACCAAGTAGCAACCACAACGGCCGGCAGCCTGGTTTTTGGCCCGTCGCTGATGACGAGGTCATCGCCTTTGAAGCCCTGCTGGGAGAGCCGCTAAAGCGCTATGGCGTCTCGACGAATCGCTCAGGCGCGCGTACAGCCCGCCAGTTTGGTTTTTTCTCCCGTTGGGAAGGGGATGTTGGAGGAGCAATTTCCTGGTTGAAGCATCAGAGCCCAGAAGACAACGCTCCAGAGTATCTGCGCCGCTTTGGTTCGATTCGTTTGGAGCAAACACTTCCAAACAAAGCTCAACTGAAGTATTTGCCCAAACCATTAACAGCATATCCGCGCTTTATGGTGCGGGATATGTGTCAGCCTGCAAACGAGCGTACTTTGATGGGCGCATTAATGCCTGCGGGTGCCACTGCACTTGGTTCGGTTCGTTCTTTAGCGATGTTAGAACGATACGATGTAATTCTTTTCAGTGGTTTCTGTTCCTCCATTGTGGCCGATTTTTTTATAAAGCTTAAGGGGCGCGGTCACGTAAAAAACTCAGACTTGGCTACCCTTGTGTTGCCGGTTAAGCCCGAGATCCGTGATGCAGTTGTGGCCAGAACCTTGGCGCTTCAGTGTCTTTCCAATCAGTTCGATGACTTCTACGAAGGTATCAACCTCAATTCTGCCGAGATGGATATGCTCTTTAGTGTCTTCAGTGGCACCTGCTTTGACATCAAAGAACGTCCGACCTTGCGAAATGACATGCAGCGTCGGTTGGCTCAGATCGAGATCGACACTTTATGCGCATTGGAGCTGAATCTGACTGAGGCTGAACTGATTCAAATTTTCAAGGTCCAGTTCCCAGTCATGAAAGTCTATGAAGAGGTAGACGAATACGATAATCAGGGTCAGCGACTGCCGAACACAGCACGTAAAGACGCAGGAGGCAAAGAAGTCCGCGCCGCTCGCGTAGACCACGACGGAGTTTCGCCGCTGACTGTTACTTGGGAAATCGATAACAGTAACCAAACCGTCACCAAAACCTTCTACCCACCATTTGCCCATGTCGACCGCATCGAGGATTACCGCACCGCTTACCGCGTGTTCTCTGAACGCCTCGGTCTGACTGATAACAACAAGGAGCCTGCCTGATGGATGCCAAGGCTAGAGACCTGAACCAGATTTTTGATGGAACCATTTCGTTCCAGATTCCGCTGTTCCAGCGCCCTTACGTGTGGAACAAAGAGAAGAACTGGGAGCCCCTGTGGGAAGACATACAGGGCTTGCTGGATTACGAGCTGCAATATGGCCGGCACCGCAAGCACTTCCTGGGGGCGGTGGTCCTGGAGCAGCTCAAGAATGTCGCAGGCTCCATTGAAACCCATCAGGTGATCGACGGGCAGCAACGTTTTACCACGCTGCAGCTGATCATGTTGGCTGCCCGGGATCTGGCCAAGGGCCTGGATAACGAGAAGTATTTTGATCGCTTCAATGACCTGGTGACCAACAAGGCTAGCAAGGTCGACTACGAACATGAGAAATACAAGGTGTGGCCTACCAATCGTGACAGGGATTCATTCAAGGCGCTGCATGAGTCGGGCGCGGTTGAGTCAGAACCCTTTGCGGATCTAACCCTGGAAACGCTCTTCTCTGGCAATCCCGTCGAACCTCATGGTAATCGAATGCAGGAAGGGTACCTCTACTTCTGCAAGCAGATTCGTGGTTGGCTATCGGGTGAGTTCGACGAAGCAGATGAGTTGGAGCAGGAGGTTAATCCCCAGGAACGTCTGGATGCACTATGGAAAGTGATCAGTGGTGGCTTGCAGGTTGTTGTCATCAACCTGGATGACGACGACGAATCCCAGGTGATTTTCGAAACCCTGAATGCCCGCGGCACGCAGCTGCTACCCGCGGATCTGGTCAAGAATTACCTTTTCCGCAAAGCTCAGGCGGATGTCCAGGATATCGAGGATTTGTACAAGCGCCACTGGTCGGCTTTCGACGACGATTTCTGGCGCAAGGAAGTGACCCAGGGCCGCGCCAAGCGCCCGCGTATCGATCTTTTCTTGCAACACTACCTCACCTTGATGATGCGTGAAGAAGTGCGCCCTGCGCATTTGTTTGAATCGTTCAAAGAATACGTGGAAAACCAGCAAGCGCTGGCGGACTTGCCAGAGGATAAGCAGCCGTCTAAGCCCAATCTATCCGTTCTGCCGGTAACCACCGAAGAGCAACTCAAAGCGCTTTCTCGCTATTCCCTGGCGTTCAAGACCTTTGCCGAACCACCGGCGAACTCCCGATTGGCCATGTTCCTCAAGCGCCTTGAAGCCGTAGACACGGCCACGGTCTATCCGTTGTTGCTGCTCGCTTGCGACCAACTGCTGCCAGCGCAACAGCTGGAGTTCGACCGATTCCTCACAGTGCTGGAATCCTTCCTGGTGCGCCGCATGGTATGTGGGCTGACTTCCAAGAACTACAACCGTTTGTTCCTGGATGTGATCAAAACCCTGGATAAGGAAGGTTCGCTCACCGCTGGTGCCTTGAAAGCTATCCTTCAGTCCAGCGATGGCGACAGCGTGCGCTTCCCGACGGACGAGGAATTCAAGACTAGCATTCTGAACCGGCCCATCTACCAGGCTCTGGCACAGTACAAAATTCGCGCCGTGCTGGAGGCCATTGATCAGGTACAGGCGGATCGCAAGAGCGAGAACCTGGAGCTGCCCAATGACCTTACCATCGAGCATGTGATGCCGGTGAAATGGGAGCTGAACTGGCCGATACCTGAAGAGCACCAGGCAGACCCGGAAGCCAAATTACAGTTCACCCAGCAACGGGATCAGGTGGTGCATACCCTGGGCAATCTCACCTTGATTACCGGCAGCCTGAATCCGTCGCTCTCCAACGGCAGCTGGCAGAAAAAGCGCCCGGAACTGGCCAAGTACAGCAAGCTGAACCTGAACCGGTATTTCTACCCAGTGCATGAAGGGGATGACCCGCTTGCAGATTGGAGCGAGGATTCCATTCGCGAACGCGGTCGGGTTCTGTTTCAGGCTGCCAGCAGTGTGTGGCCTTATTAATGCCTCAGCGACCTGGGTCGGGTACAGTAACGCTAAAGATTCTTTGGAAAAGTGACCATGAAACAATTACATGTTGAGCAACTGGCGCAGATAAGGAAGGCAAAAGTCGAGTTTGGCGACCTCACCTTGCTCGTTGGCCCCCAGGCCAGTGGTAAAAGTGTGTTTCTCCAGTTGTTCAAGCTGGTGAAGGATCATGGTCCGATCACTAAAACGCTCAAGCGGTATGGCTACAGTTACGAGCCCGGTGCCTCTGAGGGCACCAGCGACCCACTGCTAACCCTTATGTTCGGGGAGGGCATGGGGGCGATTTGGCGCAAGGAGTCGCTAGTGAAGCCGGATGGGAAGCCGGTTGATCTTACCGGGCTGCGTAAGGGCAACGGTAAAGAGCAGGAATCGGTGTTCTTTGTGCCGGCTCAGCGAGTGTTAACGCTGGATCAGGGCCGTCCTCGTAGTTTTGAGAGTTTTGCCGCACTGGATCCGTTTGTGGTGAAAAGTTTCAGTGAGAATTTGCGCAGGCTCATGGAGAAGGGGCTGGGCGGCCAGGACAACCAGCTGTTCCCGATCAAAAGCCGCCTGAAAGAAGTTCTGCGTGATCGCATTGATGACAGTATTTTCCACGGCGCAACCGTCACCCAGGAAGTTCACGACCTGAAAAAGCGCATTGTCATCAACGCGGGCGGTGCTACTTTGCCCTACATGGCATGGTCAGCCGGCCAGCGTGAGTTTATGCCTCTTCTGTTCAGCCTATATTGGCTGATGCCTTCGGCGGGCTCAGCCCGTCGCAAGGGCGTGGATTGGGTGGTGATTGAAGAGCCGGAGATGGGCCTTCACCCGCAGGCTATCCAATCCGTTTTGTTGATTTGCCTGGAGCTGATGCACCGGGGCTACAAGGTGGTGATTTCCACTCACTCCCCGCTGCTGCTTGAGGCGGCCTGGGCAATTCGAACGTTGCAGGACAACAAGGGCACGCCCGAAGCCTTATTTGAGCTGTTCGACCTGTCAAATTCGCCCGGCATGCGAGATGTGTTCAGCGCGGTGCTGTCTGACAAAGTGGTTAAGAGCTTTTACTTTGAGCCGGGTGAGAAGGGCGTCTCCACCCGGGATATTTCCTCTCTGGATCCGTTTTCTGAGGATGACTCCATTGCCGATTGGGGCGGAATAACCCAGTTCAGTAGTCGTGCTTCTGATGTGATCAGCCGGTTGATGCAGGAGGCTGATGAATGACCGTGGAAAAGGAATTTCCGAAGACGATAAAAAAGGATCTTGGAGAGGGAGCATATAAAAAAGGGTTACAGGCGCTGAAGGCTGCGGACCGAGCACTCGTAAAGCCCAGCAATGCGCGCCTTTGCCACGGCAGTGCCGATATCGACTCCAGCCTGGCGGCCCAGCAACCCCAAGCATCACGCTGGGATTATGTGATAGCTCACGATCAGATACTTAACTTTGTTGAAGTGCACCCCGCCCATACCTCGGAAGTGAGCCAGGTAATCAAGAAAAAAGAGTGGCTGATGGCTTGGTTGAAAACTGCCGAAACGGGCAAGCTGGATGCGCCTAGGCATTTTCATTGGGTAGCCAGTGGCAAAGTTGCCATTACTCGCAATAGCAAGCAGGCCCGCGCCGCAGCACAAAAGGGCCTCATGCCTGTTCGTCAGCTCGCTTTGTAAGCCTATAACAATCGATTTCAGGAAGTACGGTTATGTTACCCGCCACCTTGGCATTGGAAGTCAAAAAGCAGGTTCTCCACTATCTGGGTGCCACCTTTCACATTCGCCATTCTGAGACAGAAAGGGCGCTTGAGGCTTTTTTTACGCACCCGGATGAAGGCCTTTTCAAGGGGCCCTGGTTACAGCTGAAGCGGCCATTTCGGCTGGAGAAAGCGGATACCTCCAGCCTGTTTGACTTGCATGTGCCCTGGGTGCCGTTCAAGCATCAGGCCCAGAGTTGGCAGCGCCTGACTACTCGCGGTGGCAAGGTGCCTGCGCCGACCATTGTGACCACCGGAACCGGGTCCGGTAAGACGGAGTGCTTTCTGTATCCGCTGTTGGACCACTGCCTGCGGATGAAACAGGCCGGTAAGGATCAGGGCATTAAAGCGATTGTTCTCTACCCAATGAACGCGCTGGCGGCCGACCAGGCCAACCGTTTTGCTGAGGAGATTCTTACCTCTGACCAGCTGAGTTATGACCACAACGGCGAACGTAAGGCCCGTATTCGTGTGGGCATGTACACCGGGCGTATGACCCAGACTTCCAGCAAGGACGACGGGGCGGAGAAAGATACCTTTCAGGAAATGACGATTATTCCGGACCCTGCAGGTGGCGGAAAAATTGCCTATCGCTCGATAACTAACCGTGCGGCCATGCAGGAAAATCCCCCCGATATTCTGCTGACCAACTACAAGATGCTGGATTACCTGTTGCTGCGACCGAAAGACACCAGCATCTGGCGGTTCAATCAGGATGATCCTGAACTTCTGCAATATCTGGTGTTAGACGAGCTGCACACCTATGACGGTGCCCAAGGGGCCGATGTTGCCTGTTTGATTCGCCGTTTGAAGGAACGGTTCCAGATTCCCCAGGGCAAACTCTGCATGGTAGGCACCAGCGCGACAGTCGCTGGCGGCGATGATGAGCACGACATGGGGCCCATTTACAAACTCTGCGAGTTTGCCAGCACCCTGTTTGAGGAAGTCATTACCCATGATGTGGTGATCAAGGAGGACCGTTATCGCATTGAGGAAGTGGTTCGCACGCCTGTCCGGGATGTCGAAACCTATCCGCTCGCAGAAGATTGTGTGCCAGCACACCGAGAGGATGCCCAGAGCTACGCTCGCAGAGTGGCTGAGCTGTTTGGCGGACCGGCTTATCCGGTAGCGATAGATGACCCCAAGTGGCCTGAGTGGTCAACACAACATGACCAGCTGGCATCTTTCCTACCCAAACTGAAGCCGGAGGATTTGTGGGGCGTTGCGGTTGGGGAGTGGATTCGTAAACACCCGCTGTTTCATTTGTTGCTGAAGGTTACCGAAGCGGGCGCGGTGTCCTGGTTCGACCTGCTCCGCGAGATCAGTAAATCGGACATGACTTTCACGTTCCGTGCTGTGGGTGATACGCAGGCGCGGGGTGAAGTGTTGATGGCCTTTCTTGCCTTGGTAGCCCAGGCCCGTGAATTGCGTAGTGGCAAACCTTTCCCATTGGTACCGACCCAGGTGCAGTTGTGGCTGAGAGAGCTGCGTCGTATTGGCTCGCTGGTTAGCCAGCACCCAATGTTCACCTGGCTGGACAATAAGCTTCAGGAAGGTAAGAAGCAGCTGCCCATCGTACATTGTACTGAGTGTGGCGAGGTGGCCTGGGTGGGGCTGCGGGACCCGGATATGGATTCGGTCATCGGCCAGCATGGTATAAATGGCATGCAACTGCGGGACGATGTTCGGGAAATCTATGAAGCCTGGGGCTTTGAACGCGCACCATCTCCATCGCTGGTAATTCTGAGCCCCTGGCGAGACGGAGATGACCCTATATCAGCGTCCGGACAGCAGCAGTTGGATGCGGTGAAGTGGCATTTGGCCGCCAGTTCGCTGGTGGTTAGGGAAGGTCCGGGGCCGTGCCCCATTACGGACGAGAAAACCTTTCCGGTGAAAATGGTTCATGAACCGTACAGTCTGGAGAACGGTGCTCGCCGTGGTACTCGCCGGTGCCCGCACTGCCACGAAAATGAAAGCCTGATGTTCATCGGTAGCCGTGCGGCGACCATCTCCAGCGTGGCAATCGACGAGGTGTTCGGATCGGTTCTTAACAACGATCCCAAACTGCTGGCATTTACGGACAGTGTTCAGGATGCCAGCCATCGTGCCGGCTTTTTCTCGGCCCGTACCTACCACTTTACTCTGCGTACCGCCTTGCAACATGTGATTGATGAGGCGGGCGATGAGGGTGTTCCCTTGCCAGAGGTCGGCCAGCGTTTGATCGACTACTGGGGTGCCGATAGACCGGGCAGGCCCGGAACCGCCAAGCAGGCTTTGGAAACCCTGATTCCTACGGACTTGCGGGAATATGACGATTACGTGGATTTCCGCAATCGACTTGAAGCCAGAGAGATACCGCCCAAATTGCTGGGAGACATCACCCGGCGGCTGACCTGGGAAGCGACCAGCGAGTTCAGCCTGATGCTGACCCATGGCCGAACCATGGAGTTACATGCCAGTGCAACCCTGGGGTGGGTGCCAGAACTGGTGGAAGAAACGGTTTCACAGCTGAAAGCACGGCTGCCGGCCATCAGCCCCAAGCTGGAGGCTGTGTCGTCCGAAGACATAACACTTTGGGTGCTGGGTATTCTGCACCGGCAACGAGAGCGGGGTGGTTTGTACCACCCGTATCTTGGCAGCTATGCGGCCCAGAGGTTCTGGGGTAAATATCCGTTCGGTAAAACCATTGCTGGCCGGGAAACCTATCCCCCTCAGGGCAAATACAAACCCCGGCTGATGTGCACGCAGCCGAACAAAGATCACGATCATATCCTGGCACCGGCTAAGCCTCACCAGATGTTGCCCTGGCACCTGAAATGGGCTAGGAAGGTTATGGAGTTGCCGGGTATAGACGACGCCACTCTGGTGGATCTTGTTAATGCCTTCCTGAAGACCGGAGACAGCACCGGTTTGCTTCGCGAAGTGCATGCGGATGGCGAACAGCATTTTTACGCCATTAATGATCAGGCGGCTCGCCTGTACCCAAACGGAGAGAAGCTGATTGCGCCCAACCGGGGCTATAAGCTGTTTCGGCCGGAATGGGAGGCGCGCTTATGGACTGGCGCGGCGAGCCTGGCTTATCTCGACGACGAGGGTTACTACGAGCCCGGTGAGCTGACGGACAGGGAAGGTTACTACCGTACTCGTTACCGGAAAGGGGCGTTACGCCGGGTGTTTGCCCACGAGCATACCGGACTTCTTGCAACGGCAGAGCGGGAGGCGCTGGAGTATTCGTTCAACAAGGGAAGCCATGCGGATGATCCCAACGTTCTGACGGCTACATCTACCTTGGAGATGGGTATCGACATTGGTGATTTGTCGACCACGATGTTGTGTTCCATCCCTCCGACTACGGCTAGTTACCTGCAGCGCATCGGGCGGGCGGGGCGTAAAACCGGTACAGCGCTGGTGCTTAGTGTCATTAACCAGAGGCCTCACGATCTTTTCTTTTATTCCAGGCCGGACGCGCTGATTTCAGGGGATATCGAGCCGCCTGGTTGCTGGCTGGATGCCAGCGCCGTTTTGGTTCGCCAGTACTTGGCATTTTGTTTTGATCAGGGGGTTCGGGAAGGAATTCTGGCTGATCTCCCGGCTACCGGTAAACAGCTGATTGATGAGATTATCGAAACCAAGTCGGGCCATATTCCAGAGTTATTGGCCTGGGTTCTCGAAAACGAGCAGACCCTTCAAACCCGATTCCTTGAGCGCTTTAAATCTAATGCCAAGGACGATACTCAGCAGCGATTCCTCGCCGAATCCCGGACGGAGCGCTTACGGGAGCGTATTGAGAAAGCTTCCGCCGAATTCCGTCAGCAGCGGCTGTTGCTTGAGAACGCCAAGCGGCGTTTAAGAGCGCAAAAGGAAAAGCTGGACGGGGCTGTTGATAACGCAGATTTGCTGGAGATTGAGAGAGAGGAACGAATTCTCAATGCTCGTCAGCTGAAGATGAACCAGATAAGTGCGCTGGAAGTGCTGACGGAACATGGGTTGTTGCCCAACTACGCATTCCCGGAGCGCGGCGTACGATTCTCCGGGGCCGTGTTCCATCGCAAGCCTAAGGGTACTGCTGGTGACCACGAATTACGCGTTCGTGAGCCGTTTGAGCTGGTACGCGGCGGCTCCGCTGCGATTCGTGAGCTGGCTCCCTGGAACCATTTCTATACCCATAGCCATCGGTTTGACATTCAGCAGATTGAAATCGGCTCCAAGAGCGAACCCTTGATAACCGAGTGGGGTGTTTGTGGCCAATGTGGCCATATGCGGATGACGGACGATATCAATCGCCCAGAGGCTGTTCCCGCGTGTCCACAATGTGGTTTCGACGGCATTGAAGGGCAAACAGTCAAAGGCCAGCAGGCTAATTTCCTGGAATTCTCGCGTTCCCAGGCGATTTCTTACATGGAGTTTTATGACAGCCTTTCCGGCGACAAAGGCGATGAGCGCGAGAACGAGGTGTACCAGTTGGTCAATTCCTTCGACCAAACGGTCGAGCAGGCTAGCGGGGCTGTTGCAAATGACAAACTGCCCTTTGGTATTGAGTACCGCGCTGCGATGGTGCTGCGCGAGGTCAATGCGGGCTTCAAGGACCAGCACCGTGACCTGGCTTTTGGCAATGATGTAAAAGTGTCCAGCGAAGGTTTCGTCGTCTGTGCGGACTGCGGTGTCGCCGTGAAACCGGGAGAAACCAGAGATAAGGTTAACCACCGCAGAAGCTGCTCCGGCCATCGAGAGACTCAAAAGCGTAAGCGCGAAGGGCGCATGGAGGACGCTTACAGATGGGAAAAAGTTTTTTTGTACAGAGAGTTGCGTTCTGAGGCCATCCGGTTGTTGCTTCCGGATGTGGAGCCTGAAGACCTGTCGACCCTTGAAGCTGCAATTTATCTTGGGATGCGTTTGCGCTTTCAGGGCGACCCTGGGCACCTTCTGGTGAAACAGCAGATAGTTCCGAACCTGAACGACGGAACTACCCAGAACTATCTGGTTTTGATGGATGCCGTGCCGGGTGGTACTGGCTTTCTTAAAGAGCTGTTCCAGACTCGCGATGATGCAGACCGTTCTGGTGAAGGGGTTATGGAAGTGCTGCGGCTTGCTTTGGCAGAGCTGGAGACGTGTCGTTGCCGTGAGTTGCATCAGACCGAAGACGATACGGATGGTTGTTACCGGTGCCTGCGGACCTACCACATGCAGTTCCGTGCCGATGAGATATCCCGTGAGCGAGGCATTCGCCTGCTGAAGAAACTCATTGCTGCCGGTATGGAACGCGAAACAAAGGCAGAGCTGGACGAAGTTAAGCCGAAAGCCCAGTTTGAGAGTGTTCTGGAAAAAAGGTTTGTTACCAAGCTACAGGATTGGGTGCAGGAGAATGGCAAGCCAGACGACTGGCGCGATGAGCTTATCGGTGGCGCAACCGGATTCCGCTTTACATTGGGGGATGGTCGGCTCTGGTCTCTTCAATTGCAGCCACAGTTGGGCAGTCCGCAAGGTGTGGCTGTGCAGTGTCAGCCAGACTTCCTACTGACTGCGGATGATGAAGTTTGCCGACCGGTGGCGATTTTCCTTGATGGTTTCGAGCCTCACGTTAAACCGACTGAGCCGACTTCGGGCTTAGCTGATGATATACGTAAACGACGATCGGTATTGGAGAGCCAGGGGTATTGGGTGTGGTCCATCAGTTGGGACGATCTGAGCGAGGAGAATGGCGAGCGGTTCCGTTATCTTGATAGGCAGGTCACCGATGTTATTTTGCCCAAACGCATTGACGATATTGGAGGTAAGGCGGCTCTTCGCTCTATAAGCGGGCATGCATTCAGCCAATTCAAAGCGTTTCTGCGGGTGCCAAATGATGATACCTGGCGAAAGGTTGGTCAGGAGACATTGGGCTTCACGCTGATGCTGATGGCGGGTCAAGGCATTGGGCAAGATGCCCGGGAAACATCTGAAAAGTTGCAGATGTGGAGGCAGGGATATCCCGTGCCAGCACCCGGAAAAGTTGATAATCCGGAGTGGACGTGGATCGCTCAGAATTTGAGTATCAGCAACGATTTGTTTGCTTACGGGCTTTCGGAGCAGTTGATTCAGTCGGATTACACCAACCTATACAGTGAGCTGCGTCTGGGGGATTCAGAGGCGGAGCGTTCAGGTACCGAAACCTTCAAACTGCGTTGGCGACGCTTCCACGCATTGATGAACTTGTTCCAGTTCATGGGCAATGTGATGTTCTATACCACGTCTGAGGTGGAGGATGGGGTAATCCCAGAGCCTACACTGACGCCTCAGGTAAGTTTGGATGAGCAATGGCAGGAGCTGCTGGACGATGCCATTGTGCCGGTTAAAAAATTGATACCACATCTCGCCGCAGCGAGTGTTGAGCTGCCGGAAAGTGAATACTACAGCGATGATCTGTCTGATATTTATTTTGCAGAACTGGCATGGCCAGAGGCGGCCGTACCCATTGCCATTCTGGCAGGGACTCAGGAAGAGTTCGTTGGTCAGTGGCAAGGAGCCGGATGGCAGGCGATAACTCTGAAAGATATCGAAGAGCGCGGGGAGCAGTGGTGTATTGACCAGCTGCCGAAACAAAAAGGAGGAGAATAAACATGGCCAAGATGATGCTGCACCGGGATGTGCTGAAAAATTTCGGCAAGCTTCCAGCGAAAGTTCAGAAAAAAGTTTACGAGCTCACTTATAAATTCGAGAGTGATAGTACGCAGGCAAGTATTCACCTTGAGCCCATTGAGGCTGCAAAGGATAAGAAAGTACGGAGCGCCAGGGTGGGGTTGGATTACCGGGCCATCGTGATCGCTCCGGAAAAGGGTGATACCTATCTGCTCATGCACATCGACCACCATGATGAAGCCTATCAATGGTGCATGAACAAGCAGTTCGAAGCACACATGGCACTAGGTACTTTTCAAGTGTTCGATGTGGAGCTGGCGGAGCAATCTGTTCACGACGCAGAGACCGCTGAATATGAAGCTGAAACTGAAACAGAGGCCTACGTCCTCCAGAAACTCTCCGATAAAGAACTTTTTCAGGCGGGGGTTCCGGAAGCGTTGATTCCGGCAGTTCGAGCGGTGCGTAACGATGACGATTTTGAACGTCTTTCGGATTACCTGCCTCCGGAGGCTGGGCAGATTCTATTCGGCATTGCCGCCGGAATGACCTTGGATGATGCTCTCAATGAGATGCTCGGCGGCCTGGACGAGATCCAGAAGCCAACTACTCCAGGTGACTTTAGCCATCTGGCTGATATGACCAATATGGATTTGGTGTTGGTCCAAGGCGAGGAGCACCTTCAGGAGATCCTCAGCGAAGACATCGAAGAGTGGCGAATATTTCTGCATCCGTATCAGCGCAAATTGGTGGAGTGGAATACCAAAGGGCCCATGAAGATTTTTGGTGCCGCTGGGACAGGCAAAACGGTTGCGTTGATGCATCGGGCAGCGTGGTTGGCAAATCAATGTGTTGATGATGATAAAGTTTTGATTACCACTTACACCACGAACCTGTCGGTCACCATCAAGGGTCTGATGGAAAAGCTGGCTCCAAGCGTGGTTGAAAAGATTGAGGTAACAAACCTTCACCAACTGGCTCGGACCATTTGTTTCCGTGCCCAGGGTCAAGCAAAGATTGCAGAACCAGATGATTTGAAATCTGTGTGGAAGCAGGTGATGACATCTCCGGTTGCTTCGGGCCTGGAGTTTACTCCTGATTTTGTACGAGAAGAGTTCGAACAAGTAATTGACCCGATGGGGATCACCTCTGAAGACGATTACCTCACGATGGTTCGTTCTGGTCGGCCGGTTCTCAAGCGGAAACAGCGCCGCCAGATCTGGAAGCTGTTTGTTGAGGCCAGACGGCAACTGGAGTACCGCCGACTTGTGACGTTTGACGGTTTGATCCATCAGGCGAGATTGGTAGCCGAGAAAGGCGAATTTCCGGGTTACCGCTATGTGCTCGTAGATGAGACTCAGGACTTTGGACTTGAGGCACTACGTCTCATCGCCGCTATCAGCCCTTTAAAGGAAGGCTTGAACAACCCCTTATGTGTTGTGGGCGATGGTCACCAGAGAATTTACAACACGGTTCCAGTGCCCATGAGCAGAGCTGGGATTGATGTTCGTGGGCGTTCACGGAGATTGAAGATCAACTACCGTACCAGTGAGGAGATCAGGAACTGGGCTCACGGTGTTCTCCAAGGTATGTCGATTGACGATCTGGATGGCGAGGATGTGGCTACTCAGGGTGATCGCTCGGTGTTCCATGGGCCGAAACCCCAGCTGGTCAAATGCGCAAGCGACGGAGAAATGGTCGACGCTGTAGTGACCTGGGTTAAGGGCTTGACTGAGTCCGGTGATATCGCAACCCATGAAATCTGCCTGACCCCACCGAATTCCAAAGTGATTAATGCTCTGGAGAGTAATGGCTTAGGAACCGTTGAATTGAAAGCCCGTCAGGCCGACCCCGGCCAGGAGGAGGGTGGCATCCGGTTTGGTACGAAAAAGAGAATTAAAGGTCTGGAATTTAAGGCAGTCGCGATTCTTGATTTCGGGGATAGCGAAAACGTGCTGGAACGGTTTGAGAACTATGTTGCGGCTACGCGGGCGAGGCAGCAGTTGCTGGTTGTTGCAAAAACTACAGGGGAAAAGGAATGATAAAGCGATTGTTAAGATGCTTTGTCGCTACTGTTTTCTTTATATCGGCGGGCGTGCAGGCTGACTCGCCTATTACATCAATCAGCTTTTCTGAGGGGTATGATCTCAAGGATATATATATCCAAGATCATCAGCTACTTGTCCGGGAGTTGGCACTCGGTGATTCTCCAATAGGGGAAAAATTGGCAGTTATTGCCGGGCATCCAGCGAAAGACGAGTTAGTGAGTAAGTTGAAGGTGTATCTCAGGTCGCTGACTGATGTTCAAGAAAAGCCGGACCTATTACTTACGCTGGCCTATGCCATGATGGTTAACAATCCCAATGATACTGAAACGCCGAGACTGCTGCTCAGCTTGGCGTATCCCGATTATTCAGATAAGCAATCCATGCTGATGTTGGAGTCTTTGGTTCTGGGGCAGAAGTGGTTTAACTCTGATGATTGGGGGAATATTTACCGACTGGTTAGCCAATACCAGAGTTTGGAAGATAGCTTGATCAAAGATGTTAACTCTTCGGTTGCCAACGAGTTTATTCGGTATCTCGGGCTGTACGAAGAATACTGCCAAGACTGTGAGCCTGCTATTGGCCCGTCTTTTTCATGCTCGAACACCTCCAAGCTTTCTCAAGTGGAAAAACAGATTTGTGGCAGTAGTCAATTGTCACGAGCAGATCGCGTTTTGGCTAACATCTATAATTTTGTGCAAGCAGAGATTGAGCATGATGAACTCAGGACCAGTCAATTGAATTGGCTGAATAAACGAGCCAAATGTGACGATGAGCAGTGTATTTATTCTGAATATTCAGAGCGGATTGCAGAGCTTGTCAGCATGGTCACTGTTGAAAAACTTGTATTCTATGCAGATTCTACGCACGAAAATGACCCGCAAACGATGCGCGAGATCCAGCAGGCCGAAAAGACAAAAATGGAAATAGCATCTGAGGAGATGGATGCGTACTTGGCTGAGGCTCTTATTGCAGAGGGAGAGCTGAAGAATGCTATTCAAAATGCACAGAGTCTATGGGAACAGTACGCAAATGCCCATTGTGATGCTGTGTACGAAAGGTGGAGCGGTGGGTCTGTTCGGTTTTTTGAATATTATCGCTGCCATAAAGAATTGATACATGAGAGAACCCATGTAATTTGGAAAGAATTTCTTACATACCCAGATAAAACGCAGCCAGTTCTTCCGGATCCGAAGAAATGGGATGAGTAAGACTTGTGGACCGATTGCCAGCTTCGGGTGAGGTAAGTGGACAATATTTTCTTAAGTAACGATAAGAAATGAAGCAGAGGCTGCGGGTAGAAATTAAATAGGGTAGGCAGCTAAACTAATGGCAAGGGAAATAAGTTGATATGAATGATGTTCTGGTTCAGGAGAAACTCTGCTTAAAGAATATCTACGAACTCTTGGGGGAGCATTTCTACATACCAGCTTATCAGCGTGGTTATCGCTGGTCCGAGATTCAGGTTAAGGAGCTGTTAGACGATATCTGGGAATTCAGTCAGCAAACATCGAGCGAAAAGTCAGCTTTCTACTGCCTGCAACCCATCGTAGTGGTGAAGCGGGACCATCACTGGGAGTTAGTAGATGGCCAGCAGCGCCTGACAACCCTGTACATCATTCTCCATTACCTTGAAAAAGAGCATCTTCGGCGGGAGCTTCAAGAGGCTTACAAAAAGCCTCTGTATACGCTTGAATACGAGACCCGCTCGGAAAGTGCGAGCTTTCTAAAGAACATCCGACCGGCAGAAGAAACCAATAATATTGATTTTTTCCACATAGCCCGCGCCTATGAAGCGGTATCAGAATGGTTCGACGGTAGAGATTTTAACGAAAACAATGCCTTTCTTTCGGTCCTGTTAGCCAAGCCAGAGACAGCTCAGTCGGTTAAAGTAATTTGGTACGACCTGACTGATGAGTGTGTTGGCAATGATTATGCGGTGGATGTGTTTTCCCGCATCAACATTGGAAAAATCCCTCTGACCAATGCGGAGCTGGTCAGGGCCCTTTTCCTACAGCGCCATCACTTTGATGCCGATCAGGCACAACTTAAGCAAATTCAGATTGCATCAGAGTGGGACAGTATAGAGAAACAACTGCAAGCGCCCGATTTCTGGTACTTCATTCACCGCTCAGATTCTGGCGAACGTTACGAAACCCGCATTGAATTCATTTTCGATTTGATGAAAGGAAAAAAGGTTGGCGCCGAGAATTACTTCACCTTCCATAAGTTCAATGCTGATTTTAACGAGGGCAGCGCTGATATCGGTACCCTTTGGAAGGGCATCAAAGATTATTTTCTAACCTTCGACGAGTGGTATCGCGATCGGGAGCTGTTCCACCTAATTGGGTTCTTGGTGGAATGTGGAGAGGATGTTGTCACGCTCAAGAAAGCCTCCGATCAACCAGGCACCTCTAAAACAGCTTTCAAAAACTATCTGAAAGATAGAATCCGCGAGCGGGTGCGCTGTGAATTGACTGAATTGAATTACGGTGATCCGCTCATTAAGAGAGTGCTATTGCTCTTCAATATCCAGACGTTATTGGCGACAAAGGAAGCGGATATCCGCTTTCCGTTTGATCGCTATAAGCGCGAAAATTGGGACATTGAGCATATCCGTTCGCAAACCGATACGGTGCCCATTGGCTCCAGCCGCATTGCCTGGCTTGAAGATATGCTGGGCTACTTCCAGCACGCAAAGCTACCAACTGACACAGACAGGCAAAAGTTCGTAGAGGATATAGAGCGTCTGCTGAAGCAGACAAAGCTGGATGAAGATGATTTTGAAGGCTTGTATGGCGAGATTTGCAATCATTTCGGCCATGACGATGTAGGGTGGGCCGACAGCCTCGGGAATTTAGCCTTGCTGGATGCAAACACCAATCGAAGCTACAAGAACGCTCTGTATCCCGTGAAGCGCACACGCATCATTGAAAACGACATGCGTGGAATATTTGTTCCAATCTGTACCAAGAACGTATTTTTGAAGTTTTATAGCCGTTCGTCTAGCGACCTGCTGTATTGGCAAGAGTCGGATGCTAATGACTACCTAGCAGCTATTGAAGAATCCCTATCCGAATATCTTCCCAAGCAAGGAGGCCTGGATGCCTAGTCAGGATATTGTGCACCAATCGGGAGAGCGTCTTAGCTTTTTTCAGCTTATCAGCAAAAAGCGGCTTCGGGTCGAAATTCCGATAATACAGCGTGACTATGCTCAGGGTCGCCCAAATCAGAAAGCCGTCCGTAAAGCGTTTTTGGACGCACTTTACGGTTATCTGAAAAAAGGGACACCGCTTCGAGACCTCGATTTCGTCTATGGGAGCATCGTGGCCGACGATATTAAACTAGAGAAAACTGAGAAACACCCCGTGGCAGGGCGGTTTGTGCCGCTGGATGGGCAACAGCGACTGACCACTCTCTTTTTACTGCACTGGTATCTTGCACAAATTTCCGGGAGAGCTGAGTTTCTAAGAAGCGCCTTAAGCGTTAAGGGGCGCTCACTGTTCACTTATGAAACTAGGACCAGTTCGAGTGAGTTTTGCGATGCATTGATAGCCAACGATATCCAGATCAAGGATTTGCTCTGTAACGAAACAGGCACTGGGAGCATTGAGGCCACCATTCGGGACACCGGTTGGTTTTATCTTTCGTGGAGCAGTGACCCCACCATTCGATCTATGCTGACAATGCTTGATGCAATACATGACCGCTTTGATGGCTGTACGGAGTTCTTTGATCTACTAGTGGATGATGAGGTCCCGGTGATCACCTTCCTGTTTTTGAACTTGCAGGAGTTTAAACTCACCGATGATCTCTACATCAAGATGAACGCCAGGGGAAAGCCTCTCACCCAGTTCGAAAATTTTAAGGCCCGTCTCGAGAAGAAAGTAAAGTCATTTAGCTCACCATGGCCGGAATACCGGCTCGGATTTCAGGACCGGCCCGTTTCCGGTTACGAGTACTTTATCCACAAGATCGATACCGACTGGGCGGATCTTTTCTGGAGCTACCGTAACGAGGCTTCAACTGACAATACCTACGACGATGAGCTAATGAATTTTATAGCTCTGGTGATCGCGAACTTCCATATTCTTGACCAGAGTCTCGAGAGAGACTTTTTTGGAGTAGGGGGGAGTTTGAAGAGCTGGTCGTTTACGGATTACGACGATCATAACTGCGTTTCGCAGAGACTTATCGTTCACCTGATTGCGATGTTTGACCTCCTGCACCGTGGTAGCCTGAACGAAGGCAAGATAACTCCGTACCTAGAGCCCAATCCGTACTACTCGGAAGAAGAAACCTTTAAAGCTGTTATCAAAAACACCACCAGCTATCCCGAGAAACTGCGTTTTTACGGATTTTATCGTGCAGTGGGGAACGGGCTCCGACAGGACGAATTGTTGTCCTGGATGAGGGTGATCTTTAACTTAACAGAAAACACAATCATCAATACCCTTGATGATTATTACCAGTTGCTGGGTTCCATTCGTGATTTAGCTGAGCAAGATACTCCAATATTGGAGCTATTGTGCCGCGATATTGATGTAGAAGGCTTTCTAGGGGCTCAAGTCACTGAAGAAAAGATAAAAGCGCATTTAATTTCTAAGTCTCCGGAATGGCGTTCGGAGATAGTGGCCATCGAAAACCACCCGTTCTTTCGAGGACAAGTCGGTTTCATCCTGAAATTCTCTGGGATTGTCGATTATTACTCGAAGCATGGTGATACAAATTGGAATGGCTCGGGCCAACAATATTTGGATGAATTCCGCCGGTATGCTAGGTCTGCCTCTGCTGTATTTTCAGCGATCAGAGATAGCTCTGCCAGAATAGACTATTCTTGGGAAAGAGCCGTGCTAACCAAAGGCGTTTATTTTACTACGACTACTGCCGACCGGTTTAATTTGTTAAGCACTCGTTTAGCCAAAAACAACATTGAACGAGACCATAGTTGGAAGAGACTGCTTCGTCTCCCTTATAACGACGGAGATCCTTGGGATCGCAGGCAAAGCTTCGTCAGAGATGTTTTCGATGACCCGAAGTTTGATGCGGATGATGTACAGGGGTCGTTGGAAAAAATTTGCGCTGCTGCAATGGAGGTCTCACCGATTAAGGATTGGCGGAGCTTGCTGATTAGCATGCCGGAACTTTTCAGAATTTGTAATCAAGGATTTATTGTCAGGAACAACAAAGAGGTAGTGCTGTTACACGAGTCGCAGCGAAACCACTACCACACCGAGCTATATTCCAAATTTCTTGAGTTAAAAATTTCGTCTGAGAATCTAGATTTAAGACCGTTTCAGTCGATTGATTATCACGCCGACAGAAGTTCAGAAGCCCTTACTTATATTTTGTTCTCGGGATTCCGACTGGATGGTAAGGATTATCAATTGAAAGTATGGTATCAAGGTCATCAATACCAGTTTCTTTTTTCAGCAATAGGTGATGGCGCCTCTTCTTTGGAGGTCGTTTCTGCAATGAAGCCTCTTGGATTCCATGCCGAAGAGAGTCTAGACGACGCCCCCGTCAAGTATCTGTCTCGCTTTGACTCACCCGGATCTGCCCAGGAAGCGATAATAGAGTTGTGCGCATTGTTGAGGCGCTTAACTGATGGATAACGTTGCCCGTATGTATATTCCTTCAAGCAGGCTATGGCATTAAGCGACATTGGTTGTCGGAAAGCTGATGTAGCGTCTAGCTTCACTACTACTGCGAAACTGACGCTTTTGCACTGTTTGATGAGGATTAGCCATGCCCAATTACGATGGAGATTTTGAACAAACCCGCCTCTCGATGTTGGCGGAACAGCATCGAGACATCGTTGGCTCAAAAGGTGAAGTAATCTTTTGTGCAGATGATGAAAACCGGTTGAGCGGCACGTCATGGACCATAGAGGATGAGATTTTGGATCAGGTCTCAGGCTCTGGTTTCAAAATTCAGCTCATGGAGTTGCTCGATAGCTTCCTGGTTTACCGTGCCGAATGTGAGCAATGCCCGCGCAATGAGGGCATCGTTCGAATTGGCAACGGCGGATTGACTATTGAGTGGTTGCCGGATGGATCGACCCACCTCTCCAGCTACCGGGGTGCTGAGTATTGAAAGAACTGATTAGTGACTATGAAAGAATACTCGCAGGAGTGAAGTCTGAGTATTTTGACCTGACACAAGACAAATACTCGGGTGTGTTTCTACCGCTCCCTTTTGAGGAATATTGGGGAAGTCACCCGAAGGTGATGCTGGTCGGGCGTGAAACCGCAGGTTGGAACACCAAAAACGGTAGAAACACTATTCGACGCGTAATCAAGGCGAATGAGCGTGGGGCCACGAGGGAGATCGTTAGCGAGGCTGTGGATCGATACTCTAATCATCTCGAACTCAGTGCCAGCGGTCGTGTTGTCACCAAGACGAGCAGTCGCTTCAAGCAATATTATTTCCGGTTGGCGAGAGAGCTGGATCTGGATGCCAAAGCTCTGGTGTACGCGAACCTCTTTGCCTGGGATTACGATGGTCGGTCACCGATAGGCCGACCTGCCGGTGAGCTTTCAGAGGTGGTCAGGCTTTCCAATCAGTTGCTTGCGGCGCAGATCAAACAGCTCAAACCGCACTTCATTATTTTTGCCACCGGGTACGATCAGGTTGATCCAATCATTCGAAGCCTATTCAATGATCATTTCGACGGTTATGAAAACGTTGATCCAGTGATACCCAGGAAACTTTGGGGGTTCCACGGCGGCGGTAGTGTTTGTTTTCGGATTGCTCATCCGCGGGCCACGCATGGGCATGGTGAATACAGAGAGGAAGTTATAGCGAGAGTTAAGCGCTCTCTCGAGAATGCTTTACCAACCCAGGATGCAGCAAGATGATGGATCAATCGCAAAGGTCACCTCTTATCGACTGTGATGCGAGCATGAGTGACCACTACATCGCCTGCCTCCTCGGCGGCGCCATAGGCGATGCCCTCGGTGCCGCCGTTGAGTTCATATCCCGCGCTGAAATTCTGAGCCGCTTTGGCCCTGACGGCATAACCGACTACGCCCCGGCCTATGGTGGCAAAGGCAAGATAACCGACGATACCCAAATGACTCTGTTCACCGCAGAAGGCCTGTTGCGGGGGCGAATGCGGGGAATAAGTAAAGGCATTGCAGGTTTCGACCACACAGTTGCCAATGCCTATCTGCGCTGGTTGGTAACACAGGGCCACGAGTGTCGTGCGGTAACCACAGAGAAAGACGGCTGGTTGTTT
Organism: Marinobacter sp. SS5-14b; assembly: GCF_030541005.1. Classification (GTDB taxonomy): domain Bacteria; phylum Pseudomonadota; class Gammaproteobacteria; order Pseudomonadales; family Oleiphilaceae; genus Marinobacter. Next base: position 5,719 of record NZ_JASSVM010000012.1, on the reverse strand, counting down.
CAACAGCGAGAGCTGCACAGCCAGCGTGCTCCCGGAATGACGTGCCTGAGTGCGCTGCGGGATTACCCGGGCGTTCCAGAGACCCCCGGCAATGACAGTAAGGGTTGTGGCGGGGTAATGCGGGTGGCTCCGGTAGGGCTTTACTGGCGGACCTTCAACGGTAACTCCGGCCTGGAAAGGGCATTTGAAGATGGGTGTATGTGCGCCGGCCTCACCCACGGCCATCCCAGCGGGTATCTGACCGGTGGCGTACTGGCTGTTTTGATCTTTGAGTTATTGAACGACAAAACTCTGCTGGATGCTCTGGCTGCCGCCAAGACATTACTGGTTGCAGAGCGCGGTCACGAAGAGACATTGGCGGCTCTGGATAAGGCGGTTGAACTGAGCCAATCCGACAAGCCACACCATATCGCTATCCAGGAACTCGGCGAAGGCTGGGTCGCAGAGGAAGCACTGGCGATTTCTGTTTATTGCGCCCTGGTGGCTGAAAGTTTGGAGCAGGGCATTGTGCTGGCGGTGAATCACGATGGGGATTCAGACTCCACGGGGGCTATCACCGGGAATATTCTTGGCGCCATGCACGGCACCGGTGTGATTCCGCATCGGTGGCTGGAGCCGTTGGAGCTTCGGGAGGTTATTGAGCCCGTTGCGTCCGATTTGTGGACGTGCCAGGAGTGGCATTCCTATATGGAGGACGATGGGCTTTGGGAGCGGTATCCGGGAAGTTAACGAGGCCAATATCTATCAATATTGTGAGGCTGTGGTGTCCTGCCACCCAACGATCAGCGATAATGTCAGGGTGATACCTTTCTTCGCTCCACTAAAGCATCAGGGCGCCACCTATAAGTGTGAGTCCCTCCCTGCAATGAATTCAGAGCCTTCCTATACATATATCGACCCCCATCGGCTAATGCGCATCTTTGGAGCTGAGTCTGCGACGCTCCATTTAGCTATCTGTCGTGGTTCACCGATTAAAGCGTCGCCAAAAATGTATAGCAAAAAAAACGGCACCGCCGGCCAGCCCGCTGTAAAAACAGAATTTATGAAGTGCATCGACCGTGATCAACTGCAGGAAAGCGTTATCGGTTGTCACCGGGAGGAAAGGCTGAACGTCAGCGTGCATGATGCTGTCCAGGAGAACATGGCTGAGAGTTCCGATGAAAGCTGAGAAAAATGCAACCGGCCATCTGATGACAACATCTCGCTCCGGATTTAGAGCGAGAACATAAAGCCCTATTTCGGAGAGATATTTACCGGAGAGTGCCGATACAACAGCAAGCAAACTTGCACCGACGTATGTGTGAGAAAAACCATGAAGTGTGCCTTCTCCTGTTATCAGAACAAGTAATGGCTGGATGTCCATGACGATTTGGGCCCAACCAAAAACCATCAAACTGAAACTTCCTTGCAAAAGGGCCTTTGCTGCTATTCCTGGCCCCATGTGGATTGGCGTGAAAGGCACGAATGCTCCCAGTTTTGGAGTTGGTTTTTTGAAGAGGTGATTAGATTTAAGGCAGTCAGCTTCAATTCTCAGAATACTTGCAGACAAATATCCGGTGCCAGTCAGTGGTGGTCTGTGTGCCGATGCTCCAGCTTAGCTTTTGCCCAGGCTTCTAAGGACTCTGCTTTCCAGTAACCAATAATTCCGATGGCCAAGAGCGACAATACAAAGCTTCCATAGCCGATGAGGGCGGCTGCCATGTTCATACTGCCTCCAAATTTGCCCAGATTTGTTGTTGAATCATACCTGCCCGGAGATGTCTCTGGCGAGTGTTTCAACTTCGGAGGGATCATGGCCTGAGGCGAGAACCCCTTGGGCTTAAGCAGCGGTTGCCGAGCGTCAGATCACCGTTCTCAGTGGTCATAAGCCGATTCAGGGTAAGCGGGTTCACTCCTGGGCCAATGTTCTGCAAAATGATCTGAAGCTGGGGGAGGGTGGCCTCCTCTGGTAAGCCTTGAGGTTTGATGCAGGCAACACGGAGCATGTCCCGAGATGAAAACAAAGCGACCAACGGAAAAAGAACTACTGGAAGGCCTCAATCCCCACACCGCCCATGCCGATGAGCTCGCCGAGCCGTTGCCTCAGGAGCTTACACCTCTGGAGCGCCTCAAAGGTTCTGTCAAACGCTATGATCGGCCGACCGACCCGGTTTGGGACGAGTGGTTTGACTCTGAAGGCGTCAGTGACGACTTTATGGAGGATCGAGAGCAGCCCAAGAATGGACGAACATAATGGCCCTCGCAGAGCGATAATAATGCCGATTCCATATATTACCGGCCTAACGGCACTTTGTACTCTCCACTCTCCACTCTCCACTCGGGGCGCTTGAAACCTTTCTGGCACAACTTGGGGCACCCGGTGTCTGGCCAGATAAAGCGTGGGGACGCCATGCGGAACTGGTTGAGCGCAGAGCCCTCGCGTAGCTGAACTATTTCAGCGCTTTCTCCTTGAGAATTCCGGGCTCTTATCAATGCTGGTGTTTTTTGATCGGCATTGCTAGCCTGTAACCATATGTTGTTGTTGGTAAAAGGCAATATACCTACATGTGGTATTTATTGATGAACATGCGACTGACCCCGCACCGATTTTTTGCTGCCAATCCGCCCGGGGTGGATTGGGTACAAAGCGTGATGGGCAACCAGCTCCGGATTGATACTCTGGCAAAAACCGGTCAGGTGCCGTTGATGCCGGTTCACCAAGTGTTGGATAGAGTGACAAAGGTGCTGCGACATGAATAACGGCAAACTGCTGATCGTAGATCTCGAGGCCACCTGCTGGGATTCCCGGTTAAACCCGGAGGGCGAGCCACAAAGTGTCCACAATATGGAAATTATTGAGTTCGGTTGCGCCGTGGCCATACGGCAAGGGGAGTTGCTGGACAGTCGGTCGTTTCTTGTGCGCCCTGTGGAGACTCCGCTGCTCAGTGAATTCTGCACCGAACTGACAGGGATCAGCCAACCGATGGTGGATGACGCGCCCGTCTATTCAAATGCTATCGAGGCGATGGATGAGTGGCTTGGTGTCCCAGCGGAAGAGTTCATCTGGTGCAGTTGGGGCAACTACGATCGTCTGCATATCAAAGCTCAAGGTGCACGTATGGGCGCGGTGCCTGTCTTCATGGGGTATCCGCATCTGAACCTGAAGAGGATTTGGCGACGCACCACCGGACAAAAGAGAAAAAATGGCCTTGCCCACGCACTGGCCTATCACAACCTGACCTTTGAGGGGCACCACCACCGCGGTGTAGACGATGCGCGCAACATGGCCAGAGTACTACTACCCTATATGGATTGGTCGCTGGAAAGCGACCTATTGACTCCGCCCGAGTCGCTGCCGCTAAAAGGATATATTCAATCAAAGAAGGTCGTGACAATTGAAGAAATGGATCGAGCGATTCGGGATAAAGCCGGGAGTTAACACCTTGCCAATAGAGGTGGGAGTATGAAGCTGGTTTGCATATCCGACACCCACAGTCTGCACCGTCGTATTCCGGAGATTCCCGATGGCGACGTGCTTGTTCATGCGGGCGACAGCCTGGGACAGGGAACACTGGAGAACATCGAAGAGCTCAATGACTGGCTCGGAACGCTGCCGCATCGCCATAAGATTGTGATTGCAGGCAATCACGACTGGGCCTTTCAGGAGACGCCAGATCTGGCCAGGCAGGCTTTGACCAACGCCATATACCTGGAAAACAGCGGCGTCGAGATTGAAGGCATACGATTTTGGGGATCCCCCTGGACGCCGACTTTCATGGATTGGGCGTTCATGCTGGAGCGTGGTGAGCCGCTGTACGAAAATTGGCAAGGCATTCCGGACAACACCGATGTTCTCATCACCCACGGCCCGCCTCACGGCATTGGAGATGAGGTCAACCTGGGGTTCAAATGCCAGAATGTCGGATGCGTTGATTTGCTTCACCGAATCCAGCAACTCTCACTCAAAGCGCACATCTTTGGCCATATCCACGAGGGCTACGGGGAATACTGGCGGGGAAGCACGAGACTGATCAATGCCAGCACCTGTACCGCTCGCTACGAACCCAAAAATGAGCCTGTCGTGGTAGAGATATGACAAGGTCGTATTTGACCAAGGAGTTTGAATGACAGCGGAAGAACTGATTGAACATCTGAAATTACTGCCGCCGGAAACGCCTGTGCTGGTTGAGGGTTACGAAACGGGGTTCGACGATATTGTCGAGCTCACCTCAGAACAGGTTGTCCGGTACCGACGTGCTCAGGAGTGGGATGGTGAATACCAACCACTCGACAGGTTCTCCAGCCAAGAGACTGGAGCGATGCAAGCCGCGGTGATACGCGGCCGAAAAGGAAATCGAAGGTAAGACGATGACAGATCGTAAACGCTACAGCTTGAGTGATCTGGTGGCCCAGTGTGACCTGAGTGCCCCAATGCCAGAGGCACTTCGAGAGTGGGATCAGATGGTGCCAGTTGGCCTGGAGCAGGAAATCACACAGCAAGCGGCGGATGTTATTCTCCAGGCGATACGGGTTTTTGAATCCTAGGAGCTTGCGTTCAAGTGGCTACAGAGCCCTGTTCCGGCGCTCGATGGTGAGAAACCTTTCGACCTGCTGGGTACTGATGAGGGCTGCTCCTTAGTAGCTTCTGCGATTCAGAAAATTGCGTGGGGAGACTTCAGTTGATGCATGCTGTCGGCCAACCTTGATATTGGTTGAGGATGCTGTCGTTCAATCAAGGTAAGCGCGGATATCCGTCAAGATATTTTCGCGTCATGGAATAAGCCAGCCATCTCGGGCCTCTGAAGGTGATGATTTGTCTTGATGGAATGGCTTAATGACTCTTTAAAAGCCGGGGTCTCAGAAAAGTAACCGGCCGCCGGGTTGCGTCAAGACGGATTTTTGTAAATTAAGTCTGAGGCAGAAGACTCAGATATTTCGAGGATTTCCCGCCGAACCTGGCACTTGATCTCAGCAGCAAGCAGGCAATGAGTGACGCCGGCGCGGCTAGGGCCGCCGAGAACATCAAAAGCAATACGAAGAAGTTACCCCACATACATAGCCCCTCATGCAGTTTTTGGATGTTGAATCCCTGATTTTCATTCTGGGATTAGTCAAGCATGTTCTCCCATGCCGTCTGGTCTTACGCCCTAAATGAATAGTGTTGGATCTCATAGTAACGATTTACTTTAGTTGAGTAAGTCAGATAAACCCTCCTGATTTTCCTTCTGTGTGCTGAAAGGCGAGCAAAAAACACACCTTTCCGGCGACACAGGGCCTTTTATCTCTGAAAAAATGGGTATCGGTGCTGCTCATGTTTGTCATCAACGTCGCTTAGATGGCCTGACTTTACCGTCGTTCCGAGCTTCTTGCCCGATTCGAGTCTGGAGCATGGTAGAAGAGTGGCTGAAAAGTAATCGTCTCCGCTTGCAGGTCGACAGAAGTGCATTGATAGCTAAGCGGGATGGAGAAGTTCGGAGGCTAATAAGTTATGGCTAGAATAGATTTTTACGCACCCATCGATACCACAATTCCGGTAGGGCTCTGCAACTCGGCTACATCATTAACTCCAGTCAACCAAAGTGGACTACCTGCATCCTCCCCCTTACGGATCCGGCAAAACCGGAGTCTGTCAACGTAGATGTCGCGTTTAAGTCATCAGCTCTTTAACAATTGGCCGCCTTTTCCGGGTTCAGAGTGACTGATTCCGGCAAGCTGAAGTTTCGGATATCACCAGACCAGC
>NZ_JASSVM010000011.1 GCF_030541005.1 Marinobacter sp. SS5-14b | reverse complement strand
ATGGACCATGCCGATCCGCGATTGGAAGCCGGCATTGAATCGCTTTATTATCGAGTTCGGTGACCGCCTGGACGGCCACCTGTAATGGGATGGGCAGTTACACAGATTTATTTACAGGCTCCCGTAGAGGTCAGGGATTGGCTGAAAAACCACGAGAGAAAGATGGCCATTGTTCAGTTCATTGGTTCTGAATAAAAGCGATTTCCAGGTTCACTGAGGACTCCCCAAAGCAACATGATGAATCAAACCAGATGGCAAACCCTGATGAACGCTATGGGGCTTCCGCCTTCAACAGAGTGTTATAACGCGCTTCACGGCGCCTACTCAGAGAAGCGCCGGTTCTACCATACGGTCGACCACATCGATGCCATGCTCAGCCACTTTGACGGCGTAAAGGAAATCGCTGAGAGACCGGAAGAGCTGGAGCTTGCCATCTGGTTCCACGATGCCATCTACAAGCCCCTCTCGAAGACCAACGAGCTAGACAGCGCAAACTGGGCACAAACGTTTCTTGCCTCCCACGATTACCACGAGGCGGGTATCGCGCGCGTGCACACCCTGATCATGGCCACGCTGCACAACGGCAGTTTAAAGTGCCACGATGAGCAGCTCATCGTCGATATCGATCTCGCCATTCTGGGTGCCCCGCCAGCGGTGTACGATCAGTTTGAACGTAACGTGCGCAAGGAGTATCGGCTTGTGCCCTGGTTCATCTACCGCAAGAAGCGAAAAGAGTTACTTCAATCCTTTCTTAGCAGCCCCAGCGTCTACAACCTTGAGCTTTTCAAAGAAAGGTATGAACGCGCAGCAAGGGATAACATTGGCAGAGCCATCAATAGGCTTTAAAGGGCGCGGGGATAACGGCAGTCCCAGCGCCAAAATACATCAGCCCTCCTCTGTTCCATTTTTTGTGTTATCACCAGCATTGCCTAAACTCATCGAAGGTTCTCCATCTTCGGGCTTTCTGCCTCCGCACAGATTTCCTATCTGTGCCTCAGCTGCCTTAATGTCTTGATGTCTTGATGGTCCGCAGTGTTCCTATCTATGGAGTCAGGATGCCTTCCTGCTCTGCCAAATAGTTCAGAACAAGCATGAGGACATGCATCATGAGAATTATCTTTCGATCAAACGGAGGCCCTGTATCTACCGTCTATTACCGAATCTTTGATGCGGACGACACGATGCATTGGTTCGGCCTCGCTGATGGCAGAATCGACCTGTCAAAATACGGGCGTGAGTCTCGGGATGCTTTTAAAGATCTTTCTACTGGGCACTCGAAAGTCACCCTGGAGTTAAAATGGGGCGGCGTCACGGGGAGTTCCATCGTTGGTGCTGGCAAGCACTACTCCGGAACCAGCAACGTGGTGGTCACGCCGGTTATGACCCCGGTGGAAATCACCAGCGAACCATTGGAACTGATAAAACTCAGCGGCAAAAGCGACCAGACCATTCTTCGAGACATCGGTAATATCCAAGCACAGCAAGGCTTCACGATTGATGCCAAGCAGGCGGCCGACATAGCGATGGCTATTGTGGATGGTTTAATCGGTGGGTACGCCAAATCCAGCGTGGTTTTGGGCACCTCGAAAACCGGCGTTGGTCTTGCGGGGCAGATACTCAGCTTGTTTGGCACAAGCACAAAACCTGAGCCCCTTAAACTCGAAGATATCACCAGCAGTCTGATAGCGGCCCTTAGCCAGAATGAGGCCAAGGTCCAGTCTGCCAAGATTATGTTGGTGTCTCGTTGGCTGGATCACTATATTTCCAAATCCATCGCATTGAGCTCTGCGGGCGGTAACGCAGGCCAGGACCTTTCGGATTATGACAAACAGGAATTCCGGGATGAATTGAACGCGCATCTGGATGGCAGGACCGATTTCCAGGGCGCAATGGTGGTTCTCGAACACAACCGCGAGATAAGACAATACGTGATACCGGAATACATCATCGGGTTAACGCTGCGGCTACACATGGAGCGACTGCATCTGCACGTCAAGAAAGAGCAGTCTCCTCTTGATAGTCACGACATTGAGAGAGTCATCAACCTGGCCAAAGGCTACGTCGCCACTCTTCATGAATGTGAGGCAGACTTCAAAAAGCTCCGCGCCAACCTGATCCGAAAACATCCTCTGATCGACCCAAGCTGGGAGGATTACACCACACTCCCACCGGGTTCTGGCATTATCGACGTTGTCGACATGAGTGGCCCGGAAGGTGCCTGTTTTGGCCGGGGGATTACCGTGAAATATCTGGCCGGAGATCGTTGGTTGATCACCAAAACCATCAACGCACTGAGCAAAATCATCAAGGAGATGGAAAGCTACAACTTGGGTGAAACTTCGCCACCGAGGCCGCCGGAAGTAAAAAGCCTGCCATAGGGGCCGGGGCCTCACTGTCGGCCACACAACGGTCGACAGTGCGGCAGCCATGGACCGCTGCCCGCCCTTCCATCGCTTGTTATCCAGGCTCAGTAAGCCCCTTCACTGTAGATCAGCTCATAGCTGTGGCTGTAGATCTCCACAATATTGCCGAAAGGGTCTTCCATGTAGATCATGCGGTACGGCTTTTTGCCTGGATAGTAGTAGCGCGGCTTCTCCATCCGGCGCTTGCCGCCCGCGGCCACAATGCGCTCGGCCAACTCTTCCAGATGGGGGTCTTGCACGCAGAAGTGGAACACGCCAGTCTTCCAGTACTCGAAGTTGTCCTCCGGGTTGGTCTGGTTACGGAACTGGAACAGCTCTACCCCGATCCGGTCGCCGGTAGACAGGTGCGCAATACGGAAGCCACCCCACCCAGCGCCGAAAACGTCGGTACACATCTCTCCGATGGCGCTGTCGTCTTCTTCGATCTCGGTCGGTTCCATAATCAGGTACCAGCCCATCACGTCGGTGTAGAACTTAACGGCTTGGTCCAGATCTGGCACTGAGATGCCAATGTGCGAAAAGTTTCTTGGGTAAACATTACTCATGGTGCTCTCCTCATTGATACTGCGAACAGGTTACAGAGCACGATTAATCACGTAAAATTATCGTTCATCATATAAATGATTACCGTTTATGATTACAAATATCATCTGGTTACGAACCTTCTGCACTCTGGTGGACGTCGGCCACTTCACCCGTACAGCAGAGCGGCTGCACATGACACAATCCGGCGTCAGCCAGCATATCCGCAAGCTGGAAGAACAGCTGGGCGTCGATCTTCTGATACGCCAGGGTAAGCAGTTTTTGTTATCGGAGGCGGGCCGAAGGCTTTATGCCGAAGCGCAAGACATTCTGCTGGCGCTGTCGAATCTCGAGCAGCGAATTGGCGACGACCCTCCCCACGAGGGGCCAGTGCGCATCATGTCACCAGGTAGCATAGGGCTTAAGCTGTATCCCAAACTTCTGGAACTTCAGGCCCGCCACCCAAAGCTCTGCATTGATTACCGGTTTGCCCCCAATCAAGACGTGGAGCAGGCCATTGCCAACTCCAGAGCTGATCTGGGCTTCATGACGACAAGATCTACCCTCGCCGATGTGCAGTGCACTGCCATTGCAGAAGAATCGCTATTGCTGGTTACACCAGCCAGCACACCGGATACAAGCTGGAATGCGCTCATGAATCTCGGCTTCGTGGATCATCCGGACGGCAGCCACCATGCCGCTCTGTTGCTCGGTGCCAACTTCCCCGAGTTCCAACACAGTAACCTGTTCCCTAAAACAGGCTTCTCCAATCAGATTGGGCTGATTCTGGAACCCGTGAGCCTTGGCCTGGGCTTTACGGTTTTGCCCGCTCACGCGGTTGAAGCGTTTCATAATCCCGAATGCATCAAATCCCATCGGCTTGGAAAGCCCGTCCGTGAAACGGTTTACCTGTGTACACGCCGTCAGCAAGCTCTGCAAAAGCGGATGGAGACGGTGATAGCGGAAGCGAAGCTGTGGCTAGGTGCGCGCCCTCCGTAACATCCGAGTGACTAGCCGTGTCGCTCATGCCCGGAATGGACAGGGCTCCAAGTCACCCATCCTTCACACGCTCAACACGACATCCACACAATCAAACCCGGTCACCGGGGTGTTCATTGGGGCGGTCTGGTTCAAGGAGCACTATTCTCTTACGATCTGGTTGGGCGCCTTTGTCGTGATCGTCGGATTGCGGATGGGTAACCGTACCCCTCAACTGAAAACCGGAGATACACTTGCACCTACCTTTCTGGCTAACCACCGCCCTGCTCGCTCCAGTGTTGCTGTACCAGGGCAATCGCACCCGCAAGAGTACCCCGCGCCTGCCAGAGGCCCAGGGTCCCATGTCGGGCCAATACGGAGATGGTGATCCCGAGTTTCGGATTCTGGTAATTGGTGAGTCCACCGCCGCCGGTGTGGGCGTTGCCCGACACGACCAGGGCCTTGCCAGCCAGATAGCCCTGCAGATTCACCAGCGATCCGGCCAGACCGTTTCCTGGTACACCTTTGGTGTTAACGGTGTTCGACTTGGCCCGCTCAATAACGCATTGGTCAATATGGAACTGCCTCTGGCGGATGCCGTTGTTTTAAGCATGGGAGTGAACGACACCACAGGTTTTACACCACGGCATCAATTCCGCCAGCAACTACTGGCGCTTCGTGAGGCATTGGTGTCACGGCACCCAGCGCCACTGTATTTGCTGAGTGTACCGCCCATGCATTTGTTCACCGCACTGCCCTCACCACTTCGGCACATCGTGGGTTGGCGGGCACGACAATTGAATCGGGTATACGAGGAATTGGCCGAGCATGCACCAATGGGTTTCCGGTATCTGAGTTATCCGGCGCTCACCGATAAGTCGCTGCTCGCCAGCGATGGGTATCATCCTGGCGAGAACGGGTATCAGGCCATTGCCGAGGCTTTGGCTGAGAGCATCCGCTGAGGGTATTTTCTGATTACGAGCAGGAGCCGCAGCAGAAATTCTCACCGTGCTTGCCTTTACTCTGAGCCTCATCCTGGCTCGCCTCGGCGGTCTCATGTACCTCTACCGCTGACGCTGCCGTGGACTCGGCTTCTGCATCTTCTTTCATAACGATGTTCAGGAATGACAGTTTCATTGGAGCACCTCTGTTGTCGCTTAATAAGATTTATTTCGGATGCAGGTTATAATGAGGCGCCAGTCTGGTCAAGCGTATCCGTAGCAGACCAGAAATAAGGCTCACTGCTATACTTTTCACTGCTCACTGTTCAGGCTGTTGAGCGAGGTTGAAATGCTGGATTTTCTTGCTGGTGTCGGTATGCTGCGAAGAGTAGCTGGCGTATTGGTTTTCACCCTGCTTTCCAACACAGGCGCACTCTGAATTATCATGAGCACAGTCAAATCTCTCACCATTCGCAAGTACCGGATTCAGGATTTGAGCCCGGTGGTCCGTTTGTTTACCGATTCGGTTCACGAACTGACGGCTGCAGCCTACGATGAAACCCAGCGTTATGCCTGGGCGTCCCGCACACCCAATCTGGACACCTGGCAACAACGATTGGACGCGATGGAAACATTGGTGGCTGAGGAAGGCTCCGCTCTGGCAGGCTTTATTTCCTACGAGCCTAACGGCACGATTGACCTGGTGTTTACCGCGCCCAACTTCGCCCGTAAGGGTATTGCTTCGGCGCTGTATAACGAAGCGGAACAACAACTGAAGGAACGCGGCGTTCAGGAACTGCACACGGAGTCCAGCGTGGTTGCCAGGCCGTTTTTTGAAAGCCATGGGTTTGAAGTGATGGAAGAGCAACGAGTCACTGTTCGCGGTGCCCAGTTCCTTCGCTTTAACATGCGCAAGCAGTTGCAGGCGTAATGCCGTGATTCACTATGGGATTACCTCTTGCACCCTGGGCTGGCTGATAGCAGGCTGGTCAGAACAAGGGCTTTGCGCAATCGAGCTGGGGGATAGCGAAGAACAGCTTGTCGCCTTGCTCAGTGCGCACTTTCCCGATCAAACCTGCATGCCCGCTGGCACAGAAAGCGCTGAATCGCTTGCCCGGATTAGCCAGTTTATCGATGCTCCAGCAGGCACACTGGATTACCGGCTGGCACCAGAGGGCACGGCTTTTCAGCGCGAGGTCTGGACGTTGCTACAGACCATCCCACCTGGGCAGACGGTCAGTTATTCGGAGCTTGCGAACACGCTTGGCAGGCCTGAGGCCGTGCGCGCGGTGGCCAGTGCCTGCGGAGCCAACAAACTGGCGGTGATCATCCCTTGCCACCGAGTTGTACGGGCTGATGGTGGCCTCGGTGGTTACCGCTGGGGCATTGAGCGCAAACAGGCCCTGCTCAACCGCGAATCGACGCTGGCAACCAACGCTTCTTAGCCTTTTCCACCAGCTCTCGCGCATCGTTATCCCAGGGGTGGAACTTTGGGCTGTAATATTTTAGATAGGACGGCATAAGTTTCCGAAACACTCCGGGCTTGCCCCACATGTAGTTCAACGCGCCCAGCCAGGATTTCAGATTTCCCAGCTCACCGTCCGCTTTCATCAACTGCACCAGATGAATGGTGGTGAACAGCGGGAACACCACGCTCACAACCATCATTTCCGTGACCCGGATGAACTCGCTGCCGCCTACGCTTTTATAGACGTCGAAAGCCACCGCCTTGTGCTCTGACTCTTCAATGGCATGCCAGGCCCAAACCGGCGCAATCCGAGGGTCCATTTCATCAAGGGCATCGAATTTGAGCAGGAACTCTTCTGCCATCAAGGCGGTGAAGTGCTCAACCGCTACGGTATGGGCCAATTGGCGCTCAGGGGTGAAGCGTTTGCGCAGCCGGTCCATAAACCACTGCACTTCCCTCTCCAGACGAGCCAGCCCAACGCCCCGCTCTTCCAAAAAACCGTTCATCAACTTGTGTTCTTTGGAATGATGGGCTTCCTGGCCGATAAATGCGCGAATGGCCTTCTTCAATTCCGGGTCGGTTATCTGATCTTGATAGTAGCGAACCGAATCAATGAAGAATTTTTCGCCAGGTGGAAAGCTGGATGACAATGCGGCCAGCAACAGAGTCTTGACCGGGTCGTTATCCCACCAATACCTGGGCAGATCGTCCGGAAAGTTGAAATCCGGACTGCGCACGACCGGCATCTGGCCCGGCGGTGTGGCCGACCGGTACTGGGCGGAGTTGGCCTTCTTGATCTGAGAAGCCGGAGCATTCATTGGATATCTCCCGTAAACCTGCAGGTTTTGTCTATTACCTACAGGCTACTCGTCCAGGCTGGCTTGCGTCAGGTGTTTCTAGGCCAATTTTTATGCCGGTGATGACAAAGCCGGCTCGCTGGACTCTTCTGCCAGGGTTCGCACCCGTTCAAAATCTGCTTCCGTGAAAACGCCGTTCACTCCGGAAACAGCCGCCAGCTCCATCCCGTGCTTCAATCCAAGTTTGTAGATTTCCCGAACCTTTTCCCACTCGATATTACGGCCCAGGGTGAAGTTCTCGAACCGGGCTTCCAGTGCCAACACGATGGTTTCGGCCAGGCAGGCGTAAGCAATGCCCTTGGGCAGGCCAATGTCTTTCATTTTTACCGTACCCGGCAACTGGATTTCGCCGGATTCAATCACCAGCACATCGGGGCGTTTGGCGACATCCTCTGGCGGGATATCCAACGGCCTGGCCACATCGGTGATTACACAGCCGGGTTTCACCTTCATGATGTCCAGGATACGTTTACCGGCGCCAGAAGTGGCCGTCACAACCATGTCCATGTCTGACAGGTCCCGGTCGGTCGTGGCGGCCACATGCACGATGGCCCCGGGAGTTTCCAGTTCAATGCTCTCTTTGAGCGCCAGCAGCTTGGCGGCTTCCGGCGCGACCATGTAAATTTCATCGACTGCCTTGGCCAGTAGCCGGGCGCAGACCGAACCAATCGCGCCGGTGGCCCCCACCACCATCGCCTTGCCCGCCATTTTGCCACTTTTGCCAATACCCACCCGGCCGACCTTTCTGGCCGCATCGTGAGCGGCCCAAAGTGCGCCAGAGGCACTGTAGCTGTTGCCGGTGGTGATGGGCAGCGGTGCCCGCTTGGCAACCGTAATGCCGGCATCACCCACCACTTTGGTGAACGCGCCCAGGCCCATAATCTGGGCGCCCAGCTTTTTGGCCAGTTTGGCGGCCGCCAGCAACCGGCTGTAGGTGAACTCCGGATCATGAGCCATGATCTCTTTCGGAGTGCCGCCCACGGTGATCAACCAGCCTTCGACTTCGTCACCGGTGGGCGAGGTGATGCCAGACACCTTGGAATAGACAAAGGGCGGCGTGTAGGCAATGGCTTTTTCCACCAGGTTCATCACAGCCGGCGGCGACACGCTGGCCACCCAGTCCAGGGGTGGCGTTTTGGTCAGATACTGCTGCGACAGCGGGTGGATCACAAAGGCAAAACGATTTACCCGGCGGTAGCCGTTGGGGTACAGAATACGGGGTTCGATGCCCAGCCGCTCGATCACGTCCAGAAAGTCATCGGCGCCTAGCTGCTCCGGTGTGCGAGACAGCGCCGCACTGATCATCGCTTCCATCACATTGACACCCACCGGCCGCCCTTCCAGCCAGGGGCTGTAGTCCACCACCATGGCCACTTTTCGGGAGCGGAACCAGTCCAGGGCCGATTCGGTCACCCGAGAGGTAATCACCGTTTTGCCATCGAGCTCCCGTTCCGAGAACATCTCAAGATCACCCATCGCACCGACGATCACATGGCAGTCCTTCACGGATTCATGAAGCGAACCGCTGATCAGCTTTTCACCCATTCGATACAAGGGTGTTCGGTGCAGCCTCTCGATCACTTTGACAGCATTGGGGCTAAACATCACCGGCGAGGTTAGCCTGGTATAGGTTTCCAGTTGGCCCAGTGAGGTCAGCAGGCGCGGGGCACCAAAATCCAGATAGGGATCGGCAAACAGCAAGTTGTCCGTATGTTCCGACAAAGCTTTGGCAATACGAAAACCGGCCTGACCGTTCATGAACATTACCCGGGCGTTGTCGAAGAAATGCCCCAGTTCAGTTTGGGTGTGGCGCACGGCCCATTCCTGCAGGATACCTCGCAAGCCGGCACCGGTGGTGACCGGTTTGTCGGGCACACAGGCCTCAAGCCGGGCGGTGTCGGGATGCTGCAACTGTTCCCGCCCCACCTGATAGTGATCGTGAATCATGCTCAGACCAATGGCATCCGCCTGTTCCCTGACCGAATCGAGAATGGCTTCGGCCCGCTCCAGGTTGCCATCGGTTCCGACACGGACCACGCGAAAGGTCTGACCGAGAAATTCGGTTTCGAGCTCGTAGTCGTACTCAGACGAGCCCTGGCTGACACTGACAACGGTTTTCATGGCTGACTTCCCTTTTGTCTTGTTATGCATCAAGTCTAGAAGTTGCCGGAGGATCCTGCCTTAGCTCAGATCAAATAACGACACGGGAATTAACGACTAAACTGAGCTGAGCACTCGATAAAACGCCAACACCTGACTAAAGGAGGCTCCATGACCATTCAGGAAGAACTTAGCGCCACCATTGCCGATCTCGTGCAACCGGGCAAAGGCATTCTGGCCGCAGACGAAAGCTCCCCTACCATTGCAAAACGCTTCAAAGCCGTTGGCGTTGAATCCACGGAAGCCACACGGCGCGAATACCGCAGCATTATTTTCTCCACACCCGGCCTTGGCGAACACATCAGCGGCGTGATTCTGTACGAAGAAACCCTGGAACAACTGAGCCTGGATGACGTCGCTATCCCCAAGCTGCTTGCCAGTCAGGGCATTGTGCCCGGCATCAAGGTTGACCAAGGCAAAGGCCCGCTGGTGAATGCCCCGGGGGACGAGATTACCTACGGTCTGGATGGCTTGGCTGCACGGCTGGAGCATTACAAATCCATGGGTGCGCGATTCGCCAAGTGGCGGGATGTGTTCCATATCTCGGATAACCTGCCCTCATTCCAGGCCATCAAATCCAACGCCGAGGTACTGGCCCGCTATGCCGCCGTGTGTCAGTCCATGGGTATTGTGCCGATCGTCGAGCCGGAGGTACTGATTGACGGGAATCACACCATCGAACGGGCCGCAGAGGTGAGCGAAGACGTATTGCTGGAAGTGTTCAAGGCCCTGCACCGGCACCGGGTGAACCTGGAATGCATGGTGCTGAAGCCCAGCATGGTGACACCGGGCAAGGAATCCGGCAAAGCCACGCCCGAACAGGTTGCCGAAGCGACACTGAGCGTGTTCCGGCGCGTTGTGCCGGCGGCCGTGCCGGGGATTTTCTTCCTTTCCGGCGGCCAGACGCCCGAAGAATCCACCGAAAACCTCAATGCCCTGAACAGCCTGGGCTACCACCCTTGGGAGCTGAGTTTCTCCTATGGCCGGGCGTTGCAGGAACCGGCCCAGAAAGCCTGGGCCGGAAAACTGGAGAATGCCGGGGCAGCACAGGCCGCCATGAAAAAACGGGCGAGACTCAATGGCCTTGCCCGTTCCGGTGACTATACCCCCGCAATGGAAAGCGAGGGCTGATACTCGCCGTCAGTTACAACCGCTCACGCACCCGGCGGAACCGTTGAAGGCCATGGTCTGGCCGCTCAGCGGGACATAAACCGGCATGGATGCCAGTTCCCGGAACTGTGCCGTGCGGGTGCCCTCTTTCAGTTTTCCGCTCTCGGTAGCCGGTTCGTTGGCGTGCGATGCAATGACGGCCGCTGGCTCAATCAGGTCGTTCACCACATAGGCCGCTTCTTTCGGACCGGTGGTAAAGGTGTCGCCAATATTCATCACCACCAGCTGGGCCCCGTAGTGGTCATTCACCACCAGCTTCTGCTCGGCAGTAATCCCGGTATCCCCGGACAGATACACTACCAGGCCATTGCTGAAGGTCAGCACGTAACCGGTAGGTGGTCCCACACTGGCCCCCACGCCGGCTGCAGCCAGGTAGTCCGCCAGCGGCCCGGACAGAAACGACGGTGACACCCCGTTGCTGTGTACAGCCGGTACCGTGGTAATCGACACACCACCGATGTCCCGGCTTCCGCCAAAGCGCACCAGTACCGATTTCGACGGATCACCGCCACCTTCTTTCAGTTTCGCAGCAAAGAACGCAGGCATTTCGCTGCCGGTCACAATGGTGGCGTTTTTCTTCAGGGCAATGTCCACGGTATTGGATTGAGGCAGGCTGGAAACCGATGTATCCGGGCTGGCACAACTGCCCTGATTGGTCTTGGCGATGCGCTGGTCTCCCACGTGGTCACCATGCATGTGCGAAACCAGCACGGCATCAATGTTGCCTAGCCGCGGGTCATCGCCGCCGGCCACGGTTCGGCCGGCATCGTAGAGAATACGGGTGCCGTTGGGGTCTTCGAAGACCAGGGCGCGGTCGCGGCTGCAGAACTCACCGTCGTGGCTGCCTAAGGGTGTTACTTTGACGACGTGATCGTCTGCCTGCGCGGCGGTAGCCGCCGTCAGCGCCAGGGTGGCGCCAAAAAAAAGATGGGCCGCCATGCCCGCTGTTTTTGATCTCATGGTGTTGTCCCTCTCGTTTACATGAACCGGAAGGATTTACGACAACAATCCCGGTTTGTACCAGTCTAGTTCAGAGGAACGAAAAGTGAGGAATCAGGCAGCGTTGGAGCTGCGCTGCGACAAGTCAACCGGTTGATCCAGACAGGCCAGCATCGGCGCCACTTCGCGGATTTTACGGGCCTGGGGCCACAGGGCTTCGGCTTCGGCAAAGCCCTGGCGCAGGTAGTTGAGCCATTGCTTGATGCGGCCGGTCACATATTTGTCCTCCAGGCGGGTTTGCAGGGCGGCAGCGTATTCCCGCACCAGAACCACAGCCTCTGCCCAGCTCATGGGATCCAGCACCTCACCGTTCTGGGAGGCTTTAATCTGTGCCGCCAGGTCCGGCCGGGCGATCAGGCCCCGGCCGATCATCACATCGTCGCAGCCGGAGACTTTCCGGCACCGCCAGTAATCGTCCACGGTCCAGATTTCACCATTGGCGATGACGTGGCTTTTAACCGCTTCGCGTACCTTGGCGATTTCTTCCCAGTAAGCGGGTGGCTTGTAACCATCCACCTTGCTGCGGGCGTGAATAACAATCTCGGAGGCGCCGGCCGCTTCCAGAGCCTGGCCACAGGCCACGCCCATGGAACGGTCGTCATAGCCCAGGCGCATCTTGGCTGTGACCGGAATATCCGCAGGCACCGCTTTACGAACGGCCGCGGTGATTTCATACATCAGCTCCGGCTCGCGCATCAGTACACAGCCGCCCTTATGCTTGTTCACAGTCTTGGCCGGGCAGCCGAAGTTGATGTCCACCTGCCCTGCTCCCAGCTCGGCGGCCTTGGCCCCATGACGGCCCATCATTTCAGCGTTGGAGCCCAGCAGTTGAACGGCCACTGGCGTGCCCACTTCGGTCAGCGCATTGTTGTAAAGTTCAGGGGCGTACTTGTAGAAAATCCGGGGCGGAAGCATGCCGTGGGTCACGCGAATAAATTCCGTCACGCACCGGTCAATCCCGCCGACCTTGGTCAGGGTTTCGCGGATAGGTGCGTCGACCAGCCCTTCCATCGGGGCAAGGATGATTCGCATGAAGGCTCCAGGAACTGAGAGAAATGAATCAGAATGCGGCTGATCAAAAATCAGGCGGAGCGGATTGTAAGGAATTCGGGGGGAAATAGGTAGCCGGGCATCCCGAAACAGGATGCCCGGCTGGTTACTGCGGGTTTACTTCTTCACGTCAAAGCGGTCGTTGTTCATGACCTTGGTCCAGGCAGCAACGAAGTCCTTCACAAACTTCTCTTCGTTGTCGTCCTGGGCGTACACCTCGGCGTATGAACGCAGGATGGAGTTGGAGCCAAACACCAGATCTACACGGGTCGCCGTGAACTTGGTGTTGCCGTTCTTGCGATCCACGATGTTGTACGAGTTCTTGCCAGTTGGCTCCCAACGGTTAGCCATGTCCGTCAGGTTGACGAAAAAGTCGTTGGTCAGCTGGCCAACGCGGTCCGTAAACACGCCGTGGCGGGTTCCACCATAGTTAGTACCCAGCACTCGCATACCACCGAGCAGAACCGTCATTTCGGGTGCTGTCAGACCCATGAGCTGAGCTCGGTCCAGCAGCATTTCTTCCGGCTTGACGACGTAATCCTTCTTCTGCCAGTTGCGGAAAGCATCAGAGAGCGGCTCCATCGGTTCGAACGATTCTGCATCGGTCATCTCGTCCGTTGCATCGCCACGCCCCTTAAGGAACGGTACATGAACCTCGTAGCCAGCAGCTTTCGCAGCCTGCTCTACACCCAGGTTACCGCCAACCACAATGACATCTGCAATGCTGGCACCGGTTTCGGCGGAGATTGCTTCGTATACCTTCAAAACCTTAGCCAGGCGCTTCGGCTCATTGCCTTCCCAGTCCTTCTGCGGAGCCAGGCGAATACGAGCGCCGTTGGCACCGCCCCGCATGTCTGAACCGCGGTAGGTACGGGCGCTGTCCCAGGCAGTCGAGACCAGTTCATTGATACTTAACCCTGCCTCGGCAATCTTTTCTTTCACCACTTCTTCGATGTAGTTGGTTTCACCCTGAGGCACCGGATCCTGCCAGATCAGGTCTTCCGCGGGCACACCCGGGCCCACATAACGGGACTTCGGCCCCATGTCCCGGTGAGTCAGCTTAAACCACGCTCGCGCGAAGCAATCTTTGAAGTACTCGGGATCGGCCATGAACTTTTCGCAGATCGGCCGGAATGCCGGGTGCATTTTCATTGCCATGTCCGCGTCTGTCATAATCGGGTTGTGACGGATGGACGGGTCGGTCGCATCAATGGGTTTGTGTTCTTCCTTGATATCGACCGGCTCCCATTGATTCGCGCCTGCAGGGCTCTTTTTTAACTCCCACTCATAACCAAACAGTAGATCAAAGTAACCCATATCAAACTGGGTCGGGTTGGTGGTCCAGGCACCTTCAATACCAGAAGTAATGGCATTGGCAGCCTTACCCTTCATGTTCGGGTTGTGCCAGCCGAAGCCCTGTTCGTGTACGTCGGCACCTTCCGGCTCAGCCCCGAGAGCATCCGCATCACCGTTACCATGGGTTTTACCTACGGTGTGGCCACCAGCGGTCAGTGCTGCGGTTTCTTCGGCATTCATGGCCATGCGGGCAAACGTTTCGAGTACCTGGTCACCCGTCTTGATCGGATCGGATTGACCATTTACACCTTCCGGATTCACGTAAATAAGGCCCATCTGAACAGCCGCCAATGGATTTTCCATGGTGTCCGGCTTGTCGACGTTTTCATAACGACCATCGGAGGGCGCCAACCATTCTTTCTCCGCACCCCAATAGATGTCTTTTTCAGGATGCCAGATGTCTTCCCGGCCATAAGAGAAGCCGAAGGTTTTAAAACCCATTGATTCGTAGGCGACGTTACCGGCCAGGATGAACAGGTCTGCCCAGCTGACTTTATTACCGTACTTTTTCTTGAGCGGCCATAACAAGCGCCGTGCCTTGTCGAGGTTGCCGTTGTCGGGCCACGAGTTCAGCGGCGCAAAACGCTGGTTGCCAGTGCCGCCGCCGCCACGGCCATCAGCCAGTCGGTAGGTACCTGCGGAGTGCCATGCCATTCGGATCATCAAACCGCCATAGTGGCCCCAGTCTGCCGGCCACCAATCTTGGCTGTCTGTCATCAACGCGTGCATGTCTTTTTCGAGTGATTCGTAATCGAGCTTTTTAACCTCTTCCCGATAGCTGAAATCTTCCCCCATCGGATTGGTTTTTCGGTCATGCTGGTGAAGAATGTCAAGGTTCAGAGCCTCCGGCCACCAGTTCATCACATCACCCTTCTCGGCGGTGTTTGAACCGTGCATTACGGGGCACTTACCGCCAGTATTGTTCTGAGACATCGTCCTCTCCTGTTTCTTCGTCATTGACAAAAATTGTCTTCTTTATCAGGGCAAACTTAACTATAGATCACCCACGATTTGCTGCTTGAAACTTTACTACTGCCCGCATAGGGACAGCCTATAGGGCTGTCATTGCGCGATGGCATAGTTCTCCCAGTAGTGGGTCATAACTCCGAGAGCATCGTTCCAAATCTGATGAGTCAGCCTATTGAAAGCCGGCATCGGAAATCTCCTGCGTTGCTGAGATCACAGTCAGATTAACCCTCGGCACAATGAGAGAAACAATTAATTAACAATAAGATTGTGAAAGGTATTATTTATCGCTATACGCTCTAGCCTGAAACAGCCAGGCTCACAACCTTTCAATAGAGGAGAACTTACCGGAGTCGTCGAACAGAATACGAAAACTGCCCCGTACGCCATCCTGAAGGTAGAATCTGGAGAGAATACGAGCCGGGAAGCGGACAGAGCGCCCGTCCCGGCTCGTTGTGTGAACATCAGTGGCAATGCCCTGATAGAGCTTGATCCACTCATCAGGGCTGATTGCGATGTCCACAATGATCTGCTGCATGTCAGCGACCGGCTTAGTTAGCCAGCTCCAGCAGCAGACGGTTCAGACGGCTTACATAAGCGCCCGGATCTTTCAGCTGTTCGCCGCTGGCCAGAGTGGCCTGATCAAACAGGACCGCAGACAACTCGCCGAAGCGCTCATCTTTACTTTCCTGCTCCAGGCGCTGCACCAGTGGGTGGTCCACGTTGATTTCAAAGATCGGTTTGCTGTCTGGCACCTTCTGCCCCGCAGCTTCCATGATCTTCTTCATCTGTGCGCCCATATCAAACTGTCCGGTTACCAGGCAGGCCGGTGAATCGGTCAGGCGATTGGTTACCCGCACTTCCTGAACGCGATCTTCCAGTGCTTTCTGGATGCGATCGGTGAGGCCTTTGTGTTCCTTGGCGGCTTCTTCCTGGTGTTTCTTGTCTTCCTCGGTTTCCACTTCGCCGAGATCGAGGTCACCACGGGCAACATCCTGGAACTGCTTGCTGTCGTATTCGCTGAGGTAGCCCATCATCCACTCGTCAATACGATCAGACAGGATCAGCACCTCGATATCCTTCTTGCGGAACACCTCCAGGTGCGGGCTGCTCTTGGCGGCCATGAAGTTATCAGCAGTGACGTAGTAGATCTTGCTCTGACCTTCCTTCATCCGGGCGATGTAGTCGTCCAGAGACACGTTCTGGGTAGGCTCGCCGGTGTGAGTCGAGGCAAAGCGCAGCAGACCGGCGATTTTCTCGCGGTTGCTGAAATCCTCAGCCGGGCCTTCTTTCAGCACGGTGCCGAACTCGTCCCAAAAGCCCTGGTACTCGTCTGCATTCTTCTTGGCGAGCTTCGACAGCATGTCGAGCACACGCTTGGTGACGGCGGTGCGGATGCTTTCCACGGTGCTGTCGTTCTGCAGGATTTCACGGGAGACGTTCAACGACAGATCGTTGGAATCAATCACGCCTTTGGTGAAACGCAGGTACAACGGCAAGAACTGCTCGGCGTCGTCCATGATGAACACACGCTGCACGTACAGCTTCAGGCCGCGCGGGGCTTCCCGGTTGTACATATCAAACGGCGCACGCTTGGGCAGGTACAACAGGCTGGTGTAATCCAGCTTGCCTTCTACCTTGTTGTGGGACCAGGTCAGCGGATCTTCAAAGTCATGGCCGATGTGCTTGTAGAACTCTTTGTACTCTTCGTCTTTGATCTCGGTCCGCGGCAGCGTCCACAGGGCAGTAGCGTCGTTGACGGTTTCATATTCGCCCTGCTTGTCTTCTTCCTCAGACTCGGCCTTCATGACCACCGGGAAGGAGATGTGGTCAGAGTATTTCTTGACCAGGCTGCGCAGCTTCCAGCCGTCGGCGAATTCTTTGGCGTCTGACTTCAGATGAATCACAATCTCGGTACCGCGCTTTTCACGGCTAACCGGCTCGATGGTGAACTCGCCATCGCCTTTGGATTCCCAATGCACGCCCTCTTCCGCCGGTGTGCCGGCACGGCGGGTGAACACGTCCACTTTGTCGGCAACGATAAAGGCAGAATAGAAGCCCACGCCGAACTGGCCGATCAGCTTGCTGTCTTTCTTTTCATCACCAGACAACTGCTTGAGGAATTCGGCAGTGCCAGAGCGGGCGATGGTACCCAAGTTGGCGACGACGTCGTCACGGGTCATGCCGATGCCGTTGTCTGCCAAGGTAATGGTGCCGGCGTCTTTGTCGTAATCCAGGCGGATCTGGAGTTCGGAGTCGCCTTCAAACAGGCTGTCGTCTTTCAGGGCGGCGAAGCGCAGTTTGTCTTCGGCGTCTGAGGCGTTGGAAATCAGCTCACGAAGGAAGATTTCCTTGTTGGAGTACAGAGAGTGGATCATCAGGTGAAGCAGCTGCTTCACTTCGGTCTGGAATCCCAGGGTCTCTTTGTTGGTTTCTACCGTCATGGCTTTGTTTTCTCCTGCTCGGGTTCTAACTTTGGTGGAGCGGCCTGGGCCGGTAGGTTCTTCCAAAACACGCTGTGAATACGTCCATGTACGCTCTGCTCCGCCATCCATGGCTCCGCAAGGTTTTGGAAGAACCTACCGGCCCAGACCACCCGACTTTCGAGTTGGTCCAGTGACAGCACGATGTCTGGGCAAGTGGGTGGGGATGGCTTTCCGGAACCGTGCGGAGCCATGGATGGCGGAGCCCGAGCCGCACAGGGACGTCTCGAGGCGTGTTTCGGAAAGCCATCCCCACCCGCTTGCCTGCACAGGTGCAAAAGGTTCTGGATCCAAAGATGGGGTCCTGCCGGGGCATTTCAACCCCCGACAGGAGCAAAATCAGTCTTCTAACAAGAAGTGCGCGCGGGCTGTGGCAATAGGCTGGGAGCGGGATTTCTGCCAGGCGGTGATCATTACGTTAGCAACCCGGTTGCCCTGACGGGTCAAGCGGCATTCGGCGTAAGTTTCGCGGTCAAGGCCGGCGCGCAGGTAGTCGAGGGAAAAATCGACGATTCTCGGCATGCGCAGGGTGTCCTGAGACATGATCAGGTAGATCGCTGCAGACATTTCCATAAAACCGCCGATCACACCACCGTGAATGGCCGGCAGTATTGGGTTGCCCAGGTTCTCTTCCTTTTTCGGCAACCGGAAGATCAGATCATCACCGAAGCGATCGCATTGCAAACCAATCCAGGTGGCATAGGGAATGCTCTCCAGCATGCGGGAGAAATCACCCGTTGCCTGGGTGTATTTTAGGATTTCCGGATCGGTCATTGCTCACCTCCGGTGATCAGGTCTCGATAGGATTTAGGCGTCGCTTCTTTGCCGATTCGCATGAAGGTGCCGACACAGTTTGCAATCGTCTCGCCGCCTTCCTGATAGGCTTCACACCGGGTAAAAATGATGTTCTTGGTGATCTTGTAGGTTTCTGCCCTGGCAAACACCGGTTTGTGAGGTTCAGCCGGGCGCATGTAGTCCACGCGCAGGTCCAGGGTCGGGCAGAGCTCGAACTCTTCCAGAGCGCAGATCATCACAGAGCCGGAGGTGGTATCCATCAGGGTCGTTATGGCCCCGCCGTGGATCACTCCGGTGTCCGGGTTACCAATAATTTTGTCGCTGTAAGGCAGTTCCATTACCAGATACCCCTCACCCGCTTCCCTTGCGGTCAGGCCCAGCTCACGGGCCTGATTGAGCGTGTTTACAAACCGGTTCACCCGGTTGATTCGGGTTTCGTCATTCATTCAGGAAGGTCCTGCTGATCAGCTTTTCGTCTTTGTGTCCGCCTCTTTTCGTGCGGGTATGGCCTCTTCAAAAACCTTACCGTCACGGAGTGCGAACAGCGCATCAGAGTGGAATTCACGGCGGTACAGTACGAACACCACCAGCGTTGCCGCGGCTATGAATGCCAGAGGGTGAATAAACCAGGCCACAACGGCGAGCGCGTAGTAATAGGACCGTAGCCCCAGGTTAAAGGCATCGCCCGCCAGATTGCAGATATTGCCAGCACTGCGGGCGAAAGCCTCCCGGGCGGCAGGGCTGGTTTTGCTGTCATCCGGCATGGGCGCACTGCCGATCATCACCGCCACGAAGTTGTACATGCGCATGGACCAGGTGAATTTGAAGAAGGCATACACAAACACCACCAACAAAACCACCAGCCGCATTTCCCAGATTTCTCTGCTGGGCACCACACCAAACGGCATGCTTGCAAACACTTCCATGGCTTCGCTGGTATACCCCAAGGCAGTAATAATACCCGCGAGAATCAGCAAACAACTGGAGGCAAAAAAAGCACCGTTGCGCTCCAGGTTTCCAACAACAGACGCATCGGAAATCCGGTTTTCACGTTTCAACATGACCCGCATCCAGTCTTCCCGATACAGATCGAGCGTGTTCGACAAGCAAGAGCGTGAATTGGCCCGGTTTCTGGAATACCAGGTGTAACCGCCCCAGCAGGCCGAGAACCAGATCAGTGCCAGAAATTCGAGGTAATAGGTCATCAGGGATTTGTTTGCCCAGGCTATGAAGATGCAGTAAAAATGTGCTGCTATGATACGCCATGGCCGCCAGCCGGGCCAATAAACGTTCCCAGGGAACGAATAGCCGTTTGATACAGGAGTTGAGCGTGAAACCAGGAATTTTTCCCAGCCTTTTTAGTGTTCTGGCGATGTGTGTGATGCTCGCTGGCTGTGCAGTAAACCCGGTGACCGGGAAAAGCCAGCTATCACTCATACCCGAAAGCCAGGAGCTGTCGCTGGGCGCCGAACAATACGAACCAACCCAGCAAACCCAAGGCGGGCAGTTTTATATTGACCCGGAGCTCACGGTCTATGTACGTGAGGTGGGGATGAAAATGGCAAGGGTGAGTGACCGCCCCGACCTGCCCTACGATTTTGTGGTGCTGAACAACAGCGTGCCGAACGCCTGGGCTTTACCCGGGGGGAAAATAGCCATCAACCGCGGGTTGCTGGTGAAACTGGACGACGAAGCTCAACTGGCGTCCGTGCTCGGCCACGAAATTGTCCACGCAGCAGCCCGTCACAGTGTCCAGCGCATGCAGCAGGGCATGCTGATCAGCGCCGGCATGGCCGGTATCGGGCTGGCGGTTTCCGATAACGAATGGGCCGGATTAATCATGGGCGGCGCAGCGGTGGGCGCACAGGTGGCGCTGGCACAATACAGCCAGGGCGATGAACTGGAGTCCGATGCCTACGGTATCAAATACATGAAGGCTGCAGGTTACGACCCGCAAGCCGCGGTGGAACTTCAGGAACTGTTTCTGGAGCTGTCTGAAGGCCGCGAAACCAACTGGCTGAACGGTCTTTTCGCCAGCCACCCTCCTTCGGCCAATCGTGTTCGTGCCAACCAGGAGCTGGTTCAGAAAATTGGCGGTGGCGGTTTCCGGGGCGAAGAAATCTATCAGCGCCGGATCGCAAAAATAAAGAAACTGCAGCCCGCTTACGACGCCCACGACAAAGCAATGAAGCTGGCGTCTGAAGGCGAGTATGCTTCGGCCCTCACATCGGTGAATACCGCGATCAAGGCAGAGCCCCGCGAGGCCATGTTCTACGCCACGCGCGGCCGCATCTATCAGAAGCAGGACCAGCGAGAGAAAGCACGGGCAGACTTTGACAAGGCCGTGTCTCTGTATCCGGAGATGTTTGAATACCAACTCTATAACGGCCTGAATGAACTGGCCCTCAATAACCTGAGCAAAGCCAGAACTCACCTCGAGCGAGCCAACGAGGTGGTGCCAACGTCTATCGCTTACTTGCGCCTGGGCGACATTTCCCACCAGCAGGGCCGTAGGGATGAAGCGGTCAGCTATTACTCGGCTGCGGCTGAGGCTGGCGGCGATGTGGGTGAAGAGGCCAAGCGTAAGCTGGCGGATATGACCAACTAAGCCACCGCGAAGGCGGCATCCCCCACAAAAACCGGAGGTTACAGGCTTCCGGTTTTTTTATGGCAGCCCGTTTTGCCCCGCTGACACGAAAAGCCTGTCAATGATTGCATTGACTTTTAGAGCAATAACTCTAAAAATCAGACAACCCAATAACAATCGGATGGCAATGATGCTCTCGAAACGACTACAACCGATGATTTTTCAGGCAAGGCGGGCCTATGTGGAGCTGATGTTCCAGGTAATGGGCCGTGCACTGCAGGCAATCAGCGAGGTGGACGACATCACCCGCAATGAAACCAGAACCTTACCGGTAGGCTTTTTGTTCGAAATGCAGGTTATGCCCAATGGCCCCAAACTGATCGTTGAACATACTGGCGACGGCTGCCTGTACTTCCACGGCGACAGCGCGCCGAGGCCGGTCGACCTGTCTATTCAGTTCAAACACATCGCCCACGCGTTTCTGGTTCTTTCATTTCAGGAAAAGACTTCCGTCGCCTTTGCCAACGACCGCATGCTGGTTGACGGCGACGTCAGCCTTGCCGTTCGCATGACCAGAGTTCTGAACCGATTGGAAACCTTCATTCTGCCCAAGCTGGTTGCCCAGAGAGCGGTAAAGGAGTATCCGGCGGATCTGCATTTGCCGAACAAACTGATGAACGCAGCGCGTATTTACCTGAAAGTCGCCACCAATTTAGTCGAGACAGCGAGAGCATAATGACCCACAAATACTACGAGTTCTTCTGCCCGGTAAAAGTCATTGCCGGCAAAGCAGCCCTCGAACACATTCCGTTTGAGCTGACCGGCCTGGCTGCCAAGCGCCCGATGATTATTACCGATAAAGGCGTTCGCGCAGCAGGCCTGCTGGACCCGGTTATTGCCGCTTGCGAAGAAAGCGGCCTGGAAATCGTCTCCATTTACGATGACGTGCCACCAGACTCTTCCACCACCGTGGTACGCGATATTGCTAAGGTTTACCGCAAGGAAAAGTGCGATTCCATCATCGCCGTGGGCGGCGGCTCTGCCATCGATACCGGCAAAGCCGTGAACATTCTTGTTTCCGAAGGCGGCGATGACATCGCCAAGTACAGTGGTGCCGGGATTCTCAAGCACCCGCTGAAGCCTTTTTTCGTGGTGCCAACAACCGCTGGCACAGGCTCTGAGGTTACTTCTATCGCGGTGATTACCGATGAGAAGAAAGGCGTAAAACTGCCATTTTCTTCGTCGTTCCTGCTTCCCAACGCGGCCATTATCGACCCGAGAATGACCCTCACGCTGCCGCCGCACATCACGGCAGCCACCGGCATGGACGCACTGACCCACGCCACCGAAGCCTTTACCTGCATGGCCAAAAACCCCCTCAGCGATGCTTACGCCACCGCTGCGGTGAAAAAGATAAGCCAGTCCTTGCTCAAGGTACTGGACAATCCCAAAGACGAAGACGGCCGGCTGGAACTTGCCCAGGCATCTACTATGGCGGGCATCGCCTTTTCCAACTCCATGGTCGGGCTGGTGCATTCTCTGGGCCACGCCACCGGTGCCATATGCCACCTGCCCCACGGCCTTTGCATGAGCCTGTACCTGCCCTACGTTCTGGAATTCAATCTGGAGGACATCCGCGGTCCCTTGGGCGAACTGCTGCTGTATCTGGAAGGCCCGGAAGTCTACTCCGCCACCCCAGCCTCGCGCCGTGCGGAAGCCAGCATCTCGGCTATCCGAAAATTGCGCGATGCGCTTTATAAGCGCTGCCAGCTGCCCAGAACGTTGAAAGAAACCGGCAAAGTGCTGGAAAGCCAGCTGGAATCCATTGCAGAGATGGCGCTCGACGATGGCTCCATCATGTTTAACCCGAAAGAAGTCAGCCTTGAAGACGCGATGGCTGTGCTGCGCAGGGCGTGGGCCTGATCTGAGCAAGCCAGGCTGCCCGTTTTTTCAAGCGGGCAGCCAATTGTTAGATTCAGAATGTTTGAAATCATTCAACAAAACGGTAATATTTAGCGAGCATTCTGGCAGGGAGTTGGCCGGGTAACCCTTCAACCAACATCATAGGCCTGACCTATCCAGAGTTTCTCGCAATGAATAGACCTCGTCTCCCGTCGCCGAAGTGCTTTGCAAGGCTTCTTGCGATATCGATTATTGCCTTAACAACTGCAGGAATGGCCCAGGCCGCCACGGGTGACCGCCCGGCATTCCGCTTCAACATTTCGCCCAACGGTTATCCACCCTACCTGATCGTTGACGGGGCAAAACCGTCCGGAATCATGTGGGAAGTTATCAACACCATCGTTCCCCGCCTCGGATACAAGGTGATGCCGCGCAAAATTCCCCGTAAGCGGGTCGACCAGATGCTGGCAGATGACTACCTGGACGGCACACCCAGAGCGGTTGAGTGGACCGAAAATCCAGAAAACTATCTGTTTACCGATGCCGTTGTGAACGTAGAAGAAGTTTTTTTCTTTCCCAAGG
Source organism: Marinobacter sp. SS5-14b (assembly GCF_030541005.1). GTDB lineage: Bacteria > Pseudomonadota > Gammaproteobacteria > Pseudomonadales > Oleiphilaceae > Marinobacter. The sequence goes on along the minus strand of NZ_JASSVM010000011.1, from coordinate 52,296 downwards.
ATTCAGGGCTGGACTTTGAGCACCCCACTGATCTGTTCGGGAAAACGGTGGTCGCCCACCTTGGCTATCTTTACCCCACCCTTGAGCCCTATTTTGCTGACGGTAAGATCAAGCGTTTCGATGTCTCTCGCGACAGGGATATGTTCCGTTTTGTGTTGCTGGGCGAACAGTTCGATGCGGCACTGGCAGACAAACTGGCGGGGCAGTGGATTCTGCGCAATGAAGGCCTCTCGGACCAGTTCCGGTCGTCAACGGAGGGCATCAGTCAATACGGTTTCCGTCTGATGCTACGCAAAGACTGGAGCGACTTTGCCGAGGACTTTAATCGGGAGCTTGCCGTAATGCGCGACAACGGCGAACTGGACGCCATTCTCGCGAACTACCGCTAGAGCATTGTGGACTGCGCCGGTATCACTCCAGCCGGCGCAACAGCAACATCGGAGAAACACTCAGCACCGGCCTGAGCTGCCAGCGCCCGAACAGCGCAAGTAATCCGGCGCTGAGCACAGGAATCGGCAAAATCACCTGCCAGTGCCACCGGAACGTGCCCTCGAACATCCTGACCTGAAGTGCATAAACAGCAGCCTCTGCCGCTAACACGCCAAGCACGCCCGCAACGAATCCCAGCAACGCAAATTCCAGCATCGTACTGCGCACCAGCAGTGACTGCTGGCCACCCAGCGTGCGGAGCAGAGCGCCTTCCCGTTGCCGGTCACGCAGCGTGGCGCTGACCACCGCTGCCATCACCACCAGTGCGGCGGCAAGAATCAGCGCCAGGATGGCCTCAATCGCCTGAGTCACCTGGCGAACGATTTCCTGAATGCGCGTGATGATGTGATCAATTTCCAGCACGGAGACAGTCGGGTACTGCCGGGAGAACTCATTCAACAAAAGCTTGTTGCCTTCGGCGAGATGAAAACTGGTGATCCAGGTGCCCGGCATGTCTGTCAGTCCACCGTTGGGCGGGAACGCCATATAGAAGTTCGGTTTCATGCTGTCCCACTGCACGGTACGGATACTGGTGACCGGCTCCGTTATCTTCTCCGAGCCAATGGTGAACGTCAGCCGATCCCCCAGTTTCAGACCAAGACGACCCGCCAGCTCTGCCTCCACCGACACGCCTTCGGTAACACCGGGCGCGAACCACTCCCCTTCCACCAGGCGATTGTCATCGGGAAGCTCCGCCATCCATGTCAGGTTCAACTCACGATTCAGAGCGTTTACCCGCTCATCCTTACTCACAGCCTCCTTGACCGGGCGATCATTGAGTTCTGTCAGGCGACCACGCACCATCGGGTACACGGTATCCAGGGGCGCCCCCCGCTCTGACCAGAAGGTTTCGACCTCGTCTACGGATTCCGGAGCAATATTAATCAAAAAGTGGTTGGGCGCATCATCCGGCAGCTGGGCCTGCCAGTCATCCAGTAGCGAGGAGCGCACCAGGACCAGAGTGGCTGCCAGCATCAGGGTCATCGCAAAGACCGCCATCTGCGCCATGCTGGCCTGCCGGTGTCGGTACAGCCCCACCAGTGCAAGACGCCAGGCATTGCCACCGCCGCGTACACGGCGCAGCACAGACACCATGAGCCAGCCCACCAGCGCCAATACGGTCAACAACAGGACAAGACCGCCCAGAAGCGACACCACCAGAGCAAGCTCGCCGGCATAGAGCCAGACCAGCCCGAAAATGGCCACGACGGCAAGGACCATATCCGGAATGGCTTCGCGGCCGGTTTCACCGGGCTGGGAGCGCAACACCCGCATGGCAGGCACACTCCGCAATCGGCGTATCGGCGGATAAGCAAAAGCGAACAGCGAAACCAGAGCCGTCATCAGGGCGGGCGTGAGTGCTGCCGGGTCCAGATAGAAGTCTACGGGGCGCTCCAGTACATCGCTGAGCAGCCGGACCAGCAGCCAGAACAGCGGCAGTGCAACCGCCAGCCCACCAACAATACCGACAATCCCCCACAGCGCCAGCCGGCGCAAGTAAAGCCGGCCAATGCCTTTGCCGGTGAGGCCCAGCGTTTTCAGCAATGCCACTGTATCACGCTGTGACAGTGCATACTGGCGACTGGCAACCGCCACGGCAACGGCGGCCAGCAGCACGGCAAGGCTGCCGCCGAGGAGCAGAAAGCGCTCAGCCCGTTCCAGAGAGCGAGAGAAGGTTTCACCATCACGAACCCCTTCCCATTCATGGCTGGGCTCCAGCTGAGGCTCAAGCCATTGATAGTAATCCTCCAGCACCGGGTCCGCCCCGGCGAACAAATAAACAAATTCCACCCGACTGCCTTCCTGCAGCACACCGGTCGAGGACACATCATCGACATGCATCATGACCCGGGGGGCCAGAGAGGACAGCCGGAACCCGCCGTCGGGTTCACGAATCAGCAAACGGGTGATTTCGAGCTTCCGGCTACCGACTTCCAGCGTATCGCCAATGTTCAACGCCAGAAGCCGGAGCAAACGCGGGTTTACCCAGATTTCGCCCTGGCCCGGGCCGCCGCCAACAATTTCTCGGGGCGCATCCTGGGAGGGCTGGATTTCAATCTCGCCGCGCAGAGGGTATTCGTCACTGACAGCCTTCACCGAGACCAGCTGAAAGCCGCTTTCACCGAACACCATCGTCGAAAATTCGATCATCTGGCCGGTTTCGAGGCCACGGTTTCTGGCTTCCTCTAGCCACTCAACGGGCACCGGGCGGCCATTCTCGGCTTCAAGCTGTCGGTCAGCGGCCAGAAAAGAGCTGGCTGAGGAGACCAGTGTGCGCTGCAACTGATTGGCAAACAGGGCGATCGTTGCCACAGTCGCCACCGCAATAATCAGCGCAACCAGGACTACACGAACATCCCGCTCCCGCCAATCGCGGCTAACGGACATCAGTTTCTTTGCGGCCGCCATCAGTCTGCCATCTCCCGAGCCGTATCAGGCTCTGTCAGCACCCCGGCTTCGATATGCAACTGCCTGCCACAGCGGGCGGCCAGGCGCTCATCGTGAGTGACCATGACCAGGGTGGTTCCCTGTTCCCGGTTCAGATCCATTAGCAGGTCTGAGACAGACTGGCCTGTTCGGTTATCCAGGTTGCCGGTGGGTTCGTCAGCAAACAGAATGGCGGGGTCCGACGCGAAGGCGCGGGCAATCGCAACCCGTTGCTGTTCGCCACCGGACAGTTGCCTAGGCGTATGGGTCAGGCGCTCGCCCAGACCCACCCGTTCGAGCAAGTCCCGCGCGCGCTTTTCCGGTGCCTCGATACCCGCCAGCTCAAGGGGTAGCATGACATTTTCAAGCGCACTCAATGCAGGCAGGAGCTGAAACGACTGGAATACGAAGCCCACTCGGCGGGCGCGGAGCTTTGCCCGTTCATCCTCACTCAGGCCACTGATTTCAGAGCCGTCCAGTTCCACGGTTCCCTCGCTGGGCGTGTCCAGGCCCGCAAGTAAACCGAGCAGCGTGGTTTTTCCGGAACCAGACCGGCCAACGATGGCTACGGACTCTCCCCGATTGATTTCCAGATTGACCCCCTGCAAGATCGTCAGCGTATCTGTTTCCAGTCTGACTTTGTGGGTCAGGCCGGCTACTCGCAACATGGGGCTGGCATCGGCTTTTCTGAGATCCGTCATCTGATTCACGGTTGCTCCATTGTCTGGTCGTTCGGTTTTTCAATTTTTAAGGGTACACGAATCTATTATGCATACGGTATCGACGTACATCAGATCATTCGCAGTCCTCGCCCTCTTGCTGGTCGCATGGCCGGCCTCCGCCAGCCAGAGCACACTCCTGGTGGTCGGTGACAGCCTGAGTGCCGCCTACGGCGTTCCTTCTGATACGGCGTGGGTTCAGTTGCTCCGTGAGCGTCTGGAGGAAAAGGGGCTGGCGTGGAAGGTGGTTAATGCCAGCATCAGCGGTGAAACGACGGATGGCGGACTGCGACGACTGCCGGGGCTGCTTGAGAAGAACGAGCCGGATGTCGTGGTGATTGAGCTTGGCGGTAACGATGGCCTTCGGGGGTTTCCGCCGAATGTCATTGAGTCGAATCTGGCCGGGATGATTGAGTTGGTGGTGGATGCCGGTGCTACTCCGATTTTGGTGGGCATGCAGATTCCGCCGAATTACGGGCAGCGTTATACGCAGATGTTTGCGGAGATCTTTCCGAAGCTCTCTGACCGGTATGAGGTGGGTTTGGTTCCGTTTTTTCTCGAGGGGATCTACAACCAGAACGGGATGATGCAGGAGGATGGCATTCATCCTACTGAGGAGGCTCAGCCTGTTTTATTGGATAATCTTTGGGATCGGTTGAAGCCGCTTCTTACTGGCGCTTAGTTTTGGTTCAAGTTGAGGGAGTCCAGAGTCGCTTTCCTGGAAACGCTACGAGCACATCCCTGTGCGCTTCGCTCCGGCCATCCATGGCCTTCGAGATTCCAGGAAAGCGACTCTGGACCCCCTCAACCCAAACTTCTTAGCTGACTTAAACTACCTAATACAACTTATTATTTAATATATCGTTTTTACAAAATCCAGCGCCCTTCTTTCTGACCAGTAATAGCCATCTTTTGCATGTTCGACAAACCCCACATGCCCTCCCCACTTGGGCGCTTCTACCTTTACATACGCACCCAGCACTTTTCGGGATTCCGGGAAGCATTGGGGGGACAAAAATGGATCGTCTGCTGCGTTGACCATCAGGGCCGGTACCCGAATGTCTTTTAATCTGAACAGTGCCGAGCAGTTGGCCCAGTAATCCTGGGCGTCTTTGAAGCCATGTAGTGGAGCTGTGTACCGGTTGTCGAATTCGTGGAAGTTGCGGATGTTTTCGTAACCGGTGGTGTCGATCAGATCCGGGAATCGTTCGGCTTTTTGCTGCATTTTTCCGTGCAGGTCTCTCAGGAATCGCTGCATGTAGATTTTGCGGCTGGGCAAGGCGAGCATGTCTGCGCTGCCGGCCAGGTCTGCGGGGACGGAGTAGGTAACGGCGCCGCTGATTCGACTGTCAATCTGTTCGCTTTGCTGGCCAAGGTACAACAGTGTGAGGTTGCCGCCCATGCTGAAGCCAGATAGAAACACGTTGTTGTAGCCTCCCGCCAGGGCGTGGCTGACGACGGTGTGCAGGTCTTCAGTGGCACCGCTGTGGTAGAACCTCGGCTGGTGATTCATCACGCCGCCGCAGGATCGGAAGTTCCAGGCCAGTACGTCCCAGCCGTCCGCCAACAGTGCTTTGGCCAGGCCAAGGACGTAGGGTCGGCGACTGTGGCCTTCGAGACCGTGGGATATGACAGCCAGCCGGCCGCTGCTCTGGCGGTACCAGTCCAGGTGAAGCTCGTCGTCGTCCGGGGTGGCCAGAACTTCGGTTTGCGGGGCCGGCATTTCGACCTTTCGGAACAAGGTCGGCCATATAGACTGCAAATGTCCGTTACGCAGCCAGACCGGCGGACGGTAGGGGTATTTGATACCCCTGTGCAAATTTTGACCTTTTATTTCATGGGGTTGACGAACCAAATCAAAGCCCTTAATATGCGCCGCACATTGATGCTGTTCCCCGATAGCTCAGTTGGTAGAGCAACGGACTGTTAATCCGTTTGTCCCTGGTTCGAGCCCAGGTCGGGGAGCCACTTATTCTGAAAAGCCGCTGATTGTCTCAATCAGCGGCTTTTTGCTTTCACCCTCAGAATACTTCTTTCCGCTGCATGAATTCCTTCAATACCTGGTACAGGGTGTAACCATCCTGCGCGCCAATCAATTCCCGGATGGAGTGCATGGCAAACTGCGGTACGCCTATATCGAGCGTGGTGACACCGAGATTCCCGGCCGTCAGTGGGCCAATGGTGCTGCCACAGCCCATGTCACTGCGCACCACAAAGGTCTGGTGCGGCAGGCCGAGCTCGTCGCTGATGTGGCGATACAGCGCAGCTGATCGGCTGTTGGTGGCGTAACGCTGATTGTGATTCACCTTGATCACCGGGCCCTGGTTCAGAACGGGACCGTGGTTTTCGTCGTGCTTGTCCATGAAGTTCGGATGTACACCGTGGGCGTTGTCGGCAGAGACCATCATGGAACGGGCAATTGCCCTGCCCTTTCCGGCGCCACACCAACGCTCCAGTACAGCACCCAGGAACGGCCCCTGAGCGCCTTCTGCTGACATGCTGCCGACTTCTTCGTGATCATTGCACACGAGCAGTGCCGCTTCCTCACCCGATGTATTCAGCAGTGACTGCAGGCCAATGTAACAGCTGAGCAGGTTATCCAGCCGCGCAGAAGCCAGGAAGTCTTCCCTCAGGCCGACAAACGAGGCACCCTGCGCGTCATAAAAACTGAGCTCATAACCGAGAACCTTGCGAGCTTTCAGGCCGGATTCACTGGCAATCTGCTCCCGCAGCAGATCACTGAACGCGGTGGTGTCGGTTTCCGGCACCTGCATGAGCACGGGTGGCAGATCGGTCTGGGCATTCACTGATCGGTTACTGTTGGCTTCGCGATCCAGGTGAATGGCCAGGCTTGGAATAATGGCAACCGGTTTGCGGAAGTTAACCAGGGTATCCTGCACCTTACCGGAATCATCCAGCACGGTTACCCGGCCGGCCAACGATAGATCCCGGTCAAACCAGGGGTTCAGCAACACGCCGCCATAAACTTCAACGCCGAGCTGGAAGAACCCTTTGCGCCGAAGTTCCGGGTTCGGCTTCACTTTCAGGCAAGGGCTATCCGTGTGGGCGCCGACCATTCGAATGCCAGACGTGACAACGTCTTTGGTGCCGGTACGAAAGGCAACGATGGATGAGCCATTTCGGATGGCGTAATAGCCTTTACCTTGCTCCAGCGCCCACTCTTCACGCTCGTCCAGCGGTTGAAAACCCGCGCTATCGAGACGGGATTTCATCGTGTTTACCGCATGCCAGGGCGTAGGCGAGGCATTCAGAAATTCAATCAAGTCATTATTAAATTCAGTGTGTTCCATGATCTTCCTGATTGCTTGATAATGGCTGCTACAGTATGGCATGAAGCCGCAGCCTCTCCTACAGGGCGACGGATTGTCCCTATACTCACCCATCGATTTTATCCGGAGTTCACTGTGTCGATACCCCGCTTTCTGGACATCGAATACTGCCAGACCGACGACGTACTTTTCCCGACCGCCATTGCCTGGTCACTGGGGGACGGACAAATGAAGTCTGTGGTGATCGCACCGGATGATGCCTGGATACCGGAAGACGGTGACCTCGGCGATACAGATCTGCTCTATTTGGAAGAGCAGGGTGTGCCGCTTCTGGAATTGGTCCGGGAGCTACATGAGGACCTGCCCGACCAGACCGTTTATGTTGATGGCATGGACCCGGACGAGATCCTGGTCGATCTGATTTTCAGTGCGGTGCAGCAGGACGCCCCTTTCGAAATCGCGCCGGTCTCCGAACTCATCAACAACGCCGATTCCGAGATACTGGAGGATCGCAGGCGTGAACTGTTGTTCGATGAAGGCCTGGAGCCCCAACTTCCGGAAAACGGCGTCTATGCTCTGCTCCTGCTGGCCCGGGAAGCTGGTTTGCTTGAGGATATGTAAACACTTCGCCGACACGATGAAGTGTGACAGGTGTCTGCGTAACAAAGCGTTACACAAGGCAAAATCTTGCGTCAGCATCATTACTGACAGGAAGCCGGATAATAATGAACAAAGTCGCAGCTCGTTTCCTTACCACCAGCCTGATGAGTGTTTGCCTGCTGCCAATGGCTGGCCATGCTCAGGAAACACCCCGTTCCGACAAACATTATGTGGGCTTGCTGGCGACCGCTATTGAACACCGTTCAATCGGCGAAATCACCAAGGAGGATGCCTGGGGTCAGGCTGGCACACTGGTCATTGGCGGCCACCTCAGTGATCTGATCCATGCGGAAGTCCGTTTTGGTGGTGGCTACAAGGATGCCGACGTAACCAGTGACCTGAGTTTGGCCGTGGATTACTACGGCAGCTGGTACATGGGCCTGCATTATCCTCTTGGTGAACTGGGCAATGTGTACGCTCAAGCCGGGTTTACCCATATTAGTGGTGAGGCAACGCTCGATAATATTGATGAAAACCGCAACCAGCAGTTTGAGGAACTGGATGGGGATTACCCTGGCAGTAGCTTCAGCTTCAGCTGGATTGCCGGCATTGATTTCGAGTTGCTCGACGGCACTTATCTGGTGCTTGAAGGCGGGAAGTTGTTCAAAGACACTGACACCAGTGCCAATGCTTTTCAGTTTTCTTCTGGGATTCGTTACGAGTTCTGAACGAACGGACTTCCTGCCTGCACGACTCCCGCTCTGAAGTCCGGTGAGGCAGGTGGGGGCCTCTTTCCTGGAATCTCGGAGGCCATGGATGGCCGGAGCGAAGCGCACAGGGATGTGCTCGTAGCGTTTCCAGGAAAGAGGCCCCCACCTGCCTCCTCCCCGAATGTCACGTTCGGTGTTGGATATGCCAGCAGCTGTGAATCTTCTGGTTGCGCTGGAAGTCTTTGTCCAGGGTGCTGCCTGTTACGTCTTTGACTTCGAACTCCTGCGCCAGGTCGTCATCCAGTTTGAACTTGCGGAAGTTATTGGAAAAGATCAGCAGGCCATCGCTGGATAGCCGCTCCATACACTGCCTCACCAACACACCGTGATCCCTCTGAACATCCAGTACGCCCGCCATTCTGGCCGAGTTGGAGAAAGTCGGAGGGTCCATGAAGATCAGGTCGAAGGTCTGGTTTGCGGTTTTTCTGTCTGCCAGCCAGGCCAGGCAATCTGCCTGCTCTACCACGTGCTTTCGCAAATCCGCACGGTTCAGCGCCAGGTTGTCGATGGCCCAGTTTACATAAGTCTTGGACATGTCCAGGCTCAGGGACCGGCTGGCACCGCCAACGGCTGCATGTACCGTCGCCGCGCCGGTGTAGCAGAACAGGTTCAGAAAGCGTTTTCCTTGAGCGTGTTGCTGTATCCAGTGGCGCACCGGGCGGTGATCCAGGAACAGGCCGGTGTCCAGGTAGTCTTTCAGGTTCACTTTCAGCGTGCAGCCATGCTCCTGCACGTTGAGGTATTCACCCGACGCAGCCTGCTTTTCGTACTGTTTGGTGCCGCTCTGGCGCTGGCGCTGTTTGCACACCATGTCTTGCGGGTCGATTCCCAGAACGTCCGGGATAACCGCCATAGCCTCAGCCAGGCGCTCTCGGGCCGCTTTTTCGTCGATGGATTTGGGTGCCAGGTATTCCTGAACATGCACCCTGCCCTCGTAGATGTCGATCGCCAGGGCGTATTCCGGCATGTCGGCGTCGTACAGGCGGTAGCAGCCTATGTTCTGTTTTCTGGCCCATTGGCCAATGGTTTTCATGTTCTTTTTCAGACGGTTGCGCAGCATGTCTGCGCGCTCCGGGTTGGCAATGCGCGGCATGATCTGACCAGCCGCGGCCGGATCTCGCGGCACCATGGCGTTTTCGGCGCGCACTTCAAACAGCAGCAATTGCGCCGGCAGTTTGCCATTGAACAGGTTGTATTGTTTGAAGCTACGCAGTCCGACGGACTTACCAAATTCCGGGGCGCCGGTGAACACACCAAGGCGCCAGCCAGACAATTCGCGGAGAACGACCTCACCGAGGCTCTGGTAAAGCCCTGCAAGCTCTTTACGCTCACTCAGACGCTCACCGTATGGCGGGTTGGTGAGAACCAGCCCCTGCTCTGCCCAGGCTTCCTGACGGGCAAACTGTTCCAGCGGGCGAACCTCCACGTTAACGATGCCATCAAGCCCCGCACGCTGGATATTTCTCCAGGCCGTATCCAGTACACGACTGTCCTGATCAAATCCGGCAAACACCGGTATCCGGCCCTGCTTGCCTTCGTGAGCCCTGCGCTCAGCTTCCTGGCGCAGGGCAAGCCAGAGCTCCGGCTGGTGCCCCGGCCACTTTTCAAAGCCAAAGTGTTCCTGCTTGCGCCCCGGTGCAATGTCCAGCGCCATCAGTGCCGCTTCAATCAGCAAGGTGCCGGAGCCACACATGGGGTCCACAAAGTCGCCACCGGCCGCTGCGATCTCCGGCCAGCCGGCACGCAACAACAGTGCTGCGGCCAGATTCTCTTTCAAGGGTGCCAAACCCTGCTCGGTACGGTAGCCACGCATGTGCAGACTGTGCCCGCTCAGGTCGAGACCCACCGCAAGCCGGCCTCGATTCAGGCGGGCTGAGATCGTTACATCCGGGTCTTTCTGAGCGACCGCAGGCCTTGGCGCGCCGGCACCCCGTATGCTGTCTACAATTCCGTCTTTGACTTTCTGGGCGCCGAACTGGGTATTGCGGAGCTCTTCGTTTTGCCCCAAAAAGTTCACCCGAAAGCTGCCACCGGCCGGGATATGCGCTTGCCAATCCAGCGCAACAACACCGTCATAGAGCTCATCGGCACTGCGGGCATCCACCTCGGCAATGTGCAGAATCACGCGGTTGGCCAGACGGGACCACATGCACGCCCGGTAGCCGGCTTCCAGCTCACCCTCTACCCAGACACCCGCCGGTGCATTACGCACCTGTGCCAGGCCAAAGCTCTCAAGCTCATCACCCAGGAGATACTCAACGCCCTTAGGGCAGGTTACGAAAAAGACATGCTTGGACAAAATCAACTCCTGGTTTTCTGGATAAAGCCGGTAAGCCGCCGGAATAGCAGCAAAACCCGTGGTAGGGCCATCATCGTTATTTCATAAACCTATAAAAAAAGCTTCACATAGATGAAATAAATAGTGTACTTCCGCTCAACCTTCGTCTTACCTTGTACATGACGCGTCGTTCTGGAAGCGAGTAAAAAGTGCTTCCATTAACAGGATCCTGACTGCTCTGGCCGGAGCTGGCAATAGTGGGTTATCCCGGAGGGATTCCACATGTCGTGGCCACTGCAGATGTGTACACGCTTGTTCTGTTAATCCATCAGTGAGGAACGGCATGAAAAGACAGAAGAGAGACATGTACGCTCGTGCATTCAAGCGGGGTTATCTCGCTGGCGTGTCCGGCAAATCCAAAGACAGCTGCCCGATTGATCAACCAGAAGCGCGCCAGGAATGGTTGAGTGGGTGGCGAGAAGGCCGCACAGATAACTGGGAGGGCATGACCGGCGTCTCCGGCATCCACAAGTTAGCCAACGTAACCGCAACCTGAAGTCGGTGTTGGCCTACCCCGTTTAACTTGATCTGTTTTTTTACACATCAACAACACAGCTTGACGCAGTATTCCGAGTAACCGAAACGGGGCCTCCCGCCCCGTACCATGCGAAGAAGCGCTACGGGGTTCGTTCCCCGCAAGGGCCCGCTCAGCGGGCCCACCTTCGTTTTACCGCCCCTGAATTTTTTTCTGCTCTGCTCTGATCGCTTCCACCGCCTCACAAATCAAACCCGGCCCCTTATAAATGAAGCCCGTGTAGATCTGTACCAGTTTGGCACCCGCCCGGATTTTTTCAGCCGCACTCTCACCATCGGTAATGCCACCCACGCCGATAATTGGCAACCGATCACCGAGCTCAGCGTAAAGCCCCTCTATAACCCTTACTGAAGCCTCCCGAACCGGCGCACCACTTAACCCACCAGCCTCCTGTTCATGCCGGTGCCCCTTGACGGCTTCGCGACTGATGGTGGTGTTGGTAGCAATCACGCCATCCAGACCCGCCTCAAGTAGAGCGGAAGCAACAAAACGAATGCCTTCGTCGTCCATATCCGGGGCAATCTTTACCGCTACTGGCACATAACGCCCCTGATCCTTGTGGCAGCGGGCCTGCTCATCTTTGATACCACCAAGAAGCCGTTTCAGTGAATCACCGAACTGCAGATCCCTCAACCCGGGCGTGTTGGGCGAAGACACATTCACTGTGATGTAATCGGCATGGGAGTAAACGGCAGAAATGCCCTTACGATAGTCCAGCTCCGACTGTTCATTCGGGGTGTCTTTGTTTTTGCCAACGTTAATACCAAGGACGCCTTTATAACGTCGGGCTTCAACATTCTTGACCAGATGACCAAGGCCCTCGTTATTAAATCCCATCCGGTTGATGATGGCCTGATGCTCAGGGAGGCGGAACATTCTCGGTTTCGGGTTACCGGGCTGGGCCAACGGCGTGACAGTGCCTACTTCAATAAACCCAAAACCGAGGGCACCCAAGGCATCCAGATGGTCGGCATTCTTGTCGAGACCTGCCGCCAGGCCGACCGGATTCGGAAACTCAAGGCCCATCACAGTCACCGGGCAAGGGGCCGGATGCTTTGAAAATGCATTCAAAATACCCAGTTTCTGAGCAATATCGAGGCTCTTAAGTGCAACATTGTGAGCCTGCTCCGGGGGTAACCGAAACAGCAAATTTCGCAGAACGCCGTACATTATTAAATTCCTTGCCTAAGGGTGGCAGGAGTATACCGGAAGTTTTCCACACCATCCTCCGGAACAAGCAAATGTATCCTGAAGCCCCATATTCACAAGGCTGGCGAGGCTTTTCCACGGAATCTGTGGATAACCCTGTTGAAAAGGTCGGGGCAACCGTTTCTACCCCTTGATAACTGCGCCAGCCTACAGATTGATCATTTTTTAACCAGTGTTTTTATCTTTATTTATCAATGGTTTATAAAGTTAAAAATAGGAATTGACGGTTCTTGTAACAAAATGCTAGCCGGTAACCCGTTTGTCACCATGTGCATAAATAGTTCCCGGATTGCAGGTTAATCACCCCCCTATTGGATTGCGGTTAACGTTATACTTGGCATCACCGCAAGACACCGGAGCCATACTAAATGGAACAATCTTCCCAGCGCCATCACAGGCCTCAGCGCGACCTCGAGACAGAGAAGCACGCAGCCACCCGGGTTACCATTATCGGCATGTTTCTGGACGCCGTCCTTGGCATCATAAAGGTTATTGGCGGCACTCTTTTTAACTCGCAGGCCTTACTGGTTGATGGTATTCACTCCTTTACCGATGTTGCGTCAGACTGGGTCGTTCTCGCGGTCATGCGCTTGTCCCGAAAAGAACCGGACGCCGACCACCCCTATGGCCACCAGAGAATAGAAACGCTGGGCACCCTGTTGCTGGGCAGCATTCTGATTGCGGTGGGCGCGGCCCTGGCTTGGGAAAACATTCTTCGATTGTTAGCAGGAGAGGACCTCAAAGTGCCAGGCTGGCCGGTTCTTGTGGCCGCTGCCGTGTCTGTCATAGGCAAGGAATGGATATACCGCTACACCCGGCGCGTGGGTATTCGCATCCGGTCAGATCTGATTATTGCCAATGCATGGCACAGCCGGACCGATGCATTCTCGTCAGTGGTTGTTCTGGTTTCTACCGCTGGTGCCATGCTTGGATTCGTGTGGCTTGATGTTGTTGCTGCCGTGGTCATTGCCATCATCATCATCCATATTGGCTGGAAATTCACTTGGGACAGCGTAAAGGAACTCGTTGATACAGGACTTTCCGCAGAAGACACAGATATGCTCAAATCCATTGCCATGGAAACCGACGGAGTACGCAACATACACGAACTTCGCAGTCGCCGAATGGGACATGACATCCTGCTGGATGTTCACCTGGTGGTTCGCCCGGAGATCAGCGTTTCTGAAGGCCATCAGATCGGCATGAAAGTGGTAGCCGGTATGCGCGATGCGATGGGCAACATAAAAGACATCAACTTCCACATCGACGCTGAGAACGACGAGAAGTACCCGCATCCGACCGAGCCCGACCTGCCATCCAGGGAGGAGATTCGCGATCAGATTTCACAGGCACTGGGCGATCTGCCGCCCCACAGTAAACTTCGCCTGCATTACCTGAAAAACCGGGTACACCTGGAAATCTTTGTGGATGAACACCACCCTGCACCGGAGCTGACCAACAGCCGCGTGCGGGAGTTACTGGCTGACCATCCCTGGTTTGGCAGCGTTCGAGTTTGGGTGGCGGCCAACTGAGAGATCGGCGCCGATCCTACCGGCGCCGATTCTCTTCCATGCGGGAAAGGAATTCCTGCATGACCAGGGTATAGAGCTCACCCCCCAGGAATTTATCTTCGACACCGGAATCGATACTGGGGTTGTCGTTGACCTCAATCACGGCCACCCGGTTACCGGACTGCTTGATATCCACCCCATACAAGCCGTTTCCGATCAGCCGAGTGGAATTAAGAGCAGCCTGAATAACGTTCCGTGGCACCTCGTAGGTCGGCATGGTTTCAAAACCGCCGCTCTCTACCGACGCACCACCATGCTGGTAGATCTGCCAGTGACCTTTCACCATCAGGTATTTGCAGGCGTATATGGCCCGGCCGCCCAGAACACCAATCCGCCAGTCGTAATCGGTGTAGAAATACTCCTGAGCCAGCACCAGAGCAGACTGTTTAAACAACTCTTTCAGACCGGCCTTGAGCTCTTTTTCATCCTTGGCCTTGGCCACACCTCGGGAAAATGCTCCATCAGGTATCTTGATGACCACCGGAAAACCAAGCTCACTCACCACCTGTTCTACGGCGTCTTTCTGATCTTTTGAAAGAATCAGCGTCTTGGGCGTGGGTACCTTATTGTTCTTCAGAAGATCCGCCAGAAACACCTTGTTGGTGCAACGCAGGATAGACACCGGATCGTCAATCACCACCATACCTTCAGCCTCCGCCTTGCGGGCAAAACGGTAGGTGTGATGGTCAATGGCGGTGGTTTCCCGAATAAACAGACCGTCGTATTCAGGCAAGCGCATGTAATCCCGGCGGCTAATCCGCTCCACATTAATGCCGAGCTTACGCCCGGCCCGCTCGAAGCGCTTCAGCGCGGCTTCATCGCTTGGCGGCATCTCTTCATCCGGATTGACCAGCATTGCCAGGTCAAAGCGGTAACGACGACGTGTCCGGGGCTTGCGCCAAACCATACTGCTGAAACGATCCAGAGCGGCTGCAAACAGATCCTGCTCGCGTTCATCGAGATCAGCCGGACTGGCCGGTTTCATCGATTCGATCTGCCACTGCTTGCGATGCCGGAACACTACCTCCAGGAGCGGACATGGGAATCGTTCGAAAAGCGCACGGGCAACCGGCTTCAGATCCGGGTGTTCCGCCTGACCAAAGTAGGTTCGAATCCGCACCTCATGGGTAGCATCACGATCATCGGTACCCGGGGCAATTTCCTCAGCCTCTTTCTCCAACCAATGGATAACGCTGTGGTCCAGCTCCTCCAGCTCGAGAGAAAACAGCCCCTTGCGGCTCAAATCATTGAGAGTCATGACCGACGGCACCACATGGTGGCCCCGGGCTTCAGCCAGAAGGGAACAGTAGTAGCCACGGCTCAGATATTTGGCGCTCTGACACAAATTGATGACACGCACACGACTGTTGGCCGGTGCCGTAAATTTCAGATACTCATCAAACGTCAGAACATCTTCACTCGGATAGTAAGGCGCCCAATCTTTGGCTCGATCCACAACGATTAACAAACGGGACATAGATGGCATTCCTCCCTGAAGGTTCAGCCGGATAATGTGCGCAACAATACGCCGTAGCAATCAACTCCACAATCAGGCCGTGATGCGTGCTTTTACGCATGATTAGCCGCTATCGAAACCCTGTGCTCTCTACCATAATAGCTGCAGTGGAAGTGGCCACCAGCTTCCTGCTCTTTTTACACCCCGGGGTTTGATGTTTATGCCTGATGTACTGCTTCGACAAGCCGTCTCCGACGACCTGAGCCCCTTGGTGCAACTGGAAAACCGCTGCTTCAGCGAAGACCGTATTTCGCGCCGCAGCTTCCGGCGATTTCTTGAAATGCCCAGAGACCGGTTGATCGTTGCGGAGCAAGACTCCGAGCTGGTGGGGTATTGCCTGGTGTTGATGAACGCGGCCACCCGCCTGGCCAGAATCTACTCGATTGCGGTCTCGCCTTCGGTGCGTGGCCGAGGGGTGGGCGAAAGGCTGGTACGTGAGGCCGAAAAAGAAGCCGTCGACGCTGATCGCATCGTAATGCGCCTCGAAGTCCGGGAAGACAATGCCGGTGCCATCAACCTCTATCGTCGCCTGGGTTATCGCCAGTTCGGCACTTATCGGGACTACTATGAAGACCATGGCACGGCACTGCGTTTTGAGCGCCGGATCCTGTATTACGAGCCATCCCATGAATACCTGGCGGTGCCCTATTATCCGCAAACGACCGAATTTACCTGTGGCCCCTCGGCGCTGATTATGGCCATGGCGGCGCTGGATGAGCAGCAAACACTCAACACGCTGGAGGAACTGAAAATCTGGCGTGAGGCGACCACCATTTTCATGTTGGCCGGACACGGAGGCTGTGGCCCCCACGGCCTGGCACTGTCAGCCTGGCATCGTGGTTTTGAAGCCAGCGCCTGGATCAGCCAGGAAGGAGCACTGTTCAAAGACACGGTCCGCAATGACGATAAAAAGCGGGTATTGGAACTGGTGCATGAAGGCTTTCTGCACGACATCGGCCAGACCGGCATTCAGCTCCACCATGACCCGCTCACGCTGGAGGCCATGGAAGCTGCACTGCACAAGGGCCAGATTCCCGTCATCCTGATCAGCACCTGGCAACTAAACCGCAGCCGGGTACCCCATTGGGTCACCGTGTGCGCCATGGATGAGGATTTCGTCTACTTGCACGACCCGGAGATCGACGTCGAAGAGGGGGAAACCGTTGCCGACAAGCAGTATCTGCCCATCGACAAACGGGTATTCGGAAAGATGTCGAGCTACGGTCGCAACCAGCCGTTACAGGCCGCCGTTATCGTTGGCCCGAAAAGGAACTGATCAGCCGGTGCGAATCGCCGCCTCCTTGAGCTCGGAAATCTGATCCCGAAGCCGGGCGGCGGTTTCGAAATCCAGATCGGCGGCGGCTTTGTACATATCGTCTTCCAGCTTTGCCACTTCCTTGAGCAAATCCTGTGGCGACCGTTTGCCCGCCTTGACCAGATAATCCTCTGCTTCTTCCGCCGCTTTCTGGCCCGGCCGCTCCGGTTTGCGACGCCCACGGCCGCCACCAGTGGCGCCTTCCATAATGTCAGCGATTTTTTTGTTCAGACCGGTGGGCGTGATTCCATGCTCTTCATTATGAGCCTGCTGTTTGGCCCGGCGCCGCTCGGTTTCATCCAGAGCCCGCTGCATGGAACCGGTAATCCGGTCGCCATACAGAATCGCCTTACCGTTGACGTTGCGGGCGGCGCGACCAATGGTTTGGATCAACGAACGTTCACTGCGCAGGAAGCCTTCTTTATCTGCATCCAGAATCGCCACCAGGGACACCTCGGGCATGTCCAATCCTTCCCTCAGCAGATTAATGCCCACCAGCACATCAAACTCACCCCGACGAAGATCGCGAATGATTTCCACCCGCTCCACGGTATCGATGTCTGAGTGCAGGTAGCGCACACGGATCTCGTGCTCCATCAGGAAGTCGGTCAGATCCTCCGCCATGCGTTTAGTCAGCGTCGTGACCAGCACACGCTCTTCGACAGCCACACGGCTATGAATCTCAGACAACAGGTCGTCCACCTGGGTAGACGCCGGCCGCACTTCGATCACCGGGTCCAGCAAGCCCGTGGGCCTGACGACCTGCTCCACCACCTGGCCAGCATGCTCCGCTTCGTAGTTGCCAGGCGTGGCGGACACAAAAATCATTTGCGGTGCAATTCGCTCCCATTCCTCGAAACGCATGGGGCGGTTGTCCAGTGCCGAAGGCAGTCGGAACCCGTATTCCACCAGAGTTTCTTTTCTTGAGCGGTCGCCTTTATACATGGCGCCAATCTGGGATATAGTCACGTGGGACTCATCCACCACCAGCAAGGCATTAGGCGGCAGATAATCAAACAACGTGGGTGGCGGCTCGCCCGGCGCACGTCCGGACAAGTATCTTGAGTAGTTCTCAATGCCGTTGCAGTAACCCAGCTCCAGCATCATTTCAATGTCATATCGGGTGCGCTCCTCCAGCCGTTGCGCCTCCACCAATCGGTGGTTATCACGCAGCACTTTCAGCCGCTCATCCAGTTCTACCTTGATATGCTCAACCGCATCCAGCACTTTTTGTCGCGGCGTAACGTAGTGAGATTTTGGATAGATAGTCACCCGGGGCACCCGACGCAGCACCTCTCCGGTCAGAGGATCGAAGTAACTTAGCTGTTCCACCTCATCGTCAAACAATTCAATGCGAATTGCCTCGCGCTCGGATTCAGCCGGGAACACATCAATCACATCCCCCCGCACCCGGTAATTAGCTCGATGAAACTCGATGTCGTTACGGGTGTACTGCAGTTCAGCCAGCCGGCGCAGAATGGCCCGCTGATCCACCGGATCACCCCTATCCAGGTGCAGCATCATTTTCATGTAGGACTGCGGATCACCCAGGCCATAGATAGACGATACAGAGGCCACGATGATCGCATCTGGCCGCTCAAGCAGCGCCTTGGTCGCCGACAGCCGCATCTGTTCGATGTGCTCGTTGATCGACGCATCTTTCTCAATGAACGTATCTGACGAAGGCACATAGGCCTCCGGCTGATAGTAATCGTAGTAAGACACGAAATATTCCACGGCATTATCCGGGAAGAATTCCTTGAATTCGCCATACAACTGGGCAGCCAAGGTCTTATTGTGAGCCATGACGATGGTTGGCCGCTGGACTTGCTGGATGACATTGGCAATCGTGAAGGTTTTACCCGATCCGGTTACCCCCAGCAGAGTCTGGTGCGCCAGGCCAGAATGGATACCGTCGACCAGTCCTGCGATTGCTTTGGGTTGATCGCCTGCGGGCTGGTAAGGCGAGTCAACGCGAAACGCACCTTCTTTGACGGAACTGGGTGTTTTACTGGCCATAACTGGCAACGAACCTCCAAGAATCGGCACTGCCATGAATACGGGCAGTACGTATAAGAAATTTAGCGATAGCGCTGCTTCATGATACCATCTGTGCGATCGACGGCTGGGTGAATTATCAGCCAGGACGTCTGGCTCCTGCCCTGCCGATCGCCGCCCATAAGACGCAGCTTTAAGGAGCTCAAGTTTGGACCTTCAACTTTCCAGCCGAGTACAGGCGATCAAGCCTTCCCCTACCCTCGCAGTTACCAACAAAGCAGCCGAACTTCGCGCTGCCGGCCAGGACATCATAGGCCTGGGTGCTGGCGAGCCGGACTTCGATACCCCAGAGCACATCAAACAGGCAGCGATTGAGGCCATCAACAACGGCCAGACCAAGTACACTGCCGTTGATGGTACGCCCGCTCTGAAGAAAGCGATTATTGCGAAGTTCAAACGTGACAACGGCCTGGAATACGAAGCCAACCAGATACTGGTAAGCAGTGGAGGCAAACAGAGCTTTTTCAACCTTGCACTGGCCACGCTGAACGCCGGTGACGAAGCCATCATCCCTGCGCCTTACTGGGTATCCTACCCGGATATGGTTCTGGTTGCCGAAGGCAAACCGGTCATCATCGAGACCACGGTGGACACCCGCTTCAAGATCACTCCGGAACAGCTGGAAAACGCCATCACAGAGCGCACCCGCCTGTTCGTGATCAACAGCCCCTCCAACCCGAGCGGCATGGCCTACTCTCTGGAAGAGCTGCAGGCGATTGGCGAGGTACTGAAAAAGTACCCGAACATCATGATCGCCACCGACGACATGTACGAGCCGATCCTGTGGACCGGCAAGCCGTTCTGCAACATCCTGAACGCGTGTCCCGAGCTTTATGACCGCACCTTTGTGCTGAACGGTGTCTCCAAGGCCTACTCGATGACAGGCTGGCGTATCGGCTATGCGGCCGGCCCGGCGAAGATCATCGGCGCCATGAAGAAGGTACAGTCCCAAAGCACCTCAAACCCCTGCTCTATTTCCCAGGCAGCTGCCACTGCTGCATTGGACGGTGATCAGGCGTGCGTGGGTGACATGGTCAAAGCATTCAAGGAGCGCCACGACTGGCTGGTAGAGGCACTCAACAAGCTCCCAGGCGTTGAATGCCCTTACGGCGACGGTACCTTCTACGTATTCCCGAGCTTTCAGGGCGCAATTGATGCGACTGACGGCGTGAGCTCGGATGTGGAGTTTGCCGAGAAGCTACTGACCGAAGCCGGTGTTGCCCTGGTTCCAGGTTCTGCTTTTGGCAGCCCGGGCCACATGCGCCTGAGCTTTGCCACCAGCATGGATAACCTGCAGAAGGCCATTGAGCGTTTGCAAAAGGCACTTGGCTAAAAATTTTAGCCAGAGACTTGACGAGGCGGTATAGCCAACTTAATATACGCGCCTCGTCACATGACGACGTTCCCCGATAGCTCAGTTGGTAGAGCAACGGACTGTTAATCCGTTTGTCCCTGGTTCGAGCCCAGGTCGGGGAGCCACTATTTTAAAAGCCCGCTAGTTCTCTGAATTAGCGGGCTTTTTTCTTGCCTGATTTTCCTGCGAGATTTGGTGGTTTGGTTGGTCTCCGGCCCTAGCCTGATTGGATTGGCGGGGTGGCAGGATGGGAAGGCCTTTCCAAAAAACGCTACGAGCACATCCATGTGCGCTTCGCTCCGGCCATCCATGGCCTCCGAGATTTTTGGAAAGGCCTTCCCACCCTGCCACTTGAGCAGCGCCAGTATAGTCATTACAGAACCGCGACAACTCGTTAGGCCGACACGTCCAATTCATAGCAGGTTTGATAGGACTATTTCACCTTAACCGGGGATGGGGCTGTGGGGGCTGGCTCCCAAAAATGTGCGGAGCCATGGATGGCGGAGCCCAAGCGCACATGGATGTGCTTGTAGCGGTTTTTGGGAGCCAGCCCCCACAGCCCCACATTGCAAAACCAACAGGCTAGTAGCGGGCTTTGCCCCAAAACCACAGCTAGACCGAGACCACCTCAGCGTGGATGGCTTCGAGGGCGGCCAGAGGATCAGGCGCCTGGGTGATTGGGCGGCCGATGACGAGGTAGTCAGAGCCGGCTTTGAGGGCGTCCGTGGGGGTCATGATGCGTTGCTGGTCGCCTTTGTCGGCGGTCAGCGGACGGATCCCAGGGGTGATGAGCTGGAAGTCGGTGCCCTGCTCTGCTTTCAGGCGCGGGGCCTCCTGGGCGGAACAGACTACGCCGTCAAGGCCACAGTTTTTGGTCAGCGTAGCCAGACGGGATACGTGGGCTTCCGCCCCCCCGGTGATGCCGATACCGGTCAGATCTGCGTCCGACATACTGGTTAGCACCGTTACAGCGATCAGGAGCGGCTTGTCAGCACCAAATGCCTCCAGACGTTCACGGCAGGCAACCATCATCTTTTCGCCGCCAGACGCATGCACATTCACCATCCAAACCCCGAGGTCAGCAGCTGCCGCAACAGCAGAGGATGTAGTGTTCGGGATATCATGGAATTTCAGGTCCAGGAATACATCAAAACCTTTGCCCTGCAACACCTTTACCAAAGCCGGGCCAGAGCGGGTGAACAGCTCCTTACCCACCTTCAAACGGCATTTCGCAGGATCCAGCTGCTCAGCCAGGGCCAGAGCCGGACTCTGAGAGGGAAAATCCAGGGCGACGATAATCTTCGGGTCATTCGTGTTTTGCACAGTCAGGTTTCCGGATCAGTAGGTTAAAACGTTATTCGGCTTCTACGCCCTGAATAGGCCGCACCGTTTCCCATTGTTTGCAGCTGGGGCACAGCCAATGCAACTGCTGGCCAGCAAACCCGCAGCTTACGCAGCGATACACAGGCCGATTCGCGAGAATCAGGTGACCAATACGACTGACCAATCGGCCTTCGTCGGTGGTCATGCCTTTTTCATAACCCGCCATTTCCACCAGCCGCAGCAGCCCACGTACAGAAGGCCTTACCTCCAACTCCTGACGCAGTAGATCAATGGCAGCGGGGCGACTGGAAGAGCGCTCCACCGACTCGACCAGCGCCAGCAAAAGGCTAGTGCCGGGGTACTGCTCATACAGCTTTCTCAGCTTTTTGACCAGGCGCCCGACATCGCCGTGTTCGTGCTCCAGTTTCATCAACCGGTCTACCGCCTCCGGGCCGAACGCTGGATTCTGGTCAAACACTTTCAAGCTCTGGTTGCCTGCATCCCGATAATTGCCCTGGCGGATCTGAAGCTTCATCAATAACAAGGTGGCGCGGACACAAGAACGATCATAATCCAAGGCTTCCTTGGCAAGCTTCTGAGCGGCCCATCGATCGTCCAGTTTTAATGACTGATCTGCCAACTCACAAGTGATGTACGCCAAGGTTTTAAACATTGCAGGGTCTGCGTCATTTCGCGTGAGCGTTCGGGCAACCTGCGCCGCCTTCTGCCACTCTTTTTCCTGCTGATACAGATCGATTAATTCACCCGAGGCCTTCCGCCCGTACTCACGGTCGCCCATGAGCTGGTGAAAAAGTGACTCTGCCCTGTCGAGCAAGCCCGCATTGAGATAGTCCATGGCCAGTTCCAGAGTAACCTGGGGCGTATAACGGGCCGGCAACTCCGGGCGGGCAAGCAGATTCTGGTGAATCAGG
Organism: Marinobacter sp. SS5-14b; assembly: GCF_030541005.1. Taxonomy (GTDB): domain Bacteria; phylum Pseudomonadota; class Gammaproteobacteria; order Pseudomonadales; family Oleiphilaceae; genus Marinobacter. The sequence goes on along the minus strand of NZ_JASSVM010000011.1, from coordinate 29,850 downwards.
GTGGCACGATCAGTTTCGCCTTTATTGCGAAAATGGCTACCGATGGATAAATGAAGGCTGACCGTATCTTTGTTGACAGGCAATGACTGAACAAAGTTTTCTACGGCCTGATCAGAGTAGTTGGTAAACAGAAATTGCAGCCGATCCCGGACAGAGTCTTCATCAGAAATGGCTTTTCGGGACCGTCGAGACTGACTTCCAAACCTTCCGGCCAGCCAGCCTAGCCCAACAGCTACCGTCAAGAGCAGCCAGTTAAACACTATGTCCATCAAAGCGCCTGGTCGTTCTGAGCCTTGGATTTCTCTAGCGCATGCTCAGCGCGATCAAGCCGCTTTCTCAGGTTACGTTGAGAAACCGCCGAACGGAAGGTAGCCAGCATCGTGATCAGAACGCCCACTAAGGCACCTATCACAAAAGACATAATAATCCAGACGGCTACCCCATGTGGCTGGGTTTCAAACAGCAAGAAGTTGAGCGATACCGCCATCTGATTATTCAGCGAGAACACCAGAGCAATAAGTATCAGCACAAGAACCAAAACTATCAGTAGGATCTTTTGTAGTCCCGCCATGTGTATGCGCTCCAGACAGGCATCATGCCCGATCTTACGGTGTTCTTTGGCCAGTGCTCAACAGGTATTCAGAAGCCTTTCTTCAAGCTGTCGTTTACCTGCTCTCTTAACTCTTTGCCTGGCTTGAAGTGAGGAACAAACTTTGCCGGTAACTGCACCGCTTCCCCGGTCTTCGGGTTACGGCCAGTTCTTGCCTCTCTGTGATGCAGAGAAAAACTGCCAAACCCTCTGATCTCAATGCGTTGTCCATCAGCAAGCGATTGAGACATATGCTCAATGATGGTCTTTACGGCTAACTCAACATCCTTTACGGAGAGCTGAGTCTGCTTTGACGCAATCAGTTCTACCAGTTCGGACTTCGTCATGAGGCGATTCCCTCTATCATTATTATTCCGTAGTCAAATACCGGACTCTAGTGCCTCTAGTTTAGCCAAACCAGAAAAAAACACAAAAAAAACGGGCTCTTAGAGCCCGTTTTTTTGATACCAACAGGAATTTTATTCCTTATTGGCGTTTTGCTGCTGCATCTGCTCCTTGATGAGATCACCAATGGTGGTCGCACCAGAAGATTCAGCGGTTTTGCCACGAACAGTTTCAATCGCCTGCTTGTCGTCTTCAACGTCTTTAGACTTCACAGACAGGTTGATGACACGGTTCTTGCGATCGATGCTGATGATCTTGGCTTCAACTTCTTCGCCTTCCTTCAGAACGTTACGCGCGTCTTCAACGCGGTCACGGCTGATTTCGGAAGCCTTCAGTACCGCTTCAACTTCTTCGTTCAGGGCAATGGTGGCGCCTTTGGCGTCAACTGCAGAAACAGTACCCTTAACGATGGAGCCCTTGTCGTTCAGCTGAACGAACTCGGCAAACGGATCGCTTTCCAGCTGCTTGATGCCCAGAGAAATACGCTCACGCTCCGGATCAACAGACAGGATAACGGTTTCAACTTCGTCGCCCTTCTTGTATTCACGAACAGCTTCTTCGCCAGTCTCGTTCCAGCTGATATCAGACAGATGAACCAGACCGTCGATGCCACCGTCCAGACCGATGAAGATACCGAAGTCAGTGATTGACTTGATCTTACCGGAGATACGGTCGCCTTTATTGAAGTTGCCGGAGAAATCTTCCCAGGGGTTGGAGACGCACTGCTTGATACCCAGAGAAATACGACGACGCTCTTCGTCGATATCCAGGATCATAACTTCAACTTCGTCACCTACCTGAACAACCTTGGAAGGATGGATGTTCTTGTTGGTCCAGTCCATTTCGGATACGTGAACCAGACCTTCAACACCCTCTTCCAGCTCGGCAAAGCAGCCGTAGTCTGTCAGATTGGTTACGCGCGCAGTAACGCGGGCATTTTCCGGGTAACGAGCCTTGATTTCTACCCAGGGATCTTCGCCCAGCTGCTTCAGACCCAGAGAAACGCGGTTGCGCTCACGGTCAAACTTCAGGACTTTAACATTGATTTCGTCGCCCACATTCACGATTTCGCTCGGATGCTTGATGCGCTTCCAGGCCATGTCGGTGATGTGCAGCAGGCCGTCAACACCGCCCAGATCTACGAACGCGCCGTAGTCAGTCAGGTTCTTGACGATACCTTTGATTTCCAGACCTTCGGTCAGGGTTTCCAGCAGAGCTTCACGCTGCTCGCTGTTTTCTGCTTCCAGAACGGCGCGGCGGGAAACAACCACGTTGTTACGCTTCTGGTCCAGCTTGATAACCTTGAACTCGAGCTCTTTGTTCTCCAGGTGCGCAGTATCGCGAACCGGACGAACGTCTACCAGGGAACCCGGCAGGAAGGCACGGATGCCAGCCAGATCAACAGTGAAACCACCTTTGACCTTGCCATTAATGATGCCTTTAACCACTTCTTCAGCTTCGAAGGACTTCTCGAGTACCTTCCAGGCTTCAGCGCGCTTGGCCTTCTCACGGGACAGACGGGTTTCACCGAAACCGTCTTCAACTGCATCGAGAGCCACGTCGACAACATCGCCGATTTGTACTTCCAACTCGCCTTTTTCGTTCAGGAACTGGGAGGCGGGGATAACGCCTTCGGACTTAAGTCCGGCGTTAACGGTGACCCAGTCGTTATCAACATCAACTACGGTTCCCTGGACGATGGAACCCGGTTGCATGTCGATTTCTTTCAAACTTTCTTCGAAAAGATCCGCAAAGCTCTCGCTCATTATGTGCCCTATATGATCAACGCAAGTGTGCTCCGTGTAGCCAGCAACACGGTCTGTTAGTGATTTCCGGAATCAGCCAGCGGCTGGCAAATTTGCGCTGTTTCCGGCATTCCAACGACAAAAAGGTGTAGTCAGGCCTGACCTGCTGCGGCCATACACCTGTCTAGCACCTCTTCTATACTCAAACCCGTAGAATCAATGACTTGCGCATCATCTGCAGGCTTGAGAGGGGCAGCAGAACGGTTAATATCCCGCTCATCACGTACCCGTATCTCTTCCAAAACGGCGTCAATGTTAACATCGACACCCGCTTCCTTCAACTGATTGTACCGCCGCCGGGCACGCTCTTCCGCGCTCGCGGTCAAAAAAATCTTTGCAGGCGCATCGGGAAACACCACGGTTCCCATGTCCCGACCATCCGCCACCAGGCCAGGTAACTTCCGGAAATCCCGCTGGCGCTGCAGCAAGGCGTCCCGAACGGGCTGCATAACCGCTACCTGAGACGCGTTGTCGCCGCAAGTCTCCGTCCGGATTTCGGAAGTAACGTCTTCACCCGCCAAAACCACTCGAACCGGCTGCCCTTCGTGGCTCGGTTCAAACGCCACATCGAGTGTCGCGGCAACTTCGACCAGGCCCGCCTCGTCTTTCAGCGACACACCCTGACGCATGGCCGCCAGAGCCGTCAGTCGATAAAGCGCCCCGCTGTCCAGCAGATGCCAGCCCAACTTACGAGCCAACATTTGAGTTATGGTGCCTTTGCCGGAACCACCGGGGCCATCAACTGCGATGACCGGTGCCTTGCTATCTACCATCAGGAAGTGCCTTCTGTACTGATATGAATACCTGTCTGCTTTGCGAGCTCAACAAAACCCGGAAACGAGGTGGCGACATTCGAACAATCGTTAATTCTGATCGGGCCATTCGCTCGTAGAGAGGCAACGGCAAAAGACATAGAAATACGGTGATCCTCATGGCTTTCAACGGTGCCGCCACCGATAGTCTGGCCACCTTCAATGATGATGCCGTCGGGTGTCACCGTGGTTTCAACACCCAGTGCGGCAAGGCCATCAGCCATCACCTGAATACGATCACTTTCTTTTACTCTCAATTCCTCCGCACCACGAAGGACCGTGCGGCCCTTGGCGCAGGTTGCGGCAATGAACAGCACGGGGAACTCGTCAATGGCCAGCGGTACCTGATCTTCCGGGATGTCGATGCCATTCAACTCGGCCGAGCGCACGCGCAGATCCGCAACCGGCTCTCCGCCAATGACACGCTCTTCGAGCACCTCGATATTGGCGCCCATCTGGCGAAGAATATTGATCACCCCTACCCGGGTCGGATTCATCCCCACATGGCGCAAGGTCAGGTCAGAATCTGGAGCAATCGTGGCCGCCACCAGGAAGAAGGCCGCCGAGGATATATCCGCAGGCACGTCGATGGCGCAGGCGGTAAGCTTTCCGCCACCTGAGACACTGGCCGTCGCTCCATCACGATGCACATGATAACCAAAACCTTCCAGCATACGCTCGGTATGATCCCGGGTAGGTGCCGGCTCGGTTACCGAGGTCACACCTTCAGCATAAAGACCGGCCAACAGCAGGCAGGATTTAACCTGAGCGCTCGCCACGGGCATATCATAATGGATACCGTTGAGCACCTGGCCTCCGCGTATCTTCAGCGGAGGTCGACCGCCCTCAGCGGTATCGATCACAGCCCCCATCGCACGCAAGGGGTCGGCTACCCGACCCATCGGGCGCTTGGACAGACTGGCATCACCGGTCAGTTCTGAGTCGAATGGCTGCGCTGCCAGCAAACCGGAAAACAGGCGCATGGCGGTGCCGGAATTACCCAGGTAAAGCGGGCCACGTGGCGCTTGCAAGCCGTGCATACCCACGCCATGAATCCGGACAAAGCCATCTTCCGGCCCTTCGATGGTTACGCCCATGTCCCGAAAGGCCTGCAAGGTTGCGAGGCTGTCTTCGCCCTCGAGAAACCCTTTGACCTCAGTGGTCCCTTCCGCCAGTGCACCCAGCATAATGGACCGGTGAGACATGGACTTATCGCCCGGGACACGGATATCGCCACGGACGGAGCCGCCGGGCTGCATGTGAAAGATTACCTGATGATCACTGTTGTTAGTCACGTACGCCTGCCCTGAAAGCATCTTCGAAAAATGTTCCCGCGCCGCTTTGGCGCGACTGAAAACCCGGAGCAAGGTTGCACCATCACCACTTGCAATGGCGCCCCGGAGCTGATCCAGGTCCTGGGTAAAATGGTCAATCACGCGCAACACGGCATCGCGATTTGACAGAAAAATGTCATGCCACATCACCGGGTCGCTAGCGGCAATGCGGGTAAAATCCCGGAAACCACCCGCCGCGTACCGGAAAATGTCCATATTCTCGTCTTCACCGGCCAGGGTATCGACCAATGAAAAGGCGATAAGATGTGGAAGGTGGCTGGTGGCCGCAAGCACTTCGTCGTGGTAAGCCACCGACATGGTCAGAACGGTTGCGCCGGTGCCCTCCCACAAGTCTTTCAAACGGGCCACACTGACCCCGTCGGCATTATCAGCCGGAGTCAGGATGACCTTATGATTTGCAAACAGGTCAGGGTTGGCGGCACGGATGCCGCTTTTCTCGGAGCCGGCTATTGGATGCCCAGGGATCACTCTTGGTGAGAGCTCACCGAAGACCTCTTTTACATCATGCACAAAACTGGATTTGGTGCTGCCCACATCGGAGAGCACTGTGTCTTGCCCCAGCCAGGGCCGGATCTGCTCCAGCACCGTTCTGGTTGCCCTTACCGGCACAGCCAGAACCACCAGATCGCTGCCTTTTACCGCTTGTTCCAGGCTGGCTGCCGCCTCGTCAATAACCCCGAGATCGACACCCATGGCCAGCTCGTCCGCTCTCTGATCGAAGCCGGTCACTCTTTCAGCCAGCTTGTGCTTACGAATGGCGCTGGCCAACGAGCCACCAATAAGGCCGAGACCAATAACGGCAACACGCTTGAACAAAGGCTGGCGATCAGCCACGTCAGGCTCCCTGCCCTGCGGAGACCAGGGACTGGGCAAGGGCATCCAGAAAACGCTCATTTTCTTCGGGCAAGCCAACTGAAACCCGTAAATGACGAGGCATGCCGTACCCGGTCACGGGTCGCACAATAACGCCATGGGACAACAAGGCCTGATAGATTCCGGCTGACTGCTCGCCCACTTCAACCGCGATAAAATTACCAAACGACGGTATATAGGGCAGGCCCATGCGATCAAAACCCTCCGCCAGTTGGCGCAGGCCAGCCTGGTTCACTTCACGGGAGCGCTGGAGATAGGCGTCGTCTTCCAGGACGGCCGTCGCCGCTGCCAGCGCAACCGAGTCCACATTAAACGGCTGGCGAACCCGGTTAAGGATGTCGGCAATGGCCGGTGAACTGATGCTGTAACCTGCCCGCAGGGCGGCCAGACCCCAGGCCTTGGAGAATGTGCGGCACACAATCAGGTTGGGGTAACGGTTCAGTAACTGAATGCCATCCGGAAATTCGTCGCCGGTGAGATACTCGCAGTATGCTTCATCCAGAACCACCAGCACACGCTCTGGGACCTGTGCCAGAAAGGCCTCGATTGCCTCTGCGGTGTGCACGGTTCCGGTGGGATTGTTCGGGTTAGCGATAAAGATCAACTTGGTGCGGTCACTGATAGCAGCCGCCATGGCGTCAAGGTCGTGACCCCAGTCTTTCGCCGGCACCGAAAGGCCCTTGGCTCCAATGGCCTGAGTGACGATGGGGTAAACAGCAAACGCATACTGGGAGAAAATCACTTCGCTCTGAGTGTCCACAAAACACCGGGCAATCACTTCAAGTACATCGTTTGATCCGTTGCCGAGTGTGATCTGATCCATACCCACACCAAAGCGACTCGCCAGCGCATTTTTCAGTTCAAAGCCGTTCCCATCCGGGTACAGGCAAAGTTCATCCAGTGCTTTTCGCGCCGCTGACAGTGCTTTTTCGCTGGGGCCCAGCGGATTTTCATTACTGGCAAGTTTGATGATCTCAGCAGGATTCAACCCCAGCTCACGGGCAAGCTCCTCAATGGGCTTTCCGGGCTGATACGGAGACAGAGCCTGAACACCTTTTACCGCAAGACTCTGATAATCGACTGCCATTCAACATTCCTCCGAGTCAAATCTGTGTGAGCTTAAAGCACACCAATGGGGTAAGAACCCAGGCGCTTGAGCTCTACCGCTTCTTCATCAATTTCGGACAAAACTTTGCGCGCCAGCTCATCGTCCATGTGGCCTTCAAAATCGATGTAAAACACATAGGCCCAGGTACCGCTGGGAGATGGCCGGGTTTCAATGCGAGTCAGGCTGATGCCGTGGCGATGAAACGGCTCCAGTACCGCATAAAGGGCACCAGGCTTATTGCGCATCGAAACCAATACAGAAGACTTGTCCTGGCCGCTGGGAGCGACCTCTTCGCGCCCGATGATCAGGAAACGAGTGGTGTTGTCGGGCCGGTCTTCGATGCTGTTGGACAGTTTTTCCAGACCGTAGAGTTCAGCAGCCATGTCGCCGGCAATGGCTGCAGACCCCGGCTCTTCCGCAGCACGACGGGCCGCCTCAGCGTTGCTCGAAACGGTGATTCGTTCAATCCCGTAGCGGTGCGTGTCCAGCCACTGCCGGCACTGGGCAAACGACTGCTGATGGGAGTAAATGCGGGTAATGTCCTGGTCTTTGTGCTTGGGCGAAACCAGCAAATGGTGGTGAATCCGCAACTGGACTTCACCGCAGATCTTCAGCGGCGAGCCAATAAACATGTCCAGCGTGTGATTGACCATGCCTTCGGTGGAATTTTCCACCGGCACCACACCGTATTGTGCCGCGCCGGATTCCACTTCTCGGAACACCGCGTCAATGGCCGGCAGCGGAACGCTGATAACGGAATGACCAAAATGCTTGAGCGCGGCAGCTTGAGTAAACGTACCAAGAGGCCCAAGAAATGCGATGTGCATGGGCTTCTCGAGCGCCAGACAGGCCGACATGATCTCCCGGAACAATCGTGCCATTTCCTCAGCGGGCAGAGGGCCAGGATTCTCCTCCTTGATGCGACGGAGAACCTGAGCTTCCCGTTCCGGACGATAGAAAAACACGTCCTGACCGGGGTTGGCCGCCATTTTCACATGGGCCACTTCCTGGGCACATTTAGCCCTGGCGCTGATCAACTGCATGATCTGCTGATCAAGGCTGTCGATTTCGTCTCGCAACTCGCTCAGGCGGGTCTTCTCATCCGTCATGATCAGCCCCGCTCCTTCGCAAATTCCGCCATATACTTGATCAGAGCATCCACACCCGCTTCCGGCATGGCGTTGTAGATGCTGGCACGCATACCACCTACTGAACGATGGCCTTGAAGGTTCAGCAAACCGCGCGCGTCTGCCCCTCTGAGAAACTCACTGTTCAATGCGTCGTCTGCCAGGGTGAAGGGCACGTTCATCCAGGAGCGGAAACGCCGCGCAATAGGGTTAGCATAAAAGTCATTGGTATCGATGAAGTCATAAAGCTTTCTGGCTTTCCGAGCATTCATCTCGCCCATGGCTTTGACGCCACCCTGCTCCTTCAGCCACTTGAACACCAGGCCGGCCAGGTACCAGGAATAGGTTGCCGGGGTGTTATACATGGACCCATTATCAGCAATTACCTGATAGTTCATCATGGTCGGAGTTTCCTTGCGGGCCTTGCCCAGAAGGTCTTTGCGAATGATGACCACCACCAGACCGGACGGCCCGATGTTCTTTTGCGCACCGGCGTAGATCAGACCGTATTTTGAAATATCGACCGGGCGAGACAACATGTCAGATGACATGTCGGCCACCAAAGGCACATCGCCAGTATCCGGAATAAAATCAAACTCCAGGCCACCGATGGTTTCATTCGTGGTGTAGTGCAGGTAGGCGGCGTCGGCGTTGGTGTTCCAATCAGCCTGGTCCGGTATCGTGGTAAAACCACTCTCATCAGAGCTGGCCGCAATATTCACATCACCATAGCGTTTCGCTTCGGCAATCGCCTTGCCTGACCAGATTCCGGTGTTCACGTAATCCGCCGACCCTTTGCTACCAAGCAGGTTCAGCGGGATGGTGGAAAACTGGCTGGACGCCCCACCCTGCATGAACAGCACAGCGTAATCGTCTGAAATCCCGGCCAGTTCTCTCAGGTCTTTCTCTGCCGCATCGGCGATGGCCACAAATTCATCACTGCGGTGACTCATCTCCATCACCGACATACCCGTGCCGCGCCAGTCCAGCATTTCGTCCCGCGCTTGCTTTAGCACAGCCTCCGGCAAAGTGGCCGGACCGGCACAAAAATTAAACGCCCTGCTCATTCTTCGGTTTCCTCGCCTTCTGCGCTTGCGTCCGCATCCACATCTACGCCCGCAACTGCGTCCACATCGTCGTCATCAGATTCTGCAATACGCTCAACGCCTACCAGCCGCTCATCTTCCTGGGCCAGGCGAATCAGGCGAACACCTTGAGTGTTGCGGCTGAGCACAGACACTTCGTCCGTTCGGGTTCGTACCAGCGTGCCCTTATCGGAAATCAGCATCATCTCGTCGCCTTCGAACAGCTGCAACGCGGTCACCAGGTTTCCGTTACGGTCAGAGCATTGCATGGCAATAACACCCTGGCTACCACGGCTGTATGCCGGGAATTCGGAAATGGCTGTACGCTTTCCGTAACCGTGTTCACTGGCAGTCAGGAGAACGCCGCCTTCCTGTGGAATAATCAGCGACACCACATGGTGATCGCCCTGCATCTTGATGCCACGAACACCACGGGCGGTCCGGCTCATTGGCCGCACCTGATCCTCACTGAAACGCACCGCTTTGCCGGCGGTAGAGAACAGCATAATCTCAGCGTTACCGTCGGTGATGGCAGCGCCGATCAGCGTATCGCCTTCATCCAGATTCAAGGCGATCAGGCCACTGCTGCGCGGACGGGAGAAATTGGGCAGCGGGGTCTTCTTCACGACACCGGCCGAGGTTGCCATCAGCACAAACTGATCTTCCGGATAGTCCCGCACCGGCAGGAAGGTGGTAATCCGCTCGTCTTCGTCCAGTGGCAGAATGTTGACCATCGGACGACCACGTGAGCCGCGGCTTCCGCGCGGAATCTCGAACACTCTCAGCCAGTACACCTTGCCTTTATTGGAGAAACACAAAATGGTGTCGTGGGAATTGGCCACCAGTAGCTTCTCAATGAAGTCTTCATCCTTCATGGACGTTGCGGCTTTACCGCGACCGCCACGGCGCTGAGCCTGATAATCTTCTACTGCCTGCGTTTTGGCATAACCACTGTGAGAAATGGTCACCACCAGATCTTCTTCGTCAATCAGGTCGGCAATCGTCAGGTCACGCTGGGAGCTGGTGATTTCAGTGCGGCGCACGTCGCCAAACTCGGTCACCACGGCTTCCAGTTCTTCACGGATAACCTGCATCAAACGATCGGGATCGCCCAGAATTTCCAACAGGCCGGCAATCTTCTCGAGAATGTCTTTGTACTCGTTCTGGAGTTTTTCGGTTTCCAGGCCGGTCAAGCGATGCAGGCGCATATCCAGGATCGCCTGGGTTTGCTCAGGCGACATGTAATACAGGCCATCGCGCAGGCCAAAGATCTCCGGCAGGTCGTCCGGGCGGCAGGCGTCTTCGCCAGCACGCTCCAGCATCGCCAGGACATTGCCCGGCGCCCAGCCTTTCGCCATCAGCTTCTCTTTTGCCTCAACCGAGGTCGGAGAAGACTTGATCAGCTCAATCATCTCGTCGATGTTGGCCAGAGCAACGGTCAGACCTTCAAGAATGTGACCACGCTCACGGGCTTTGCGGAGCTCGTAGATCGTCCGGCGGGTCACCACTTCGCGGCGGTGACGCACAAACGCATCCAGCATTTCCTTGAGGTTGAGAATCTTCGGCTCGCCGTTGATCAGCGCCACCATGTTGATACCAAACACGGTCTGCAACTGGGTCTGGGCGAACAGATTGTTGACCACAACTTCCGGGTTTTCACCACGGCGCAGCTCGATCACAACCCGAATACCTTCTTTGTTCGACTCATCACGAAGCTCGGTAATGCCTTCCAGACGCTTTTCTTTCACCAGCTCGGCGATCTTTTCAATCAGGCGGGCTTTGTTCAGCTGATACGGCAGCTCGGTGATGATAACGGCATCGCGATTGGTCTTGTCGTCGTGTTCAATCTCGTGGCGGGCACGGATATAGATACGGCCACGGCCTGTGCGATAGGCCTCAACAATGCCGGCGCGACCGTTAATAATGCCTTCAGTCGGGAAATCCGGGCCGGGAATGAATTCCATCAGCTCATCGATGGACAGATCCGGGTTATCAATCAGCGCCAGGCAACCGTTAACGACTTCCGTCAGGTTGTGAGGCGGGATGTTGGTGGCCATCCCCACCGCAATACCGGAGGAACCGTTTACCAGCAGGTTTGGCACTCGGGTGGGCAGTACTTCCGGAATCCGTTCGGTACCGTCGTAGTTATCAACAAAATCGACGGTTTCTTTGTCCAGATCCGCCAGCAAGGAGTGGGCAATCTTCTCCATGCGAATTTCGGTGTAACGCATGGCCGCCGCGTTATCGCCGTCAATGGAACCGAAGTTACCCTGGCCGTCCACCAGCGGATAGCGGAGCGAAAACGGCTGAGCCATACGAACGATGGTGTCGTATACCGCAGAGTCACCGTGAGGATGGTATTTACCAATAACGTCACCCACCACACGGGCAGATTTCTTGTACGCCTTGTTCCAGTCGTTCCCCAACTCGGACATGGCGAACAGCACCCGTCTATGCACCGGCTTGAGGCCGTCTCGCACATCCGGCAATGCCCGGCCCACAATAACGCTCATGGCGTAATCGAGGTAGGACTGTTTCAGTTCGTCTTCAATATTGACCGGCAGGATCTCTTTGGCTAACTCACCCATCGAGAAAGGTTCCTTTGCGTTATCTGGAAGTCGTCCCGGGGCCAATTTCGGGCCCCGTCTTTATTCTTCAACAAGCCGCCAAGCATACCACAGTCAACGGCCCCGAGGGGCGACTGTGGTACAGCCTTAATCGAATACTACGGTCTTGTTTTCATAGGTAATCACGCGGTCTTCAATATGAGACCGCAAGCCACGGGCCAGTACGTTTTTCTCGACATCTTTACCCAGCCGAACCATGTCTTCGATGGAGTCGCTGTGGTTGATACGGATCACGTCCTGCTCAATGATCGGGCCTTCGTCGAGATCCTGGGTCACGTAGTGACAGGTGGCACCAATCAGTTTGACACCGCGGCTGTAAGCCTGGTGGTACGGACGGGCACCGGCAAACGACGGCAGAAAGCTGTGATGGATGTTGATCACCTTGCCGGCGTACTTCTCGCAAAGCTCCGCCGGCAGAATCTGCATGTAGCGGGCAAGCACCACAACGTCCACCTCATACTGAGCGAGCAACTCCTCGATCTGACCAAAGGCTTCCGCCTTGTTTTCTTTGCCCACAGGGATATGGTGATAGGGAATGTCGTGCCATTCCACCATCCTGCGCAGGTCGTCATGATTGGAGATCACCGCCACCATTTCGGCGTTCAGCTCTTTGCTGTGCCACCGGTGCAAAAGATCCGCCAGACAATGGGACTCTTTGCTGCATAGCAGCACCACTCGCTTGGGGCGTGCAGAGTCGGCAATGTGCCAGCTCATGTTGAATTCGCGGGCAATAGGCTCGAACGCCGCGCGGAACTGATCCAGCCCGAACGGTATCGACTCGGCCTTGATTTCATGGCGCATGAAAAACCAGCCGGACTGAGTATCTGAGTGATGGCTCGCCTCGGTAATCCAGCCGTTGTAGGTGGACAGAAAATTACTCACCTTGGCAACAATCCCTACCCGGTCCGGGCAGGAAATAACAAGACGATAGGTATGCTCCATTAAGCCTTTCCTTAATCTGAATCCGGGAAAGCGGGCGCGACAGGAAACCACAAACGACCGTTTGTAGCAGAGAATCGGTACGCGCCGGTAAAAATGACCGGCTATGATAGCCTATCTGGCAGCCAGAAACGAGGAATGCAATCATGGACAGAGTTCACCACAGCCCCCTTTCAAAAATCCCGCTGAGACGCCTGTGGGGCGCAACAGCCGCGCTACTGATTTTATTGCCTGTCGGGTCAGCCACGGCCAGCAACCAGGCCATCCTTGAAGGCGAGCGCTTCCATCCGGTCCTGGGCGCTCAAGGCATGGTCGCCACCAGTCACACACTGGCCACCGAGGTGGCACTTGATGTGCTCAAGCGCGGCGGAAATGCCGTCGACGCCGCCGTAACAGCAGGTTTTGCCCTGGCCGTGACCCAGCCACGGTCGGGCAACATTGGCGGCGGCGGTTTTCTGCTCTATGCCCCCGGCGACGGCACAACCCCGGAGGCCATCGACTACCGTGAAACGGCCCCGGCAGCGGCCACAGAAACCATGTTTCAGGACCAAAACGGCGAAGTGGTCAACGAACGCAGTCGGTTCAGCCATCTGGCGGCTGGGGTGCCCGGCACCGTAGCCGGCCTGGCCCTCGCACTTGAGCGTCATGGAACGCTTTCACTGAAACAAGCCCTGGCGCCGGCGATTCACCTGGCCAGCGACGGCTTTGTGGTTCCACACCGCTTTACCGAAGGCCTGGAGCAGGCAAAAGACCGGCTTCAGCGCTGGCCAGCAACCAAGCGCACATTCTACAAGGACGATGGTTCCGCCCCACAGCCGGGTGAGATTTTCCGGCAGCCAGAACTGGCCGACACCCTTCAGCGCATTGCTGATGAGGGGGTGAAAGGGTTCTACCAGGGCAAAACGGCCGAGCTGATCGTCAACGAAATGCAGCGCAACGGTGGCCTGATCACACTGGACGACCTGAAGAACTACCAGCCAGCCGTGCGCCAGCCCGTCCACGGTCGCTATCGGGGCTACGACATCTATTCCATGTCGCCGCCCTCTTCCGGTGGCATCCACATTGTGCAGATACTCAATATTCTTGAGGGTTACCCAATCGGTGACATGGGCCATAACGCCGCCGACACGATTCACCTTATGGCCGAGGCCATGAAACTGGCCTATGCCGACCGCTCCCACTATCTGGGCGATACGGACTACGTAGAGGTTCCGCTCAAGGGATTGACCAGTAAGGATTACGCCAACGACTTGCGCAAAACCATTCGCATGGAAAGGGCTCGGCCATCCACCGACATCCAACACGGCAAGCCTCCCGGGTGGGAAAGCCCGGAAACCACACATTTCTCTGTAGTGGACCAATGGGGCAACGCCGTCTCCAACACCTACACCATCAATTTCAGCTATGGCTCAGGCATTACTGTCGCCGGAGCGGGCTTTCTGCTCAATAACGAAATGGACGACTTCAGCGCCAAACCGGGTACGGCCAACGCCTATGGTCTGATCGGCGGTGACGCCAACAAGATCGAGCCGGGCAAACGCATGCTCAGTTCGATGTCGCCGACCATTGTTCGTAAAGACGGCGACAACTTTCTGGTGACCGGCAGCCCCGGGGGTTCCCGGATTATCACCACCACGCTGCAAGTGGTGATGAACGTGATCGACCATAATATGAATATACAAACCGCGGTGAATGCACCCCGCATTCACCACCAATGGCTACCCGACGAAATCCGCATCGAGCAGGGCATTAGCCCGGACACAATCAAACTGCTCGAAGCGCGAGGTCACAAAGTAAGCACCAGCACCGCCATGGGGGCAATCCAGAGCATCCTGATTGGCGCTGATGGTACGCTTTACGGTGGCGCAGACCCAAGGCGCAGCACATCATCCGCCAAAGGCTATTAATAAAGGAAAGCAGGCATGGAACCGGAGAAACAAAGTAAAGACCCAAGCCCTCAGCCTGCGGCGCCTAACCAGCTGTCGTTCATCTGGCTGAGCGCGGCCATTTTTCTGATGTTTCTGTGGCTTCAGGACAGTGGCCAGCCCCAGCAACGGGAACTGGCCTATTCCGAATTCAAGGAAGCCGTGCTGAATGGCCAGGTGGCCGAGGTCACCCTGCAGAACGAGGAAATTCGGGGCCAATTTACCGATTCCGGCGCTGGCCGCTTCAGCTCTGATACCGGATCCACCAGCACCCGATTCCTCACCGTGCGACCACCTGTGGAGGATCCAGACCTGTTGTCGCTGCTGGAACAGCAACAAGTGCTCATCCGCGGAGCCGCATCCGGGCGGCCCTGGTGGCAAGAGCTGATCCTGGGCTTTCTACCCTGGATTCTGTTGCTGGGACTGATGTTCTGGTTCTGGGGGGCCGCTCAAAAGCGTATGACAGGCGGCGGCAGCCCCTTTGACTACGCCAAATCCAGAGCTCGGCGGGCCCGCAAAGAAACTTCCAGCACCACACTGGCAGACGTCGCCGGCATCGAATCCGCAAAGCGAGACATTGCCGAGATCATTGATTTCCTGAAAGCGCCGGAAAAATACCGCCGACTGGGCGCGGTCATGCCCAAAGGCGTGCTGTTGGTGGGCCCGCCAGGCACAGGCAAGACACTCCTGGCCAGAGCCATTGCCGGAGAAGCCGAAGTGCCATTTTTCAGCATCAGCGCCTCGGAATTCATCGAAATGTTTGTCGGCGTCGGCGCGGCCCGGGTGCGGGACATGTTCCAGACCGCCCGAAAAGAGGCGCCGGCCCTGATCTTTATCGACGAACTGGACGCCATCGGGCGCTCACGGGGGGCCGGTCTGGGCGGTGGCCACGACGAGCGGGAACAAACCCTGAACCAGATTCTCACCGAAATGGACGGTTTTGAGGCCCACGAAAACATTCTGGTGCTGTCTGCCACCAACCGCCCGGACGTACTGGACTCTGCCCTGCTTCGGCCCGGCCGCTTTGACCGCAAGATCACTCTGGATCTGCCCCACAAAGAGGCCCGGGAGGCCATCTTGCAGGTCCACGTGCGCAAAGTACCCCTGGCCCACGATGTAAACCTGGAGCAGTTGTCGGCCCGCACCACCGGCTTCTCCGGCGCCGACCTGAAAAACCTGGTAAACGAAGCAGCCCTCACGGCTGCCCGGGAAAATCTGGAGGAGGTGAATGCCCATTGCTTCGAGCTGGCGCGAGATCGCATTATTCTCGGAGAAGAGCGTGATGCCCATCTGACACCGGAAGAACGAGAAGTGGTGGCCTACCACGAATGCGGCCACGCATTGATGGCCCATTACATGCCCAAGGCCGACCCACTCACCAAAATCACCATCATCCCCCACGGCATGGCCATGGGCGTTACCGAACAGACGCCCAAAGAAGACAAATACAACTATACAGAAAGCTATCTGAGGGATCGCATCAAGGTGATGCTGGGCGGCCGTTCGGCGGAAAAAATCATCTATGGAGAAGTGAGTACCGGTGCCCAGAACGACCTGAAAGAAGCTACCAAGTTACTGCGCCGTATGATCGGCCAATGGGGCATGAGTGAAACTGTCGGGCCACTGGGCCTGGGGATTGGTGAAGAGCACGTTTTCCTGGGCCGGGAAATGGGGGCGCCCAGGGAATACAGTGAAAAACTGGCCGAGATGATTGATTCCGAAATTCAGACCCAGTTACTGAAGCTGGAAGCCTTCACAGTCAACTTCCTGCAAGAGCACCGCAAAGAGCTCGAAGCGCTGGCCAAGGCGGTCATGGAGCATGAAACGCTGGAGGCAGATGCCATTGCGCAGGTACTTAATAAAGCCGGCGACCGGGAAATTGCCTGACCTTCAAACCAGCGTCAAGGCGTTACCGTCACCGGCACATCCATGGCCGCCAGCAGGGCCTCTGCGCCCTGCTCGCCAAACAAACTGCATTGGCGACTGATCACTAACTGTGCCATCCCCTCCTCCCGCATTGCTCTTGCCACCGCAACGGCACTGGCCATCGGCAGCAGTTTCACCCTGGCGGTAATACCTTCGTGGCGCAGATAGGCCATCAAATCTTCAGTAATCGGCTGACCCTTACCAGCTGCCATCCGAACCAGCACCGTCAGTGGCTGATGGTGTCTCCGGGCTAGCTCTGCACCCACTTTGACCGCCCGGTGATTGGCACCCTGATCGTGGTTGAGCAATACCACCACACGCTCCTGCCGGCGTGGCCGGGGCTCCACCCAAAGCAGCACATCTCCCGGCGCCTGTCGCACCAAAATGCGAGCAGTAGAGCCGAGACGGGCACCAGGAATCCCGGACCAGCCCACCCGGCCCATGACCACCAGATCCTCCGGCCCGACCAGGCTCAGCACCTCATCCGCCACACGTCCTCGGCACAACTTCAGCGCCTGCACCAAGCCCCGTCGCGCCATAGCCTGCTCCAGAGAGCGACGCACCTGTTGCGCCAACGAATGCATTCGTGCCTCCAACGCGGCTACATCCAGGGGACGGGCCAACCCGGAGCTGCCGCCAACTTCGCGGGCAAAGCCGTAGCCCGCGCTGCGCAACAGGTTAACCTCCTCCACAAAGATACCCAGCACTTCGGCCTTGCGGGCGGCCGCGATCTCGGCCGCAGCCTCCAGAGCGGCGAGGCTCAGGCGGGAGCCGTCCAGCAAGATCAGAACCCGGCCTGCAGCCTTCGCCGTCGACTTTGATTCAGCGATCTCCGTCGCTGCCATCGCCATTGCCTCCGTTACCGTTCTCCTGTTCCGAATCCTTTTTCTTGCCGACTTCGGCAAACTTCGCCAAACGCTCAGCCACCAGGCGATTGAAGCTGTTCTCGGGGAACTGGCCATCGGCATCCGGTTCGCCGGCTTCCATCCCGGTCAGCAACTCAATGGCCTGATCGATTCGGGTAAGCGGGTAAATGGCAAAGCGCCCGTCGCGCACCACGCCACGGACATCGTCGTTCAGCATTAAATGTTCAATGTTGCTGGCCGGTAGCAGGGCACCCTGGCCGTTAACACCTCCTGCCTGCTGGCAGACGTTGAAGAAACCTTCGATTTTTTCATTCACGCCCCCCACTGCCTGCACCTCGCCGTGCTGATTCATCGAACCGGTAACCGCCAGCGACTGTTTTAGCGGCACGCCGGCTATGGCCGACAGCAGCACGCAGGTTTCTGCGACCGAGGCCGAATCGCCCTCCACACCTCCGTAGGACTGCTCGAATGCCAGGCTGGCAGACAACGACAACTCCCCCATCGGGGCATACCGATTGGCCAGAAAGCGCGAGAGGATCATCACCGCCTTGCTGTGGATCGGGCCGCCAAGCTTCGCTTCTCGTTCGATATCCACCACCTGCCCTTTGCCCGGGCGTGCGGTGGCCGTAATGCGGGTGGGCTGGCCAAACCGGGTGGCACCGATCTGCAATACCGACAAACCATTCACTTGCCCGGCCTGCTCGCCTGTCGTGGCAATCATCATCAAGCCGCGGCGAATCTGCTCCAGACTGCGTTCCCGGATTCGACTGGCGCGATACTCCCGCTCATCGATGGCCTGCTGTATGTGACAGGCCTCAATACGGGCACTGCCGGCCTCGCTGGCCCAATGGTCAGCCTCGCTGAGCAAATCCTTCAGCACACGGTCGTGGGCGGTCAGCTTTTTCTGATCCCCAGCCAGGCGGCTGGCATGTTCGATCACCCGGGCAACGGCCGCGCGGTCCAGCGCTTTGATGCCGGATGCCCGAGCCATGGTGGCAATCATGCGGGCATACAGCAGGTAACTGTCGTCGTCCCGTTCCAGGTCATCCTCAAAATCCGCTTCTACCTTGAACAGGTCCAGGAAGTCGGGATCATAATGGGACAACAGGTAATACAGCGTGCGATCGCCCAGCAACACCACTTTCACATTCAGGGGAATCGGCTCCGGCTGCTGGCTGACGGTGGTCGCCAGGCCATACAATCGTTCCAGCGATTCAATGCGGATCTCGCCGGAGAACAAGATGCGTTTAAGGCTCTCCCAGGCCATGGGCTGGGTCAGAATACGGCGGGCATCCAGTACCAGATATCCGCCATTGGCCCTGTGCAGAGAGCCGGCGCGAATCAACGTGAAGTCGGTATACAGGTTACCCTGATGGGCCCGATGTTCGATTTGCCCGGTCAAATGTTGGTGGTTGGGCAAATCCTCGTAGACCACCGGGGCACCGCGGGTATCGGCGTTATCGACCAGCAGATTAACGCGGTAGCGGTTCAGCAGCCCTGCGGGGGCACCGTTTTCGTTGTCCTGGAACGCTTCAGCGTGCTCCACGACATCCTCGCGCACAGCATCCAGATACGCGACCACCGCCGGGACATGAGACCATTTCTCGCGCAGCTCACCAATCGGGCCGCCCAACGTCAGCTGCACCATTTCTTCATTCAGCTCGTGTATTCGCTCGCGAACTTCCTTGCGCAATCTCGGCACCTGCTGGATCGCCTGCTGGAGTTTCTTTTGAAGATCTTCCACCTTGGCTTCCACCAGCTCTTTTTCTTCATCGGAGAAGGTCTTGTATTCCTCGGGCTCGATCACCTCGCCGTTACGCATCGGCGCAAAGGTAAATCCGGCGGGGGTTGTCAGCATGGCAATATGGTTGGCGTTAGCCTCTTCCTGGATGGCAAACAGGCCCTTTTGCTGACGCCGGGTGACCTCTTCCTGCAACTCCTGAATGCGGGCCTGATATTCCTCACTTTCAAACGTAGCCGGAATCGCGGTTTTCAGCTCACTGGCGAGGATGCTCATGTCACTTTTGAAGACCCTGCCTTCACCCGGAGGTAGCGTGATCGCCACAGGCTTGTCTGACTGCTGAAAGTTAAAGAGATGGCACCAGTCTGAAGGCACCGGTTTGCCTGCGGCATGACTGGCCAGGAACCGTTTGACCAGTTCATGCTTACCTGCGCCGGACGGCCCCAGAACAAACAGATTAAAACCGCTGGCGCGCATGCCCGCACCAAATTCCAGAGCACGAAGCATACGCTCCTGCCCAAACGGCAGGTCCACATTCTCCAGAGCCTCAGTGGTGTCAAAGTCCAGCATCTCAGGCGGACAGCGGTGGTAAATCTGGTCTTCTGTTAACGCCGCAGGCACAACCATTATTGCTCCTTATTCACCACCGCCCAGTTTGTCCTGGGTGCGCAATTCAAAATCGCTGGCATCATGGCGCTCATGCAACTGGGAGGACAGCTCGCCCCATGCCTTGTTGACCATCCGGCCGCGCTTAACCGCCGGCCGCTGGGCCAGCTCATTAGTCCACCGCACAACGTTGGTGTAGGTGTGGGCCTCCAGGAATTCGGCCGCCTCATACACCATGTTTTTCACCAAAGCGCCGTACCAGGGCCAGATCGCCATATCCGCAATGGTGTATTCATCACCGGCAATGTATTCGTTTTTCGCTAACTGGCGATCCAACACATCCAGTTGCCGCTTCACCTCCATAGTGTAGCGGTCGATCGGGTATTCGTATTTTTCCGGCGCATAGGCGTAAAAGTGCCCGAAACCGCCGCCCAGAATTGGCGCGCTGGCCATCTGCCAGAACAGCCAGTTCATTGTTTCCGAGCGCTGAGCACGACCGGTCGGCAAAAACTCACCAAACTTTTCGGCCAGATAAAACAGGATTGAGCCGGATTCGAAAACCCGCACAGCCGGGCTTTCACTGCGATCAAGCAACGCCGGTATTTTGGAATTGGGGTTAACGTCCACAAAGCCGCTGCTGAACTGATCGCCCTCCATAATCTGGATCAACCAGGCATCGTACTCGGCGTCTTTGATGCCTTTTTCCAGCAGCTCTTCCAGCATGATAGTGGCCTTGACTCCATTGGGTGTAGCCAGGGAATACAGCTGGAACGGATGCTCACCCACCGGCAACTCTTTGTCGTGAGTCGGGCCGGCTATCGGGCGGTTGATGTTGGCAAACCTTCCGCCATTTCCCGGATTCCACTTCCAGACCTGGGGCGGGGTGTAAGTCGGATCGCTCATGGAATACCTCTAGTACGTGGGTGTGGATACGCGTTTCACTGACTTTACCTGAATCCCCCATGCCTGCGCACGTTTGCCGTTTTATTGAGCCCTCTCAAACCGGGGTTCTGGCGCTGGGCTATACTCAACCCCATGATCACCCAGCCGAACCAACCTGTGTTCCACACTTCCGGCCTGACGAAGACCTACCATCAGGGCGAGGTACAAGTGCACGCCCTGCGCGGCGTGGATCTAGATCTTTACGCCGGTGAGCTGGTGGTGATGCTGGGTGCGTCGGGTTCCGGCAAATCCACGTTGTTGAATATATTAGGCGGGCTGGATGTACCCACCAGCGGCGAAGTGAAATACCTGGACACCGACCTCACCCGGGCTACCGACAAAGAGCTCACCCGCTACCGACGGGATTATGTGGGTTTCGTGTTCCAGTTCTACAACCTGATCCCCAGCCTGACTGCGCGGGAAAATGTAATCGCCGTGACCGAAATAGCCCGCAACCCGATGGAGCCGGATGCCGCGCTCGAACTGGTCGGGTTGGCCAACCGGGCGGATCACTTTCCGGCCCAGCTCTCTGGCGGCGAACAACAGCGGGTCGCAATCGCCCGGGCCATCGCCAAACAGCCCAACGTACTGCTGTGTGATGAGCCTACCGGCGCCCTGGATTCCGCCACTGGCATTCTGGTTCTGGCCGCACTGGAAAAAGCCAACCGAGAAACCGGCACTACGACCGTTATCATTACCCACAACGCGTCTATTGCGCAGATGGCCGATCGAGTCATCACCCTCTCTGACGGAACCATCAGTGGTGAGCATCACAACGCAACGCGGCAAGATCCGCGCTCCTTGAGCTGGTAATTCCGTGCCGGGCTTCCGCACCAGCGTGCTGCACACCAAACTCCGACGGGAGCTCTGGCAGATGCGCGGCCAGATGCTGGCGATTGCCCTGGTAATCGCCGGTGGCATTGCCGTGTGCCTGAT
This sequence comes from Marinobacter sp. SS5-14b, assembly GCF_030541005.1. Classification (GTDB taxonomy): domain Bacteria; phylum Pseudomonadota; class Gammaproteobacteria; order Pseudomonadales; family Oleiphilaceae; genus Marinobacter. The sequence continues at coordinate 8,183 of NZ_JASSVM010000011.1, read as the reverse complement.
GTCACTGGTGAATTACTCGTCGCTCAGCGCCACCCGAAGCCAATACTATCAGCAGCACCAGTTTGCCGATGTGTTTGTCTCGCTGAAACGGGCTCCTCGCCATTTGCTGCAACAGGTAACCCAGATCCCCGGCGTTACCCGGGTTAGTGGCCGGGTGGAAGGCGGCGCCAAACTCGAGGTTGCGGGCTTTGATGATCCTGTATCGGCGCACCTGGTCTCAGTTCCGGAAACAGGTCAGCCTGAAGTGAACCAGCTCTACTTGCGCCACGGCCGCCTACCTGAGATCAGCCGTAGTGATGAGGTCACCATCATCGGCAGCTTTGCAGACGCCCACGGCCTGCAACTGGACGATCAATTAAACGCCATCATCAACGGCCGCCGACAGACCCTCACCATTGTCGGTATCGCCGAATCTCCCGAATTCATCTACGTGATCCCCCCAGGCGGCATGCTGCCAGACTATCAGCGTTTCGGAGTACTCTGGATGTCGCAGGCGGGCCTGGCAGCGGCCATGGACATGAAAGGTGCGTTCAATAGCCTGGTGTTGCAGACAGCGCCCAACCGCCCCGTGGAGGACGTGATTGACCAGCTGGACCGCTTGCTAGAGCGTTACGGCACTACCGGCGCCTACGCCAGGGCGGATCAGTTCTCCCATCGTTTTCTGAGCGATGAGCTGGAACAACTAAAAGCCATGGCAATAATTTTCCCCGCCATTTTCATGGGCGTGGCCATGTTCCTGCTTAACGTGGTGGTTGGCCGCCTGATCAGCACCCAACGGGAAGTCATTGCGGTACTTAAGGCCTTTGGCTACAGCAACCGACAGATTGGCTGGCATTACAGTCAGCTGGTGCTCAGCATTGCCTTGGCCGGCTTGCTCATCGGCACCCTGGCCGGGCTCTGGCTTGGCCGTATGTTGGGTGGGCTGTACATCGAGTACTACCGCTTTCCGGAACTGCTATTCCGGATCAGCCCACTCTGGGTACTCGCACTGGCCTTCGTAAGCCTGAGTGCGGCCTGGCTCGGCGGCTGGCGCTCTATCCGTCAAGCCGCCTCCTTGCCACCGGCCGAGGCCATGCAACCAGAGGCGCCCGCCAGATACCAGGTCACCCTCCCCGAGCGTTGGCTGTCCTGGGTACGATTCCAACAACCGTCACGTATGATTGTGCGACAACTGGCCCGACGCCCGGGCCGCACGGCTCTGTCTATTGCCGGAATCGCAATGGCCACGGCGATTGTGGTGGTGGGCAATTTCCAGTTCAGCTCGGTGTCTTTGATGGTTCACACCCAGTTCGGCCGAGTTCAGCAACAGGACCTGACGGTAACCCTGACCGATCCGGTCAACCAGTCCGCGCTCTATGCCATGGCCAGACAACCCGGGGTGCTCTATACCGAAGGCCGACGCCAGGTTGCGATTGAACTGGTTAACGGGCACCGACGCTGGCGCACGGCGCTCACCGGCATTCCCGAGCACGCAGAGCTCCAGTTTGTTGTGGACAAAAACCTGAACACCGTCAGCATACCCCCGGTCGGCCTGCTGCTTACCGATTATCTGGCGGTCGCGCTTAACATCAGCCCAGGGGACCAGGTACAGGTGCGTGTACTTGACGGCCAGCGCCTCTCATTGCAACTTCCAGTGGCGGGCATCAGCAGTGAGTTTCTGGGTGTCGGTGCCTACATGAGCCTAGCCGCGATGAACCAGGCCTTGCGAGAAGGCCCCGTGGTCAACCAGGTACTACTCAACCTCGACCCCGACCTCGTGGATACGGTGTATCGAGACCTTCGCAACACCCCCCGAGTTCTCGGCACTGCCCTGCGCCAGGCCATGCTGGACAGCTTTTTTGAAACCCTGGCCAGTACCTTCCTTACCTACACCTTTATCATCAGCCTGCTGGGAGGCATCATTGCCTTTGGTGTGATCTACAACACCGCCCGAATCTCCCTGGCCGAACGGGGACGAGACCTGGCCAGTTTGCGAGTATTGGGTTACAGCCATAACGAGGTGTCCCACATTCTGTTAGGCGAGCTGGCGATTCTGCTCATCCTCGGTATACCGTTGGGCTGGGGCATCGGCTTTGGCCTGGCAAACCTCGTGATTACAGCACTGCAAACGGAGCTGTACCGGGTGCCGCTGGTCATCACAGGGAAAACCCTCGCGCTGGCCGCCAATGTCGTGGTGGCGTCCGCCCTGTTATCAGGTTTCATTACCTGGCTGAGGCTCCGCAAGCTGGATCTCGTCGCCGTACTCAAAACCCGGGAATAACCGATCGCTTAAGAAAGAGGCCTGCCATGGCAACACACACAAGCGCGTTAGGAAAATGGATTTTCTGGTCTGTCATTGCCTTGCTCGCCATCACCGTTTTTTTCTTCATCTTGCGCCCCGACCCGGTTTGGGTAGATCTGGCTACGGTAGAACGTGGTCCGATGGAGGTAACCGTCCTTGAAGAAGGCAAAACCCGGGTAAAAGATCGATACCAGATTTCCGCCCCGGTCACTGGCTACTTGCACCGGTTACCAATGGAAGTGGGTGACCCAGTCATCCCCGGTGAACTGCTGACCTACCTGGCGCCCATACCAGCCAGCATTCTCGATACCCGCAGCCGTGCCGAGGCCGAAGCCCGTGTTGCGGCGGCCAACGCCATGGTGCAATCGATCCGGCAGCAAGTCGCCGCCGCTCAGGCCGATGCGGAATTTGCCCGGCAGGAATACCAACGCCTGCAATCGCTGGAAGCCTCCCGTTTTGTGTCCAGCGAACAGCTCCAGCAGGCCAGAACCGCCGCCGCCAGGGCGCAGGCCATTCTGCGCTCGGCAACGTTTGATGAAGAAGTCGCCGTCCATGAGTTGGCAGCCGCCCGCACCCGGCTGCAGTTGTCGTCCGCAAGCCAGAACGGCGACAGGCCTGCCGAGCGCGTGGCAATCCGCTCGCCGGTCAGTGGCGCCATTCTCAACATCGTTCGAAAAAGCGAAGGGGTCATTCACACCGGCGAAGCCATTCTGGAAGTGGGCGACCCCGGCGCGCTGGACGTGGTGGTCGACGTTTTGAGCTTTGATGCCATCAAACTGAAGCCCGGCCTGCAAACTCGCCTGACCGGCTGGGGCGGACCGGAGCTGCAGGCGGTGATCAAACGCGTGGAGCCAGTAGGTTTCGTAGACGTTTCCGCACTGGGCGTGGAAGAGCAACGAGTGAAAGTGATTGTCGACATGGTCAGCCAACACGAACGATGGGAACTTCTGGGCGATGGCTACCGGGTAGACGCCGAATTCATCCTCTGGCAGTCCGAAGACACCCTGCAGGTACCCGCGTCGGCGCTGTTCCGCCACGAAGGCGGCCACGCAGTATTCCTGGTGAATGGCGATGTTGCCAACATACAGTCAGTCGACATTGGTGCCAGTAGCGGTCTCGCAACCGTTGTAACTGATGGGCTGAAAGCTGGTGATCGTGTAGTGAGGCACCCGAGGCGGGGCTTGAACGATGGCGACCGGGTCAGGGTTCGGTAACGGGCCTACTCAAGCCCAACAGCAAAACCCCGGCAAAATTCCATTGGGTTAGCAGCAGGCGCTACCACAAACCTTCTGCTCGTTCCTCACGGCACTCATAGGAACCCATTTCAAATTCCCGGCAAATCCAGGGGCGATTCTCGTAGATGGTGCACATAAACGTGTCACGGTCTAAAGCCGAGCACCAACCGTCCTCCAGACGCAGCATGGTTTCGCCGCCCCACTCATCGAACGCGATGTGCCGCTCAGGCACGCCTGTGTCTGTGATAATCATCACTTCTAAACGACAACAACAAGCCTGACAGTTTGAGCAGGAAACCTCAGGGCTCGATACGTTCTTGATCGGGATGGTCATGGCTAACTATACAGGTCTCGTTGATTGCACAGGGCTTCATTGATGCCAGTTTATGCGCGACACACCCTCCAAACCACCCCCCACTTCAATCCTGTTGATGTCGCAGGGGTGAATGGCGTGGCCAACGCTCTGAAACAATGGCGCGGATTTGCGGTGGTTGCTGACGAAGTGCGGCAGTTGGCCGCTCGTACCAGCAAAGCCACAGAAGAGATAGTCGGTGTCGTCGAAAAGAACCAGGTGCTCTCAGATGATGTAATGCGCGAGATGTTCAGCACCCGCGAAAAAGCAGAGCAAGGTCTTGAATTAGCCAACCAGGCGGGTGCAGTGATTGTAGAAATCCAGGAAGGCGCAAAACAGGTGGTAGAAGCTGTCGAGCGCTTTGCTAACGAACTGCAGTAGCGGTCGGTTAAAGTAGGTGGAGGGTCATCAGGCCCGGAACGAATTCAATGCACGGGTTATGTGGTGCCGGCTACGTTGGCAGACCCTCGAACTTTGGCACCTCCTCCAACCGCTCATCCCAAACAGCTTTGCCGGATGAGAAGATATGCGCCGTAGGCAACATCGTTATTTGAGAGTCCAAACACCCTGCAGGAACGACAAGTAAACCCGCGATCTGTGTATTTGGCAATGCTGAACCACACAACTTACAAAAGCTCTTGTTGTGACGAGTACCTGGAAGCGTAAAAGAAGCTACAGCATCTGCACCCGATTGCCAGACCAACTTAGCGGAATGAGAGAATAGATTTGCCGCATGGGCCGAACCCGTATCCTTTTGGCAATGCCGGCAATGGCACAGGTAGAAGCTATCGAAATCACCTTCTACCTGAAAACTCACCATGCCACACAAACAAGAACCGAAATGATCAGTCATTAGAACCTCTTCCGTGGCCTAAAGGGGGAGTCCATGTAGCGAAGCTAAGCGGTAGGCTGGCTGAACGCGGGACTGTCCGCTTGAGCGCCTGGTTGGGCGCCGGACCCTTCGAGCCCGCTAATCTCCGTCATGATCCTTTCAATTACATGTGTTCGCACAGCAGGTTTGATCTCTTTTTCCGGATAGCACCTCACAAGATCAATATGACTGATGCCCTCCCGCGCATGAAACATGTGGTTTTCGACCCGTTGCGAGGCTCTGCTCCCAACAGCCTCGTTCATTTGGTGACTTCGGTCGCACCCGAGCAGGTCACCCTTCGAGAAGAAGTTAAGGCACACATCAACATTTGTCGGTACGGTGCGAGGATCGAAACCCCACCGTCCTGGGAATACTCGACCCAGCCCTCCTGCGGCGATGCTGACGAGCAGGGCAACATCCACACCTCGCTGCTCAAGCTCGCGTGCAACCTTGACCGCTTGGAACCCGCCCTGACTATACCCGAGAATCACGAGACTTCGCCCCTCGCTAAATGATGTTTGTAAGTCATCTGATATCGAATCAACCGAGTGCAGGTGACCGTACATTGTCACATCTGACAGGCCCTTGCTTCTGAGGTAATGCAGCAAATTGCGTTGCATCAGTCGTCGGGCCATAAAGCCATAAATCACCGCCACTCGTGGACCGGAATAGCGGCTGTTTTTTTGGGGTCGGTCAGGTACCTGTAACCGTTGGACTAAGCTCATAAGTTTACTATCCAAGAAGCATCCCCTGTCAGTGCCTAATCGGGATAGGGAGGCACCTCACGATACCCCCTTCGGCCCCATTGCTTCCACACGTAACTTCTCATTCTCCGCCGTATCCACTTGTCCAGGTCCCGCAGCGGGCTCAGTACTTCGGCTTCGCGGTCACGTGCCCGCTCACCCCGGATGTACCACACCTCGTATCGGGTTCCTGTTCGGCGCCCTGACACGGGCGTCCGGTGTAGGCCGAAGGCCGGGAACGAACTTGAATAACTGGTTATGTTGCGGTTCCGTACGACGAAACCTCGATCAAATTTTGATCCGGATCTCTGAAGTAAAAGGATTGTATTGGCCCTACCGCCCCTGTGCGCGAAACAATGCCTTCTACGATTTGAACCTTTTTTTCTGAAACTCGATCGTAAGCCTCGTGGATAGGCAGATCGGTAATAAAACATACATCTGCCGAACCCGGCGTGGGAATGCGAGCTTTTGGTTCAAACTCCTTACCCGATTGGTGCAGATTGATCTTCTGGGCACCAAATTTCAGCGCAACTCTTCCCTCACCAAAAATTTCCTGCTCCATACCGAGGACATCCGTATAAAAGCGAACCGTATCCTCTATGCTGCGCACAGTGAGTACAAAATGGTCAAGTTTCAAGATCACAACGAGGCTCTCCTAGCAACATAACGCCCGCCATCACCGGTGACAGAGAGGCCGAGGGGCTCAATACAAAGCTCTCGCAGTACTTCACCCGGGTGCGGAGGGTTGTGCATTAACATTGACGGTACCTCAGTGATAATCTTCGTAGTTCACAATCTCGGCATCTCCGTCTTCGAACTGGAAGGTCACTCGCCAGTTACCACTGACTGTCACTGACCAGATGCCGACCCGATTGCCAGAGAGTTCGTGCAAACGAAGACCGGGTAAGTCCATATCTTTGGCATTCGCCGCTGCATTCAGTCTACCGAAAATGAGCCGAAGCCTCTTGGCATGAGCGGCAACGGAGCGCAGCGTAGTTGGCGTCCCGTTGGCCACCTTGTTAACCCCTGAGTTCGAGGTCTTCCCGAATAACCTCCGGATGGCGAAACGCAATCTCAATGAGCGCCTTTGCCGGCCCGGAAGGTTTACGTCGCCCCTGCTCCCATTCCTGCAACGTACGTGGAGATATATGGAGTGCCTCGGCAAACTCTCGCTGTGTGAGGCCAGTCTTGCCGCGCGCCTCTGCGACCTCGTTTGGCTCCACACAACTGGCCCGTGCGGCTTTGCCCGCTTTCATTTCTTTAACGGATTGGAGCAGCTTGTTGCCAAGCTCCTCAGCACTCAGAGTCTCATTACTCATTTTCCAGTACCTCACGAATCGACTTCAGGATATGCGCGGATATGTTCTCCTTGACGGCCTTCTTGTAGATCACCAACAGCCAGATCTCACCATTTGCCAATCTGGTGAAGTAGATGACTCACACTCCACCACGCTTCCCTGAACCCGCCACCGACCATCGAACCTTTCTACATCCGCCGCTACCTGGAATGGGATCGCCAATTTCCGGATTGGCTGCCAGCCAGGCAAAGAACGCATTCCGTTCCTCCTCAGTCCAAATCTTTCTGGCATCTGCTTCGAATGTAGGGGTTTCGATGATGGTAAACATGACGATTAATATACGTCATTGACGGAGTTTTGCAAGGTGGCGGATGGAAGGGTTAACGCCTGGCTTTGCGGCGTGCCGGAGCGCCAGCGCAGGCGCGTCCGACAAAAGCCATTGGTTAAGCTGCCTCGAAGTCCAGGGGATGGATTCCATCCAGGTTGACCGTGTGGCGGGCCACCCATAGATCGTACATATCTTGCATCGCCAACCAGCTCTCAGGAGTACGCCCAAGAACTTTGGACAGCCGAAGAGACATTTCCGGGCTAATACCACTATCCCCTTTGAGCAGCCGAGACAAAGTGGAAGGTGAAACGCCCAGACTGGAAGCAAGCTGACGAGAGCTGATACCAAAAGGCTCCAGGTACACCTCGCGAATGAATTCACCAGGATGCGGCGGATTATGCATAGTCATTAGTGATAATCCTCATAATCAAGAATGTAGGCGTTGCCGTCCTGAAATTCGAACGTCATGCGCCAATTTCCGTTAACACGAATCGACCACCGCCCTTTGTCTCGCCCCTTCAATGAGTGAAGCCGAAAACCAGGGATATCCATATCATCCACCGAAGTGGCGGTATCCAGCGCTGCCAGCTGCATGCGCAGTTTCTTTTCATGATCGGGCTGTATGCCAGACGTGCTGCCGGTCGAGTAGAACCGCTTCAGTCCTTTGTGACGGAATGATTTAATCATAAGGGAATGCTAGCATGTTGCGCACCGCGCAACAACCAAGCTTAACGCCTGCAGCATGCGCGCCCGTGGAATGGAGCCGAAGGCGCAATGTAATGGGCGTCGCCGTGCCTACATTGGTTAAGCGCAATCCACCTACTTTTGCCACTTGTACCAATCTCTTGCAGCCGCCAGAGCTCTGAGGGCGCACGACCGACAAACCCAATATTGATCAGTAGACTTATAAGCTGGACTCTTGCCACAGTAGCTACACTGTTCTGAAACTGAACCGTAAGCGTCCGGTAATCCCATCTTGAGCCAGGCGCTGCCGCCGTCAGGATAGTGTCCACTTATTTTCTAGTGGACACTTAACATGAACGACTTAAGCGTAACCAAGCCCTACCAACGCCGC
>NZ_JASSVM010000010.1 GCF_030541005.1 Marinobacter sp. SS5-14b | reverse complement strand
GGAACCACCTGATCCCATCTCGAACTCAGAAGTGAAACAGACCTGCGCCGATGGTAGTGTGGCGTTGCCCATGTGAGAGTAGGTCATCGTCAGGCGCCTAATACCCAAACCCCCGATAGCTTCGCTGTCGGGGGTTTTTTATTGGCGTAATCGAAATATTGCTACTTGCCAATTAATTCGATCACACCACCTACGATGCTGTGCATCAATGAGAATTGTTCATTTGTTCGCTCAATGTGATTGTCGAGCATGCCCGCCTGCCATGTGACAAGCCAGACAAGCATGACCACAAGGGCCAGGTTCGCGCCCCCAAGCAGCCTGATTCTGGAATGTTGTTGCCGACTTCTACGTTGATAATCCTGCGCAAGGTATTCGTAGGACTCGCGCAGCTCTCTGAGCTCTACTTCGAGCTCTTCATAGGCTACTTCCAGCGTTGACATGCGTCCGGTAAGTTTGCGTGAGCTTTGTTCCAGGCTTTCTGACACGGGGTAGCCACCCTCCTCAACGGCCAGGCGAAGCGCCTCACTTTGTTCAGGCTCCGGTACGTCTGAGAGAATGATGTCGAGAGTTCTCAGGAGCTGGTCACGATCGACTTGCTTACGAATAACGCCGGCAGCGCCCAACTCTCTGGCTTCCTGAATGTATTTCTCGGCGTTCTGGGAGGTGTACATGAACACCGGGATGTCACGAGTACTTGGCTGGCTTTTGAGCTTTTCAAGAGCCTGAAAGCCGTTCATTCCTGGGAGAAGGTGGTCGAGGAAGATGAGATCAAAAGTGTCTGCCTGAAGCGCAGGGAAGGCTTCTTCTGCTGTTGCAACGCCTTTGCTCGAAATGTCTGCCCGTTCGAGCAGGCGAGAAAGGATAATTCGCGCTGTCGACGAATCCTCTATGATGAGTGCGTGCCCCCGCGCCATTTCTGAATTCTCCCTTGTTAACCCTGAGCTGGGTTACAGAAAATTGTTATCTGCGGAACTATAAAGGGAGATCGTAAAATATACAGTGGAAGAAGAGGCCTGGGCGTCAGATTTGAGACGCCCTTTTGATTTTTCACTGTATTCATGCGGAAGTGTTCAGTGTCTGAGCGGTTGGTCAGGGAAGCCAGATTTCAAAAACACCACCGCCCAGGGCGCCGCCGTTGTGCAGCTTTATGGATCCACTTCGCTCGCCCTCGCTGTGAAGCCTCGCAACCGATGATGCGAAGAAGAGGCCGAGACTGGTACTACCGCTCTGGAAATCCAGCGCTTTGAAGTTCAATGTGCCGGTGTGTTGCATATTTTCCGGGTATCCACGGCCATCATCCTCTACGCCAAGAACCAGGTATCCATCCTGTTGGCGGCCGGTTAGCCGAATTTTGCTTTTGGTGTATCGAATTGCGTTATTGATAGTGTTGTTCAGTACGCCTGTCAGCAGGTCCTCGTCAAAGAATCCGTTGATTTCCTCTGAAGCGATCTCGTATTCAATGCCGAGGCCTTCAAGCAGCGGTGTATGTCGGGCCAGATGATCGGCAAGAAAGTCGGGCACGAAATGTTCGTCTATATGAGCTGACAGGTTGTCTTCGCCTAGCCGGTAGATGCCCAATAATTGCACCAGGTCGTTATGCATGCGCTCGGCCTCGTACTGAAGCATATTGAACTTGTTCGAGCCAGCAAGCGTTTGCTCGTGTTCGTTCCTGAGCTCATCAAGACTGTTGAGGAGCATCCCCAATGAGTTCTTCATATCGTGTACTGCAGAGGCGAGCACCATGGAGAAGTCGATGGTCGGGTCAGTCATGCGGTCAGTCCTTTAATTTTTCGGATCAGTGCCTGGTATCTTCGGTATTGCCGGTGCTGTTCCGGTAGATGACTCAGGCGCTCGAGCCTCTGCTGGCAGGTTGTTAGCAGAGCCTGGTTGCCGGGCTGTTGCTCAAACTGTTTCATCAGCACCTGAACGAGGTTCAGGTTCAGTGCAGCGTGATCCGGCACGATGCTCAGGGCCTGGTTAAAGGCGCTTACCGCAGTATCAAGACTACCGGCTTCGAATGCTTTGATTCCCTCTCTGTTAAAACTGCGAGCTTCAAGTTTTTGACGGAAGCCGACGGGCTCATCCAGCAGGTTCTCTATCTTCTGCAGTAAATCAGCATCGTTATCGTAGCGAGCTGCCAGTTGTCCGAGCAGTTCTTTTGCCTGGTGCTCTCGTCCGGTGCGAAACAGCGTTTTGGCATAGTCCAGGCCAACGTCTGAAGGGATTTCCTCCAAAGCTTTGATGTCGCTTTCTACGCTGGTCAGAATTTTCTCAGCTTCTCGCTGTCGCCCCTGGCCGGAATGAACACGTGATTGCACAATCCTGCTTTTCAGGGAAATGGATTCATCGTCTGAAAAACGCTTTTCCATTTTTGCCAGGACGTTCAATGCTTCTGATGCTCGTTCGGTACCTTCTTCGTTCATGTCCCCCTCGCTGAGGTCAGACAAGCTTTGGGCAAGAGAAAGGTAATGGTCAGGATTGTCGTGTATGGAGTAGGTGCCCAGCGAAACTGTCTGGCGCCAAGCCTGCGATGCAGTGTCTATGTCCTGGTTGGCGCCCGCAAGTTCGGCAAGGTGTTTGTGCCTCAACAGCGCATTCGGTGAATGCTCTGCGGCTTTTTCGAGAATTTGTTGGGCCTGCATTGGCTTGCCTTGTTTTTCCAGGCCTTCTGCCAGCAGGTCGTAGGCTTCCATATAATCGGGGTGACGCTCAATCAGCGCCTTAAGCCCGTCTACAGCCTGATCGAAATTGCGGTTGGCAAGTAGTACTTTGCAACGTCCGAGTGAAGCCCAGGATAGCTCGCGTTGATTCAGCACGTCGTCATAGACTTTCTGAGCATGGGCCATGTCGCCGACGAGGAAGTAGAGCTCCCCCAGGGTTTTCATCAACCAGGTTTTGTAGCGTGGCTGTTTCGGGAGCGCCTGCAGACACTGTGAAATCGCCTCAGGGTAGTTTTCCTGGTCGATTTCCCGGGTGATCGGGAGCAGAGCGTTGCGTTGGTTTATCAGGCTACCCAGTCGCTTTTCCAGCATTGCCCGGTTTATCGGTTTGGTCAGGTAGGCGTCTGGCTGATACTCCCGGGCACCCATGACCATTTCCTTCGAGGTTTCCGCGGTAACCATCAGAAAGAGAGCCGACCGTTTGAGCAGCTTTTTATGGCGAAGCTCCTCAAGTATATGCTGGCCGTTTTTTCCTTCACCCAGGTTGAAATCACAAAGCACCACGTCCACGTGATTATAGGTGCAGTATTGAACAGCGGGCGTGGCATGGCCGACCAGTTCAATCTTGTCAGCACCACAGCTTCGAAGCATCTGGCGCATGGATAGCCGGAAGTTTTCGAAGTCGTCAACAATCAGGAAGTGGAGCTTACCAAACGGATTTACAACATCTTTCCGGTCGGACTGATTCATGAGCGTTTCTGCTTAAGTAGTTTGTTTACAAGTGCCCTCAGGGCCGCAGGCTTAACAGGTTTGTACAAAATCTGATAGCCGCGGTTGAAGGCATCTTCGCGTACTTCAGGCGCCATGTAGCCGGTTATCAACATCCCGGGGATCTCTGCGCCCAGCTCGGCCCGGATGCGATCCATGGCGTCCAGGCCGTTGCGGTTATCATCCAGCTGATAATCAGCAAGTATAATGTCTGGGCTTCGACCTGCCAGTTTGTTCAGTGCTGCCTCCAGGCTCTCGGCCGCGGTGACATCACACTTCCAGTTACCCAGCAAAGCCACCATGCCTTGCAGTATGGCGGGGTCGTTATCAATACACAGTACATGAAGGCCACCGAGGCTGGATACCCGCCTGGACGCGCCAGAGGTTTTGTTTGTCTCCGGGCGTGAGAGATCAGCCGGCGCCAGCGGCACGGTAATGGCAAAGACGCTGCCTCTGCCCTGAATGGAGTGCACCGATACCGGGTGGTTCAACATGCCGCTGATACGGTCAACGATGGCAAGGCCAAGGCCCAGGCCTTTTTTGTCCCGGCCATGCTGAAAGCGCCGGAACTCTTCAAAAATATGGGTCAGCTGGTCTTCTGACATACCCGGGCCGGTGTCCCATATCTCGATTCTCAGGTAGCCCTTCAGTCGCCGGCAGCCCATTAGAATCTTCCCTCTATCAGTGTAACGGATAGCGTTGGACAGAAAATTCTGAACCACCCGGCGCAGGAGCTTTTGGTCTGAGCGAATCCAGGCTGTGCTGGGAACAACGTGCAGTGCCAAGCCTTGATCTTTGGCGATGGCTGAGAATTCGGTAGCCAGGTGGCGAAGCAGGTCGTTGACCGGGAATACGCCGATGTCCGGTTCCAGGGCTCCCGCGTCCAGTTTGGAGATGTCCAGCAGGGTGCTGATGATTTCTTCAGCGGCACCCAGTGAGCTGTCGATATGCTCAACGAGCTCCCGGGTTTCGCCAGCGATCACCTTGCCGGACAGTGCGGAGGTGAATAAACGTGCGGCATTCAAGGGTTGTAGCAGGTCGTGGCTTGCCGCAGCAAGAAACCGTGTTTTGCTCTGATTGGCTTGCTCGGCGACCGATTTCGCTTTGAGCATTTGCTCGTTGATAACCTGCAACTCCTGGGTTCTTTCCCGAACCCGCTGCTCCAGATAGATATTGGTTTCCTTCAGGGCTTGCTCGGTCCGCCTCATGGCGGTGATATCCTGAAAGGTCGTCACGTAGCCACTGCCGGGGATAGGGCTGCCGTCGACGCGCACCACCGTGCCATCCGGGCGTTGACGCTCGTAAGACATGGGTTTGCCATCGCGCATACTGTGACAGCGATCCTCAATGATTTCGTCAATGCGACGGGCGGAAAGGTTGGCGTTGGTGAGGTTGTAGCGCATCAGGTCTTCAACCGGTCGGCCAACCCGCACAAAGCCTTTCGGGTAATTGAACAGCTCAAGGTAGCGGTGGTTCCAGACTACAAGCTGTTGCTGGTGATTCACCACAGACACACCCAGACTGATATTTTCAATTGCGGATTGCAGCAGTTCGCGGCTGAAGGTCATCGCCTGAGAAGCTTCGTCAACGATGCTGACGACGTCTTCAATCTGCATATCCCGACCGGTCAGCGTGGATTCAAGTACGACCCGGGCGGTTGACGCGCCAATAACAGACGCCAGTTGACGCTCGATATATTTCATGAGGTGAGCGGAGGCTGGCCGGTGTGGGTACAGTCGAATGGCGTTACGGCGCTCGTAGTTTCGGAACACGCTTTCTGAACGCTCCTCACCCATAAAGCGGTCGGTCAGGGCCTGAAGATCGGAGGTCAGAACCTCTCCTTGCCAGCTTTGATGCTGTGCGCTATCCGCACGGGGATGGGATTCCTGAAAGAAAGCAGCAATCTGGATTTTTTCCCGGATTCTTTGCCGGGTAACCAGGGACAGCAAAATATAGACCCCGGTATTCACACCGAGGCTCCAGAGAATGCCGTGGGTGATCTGGTCGAGCTCTGACCCGAACAGGGCGGTTGGCCGAATCCAGCCCCAACCAAAAAGACCCTGATTGATCAGGGTGTCACCGATCCATCCCGTTGATACCAAGGCGGGCAGGAGCAGTGTATAACACCACACCAGAAACCCCAGCCCAAGCCCCCAGGTGGCGCCTGTTGCGTTACCTCTGCGCCAGATAATGCCACCGACCAGTGCCGGCCCGAACTGGGCCGCGGCAGCGAAAGACAGCAAGCCGAAAGCGGTCAGGCTGTAGTCTTCCCCCGCCATGCGGTAAAAACCGTAGGCGGTTAACAGCACCACAAAGATGGCGGCGCGCCGAATGGTCAGCAGCAAGAAGCTCAGGTCGGCGCGGCGATTCATACCTGGCCGGAAGAACCGCAACAGTCCCGGCATGATGATTTCGTTGCTGACCATGGTTGCTATGGCAACAGAGCAGACGATAACCATTGCAGCAGCAGCCGAGCCACCTCCCAGAAACGCCAGAATAGCAAGCCACTGCTCTCCGGCCATGATCGGCAGCTGGAGGATGACGATGTCCGGATTGCTCCCCAGGCTGTCTGCGTATAACAGTCCTGCAGCGGCAATCGGGATGACGAAAGCGCTGGCGATAACCAGGTAAATTGGCATTGCCCAGCGGGCGACTTCAAAGTCCCTGTGGTCGGTGTTCTCCACCACCATCACGTGAAACTGCCGTGGCAGACAGATGATGGCAAGCATGGCCACCAGTGTCTGGGTAATAAAGGCGGGTGCTTCAATAGAGTTGGTTGTCAGTGCGCCGATGAGGTCTGCGTCGGCCGCCTGCTGAAACAAGTCGCCAAAACCGTTGTACAGCCCGTAACCGACAAATAGCCCAACGGCAATAAAGGCGATCAGTTTGATGAGCGACTCGAAAGCAATGGCTTGAATCATACCCCGGTGGTGCTCTGTCGACTCCAGGTGACGGGTTCCGAAAAGTACCGTGAAGACCGCAAGGGTCAGGGTGATGTACCAGGCGGAATCGTTCCAGGCAGCGCTGCTCAGCTCGAGATAGCTTTCGCCACTGCCAGAGAGAACGTTGAAGCCCAGTGCGATGGCCTTCAATTGTAGCGCGATGTAAGGCACGCTGCCGATCAGGGCGAAAAAGGCCACCATCGCTGCCAGCAATTGGGACTTGCCGTACCGGGAAGCGATGAAATCGGCTATTGATGTGCTGTTATTGCGTTTGCTGATGTAGATGATGCGCCGGAGCAGGGGCGCAAAAAACAGAAATACCAGGAGTGGCCCCAGGTAGATCGGCAGGAAGCCAAGACCTTCCTGCGTTGCCCGGCCTACGGCCCCGTAGAAGGTCCAGGAGGTGAAATACACCGCCAGTGACAGGCCGTAGATGTGGGTGCGTGCGAGCCTGCGACGATAGAGCCCCGGGTGCTTGTCTCCGGCCCAGGCAATCAGGAACAGCAGCGAAATGTAGGTGATCGAGATTAAAACAAGCAGCCAGGCGCTAATCATGTGTTGTTTTTATCCGGTCTGAGCTGTCAGGCCTCACATACGACTTTAAACAGCGGGTCGTTATTGGTCAGTACTTTCATGTTATCTACCCGTGGGCTGCCATCCTGGGCCAGTGGTACCAGCTCACGGCTGCGACAGTTAATCAAGTGTACCCGATGAGAAACGGCGTCGGTCACGGTTTGTTCGAAACGGTAGAGTGTAAAACGCACAATATTGATGTCTGCAGTATCCCTGCTGATGCTCTCTACATCTACGGTAGAGAACGCCGTTACATAAGGCAGGACAAAGGTCCATGGCCGGAAAAACAGCTTTTCCTGCTCGGTATCCACCACCACGGCTTCGTCGGGTAATAATGAGCGTTTGTGGTCGTACCAAGTGTATTCGCCATACACAAGGTAGCCCAGCATGCCCGCACCGGCAAACACCGGGATAAGCCATCGTGGCGCGCGTTTTGCGGTGGCCGCCCGGATTCCCATGGCGATGCCTGCGGCACCCAGTCCGCAAAGGATAGTGGCAACAAAATTCCAGAACATAAAACGGTATCCTCAAAAAAGAACGGGCTCCCTCGATGAGGAAGCCCGCTCGGTATCAACCTGTCATTGCGTACAATGCGCCAGGCTGACTCTCAGCTTAGTGGTCTTGAGCACTACCGGCACCGCGCGGGTAACGGACGCTTTCAACCAGTTCCTGGATCTCGACGGGTGGCTCTGCAGTCACTTTCGATACCGAGAAGGCTACCGCAAAGTTAACCAGAGCACCAACTGCGCCGATGGAGAGGGGAGAAATGCCCAGCAGCCAGTATTCGGCAGTATCCGGCAGGTTGTTGGTTCCCGGGATGAACAGCCAGCCCTTGTACACGAAGATGTATACCAGAGTGAAGGTCAGACCGGACAGCATGCCCAGCGTTGCGCCCACGTTATTCACGCGCTTTGAGAAGATACCCATCATCAAAGCCGGGAACAGCGAGGCCGCAGCGATACCGAAGGCCAGTGCCACAACCTGGGCCGCAAAGCCCGGAGGGTTTGCGCCAAGCCAGGTCGCAACCACGATGGCAATACCCATGGAGATTCGGGCTGCCAGCAGTTCACCTTTGTCACTGATATTGGGGTTCAACCGGCCCTTGATCAGGTCGTGGCTCACTGCTGAGGAGATCGCCAGCAACAGGCCAGCTGCTGTTGACAGTGCTGCAGCCAGACCACCGGCCGCAATCAGGCCAATTACCCAGCCTGGCAAGTTGGCGATTTCGGGGTTGGCCAGAACCAGAATATCGTTGTTAACGACCATCTCGTTACCTTCCCAACCACGCTCGGAAGCGGTGGTGGCGGCAAAGTCGGCGTTCTTGTCGTTATACAGCTGGATACGGCCATCTTCGTTCTTGTCTTCGTAAGTGATCAAACCGGTCAGTTCCCAGGTGCGAATCCAGTCTGGGCGGGCTTCGTACTCGATCGGCTGAGACTGCGTGCCTTCCGGGTAAATGGTGGTCATCAGGTTCAGACGAGCCATGGAAGCTACCGCAGGAGCGGTCAGATACAGCAGGGCGATGAAGACCAGTGCCCAACCGCCGGACCAGCGTGCGTCAGATACCTTGGGTACGGTGAAGAAGCGAATGATAACGTGAGGCAGGCCCGCAGTACCGATCATCAGGGACAGGGTGAACAGAACCATGTTCAGTTTGTTGTCTACATCCGCTGTGTATTCACGGAAGCCTAGATCAGTTACTACCTGGTTCAGTTTATCCAGCAGTGGCAAGCCAGAGTCGGTATGAGTAGAGAACATGCCCAGGCCCGGAATCGGGTTGCCGGTCAGTTGCAGGGAAATAAACACCGCAGGAATGGTGTAGGCCACAATCAACACGCAGTACTGGGCTACCTGAGTGTAGGTGATGCCCTTCATGCCACCAAGTACGGCGTAGATGAATACCACCACGGCAGCAATCATCAGGCCGGTTGTGGAATCCACTTCTAGGAAGCGGGAGAAGGCAACACCGGCACCGGCCATCTGGCCGATTACGTAGGTGACCGACGCCACAATCAGGCAGATAACCGCAACCAGGCGAGCGTTGGCACTGTAGTAACGGTCGCCAATGAACTCCGGTACCGTAAACTTGCCGAACTTACGCAGGTAAGGGGCGAGCAGCATGGCCAGCAGCACGTAACCGCCGGTCCAGCCCATCAGGAAGGTGGAGTTTGCGTAACCACCGGCGGCGATCAGGCCCGCCATGGAGATGAACGATGCAGCTGACATCCAGTCTGCACCAATGGCCATACCGTTAGTGACGGGGTGAACACCACCACCGGCCACGTAGAAATCACTGGTACTACCGGCTTTTGCCCAGACGGCAATGCCGATATAGATGAGGAACGAGCCCCCAACGAATAGCAGGTTAATTGCAAATTGGCTCATGGGTTCTTACTCCTCGTGCACGCCGAATTGTTCGTCGATTTTGTTCATGCGCCAGGCATAGAAGAAAATCAGAACAATGAAGGTAAGAATGGAGCCTTGCTGGGCGAACCAGAAGCCAAGATCGGTGCCGCCCACTGCGATGCCGGCCAGCATGGGCCGCAGCAGAATCGCGAACCCGTAGGAACACAGAGCCCATATAACCAGGCTCCCGAATATGAGGCGTAGATTCGCCTTCCAGTAGTTTTCAGCGTCGTAGCTATGACCTGACATACAAACACTCCTATTTTGTTTTTGTAGAGTTTGGGTGGTTTTTTGCTGAGGTGTTGCGGATAGAGAATTTATTATTCATGTAGTACTTCTCCGACTTGTTGTCTCCTCCGACTTTACCTGTCAATGGATTAATGGATATTGGCAAATGGTCTAACTCTCAGTAACTTGCCTTGCAATTGATCAAGGACATTCAGGTATTGTGCAGTGCTCTTAAAACCGGTGCATATTCTGCAAACGCCGCTGATAATGCAGTTTTTCGGTGACATCTTTCAGGGTCTTTACGCCACTTCGCCGGGCCGTGCTCAACGCGATCAGGGTCAATTCTGCCGTTACCATCGCATCTGCCGCAGCGTGATGTCGTTCACTCACTTCCAGCCCGAAGAAATCTGCCCAGTGGTCAAGGCTTTTGCCTTTGGTTTCCGCTTTCGGAAAAATGGCAGGCAACAATTCTGCAACATCCATCCAGAGGTGGGGCAGGGTATAGCCAAGCTGCGCTTTCAGCGTCTTTTCGAGAAACTTCTGATCGAACGCTGAGTGATAGGCCAGGATAGGGTCGCCGTTCATCCAGTCCAGCAGGTGCAGTAACGCATCCTCAGTTTCATGGCCCTGGGTCAGCGCCTCGGGGCCAATGCCGTGAATCAGCACGGTTTCCCGGATGTCCAGTTCAGGGCGGCGCAAGATCAGATCGAATTGGTCGTCAAGATGTATTACGCCACCCTCAATAGCCACGGCGCCGATCGCGATGACTTCATCTTTCGAGGCGTTCAGCCCCGTGGTTTCCAGGTCGAGAACAATCAGTCGGCACCGTGACAGGGGTTGGTCTCCTGCGGTTTTCGGTGTCGGCAGGTTGTCTGCATCCAGGTCTCCGACGGAACCGCCGCGCCGCTGAGCCAGCCATTGTTTGATGTATTCGAGCATGGCGATTCCGCTAGCCTACAGTTGGTAAGTGATTTCCAGCTTTTGCTGGAGTCGCTGAGCCTGGCGGAATGATTCCCGCAGGATACGCCTGTCAAGAGGGTTGAGGTCGTCCGGGTCTATGTAATTTGTCAGCTCTTCGTTTTTTGCCAGCATGTCCTGGTGGGCTCGCATCCGAATGGCCTGGATAAGGCTGTACGCCTCTTTCCACGCGTTGGCGTCCTTGGTGTCAAACACGTCCTTTCTGGCCAACTCATCAATGCGCTCCAGGGTGTTGGCTGCGCCTACGCCGTTTGCGAGAGCGAACACCCGCACCGATTCAACGAACGGCGCGAGGCCCTGCCGCTTCAGATCCAGCGCATGTTTCTTTTCATCGTTCAGGTAGCGAAAGTTCCGGAACATGGTGAGCGGTGGTTTGCGCTGCAGTGCGTTGCCAGCCAGCATTTTCTGGAAAAGTGCGTTCTTCCGGATCCGCACCAGTACTTTTTCCAGCAATCGTTGCAGTGCCTCGTTTGGCCCGAACACCGCCCGCATATCCAGGAAAATGGATGAATAGACCAGATTCTGGGGTGTCGATGCATCTATGAAGCGCACAAACCAGTCATCCCATTCGTTGTTACTCAGGCACAACTTGGGGTTGCTGGCCATGATGTTGCCCTTGCACAGAGTGAAGCCGCACTCCGCAAGCTCGTCGTTCACCTTGCGCGCAAACGGCAACAGTTTTTCGCGGACCTGGTCTTCGGTCATGCCCTCGGGGGTTTCGAAAAGAATGCCGTTGTCCTGATCGGTCAACAGTGTCTGTTCCTGGCGACCTTCACTACCAAACGTGAGCCAGGTAAAGGGAATGCCCGGGTCGTCTTTCTTCAGATTCAATTCCAGCACCCGCCGCACCGTCACATCGTTGAGAGTGGTGATGATTTTGACGACCTGCCCGGAATCCGCGCCGTGGGCGAGCATGGTGTCTACCAGTCGGGACACATCGCTGCGCAGGCTGACCAGCGTTCTCAAGTGGGTGGCTGTACCAATGGTTCGGGCCAGATTGACGAGATCTACCCGCTGGAGGGAGAACAGGTCGCGCTCAGAAACCACACCGATCAGCCGGTCTTCGTCGTCGACGACGCACAGGTGGGCGAAATGGTGCTCTGCCATCAGCATGGCGGCCTCAAAGGCGTCTGCCGTGGCGGTTAGGCGGCACGGGTTCGGGGTCATGACTTGTTGAATAGGGGTGTCGAGGGTGCCCTTTTCCTCGGCGATCAGGGTGCGTAAATCCCGCAGGGTAAAAATACCGGTTGGGTGGCGGTTGTCGTCGGTGATGATAATGCTGCCAACGTTGTTCTCATGCATCCGGGCGACCGCTTTTCGGACTGGCAGGTCCGGGGTGCACACAATGGGATTGCGTAATGCATAGCGTTCCAGCGGAGTATCAAGGCTGCTGGAGGCGCCGATGGAGGCCATGGCCTTGGACTGTATGCGCTGGTTGACCTGGTCCAGAAGACTGCTGACGCCGCGCAGACAGAAATCCCTGAATGGCTCACTTTCGGAAAACAGGGTGATAAAAGCTTTCTGTTCAATGCTCAGACAAAACGTATCGCCTGACGCCCTGTGCAGCGTGCGTGTTGGCCTCTCGCCGATTAATGCGGCCAGTGGAAAGCATTCGCCGCGGCTGATTTCGAACGTGGTCTCTGCGCGGTCGTCTTTCTCATTATGTCGTTCGCCGCGAATCCGGCCCTGTTTGACCACGTAGAAGCTTTTCACAACTCCGTCATCTGGCGAAAGCACCTCTTCACCGTCGCCGTAGAATCTCAGCGTGGCGTGCTCGGCAAAATGCGCCAGATGTGTGTCGTCCATGTTGGAAAATGGGGCGTGCTCTCGCAGAAAAGCCATGATTGCGCGGGTATTCTGCGGGCGGGTCGTGTCCTGGTTTGCAGCAGCCATATAGAAATCCGTTTTGCTCAGGAGCCGGGCGAATATCAGCAATGCTCCGTCATTATTGTTGTCCGCCAGAAGTGTAGTTCAGCAGATGATTTATGCGCCCTACGATTTTGGTCGCAGAGCCATTGTTCGCTTTCCTTTATGGTACGCCGGCGCGGTGGTAGAGTTCTGATACTCGTCAACCCGGATACTGTTTGTGCCATGACCACAAAAGATGAGCGCCTGGCCTTCCTTGAAGAAATGAAGGATGTGCGGCGCATACGCAAACCCAACCGTGCCGAAGTGGCCGCCCTCCGGGAACTTACGCCCGGACACCTGGAGCGGCAGCGTGCTGCGGTTGAAAAGCAGGCACGGGATCTGAACCCTTTAACAGCTGATACTGTGGAGCCATTAACGGCGCACGATATTCTCAGCTGGCAGCGGCCCGGCGTTCAGCATGGGGTGTTCAGAAAGCTTCGCCTTGGGCAGTATCCGATTGAAGCCAGGCTTGATTTACATCGTATGACCGTTGATGAGGCGCGCCGTGAGGTGTTTGCTTTCATCAATGATTGTGTGAACTATGGCTTGAGATCGGTAATGATTCTGCATGGAAAAGGGGAGCGTAACCCGGATGGCATCGCTCAGTTGAAAAGTTATCTGGCCAAGTGGTTACCAGAGCTGGACAGCGTCCTGGCTTTTCATTCGGCCCGCAAACACCATGGTGGTACCGGAGCGGTTTACGTTATGGTGCGAAAAAGTGATCGTGACAAGCAGCATAACCGTGAGATTCACGGTGGTCGCTGAACCTTGAAGCTTGAACGACAGGTTATCCCTTCATTCAAAGAGGACGTGATGATGAAACAACATTCTTTGACATTGGTGGTTGTGATGGGGCTGCTGGCCCTGGCTGGCTGCAAAGACAGGGTCATCTGGAACGACAACGGCAAGGTGGAGAGTGCGACAGAGAACCGTGAAGTCTGGGACTCCAATGGCAAGATGAATACCGGGGATCGCAAGGTCTGGGTGGATAAAGACGGTAACGAAGTCGTCAAGTGATGGCTTCTTGAGCCCGCGATAACAATAGAACAGGAGCGGAATATGGCGTTAAGCCTGACAGTAAACGGCCAGCAATATACCCTGGATATAGAGCCTGACACCCCCTTGCTGTGGGTTCTGCGGGACGAACTGGGCCTTAAGGGTACCAAGTTCGGTTGTGGAGCGGGCTTATGCGGAGCCTGCACGGTGCATGTGGATGGCCAGCCTGCCCGTTCCTGTTCGACACCGGTTGAACTGGTGGTGGGGGCAAAGATCACCACCATCGAAGGCCTGGCGAAAGAGGGTGAACTGCATCCCCTGCAACAGGCCTGGGTAAAAGAAGGTGTTCCTCAGTGCGGCTATTGTCAGTCTGGCCAGATCATGACCGCGGCTCATCTGCTGGCAAATAACGCTTCACCCTCCCGGGACGACATCGTGGCGGCCATGACCGGCAACCTGTGTCGCTGCGGCACCTATGCTCGCATTGTTTCGGCTGTCGAGTCTGTCGTGAATGGGGTTGGCCATTATGACCCCGTTCAGGAGGGAGCTTGATATGAGCATGAACCGTCGTGATTTCATGAAAGTAACCACGGGTGCTTCCGGCAGCCTTGTGCTGGCCCTGTCCATTCCCGGCTGTGCCTCCGTAAAGACCGGTTACGAGCCGGAAACGGGAGAGTGGAAACCGGACATCTGGCTGGAGCTCACCCGTAACGACGAGATTATTTTTACCCTGGCCCGGGTTGAAATGGGGCAGGGTACCTATACTGGCCTGACCACTCTGATCGCCGAAGAGCTGGACGTAGATCCGGCCCGCATTACTGTGAAATTTGCACCCGTCGCGCCCGAATACCGTAACCCTTTGTTCGGTCTTCAATTAACGGGAGGCAGTACCAGCGTTGCCAGTAGCTGGAAGCCACTGAGAGTGGCGGGTGCCTCCGCGCGGCAGATGCTGGTGATGGCGGCCGCAAGGATCTGGCAGGTGCCCGTTGCGGATTGCGCCACGCAGGATGGTCGTGTTGTTCACCCCAACGGCATCGACTCGCTGCGCTACGGTCAGCTGGTAGAGCTGGCGGACAAAGAGGTGATCCGGGGCGACGTTCCCCTGAAACCCCGCTCGGAGTGGAAATACATTGGTCGTCAGAGTGGCCGCCTGGATGCAGAAGCGAAGGTAACGGGTAAGGCAGGCTATGGTATCGATGTGGAATTGCCCGGCATGGTTTACGCGGTGATGACCCGCAGCCCCCGCTACGGGGGGGAGGCCACCGGATTCAACCGTGACGAAGTGCTGGCCCTGCCCGGAGTGCTGGACGTATTTTTGACAGAGCACGGTGTTGCGGTGATTGCCGACCGGTACTGGCGTGCCCGAAAAGCCCAGAATGCCCTGAAGATTGACTGGGACTTCTCCGATGCGTTGACCACGTCCACGGAGCAGGTTTTTGAGGGGTATCGACAGGCCGCAAATGATGACCCGGGGGAACAGGAGCGCTCCGATGGCGATATTGAAGAGGCCATAAAAAGCGCTGGCAGGGTGGTGGAGGCTGAGTATGAGCAGCCGTATCTGGATCACGCCACCATGGAACCAATGAATGCCACGGCCTGGTATCACGATGGTGGCATGGAAGTCTGGGCACCCACACAGGCGCCGGACCTTGGCCGGATCGCTGCGGCGCGGAATTCTGACCTCTCGCCGGATGACGTCACTGTTCACACCACGTTTCTGGGGGGTGGTTTTGGTCGCAGGCTCACGCAGGATTATATCGAAGAGGCGGCAGCGGTTGCTTACAAGGTAAAACAACCCGTGAAGCTGATCTGGTCCCGGGAGGAGGATGTGCGCCACGGCCTTTGGCGCCCGGCCATGCTGCACAAGATGACGGCCAGCCTGGAGGGTAACGAGCTGACCGGTTGGGATCATCAGATTGTGGGCCCCCAGATTCTGGATTGGTACGTGCGCAACGCTGCGCCTGCCCAATACCCCTGGGCGCCGAAGTTTCTCTACAACACCCTGGGCCGGGTTGGCCTGATGGTTGAGGGCCTGGCAACACCAAAAGACATCTCGGCCATCGAAGGCGCTATCGGATATCCTTATCAGGTGCCCAATGTCAGTGTCCGTCACACCCACACGGACCCGGGCGTGCCCATTACCTGGTGGCGATCGGTGGGCTACTCCCACAACGGTTTTGCCGTGGAAACCTTTATGGACGAACTGGCCCATGAGGCCGGGGAAGATCCGCTGCAATTCCGCAGGAAACTGCTGGACTCCGAGCCCCGGCACCGGGCCGTGTTGGATCGTGCGGCGCAGCTGGCTGACTGGACGACGCCGGTTGCGGATGGCCGAGCCCGCGGTATCGCGCTGTTCAAGAGCTTTGGTACCTACGTTGCCCAGGTGGTGGAAGCCGGCATCGAACACGGTGAAATTCGGGTGTACAAGGTTACCTGCAGTGTCGATTGTGGCCAGGTGGTGAACCCCCGGATTGTGGAAGACCAGATTTCCGGTGGCATTCTGTTTGGCCTGACCGCCGCCCTGTTCGGTGAAATTACGTTCAAGAATGGCGAAGTTCAGCAGAGTAATTTCCACGACTACCGATTGCTGCAAATGCATCAGGTGCCAGAAGTGGTCGTGGATATAGTCGAGAGTGACGTAGAACCGACCGGCGTGGGTGAACCCGGCGTGCCGCCGGTGATTCCCGCGCTCGGCAATGCGTTGTTTGCGCTGACCGGAAAGCGTCAGCGCGCCTTGCCGCTGACCGCTGGATAAAGCGGTTTGCCGGAGCCGTCGGCCGCCCTATAATGGCGGCCGATTTTCGCCCGGCAGGGCCATTCACAAGCGGGAGAAAACCTGTGTTTGATGTCACCCGATACGCCACCGCCGCCCGGTCCATCATGGAGGCCGGTCGTTTTCTCTACGATCGGGGCTGGTCGCCTGCCACCAGCAGCAACTATTCGGCCCGCATCGACCGCGATCATTTAGCCATCACCGTTTCTGGCCGTCACAAGGGTCAGTTGACCGACGGCGATGTGATGGTGGTGGATCTGGCCGGCAATCCGGTACAGAGCCAATGCAAATCGTCGGCTGAAACCCTGCTGCACACCGTGCTTTATCAGGCATTTCCGGAGGCTGGAGCGGTACTGCATACGCATTCGGTAAAGGCCACGGTACTGAGCCGCCTGATCGCCCCGGGCGCGGCCCTTGATCTGGAAGGATATGAGCTGCAGAAAGCCTTTGCTGGAGTGGACAGTCACGAAGGCACCCTGAGCATTCCAGTGTTCGACAATACCCAGGATATCCCGGCACTGGCGGAACAGACTCGTGACTGGTTTCTGGCCCACCCCGAGCAGCCGGGCTATCTGATCCGTGGCCACGGCCTGTATACCTGGGGCAAAACCATGGCCGACTGTCTGCGCCATGTGGAAGCCTTTGAATTCCTGTTTGAATGTGAACTTGAAACCATGAGAGTGCGCCCATGACCACCCTGAGCATTTTTAACCAGAATCAGCCGGAATCCGCCCACACGGTCAGCACCGATCCGCAAGTGATCAGGGAAACTCTGGCCACCCAGGGCGTGCGCTTTGAGCAGTGGCCCACCCGGGACCTGCCCGCCGACGCCAGCCAGGAACACATTCTGGCTGCCTACGCGGACGAAGTTGACAGGCTCAAGGAGGAGTGCGGTTTCCAGACCGCCGATGTGGTCAGCCTGACGCCGGATCATCCCCAGAAGGAAGCCTTCCGGCAGAAGTTCCTGGATGAACACACCCACAGTGAAGACGAGGTGCGTTTCTTTGTGCACGGCCAGGGCCTGTTCTATCTGCACTTTGGTGACCAGGTCTACGCTTTGATGTGTGAGAAGAATGATCTGATCAGCGTGCCCGACGGCACCCGGCACTGGTTTGACATGGGGGCTGAGCCTGAGTTTACCTGCATCCGGCTGTTCACCAATCCGGAAGGCTGGGTCGCCAGCTTCACCGGAGAAGACATCGCCGCTCGGTTGCCCCGGTATGAAGCGCTCGCGGGAGTCGCCGGATGATACGGGTAATCCTGACCGACATCGAAGGCACCACCAGCTCGATCTCTTTCGTGCACGATGTGCTGTTTCCCTATGCCAGCAAGCACCTGCCGGAGTTTGTCCGGGCCAACCACCATACCACCCGGGCGGTGGCGGAACAGTTGGCGATCGTGGCGGAAAAGAGTGGGGTGGATTCCAGGGATATTGACGGCCTGATTGACGTCTTGCAGGGCTGGATTGCTGGGGACCGCAAAGAGGGTTCGCTCAAGGCTTTGCAGGGCATGATCTGGGAGCAGGGCTACAACAGCGGTGAGCTGAAAGGTGATATCTACCCGGATGCGGCAGATTACCTGCAGCGTTGGCATGATCGGGGCCTGAGATTGTTCGTATATTCCTCCGGCTCGGTCAAAGCCCAGAAATTGATTTTCGGCCACAGCAAAGAAGGCGACTTTACGCCGTTCTTTTCCGGGTATTTTGATACCGCGGTCGGTGGTAAGAAAGAGGCGCAGTCTTACCTCAATATTTTGGGTGAGCTTGGCGTTGAGCCTGGTACGGTCTTGTTTTTGTCAGATGTTGAGGCAGAGCTCGCAGCTGCCGAGCAAGCCGGCCTGAAAACCGCCTGGCTGGTTCGGGAAGGTGACCTTCCGGATACCGGTCGCTTTGTCGCCAGGGATTTTGCGGAGGTAGACGCGCTGTTGCGCAAACGTTAGGAGGTGAATTCATGCCCGGAAACCGACTGTGGCAATGGCTGGTTTCGGGTATGTGTGCCCTGTTGCTGTCAGGGTGTAATCCCTTCAGTGACGCCCAGCCCATGATGACCGAGTACCTGGACCGACTGGGTCGGGTGCTCGACACTCCCGCTGTTACCTTGCCGGACCAGCTTCCTTTGGCTTCCCCACTGCCAAGACGTCGTGAACGTGTTCTGGTGATACCCGAGCTGGAACTGGGCATGCTGGATTTTCTCTCTTTGTACGGGTGCGAGTTGCAATACGTGGTGGGCGAGAAGAACTCGGTCATGGGCCGCGTTATGCAGCCGATTAACCGTTTGCGTTATGAAATCCGCTTTATTCGTGCCGCAGAGGCGTGCCTGCCCGAGGTCGAGGATCCAGCGCTTCGGGACACGTTGCAGGCAGCGATCGCCAGCAAACGGGAAACCCTGCCGCTGGCCATCTGGAATGCGACCTGGGGTACGGAAGAAATTGAGCAGGTATTCACCCTTTCCAAAGGCTACTACCCGGTGGCCGCCGAACAAAACCCGGTGGCGGATCTGGCGCTGGATCTTGAGCAGCTGAATACCATGGTGGCGGGGCTGGGTCGGGAGCCTCTGGCGGTGTCACTGGAAGATCTGGGGCGTATCCATCAGCGCTGGCAGGCGGAGTTTCTGGCGGGGCAGGTGATCAACAGTGCACGGTTGCTGATTGCAGGGCTGAACGCGGGAACCGAAACCCTGAAAACTCGACTGGAGGACCGCCCGCTGTGTTTGAACGGCAAGCCCAACAATCAGTCAGACGTTGTTCGTAACTTCTTCTTCAATGTCTACATTGAGAAAGTGCAGCCTTACATGAGTGATGTAAGCCGCGCCAGAGATACGTTGATGGCCGGGTTTACCCGGCTGGCGGATCAGCAGCAGCCGGTCATGCCGGAGTCCTTTCATTATTGGTACTTGCGTCACCTGTCGGCAGATGACGACAGCAGTCTCTGGCGAGCGCTCGATGAGGCGATGATGCACCACACCCGGCACTGGCAAGAGTTGCTCGGGCAGTGCGGTCTTCGCCCCGGCGCTTGATTATCGCTGGCTTTCCGGTGTTACCCGAAGAATCTCTTCCACGGTTGTCTGGCCACTGGCGACCTTCTGTGCGCCACTGAGCCGCAGCGATTTCATGCCCTCCTTGTAGGCATCCAGCCGAAGCTGCTCCAGTTCACAACGATCGTTGATCTGGCGGGTCAGCTTGTCAGACAGCGTCATAATCTCATACACGCCCGCGCGCCCCAGGTATCCGGTATTGCGGCATTCAAGGCAACCCACCGGGTGATAGAACTGCCGGGGCAGCGGTGCCTTCCAGGGCCGGGTGAGGGTTTGCCAGGCCTGTTCGTCGGCTTCGCCGGGCTCCTTGCAGTGGGGGCAGAGATTGCGGGTCAGCCGCTGGGCCATTACGCCGAGCACCGTGGCCCGGATCAGGTAGGGTGGAATGCCCAGCTCCATCAAACGGGTAATGGCACTCGGCGCGTCATTGGTGTGCAGGGTGGACAGTACAAGGTGACCGGTCAACGCGGCCTGCACGGCCATTTCTGCCGTTTCGAGATCCCGGATTTCACCAATCATGATGATGTCCGGGTCCTGGCGCAACAGGGCGCGTACACCATGGGCAAAGGTGAGATCGATGTTGGTCTGCACCTGCATCTGATTGAACGCCGGCTCCACCATCTCGATGGGGTCTTCGATGGTGCAAATGTTCAGTTCGGGCGAGGCCAGCTGTTTCAGGGTTGAATACAGGGTGGTGGTTTTGCCGGAACCGGTCGGGCCCGTCACCAGAACAATGCCGTGAGGGCGAGCGGTGATGGCTTGCCAGCGTTCCCGGTCTTCTTTGTTGAAGCCCAGTTGTTCGAAGGATTTCAACAGCACTTCCGGGTCGAAAATCCGCATCACCATTTTTTCGCCGAAGGCGGTAGGCATGGTCGCCAGGCGCAGTTCCACTTCGCTGTTATCCGGCTTGCGGGTTTTGATTCGGCCATCCTGGGGGCGGCGTTTCTCGGCGACGTTCAGGCGCCCCAGGATTTTCAGGCGACTGGTGACAGCGGTACCCACATGTTCGGGGAATTCGTACACATTGTGCAGAACACCATCGATGCGAAAACGTACCTGAGTTACCGCCCGACGTGGCTCAATGTGAATATCCGAGGCCCGTTGATCAAAAGCGTATTGAAGGAGCCAGTCCACAATCTTGACCACGTGTTGGTCATTGGCGTCGGGGTTTTCACTGGCCCCCAGATCCAGGAGCTGTTCGAAGTTCTGGTTGCCGCCGGGGCCTGGGGCCTGGCCTCCGCCGGCCTTGCTGACAGACGCGGCGAGCTGATAGAACTCAACGGTATAGCGCCGAATCGCTTCCGGGTTGGCGACGACGCGCCGAATATCCTTTTGTACAGCCTGGCTGAGATTGCTTTCCCATTCCCGCTTGAAGGGTTCGCTGCTGGCAATAACGACTTCGTTCGCGGTGATTTCAACCGCCAGGATGCCGTGGCGCTGGGCAAAGGCGTAGGACATCACCCGCGCTATGGCCGGGGTATCAATGCGCAGCGGGTCAATGTGGTAATAGTCCTGGCGCGCCCATTGTGCGAGCCAATGCGTTAATCGTTCGAGATCGAGAGGGCGACCGTCGCTCTGGCTGGTCAGGCCAGCGATGGCAACCAGTTCCAGTGGGTGTCTCTGGGCCGTGCGGCCACTCTGTGTGGCGGCACCCAGGTTGGCTGTCAGTACTTTTTCAGCATCCTGCTGGCTGATCTCTCCACTTTGCGCCAGGGCGGAACACACATCTCTGAGCGTGAGCGTGTGGTGGTGGGGCGGCCCCGGCATTGTCTTGTCGTGATCAGCCATCCGTGTTGCCTCTCAGGTTGCATTGCGTTCAGCCAGTGACCGCGGGCGGTTCACTTTAAGGTGCACCATGGCGACGGTGAACAGCAAAAATGTCAGGGCCGTCATAATCATGGGGCCAGTAGCGCCCTCGCTGAGCCAGGCTGAAACCACAGCCTGAGTGAAATAGAAAATCAGCACAAACGCCATCCAGATGTATCCCCGGTTGTGCCCGCGGAACACCGGTATGATGAAGGCCAGCAATGGTAGCAGCTTGACCGTCAGCATCAGAGTAATTGAAACCCCTTCCACCGGCGCAGGGTAAAAAGTCGTCAGAACCAGTGTGACCAGAACGGCTAGATAAAGCGCGCTGGTCAGACGTGCGGTGGTTTTGGCTTTGTCATTGTGGAGCATAGAGAGTTCCGGGTGATTAAGTTCGTTTTGTCGGGTCAATCGGCCAGCTTCTGGGCGAGTCGGGCGAGCCGTTCACCGAATGCCTGGCACAGGGCCTTTTCATGATCACTCAACATCTGCTGCGCACCCGTGCCTGCCCAATGAGAGGGGCCATAGGGTGTGCCACCGGTTGACGTTTCGTTCAGGGCGTCTTCCGAATAGGGCAGGCCGCACAGCACCATGCCATGGTGCAGCAAGGGTATCATCATGGTAAGCAGGGTAGTTTCCTGTCCGCCGTGCAGGCTGCCGGTCGAGGTGAAGGCACCTCCGGGCTTGCCGGCGAGTTTGCCATTCAGCCACAGGTCGCCGGTGCCATCCAGGAAGTGCTTGAGCGGTGCCGCCATGTTGCCGAATCGTGTAGGGCTGCCCAGCGCCAGGCCGGCGCACCCAGCCAGATCGTCACGGGTGGCATAGGGGGCGCCGGACTCCGGAACCGGGGGCAGGCTGGCGGTGGTGTCGGGTGACACCGGGGGGACCGTTCGGATCTTCGCCTCCATGCCGGTCACCCGGGCGACACCGCGGCCGATCTGGGTGGCCATTTCCGCGGTTTGACCATTTCGGCTGTAATAGAGTACGAGAACGTAAGGAGATGTAGTGCTCATGCCTGACTCCTGGGTTGGATGCCTCAGAGAATGTCGAGAACGTGTTCTGGCGGTCGTCCGATGGCCGCTTTCCCGTTGGCCAGCACAATGGGGCGCTCGATCAGCTTCGGTGTGTTGACCATGGCCTGCACCAGTTGATGCCTTGTGAGTTCGGGGTTGTCCAGGTTCTGCTCTTTGTACTCGGATTCCTTGGTGCGCATGAGCTCGCGGGGTTCACAGCCCAGCAACTCCAGAATATGTAACAGTTCCTGCTCTGTCGGTGGCGTCTCCAGGTAGCGTATAATCTCCGGTTCGACGCCCTTTTGCTGAAGCAGCTCAAGGGTCTGGCGTGATTTTGAGCACCGTGGGTTGTGGAAAATGCGGGTTGCTTCTGTCATGGTCATGCCCGGTTTACAGTGGTGATTGCGGTCCGTTAGAAGGGGCGTAGTCTAACAGGAGGATATCCCTTGCAGTACCCTCGGTACCTGTCCATTCCACGATTGTTCCCGTTTGCACGGTGCTCGCTTCGTCGGGTGTTTACGTTGCTAATCACGGCGCTGCTGGTGTCCGGTTGTGAGAAAACCGAGC
This sequence comes from Marinobacter sp. SS5-14b, assembly GCF_030541005.1. Taxonomy (GTDB): domain Bacteria; phylum Pseudomonadota; class Gammaproteobacteria; order Pseudomonadales; family Oleiphilaceae; genus Marinobacter. Next base: position 81,858 of record NZ_JASSVM010000010.1, on the reverse strand, counting down.
TGGAGCGTGCGGATGGTGTCCCGGTAGACTGGGATAACTTCCGGGGGCAGTGGGTCCTGGTGAATTACTGGGCCGAGTGGTGCGCGCCGTGCCTTGAGGAAATTCCAGAGCTGAACCATCTTGATACGGCGCCGGATATTACTGTGTTGGGCGTCAATTTTGACGGCATCGAAGGCGAGGCGTTGCAGGAGCTGGGGCAGCGCATGGGTATTGAGTTTACTATGCTGGCCAAGGACCCGGGGCCGGGATTTGGCTGGAGCTTGCCTGTGGCCTTGCCGGCCACTTTCCTGGTAGATCCGGCCGGGCAACTCGTTGAGACGCGCTTTGGTCCCCAAACTGAAGAAGACATCCGCACACTGATCGGCAATTGACCATGGCAAAGACTTTCGTACACCTGCGCGTGCATTCTGAATACTCCATGGTGGATGGCCTGGTAAGGGTCAAACCGCTGATTGGCCGGGTCGCCGAGCTGGGTATGCCGGCGGTCGGGCTGACCGAGCAATCCAATATGTGTTCCCTGGTTCGTTTTTATAAAGCAGCCATGGGCGCCGGGGTGAAGCCGATCATTGGCGCTGATCTCTGGCTTGAGAATCCTGACGAGCCGGAAAACCCGTTTCGCCTGACCTTACTCGCTCGCGATAACGACGGTTACCTTCATCTTACTGAAATCATTTCTCTAGGTTATACCGAAGGTCAACGCTACGGTAAGCCGATCATCCGCAAGGAATGGCTGGAAGCGCGTGCGACCGGATTGATTGCGCTGTCAGGCGCGAAAATGGGCGATGTCGGCAAAGCGTTGCTGGCGGACAAGCCGGATCTGGCCAGGGAGCGGGCTGAATATTGGATGCGCCTTTACCCGGACAGCTACTACCTCGAACTGCAGCGAACCGACCGGGTTGGCGATGAAGAATGCTTGCACCTGTGCGTTGATCTGGCCGCAGACATGGGGCTGCCTGTTGTAGCCACCAACGATGTGCACTTCCTGAGCGCCGATGATTTTGAAGCTCACGAGGCCCGGGTGTGCATTGGTGAAAGCCGTACTCTGGACGACCCGCGCCGTGACCGTCGTTTCAGTGATCAGCAGTACCTGCGCAGCGCCGATGAAATGATCGAGTTGTTCAGCGACATTCCGGAAGCGATCGAGAATACCGTAGAGATTGCCCGCCGTTGCTCGGTAAAGGTTCGGATGGGCGAATACTTCCTGCCGAACTATCCGATTCCGGATGGCATGACCATGGACGACTATTTCCGGAAGGTATCGGAGGAAGGTCTGGAAGAGCGACTTGCCAAAACCCTGAGCAAGGATGACCCGGAATACGAGGCCAAACGCGAAGCCTACTACAAGCGCCTGAACTTCGAGCTGGATATTATCATTCAGATGGGGTTCCCGGGCTACTTCCTGATCGTAATGGACTTCATCAAGTGGGCTAAAAATAACGGCGTGCCGGTGGGGCCGGGCCGGGGTTCCGGTGCGGGTTCCCTGGTTGCTTATGCCCAGCTGATTACCGACCTTGACCCCCTCGAATACGACTTGCTGTTCGAGCGGTTCCTGAACCCGGAACGGGTTTCCATGCCCGACTTCGACGTTGACTTCTGTATGGAAGGCCGGGACCGGGTCATTGAATATACCGCCCAGAAGTACGGACGTGAGGCGGTTTCCCAGATCATTACCTTCGGTACCATGGCGGCCAAGGCGGTCGTCAGGGACGTAGCCCGTGTGCAGGGTAAGTCCTACGGTCTGGCAGACAAGCTGTCAAAGTTGATCCCGTTTGAAGTGGGCATGACCCTCAGCAAGGCGATCGATCAGGAACCTCAGCTGAAAGAATTCCTGGCGCAGGATGAGGAAGCCCAGGAAATCTGGGATATGGCGCTGAAGCTGGAAGGCGTCTGCCGGAACGCCGGCAAACACGCCGGGGGGGTGGTGATTGCGCCCACCAAAATCACCGATTTTTCGCCGCTGTATTGTGACGATGAGGGTGGCAGCCTGGTCACCCAGTTTGACAAGAACGATGTTGAAGAAGCCGGACTGGTCAAGTTTGACTTCCTGGGCCTGCGGACCCTGACCATCATCAAATGGGCCTTGCATATGATCAACCCGCGCCGGCAAAAGCGCGGGGAGCCGGAACTCGACATTGCAGCCATTCCACTGGACGACAAGCTTTCGTTCGAGATTCTCAAGAAAGCAGAGACGACGGCGGTATTCCAGCTCGAATCCCGGGGTATGAAGGATCTGATCCGCCGTTTGCAGCCGGATTCTCTGGAAGACATGATCGCCCTGGTGGCCCTGTTCCGTCCGGGCCCGCTGCAGTCCGGTATGGTGGACGACTTTATCGACCGGAAACACGGCCGGCAGCCTCTGTCCTACCCGCACCCGGACTATCAATATGCGGGCCTGAAACCGGTATTAGAGCCCACGTATGGGGTTATCCTGTATCAGGAACAGGTCATGCAGATTGCCCAGGTGATGGCGGGCTATACGCTTGGCAACGCTGACATGTTGCGTCGGGCCATGGGTAAGAAAAAGCCGGAAGAAATGGCCAAGCAAAAGGCCTTTTTTCTGGAAGGTTGTGCTAACAACGGAATTGATAAAACCCTGGCCGAAAACATCTTTGACCTGGTTGAAAAGTTCGCCGGTTACGGTTTTAACAAATCCCACTCCGCCGCCTATGCACTGGTGTCCTATCAGACGCTCTGGATGAAGGCCCATTACCCGGCCGAATTCATGGCCGCAGTGCTCACCGCGGATATGCAGAACACCGACAAGGTGGTGACACTGGTTGAAGAGTGCCGGAACATGAAGCTGGACCTTCTGGTTCCAGACGTCAGCCGATCCGAGTACACCTTCACGGTAAACGATGACGGTCAGATTATTTACGGTCTGGGCGCGATCAAGGGCTTGGGTGAAGGCCCGATCGACAGCGTCGTGGCCGCCGCCCGGGAAGGCGGTCCATTCCAGGATATCTTCGATTTCAGCCGTAGGGTTGACCTTAAAAAGGTCAACAAGAGAGCCATGGAGGCGCTTATACGTGCCGGCGCCATGGATAAGCTCGGGGCCAGTCGTGCTCAGTTGATGGCCAGTATTGATAAGGCGATTCAGCAGGCGGGCCAACAGTCCCGGAACGATGCCGTTGGCATGGTGGACATGTTCGGTGAAATGCTGGAGGGCGGCGAAAATGGCGATCCATATGAAGACGTGGCCAACGTTCGCGAGTGGCCGGAGAAGCAGCGTCTTAAAGGGGAAAAAGATACCCTTGGCATTTATCTGACGGGCCACCCGTTTGACGAATATGAACGAGAAGTGCGCCGGTTTGTGCGTTCCTCCATTTCAGATCTCAAGCCCAACAAGTCGCCCCAACGGGTTGCGGGCCTGGTGGTGGCGCAGCGCACCATGAAAACCCGGACCGGATCGACCATGTGTTTTATCACGCTGGATGATCGCAGTGCCCGCATAGAGGCCACGCTGTTCTCGGAGGCGTTTTTCGAGAATCGCGAGTTGCTACAATCGGATCAGGTGATTGTGGTGGAAGGGCAAGTCAGTCACGACGATTATTCGGGCCAGATGAAAATGCGGGTGAGCTCGGTGATGGATGTGGCCACCGCTCGCCAGCAGTTCAGCCGTGGCATCCGGCTGGCGCTGCATTCAGAGCAGCTGCAGAACGGACTGCTGGACAAACTGGACGACACCCTGAGGCCATTCCGAAACCAGGGTAGCCCGGTTTGGATTGAATACAGCAGTGCCGATGCACGAACCCGCATAGAGCTGGGTGAGTCCTGGCGGGTGCAGCCGGATGACAATTTGTTGTTCGAGTTGAAGCACCTTGTGGGCGACCAGTCAGTGGAACTGGTCTATGATTAATACCAATGTCCGCTTTAGCTGCGCGCCGAGCGCTGCTATCTTTGTCCCAAATTCTGGTTTTGGCGGGTTTATGCCCGCCTGGCAATCAAATGACGGAACATCATGAACCCTAACTACCTGGATTTCGAACAGCCGATCGCCGACCTGGAAGCCAAAATTGAAGAGCTTCGCATGGTGGGTAACGACACCGACATCAATATCACTGATGAGATCAGTCGTCTCAAAAAGAAAAGCGTCAGCCTGACCGAGTCGATTTTCTCTGATCTTCAGTCCTGGGACGTGGCGCGCCTGGCCCGGCACCCGCGCCGGCCCTATACCCAGGATTACATCGACCTGATCTTTGAGGATTTTGACGAGCTGCACGGCGACCGCCGCTACGCGGACGACCTGTCCATCATTGGCGGAACGGCTCGGCTGGACAACAAGCCCGTGATGGTGATTGGTCACCAGAAAGGCCGTGAAGTGCGTGAAAAGGTAAAGCGTAATTTCGGCATGCCACGCCCGGAAGGCTATCGTAAGGCTTTGCGCCTTATGGAAATGGCAGAGCGCTTCAAAATGCCGATTCTGACGTTTATCGACACCCCGGGTGCTTATCCGGGCATCGGTGCTGAAGAGCGCGGCCAGAGCGAAGCCATTGCCTTTAACCTGGCCGTGATGTCACGGCTGAAAACGCCGATCATTTCCACTGTGATCGGTGAGGGTGGTTCTGGCGGCGCGTTGGCCATCGGTGTGTGTGATCAGCTGAATATGTTGCAGTACTCCACTTATGCCGTTATTTCCCCGGAAGGCTGTGCTTCTATTCTCTGGAAGAGCGCGGAGTTTGCGGCTCAGGCTGCTGAAGCCATGGGTGTAACGGCCCAACGGCTCAAGGAGCTGGATGTCGCCGACAACGTCATTGAAGAACCGCTCGGTGGCGCTCACAGAAATCCGGAAAAGATGGCGGAAACCCTGAAAACGAGGCTCGCCAAAGGCGTGGCTGAACTCAGCCGGTTGCCTTTGGACGAATTGGTCTCCCGCCGTTATGAGCGTTTAACCAAGTATGAAGGCGGGCGGTAACGCCGCCCGGAGCTCTGACTGGCCAGTTGACCTGTTTGAGCCTGTCAGCGCACTCCCCGACCATTCCCGGCTCTGGGTCGCCTTCAGTGGCGGCCTGGATTCCGTCCTGTTGTTGCACGTAGTGGCGGCGTGCCATCCCGATGTAACCGCTCTTCACATCAATCATCAGCTCCAGAACAATCACGAACAGACCGAGCAGTTCTGCAGGGATACCTGTGCGCAACTGTCTGTGCCGTTGGTGGTGCACCGGGTTGATGTGGGGGTAACCGTTACTGGCGGCCTTGAAGAGGCCGCGCGTCGTGCCCGATACCAGGTGTTCAAGCGTCAGCTTGGCGAGAATGATCTGCTGCTAATGGCCCATCATGGCGATGACCAGGCTGAAACGGTGTTGTTCCGGCTACTCCGTGGCTCTGGGGTTCATGGGCTGGCGGGTATGCCGCGCACCCGGGCGATAGGTCTTGGCAGGCTTTTTCGCCCCTGGCTGGATATCAGTCGTGAGCGCTTGGCAGAGGTCGCAGGCGCTGCCGGGCTGAGTTGGGCTGAAGACCCCAGCAATGAAAACCCTATCTTTGATCGCAATTACCTGCGCCATGCAATCGTGCCCGGTCTGAAAAGCCGTTGGCCTGGCCTGCTTAAGCGTGTGGCCTACAGCGCTCGGGCCTGCAGGGAAAGCGAACAGCTGAATCAGCGCCTGGCTGAGTTCCAGTGGCAGGTTTGCGGGGATGCAGGCCGGTTAAAGCTCGAGCCTTTCCGTGCTCTGGCAGAGCTTGAACAGCGCAATCTGGTGCGCTGGTGGATCCGTCACCAGGGTTGGCAGGCACCGGCACTCTCTGACTGGGGTCAGGCCCTGGCGGATATGCTGGCTGCAGGGGCAGATCGGGAGCCTGAAATCCGGGGAGATGGCTTCAGCCTGCGGCGTTACCGCGAGCACCTGTACCTGGTGCCGAACGAGAGCGCTCCGGCGCATCCTGTCGATCTTCTACCTGATCACATACTGAAGTGGGGCCGTTGGCAGCTGCAGTTGAGGGCCGAAAGACCGGGCCATACCTCAAGTATTCCGCCACCGCAAATACGGATATCTACGAGGCAAGGTGGTGAACGGGTACGATTCGCGGAGGGTGAGCACTCCCGTGCATTAAAAACCTGGTTGCAGGAGCGGGGGGTGCCGCCGTGGGAAAGAGCAGCGCTGCCGCTGGTTTACCGGCAAGGACCAGGGGGTAGTGAGTTGATTGCCATTGGCGATTTGTGGTGTTCTGACCAATACTCGGGAAGCGCCCCTGCCGCCGGCTGGAGGCTGATTGTGGAGAGGGATTGTGATTGAGTAGAGGGGGGCTTTCTGGTAGTCTGACGTCCCATCTTGAGATGAACAATCTCCCTCCTTCACCGAACCAGATAATCACGGAATCTGCATGACGCGTTATATTTTCGTCACCGGCGGTGTCGTGTCCTCCTTGGGGAAAGGTATTGCGTCTGCCTCACTGGCAGCCATCCTCGAGGCACGCGGCCTGAAGGTCACTATTCTCAAGCTGGACCCGTACATCAACGTGGACCCCGGCACCATGAGCCCGTTCCAGCACGGTGAAGTTTTTGTCACCGAAGACGGCGCGGAAACCGACCTCGATCTGGGCCATTACGAACGCTTTATTCGTACGCCCATGAGCAAGCGTAACAACTTCACCACCGGCCGTGTGTATGAAGAGGTTATCCGCAAAGAGCGTCGTGGCGATTATCTCGGCGGCACTGTGCAAGTCATCCCCCACATCACTGATGAGATCAAGCGTCGGGTGGTTGAGGGGGCAGCGGGTTCCGATGTTGCCATGATTGAAGTGGGCGGAACTGTGGGCGATATCGAATCCCTGCCGTTCCTCGAAGCCTGCCGTCAGCTAAAGGTAGAAGTGGGTCCCCAGCGCGCCTTGTTCATGCACCTGACTCTGGTGCCCTACATTGCGACGGCCGGTGAAATCAAAACCAAGCCGACCCAGCACTCCGTGAAGGAAATGCGCTCCATTGGTCTGCAGCCGGATATTCTGTTATGCCGTTCCGAGCACGAGGTGGATATCAGCTCTCGCCGCAAGATCGCGTTGTTCACCAACGTTGAAGAGCGGGCGGTGATTCCGTTGCAGGATGCCAAATCCATCTACGCCATCCCGCGCATGCTGCACGAGTACGGGCTGGATCAGCTGGTGATCGAACGGTTTGGCCTGCAAGCTCGCGAAGCAGATCTGAGTGAGTGGGACGAAGTGGTGGATTCCCTGATGAATCCGCAGCAGGAAGTTACCATTGCCATGGTTGGCAAATACATGGAGCTTCTTGAAGCTTACAAATCCCTGATTGAGTCCTTGTTGCACGCAGGCATCAAGACCCGCACCAAGGTCAATATCAACTACATCGACTCCGAAGACATCGAACGCGACGGCACCTCTGTGCTGGAGTCCGCCGATGCCATTCTGGTGCCGGGTGGCTTTGGTGAGCGCGGCGTAGAAGGCAAGATTCGCACGGTGCAGTACGCTCGTGAAAACAAGGTTCCCTACCTGGGTATCTGTCTGGGCATGCAGGTCGCTGTTATCGAGTACGCTCGTAACGTGGCCGGCCTGAATGATGCTCACAGTACCGAGTTCCGCGAGCACAGCCCGGCACCGGTGGTCGGTCTGATCACTGAGTGGCTGGACGCCAGCGGCAATACCGAAGAGCGCACCGAAGCCTCAGACCTGGGTGGCACCATGCGCCTGGGCGCCCAGGATTGTGTGCTGACCGATGGTTCCACCATTGCAGCCTGCTACGGCAAGAAAACCATTCGCGAGCGTCACCGTCACCGCTACGAGGTCAACAACCACTTCCTGCCAAAACTGGAAGAAGCGGGCCTGAAGATCTCTGGTCGTTCTACCGATGGTCGATTGGTGGAAGTGGTGGAAGCGCCGGATCATCCCTGGTTTGTGGCCTGTCAGTTCCACCCGGAATTTACCTCCACACCCCGTGACGGCCATCCGCTGTTCAAGGGTTTTGTTGAGGCTGCACTGGCCAACAAGAAAGGATCCTGAGTATGGCGCAGAGCAGGGTGAACGTCGCCGGAATCGAAGTTGCCAACGACAAGCCGTTCGTGTTGTTTGGCGGCATGAACGTGCTGGAATCGCCCGAGCTGGCCATGGAAGTGGCTCATGCTTACGTGGAAGCCACTGGCAAACTCGGCATTCCCTATGTGTTCAAAGCGTCGTTCGACAAGGCTAACCGCTCGTCGGTCAACTCGTTTCGCGGCCCCGGCCTCGAAAAAGGCTTGCAGATTCTGGCGGACATCAAGAGCAAGTTCGGCGTGCCGATCATCTCTGATGTACACACGCCAGAGCAGGCGGCACCGGCTGCAGAGGTGTGCGACATCATTCAGCTGCCCGCGTTCCTGAGCCGCCAGACCGATCTGGTGGTGGCCATGGCGAAAACCGGCGCAGTGATCAACATCAAGAAGGCTCAGTTCCTGGCCCCCCAGGAAATGAAGCACATCATCACCAAGTGCGAAGAAGCGGGTAACGACAAGATTATCCTGTGCGAGCGTGGTAGCAGCTTTGGTTACAACAACCTGGTGGTTGACATGCTCGGTTTCGGCATCATGAAGTCGATGAACGTGCCAGTGATGTTTGATGTGACCCATTCGCTGCAAATGCCTGGCGGTCGATCTGATTCTGCGGGCGGCCGACGTGCCCAGGTGACCGATCTGGCGCTGGCGGGGATGTCCCAGGGCCTGGCCGGATTGTTCCTAGAGGCGCATCCTGATCCGGATCAGGCTAAATGCGATGGCCCTTGCGCCCTGCGCCTGAGCCAGCTGGAGCCATTCCTTCAGCGGGTGAAAGCCGTGGATGATCTTGTTAAGAGTTTTAAACCTATCGACACCGCCTGATTGGCGGTGTTGGCGTTTCTACAGGACTGCGAGAGCGAGCGGGGGATGGCTTTACGAAAATGTGCGTAGCCATGGATGGCGGAGCCCAAGCGCACATGGATGTGCTTGTAGCGTTTTTCGTAAAGCCATCCCCCGCTTGCTCTAACTCCCAATTGTGAAGACATAAACTGGAGACCCAGAAGAATGACCAAGATTGCCAACATCAAAGCTCGTGAAGTTTTGGACTCGCGCGGTAACCCGACAGTAGAAGCGGATGTGATTCTTGAGGACGGCACCCTTGGCCGTGCCTGTGCGCCCTCCGGTGCTTCTACCGGTTCCCGCGAAGCGCTGGAACTGCGTGACGGAGACAAGTCCCGTTACCTGGGTAAAGGTGTTCGCAAAGCGGTTGATGCCATCAATGGCCAGATTCGTGATGCTTTGGTGGGCAAGGATTCTGCGGATCAGCGTAGCGTCGACCAGATCATGATTGATCTGGACGGCACCGAAAACAAGGCCAACCTGGGCGCAAACGCTATTCTGGCGGTTTCTCTGGCGGCGGCCAAGGCTGCAGCGACTTCTCTGGGCAAGCCGTTGTATGAGCACATCGCCGATGTAAATGGCACCTCCGGTGAATTCTCCATGCCGGTGCCGATGATGAATATCCTGAACGGTGGCGAGCACGCGGATAACAACGTCGACATCCAGGAGTTCATGGTTCAGCCCGTTTCCGTCAAGAGCTTTGGCGAGGCCCTGCGTGTGGGTGCTGAAATCTTCCACAGCCTGAAGAAAGTGCTGAAGGCTCAGGGTCTGAATACCGCCGTCGGCGACGAGGGTGGCTTTGCGCCGAACCTGCCGTCCAACGAAGCGGCTCTGGCTGTGATCAAGCAAGCTGTTGAAGACGCTGGTTATGAGCTGGGCAAAGATGTCACCCTGGCTCTGGACTGTGCGTCTTCCGAGTTCTATAAAGACGGCCAGTACAACCTGGCTGGTGAGGGTAAGAGCTTCGATTCTGAAGGCTTTGCGGATTATCTGGCAGGCCTGTGCGAGCGTTACCCGATCGTATCCATCGAAGACGGTATGGACGAGAGTGACTGGGACGGCTGGAAAGTGCTGACCGACAAGCTCGGTGACAAGGTTCAGCTGGTGGGTGATGACTTGTTCGTAACCAATACCAAAATTCTGAAGCAGGGTATCGAGAAGGGTGTGGGTAACTCGATTCTGATCAAGTTCAACCAGATCGGTAGCCTGTCTGAGACTCTGGATGCCATCAAGATGGCTCAGGATGCCGGATACACGGCGGTGATTTCTCACCGTTCCGGTGAAACCGAAGACACCACCATTGCCGATCTGGCGGTGGCGACCTGCGCGGGTCAGATCAAGACCGGTTCTTTGTGCCGCTCTGACCGGGTTGCCAAGTACAACCAGCTGCTGCGTATTGAAGAAGCGCTGGAAGGTAAGGCGCCGTACCTTGGTCTGAGCGAAATCAAGGGCCAGGGTTAACATCTGGCGGTAGTTTGTGGCCTGCTGGTGGTTGCTGGCAGGTAACAAAATGTTAAGGCCATCGCGTTCTGAATGAAAATTCGGAAACGATGGCCTTTTTGTACAGTGACTTACGGGAATTTGTTGCTAATCTACTATAAGGTCTATACTTGACCTTCGATGCCAACTTTAATTCTGGTTATTTTCTGAGCTGATTTGCATGAAAACGCTTTGGGCCATTCTGGTAGTGCTGATTCTCCTGCTGCAGGTTCGCCTGTGGATCGGGGAGGGCAGCTTTGCGCAGGTTTGGTCGCTGGAGAAGGCGATTGCGGAGCAGAGGGCGGAGAATGCCGGCTTGGCGGGGCGTAATGACCGGCTTTATGCGGAGGTGCGGAATCTTCGCAATGAGCAGGGGGCGGTAGAGGAGCGGGCCCGCATGAATCTTGGGCTTATTCGTGAAGACGAGACTTTTTTCCTGGTCGTCGAGAACTGATTTCGGCTTTGGGTGTTCCGAGCGCCGGGGAGTGTCTCTCCGGGAACCGCTACGAGCACATCCATGTGCGCTTCTCTCAGGCCATCCTTGGCCTTCGACATTCCCGGAGAGACACTCCCCGGCGCTCTCTCCTGACATTGTGCGGGCCTTCCGATGATGAACTCTGAACTTTGGCTTGTTGTTCCTGCCGCTGGCATCGGCCAGCGCATGAAAGCTGAATGTCCCAAGCAGTACTTAAGAATCTCTGACCGCTTTATTCTTGATATCACCCTTTCCCGATTGTTGGATAGCGCACCGTTCAAAGGCTGCATGGTCCCGCTGAGTGCGCAGGATCATTGGTGGCCAGACAGTGAGTCTGCCAAAGACAACCGTATTCAGACTTGTACCGGTGGTAAAGAACGGGCGGATTCGGTGCTTTCGGCATTGCATGCGTTGGACGAGCAGGCTGATGACAATGACTGGGTGTTGGTACACGATGCCGCCCGGCCGTGTTTGCATCCTCATGATCTTGCCAACCTGATCGATACTCTGTTTGAGCACCCTGTGGGTGGTCTGCTGGCGGCGCCGGTTACGGATACGTTGAAACAGGCGGGTGAGGGCGTTACGCCTGAGGTTGAGCAGACGGTGGATCGTAGTCGCTTGTGGCGGGCGTTGACGCCGCAGATGTTTCGTTTTGGCGCGCTCAGGGCGGCGCTGGAGTCTGCACTGGAAAATGGCCATGCGGTGACGGATGAGTCCTCTGCCATGGAGTTTTCCGGTAATATGCCTCTTTTAGTGGAAGGTCGGGCAGATAATCTCAAGATTACGGTACCGTCGGACCTGGCATTGGCCGAGTTCATTCTTGGTCGGCAGTAGGGCTTTCCCCTCAACGTACATTCCTGTTTGGTTTCGGAGACGATCATGCGTATTGGCCAGGGCTTTGATGTCCATGCCTTTTGTGAGGGCGGTTTTGTCATTTTAGGGGGTGTTGAGATTCCCCATAGTCATGGTCTGAAAGCCCATTCGGATGGTGATGTGCTGCTGCATGCGTTAGCGGATGCCCTGCTGGGTGCGGTGGCGCTGGGCGATATCGGTCATTTTTTTCCGGATACCAGTGAGGAGTGGGCCGGAGCGGATAGCCGGGATTTGTTGCGCCGGGTGATGCAGCGGGTGTTGGAGGAAGGTTTTTCGGTGGTGAATGTGGATACGACGATCATTGCCCAGGCTCCGAAGATCGCGCCTCATGTAGAGGCCATGCGGCTGAATATTGCTGAGGACCTTGGTGTGCCGGTGAGCCGGGTGAGTGTTAAGGCCACCACCACAGAAAAGCTGGGATTTACGGGGCGGGGCGAGGGCATTGCCTGTCAGGCGGTGTGTTTGCTTGAGCCGGTGAGCTTGTGAGCAGGCCGGACGAACGGCCTCGCTGGCGGCTGGACTGGCCAACCTCGTCTGGAGCGCGCCCTGGCAAAGCGTTGCTGAAAGTCTCACCGGAGGATTTCCGGGTGACCGAGCAGTTGTGGCCAGAGTTTGAAGCGCCCGATGGTGATTTTGCAGGGGCTGGTGAGCACGTGTGTGTCCGCATTGAAAAGACCGGAGACAACACCGAGTACGTGGCTCGGGAGCTCGCCACGCTGGCTGGATGCAAAGCGTTTGAGGTGGGATTCTGTGGCCTGAAAGATCGCCATGCAGTCACGGTGCAGTGGTTCAGTTTGTATTGTCCTGGAAGAGAAGCTGGTGATGCTGAGCTTCTGGCCTCAATCTCCGCGCGCTGGCCCGTTCTGGCCAGTCGTCGTCATGCCCGCAAGCTTCGCCGGGGTGAACACGTCAACAACGGCTTTGATCTGGTGCTGCGTGAGGTTTCCGGGGACAGAGCGTCGCTGGAGCAGGCGTTGACTCTGCTCGCTGAGCGGGGGGCGCCGAATTATTTCGGGCCACAACGGTTCGGCATTGGCGGGGGCAATCTGGAGCAGGCGGTAAATATTGACCCTTCCCGGTTGAATCGAAAGAAAGGCGGTCGTCGTAGTGGTGGTGGCGGAAACAGCTCGAAAAACGTATTGTACTTTTCGGCGGCACGTTCGTGGTTGTTTAATGAGGTGTTGGCGGAACGAGTCACGGCCGGAAACTGGTTTGTCTGTTTGCCCGGTGAGCCTGTTGATGACGGCATGCCTACCGGCCCGCTCTGGGGCGACGGTGGCACCAGCGCTGGCGAACAGCTGGCATTGCTTGAGCGAGCCGTTGTTGCCCGTCACCCCGAGTTTGAAAAGCTGTTTCTGAGTACCCGTATGAAGCCCGAGCGCCGTGCCCTGGTGTGTCAACCAGAACGCCTGTGCTGGCATTGGCTGGATGACAGTACCTTACGGCTGCAATTCGTTTTGCCGCCCGGGCAGTACGCCACTACGTTGCTGGGTGATATTTTTGAGCTGCAGGACATGAGCCTCAGCCGTGATAATAAGTAATAAGCGAGCTAGCGGAGATCACTGTGCGTATTCTGTTGTCTAATGATGATGGCGTGCATTCGCCTGGCCTGGTCGCCCTGTATGAGGGGCTGCAAGGTCTTGGCGAATTGAGGGTCGTTGCCCCGGACCGGGATCACAGCGGTGCCAGCAACTCACTGACCCTGAACCGTCCCCTGACGGTTGAGGAGCACCCCAATGGCTTCCGTTCGATTGATGGAACGCCCACCGATTGCGTGCATCTGGCGGTTAATGGCCTGTTCACCAAACCTTTTGATCGTGTGGTTTCTGGTATCAATACCCACGCCAACCTGGGTGACGACGTGATCTATTCCGGTACGGTAGCGGCAGCGACTGAGGGGCGCCACCTTGGCTTGCCCGCCATCGCGGTGTCGCTGGTGAACGATGGACATTTCCACTACGAAACCGCCGCGAGGGTGGTTCGGATGCTGCTTCAGAACAAACGAACGCTCACGCTCGGGCCTCGCTGCATTCTTAATGTAAACGTCCCTGATGTGCCCTGGAACCAGTTGGCGGGGTTTCGTATAACGCGTCTGGGGCACCGGGAGAGGGCAGAAGGTGCCGTGCCTATGACCTGTCCCAGAGGTAAGCAGCGTTATTGGATTGGCGCAGCCGGGCAGGGTGGTGATGCCGGGCCGGGTACGGATTTTCATGCCGTTCGGGAAGGCTATGTGTCGATCACACCGGTACACACCGATATGACGCGCCATGAAGCACTATCAGGGCTTCGTGACTGGGTTGATGGTCTCGAAGGCATGGAGGGCGGCAGGCAATGAACGCCCAGATTGAAGGGATCGGAATGACCTCCCGGCGCACGCGCATGCGCCTTGTGCAGCGGTTGCGGGAGGCGGGCATTGAGTCTGACCGGGTCTTGGAGGTGATTGGTCAGATCCCCCGCCATATTTTTCTGGACGAGGCGCTCTCCCACCGGGCCTATGAAGATACCTCGCTGCCCATCGGATACAGTCAAACACTGTCTCAGCCCTATATTGTGGCCCGGATGACGGAGCTGTTACTGGCTCATCAACCTCGCCGTGTGCTGGAGTTGGGAACGGGCTCCGGTTACCAGACTTCGGTGCTCTCCCAGCTGTTCAGCGACATATACAGCGTCGAACGGATCCGGCCTTTGCAAGAGCGTGCCCGGGAACGTTTGCGCCAGCTGAATATTCGCAATGTCATGCTCAAACACGCAGACGGGGGAATGGGGTGGCCGGATCGGGGGCCCTTTGACGGTATTATCGTCACTGCGGCACCGGTTGAAGTGCCGACGGAGCTTCTGGATCAGTTGGCGGATGGCGGCGTACTGATTGCGCCGGTAGGCGAGCACGAACAGGTTCTGGTCGAAATCGTTCGCCGGGGCGACAGCTTCGAGCGCCACGAACTTGAGCCTGTGCGTTTTGTGCCCTTGCTTGGTGGGGTCGTGCGTTGATGTCCAAGGGTTCTGACAGTTCGACCAGTCGCCAACATCATCCGCTCGCGGTCTTTTTCCGGGGTATGGCCATGGGGGCCGCGGATATTGTCCCGGGCGTTTCCGGCGGCACTATTGCTTTTATCACGGGTATTTACTTCCGTTTGCTGGAAGCGATCAGCGCAGCGCCCGTTGCCTTCTGGCGGCAACTCATCAGAGGTGATCTCACCGGCTTCTGGCGGTCGATTGATGGCACCTTCCTGGTCACTTTGTTGGCGGGTATTGTCACCAGTATTGCCAGTCTTGCCTCGCTTATTACCTGGTTGCTGGACAAGCACCCGATCCTGATCTGGAGTTTCTTTTTTGGATTGATCATTGCCTCCGTCTGGCACGTGGGCCAACAGGTTCGCCGCTATGTGCCTTTGCTGCTGGTTCCATTGTTGTCTGGTGTGTTGTTTGCGTGGTGGGTAACAACGCTGCCAGCCAGCGAGGTTGAGCCTTCGGGTATTGCATTCCTCGGTGCTGGCGCACTGGCGATTTGTGCAATGATTCTGCCCGGCATTTCCGGAAGCTTTCTGTTGTTGATCATTGGAATGTATACGCCGGTGCTGGCGGCCATCAAAGGCGGTGAGTTTGCTAGCCTGGGATTGTTTATGGTCGGTTGCCTGATCGGTCTGCTATCCGTGGCTCGGCTGATTACACTGGCATTTCGGTATTTTCACGACACGGTATTGGCTTTGTTGACAGGCTTCATGATTGGGGCTCTGGCGAAGGTGTGGCCATGGCAGGAAACGCTGAGCTGGCGCACCAACAGTGCTGGTGAACAGGTGCCATTGAGCCAGTTGCCAGTGAGCCCCGACACCTGGGCTACGCTCTACGGGCAGGAGCCTTTACTTGGCTTGGCTATTTTGATGGCAGGGGTTGGGTTGTTGCTGGTTGTCGGGCTCGAGATTGCTGGCCGAAGGCTGTCGGGGAAGCAGGGTTAACACTCAGGGTAATGTAAAAAGTGTTACCTGGCGCACAGAATGAATGTTCCTGAAGGTAACAAACCTGTGTGCTCAGTAACTTGGAATCGCTTACAAATCGTGCAATAAATTAGTAAGTTAGTCCTGAAACATGAGAAGTTGCCTGCAGCGCGGGCAGTTTCTTAGATGGATTCATCATAATCAGGCGTTTTTTATACGTGATTCTTTTTAGCGGGCTCATCAAGTCAGAAAATCCGGCCAGGGGCCGGCTTTGGTCTGGTGGTAAATGTGGCCGCAGATCTGCCGTGTTCTCCGCTCTCATTCTTTTTCTCTCCATGCTCTTTCTTTCCGGCTGTAATACGAACGCAATCTATCAGGACGATCTTTATAATCCTCCTGTGAATTGGGGAACCCATGTGGTCAAAAAGGGTGAAACGCTTTACGGCATTGCCTGGCGTTATGGCCGTGACTACCGGGAGCTTGGTGATGCCAACGGTATCCGGCCACCCTGGAATCTCCGCGTGGGGCAAGTGCTGAGGTTAGACAGAAAAGGGACGATCCGGAGCGCTGCCGGGTCATCAACGCCACCTCGGGTACCGGCGGCTAAAGCCCCTTCACGAGGAAGCGTATCGGCCTCACGGCCTCCCGCAAAAGCGCCGTCCGCCTTGCCATCGAGGAGCAGCGGTAGCCAGACGGTTGCTAATATTCATTGGCGCTGGCCCCATGCTGGCACTGTAATTGCTAAATATTCAACATCGGGAAAAGTCAATAAAGGCATTGATATTGTCGGGAATCCCGGGGATGCTGTGAAGGCAGCGGCAGATGGAAATGTGGTCTACGCAGGAAACGGTTTACTTGGTTACGGTAACCTGATTATTGTGAACCACAATGAACATTATCTGAGCGCATATGCCCACAATCGAAAGATTCTGGTGCAGGAAGGGGAGGATGTAAAAGCCGGGCAGGTAATCGCCGAGCTTGGCAGTAGCGGTACCGATAAACCGATGTTGCATTTCGAAATCCGAAAAAATGGCAATCCGGTTGATCCGTCCCGATACCTGCCAAGGCGTTAACAGCGTTACCCGAAAGGCCTGACTGAATACCGCGAAGCACAAAAACAATAACGGCAACAGTGATTGCCAGCCAACAAGCAAATGTCCTGAGTGAAACCAACAAGTCCGCAATAACAAGAAGTATCGGGCGCGAACAGGATTATTGAGAGGCGGGGTAAATAATGTCAGTAGAGCAAGAAGACGTCATCATTGATCGCGTTGCAGAAGTGGACGACGCAGAAGAGCAATTGCTGGCCGAGGAGAAGCCTGAACGGGCATCGGCTGACGACCAGTCAACAGACACCGAAGATGATTTTCCCGCCAAGGGAAAATATCTCACCAACCAGAAGCAGCTGGACGCCACCCAGCTGTACCTTAACGAAATCGGTTTCTCACCACTGTTAACACCGGAAGAAGAGGTGTACTTCGCACGCCTGGCCCGCAAGGGAGAGGAATCCGGCCGAAAGCGGATGATTGAAAGCAATCTTCGCCTGGTGGTTAAAATCGCCCGCCGTTATGTGAATCGTGGCCTTACCCTGCTCGACTTGATCGAAGAAGGTAACCTGGGTCTGATCCGTGCTGTCGAGAAGTTCGATCCTGAGCGCGGTTTTCGTTTTTCAACCTACGCCACCTGGTGGATCCGGCAGACGATTGAGCGGGCCATCATGAACCAGACCCGCACCATCCGGCTCCCTATCCATGTGGTAAAAGAGCTCAACCTGTACCTCAGAGCCGCCCGGGAACTCACGCAAAAGCTTGATCACGAGCCCACAGCGGAAGAAATTGCCCGCCTGGTCGACAAGCCCGTGAACGACGTGAAGCGCATGCTGGGGTTGAACGAGCGGGTTGCGTCGATGGATACGCCCATTGGTGCCGGTAGCGATAAATCGCTGTTGGACACCGTTGCAGACGAAGGCGCTTCTGATCCGGCTGACCTGCTGCAGGACAACAACATGTGTTCCTGCCTCGAAAACTGGATTGATCAGCTGAGTGACAAGCAGCAGGAAGTTCTGTCGCGGCGGTTCGGTTTGCGGGGTTACCCCATCAGTACTTTGGAAGAAGTGGGGCAGGAGATCGGGCTAACGCGGGAACGTGTACGCCAGATTCAGGTAGAGGCTCTGCGCCGTTTGAGGGAGATTCTGGAGAAGGAAGGTCTGTCCGGGAACCTGCTGTTTAACTAGGTTTTGAGTTGCGAAAAGAAAAAGCCGGCCCTGGAAACAGGGCCGGCTTTTTTGTGAATTGTGGCAGCAAATGAGAACCAAGTGGCGAATGGCGAATTGGGTCGTTGTTAGAATGTGAGCGCCGGGCCGGAACTGGGTGTCGTCCTGGCGTCGAATGAAACATTCAATAATAACGATCTAAAGGAAAGGACTATGAAGAAGGCTCTTACAACAGGATTTGCTTCACTTTTTCTGGCAGGTGTTCTTTCTGCCCCGGCTTCAGCTCTTACTGTGGGTAGCGTAGATGTACCGGATACCTACTCTGCTATGGGCAAGGAACTTCAGCTCAATGGAGCCGGAACTCGCTCCAAGTGGTTCATGGATCTGTATGTTGGCGGGCTGTATGTGCCAGAGAAGATCAATAATGGTGAGGCGGTGATCAATGCCGATGAGCACCAGGCCATTACTCTGCACATTACCTCTGGCATGATTACCAGCGAGCGCATGACCGAAGCGACGATGGAAGGCTTTGAGGCCTCCACTGACGGTGATCTTTCTGCCATCCAGTCCGAAGTTGATCAGTTCATGGGCGTGTTCCAGGAAGAGATTAAAGAGGGTGACGTGTTTGATCTGGTTTACATTCCCGGAGAAGGCGTTCGTGTTCTGAAAAATGGTGAGCAGAAAGATATCGTTGGCGATCTTGAGTTCAAGAAAGCGTTGTTTGGTATCTGGTTGTCGGACAAGCCCGCCCAGAAAGATTTGAAAGAAAAGATGCTCGGCCAGAACTGATAGGTTGGGTTTCCAGTGACAAAAAAGCCGGCAATCGCCGGCTTTTTTGCGTTCTCTGACAAGTCACTGGCCTGAGACTATTGATAGTCCCGCTTCTGTTTGAATTCGCAAAGGTCTTCAATGAGACAGGCGCCGCATTTTGGCTTACGTGCCGTGCAGGTGTAGCGGCCATGAAGAATCAGCCAGTGGTGAGCGTCCATAAGAAATTCTTTTGGAACCAGTCTCATCAACCGCTTTTCAACGTCCAGAACGTTTTTTCCAGGTGCAATACCGGTCCGGTTTGAAACCCGGAAGATGTGGGTATCCACCGCCATGGCCGGTTGGCGAAATGCTGTGTTAAGCACCACGTTGGCAGTTTTTCGGCCCACGCCAGGCAAGGCTTCCAGCTCTTCCCGCTTCTCCGGCACTTCGCTGCCGTGCTGTTCAATCAGCATTCGGCAGGTCTTGATAACGTTCTCGGCCTTGCTGTTAAACAGGCCGATGGTCTTGATGTACTCTTTGAGCCCATCGACACCCAGCGCAAGAATGGCTTCCGGTGTATTGGCAACGGGGTAGAGCTTGTCGGTGGCCTTGTTGACACCTACATCGGTGGCCTGCGCCGACAGAATCACGGCAATCAGCAGCTCGAACGGCGTGCTGTAGTTGAGCTCCGTGGTCGGGGTTGGGTTGTTATCCCGCAGCCGTGTAAAAATCTCTATGCGCTTTTCTTTATTCATGGTTTTCCGGTTTCAAGTTCAAGAGCCTGGTCCAGGCGCCGGGCTCAGGAGATAGTGCCGGTTACCCGTACCCGTTTACTGCCGCTGGCAATCTGGGCTGGCTCAGCGCTGATTCTGCGCTCCTTCAGGCGATGGTCGATACTGTTTTTCAGGGCGATCAAAAGGCCCAGGCCCATAAACGCGCCAGGAGGTAATACCATGAACAGCATATCCGGGTACTGTTCGAATGGCCGGACAACCCAGTCCGATGCCACCGGGCCCAGTAGCAAGTGCATATCCGCAAACAAGGTGCCTTGGCCGATCAGCTCCCGCATTCCGCCGAGTACAATCAACACAGCGAGGAAACCAAGACCCATCATGGCCCCATCAAGAGCTGCCGGCAGCGGCGGATTTTTTGAGGCAAAGGCATCCGCCCGCCCAAGGATCGCGCAGTTGGTAACGATCAGCGGAATAAATATGCCGAGAATCTGGTACAGCTCATAGGTAAACGCCTGCATCAGCAACTCGGCACAGGTAACGAAGGAGGCAATGATCATCACAAAGGCCGGTAACCGAACGGACTCACCGACAAAGTTGCGGATTAACGACACCGACAGGTTGGAGCCGATCAGCACCAACAGGGTCGCGATGCCGAGGCCGATGGCATTGACCACCGTGCTGGTGACCGCGAGCAGAGGGCACAGGCCAAGCACTTGCACCAGCGCAGGGTTGTTGCTCCAGAGGCCGTCTTTAATAATTTCAGCGGAGGTTTTGGTCGCCATGATCAGGAATGCTCCATGGGTTTGGATTCACCGGCAATCGCTTCCGGGCGCTGGTTTTTATGCCGGGGGTCAGTTGGTTCGTTCAGCCGTTCACGGATTTCCTGGCGATTCTGCCGGAAATAGAGCAAGGATTTCATAACGGCTTTCACCACGGCCCTCGGGGTAATGGTGGCGCCGGTAAACTGGTCGAACACACCGCCGTTTTTCTTAACGTTCCACTGGCTCTGGTGGGTATTGGTCAGGGAGCGACCGTCAAAGCCATAGATCCAGTCAGACTTCCGGGTTTCGATGCGATCACCCAGCCCGGGTGTTTCACGGTGGTTGGTTACACGAACCCCCAGAACCTCGCCACTCATGTTGATACCGACCAGTAACCGGATTTCCCCGGAGTAACCATCAGGCGCGACCATTGGCATAATCACCCCTATGGGCTGGCCATTGCGGCGCGCAACCCAGACCTTCAGCGGGCCTGCACCCGGCAGTCGGTCGCTGGCGGGGAGCGTGACGACGTCTTTCAGCAGATCGTTATCGTGGTGGCTTTCGGGAATGATCTCGAATAAGGCCTTGGCCTCGGCTCTTTCTGCCTGCTCCTTGATGCGATCCTTGGTGATCCCCTGGGTCAAGGCTATGGTGCCGCCGGTGATAACCGCGAACAGCCCGAGGCCGATGGCGCTGCGACGAATGGAGGTAAACAATGCACTCATGTTTCAGCCTCCATTCCTGCCGGGTAACCCGCGCCGGGCTTTGTGGTGACCGTACGTCCGGGGTGGTGTGTAGTGGTCGATAAAGGGCACTGCGAAGTTCATCAGCAAAACGCTGAACGCGACGGCATCCGGGTAGTTGCCCCATGTGCGGATCAGGTAGATCAGGATACCGATGCCTGCCCCGTATATGAGCTTGCCCTGATGGCTGGTGGCGGCAGAAACAGGGTCCGTGGCAATAAAAAACGCACCCAACATGGTGCCGCCGGCCAGCAAGTGCAGTTGCAACGGTGCATACTGATCGACGTTGTTGCCGAACGCCAGGCTCATGATGGCCATGGCCGCCAGAAAGGCGACCGGAATATGCCAGCTGATGATTTTCAGGCCGATCAGCAGAATGCCTCCGGCCAGGAACGCCAGGTTGACCCATTCCCAGCCCCGGGCAACCTGGTCGCCAAAGGTGGGGTGTTGCAGCACCTCGGCGGCGGTGTGGGTGGCGATCTTGTGCTTGTACTCGTCCAGTGGCGTGGCCATGGTCCAGCCATCGACAGCAGTCTGGCTGGCAGAAAAGATCGTTGTGAGTGTTTCTCCGAAACCGGGCGCGCCGCCCCAGAGCGTCGCAGCCTGCGCCCAGTTGGTGGTCATCGCCACCGGGAAAGACACCAGCACCAGAGCATAGCCCACCATAGCGGGGTTGAAGGGATTAGAACCCAGCCCACCGTACAATTGTTTTGCCACAATGATGGCGGTGATTACGGCAACGCCGGACACCCACCAGGGCGCAAACTGGGGCAGAGAAAGGCCAAGCAATAGCCCGGTCACCGCAGCGGTGTTGTCTTTCAGGAAAAACGCCACCGGCTTGTTGCGCAGCTTCAGGATGGCTGCCTCGGAGGCCAGCGCCAGGGCAATACACCAGACAACGTTGATCAGGTTGCCCCAGCCAAAAAACAGGGTCTGGGCGAGCAGGCCCGGAAGGGCTGCCAGAATCACCCAGAGCATCACCCGTGACGTAGGGCGGGCGCGGTGGGCATGAGGTGATGATTGTTGAACTAATGCCATGAACGATCAGCCTGCAATGGGTTACTCGGGCGACGGAGTTTCAGTTTCCGGGGTCGATTGCTGACGGGCTTCAGTAAGCGCCTGCCGTGCCCGCTCTACCCGGTCGTGGTTTTTTGCGACAGCGCGTTCCAGTTTGTCCACGTTGTCAGCCTGCTGGGCTTTTGCTTCTTCCAGCATGCCCTGCATGGTGCTGAGTTTGGCTTCTGCCTGCATCAATTGCTTTTCCAGACTCTCAATATCTGGTTGTTCCCGGGTGTCGGTGAGCGGCTGTTCCGGCGCGCTTTCGGCTTTGGTTGAGGCTTTTGCTTTTTTGCGTTCCAGTGCTTGCTGCACCAGGGCGGCCTTGGCTGCCCTATCATCTACCGCCTCGCCCTGGGCCGCTGCTTCTTCCGCTTCGGCTTGTTTCTTTGCCTGGGCTTCTGCTGCGGCTTTCGCCCGCTCTTTACGGCGGGCCTCTTTTTCCTGCTGCTCCCGCTCAAGGCGTGCCTGGCGTGCCTCAAACCTTTCCCTTGCCCGGTCGGATTTCAGCTGCTCAGCACGCTGTTGCCGGATTTCGCCTTTGGCGTAGCGGTAGTACTGAACCAGCGGAATCGAGCTGGGGCACACATACGAACAGGCGCCACACTCGATACAGTCAAACAGGTTCAGGTGTTCTGCTTTTTCAAACTCTGCTGCTTTTGCGTACCAGAACAGCTGTTGCGGCAATAACTCCATGGGGCAGGCTTCTGCGCACTGGCTGCATCGAATGCAAGGCTGTTCGGGCGGCGGTGCAGGTAATTCCTCTGAGGTGGCGGCGATCACGCAGTTGGCGGTTTTCACCACCGGGATAGTGTCGGTCGTGAGTGTGTAGCCCATCATCGGGCCGCCGAGCACGAGCCGGTCAAGTTTTCCGGTTTCGAGCCCGGCTGCCGTCAGAAGTTCACTGACCGGCGTGCCGATCAGCACTTCAAAGGTGCCGGCGTCCCGGACGGCTTCGCCGGTGATGGTAACTACCCGTGAAATCAGAGGTGTGGCTTCGAATATCGCGCGGGATACGGCCATGGCGGTGCCCACGTTCTGGCACATGACGCCGATGTCCGCGGGAATGCCGCCGCTGGGAACTTCCAGCCCGGTGAGGATCTGAATCAGCTGTTTTTCGCCACCCGAAGGGTACTTTGTGGGTATCACGGCGATTTCAATCTGGGTACCCTGAACCGCATCGCGCATGGCGAGTATGGCTTCTGGCTTATTGTCTTCAATGCCGATCACACAACGGGACGGGCGCAGAATCCAGGCCATGATCTTCAGGCCGGCGACCACCTCGGAAGCATGCTCCCGCATGGTCATGTCATCGGCGGTGATGTACGGCTCGCACTCCGCGCCATTAAGAATCAGGGTTTCGACCTTGCGATCCCGGGGCGGGCGTAATTTGATGTCCGTTGGAAAGCCGGCGCCACCCATGCCCGCTATTCCCGCATCACGGATCATGCCCAGCACCTGTTCGCGATCAAGCTTGCGATAGTCACTCACTGGCTTGCGCTCGCACCACTGGTCCTCGCCGTCGGGCTTGATCACCACACACCAGTCTGACATGCCGGAAGGGTGGGGCACCGCCCTGTGCTCGATGGCTTCAACCATGCCGGAGGTCGATGCATGCACCGGCACACCCATGCCAGCTTTGACGTCGGCAATTTTCTGACCTTTGAGTACCCGGTCACCGATGTTCACGATCACTTCGGCGGGCTCACCTATGTGCTGCTGTAATGGCAGAATCAGGCGATCCGGTATACCGGCCATACGGATGGGGCGGCGGGTCGACTGCTGCTTGTTCTCAGGCGGATGAACCCCGCCGGAAAAATCCCACAACTGAGTCATCAGGCACTGGCTCCCTGGCGGTCGGTGGCAATGATGTCGGGTTTGGGCGGTGTCCAGGTCCAGGTGCGGATATCCGGTTGGATGGTGATCATGTCAATGCAATCGACCGGGCAGGGCTCCACGCACAGGTCACAACCGGTGCACTCGCTTTCGATGACCGTATGCATGTGCTTGGCCGCGCCCAGAATGGCATCGACCGGGCAGGCCTGGATGCACTTGGTACAGCCGATACATTCGTCCTCACGAATGACGGCTACCCGTTTGGCTTGCTCTGCGCCGTGTTCGGCATCCAGTGGCTGCGGCTCAACGTCCAGCAGGTCGGCCAGGGCCTTGATGGTGGTTTCACCGCCCGGCGGGCATTTGTTGATCGCCTCGCCATTGGCAATGGCTTCTGCGTAAGGGTGGCAGCCGGGGAAACCGCACTGGCCACACTGGGTTTGCGGCAGCAGCGCATCAATCTGCTCCACCAGCGGGTTGCCTTCTACTTTGAAGCGCTCGGATGCAAACCCCAGCAGTGCGCCAAAGACCAGCGCGAGGGCGAGTAGCACCACAACGGCAATCAGGAAGCTTGTCCACATATCAACCGCTCCGTCAGATCACAACCAGGCCGGTGAAGCCCAGGAACGCCAGCGCCATCAGACCGGCCGTAATCAGGCCGATGGAGGCACCCCGGAAGGCGACAGGCACGTCAGACACGGCAATCCGTTCGCGCATGGCAGCAAACAGAACGAGCACCAGCGAAAACCCCGCCGCAGCGCCGAAGCCATACAACACAGACTCAACAAAGTTGTTGTTCTTGTTGATGTTCAGCAGGGCCACACCCAGCACCGCACAGTTGGTGGTAATCAGTGGCAAAAATATGCCCAGCACCCGATACAGCAGAGGGCTGGTTTTGCGCACCACCATTTCCGTGAACTGAACCACCACGGCGATCACCAGAATGAAGGTGATGGTGCGCAGAAACGCCAGGTCCAGCGGCTCCAGCAGATAGGTGTATGCCAGATAGCTGCACACCGAGGCCAGGGTCAGCACAAAGGTGGTGGCCAGAGACATGCCCATGGCGGTCTCCAGCTTGCCGGAGACGCCCATGAACGGGCACAGTCCCAGGAACTGCACCAGCACAAAGTTGTTCACCAGAATGGTGCTCACCAATATCAGCAAATACTCTGTCATCGGAGCGTCTCTGCCTGTTGCTGCTTACATAACCCGCATGCCCGGCGTGGCGCCGGAATCCGGGGACAGGATGAAAATGTCCTTGCCGCCAGGCCCGGCCGCCAGAACCATGCCTTCCGACATGCCAAACTTCATTTTCCGGGGCTTCAGGTTGGCGACCATCACGGTCATACGGCCTTCAAGATCTTCCGGCTTGTAGGCAGACTTGATACCAGCAAACACGTTGCGCTCACCATGCCCCACATCAAGAGTCAGGCGAAGAAGCTTGTCAGCGCCTTCAACGTGCTCGGCCTTGACGATTTTGACCACTCGCAGATCGACTTTGGCGAAATCCCCGAACTCGATTTCCTCGGCAATGGGCTCAAGGTCTGCGGCCGGCGACGGCTGGCCAATGGCGGCCGGCATCTCCTCTTTGGACGCGTCCAGCATCATCTCGATCTGGGCCATATCAACCCGGCTCATTAGCGGCTTGAACTTATCGATGCCGTGATTTTCCAGCAGGGCGCCGCGGTTGTTCCAGTCGAGACGCGAATTCAGGAACGACTGCGACGCCTCGGCGGTCTTCGGCAGTACCGGCGCCAGATAGGTCATCAGCAAGCGGAACATGTTCAGGGCATTGGTGCAGATGGCCTGCAGCTTGTCGTCCTGGCCTTCCTGCTTGGCGATCACCCACGGCTGCTCGTCGTTCACGTACTGGTTGGCAATGTCGGCCAACTCCATGATCCGGCGCATGGCGCGACCGAATTCACGGGTTTCGTAAAACTCGGCAATCTGCTCGCCGGCGTCGATAAACTCTTTCAGCTTGTCCTGCTCGGTGATCTTGCCCAGCTTGCCGTCGAACCGCTTGGTGATGAAGCCTGCACTGCGGCTGGCGATATTGACCACCTTGCCCACAAGGTCCGAGTTCACCCGGGCGGCAAAGTCTTCCAGATTCAGGTCCATGTCATCCACACCGCCGGTCAACTTGGCGGCGAAGTAGTAACGCAGGTATTCCGGGTCCAGGTGATCCAGGTAGGTGCGGGCCATGATGAAGGTACCGCGGGACTTGGACATCTTCTTGCCGTTCACCGTCACGAAGCCGTGGGCCCAGACCGCCGTGGGTGTGCGGAAGCCGGCATCGTGCAGCATGGACGGCCAGAACAGGGCGTGGAAGTTAATGATGTCCTTGCCGATGAAGTGATACACCTCGGCGGTGGAATCTTTCTTCCAGAAATGCTCGAAATCGATGCCTTCGCGGTTACACAGGTTCTTGAAGCTGGCCAGGTAACCGATAGGCGCGTCCAGCCAGACATAGAAATACTTGCCCGGGGCATCGGGAATCTCGAAGCCGAAATAAGGCGCATCACGGCTGATGTCCCACTCCTGTAGGCCGGCATCCAGCCATTCGGCCAGCTTGTTGGCCACCTGCGGTTGCAGGGCACCACTGCGGGTCCACTTGCTCAGAAAATCGTGAAACTCCGGCAACTTGAAGAAGTAGTGCTCGGACTCCTTCTCCACCGGAGTAGCGCCAGACACTGCAGAACGCGGGTTGATCAGCTCCGCCGGGGTATAGGTGGCACCACAGGCCTCACAGTTATCACCGTACTGGTCATCAGTCTTGCACTTGGGGCAGGTGCCCTTGATGAACCGGTCCGCCAGGAACATTTCCTTTTCAGGATCGAAGAACTGGGTAATCTTGCGGGTGGCAATATTCCCGTTTTCCTGGATCTGGCGATAAATGTACTCGGAGAAATACTGGTTCTCCTCCGAGTGCGTGGAGTAGTAATTGTCGAAGCGGATATGGAAGCCGGCAAAGTCTTCCTGATGCTCTTGACGAATCCGGTCAATCAGTTGCTCGGGCGTAATACCCTCGCGCTCGGCCCGCAGCATGATGGCGGTGCCGTGGGCATCGTCTGCGCAAACGTAGTAGCAGTTGTGGCCTCGCATGTTCTGGTAGCGCACCCAGATATCCGTCTGAATGTACTCCAGCAGATGCCCAAGATGGATTGGGCCGTTGGCGTAGGGCAGGGCGCTGGTAACCAGAATATCGCGCTGTGACTTGCTCGCTTGCGTCATGGTGATGTCCGAACCTTATCGTGATGCGGGTTGGAAAGACAAACGGGGTTCTGGCCGCAATCCGGATTGATTGTTCCAGGTGAAGACCCCATATGGTCAGAAACGGCCACAGATGATACCTTCCAAACCATCATTTTTCACCTGCATTCAAGGTGATTAGCTTATTCCGGAGACCCCGATGACCCAGATTTCCCAGCAGGCACTCGAACAAGCCGTCCGCGAATACCGGGATCCCTACCTGAACAAAGACCTCTACGACCTGGGTGCCGTCAAATCCCTCACTGCAGACGACCAGGGTAACGTCACCCTGATGGTGGAGCTCCCGTACCCCAGCAAAGGTATCGCCGGCGGCCTGAAACAGATCGTTGCCAACGCCCTGGAATTTGTCGACGGCGTTGAAAGCGCCGACGTCCACGTGGGCCAGAAGATTCACGCCTGCAAAGTTAACAAAGACATCGCGCCCGTGGCCGGCGTCAAAAACATCATTGCCGTCGCCTCCGGCAAAGGCGGTGTGGGCAAATCCACCACCGCCGTCAACCTCGCCCTCGCCCTGCACGCCGAAGGCGCGAGAGTAGGCATCCTTGACGCCGACATCTACGGCCCCAGCATCGGCATGATGCTCGGCGTGCCCGAAGGTAAGCGCCCGGACGTGCGTGAAAACAAATACTTCGTGCCCATCCAGGCCCACGGCCTGCAAGCCAACTCCATGGCCTTCGTCACCACTGATAAAACCCCCATGGCCTGGCGCGGCCCCATGGTCAGCGGTGCGGTCATGCAGCTGCTGGAACAAACCCTGTGGGATGAACTCGACTACCTGATCGTCGACATGCCCCCCGGCACCGGCGACATCCAGCTCACCCTCGGCCAGAAAGTCCCGGTCACCGGCGCCGTTATCGTCACCACCCCCCAGGACATCGCCCTGCTGGACGGTAAAAAAGGCATCGAAATGTTCCGCAAGGTCGAAGTCCCGGTGATTGGCGTGATCGAAAACATGAGCGTTCACATCTGCAGCAACTGCGGCCATGAAGAGCCCCTGTTCGGGCACGGCGGCGGCGAGCGCATTGCGGAAGAATACGACACCATCTTGCTGGGCCAATTGCCCCTGCACATGACCATTCGCGAACAGACCGACAGTGGTTCGCCCACCGTGATTGCTGAGCCGGAGTCCGAAGTTGCGCTTCGTTACCGTGATATTGCCAGACGCGTGGGGGCGGAGTTGTCTACCCGGGAGCGGAATCTTGGTGGGACGATTTCCAGTGTTTCCGTCACCGAACACTGACCGGACTGTGTTGCCAAGAGACTCCAGCGCGTTAGTCTGATCGCGGCGTCAGGCCCTTCTGTCCAAAAATGTCGAAGGCCAGGGATGGCCTGAGAGAAGCGCACATGGATGTGCTTGTAGCGGTTTTTGGACAGAAGGGCCTGATGCCGCAGCCACCTGTCGTAGCGTTTTTTGGAAAGCGCCCCTCACTTCCTCTGACTCCAAACTCTCAGGCTACCAAGGACGGGAACTCCCAGCCTTCGACAGGCACCGCCGTACAAGGTAAACTACGCCCCAATTTTTCCCAGCTGGAAACGAGAATTCACCATGAGCATCAAGTCCGATAAGTGGATCCGCCGGATGTCCGAGCAGCACGGCATGATCGAACCCTTCGAAGCCGGGCAAGTTCGTGAAAACGAAAAAGGCCGTGTCATCTCCTACGGCACCTCCAGCTACGGCTACGACGTACGCTGCAGCAACGAATTCAAAATCTTCACCAACGTCCACAGCGCCACCGTCGACCCCAAAAACTTCGACGAAAACAGCTTCGTCAACATCACCAGTGACGTCTGCATCATCCCGCCGAACAGTTTCGCCCTCGCGCGCACCGTTGAGTACTTCCGAATTCCCAGAAGCGTACTCACCATCTGCCTGGGCAAAAGCACCTACGCTCGTTGCGGCATCATCGTCAACGTCACCCCGCTGGAGCC
This sequence comes from Marinobacter sp. SS5-14b, assembly GCF_030541005.1. GTDB lineage: Bacteria > Pseudomonadota > Gammaproteobacteria > Pseudomonadales > Oleiphilaceae > Marinobacter. Next base: position 52,995 of record NZ_JASSVM010000010.1, on the reverse strand, counting down.
GGAATGGGAAGGTCAGGTCACCCTGGAATTCTCCAACACCACCAACCTGCCAGCGAAAATCTACGCCAACGAAGGCGTCGCCCAGATGCTGTTCTTCGAATCCGACGAAATCTGCGAAACCAGCTACAAAGACCGCGGCGGCAAGTACCTTGGCCAAACCGGCGTGACACTCCCCAGGACATGAACGCCAACCAGTTTCTTAAAGCCGTCTCACAACTGCAGGGCTGGCGCGAATGCGCCTTCCTGCTGGCCCTGGCCGAACGCGCGTTCCCAAACTACGCACTGTTTGCAGATGCTGTAGGCATGAAAAGCGGTGGCAAAATGCGCCAGCTGCTCGACCTTGCCTGGGGCACACTCCAGCAGGACACTGAGGAAGCCGCCATTCCCCAGCTGCTGAGCAAGCTCGAATCCCTCAGCCCCAACGTCGACGACTACGACGCCTACGGCGTATACCCGGCGTTCGACTTCTGCCAGCTGCTGGAGCAGGCACTGCTCAACCGCCTGAACCCAAACAAGCATCGGGCTACCGAAGCGTCCCAGCTGGCCACCGGTACCGTGATGGACTTTGTCGAAATGTCCGAAGGTGAGGGTAAGGACGAAGACCAGCTTGTCCGCCTGTTTGAGCAACACCCCCTGCTCAAAGACGACAAAATTTTCCAGCGTGATGTCGTGCTCGCCCTGAAGCGTCAACGCACGCCCCGGGAAGAATTTGTCAGCCAGCTACGCAATGACGCTGCAAATGATGGCGTCAGCAATCTGGGCATTTCCCTCGATAGTTGAGTCAGCCGGCTCGGGCTACACAGACTGGATACACCTGATCTCCTGTTTTTGAACGGATAAACGCCATGAAACTCTCTGCTTTTGGTCGGAAATTCACCGCCGATGCCGGCATCACCTCACTCATGGATGACCTGGGTAACGCCATGGCCTCCGGCGAGGGGATGATCATGATGGGGGGCGGCAACCCGGGGCATATTCCGGAGATTCAGAGCAGGGTGCAGGAGATTCTGGCCGGAATGGCAGCAGATGAAGGCCAGATGCGCAGGCTGGTGGGAGTCTACGATCCGCCGCAGGGTGAAAAACAGTTTATCGCCTCACTGGCAGAGCTGCTCAATCGTGAATATGGCTGGGGCCTGACGCCGGACAACATTGCGCTGACCAATGGTAGCCAGGCAGCCTTCTTCATGCTGTTTAACATGTTCGGTGGCGATTACGGCGACGGCAAACGCAAGCACATTCTGCTGCCGCTGGCACCGGAGTACATTGGCTACGCCGATGCGGGGATCGAGCCTGGCCTGTTTCATGCCGTGCAACCAGATATCTCGTTTACCGACGCCCACGAGTTCAAATACCGGGTGGACTTTGATGCCGTAGAAGTGACCGGCGAAACCGGCGCTATCTGTGTGTCTCGCCCCACCAATCCTACCGGCAATGTCATCACCGACGAGGAGCTGGCTCGTCTGGAAAGTCTGGCTCGACAGCACGATATCCCGTTAATTGTCGATGGTGCCTACGGCACGCCCTTTCCGAGCCTACTGTTTGTTGATGCACAGCCCACCTGGAATGAGCAGATTATTCTGTGCCTGAGTTTGTCCAAGCTTGGCTTGCCTGCGGCCCGCACCGGCATCGTGATTGCGGCGAAGCCGACCATCAAGGCGTTGTCTGGCATCAACGCCATCATGAACCTGGCTACTGGCAGTTTTGGAGCCATGCTGGCGGAGCCGCTGGTGCGTTCGGGTGAGATTCTGTCGCTGAGCCGGGATGTTGTATGTCCATTCTACAAAGCCAAAATGGAGCGGGCCGTTGAGGCGTTCCGGGAGGCAATGGGGGAGGATAACTGCCGCTGGTACATCCACAAGCCTGAGGGTGCGATGTTCCTGTGGCTGTGGTTCCCGGATTTGCCGATCTCAAGTCTTGAGCTCTATCAGCGTCTCAAAGAGCGGGGCGTCCTGGTAGTGTCGGGCCACTATTTCTTTCCGGGCTTGCCGGATGAAGACTGGAAGCACCGCCACGAGTGCCTGCGCGTAACCTACTCGCAGGATGATGAGCAAGTGGCGGAAGGTTTGCGGATTATTGCGGACGAAGTCAAAGTGGTCTGGGCAGAGTCCTCGGCCAGGGGTCAGTTCTGAACCCTGGCGTCTTTCAGGCGCAGCTCGTATTCGCTGTCATCCGGCTCCACCTGAAGCAGTCGAACCAGCAGATAGTCCTGGTCTGGGTCAAACCACATCAGGGTCTGGCGCTTTGAGTCTTCAGCCCTGACTTTCTCGGCTTTCAGGGTGCGCATCGTGCGGCCCTTGTCACTGAGGGATTCTTCGTCGATGACGGCGAAGCGGTCAGTATCGTAGCTGCCCTTGTCGAGTACCTGGTAGGTGACGTCGCGTTTACCGGCTTTAAGGTCCTGGTGAAGTTGAAGCTGGTAGCCCAGAGGGTCCAGCGTCCCTTCCTTGATCTCTACCTCAAAGCGATTGCCCCGGTATTTGCCTTTCGCCATCCCTGCCTGCCAATCAAAATCGATAGACTGCTCCCGATCTTTGATCAGAAAACCGGAAAGCCGATAGCGATAGCGTAAGGGGATAACGTGCCCCTGTTCCCATTTGAACACCAGAGATTCGTCGATGTCGGCGATGAACGAGTCGACATCCGTGCGGTATAGCCAGACATTATTGCCCTGATCCGTCAGTGTGCGAATGCCTTCGCCATTCAGGCTGATGCCCTTGGACATGGAGGCGGTGTAGCTGGCCTTGTAGGGAGTAAGGGCGGGTGCATCGCGACTGGTCTCCGCCCGGGTGTTGAATGCGAGGCTGGTGAATATAAGCCCGGCGAGCAGTGCGATTATTCTGGTAGGTGCTTTGTAGCTTCTGTGCATCCGTTTGCCTCTTCACTGTCTATGCTTGCGACAGTCTAGCCTTTCCCTGGCTTTGGAGGGATGACAATCTGTTCAGTTTCCGGACAGTCGCATGGGTTTGGGTAATGGCTCGCCGTCAAACAGTACGCCCTCTGCCGCCAGCTGGATTCGTCCTTCGCAGAACCAACGTAGCACAATCGGATACAGTAGGTGTTCCTGCTGCTGAACCCGTTCAGCAAGAGACTCCGGTGTGTCGTCCGCGTTCACGACCACGTCAGCCTGGGCGATGACTGGCCCGCCGTCCAGCTCTTCGGTGACAAAGTGAATGGAGACACCATGCACCTTGTCGCCAGCATCAAGCACCCGCTGGTGCGTGTTCAGGCCCGTGTAGGCGGGGAGAAGAGACGGGTGAACATTGAGCATTCGGCCCCGGAACGCGCGCACAAAATCTGCGGTGAGAATGCGCATGAAACCAGCCAGCACAATCACATCGGGATTGTGGCGGTGCAGTTCCGCGATCAGGGCGCCATCAAACTCTTCCCGGGACCCGAACTGCTGGTGGTCGATGACGAAGGTTTTGATGTTGGCCTGGGCGGCTCGTTCCAGCGCAAAGGCGCCGGGCCGGTTGCAGCCCACCGCGATGATTTCACCAGGAAAGTCCCGCTCCCGGCTGGCATCAATCAATGCTTGCAGGTTGGTGCCACTGCCCGAGGCAAGAACAACAATTTTCGGTTTTGGCGCCGGATCTGCCATCATGCCTTCAGCAACCCTGGAGCGTAACGGACTTTCGACGGTGCATCGGGGCTATCGGCGGCTTCAATCACGCCGACCTGCCAGACCGTCTCGCCCAGTGCGTTCAGTGTGTCCACTGCCAGATCCTTCTGATCTGCGGGTACGCATACAATCATGCCAATGCCGCAGTTGAAGGTGCGATACATTTCTTCAGCGGCTACGCCGCCAGCGTCTTTCAGCCACTGGAATACCGGAGGCAGCTCCCAGCTTTGGGTGTCAATGGCAGCAATCGTGCCGTCAGGAAGTACCCTGGGAATATTTTCAGGCAGTCCGCCACCCGTGATGTGGGACATGGCTCGCACGTCCACTTCGCGAATCAGCTGCAGCAAGTTTTTGACGTAAATTCGGGTGGGTGCCATCAGAGCGTCCGCCAGAGTGCCTTCGCCCATAGGCCGGCTCATGTCGGCGTTGCTGACTTCTATGATCTTGCGGATCAGTGAATAGCCGTTTGAGTGGGGGCCTGAGGAGCCGAGGGCCAGCAATACGTCCCCTGACTGAACGCGGCTGCCATCGAGAATTTCGCTGCGCTCAACCACGCCAACACAGAACCCGGCCAGGTCGTAGTCTTCGCCTTCGTACATGCCGGGCATTTCGGCCGTTTCCCCACCGACCAGCGCGCAACCGGAAAGTTCGCAGCCTGTACCGATACCGTCGACCACTTGGGCGGCAATATCGACATTCAGTTTGCCGGTGGCGTAATAGTCCAGAAAGAACAAAGGCTCTGCGCCACCCACAACGAGATCATTCACGCACATGGCAACCAGATCGATACCAATGCTGTCGTGTTTTTCGAGCTGCATGGCGAGGCGAAGCTTGGTGCCTACGCCGTCGGTACCAGAAACCAGAACCGGCTCCTTGTAACCAGCCGGGATGGATACCATCGCGCCAAAACCACCAAGGCCACCGAGCACTTCGGGCCGGCGGGTCCGGGCTGCGGTATTCTTTATGCGGTTAACCAGTTCGTTACCGGCATCAATATCAACGCCAGCATCGCGATAGGTAAGGGAGGGCTTCTGTTCGCTCATGGAAAATAACCGTTGGCCTGTGGGTCAGGCGGCGGATTTTAACAGGTGCGCACGGGGGCTCCAACTGGAAATCCCGGTTATGGGTGTGATTCGTTGATTTATAGATTGCCAACTGGCAACAGTGCCTTGCTACTCAGCCGACAGGTGATGGTGTATCCTGTGCGCCAATCATGGGAACGGCAGGGTGCTACATCTACATGACGCAATCAGTCAACGGGTATACGGCAAGAATGATACGGGGAACGCTGGTCGCGTTTTCCATGGTTTTTGCATTGTTTGTGGCAGCGCCTGCCGCCGCAGTGACGGCTTCGGGGCTTTACAATGCCGAAGTACCTGTTGCCGGTACCGGAACAGCCGATTTGAAGGCGGGCTATGAGGCGGGATTGCGCCAGGTTCTGATCAGGGTTTCCGGCAGCCGCGACGTACTGCAGCGCGAAGGGGTTGCAGGCTTGCTTGAAGACGCCGAATCGCTGTTGTTGTCCTACCAGGTGCGCAAGGACCAGGGGCTGACGCGCATGCAGATGAGCTTCGGCGCGGTGGGTGTGAATCGTGCGCTCGCCTCTGTCAATGCACCGGTGTGGGGCGCTAACCGCCCGCTGACACTGGCCTGGATTGCGGTAGAAGACCGTGGTCAGCGCCAATTGATTACCCGGGCCGAGGGCTCATCATCTGAACAGCCGGGAGCGAATGGGTCACCCTGGAGACAGCTTTTTCTTGCGGCTGCCTCCGAGCGTGGGCTGCCGGTCGCGCTGCCTCCTGCAAGCTTTGACAATGAGCGAACGTTGCTGTCCGACCTTTGGGGGCAGTTCGTCGGTCGTATTGAGAGTGCCTCCGAGAACCTGCCCAATGACGTGCTGGCATTGATGCGTATCAGCCGTTCCGGTGGTCAATGGCGTGCGGGATGGGTCTTCAAAGGCATGGGGATGGATGCCAGTGAGCGCTCCGCGAGTGCTGAAAGTCCGGAAGCTCTGGCGGTCGCGGTGATTGATCAGTGGGCTGAGCTATACGCCAGTCGTTATGCGGTATCCGCGGGCGATGTTGGCGACTCACCGAAAGTTGACGTTGTACTGGACGGGGTGAACACGCTTGCCGACTACGGCACTATTACGAAGGCGCTCCAGAGCCTGACTCCGGTGCTGTCCGTAGGGCCTTCCCGCGTTCGTGGTGAGCGTTTGACGATTCAGATCTCGTTTACCGGAGAACTGGATCAGTTGCGTGAGTATATCGCCCTGGACCCGCGGTTTGTGGTTCAGGACGCTCAGACAGTGGAGCCTCAGAACGCCGGACCAGTTGAGGATCCGAAAGCTGACTCAGCTGAAAGCGAAATGCCCGAAGGCGCATTGGAAGAGGCGGGTGCGGCGGCCGAAGGAGAGTCCATGTTTGCCTATCAGCCGTTACCGGAAGGCGATGAGCAGGATGCCGAGCAGGCTTTTGAGTCGTTGTACGAGGTACTGTACTACCGTTGGCAGCTTGCGCCGGGCTCTGGTGATGGCGACTGATTTTTTAATGGAGGCAGCCAGGTGAAATCGCAGCAGTGGCGCTGGATCCCCAACGCCCTGACATTTTTGCGGATCGTGCTGATTGTCCCATTCGCCGGTGCTCTGCTTGAAGGGAGCTACCGGCTTTCTTTGTTGATTTTTGTTGTTGCTGCATTAACTGACGCGTTTGACGGTTTTCTTGCCAGGTACTTCAACTGGCGGACACGGCTGGGTGCCATTGCAGATCCGCTGGCCGACAAGGCTCTGCTCATTACGGCTTATCTCATGCTGACCATCACCGACGTTCTGCCCGTTTGGCTGTTTGTTGTGGTGCTCGGGCGTGACCTGATTATTGTTTGTGGTGCTCTGGCTTATCATTACGGCGTTGGCCGTTTTGACATGGAGCCGAGTGTCCCTGGCAAAATGAATACCTTCATCCAGATTCTGGTCGCGTTGGCCATTATTATTCTGCTGGCGGAATTGCCGATGCAGCCCTGGGTGCTGACCGCGGGTGTCTGGCTGGTGGCAGTCTCAGCTGCATTCAGTGGTGGCCATTACATTCTGGTGTGGAGCTTGCGGGCCTGGAGGGCAAAGCGGTCGTGATACCGTCGCAGATGGTTCTTGGCGTCAAGCTCAGAGATGACGCCCGGTTCGATAATTTCCATGGTGAGCGGAACCGGGAGGTCGCCCAGCGCCTTGAGGCCCTATGTTTGGCGCCTCAGGGTTTGCCAGTTGTCGTGGTGTGCGGAGATTCGGATACCGGCAAGAGTCATTTGCTTCAGGCGGTCTGCCATAAGGCGGAACAGTTGGGCCGCGCCGGCGTGTGTATCAGTATCACCGAGCTGCTACCTTTTGGCCCGGAGGCATTAGCGGGCCTTGAATCACACGCGGTGGTCTGCCTTGACGACCTGGAGCAAGTCGCCGGAAAGGCCGACTGGGAAGAAGCGGTTTTTCATTTGTACAACCGTGTGCTCGACGGTGGTGGTCTGTTGGTGGTGACCTTGTCGGAAGTGCCGGGATCGCTGCCTTTTGAACTGCAGGATCTCATCTCAAGACTGTCTCACGGTTTGCTTCTTCAGCTGGGACTGTACCGGGATGAAGACAGAATGCGCATTTTGATGGCACGAGCCGAACAGCGGGGCCTGGTGATGAGCGACGATGTGACAACTTACATTATGCGCCGCGCGCCAAGGAGGCTTGGCGAGCTGTTGGGTATTCTGGATACGCTCGATGAAAACTCCCTTCAGGCCCAAAGGCGTTTGACCATTCCGTTCGTTAAATCCGTGATGGGGTGGTAGTAATGGAATCAGAACTATAAATACTCTTGGAGAGACGACATGAGACGGGTGGTATTCAACCAGAAAGGCGGTGTAGGCAAGTCCAGCATAACCTGTAATCTTGCGGCCATCAGTGCTGCACGGGGCAAGCGCACCCTGGTGGTGGATCTTGACCCCCAGGGCAACTCAACGCACTACCTGTTGGGCAAGCCTGCGTCTGAATTGAAGGATACCGTCGCCGATCTGATGGAGCAGACGGTTGCGTTCAGTGTGTTCAACCGCCGTCCGGACGAATTTGTCCACGCGTCTCCTTTTAGCAATCTCTTTGTGTTGCCATCCAGTCCGGAGCTCGATTTTCTTGAGCGCAAGCTTGAGGCCAAGCATAAGATCTATAAGTTGCGCGAGTTTTTGAAAAAACTCAGTGACAGTTTTGATGAAATTTATATTGATACTGCGCCTGCGCTGAATTTCTACACCCGCTCCGCACTGATTGCGGCGCAGCGTTGCCTGATCCCTTTCGATTGTGATGATTTTTCGCGTCAGGCGCTTTACAGCATCCTGCATGAAATACGTGAGTTACAGGAAGACCATAATGACGAGCTGGTGGTGGAAGGTATTATTGCCAACCAGTTCCAGCCCAGGGCCAGCCTGCCGAAGCAGCTTGTTCGGGAGCTTACTGAAGAGGGGTTGCCAGTGCTGCCGGTGCGCTTGTCCAGCTCGGTAAAAATGAAAGAATCACACCAAAGCCGGCAGCCCCTGATCCATATGGCGCCGAAGCACCCGCTGACCGGGCAATTTGAGGACCTGTACCGGGTCTTGCATGGTGAGGCGGTAGAGTTGGAGCCGCTGGCTGACTGATCGAGGTAACTGAGGATGCACGAAGAACAGCGCCGCCTGGACCAGATTACAGACAGTCTGCTTCAGATTGAGTTAGAGCTCAGGCAGCTTGGCGAGTGGCAGCCTGAGGTGCCGCCTGCTGAGGCATTCGAGAGCACTCAGCCGTTCTGCCTGGATACCATGGAGTTTACCCAGTGGCTTCAATTCGTGTTTATCGAACGAATGAAGCTATTGGTGGAAGCGGGCATGCCCTTGCCATCGGCCTCTGGCATAGCGCCGATGGCAGAAGAGCATTTCCGGGGGCGGAGCCAGTCGGGTACCGGGCTGGTTCGCGCACTGGTTGAAATGGACACGCTGTTGTCCGGGCGCTGATCGGGGCGTCCGCCAGCGTCAATCCTCCAGGCGCATGGACAGATCGATGGCCTTTACGTCCTTCGTCAGGGTGCCAATAGAGATGTAATCCACGCCCGTCTCGGCAATGGGGACCAGTGTCTGCTCATTGATTCCGCCTGACGCCTCCAGCTTTGCCCGCCCGGCTACCACTTCAACAGCTCGGGCCATATCGGCCAGAGAAAACTCGTCCAGCATGATGATATCTGCCCCTGCATCCAGAGCCTGGCTCAGCTCATCCATGGTTTCGGTTTCCACTTCGACGGGTTTTCCCGGAGCGATTCTGTGTGCTTCGGCAACCGCGGCGGCAATCGAGCCGCAGGCGGCGATGTGGTTTTCTTTGATCAGGAAGGCGTCCCACAAGCCAATTCGATGATTGCTGCAGCCACCGCAGGTTACCGCGTATTTTTGCGCAAGCCTTAATCCTGGCAGCGTTTTTCGGGTGTCCAGAAGTCGCACCTGGGTGTGCGAAACCCGGGCCGCGTAGCTTGCGCACCGTGTTGCAACCGCTGACAGGGTCTGCAGCCAGTTCAATGCGGCCCGCTCCGCCGTCAGAAGCGATCTTGCCGGGCCTGACATACGGAAAATAACGCTGTCGGCCGGTATATCGTCGCCATCTTCGAACAGCCATTCCAGTTCGACGCTGGGGTCAACCTGCCGGAACACCTCATTCACCCAGTCTTTGCCGGCGAGTCTCGCAGCCTCTCGGGTAATAACCCGCCCCTGAGCGTGTTTTTCTGCCGGGATCAGCATGGCGGTGATGTCGCCGTCGCCAATGTCCTCCCGGAGGCTTTGGGCAACATTTTCAATGCGGGCCTGACGAAGCAGTTCGGGAGTGATCATGGTCGCTTTCCGGCTGAAAAATAAATGGATTTGGGTCAGGTCCGCAATTCTACTGCCCGAACGGGGTTTCGCAAAATGGCAAGCGCAAAGGGTGCTAAAATGTGACGCAGTTCGACGTTGCACAAAAGGTGACAATTTCTGACACAAGGTGACGAAGCCCGGCTATATCATGTAACTAGAGCGTGGTCCAAGTACCTTCAGCAGAACCAAACCGGAGCATCCCCATGGCACAAGACAACAAGGTTGTTCACTTGACTGGCCAGAAGGCGGTAGGCAGATTTTCATTGCCTTCTGCTCTGGTGCGGCTGCGTGACGCCTCCGGTCGGTCGCTGAAAACGGTGTTGGGCAGTTTTTTCGAACAGGCCGATGACAGTCTGTTTGCGCTGGCAGATCGCGCGGGTTCCAATCAAGACCAGGCCGCCTACTTTGACGCCATGCGAGAGCTTCGCCTGCGTCGCAAGGCGATGACTGTGTCGATACTCCAGAAAGTGAGTCAGGCCTTTAACGAGCTGGGGTCATTCCGGCCCGTGAGTAAAGCTCGGTCCCTTGAGGACGCAGACCGTGATTCCCTGAGTTTGCTTGACCACTCTGACCTTGAACAGCAGGTTGCCATTGAAAATCTGACGAACCGTCTGAGAAACCGTTACCAGGAATCCTTGAGCCTTCTCGCCGCCAGAATCCGGCATGTGGTGCCGGAGCTGGCGCTGACGGAAGACCAGATTCCACTCAGCCCCGAAGTGTTGTGTGGTGGTATTGCTGAGGCTTGCTCAGATCTCGATATTGATATTCGCGCCAAATTGGTGGTTCTCAAACTGTTTGAGCGCATGTTGTCAGACCAGCTTGGCGACTTCTATCAGGAGTGCAATCGTACTCTGATCGCAGAAGGGGTGCTGCCGGAGATGAAGAAGCCTCCGGTGGCAGGTTCTCAGCCGTCGGCCAGGAAAACGGTGCCGGTACCCGGTACCTCAGTTGGTGGCTTCGGGGCAGGGGGGCAGTCTCGTTATTCTCAGGGAGGTGCTTCGCCCACGTTTAATGAACTGAGTGCCCTGTTGCATCAAGGTAGCGGGTCGGGCGCTTCGGTGACTCAGCCGGGCGCGCTCGTTCTGGATACGAGCCACCTGCTGGCCAAGCTGAACGAGCTACAGGGTGCATCGCACGCTCAGGGGGGCGAACAGATTATTCCCTTACGGGAGCAGTTGCAGCCTGTGTTGCAGCCTCAGGGCGGAGGACAAGTGTCGGTTGGCCAGGTAAACAGTGATGTGATTAACCTGGTGTCCATGCTGTTCGATTTCATCCTGGAAGACCGTCAGTTGCATCCGGTTATGAAAGCGTTGATTGGCCGCTTGCAGATCCCGGTTCTGAAAGTGGCTCTGAGTGACCGTAACTTTTTCAATCGTGGTGGGCACCCGGTTCGCAAGCTGCTGAACGAGCTCGCATTGGCAGCAATCGGTTGGAGTGAGAAGCGCCCGGGTATGCGGGACCCACTGCGAGAAAAAATTGAAGAAATAGTGGGTCGGGTACTGTCCGAGTTCACAGAGCGGGTTGAATTATTTGAAGAACTCCTGAAAGACTTCGGTCATTTTATGGATCTGGACCGTCGTCGCCGGGAGCTGGTGGAACAACGGTTAAGGGATGCAGAAGAAGGCCGGGCGCGGCAGGAACGGGCCAGTCAGGCGGCGGAACGCCTGATCGAGGAGCAATCCTCAAACCGTGATATTCCTGAGCCCGTGTTACAGATGCTCAAAGAACCTTGGACTCGCTACCTGCAGTGGGTGGCGCTGCGTCACGGTGAGGAAAGCGAATTTTGGGAGAGCGCCTGCGAACTGACGGGCCGATTGGTGTGGAGCGTGGACCCGCATCCGGTATCACCGGAGACCCGTTCTGAATTACTGCGGGCCATTCCCGACGTTGTTGAAGATCTGAGAAAAGCGCTGCAGGAAATTTCCTGGGACCCGTTTGCTACGGACGCGGCAATCAGAGACCTTGAGCTGGTTCATGTCGATGTGTTCCAAAAGCTGGTCACGGCGCCCGTAGAAGAGAATCGCGCTCCGCTTGATAACCTGGATGTTCCACCCGCCGCTCTGGATGTCACTGAGGTTAAAGCTCCGGTTGCTTCGGAACCACAGAGTCTGGCTGCGGAACCGGAGGCGCTGGCTCCTGAAGTGGCAGAGCCGGTGGATACGCCTGAAGAATCCAATGTTGACCAGGCACCTGAGAGTGAGTTGGCGCAACAATGGATTGATAAGGCGGATCAGTTGCGGGTTGGCTCCTGGCTGGAGCTGCAAAGGGATGATACCCGGTTGCGTTGCAAGCTGGCGGCGTTTATCAAAGCAACGGGCAAGTATATTTTTGTCAATCGGAGTGGCGCCAAGGTCGCCGAATTCCAGCGCGATGACCTTGCCCGGGCGATGCAGGAGGGTTCTATCTCGTTGCTGGATGACGGGCTTATTTTCGACCGTGCCCTGGAGTCTATTATCGATAATCTGAGGCACAGCCGAAAAGACTGACACCCGGTTAACAGCCGGGTGATTCCATAGCATCTGAGGGCGCTTTGTGATTCAATCGAATCTATACGCCACTCATTGCGCCTTTGGATGAGCCTTGCCCAATACACGAACCGACTCCCCTGAAGCACCGTTTTCTGCTGCCACATTCAATGCGCAGGTTGCCGAGTTGCGAGCAACCGGCCGGTTTCCCGGCAGCAGATGGTGCCCCTCTCCCAATTTTGGTCCCCGGCCTGAAAACGCGGCCATATCGCTGTTGGTGGTGCACAACATCAGCCTTCCCCCTGGTCAGTTTGGCGGCTCTTACATTGAAGATTTTTTCTGCAACCGACTTGAGCGGCAGGCACATCCTTATTTTGAGCTGATTGCAGATCTGCAGGTTTCGGCCCACGCTCTGGTTCGCAGGGATGGTTCTGTCGTGCAATTTGTTAACTGCTTCGATCGTGCCTGGCATGCGGGTCGTTCGTGTTTCGGTGGGCAGGAAGAGTGCAACGACTATTCCGTGGGGATCGAGCTGGAAGGGGCTGACGATATTCCGTATTCGGAAGCCCAGTACCAGACGCTAGCGCATCTCACCGCCCTGACGATGGCCGCCTGGCCAACCGTAAACCCAGAGCGTATTACCGGGCACAGTGATATTGCGCCGGGCAGAAAAACTGATCCTGGCCCCGCTTTCCAGTGGGCGCATTTCCGAAAACTTCTGAAAACAACGGAGAGTGGCTGAATGGCACTGGTGATCTTTCTGTTGGCCTACGTGATTCGCCGGCGCCTAGACCGCCTCGACAAGCTCAACGGAGATGCCCTTTGGCGGGCCTGGTTCCATCGTGGAACCAAGGCGAAAGCAGGCCAGGAACACTTGGTCGGCAAAGGCTATGGGATGGTCCTGCTGCCAGCCATTGTCCTGACTGTGTTGGCGTTCGCCGCTGAACGGGCTGGCTTCCGGCTGGCAATCTACCCGCTGGAATTCGTGGTGCTTCTTTTGCTGATGGGCGCTCCGGGCTGGAAAGCGGTTTTGCAGGCCTATTCAGAAGCCTGGCGCAGGGGCGACATGCAGGGTGCCTGGCATCATGTTCAGGACCGCTTGCCGGCGGCGGAACGAGGAGCGGCACTCTCTCCCGATGCTATGCATTTGTCGGTGGCCAGGACGTTGATGGTTTCGGTGTTTCAGCGATTCTTCCTGGTGGTGTTCTGGTATGTGGTGGGTGGCATTGGTGCCGCGTTGTTGGCCCGGGGCATCGTGGCCCTTGCTGAACAGTGGCCTCAGGCCGGCGCAAGGCCTGGATTCAGAAAGGTGGCGGATTGGGTGAGCTGGCTGCCTGTGCGGCTTCTATCCTGCACGTTTGGCCTGGCTGGTGATCTCGCCGGTTGGTCCCGCGAAGTACGGCGCGTTATACCGGGTGTCAGAAAATCTACTTCGGAAGTTCTAATGATTTCCGCCAACGGGTCGTTAACCGGGTATGCGCTTGATCCTGCAAGGTTCTCAAGTGTGCATCCGGAGGACTGGCCAAACTTTGGTGGTCGGAGCCTGATGGCCATCAGGGATTTACTGAATCGAAGTATGTTGGTCTGGATTTGTGCAATTGCGTTGCTGGTTATCTCTGGTGTGGCATAAAAATAGTTAAAACAAAGCGTTACATAATAATACTTAATAGTGATTCAGTTTTGACTGCGTTAAGCGATAATCAAAACAAAGAATCAGGATTCAGTTTTTGAATCGGCGCGAGGGCACTGTGAACTACATTATTAATCCAGCGATTGCACTGATGAACCGGCTGCCCATGGTTTACAAGTTCAGCCTCATCAGTATTCTTTTTCTAGGCCCCATTGTCGTGCTGTCCTGGTTAGTTATTTCCGGGCTTAACCAATCCGTACAGACCATGAACCGAAGCATCGACGGCCTGGTAGAACTCCAGAAAGTTGATCAGCTATTGGTTGCTGCGATGGACTTTCGGGATTACCAGGCGCCGGGCATTCTGAAAGATGAAACGGATTTGCTCCAGAAGGCTCAAGCGGCTTCCCAGCGCATTGATGCCTTGCTTGCTGATCTGGCTGAACCACGCCGTTCCTTTGATTTAACCGGCTCCTGGCAGGAGCAGGTTCAGAACCTGAGTGAAGAGTGGAAGGGTCTGAAGGAAAACGACAACTACCAGGTAACCATTGGCCCGCAGTTTAAGTTTTATCAGGAGTTTGTGCAGAAGGTTGTAGCATTGTTGCCGGCAACCATCGAAGTGTCCGGCCTTGGCCAGGATTCATCCCGGGAAAACCTGTTGCTTCTGGGCTTGGTTCGGTCAGCATTCCCTGATGCCCGTAATGTGATTGGCTCAGCCCGATCTTACGGCATTTTCGCGCTGGTTGATGGCCAGGTCGGGTTTGCCCTGAGTGATACCTTTAACGAGGTGTTTGACCAGCTGACAAACCGGAGCTCCCTGTTGGCGCCAAGCCTTGTGGTGGCCAGAGAAACCTCGGAACAGTTGGCGCAATCTGCGGGTGGCACGCTGGCCAGAGTAGAAGAGAGCCTGCTGGCCGTTCGCGAAGAACTGGACATAAACATCATTACGCCGATGCGGCTGGAAATGCCCTGGCAGGAGTACGATGCTGCAGTAACGGCTCACACCGTGCATTACGATGCGCTGACCGAGGAAATCTTTTCCGTCGTAGGTGCGAATCTTGAGCGCCGGCTGCAAAGCGAAACGCAGCAACGAACCATGATTCTGGTCGCGTTGATTGTCGTCATGCTGGTAGTTGTCTACCTGTACATCGGTTTCTTCATGTCGGTCAGGGTGGCGATCAACCGGTTCAGTCGCGCGGCAAGAAATGTGGCAGCGGGCGACATGACGACTCACATACAGCTCTCCAACCGTGATGAACTCGGCGAACTGACCGGTGAGTTCAATAACATGACTGACAAGATTGCCGAGCTTATCCGGTCCGTCAGTAAGACGACGGTAGATGTGGGGCAGCAGGCGGTCAGGGTGAATGACACAGCCTCAGCCAACAGCGAAGCTGTGGCGCGGCAGATGGACGAAAGCAGCCAGATCAATGAGGCGATGGGCCAGATGGTCGACGCGGTGAACGAAGTCACCGAAAGTGCGCACCGGGTGGCGGACAGTGCCGGCAGTGCCGAGCGAGACACCGAAACCGGCCGGAAAGTTGTTGCGGATACCGTTGAAACCATCAACACGCTGGCCAGTGAAATTGCCGGTGCCGTTGAGGTCATCAATCGGGTCAATACCGACAGTGACAACATCAGCCAGGTACTGTTTGAAATAAAAGCCATTGCCGGGCAAACCAACCTGCTGGCACTGAACGCCGCCATAGAAGCAGCTCGTGCCGGAGAGCAGGGCAGAGGCTTTGCCGTCGTCGCTGATGAAGTTCGTTCACTGTCACAGAGAACCCACAAGTCGACCGAGGAAATTGAAGGTATGATTTCCCGGCTGCAGGGTGGCGTGAAGGAAGCCGTATCCGCAATGACGAGCAGTCACGATGCGACCGAGCTGACGGTGCGCAAATCGTCGGAAGTGACCGAGGCCCTGGATCGCATTGCCCAGGGCATCTCCGCAATCGTGGATATGAGCCATCAGATTGCTCAGGCGGCAGAAGAGCAGTCTGCGGTCGCTAAAAATGTGAACGTCAACGTGGAAAGTATTGGCGAACTTGGCCATAAAACCGCAGCCAACGCCGAAGAGACCCTGGAGTCCTCTCGCCAGATGTCGGAGTTGACCGCCTCGCTTCAGCGGCTGGTGCAGGCCTTCAAGGTGTGAGGCGGTGGTTATTTCAACCGTTCAGAGTCCGGCCCTTACAGGCCGGATTTTTTTTGCTCCCACAGAATTTCCTGAGCGCCGTCCCGGCGCGCCAGTACCCGTGCGACGACGAACAACAGGTCAGACAACCGGTTGAGGTAATGGCGTGAGGCGGTATTGATGGAGTCTTCATGGCCCAAGGCTACGACCACCCGCTCTGTACGACGGCACACGGCCCTGGCGAGGTGGCACTGGGCCGCAGCGGGTGAGCCGCCGGGCAGAATGAAGTTCTTGAGTGGGGGCAGGTCCTCGTTGTACTGGTCCAGAACGCCTTCCAGCCAAGTGATGTGGTCGTCGCCAATCACGCGGCTGCCCGGGATGGCAAACTCACCGCCCAGATCGAACAGGTGGTGCTGAATTCGGCGAAGCATGTCTGTCAATGCGTCACCGGCGGCCAAGGTCTCTACCAGAATGCCAATGTGGCAGTTCAGTTCATCGGCCATGCCCATGGCCTCGACCCGCTGGGCGTTCTTGGCAATGCGGTTGCCATCGGCGAGGCCAGTGGAACCGTCGTCTCCGGTGCGGGTATAGATCTTTGACAGGCGGTTGCCCATGGTTTGCACTCCCGTTGATGGATATTCAGTGTAGTTGTTGTACCCGTTCGACGAGCATTTGGTTCACCGGGGTCGCGATTCCGTGCTGTTGTCCGAGGCGGACCAGATAGCCGTTGATAAAGTCGATTTCAGTGGTGCGCCCGGCGAGAATGTCGGCTCGCATGGATGAGGTATTGGCGGCGGTGTTGCGCGCCACGGTTTCAATTCTGTTCTGAAGCTCGTCCGCCGTTTGTTCGGTTTGTCCAGCGGCCTTTAATAGCAGGGTAATTTCCCGGCACAGCGGACCAATCCACTGTTGATAGAACGGCTGTTGCAGAATATCCCCATTAGGGCAGTTCAGGATGGCAGTAAAGGCGTTGATGCCGGCGTTGATCACCAGTTTTTGCCAGAGCCGGCTCAGGATGTCTTGTTCTGCATGAAGGGGCAGTTGGCTATCGGCCAGAGACTGCACAACCGGGATCAAGTGGGTTTCTCCCGGAATGTTCAGAGCACCTACCCGGGTTTCTCCCTGGCCGGCGTGGACGGTGACGTTGGCTTCCGGTCGGTTGGCGCCCTCGGTGCTTGAGGCGGCCAGTATCGGGCGGTTTGGCCAGGTGTTGGCTACCTGCTGCTGACTGCCGAGACCGTTCTGGAACAGAATCACCGGTGTAGAGGTGGGAAGTCGGGGAAGAATTGTGCTGAGTGCTTCGAGGGTGTCACCAGCCTTGGTCGTCACCAGCAACACGTCCGGCGATTGCCCCGGCTGCAGCCAGGGCACGGTCACTCTACGTGCTTGCCCCTCAAATGGGCAAAACTGATAACAAACCGGCTCGGGGATCTGGCCTGGGCGGGGGACAAAGGCTACTTGCCCGGCAGGTAGCTTCGCCGCCCACAGCCGGCCCAGAGAGCCGGCACCCAGAATGGCAATCATGGCCTTACATGGCCTCGATTTCAGCTCGCTGTGCGCTCAGGCGCTGCAGACTGCCCTGGGCGTCCTGCAGCTTTTCCTTCTCTTTCTCGACCACATCGGCCGGGGCTTTGGCAGTGAATTTTTCGTTGTTCAGCTTACCTTTTACCCGGTCGACTTCCTTCTGCAGCCGGTCAAGCTCTTTGTCCAGGCGCTTGAGTTCGGCGGCCTTGTCGATCAGACCCGCCATGGGAACCAGCACTTCCATTTCACCCACTAGCTGGGTGGCGCTCATGGGGGCCTTGTCACCCTCGAACCATTCCAGTTTCTCCAGCTTGGCCAGGGACATCAGGAATTGGCGGTTGGCGTTGAGGCGGCGCTCATCTTCGCTGTTGCCACCCTTGAGCAGCACTGGCACCTGTTTTCCGGGAGAGATATTCATCTCGCCACGGATGTTGCGCACTGCCACGATCACGCCTTTCAGCCATTCGATATCGGCCGCGACTTCAGCATCCTGCTTGCTGGCGTCCGGCTGCGGGTAGGGTTGCAGCATGATGCTGTCGCCCTGTTTGCCGGCCAGCGGCGCGATGCGCTGCCAGATTTCTTCGGTGATGAACGGCATCATCGGATGTGCCAGGCGCAGTACTGCTTCGAGAACCCGAACCAGCGTGCGGCGAGTGCCGCGCTTGGCCTCGGCGCTGGCGCTGTCGTCACTCAGGGCGGGCTTGGACAGTTCCAGATACCAGTCGCAATACTCATTCCAGATGAATTCGTACAGGGCGTAGGCGGCCAGATCGAAGCGGTACTGGTCCAGGTGACGGATCACTTCCTGCTCGCAGTGCTGCAGCTCGCTGATGATCCAGCGGTCAGCCAGGGACAGTTCTACTGGTTCGTCGTTGATACCGCAGTCTTCGCCTTCGGTATTCATCAGTACGTAGCGGGCCGCGTTCCACAGCTTGTTGCAGAAGTTGCGGTAACCTTCCAGACGCTTCATGTCCCAGTTGATGTCACGGCCGGTGGTGGCCATGGCTGCCAGGGTGAAGCGCAGGGCGTCGGTGCCGTGGGCGGCGATGCCTTCGGGGAATTCCTTTTGGGTACGCTTGCCGATTTTTTCGGCCAGCTTCGGCTGCATCAGGTTGCCGGTGCGTTTCTCCAGCAGCTCGTCCAGCGCGATACCGTCGATCATGTCCAGCGGGTCGATGACGTTACCCTTGGACTTGGACATCTTGTCGCCGTGCTCGTCCCGGATCAGGCCGGTGACGTATACGGTTTTGAACGGTACCTGTGGGGTGCCGTCTTCGTTTTTCATGAAGTGCATGGTCATCATGATCATCCGGGCAACCCAGAAGAAGATGATGTCGAAACCGGTCACCAGCACGTCCGTGGGGTGGAAGGTTTTCAGGCGTTCGGTAATCTCCGGCCAGCCCAGGGTGCCGAAGGTCCACAGGGCGGAGCTGAACCAGGTGTCCAGTACGTCGTCGTCCTGTTTCAGTTCCAGGTCAGCGGCCAGGTTGTGCTTCTGGCGTACTTCGTCTTCGTTGCGGCCGACATAGATGTTGCCCTCAGCGTCGTACCAGGCCGGAATCCGGTGGCCCCACCACAGCTGGCGAGAGATACACCAGTCCTGGATGTCGCGCATCCAGGAGAAGTACATGTTCTCGTACTGTTTGGGCACAAACTGGATGCGGCCGTCTTCTACCGCTTCGATGGCCGGCTTGGCCAGGGTCTTGGCGTCGGCGAACCATTGATCGGTCAGCATGGGTTCGATGATCAGGCCGGAACGGTCACCCCGGGGCACGCTCAGTACGTGGTCTTCGACCTGCTGTACCAGACCGGCGGCTTCCATGTCGGCCACAATCTGCTTGCGGCCGGCTTCGCGGGTCAGGCCGGCATAGGCGGCGGGCAGGGAAGCGTCGATGTCGGTATTTTCGGTGCCGTCGGAGTTGAACACTTCGGCGGTAGCCCGGATGTTCGCATCCTGGGTCAGCACGTTAATCATGGGCAGTTGATTGCGCTTGCCCACGGCATAGTCGTTGAAATCGTGGGCCGGGGTGATCTTCACGCAGCCGGAGCCTTTCTCCGGATCGGCGTGGTGGTCGGCCACAATCGGGATTCTGCGGTTAACCAGAGGCAGCTGCACGTGCTGGCCAATCAGGTGCTGGTAGCGTTCGTCTTCCGGGTGAACGGCAACGGCGGTGTCGCCGAGCAGGGTTTCTGGACGCGTGGTGGCGACCACGACGTAGTCTTTGCCGTCTTTGGTTTTGGCGCCATCGGCCAGCGGGTAACGCAGGTGCCAGAAATAGCCTTTCTCTTCTTTGTTTTCCACTTCCAGGTCGGAAATGGCGGTGTGCAGTTTCGGGTCCCAGTTCACCAGTCGCTTGCCGCGGTACACCAGGCCGTCTTCGTACAGGCGGATAAACACTTCCTGTACGGCTTTGTAGAAGCCATCGTCCATGGTGAAGCGTTCGTTGCTCCAGTCTACGGAGTTGCCGAGGCGGCGCATCTGGCGGGTGATGGTGCCGCCGGAGTGCTCTTTCCAGTCCCAGATGCGTTTGATGAATTCTTCCCGGCCCAGGTCGTGGCGGGTTTTGTCTTCTTCCGCAGCCAGTTTGCGCTCTACAACCATCTGGGTGGCGATGCCGGCGTGGTCGGTGCCGACGGTCCATAATGCGTTACGGCCCTGCATGCGCTTGTAGCGGGTGAGGGTGTCCATGATGGTGTGCTGGAACGCATGGCCCATGTGCAGGCTGCCGGTCACGTTGGGTGGCGGTATGGCGATGCTGTAGGAGTCGCCTTCGCCGCTGGGCCGGAAATAGCCTTTGGATTCCCAGTTTTCGTACCACTGGCGCTCGATGTTTTCTGGCTGGTAGGTTTTTTCCATGGGATTATGCAGTGACCGTTTTGGTTGATTCACATAGGGAAATTCTGAGTGGGCCGATTATACATGGTCGCTTTGGTTGCGGCGAACCTTCGGAGTTCGGTGTCTGGATCGTAGTCTGATAGTTTGGTGCTGGGCGGCTAGCAGCCTGATAGTTTGGTGCCTTGTGGGGTTGGGGACAGGCTTTCCAAAAAACGCTCCTTGCGGCACATCCTTGTGGCGCTTCGCTCCGGCCATCCATGGCCTCCGAGATTTTTGGAAAGCCTGTCCCCAACCCCACAGATCTGACTTTTTGCTATCCGTGGCAAAGAACAATCACCGTCGCCGCATATCATGTACTCGCGCTTCAATACCCATCGTGCGCAGTTGCTTATAGTGCCCTCTTGCTTGGTTGAGAACGGCCGGGTCGTTGTGGGCGACTAGGGCCAGACGGCCATACTGGTCGGCGTCGTCGGGCAGTGTTGAGGACAGCACGATAACGGTATCCCAGTCCGTGGCGGCCGGCGGGTAGAGCAGGATGCCGACAGGATCGGTGCAGGGGGTGGTCGGGTCTTTGGCGATGCTGTGGGGGATGTAGGCTTCGGGGGTGAAGTTCCACAGCAGGTCGTCGAGTTCTTTGGCGTGGTCTTCGGTGTCGCAGAGGATGCACACGCGGTCGCCCTGCTGCCAGGCTTTGTCCACGAGTTTGGCGGCGTGGAGGTTGCGGGCGGCGGGGGTGTTCTGGGCGAGGATGTGGAACCAGTAGCGTTGGTTCTTTTCGTCCCGGCCGGAGGGGCCGGCAGCTGGGCTGCCGGGCTCCGGGGATCGGGTTTGTTGGTTATCCTGCATGGGACATCAGGTAGTTGACCAGCAGGGGTACCGGGCGGCCGGTGGCGCCTTTGGCTTTGCCGGAGTTCCAGGCGGTGCCGGCGATGTCCAGGTGGGCCCAACGGTAGTCTTTGGCGAAGCGGCTCAGGAAGCAGGCAGCCGTGATGGTGCCGGCCGGGCGGCCGCCGATGTTGGCCATGTCGGCGAAGTTGCTGTCGAGCTGGCTCTGGTATTCGTCCCAGAGTGGCAGGCGCCAGGCGCGGTCGCCGGTGCGCTCACCCGCGGCCAGCAGTTCGTTGGCCAGTTCGTCGTTGTTGGACAGCAGGCCGGTGGCGTGGTTGCCCAGGGCGATGATGCAAGCACCGGTGAGGGTGGCCAGGTCGACTACGGCGGCCGGGTCAAATTTCTTCACGTAGGTGAGGGCGTCGCACAGTACCAGACGGCCTTCGGCGTCGGTGTTGAGGATCTCAACGGTCATGCCGCTCAGGGTGGTTACGATGTCGCCCGGGCGGGAGGCGCCGCCATCCGGCATGTTTTCGGCGGCAGCAATCACCGCGACTACGTTGATTTTGGGCTTGGTCTCAGCCAGTACTTTCATGGCGCCGAATACGCTGGCGGAACCGCCCATGTCGTATTTCATCTCGTCCATGCCTTCGCCGGGCTTGAGGCTGATGCCGCCGGTGTCGAAGGTGATGCCTTTGCCGACCAGTACGTGAGGCTTGTCTTTGGCTTTGCCGCCCCGGTATTCCATCACGATCAGGCGCGGGGGCTGTTTGGAGCCTTTGCCCACCGCCAGGATGGTGTTCATGCCCAGTTTTTCCATCTGCTTTTCATCAAGTACTTCGGTCTTGATGCAGTCGTATTCCTTGGCCATGGATTTGGCCTGCTCGGCCAGCCAGACCGGGTGGCAGATGTTGGGCGGGGTGTTGCCCAGATCTTTGGTGTAATTCATGCCTCGGCCGGTGGACAGGCCCAGGTTGAAGGCATCTTTCAGGGCTTTGCCGGCACCCGAGGCCTGTACGGTTACTTTCTTGAGCTTGCGGGCCGCAGGCTTTTCGCTCTTGAAGCCGGTGAAGCTGTACAGCTGGTCTTCCAGAATGCGGCCAATCAGGTTAAGGCGCGCTTCTTCGTTGCTGACAGCGTCTTCTCCCTGCAGGGCAGTGTCGGCCAGGCAGATCAGGGTGTTTTTGGAAGGGCCGTCTTTCAGGGCTCCCATCATGACGATCAGGGCTTTGCGGAAGTTGGCCGGTGTGCGGTCTGCATCTTTGCCGGTGCCAACCACAACCAGGCGCTGCCAGGGCTGGTCGACCAGCGGGATGGTGTTAACAGAAGCATTTTTGCCGGTCAGGTCGCCAGCTTTTTCGAGTTGCTTGATCAGCCCACCCAGGGTTTCGTCTGCCTGTGTTGTGGTGTCAGGCCAGGTGCCTTTTTCGGGCAGGCCGATGACCAGGCAATCGGTTTTGGTGGCTGTAATGGCCTTGCTGCTGAGGCTGAAATTCATGGCAACTCCTGTTGTATGGTTTTGCTGTTCGCGGTTTGCGGCGCTCACTTCGTGTTGTTAAGGATTGGGGTGAAGCCTCGAATAATCAAGCAAACTGCCTATATTGCTACGATGACTTCATTGTATGAGCGCTTTACTGTCATTCGTCTGCGAGGTTACATAGAATACGCGCAGTTTCCTGTATCTACCATCCTGTGACAGGGCGCCACCAGAGAGACTGATTTGACTATCGTTTTCCGTTACCTCATTCGCCAGATCATGGTCAGCATGCTTGCTGTCTCCGGCATTCTTTTGCTGGTGTTCATGAGTGGGCGCTTTATCAAGTATCTGGGCAGTGCCGCCGAAGGCGAAATTGCGGCAGGTGTCCTGTTTTCCATTATGGCGTACCGGTTTCCGGGCTTTCTGGAGCTGATCCTGCCGCTCGGCCTGTTTATCGGCATTCTGTTGGCCTATGGAAGGATGTACCTGGAAAGCGAGATGACGGTGCTTTACGCCTGTGGTGTGAGTGAGCGGCAGTTGCTGGCCAAGACCCTGATTGGCGCGTTACCCGTGATGTTCGTGGTGGGTGCGATGAGCCTGTATGTATCGCCCTGGGGTATGAAGCAGGTTGAGCAGATCTTTAATGAACAGCGCAAGGCGACCGAGTTTGAGATGCTTGCTCCTGGCCGGTTTCAGGACTTCACCTCGGGTACCCGGGTGACCTACACCGAGGCGCTGAGTGATGACAAGCGTGAGCTGCAGGGTGTGTTTATCGCGGAATATGGCCGCAATGGCGAGGGTGTGACGCTGATCACCGCCAAGTCCGGTTCGCAACTGATTGACCAGGAGACGGGAAGTCGTTTTCTGATTCTGGAAGAAGGCGGCCGGTTTCAGGGGACACCGGGGCAGCTTGATTACAGTGTGACGCTCTTTGATGCATACGGCCTGAAGATTCAGAGTGGCGAAGCGGGAACCCGAGAGCTGGAAGAGGGCGTTTCGACGTTGGCGCTCTGGCAGTCGGATAACCCTGAAGATCGCGCGCTGTTGCACTGGCGTGTATCTCTGCCTTTGATTGTCCCCATCATCACCTTGCTGGCGGTTCGCCTTAGCCGGGTTAATCCGCGACAGGGCCGGTTTTTCCATCTACTGCCGGCGATGTTGGTGTACATCACTTACCTGGGTTTGCTGATTGTTGCCCGTGACGCCCTGGCTGATGGCAAGGTGCCAGAATGGATAGGGATGCTCTGGGTGCATGCATTGTTCCTGGCCCTCGGGTTGTGGCTTCTGCTTGGGCCAGCGTGGCTCCATCGGCGGCGCCTGGATAAGGAGGCCCGAGCCCATGCGTAAGATCGATAACTACGTGATGAGCACTGTGGGTGGCGCCATGTTCCTTGTGATGGTGGTGGTGCTGTCGCTGGACGTTATTTTTGCCTTTATCGCGGAGCTCGAAGATACCCGTAACGATTATCAGACCCTGCAGGCGTTGTGGTACGTGGCGCTGACGTTGCCAAGGCGCATCTATGATTACCTGCCGTTAGGCGCGTTTATGGGCTGCCTGGTGGGCCTGGGGACGATGGCCAGTTCGTCCGAATTGACGGTAATTC
Source organism: Marinobacter sp. SS5-14b (assembly GCF_030541005.1). Lineage (GTDB taxonomy): Bacteria > Pseudomonadota > Gammaproteobacteria > Pseudomonadales > Oleiphilaceae > Marinobacter. Next base: position 28,995 of record NZ_JASSVM010000010.1, on the reverse strand, counting down.
GTGCCGCCGGCGTGTCGCTCAAGCGTATTGTGTGGTCCGCCATGAAGCCGGCGTTAGTGGTGGTTTTGCTGGGCGTGGCCATTGGCGAGTATGTGGCTCCCTCAACGGAACGCATCGCCCAGAGTAACAAGGCTGTGGCGCTGGGGGCGGGTAAAAATGTGGCGGCCGCTCACGGTGTTTGGCACCGGGAAGGTAACACCTTTATGCACCTGAATGCAGTTCAGCCGAATGGCGTACTGGTGGGTGTGTCACTGTTTGAGTTTGATGAGGAACGGCAGCTCACGCAGTCCAGCTTTTCGGAGCGCGCGGAGTTTAACGGCGACCACTGGATTCTTGAAAATGTGGTTGCCACGCAGATGGAGGGTGAGCGCACGGTGCGAGAAGAGCACGCTTCACTCCGGTGGAATACCGGCCTGTCGCCGGAGGTGCTCAGCGTACTGATTGTGAAGCCTGAAAACCTCTCGATGAGTGGCTTGTACACTTACGCCCGTTACCTGGGAGAGCAGGGACTGACGGCGGCTCCTTACTGGCTGGCGTTCTGGAAGAAGGCGCTGATGCCGCTCGGGACAGCGGTGATGGTGTTGGTGGCGATATCTTTTGTTTTCGGCCCGTTGCGTTCGGTTACCATGGGCTTTCGGGTGTTTACCGGATTGCTGGTGGGGCTTCTGTTCAAGTACATGCAGGATCTGCTGGGGCCGATGAGCATGGTCTACGGCTTTAACCCGTTGTTTGCCGTGCTGGCACCGATTGTGGTGAACGCAATTGTGGGTGCGATGTTGATGAGAAAGGCCGGCTGAGCCGGCCTGTTCATCGCACTATTTTTTGGTGGGTTTTGCCAGCGCCACCACCACGCTGTTAGACACCCGGTCGGTGATCGAAAGGCCATTAATCGGGTAGAAGAGGGCGATAATGGCTGGCACCGTCAGCAACAGGGTGATGGCGCCGAGATAGTGTCCGCCAAGCATGGCCAGGAACACCACCGCGGAGGCAGTGCCGTAGCGGAGCAGTGACTGAGTCCAGCTGACGGACGTGCCGTCCAGGTTCTCGATGCGTACTCGCCACACCTGCATACCCAAGGTCTGCCCGGCGCGGGTCCAGAAGTAGGCGAAAAAAATGTACAGCACCAGGAAGAGCACGAAGGTGAGCCCCGGATCGCCGGAGAGCTTGCCCGCTTCGGCCATTTGTTCATAGGTGTCCCAGCCGGTGATCCAGCCGGCAACCATGGTGTAAGCCCAGGTGGCCACCAATAAAACAGCGATGCTGATCAGGCCGTCATAGATAATCGCCAGTGCGCGCTTGAGAGCCGTGGCTGGCGGCAGTAGTTCCTCAGCGTCGTGGAAGCGTCGGGGCATGGAGTCTCCTGTGAGGTTTCACGTTTTTCCTGTTCTCGGCGTGTGCTAGAGTAGCCGATTTGCACACGCATGTAAGTATTCGTATTTCAATCGCGGACTTGCCGGTTGTTCCGGTGGGTTTCTGGCAAGGTGTTAAAGGTCGAAAGGTATCAAAGGGCTATGAAAACCGCAGAGTTGCGACAGGCGTTCCTCGATTATTTCAAGCAGCAGGGTCACACCATTGTTCCGAGCAGTTCGCTGGTTCCGGCGGACGACCCCACCTTGCTGTTTACCAACGCTGGCATGAACCAGTTCAAGGACACGTTCCTTGGCCGGGAAGAGCGCGACTACACTCGAGCGACGTCAACCCAGAAGTGCGTTCGTGCGGGCGGCAAGCATAACGACCTGGAGAACGTTGGTTATACTGCACGGCACCACACGTTTTTCGAAATGCTGGGCAACTTCAGCTTTGGCGACTATTTCAAGCGCGAAGCGATCAATTTTGCCTGGACTTTCCTGACCAGCGAGCAGCACCTGAATCTGCCGCAGGAAAAATTGTGGGTCACCGTTTACGCCGAAGACGACGAAGCCTTCGATATCTGGAACAAGGAAATCGGCGTTCCGGTTGATCGCATCATTCGCATTGGTGACAACAAAGGCGGCCGCTACGCCTCGGATAACTTCTGGCAGATGGGCGACACCGGCCCCTGCGGCCCTTGCACTGAAATCTTCTTCGATCACGGTCCGGACGTAGCCGGCGGACCTCCGGGCAGCCCGGAAGAAGACGGCGATCGCTACATAGAAATCTGGAACGTGGTGTTCATGCAGTATAACCGTACTGCGGATGGCGAAATGCTGAACCTGCCCAAGCCGTCTGTGGATACGGGTATGGGGCTGGAGCGCATTGCTGCGGTATTGCAGGGTGTGCACAGCAATTATGAGATTGACCTGTTCCAGGATCTGCTAAAAGCCGCGTCTGACATTCTGGGCGGTGCCGCAACCACCGAGGCGTCTCTGCGAGTGGTGGCAGACCATATCCGCTCCTGTGCTTTCCTGATTGCCGACGGCGTAATGCCGTCCAACGAAGGCCGTGGTTTTGTGTTGCGCCGCATTATTCGTCGCGCTGCCCGCCACGGAAACAAGCTGGGTGCTAACGGGCCGTTCTTCTATAAGCTGACCGGTGCCCTGGTTGACCTGATGGGCGATGCGTTCCCGCAGCTGGTTAGCAGCCGCAAGCAGATTGAAAAAGTGTTGTTGCAGGAAGAAGAGCAGTTCGTGAAAACCCTGGATAAGGGCCTTCGACTGCTTGAGCAAGACATTGCCGAACTCAAAGGCACCGAAATTCCGGGCGAAACCGTCTTCACTTTGTACGACACTTACGGTTTTCCGGTAGATCTGACCAATGATATTGCCCGTGAGCGGGGCCTGACCCTGGATTATGAAGGCTACGAAAAAGCGATGGAGGCTCAGCGGGAGCGTGCCCGCGCGGCCAGCAAGTTTGGTATCGATTACAACGCTGCCGGTATCACGATTGAGGGTAAAACCGAGTTCACTGGTTACGATCACATTGATGGTCACGAGCGTATCCGCACCGTTCTGGTGAACGGCGAGGAGCGAGCTGCAGAGGCCGGCGATGAGTGTGTGGTGGTGCTTGAGCGCACGCCATTCTATGCGGAGTCTGGCGGTCAGGTTGGCGACACCGGTTTGCTGACCTGGAGTGGCGGTCGCTTCAAGGTGACCGATACCCGCAAAGAAGGTGATAACCACCTGCACGTGGGTACGTTGATCGAGGGTGAGCTGTTCTCCGGTCTGGAAGTGGACGCCCGTATCGACCATGCCCGTCGTGAGCGCACCAAACGCAACCACTCTGCAACGCACCTTCTGCACGCTGCGCTGCGCAAGGTTCTGGGTGAGCATGTGACCCAGAAAGGCTCGCTGGTGGATCCTGACAAACTGCGTTTTGATTTCTCGCATTTCGAAGCGGTCACCCCGGAGCAGCTCAAGGACATTGAGCGGCAGGTGAATGAACAGATTTTTGAGAATACGCCTGTACAGATTGATGTTACCGATATGGAAACTGCCAAAGAAAAGGGCGCGATGGCGCTGTTTGGCGAGAAATACGGTGATGTGGTGCGGGTGCTGAGCATGGGCGCTGACAGCTACTCCGTGGAGCTGTGTGGTGGCACGCACGTTGCCCGTACCGGTGATATCGGCATGATGCGCATTACTTCAGAGAGTGGCATTTCATCCGGTGTTCGTCGTATTGAAGCGGTTACCGGATTTGGCGCGCTCGAGTGGGTGGATGAAACTGAGCGCACCTTGCGTGACACCGCCAGGCTGGTCAGAGCCACTCGTGAAACGGTGGTTGAGAAGGTGCAGCAAGCGCTGGACCGGAATCGTCAGCTGGAAAAAGAAATGGACGCCCTGAAGGCCAAGCTTGCGAGTTCGGCCGGCAGTGACCTTGCGGCTTCGGCAGTCGACGTGGCTGGCCTGAAAGTGGTGGCTGCGAAATTGGACGGCGCCGATCGCAAAGCTCTGATGGAGACCGCAGATCAGCTGAAAAACAAGTTGGGTGAAGGCGTGGTGGTTCTGGCGACCGTTGAAGACGGTAAGGTGACGCTCGTTGCAGGCGTAACCAAGTCGGCAATCGGCAGGCTGAAGGCTGGCGACCTGATGAAGCACCTGTGTGCTCAGGTGGACGGCAAAGGCGGTGGTCGTCCAGACATGGCGCAGGGTGGTGGTAACGATCCGTCTAAGCTGGCTGAAGCGCTGGAAGGCATCCCGGCCTGGGTTGAGCAAAATATCAGTTAACCAACTGTTTTTGGGGGTGGGCAGAGGTTTATAATCCTGCCCGCTTTATTTGATGGGTAGGGTCAGAAAACCCTGCTGTGAGTCCCCGGTTCGGAGTTTGGCAAAACATGGCTCTGTTGGTTCAGAAGTTTGGTGGTACATCCGTCGGCACAACCGCGCGGATTGAGGCGGTGGCTGACAAGGTGTGTCAGTTCCGCAAGGAAGGGCACGATATTGTGGTGGTGGTTTCTGCCATGAGTGGCGAAACCAATCGCCTGATCGGCCTGGCCAACGATATTATGGAAGAGCCGACGCCCAGAGAAATGGACGTGCTGGTTTCTACCGGTGAGCAGGTGACGATTGCGCTGCTGTCTATGGCCCTGCAAAAGCGTGGTTGCGACGCCCGTTCGTACACGGGTGGTCAGGTGCGGATTTTGACGGACAGCAGTCACACCAAAGCACGTATTCAGGACATCGACGAGCAACACATGCGGCACGACCTGAATGCTGGCCGCGTGGTTGTGGTTGCGGGTTTTCAAGGTGTTGACGATAACGGCAACATTACCACTCTCGGTCGCGGCGGCTCAGACACCACCGCCGTCGCTTTGGCGGCAGCGCTGAAGGCAGACGAATGCCAGATCTACACCGATGTGGACGGTGTTTACACGACCGATCCGCGAGTAGTGGACAGTGCCCGGCGCCTTGATCGCATTACTTTTGAAGAAATGCTTGAGATGGCCAGCCTGGGTTCGAAAGTTCTCCAGATTCGTGCCGTTGAGTTTGCAGGTAAATACAACGTTCCTTTAAGGGTTCTTTCCAGCTTCCAGGAAGGCGAAGGTACCCTGATCACTTTTGAGGATGAGACCGCCATGGAACAACCGGTTGTTTCCGGCATTGCATTTAATCGTGATGAAGCCAAACTGACGATCTCCGGTGTTCCGGACACTCCAGGCAGCGCCCTGCGGATTCTGAAGCCGATCAGTGATGCCAATATTGAAGTGGACATGATTGTTCAGAACGTGGGGCAGGACAATAAAACCGCGTTTACCTTCACGGTGCACCGCAACGATCTGAAACGTGCCCAGGACGTGTTGCGCGGTGTTTCCACGGAAATCGGTGCCGGTGAAGTGGGTGGGGACAATAAGATTGCAAAGGTCAGCATTGTGGGTGTCGGCATGCGCTCTCATGCCGGGGTTGCAACTAAAATGTTTGAAGCGCTGTCCAAAGAAGGTATTAATATTCAGATGATCTCCACGTCCGAAATCAAAATTTCTGTGGTGATCGATGAGAAGTATCTCGAGCTGGCCGTTCGTGCGCTTCACAGCGCGTTTGAGCTGGATAAGGCCGGGGTGGAAGAAGGCGCCTAAGAGCCGGATGCTCTGACGTGCACTTTCTGAGATTATTGTCTATAGCTATCAAGGCGCGGATGAGCATAAGTATTATTGCGTCTTCAGTGTGGCCAGTGATCTCTTTATAAAAGCAATAAGTAAATAGTAGTCATAGTCGGAACAGGTAGCTCTGCAATAGGGAGTAAGGGATATGTTGATTCTAACTCGCCGTGTTGGCGAAACTCTGATGATCGGAGACGAGGTTACCGTCACCGTTCTGGGAGTGAAGGGGAACCAGGTTCGTATCGGTGTTAACGCACCCAAAGATGTGGCCGTTCACCGTGAAGAAATCTATCAACGGATTCAGTCCGAAAAAGGTTCTGAAGAGCCGGAACCGGGCAATAGTTGATCAGATAAAAGCCGCTCATGGGAAACCTGGGCGGCTTTTTTAATGGATGGGGAAATCGACCAGAAAAATCTCGTGTCAACCCTATGAAAACAGAAAAATTATGGTAGTATACGCCCCGTTCTCAAGGAGAGGTGGGTGAGTGGCTGAAACCAGTTCCCTGCTAAGGAACCGTACGAGCAATCGTACCGAGGGTTCGAATCCCTCCCTCTCCGCCATTTCCTTTCGGGGAAACTGAGAATCGGTTGATGTAGCGTTCAACCATTGCGAATGAATGTGCGGCTGTAGCTCAGCTGGATAGAGTACCTGGCTACGAACCAGGCGGTCGGAGGTTCGAATCCTCCCAGCCGCGCCATTATCGCAAACCCGTTTTTAGCGGCTGTAGCTCAGCTGGATAGAGTACCTGGCTACGAACCAGGCGGTCGGAGGTTCGAATCCTCCCAGCCGCGCCATATTTCACAAAAAACCCCGCTCTTGCGGGGTTTTTTGTGTCTGTATCACCACATCAGGTCATCTGGAATTTCATACCCGGCATAGGGGTCATCTTCGCCCGCGTCATCCTGCTTCCGGTCGTGCAGCGAAATGACCGCAGCTTCGTCGCGCTCCATAATCTTGCGGGCCACTTTGTCTGGCACCACTTCGTAGCTGTCTCCCAGTGCCACTATGGCGAGCCTGCCCCGGGAAAGTTGATCCACCATCTTGTCGTCCACCAGGATCTTCTTGATCTTTGTGCCGTCCACAAACTGGTAAGACGTTTCGCCCCGGCTGCGGTTCAGGCGGTTCGTTTCAATTAATTGCCGAATCTGGGCCTGAATGGCTTTCTTGTCGGCTTCCTGCTTCCGCTCAAGGTTCAGCTGGCGATCACGCTCCGCTTTTTCCTGACGCGCCTGGCGGGCTCGCTCTTCGGCTTCGTTGACCTGAACGGTACCTTTGGGCTGCTGCTTGCGCTGCTTGCGCTTTTCGCTGCGTATGGATTTGGCTTTTTTCTCATCGGCCAGCCCGGCTTTGAGTAGTTGTTCCTGCAAAGACGCCATCAGTGACTCCGTGTATTCGTGATAAACTTCATGAAATTTCGTTTTAGTATACGCCGTCAGTGCACTCTCAATAACCCACGATTACTCACCCCACGGATTTTTCTATGTCTTCTTTTAAAGAGCTTGGCCTGTCTTCGTCCATGCTGACCAACCTTGATCGGTTGGGTTTCACTGAGCCTACCGGGATACAGATCGAAGCATTACCACCGGCCATGGCGGGCAGGGATGTTATCGCCATGGCTCAGACGGGCAGCGGCAAGACGGCGGCCTTCGGTATTCCGCTCATTGAAAAACTGCGACCAAAGCAGTTTGCCGTGCAAGCGCTGGTGCTGTGCCCCACTCGTGAGCTGGCGGATCAGGTTGCCAAAGCTCTGCGGGAGCTTGCCCGGGCAAAAGAGAATGTCAAAGTACTTACGCTTTGTGGGGGCGTGTCGATAGGGCCTCAGATAGGTTCGCTCAGCCATGGTGCTCACATCATCGTTGGCACGCCTGGCCGTGTTGAGGATCACCTGCGCAAAGGCACCTTGGCTCTGGATCAACTGAAAACACTGGTGCTGGATGAAGCCGATCGAATGCTGGACATGGGGTTCGAGGAAGTGATGACCTCGATTCTGTCCCAGACACCGTCATCACGACAGACGCTGTTGTTTTCGGCGACCTGGCCGGCGCCTATCAGAACGCTGAGTGAGCGTTTTCAGGTAGATCCTGCCGATGTGAGGGTGGAGGCGGCGGATTCGACGGCCACTATTGAAGAGCTTTTCTACGAAATCGCGCCTGACCAGCAGGTAACCGCGGTGGCGGGATTGTTGTCCAGGTTTCAGCCGACCGCGAGCCTGGTGTTTTGTACCACCAAGCGGGATTGCGATGATCTGACGGCTGAGCTCCAGCACCTTGGGTTTGCTGCCTCGGCGCTGCATGGCGATCTGGAGCAGAAAGACCGTGACGGCACTCTGGCGAAATTTGCTAACCAGAGTTGTACCGTTTTGGTGGCGACCGATGTCGCGGCCCGGGGGTTGGATATCAAGGGCCTGCCGTTGGTCATCAATGCGGAGCCAGCACGAGATCCGGAAGTTTACACCCACAGGATCGGGAGAACCGGTCGGGCCGGGGAGCAGGGCCATGCGGTAACGCTGTGTACCCCGAAGCAGGGCCACAAAATTTCGCGCCTGGAGTCTGCTCGTGGTCGTGCGGCAGTGTGGGGTGATACCAGCAAGTTGCTGGCTGAGCCCTTGCGGCCAGTCACTCCGCCGATGAAAACTCTGTGTCTGGCGGGCGGCCGTAAAGAAAAAGTGCGCCCCGGGGATGTGCTCGGGGCCTTGACCGGTGACGCCGGTATTCCTGGTTCTGCGGTGGGTAAGATCGACCTGTTCGATTTTCAGTGTTTTGTGGCGGTCGACGTGGACTGGGCAGACAAGGCTCTGGCCCGGCTTGAGCAGGGTAAGGTCAAAGGGCGGAAAATCCGGGTCCGATACTTGTGAGCCGGTTCTGCTTCAGTTGACCGGTAAGCTGTCTTTTCAGGCCTGGGCGCTCGGAAAATCCCTATAGAAATGTGTGCTTTCGGTTGCTCCTGGTCAATGAAAACGGTAAATTACGCAGGATTTTGCCTCCCGTTTTGCATTTTCGCGCTATTAGACTTTTGTCTGAAAGGCCGGAATGGCCGACGGGGAAATCACACAAACCAATACAGGTAGCTGTTCGATATGAATGAGCTGATGTCACAAGCCATTGACCTGATGATTGCCGGCATGGGCTTTGTGTTCGCGTTCCTGGTTGTTCTGGTATTCGCGACACTCCTCATGTCCAAAATCATAGGACGGTTTGCGCTTCCAGAGCCGGCAACCCCGGCCAAAACGCCACGTGCCAAGCCGAAGGCGCCCGAGTCGGTTGACCCTGACACCGCCGAGGCCATCAAGAAGGCAATTGCACAATACCGGTCACGCCACAAGAAGTGACCCTGGTACAGATTAGAACCTTTTAAGAGAAGGCTGACACGATGACTGACACGAAAAAACCGCTGGGGATTACCGATGTAATTCTGCGCGACGCGCACCAATCCCTGCTCGCCACCCGCATGCGGCTGGATGACATGCTGCCAATCGCCGAGAAACTCGACAAAGTGGGTTTCTGGTCTCTCGAATCCTGGGGTGGAGCTACCTTTGATTCCTGTATCCGTTATCTGGGCGAAGATCCCTGGGAGCGCATCCGCGAGCTGAAAAACGCCATGCCCAACACTCCGCAGCAGATGCTGCTGCGTGGTCAGAACCTGTTGGGTTACCGCCATTACGCGGATGATGTGGTCGATCGTTTCTGTGAGCGTGCCGCCGAGAATGGCGTTGATGTGTTCCGTATTTTTGACGCGATGAACGACCCCCGTAACATGGATCGCGCCATCAAGGCCGTTCGTAAAACAGGCAAGCATGCCCAGGGCACCATTGCTTACACCACCAGCCCTGTCCACACCATTGATATGTGGGTAGAACTGGCGAAGGAAGTGGCCGACATGGGCGCGGACTCCATTGCCATTAAAGATATGGCGGGTATCCTCAAGCCTTACGTGGCTTTTGATCTGGTCAGTCGTCTGAAGAAAGAACTGGATATCCCCATCCACATGCAGTGCCACGCCACCACGGGTATGTCGACCGCCACCGCGATCAAAGCGGCGGAAGCCGGTATCGATAACGTGGATACCGCGATTTCCTCGATGAGCATGACGTACGGTCACTCGCCCACAGAAGCGGTGGTTGCGATTCTGGAAGGCACTGACCGTGATACCGGTCTGGACCTCAACTTGCTGGAAGAAATTGCCAGCTACTTCCGTGAAGTTCGTAAAAAGTACGCCAAATTTGAAGGCAGCCTCAGAGGCACGGATTCCCGAATCCTGATTGCCCAGGTGCCGGGTGGCATGCTGACCAACATGGAAAACCAGCTCCGTGAGCAGAACGCGAGTGATAAATTCGACCAGGTTCTGGACGAAATTCCCAAAGTTCGCGAAGACCTGGGCTTCATTCCGCTGGTAACGCCGACTTCCCAGATTGTGGGTACCCAGGCGGTGTTGAACGTTCTGACCGGCGAGCGCTACAAGTCCATCTCCAAAGAAACCTCCGCAATCCTCAAAGGCGAGTACGGTGCTGCACCGGCTCCAATGAACAAGGAATTGCAGGAACGTGTTCTGGATGGCAAGGAAGTGGTTACCTGCCGACCGGCGGATCTGATTGAGCCGGAAATGGACAAGCTGACCGACGAGCTGAAAAAGCTGGCGGATGAAAAGGGCTTCAAGCTGGCTGGTCAGGAAGTGGACGACGTGCTGACTTATGCTCTGTTCCCACAGATCGGCCTGAAGTTCCTGGAAAACCGTGGTAACCCGGACGCGTTTGAGCCGGTACCAAGTGCAGGTGATGTCGCTCCGGCCAAGAAGTCTGAAGGTCCAGAGACTTACACTGTGGACGTGAACGGCAAGAAGTTTGTGGTTGCGGTTTCCGAGGGCGGTGAAATCACCCAGATTCAGGGTGACGGTACATCCGCTTCTGCACCTGCAGCTTCTTCACCTGCGCCAGTGGGTGAAGGTGAGCCGGTGGTTGCTCCGTTGGGTGGCAATATCTTCAAGATTCAGGTTTCTCCAGGTGACGCAGTAGAAGAGGGTGATGTGTTGATCATCCTCGAGGCCATGAAAATGGAAACCGAGATCCGCGCGCCCAAGGCAGGAACTATCGGTGAAATCTTCATCAAGGTCGGTGATGCCGTTCAACCTGATGATGAAATGCTGACAATCGCATAAGGGCCAGCATTCCATGGATAAATTAATGACGTTGTGGACGGGCAGTGGCCTGTTCAACATAGAAATTGGGCAGGTGGTGATGATCGCCATCGGCCTTCTTCTCCTGTTCCTTGCGATTCGCAAAGGGTTTGAGCCACTGCTACTGGTCCCTATCGGGTTCGGTGGCATTCTGGCGAATATTCCGGAGGCAGGGCTTGCTCTGACTGCGGCGGAAAATGCCATCCACTTCGCACTGAAGAATGGCTCTACCGAAATCCTTGCAGCCTTGGCAATGCCTCTGGATGTGGCCTATCAGGCTGGTCAGGCGGTTACGCCTGAGTTGAAAGACCTGTTCAAGGAGGCGATCAAAGAAGCCAGCTATTCTGAAATGGCCATGGCCAATTCGTTAGCCCAGGACTTCGGTTATGGCAATGGCATGCTGTATAACTTCTACTCCGTGGTGATTGGCAGCACCATAGGGCCGCTGCTGATCTTCATGGGCGTTGGTGCGATGACCGATTTTGGTCCGTTGCTGGCAAATCCGAAGACGCTGCTGCTCGGTGCTGCGGCTCAGTTCGGTATCTTTGGTACTGTTCTTGGCGCAGCTCTGCTGGACTGGCTGGGCGTTCTGGACTTCACCATACTTGAAGCGGCGGCCATTGGTATTATCGGTGGAGCTGACGGCCCTACGTCGATCTACGTGTCCAGTGTACTGGCGCCTCACCTTCTGGGTGCAATTGCGGTCTCGGCCTACGCTTACATGGCGCTGGTACCGATGATCCAGCCACCGATCATGAAGGCGCTGACGAATCAGAAAGAACGCGCCATCAAGATGTCGCAATTGCGGCCGGTGAGCAAGAAAGAGAAGATCGTTTTTCCTCTGGTTGTTCTGATTGCCGTGGTGTTGTTCCTGCCGGATGCGGCGCCGCTGCTGGGTATGTTCTGCTTCGGTAACCTGATGCGCGAGTGTGGCGTGGTAGAGCGTTTGAGCGATACTGCCCAGAATGCTCTGATCAACATTGTGACCATTTTCCTGGGTTTGTCGGTTGGCTCCAAGCTGATGGCAGACAAGTTCCTGGATGGCCAGACTCTGGGCATCCTCGGCCTGGGTATTGTGGCTTTCGGTGTTGGTACGGCCTCAGGTGTTCTGATGGCGAAGTTGATGAACAAGTTCACCAAGGAGCCTATCAACCCGTTGATTGGTTCTGCCGGGGTGTCTGCGGTGCCAATGGCAGCGCGGGTGTCCAACAAGGTTGGGCTTGAGGCGAACCCGCAGAACTTCCTGCTGATGCACGCGATGGGCCCGAACGTGGCTGGTGTTATCGGCTCTGCGGTTGCAGCGGGTGTGATGATCAAGCTTCTGAGCTGATTGTTTTTCGCGTCTGTACTTATAGAGAACCCTGCTTCGGCGGGGTTTTCTTTTTTCTGACTTCGGGAGTTTGTGTCCAGTAGCCTGCGATTTAGGGGGGCACCAGTGTGGGACTGCTTTCCAAAAAACGCTCCTTGCGGCACCCCTTCGGGGTCCGGCCCACAATCACAGATTGTGGTCGCTCAGCTGTCGCATGAAGCATTGCTTCAAAAGCGCTCGGCTGAGCCCCTGTGGCGCTTCGCTCCGGCCATCCATGGCCTCCGAGATTTTTGGAAAGCAGTCCCACACTGGCGCTTCTAACTTTCGAGCTGACCGTTGCTAAAGCTTATGAGTACGTGTTGTTGTTGGCGTTTGGTGCGTTTCAGTGAAAATCCCGGGAAGAGACAGGTAACGAGTTGATCAGGTGGCTCAGGTCAGACAGTTTTCCGGCCATCACATGAATGATGTCTCCCTCTTTTTCGATAACGCCTTTCACATGTAACAACCGGGCGGTGAGTAACGGTTTGCGTTGGCGGCGGGCGGTGTCTAGCCAGACGACGACGTTGACGTTGCCGGTTTCGTCTTCGAGGGTGACAAAGGTGACGCCAGAGGCGGTGCCGGGGCGTTGGCGGCCGGTGACCAGTCCGGCTACTTGTACGGGGATGCCGGGGCGGGTGGCTTTGAGTTGGTCGGCGGTGAGGCAGTAGCGCAGGTGGCCTTGTTCGCGGAGCAGGGCGAGGGGGTGTCTTTGCAGGGTGAGGCCCTGGCTGCTGTAGTCGGCGAGGACGTTCTGGCCCTCGGTGGGTTCGGGGAGCAGGTTGCAGGGCTGGGGTTGGTAATCGGCCATGGCTTCGTTGGCGAAGAGTTCGGCGGGTTCTTCGTGTTCCAGCAGTTGCCAGTAGGCCTGATGGCGGTTGCTGGTGAAGCCGGGCATGGCGTTTGCCCCGGCAAGCAGCTCCATGTCCCGCTGACTCAGGCTGGCGCGGGCGCGTAAGTCTGCGGCGGACTGATAGCCGCTTTCTGGACGGTGCAGGTGGATATTGGTGCCGCCACTTTTTGAGAGACCCTGGATGATTCTCAATCCAAGGCGAAGCTGTCTTTCCGTGCCTTGCAAGGTGTGCTCCCAGTGGCTGTGGTTGACGTCTGGCGGGAGTACGGCCACGTTATGGCGTTTCGCGTCTTGCACCAGCTGGCTGGGGGAGTAGAACCCCATGGGCTGGCTGTTGAGCAGGGCGCAGTAGAAGGCGGCCGGGTGGTGGCGTTTGATCCAGGCGGAAACGTACACCAGTAAGGCGAAGCTGGCGGCGTGGGATTCCGGAAAGCCGTAACCGCCAAAGCCACAGATTTGTAAGTATAGGCGCTCGGCAAAGTCTGGGTCATGGCCTCGCTCGAGCATGCCATTGATCAGCTTGTCCCGGAATGGGGTGAGGTCGCCATGGGATTTCCATGCGGCCATGGCGCGGCGCAGTTTGTCGGCTTCGCCAGCACTGAAGCCGGCGGCCACCATGGCCAGTTTGATGACCTGTTCCTGAAAGATGGGCACGCCCAGGGTGCGTTCCAGCACCTGACGCACCTCATCGTTGGGGAATTCTACCGGTTCCAGTCCGTGTTTTCGGCGCAGGTAAGGATGCACCATATCGCCTTGAATGGGGCCGGGGCGGACGATGGCGACTTCGATCACCAGGTCGTAATACGTTTCCGGTTTCAGGCGCGGGAGCATGTTGATCTGTGCCCGGGATTCCACCTGGAACACGCCGATGCTGTCGCCTTTTTGCAGCATGGCGTAGGTGGCCGGATCTTCCTGGGGCACATCCTGCATGGTGAAGGTGTTGCCACTTTCTTCACTGATCAACTCCAGTGCCTTACGAATGGCGGTCAGCATGCCCAAGGCGAGCACGTCCACTTTCATCAGGCCGAGACTTTCCAGATCGTCTTTGTCCCACTGAATCACCGTGCGATCGGCCATAGCGGCGTTTTCTACCGGCACCAGTTCTGCCAGGGGGCCAGCGCTAATGACAAAACCGCCGACGTGCTGGGACAGGTGGCGCGGGAAGCCGAGCAGGGTGTTCACCAGGGTAAAAAACTGATCTGCCACTTTGGGGTTGCGGGTCAACCCCTTGTCCAGAATCTGCTGGCGCCAGTTGGTGGCCTTGTCTCGCCAGTCGATGCCGTCCAGCAGTTTCTCCACCAGCGCGGCATCAAAGCCCAGTGCCTTACCAACATCCCTTATAGCGCTGCGGGGGCGATACCTTATAACCGTGGCGGCCAGAGCTGCACGTTCCCTGCCGTAGCGTTGGTAAATGTACTGAATCACTTCTTCACGGCGCTGGTGCTCGAAATCCACATCGATATCCGGGGGTTCGTCCCGGTCTTTGGATATGAATCGTTCAAATAACAGCTCAACCCTGGCCGGGTTCACCTCGGTGATGCCAAGGCAGTAGCAGACGGCTGAATTGGCCGCCGAACCACGCCCCTGGCACAAAATGCCCTGGCTGCGGGCAAAGGCGACGATATCGTGGATGGTCAAAAAGTAGTGTTCGTAATTCAGCTCCGAGATCAGCCCCAGTTCTTTGCGGATCAGGGCTTGAACCTTCATCGGAGTGCCTTCGGGGTAACGGCGCTGCTCACCTTCCCGAGTCAGGCGTTTGAGGTAGGCGGCGGGCGTTTCATTGGCCGGCACCAGATCGGGTGGGTATTCATAGCGAAGGCTGCCAGGCTCAAAACGGCAACTGTTGGCAACCTTGACGGTTTCTTGCAACCAGGCTTCCGGAAAAAGACGTTGCAATACCGGAAGCGGGCGCAGGTAACGCTCACCATTCTGGAACAGACAGTGGCCGGCACTTTCCAGGGTGTTGTGATGGCGCAACGCGGCCAGTACATCCTGAAGTGGCTGACGTTCCCGGTTGTGCATGTGTACCTCTCCGGTGGCCACAACCGGGCAGCGTAGGTGGTCAGCCAGCGAGTGTACCCGGGCCAGTTGGCGCTCTTCACCGGCTTCAAGGGTTCGGCTAGCGGCAATACGCAGGCGATGTTCAAACAACCGCTGCAACCATTCGCCACACACACGGGCTTGGTCGGTGCTGGCTTGTGCCAGTGTTGGGGGTAACCAGAGGCACAGGCAGTTATCCAGCTCGTGGGTTTCAATATCTTTTGCAAACAGCCGGTATTGGCCTTTCTCGGCCCGGCGGCGGCCGGTGGTGATCAGCTGACACAGCTGGCCGTAGCCTTTTCGGGTTTGGGCCAGCAGGATGAAGCGGGGGGCAGCGATTCCGGTTGGCGCATCGTCCAGCTCAAACCAGCTGCCGGTAATCAATTTGACCGGGCTGTCTTTCAGGGCGGCCCACGCTCTGGGAATGCCCGCCACCGAACAGGCATCGGTAATTGCAATCGCGTGATAACCAAGCTCCAACGCCCGTTCGGCCAGCTCATGGGGGTGCGACGCCCCGGTTAAAAACGTGAAGTTACTGAAACAGAACAACTCCGCATAACCTGTGGTCATCAGCCAAACCACCCGTGTATGAACCAGCCATCCTGAACGTCCCTGAATACCCAGGCCAGTTCACCGCCCGGTAACTGGGCAATGTAGTAATCCCGATGAACACGTTGGCCATCCCACCAACCCCCACTGATGCGCTCCGGGCCGGAATGCCAAACCACCGGTGTTTGCAGCAAAGGCCTCGGGCCTTTCAAAAGCCATAAGGGGCGGTGGGGGAGCTGGCCTGAAGCAATTCTATAAGGCTTGCCGGGTTTGCGCACGTCACTGGCCGACCAGGCACATTCCGGGCGGTGATCCTCCCTTGGCGCTAGCTGCTTCAGTGCCTGCTCACCCAGCCGGGCTTGCAGCCGGCTGATCAGCGTGTGCCAGGCTTCGTTCAGATCCTGGGTTTCACCCAGCAGATCCTGGCCGCCGGGCGCCTCCCGTCCGGTAAAACGCTTAACCGCCAGAACAAGGCTGGTGACCGGAGCCCGTAGCGGTTGCTGGTCCAGCTTGAGTTGGATCAGTTTCAGGAAAACCTGGGCCCGGTGTTCCGGCCCGGTGGTGCGGATGCGCAGGCGGGTAGGCTCTTCATGCCGGTGTTGCAGCATCAGAAGAAGGGTATCGGTATCCTGTTGGCGCCAGCACAGATCTTCTTCCAGCTCTGCCAGTATCCGCTGCAGTGAGAACAGCAGCCCCTGGGAATGCTCCACTTCCTGAATAAAATCCGCCCGCTGCCGGAAGGTGTGGGGCGGCTGCCAGGGGGCTTTTGGGTCAGCCCTTGTGCCCTGGATTTTCTGAACAACAGCCAGTAGCTCGGGTGATAACCGCCGAGCCAGCTCTGCTGCGGGCAGGGCGAAGACTTCACCCAACGTGTTTAAACCCAGGCGTTGCAAGCGGGTGCTGGATTTCTTGTCAAAGCCCGTAGCCAATAATGGCAGGTTGCCAAGCGCTGTCAGGATATGGCCCTTGTCTGCCGTGCATTCCCCTTTGCCGGTATGGGCCAACAACCGGGCGGCTGACGGTGTGTGAGCGATGGCCACCCAGGCGGTAAGCTGGCGCTCGGTTAACGCTTGCTCCACCGTTTGCCAAATCGCCGGCAGCCCCCCATACAGCTTCTGCAAACTGCTGACCTCTGCCCAGATACCGTCCGGCGGTGCCAGCGTAATATGCGCTGCATAGTGATAAAGCCAGCGGGCTTGATCCTCTAACAGCCAGGCCTCCTGTTTGGGGTCGGCACGCATGATGTTCAGATCCGGGGCCAGGCCCAAAGCCGTTTTCAGACGCATACCGGTTTCAATGCCGAGATCCCGAGCGGTGGGGCAGGCCTGAACCACAAAATGCCCGGCACCATCCACAATGACGAGAGCGCCAGTGGGCGGTTGATGCCGGCGAATGTGGTCCAGCAATAAGTGCGGAAAGTGCAGGTAGAGCCAGAGCATAACCGCTTACCTGCCCGCTCCGGACCAGGGCCCTTGCACCACCTGAGAGGATTCCTTGTTAGTTATATCGGCCCGTTGGCCAAGCGCAAGCGAGCAGCGTTGCCCCGGCCAGCTGCCCCGGCGCTTGATGATGTTGACCTTAAGATCCTGGTGTTCACCGGGGATAAGCTCCAGACGTAAAGCCGCGGGGGAGTTTTGATCCACCTCCCGCCGGCTGCGGAACAGTACACATACATTACCGCCAGCCTCTGAGGCCAGTTGCAGCCGCCGAATATCCCGGCCGGCGAGCCTGCCAGGCCAGGCCAGCACCAGCCCGGTCACCGGCGAGCGCAGGCAGTTTTCCAGCGTCCACAGAAAATCGTTCTGATCCCGGGTATTGATCATTACCAGGTGGTCCAGGCTCACGCCTTCACGAGCCAGAGCCGGAGCATAAGGCGTATGGGGCGGATTCAGCCAGAAAATGGTTTTGCCCTCTTGAGACACCCGCTGTATCAGTGGCAGAACCAGATGCAACTCGCCAATGCCGCAGGTATCGAGCAGGCATTCACTCAAAGCACCCCGGGGCCAGCCCAGACCGCCAAGCTGGTTGTCCAGCACCTGATAACCTGTGGGTTCTGCCGACTGGTTGGTTTTTCTGTGCTTGTGGCCTTGCCATACGCGGGCATCCTGAAGAAGGCTGCTTAGCAATTCACTCATGGGAATCTCTCGATATACTGTCTATACATACAGTATTATTAAGGTGGCCAGATTTCAACAGTCAGGTTGATAAAGTGATCCTGGGCACCCACGCTTGCAGCAGCCTTTTCAAAAGGAGAAACGCTATGACAACGCTTAGCCAACAAACCTGTGAAGCCTGCCGTGCCGATGCACCCAAGGTGACTGACGATGAAAAAAAGGAATTATTGAGCGACATCCCGGATTGGGACGTTGTTGTTCGTGATGGAGAAGAGCAGCTAATCCGCGTATTCAAGTTCAAGAACTATGTGCAGGCTCAGGCTTTCACCAACGCCGTAGCCGACCTGGCCGAAGCCGAAAACCACCACCCGGCCATATTGCTGGAGTGGGGCAAAGCCACCGTGCGCTGGTGGACCCACAAAATCGGCGGCCTGCACCGGAATGACTTTATTATGGCGGCGAGAACGGATGAGGCTTATCAGGGTATGAGTTAAAAAACCTCATCAACCGGGCTCCGAACCCCGAACCCACCTTTGCGAACCACGTGGGTGTAGATTTCGGTAGTGCGGACGTCGGAATGTCCCAACAGTTTCTGGATGGTGCGTAGGTCATAGCCCGCCTCTAGCAGCCGCGTTGCAAAACTGTGCCGGAAGGTGTGGCTACCGGCGGGCTTGCGAATACCTGCCTCCCGGATGGCATTTTTGAAATGCTTCTGAACCGTTCTGTCGATCAAGTGATGGCGACGACGAATACCTGAGCGGGGGTCTATAGAAAGATCCGGAGCCGGGAATACGTATTGCCAGGCTGCTTCCTCACTAGCGCCTGGGTACTTTCGGGCAAGCCCTGCGGGCATGTAGACCGAGCCTAGCCCTTTAGCCAAATCCGATTGATGCAAATGCAGTGCAGACTCTATCTGGATGCGGAGTGGCTCGAGCAGGCGATCCGGTAACAATGTAATTCTGTCTTTGCCGCCTTTACCGCTGCGCACAATCAGTTGTTGCATGCCAAAGTCCACATCTTTGACCCGCAACCGCAGCGCCTCACTGATGCGCAGGCCGGCGCCATACAGCAACATGGCAACCAGTTGATACTCGCCTTGAAGATGCGCAATGACGTTCTTGGCTTCTTCCGTACTGAACACCGTGGGTAACCTCTTGGGCTTACGGGCAACCTCATACTGCAAATCATCAAGAGGTGTTCCCAGGAATTCCCGATATAGAAAAATTAAAGCATTTAGCGCAACGCGCTGAGTAGCCACACTGACGTTGGCTTGCAGCACCAGATGTGAAAGAAAGGCTTCAACTTCTGCAGTGCCCATGCTGCGTGGATGTTTGCGCCCCTGGAACCGGATAAAGCGTTTAATCCAGAACAGATAGGTTAACTCGGTTTTATAGGCCAGTCCGCGCAGCCGAATAAAGGCGCGAAGCTGATCCAGAAACCGGGTCGGCTGGGCCGGGATGGGGGTAGGGATGTCCATATCCTGAAGCTCTCCTTTTACTGTATGGGTATACAGTAAAAGGATTTCAGATGAAGTCAACTAAGCAATTCAGCCGGAGTTATACGAACGCGTTCGCAAAACTCCGGAAAATGCATGAGAAATATTTGTAACCTTCTGATAAGGTTGGAAAGAAGGAAAAGGCAGGGCGGAGTTATACGCCCGTCGGCATGGGCTGGGGTGGCTTGAAACTGGGCGTATAACTCCGGCGGTAGCCGTGCTGAATCGCTCTCATGTTATTGTTTTTGATTAGAAAAATTAAAAATTCTGGGCGCGTTTTGGGTGGAGTTATACGAACGCGGGATATACGAACTCGTTCGTATAATTAGCTGTTATAGCGGTGGGTGAGGGTGCAAGGGGTTTTCTTGCCCTTTCACCGAAGGTTACCCGAATATACTGTATGTATAAACAGTCTTTTTCTGGTTTTGAAAACGGCTGCAAGAAAACAAATAGAGCGGATCGCCGTTGAGCGCTCTCCCTGCTACCCTCAAGAGCCAAGCCAGACGGATAAGTCGCGGCTTGATCCGTCTGGCTTGGCTCTTGAGGGAAGGCGGATCAACCGGCAATCGTGGTCGCCTTTGTTCCGTGCCTTCGCATCTTCGGTGCCCGCGCTGCCCCTTTGCCTGATAGCTTTCCAGGGATGTCTGCAGGGTGTTGAGTGGTCTGTGAGTAGGGTGGAGCATGAGAGTCTTTCAGGACGGTCCGTATAACCACACGTTAAGTCGGACCCTGGCTGGCGCCAGTGCCGCTTAACATCCGTCGTTATAGCGGTGGGTGAGGGTGCAAGGGGTTTTCTTGCCCTTTCACCGAAGGTTACCCGAATATACTGTATGTATAAACAGTCTTTTTCTGGTTTTGAAAACGGCTGCAAGAAAACAAATAGAGCGGATCGCCGTTGAGCGCTCTCCCTGCTACCCTCAAGAGCCAAGCCAGACGGATAAGTCGCGGCTTGATCCGTCTGGCTTGGCTCTTGAGGGAAGGCGGATCAACCGGCAATCGTGGTCGCCTTTGTTCCGTGCCTTCGCATCTTCGGTGCCCGCGCTGCCCCTTTGCCTGATAGCTTTCCAGGGATGTCTGCAGGGTGTTGAGTGGTCTGTGAGTAGGGTGGAGCATGAGAGTCTTTCAGGACGGTCCGTATAACCACACGTTAAGTCGGACCCTGGCTGGCGCCAGTGCCGCTTAACATCCGTCGTTAGTGGCTGTGGCTTCGGTCCTTTTGGGCTGCGGTGTGCCAGTGGCCTTGGTGCCGTGCTTGGTTGCCAAACCCGCATATTCTGGTGAGCACCAAGGCCGTCCGAATCCGCGTTCGGTTTGGTTGCATCAGTAAGCAAGAGTTTTGGCGGGAAATTCGGTGTTCACCGTGTGGGGTCGTCCGCCGAAAATTGGGTCTGGATCTGCTACCTTTGAGTTCAGGTTCATTCACCGCATCATTGGCGGTGTTTCAAACAGAGTGCATCGGCTCATGTCGGTGCCGGGTTACGGAGTAGGCCGTCAAGGTCAGTGCCAGGGAGCCGGCAGTGTCATTACCTGCCACTAACCAGTCGCTGTAGTACGCGGCCGATGGCCGCCGGACGCCCTTTTCATTGCGGCTTCGCCTCCATTACAAGGGCGCCGCTAAGCTTCGCGTTAGATTTAAAAGAATCAGGAGAGTACGTTGCCAATTGAGCCGTCTGATTATGCCCACAATGAAGCCTGGCTGCTTTTCCAATTGAACGAAGCACCGGTGATGACGGAGGCCGATGGAGATTTCAACGCTATGGCCATCATGGAGGTGGCAACGGGGATGATCTTTGGCATGGAGCTTGTTCAGGTAAGCATGTCTGGTTTGCCGGAATTCCTGTCACGGAAATTGTTGGCCGACGCTGAAGGCCAATCTGGCTCAAGACCCCAAAAATTGTTCATAGCGACTGAGTACCACGCGGATGATCTGGTCAAAGTCGCTGAGGCCATGGGGATTGAAGTTGAGCGAGTCCCGGCCAAAGATCTATCCGGCATAACACAGGAAGCGAGGGAAGGTTTCGCGGCCCATGTTTCAGGCGGTAGGATCCAATAAATCTAACCAAGTGTTCCAGTTCGTTCCGGGCCTGACGGCCCTCCACCGGATGCCCTTTTCGCTGCGCTACAAGGGCACCGCTGAACAACGGCGTTATCACACAGGGAGGTGAGTCAATGATTCAATCTGGTAGCTGCCTTTGCGGTGGCGTCCAATATGAAGTAGCGGGTGACCTTAGCGACGTTTACAACTGCCATTGCTCCATGTGCCGCAAGCTTCATGCAGCGGCTTTCCGAACCTGTGCAAAGGTACGGGTCGATGACTGGCGGACTGTCAGAGGCCAGGAGCTGCTCAAAACCTACGAGTCCTCGCCGGGAGAGTTCAAGGTTTTTTGCGCAAACTGCGGTTCAAGCATTCATACAAAGTTCGATTCAAAACCGGAAGTCTATGCTCTTCCATTGGGCACCCTCGACACCGATCCAGGTGTACGCGCAGACCGCCATGTTTTCGTGGGCAGTAAAGCTCCGTGGTTCGAGATTACCGACGATTTGCCTCAATTTATTGAGAATGACTGAGGCAGTGATAACAAGCCGCGTAAGGCGGACGTCCCTGTCGGGCCGCCGCTTCGCTCAGCGTTATGTGTTCAGGGATGATTCTAGATGGTGAAGTTTTGTCCGGACTGTGGAACAGAACTCAGAGAAGTGACAGTGCCCAGCTACTCCTGGGTGCGGTGTTTCGAATGCGCTGCGGAGTGTGGCACTGTCTACATCCAAGTGGTTGATGTTCGGAATACCTATCCACTGGTCGCCACTTTTCCAAAAATTCCGCAGCTTTTGAATGGACTGCCCAGGGAAAAGATTGATAAAGCGGCTAGTCTGATAAATCGGATCGATTACAAAACGGTGTCAGTTGTCGAATTTGAGCGTGAGCTTCTCAGCACATAACCAGTGCAGGCACGGCGACGCCCTTTACATTGCGCCTTTGGCTCCATTCCAAGGGCGCGCATGCTGCAAGCGTTATATTTTCTAGGGAGAGATCATGGGCGTGTTCAGCCTTTACAGAGGACGTAAAGTCGCCAAGTTGGCTGAGGTTGAAGCTCTACGAAAGGGACCGGTCAAGCAGCGAATCGATATTGTGCAATTAGCACTTGATAATGGAGAGAGCGGCGTAGGTTTAAAGGTCGTTGCCAAGAGCCTGCTTTCCTACCAAGCGCTCCCGGTCTCGCTGAATAAAGCTCAGGCCAGAGAACTTGCCCATCAGTTACTTCAGGCTGTGGATGATGACTAAATATAACCAGTCATTCCAGTTCGTTCCGGCCCTGAAGGGCCTCCACCGGACGCCCTTTTCTCCGCTTCGCTGCGTAAAGGTCGCCGCTGAATATTGGCGTTAAATTTAAGGGAGCCTATGCAGGACACTGGATCGGGATTCGTCAGCACGCTGGAGTCGCTTGCCCAATCTTTCGTAGTTGCTTCGGTGCTTTGGATGATGTTTCTGGTTGTGGCTTGGCCCTTTGTTACAGTGTCGAGGCTGGTTTTTTACATCGGTTCCTTCGGATCTGTTAAACCAACTTATCGACAGGCCCTAGAGCATCAGGGAATCGTTGGTTTGGCTTTTCTCATTTTTGTGCCCCTTCTTTTCTATGTTCACATCGTTCATGGGGCTCGGCTCTATGGCAATCAGTCAGACTGAATTTAACAAGGCCAGGCACGGCGACGCCTACTACATTGCGGCTTCGCCTCCATTTCGTAGCCGCGCATGCTGGCGGCGTTATACGTAAAAAATGAAAGCAAGATTCATCAAATACCTAGAAGACCAAGCTCAAAATATGACAATAGGTAAACAGTATATTGTCCTTGGTATTGAAGGTGATTCCTTTAGGGTAATATGTGATGAAAATGAGCCTTACCTATATGAGCCAGAGCAATTTGAAATCATTGACTCTGAAATGCCCAAGTTTTGGCTCAGTGAAAAGGGCGAGGACGGCGAACTTTATGCGTATCCACCTCCATGGTTTCGCAACTACTTTTTCGAAGATTATTTCGATAATGTAAAAGGTAAAAAAGAGCAGTTTTGGGCAACGTGTAAAAAATACTATGGCATCAACAAAAACGTATAACCAGTGCATCTTGCGGACAGTCACTACGTGTGGCCTTTTGTGCGTGGCTTCGCCACTGTCGCACAAAAGGCCACACTCCGTTCCTGCGCGCAAATGCAGGCGTTATATGGGTAAAGCCCGGATGTATTGATGAAGCAGATCTACAAAATTACTTATCCCACAGGCAAGATCTACATAGGCAAAGACAGTATTGGCAGCTACCGATACTACGGCAGTCCAGATATGCAGGTGGTAAACGAGGACTTTGCCAAGCTGCCAGAATCGATTCGCCAAGATTACACTATTCGCAAGCAAATTCTCTGGGAGTCAGAAGATTGTTCCGAGGCCGAGTTATCAGCCAAGGAAGTAGAGTTCATCCGTGAGTTCCGCTCCAATGATCCTGAGATTGGGTATAACCGTTGGCCTAAGTTCAACGGCGAGACAACCATATAACAAGTCGCAGCAGTACGCGGCCGATGGCCGCCGGACGCCCTTTACGTGGCTCCTCCGTCCCCACTTCAAGGTCGCCGCTGTGCTTCGGCGTTAGGCCTATCTAGGGCTTAGTACAAAGCGAGCAGCATCTTTGGCTATCCACTGGAAATAAGTTCCGGCCAGCAGGAATATCGAGATCATCAGGATGAGCCCTAGCAAGGTGCTGTCAGCAAAACCGCCTTCAACATACGCCCAAGTCGCTTTGGTCATCCACCCCCATAGACCCAAGCTAAGGCTGCAGCAGAACATAAAAACGGCCATGATGCCTGAAACTACGAAGTTAACAGCCATCAATCCTACACGGAAGTTGAGAGGAAATTTCATCGTCGAGTTGTGCCTCGTGCTATGGTTTCTAGCAGTTTGGCTGGTAATCAATGTCAGCGCAAGTATCTGTCATTGCAGGAAAAAGCCTAACAAGTTGTTCAAGTTCGTTCCCGGCCTGACGGCCGTCCACCGGACGCCCTTTTCTCCGCTGCGCTCCAAAAAGGGCGCCGCTTAACATTGGCGTTAATGGCAAAGGCCTCGGTCTTTTGGGTGGCCATGTGCCAGTGGCCTTGGTGGCGGGTTGGGTAGCCAAGCCCGCGTAATTTGGTGAGCACCAAGGCCGGCAGAGTCCGCGTCTGGTTTGGCAGCTTCAATCGCCACCGATGTTGGCAGCAAATCCAGTGTTCGTCGTTTGGGGCCGTCCGCCGACAATTTATTCTGGATCTGGTACCTTTGAGTACAGGTTCACCCACCGCTGGCTTGGCGGTGGATTCAAACAAACGGTATCGGCGTAAGCCGGTGCAAGGAAACGGAGTAGGCCGTCGTGGTCGTTGCCAGGGAGCAGGCAGTGTCAGTACCTGCCTTTAACCAGTCAATTAAGTTCGCTCCCGGCCAGAGGGCCGTCCGCCGGACGCCCCTGACGGGCCGCCGCTTATTTCCGCGTTAACTGTAGAAAAGCATGGATACAGAGTTCGTAGAAAAGGCTGATGAAGAAGGGTTTCTGCTCATCGACGGGGCGGTCAAAATCGAGGGTTTCATTCCGGAAGACTCGGTTTCATGCCACAAGTGTCAGGAGCCAGCGATTTACTATGAGCCTTTTGATGCTTTTATCTGCGCGTATTGCAACATATGGCTTGAGGGCCGTTGCGGAGATGCAGGGTGTAGGTATTGTGAAAACCGACCTGAAAAGCCACTCCCCAATGAGAACCAACGGCATCGCATGCGGCACAGTTAACAAGTCATTCCAGTTCGTTACGGCCCTTTGGGCCTCCACCGGACGGCCTTTTCTTCGCTTCGCTTCGCTACGCAAAGGCCGCCGCTGAATATTGGCGTTAATGGCCAGGCACTTGTAGGTTTTTGGCTGGTGCCGTGCAAAGGCCTTGGTATCGGGATTGGTTGCAGTGCCCGCTCACTTTGGTGATGGCCAAGGCCGGAAAGTTCGCCGTCTGGTTTGGTTGCCAAAGTGGTCAGCGGTGTTGGTATTCATGGCGTGCCCCAGTCATGGGGCCGTCCGTCTCAAACGGTTATCGGGCTGGCAGCTTTTGCGTTCTGGTTCCTTTCGCCATCCGTCGAATTGGTGCAATCTGTCCGGGAGAGGGTATGCGGCACTTGGTTTTGGCTCAACCACGGTGGTGAACGGCCATTAACAAGGCGGTCAACCGGACGCCAAAAGCGTACCGCTTTCGGTTCCCTCCGCTGGCGCTCCGGCGCCGGTTACCTCAGCGTTATATTCACAAAATATCGACTCAAAGGAGAGATCAAAAGTGAAGTTAGGTGTAGAAATTAATAAGATAAAGTCTATAGAAAACCTAAAGATTGATCTTCCGGTAGAGAAAGGACTTTACGCAATTACAGGTCAAAATGGATCTGGAAAAAGCACGCTTGTGATGGCCGCCTCGACTGTATTTTTTAATATGAGGATGAACGACTACTTCGGCTTTACTGATCAAGATTCTTATGTAAAGTTTAGCCTTAATGGCGGAACACGGTCTTGGACCAAGAATAGCAATAATCGATGGACCATGAACTCAAATGGGAATATGTCAATAAAAGGATTTTATGAGGGAAGTGTAATATTTGGCACCCGGTTTAGAAACACCAGTTTTCATATACTTTCCAAGCTCGATAGAATTGAAAGAAGCAAGCTTGATGCGGCAGATGACTTTATAAAAGAAAATCTCGGCAAGATTTTACATAACAACCCTTCCTATTACGAAAAATTGCTTAAAATAAATAATCGTGATGCCGGTCCAGATATCCAATTTAGTGGGGATATCTTCTATTATGAAAAGCAGGGGCGTCGGGTCAGTCAATTTCATATGTCGACTGGTGAGAATTTGCTGATAAGCGTACTTCATTCGATAAACTTGAGAAATAATGACCGCGCAAGCCTTTCCAAACCGTGTATTTTATTTTTGGATGAAATTGAACTGGCACTCCATCCCTCCTCCCTTAAAAGGCTGGTTGCATTCCTAACAGAAATTTCGAAAATATATAATTATGCAATATACTTTTCCACCCACTCTATTGAACTAATAGGTGCTATCAAGCCAGACAATATATTTTTCTTGGAACGTCATGCGGATGGGTCCTTAGAAATGCTCAATCCATGCTACCCCGCATATGCAACGAGAATACTTTATGATCATTCTGGGTATGATTACATTTTTTTGGTTGAAGATGATTTGGCTAAGGAGGTTATTAATAGGCTTCTACGAGAGCATGGCTTGCTATCGAGTAAGCTTGTCCATGTACTTCCTTGCGGTGGCTATACAAACGTCATTGAGCTTGCGAGAGAAGTTGTTAATAGTAATTTGGTTGGGAAGACCTCTACTATTTCAATTATTCTTGATGGTGACGTTAAGGCTGAGGCTCAAAAGTATATTGCCGACAATGGAGTCAGCAACAATATCCCTTTAAATTATCTTCCTATCGAGAGTCTTGAAAAGTACCTAAAAAGTAAGCTGCATGATCGTATCGACCATAAGCTTTTTAGGCATCTTAATGACTTTATTTTTCATCAGGTTAGTCTCACGGAAATAGTTGAAAAATATAAGGTAGAGATTGATGTATCAAAAGACAAAAATGGCAAAAAATTCTACAAAAGAATAGATGATGAACTTAGAAATAGAGGAAAGTCTAGAAGTGATTTGGTTGAAATGGTAGTTCAACATCTAATGACTGAGAAAAGCCCGGAACTTGAGAAAACAGTGGAATATCTCAAGCGTCAATTGGCCACTTAATATAACCAATGCAGGCACGGCGACGCCCTTTCCATTGCGCCTTCAGCTCCATTTCAAGGGCGCGCATGCTGCAGGCGTTAGTGGCTGTGGCCTCGGTCCTTTTTGGCTGCGGCGTGCCAGTAGCCTTGGTGCCGGGCCTGGTTGCCAGACCCGCATCATCTGGTGAGCACCAAGGCCGTCAAAATCCGCGTTCGGTTTGGTTGCTTTAGCAGGCGGTGGCGTTGGTAGCGGTTTTGGTGTTCACCGTGTGGGGCTGTCCGCCGAAAACTCGGTCTGGATCTGCTACCTTTGAGTTCAGGTTCGTTCACCGCATCGATGGCGGTGTTTTCAATTACAGTGCATCGGCTTATGCCGGTGCAGGGTTACGGAGTAGGCCGTCACGGTCAGTGCCATGTAGTAGGCAGTGTCATTACCTGCCACTAACCAGTCGCTGTAGTACGCGGCCGATGGCCGCCGGACGCCCTTTTCATTGCGGCTTCGCCTCCATTGCAAGGGCGCCGCTAAGCTTCGCGTTAGCAAGTAAGGAAATCACATGGACGAGTGGCAGTACCTTTGGGATCACTTCAAATTTAACGCGGAGCAGAGACTAAAAGGCTTCAACTTCTTTGTGCTTCTCTCGATATTCGCAGATGGTGGTGTTTTTACCGCTATCGACAGACAGTTCAATCCTGTCCTTCTCGTATTGCTTGGCTCTTTTATCATCATTCTAGCGCTGGTTTTCTGGCTAGTAGACTTGAGAAGTCAGCACCTATTACGCCTCACTATCCCGGGCCTCAAGGAACTAGAAAAAGAGTTCCCTGAACACAGCAGACTGTTCGCAAATGATTCGGGTCGCCACGGGAAAATTGTCCGATACAGCACTGCTTTTCGCGTGCTGATCTTCTGCCAATTTATCTTTGGCGCGGGTGTAGTAGTCTATGGTGCAATCCAATGGGCTTGCTAACCAATCGCTTAAGTACGTTCCCGGCCCGAGGGCCGTCCACCGGATGCCCTTGTCAGGGCACCGCTTAGCTTCGCGTTAAAAGTCTCATGAAAATAATCGCTGGATTACTAGCCGTCATTATTTCATCCAGTCTATATGCGGGAGACAAGAGGATGTCTGATGTTCCTGGAAAAATCATAACCATCGAGCAGTTGGATCAAATGTTCGAAAACATCCGAGAGAATACTGACTGGGATATTTCGGGTGATATGCTTTGGGGATATTTTTTCACGCATCATGAGCCAACGAAGTTGGAGGAAGCAAACAACGCCCTGGTTGAAAAGGGTTATAGGTTCGTAGATATTTTTCTTTCTGATAAAGACGAGCCGAACGACCCAGATACGTTTTGGCTCCATGTTGAGCGGATTGAGACACACACTTCTGAGACCCTAGACGAGAGAAACGATGAGCTTTACAAATTTGCTCATGAATTTGGTCTAGATTCCTACGATGGCATGGACGTCGGGCCCGTTGGCAATTGAGACCTTTAACAAGGTGGTCAACGGGACGCCAACTACGCTGCGCTCCGTTGTCGCCCATTACCACTGGCGTTATGCACATAAAATTTGGAGTCACGGATGAGTTCTAGTCATATTTTTTGGCCTGTTCTGGCACAGGTCTTTCTGACCTTAGTGATGTTTATCATTCTTGGGGCAAGGAAAGCGGGCGCGGTGAAAGCCGGCAAGGTCAATCGACAACAAGCGGCTCTCGACAACCGAGTGTGGCCGGAAAATGTCGTCAAAGTTTCCAACAACATTGCCAATCAGTTTGAGATTCCGGTTCTTTTCTACGTTCTCTGTTTCGTTCTATATAGTATCAACGCTGCCGGATCTGTCGCAGTATTTCTGGCGTGGCTCTTCGTCGTGAGCAGGTACGCCCACGCATACGTGCATGTGACTTCAAACTATATACCAGTGAGGCTGCCACTCTTCATGACCGGAGCCTTGGTCTTGCTGGCTATGCTGGCTGTATCGGCCTGGAATTTGGCCGCATGACGCATGCTTGCATAACACATATGAGCCTTCTCGGAATCAACAGGCAATAGTGATTTTTTTGGCCGCACCAGCGGCCAACCTAAACCCATGAGCGAGAACGCCTGCTTCGCTAGTCTCGTCGAGCTGTCAGGCA